>NZ_CP121641.1:0-3045000 GCF_029714385.1 Rhizobium sp. CC1099 | reverse complement strand
ATAGACCGTACCCGAAACCGACACAGGTGGTCAGGTAGAGTATACCAAGGCGCTTGAGAGAACTATGTTGAAGGAACTCGGCAAATTGCACGCGTAACTTCGGAAGAAGCGTGACCCCATTTTGGGCAACCAGGATGGGGTGGCACAGACCAGGGGTAGCGACTGTTTATCAAAAACACAGGGCTCTGCGAAGTAGCAATACGACGTATAGGGTCTGACGCCTGCCCGGTGCTGGAAGGTTAAAGGGAGAGGTGCAAGCTTTGAACTGAAGCCCCAGTAAACGGCGGCCGTAACTATAACGGTCCTAAGGTAGCGAAATTCCTTGTCGGGTAAGTTCCGACCTGCACGAATGGCGTAACGACTTCCCCGCTGTCTCCAACATAGACTCAGTGAAATTGAATTCCCCGTGAAGATGCGGGGTTCCTGCGGTCAGACGGAAAGACCCCGTGCACCTTTACTATAGCTTTACACTGGCATTCGTGTCGGCATGTGTAGGATAGGTGGTAGGCTTTGAAGCGGGGACGCCAGTTTCCGTGGAGCCATCCTTGAAATACCACCCTTATCGTCATGGATGTCTAACCGCGGTCCGTTATCCGGATCCGGGACAGTGTATGGTGGGTAGTTTGACTGGGGCGGTCGCCTCCGAAAGAGTAACGGAGGCGCGCGATGGTGGGCTCAGACCGGTCGGAAATCGGTCGTCGAGTGCAATGGCATAAGCCCGCCTGACTGCGAGACTGACAAGTCGAGCAGAGACGAAAGTCGGTCATAGTGATCCGGTGGTCCCGCGTGGAAGGGCCATCGCTCAACGGATAAAAGGTACGCCGGGGATAACAGGCTGATGACCCCCAAGAGTCCATATCGACGGGGTTGTTTGGCACCTCGATGTCGGCTCATCGCATCCTGGGGCTGGAGCAGGTCCCAAGGGTTTGGCTGTTCGCCAATTAAAGCGGTACGTGAGCTGGGTTCAGAACGTCGTGAGACAGTTCGGTCCCTATCTGCCGTGGGTGTAGGAATATTGACAGGATCTGTCCCTAGTACGAGAGGACCGGGATGGACATATCTCTGGTGGACCTGTTGTCCTGCCAAGGGCATAGCAGGGTAGCTACATATGGAAGGGATAACCGCTGAAGGCATCTAAGCGGGAAACCCACCTGAAAACGAGTGTTCCCTATCAGAGCCGTGGAAGACGACCACGTTGATAGGCCGGGTGTGGAAGTGCAGCAATGCATGAAGCTTACCGGTACTAATAGCTCGATCGGCTTGATCGTTCTCATTGACAATGCTCATCAAAATGAGCCAGGCGATAAGAAGCAGCATACAAGCGCTTCCCCGCCAATGACGTGTTCAACAAAACGAAGTGAAAACTTCACCAGCTTCTCAAATCGTTGCGCTTCGCTGACCTGGTGGTTATGGCGGGGTGGCTGCACCCGTTCCCTTTCCGAACACGGCCGTGAAACGCCCCAGCGCCCATGGTACTTCGTCTCAAGACGCGGGAGAGTCGGTCGCCGCCAGGTCTGCAAAACGCAACAACAAAATCACAATCTTCTCAAAACAAAACAACGGCCATAAGCCGATATAAACCGGCCGCAACAACAGCGGTCCGTTCCGCTTCAAAACAATAACGCGGGGTGGAGCAGCCCGGTAGCTCGTCAGGCTCATAACCTGAAGGCCGCAGGTTCAAATCCTGCCCCCGCAACCAAAAAAACTTGCAAATTCTGCCACGCAAGTTGTTTCTGATCGAACTCCTCCAGATAGCTCTGGAGGAGCTTTTTGCGTTTGGAATCAGAGTCGATCCGCTAGCGTCAAGCCGCGCAGCTATCACCGGCCTTAAAGCAGGAAGCGAAGCGGACGTCGTCGCAACACTTGCCGCGCGGCACCCGCTCGAAGGCTCGAAGGCGACTGTCGATGAAAGCGTTTGCAGGTGGGGATAGCGGCACACAACTTATGCGAAGGTCGGCGAGCTATCGAAAAGGGCATCGTGACGAGCAAGATTAGGAGCGGCATGTACGCTGCAGATAGATCGTCGTTTGCTTGATCCGGCGAGTGGACAAGGATTTTTCTACGCCGCTCGGGGCGTACCGGCTACCGCAACGAGCGGCGGAAGCACCAGGAGGACGTTCTCGTCATATGCTTGAAAGTCGCCAACATCTCAACGGGAGCCTGCGCCGCCGTTTCTAAATTTGCCGTCGCGTTGATTTCATCGCTGAGGAGAGTCGTTCTTGCCAATTTTTGCCATCTCGTCGGTGCGGGCGATCGGCAAGGCGATGAGCGTCGCCTTGTGACTGCCGACACGCAGTTCGAGGTTCGATACGAGCTCGTAGTCGCCCGGCGCCATGAGGTCGGCGAGATCGACGTATTGGTTTCGAGGAATGCACGCACCTGGCGCCCATCGGCGAACCGTTCTTCCTCCTCAGGTATGCGGACACAATGCACGCGATGCTCAGGCACGACACCGTGTTCAGGCGGCATAGCGGAGCACCGCCGAACGAGACAGGAGACCGAAACGAGCTCCCGATCCGAGCGACGCCCGAGAGGGGTTGGGTGACGGCGCCGATTCTCTAGCCACGGTCGTGCGCACCGGCCGACCGCGATTTCAACCAAGCCGCTCCATACCTAGCTTACGCCATCAAGTGCCACGTGCGCACGCTGAGCTCGCTGGCACCGCGTCGATTCCGCAATCACTTCAACCGGTATCGAAGAAAGTCGAGGACAGCGCGGCGCATCGATGGGGTTTCCCGGTGGCCGACGCCGGCTTCTGCCAGAAGAGCGATGGCGCCGGGGGCGCCAGCCGTGCGATAGGCGGCGTTCGTTTGGGCGAAAGCGCGCTCTGCTGCGAGCTTTGGAGTCAGCGGATCCTCGAGGCCGAGGCAGATGAGCTGAGGTCGCGGGGCGATGAGGCCGGCGATCTCGCCGATCGAGGTTTCCGACAAAAGGCCGGGGATGGTGAGGTAGTGGCCGTGCAGGTCGTGGGCGCCGGTTTCGACCAGCGTCGCGAAATCGGCGTAACAGCAAAGATGCGCGACAGCCGCGAGGCGAGCATCGATGGCGGCGAGGAAGTAGGAGAGGGTGGCCCCCATCGAAATGCCGGTCATGCCGATCCGGCCGGCATCGACATCGCTGCGCGCGGCGAGCCAGGTCAATGCGGCAGATTGTTCGCCGAGCATCTGCCCGAACAGCGTCCGCCCCTGCCAAAGGGCTGCCTTGGTCGCGGCACTCTCGCTTACCTCGGCGCGCTCTCCGAAAGTCGGCATCTCGATGCACAGGGTGACATAGCCTTCGCTCGCCAGGACAGGTCCGGGTGCATCGAGAAGTGCCGGCCGTCCTTCGATCAGCTCGCTCGCGCCGATGTCGTACCGGCCGCCATGTGCGTGGGCATAGAGAATGGCCGGTCCGGGCGCGCGGCTTGCAGACGGTCGTGTCAGGAAACCGCGGATTTCCGTTCCTCTGGCTAGGCGAAAACGCAGATGCTCAACAACGTGGTCACCTCGGTCTTCCGCGACAGATGCCACGAGATCCAGGGACGTATCCGTCACCCGCAGTAGCGCCCTGAGCCGTTCAACGGAAATCGTCATCGCCACGGCGGCCTATCGGACGAGCCAGCCGCCGTCGACCGGCAGGACGGTGCCCGTCACATAGCCTGACGCAGGCGCGGCGAAGAACAGGACCGAGGTGGCGAGATTGTCCGGCGTGCCCCAGCGTCCCATCGGGATGCGCGCGGAAATCTGGGCATTGCGATCGGGATCGTTGCGCAGCGCCTCTGTATTATCGGTCGCCATATAGCCGGGGGCGATGGCGTTGACGGTGATGCCGTGTGGCGCAAGCTCGTTCGCCATCGCCTTCGTCAGCCCGGCAATGCCGTGCTTGGACGCCGAATAGGCGGGCACCCGGATGCCCCCCTGAAAGGTGAGCATGGAGGCGATGTTGATGATACGGCCCTGCCGCTTCGTCTCGACCATGCGGCGGGCGACAGCCTGCGACAGGAGGAAGGCCGCTTTCAGATTGACGTCGATGACATCGTCCCAATCGTTCTCGGAGTATTCGAGCAGGTCGGCGCGGCGGATGATGCCCGCGTTGTTGACAAGAATATCCACGCCGCCGAATGCAGCAGCGGCTTCAGCGATAACCGCCTTTGCATCGAAGGTCTTGGAGAGATCGACCTCGAGCGCGTGAAAGCGGCGGCCGGTCTTCCGGACGAGACCGGCCGTCTCCGGCATGGGAGAGGAGCCGAGCGCCACGATGTCGGCACCGGCATCAGCCAGTGCCAGCGCCATGCCCTGGCCGAGGCCTGTCCTTGCCCCGGTGACCAGGGCGACTTTTCCGGAAAGATCAAACAGCGTTATCAAGGCGCAGGCCCTTCTCGTTGAACAGATGAAGCGGTGCGGCCGAGAGCGACAGGCGGAGCTCGCTCCCGGTCGTCAGGTTGTGCTGGCCAGGTGCGACCACCAGAACCTTCTGCCCGGCGACATCGGCATGGATGACGGTTTCCGAGCCGAGCGCTTCCACGAGCCTGATCTTGGCCGGAATGGCGGTCGGCTCGCTGCCAACCGTAATATGGTGGGGGCGCACGCCGACCGTGACCCGCGCGCCTTGGCCGAGATTGGCGCCGTTGACCGGAAGCTCGATCCGTTGCCCGCCGGGCAACGCTGCAACGGCCCTGCCGGACTGCACGGATTCGACCGTTGTTTCGAGGAAATTCATGTGCGGCGAGCCGATGAAGCCCGCAACGAAGCGGTTGGCCGGTGAATTGTAGAGTTCGAGCGGCGTGCCGACCTGCTCGATCCGGCCGGCGCGCAGCACGACGATCCGGTCCGCCAGCGTCATCGCCTCGACCTGGTCGTGGGTAACGTAGATCATTGTCGCCGAAAGCCGGGCATGGAGTGCTGCAAGCTCGGCGCGCGTTGAGCCGCGCAGCTCGGCGTCGAGGTTGGACAGCGGTTCGTCGAGCAGGAAGGCGACCGGCCTGCGCACGATGGCGCGACCGATGGCGACACGCTGACGCTGGCCGCCAGAGAGCTGGCCCGGTCGCCGGTCGAGATAGGCCTCGATCTCCAGCATGCGCGCGGCTTCGCCGATACGCTCGGCGATCTCCGCCTTCGGCATCCTGGTGTTTTCCAGGCCGAAGGCGAGGTTCTGGCGCACGCTCATATGCGGATAGAGCGCATAGGACTGGAACACCATGGCAAGGCCGCGGTCGGCGGCCGGGATAGTGTTGACCACCTTGCCGTCGATGGCGAGTTCGCCGCCTGTCGGCTTTTCCAGCCCGGCGATCATGCGAAGCAGTGTCGACTTTCCGCAACCGGAGGGCCCGACGAAGACGACCAGTTCGCCGTCCTTGATCTCCAGGTTGATGCCGTGGAGCACGTCGACCGCCCCGAAGGATTTCGTGACATTGGTGAGCTTGATATGACCCATGACGGCCTCCTCTATTTCAGTCCGGTTCCGGCAATGCCGGTGGTGATGAAGCGCTGCAGGAAGATGAAGACGAGGACGACCGGGATCATCGTCACCACCGTCATCGCCAGGATGAAATGCCACTGCACATTGAGCTCGCCGGAATAGATGCTGAGGCCAACCTGCAGAGTATAGAGTTCCTTGCGCGACAGCACGATCAGCGGCCAGAGGAAGTCGTTCCAGCGCCAGACCACGGAGAAGATCGCAAGAACGGCGAGCGCGGGCGCGGTCAAGGGCAGGATGATGCGCCAATAGATCTGCCATTCCGACGCCTTGTCCATGCGGGCCGCGTCGATCAATTCGTCGGGAATGGTCAGCATGTACTGGCGCAGGATGAATACGCCGGTCGGCGTCGCCACGGTCGGCAGGATGACGCCCCAGAGATTGTTGAAGAGGCCGAGCGCCGAGACGATCGAATAGAGGGGCACCATGATCACCGAGAGCGGCACCATCAGAGTGGCAAGGATGAGCAGCATGGCAAATGTCCGGCCGCGAAACTCGTATTTGCTGAGCGCAAAGGCCGCCATTGAATTGACCACGAGCGTAATCAGCGTTGCCGTTACCGTCACGAAGACGGAATTCCACAGATAGCGGACGAAATCGAAATGGGTGAAGGGTTCGGTATAGTTCTCCGAGGCGAACGACATTTCGCGGACCGGGGCGCGCTGCGAGATGTTGACCTTGACGATCTCCCCCGGTTTCTGCGGATCGATCATCTGGCTCACGATGCCGATGCGCCGGACTTCGGCGAGTGTCGCCTTGCTGCCATCCGGCAGCGTGACGTTGTAGAGATCGAGCGGTTTGTCATAGCCTTCGACCGTCACTTTCTGAGTGACGTAGGGCAAGATGGTCGGCGGGAATTCGGCAAGGGCTGCCGGAGACTTGAATGACGAGCCGACGAGCCAGACGGCCGGGCCGAACATGACGAACAGGCCGCCGACGAGCCAGACCCAGGTGACGATATCCGTCCAGTGCCAGCCCTTGCCGCCCTTGCGGCGCAGGATGAATTCCGCAACCCGGCTCATTTGCGGGCTCCCTTCTTCTCACTGGATCGGCTGAGGCCGAGCTGCATCAGCGTCAGCACGACGAGGACGACACCCATGAGGATCGAGGCCGCCGCGGCCAGCCCGGGATTGCGCAACTGCGTGGCAAAGCCGGTCTCGTAGATATACTGGGTGAGGTAGAGCGTGCTGGTGCCCGGTCCGCCGCCCGTCAAGACGTAGACTTCATCGAAGATCTGCACGGCCTTGATAAGGACGAGGACGACCACGACGAGCAGGTTGGGCGCAAGCAGCGGCATGGTGATGCGCAGGAACGCCCGCGTCGGCCGGGTGCCATCCATTTCGGCGGCTTCGTAAAGATCCTTCGGGATCGCCTGCAGGCCGGCGAGCAGGATCAGCGTGTAAAAGCCCATATGCGCCCAGATCGACACGCCGATCGTGGCGGCAAAGGCCCAGTTGCGATCGTTCAGCCAGGCATAGGGATCAAAGCCGAAACCGTAGAGGCCGAAGTTCATCAGGCCCTGGCGCTGCAGGATCCATTTCCAGATCAGGCCGACAACGACAGGCGACAGCAGCACCGGAAAGAAGAACACCGCCCGCCAGAAGCTGCGCGCCGCCAGCTCACGGTTGAGGATCAGCGCGGTCACGAGCGAGACGGCGATCATCAGGGTGACCTGGATGATGACGAACCAGCCGGTATTGCCGACGGCCGTCCAGAACGTGTCTTCGGCGCAGCTATTGGCATTGAGATAGTTCGTGCAGTCGAACAGCCGGGCATATTGATCGCCGCCGACGAAGCTGCGATCCGGCAGGAAGAGGGCAGTCCCACCGGTCATCGAATAGGCGAAGTTGATGAAGAAGGGCAGAAGCACGAAGATGCCGAAGATCAGCATGTTGGGCAGCAGGAAAAAGGCCGCCATGCCGCTGATCCCGGTCACCCTTTGCAGCCACCGCAGCGGCGCGTCGATCAGCCCCATCGCGAAGCGCACCGGCGCGAGAACGACTTCGCCAATACCGGAGCCGGTCTTTCCGAGAACATCTGCCTTCATTGCCCACCTCCCTGCGGCAGGCGGAAACTTACTCGTTTCCAGCTGCTGTCGCATTTTGCAAATTGCTTCTCAAGACGTGCAAGTGGGAGGCGAGCGGCGACGCAGTTTTGCTGCCGCCGCTCGCCTCACTGTTAGCGGCCCGAATCCTTGACCTTGGCCGCGATGTCCGCATCGATACGGGTGTAGGCTTCGGCCACCGGCATTTCGCCCGCCGCTGCCTGGCTCACTCGGGTGACCAGCGCCGCATAGTAGGTGTCCGACCAGAACCAGCCGGGCAGCTTTCGGGCGATATCGGAAAGCGAGCCGGTCGCCCCGACGAAGATGTTCAGGGCTGCCTTTGCCTGTGCATCGTCAGTCTTGAAATCCAGACCCTTTTCGACCACGCCCTTGTGCGCGGGCAGGAACAGCGTGCGTTCGGAAAATTCCTTCACGATGTCTTCGCGTGCCAGATAATCCATGACCTTGGCCACTTCGGTCGGGTTCTTGGTGTATTTGACCGCGACCAGGCCAGCGCCGCCGGTCATGCCGGTGCAGTTTGTCGGACCGCAAGGGCTGCCGGTTGCGACCCAGTCGAAGTTCGAGCCGATCTTGGTCGAGAAGTTCGGGACCTGCCAGGAGCCGGAATAGTAGTAGGCGAGCTGGCCGTTGATGAAATCGTCGGCGCCGGCGCGGTAGGTCGAGCCAGCTGCAGACACCCAGACGTCCTTGCTCATCGTTCCGTCGCCGACCCAGCCGACGAATTTTTCGATGAACGCCTTGGCGCCGTCATCCAGCGGAGCGGGTTTTCCGTCGGCACCGATGTAGTTCGAGCCATAGGCTAGGATCGGTCCGCTCAAGCGATGACCGGATCGGTCAAGCGCCATGGCGAAAGGCACCTGCTGGCTTTCGGCGACCTGCTTGGAGGCCTTGGCCCAGTCGTCCCAGGTCGCATCCTTGCCCGGCAGGGCAATGCCCGCCTGGTCGAACAGCGTCTTGTTGGCAAAACCGCCGGCAAGCGTGATCTGCGTCATGAAGCCGGAAATCTGGTTGGACCCATCCGGACGCATCCAGTCGGCCTGAGCGCCGAAATTCGTGTCCCAATAGGCGGCGTCGGCGACCAGCGGGCGAAGATCGAGCCAATGCTGGCTCATTGCCTTCAGGTTGGTGACGCGGGCGATATCCGGACCGTCGCCGGCTTCAAGCTGCACTGGCAGCTGTTCGCGCACGACCGTGTAGGACACGTTGTCGAGCACGACGTTGATCCCGGGATTTTCCTTCATGAAGCGGTCGAGCAGATCTTTCAGGACCTCGCCCTCGACGCCATCGGAATACCACATGATGCGGACGTCGCCGGCGAGTGCCGCCGTCGACGTCAAAAGCCCGACGGCAAGCGCCGCCAGCAGTGTTCTGGTCTTTTGCATTGTCTTCCTCCTCTTGTGCACGAGCCCTTCTCCCGCTCGCAGGTAAACGTCGCGCCGGTTTCTCCTAGCCGGCGCTTCGCTATCAGTTGGCAGCCAGCATGGTGACCTCGCCGGCAACCGTGAAGTCCTTGGGCGAAACGGTGCGGCCCTCGGCCTCGACCGATCCGTCGGCGCGAAACGTTACTGTGCCGTAGTCCGGGTCCTCGATAGCGAGCGAGCCGTCTTCCTTCTCCTCGACCGCAAGCGCCGTGAACCGGGCTTCTACCGCGGCAAGGGTGGAGGCCTCGCAGACCCGAACGATCCAGCGGGTTTTTCTGCCGTATTGGCGCAGTTCCGCATTGGCGGATGGACCATCCTTGATCGCAACGAGATCGGTGCTGCCGCGCAGCATCATCGCGCCGTTCCCGCAGCGCGCCAGCGCAAGGGTTCCATTGACGCTGCTCTCGTCGAACTCGCCAACCGGAAACCAGGCATGGGTGAAATCCGGCTGCTCTTCAAAGGTGGAAAAGTCGAGTACGGCCAACCCCCGGTACTGGTGGGCGCGAGGGAGGGTGCCGCAACCACCCCAAAAGGACGGCCGGCCGTACCCGAACTGAATTGTTTCACCGGGATGGTTGATCCAGACGGCCGCTTCTGGTCGCTCGCCGAGCCGCAGATGCAGCACGGTATCCTGGTAACCCCATTCGTTCCAGCGGTAATGGGCAGCGGACCCCATGGCGAAGTCGCGGCTCTTGTAGTGATAGAGCGCTGCGAACCTGTTTTCGCCTTGGGCAAACCGCCATTCCTGGTGCTCGTCGGCCTGATGGCAGGCGACAGTGACAAGGCTTTCCGGAACGGTGAGGCCATGATCGCGCAGGCATACGGCGAGCTGCGGCAGTGCATGGACACGGCGGCCATACCAGCCCTTGCCCCAGAGTAGACGGGCAACCCCCGAAAGCTCCAGAGAACGGCCGGCGCAAAGCGTGTGTTCGTAGGAGCGCCCCTGCGCTGCTGTCACCATGCCGTGATGCGCCGAACGGGCGATCACTTCGCACAGGCGAACGATGCCCTTCTGCGCGCGCTCGGCGATGTCGGCATCGGGTGACAGGGCGGCGAGCGCGGTCAGCCCCTTGAGGTCGATCGGGAAATAGGGGGCGGAGTTGAACTCCGCCATTTCCCAGGCCTCGAAATGGTCGAGCCAGGCGCGAACACGGGCAGCACCAACGGCGCTCTGCTCGGCGCCTGTGCGGCCGGAGCGGGCGAAGGTCTTGTCGGCCAGAAGATGTCCGGCGAGATAGGCCGAGGTGTGGAACAGCAGCGCGTGGTTTTCGGAGAAGTACCATTGAACGTCGTTGCCGGGCTCATCCATCCAGTAGCGGAAACCGACGATCGCCTCGTCGATGCGGGCGCGTGTCGCCTCGCCGATGTCCTTGCCCCAGACGGTGCGCGACCAGATCAGCGGAACGAGCGAGAAATCGGCGCAGTCGTGGCAGTCCTCGATCGATGGCAGGATTTCCTCGATCATCGCATCGGTGTCGGCGCCACTGCGGCCGCTTGCCAGCCGCGCAAAGGCGCGGACGGTATCGCGTTCGGAAAATTCGGAGATCTCGTCCAGAGTTTCGGTGATCCGTTCGGCAAGTGCTGCCGGTGCTTCGCCCTGACGGCCGGCATGGCAGATTTCGACGCCGAGCGAGCGCGAGGCGACGAAACCGCCGGCCTTCAGCGTGATGCGGAAATGACGGAAGTCGGCGGGTGCGTTTTCCGAGAGGCCAATAACCAGACGCGCATCGCCGGCCTTGAGGACGAAGTCGTAGTCGAAGCGCTCGGTCGACATGAAGTCGCCTTCGACGGTCACATTGACATCGACATCCACCGGCAAGGGCTCGGCGAGAAGCAGTGTGATGTCGCCTTCGAAATAGGCCGTCTTGTCGAAATGCATGCCTTCGAGCGCCGCCTCGATCGTCTCGGCGATCTTGCCTTCGATCGGCACGGCGACGCTTGCCGGCGGTCCGTCGAGATAATCAAGCTGGAAGAAATAGCGCGCATCGCGTTCGGCCAGATCGTCGAAGAAGATGGTGACCTCGTTCAGTCCTTCTTCCAGCGGCAGGTCGAATTCAGCCTTTGCCTCGAGGTTGCGGCTATAGGGCGCCATCCAGCCGGTCTCGTTGCCATTCAGCCAGAGAACCGCGCCGCCACAGGTACCGAGGCGGACCTTTGCCGTCCCGGCTTTCTCGGCAGCGATGAATGTGCGGGCAAAGGTGGCAAGTCGCGTCGGGCGGAACCAGAAGCCGGAGAGATCGAGCCGCGGCGAGCCGAAAGGCAGCCACCAGCGCGCCGCGTCGAACGCGCCGCGCACGTCCGGCCGCTTGCCGCGATAGGTTTCGGCGAAGATCGTGCGGCAGGGATATTCGTGCGGAATGAAGTTCTTGTGCTTGGTGAGGAAGAAGAACGGGTCCATCTCACCCTTCATCGAGGCGTCGGGAACGTCGAAACGCTCCTCGGCGATCGCGCCGAGCTGCCAGTAGCGGATGGCATCGCCGGGGCTAAGGTCACGGTCCATAAGTGATCTCATCGGGCTCATTTCAGTTCCGCTAGGGCCACCGGGGCCACATCGTTATATTCCTGGTTTTCTCCAGTCATGCCCCAGACGAAGGCATAGGGGCCGGTGCCGGCGCCCATATGGATAGACCAGGCGGGTGACAAGACGGCGTCGCCGTTGGCGCCGATGAGGTGACGCGTTTCTTCCGGGCGGCCCATCAGGTGGATGATGCGATCTTCCGCCGCCATGTCGAAATAGCAATAGGCTTCCATCCGGCGCTCGTGCAGATGCGGCGGCATGGTGTTCCAGACGCTGCCCTCGGCAAGATCGGTAATGCCCATCAATAGCAGGCAGGACGGTGTCACCTCGGGATGAATGTACATGGCGAGCCGTCGCTTGTTCGACCGGCGGCCGTCTCCCAGATCGATAGCCTTCGATTCCGCCTTCTTGATCAGCCGGTGGGGGATGTCGGCGCCGGCGGGCACCGAGTTCATGTAGAACCGGGCAGGGGTCTTTCCCGAGAGGCTCGCCATCGCAATCTCGCGCGCACCGCGGCCGAGATAGAGCACGTCGCGGTTTTCCAGCGTGAAGGACTGCCCGTCGACGGTCACGGTGCCCGTGCCGCCGAGATTGGCAATGCCCATTTCGCGGGCAGACAGGAGATAGGGCGTGCCGATCTCGGCGCCGGAGCCGAAGGTCACGCTCTGAGAAACCGGCATCGCACCGCCGAGAAGCAGGCGATCGACATGCGTATAGGTGAAATTGACAGCGTCCGGCAGGAACAGGTCCGTCATCAGGAAGGCGCTGCGAAGCTTCTCCGTATCATAGGCTTTGACGTCTTCCGGTGCCGCTCCGTACAAAACCTTCATCGTCATGCTGCTTGTCCTTCCGTGCCGACATGCTGCAGGCCTTCGGAGAGGCACAGGATTGCCAGCGCTTGGCCGTAGCCGGTCGGTTGAATGGGGATATCCTTGTAGAACTCGAGATCGTGGCCCATGCGCGTACCGTAGGAGACGTTGAGCACGGTGCCGGTCTCGTCGATATTGTCCATCACCACCTGCAGGGCTTTCAGCCCGGCTTCGCGCCATGCCGGCGTGCCGAGCCCGAGGCGGTAACCTTTCAGAAGGCCGTAGCCGATGCCGGCCGTGGAGGAAATCTCTTCATAGGAGGTGGGATCGTCGAGCAAGGTGCGCCAGGCGCCGGACGGAGCCTGGAGCGCGAGCAGCGCATCGACCTGCGCCACGAGAACGCCCTGCAGAAAATCTTTCACCGGCTTGCTGATCTCGGCGAGGTCGAAGAAATCAAGCAGACCCGCCGTGATCCAGGCATTGCCGCGCGCCCAGCGCGCTTCGGCAAAATTGTGCCGTCCGTCGAAGGTCCAGCCGTGGAACCAGAGGCCGGTATGGGTGTCTGCGAGGTAACGTGTGTGAACCAGGAATTGCCGCGATGCCTCATCGACCAGTTCGCGCCGACCGCTCGCCTGACCGTAGGATGCTAGGAACAGGGCGACCATATAGAGGGTGTCGTCCCAGAGTTCGTTGTCGTTGACCTTGTCGGAGACGTGATGCTCGAAACCGCCTTCCGGCGTGCGGCCCATGTCCGACATCACGCGGTTTGCCCAGTCGTCGAGGACCGGCTGCCAGCGGGGGTCGCGGGTCTTGGCCCACAGCACCGACAGGCCGAGCATCGGCGCCGTGGTGTTGACGTTGAGCTGCGGCAGGCCCGCCTCGATACGTGCCTGGTACCAGCTTTCGATGAGCTGGCGCAGGTCGTCGCGGCCGGTGAAAAGCCAGAGCTTGATCAGGCCATAGAGGCCGACGCCCTGCGGCCACTCCCAGCTATCAAAGCTGATGTAGTCGCCGGCGGTTCCGTCGAGATTGGGTTCGTGAAAGCGACCATCGTGCTTCAGGCCGGTCGTTCCGGCGACAAGGCGTTCGAGACGATCGCGAATATCGCGGCCATTCGGGGCCATAGCATTCCTCCCAACTCCGTCCGCTCTTCGGCGGTTCCGTTGACAAAATAAAGCCACGGGATTTTTTCTTGCGCAATCTGAAAATTTTTCTCATGATTGCGGCAGGAGACGAAGGATGACTGTCAAACCATTGCCGGGCAAACGTGGAAAGAAGAGCAAACGCGTGCGTCTGGAAGATATTGCGGAGGCCTGCGGGGTTTCGCTGAGCACCGCCTCGCGTGCCCTTGCGGGCGAAAAAGGCGTTCGGCCGGAAATCCGCCAGCAGGTGCTCGAAGCCGCAAAGACTGCCAATTACGTCATTCCAACCGCGGTTGCGGGGCAGAAAGTCATTCTTGCCGCATCGAGCGCTGCCATGATCGACTATGTGCGCAACCAGTTCACGCTCTATGTCCTGGAAGGCTTGAAGGATCGGGCGCAGGCGCTCGGGCTCGAAATCGTCACGCGGCCGATCGGAGACAGACAAGAGGAACTTGCCGTTCTGAAGGAGGCGCTGGATGATCCGCAGGTTGCCGGCCTGCTGTTTCTCACTGTCGATGACGAGGGCATGCTTGCCGCCACGCGCGGCTTTCACAAGCCTGTGGTCCTTCTCAACAGCGACGATCCGTTCATGCGGCTGTCCAGTGTCACGCCCTGCAACCGCTCAAGCGCGCGGCTCGCCGCCGATCACCTGATCGATCTCGGCCACGAGCGTATCCTGTTCCTGATGCGGCCCGGCCGGCGCACCATCGAAAGGCGCTACGAAGGCTGGAAGGACGCGTTGCTGCATCGCGGACTACCCTTCGACGAGGGTCTCATGGTGCCTGTCGAAGACTGGCTTCCGGAGCTTGCCGCCCAGGCGGTCGCGGCACGCATCGCTGCCCGCGGGCTCGATTTCACCGCCATACTGGCCGCTGGCGACAGCCTGGCCGTCGGTGCGATGATGGGTGTCCAGCAGTCCGGATTTACTGTGCCAGGCGACGTTTCAGTGATGGGTATGGACGATCTTCCGCAGGCGGCCTTCCTCAATCCGCCGCTGACGACCATGCATATCCCAATGCGCGAGATCGGCTCGGTGGCGCTCGATCTGCTGCGCGACAACCTCTCCAGCCTGCCCATGCCGCCGCGTCGCGTGGAACTTGCCTGCCGTCTCGTTGAACGCGCATCCACCGCTCGGTGCCGGCCTGTTCCCATTCACCAGATTTCTATGGATAGTCAGGATCGAGAGAGCTTTCCTCGCTGACGGCGAATTGGCAAGTCTCCGTGGTTTCAAGCCCCCGCAACCAAAGCTTACGACAAATTCAATGGGCTTCGAGGAAACTCGGAGCCATTTTTGCGTTCGGAATCCCCTAACATACAGCTAGGCGTAGCGTTGCCTTTGACGAGTCGCTCCACGAGACGAGCCGCCTCCTCTGCGAGAGCCGGTATGGTGCCTGATTTCCGCGTCGATCCGAAATCGAGGCCGGCGAAATAGAGGCCCGGAACAGCACCGACGCCGTCGGCGTGGACAGGCTGGCCGACTGCATTGAGCGCGCCAGGGAGGTGGACCCAAGTGAAGTCGCCGGTGAAGCCGGTGCACCACACCACAGACCTGACGCCGCACGCCCTCCAGTCCATGGCACGGATCAGAGGATCGGGTATGCGCGGTTCGACCGTCTCAGCTGGATCGCCCTCGGCTGGCGGCGCATCAAGGCCGGCGCGCTCGATGTACGCGTCAACGAGGCGCTTGGTGTTCGCGGAGACTTCGTCGGCAAATCGCATATTGGCGTGGAGCTCATCGCCGAAAACGAGACTGTCGTTTTCCATGCCTCGGAAGCGGCCGAGCAACACGACGCCTTGTGCGCTCAGCGATTGCAGGCTGATCGTGTGCGTCGCACCGACAAGCGCGCGGGCCGGCACCTTGCCGGAAGGTAGGACGAGTTCCTTGCGCGGGACGTCGAGAAAGCCGGACAGCGTCAGCCAATTAAGTATGTTGCCTCCGCGATAGCGCCGCACCCAACGGCCGTTGCGGCTGGTCGCCAGAAACACGACGCGTCCAGCCAGCGCCAGGTCCTCAGCAATCTGGCCGCCCGACTGACCGCTGCCGACGACCAGCACCGCGCCATGCTCAAGCTGGGCCGCGTTGCGATAGGCCGAAGAGTCCACTTGGCGAAGTTCGACCGGCAAATCCGCCGACTCCGGCGGCCGGACCTGTCGATTCTGGTCGCCAGTGGCGATTACCACGTTGCGCGCCAGAAGGACGCCTCGGGCCGTGGTTACCTGAAACACCCCATTTTCTCGCGTCAGCTCCTTCACCGGGGTTTGTGTGCTTACCGGTAAGCAGTGTCGCTTCGCATAGTCTTCGAGGTAAGAGACGAACTCGTGGTGGGTTATCGCGCCCCAAGGGTCCGGTCCCCTGTAGGAATCGCCGGGCAATACTGACCGGATAGTCGGCGAGTTCAGTCGAAATGAGTCCCATCGCTGCGTTCGCCACGACTCACCGATCCGACCTCCATCAAGCACCTTGTGTTCGCAGCCTTGCTGCTTCAGGAAATAGCTGACACCGAGCCCAGCCGAGCCAGCGCCAATCACGACTACGTCGAGAACTTCGCCCATGCGTCCCCCCGCCTAAAGGTCTGGCGCATCCTACGCCTCGGCTTCGGGCGCGACTAGAGGTCCGGGTGAAGGTTCCTTCAGGGGCCCCATGGTGGCGCAGCGTGATCGACTCTCAGGGTCCATAGGGTCGTGACGGGAACCTTCGCGGCATCAATATCTGTCGCGACCACTGGCACTTCGCCGATAGTCAGCACCTTAAAGCTCTATCTGCATGGTCATGTCATGCGGCCTTCGCCACGAGCAGGAGCTTGTCTACGGGATCGCGATGCCCGACGACAGCGCGCACTTCACCCGATAAGCACAATCAGAGTGATTGGGAGAGGCTGATCCGGACCAAGGTCCGCAAAGGGTCGAACTTTCACGTCCGCCAACGGTGCAGACGGGCAGAATTTTGACTTCTGTGTACGATCGGAGAGGTGCGGTCGCGCCGGATGTCCGCACGTCGCGTTAGACCGTTTCGAGCAGACTAAACTGAACCGGGATAAGTTTGCGAATCTTGAGTTGCCCTGCCGCATCTTTGTCAATGACAGTCAGGGACTGTTCTTTTTCAGATCCCAACGGCATAACCAGGCGCCCGTCGGGCTTGAGCTGCTCAAGCAATGCCGGCGGCGACCGCTCGGCTGCCACCGTGACCAGTATCTTGTCGAACGGGGCGTGCTCAGGCCAGCCGCGGGACCCGTCTCCGACACGAATGCCGACATTAATAAAGCCCAGGCCCGGCAGCAGAGCCTCGGCACGGCTTGCGAATTCCTCGATGATTTCGACGCTCCAGACCTGCCCGGCGAGTTCCGCGAGGATTGCGGACTGGTAGCCCAGGCCGGTGCCGATCTCGAGCACTGCCTCGTGCGGTTGGGGAGCGAGGAGATCGGTCATGAGAGCGACGATGAAGGGCTGCGAGATGGTTTTATCGAAGCCGATCGGCAGCGGCATGTCCTGGTAGGCATACGGCGCAAGCTGGGCTGGCACGAAGAGATGCCGCGGCACCCGCTGCATCGCAGCCATCACCCGCTCATCGAGCGCCGCCCTGCCAAGCTCTTCGCTCGCAAGCTCAACATGGATTGCAATCAACTCGACCATGTGCCTGCGCAGGACCGCGAGGTGCTCTTCATTCATTGGTTTCATGATCACGGCTTTCCTCAGCCAGTTTATTCCCAGATAGCTCTGTGATCAAACTCAGGAATGACCGGAATGCGGTCCACTTGCGCCATAGCGCGAGCAAACCCAGTGGCCGTAACGGGTCGATAAGCGGACCTGGAGACATCATTAGCGAAGGTCCGGATGTGGGCCCCAAACCGCACATGTTAGCTGAGGTTCGTAAAAGGCTTGAAATTACAAGTCTCGGTTCAATCTGGCCACCGCAACCACGGAAGCTTGCAAATTCTCCGCGGTGTAACGGTGGTCAATCCATTCGCGGAAGTCCGGCATATGTTGCTGGATGCCTTGCTGGACGATTCGGACAGGTAAGAGCGATCCGCGGGCCATGGGTGACCAATCGCAGGAATCGCTGGTTGCGAGCCCCCCGCAACCAGACAAACTTGCAAATTCGCCCATTCGGCGTATTTGCCCTGGAGCTTCTCACCATACCGGTCGAGGAGCTTTTTTGTTTGCGCGCCGTGCCCAACTCGCCTGACACAAGCATATCCTCGAAGTCGTTCTGGCCCGGTTCCAATCGTGAGCCCGTATTTCCACTTTATCGGGGGCAACCACCTCCGCCAGCCATCATCATGTGAAAATGGCCTGGGACGATCGCGCCGCGATTACCCCATGTCTGAGCTTGCTCCCTCAGAACGCAGTGACGCCGCCCTTGTAGGCCAGCCAGTTGCGCCGCCGTCAAGCGACGGCGCCCAGCGGATGGTCATGCTGCCCTGCGGTCCCAACTAGCGAACGGATCGGGTATCCGACTGGCCGAGGCAGGGCGTATGTCACAGGCGTCCAGCAATTCAAATTTTGCTTTCCTTTCGGGCGTTTCCGGGCAAGGAATACGGCTAAACGCGCCGCCGCCCTGCAGAAGAGCCCTCTTTTGAACCTGAAGCATCCGTTGCCACCGCTCAACGCACTTCGTGCCTTCGATGCGCTCGCCCGCTGCGGCAGCCTGCGTGCCGCGGCCCAGGATCTCGGCGTGGTGCCGGGAGCGGTAAGGCAGCAGCTTCAAGGCCTTGAGGAGTATTTCGGAGCGGCTCTCTTCATCCGCAAGGGTGGCCGGTTGACACTCAACGCCGCCGGATTGCGTTTTGCCGATGCAGTAGGAATTGCATTTGCGATCGTTTCCCGCGCGGCAGAAGAGGTCCAGCAACGAGATCGCAAGACACGCCTTCGGCTTGGCGTGCCCATGCCGATGGCCCTTTCCTGGCTGATGCCGCGACTGCCGCGCATCCATGCTGATCTTCGCGATCTGGAAATCGATGTCGTACCGGTTGCCGTCACCCGCACGCTCGCCGACGCGCCCGACCTCGACGCCATGATTGCCGGCGGCGAATACCGTCCTTTGCCTGACATCGCAGCGACCGCCTTCATGGTCGATGCGTTCGGCCCCGTTTCCAGCCCCTCATGCCTCGTCCCACCTGATGCCGATCTTGCCAATTGGCTCGAAAATACCACGGCGCTGGTGGCGCGCGATGTGTCTTACCTTTGGGATGACTGGTTCCGCGAAAGCGGCACACGCCCGTCGCGCTTCCTGAAACGGGTTGAAATCGATGACCTGACGCTGGCAATTGGCGCGGCGAAGGCAGGTCTTGGCGTGACAATAGCACCGCGTGCCTCCATCGAGCTGGAACTCGCCAGCGGTGTGCTGACAGCACCTTTCGGTTTCGCATCCCGACCGGTCGGCTTCAGGCTGTGCTGCCGCGTCGCAGATCGTAAGAGCAAGGCGATCGGTCTTCTGGCGGATTGGCTGCTCCGGGAAGGCCAGGCGGCCGATCCGGCTTGAACAGGAAATCTACCCATTACCGCAGTATTATGTCCCTGTTGACCACCGGCTTCGCACGTTAGGGAACATCCGCAGAAATACCGGCAGCACGCCTGCGCCCAGCGGAGACAAAAGCCATGACCCGACAACACCAGCTTTCGCGGATCGAATGGGTGGCGGACAGTTGCCGGCTGCTAAAGGCAATCGCCGAAGAATTCTGCCGCACAAAGCCTTTCCAGAGCCTGACGATCGGCACCGCCATTCACCTGGAACCCAAGACCGTCGCTCTTCTCATGACATTGCGGGCCGGCGGCGCCAATCTCGTGGCAACAGGCAATCTCAACAGCACCCAGCCTGCGACCGTGGAATACCTCAAACAGCACCAGATCGACGTCATCGGCGAGCAGACCACAGACACGACGGCGCATCGCGGCTTCATCGACACTCTTCTCGACCGCCAGCCAGACTTGCTGCTTGACAATGGCGGCGATCTTTTCGCCCGCGTCGCCGAACGTCCCTATGAAAACCTGTTGGGCGGCACTGAGGAAACGACATCCGGACGCCGGCGTCTCGCGCCGATGCGCGAGGCCATCGGACTGCCGATCCTCGTCATCAACGACAGCCCGATCAAGCAGTTTGCCGAAAACCGCCACGCCGTCGGCCAGTCGCTGTTCGAGAGCTATATGCGCTTCACCAATCGCTCGACCAATGGCAAGCGTGTGACCGTTTTCGGCTATGGCGCCTGCGGCAAGGGAACCGCCGCCTGTTTCCGCAGTGCCTATAGCAATGTCAGCGTGGTCGATGTCGATCCTGTCACTGCTCTTGAAGCCCATCTCGATGGCTTTGCGACACCGCTCAGAAACCAAGCCATCGCCTCCGCCGATGTGATCGTCACCGTGACTGGCTTTGCCAATATCGTCACGGCTGCCGACCTGCCGTTTTTCAAGGATGGTGTCATTCTCATCAATGGCGGGCACTTCCCGACTGAAATCGATGTCAATGGCATCAAAGCCGTGGCGGGGGTCAACGCGGTCGATACCTATACTATCGATGGCATCGAAACCCTGCATCTGGATGACGGCCGGAAAATCCACATCCTCGGCGGCGGGCATATGGCCAATCTCGCCGGCCCCCGTCCGCTTGGAAACTCGATCGAATCGATGGATCTGGGCTTTGCCCTGCAGGCGCGCTGTCTCGAACGGGTCGCGGGCGGCAAGCTCGATCATACCTCCTGTGTGGTTCCGGTGCCGGCCGACATCGATGCGCAGGTCGCCGCCGCCTATCTCGATCTCAATCGCTAAGGAAAAAATGCCAGATGTTGCGTTGGGGAATACTCGGAACCAGCTTCATTTCAGACACCATGGCTGACGCCATCGCATCCAGCGAAAACTCAAGCCTCGAAGCGGTGATGGGCCGTGATCCCGGCCGGCTCGAAGCCTTCGGAAGCCGTCACGGAATCGCAAAGCGTTATGGTGATATCGGCACGCTGCTCGGCGATGACACTATCGATATCGTCTATGTCGGACTGCCGAACAATGTTCACCACAGCGCGGTGATCGCCGCGGCCAAGCGCGGCAAGGCGATCGTTTCGGAAAAATCGCTGACCGTGACCATGGCTGACGCACACACCCTTGCCGACGCTGTCCGGGTCTCCGGTGTGTTCTTCATGGAAGGGCTGATGTATCTCAATCATCCCGTGATCGCCGAATTGGGTGCGATCCTGCGATCAGGCCGCCTTGGACAACTCAGGTCGATCAACGGCCTCTATGCGGCCGATATCTCGAAATTCGTCAATCCCGCCGGCGGCGGCACGCTTTTCAACCTCGGTTGCTATCCGGCATCGCTCCTGCATTATGTCATGCAGACAGCTTGCGGCGATGACGCGTTCGGTCTCCGGAAAATTACGGGCCATGGCAATATGTCGGCGACAGATGGCAATATTTGCGACGCGGCGGTGTCCGCCCGGTTCTCAAACGGCCTGCTCGCCACGCTGCAATCGACCGACAGTTACGGCATGGCGTGGAGCTTTGCGATTCACGGCGACAAGGGCGTTGCCCGCTTCAAGACCAACCCCTGGCTTCCCGTCGCCGGCGACAATATCATCGAGATGGAAATCTACGGCAAAGCGCCTGATCAGATCGTCGTCTCGACCGGGCTTGACGCCTTTCAGCACCAGGTATTGACCGCAGAAACCGCCCTCCGCGACGGCCTCAAACAAGCCCCCGGGCCGTCGCCTCGGCTCGCCGATTCGCTCGAAATCATGGAATTTCTCACCGAGTGGGACGCCTGCTGCCGTGTCGGCGGCTGACGAACAGGATCATGCCGCCACGAAAATTGTCACCGCCCGCGGCGAACGCCTCGCCATGACCGCAATCTATTTCATGCTGTCCGCTACGTGGAGCGTATAGCATCGGCTCTTGTAAAATGGCAATATGCCGCGTATCTATATGGCATATTGCCAGAACAGATCAGGAGCAGATGATGTCGATCACCGTCGTTGAGGAAATCGCCCGGAAGCTCGGTGGCCGCTCGGTGCTCGGGATCGTAGTTCGCTCTCAGGCTGATCTTGCTCTCGCGGTTAGCAACCGCCTGCCATTGACAGCGTTGAAGGGGCTCAGCTTAGCCGGGCTGAGCGAGCAGGAAATCGAGCGCTTCGTCATCCCTCAGCGCACACGCCGGCATCGTGCCGACAAAAAGCAGCCACTCACCGTCGATGAATCCGATCGTGCCGTTCGGCTTATGCGAATTCAGACCCTCGCCGAGGAGACGTTCGAATCCGCCGACAAGGCTGGTCGCTGGCTGCGCCGGCCTCTCACCGAGCTTAGTGGCCAAACGCCGCTTGTGGTGGCACAGACTGAAACGGGCGCCAGGGTCATCGAAACGATACTCGGCAAAATCGCCTGGGGCGCTGCTGCCTGATGCTTCTCTGGCGATTGTCGGGGACGCGATATGCGCATGCGTTGGATGGTGGATATGGTCTTCATTTCGACGGCCGATGGAACACGATTGGCCACCCGATTACCTATTGCGCGACATCTCCGTCCTTATGTGTCTTAGAGAAGCTTGTTCACATCGAAGATCCTGCGCTTCTCCCGCCGCTCACGATGGTCACTTATGAGATGCCGGATGACGCCGAAATCGAGATTGTCACCCTTGACGCCCTTCCGGAGGATTGGCGTCTGCGGGAAGGTCTGACCCAGCAAATAGGGGATAACTGGCATCAGGGACGATCTAGTCTGCTGTTGCGCGTGCCTTCGGCCATTGTGCCCGTCGCCAACTCGCCCGACCTTAATGTTCTGGTCAATCACGCACACCTTGACGCTGCTGCCATCAAAGTAGTTACCGCCGAGCCGTTCGTGCTCGATCCAAGGCTATTCGGCGCCGCGGTTGTCCCGCCCACAGTGGAGTAACAACACGTGATACCAAACCAAATAGAGCGATTCGCGTGGTAGTATTCCCGTGAGGCGCCTTGCTCAGGTAGACGGTCGTTCGGCCCATGAACTGCATCTCGTATCTGAGTAAAAGGTTGATTTTTTGAGAAGGGCAACCCCGCTGAATGTTTCCGTAGAACTGAGCTCTTACCCCGAACTTGACGATCGGATCGTGGTCGTCAGGGCGGGAGACGAGGTTGATGCC
Source organism: Rhizobium sp. CC1099 (assembly GCF_029714385.1). Taxonomy (NCBI): domain Bacteria; kingdom Pseudomonadati; phylum Pseudomonadota; class Alphaproteobacteria; order Hyphomicrobiales; family Rhizobiaceae; genus Rhizobium; species Rhizobium sp. CC1099. The sequence continues at coordinate 3,022,497 of NZ_CP121641.1, read as the reverse complement.
ATATTTGTTCTAGCTGAACGATTTAACGTCCTGATCGACACTCTGGGGACGCCCGAGTTATGCCGGATGGCGTTGGACATGCTTGGGGGAAAAGCGGAGGCTCGCCCGCTGATCGTCGTCAACTCGCACATGGACTGGGATCATTTCTGGGGTAACGCTGCCGTTGCCGGGCAAGCTCCTATCGTTGCGCATGCTGCGGCGCTCGAACGCTTACGCGATCCGTCCTCACGGCAGGTCCTAAGAGACAAGGCGAGCCAGAATTCAAGATTTCAGAACGTCGAGCTCATCGGTCCTGATATTACATTCTCCGGCTCGATGACGCTCAATGGCGGCGATCTGACGCTGGAACTCATTCATACGCCGGGACACACGCCCGACCACGTTGCTGTGTGGATCCCTGAACTTCGCACCTGTCTAGCCGTCGATGCGGTGGAGTACCCAATCCCCGAGGTCTGGAGTAAAAATCCGGACGACCTCCGCTTGATCTGCTCGTCACTCAAGCGGATACGCGACCTGGATGCAAAGTTCGTTATCCCCGCCCACGGCAGGACGTTTTCTCCTTCGACGGTAGACGATAATCTGGCCTATTTCGAAGAATTGGCTAATCGTGTTCGCAATTTAAGCGAAAGCCAACTGGCGGACCCAGAGCTGAGCAAATCAAGCGGCCTCCGACTTCAAGATATTGTGCCCATTCCGGAGGACTTACCCGTGCACGTGTTCGAATTCTATGAAAAATGCCATGAGACGAACCTTGGCGCGACGATTCAGACATGTGTTGAAAGACATCCATGAGGCGGCATCAGAACGCCGACCTCGACGAGAACCGTGAGCCTAACCAACGATATTCCTGATACCAGCTGGAAAGACGCGATTACAGAACGCCCGGACGTCATCCCTGGCATGGTGGATGGGCCAGATGTCATGCGCAATACTATCAGGTCTCCGATTTCGGAGACCTGCTCATCGCAAGCCCTTAAACAACTTAGGCTAATTGCGAAATTTATTTCTGAATGGCAAAATCCTTGATCCTTTTGCCGTATTAATGTTGCGCACCTAAGCCGCGACTTTCTTCGGAATTCCGTTCGTTGCCACTTCATTCGGCTGCGGCTCGGTACCGATCTTGGCCCCGGCGTGCTTGCCAACTCTGACGGCGAGCGAAGTTGCCGAACAACGCCCGCCAAGCGCGATCCACAACGACCAATAGGGCTTTGCCGAGATGACCATCAATCGTTGCCAGGTGCAAAGTTCCATAAATCGCCTTACGCCTCAGACGCGCTCGGACCGACCGCCTACAAGTCTCGGTGTATTCAGGCCCCACGCAATCAAACAAACTTGCAAAATTCGCCCATTCGGCGTATTTACTCTGGAGCTTCTCACCATGCCGGTCGAGGAGCTTTTTTGTTTGCGCGCCGTTTCCAACTCGCCTGACGCAAGCCTTTCCTCGAAGTCGTTCTTTACTTCGGCCAAGTAGCGCTTGGTCGATGGGATTGATCATGGCACGGTGCGTAATGGGTTACGGTGTTGCGGGCGTTGCGCGGACGTTCAGTCATTCGGATCTCGGGCGCTCCGCAGGCGGCAGCAACCTGCATTGATCCGATTCTGTGCGCTATTCCGCTCTATTGGACGAAAATGAGCGGAATTCCGCTTGCATTCCTCCGCTGAATGATGTAGCGGAATTCCGCATATCTACCATAAAAGAGCGGTATTCCGCATGGCGAACACGATTTTCAATATCCTCGGCACGCAACTGCACGAAGCCCGGGTCCGACGCGGCCTGAGTCAACCACAACTGGCCATGCGGGTCGGGCGAGATCGAGCGCGGATCTCCGAACTCGAGCGCGACCTGAGCGGTGGCCGATCGGGCCGCGATCGGCTCACGCTATTCGCCGAGATATGCGATGCGCTTGATCTTGTTCCCGTTCTCGTGCCCCGTTCTCGCGCCCTGGAAGTCCGTGCCTTGGTCAGTGAGACCAACAACGAGGAGCGACGCGCGCAACCCGGCCGCACGGCTTTCGACGAATTGTTCGTCGATCTCGGCGCCGAGGATGAGGGCGAACGCTGATGGCAAAAAAAGAGCCCGCTATCCTTGGCGTCCATCTTCTCGATCATGCGCGTGGGCCGGTCCGGGTCGGCACATTGACACGAGACGGGGATGGAGGCGTCGCGTTCTCGGTTGCAGAATCGTATCTCAGAGACACCCAGCGCCCTAACCTCAGCCTCGGCTGGTATGATCCGGACAGCGATAAAAGCACCCGTGATCGGCTTGCCTATCGCGGAGACAAGATCGGTCTCCATGGAACATTGCCTCCATGGTTTGCCGGATTGCTGCCTGAGGGGGCCCTTCGCGAACTGGTTCTCAATGAAATGGGACCCGGGGACCATGATCAATTCGACGTCGTAACCCGGCTTGGTGCCGACCTGCCGGGAGCAGTGCTGATCACTCCAGAAACCGGCGTGCCGACTTCGACAGGTCCGTTTGAGATGGAGACGGTCGCGGGCTTCCAGGCGCCGTTGCCGGAGGGCGCCGTGAAATTCTCCCTGGCCGGCATCCAACTCAAGTTCACCGCCAATCCCGACGGCGATCGCCTCACGGCACCGGGCAGGGGCGATACTGGCCGCTGCATCATTAAGGTCGCGAGCGAGCGATTTCCCGGCCTGCCGGAAGCAGAATATGGCGCCATGCGCCTGGCGGAAATGATCGGCGTTCATATTGCCAAATGTCGCCTTGTCTCGCGCGACGCGGTGGTAAGCGTATCCGCTCACTTCCTCGAGCACGGCAAAAGTGTCCTGGTCGTTGATCGCTTCGATCGAACGCCCGATGGCGAGCGCCTCCACATCGAGGATGCCGGACAGATCATCGGTGCGGTCGGAGATCGCAAATATACGATGGCCACGACAGAGACCGTCCTCAATATGGTGCGTCGCTTCAGCACCGATCACCGAGAAGATATTCTGGAGGCGGTACGCCGCGTTGTCGCGGATGTGCTGCTTGGAAATGGCGACAATCATCTCAAGAACTGGTCATTCTGGTTTCCCGAGCCCGGCCAAATACGCCTCTCGCCAGCCTATGATATCGTCCCGACAGTCCTGTTCGTATCGGGTGATACAATGGCGCTACGCTTTGTCGGGACCCATAATTTCGAGAATGTGAATCTGCGTCGCTTCGAACGGGTCGCGAGCTTCTTGCGCGTCGATCCGAAATGGATCGTTGACGAAGTCAGATCCACCGTCACGCGCGCCCTCGAACTATGGCCAGACCGCGCCACCGAGTTTTTAGGCGAGGAACGCGCGAAGCTAATCATGGATCGGCTTTCGACGCTCCAGCTCGTTCGCGAGGTGAAGGGCTAGGCCCCGCCGGCGAAGCCTCCCTGTTCCGCAACGATGGTTGCGTGCCCCCCGCAACCAACATAAGACGAAAAAACCTCGGTAATCCAACGGGTTACCGAGTTTTTTGTGTTGCCCCATCGCCGCTGCCATCCTCTCAATAAGATCAACTACTTAGTCCGCAGGTGCAAATGTCCCAAGATCCGGCTGAGGGAGGCGAGGGCGCTCGCTAGCTTTGCTCACCGATGAACGCAGCTGTGGATGTCGGGGCGCGCCGGCCGCCGGTATCAGCCAGCGTTTCGGAAATTCCTTTCGACAGCTCCGGCGCCCTCCCGTTCAGGCAATTGTCAGGCAGGAAGCAGACAAGGGCGGATCGCATGTTCGAAGCACAGGAAATATGCAAATGGGCTATCAAGCCGTACCGCTCGGCCGCGCCAGCGCCAGTGGAATTTTCTTTCTAATGGCCTCGACCTGGATGTTGCTGCTCTCCATTTTCCATGCATTCCCGGCGATGGACATCGCTGTTTCATCTTTCTTCTTCCGGGGACCGCTTTGCGGCGGAAATGCCGGGTGTGGCGGTTTCGTCTTCAGCCGGTATGAATCCGTCATATTGCTGCGCTGGGTCCTCTACGTCCTGCCATACCTCGCTGCTGCGGCCGTCATCAGTGTCATCGCTGCTGGAGCCCTGTCAAAATCGATCGGAGCGAAAATTCCGGTGCGGCGATTATGGCTCTCGCTTGCCGCTTTGGCGCTGAGTACCGGATTGATCGTCAATCTTCTGCTGAAGGGCCACTCCGGACGTCCCCGGCCCATTCAGACGAACTTCTTTGGCGGTCACATGGATTTTATGCCGGCCGGGTCGTTCCTCGGACAATGTACCAGCAATTGCTCCTTCGTGTCCGGCGAGGCGTCGGGAGCTGGCTGGCTGCTCTGCCTTATCATTCTCCTGCCGCGTAAGGCGAGGCTCTGGCTTGGGCCGCCAATTGCGATCACTTCTATTGCAACAGCAATTCTGCGCGTTGTGGTCGGTGCCCACTATCTCTCCGACGCCGTCCTCGGATTCCTGATGCCGATCGTCGTCTTCTCCTGGCTTGTCGCGCTTGAACAGCGCTTGCTTCCTGCCGCCAGATAAGGCTGCTGGCACTTGTTGGTGGCGCATGCGGCCGGCTTGGGAGGATCGCTCACGTCATCCGCTTTGGGCATAGCGCCAACGATCAGAAGGGTTCCCTATGACGGCGATCACAAGCATAACCTCGATCGTAACAGCGTCGTTTCTCGGTTCCTTCGTCGAGATCGTCGAAGCTTTCACCATCATCCTGGCGGTTGGCGTGACGCAGAGCTGGCGGGCGGCTTTTACAGGCATTGCCGCCGCACTCGTATTCCTCGCGGTCCTTGTCATGCTGCTTGGGCCGTTGCTCTATCTCATCCCGCTGGAACTGATGCAGTTCGTGATCGGTACCCTGCTGCTGCTTTTCGGGCTGCGCTGGTTGAGAAAGGCCATTCTGCGCGCGTCAGGTATCATCCCGTTGCGCGATGAAGAGAAAGCCTATGCTGCCGAGACCGAAATGCTGCTGCGGCGTGCGGCCGATCGGCGGGCGGATTTTCTGGCAGGAGTGGCAGCGTTTAAGGCGGTGCTGCTGGAGGGCGTCGAAGTGGTTTTCATCGTCGTCGCCGCAGGAGCGGGGCAGGGTATGATCGGCTATGCCAGCATCGGTGCCCTGGCAGCGTGTCTGCTGGTGCTAGCGATCGGAATAACCGTTCACAAGCCTCTGGCCAGGATTCCCGAAAACGGTCTCAAGTTTGCCGTCGGACTGCTTCTTGCGAGTTTTGGAATTTTCTGGGTGGGAGAAGGGCTTGGCGCGAACTGGCCTGGCGGAGACCTGTCGCTACTGCCAATTCTCGCTATTTTCACGATTGTATCTCTGATTGCCGTGAGAAGCCTGCAGTCCATCTTCCAGGTTGGGACGGAAAAGGATTTCAGATGAATTTGCTTCAATCGGCCGTTCGCGAACTCGCTGGAATGTTCATAGACGACGGCGCGCTCGCCGCCATCGTACTCATCCTGATCACCGTCATCGGCCTCGCCGTCAGGGCGGCCTATCTTGACGCATTGACCGGAGCGCTCGCCCTAATGTTCGGCTGCCTGCTGGTTCTGGCAGAGAGCCTTTCCAGAGCATCGCGCAGTGCCGCTAAACGACGCCGGTGAGACGAAGCAACTCGGGCAGGCGCAGGCGGCTCAAGAGCCGCCCGACCTCCTCGAGCTTAGCTTCAGCATAAAGGCCGAGACGGTTCCTTGCCGCCAGCAATACCCGCATAGGCAGGGCACCCATGGTTGCCGCAAGTTAAGATGAAATCCCCGCCTGCTGCTATTACCGTGAGACCTATCAAGCGGGCGAGAATCAAAAATCACGCACGTGCGCCATAGTCATCAAAATTCATTGCCTATAATTGTTTTTCAGGCGATGCTTTCCCTAGTATGGATTCTCAGGCGCGAGCATCGAAAATCATGGTACAGGGACAGAAGAAGCCGTTTTCAGGGCCAGTCAGCGTTCTTCACGGCCGCTGGCTGCCGAAAACGGCTATCCCGGCCGGTTATGCCGCTCTGATTGACGCCTTCGATCTGGCCGTGCCGATCCCCATCACCCTCGCTGCGATTGGCCCCCGACATAAGGTCTATCAGGCGGAGGGCTGGAAACTCTATACGCCCCGCCATGAGCCCGAAGCCAGTCTGACCGGCCACCTGACCTTTGCGTTGCGCTACGAGGGGCTGGATCTCGCTGTCCTGAAAATGCTCTTTCGCGCGACGGGTCCGGAAGCCATCGTCGAGATCGTTCGCGCGGCCCCGACCGGGGCCTATGCGCGACGGCTCTGGTTCCTCTACGAATGGCTGCTCGATCAGCCGCTCGATCTGCCCAACGCCACCCGCGGCACCTATGCCCTTGTCGTCGATCCTGAACAGCAATGGACATCGGAGGGTGAGACCTCTTCACGCCATCGTGTGAAAAACAATCTGCCCGGAACACGTGCCTGGTGTCCGATGATTTTCCGCACGCCGGAGCTGGATGACTTCGTCGCCCGGAATCTGGGCGAGGAAGCCCGTCGCGTGATCGCCGAGGTTCCGGCAGACCTTCTGGCCCGCACCGCCGCCTTCCTCCTGCTCAAGGACTCGCGATCCAGTTTCCAGATCGAGGGCGAAGACCCGCCTCAAGACCGTATCCAGCGTTGGGGCCAGGTTATTGGCGAGGCGGGGCGCCGCCCAGTGGACCGCATGGAACTGGAGCGATTGCAGCGCATCGTCATTGGGGATGCCCGCTTCGTTCACCTCGGCCTGCGTCAGGAAGGCGGGTTCGTCGGTGAGCATGACCGCGTGAGCGGTGCTCCGATCCCCGGCCATATCAGCGCCCGGCATGAGGACCTGCCGGACCTGATCGACGGGTTGACCGCATTCGATCAGGGGCCGGCCCGGCATCTCGATCCGGTCCTTGCCGCTGCCGCGCTCGCCTTCGGATTCGTCTATATCCATCCTTTCGAGGACGGGAACGGCCGCCTGCACCGCTATCTCATCCATCATGTGCTTGCCGAGCGTGGTTTCAATCCGCCCGGGCTGGTCTTTCCTGTCTCAGCCGTCATCCTCGACCGCATCGATGAGTATCGCCGCGTGCTAGAAAGCTACTCGCGGCGTTTGCTGGCCCATGTCCTCTGGAGGCCGATCGACCGGGGAAATGTCGAGGTGTTGAACGACACCGCGGATTTCTACCGCTATTTTGATGCGACACCGCATGCGGAGTTTCTCTTCCAATGCGTGGCGCGTACGATCGATGTAGATCTGCCGGAGGAGGCCAGGTTCCTCAGGGCCTATGACGGGTTCAGGGCCGGCCTGTCCCTTATGATCGACATGCCGGATCGTCTGCTCGATCTTCTTTTCCGCTTCCTGCATCAGAATGGCGGGACGCTCTCGAAGCGGGCGCGGGAGAAGGAATTCGCCGCGCTGACAGAAGACGAGATTGCAAGGATCGAGGCGCTCTACGCGGACCAGCGGCACGATTGACGCCCTCCGAACCTCCAAGAACGGCTGGCATCGCTGCTAAACGTTGAGATGCGCTCTGAAATGCGTTGATAAACAAGGGAGTTTTCGCGTCTCAAGCCTGCAACCATTATTACTTGCGGCGAGCGCAAGTAATAATTAAATCCTGCCCCCGCAACCACGCTACTATAGGCTGTAGCGGCCGAAACTGCGATCCCACACGAAAGTCACGTGATATCGTCGATTCTATCTTCATACCGGCGGGATCAGGGTGAAGACACGGGATTTTAGATGAGTGGATCGCGACCCGTGACATCGGACGACAGGCCGAAGCTGGCGCCGACCGACATTGCTTTCGCCGACGATCCCTGGGAGATGCCCTAGTATCGGTTTCTATCCCAGGACGACGCGTTCCCCACTTGCTGCCGATTGCTTGACGGCCATAATGACCTTCAGCGTGTTCAGCCCTTCGCGCCCGCTGACCAGCGGGGCTTCTTCACCGCGGATCACCTTGCAGAACTGCCGGATTTGCAGCACCAGCGGATCCTCGTCCTGAACGGCGATGCGCTGCTTTTCGAATGGCTCCCACCAGCTGCGTTTCGTGCCGTTCTTCCACACGTCGAGCGACGGGATCGTCAGGGATCCGTGCGTCCCGCCGATCAGGTAACATGCCTCTTCCGTCTTCGGATAGGCGGGATTTTCGCCCGTCGTCATCTCCCAGCTCCAGGGTGCGACGACGGCATCCGAAACGGTGGCCGTGGCAAGAAGACCGCTCGCGAACTCCATCAGGATCACCGAGGTTTCCTCGACAACATTGCCGCGGACGGCGTTGGATTCACGTGCCTGCACGGCAACGATATCGCCGAAAAGATAGCGCAAATTGTCGACGTCGTGGATCAGGTTGAGGAAGACCGGGCCGGCTCCGGCCTGGCGCCGCCAGTCGATGTCGAAATAATCTTCCGGCTTGAACAGCCAGAACATCGCATTGGCCACAAGGATGCGGCCAAGCGCGCCGCTGTCGATGATCTCTTTCGCCTTCTGGATCATCGGATTGTGGCGGCGATGGTGGCCGACCAGAAGCGGAACGCCAGCGGCTTCCGCCGCGCCGATCAGCTTTTCACCGGCAGCGATATCGTCGGCAATCGGCTTTTCGATTAGCGCCGGCACCCCTGCGGCAACGGCTTCGAGGCCGTTGGCGACATGCACCTGATTGGGCGTCGCGACGATGATGCCGTCGGGACGATCCGTTTGGATCATTGCCGCAAAGCTTGGAAACCATTTAGCGCCGGATTCCTGCGCGATCTTCTGCCCGAGCGGCATCGGATCGATGACGGCCAGAAGTTCCGCCTGCGGCTCGGCAAGCACATGCTGGATATGTCGCTTGCCGATCAGGCCGGCGCCGAGCACCGCAAGTCTCTCTTTCCGTTCCATGCTGAGCCCATCCCGTCACTTCTTTTCGGCAGACGTGATCAGGCTTGCCACCCGGCGGATCGCAAACTGATAGCCTTCGGTTCCAAGCCCGGAGATGATCCCGTCGGCGCGGTACGAGACGAAGGAATGATGGCGGAATGCCTCTCGCTTGTGGACGTTGGAAATATGTACCTCGATCACCGGCTGCTCGAAGGTGTTCAGCGCGTCGAGAATGGCAACGGAGGTGTGGGTGAAGGCGGCTGGGTTGATGACGACACCGGCCGCGTCTTCGCGCGCTTCATGGATCCAATCGATGATCTCGTATTCGCGGTTGCTCTGGTGAAAGCGGATGTCATGGCCTAGTTCGGAAGCCACCCGGCGGCAATCGGCCTCGACATCGGCGAGCGTCTCATGACCGTAGATATGCGGCTGGCGCTTGCCGAGAAGATTGAGATTCGGACCGTTGAGAACATAGATCAAGCTCATTTGTCTTCCTTTCGAATTGCCGGAATGGTCACGGCAGTGTGGTTTCGTGGATCGCAAAATCAGGATCCGACTGGATGAGATCAGCTCGCAGGCCGCAGCGGCCCTCGTCGAGTGCCAGACGTGCGACGCCTTCGGCTGCGTCATAGACCGTCTGCAATATCGCTCGCTTTTCGGCCGCCGAGCGTCCGGGCGCGATGCGTAGGATGATCTGCACGAACTGGTTGGCGGGATGCTCGTCGGCGACCAGCGAATGCGTGGCCTCGCGCGCAAAGGTGCGAACGGCATTCGGCTTGACCGCGCCACTGTCACGCACGCTGCGATGAACGGCCTTCACCAGCGCCGGCATGTCGATGCGGCTTCCGGCTCCCTCGCTGTATTCGATCACGATGTGCGGCATCCTGTTTCTCCTTCGCCAGCCTGGATCAGGAGGCTTTGCACAGTTCGGTGAAATGGCTGCTCATGCGTTCGGCGTCCGGTTCGATACCGCTGAAGAGCTTGAACGCCGCAGCCGCTTGAAACACCGTCATCCCTCCACCCGGCAAGGTGCGGCAGCCGAGACGGGTGGCAAGCGCCAGAAGCTCGGTCACCAGCGGCATGTAGACGATGTCGGCGACCCAATGATGGGGCTCCAGCCAACTTTCCTCGATCGGCAGCCCGGGATGGTTCTTCATTCCAGTTGGCGTGGCGTGGATGAGGCCATCGGCAGTCCTCATCGCTTCCTCGACATTGGCGATAGCGACGGCCCGCTCGGTGGAAAACCGCGTGTTCAATTCCTCGGCCAGCTTTGTGGACCGTGCAATATCCTGATCGAAAATCGCCAGATGCTCGATGCCGAGTTTCATCGCGGCGTGTGCGACCGCGACGCCCGCGCCGCCGGCGCCCAGAAGGACAGCCCGATGCCGCGGGATGCCAGGAAGGCCGCGCCGAAAGTTTTCATAAAAGCCGTACCAGTCCGTGTTGTGACCGGTCCGTCTTCCATCCTTGAACACGACCGTGTTGACGGCGCCCAGCATGCGGGCGTCCTCGGACAGATCCGTCAGATGCGGAATCACCGTCTGCTTGCAGGGGTGGGTGATGTTGCTGCCGGCAAAGCCGCGTGCCTCCTCTTCCGCCAGAAGGTCAGGCAGGGCGGTGGCCGGAAGGCCGCGCTCCGCAAGGTCGAGGAGTTCATAGCGATAGTCGAGCCCCTGAAGCAGACCTTCGCGCTCGTGCAGGGCAGGGGATTTCGACATCTGGATATCCGCGCCGATCAGTCCCACCAACACAGCGCGCTTCATCGTTTCGTTTGAAACAGTCATGTGGGGATCGCCTTAATGATGGGCCAGGATTTCGCCGAGGAAGGCTTGGGTGCGCGGATGCGACGGATTGCGAAAGAAGGTTTCCGGCGGCGCTTCTTCGACGATCTCGCCCGAGGCCATGAAGATCACGCGGTCGGCAACCTGCCGGGCAAAGCCCATTTCGTGGGTGACGCAAATCATCGTCATGCCGTCTCTGGCCAGACCAATCATCGTGTCGAGGACTTCCTTGACCATCTCAGGGTCGAGTGCACTGGTCGGCTCATCGAACAGCATGGCTTTTGGTTCCATGCAGAGCGCACGCGCAATGGCTACGCGCTGCTGCTGCCCGCCCGAAAGCTGGGCGGGGAACTTCTCAGCCTGGTCGAGAATGCGGACGCGTTCGAGATATTTGCGGGCGACTTTCTCGGCATCCGCCTTGCTGGTGCCGCGTACGCGCATCGGCGCAAGCGTGCAGTTTTCCAGGATTGTCATGTGCGGAAACAGGTTGAAACTTTGGAACACCATGCCGACTTCGCGCCGGACGGCATCGATCGACTTGCCGCTGTCATCCAACTTTGTCCCTTCGACCATGATCGTGCCTTTCTCGATTTTCTCGAGCGCATTGATGCAACGGATCAGCGTGGATTTACCTGATCCTGACGGTCCGCAAAGGACGATTTTCTCGCCTTTGCGAACCGTAAGGTTGATGTTCTTCAACGCATGGAATGCGCCGTACCATTTATCCACGGCTTCCATGGAAAGAAGCGGGCTTTGCGTGTCAGCGGCGTGCGGCACGGCGATCTCCTGCGTAGAACGTGTATCAGTTGATGGTGAAGGGGATGTTCGGAATGGATTCGGGGAACTTCGGAACCTCCACCTTCATCCACTTCGCATAGACCTTGGCGTGCTCGCCGTTCGACAGGATCTTGTCGAGGAAGGCGTTGACGGTTTCATTCCAGTCCTTCTCGCCAAGTCGTGTTCCGACGCCATTGAATGTCGTGAGGAAATCGATCTTGCGTTCATATGTGCCGGCACTGGCTGCTTCCAGACGGTCGAGGTAGAACTGGTTGCCGCCGACCGCCTGCACCTGGCCGGAAAGCAGCGCCTGGATGGTGGCCGCATCGTCGTCGAAGCGGCGGACCGTTGCGTTGGAGCCGACCGCGTCGGTCACCGCCTTATCCTGAGAGCTTGAGCGTGGGACGCCGATTTCGACGCCTGCCAGATCCGCGATCTCGGCCATCTTCTTGTCCTTCGGTCCGTAAAGCGAAATCGTGTTGCCAGCATATGGCTTGCTGTACTGGATCGACTTGGCCCGTTCCTCCGTCATTGCCATGGTGGCAAACAGGATATCGACCTTGCCGGTGACAAGCGCCGGAATGCGGTTGGCGACCGCGAGCGGTGCAAATTCGACCTCCACGCCCAGTTCCTTGGCGAAGAGCTTGGCGATGTCGGCATCGAAACCGTCCTGAACGCCGCTCGAATTGACAAAGCCCCAGGGCGCGTTGTCGCCCTGAATGCCGACGATGATCTTGCCCTTGGCTTTGACCTCCTCCACCGTCGCGGCTTGGGCAGACATCGGCGATAGCCACGGGGCCATCATCAGAGCTGCTACTGCGAACAGAATTCCACGGCGCTTCAGACCGGTCTTAAAGCTGCTGATCATTACCTTCTCCTCCTTGGTTGATAGAGCTTATGCGTTCGTTGGATTGCCAACTTACCGGACGGCCTTTGCCATCCGATTTTCGAGCCGGGCCCCATAAAGAGACAAAGGCCAGCAAATGATGAAGTAGATCGCGCCGACGATGCCGAAGATAAGCAACGGCCGGTACGTTTGGTTCGAGACGATCTGTCCGGCGCGGGCGAGCTCGATGAAGCCGACGATGGCGGCAAGCGACGTGCCCTTGATGAGCTGAACGAGAAAACCGATGGTTGCCGGCAACGAGACTTTGAACGCCTGCGGAAGGACCACGTCCTTCATCCGCGACACATAGTGAAGCCCCAGCGCATTGGCGGCCTCGGTCTGGCCCTTCGGGATTGCCTGGATACCACCACGCCAGACCTCGCCCAGGAATGCGCTGGCATGCAGCGTGAAGGCGATCGCGACAGCCACCCAGGCCTCGACGCTGACGCCGAGAAGCGCGATCCCGTAGTAGACGACGAAGAGCTGCATCAGCAGCGGTGTACCCTGGAAGACTGAGATATAGCCCGCCGCCGTCTTGCGGAGGGCTGAGAGTTCAGATGTGCGGGCAAGCGCGATGACGAGTCCGAAAACCCCGCCGCCGATGAAGCCGATCGCAGATAGAAGCAATGTCCACTTCAGGCCCTGCAGCAGGAATAGCATTTCGTTTTGGCCGATAACACCCATTGTCCTGCTCCTCACCGCACCGGATAGCTGAAGAAATGCCGCGAGATCAGCGCAAACAGCCCCATCATCATCCAGGAGATGACGAGGTACATCAGCGTAATCGTGAAATAGACCTCGAAGCTGCGGAACGTGTCGGACTCGATGATCTGCGCGACGGAGGTCAGCTCGTAAGCCGCGATAGACGTGCATACCGATGTCGTCAGCGTCAGCATGATGAACTGGCTGGTCAGCGAGGGGTAAATTGCCCTGAGCGCCGGTTTCAGAACGATCAGGCGAAACACCTGCGCCTTGTGCAGGCCGAGTGCGAGCCCGGCTTCAACCTGACCTTTGTGGATGCTGTCGACACCGCCACGAATGATTTCGATGGCATAGGCGCCGCCATTGATGGCGAGCGCGATGATCGCCGTGACAGTGGGATTGAGGCGAACACCCATCATAGGCAGGGCGAAGAAAATGAAGAAGATTTGCACCAGGAAAGGGGTATTGCGGACCACTTCAACGAAGGCGATGACCGCCGCTCGCAAGGGACGGATTTTCGATGACCGGGCCGCGACGCCGATCACGCCGATCACCAGCGCCAGCGACATGCCGGCCAAGGCAAGACCGATCGTCGCCAGAGCCGCCATCAGCAGGTCGGGCATCTTTTCGAAGACAACGCTGAAATCCAGCACGTAGTTCATGACAATATCTCTCTCCGCCGACAGGCTCCTCAGCCTGTCTCCGTGTCGTATTTAGCTGTTGCGCTGTTGCTCGTGCTTAGCCGGCCAACGCACGGGCGGCATCATGCAGGTGACGCAAATGCTCCTCCGGCGCCTGGCTGGAATGGATAGGCACCTCTACCGAGACGGCGGCGCCTGCGGGCAACACCCTCATCAGGCTCGCAACGGGAAGCTCACCCAGCCCCGGCGCAAAACGTCCCGTTCTGGCCTCGCTGACCTTTTGATCCGCCGTTATCGGCGCAGGTCCCCGCGCATCGCAGAGCTGAATGCTCCTGACCATGCCTTGAGGGGCAGCTAAGACATCCTTGGCTTGGCCGCCATTGCGGAAGAAGTGCAGCGCATCGACCAGCGCGCCGGCATTGTCCCGGCTCGATCCCTGCACGATCGACAGGCTGTCATGAAAGCTGGCGACGGTGCGCCAGCCCATGTTCTCCAGGTCGACGCCCATGCCGAAGGTGGCCGCGAGGTCGCAAAGCGCTGCAAAATTGGCAATCAGGCGCCCCCGATCCGGGTCGTCGCCGCAAACGCTGAGACGTCGCGCACCGAGCGCGCTGGCGGCTTCAAGCATTGACACCAGGTCAATGGGATCGAAGTGCGGCCCGATGACAACGAATTCGATGTCATAGAGCGAAATACCTTCGCCATTGAGGCGGGCTTTTACGTCGCGAGCTGCGTCGCTTCCCACCGGCAACTCATAATAGGGAGCGCCGGGAAAAGCCGGATGAAGGCGCAGGCCAACCGATGAAAAACCGGTGGCCGCGGCAAGCGACACGAACTTCGCCGGCGCGACATCAATCGCTGAAAAATGCGCGACCCCCAGCGGCGATGCCGAAGCGTTGGGTGGTATGGTTTCCTCCCGGGTCTCCATTCAGGCAATTCCCTTTTCAGCGAGATGCCGTCGCAGATTTGTGCCGGTACGATGGATGTGCTCGCGCAGCCGGTCGCAGGCATAGTCCATATCCCGCGCCACGGTCCCTTGCGCGATTTCACTATGTTCAACGCTGACATTGCGGTCGCCGGACGTGCGGGTAAGAAAGGTGCGCCGGTAGCGGTCGTTCAAGTTCAGCATGGTCTTGCAGAAGCTGAGAAGCAGCGGTTTACGGCAGCCCGAAATCAGGGTGAGATGAAACTCCCGGTGGACGGCTTCCCACTGCTCAAGCGTTTCGGGTTTTGCTGCATCCCGTTCCGTGCGGTTCAGGCGGTGCAGCGCACGCATGACATTGCCTTCCCAATCGACATCGCCGACGCGCATGGATTCCCGCAGCGCGTAGGTTTCGAATTCCTCACGCAAACTGGTGATCTCTTCGAGGTTCGAAAGTGAAACGGGCGACACGCGGTAGCCGCGATTGTCTTCGAACTCGACCAACCCGTCCGAAATCAAACGCGCCAACGCCTCCCGCAAAGGACTGAGACTGACGTTAAAGCTTTGTTTTGCGCGATCGAGATTGATCTTGCTGCCCGCCTCGAGCTGGCCGGAAATGATCGCTTCGCGCAGACGTGAAACAAGCTGACTGGCGATCGTGTTCTTGCCGTCATCGGGAAAGGATGGCGTTGCCGCCTCCGCGCCACTTTCCAAAATGAGGCTCCCAGGCCCTGATCGCAATTGACATCCTCCCCAGATGGTTCCCGCCACGTTTTCTGGTGGCGGATTTCATTTATCGACGATCCGTATAATAAACGATTATTTTTGTCAAACAGTTTTGGTGAAATGTGGAGTTGAGCTCCATTAGAATTGCCAGAAGTGAATTTTATATAATAAAATCAATTATATACTGACAGCAATCGTGGTTCTATAAAGAGAATTTAAGGAGAATCTCCCGCCATAAGCAATGGCGGCTTGACAAATAATCGATGATTTATCAAAACAGGCACGCCCACAGGGAGGTGTGAGATGGTGATACGGACCCAAGAGGATGTGACGGCGGCTGTTCTGAAGGCTATGGAGCAGACCTCGGATCACCGGCTTCGCGAGATCCTGACGGCGCTGGTGAAGCATCTGCACGCCTTTGTTCGTGAAGTCCGCTTGACGGAGCCGGAGTTTCGCGATGCCACGGCGGTCCTCAACGAAATCGGCCAATTGCAAACGGACAGCCATAACGAGTTCGTCCTGATCTCGGGCTCGCTGGGCGTTTCGACGCTGGTCTGCCTGCTCAACAACGGCGATCGGGGACAGACGGAAACGTCCCAGTCGCTGCTTGGTCCCTTCTGGCGCCTCAACTCACCGCGGGTCGACAACGGCGGCACGATTATCCGTTCGGATACGCCCGGGTCTCCGCTGTTTGTGCGGGGCTGGGTTGTTGACAGACACGGACGTCCGATCGCCGGCGCCGACGTGGACGTCTGGCATGCCTCGCCCGTCGGCCTCTACGAGAACCAGGATCCCGATCAGGCCGAAATGAATCTGCGAGGTAAATTCACGACGGATGCGGAGGGCCGCTTCTGGTTCAGCACGGTGAAGATGATCGGATATCCGATCCCGGTGGACGGTGTCGTCGGTCGGCTTTTGAAGACGCAAGGACGTCACCCTTATCGCCCGGCGCATCTGCACGCACTTATCTTCAAGGAGGGCTACAAGACCCTCATCTCGCAGGTTTTCGACCCGAGCGATCCGCATATCGATACGGACGTGCAATTCGGGGTGACGTCGGCACTCACGGGCGATTTCGTGCAGCATGACGAACCGCATTCGGACGATCCGAACGTGAACGTTCCGTGGTTTTCCCTGGAATACACATACGTCATGGAGCCGGGCGACGCGGTTCTGCCGCGCGCGCCAATCAAATAATCAAACAGGAGACCCACATCCATGTTGACGGATGAAGAACGCCGCAGCGCGGCACAGGCATTGCTGGGCGCCGAGGAAAGCGGCATGCCGATCCCGCAGCTCAGCAAGACCTATCCGCACATCGAGATTGAGGATGCCTATCGCATCCAGGACCTGTGGGCGGAAGGCAGGATTGGCAAAGGTGCGCGCGTCGCGGGCCACAAGATCGGCCTGACATCACGGGCCATGCAGATGGCATCGAAGATGACCGAGCCGGATTACGGGCGCATCCTTGATGATGCTCTTTTCAATGACGGCGCCCAGATCAGGGCCGACCTCTTCATCAAGCCGCGCCTCGAAGTGGAACTTGCCTTCATCATGGGGGAGAATCTCGAGGGCCCGAGCACCCGAATCTACGACGTTATGCGCGCCACCGAATTCATTGTGCCGGCGCTCGAAATCATCGACTACAGAACCGAGGTTCCGCGCGCGATCACTGATACCATCGCGGATAACGCAGCCTTCGGCGCCATCGTCGTCGGAGG
Source organism: Rhizobium sp. CC1099 (assembly GCF_029714385.1). NCBI lineage: Bacteria > Pseudomonadati > Pseudomonadota > Alphaproteobacteria > Hyphomicrobiales > Rhizobiaceae > Rhizobium > Rhizobium sp. CC1099. The sequence goes on along the minus strand of NZ_CP121641.1, from coordinate 3,005,583 downwards.
TCGCGTCATCCGTCCGATGGACATCGACATCCGGTGGATCGGGGCAACGCTTTCCAAGAACGGGATCATCGAGGAATCGGGTGTTTCGGCCGCCGTCATGGGGCATCCCGCAGCGGGTGTCGCCTGGCTTGTCAATAAGCTCCATGCGGTCGGGGGCAAGCTGGAAAAGGGGCAGATCGTGCTTGCGGGCTCGTTTACGCGGCCCGTCGATATCGCCGCCGGCGATGTCATCCAGGCGGATTACGGTCCGATCGGCGCGCTCGGCGTATCGTTCTTATAGGTGGTGTCATGAATCTTCCGAAAAACCGCTTCAAGCGTGCACTGGCCGAGAAAAGGCAGCAAATCGGTCTCTGGTGCAGCCTCCCGGGCAGCTATGCCGCCGAAATCGTCGCGCCCTCCGGGTTCGACTGGCTGCTGTTCGACACCGAGCACTCGCCGGGCGACGTCCTGACGGTCTTGCCGCAGTTGCAGGCAGTTGCGGCCTACGACGTCTCGCCCATCGTGCGCCCTGCCAGCAACGATGCGGTGCTGATCAAGCGCTATCTCGACATCGGTGCGCAGACACTGCTCATTCCCTATGTGCAGAACCGGGAAGAAGCCGAAGCTGCGGCTTCCGCCATGCGCTACCCACCTGCCGGTATCCGCGGTGTGTCGGGGCTGACGCGGGCGACGCGCTTTGGGCGTGTCACCGGCTACGCTAAGCGGGCAGAGGAGGAGCTGTGCCTGCTGGTGCAGTTGGAAACCCGTGCGGCAGTGGAGGCGTTAGAGGCCATTGCACAGGTAGATGGTGTCGATGGTGTCTTCATCGGCCCGGCGGATCTTGCCGCCAGCCTTGGATATCCGGGGGAGCCCGGCCATCCTGAGGTCGTGGCTGCCGTCGAGGATGCGATCCGCCGCCTTGCGGCTCTCGGTAAACCCGCAGGCATCCTGACGCCGGACACAGCCTTTGCTGCCCGCTGCATCGAACTTGGTACCACTTTTACCGCGGTCGGTGTTGACGCTGGCCTTCTCGCACGCGGAACCGAGGCGCTGGCAGCGAAATTCAGGCAACAGTGACCGCAAGATTGCGCTGTCCGGCAGGAGATCGAGACATGACCGACGATATCGTAGCTTCGCTCAGCGCACTGATCCCGAAAGGCTATCTGCGGGCGGCGGTTAACCTCGCCAATATCGCTTTGGTGCGGCTCGATCCGAAGACAGGAGCCTTTGAAGGTGTCAGCCCACAACTCGCTAGAGAGTTTGCAGAGCGCCTTGGCTGTCGCGTCGAATTCGTCGCCTACCCTTCGGCAGCCAGTATCCTGGACCGGGTCGATCAGAACGAGTGGGACATCGCCTTCCTGGCCGCCGACCCGGCGCGCGAAGACAGGCTGCTGTTTTCGCCTGCCTATGCGCTGATCGAGGGTACGCTTGTGGTTCGAGAGGCAACACCGTATCGCACGTTTCAAGACGTCGACGCGGAGGGCGTGGAAATTTGCGTCACCCGAAACGCTGCCTATGACCTCTATTTGTCCCGGCGTCTAGCGCATGCCAAAATCGTTCATTCGTCTACGCCGGGGGAAGCCCTTGAAATGCTTGTCGCAGGTAAACATCACGCCGCGGCGGGTGTACGGCAAGCGCTTGAGCGCTTTGCGAGCGCGCGTAAGGGCTTCCGTGTCTTAGCGGAACCGTTCCTCGTTATCAGACAAGCAATCGCTGTCAGTTGTTCCTACCCAGCTGCGAGTCTCTTGGTGCGCGAATTCGTCGAGGAAGCTTTTCAACAAGGCTTCTCGGAAAACGTCGTTCGCGATGCGCAACGCAATGGTGTTGCCTTGCGGAATTGAGCCCGTCTAAAATCTGATGTCGATCGCAAGGTTACCACAATGGAGCACCGGCAATCCAGCTTGTCCAACATCAGAAGAAGATCGCTCCTGTCGCCGCAAGAGATTGACCTGCCACGGGTAATTTCCTCCAGAATGGATTAGAGTTCCGGCCTATTAAAGGACGGACGAATGAAGAAGCAGAGATTTACGGAAGAGCAGATTATTGCTGTGCTGAAGGAGCAGGAAGCTGGCGCGAAGGCGGCCGACCTTTGCCGGAAGCACGGAATTTCAGAAGCGACGTTTTATAACTGGAAAGCCAAATACGGCGGCATGGAGGTCTCCGAGGCGAAGCGGCTGAAGGCGCTTGAGGACGAGAACGGCAGGCTGAAGAAGCTGCTGGCGGAGCAGATGCTGGATGCAGCCGCACTCCGCGAGCTTCTATCAAAAAAATGGTAGGGCCCGCCGCCAAGCGTGAAGCCGTCACGCATCTGAAGGCCGTCATGGGTCTTTCGGAACGGCGGGCCTGCCAGATCATCTCCGCCGACCGCAAGACGATCCGCTATCGGTCCTGCCGACCGCCGGAGATCGAATTGCGAGCAAAGCTACGCGAGTTGGCCAATGAGCGGCGACGCTTCGGTTATAGACGGTTGTTCATCCTGCTTCGGCGGGACGGAGAGCCGTCCGGGGTCAACCGCATCTATCGGCTGTATCGCGAGGAAGGGCTATCCGTTCGCAAGCGGAAAGCCAGACGCCGTGCTGTCGGCACGCGTGCACCGATCCTGGTCGAAGCGAGGGCCAATGCCCGCTGGTCACTGGACTTCGTGCATGACCAGTTTGCCTGCGGCAGACGCTTTCGCGTTCTCAATGTCGTCGATGACGTGACGCGCGAATGCCTGGCAGCGATCCCGGACACCTCGATCTCCGGCCGTCGTGTTGCCCGCGAACTGACAACGCTGATCGAGCGGCGTGGCAAGCCTGACATGATTGTCTCCGACAACGGCACCAAACTCACCTCGAATGCCATCCTTGCCTGGTCGAAGGATCACAAGGTGGAGTGGCACTACATCGCGCCGGGTAAACCGATGCAGAACGGATATGTCGAGAGCTTCAACGGCCGGATGCGCGACGAGCTGCTCAACGAGAGCCTGTTCTTCGGCCTCGACCATGCTCGCAGCGCCATCGCCGAATGGGCCGAAGATTATAACCATTTCCGGCCCCATTCATCGCTCGGATACCAGACCCCGGCAAGCTATGCCGGGACCATCGCCGCAACCGGCTCCAACGCTGCGCAAGATGAAAGCTTCGCGTTTCCGCCGGTTGCTACCACCGCGCCACTTGGCGTATTCAAAACCGCCGGGGCTCTAATCGCCGCTGGATGAAACTTCAGTGGCAGGTCAAGATGACCCGAAGCGATGATAGAGCCATAGGGCCAGAAGCGACTGCACGATCAGACCGCCGGCAAAGGCGTCGATGCTGAAGAGGGCGGCGAGCGTCAGGACGAGCGTCCTCGACTTGTGAAGCGGCTGAGCGGGGGATGTCTTGATGTCGGCCTTGGCACGCGCCGATACACCAGAAACGACGCAAGTCCCGGGGCGGCGTAGAGCGGGAACACCGGCTGCAAGGCTTGAGAGTTCGCAAAAAAAGCGACGTGGCTGACGGAAGGTGCGCCTACTTCAAAAGCCAGAAACCACCCAATCTGGTCATGCGGCCAAAAATGAGCGGCCGCAACGCGGAAATAATTCCTGCCAAATTGTGCTAAGCCACTATGGTTTCGGGCCTCCTGTGCCATTTGCAATTTCGAAAGCCCTGTTAACTCAACGAGGGATCTCATTATCCTGCAACCGCTCAGGCAAATACTGCTTCCGATATCGCAACCAGATCAGGCTGTCGGTGGCGATCGAGGGCCGTCAGGAAGCGCTTCGCGAGCGTAAGGACCAACGATCGCTTTAAACAAGGCAGGAGCGGGACCACAATCACCCCATCTATGTCCTCTTGGAGCTCTGAATCCAGGGATCTGATCTCGCTTCGGCAAGACATCAAGCGGTCGAGACAGGTGCCCGAGTGTTGTTTTCGTCCATGTGCAGTGGTAGTATTCGCCAGCAACGTTGAAGCTTCAGCGCGCGCGCTGCATGTTTATCTGTGAGTTCCTTCTGATCAGCAGAAGAATCTCTCACGTTGAGGGACGTACTCAGAAGCTTATCTTCGTCCGACGCCACTCATTGGCGCCTCCGCCGTCTGTCTTAAACGTGAACGGAAATGCTTGGAGGAAAAAATGACCAAGTCCACGATAAGTCTTACTCTTATAGGCTGCCTTGCCTTGTCTGGCTGCCAATCTGCTGCGACGTCGCAAGGAGGACGTAGTAGCGAGTTCGGCTGCATCGCCGGTACGGTCGGCGGCGCGGTCGTCGGCGGTCTAGTCGGCGCGACCATTGGCTCGGGGACCGGGCAACTTTGGGCTGTTGGCGGCGGCGCCACGCTGGGCGCTGCGGGCGGCAGTGCCTTGACCTGTTAATGACGCGAAAGGCCGGGATGATGAAAAGAGTAGCGCTACTGACAGGATTCGTCTTTTTCACCACCATGGCGGCTGTCGCGCAGAATCAACCGACGGCCATGAACCAAGGCCAAATGGATCGCCTCGACCGCGACAAGAACGGAGCGGTCGAGCGATCCGAATATCAGGCCTTCATGACGCAGGCCTTCGCGAGCATGGACAAGAACAGGGATGGAAGCCTGAATTCCGACGAAGTTTCCCGAGTTCTGACTGTCCAGCAATTCGGTGCCATCGACGCTAACGGCGACGGCAAGGCCAGCCGGAACGAGTTCCTGAACAGGGTGATGACGGACTTCAAGGCCGCCGATCGGGGCGGCGACGGGACCCTGCAGTAGCGCATCAAGGCAAGCGTGCATCGCTCGCTTCCGCGCGGTAGCGACGGCCGGATGCGCTTGTCCCGCTGAGAGTACCGGCAGGCTTCCCTAAGGCGGCCCTCACATAGCCTATCATGCCTCCTGAGGCTTGAGGAGGTGGCAATAGAGCATCCAGTCGCCCGGATTGTCGGCGCCTTATCTGGATGGTGCTGCGGCAGGTTCAGGCGCTCGACATCCAGCGCCCTGAAGGAATAGCCGTGCAAATGGATCGGGTGGGAGTGGTTCGAGGTGTTGATCAGATCGAAGATCGAAGCAGAGGGAGCTCCCCAGTGATCGACCTTTCCACGTCCAAACCTGAGCAGTCAAAGTACGACGGGCTGATTTCCGCTGCGCGGGAGGTTGCGCCTGCCGTCACGATCGTGGCGCATCCCTGCGACGAGACGTCCTTGCGGGGCGCGCTTGAAGCCGCCGAGAACAGACTGATCGTACCTGTCCTGGTGGGCCCCGCCGCAAAAATTCAGGCGGTGGCCGCGGAGAACGGGCTTGATCTGAAAGACTACGAAATCGTCGACGTTCCACATAGCCACGCCGCTGCGGCGAAGGCTGTCGTCCTGCTACGAGAGGGAAAGGGCGAGCTCCTCATGAAGGGCAGCCTGCATACGGACGAACTGATGCGCGATGTTACGGCCTCCGCCACCGGCCTGCGCACAGAACGCCGCGTCAGCCATGTCTTCGTGATGGATGTGCCTGGCCACGCCGACACGCTCTTCATCACCGACGCGGCGATCAACATCTCTCCCGACCTTGATGTCAAACGTGACATCGTGCAAAACGCAATCGACCTCTGGACGACGGTCGGGCTCGGTCTGCCTCGTGTGGCGATCCTTTCCGCCGTCGAGACCGTGACGACAAAAATACCGTCGACCATCGAAGCCGCAGCGCTATGCAAGATGGCTGAACGCGGCCAGATCACCGGCGGCGTGCTCGATGGCCCGCTCGCATTCGACAATGCGATCAGCCCGGAGGCCGCTCGCATCAAAGGGCTCACGTCGCCCGTCGCTGGCCGGGCACAGATCCTCGTCGTGCCCGACCTTGAGGCGGGGAACATGCTGGCCAAGAACTTGACATTCCTCGCCCATGCGGATGCCGCGGGAATCGTGCTTGGCGCGCGTGTGCCCATCGTGCTGACCTCGCGTGCCGACTCGGTGCGCAGCCGTCTGGCTTCGTGCGCGGTCGCTACGCTCTACGCCGCCGCCCGGCCGCGTGCGACACAAGTGGCGGCCTGAACCATGGACGCGATCCTTGTCGTCAACGCCGGCTCGTCAAGCCTGAAATTCCAGATCTTCGAGATCGCCGACACTGGCCCTAAACGCTGCATTCGCGGTCAGATCGATGGCATCGGAGTACGGCCTCGTCTAGCGGCGAGCGCCGCCGACGGAACGGTCCTGGTTGATCGCCGATATGCGCCAGAGGTAGTCGACCACCTGCCGGCGGCAATTGCTGAAACCCGTGCGTGGTTGCTGACCCTTAAGGGTTTCACGCTCCGCGCTACTGGTCATCGCGTCGTCCATGGCGGCCCTGACTATGCGAAACCGATCCTCATTGACCGCGACACGCTCGACAAGCTTGCGACTTTCCAGGAGCTTGCTCCGCTGCACCAGCCGAACAACCTCGCGCCGATCCGCCTGGCGATGGAAATCAATCCGGATGTGCCGCAGGTCGCCTGTTTCGACACCGCTTTCCATCGCGGCCACGCCCCACATACGGATTGCTACGCCTTGCCCTGGCACTACTACGAGCATGGAGTGCGTCGATACGGCTTTCATGGCCTGTCCTACGAATACATTGCCGAGCAGTTGGCCGAAGTCGCGCCCGGTATCGCCGGTGGACGCATCATCGTTGCCCATCTAGGCAGCGGCGCGTCTATGTGCGCGCTGAAGGCCGGACGCAGCCTCGAAACAACGATGGGATTCACGGCACTCGATGGCTTGCCGATGAGCACCCGGCCGGGCCAGATGGATCCCGGCGTCGTGCTGTATCTGCTCGACCACAGAGGCATGACTACGGGAGAGGTTACGGACCTTCTCTACAGGGCGTCCGGTCTGAAGGGACTGTCAGGCATTTCCGGCGACATGCGCGATCTTCTTGTCAGCGATGACCCACGTGCGGCATTCGCGATCGATCACTTCGTCCATCGCTGTGCGCTCAGCGCCGGCACGCTTGCCGCCGCGCTTGGAGGTCTCGACGCTTTCGTCTTTACGGCGGGCGTCGGGGAGAATTCGCCGCCAATCCGCGCCCGCATCGCCGAACGGCTTGCCTGGCTGGGAGCCGAACTCGATCCCGCGGCCAACGAGGCGGGCGCGGTGCTCATTTCCACTCCTGCGAGCCGCGTCGCGCTCTACGTCCTGCCGACGGATGAGGAACTGATGATCGCCCGCCACACGCTTGCACTCATAATGGCATCCTGAAACCCCTGTCTCACAGGAGAAGCAACCCAATGTGAGCACACGATCAACCCTTTCGGCCCAAGAAGCTGCGTCATTGATGACGGCACGGAAGCGTTGCCACCCCCTTTTTTCGTCGCCCACGACGGCGTGCCTGTTCACCGGGCAGGTGCTCTATGTGGACGGCAGCTATCATATTGTCGTCTGAGCATGCGGCGAACAAAGCAGCCGCCGGCACCCATCCCGCCAAGTTGAAGTACCCACCCCTCCTTCGCATCCCGGAAGATACCAATTGACAAAAAAGGCGGGAGTCGGCATCTGCGGGCGTAAGACGATAGAAGCCAAGCGGCATCCAACCTAAAGCCACCCCCCTGAAAATCCTGCATGTCGCAATCCGATCACCAGAGGCTTGCATCGACGCATGATGTTCCAGAGCAAACCAGTTCGGTAGTTTTCGATCATCAGCACCACCGGGCCTTGGTCAATGCCAAAGTGATAGGGACTCACCCACCATCCGGTCGGACTGTTTTCCACGGCATAGGTCTGGTTGAACGACGGTTTGAAACCGTAAAGGCGCGTCATGCCGAGCTTCATTCGCGCAAAGTTGAGGACTGTCGGCACGACGATCTCTGGCGCGAACGGCAGCGAGGCGACAACGACCCATGGCGCGACGGTGCCATCGTCAGGTCCGAAGGGCGCGCCACGGGCGATGTAGTCGAAGAACTCCCGGTCGACGCCATTGATCGCCCGCTTACCCCAACCTGGTCCGTCGCAGGCGGTAAACCCCCAACAATATTCCCCGTAACCCGCAAACCGCATTGGGTTGCGAATTGCATATTCCTGCTGCACGAATGATGCCTGCCGGCTGTTTTCAAAGTAGTCGCTGTGGTGCTGGCGCATGAACTCGTCACGAATGCCTCGAAAGTCTACCCACATGTGCGACAACTGGTGGGTAAAAAGCGGCCCCGAATAAAGCAATTCGCGACCATAGATGTTTCTCCATTCATAGCTCGCGGTGTAGGCGGCGTAACTCTCCGGAGGCAGTGGATGGGTTGGCGATCCCAACCCGAGAATATACAGCAGCAGACCCTCATCGTAACCGCGCCAACGATAGGGAATAAACCCGCTTTCCGGGTGCCAGCCATGTGTCAAAGTGGGGCCGCCATCGCAAGCCCACATCCAGTCGGCTCGCTCGTAAAGCGCCGTCGCAAGCTGGCGGATTTCTGCCTCATCGGCCGTATCGCCATCAAAATAGGTCGCTGCGGTCAGGGCTCCGGCGAACAGGAAAGCCGAATCGATGGTGGACAATTCGCATTGCCAGGCCCGGCGGCCCGTTTCGATGTCCAGAAAATGATAAAAAAAGCCCATGTACCCGGATGCATCGGGCTCTGGCCCCTGCGGGCATTCCATCAAAAACCGCATTCGCTTGCGGGTGATCTTTGCAGCGAATTCGCGGATGATTACCCCGCGCTCGACAACAACGGGGATTGTCGCCAGGGCCATGCCAATTGCCGCGATGCTTGCCGGGGCATTCGGTTCGGTTTTGTCGCGCACCAGGCCGTTATCCGGGTTCGTGCATTGGAGATAGTACAACAGTGTCGTAAATTGCAGCCGAGCGAGGTCCTGGTCCGTTGGGATGCGGTCGAGATCAGCGTCCGTCGAGAGCGTTACGGGCATGGCCGCTAACCAACTATAATGTGGACGTCATGCGTACGTCCGTCTTCCACAAGCGGAACGGTTTCGTTCGCGACTGGTTCACCGTCCAGCGTGACGGAGTGCACGCCTCGGCCGATGCCCTTCGTGTTGTCGAATTGGATGCGGTAGGTCGCTGATCCATATTGGTATGCGATTTCATAGGCCGGCCAGCCCGCCGGAACGCACGGCTCGAACCGCAGAGACGGCCCTTGCTGGCGAAAGCCGAGGATCGCCTCGAGCGCGACGCGGTAGAACCAACTGGCCGATCCGGTGTACCAGGTCCATCCACCGCGCCCGGTGTGTGGGGGCGCGCCATAGATATCGGCGCTGACCGCATATGGTTCCACTTTGTAGCGTTCGACTTGACCTCTCGTCGCGCTATGACAAATCGGATTGATCAGGTTCCAAAGCTTTAAGGCGAGATCGCCGTCGCCCTGCAAAGCCGTCGCCCAGACAACCCAGGTTGCCGCATGCGTGTATTGGCCGCCATTTTCACGGATGCCGGGGACATAGCCCTTGATGTAGCCCGGCTGCAGCAAGCCTTCGTCAAAAGGCGGGTCGAAGAGTTTGATCAGCCCGTCCTCCTGGCGTACCAGCCGGTCGTAGACCTCACGCATCGCTTTTGAAGCTCGTCCAGCATCGGCTTTGCCCGAAATGACAGCCCAGGCCTGCGGGATGGCGTCGATCTGGCATTCGTCGTTCAGGGACGACCCGAGCGGCGTGCCATCGTCAAAATAGGCGCGGCGATACCAGCCACCGTCCCAGGCGTTGGCTTCAAGAGCTGTGCGCAAAGCTTCGGCCCGTTCACGGCACCAGCCGGCACGGCTTTGATCTCCCCGTGACGCTGAAATCGTGGCAAATGATTTGAGGACCGTGAGAAAGAACCAGCCGTTCCAGACGCTTTCTCCCCTGCCTTCCGCGCCGACCTTGTTCATGCCGTCGTTCCAGTCGCCTGTTCCCATCAGGGGAAGACCGTGACTGCCCAAGCGGTAACCACGCTCCAGCGCACGGACGCAGTGCTCATAGACGGTGCCGGACTGCTCGCTGGGCGCCGGCTGGTTGAAGTCTTCCTCCTGGTCGTCCTTCAGCAGCGGTGACGTGATGTAGGGCACCATCTCGTCAAGCAGTTGAAGGTCGCCTGTCGTGGACACGTAGTGGTGAACGACAAGCGGCAGGAAATACAAGTCGTCGGTGATCCGGGTGCGCACGCCGATGCCGGATGGAGGATGCCACCAGTGCTGGACGTCCCCCTCCTCAAATTGGCGTGCTGCCGATCGCAGGATGTGGGAGCGGGTCTCGTTCGGTGTACTATAGACCAGTGCCATCACGTCCTGAAGCTGATCCCTGAAACCGTAAGCACCGCCGGACTGATAATTGGACGTGCGCGCCCAGACGCGGCATGCCAGGACCTGGTACAGCAACCAGCGATTCATCATCAAGTTCAAGCCTGCGTCCGGCGTCGAGACCTGGATCGAGTTCAGAATGTTATCCCACTGGCGGGAGATCGCCGACAGGCTTGCGGCCGCGCGTTCGCGGTCGGTATACTCATGAACGAGCCTGCTGACTTCATCGGGGCCGGCAGCCTCTCCAAGTACAAAGACAACCTCCCTGCTTTCGCCGGGGGGCAGGGAGATATCCACCATCAACGCGGCGCAGGGATCCAGCAACGGGCCAAAACGTTCTGCCAGATTGGTTCGCCCCAACGCTAAGGGCTGAAAAACCGAACCGTATTTGCCCAGAAACTCCGTGCGGTCGGACGTTGCCGACCTCGTCGGCTGACCGGCGGCTGCAAAAGCCAGCTTCCCGGCAAAATCTCCGGCCCAGGGGTTCTTGGCCATGATTGCACCCGATCTGGCATCCCGCTCGCAGACGATCCGTGTTGCTGTCTCTTCGCGGTGGGTCCCAAGCACCCACTCGGCGAAATAGGTTGCGGTCACGTGCCGAGCTCGGGTGCCGTCGTTGCTAAGCCTGAGATGCATGATCTTGACCGGATCACTAGGCGGAACCGATACCGTCAGCTCCTGATTGAGATGGCGGCTGTGGCTTGCATACCGGCTGTAACCTTGGCCGTGACGAACAGTCACCACCGCACCGGGACCGAGAGGCAGCGGCGTCGGCGTCCAGACATCTCCGGTTTCCTCGTCGCGCAAATAAACGACCTCGCCCGGCGCATCCGTAACCGGATCGTTCGACCACGGCGTCAGCCGGTTCATCTGGCTGTTTTCCGACCAAGTGTAGCCAAGACCGGCTTCAGTCGTAAGACAGCCAAAGTCAGGGTTTCCAAGGCGCCGGCGGCAGCACGGGGGCTTGTGGTCTGATCGCGTCCACGAGCACGACATACTCGCGTCCGTCGGGTGTGAAGCCTCCGAATTCGTTCCAGTGCTGCAAATCCTCGACCGAGTCAGGACGGCGGGCCTTGGGTCGCTCGCTTACCCGTGCGGCTAAAGCCTGCGAAGGAGGTAACGGGACGGGGAAGGGCCGGTTGAGCTGATCGACAAGTTCGCCGCCGCTTCCCAGCAGGACTATGCGCGCCGCCGCAGCGATGGTCCTCAAGTGATCGCTTTCGGTATCGGGCTCGGAAAGGACAAAGATCCCGCCGGGCGTACCAATCACTTCGGCCTGCGGGCCAGATTGCAGCTCTTCGACTAGTCGCTTGGCGCTGGCTGCGCCGCCCTCGTCAAGCAGGACGAGGTCAAATCCCAAGCCTTTCCGACGAGCGAAATCGTGGCCCATCATTACCTGACGAATGAGGGTATGATCCCTGTCGCCATTCGCGCGGACCAGCACGATCGGGAGGTCGCCGGAGATACCATGAGCCCACAAAGCCGCCCGATCCAATCGATCGCTCTCCAGCGCAGTCACTTGCCGCGTGGCCGGGTTCGCAAATACGACACTCCCGGCCAGCCGATTGAACAGCGAGACATCATCAGGCGTAAGGCTCAACGTCTGAAGCTCGCTTTGATACCTATCCGATGCTTCGGAGAACGCTCGTTCGGCCGCATCGATATTGGCGTATCTTTCGGCGATGAGCTGCACGGCTGGCTGGTCGTGCGCAGCGCCTGTGACGAAGGCGACGCGCGCTTCGGTGCCTGGGGTCAGATGAACCGTCCGTCGCAAACAGAAAATCGGGTCGAGGACCGGGCCGGTCGTCCCGGAAAGCGACCCACCCGCGTCGAATATCACGGGGCTGGCTGTCGTTCGGCCCCGGCCAAGAAATCTCAGCCGATCAGTTTCATATTGGACCTCTTGGGAAGGCGGCAGGTTCGATAAGGAAACGTGAACTGCCCAAGTGGCCTTTTCCGCAGCGGCACGGGGCCTGCGGCGCGCAAATAGGGCGCCTGTCGCCCCGTCGTACCGTGTTTCGACAAAAAGCTTGGCAAAACCCGGATGCGCCATGTCCGCACGACGATTGTTCAGGCAGACTTCGGCATAGCTTGTCAGTTCGAGGGTTCGCTCCCGCGCCCCATTATTCGTGACCGTGAGCATACGCACTTCCGCGTCCACATCGGGCGCGACACAGATTTTCCAGACGATTTCGATGTCACCGGCATGACAGCGGAATTCGGCCCTGTCTCCGTGAAAGGCGTGCTCGTAGACAATTGAAGGCCGAAATAATGGCTGCTTTCCGATGGACCAGAGGTCGTTCCCGGTTAGATCCCGAACGTAACAAAATTGGCCCCAGCAATCACGGCTGCTGTCCTCGCGCCACCGTGTAATGTCGAGGCCTTGCCACGTTCCATAACCCGCCCCGGCGGCTGTGACCAGGACACTGTACCGATCGTTGGAAAACAACGCGACCGCGGAGCCCGGATACGCCAACTCCGCGACGCTATTTTGTCGTGCTGCCTCGGGCGCTCTCGCTGCCACTGGAACCTCCGTTCGGTTAGATGCCGTCGCTCAAGCATTGTCCCCTTCAGTCGAGGTTCTAGTGCGGGCTCCTGACTTACCTTTCGCGCCCCACTTCCAGCCGCTTATTGCGGGCATGTCGTCGCCGTACTTCTCGATATATTGTCTATGTTCGACCAGCTTTTCGTGAATTGCCTGTTTGAAATAGGCCGCGCGTGCGCCGAGTTGCGGCAGCCGGTCGATTACGTCCTCGACCAGATGGAAGCGGTCCATATCATTCAGGACTACCATGTCGAACGGCGTCGTCGTCGTTCCCTCTTCCTTGTAGCCGCGGACGTGCAGATTGCCGTGATTGGTGCGGCGGTAGGTGAGCCGGTGGATAAGCCATGGATAGCCATGGAAAGCGAAGATGATCGGCTTGTTCTTGGTGAAGAGGGCATCAAAATCGCGATCCGGCAGCCCGTGCGGATGCTCGGATGGCGGCTGGAGCTTCATCAGGTTCACCACATTGATGACGCGGACTTTCAGCTCGGGCAGATGCTCCCGGATCAGCTCGACTGCCGCGAGTGTCTCGAGCGTTGGAACGTCGCCGCAACATGCCATCACGACGTCAGGTTCGGCACCTTTGTCGTTGCTCGCCCATTCCCAGATACCAAGGCCCTCATAGCAATGCTTGATGGCCTGATCCATTGTGAGCCACTGCGGGGCAGGCTGCTTGCCGGCGACAACGACGTTGATGTAGTTGCGGCTGCGCAGGCAGTGATCGGTTACCGAGAGAAGTGTATTGGCATCCGGCGGCAGATATATCCGCACGACGTCTGCCTTCTTGTTGACCACGTGATCGATGAACCCCGGGTCTTGATGGCTGAAGCCATTGTGGTCTTGCCGCCAGACATGGGAGCTCAGGAAGTAGTTAAGCGAGGCGATCGGTCGCCGCCATGGAATGTGATTGCACACCTTCAGCCATTTGGCGTGCTGGTTGAACATGGAATCGATGATGTGGATGAAGGCTTCATAGCAGGAAAAGAAGCCATGCCGGCCGGTTACCAGGTAGCCTTCCAGCCAGCCCTGGCATTGATGCTCGCTGAGCACCTCCATCACCCGACCGTCCGGCGCCAGATGATCATCATCCGGATAGATATCCGCCATGTAGCAGCGGTTGGTGACTTCCAGCACATCCTGCCAGCGATTCGAGTTGTTTTCATCAGGACTGAACAGGCGGAAGTTCTTGCTCTCCATGTTCATCTTCATGATATCACGAAGAAACGCGCCCATCGTCCGCGCAGACTCGGCGATGGTTGCCCCAGGGCGCGGCACGGAGACCGCGTAATCCTGGAAGTCGGGCATCTTCAGGTCTCGCAGCAGCAAGCCGCCGTTGGCATGCGGGTTGTCGCTCATTCGGCGATGCCCCGCAGGAGCAAGCGCTGCCAGCTCCGGTTTGAACCGGCCACCGTCGTCAAACAGTTCTTCGGGGCGGTAGCTCTTCATCCATCCTTCGAGAATACGGATGTGCTCCGGCTTGTCCATGTCGCCCATCGGCACCTGGTGCGACCGCCAGTAGCCCTCGGATTTCTTGCCGTCTATCTTAGGCGGGCAGGTCCAGCCCTTGGGTGTGCGGAAAACGATCATCGGCCACATGGGACGTTTCACATTGCCCCTGTCGCGGGCATCTGCCCAGATTTCCTGGATATCCGCCATTGCGGTATCGAGTGCGCCGGCTAATTGTTGGTGCACGTACGTGGGGTCTTCACCCTCGACGAAATACGGCGTGTAGCCCATGCCTTCGAAAAATTTCCGCAGCTCGTCGCGGGGAATGCGGGCTAGGAAGCACGGATTGGCGATCTTGTAGCCGTTTAAGTGCAGGATAGGCAGCACGCAGCCGTCGCGAGCAGGATTTAGGAACTTGTTGCTTTGCCAGCCTGTTGCAAGCGGCCCCGTTTCGGCTTCTCCGTCGCCGACAACGCAGGCGACGATCAGATCCGGGTTATCGAACGCCGCCCCGTAGGCGTGGCTGAGGGCGTAGCCCAGTTCGCCGCCCTCGTGGATGCTGCCGGGTGTTTCCGGAGCAACGTGGCTCGGGATGCCGCCAGGGAAGCTGAACTGTTTGAACAGCCTCCTCATGCCCTCCGCGTCTTGGCCAATATTGGGATAAACTTCGCTGTAGGTGCCTTCTAGGTAGGCGTGTGCGACCAACGATGGTCCGCCATGTCCCGGCCCGATGACGTAGATCATGTTGAGATCGTCGCGTTCGATAACGCGATTGAGGTGGGCGTAGAGCATGTTCAAACCTGGCGACGTGCCCCAGTGACCAAGCAGCCTTGGCTTTATGTGCTCGCGCTTTAACGGTTCTTTCAGAAGTGGATTGTCGAGAAGATAGATCTGCCCCACGGACAGATAGTTCGATGCGCGCCAATAGGCGTCCATCGACTGCAATTCTTTCGCCGAAAGGGGGTCGCCCGTTGCTATTTTCTCGTTTCTGGCGACCTTTGCTTTTCCTGCCGTCTTAAGCGAAACCATGGGTGCCTCCTCCTCTGAGCCCAGATTGCTGCGCTAAGATCCCAAGTTGAGAATCGTCGAATTTGCTACATGCCCGCGATTCGAGCGAGCGTTGCATGGCTTAGCGGAGGGATGCTGGGGGCAGGGCACAGTCTGCAATGCGATCGGTATAGATGGTCTGCCGCATGCGGCTCATTTTCAGTTGAGACGCTGGCCGGCCCTCATTCAAGGCCGGTGACCGTCATCCATACCTCTGACTCAGGTATGTATAGCCCTGCCGTCAAGTCCATTCTTCGTGCCAAGCTAGTAATATGCGAATGATCTAATATTCGCACAAAAAGCATCCGAAGCACAGTTAAATTCGAAAGCACCGGAGATGTGATCCGAGACGGAAGGTATTGGCGGCGAACTGGTGGCGCAGATCCCATTCTGCCTGTCACGGACCGTCTTCGGGAAAATGCTCAACCACTCCTCTCACGCCGCGGACACTCTCGGCCGCTACACGCGCTGCCTTCCTGCACTCTGCTGTATCAACGTTTCCCCATAGGTGAGCGACACCGTCGATGACGGTCACGGTCATGTCTTTTCCTTCGAGGCCCGTATTTTCGCTGAGGCGGATCGATATGCTGCGACGGATGGCCTCGTCACCCGGCGCGGTTTCATCGTGGTGCGCCGTAACAATTGCTTTCAGAAGGTCCGCACGACTGACGATGCCGATCAACGCGCCGCCTTTCATAACCGGAATGCGCTTGACGCCATGCTCTTGCATCAACCCAGAGACGCTCACCAGAGACGCGTCCTCTTCCACGACGACCGGGTTGCGGCTCATTACGTCGGCCACCCTCCAAGCATTGCTTTTAACGTAAGCCTTGGCTCTCTCCTCGGCGGAAATGACCTCGTCCCCAAGGTCGGCAATGGCTCCCCGGCCCAACTCGGTTCTCCGTAACAGATCGCCCTCGCTGATGATCCCGACGAGCTGACCGGCATCGTCAATAACTGGAACACCACTGACGTGATTGGCGAGCATGATCTCGGCGGCTCGCCGAACACTGTTGTCCGGCGATACTCCGACAACCTTCGTGATCATTACGTCTTTAACCAGCATCTCTGCACCACCTTCCCCCGTGGGCACCGAAGAGCGGACAAAATAAACCTGTTGCGAGCCTTCGACAACTGATTCACCTGCGTCGCAGCGCCAGCGCGTCAGGCTCCGTCCACGTCCACTCGCCATCTTCACCGCACTCCAAGAGTGAAATCAGATGTATGTCGAGTTCGTTCGAGGTGAACCCGTCTCGTGGTGGAGACGATCATGGCGGGCTTGCCACGCGGCTCGATCAGCGTTGTCAGCTTGCGAGCAGCACGACGGCCGGAGATCGAGGTGTCGGGGATTGCTGCCAGGCATTCACGCGTCACGTCATCGCCGACATTGAGGACGCGAAAGCGTCTGCCGCAGGCAAACTGGTCATGCACGAAGTCCAGCGATCAGCGGCATTGGGCCTCGCTTCGATCACGATCGGTGCACGCGTGCCGACAGGACGGCGTCTGGCTTTCCGAGTGCGATCGGAAAGCCCTTCCTCTCGATACAGCCGGTAGATGCGATTGACCCGGACGGTTCTCCGTCCGCCGAGCAATATGAAACCGTCTATCACCGAAGCGTCGCCGCTCATCGGCCAACTCGCGTAGCTTTGCTCGCAGCGATGCTGGTTCCGATTCGCGATAGCAGTGGTATTGTATGGCTGAGCACGAGAGGGCATGCAATGCAGACCCAATGGAGCATGATCAAAGGCACCCCCGCCACCTGGGCTGTGCCGCTGCGATTGCATCTGAGCGTGATAATCTTAGCGCTATTGGCTTGCACCTCGCTTCCGCTCATATGGATTACTTACACGCAGGGCAAATTTGCGGCCCTGTCGACCGGCGAAGCCCAAATGCGTCAGCTTGGGCTTCGGGCGATCGAGGATTATCGCAACGTCTTCCACGGTGGATACTCAGCGGTTGTTACCGCATCGGCCGTTTCCGAGATGCTGACCGCACCTCCCAATGACGTGCAAGCCAAGCAAAACTTTTTATTAAAACTCTTGCAGTCTTCCTTTCGCGTCGATGGTGTATATGCAGGATATGCCGATGGTGGCTTCATTCAAGCGGTCGACGTGGCGACCAATCCCGAAACGCGCGCCAGCTTGAGAGCACCACCAGAGGCCGCATACGCCATGCGGGTCGTCAGCACGGTCTACGGTGCCTCCAGCACTACCTAGGCCTTCTATGACACGGAAATGCGTCTGCTGGTTCGCCGCGCCGATCGTGATGACATCTTCGACCCACGCATTCGGCCCTGGTACCTTGCGGCGGTTGGCGAGGGCGAGACAGTGTCTGTCGGACCCTACGTCTCGGCATCGACTCATTTCTTGACCATGACAATTGCGACACCCGCGGGACCTAACCATCGCGTGGTGATCGGCGCGGACGTAATTTTGGTGACGCTCGGAGAGCTTATCGACGTGAGCGCGCTTTCGGAACATGCCCGTGGATATGTCTTTGATCAAGAAGGTGATTTGATCGTCCACTCCGACAAGACTCTCATGAGTGAAGTCAGGAGTCGGCTTCGCCGCGGCCGAGAAGTGTCTACGGCAGAGCTGGCGCAGGCAGATCCAGCACTTCCGGCAGTCACGAACCTGCTCACGGCAGGCGGCAATATGGGGTCAGGTACAGTTGTCCATTTTCAGGTAAAGGGACGTGACCACCTGGCACAGATTTTTCGCGAAGCAGTCGCCGATCTTAGCAGCGTATATACGGTCGTCATAGCCGCGCCGCTTGAAGAGCTTGTCGCGCCGGTCGAACAGAGACTGAAGCGCAATCTGGCGATCGCCGCTGCCTGTCTTGCCTTAGGCATCCTAACGGCAATCGTCATCTCCCGGCTGGTCAGTCGATCGCTATATCTGCTCGCCGACGAAGCAGCGCATATGGGTAAGCTTGAATTCGGCGAAAGCGGCGTTTCCCATTCCTGGATTTCGGAGGTCAACGCCCTCGCGAAGGCATTGAGTTCTGCGCGCCATGCCATCAGGACGTTTTCGGTTTATGTGCCCCGAGAACTCGTGCGGAGAATTGTCATTGCGGGCCAAGCGGCCGTTGGCGCTGCCGTCCGGCAGGACATTACCGTGCTTTTCACAGACATACGCGACTTCACCACCATTTCCGAAGAGAACTCACCTGAGGAGGTCGTGGCCCTGCTCTCGGGCTATTTTGAAGCCCTCAACGAGATTGTCGAGCGTCACGGCGGCACCATCGTGCAATATTTGGGGGATGGCGTCCTTGCAATGTGGAACGCTCCCTTGCACGACCTCCATCATGTCGAAAATGCTTGCTCCTGTGCCCTTGCGATGAAGGCTGCGATCGACGCCATGAACGCCGCAAACAATGCGGATGGGCGGCCTGTCCTCATCACACGCTTCGGCCTTCACACCGGCCAAGCCGTGGTGGGCAGTGTTGGTGCAGAAACACGCCGGCAATATACCGCCATCGGAGATACCGTAAACATCGCTTCACGTCTCGAGGGCCTCAACCGACAGTATGGGACCACTATCCTCGTCAGCGGCGCGGTCCGCGATGCAGTTGGCGAGACGTTTGAACTCGTTGCTGTCGGAATTGTCAGCGTCAAAGGACGAACGGGCCAGACGGAACTCTTCGAGCTTAGAGCTTAAGAACCTGCTCAAGCCAGCTCTTCGCATCAACTCGCCGAAGATGGGTTTCTGGCCCTTGTGGTCCAGCGAACTGTTTTTAACGCCCGGACGGCTGATACTGCTCCAACCACCGAAACTTGAATTCCTCAAAGAAGATGCCTTCTGTGCTGCCCAGAAGGGCTACGCTTCCGTATGATGCTGTCGACGGGCACAGCATCTTCGCAGCAGGGTGTTCGATGTCCCGAGCTGCGACTACCGCTTCAGGTCCCACGCTTGGCCAGATGCGCGGAGTTCTTCAAGTGTCTTGCCTACGCAACTGCCGGCCTCCTCGCCACCAGTCGCCTTTGCCTGGCCGTCCAATGTGACATTACCGGCGATTCGATCCGATGCCACATAGGTTGCCACACCATCTGGCGAGATCCTCGAGACATAGAAGGCGTGATAGGTGTCCTTGTACTTGCAATGGATGACCATCGGAAACTGAGCGAAAGGACTATCTTCGGCGCGAACTTCGGTGGCATTAGAAAGTGGAAGCCATGCGCAGGCACCGGCGACCACTGCGACGATCAATTTCAGCGATCCATTTGACCCGCGGCGGGATGCGTATGTCATAATCAAATCCCCTGTGTGCGATTCAGATGAATTTCCAAAAAAAGCGCCGACGGCCATTTGTCCTTGGCCGAAGCCGTCCAGATTCGAGATCTCGCCTGCTTCGACCGCTAGTTCGTTGGGGCCATGAGCGTGTTCGGGTCCAGCAATCGAACCGATCACTGCAGTTTGCCGTTAAGGCGAATGATGCGTCTTTCGCGTAGCTTGGTCAAGGAGCGTGCGACGGTTTCGATTATGAGGCCAAGATAGTGGGCGATGTCACTGCGTGACATCGCCATGTCAAATTCAGGTTCTCCGGCATGACGTTCTGCAATCTCCCGGACGAAGGCTGCAAACGCGTTTTTCAATGCGCTTTGAGGTCGCCACTCAAATCGACAAGGACATGGCAACGGATCGCGAAATCAGCGGCGCGGAACCTGCCGATAGCTGCGCTGCAAGTGCCTGATCGTATGCCACCTTCGCCAGGGAGTATTCCGCCCCGGTATACGGCCTTTACTTTCCTCGCGTGGGCTCAATGGCGAGGCCCAAGGCTCGCAGTCCGCTGAAGAACCTCTCCTGGTCTTCCGGCCGTTGCAGGCGTAGGGAGACCTCCCGGCGGATATTGTTCATCATTTCAGGTGCGTGGACATCCAGCCAAACCTTTTCCTGCTTGGCCTCGGCCGTTTTCCCGACCGCGCCAAGGATCGACAGGAGCACGAGGCGATGCATGGGATTATCTTGCAGATCAGACATGCGGGACCACAGTTCTGCGGCCTGAATATCGTTCCTCATGAGGGCGCACAATGCCATGCCGACTTCGTAATATCCCTTGGGGCCGGCGTTCTTGTTGACGGCGCTGGAAACCAGCTCGCAGCCCGATTGCCACCTTCCGGACATTGCTAGCCGCAAGCCGTACTCACCTGCGACTTCTGTGTCGTTGGGGTTCGTGGCATAGGCGGCGGCGCCGGCTTGCAAGGCTTTATCGATCTCATCCTTGAAGAAGCTCACCAGCATGAGGGCCTGGAGGACGCGTGCATTGTTGGGGGCAAGGGCTGCCGCCCGCTCTGCGGCGCTGGCTGCAAGTTCGAGCGGCTGAACCGTGGACGATACGCCCAGCTTATAGCGGAATCTCATCTCATCCAGATAGGTCAGAGACAGAAGCGCCCAAGACGTGGCGCTCTTGGGAAATCGCTGCGTTGCTCGTTCCAGGCAATCGCGTGCCGTGTTGTGACTCTGAGCGTTCATCGACCGGTGATAGCTGTAGTAGGCCAGGGTACAGGCATGGGCGTCCCAACCTCCGCCCTGGGGCTGGCGAGCGATCGTATCGGCGTCGGTTTGGAAAATGGCGCCATATGGCTCAGCGACGGCGCCGGCGATCTGCTGTCCGACGTCGGCCTGAATCGCAAGTTTGCTCTGAGCCTTAAGATTCGCATCATAGCTGTTGGCCCAGATCACGGCGCCATCGAATTGACGCACCAGTCGGGCGACGGAACGCAGCCTGTCTCCATCAAGTTGGACATTGCCCTGCAGCGTGTAGCTGGCCGCGGCGGCATGATCGGTTCTCAATGGATCAGAGACGACGACGATGTCATCGAACTTCGCGAGCTGTCTGATAATTTCGTCCCTCAAGCCGTGCGCGATGTCTGAGATCGCAACCGATGCACCAGTGTCCGCGAAAACTCCTACGACAACTCTAGGGTGAGATGCTTCCGCTGGCGATGCCCCGGAAAGGGGGGCTCGCGAAGCGGGCGCGAGAGCGATGTAGAGAAAAGCTGCGACGATCACCAGAACGGTCCCGAGGACTAGCGCCGTCAGGAATAACAAACGACGAGAGCCGGGAACTACGCGCTCATGGCTGGTGGGTTCGACGCCTTCGGCAACATCGGGTCCTTGTCCTGGTGTTGCCGGCAATCGCAAGCCATGAGCGTATTCGAAGTGCGGCACGTATCCGCCCTTGGGCACCGTGATTGTTACCTCGTCAGCCGGATCGATGACCCGGTCAGGCAGTGGAAGCTCAGTCCCATGGATGTCGAGTCCTATCAGCGCTGGTGGGACTACACGCGTGCCTATGACGAGATGCTGCGAATGACGGACAGCAATCACGCGCCGTGGTGGATCGTACCTTCCGACGACAAGGAGCGCGCCCGGATAAACTGCATCTCACATATCCTGCAGTCGATCCCCTACGAGCGCGTGAAGTTTGGGGCACCGGATCTCGGCAAACGGCAAAAGCGGCCGTCGGACTATATCGAGGACCACAGTATCCGGCACGTCGTGCCCGACATGACACTATAAACGGGCGCGAACCGGGAATGCGGAGGACGGAATGCGACAATAGAGCAGGCAAGCGATACGACGGCGCAAAGATCCGACGCCGGTCAGATTTCCATAGAGCCAAAAGTAAGCGATTTTGTCAGATTGAGCAGTATCGCGCTTTTCGCCTATTGGACCTGCTTCTTATCGCTCCCTTCGCGCGCTCATCGTCGTCTGGTCGACCATCCTTGCGGTAGCGCTCTTTCCGATGTTCGAGGCGCCCTCAAGACTTCTCGGAAACCGGCCAGTCATTGTCGCCACTGTCATTATTGTGGCCTGCCTCGTTCTCATTATTGCGCCATTGGCGCTTGTCGTCATCAGTTTTGCAGATGCGATCCACGCGCTTGTCGATAAGCTGAGGGCAGACGACTTTTGCGTTGCTATCCGCGCCAGAGACCGTGATGGGCAAGATGGGAGCGCGCAACCTTGGCAGAACTCATGCGCATGGTCCCACAACTGTTGGCGGGTTGTGCAACCGCTCACAACGATGTCCGTCTCGCCGCGAACCCCTGCGGACATATATTAGCCATAACTGTTGCAACCGCTCGTAGCTCTGAGATATGATGCGTTGGAAAAGACTTAGAAAAAAAGCTTTTACGTGACTTTGCCTGGGGACGATCATGAGCAGCGCAAAAGTCAATCCCGTCACCAACCCCGCACCGACAGCTGAAGAAGTCTGCCGGCAACTCGAACGGATCCTTTCAAGCGAGGAATTCCACCGGCCGAAACGGGGTCGAATGTTCCTGCAATTCATTATAAGCGAGACCCTGGCAGGGCGATCAGAGTTCTTGAAGGCGTTCACGATTGCAAATGAGGTCTTCGGTCGGGAGGTTTCATTCGATCCGCAGAATGATCCTGCCGTCCGGATCGAAGCCGGGCGAATACGAAGGGCACTCGAGCGTTATTATCTCGTCGCCGGGAATTGGTTTGATTCAGAGGAGATCGACGCGCGATGAAAGCAATTTCCCGCAGGCTGCTCGGCGGACTGTCGGCCCTCGCACTCACTTCGTTGCAACCGTGCCCGCTGGCCTACTCCCAGACACCAACACCTACGCCCAGACCAGCGTCCGCGCAGATTGCCGCGGCCGAGACCGAAACCGGCCTGCTTTCGGAGGACGAGCTTGAGGTCCTTGTGGCTCGCATCGCGCTTTATCCGGATGAACTTGTCGGCGCGATCTCCGCGGCGTCGCTGTTTCCGCTACAGATCGTCGAGGCAGCTCGCTTCCTGGAGGCCAAAGAAAAGAACGCCAATCTCAAGCCAAAGGACGATTGGGACGGAAGCGTCATCTCGTTGCTGAACTACCCGGACGTTGTCAAGATGATGAGCGACGACCTCGATTGGACGCAGTCGCTGGCGGAAGCCCTTACCAATCAGCAAAAGGACGTGCTGATCGCCATTCAGCAGCTTCGCGACGAGGCGGTGTCGAAGAACGTTATTAAGACCGACGACAAGATCACTGTGGTGACGGAGAACGAAAACATCGTCATCCGGCCGACCAATCCGGAGAAGGTCTACATCCCGCAATATCCACCCGAAATGTTCTATGAACCAGGCTATGCAGTCGAGCCGATCTCCTACTATCCCGATTCCTACGATAGCTACTACTACCCGGGCGCCGCATTCTTCGCCGGTGCGATCACCGGGATCGCATGGGGGGCCATCGTCAACTGGGACGACTGGGGTGTCTGGGGTGGCGATTGGGATGGCGACATCGACATCGACTGCAACAAATGCTTCAACGATCGAGACTTCAACGGCAAGGTCAAGTGGAACGACATCGACTGGACCAAGGTGGACCGGAGCAAGCTAAGCATCGGAAAGGATCAGATCGCCAACCTTGATCGTTCGGCGATCAAGTCCAGCCTGCAGTCGGACAGCCGCAACCAGCTGAAGAACAAGGTCAACAACAGGCAAAGTAACATCGGGCTGGACACCAGAAACATCGGCGCTCGGGCTGACGACATCCGCAAGGGCACGGTCGAAGGCTTGAAGGCAAATCCGAGATCGCAACCGGGCAATGTCGCCGCCAATCGACCGGGCGCCTCCCGGGCGGAAGCCCGTCCAGGCAATGCGACCAATCGGGCGGGTGCTGCGGCGAGCCGTCCATCAAAGCCGACTGCGAAAGCAAAGAAGAAGCCAAGCGCACCGAAGATGGCAGCACGGCCTGACAATCGTTCACGTCAGCAAAGCGCCCTCGGCAACGTGCAGTCCGGCCGCCGCGAAGCGGTTGCTTCCAGGAGAGGAGGACAGAGCATGGGAGGGGGGCATCGCGGTGCGCCTCGCGTTGTCCAAAATCGTCCGCCCCCGAGGATGCACGGCGGCGGCGGCCGCGGCGGCGGTCGCGGCGGTGGCGGTCGCGGCGGTAGACGGTAGCTTGGCTGCATTTCAGATCACCGGAGACAAACCATGAGACTACAGCTGAGATTGATCCCGCTGCTGCTTGGAACGGCTCTCTCCCTTGCTTTCGCAGCCCCGGCCACGGCCCAGATGCAGACGGACCTTTCGGAGTTCGCGACTGGAACCCCGCCATCGTTCGACGATCCATCGGCGGCTCTTGAGCGGTTCAAGACCGTACTAAGCGCTAACGATCTCGACGGTTTGGCAAATCTCCTTGGCCTGGACGCTGCCAAGCTGCGATCCAGCAACGAGGCCATGATAAGCTATGGTCTCATCCGCGAGGGTGCTGCGCGGCAATTGCGTCTTCAGGCTCTCGGAGATCGCCAGATCGTTCAAGTGGGAGACGTTTTGTGGCCGTTGCCCTTCCCTCTGTCGCAGGACAAGGACGGCAAGTGGGCATTCGATACTGAGGTCGGACTACAGGAAATCGTCAACCGTCGCATCGGCGCGAATGAACTCGCAACGATCGAGACCATGCACGACTATGTCACGGCCCAGCGTGAATATGCGTCTGAGGATCGCGACGGGGATGGCATTTACGAATATGCCCAGCGTCTGATCAGCGGTCCCGGTAAGGTGGACGGTCTGTACTGGGATCCGAGCGACTATGGTGAAGAAAGTCCGGCAAGCGCTCTGGTCGAAAGCGCCGCCTTCGATAAAGCCAAGCGCGGCGAAGGTTACTTTGGATATCGCTATCGCATCCTGACGGGACAGGGAGATAACGTGCTCGGCGGCAAACAAAGCTATATCGTCAACGGTCACATGACTGCGGGCTTTGCGTTGCTCGCCTGGCCAGTCAAATATCGGGTGACCGGCGTGCAGACATTTATCATCAATGGATTGAGCGACATCTACCAGCTCGACCTTGGGCCGAAGACGGAAGAGCGGGCCGCGGCGATCAAAGACTTCAATCCTGGTTCCAACTGGACGATCGTCCGCGACTAGTTCTGCGAGGTACGTTTGTGCGGGGGCAGAAGCGCTCGCGGCCGCACAGCGACGTGCGGCCATCGCGCGATTGGAGTATTGCTGGGCGCCTGTAACGACCATCCTCCCGAGCGTGAAATCCAAGGCGGAAGGAAAAAGAAAAGTTAGTTGTGTGCGATAAAAGGACTAAGGTGCTGTGACAAAGTGGATCGGGGATGTCCGCTCCCCCCGCGGCGGACAGATTGATCTCGGCATCGACGGCCGCGGCAACCTCTTCGCCTTCGGTCCGAGCTACACGTTCGAGGAGCCGTCCTGACCGGACAGGCGACGCTCTGCCTCTTGGCGACGGGACGGATCGCTCAAGTCGAACCTTTCCATCCTGGTCAATGATGCAGATCGCCACTGAGCGCAGCGACACGTCCAAAGCAGCATAAAACATCGTCGTCTCCCTTCATCTCGGTTACATCGAGATCATAGTGGGAGCTTGCCCCTTGTGGGATCGCCCGATTACACATGCTTAGCGTCGATAGCACCCGCCGATTGGAAATCTTCAAGCGACCGCTCCTTGGGTGCCAAGCGGACTTGCGCCCGACAGCCTTCATGAGGCATTGAAATTACAAGTCTCCGTGCCATCAGGCCCCCGCAACCAACGCTTACGAGCAATATCAAAGGCTCCGAGGAAACTCAGACCGCTAAACAGGCGCCATTTGCGTTTGGCCCGCAATATCCAAAAAACAAAAAGCCAACCCGCGGGGAAAAATGTCGTCAGGCAAAGCCCGGGCGGAGGAGGTGTACGTCAAGGAACCGGCGCAGTCGGCAACAGGCTCATGGGTCAGTCAAAGCGCATCCGATGGTCGCCGCATTCTGAGATAGTCGACTTCTCCGATATACGGTCGCCTAGGCCGCTGTCGGATCAAGCACGGTCATGTCGATTTCCGTGAGTTCCACGCGGCGCTCGAAGGCAATGCCGCCCTCGTCGAAGAGGTGACAATCGGTGGCGTTGATCCCCGTGACAACAGGCGTATCGGCGCGAATCCCGACACTGCCGGGAAGCATCGCGCAGAAGTTCTCGCCCTCGCCGTTAAGCGCGGCATAGGCGACCGTATGGGCGCCAAGCCGTTCGATAACGGTCGGCGTAACGGTCAGCGAGATGTCGCCGGATCCAAGCTGCACATGCTCCGGCCGGATGCCGAGCGTAAGCATCTTGCCGATCATGTCCTCGCGCGGAGCAACCGGCAAAGTGGCGGTCTGCCCGCCATAGTCCACCTCCACGCCGGCATCGCTGACGCTTTTGCAGGTAACCGGCAGGAAGTTCATTTTCGGATTTCCGATGAAACCGGCAACAAAGAGGTTGGCCGGCTTGTGATAGAGCTCCAGTGGTGCACCGGTCTGCGAGATATCGCCGGCATCCAGCACGACGATGCGGTCGGCCATGGTCATGGCTTCCACCTGGTCGTGCGTCACATAAATCATCGTGGCCTTCAACTGGCGATGCAGTTTTGCAAGCTCGATGCGCATATCGGCGCGCAGCGCCGCATCGAGGTTCGACAGCGGTTCGTCGAAGAGGAATATCTTCGGCTCGCGAACGATGGCGCGGCCGATTGCGACACGCTGGCGCTGGCCGCCGGAGAGCATGCCGGGCTTCTGCTGCAAGCGCTGATCGAGATGGAGAATACGCGCCGCATTCTCGACCTTTGCCTTGAGCTTTGACTCCTCCATCTTCTCGACGCGAAGCGGAAAGGCGATGTTCTCGAAAACAGTCATATGCGGATAAAGCGCGTAGGACTGGAACACCATGGCAATGCCGCGTTTGACCGGCGGCAGGTCGTTGACCCGGATACCGTCGATGACGATGTCGCCGGCAGTTGTCGCATCGAGACCGGCGATCATGCGCAGGAGGGTGGATTTGCCGCAGCCTGAGGGACCGACGAAGACAACGAATTCGCCGTTCTTCACATCGAGCTGCACGCCCTTCAGAACTTCGTAGTCGCCGTAGAATTTCTGCACCTTATTGAGAAAAAGCTGTCCCAAAACCTGTCTCCGGTCGCCGCTGTAGCAGCAATTGCACAATCAGGAAGGATCGCGGGTTGTTGCTCCCCGCGATCCCCATGAAGGCTACTTGAACGCCTCGATTTCGCCAGCAGCCTTCTTGAGTGCGTCGGCCGGCTGAGCCTGACCGGTCACGACGGATTGCACCATCGCAATCATCGAGTTCTGGAAGCCCTTATAGTCGGTGAACAGGGGTTCCGGACCACCGTAGCTGATGCCGTCGATCAACGGCTTCCAGTAAGGCTTTTCAGTCACCAGCTTGTCGATATTCGGCGACGGACGAAGTGGCGTCAGACCGGATTCGCCGTTGAGCTCATATTCCTCCTGGGGACCGGGAGAGGTGATGAACTTGGCGAATTCGATTGCCTTGTCCTCGACGCCCGAACCCTTGAAGATCGCAAGACTGTCGGTGATGAGCAGAGTGCCCGGTCCCTTGGCCTGCGGGCCAAGCGGCAGGGTCGTGATGCCCCAGTCGATCTTGGTATCCTTCAGGCGGTAGGCTGCACCGGAGCCTGCCTGGATCATCGCGACCTTGCCGTCGAGGAAGATGGCGCGGACTTCGTTCTGCTCGTAGGCCGTCGGGCCTTCTTCGGAATAGGGCACAATGCTCTTATAGGCCTCCAGCGCTTTCAGCACTTCGGGGCTATCGAGGGTAATTTTACCTTCCGCGTCCGTCACCGTGCCGTTGTTGGTGTAAACCCAGTGCATGAACTGATGCATTGTGTTGTCGAAGGTCTTGGCCGAAAGGCCGAAGCCTGGGATTCCGGTTTTCTCCTTGATGATCTTGGCATATTCGATTTCCTCGTCCCAGGTCTTCGGCGGCTTCTCGGGATCAAGGCCAGCCTGCTTGAAGAGATCCTTGTTCCAGTAAAGCGCCTTTGTCGAGAAAGCGATCGGAACGCCCCATTGCGTGCCGTCGAAGGTGACGGTGTCGACGATGTGCGGATAGTAGGCCTTCTTTTCCTCATCCGTCATCGGGACCTCGACGATCAGGTCGTTCTGGGCAAATTCCTTGAGGGTACGCGAACCGACATAGGCCATTGCGACTGGCGTGCCAGCCGCAGCAAGCGTCGTTGCCTTGTCCTGGCACTGGGCCCAGCCAACGACTTCCGGCGCGATCTTCCAGCCGGTGTTCTTTTCTTCCCACTGCTTGATGTACTTTGCATGGATATCGTCGAGCTTGTCGCCGCAATAAATCCAGCTGATCTCTTGGTCGGCGGCTTCGGCTGTGACAGCGGTCAACGCCGTCGAACCGAGCAGGGCGAGCGCCATGAGGCCTGTTCTGATGGTAATACTCACGTTGTGACTCCCATTCTTGTGTTAGCTGTTCACTCGTTTTCTTGGTCTTATTGTTTCACCGCACCGGCGGTCAGCCCGCCGACGAGATAGCGTTGCAGGAAGAAGATGACGACCATCGCCGGCAGGATGCCGACGAAGGAGGCCGCCATCAGTTCGTTCCAGATGACCTCCTGCTTACCGAAATAAGCAAAGAGTCCCACCGGCAGAGGCATGTATTCGGTCTTCGAGTTGAAGGTCAGCGCGAAGATGAATTGCTGCGCATAGGCGCCGATGAAAGTGGTGATCGCCACGACGATGATCCCGGGCATGGCGATCGGCAGGATCACGCGGCGAAGCGTGTAGAAATGGCTGGCGCCATCCATATACGCGGCTTCATTCAATTCCTGGGGAATGCGGATCATATAGGTCCTGAGAAGCCAGATCGCCGATGGAATGAGGAAGGCCACGCCCGGCACGATCATGGCGAGATAGGTGTTGAGGACGCCCATGCTGCGCATCAGCCGGAAGAGAGGGATCAAGAGTACCGCGCCGGAGAACATGTTGACCGTCAGGAAGGCGCCGAGAAGGATGCCCATGCCCCTGAACTCGAACCGTGCAAAGGCGTAGGACGCCGGGATGACGAGCCACAGAACGATTATCGTGACGATGATCGATATGAAGAACGAATTGAAAATATAGCGCCCGAAACCTGGAACGCTGACCCACATCGTTCGGTAGGCCTCGAAGGAGCCGTTCTCCGGCCAGAACCGATAAGGCGAGGAAAAGAGCTGGCTCAACGGTTTCAGCGAAACCAGAAAGCCTTCGACGAAGGGCGAAAGAACGAAGGCCAGAAACAGCGCGATGCCGCAATAGATCAGCACGAGTTCCCACCAGCTGTAGCGATCGATCATAGCGGGGCTGCTCATGCGCGCTTCTCCGGGTTGAGACGGCGGGTGACACGAAAATAGGCAAAGCAGAAGAGCGACAGGAAGATGCAGATCAGCACCGCACGTGCAGCGCCTTCACCGTATTTCTTGGAGCCGATGGCAGTCTGATAGGTATCGATGATCATTGTGGTCGTTTGACCGCTCGGACCGCCCTGGGTCAGAATCCAGATGATATCGAAGGAATTGAACGTGGCGATCAAAGACAGCATCGACATCGTAATGATCGCCGGGACCATCAGCGGCAGCGTGATGCGGCGGAAACGATAAAATCGGCCGGCGCCATCTGTCCAGGCTGCCTCGTAGAGGTCCTTCGGAATGGATTGGATCGCGGCCAGAAAATAGATCGTGACCAGCGGAACGCCGATCCAAACGTCGGTGATGATCGTTGCCCAGAAGGCAGTGCTTCCGTAAGCCAGGAATGCCACCGGTCCGTCGGTCAGGCCGAAGCGCTGCAGAAGGCCGGAGATCATCCCGAACTGTCCGTTGTACATCCACCCCCACATGAAGATGCCGATCGCCATCGGCACGATCCATGGCGGCATGGTGAGCAGGCGGAAAAGCGAGCGGCCGGGCACGGCAGCGTTGAGCATCGTCGCGCCGAAGGTGCCGATGATCATTTTGATCGATACCGAAAAGAACGTCCATATGAAGGTGCGGAGGATGACTTCCGCAAATGTGGCGTTGAAGATCTTCTCGTAGTTGATCCAGCCGACCCAGTTCGTCGTCTTCCTGAGCGATGCGTCGGTGAAGGAAAGAATGAACGTATCGACCAGCGGATAGGCGACGATCGCCATGACGTAAAGGACAGCTGGCAGGAGAAGGATCCAGGCGAAGATGACGGTGCTTTTTTGAACACTCATCCTGCCATCCTCCTCAAGCCGCTCTGGCGTGGAGCGCCTCGTCGAAGCGATCCCACACGGGACGCAGATCGACGACTGTCCGCTTCATCCGTGCTTCGTCCATCGCTAACGCAAGGATGCCCGCCTCGAGCGCATTCAGCGTCGAGACGGGGAGTTCGGTGCCGGTGCGGACGCTGTCGAGCAGGTCGGCGGCCATCTGTTCGTCTGCGCCGTAATGCTGGGAAAGTTCGGTTGCGGCATACTTGGTCTCAACGATCTTCTTTCCGGTCAGCTGCTCGTGCACGTCGAGATAGCCGCGGACGAAATCGCCTTCCGCCATCCCGCGCGAACCCATGATGGCAAAGCGGCGGAACTGATCCGGAACGTTGAGATTGGTATGGAAATTCATGCCAACGCCATTTGCATATTCGACGATCGCGACCTGATAGTCGATGATGTCGGCATCGCTGTCGAAGACCCTGTCCGATCCCATCCAGCCGCTGGGTTTGCGGTGAAAGAGTTCGAGGTCGTTGATCCCTTCACGCGCTGGATCATTTGCAGGAATGAAGCTCTTCCGACCGCCGAAACTTGCGACGCGTTCCGCCCTGGCGCCAACCACACCGTTATAGAGGTCGAGGTCATGGCAGCATTTTTCCAGCATGAAACTGCCGGAATACCGCTCGTAACGTCTCCAGTCGCGCATGAAGAACGCGCCGTGATAGGGTTCGATATGTTCGGATGCCTCGATCGAGACGATCTGGCCGAGCTTGCCGGCTGCCTGGATGGCGCGAAGGTCCTTGTAGAGCGGCGAATAACGCAGCACCAGGCCGACCATCAGCCGTTCATGGCCGAACTTTGCCATTAGCCTGGCGAGTTCGATGCTTTCGGCGATCGTAGTGACGATCGGCTTTTCGCAAAACACTTTCAAGCCGGCCTCAAGGCCCAGCCGGATGTGTTCCAGATGCATGTGGTTGGGCGAGCCGATCATCAGGAGGTCCAGCTTTTCGCCGGCAAGAAGCTCCTGAGGCGACGCGTAGGCCTTGCCGACCGAAATACCCTTTTCCGTCAAGCCGGGAAGACCGGCAGGCTCCGGATCGACGTAGCCTGCGATTTCGAAGCTGCTGTCGATAGCCTTGAAAACATAGCCAAGATAGCCGAGCCGGAATCCCAGCCCTACGATTCCCACTTTCATGCTAAAGTCGTTCCCATTTCGTAATTTATTTTCTTCAGGTTGGGGCAAAAATTACAAGTCGTCAACTGTTAACGCGGCTTCTCCCGAAATCATGAAATTAATTTTCATGAGCCGAAAGTGGCCCGCGATATCACCGCTGCTTTTCCGTTGGCAGTTTCTCAGATTCCGAGACTTCGCTTGGATTGGCTATCGGAAGCATGTCGCGATAAATTCCCGGAACGGAACCTTCGATCGGGATCGCGCCAACGCTGCGGCGATAAAATTCCATCGGGCCGGCGCCGCCAATTATGCCATAGGCGTAACCCTGGGCGTGCATGTCGAGCAGGGTGGTAAGCAGCAAGGCCTGACCGACGCCATGGCCGCGGGCTGAAACATCCACGCCTGTCGGCCCAAAGAAGCCTTTGGCCGTCGCCTCGTGGCAAGCAAAGCCGATGAGCTCACCGTCTTTGACGGCAACAAAACACGACGGCGGCTGGCGCATTGTGGCAACGGTCGCCTCCGACGCCCATCCGGCGCCAAAGCGCGGCTCGATCCACGAGGTGAGTGCTTTGAGCTCGGGCGCAAGCACCCGGCGGATCAGAATGTCCTGATCTGACAAACGCTTCTCCAGCGCGCGATCGGGTCTAAGTTCGTAGAGTTTTACCAGCATGTCCATGACTGTGTCCTTTGTCTTTCAACCCTTGACCGCGCCTGCCGTCAGACCCGCAACGATGCGGCGCTGGAAGAAAAGCACCACCAAAATCAGGGGGAGGGTGACGGTAACCGAGGCCGCCATGATCTGGCCGAAGGGATATTCGTAGCGGCTGTTTCCGGCAATGAGGCCGATTGCAACCGGCACCGTGCGGTTCTCGTCCGTCAAAGTGAAGGTGAGTGCGAAGAGGAACTCGTTCCACGCCAGGATGAAAGCCAAAATGCCGGTGCTGGCGAGCGACGGACCCATCAGCGGCAGCAGGATCTTCATCAGAATGCGAAAATGCGAGCACCCGTCGATGATTGCCGCTTCTTCCAGCTCACGCGGGAATTCCCGGATGAAGGTCGTGAGAACCCAGGTCGTGAACGGCACTGTCGAGAGAAGATAGGTCAGAACCAGCGCGCTTGGACGATTGAACAACCCCATCCAGTTGATCAGCTCGAACATGCCGGAGAGAACGACGACCTGTGGAAAGATCGAGATCATCAGAATGATCATCAGCAGTGTCCGGCGCTGCGGAAAATCGATCCGCCCGAGCGCATAAGCGGCACTAAGGCCGATGAAAAGCGACAAGAACGTCGTCGCCACCGCGACATAGGCGGAATTGAGAAGCGAGCCCATGAAGACCGGATTGTCGATCAGCTGCCGGTAGTAGGTGAAATCGAGCGCGGGAACGAGTGCAGCCCGGTAGAGCGCTGCGCCCTGCTTCGTCGAAGACACGAAAGCCCAGTAGTAGGGGAAAAGCGTGTAGATCAGCACGAGCAGGAGTGCTGCGGACTGAAAGAGCCTCACGATGCGTCGCCGCACCCGGTAGTAGGCGGCAGGTTTGCGTACCGTTCTGTAGAGTGCAACGTCCGTCATTTCGTCAGCTCCCCGCTTGCGCGATCGAGACGCAGCGCGCCGATGATGATGATGGCGGCGAGCGCCACCAAGAGGAACACCCATGTCGATGCGGCCGAGCCGACACCCAGCTCCTGAAAGCTGATGAGCCTGTCACGCGCATAGATCGACACAGTCATGACATTCTCATTGCTGGCAGCCATGACATAGGCAAGGTCGAACATCCGAAGGGCATCGAGCACGCGAAAGAGCACGGCCACGCCGATGGCCGGTCGAAGCATCGGCAAGGTGATCGACCAGAAGCGCTTCCACGCCGGAATGCCGTCCACCTCCGCAGCTTCGAATATTTCCGGCGAAATCAGCTGCAGTCCGGCGAGGATCAAGAGGACCATGAAAGGCGTCGTCATCCACACGTCGGCAAAAATGATGACGCCCATGATCAGCGAGCTGCTCGCCGTCCAGGCTATTCCGTGATCGATAAAGCCCAGTCCGATCAGGATCTTGTTGAGCACCCCGAACTGGTCGTTCAGCATCCATTCCCAGATTTTTGCGGAAACGACGACAGGGATCGCCCAAGGGACGAGGATGGCAGCACGCACCAGCCCCCGTCCCGGGATGGCCTCATTGATCAAAAGCGCAATTGCAAGGCCGAGAACGGTTTCGATCGCAACGGAAATGACCGTGAAGACGATCGTGTTCCTGACCGCCACCCACCAGCTTCTGTCGTTGATCACGTCGAGAAAATTATCGATCCCAACCATGGAATAGATAGAAGGATCATCAAGATAGGCATCGGTGAAGGAAAAGAAGAAGGTTCGCGCGAGAGGCCAGACGGCGACGAGCAGCATCACGATGATGACGGGGATGAGGAAAAGCCATGCGGCCATGTGGTCGCGGCGTGCCAGACGCGCGCTCATTGCTCTGCTGCCCTCACATTGCTGGCAGTCGCCCTTTTTTGCGGGATCCGCCGGTCCGCCGCGTCGAAGACGAATACCGCCTCGTCAGCAAACTTCAGTCCGATCCGCAGGCCGATCATTTCCTTGGCAGGCGGAACATTCACCCGGATCACCCACACGACCTCTTCCGTAATGCGGCAATAGGCAAAATGCTCATGCCCGAGGTCCTCGACACGCTCCAGGACGCCTGATATGCGCCCGGTGCCGTCGGCTGCGATGGTAAGGGCTTCCGGCCTCACGCCGATGGTCGCTGCCGTTGCATCGGAACCCAGAAATCCTGCGTCAACAGAAAGTCCACCAGGGCCCGCAATCTTCTTGCCGCCGGCGGCATCTCGCATGGAAACGGACAGGAAGTTCATCCGTGGGCTTCCGATGAAGCTTGCCACAAAGCGGTTGTCCGGCGCGTGGTAAAGGGTTTGCGGGGTACCGACCTGCTCGATGCGCCCGTGATTGAGAACAACGATCCTGTCGGCGAGCGTCATGGCTTCGGACTGATCGTGCGTCACATAGATCATCGTCGTCTTGAGTTCGTCGTGAAGCTTGGCGATCTCCATGCGCATCTCCATGCGCAGATCGGAGTCCAGGTTCGAAAGCGGCTCGTCGAAAAGAAAGATCTCCGGCTGGCGGACCAGCGCCCGGCCGATCGCAACACGCTGGCGTTGGCCGCCGGACAACTCTCTTGGACGGCGATCCAGGAGATGATCGACCTTGAGCATTCTTGCAACGGCGAGCACCTTGTCGCGGATGGCTGTCCGCGCAAGACCGAGCGTTTCCAGCGCAAAGCCGATATTGCGCGCAACGCTCATATGCGGATAGAGCGCATAGGATTGGAAGACAAAGGCAACGCCCCTCTTGGAGGCCGGAACGTCGGTCACATCGTCGCCGCCGATGCTGACGGCGCCCTTTGTCGGGGACACCAGACCGGCGACGATACGCAGCAAGGTAGACTTGCCGCAACCAGACGGGCCGACAAAGACGATGAACTCGCCGTCCCTGATCCTGAGATCGACATCTTCGATCACGGAATGCGTGCCATAGCTTTTTGAAACGGAGTCCAGTGAAACCGATGCCATCTTACACCCGAACTTGATTATGCTGAAAAGCAACGGCCACTTCAGTGGCCGGCTGCACGGCAGGCAAGCCGGCCGCGCGAGCAGGCAAGGGGTCCTGCTCGCGCCGGCTTCTCAGAAAAGCCTCAACGGCTCTCCTTCAGCTTCTCAAGTCGCGCTGCAAGGGCGCTCAGCCCTGCCTTGATATCGCCGCCGCCTGAAAGCATGTCGTGGACCGAGCGATAAAAGGCTTGCGAAACGCGGTTATAGCTCGTGCCGGTATAGCCTGAGGGACGGCTTGCGCTATCGGCGAATGCCTGCTGGTTGTCCTTGAGGAAGGGCAATTTTGCCAGCACGTCCGGATCGCTGTAAAGCGCCTGGATCGACGGGTTGTAGGCCGCCTCGATCGCCCGCATCTTCTGCATGTCGGGTGCGGTGATGAAGTTGACGAAGTCGGCCGCAACCTCGGGCTTGGCACTGAACTTCGAAACGCCGTAATACATCGGGCCGAGGCAGCCGCTCGACTTTTGGCCCTCCTTGCCGACGGGAAGCGGCATCACGCCGACCTTGTCGATGACAGCACTGCCTTTCTGGTGGGTCGTTCCCCAAACATAAGGCCAGTTGCGATGGAAAACCGCGTTCCCGGACTCGAAGATCGCGCGGGAGGCTTCCTCGTCGTAGTTCAGCACGCCTTCCGGGCTGATGCTACCGATCCAGCCTTTGGCCTTCTCTATCGCTTCGGCTGCCTGCGGATTGTCGATCGTCACCTTGCCATCGTCCGAGATGATCGTGCCGCCGCCGTTTGAGGCGATCAGTTCGATAGCGTCGCAGGTAAGACCTTCGTAGCTCTTGGCCTGCCAGGCATAGCCCCACATCTCGCCATTGCCGGCGGCGCGTTCCTTGTCCTGAATTTCCTGTGCACTGGCTGCAAGCTCGTCCCATGTCTTCGGCGGCTGCTTGCCGTATTTCTCCAGAAGATCCTTGCGATAATACATCAGCCCGACATCCATATAGGCGGGCATGGCGACCAGCTTTTCGTCAAGCTTGGCTGCGCCGAGCGTCGAGGCGAAATGCTTGTCCTGGTCTGCCTGCGGCACCAGGGTCTTCAGGTCGAGCAGGTTGTTTTTGAACATGCCGAGCCAAATGACGTCCAGGAACAGGACGTCGATGTCCTTGGATTTCGACGCCAGCAGCTGCTGATAAAGCGGGATGGCATCATCCAGCAAAGCCGGCATCTTGTTGATCTTCGCCTCGTTGCCGGTCTTTTCCTTCCAGGCATTGGCGACCGTCGTACAAAGCTCGAACTCGGTCGGCGAGCAGAATACGGAAATGGTTTCCGCATGGGCGTTCCCGGTCCAGATGCCGACGGAGATGGCTAAAGCAGCAAGACTTCTCTTCAACATGAACTGTTCCCTTTTTGTGATAGCGCTTCGGTATCTATGGAACTCTATGGCTCCTGGGCACACATTAGGACTGGTTATATCCAGTCATGTCAATATGGACTTTGTCGAGAATTACGTGGAGAGTGGTTGCAAAATGACAGCAAAGGAAAGGGGAGCAGGTTTGAACAAGCGTCAGGAGCGCCCGCTTTCCATTATGCCTCAGAGTCTGGTGGATCGCGAAGATCCCCGGCCGCTCCACAAGCAAGTCTATGAAGCGCTTTTGACGTCGATTCGGAACGGCAAGCTGCCGTTGCGGGGGAAATTGCCCTCGGAACGCGAATTAGTTGATCTCTTCGATGTCAGTCGGATCACCATTCGGCACGCAATACGCGAGTTGGTCCAGCAAGGCGTGGTGACGAGCCAGCCGGGCAAAGGGCTTTATGTGGCAGAGCATAGCGGCGGCTTCGAGCTGCAGGTTCTCAAGAGCTTCACCGCCACAGCCATTTCGAATGGCCGCGTTCCTGGACATCGCCTGATCGAGGCACGTGTCCTTCGTGCACCCCTGGAGATCAGCCGGCCGCTTTTCCTGCCGCCCGGCGCTGATGTCGTCGTGCTCTCCCGATTGCGCTTGCTCGATGAGATCCCGGTTGTCATTCAGACGGATTGGCTGCCGGCCGCGCGCGTTCCTGGCCTTCTCGACCTGGATTGGTCGGTGGGCAACCGCTCACTCTATGCAGAGCTGCGCCAGCACCATCACATCCATCCGTCGCGCGGGCAAACAACCTTGAGCGCGCGTCTGGCGTCTGCTGACGAGGCGGAGATGCTTGGCTTGCATTCGCCGGCCGCTGTCCTGACCGTCGATCAGATTGCCTTCGACAACCGCAACCGGCCGGTGAACCTCACGGCCCTTGTGCATCACCCGGAGCGCTATCCCCTGACGCTCGCGCAATCTGAAACGGGCGACATCGCGCAATATTGAAGAGATGTCGACGTCGAGGCGACGTCCTGGGCCGTTTGGCGATTGTCTCGGCAATGTCAATGTGGAGGAAGCCGTTTGACTGGCGTCAATATCTTTCCATGAACCGGCTTCGGTTCCGACAGTTTCACGGAAAGTCAGGCCTCCTCCTTTGCAAAGCGCGATGGAACATTCCGGCCGGCTGCGGGAGGTGGCGAAGAGCTCGCCGATGGTGCGCCCGACAGTCCAGATCCGCGCGGAAAGCGGCCGTCAACAAAGGGCCAGCCGCTCGTTGCAGATCGGAAGGACGAGCCGCTGAAGCATATCAATCCGTTCAAACAGCCAGCGACCTCGCCGTCTTCGATTGTGAGTGTGGCAAATAGCATGGGCTGAGAGGCACGAAGGGTGCGATCGCAAACCTTCGCCGGTTCTACAGCCAGGATTCCGCGTACTGGAAGCTGCTGAACGCTCGATTGCCCTGGGCCTCAAACCGGAGTGTTCCAACGTCCAGGCCGCCACTACCGATGCAGACTTTCAAGGTACGCTGACCCATCAAAACGCCTCACCAAATTTGTCGTCATTCTGAGGAAGCGACGGAGCAGCTTCAGCCGTGCCTGGTTTCTCCATGGTGGACTTTTTGCGAGATACGCGAACTCGCTGTGGGAGCCGCTGGTTCTCAAGCATCAGCCCAACGTCGTCGGCGCCAACGTCGAGAAGATCTGCAAGGCGTTTCCCTTCTCCGAGGACCACGAGTGCCATGGCAAGAGTGGCAAGCGAAACGCCTGCGTCGCCATTTTCGAGACGACGGATAGTCGGCAAGGTTACGCCGGCACCATCAGCGAGCCGCTGCTGTGTAATCTTGCGGCGCTTTCGCGCGGCGCATGTCAGCTCCGAGTTTCCTGAGAGCGTTCTGAGCGTTTAGAGATGGTAGAGTACTTTTCCTCATAATAGAACGTACATATTCCATTATGGCGTTATATGCAACTTTTATGATATATTAGTTGTACCATGACGGACCGTTCGATCGCCCGCGCCATCGTCCGCCACCACGGTGGAGACATCGTTCTTTCCTAGAATGGGCCGGCGCAGAAGTGGCCGGGGCTGCGGGCGCCTGTGTCTCTGCCCAAGGTGATGTCTGGTTGAAATCGATGGGTCAGCAGATCAATCGATCGCAGTAGTCGCTTTAACCGACACCCATTGGCGTACAGCACGCCGGTAAAAACTCCTGAGGTGTTGAGCCCAAGTTCTCCTTCGATCAGGGCTGTCGTAATGATTAACGGCTGAACAACTTATGCGATTTGATGTGATGAAGAAGCTGACGTTGGCAAGTAGGGCAAAGGTTTACCGTGTCGTCAAACAAACACTTCCCATTGTGTCTGGTTATAGAGACACGCAGCAACTTCCATAGATCTGCTAATACATCTGGTCTTTTTTCGCCGCATCCATCGCAGGCCCATGTCGATAGTGGCTCCATTGCCGCCCTCCCAGTCCAATTAATGGATTGCTTAGATCCTGCAGCCCAAAACAACAAGTCCTTCGAACAATTGTTAAGCCCCAGCACGACATTGAAATGCATACAAATACGTTTATTCGAAAACTCGAAACCAGCGATAGAAATCAATTCGAAGCGCCACAATTTTTTATTTCTTTCTGTACTTCGGTAACATCAAAACTTTTGACCTGGTTAACCAGATTATTTTTCAAAGGCGGAGAGGGTAGTAATGCCGCAATTCAAGCGTTAGTTGCTTTTCTTGGTCTCTGCGGCATTAGCCGATTTAGATACAGTCCGTTGATGTCTTTCGCGCAAGCGTCATCGTTCAAGCTTTGCCGGCGTCTACGCGAGAGCTCTGATCGCAATTTCGTGAAACGTGCTGAAAACTGTAATCTCACGTTGACATTTTCTGTTGGCTCTCATCCATTGCGCGGAAGTTGGAGGTGGCATTTTACGATTACACCGCGTGGGGGAACTGGACCGGATTGTCGCGATAACTTGGGCAGAGCTGAGGGGTAAGCGAGCCGATGTTTGAATGTGCCGACGTCAACAGCAGCCATTCGGTTGACGATGATCACCTGGGTGCAAAACACAATGTGTTTCAGATTATCCCTGAATCTGCCGGTCCACGGGCGTCAACGATTCGCGGTGCTGTTGTGTATGAGAGGCGGACTGGACCCGGCTCTCATACCTATCGGCCGAACAGTTACGTGACGGCTATTTATCTCGCCCCGTCGAGAGGAATCGACTTCGCGCTTGGAACCGATGAATTTCTAACGCTCAGCGCATCGGCCGGTACGGTCACGGTTAGTCCGGCGGATATAGACTGTCGCCTGATCTGGTCATATCCGCGCGAAACGATAACGGTCTCGATCCCTCCTTCCAGCTTGCAGGAGCTCGCACAAAGCGAAATTCCGGGCTCCTCGTTGGAACTACGCCCAGGACCATCCAGGCAGCCAGACGCCCATGCCTTACATTTAGCAAGGCTCATGAAGGCGGAGCTGTCTCGAAAGGATTCCGGTAATGACCTCTATCTCGATTCGCTGATCACCATTTTCGGCATTCATTTGCTTCGAAACTATGGCGTGGCTATTGAAGCACCTGCGCGCAGGGGGCGGCTGTCTATACTTGCCGCAAGACGGGTGCAGGATTATTTGGGCGACAATTTCAGTCGAAAGCTCTCGATCGCCGAGCTTGCGGGCGTCGCAAAATTATCAAAGAGCCATTTTATTCAAGCATTTACAAATACGTTCGGGCAACCGCCGCACCAATACGTTCTCAATCTTCGCCTGGATTGCGCTGAACGCCTACTCTCGAATGAAGATGTGAGCGTGGCAGAAGTTGCCTACTTGTCCGGCTTCTCAAGTCAAAGCCATCTGACATCGGTTATGCGCAAATTGCGGCAGAATACTCCGAATCAATTTCGTCTACTCAAACGCGCATAGGAGCCGCCCCGCTCCGGTCCGGCATTGCGACGGCCAGTCTTTGTGGCAATGCCACCAGGCCCACCAGCGGCGTGATCTGCGAACGGCGAGCGACGTGGGCCTATTGCTTGCGTTGAACATGCGCGAGCCGCGGCCTTCACCGGCTCTCCCATCAGCATGGCGTGCGGGCGTTTCAAAGAAAATGCCATCTCAGGTCAACGATGCGCAAGCACAGCGTCGCAGCCGGAAAAGGTAACAGTCCTGTCGAGCGCGCCATTTCAAAAGTGGAAAGGCCGTGGCAAAAAAGTGACGGGGTGGCTGATCGGAGCCCGAACCGCAATTTTCTGACAAAAGCCGAACATTTCCTGAAAGACCTCCAGCGAGCCCTCGTGTCTGTTCGCAACAGTTGATTGTGGTGCCCGGATTTTGTCTTTGCGCCGTGCTCGGATCATGAGTGGAGGGGCGCATCGATTGGTCCGTGATTGTGGCGAGGCGGCCGAGATGCGGCAGATCATTTCGGAAGAGATCAGTCAAAGGGTGCGGTCCGCATTCGAGGCTTTGGAAACGCGCTACCGAGGCGGGCTTTCCGAAGCCAAATGGGACATGGTGCTCGCCAACTATATCTACGGCCTCACCGCGGTGGTGCTTGCCGGCAGGCCCCCCGCTCAGCACCTCAAGGCAATTCGATTCCATCTCGAAGAGGTGATCCCGGCCGAGCGGGCCGCGAGGGCGCTTGTAGCGGTGCCCGACGAGGGCGATGCCTGGCTGGAGAGCACGCTCGCAAGTGTCGAAGCAATCGGCGGCAGGCATGGTCACGCGCTTCTGGCGTATGGCGTCGATGCTAGCCCGATCATGCCATCCTCGAACCGACACGCATCACCGGAAGGGCCGGGGGAGTCTGCCGCGATCGAGAGCAAAGCCGTACAGGAGGTCCTCATCCCGTGACATCGATACAGGGTACAATCGTGCAACGTCGACCGGGCCACTTCGCCGAAAGCTGGTGGAGCGGTGCGCACAAAGGCAGCCGCTCGCTGCGCCGCCGGCTCATGATGGCGCTGCGCCTGGCGCACCGCGCGCTCGGCCCGAGACGAGATCGGCTGGGGTGCGGGATGCTTGGCATCGGCGGAAGCTTCGGCTGCGTTATGGCCGCGATGTTCATGATCACCACCCCGGCGCTGGCGCAATATGCCGCCGGCGGCGGCTCGGCGACTGGCTCCGGCAGTGTTGCCGTGGGACCTAGCGCTACCGCGACCGGGTTACGCGGTGTCGCGGTTGGCTCTGGAGCAACGCAGGCTGGAATCGATTCCATTGCCCAGGGCACCAGCGCTAGTGCGGGCAACCAGAATGCCATCGCGATCGGCTTCCAGTCGGTCGCCTCACAGTTGAACTCCGTCTATCTTGGCGCGCGCACCGTCGCTGGGACAGGTGCCACTGCTGTGGGTGCCATCGGCATCGGCACAGATGTGAGGGCATCCCAACTCAACGCCG
Source organism: Rhizobium sp. CC1099 (assembly GCF_029714385.1). Classification (NCBI taxonomy): domain Bacteria; kingdom Pseudomonadati; phylum Pseudomonadota; class Alphaproteobacteria; order Hyphomicrobiales; family Rhizobiaceae; genus Rhizobium; species Rhizobium sp. CC1099. Next base: position 2,963,956 of record NZ_CP121641.1, on the reverse strand, counting down.
TTGCGATAGGGACCCGGTCCAGCGCGTCAGGACAATACGCGGTGGCACTCGGCCAGGATGCGGCGGCCTCAGGCACCGGCGGCGCCATGGCGCTGGGCGCCGGCACGATCTCAAGCGGCATCAATTCGGTCGCGCTCGGTGTTCAGGCCAGTGCTACCGCAGCCGGCGCCAGCGCCTTGGGCACCTTCGCCGTCGCTTCGGGAGGGAACTCCACCGCGGTCGGTGTCAGTTCCACGGCCAGCGCCACCTTTGCAACGGCCGTTGGCCGCGAAGCCAACGCCAGCGCGCTCAGTTCGTTCGCTGGTGGCTATCAGGCCACAGCGTCGGGCGAAAGCGCGACTGCCCTTGGCCCTCGTTCCACTGCGTCAGGGAGTTTCGGGACCGCCTTGGGCAACCAGGCACAGGCGCTGAGTTTCGGCGGGGTCGCGCTGGGATCGGGAGCAGTCGTCGGCAGCGCGGCGACCTCCGGCATCGCGCTAGGGAACAACGCGAACTCCAGCGGCGCATTCTCCACCGCAGTTGGTATCGGGGCAACCAGCAGCGCGACGGGCGCATTGGCGCTCGGCGGCAATGCGACAGCCGGCGCAAATGCCTCGGGCGTCAACGCCATTGCCGTCGGCGGGCAATCAGCGGCCAGCGCTGCGAGCGCCATCGCCATCGGCACGAACGCGACGGCCGATTCCGCCGATGCGGTCGCCATGGGGACGAATGCGGTGGCGACGGGCGGCAAGGCCGTGTCCATCGGCTCCGGCAATGTCGCCAACGGCAATGGCGCGGTGGCGATCGGCGATCCCAACACCGCCACCGGCGATGGCGCCGTTGCGCAGGGCATGGACAACACCGCCACCGGCTCGGTCGCAATGGGCAACACCAATATGGTCGGCGGTGGCGGCCAGGCGGTGAGCACGCCCGGCACGGCGGCACAGGGTGCGGTCGGCATCGGCTACCAGAACACCGTGGCCGGTCAGGGTGCGGTGGCCATCGGCGACCGCAACATCGCCAATGGCGCGAGTGCCATCGCCATGGGAAGCCAGGCCAATGCGGCTGCCGCCAACGCGATGGCGCTTGGCGCCGGCGCAGCCGCGACAAATGCCGGAGCCGTGGCTCTCGGCTCGGGCAGCACCACGGCGGCTGCGGTCGCCACGCCGAACACCTCTATCAACGGAACAACCTACAACTTCGCCGGCACGACCCCGACCTCGACGGTAAGCATCGGTGCCCCCGGCGCCGAGCGCACCATCACCAATGTGGCAGCGGGTCGGATCTCCTCGACCTCGACCGATGCGATCAACGGTTCGCAGCTCTTCGCGACGAACCAGGCGATCACGGCAGTCGGATCCGATGTCGACACGCTCGGCACGAGCGTGTCGACGGCGCTGGGCGGCACCTCTGCCTATAACGCGACCACCAACCAGGTGACGGCGGGGCTTGCGATCGGCGGCACGACCTACAACAGCGTGCAGTCTGCCCTCTCTGCGGTAAGCAGCACGGCCTCAGCCGGCTGGAACCTGCAGGCGAACGGGGATGCGGCGACGAATGTCGCTCCGGGCGGCACGGTACAACTCCTAAACGGGCAGAACATCTCCGTCACGCGCAGCGGCACGGATATCACAATTGCCACGACACCGGCGCTCACCGCCGACAGCCTGACGCTGTCAAGCGGACAAGTGTTCGACGCCTCGGGTCTCGTTATGAACGGCACCGGCATCAGCGGCCTTTTGGACGGGACGGTCTCCTCGACCTCGACCGAAGCGATCAATGGCTCGCAGCTCTACGGCGCGTCCCTGAGCATCGCCAACATCCTCGGCGGCGGCGCCACTGTGAACCCGGACGGCACGGTCAGCAGCCCGACCTACACGATCGCGGGCAACAGCTACACGACGGTGGGTGGCGCCTTCACGGCCATCGACAACAGCCTGACAAGCTTCGACGATGCGCTTACCGGCGGCGGGATAAAGTATTTCCACGCCAATTCAACGCTTGCCGATTCGAACGCCGTGGGAATCGACTCGGTCGCCATCGGCCCGCAGAGCGTCGCAACCGGCAACAACAGCTTCGCGGCAGGCTCGAACGCCCAGGCAAGTGCCGACGCCTCGCTCGCCATCGGCCAGAACACCCAGTCGACGGTGCTTGGCGCCGTGGCGCTCGGTTCAGGCTCGGTGGCCGACCGGGCGATCGCGCCAACGTCCGGTAGCATCATCTCCGGCACCGGCCTGGTTCCGTACAACACGACCGACAAGACCCTTCTCGGCGCGGTCTCGGTAGGCAACTCGACGTCCTACCGGCAGATCACCAACGTCGCCGACGGCACGGAGGACCAGGACGCAGCCACCATCCGCCAGCTCAAGGGGGCACTGGCCTCGTTCGCGGTGTCGCCCACCACCTACTTCCACGCCAATTCGACGGCTTCAGATTCGCTCGCGGTCGGCGTCGACTCCGTCGCAATCGGCCCCCGCACGACCGTCAACGGCGATAACGGCATCGGCATGGGCAACGGCGCGGTCGTCCAGATGACGGCGCCCGGTGGCATCGCCATCGGCCAGAACTCGACCGTCAACTTGGCCGACGGCATCGCGCTCGGCACGAATTCGACTGCGAACGGTGTCCAGGCAATGGCGCTTGGCGCCGGCGCAACGGCCAGTGAACCGGGCAGCGTGGCTCTCGGTGCGGGCTCGACAACCGCGGCTGCAGTGGCGACCACCGGCACTACGATCAACGGCGTCGCCTATACCTTCGCGGGCGCGAGCCCAACAAGCACCGTGAGCGTGGGCAGCGCTGGCAGTGAACGCACAATCACCAATGTGGCTGCGGGGCGCATCAGCGCCGTATCCACCGACGCCATCAACGGCAGCCAACTCTATGCGACCAATCAGGCGGTCGAATCCCTGCAGTCGGGAGTTGGCGATCTTGAGGAGTTCGCCGTCAAATATGACGAGAACCCGGACGGCACGAGAGCGAACTCACTAACCCTCGTGGGCGGCGATCCGAGCGCGCCGGTCATCATCCACAACGTCGGGACAGGCGTGGCTGACACGGATGCGGTGAACGTAAGGCAGATGAACGACGGAATGTCGACCACATTGGCCGAGTCAAAGTCCTATACCGACGGCCGGGTGACCTGGGCGGTCGACCAGGCCCACAGCTACACCGACCAGGTGGCGGGCACGACGCTTGAGCAGTCGAAAGCCTACACCGACTCCAGACTGAGCCAGCTCAACACGGATATAGGCGACATTCGAGGCGAGGCTCGGCAGGCGGCGGCGATCGGCCTGGCGGCGGCGTCTCTACGCTATGACGATAGGCCCGGTAAGCTCAGCGTCGCGGTCGGCGGCGGCTTTTGGCGCAATGAGGGAGCGTTTGCGTTCGGCGCCGGCTACACAAGTGAGACTGGCCGCGTCCGCGCCAACCTGTCCGGCACGACCGCGGGCGGCGCGTGGGGCGTCGGGGCAGGCCTCAGCGTAACCTTGAATTGAGGTCACTACGGCGTGGTGGGCTCCCGCACATTCGGAAAGCCCCTCGCTCGCCCGTTGATTTGCCTCTCCACTACGAGTTCGCGGCGGTGTTCGTCGCGATCTTCAAGCCCTCGGTTCTCATCATGAAGCTCTCGTCTGTCAATGTTCCGTTCATTTGCCGAGCCCATCCAAATGCGATTCCGAGCCGGTGCGGGGCGGTTTGTCTTGCTCGCAGTGGCCTCCCTGCACCTCACCGGAGTCTCGCCCGTCGCTGGTCAGGAAACGGGATCCTACCGGATAAAGCCGTCAGAGGTGGTGCCGCCGCAAGGCGTTCCATTGGGCAGCTATCGCCGGGTCATTCACCCCTTCGAAAACTGGAATCTGATCTGCGACGAGGATCTCAAGGCGAAACGCAAGGTGTGCAACATCAGCCAATCCTTCATCGACCAAAATCAGGTACTCATCTTCAGCTGGTCTCTGGCTGCCGATGAAAAAGGCAAGCCTTTCATGATCCTGCGGGCGCCGGCGCAGCTCGGAACGGGGAGCAAGATTTCGCTCGGGATCGACGGACGGGAGAGACCCGTCGACGTCCAGCTGAGTGCATGTGACAGCACGGTCTGCGTCGGCTACCTGCCCGTCGGGCCGATTCTTCGACAGCAAATCGGCAAAGAGGCAACCATCAACGTTTCCTATTCCATGCCTTCGGGAGCGGCGGTCAGCCTTGGTGCCCCTTTCAAGGGGCTCAAGTCTGCACTGTCAGCCATCAACTAGCGAGAGACAAATGACCCGCCAATCCATCCAGGACAGAATATTGACCAACTCGCAGAGCTACGCACCGGCAGAGCCTCTGGCAAGTCGACCATCTGCACGAGGGTCAGTTTGGCGCCTGGTGCGAAACGTCGCGCTGACCGTCATGTTCGCCGTTGTGGTCGCCGCGGCGGTCGTTCTCTCGTTCTATTTCTATCCGCCGCTCGGGAGATTTGTCGCGGAGACCGCCTCGGCCCAGCCGCAAGCGCCCGCCGAGAGCAAGCCCGCTGAGAGCAAACCTTCCGAGAACAAGCCCGCGGCAGGGAGTACAGCGGCGGGCGAGACGCCGTTTCAAAAGCATGCGAGCCAAGCAGGCGTCCGCACCTGCGCCAAGGTCTTCGCCGGGCTCGGGCAGGCCTTGACCTTGGGCTCGACCTATACCGAGCAAACGCAATGGAATACATCGTCGCCCGATACCCATCCGGTGCAGGCCGTTGCTGGAATGGTTTATGACCTGCCCGACTACAAGGCGCAGGCGGCGGGTGTCGTGTTCGCGTCTCCGATCGGCCAGGGCTGCGAAGGGGGCTTCGTGCGAGTGGCGCCGTTCCAGAAGACATGCCAGGAAATCATGCAGACGCTTCCGAAAGGCAGCGTCCTCGCGGACAATCTTTCGAACACGATGCTTTTCAATCTGGCAGGCGATGGCGGCCAGGCTCTTCTGGTCCCCACCGGAAACGCCTGCGTCGTCATCTCCGTCGCGAGAATGGCCGGATGAGGATCGATGCCTGCGGAGCATGCCTGATCAACCTCGACTTTGGAGCACGAATATGCCGATCGGCCGTCGCCTCTGGCCCATACTGATCGCCGCCCTCGTTGGCATTTCGCCGGGCAATGCCGCCGATTTGGTGATACCGCAGCGGGGACCTGCGCACGAAGAGAAGGGCATCTGGGGCGCGATTGCGTTTTCGCCTGTGGACGGCCGGCACGGTTTCTTCTGGGGCGCCGAGAAGAGGACGGAAGCGGAAGATGCCGCGCTCAAGCATTGCGTGAATGAGGAAGGTGCGGCTTGCAAGGTGGTCGAAGTGTTCCGCAACCATCGCCATTGGGATGACGACGACGGCACGGGCTTTCCCTACGAGCATTGTGCAGCTCTGTCGCTAGGTGGAACCTCCCGCGCTGGAGCCCCGTTCTGGGGTACCGCTTCGGCGATGACCCGTCGCGAAGCGGAACGGAAGGCCCTGAGCCTCTGTGGCGGTCAGGAAAACCAGTGCAAGATCCGTGAATGGGTCTGCACCTGAGGCAGACGAAACACCGCGCATGCTTCCCGACTCAGTGCTTAAATCCTGTACGTTCTCGGCGGGCCAATCCAGTGCGCACCAATGAAGATGTGCTCGCCCCCGGGGGTGATTCGATGAGGCCATTACTCGGCAATGGCCCCAATTAGCTTCTTGTTGGACATCGACCCCACGTCGGTGACGACAAGCTTGTCGTCCGAGCGCGAAATCGCGAGGCTTTGGCTAGGTTCGCCCAATTTCCCCGGCACGGATATCGTCGCCGATTGCCCCTCGGCGAGAGTGGCCGAGAAACGCACCGGAACTCCGGCCTCTCCCTCCGCAATCGTTGCAACCACTCGATAGCCGTCATTTTCGTCGGTGTAGTGGAAGACGCCATGAAAATCGCCGACATGGATACTTTCCCCCGCCATGGGGGGCAGCTCATCGGCATGCAACGGAGACGCGGCCAGGCCGAATGCCGCCAGGCCACCGATGAAGTTGATCATCGTGAGGCTCCGTTTGGACGATCTCGGGTGGCCGGTGGTGACATGATGACCCGATTGCGCGCGCCGACGGTTAAGTTCTGGATGGGGGGCGCCAAGATTGATCTTGTTCATGGAAGTCACCTCTTTCTTTGTGCTGGATTACAGCTTGAAATGATGTTACTATCATTTAGATACTAAGTCACTATCAAAATGATATGAACATGAAGAATCTTCCCGACGCCTCTTGCCCGATTGCCCGCAGCCTCACCTGCGTCGGCGACGCGTGGAGCATGTTGATCCTTCGCGACGCGAGCATGGGCCTCACCCGCTTCGACGAATTCCGGAAAAGTCTGGGCATCGCCCCCACTATTCTGACCCGACGGCTGGCGACGCTGACGGAGGAGGGACTTCTGGAAAAGCAGCGCTACTCGGAGCGGCCTCCGCGCGATGAGTACCTGCTGACCACCGCCGGACGCGATTTCTTGCCGGTGCTTGTCTTACTGGGTGCGTGGGGACGCCGGTACCGTGGCGAAGGCAGATTGGCGCGATACGTCGACGCGGAGACAGGAGCAGAAATTGAACCGGTAGCCGTGGATGCCGTCACCGGGACAAAGATCGGCACTCGCCCGATTCGCGTTGCAACACCCGAATAGTCGGCCTGCGCCGGCAGTCGCCACTATACCTGGCCATAGCTTGGAAACACCGTACCGCGACTCGTCCGCGGCGGTGAATCAGCGCCACACACGATTGGCCTGGGTTCGGTTCTCTTCAAGGCGGCCAAGCTAAAGGGTGTCCGATCCGGAGAAATCGGTAACTGACCATCCCTGAACTCACGCTTTTGTGTGGAGAATGGTGGTGCTGCAACTTAAGCAATGGTGTTTTCGTCCCTTCAGGGCAAAGGGTTCAGCCGCATGCTCTTGAAAGGTCTTGAAGAATTCGCATCGCAGCACGGGTCGAAGACATTGATTGTGATGCTGCGAGTGATGCGGTGGGCTTTTTGGAGGCGCTTGGATGGACCATTTCGGCGCCCGGTGTGACAATCCGGTGCTGACAAGGGAATTGCGCGCCCATCCTTAATGGGGAATGATTGCGTTGTGCGTAAAGCTGCAGGGACTGAACCGTGGAGCTTCTGCAACCAACACCAAGGTCACAATGCTCATTATCTTCGGTGGTCTGCCTGGCAGTGGAAAGACGACAATTGCCCGCGCTTTGGCACAGCGCCTGAATGCGGTCCATGTGCGCGTCGATACCATCGAGCAAGCAATCTCCGCTTCCGGAGTGGCCGATGACGTCGGACCTGCAGGCTACATCGTTGCTTACGGCATCGCCGGAGACAATCTGACCCTCGGCCGAACGGTCATCGCGGACTCCGTCAATCCGCTCCAAATAACCCGAGCATCTTGGCGTTCGGTCGCGCAGGCTGCTGGGGTCAAAACGGTGGAGGTCGAGGTGGTATGCTCAGATAAAGCAGAGCACCGCAAGCGTGTTGAAACACGCGTCAGCGACGTCGAAGGTCTCGTGAAGCCGACATGGCAAGAGATTTCCGAGCGAGCGTATGACGAATGGCACGGCCCGTTTGTGATCGATAGCGCGTCGAAAACCGTGGAAGCTGCCGTTGACGAGCTGGTCGTGCGGCTGAATGGTGAATGAGGCAATCGCGACCGGCCCTGAAGCCGATCAACGGCGAACCGGTATTGGAATTTTGACATCTCGGATTGTCTCGTTCGTCACAGCATCCCTTTCATTGACGAGAATACGCCATCAATAGATTGGAAGCTCAGCGCGGCCGGTAAGGCAGCCGCGATCAAGCTGGCGAAACACCTCTCCGGCTTCAACGTAAGGGAAATACTCAGCAGTCCTGAAAAGAAGGCGCATCAAACTGCGACCTTGATTGCTGATCGTTTGGGTCTGCCGGTCCGTATTGATCCTGACTTGCGGGACACAGCCGATCCAAGGTGGGATAAATTGCGCGAGCTGATTTTGACCACGCTCGGAAAACCCTATGGCGAGTTTGCCGCAAGAGGCTGGCGTGAAGCCTGCCGGATTTCCTCATGCCGTGCTCTTGATTTTGATCTCACCTCCCGATGTTAGCGGCAGGAAGGGTCATATCTAGCGTCTGATCCATGGACGAAATCCACTTGGCTGCTATGTCCTGTCGGGATACTAACGCGGAGAAACTCGATGTCAGAACTCGTGGTGCTCGGTTTCGATACCGCCGACAAGGCGGACGCCATTCTCAACCGGCTTGTCCAACTCGAGAAGGAATACCTTGTCGATTTGGAAGATGCCGTCGTCGCAGTCCGCGACAGCTCGGGCAAGGTCCGCCTGAAGCAAAGCATCAATCTTACCGCGGCCGGCGCGGCCAGCGGCGGCGTTTCTGGTGCTCTGTGGGGATCGCTGGTCGGTCTCCTGTTCCTCAACCCGCTGGCGGGCATGGTCCTCGGTGGCGCCTTCGGCGCCGGATCGGGCGCGCTTGCCGGTTCAATAACCGACTATGGGATCGATGACGATCTCATCAAGCGGCTGGCCGAAGCGATTCCGGCCAGTAGCTCGGCGCTGTTCCTTCTCGTCCGGAAGGCGCAGCCCGAGAAGGTGCTGGAAGCATTCAAGGGTGAGCATGCCAAGGTTCTGCGCTCGTCGCTGTCTCCGGAGCAAGAGGAGCGCCTACGTCAGGCCCTCGCTGCCGAACCGCTCGTCCCATCTGCTCCGCCTTCGTCCAACGTGTGATGGCTGCTGGACCATCGCGAATAGCGTTAGAAATTTGCAGCATTATGGAGCAACTGCCACCGGACACCGTCATTCGAATAGAAGGAAGTCAAGTTGTGTGGGAGATTGACTTCTGCATGCCCCCGGCTAGTCAGATATTCTCCCCTACGGATCAACCTCAATGACATATGCCGCGAGATATTCCTGCAACCTCTCAAACATTGGTCCTTTTGCGGGCTCTTCTTGAAGTGCATATATCAGAGAGCTTCGCGACAAAGCACTCGCCCGCAATCGGCGGATAGCGGACAAGCTATGCCAGCATCGAAAGGTCAGTTGGCTCTGGTTCTGCACCCGCTGCTGTTAACATCGCGTGGACCTGACCCCGGTGGTGGGTCTGGTGGTTGAAGAGTTCAATAACACAGAGAGCCTTTGGCTTCTCGATCCGCGTTGAACCTCCCCCAGGATACCAAACAACTATCCCGTTGAGGTCCGCGTCGAGCAATCGTGCTGCCCACTCTTCGATTTCCTCGTTCCGTTGCAAACGGAGCGTCTTGAACTCATCCCAATCCGATGGGCTTGTGAGGGGTGGTTGATGTTTTTCTCTGGGCGCTCGTTCCCCTTTAATCGCTGTAGAATCAGGGCATCAGCCCAATAAAGATGGTTCAACGTAGCTGCGATCGATTGGAAGAACGCACCTCGATCCTTCCAGCGATCCACTTTCGTGAGCCCATCAGCGGCAGTTACCAAAGAGGTATTCTGCCAAGTGTTGTAACGGGCCATAAGTCGGCAATATCCGGCTGAGATCATTTTCTCGGGCTCCAATGGTAATCGATGTTCGGGGGAGAATAACCGAATGACACGAAAAACCCATAGCCGCCGTTCGTGCCCTGTCGCCTACTAACTGTTGCAATGACCGCAATTGGGCGAAAGCGGCATTGGCCTCAAGCCAGCCCAAACGAGTATGTGCCAAGACGCGCTAGCTTGAAGTTGCAACGCTATACAGTCCTATGGTTGGCCAATAATGACGACCGACAGGTGGTCTTGCTGAAGTCGGAGGATTGGCGTCACTCGCTCAAGAACCGTCGTCGGGACTATCCTATTGCCATCTCCGAGCAATTCCAAAGACAGGGCAGCTCTGGCCGGTAGCGGAAGATAGCTCTCTTCCGCTCCGCGCAAATCCAGTCAGGGACCGCCTAGCTGATCGCATCGGCGAAAGGCGTGTCGGGATCAGAGACATAAAACAGGGCCATTGTCGTGGGCCTTTCACTCCGATTATGTCCGGTCATCGCAACGAGGGACGGTTCAACAAAGACGTTCCCCGCGTGCAGGATGACCGGGTCTCGACCATCGAGTTCCAACGTGAATTCGCCGCTCAGCATAAAGACCGTTACCGGAAACCGATGAGAGTGATATGGAGTGCGATCACCCGGCTCCAACGTCGCAAGGAGTACCCTTATTTCCTGCGCCTCCTGTTGGGGAAGGCTCTGGGTCGCCTCTCGGTGAAGGACCTTTAACTTGGCCATTCCGGTGGGCGCGGCGGATGTCGTTGCTCCGACTAAAAGAGCCGAGATCGCATCCTGTACGTTAATGTCTTGCATGATTGCCTCCATTTCCAATTGCGCCACACTAGACAAGTGGCGGTTCGGCCGGGAGCAGCACCATTGCAAAGGTCGCGCGCAAAAGCGCATAGTGGTCCTATGCTCGGCTGGGACGACATCAGATACTTCATCGCAGTTGCCAGGCACGGGAGCACCCTGTCGGCGGCAAGAGCGATGGGCGTCAATCAGTCGACGGTTCATCGCCGCGTCGCCGAACTCGAAGGGAGGATCGGGCATGGCCTCGTCCGAAGACATCCGTCGGGATACCAGCTAACGGAACTTGGCCTTGCACTCCTGCCATTGGCAGAAGACGCCGAGAAAGCGATGATCGCCATCGAACGGCAGGCGAAGGCCTACGCCAACGAACTAAAAGGCATCATTCGGCTAACCTGCCCTGAGCCCCTCGTGTCACGAATTTCCAACTCGCAGTTCCTGAGTGACTTCTACGAACTCTATCCCAGCCTCCGGGTGGAATTTGTGATGAGCGACGGCTATCTCGACCTGTCCAAGGGCGAAGCAGACGTAGCTCTCCGATCAGGCGAACAGGCAGATGAAAAGCTGGTGGGACGAAGGATCGGCGACTCAGTCTGGGCTGTATACGGCAGTCGCGACTACGTCCATCGCCATGGGACGTTGAATGGCCTCCATGACATCGCCAACCATACAATCATCGGATTTGAAGGCGCGCTGTCAAACCATCGTGCTGCAGAGTGGCTCCGACGGATAGCTCCCGATGCGGAGACCGCCGCGACGAACAACAGTGTTCTCGGTGTCCTCCATGCCGTAATGGCTGGCCTCGGAATCTCTCCATTGCCTACCACGATCGCCAACATGCATGAGACCCTTGTTCAACTCTCCGCACCGGTCGAAGAGCTGAACCGCGGGTGGTATCTGCTGACCCATCCGGACATACGAAAAACGCCAAGGATTATTGCCTTTTTCGACTATACCGTGGATCACCTCAACACGCTAAGACCACTATTGATGGGATGAGGACTCTGCCCTGTTGGACCTTTCTCCCGCTGGCGAAAGGGGAGCACCATCTTCTTCCGGAAAGCGCCAGAAGTGGTCATCTCAATGTCGTCTCATAATAGTGAATCTCCAGCAGCAAGCAGCCCATCTCTGATTTGAATGGCCCATGAAAGACCCCTGGAGGACGGCATGCGTAGGTATGAGCAGGATATGTTTCGGGGGACCTGTCGCCGACTATGAGGTCGCCTTCGAGAAGATAGACCTCTTCCCAGTAGTCATGCACGAACGGCTTTTCAGTGCGCGCGCCCGGCAGGAAACGCAGCAATCGTGTCCGGTTGCCTTCGCCCTTCACTTCGTCAAGCCGCCCCGCCAGTATTTTCTGCTCTATTCCCTCCGGGTAGCCAGGAGGGACATGCCACCCCTGTCCCATGTCCACCTGATGGAATTCCTTGTGCTCTTTCATTGTGGACGGGTGCATGGTCATTCCACCACTGCCGCGAGGGCTCCAAGTTCGTTTTCGAGCGAATAGGAATCAAGCATCTGATCGACCAATCGGGTGCCGGAATGCCAGTCGCACGTTCTATAACTGTGATTCCTGGTGACGAAGTTCGCGCCCGCATAGAACATCTCGTATTGGGTATGCCTCGAGGCGAACTCGGAGCCGATCGCATCCCAGGCCAGCTTGAAGAGCTTCACCCGCCCTTCGGCACTCGTGGATGGTGATTGCTGGGTCTTCTCGATCAGAGCCTTGAGTTGGGGATCGGCGAAGTCTTCGACGCTTGAGGGCAGCATGATCAGTCCGCCGCCGGCCAGTTCACGCAGTGCCGAAATCACTTCCGGATAGAGCTTCTGCGTGAGTACCTGAGCCGAATAGAGCGTGTGCGCATCCGGGACGAAGTAGGCACCGAAGTTTCGTCCCTTGACCTCCATGGCATGCACCAGCGCATCGACCATCGCGCTCTGGGCCGCCAGGACACCGAGCGTTTCGCGCACCTGCGGGAAATTGACGACGCCGTTGGTCTCGGTGATGCGATGTGCCAACCCCAGAAGAAATCGCATCTTCACCATCAGGCGGATTTGTGCCTGGTAATTCTGCAGGACATGGGCGGGCGTCGCATGAAACTGCTGCTGGCACATGTGGATGTCCTGGTTGATGAAAACCCTATCCCACGGCACTTTGACGTCATCGAAATAAAGGATCGCATCGTTCTCATCGAAGCGGCTGGCGAGCGGATTGTCGAAGACGCTGGTTGCATTTTCTTCATACGACTTGCGGGACATGATCTTCAGCCCGGCTGCATTCATGGGCACTGCGAAGGAGACTGCATAGGGCTCGTCTCCTTGTGAAAGCGGCTGGATACAAGTGACGATCACCTCGTTGGCCATGATGCCGCCTGTCGCCAACATCTTTGCGCCGCGGATTGTCAGACCTTCCGCGTCCTGGTCGACAACGCCGGCCGTCAAGGTGCCGTCCTGCTGCTGGCTTGCGCTCTTCGACCGGTCAGCCTGAGGGTTGATGATCACGTAGGTCAGGTAAAGGTCGTTGTCGCGGGCGTATCGATAGTAGTCGGCAAGGGCGTCGGCTCGCTTCGGATCGTAGGCCTGAAAGACCTCAATTCCCATCATCATGCCGGCCAGACAGGAAGCGACATGGTCCGGCGCACGGCCAAGGAAACCGCAATGCAACGTTGCCCAGGTCTCCAGCGCTCTTCGGCGCTCCACCAGCTCCGCATGGTTGCCAGGCATCTGCCAAATGCGGCTTGCAGTGCCGACGCCATTCACCTCGTATGTCATGAGGGAGCGATTCTGCTCGGCGCTTTGGAAATCGTAGAGCCGCGCCACTGATTGTATGGATTGGCAAAAGGCCGGATGGATCGTGACATCGTCGGCGCGCTTTCCGTTGATGAGCACGTGCCTGCCATCCCGCAGGGTTTCGATATGCTCTGAACCTGTTTTCAACATGTCATCCCCCTCAATAGTGCATTGCTAGTGGCCAGGACGCTTCGTTGTGCCTCTCACTTTCTAGCGCGGCATATCGGCCCTTGCTGAACACGAGCGGCCGGCGGTCCCAAAACGATTGGAATGATGTCACTCTGCCAATGAACAGCAGATGGTCGCCACCGTCATGGGCAGCCCAAGGCGCGCAGTGGAACACTGCTGCAGCTCCTGGAAGGACGATGCCATGCCCGACTATCGTCTCGCAGGCGATCCCTTCCCATTTGTTGGAAAGCGGCTTGGAAAATCGGCTCGACAAATCCGCCTGGTTCTCAGACAACACGTTGATCGCGTAGCCCTCCGCCTGCGCCCACTGGGAAAGGCTGGCGGCCCGGCGATCAATGGAGAAAAGGATCAGCGGCGGGTTGAGCGACAGCGAGTTGAACGAACTGATCGTGACGCCGAGTTTTTCCGCGCCGATCGTGCTGGTGACCACGCATACCCCAGTCGGGAACTGCCCTAAAGCCTGCCTGAATGAACGCACGTCCATGACCGGTTCCATGGCTTCCCCCGATGTCGATTTGATCTATCTGATTGCCAATCCTGTAATTTCTGCGTTCTTTGCTAACCTGGCCGCAAGCTGCGAGCCTATACCACCGCGCGCGAGCCGGGCGACCAGTCGCCGAGTGTAGGTGCCCGCAATGCTGCCAAAGTCCGAGCCAAATGCACCCCGACCGCCGCGGCGGCCTCGTCCGCTTGAGAGGTCCGAATAGCCTGCGCTATTGCCCGATGCTCCGACAGCACCTCGTCAACGCGGCTGCCGACAGAGATCGCATGGACCCCCATTCGAACCTGTCTATCGCGAAGGCTCTCATAGAAGGTCGCCAGAACAGGATTGCCCGCAGCCCTCACGATCGCCCGGTGAAATTCTCGGTCGCTTTCGATGAACGCGACGCGATCGTTTCGGACCTTCTCCTGCTGAGCGATCAGGCGGTCCAACTCAGCGGCCAAGTCCACCCCGAAGCGGCTTGCCTGCTGTGCGCACCATTCCTCGACTAGGCCGCGTGCCTGCATGATCGCGTCAACCTCAATCTCGGTGATCGGCGCGATATATGCCCCTTTCTTAGGCAAAATCCTCAGTAGACCATCGGCCTCCAACCGCAGGAACGCCTCTCTGACCGGGGTTCGCGAGACGCCTGTTTCCCGACAGACCTGCGCCTCTGTAAGGAACGTCGTCTCATGGCGCGGCAGTGTCAGCACATGCTGCTTCAGCCAGGCATAAACGACATCCTGCGCTGCATCACCTCGTTGGAGCGCGGCAGCGCCGCTGGCTGAATTAGTTGTCATAAGCATGTTGTATACAAGATGCGTATAACAAAGTCAAGCGCATTTCGACGATGACTCCTTTGACAGGAATGGCCGCTCTGGGCCAAACTGCGGAAGCTTAGCCTTGGCCGGATTGCGCCCAAAAGCGACCATTGCGACTGCCGCAGAATTGCCTATCCTGCGACAGTCGCAAAACTCAGGCGCAAAATTGCGAAAAAACTCGGGATTTCCCGACAGGAATTGAGATTACAGAATGACCACCTTGAGCCGTCCAGATTTGAGCGATATTCACCTTGGAGATTGGGTTGATCGTCGGTTGCCCACCTCTTGGCGTCCCTATGCGAGACTTGCCCGGATTGATCGGCCGGTAGGCATTTGGCTTACGCTTTTCCCCTGTTTGGCCGCGCTTATACAGGCTGCTCACGGGCTCCCTGAAATCTGGCTTCTGGTGGTGTTCTGTCTCGGCGCGGTCCTGATGCGAAGCGCCGGATCGACGGTCAATGACATTGCGGATCGCAAGTTTGACGGGCATGTGGAGCGGACCCGCTTTCGCCCGCTGGCGAGCGGTCAGCTCCGCCTCTACAACGCAATAGCATTCCTTATCGCAGAACTCGCCCTAGCTGCGTTGCTGCTGTTTTTCCTGACCCCCTTCACGCGCCTCGTAGCGATATGCGTGCTGCCGCTCGTGTTCATCTATCCCCTTTGCAAACGCTTCACGCATTGGCCGCAATCCGTCTTGGGCGCGGCGTTCAATTGGGGAATGCTGATGGCATGGGCGGAGGTTTCGGGAGCGATCCCGGCCGGGGCCGTCGCGATGTGGATCGGCGCTATAGCGTGGCAGATCGGCTATGACACGGTTTACGCATATGTGGATGTGGCAGACGATACCCGCCTGGGCCTGAAATCGACCGCGATCCTGTTCGGCCGGAACGGCAAGACCTGCATTGGCCTGTTTTACGCTTTGACGATTGTTGCGTGGTCGCTAGGTGGCTGGCTGTTGGGCATGTCTCTGCCTTACGCGATTGGAATGCTGGTAATCGCCGCGCACCTTGCTTGGCAGACTTGGCGGATAGACCTTTCCCGCCCAGAGGTAAATTACCGCCTATTCCTGTCGAATATCGTGACTGGGGCGCTTCTCGCAGGCGCGACCCTCGCAGGGAGTTGGTAAGTCGCAGACGTCCCGACATTCGCTACAAAATCGGCCACGTTGAAATGCCAGAAAAAATTCTGTTGCAGAAGTCGGCCGCAAAAATCGGCATTTTGCGAGGGACTTTTGCAACACGCTCCATGATCGCTTAGGGCCGACTGTGGAAGCTTTGCCTTGGCCGGATTGCGCCAAAAGTGGTCTCCCGAGTATGGCGACAAATTCACGTCGCTGTTACATCGGCCACATAGGCGGAAATGGCTGAATGGAGATACGAAATGCCTGTTTTAGAAGTGAAGCTCGACCCTAACGAAGATGACCGCGAGGCAATCCTAAATCCCCTGCTCGCCTTTAATGATTCGAAGGCTGGACAGGATGGTTACAAGCCGCTCGCAATTTTACTGCGCGATGATGAGGGCGGAATCCAAGGTGGCCTATGGGCGAAATGCTATTATGACTGGCTGTTCGTCGAGCTGCTTTTTGTGCCCGAAGTTATGAGGGGCCAGCAACTGGGGGCGAAGCTTCTGGCTCAGGCGGAGCAATGGGCCAAACAACAAAGCTGCGTCGGGATTTGGCTTGACACATTCAGCTTTCAGGCTCCAGGTTTCTATGAAAAGCAAGGATACTCTGTGTTCGGCACGCTGGAACGATATCCCCCCGATACACACCAGAGAATATTTTTGCGAAAATTGCTTTAGCCTTCTATGCAAAGTCCGCTTTGGGCCGAAAGGTGCCCGCGAGCAGGTCTCGAACGCGCCAGAAGCCGTCATTGCTGACGGCCCTGACACAGCGTGTGATATGGACGGCATCAGGCTTAGGGGGATTTCCTTAGTAATAGCTCGCCGACCCCGTTCTGAGTTATGAACACTTCTCCGTCGGCTAAGGCTTTATAGGGCATAGTGTTCTCCTTCATGAACGAGACGGCGACGTCAGCGGATGCCGCTTCGGGATGGTCCGACTTGTAGTGGGGAACAATTGAGAAGCCGACGAGCCCCATGCCCACCCACGGGACCTCGGGCTCATATCCTTCTGCGAGTTGCGAGGGGTCATCCATCACCTCGATCCCTCGCAAAGTCGGTGTCGCAACGACGGTCCCAGCACTGAATCCCCCATAGGTGATTTCATCCTGTTCGAGCATGTCTCTAACGACATCGGGAAATCCGGCCTGACGAAGCGCCCGCATCAATAGAAAAGCGTTGCCGCCCAAAACCCAGACCAAATTATTCAGGTCAGCCCGCAAGTGCGTCGGGTTTCCAAAATAGCGTCGGAGATCAAAATCCGAGGATTCCAGTCCCAACGCAGAAAATGCGTCGTGAGGGCTATAGACCTCGGCTTCATATTTCCGGCGGGCATCGACTGGAATGAAGTCTAGGGCATTGCCGACGACTGCGACGCGTCTATTGCCACAAAGGTCGACGAGCCGTTCTGGATAATCGCCTATCCGATAGGAGGATAAATATAATCTCATGTTCTGGTTCCTCGACTGCAAATTCGGGCGAGGAAGGCAGCAGAACCCCGCTCCGATTGGCGGGGTTGGATGAAGTGTAGCTCTATAGGTTCACAACAATACCACCCGCCGCAAGACGGTCGTGGTGATGAGCGCTTCGAAAGTTGCCATGTTGTAAAGCTGCATGAAGGATGAGCAGGAGTCAATGTTCAAAAACGTGGCTCGCAACGGGGGTATAGCTGGCCGCCAGAGGAGCCACGTCACGACCGCTTCGGGGCCGAGGGCGGACCAGCCATTTCGGCCGTGTTGCGCCAATAGCAGCCGTTGTGAGGTGACGGACGTCCACAGAGGCGCAGCCTATACGAGACGCGACATCTTGGTCATCGCCCTCGCCAAGTGCTGTCGTCTTCGATTTTGTCATGCGTGAGAGCAACGCCGTAGTAGAAATCGGACCGTTTACTGATTTCACAAAGTACAATAGGCTGACATTCAGAGGGGGACGTAATGACGAGCGGAACGGATATTCTTGACGCCGTCGTTATCGGTGCCGGTTGGGCGGGGCTAGGCGTCAGTCATGCACTGACGCAGCGCGGCTTGCGTCATAGAGTGTTGGAGCGAGGTCGCATTGGTGAGACTTGGCGAACCCAGCGCTGGGACTCCTTTCGGATAAACACACCCAACATCCAAACCATCATGCCCGGGGATACCTATGTCGGCCCCGATCCCGACGGTGCAATGACAAGCGGTGAGTTTGTCGCGCTGTTGGAGGACTATGCCGGCCGGTATGGCCTCCCGGTGGAAACCGGTACGCCGGTGACTGACCTTGTTGCGAGCGATGGCCTGTACCGGTTGAACATTCCGAGCGGCCCCCTATGGGCGAGGAATGTCGTGATTGCGAGCAGCAACCAGAATTGCCCGGTGCGCCCGCCTTTCTATGCTTTGTTGCCACCCGAAGTCCAACAGATTGATGCATCAGCCTACCGCAATGCATCCGGTCTCGACAGTGGAGCCGTGTTGGTAGTCGGCAGCGCCCAGTCGGGCGGCCAAATCGCCGAGGACCTGGTCCAGGCGGGGCGAACTGTGTTTCTTGCAACGGGCCGAGTCGGCCGGCTGCCCCGAATGTACCGAGGTCGTCACATCAGTGTCTGGCTGGTTCTTAGCGGACGGATGGATATAACGCGCCGGGAAATTCTTGAACAGGGGCCCATCCCTGGAAGACCGCTGCAAGGAGCGCTCCATACGATCAGCCTGCAGTCCCTCAGTGCGCAAGGCGTTGTCCTGCTGGGCCGGCTCACGGGCGTCGACGACGGCCGGCTCTCGTTCAGCGACGATGCAGAAGAGCATGTTCGCCATGCAGACGAGGGCTCCGCTATGGTTCGCGGCCTGATCGATGAGTACATCGCCCGCAACGGGATTAATGCCCCGAGGGCTGAGCCGGACCCGGCGGAGGTGATTGGTGCGCTTCTGCCGAATCCACCAATCCGATCAATTGATCTCGCCGCGCGGGGGATCACAACGGTGATCTGGTGCACCGGGTTCAGAGGGGATTTCGGGTGGGTGCGCGTTCCCAATGTGCTCGATGCACAAGGCCAACCATTGCACGAGAACGGGTTCGCGGGCGTCCCCGGCGTGTATTTTGCTGGCCTGCCTTTCGCGATCTCGCGACGGTCGGGCACGATATTGGCAATTGCGGAGGAAGCAGCCCTGTTGGTCGAAGATATCAAGCGTCGTTTAGACACCTGTCTCTGACGTCCCGATTGAGTGATGCCGACTCTAAGCGAATATCATCCGGTAGGCGGCTTCCTCTTCTCGCGAGATTCAAGCCATTAAGGTGAATGGCCGCTGAGGGCCGACAGGCGACCAACCGCTCTTCAGGAAAGCGCCAAAGGCCGACATGGAGCCATTCCCATTTGCCAAAGACCGTTGCCATCTATCTTCAAAGGGAGGGGCTCGGAAACCATTAGATGCAGAGAGAGCAGCGACCCGCGTCGAAGCCATCGCGCTACAGCTGCGAGGTGGTGTGCGTGCCCCGTAAAGGAGCACGCACAACATCGACTGCTCATTAGCGAAAACCGCCGCTGGCGACCAATCGCTCGCCGGTCAGCCAGCGAGCATCGTCGGAAGCGAGGAAGACAGCGACCCCAGCGATGTCGTCCGGCTGGCCGATGCGGCCGAGCGGAGTCTGGGTCACTGCGCTGTGCTCGAAATCCGAGCCAATGAACCCCGCGGTGTGCGTACCCTCGGTCTCGACGATGCCCGGGAGGATCGCGTTGACCCGGATTTTGCGCGGGCCCAGCTCATTGGCAAGCACACTGGTGATGCTGTCCAATGCGCCCTTGGTCCCGGTGTAGACGCTGGAGGCTGGCGGAGCCAGACTGGTCGCCGCCGACGAGATGTTGATGACGCTGCCGCCCTCACCGAGATGCTTGAGCGCTGCTTGGGTGCTCAGCAGAACGCCCAGAACGTTCACGTCGAACATGCGACGGTACTGTTCCTCGGTCACCTGCTCGATCGGCGCGAATTCGTAGACCCCGGAGTTGTTGACCAGCACGTCGAGCTGGCCGAATTCCTTGACTGCAGCGTCCACCAGTCCCTGGGCCTGTTCGGCCTTCGAAACGTCACCCTGGACCGCGATGGCTTTGCCACCGGCCGCCGTGATCGTCTGGACCACCGCGTCCGCTCCCGCCTTGCTCGAAGCGTAGTTCACCACCACCTGTGCACCTTCCGCTGCGAGCGCCTTGGCAATCGCGGCACCGATCCCTTTGGAGCCCCCCGTCACGACGGCGACTTTTCCAGCGAGCTTACCCATGGCGCATTCCTTTCAACTCGGAGTGCCGTCGGAATTGGCGGTTTGTTCCGTAGTTCGGAATTTCGGAACTGTTGATCTTGGTTTCAAGCCCCCATATACAAAAAATCATGAGACCGCTCTTTCATCCAGCAATAGAGGACGTACGGCCTGAAGCGATCCTGCATGCCCTCTCCGATCCGGAGCGCGCGGCGATATTCGCGCAAATTGCGGGCGGCGGCTCCGGCGGGACTTGCGCTGCGTTTGCCAACATGCGCGAGCGCGTAATCCCCAAGTCATCACTATCGAACCACATCAAAGTGCTGCGCGAGGCCGGCCTTATCCGCTGCGAGCGTCAGGGCGTGGAAATGCATAACCATTCGCGCTGCTCGGAATTGGATGAACGCTTTCCAGGTCTCGCTATGGCCATTCTGAGTGCTTACGGATGGCTTCCCGGAGAGGCGAAGGTGGATTGACAGCTATATGACGGGTTGGGCGAGCTGTCTCTCCTGAGTTTGGCGATATCTTTCGAGCGTCATAGCGACCGCTTATGTGGCCGAGAGCGGTCGAGTGGTCATTTCTGGAAAGCGCGCCAATAGCGGCCATTGGTACGATTTCACGATCGAGTTCCTGGTCTTCCAAACATCAGATTCTAAGTTGTCCCCGTAGCCACGGTGCTCACGTCGGTGAGTGGATAGGTAGCCCGTCACCATAATATCAGGAATATCAGATCACGGTTGGGACTATTTGCTCCGAACAGGCGACTCTTGATCCATCGAATGCAACCGATGGAGTGGATGGCGGCCCGACCCAATCTGCTTGTGCTCGGGCTGTTCGCCACGGCTGCCGGCTTCGGACTTCAGACATACGCCCAGAAATACACGACCGCATCGAAAGCCGCGGTGATCGTCTCCGCCGAAAGCATATTCGGCGCGATTGGC
Source organism: Rhizobium sp. CC1099 (assembly GCF_029714385.1). Taxonomy (NCBI): domain Bacteria; kingdom Pseudomonadati; phylum Pseudomonadota; class Alphaproteobacteria; order Hyphomicrobiales; family Rhizobiaceae; genus Rhizobium; species Rhizobium sp. CC1099. Next base: position 2,943,144 of record NZ_CP121641.1, on the reverse strand, counting down.
GCATTTACTGCGCTCAACGAAAGGCCGCCGCTATTCGTTATGGTCGGCGCGGCTGTGATTTTTTCTGCGATTGCTCTAGTCTCCTTGTCGACCGAGGAAACGCGAGACAAGGTCGATGTCTACCGATAGAGTTTGCCGATCTTCATTTCCTACCCACGGACATTACGATGCCATTCGAGAACGCGCGTCCGCAACCAACTCTCATCCCGTCGCTTCAGGCTTCTGTCGCGCCGGCATTCGCGCTTCATGCTGGCGTTATGCTGGGGGTGTTCACCATTCTTGGTGACGCCACGCTTTCTGCAGACGAAGTCGCCAAACTACTCGACGTCGATCCACGGCGTCTCGAGCGCCTGCTCTATGCATTGGTCGCGACGGGGATTCTGGAAATCCGCGACGATGGCTTCCGCAACAGCCTGGAGGCAGCAGTCTACCTCGTGCGTGGAAAACCGGGCTATATCGGCGACGAGCACCAACTTCTCGACCAACTCTGGCATGCCGATCTATTGACGGCGACGTCGATCAGGCAGCGTCAACCGGCGGCAAAGCACGACTTCGCCTCTGCCGATCCCGGGTCGTCGCTGGCATTCTTCCGCGGTCTTGCGCCAATTGCGCTGATTTTTGGCCGTCGACTTGCGGAAATGATCGACCTTCGCGAGGTAAATTCCGCCATCGATATCGGCGGCGGACCAGGCCATTCGCTGATAGGCCTGCGCGAAACAAAACCGGGCCTGCGGTCGACGCTGCTGGAATTGGCACCGAGCGTCGCCCTTGCGAAAGAGCTTCTCGCAGATGAGTCGCTGGCCGATGGGATGGAATTCGAAATCGGTGACATCGTCCAGGCACCCTCGGCAACGACGCATGACCTCGCCATTCTCAAGGCGGTCATTCAGGTTCTGTCGCCCCAAGATGCGGCGGCGGCTATCCGTAATGCGCATGCCAGCTTGAATTCGGGCGGCAGGCTGTTCATCAGTGGAGTCGGCATTCTCAACGATGACCGAGTATCTCCCCTGGAGGCCGTCTTTTATAATTTGACCTTTATGAACCTCTATTCCGACGGCGCATCCTATACCCGGAGCGAATATTCTCGCTGGCTGTCCGAGGCAGGCTTTGGCGAAATCACGTTCGGCACTATGCCGTCTGGCAGCCAGCTGATCTCCGCAAGGAAGCCGTGAATGTCCGTTTTCAGTGGCTTGCACGGCGCAATAATCGGAGTCAGTTCAGTGGCCGACAGCAGAAGATCGGCCGCTTCCGGAAAGCGCCACGAGCGGTCATCGTTCACAATGCTGTAGTTACGGTGCCTGACCAAAGAGGACGTAGGTCCGGTCGTCGAACCTTATCTTGATGATGGCAGCGGAAGGCCCACTAACACAATCTTCTTGGGAAAAATTGTGAGGCACGGCATCAGAAATTGCCGCCGGCAGCTTTCGATTGCCAAAGAAATCCAGTTTTTGTGATCGCTTGATCCGTTCTGTTTCGATGCCTTGCTTTCTGACGAAAACAAAGGCGAAGTGTCCCTCATCGGAGGAATACTCGACCTTCGCGAGATGAACATTTACCCTTGCGGCGAGCTCGCCGCTTATGTCCAGTCGATCCTGATATGGGTGGAGAATACATACCGCCTCGAAATCTGGTGCCGTCAAAGTGCCCATTTTTCGGATGCTGCCCATGGGAGTACCTAGCAGCGACTCATGCAAAGAGGTCGTGTACAACTGACTTGCTAGGCACACGGGCGGTGCCGCGAAGAGGGCTGCTAAAAGAAGAATACGTCTGAACAAGATCACATGCAGCATCCCTTGCAAAGTCCTTCTTTCCATACTGAAGCGCGGTCAAGGATACTCGCGCTTGCACATCGCTACTAACGAAGGCACCGCCTCGGGCTTTGAAATGGCCATTTCCTCAATGATATCGGCAAAGTTTTGGGTGGCCTTGTGGGCTTGCTCCCTTGTGCCGCCTACAGCGAGAACATTCGCAACGCCCTGTTCATATAAGACCTTGAACTTGGCCATGTATCGATCGGAATTTGCTTTGTCCCCAGCGTCCTTACTAGCCCTTGCCAAGGCTCTGTAAAACACTGCGCATGCCATCGGCCTATCATCATAGGCCGATTGCCGCTTCGGCTCCGCCGTAGCGGAAAGCGAAATCAAGTAAATTCCCGCTGTTGATACCAGAAGTGTAATCGCCCTCAAGACCGTTCCCTTTGGCTATCAATCCTGTTTATGATCGCTCTTCGGTTGCAATGCCTATCACGGCGCAATTTCCAAACGGTAAGGCAAATCACTACAAATTTCGATGTCTGCAAAGGGCCGCATTCCGGCCGACCTGTCGAGAGATCGCATCCTCATTGCAATGTGACTTTCAGCGGTAATTGACGCTAATTCTTCAGCGCTATGTGGCGCAGACGACATACGTGGTGCGTGCGGCTGACAGGGATGCATCCTGACCTTCAAAGTGTAGTGAAAGCACGCCGCCAAAAAGGAACCACGTACAGAAATTGCTGACCAAGCCGGTATATTTGGAAAGGAAGCATTTTTGGGCCCGCCGCGCGTTCATCGTGCTGGAATTGAGTGAGATATTCTCCTAGGCACCGGAACGTGGATCAACGCTATATGGATATACCGGATAGTCGGGGCCGATGGCATCCCGAACGCGGCCAGACCAGGCGACGAACGCAGGATAAGCTGCAAGAGAGAAGCCACAGTCCTGAGCCCGGTGGCTATAGGCGTAAACCGCAATATCTGCAATTGTAAGGGATTGGCCCACAAGAAACGGAGTATCGGTGAGGCCGTGATCGATTGCGGCAAGAGTGCGGGCTCCGGCTTCGCGCTTCCCCGCAATCATGCTCTGGTTAGGCTCCAGCCGTCCTGTCAACGTCCAAAAGCGCAGCGAGCCGATGACCGGCTCGATATGATATTGTTCAAAGAACAGCCACTGCATGACCTTAGCGCGCTGATAACTGTCTGACGGCAGAAAGCGCGTACCCTCAGCGAGGTAAGTGAGGATTGCATTCGACTCGGCGATCGGGCGCCCATCCTCGAGTTCGAGAACGGGGATGGCACCAACCGGATTGAGTTTCAGGAAAGCCTCGGTGCGACTCTCGCCCTCGAAGATTGACACAATGCGGTGGCTGTAGGGCATTTTGAGCAAGCCAAGCAAAACCCTGACTTTCCAGCCATTTTGCGACGGCAAATAATCATGAAGTGTGAACATGGTGGGTCCTTTCGCTGCAATCGGGTCAAGTTCGCATTGGCTTGAGGCCAACGATGTCGCGATAAAAGGCGATCATCGCCTGATGCGGATGCGGCGGCACCTTCATTGCGATATCGATGCCGCCATAGAACTTGGCTGTCATCGGGTTTCCTCCTGTGCTTTGGCCGGTTGCGAGCTCGTTAGCCCCGGTAAGCGCGCTCAAGGTCTGCTATGATGATCTTCTTCATCTTGTACATGGCCTGAAGAACCCGCCCGGCCTTCTCCTTGTCGGGGTCTCCCTCCATCTGCAGCAGGATGCTGGGCATGACCTGCCAGTAGACCCCGAACTTGTCCGTCAGCCATCCACATGGCTGCTCCTTACCGCCTCCGGCCGTCAGTGCATTCCAGTAGTAATCGGTCTCCGCCTGGTCCTCGGTCTCCACAAGGAAGGAGAACGCCTCGTTGTACGGTGCGTGCGAGTGAGCATTCAGGGCGGCTATCGGCAGGCCGGCCAGCTCGAAGCGAACGACGGACAGCTCGGGATCGGGGAGGTCCGTGCGCCCGAGGACCTTCGAATCCTTGAACACGGAGGTATAGAATTCCATGGCCTCCTCGGCCTGGGATTTGAACCAGAGATGTTGGTGTGGACGGCCCCCGAACGGCATCGAAACGTGCCAGAGTGAGTCGTTAAGATCTCAAACAAAGGGAGCCGCCCATGGACAAGGTTATTCGCATCGGCATGGACACGTCAAAGCATGTTTTTCAGCTCCACGGCGTGGACGCCGCTGAGAAACCGGTCTTGCGCAAGAAGATGCGCCGCAAGGAAATGATCGACTTCTTCAGGATTTGTCCGCCAACCGTGATCGCCATCGAAGCCTGTGGCGGCTCCCATCACTGGGCTCGGCTGCTGACCTCGCTCGGGCATGAGGTGAAGTTGATCGCGCCGCAGCTCGTGAAGCCTTATGTAAAGCGGAGCAAGAATGACGCTGCCGACGCTGAGGCATTATGCGAGGCGATGAGCCGCCCAACGATGCGGTTCGTGCCGGTCAAGGCAGCCGATGAGCAAGCCGCCACCATGTTGGTCGGCGTCCGGGATCGCTTGATCCGCAACCGCACCCAACTCGCCAATGCAATGCGAGGTTACGCCACTGAATTTGGCATTTCCGTCGCCAAGGGGCTGGCGCATATTCCCTTGCTGCTTGAACGGATACAGTCCGACGAGACCGTGCCGGAGCTGGCACGGGAATTGTTCGCGAGTCAGGCGGAGGAATACGCCCAGCTGGAAGAAAAGATTACGGACGTGGATGCCAGGCTCATGGCATGGCAGCGAGCCGACGAACGCTGCAAATGTCTCAATACTATTCCCGGCATCGGCCCGATCGGCGCGGCGCTTCTGATCATGAAGACACCGGCGCCAGAGCTATTCCGATCCGGTCGCCAATTCGCGGCGTGGATTGGGCTGACGCCAAAGGATCACTCGACCGGCGGAAAGCTGCGACTCGGATGCATCACGCGGGCAGGCGATGAGACATTGCGAGCGGTGCTGGTGGCCGGGGCAACGGCTGTCATTCAACATGCTCGACGACACGGTAAGGCCTCTTCGTGGCTGGCCGAACTGCTCAAGCGCAAGCCGTCGAAACTCGCAGCGGTCGCACTCGCCAACAAGATGGCGCGTATCGCCTGGAAGATCATGGTGTCCGGAGAAAGGTACAACGCAAAATATGCGTCCGCTCTGGTGGCTGACGCGACATAAAGATCAGCACGACACGGGAAGTTCTAACTTACAATCCGCGTTGAGTTGCTGATTCTCGAACTTGCAAGATAGGAGCAGATGGTGTGATCGATCGATCCAAGACGTGAGACAATCCGTCCTATCCTTTGGCCTTTTACAAGGTCGCAGAGATGTTTGGAACTCACGTCGCGGAAACCATCTTGGCCAGCGTCTATGTGAGCGCAACAACAGGCCGGACATATGGGCGCAAGCGATCGGATCAAAATCGTCTCAGAATATCTTGCGAGCAGGGGGCCGTCCACATATGGGGATAGACCTTCATATCGTTACTCCTTTAGTAATCGGAACGAGCGGCGCCGCCGCTCAGGCTATCGCTGTCTGTGGATGATTGACCCATCCCAATCGCGCTCAAAGCCCATGTCCTTCAGGCGATGATCCGAGAAGCGCGCAATGCGCTGCATCGTCCAGCGGTGCTGGAATCCGGAGAACAGGCGGGTGGCAAGTCCGTTGCCAAAGACACGCAGGGATGGGATTGCGTCCGTGGGGGTGCGCCTCGACGCTGGTGCCATTCGATCGAAGACGTCCAGAGAAGCGTGAATATTGCTCATAGCGCGTTCCTTTCATCTGTTGCGTCGGTGTTGAACGATGCTTGAAAAACCTTCTACGGTCGTAACTTGCTCCGCTCTTGACTCGACGACAACCGAATAATAGTAGATGATATGTTACTAAAACTCACAAATAAGCCATGCCGCGCAGACTCCCCCCTTTAACCGCTCTTCCCGCCTTCGACGCTGCGGCTCGTCACCTGAGCTTCACGAAAGCGGCGGACGAATTGCGTGTGACGCACGGGGCGGTCAGCCGCGCCATCAGCAACATCGAGGACAGGCTCGGCATCCGACTCTTCGAGAGAGGTACGCGGTCCGTGCGCCTCACGCCCGCAGGTGCTGCCTATGCCGCCGAAATTGGTGCAGCTCTGGATCGAATAGGCGCCGCGACGATCGTCGCCACGGCGCCGCGTTCGGCGGGTGTCCTCAATGTCAGCACGTCAGATGGCTTTGCCGGCCGGTGGCTTGTGCCGAGGCTATATCGTTTCCACCGTGTGCATCGCGACATTGATGTTCGGCTGTCCACGTCCGGCATTCTCGCCGACTTCGTCAGGGACGGTATCGACATCGCGATCCGCTACGGCGGGGGTGACTATAAAGGGGTGACGTCCGAGTTCCTGGCCGAGGAAGAGGTTTCTCCCGTCTGCAGTCCTGAGCTATTGCAGGGAGAACATCCGCTGCGCCTGCCCAGCGACCTGAGACACCATAGGCTTATCCACGACAGCTTCCCCATCGACTGGGCTATGTGGCTGCAGCGCGCCGGCTTGGATGATATCAATCCTGATGGTGGCGTGAGGTTCGACTCCGCCACCTACGCTGTCGAGGCGGCGGTGCACGGCGAAGGTGTGTTGCTGGGCAGGAGCGCGCTCGTCTCCGCCGACCTGGCGGCTGGGCGACTGGTGCGTCCCTTCGACCTGGCGCTGAAGTCAACGTCGAAATACTACGTCGTCTATCCGGACGGCGCGCTGCGGCAGAGGAAGGTCAAGGTATTCCGCGATTGGCTGTTTAGCGAAATGACGGTTGGCCAGAAGGATGCGGGAAGCATCCGCTAACGGATGGCACGCGGTAGTCGGTCGCATCCGGCCGTAGCGCGAACAGGTGGTCTTCGGAATGCCCGATAGTCCGCAAAGCGCAAGCACTCACCTGTCGCACAATTCCAGAAGATGCGCGATATTGGATCGTCGTCGCAAGGCGCAGGCGCCGCCTGGGCTCTCCGGCGGCCTCGACGCAATGAGATCGGCAGTCATCTCTTATAGACCTCCAATCTGAAGGGCGGATCTCGGAACGGGTCCAACAGATCCTCCACGCCGAAGGGTTCGAAGTGCTTGATGTTTCTGGTCGCGACAATAAGACTGTGACATTTCGCGATCGCAGCGATGCCTGCGTCTATGCGGTGCTTGTCGTTTTTACCGACGAACAAAGCCCACTCTTTAGCGGCGTCGGCGTCCAAAGCAAGAATTCGATCTCTGAAGCTATCTTCGAATTCATCGATCGCCTGCAGTCGACGATCTGCGGCTGCCGGATCTTTTTTTCTCACACTTTCGGCGCCTTTCCGCCTTTCCCACATGGTGAAGACGCAGACCGCCAATTGACTGTCGTCCACCGACCCAATCCATTTCTTGACGTTGTCATTGCCGGTCATGCCCCTAATGACGTCCGCATCGAGCAGATACTTCAGCACCTAGGCGTTCCCGTCTTGGTCTTCGTTTTCACCTTCGTCGAAGACGCCTGCTGCCACCAATGCGGCAAGCCCTCTTTTGATCGTCGTCGACGGGAAAGGCCTTCCGGGCTTTGGGTACGCACGCGCGTAGTTGATAGCTGCCTGCACCTGGCTTCGCTTCAAGGATGGAAAGTCTTCCAATATTTGATCGACGGAAAGTCGCGGGGATAGCGCCGCGATCTGGTAGGTCATGAAGTTGGTGCCTTTTATAAAGGACTCGCCACCTCGGCTCTCTATCGCCCTTTTCGCGTCCTGTAGCATTTTCATTCGCGCCTTAAGTTCGCTGTCGGTCTTTCGAATGTCGACAGCAATGACTCCAATCGTGGCAACCTTCGCGGCGTCAGACAGACGCGAGAACTCCTTGTAAAGGAGCTTCCTTCCCTGTGGCGAAAGGGCGTTGCCGAGACTTGGGTCAACCTTGAGAAACCGCAGTTCGGCTTTGCCGAAAAGTCGCTGCTTTCTTTCCCCCCGGCCTTTCGAAACGGGCGTGATCACTTTCTTATCGACTGCCCGTTGGACCTCGACTGTAGGCCGGTCGACCAGGAATCCGGCTTCCGCGACCGTATACATCTCCTGCTTCACGCTCAGACCCCAATTAATCTCCAACTGGGGATAATATAGTGCCGCCGGCGCTACCGGTCAAGAAATGTGTCGGCGGTGCACCCTCGCACCGAAACCTGGAAACGGATGCACCATTGATCACGACCCTCTCCATCAGCCTGGCGACGTCGTCTTCTCCACCCCGCCATTCGATGGCTGGTGGCAGTTGCTTATATGAGGAAGGGGCAATACGGAACTGTCGTCAGGGTGACATTTTTGTACTCCATCGGTTAGTGCGGCATCCACGGTCTGAGCCCCGATTGCGCGACGCGGCTCGTTGCCGAGCCAAATCCAACCTATATACGGTGCTGCTCGAAACAGCGGCACCAACATCCCGCTTGCGAGCGGACAAGGCTCAGGAGGATGATACGGAAACCTCGTGATAAGGACGTAGCCGGTGAAGGTGCGATTTGCGAAGTCTTTCTCGCGATTATTGAAGACGCAAAGGAAGTTTCAGAGCCTCTTCGAAAAGGCTTGGAAAAGTTCGCAGACGAAAAAGAGATCCACGTCGACCAGATCGAAAGGCGGCGCAAATCCGGTCCTTAGGGAGGTAGTCGGCTTCGGCAGTAACCCCGGACGCCTTGGAATGAAACTTTTTCTTCCGAAGCGGTTGCCAGCAAAGCCGCCGCTCGTCGTGATCCTTCATGGGTGCCGGCAGACGCCTGAGAGCTTCGACGCTTCAAGCGGATTTTCCAGGCTCGCTGCCCAGCGCGGATTTGTTCTTCTTTATCCCCAACAGAAGAATGCCAACAATGCCCATGGCTGCTTCAACTGGTTTCGGCCAAGCGCAGTGGCGCGCGACCGCGGCGAGCTGATGTCTGTCCGGCAGATGATCGAACATGCAATTGACCGCCACCGGATCGATCGGTCCCGGGTCTACATTGCGGGGCTATCTGCGGGGGGATCAATGACATCGGCCCTTATCGCAACATATCCCGGCCTTTTTGCCGGTGTCGCGATCGTCGCAGGAATGCCCTTTGGAACCGCAAGGGATGCAGTATCCGCTTTGCGTGCGATGAAATCCGGCACCGCGCCTCCATCGGGCGGATGGGGCAGCCCAGTCAAAGCGGTTTCGCCTGCGCAGAGCGTATGGCCGCCAGTCTCCATATGGCAAGGAACAGAAGACCGCGTCGTGAAGTCCGTTAACGCGAAGGCATGCGTTGCCCAATGGCTCGAGGTCGCCGGCATCCCGGAAGAAATGCGCCGCACAGTTGTCCAGCCATGGGGTACGCTTGTCCGGTGGGAACAAGACGGACGTTTTCGGGTGTTGCTCTACATGTTACAGGGGTTTGGCCATGGGCTTCCAGTGCGAGATCTCGGGAAGAAAGGCCGGGGACGAAAGCTCGATCCCTACGTCCTTGACGCGGGTATTTCCGCTCCAGCCGAGCTCATGCGTCTGTGGGGTTTGAAACGGTTCGTTCCTTGAACATACCTATTGCCTTCCTGTTCGAGGCCAGATGGATCGGCTGCCGGCGTAACGGGATCTGAAGGCGCCGGCCTTTATCGCTGGGGTATGTGCGAGCGGAACTCCGGAAGTTCATCGCTGTATGCATGATTGAGCTGGCTCCAATTGCTTCATGCGGTCATGAAACAAATCGCAGTGCGGCCGCACGATGTGACGGCGACATGGTGACGTCATTTGGTGTGGCGAGTTCGTGCTTGTGTTGCGCGCGGTGATTTATTGTGTATCACGGTTATGCGACAGAAACTGTCGCGACGACCTTGGAGGGAGGACGAACCGTGAGCGAAAAACGGAAACGAGTTTACGAAGCGCTTTTGGATGGCGCCACAGAAGGTCTTTCCGGCAAGGCGCTCTACGATTTTGTGCTGCAGCGCTGTCCCAAAGCCACCAGCAAGAAGATTGTGCGTGCCTCGCTTCTTGCTCTTTCAGATCCTCACGTGAAGGATAGGAATGTTCTGCATACCATTTACGCGCTTGCGATAGCGCACAGAATGGATGAGGTCGGGTCGGCGAGTGACCCCGATGATGAGGAAGATCCTACGGAAAAGAGCCCGGTTCTGCGCAAGCTGAAGAAGAAGGCCGCATCCGCTTCGGTGCCTCGTGAAGCAACTCCGAATTGAACTTGGCACCTTGATCGTCCAGCACCAAGGATAAGGTGTTCGCCCATAGCCGCTATATTCGGGAGGACGGACCATTCTCCTCGCCAATTTCAAGCTATAAGCAACATATCACTGTTTCATTTCGGGAAGCGACACGGAAGTGTCACGGTAACCGAATACAGTGCTTACATCTGGTTGGGCGTTTTTCCCCCTTGACCAGACCGCTCTCTTGCCCGCCGCCGGCGGGCTTTTTTTCACCATTCAACGCCAGAACCTTTTTGCATCCACGACGTCGTCGAGCGCAGTCTGTGCTGCATCGATCAAGTCTTGCTTGTCGGCATGCGAGATGACCGAGCTCGCAGCCGGATGATCTTCCAGACCATGCTTCTTCAAGACGCTTGGCCCTGTTGCGAGGTCGTTCAGAGCGCCAAGGTGATCCTGCAGGTCGCCCATCGCCGAAATGAACCGCTTGTGGCGGCGCACGCCGCGTTTGTCGGGAAAGAGCGAGCCGAAGAACTCGGCTGCATACCTCAGTTTCTTAGCGTCCTTACGAGCCTCGTGACGTTGTTCGTCGTCAACCTGTGCAAGGGCACGGCCATGCTTCTTGAGCTTCTTGCGCATCCGGTCGAGCGCCTGACAGGCGAAATCGACGGCCGTCCCATTGCGATCATCGGCGGTCTCCGGCCGGTCAAGGTACTCACCGCAGTGAAGCCATTCGTTGAAGTCGAGCATCAGGGAACGGGCGCGCGAGGACTGAAGGGCGTCGACGACGTTGGCCCGATGAGCTGATAACCACGGCCCGCCTTGGACTGAACGCCGAAACGAACGGGCGCAACGGCTTCGATACGCCTTGCGAGAACGAACAGATTTTGGCGGTCACCGTCCTTCAGCTCAAGCTCGACCTCGCAGATTGGTGTTCTCCGCTCTCCCGAGATCACGGTTCCCTGGTCCACGACCACCTCGATCTGTGATCCGTTCTCGCTCGGGTTCCAGACCCGTCTGTCAACCTGGACATCGAACTGGGGAGCGACGTCGAGGTCAGTTCCGAACTCGGTCTGCAGCGGACTGGAATGATCGAGCAGGGGCGTGTCCGTGATTAACGGAGTCTCCCACTCCGACCGTGCGAAGAGGGAGGCGCTTGATCCTGTCGCCTTTACCGTCTGTGTCAAGGCCTCGCCCTTCTTAGATCGGTCAGCTCAATCTCAGGCTCAAGGCTATCGCGTATCAATCGTGTCGCGCGACCCGTCCAAACCATATCCGCTAGACTCCCCGCCGTCAGAAACAACGAGGCTTTAGACACAGCCGGGTCGTGCGCCGCGATGACCCCCGCAACCCAGGAGCCCAAGCTCATACCGAGAACCGAAATCTCTCGATAGCCTTCGCTCTTCAACCAGCGTATGAGTTTTCGCCCATCCCATACTCCCTGCCTTACAGATTGGATCGTTCGACCGAGATTCGCACTGAGCATATAATCGGCGTGCGCTCGTGACGCCAAGCACGGCGGGTTTGGAGTCTTGTCCACTGGCGAGAAGTTGGCCGCCGCCCTGGTGCTCAACCGGCCCGATTGGCTGGCCGAAATGAATTACACGCTTGCCGAGGCGATCGAGCGCGTCGGCCCGCAGTGGCTGGCCCTGATTCCCGAAGCAGCGCGCGTGCTGGAATACGAAGACGAGCACGTCGCGGGTAAGGCATGAATAGGCGAGAAATCCCCAGTTTGCGCGTCGCGCGTATCTATTTGCGGGTCAGCACCGAAGAACAGGACCTGGCTCGCCAAGAGGCGATGGTAGGCCAAGCCAAAGCGGCCGGATATTACATCGCCGGCGTCTACCGCGAAAAGGCGTCGGGTGCTCGCGCCGATCGGCCGGAGCTGCTACGCCTCATCTCTGACCTCCAGCCGGGCGAGGTTGTCATTGCGGAGAAGATCGACCGCATAAGCCGCCTGCCGTTGCCAGAGGCCGAAAAGCTCGTTGCCACAATCCGCGCGAAGGGCGCACGGCTTGCCGTGCCCGGTATTGTCGATCTGAGCGATATCGCGGCCGACGCTGAGGGGGTCGCGAAGATCGTCCTCGAGTCGGTGCAAGAGATGTTGCTGAAACTCGCCCTGCAGGTCGCTCGTGACGATTTCGAGGATCGGCGTGAGCGCCAGCGCCAGGGCATCGATCGAGCCAGGATCAACGGCAAATACGCTGGCCGACAGGTGGACACGGCGACACACGAAAGAATCGTCGCCCTGCGAACGGGCGGAAACAGCATCGCTCGCACTGCTAAACTCGCAGGATGCAGTGAAAGCCCCAGGTCAAACGCGTTTGGGCGGAGCATCATCGCTCAGAAGGCGGCATGCGCGTCGGCGAAAATGCAACCTAGACCATACAAAGTCGAATAGGTCGCAATTCGATCGTTGGCGGCAGAACCGGCATTAGAAGCGCGCCATAGCGACAAGAAATTACCAAATGTAAGCAGTCGCGCGTTTGCCCTCCGTGCGAAAGCAAGCCGAAGCAATCGGGCCTGTGCCGTTTCCGAAAAAGTGGCGGCGGCACCGCCGCGCTCAGAGATGTCTCTCCACGTATCCGTTTACAAAGTCCCATCCCATGCCGAGTGGTTGCCTGACCAGATCGTAATGATCGTTGAACCTCTTGATAAGATGGCCCTCCAGGTCTGGTTCCCAGATTGTCGCCTCATAGCCCAGTCGGCCGCTGACAAACACGGAAAACTCTCTGAGCCCGAACGATCTTTCATCGTCTGCGCGCAAGAAGGCCGCCGCGGCAAGCGGGCTATCCGCTACGATGACATCGAGGAGGGGATCCGGAGCAACCGTCCTCCCTTACCAATCAATCTGCGCTATCGTTTCGCGATCCACGAAGCGGGTCATGCGGTTGTCCATCATGCTCTCGACCTCGGACCGGTCCGTGGCCTCCACGTCGACACCGGTAGGGCGGCTAAATCGTTCCATCTCCGGTGGCGATCTGCTCACGCTCTCCTCATTCAGGAAGCCATTGCGCTTTCGCGGGCGTTGCGCCGGATCGTCTGGGGCGGCTGTCCAAGCGTCCGCAGAAAAGCCCGGCGCATGCGATCACTATCGGCAAAGCCGGTTTCCTCCGCGATCACGTCCATGGAGTGGCGACCTTGTTCCATCATCAGCCGTGCCGCCTCCACGCGCAGGTTCTCCACGGCCTTGGCGGGCGACTGACCGGTCTCTGACCGGAAGGCTCGGCTGAACTGACGCGCGCTCAAGCCCGCCGCATCCGCGAGCTCCTCAACCGACAGAACGCTGCGCAGGTTGGCCTTGGCGTACTCTACGGATTTCTGGATCCGGTCCGACTTCGGGTCCAGTTCGAGCAGCGCCGAAAACTGCGATTGGCCGCCGGCCCTGCGGTGGTAGACCACCAGCTTGCGTGCGACCGAGCGAGCGACGTCCTGGCCGTGGTCCTTCTCGATCATGGCGAGGGTTAGGTCGATGCCCGCTGTCATCCCCGCCGACGTCCACACGGAACCGTCGACGATGAAGATGCGATCCTCCTCGACCCTGACAGCCGGGAAGCGCTCCCGGAGTTGGCGTGCAAAAAACCAGTGCGTCGTCGCACGCCGCCCATCCAACAATCCGGATTCCGCAAGGATGAAGGCGCCGGTACAGGGGGCGGCCAGCCGTCGCGCGGTTTGCAGGGAGTGACGCGCAAATTCAATCAGCCCGGGTGTCACCGGCTCGATCGTCGTGCCGGCTCCGAATATTACGGTGTCGTAAGGGGTGCGGTCGTCGAAGGCTTTGGTGTTGACCCCAAAGCCAGCGGACGACTTGATCTCGCCGCCGGTTTGCGAAAGCAGCTCTATCTGGTAGGCCGGCTCTCCAAGCTGGAGATTGGCCATCTCGAAGGCAGTTACCGCTGCAAAACCCAAGAGCTGGAATCCTGGAAAGACGACGTAGCCGATTTTGTGCATGACGCACCACCCTTGTCTGTAACTGCAGTATATATCACATTTACGCCATCGCAAAAAGTCCTGTGTCCTCAGGCGAACCGGACGTTGCTCAGATCGATTGACACCAGCGGCGGATCTTCGATGACGTTATCGTCCATGGCCCGCCCGGAGAAAGGCGCGGCGCTTCTTCGGAAACCGGATGCCGTCGGCCTCGTCGTAATCTCAGACGCGCTGTGCGGCCGCAAAGCCACCGGCGACTTTGCCACCCCGGCCTTGTTGCGGGGTCGCCACGCAGGTGAGAAGGAGCGGGCGGGTACGCACTCCGGCCTTCGCTAGATTGCGTACCCGTAGACGTCATTGCAGAGATTTATGACGGCAGCGGCTTGCCGGCCTGCTCCTGTACAATGTAGTCGGCGTACCAGTCCGGCCAATTCTCGTCATGCCTGCCGCCGGTTCGCTTCTCGTGTTCGCCGTGGGCGGACGCCGCGCGCCGGAGTGTCGCCGCAAGCTCGGTCGACGAGGTGAACGTCGTAATGTCCGTATCCACGCGTCCAGGCAATCGCTCGGTGACTTCCTGGAGTAGCCATCCGTTGCCGTCCGGATCGCTGAACGAGGCGTAGGAGCGGTAGCTGCGCCGCTCGGGATCGCGACCGCTGACCGGCGGCTGTCCAGGACCGGCGCGGTGGATGATCTCGCTCACGTCGGCGCCACGACCGATGAGTTCGGCGCGCGCGGCCTCGATATCCGACACGACGAGATAGAGCCCGCTTGCCGAGCCGGGTGCGGCCGACGTCAACCCCGTGCCGAAATGGATCGAGCTCGGCGAGCCTGGCGGTGTGAACTGCACGACCCGGAATGTGTCACCGACAGCGAAGTCGGCATCGAGCCTCCAACCCAGACCGTCATAAAAGCGCTTTGCGCGGTCGACGTCCGAGACGGGGATAACGAAGACCTCAAGTTTCAGGTCGGTCGTAGAGGTTTTGGTTGCACTGGTCATGGTTTTCTCCAATGAAAGAACGTGGCTAGGAAAGCGGCGCGCCGAGCGCGCCGTGGTTTTTCAAAGCGACTAGCGCAGCGACTTGAACGAGGCTCTGAGCTCCTGGGTGAAGATCTCCGGCTGCTCCCAGGCCGCAAAGTGCCCGCCTTTCGGCAGTCGATTGTAGTGGATCAGCTTCGGGAAGGCTTTCTCGGTCCAGCTGCGGGGAGCGGTGTAGATTTCGTCAGGAAAAGCACTCACCGCGACGGGGATGGTAACGCCCTTGGGAGCGAAGAATGCGAGCTTGCTCTCCCAGAAGAGGCGCCCCGAAGACAGCCCCGTGTTAGTCAGCCAGTAGAGCGTGATGTTGTCGAGGATGTCATCGCGCGTCAGCCCTTCAGAAGCCCCGTCAAAGACGCGGCCGATCAGCTTCTGGCTCTCTGGATCATGGTCAATCATCCACGCGGCAAGGGCGATGGGCGAATCGTCCAGGCCGTAGAGTGTCTGTGGCCGAGCCCCCATTTCCTGTGCATAGCCAACACGGTGCTTGTAGAAGAAATCGAGCTGCTTCCACGCATACTCCTCGTCGCCCGTCAGGCCCGTCGGCTGCGGACCGCCGGCCAGCGCCGCTGAAATGTTGTCGGGAAGCGTGCCGGGCATGTTGGTGTGGATGCCAAGCAGCCCTGCAGGCTTCTGTAGCGCCATCTGCTCGTTGACGGCGTCACCCCAGTCGCCGCCCTGCGCGACATACTTCTTATAACCCAGGCGGTTCATCAGAACGGCCCAGGCCCGGGCGACACGCTGCGGGTCCCAGCCGAGCTCGGTGGGCTTACCGGAAAAGCCGTAACCGGGGATTGATGGAATTATGACGTCAAACGCATCGGCTGCCGTGCCGGCGTGCGCTGTGGGATTGGTCAGCGGATCGATGATCTTCAGCTGCTCTATGATCGAACCGGGCCAGCCATGGGTGATGATGACCGGCAGCGCGTTCGGGTGCTTCGACTTCACATGGATGAAGTGGATGTCGACGCCGTCGATATTCGTCACAAACTGGGGCAGGGCGTTCAGCCTCGCCTCGACCTTTCGCCAGTCATACTGGTTGGCCCAATAGTCGGCGAGCTTCTGCATCGTGGCAAGTCGCACGCCTTGGGTGTCGTCTCCGACAAGCTCCTGGTTTGGCCATCGCGTAGCCTTGACCCGCCGCTGGAGGTCGACTAGGGCCTCGTCGGTGGCACGGAACTGGAAGGGACGGATGGTTTCGTCGATAGCCGGCTGGGCTTCGGACGCACCCTTTGCGGGAGCCTGCGCAACCTCGACGCCACTTCGCTCAGGAAAGTTTGTTTCGGCATGAACAACGACCGCGGGAAGAAAAATTGCGATCGCTCCAGCCAATGCATAGGCGGAAAGGCGATTGCGCTTGCCAATTATCGAATAGAATCTCGACATGATCATTCTCCTTGCTTCGAGGATCGACGGAATGCCGTCGACGTACGTTTCAATGCGTGCGGTCTTTGACGGTTGGGAGTGTATTGCCCGAAGCTCTATATCGGGCGGCAGGCGTGCTAAGGGAGAGGCTCGGCATGAGCTTCTGCCGCGCCGCTTCGTAAGCCTCCCAGTCGCGTGCGTCCGGAAGCGACGGAATGGTGATCCGCTCGCCGAGGTCGAAGCCGGCAAGCGAGGCATCCACCATGTCCTCGGCGGACATGACCATCTCGCTGGGCATATGCTCCAGGGGCCTGCCGGCAATGTCCCAGAAATCGGTCGCTGTAGCCCCCGGAAGCACTGCCTGGACGCGGATATTTTTTTCAGCAAGCTCCTTCTGGAGCGACAAGCTGAGGGCCAGCACGAAGGCCTTGCTTCCGCCGTACACTCCGTTCAGCCGTTCCGGCGCGATAGCGACGATCGAGGCGATGTTGATGATCGCACCGGTACCACGCTTCACGAAGCCGGGCACCGCAGCATAGGTCAGCCGCGTCAGCGCGGTGACGTTCAGCGTGATCATCTCTTCCATCTTGTCGACATCGGATGCCAGCAGCGGAGCGGTCGCGCCGACACCGGCATTGTTGACCAGTGTGGTGATGCTGGCGTCGGTCCGAAGCACCTTCTCGACTCGGGCGAGATCATCCTTGTTGCCAAGATCCGCCGCGACCACCTCTACACCGCGACCGGTCTCGTTGGTGAGGCGCTCCGCGAGCGCATTGAGGCGCGCCTTGTTGCGGGCCACGAGGATCAGGTCATAGCCGCGGCGCGCCAGGCGATCGGCATAAATCGCGCCGATACCAGAGGAAGCCCCAGTGATAAGTGCGGTACCATTCGAGTGCTCAGTCATCACAATCTCCATCGGGTTGGAATTTCTAGCCCCGATATTAGGACAAGACTTGCACGTCTCAAATGTCGTATATCCGTCGATTCGGGACATCCGGGCGACTACCTCATCTTAAGGCAAAGTAGGATTTTGGCTTGAGGCTCGGGCACCCTTCCCGGAAAGACGGGAAGGTAAAGACAGGGGCTGAACAATGGACCCAGGTTTGGCGCTCGGGCTTATCTGACCTGAAGGAGCGCTACGGAGTTGGTCGCGCTCGATCGAAACGGAGGCTAAACTCTCCGGCCGGGCGGCATGAACTATCGAACTGCGGTGGGTCGCCGAGGCGAGCGGCCCATGACCCGTTTGTACGCGGTTCTGAAAGGCGACGGACGGGGCAATCGTCGCAACCGATTCGCCTACCTCCCTGTCGGCGAAGCCGGCAATGATCGCGGCAAGTGTCGATTTCAGCGACCGCCTGCGCGGTTGATACGGAGCGACACGTGCGGGTGGGACGGGAAACTTCTATGTGCATGGCGTGATCGTATCAGTGATGAAAGGTTTTGGTTTTCGGCGCCAGGATGGGGGTATCATCGCCGGCCGGTGAAGCCGGCAATGATGCTTTCAAGCGCGACGCCGTTTACGATCCGGTCAAAGCAGCCGGATCGTGACGTCGATATTGCCGCGTGTGGCCTTCGAGTATGGGCCGATCTGGTGGGCCTACAGTCGGCCGCATAACCAAGCGTGCGTCCGATAGAAAATCGCAGGCGGGAGGAACTCACCCGAGGTACCCGGAGACGCCATCCCACAACAACTTCAACGCAGTCACCACCAGCAATCCGTAGCAGGCTCGATAGATCTGGTGCTGGTCCAGCATGCCGTGAATCCGCCAGCCGAGCCAAACGCCGCTGGGAATGGCGAGCAGGCAAATCGCCATCAGCGTCCAGTCGCTGCCCGCGGGTCTCACCAGAAGCAGCCATGGTACGGCCTTGGTCGCGTTGCCGACAGTGAAGAACAGACTCGTCGTTCCCGCATAGACTTCCTTGCTGAGGCCGAGGGGCAACAGATACATCGCAAGGGGCGGTCCGCCCGAATGCGCCACCATCGTCGTAATTCCAGAGGTGAGACCGGCGGTGATCGCCTTCGGCGTCGATCGCTGCCGGAACGCCACCTTCCCGCCTCCGGCAAGCCACAGGCCGACGAACATCAAGGTGACAACCGCCATGATGATCGCGATGGCGTGATGATCCAGAAAGCGGAACAGCAGATAGCCGAGCCCGATGCCGATCAGCAGTCCAGGCAGCAACCGGACGAGGTCTGGCCTCGACCAGGTCGAGGCCTTCCAGTAGCGCAGCGCGTACAGATCCATCGCGACAAACAACGGTGCGAGCAGGCCGCCGGCCGTCACCGGATCCATCACGATCGACAACAGTGGAATGCCGACAATGGCGAATCCACCGCCGAATGCGCCCTTCATGAAGCAGATCAGGAACACGCCGGCAAAGGCGACGAGGACCGTGGCCGCCGTCAGCTCCGGCGCAACCGATGAGGCTATCATGATAGCCTCGCCCGCTTGGAAGCGGTCATGAGACCGTAGGCCGCCGCTTCGATCTCGGAACGTGCGAGACCGATGTCCTTCAGCGCGTCGTCGTCGAGTTCGCAAAGCCTCGCAATGGCGGCGCGGCGGACGAGAAAGCGAGCGATTTCTTCTGCGGGCCGGATGATGGTTGACAGCATTGTAGACATTTTCTGCTCTCCAGTGGTTACTCTGCGGCAATGCGACGCCGTCGGCACAAGCGCTTGCGAAGCGCGGCCGGGTGCTCATTGACTGCAGGCGTTGGTAGTGCCGGGTGCAATCCGGTTGACGTAGACAGTATGCTCCGATAAAATCTCGGTGCAATGGAAACATTGAACTCGGTGCAATAATGTCGAAGTCCGAATATCTGAAGCTGGCCGACACCATCGCCGCTGAGATTGCCGATGGCACGCTCAAACCCGGCGACCGCCTGCCGCCGCAGCGCAGCTTTGCCTACGAGCGCAAGATCGCCGCCTCGACGGCGAGCCGCGTCTATGCCGAGCTATTGCGCCGCGGGCTTGTCGTTGGCGAAGTCGGCAGAGGCACCTTCATCTCCGGGGAGGCCAGGCGCGGCGCGGCGGCGCCAAGCGAGCCACGCGGCATCCGGATCGACTTCGAGTTCAACTACCCGGTGCTTGCGGGTCAGACCGCGCTCATAGCGAAAAGTCTGGACGGTCTGGAGACGCCGGCTGCGCTCGATGCCGCATTGAGACAGGCGACCAGCGCCGGAACACCAGCGGTGCGAAGCCTTGCGGCCGCCCATCTTTCGCAGGGCACATGGTCCCCCGATCCGGACCAGCTCGTCTTCACCGGTAATGGGCGGCAGAGCATTGCCGCCGCGCTCGCCGCAGTCGTTTCCACGGGCGGCCGCTGCGGCGTGGAGGCCTTAACCTATCCCTTCATCAAGGGCATCGCCGCCCGGCTGGGTATTTCGCTGGTATCGCTGGCGATGGACGAAGGCGGCGTACGGCCCGACGCGGTGCGAAAGGCGCATCACGAGGCCCATCTCTCGGCGATCTACATTCAGCCCGCGATTCAGAACCCGTTGGGCATGACGATGACCAAGGCGCGCCGGGCCGATCTCCTGCACGTCGTCGAGAATCTCGATCTTCCGATCATCGAAGATCATGTCTACGGCTTCCTCGACGACGAGCCGCCGCTTGCCGCTCTCGCGCCGGATCGCTGCATTGTCATCGACAGTCTCTCCAAGAAGGCCGCGCCGGGCTTAACGCTGGGCTTCATCGTGCCGCCGCAGCGACTGCGTGAAAGCGTGATGGCTTCGGTGCGTTCGGGTGGGTGGACCGCATCGGGATTCGCGTTTGCGGCGGCGGAGCGGATGATAGGCGACGGCACCGTTGCCGAGCTTGCCAGGCTAAAGCGCCTCGACGCGCGAGCGCGCCAGAATCTGGCGGCCGATCGTCTTTCGGATTTCGAGATCCAGGCCAACCCGAAATGCTATCATCTGTGGCTGACGTTGCCAACCCACTGGCGCTCGCAGAGTTTTGTCGCAGCCGCGGCCCGACGCGACATTGCGTTGACTCCTTCTACGACCTTCGCCGTCACGCCAGGCCATGCGCCCAACGCCGTCAGGCTCGCTCTGGCGGCGCCGACAATGGATCAACTCGATAGCGGCCTGCACACGCTTGCCGCGATGCTCAATAGCAGCGAGCACGATTTCGACTCGACTGAATAGGAAGGTGTGTCGGCTGTAAAAAACGAAGGAAGGACCGGATTTGAAACCCCAGAAACGCTGGGTTTTTGAGGGTCGCTAGGAAATATCTGTCGGATTAAACAGGGTCTTCTGTAACGGGCTTTCCCGAGTCAATCCCTTTTTATTTTAGCTTAATCCCTCGCCGAGTGCTTGCTTCTGTTGGGGTGGACGGCCCCCCGAACGGCATCGAAATGTGCCAGAGTGAGTCGTTGTGAACTCAAGCAAAGGGAGCCGTCCGTGGACCAGATTATTCGTATTGGCATATGGATAAGCCAAAACATGTCTTTCAATTGCATGGCGTCAACGCTGCTGAGCAACCGATCCTGCGCAAGAAGATGCGCCGTAAGGAAATGGTGGGCTTTTTCACGGAATGCCCACCGTCTGTGATTGCGATCGAAGCCTGCGGTGCTTCGCATCACTTGGCCCGGTTGCTGACCGCACTCGGGCATGAGGTCGAACTGATCCCCCCGCAGCTCGTGAAGCCTTATGTCAAACGTGGCAAAAATGATGCAGCCGACGCGGAGGCACTATGCGAGGCGATGAGCCGCCCAACAACGCGGTTCGTTCCGATGAAATCGGCGGATCAGCAAGCCGTGCTGATGCTAGTTGGCATGCGCGAGCGCGCTGTTGCCGCGCAAACGCAGCTTTCCAATACGATTCGCGGCCATGCGGCTGAGTTTGGGCTGACCGCCGGTAAAGGCACGTCCCATATCCCGCTACTGCTTGAACGGATCATGATTGACGAAACCATTCCAGCCCTGGCACGCGATCTATTCGCATCTCTCGCTGACGAATTTGTGCAGTTAGATGGGCGCCGGAAGGAAGTGGAGGCAAAACTGATGGCCTGGTGTCGAAATAACGAATGCTGCCGTCGTCTTGCAAAAATCCCGGGTGTCGGGCCGATCGGCGCAGTACTACTGGTGATGAAAGCGCCGGCGCCGGAGTTGTTTGCGTCGGGAAGGCCATTTGCCGCCTGGATGGGGCTGACGCCCCGGGACCATTCGACTGCGGGTAAGGTCAGGCTTGGTGTCATTACGAGGGCCGGAGATGAGGCATTGCGCAAAACACTGGTTGTGGGCGCGACCGCGGTGTTGCAGCACCTGCGAGCGGGCCGACACAAATGTCAGAAAGGGCGAGATTGAGCACACCAATGACTTGGTGACGGCTCTGCTCATGATGTCCCGCGATTGCGTTAAGCGGGACGCCTTTTCGAGGCCCGACCGCGCCGAGACCGCCAGTGTCATGAACCT
This sequence comes from Rhizobium sp. CC1099, assembly GCF_029714385.1. NCBI lineage: Bacteria > Pseudomonadati > Pseudomonadota > Alphaproteobacteria > Hyphomicrobiales > Rhizobiaceae > Rhizobium > Rhizobium sp. CC1099. Next base: position 2,921,513 of record NZ_CP121641.1, on the reverse strand, counting down.
TCTTTTACCGGTCGGATACAGCCGTCGACGAAGAGATGGGCGCATGCGCGGGCTCTGGCTATAATCTCGTCGTCGGAGATGTCGGAGACCTGTCCCAGCATGACAGCGCGCTGGGGTTCCATGGCCATCATTCCTCGCAGCATCCCGGTGGCCAGCGGGACGTCGTCGAGACGGACAGCCTTCAGCTCCACCTGTCTTGTCAGCCAGTCTTCCATCGCCTTGCTGGTGCGCTTGATTGCCTGTTCGTAGAACACGGACGCGATCTCCGGAAAACGATCGGACTCACTGAGGACAAGCCTCGTGATGATGATCGTTTCGGACGACAGGGTGAGCCTTCCGTAGGCAGCCAGAAGACGTTCCAATCCTTCCTGAAGAGAGAGTCCAGACAGGCTCTGGGAGTCGAGTCCGAGAAAATACCTGCTGATCTTCGTCGAGATGACGTCGGAGAACAGGTCCGCCTTGGCGGGGAACAGCCTATAGAGCGTCTTCGTCGAGACGCCCGCGGTCTGAGCGATCGCGTGAATGCTGGCGGACGCATATCCGGCTTTCTTGAACTGGTCGTTCGCCGCGTCGATGATGACACTTCGCGTCTCCTCGTCGGACCGGACCTGCGGTCTGCCGCGCGAACGTTTCTCTACCTGGGCATTTTGGTGCATCTTCAATTCCAATGTTCCTGTTGGCGCACCATAGTCATAATTTAGGAAAATATCAAGTTTCCTAAACTAATCGAACGTTTCGGTCCACGTCGGTATCGTTTCCAAGCGGCTGGAAAAGCTCGTCAGCACCGAGCGGATCGTAAAACGAGGGCCGACCGACAACACGGAGACGAGGCGAGGAGCCAGAAAGAGACCCTTTCGGGCCATGCGACCGAGCGAAGGCGCCCACCAGCGCTTTCGAGCCGAAGGCTATGCCGAGCCGTGCTCGCGATCGCACCGGCCATCCGGAATTGCGGACAAGATCACTTTTATTTTGGAACATGATAATTTTCCAAATTCTTCTTGACATCGCAAACATAGCGCATATTTTGGAAAATAGAAATTTTCCTTAATGCGACCAAGCGGCTGCGGCCCAAGCGACGGCAACCGAAAATCAGGAGTGATCTCAATGGACGAGAACGTTATCGCACTGACTGGCAAGCCCGACCGCAAGGCTGCCATATCCGAAATACCGGCACAGCCTGCAACCGCGGAAGCCGCACAGCCGGCTATCGCGACACCGGTTGCCGCGCCGACTGCTTTGATCGACGCCAAGAAAAAGGGCGGCGGCCTCAAGAAGCTCGCAATGAGCGTCTCGCTCTTCGCAGTCATCGCAGGCGCTGCCTACTACGGCCACAACTACTGGACGGTCGGACGCTTCGAAGTCGCGACCGACGACGCTTATATCAAGGCCGACAACAGCGCGATCGCGCCCAAGATTTCGGGTTACCTTGCCAAGGTTTTCGTCAGCGACAACCAGACGGTCGAAGCCGGGCAGGTCCTTGCGACGATCGACGATCGCGACTACGCGACGGCGCTCGAGCAGGCGAGGGCGGACGTCGATGCGGCGCGCGCCACGGTCGACGCCAAGAAGGCTGCGCTCGAAACACAGCAGTCCGTGATTGCGGCTGCACAGGCGTCCGTCGAAGTCGACCGCGCCAACGAGACCTTCGCCGAGCAGAACGACAAGCGCTATTCGCGGCTTGCCACCAACGGCTATGCTCCGGTCCAGACGGCGCAGCAGGCGTCGGCCCAGATCGCTGCCAACCGAGCCACCACGGCTCGCGACGTTGCGGCGCTCGATGGAGCGATGAAGCAAGTTGACATCCTCAAGGCCGAACTGGCCCAGGCGGCCGCTGCGCTGGCACGCGATCAGGCGATCCAGCGTCAGGCCGAACTCAATCTTTCATACTCGAATATCGTTGCTCCGATCGATGGCGTCGTCGGCAACCGCACTCTTCGCGTCGGCCAGTACGTCCAGGCAGGCACGCAGCTCATGACGGTTGTCCCGACAAAGGCCGCTTATGTCATCGCGAACTACAAGGAAACGCAGTTGACGGACGTGCACCCCGGACAGCCGGTCGACATCGACGTCGACATGTTCCCCGGTCATATCTATCACGGTCGCGTCGAAAGCCTGGCCCCTGCCAGCGGGCAGGAATTCGCTCTCCTTCCTCCGGACAACGCGACGGGTAACTTCACGAAGGTCGTCCAGCGCATTCCGGTGCGCATCGTGCTCGACGTGGAAAGTGCAGCCTCGGGTGATCTCCGCCCCGGCATGTCCGTCACCCCAACCATCGATACCAAGACCGGCAACGAATAGCCGCCCGGCGAACCGACAAGGATCCAGGAGGATCAAGTCATGACTAACGTCACAACGTTGCCGACATCAGGCGCAATGCCGGTATCGGCCGGCTCGCAGAAGGCCGGCGCCAAGGAATGGATCGCCGTTCTCGCAGGAATGATCGGTGCCTTCATGGCAATTCTCAACATCCAGATCACAAACGCCTCGCTGCTCGACATCGAAGGCGGCATCGGGACGGGAGTCGACAACGGAGCTTGGATCTCGACCTCGTATCTGATCGGCGAGATCATCGTCATTCCACTGACGGCATACTTCAGCAGCGTGTTCTCATTCCGGAGATACATTCTGGTGAACACGATCCTCTTCCCGCTTTTCTCGATGGCGTGCGCCTTCACCCACGACCTTAATTCCATGATCGCGATGCGTGGCCTCCAAGGATTCGCCGGTGGCATCCTCATTCCCATGGCATTCACCATGGTCCTGACGAAACTGCCGAAGCCGCAGCAGCCGATCGGCCTTGCGATCTTCGCACTGTCGGTCACCTTTGCACCTGCGATCGGCCCGACGATCGGTGGCTACCTGACCGAGAACTACGGGTGGCAGACGATCTTCTTCATCAACACGATCCCCAGCGCGATTATGGCGGTCGCGCTCGCCGCGACCCTCGACAAGCAGCCCATGCGTCTCGACCTTCTACGCGAAGGCGACTGGGCGGGCATCTTCACCATGGCAATCGGTCTGGCCGCACTGCAGACGGTACTCGAAGAGGGCAACAAGGACGACTGGTTCTCGTCGCCGTTCATTCTGAAGCTCAGCGTCGTGGCGTTCGTATTCCTCGCAGCGTTCATCTGGATCGAACTGACTGTCGAAAAGCCACTCGTGAAGCTGCGGCTGCTCAAGCAGCGGAACTTCGGCATCGGCGTTGCAGTCAACGTGCTCGTCGGCGTCGCTCTATTCGGCACAGTCTACATCCTTCCCCAATATCTTGGGCAGGTGCAGCGCTACAACGCGCAGGAAATCGGCAACGTCCTGGCATGGACAGGCCTGCCGCAACTGCTGCTCATTCCGCTGGTCCCGATCATGATGAAGCGTTTCGACGCCCGCTATATCGGCTTCCTTGGCATCAGCATATTTGCGATTAGCTGCTTCATGAACGTCATGCTGTCGCCGGACAATGGGGGCGATCAGTTCTGGATCCCGAACATCGTGCGAGCCATCGGCCAGGCACTCGTGCTGACGCCGATCACCGCGATCACGACGGGCAGCATCGCCCAGGCGGACGCTGCTGCAGCCTCAGGTCTGACGAACATGCTGAGAAACCTCGGCGGCGCCGTCGGGACGGCCACTCTGGGAACCGTGCTCACAAAACGCGAACAGTTCCATTCGAACATCATTGGCCAGTCCATCACGGCCAGCCGAGACGAGGTCAGGCAGCGCCTCGACCAGCTTACCGGCTACTTCCAGTCACACGGCGTCTCGGACCACGCCAAGGCCACGGGCCAGGCGGTGGTCACTTTGGGCAGGATCGTCAAGCGCCAGGCCCTCATCATGGGCTTCAGCGACACATTCGCGGTCATCGGCGTCGTCCTGGCGATCGCAGCGGTCGCGCTTCTGCTTACCAAGCGTACGAGTGGCGGCGGCGCCGGAGCGCACTGAGGCCGCCACCCAGCTATCCCTCTGTATATTGTGATGGCGCGGGCGATGGTCGCTCTTCGGATTGGACCTGCCGTCTCCTGGACTGGCCTGGCCGGACGGAGGGAACCAAGAAATCTATCGGCTGGCGCTCTTTTCAGACGGGATGTGCGACGGCGGGCCCATGATCTTGGACGCAAACCGAACGTAACGCTGACTCTCGTATCTTTCTTCATATCCGCTTCCGATCGGCTGCAACCCAGAATAATTTACAGCTGCTCAAGGCGCCTACAACTCCATGCCGTCATTGGGACCGAGTGAGGCTTGTCGCGCGACGCCCTGTCGTGGGCGCGAATTGTACTTCTATTGCGCGCGGTGATTTATTGTGTATGACGGTTTTGCGACAGAAATTGTTGCGACGACCTTGGAGGGAAGGAACCGTGAGCGAAAAACGGAAACGAGTTTACGAAGCGCTTTTGGATGGCGCCACAGAAGGTCTTTCCGGCAAGGCGCTCTACGATTTTGTGCTGCAGCGCTGTCCCAAAGCCACCAGCAAGAAGATTGTGCGTGCCTCGCTTCTTGCTCTTTCAGATCCTCATGTGAAGGATAGGAATGTTCTGCATACCATCTACGCGCTTGCGATAGCGCACAGAATGGATGAGGTCGGGTCGGCGAGTGACCCCGATGATGAGGAAGATCCTACGGAAAAGAGCCCGGTTCTGCGCAAGCTGAAGAAGAAGGCCGCATCCGCTTCGGTGCCTCGTGAAGCAACTCCGAATTGAACTTGGCACCTTGATCGTCCAGCACCAAGGATAAGGTGTTCGCCCATAGCCGCTATATTCGGGAGGACGGACCATTCTCCTCGCCAATTTCAAGCTATAAGCAACATATCACTGTTTCATTTCGGGAAGCGACACGGAAGTGTCACGGTAACCGAATACAGTGCTTACATCCGGTTGGGCGTTTTTCCCCCTTGACCAGACCGCTCTCTTGCCCGCCGCCGGCGGGCTTTTTTTCACCATTCAACGCCAGAACCTTTTTGCATCCACGACGTCGTCGAGCGCAGTCTGTGCTGCATCGATCAAGTCTTGCTTGTCGGCATGCGAGATGACCGAGCTCGCAGCCGGATGATCTTCCAGACCATGCTTCTTCAAGACGCTTGGCCCTGTTGCGAGGTCGTTCAGAGCGCCAAGGTGATCCTGCAGGTCGCCCATCGCCGAAATGAACCGCTTGTGGCGGCGCACGCCGCGTTTGTCGGGAAAGAGCGAGCCGAAGAACTCGGCTGCATACCTCAGTTTCTTAGCGTCCTTACGAGCCTCGTGACGTTGTTCGTCGTCAACCTGTGCAAGGGCACGGCCATGCTTCTTGAGCTTCTTGCGCATCCGGTCGAGCGCCTGACAGGCGAAATCGACGGCCGTCCCATTGCGATCATCGGCGGTCTCCGGCCGGTCGAGGTACTCACCGCAGTGAAGCCATTCGTTGAAGTCGAGCATCAGGGAACGGGCGCGCGAGGACTGAAGGGCGTCGACGACGTCGTCATAGGCGGCGTTGCGTGCGCTCTTCAGCCGGTCATGCATGTCGTCATCCTTGGCCTTGACGAGGAGAACGTCCAGGTTTCGGGCGTCGCCTAGTGTTCCTGCCAGCCACCGGAGCTCGTCCTTCAGGCGCTCTGCTTCTGCATCAGCAAGCAGCGGCTTGTAGAGTGAAAAGGCAGAGCGGAGGCGTCTCAGCGCCACGCGTGACTGATGGAGAGCCTCTGCATACCTTCGGCAAAGGAGGACATCCTCATTCAGCCTGAATTGCCGGAAGCAGGATTGCGCGATGGTTTGAAAGGATCTGACCGCGTTCATGTTCCGGTCCAGATCGACGGGTTCCGCCTTGAACATGAACTGCTGTGGCCCGATGAGCTGATAACCACGGCCCGCCTTGGACTGAACGCCGAAACGAAAGGGCGCAACAGCTTCGATACGCCTTGCGAGAACGAACAGATTTTGGCGGTCACCGTCCTTCAGCTCAAGCTCGACCTCGCAGATTGGTGTTCTCCGCTCTCCCGAGATCACGGTTCCCTGGTCCACGACCACCTCGATCTGTGATCCGTTCTCGCTCGGGTTCCAGACCCGTCTGTCAACCTGGACATCGAACTGGGGAGCGACGTCAAGGTCAGGTCCGAACTCGGTTTGCAGCGGACTGGAATGATCTAACTGGGGCGTGTTCGCGGTTAAAGGAGTCTCCCACTCCGACCGTGCGAAGAGAGAGGCGCTTGATCCTGTCGCCTTTACCGTCTGCATCAAGGCCTCGCCGGTGCGGCGGATACGCAGGGTGAAGCCTGCCTTGAAGAGCTGATGGTCGGCCGTGTCGAAGTATGTCGAGTGCTGGCTGAGGACGTCTTCTGGCTCTCCGAGAAATTCGGAAGCGAGCAGCTCTTTGACCGCTTCAGGTGATAGCTCGAGTTTCAATTCGATTTCGGCAGCCAAGGATGATCTCCAAGGTTCGTTCGAAGCCAGCAGATAGTTCAGCCGTGTCACGGTATCATGAAGGCGACATCTGAGCATGTCATTATAGTGGAAAAGGTCGATCTTGCCGAGGCTGGATTGGAGTTAACCCGTTCACCAGGGTGCCGTCCGCTTGACGAGCATGCGCCCATTGAAGGACGACGATGTTACAGGATCGATCGCTATCGCAGCCGGAAACATCTGCAGACGTAGACGATGTGCACCAGGCCGGCGCCGTCTGTTTGCGCCGCGACAGGAAAGGTCAGATAAGGGTTCTTCTGGTGGGCAGCCGCCGCAGCGGACGTTGGGGCCTTCCGAAAGGGCATATCGAGCCCGGTGAAAATTCAAGAGCCGCGGCACAACGCGAGGCGTTCGAAGAGGCTGGCGTGACCGGCGTCGTCTCTGACGAGGTCTTCGGAACCTTTACCTATTTCAAGGACGGCAGCCGTAACCGCTATCGGGTGAAAGTCCATTTGCTTGAGGCGCTGTCTGTCGCCAAATCCTTTCCTGAAAAAACCGTTCGTAAGACGCGCTGGTTTTCAATGAAGGGCGCCATTCGCGAAGCGGCTCAACCCGGATTGCAAAAGCTGCTCCAAAAACTTCTATGACGCGCAACAATCGTGCTTCGCGTTGCTGAAATTAGAAATCAGCCAGAAGTATAATTCATGTTCAATCATGCTTTGATTTCAATGAAGGACGCCACGCTTTCTGCTCAGGCTTCCTGGACGCGCGACCAGTGGCACCGAGCGCGATCTCGATCGCGGACCAGAGAACACGACTTACGCCTGTTGGTCCCGAGCGAGGCGAAAGCTTTCGCACAGATGACACCACTGCCGACAAAACATCGCCGGGAACCCAGCAGCCTCGAATTGTTATTGCAGCGAGGGAGAGCTAATGCGGATTTTGGTCCCGCCTTTCAAAGATCGCAAGTCGGTGGTTTGCGAGACGCGCTACACTTCGCGGACATCAAAAGGTCAAGGTCGGTGGCGGATGGTCCGAACTTCTCGTAGAGGCGCTTTGCCTCTTGCTCATCGAGCCGGTATTTCCTGGCGAATTCGTTCACATTGTACGGCCGGCCGCGCAGAACCTTTCGCAGCCGCTTCTCCGCATTCAAGACATTGGTCATGATGTCCTCCTCCGACATCCCCGAGTGTACGCATATCGGCGGTGAAAGAGTTGGCTGGCGCCAATGCCCAGCCTGAACGCCACTCACGCGATGACGTCACCAACGCATCCGCTGACTGATTGTTTCATCTCATGCGTTTAAGGCGGCCTTGGATCTGCCATTCGAGACGGGTCTGTCGACCTGAGGAGACCAAACAGGATCAGGCGCGAGGCGATTGCGATGCGTCGAAAACCAAGCGGCTTGATGCCCGTTCACGCCGCCGTTCGATCTGCATCTGACTTCCCACATCGACCGAGCCGCTGAGGTCGCTGCATTTCAAACCTTCTCCGCGACTTCATTCAGGGTGTTCTTCTGCAAACTGACGCCCTTGTGCATTGCAACAAGCCGCACATGAATGTCGTGTCTGAAGCGGATTGGGCAGGTTGCTGCGCTGCAGGCAATATGCGCATCTCAACCCAAAGTTCAGGTGTTTCCGTCGTTAGGCTGCGAGCCTTTGGACATCAATGCGTCGATCGTCGGCGGAAACGGTGATCTCGAAGTGGTCGGCCTGCACAACGTTGCGAATGTTCCGCGGCCGGTGTGCGACAATGTTCACGCCGGCTCTGCGCCGCAGGCTGTCATAAAGGATGCCGGCCGCGCCGTTCGAACGCACTTGCTCACCAAGCGCTTGCGACGCGGCGTAGCTGGCACCGTCATAGATCTCGGGCCGCAGCATTTGCTCTCCACGAATGTCGAGGTAATCTCCAAGCAGGATGGCCATGTAGCTTCGATAGGTGCGCGTCATCGTCGCCACACTGCGCGCAACAGCTTCGCGCCGAAGATGATGGCCAACCTCGGCTGCGGCTGTGCGGAGATCGTCGGCGGCATACCATGCGCCGAGATCGGGGCCGTTAAACCGCATTCCTCCCGGCGCAACATGGAGAAATGCCGCCATCACAATACTGGAATTGGGAGTGCCGTAGACCCATTCCCCCTGGGGAAGTCGTTGGATGCGGTCGGCAACAAGACGGTCATTGGTCCAGCCGGCAAGCTCCATCACGGCTTCGAGATCGGCCGCCGTCGCAACGGTATCAAACAGCCCGATTGGCGGAAATTGTGATGGGATCAGCCGGTACGAAGGACGCGGCGCCTGAGCAAAACGATCAGTCACCGGAAGACGATGTCCCCGTCTTCGTAAGGTGTGAACGTTTCGTCCAGGATGTTCGGATGCATGTAGATGCCACCCCTTGCCGCATCGAGAAATCGACGAACCGTCATCAGGCCGTCCTGCGTTCCGCTCGTCAGGACGTCGAGTGGGGGGTGGCCGCCGAAAACAAGCGCTTCATGCGGCGTCCGCAGCCACGCAACGCCGACGCGTTCATCGGGAAAGAGGATCCCAAGCGCCTGATGAATGCCGAGCACGGCCGAGATTCGAATGAGGGTGTCGACGTCCAGCGTGAAGGCACCATGTTCGCGCGCTTGCTTGGCCCAGTTGTGATAAGTGGATCGGGACGGGTAACCTAGCACAAGCAAGCGCTGCTCTTCGTTCAGGCCCCAAAGATCGGCGATCGCCAGAAAGGTTCGCAGAGCCGGGGCGCTCAACCTTTTGCGGGTTGCCGGAGCAAACCGGTCGGTTTCCAGGCGCTGCGGCTCATGCCTGTCCTCTTGCTCTGTGTGTCGCGCGTGCGGCATAATAGCCTCCAGTCTTGAACTAGACATAGCCCAAATCTGGACATTCGACAAGGTCAATTTGGAGCAGTCCCATGAATTGCCTGCCCGACGATATGGCGTTGAGCAGGCATTCATCACCCCTTCGGCCCTTCCGATGGCTCCCGCCCAAGGCTGCAGCCGGGTGGACCAGGTTCACAATACAACCTAGAGAGAAATGGGTTGGCCAGCACCCAGGCGTTTGGCCTCACGGTAAGCGAGGTCGGCTGCCACCATGTCCTCCATAGCGACGCCCATGGCCTTGTAGATTGTGATCTGCTGATCTGACGTCCGACCTGGTCGCTGTCCCAGCAACATCGCACCAAGATCGGTGCCTGCCTCCGGATCAATATTTGCAAGTTCGCAGCAACCCACGGGTGTTGGCAAGAAGGAATCCCGCGTCTCAACGAAGAGGTCGCCGCGAGCGATCAAATCGATCGGAAGTTCACCGCCTGGGGGCGCGACACCAACCGAGGACACGTGCGTTCCTGGTTGAACCCATTCTGCGGATATCACGGGGACGTAGGAGTGCGTCGCGAGGCACACGACATCTGAAGAGCGTACTGCGGCCTCGAGGTCCTCGACGGCGGTGATGCCGGAATGACGTGAAGCCAGCGCCTGCGCATCAGCAAAATCCTTCGAAAAAACTCGGATTTCTTGGAAATCGCGAACGAGCGGCAACAGGTGAAGGTGCTGGCTGGCTTGAACGCCAGCGCCCACCACGGTCGCGACCTTGGCATTACGCCTGGCGAGCTCTCGCACTGAGAGGACGGCCGAGCCAGACGTGCGTACGGCAGTGATGTAGGTGCCATCCATAATGCAAACAGGCATCCCTGTTTCTGGATCGAAGAGATGTATTGTTGCGAGGTGACTTGGGATGCCCCGGGCGATATTGCCTTCGAACACGTTGACCAGTTTTACGGTCAAATACATTCCCTTCATCCAGGCCGGCATCGCCAACGAATAGCCTGCATTTGGAATGTCGAGTTGTGGCCGCGCTGGATTGACAACACGACCGTCGGAAAGCGCTTTGAACCCGTCCGCTAGCGCGTCGAGCAGCTTACGCAGGTCGATAGATTTTTTGATTTCTGCTTCGCTTAGCGAGAGAACCTTGATCTCGCCCTTGGTGAGATTGCTTGAGGCAATTTGTGTGCTGTCCATAATATTGCTTACCTTTCGTTCCGGAGGCGGTCAGTGCCTTTCAAACGATATTGCGGTAAACTACGCGATGAAATATATTGATATCGATTCTTTTGCGCGATTATCGCGCATTTCAACGCTAAAAAGTGTGAGTCCGAAATGAATGATCTGGACAGGGTCGACCGGAAGCTGCTCGGGCTACTGCAAGAAGATGGTCGCCGGACGGTACTTGACCTCGCCCAACGTGTAGGACTGTCACCGACCGGTGCATCGCAACGCATCAAGCGGCTGTTCAGCGAAGGCTTTATACGCGCCGTACGGGCTGTGCTGGAGCCTTCAAAGATCGGACGCGGCACGCTCGTCTTTATTCAGGTAAGGCTGGATCACACCGCCCCGCACGTCTTCGATCGCTTTGCAGAGGCAGTTGCAAAGGCACCCGAAATCATTGAATGCCATATGGTGATTGGTGGTTTCGACTACTTGGTCAAAGCACGAATAGCTGACATGGAGGCGTTCCAGGAATTCCTGCAGCGGGTCATTCTGCCGCTTCCTGGTGTCAGGGAAACGCACACTTACGCATCAATCGGTGATGTGAAGCCTGACGCATTGTTGCCGCTTTGACACCTCCGATTTTCTCTGGACCGGTTGAGACTGGAAAATGACAGTCAAGGCGGAGTTTCCGGCATGAAAGGTCGAAGTTCATTGGCAGGCCGCGGAAGGAGCGCTGGTCCCGAGGTCTGTCGGAGGGCGCGCGTCGCCGCCATCGTCTTATCGATCAGACAAGTGTCCACAACACCTAAGACGCCACGCCAGTGAGAAGCCCGACAATGCTGCGCCGACTATCTGGCTCAGGTGACAAAGGCGAAGCAGTTGCTCTTAATTAAGGCGCTATAAGTCGCCGACGATGTCACCCTGGGCAGGGTTTTAACTCCCCTGGAAGCTGCGAATTTTCTCCAGGATCTCCGGGGCGATCTCAAACCGTCGCGCCTTGCCGCGCCCCATCGAGTTCTTCACGAAGCTCTCCGTCAGGAGTCCGCGCCCGACCAACGGGTCTACCGTTTCGGTTACTCCGGTGCGCGTCAAACCCGTGGTTTCGACGATATTTGAAAGCGTTAGCGGCTGATGTCCCTGGTGCATGATGTAGAGGACACTCATCATGCCGATCTGCTTCAACCGCGACTGAGGCGTTTCATCCTCCAGCGGATTGTCAAAAATCTCGTGGAAGATGAAGGCTGAAAAGGCAAGGTTGTGCCATTGAACGTTGAGTGCTCTTGTCATCTGTTTAACTGCATAATATAAGGCTGTATAATTTCCAGACGACACAGACGCCGGCGGGCATCGTTGGCGTGTTGATTGCGGAGGGACGGCTCATGAAAAACCTTCTGATCAGGACGTTCGTGGCTCTTCTCAATGCCTCGCCATCATATCTCATTTCAGGGAGTTATGCGCGGGCAGATGATTGGGGATGCGAGGTTATCCTATGCCTTTCCAATCCCGGCGGCGCAACGCAATTTACCGAATGCCGCCCGCCGATTGAGAAGCTGTGGCGAGAACTTGCAAAGGGGAACGCATTCCCGAGCTGCAACGGCCATGGTTTTACGGCGTCTGCACCCGGGTACGCCCCTTACTATTGCGACAAAGGCTACCGCTTAACGACGCGATACAGTGATCGCGGACGGCAGGTAAGCTGCATCTCGACCACACCGCAGACTGTCTCAAACAATGAATGCTACTCAGACAGCGAGCGCGGAGTTCATTCATCCGCCTGGCACTGGAATGACGGGCAGCGACAGTGCCGGCGCTACGTGACAATGCAGCCGCATATGCGCGCGAAGCCGCACTACGTCGACGTCACCATTGACGGGATCGGAAACCAAAGGGTGTGGTACTAAGCAATGCCAGTCGCCTTCGTCGATCTTGCGCAGGCATGCGCTCCCAACATTGCGATCGAGACGATTGCTGCAGTAGTTAGCCTGGAGAGCCGTTTCTATCCCTATGCCATCCGCATCAACAGTGGCCCGCCGCTTTCGGATCGGCCGGCATCGAAGGCGGAGGCAATTGAGCTCGCCACTTCCCTCGTTGCGGCTCACCAGGACATCCAGATCGGTCTTGGCGGTCTCGGCTTGGAGGAACTGCACAAGCTGAAGCTTTCCATATCGGATGCGTTCGATCCCTGCATGAACCTCAAGGCCACCGCCACTCTTCTCAATGGGTATTATCGCCTTGCCTTGCGCGCAGGCGCCGATGCGGCGCAAGCGGAAAACATCATGCTTCAGTCTCATTACGGTCGAGACGATCCGTCGCTGGGCAAACTGGTCCGATATAACGAGCAGGTCCGCCAGGAAATGGTCCGGCTGTCCCCCAAACTGGCATCGCTTTCCATTGCCGAGCCGCGCATTGAAGCTCGCTTCGAGAAGCCCGCAGACATTCAGGATGTGTCAGCGGTCGCAAAACGCCTTCCCCAAGTCGATGAGACCGCCCCATGGGACGTCTTCAATTCCCGGCGGCGGTCCTCGGTTCTCGTGTTTCAGAATGATCGATCGGAGCAAAGTGAATGACTTCAAAATCCAGTCTTCGCCCTATCGCTGCCTCTGCCTTGATGGCCGCAGCCATCGTTGCGTGCATGGTCGAACCGGCCTTCGCCCAGGCCGCAGGCATCGAAACCGTCCTGCAGAATATCGTCGATATGCTGACCGGCAACATCGCCCGCCTGCTTGCGGTCATCGCCGTCATCATCATCTGCATTGCCTGGATGTTCGGCTACATGGATCTGCGCCGTGCCGGCTACTGGATCATCGGCATCGGGGGGATCTTCGGTGCCACCGAACTGGTGAACACCATTGTCGGGAGCTGAGCGACATGGCGACAGCTCGCGACATCGAAGAAGACACCCTGTTCCTGGCCTGCACCCGGCCGGCGATGATTGCCGGTGTGACGATGGAGGCGATGGGCTTGAACATCATGCTGACGACGATCCTCTACATCACGGCGGGATCGATTGCCTATGCGCTTGTCGGCGTCGTCTTCCATTTTCTGTTCCAAACGCTCGTCAAGCACGACCATAACATGTTCCGGATCCTGGTTTCTTGGATGGAGACCCGCGGTCGATCGCGCAACACCTCCTATTGGGGCGGGGCCACGCTCTCGCCGCTCAAGCTCACCAGACACTATGACGAAAGGGACCTAAGCCTTGCCTAGGAACGCAACGCTTCGATCCCGCGAACTCGGGCCGGAGACCTTTATTCCTTATGTGCGCCATATCGACGAGACGACGATCGGGCTCGGTACCAGAGCGCTGATGGTGATGATCGCGCTCGAAGGCGTCTCCTTTGAAACAGCGGACGTCATCGACCTCAACAGCCTGCACCGCAACCTCAACACGCTCTACCGGAATATCGCCGATGAGCGCCTCGCACTTTGGACGCATGTCATTCGCCGTCGCGACAACGGCTATCCGGAAGGACAATTCGCCAATCCTTTCTGCGATGCACTGAATTCAAGATATCGCGCGCGCATGATCGGTGAGGATCTGTTTCGCAACGATCTCTATCTTTCACTGGTCTGGCATCCCGCACGCGATCCCGCCGAAAGGGCCGTGAACCTTCTTTCCCGGCTGCGCAGGGCACGCCGGAGCGATGTCGAGCTCGACGAAACTGCGCTAAAGCACCTGCGCAGCAAGCTATCCGACATCACCGCAGGCCTGAAACGCTTCGAGCCTCGCGTGCTGTCCCTCTACGAGCAGGACGGCATCCTGTTTTCCGAACCGAGCGAAGTCCTTCACCAAATCATGGGTGGCCGGCGCGAGCCCATTGCGTTGACTGAAGGAAGGATTTCATCGGCGATCTATTCGGATCGGGTGATTTTCGGCCGCGAGACCATCGAGATCCGTCACGAGGCCGAAAGCCGCTATGCCGGGATGTTTGGGTTCAAGGAATATCCGGCAGCGACCCGCAGCGGCATGCTCGACGGCATCCTGACGGCCCCGTTCGAGCTCATCCTCGCACAATCCTTCGCCTTCACCTCGAAAGCGGATGCGCGCAGCATCATGGGGCGCAAGCAGAACCAGATGGTCAGTGCCGGCGACAAGGCGGCGTCCCAGGTCGAAGAACTCGACGCTGCGATGGACGATCTCGAATCCAACCGCTTCGTACTCGGCGAGCATCACCTCACTCTTTCAGTCTTCGCTTCCTCAGTCAAAGCGCTCACTGACGATCTGGCGGAGGCCCGCTCGCACCTTACCAATGGCGGCGCGGTCGTCGCGCGCGAGGATCTCGGGCTTGAAGCGGCCTGGTGGGCACAACTGCCCGGCAACTTTCGCTACCGCGCGCGGTCTGGCGCCATCACATCCCGGAATTTTGCAGCACTTTCGCCTTTCCATTCCTATCCAACCGGGCAGAAAGACGGAAATGAATGGGGACCAGCCGTTGCCCTGCTGAAGACCGCGTCCGGCTCGCCCTTCTACTTCAACTTCCACCACCGCGACCTTGGCAACACCTTCATCTGCGGTCCCTCGGGCGCCGGCAAGACCGTACTTTTGAACTTCATGCTCTCCCAACTCGAAAAGCACGATCCGCATATGGTCTTTTTCGACAAGGATCGTGGGTCGGACCTTTTCGTCCGGGCGGCGGGTGGCGCTTACCTGCCGGTGAGGAATGGCGTTGCCACCGGCTGCGCGCCGCTGAAGGCACTTGAGCTGACTGCACAAAACAAGGCGTTTCTCACACGGTGGATCGGCAAGCTCGTCGGATCGGCGAAACGCGAGCTGACGGTCACGGAGCTGCGCGACATCGCCTTGGCCGTCGACGGCCTGGCGGACCTGCCGGTCGAACGCCGGTCCATCGGCGCCTTGCGCACTTTCCTCAACAACACCGACCCGGAGGGTATCGCCTCGCGGTTACGGCGGTGGGAAAGGGGAGGGCCGCTTGGCTGGGTATTCGACAACGAGGCCGACGAGATCGGGATCGGCGCCAAATTCATCGGATACGACATGACAGATTTCCTCGACAACGAGGAAATCCGCACACCGTTGATGGCCTATCTCTTCTTCCGCATCGAGCAGCTGATCGACGGGCGCCGCATCATCATCGTGATCGATGAATTCTGGAAGGCCTTGCAGGACGAAGGTTTTCGCGACCTCGCCGAGAACAAGCTCAAGACGATCCGCAAACAGAACGGGCTCATGCTGTTTGCGACCCAAAGCCCGCGCGATGCCATTGTCTCGCCGATCGCCCACACGATCATCGAGCAGTGCCCGACGCAGATCTTCCTTCCCAATCCGCGTGGCGATCGTGCCGACTACGTCGATGGTTTCAAACTCACCGAACGGGAGTTCGAGCTTGTCGCTCGCGAACTGTCGGCCGAAAGCCGCCGCTTCATCGTCAAACAGGGACACAACAGCGTCGTCGCAGAACTGGACCTCAAAGGCTTCGATGACGAGCTCGACATATTGTCCGGCCGCACCGCCAACGTGGAACTCGCCGAGGCGATCAGGGCGGAGGTCGGTGACCGGCGAGACGACTGGCTGGCGGTATTCCGGCAAAGAAGGAGAGCGGGATGATGCAAAGAAAAAGCGCAGGGTTTGCTCTTATGGCGGCAGCTGCCTTGCTGTCGGCCGCAATGGCATCCGCACAGGGCATTCCGGTCATCGACCGGACGGCGATCGTAAAGCAGATCGAGAGCATCACACAGCTGAAGTCTCAGCTCGACACGCTGAACCAGCAGCTCCAGCAAGCCGAGCAGCTTTATGGGTCGTTGAACAAGATCACCAACATGGCAGATGTCGCAAGCCTGCTGAACGACCCTTCGATCCGCAAGGCACTGCCACGCGACTTCAGTGCCGTCGAAGGCCTGTTCAAGGGGTCGGGTACCGGCGTCTTCGGCAACTCCGCTTCGAAATTCCTTGGGAGCAACTCGACCTATCGCACCGACGCCAATGATTTCTACGCCCAGGAATTGTCGCGCGTCCAGAACCAGAATGCAGGGCAGATGAGCCTTGGCCAACAGATCTATGATGCAGCCACCACGCGCATCGAGGGCATCGATCAGCTGCGCCAGCAGATCTCCAGCGCCGCCGATGCCAAGGACGTCGCCGATCTTCAGGCACGGCTGCAGGCCGAAACGGCGTTTCTTCAAACCGACCTGCTGCGCATGCAGGGTTTGCAGATGGTCCAGCAGGCGCAGGTGCAGGTCGATGACCAGCGAAAGGCGGAGGATTGGCGCAAGCGCATGGACGCAATGGGAGCGGCGCTCAAATGAAACATGCCCTTCCTGCAGTGATCGCGTCCGCCCAGCCGGTTTGCGCCGGCCAGACGTATGCGGGTGATGGGGCCTTGCTAGCCAACGTCATGGCCGGGTGCTGGAACTATCCGATCAGACATGCTGACACGCCCAACACTACAGAGGCGGCAGGACTGCAGCTTCTTCGGATTCGCAAGTCACCCGGAGGCTAAGAGATGTATCAGGTCTTCAGTTTCGTGGACGGGCAGTTCAAGTCGCCCCTGGAGACGTTCATCTCGTCGGGCACCGCAAACATCGCCGCCTGGGTGAGTGGCCCGCTCACCGCGGCGCTGACGCTCTACGTCGTGCTTTACGGCTATCTTGTGCTGCGCGGTTCCGTCCAGGAGCCCATCCTCGAGTTTGCGTTTCGGGCAATGAAGCTTGCAATCATCGTCATGCTGGTAAGGAACGCCAGCGAGTACCAGACCTACGTCACCGGTCTGTTCTTCGAGACGCTGCCCAAAGAGATTTCCGAGGCGCTGAACTCGGGCACCGCGCCGAGCGCCTCTACGTTCGACAGCCTGCTCGACAAGGGTCAGAAGGGCGCCCAGGAAATCTGGGCCCGCGCGTCCTGGCCGGTCGACATCGTCACCGGCATCGGCGGGATGATGGTCATTGGCGCGAGCTTTATTGTCGCGGCGATCGGTTACATCGTTTCCCTCTATGCGCGGCTGGCCCTTGCCATCGTGCTTGCGATTGGCCCGATCTTCATTGCGCTTGCAATGTTCCAGCCCACTCGCCGCTTCACCGAGTCCTGGATTGCGCAGCTTGCCAATTTCGTCATCCTCCAGGTCCTGGTCGTTGCCATCGGTTCGTTGTTGATCACCTGCGTCGACACGACCTTCACGGCGATCGAAAGCTATTCCGACGTGCTGATGCGCCCGATCGCGCTCTGCGCCATCTGCCTTGCAGCGCTTTACGTCTTCTATCAGCTGCCCGGTATTGCGTCGGCTCTCGCCGCGGGCGGGGCATCCTTGACCTACGGCTACGGCGCTGCTCGCGACGCTCACGAAAGCACGATTGCCTGGGCAGCCTCGCATTCGGCAAGAGCGATCGGGCGAGGAGCCCGCCCGGTTTCGCGCCGTCTCAGACCGGGAGGGGAAAAATGACGTCCGCTCTCCTCAAGAAACGGACAGGTTGTGTGCGCATGCTTCGCATCGTTTCATTGTTTCTCATCGCCGGGGCACTTCCCGCCTGCAGCTCGATGACACACCCGCTTCCCAAATGTGACGGCTACTTCCGCCGGCCCCTGAACCGGGCCATGTGGCAACGGGAGGACGATGGCAAGCTGAAGCAGCCTGCGTCCGCCCCGGCAAGCCATGCCGCCTTCTACGCGCAGCAACCGGCCTCGGCCACGCCAGCCGCCTTTGCGCATTTCGATGTCGAAGGTTCTTACCGTCCGTGCAAGGGCAAGTGACATGGTGACGCCGGATAATCTGAAGATCTACTTCGACAAGGCGCGCCGGTTCGATCAGGATCGGCTGATCCAGGTGGAGCGTTCCGCCCGCATCGCCTGGTTCGTCGCTGGTTGTGCCGGCATCGTGGCCGTCGTCTCCGTCTTCGCCATTGCCGGGCTCATCCCGTTGAAAACGGTCGAGCCCTTCGTGGTCCGCGTCGACAACTCCACCGGTATCGTCGACGTCGTCTCCGCATTGACGTCGGCCGCCGGGAGCTATGATGAGGCCGTCACCAAATATTTCGCTGCCAAGTATGTGCGCGCGAGAGAAGGCTATGTCTGGAGCGAGGCCGAGGAGAATTTTCGGATCGTTGCCTTGCTCTCCACGCAGCCGGAGCAGACGCGTTTTGCGACTGTCTACCGCGGCAGCAATCCGCAATCTCCGCAGAATATCTACGGTCGCAGCGCGACGGCGCGCATCAGCATTGTTTCCATCTCCCTGATCAATGCCAACGTGGCCTCCGTGCGCTACATGCGCACGAACACCCGCGGAGACGACGTGCGCACCATGCACTGGGTCGCAACGCTCACCTTTTCCTATGTCAACGCGCCGATGTCCTCCACCGACCGGCTGGTCAATCCCCTGGGCTTTGCCGTCAGCGAATATCGCGCCGATCCGGAGGCCGTCGATTGAAACAGATATTGCTGATCGCCTCTGTTCTGAGCTTTGGTCTTTCATCGACGGCGGTTGCCCTGGAAATTCCCCGCGGCGCATCAAAGGACAGCCGTATCCGCTTCGTCGATTATCAGCCCTACAACATCACGCGGATCGTCGGGACGTTGCGGTCGTCGGTCCAGATCGAGTTTGCCGCCGACGAGGAGATTGCCCATGTCGCGCTTGGCAATAGCGTTGCATGGGAGGTGGCGCCGGCCGGCAACATCCTGTTCCTGAAGCCGCGGGAACATCAGCCGGTGACCAATATCTCTGTTGTGACGGCCAGGCGCGACGGATCGACCCGCAGCTATCAGATGGAACTGACGGTGCGGGACGGAACGGTCGAAGCCGGACAGAACACCTATTTTTACGTGAAGTACCGCTACCCGGCCGATGAGGCGGAACGGCGCCGTCAGGAGGCCGCCGCCCGTGCCCAGGCTTCTGAGGCCGGTCGGGCGGACCAGGTGCTCGCGCTCCACGAGGTCTATGGGCCGCGAAACTGGCGCTATTCGGCGCAAGGTTCCGTGTCACTCGAACCGCAGGCCGTCTATGACAACGGCAAAGTCACCACTTTCGCCTTTGCCGGCAATCAGGAAATGCCGGCGATCTACATGGAAAACTCCGACGGCACCGAGGGCCTGGTTCCAAAATCCGTCGACGGCAATCTGGTGCTGGTTCATGCCATCAGCCACAAGTTCATTCTGCGGCGGGGAGGGGATGTGCTGTGCGTGTTCAACGAGGCCTACGATCGTGTCGGCATCAACCCTGAGACCAACACGACGTCACCGTCCGTCGAGCGTGTCGTCAAGACGCAACCCGCTATCGCGCAATAGGAAAGTGTCATGGCTGCGGAAGACAACACACCGATCCCTGGAGAGCGCGCCGAAACATCGACCGGGCGGCGCCGGCTCGACAACAGCCCGATCCTGAAACGCGGCGCAGTTGCCGTTGCGATCGTTGCCTTCGTCGCTTTTGCGCTCTGGTCGATGCGCGGTCAGAACAAACCGCCAGAAGGAACCCACCCCGAGCGCGTCGTTATCCGCCAGACGTCGGATTTCGAGCCCGCCAGGGAACCGGTTCAGCCACTGATGCCGGCGGAGGCGCAGCTGCCAACGCCTGTGGTGACCGAGGAGGCGCCGGCTGAGGAGGATAAGCTCCTCGACGCTGCCCGCCGCGCGCCGGTGATCGCTTATGGCGGCGATAAGGCGCCAGCTACCGACCGGCAGAACCAGAGTTCGGATGCTCCATCGAACGACTTTCCGTTCGACGCTAATCCCGGCGCTCTCGGTTCGCAGGCGGAAAACGAAGACCAGCGGTTCAACAGGATGCTGACGCCGACGCAATTGCAGGGCTCGCGCGCCGGCATGCTTGGAAATCGCGATTTCATCGTCGCCATGGGAACGTCCATCCCTTGCGTGCTCGAAACAGCGCTTTCCTCGGACCAGCCGGGCTTTGCAAGCTGCGTCATCAACCGCGATGTGCTGTCGGACAATGGCCGCGTCGTGCTGATGGAAAAGGGTACCCAGATCGTTGGCGAATATCGCGGCGGTCTTCGCCGCGGTCAGAAACGCCTGTTTGTTCTGTGGAGCCGTGCCAAGACGCCGAAGGGCGTGATCTTTACGCTCGCGTCGCCTGCAACCGATAATCTCGGACGTGCCGGCATGGACGGCTTTGTCGACACCCACTGGTGGGAGCGCTTCGGCAGCGCGATCCTGCTGTCGATCGTCGGCGATGCGACCTCCTACGCGAGCAGCCGGCTGCAGGAAGGCGATGTCGAGGCGCAGGATACCACGAGCGCCGGCCAGCAGGCCGCGGCGATCGCGGTGGAACAGTCGATCAGTATCCCGCCGACGCTTCTGAAACACCAGGGCGACCTGGTCTTAATCTTCGTGGCGCGGGATCTTGATTTCTCTGGCGTTTACCGGCTTCGCGTGACGGAGCCTCGCAACAGGATCTATGACCGCGCCATTTTCGGGGATTTCAGGCCGGCTTCCTCTCCGGTCACCAAATAGGTGCGCCGATGTCGGAGGGAACAGATTGCGGTGTCGTGCGCGAGCTTCTTGCGCCAATCTCCGTCTTTCTGCGCGACATGTCGCTTTACGAGATCATCATCAACTGGCCAGGTCAGGTGGTGACCGAGGGGACGGCCGGATGGCAGACCCACGATCTGCCGGAGCTATCGTTCGACAAGCTGATGCGTCTCGCACGCGCTGTCGCAAGCTATTCCAATCAAGCGATCGATGAAACACGGCCGATCCTGTCGGCCACCCTGCCAGACGATGAGCGAATCCAGATCGTGATCCCACCGGCAACGACGAAGGGAACGGTCAGCGTTACGATCCGAAAGCCGTCATCCGTTTCGCTAAGCCTCGACGATCTCGATGACGGCGGCCTGTTCGACGATGGCGTGAAAGCCGAAAGAGACGGCAACGCGTCGGGCTGCAAGCTTTTGGGGTTCTACAGGAGCAGGTCCTACAAGGCGTTTCTCCGCGAAGCCGTCCAAGCGAGAAAGAACATCATCATTTCCGGCGCAACGGGCTCCGGCAAAACGACCTTGTCGAAGGCGCTGATCCGTCATATTCCGTCAAGCGAGCGGATCATTTCGATCGAGGACACGCCCGAGCTGGTCATCCCGCAATCGAACCACGTTCGTCTCTTTTATTCCAAAGGAGGTCAGGGCCTGGCGAAGATCGGCGCCAAGGACCTGCTGGAATCTAGCCTGCGCATGCGGCCGGACCGAATTCTACTACAGGAACTGCGAGACGGAACGGCATTCTATTACATCCGCAATGTCAATTCGGGGCACCCAGGTTCGATCACGACAGTGCATGCCGACTCCGCGCAGCTCGCCTTCGAACAGCTGACATTGCTGGTCAAGGAATCGGAAGGCGGCAGGGACCTCGACAGGCATGATATCCGTGCGCTGTTGATGATTGCCATCGATGTCATCGTCCAGTGCAAACGCATCGATGGACGGTTTCGGGTGAGCGAGGTCTATTACCGGGACGCGCAAGCGCCCGGGAGCGGCGTCGCCGTTGTGAAAGCCGGTCAGAAATGGTCAGCTTGTGGGGGCCGCAGGATTGTGAGGCAGAGGGTGAGGTAAGCTCGTGATGGTTGAGGTGGTCGGAGAGAGGCTCTGGCCGCTCCGTCATGGAGCACCGCGGGTCTCGAAACCAATTGCGATCAGGAAACAGAATCCCAAGGTAGTGTTTGAAGGCACGGTCGAGGATGTCCGCGGCTATCGCGACGACGTGCGCGATCCTGACAACATCTCGAAGCGTCTGGCGGAAACCGAGGGCGCTCGGATCGCGAAGGAGGAAGCTGAGTTTGCCGAGATCGTCGAGACGGAGCGCAAAAATTCCGACGCCGGCTTCCTGACGTTTTAACCAGTAACCGCTATAGCCGAGCCATCATGAGGAAAGGCACATGACGGACACCGAGGACGAGCAGCAATTCACCACGAAAACCGAACTGTTGCGATGGAATGAGACCTTGAAACACCACGCTTCCTGGTGCAATACGATTTCCGGTAGTATCTTGTTCGCAGGGCTCTTTTCGCCGATTGTGGCACTCTTGGCACAGCGCGACGTTGTGACCATCGCGACCGGCTTCGGTTTCTTTGGCTATTTAATTGCCACGATTCTGGCCCATATCTATGGCGAAGGCTTCATTTTGAAGCTCAAAGGAGATGATGTGTTCGACCAAAGTAACCTGTTCAACATCATCTACATTGCCCTGCCACTGGTCGGGATCGTTATCCTGGGCGGCCTGATCTATATGCAACGCCACCACTAAATTCCGTCTTGCGCCAGCCTTAGTCCGTCGTCGCTTCTGATACAGACGACTGATAGAGATCGCCATCGACGTCATCGTCCAGTGCAAACGCATCGATGGACGGTTTCGGGTGAGCGAGGGCTATTACCGGGAAGCGCAAGAGACCACCGTCGGCATGTCCGATGGCAGCAGTCGCGATCATCGTGAATGCCGGTCGCTTCGCGAGGGATTTGCTGTTTCGCATGGTCTGCGCCCGCCGCGAGCTCGGCTCCATTTTGGCGGATCATGCGTGTCCACGCTAACGCGATCAAAACATACCGACCTATCGGGCCACTGCGGCTGTTTGCGCATGTCACATGTCAATAGCCACAGCCGCGTGACCGCGATCCTGGTTCATTGAGGTCGAACCGTCCGGAAGAAACGCCCTCTCCGAATCGTTCTTCCGCGCGCCCTTAACGAAATAATTGACAGTCCAACCAAAACGGCGCTCCGTGGCTCGACGGGGATGGATCTTGGCACTCTTGGTTGATGCCGGCCTTCGCCGTCACGATAGGGAGGATGCAATGCCGACAGTCATTGGCCACCATAACATCACAAAGGGCACGAAGCACTGGCTCGACTCGCCGAAGCGCAAAGAGCTTTTTGGTCCGCTCGGCGTGACCAACATACGAACATTTGTAGATCCACAAAATCCGACTCGGGTGGCCGTTCTTATGGACGTTCCGGACATGGACGCCATGATGAAAGCTATGCAGAGCAAGGAAGCCGCGGATGCGATGGCCTTCGATGGAGTGGTGCCAGAGTCCTTGGTGATCCTGGTCGAATCGTAAAGGTGATTGCTCTGCTGGCCAGGGTTAGTAGGGTTTGGTCAGCGGTTGCCGTGCGGCTCCGGTCATTCTGGAAAGCGCCCATTATCGGCGTAGAGCCACAAGATTGCAACTTGCGCTTTCCGCGCTTTCAGCTAATTTAGCTGTCGCTGTATGTTCGTTGAGGGGCGGCTTCCAGCCGACGTTCATATGTCCTACGATCTTTCAGTCAATGGTAAGAACTACGCCGTCGATGTGGATGGCGATATTCCGCTTTTATGGGTCCTGCGCGACACCATAGGTCTCACCGGTACGAAATTTGGCTGCGGCATCGCCATGTGCGGAGCCTGCACGGTGCATGTCGATGGTGTGCCCGTGCGGTCGTGTGTGATGCCGGTCGCCGAAGCGGCCGCCAAGCCCATTACCACGATCGAGGCGATTGGCGAGACTGACGAAGGCGCTCGGGTACAGAAGGCCTGGCTGGACATCGATGTCGTTCAATGTGGCTACTGTCAGTCTGGACAGATCATGTCCGCCACCGCGCTACTTGCTGCCAATCCGTCGCCCACCGACGACGACATCGATGCCGTCATGGCCGGAAATATCTGTCGATGCGGCACCTATCCGCGCATTCGGGCGGCGATCAAACTGGCTGCCAAGGCGAGGTGATGCGATGTCCATCCACGACAAAGTCAACCTTGCTGTTTCGCGTCGGCATTTTCTGATCGGCGCATCGTTGACCGGAGCAGGCCTGGTCATCGGCCTTCGGCCGTCGCCGTCATGTGCTGCCGCAGAGACGTTTGAAGCAAATGCCTTCATTCGCATCCCTGCGGAAGGCAAGATTGTTTTCATCATGCCCTGCGTGGAGATGGGGCAAGGCATCTATACCTCGGTGGCGATGCTGCTGGCCGAAGAGCTGGAAGTCCGCCTCGATCAGACCACGCTGAAGCATGCACCTGCTGATCCTGCACGTTATGCAAATCCTTTGATAGGTGATCAGATCACCGGCGGTTCCCTTGCCATTCGCGCTGTTTACGAGCAGATGCGCAAGGCAGGTGCCACGGCCCGGATCATGCTGGTAAACGCTGCTGCGCATGGTTGGAACGTTGCAGTGGATACGTGCAAGGCCGAGGCCGGGCATGTCGTTCACGCTGCAAGCGGCCGCCGCGCCGACTACGGGAGCCTGATACAGGCTGCAGCATCAGAGCCCGTTCCGCAGGAAGTTCCGCTAAAATCCGCGTCCAGCTTCAAAGTGATCGGCCAGTCCATCCGGCGTCTCGACAGCCCCGAGAAGGTCAACGGCACCGCCAAGTTCGGTATCGACGCCCGCCCGGAAGGCGTGTCCTATGCGGCGATAGCGATCTGTCCCCACTTCGGCGGGAAACTGCGATCGGTCAAGGATGGACCGGCAATGGCGGTCAAGGGGGTCCGACAGGTCGTCCGGATCGAGGACGCAGTCGCCGTCGTGGCCGACAATACTGGCGCCGCACGCAAGGGGCTTGCAGCACTTTCCATCGAGTGGGAGCAGGGCGCCGATGGTGCTCTCTCGCTGGCCGATCTCGAGAAGCGCGCGGAGGACGCGATCGGCGGCAACGCCTTGCCCCACATAAACGAAGGCGATGTCGCAAAGGCGGAATCCGAACACAAGCCCGCCCTTGAATTCGTCTACCGCCTACCGATCCTCACGCATTCGGCGATGGAGCCGATGAATTGCACGGTTCACGTCCGCAACGATAGCTGCGACGTATGGGTCGGCACCCAGGTGTTGGGCCGGGCAAGACAAGTGGTTGCTGACGTCACAGGCCTCCCGTTGGATAAGGTCGTTGTGCACAACCACCTTCTCGGTGGCGGTTTCGGCCGGAGGCTCGATGTCGACGGCGTCATTCTGGCGGCGAAGATCGCAAAGCAGGTGGATGGCCCGGTTAAGGTCACCTGGAGCCGCGAGGAAGACATCCGCCACGACTGCTACCGCTATCTAAATTACAGTAAGATCACCGCGACGCTGGGTGCCGATGGCATGCCGGTTTCCTGGCGGCATCGCGTCATCGGCCCATCCGTGATGGCGCGTTGGCTACCGGCCTTCACGCGCGATGGCATAGACCTCGACATCATGACTGGTGCGGAGACGCCGTATGCGATCCCGAACAAATATACGGACTTCGTGCGCCACGAGGCTCCGGACGGGATGTTGACGGGCAACTGGCGCGGCGTCGGTGCCACGCGCAACGTCCCGGCAATCGAAGGCGGCGTCGACGAACTGGCTCACGCCGCGGGCATCGACCCGCTCGATTACCGCAGGCGGCTGCTTCAGCATAAGCCGCGCCTCCTAGGTGTCCTCGACCTAGCGGCGGAGAAGGCGGACTGGTCGACCACTCTCCCCCAAGGCAAGGGAAGGGGTATCGCCCTTTTGGAGGATTTCGGAAGCTTTGCCGCGATGATCTCGGAAGTAAGCGTAGGGGAAGATGGCAAGCTCAAGACCGACCGCATCATCTGCGCTGTCGACTGTGGCCAGATCATCAATCCAGACACGGTAGAAGCCCAGATACAGAGCGGCATCATCTACGGCCTCAGCGCTGCACTCTACGGACGCATCACGGTCCAGAACGGTGCCGTAGTGGAGGGCAACTTCGACGATTCTCCCGTTCTGCGAATACACGAGACGCCGAAGATCGAGGTGCATATCGTGCCCAGTTCCGAGGCACCAGGCGGCATAGGGGAGGTTGGCACACCCGGCGTTGCACCCTCGCTCTTCAATGCGATCTTTGCGGCAACCGGCAAGCGGCTGCGGTCGCTGCCGATCGATCAGAACGAATTGCGGAGAGTGTGATCATGGCCAAGCGGTTTCTCGCAATCCCGCTCGCCGCTGTTGTCGCTACGATCGGGAGCGTTGCCGGCTTAGGACCATTGGGCTATGCCGAAACATCGGATGGTGGAGCGCTGAAGACCGTCTCCGATTTCGATGCGATAACGGAGACCAGCGCGCGCTCGAAGGCTATCTTCGAAGAAGCCAGCCGTGTCATGACGCATCCGCGCTGCATAAACTGCCATCCGGCAACGCGCAGCCCGACGCAGGGAGAAGACTTGCATCAGCATGTGCCGTTGATGAATGCCAGCCAAAGCTCGCTGGGTCCGGCTGGGCTTGTCTGCAGCACTTGCCACGGTGCGGAGAATCGTCCGATCGTAGGCAGCCGCATGAAATCCATTCCGGGCAACGCACACTGGTCATTGGCCCCGGCCAGCATGGCCTGGCAAGGGCTGACGGTGGGTGACATATGCCGGCAGGTAAAAGATACAAGCCGGAACGGCAATCGTTCGCATGCCGACCTCATACGCCATATGGGCGAAGACCATCTGGTCGGCTGGGCTTGGCATCCGGGGGAAGGACGCAGTGCCCCTCCAGGTTCGCAGGAGACCTTTGCCGCGCTTGTCGCCGCCTGGGTCGAGACTGGTGCCGAATGTCCAGATTGAGAAATGGCACTCTGCTAGACAGCCGTTGGCGAACCGCCACAGTTGTGGCATTTGCCAACGTACCTCCGGAATTTTAACGGCAATTCACGGAGCTTGCATCTAAGCAAAGGGAATTGTGAAATAGATTGATCTGTGGCGTCTGATAGCCGCGCGCCCGTAGCTCTGCGATAAGTACCAATTAATTGGTTCGCGCTTGCATAGCGTGAAGCTGTCCGGCTTTGCCCAAGTCCGGAATCGCTCATATCCCGGGCCGTTTGACAAAAGGCGCCCGTTCCCGGATCGTCTGTGCTCGACGGCAAGCTTGGAAGCCGTGTCGGAGAGATTTCAATTCGAATGGGAGGATGGCATGAACGATCACGTTTACAAGAAGGTCGAACTGATCGGAAGTTCGAAGACCTCTGTCACGGAGGCGATCGAGACGGCGATTTCGCGGGCCTCAAAGACGATGAGAAACCTTGAATGGTTCGAAGTCGATCAAATCCGCGGACACATCAAGGACGGTGTGGTGGGCCACTACCAGGTGGTCATGAAGGTCGGGTTTCGCATCGACGACTGATGCGCTGCGATTGGCGAGAACCCTGCCAACTCCCACATTGTCTTCTGTCATGGATCCAATGGGCAAAGACGTCTGATGCACTCGCCCTGGAAGGGGCGAACATGGAAATGGCGTTGGTGTCGAGAAGAGAGCTCACAGATCAACTTCGCGGGAGGAGACCGGGTTGCGGGCGAAAACATCGTCGTCGAGATCGAGATCGGCCGGAAAGGTCTTCAGGTACTGGACCAGGCTAGGCCGATCCTTCCGGAGTGCCTTCCTTGCTGCCTCTGCGGCTCCTACGCTGACG
Source organism: Rhizobium sp. CC1099 (assembly GCF_029714385.1). Taxonomy (NCBI): domain Bacteria; kingdom Pseudomonadati; phylum Pseudomonadota; class Alphaproteobacteria; order Hyphomicrobiales; family Rhizobiaceae; genus Rhizobium; species Rhizobium sp. CC1099. Next base: position 2,893,880 of record NZ_CP121641.1, on the reverse strand, counting down.
AGGACGGCGGCGGCGCGACCGTGGCGCGTGATCGTTACAAACTCGCCAGCGGCGGCTTTATCGATAACATGAGAGAACGACGCCTTTGCGTCCTTTAGACTAACTGTTGACACTGCGTGTCTCCTGAAAAAGGGTCATTTGGGACTCCTTTTGGAAATTGACGCCGACAAAATCAAGCAAGAAGTTCAACCGCTTGCCATGTTGGTTGAGTTTTCTCGCAGTGGGCGGTCTGTGCCCATTCGTGCTCACCTGGATCATGCAATCCCGCCACATGCTTGAACTCGTGGCCAGGACCAGCCCGCTGGCCCTCGCCTTCCGGCGATCAGCAGGTCGTAACGTCCGATCGGCGTCCCCCTGGCGGTGAGGGGCGAATTTCCCCGTCATAACGCGCTTGACGCCCAAACTCGTTATGTGAGGTCGAAATTGCCACTGAAACATGATTTTCTCCAAAATTCCCGTCGTTCACTTCAAGCAAGGATAATGGCACCCGCACGTGACGTGCTGTAATATGCTGTTTGAGGCTCACCCAGGAAGATCTGGTATGGAGCGCCGTCTAGCAGCAGTCCTGATTGCGGATGTCGTCGGCTACAGCCGAATGAGCGAGGTCGACGAAGAGGGAACGCGTGTCCGCTTCCACGCCGACCTGCACGAACTCTTCGAGCGGAAGATCGCCATGCATCACGGCCGCCTGGTAAAGACCATGGGTGACGGCGTGCTCGTCGAGTTTCACAGCGTGGTGGATGCCGTGCACTGCGCGGTGGAACTTCAACAGGAGAAAGCCGAGCGCAACGCAGCACTGCCGCCCGAACAGAGGATGGTTTTCCGCATTGGCGTCAATCTCGGCGACATCATTGTCGAAGGCGAGGACATTCACGGCGACGGGGTCAATATCGCCGACCGCATGCAGGTGCTGGCGGAACCCGGCGGCATCGCAATATCCGGAACCACCTATGACCAGGTGAGATCGAAGCTTGCGGTCGGTTACCTTGCGCTGGGCGAGCGGAGGGTCAAGAACATTGCCGAGCCTATCCGGGTCTATCGCGTGGTGCTTGACCCCGCAGTGGAACGCAGGACCATCGGCGCAGCGAGGACCCCGCGAGCCTGGGCTGTTCCCGCAGCTGCCATGGGTATCGCCGTCTTTCTATTGGCGGGATTGGCATGGTGGCAACCATGGCAGGCGGAGGATAATGCCTCCGTTGCTGCTGTCGACACCCGGCCGTCGCTCGTCGTGTTGCCTTTCGACAACCTCAGCGATGACAAGGAGCAGGGCTACCTTGCCGATGGCATCACCGAGGATTTGACAACGGAACTGGCACGCATTCCCGGCCTGTTCGTAATTTCGCGCAATGCTGCATTCACCTTTAAAAACAGGGCCAGCCTGCCATCAGAAGTTTCGACCCAATTGGGCGTTCGATACCTCCTGGAGGGCAGCGTACGTCGTGCCGGGGCCGAGATGCGCATCAATGCGAAACTCATAGACTCGACGACCAATGGCAACGTTTGGGCGGAGCGGCTCGACGGGGCATGGAGCGACGTGTTCGAGCTTCAGGACAAGATGGTTGGGGAGATCGCAACCGCCCTCAAGCTTCGCCTGGTCACGAGCCATCAAGTTGCATCGATCGCTGGTGGAACAAATAACCTCGCCGCATACGAGGCATATTTGCGCGGTCGCGAACTGGAACTGAGGGAAAGGCCGGAGGACTGGGTGGAAGCCGTAAAGTACTATGAGCGGGCTCTGGCGCTTGATCGCGCATTTGGCAATGCTGCGGCGGCACTCGCCTGGATGTATCGGGAAGCACATTGGACCGAGGCTCGGTCGAAAGTGTTGGGGCTTACGCAGGATGAAGCCCGCAGCAAGGCAGACGCCTATTTCACGCAGGCCGCCAAGAATCCCTCTCCGGCGTATTACAGACTCCTCACGGCAAAGCTGAACCAGATGCAAAGGTCCGATGAGGCGATCGCCGCCGCGGAGCGGGCCATAGCGCTCGATTCGAGCGACCCTTCCAATTACGAGTGGCTGAGTATGGCCATGATTTTTAACGGCAGGGCCGAGGATGGTCTCGGCTACCTTGATGCCGCAACACGTGTGGATCCCGATTGGTCACGCTGGCGCTACTTGCTTGCCGGGCTCGCCTACTTCTCGATGGACCGCTTCGAGGAAGCCGTCGTCGCCTTCGAAAAGATTGCTCCGGAATCGAAGGAAACCTCCTATTGGGACTTTTGGTCCAATTACCAGGGCCTGATGTTGCTCATCTCCGCCTATGGGCAACTGGATCGACACGCTGATGCTGCCGCCGCCCGTGAGAGGTTGAAGCCCTACCTGGCCCAAGCGCAAGAACCTGAATACACAGGGCTGATGGCTGCGGTCGAATTCCCGTTCAAGAATTACGTCGACCTGGAAAGAGTCCTCGTGGGTATGCGTAAGGCAGGTGTGCCGGATCTGCCCGAGGGTTTCAGCCCGAAGCCGGAAGATCGCCTCGACGGCGGCGCGATAAGGGCTCTGCTCTTCGGTCACGAAATCCAGGGGCGCAATATCGAGACAGGCGAGGCATATCGGCGAGTGACGGCACCAGACGGCACGACAGTGATCACCGTCGGAGAATGGTCCGATCAGGGGAGCAGCAAAATCGAGGGCGATATGCTCTGTTCCATCTACCCGACGCGGTGGCGTTTCTGCGGCGTCATTGTCCGCAATCGCGACGGCACGTTCGCCCAAAAAAACGAGTATCGGTTGATTCTTCAGTGGGACAGGTTCGAATTCTCGATGGTGAAGTGAGCTGCGGTCTGACTGAAGTACACTTAGGCGGCCGGTGCAGCCTAACTCCGCGAGATTGTGCTCCATACTCGCGCTCCTATGCGCCCCGCAATAGAGCTTGTGCACGACAATCGCGGAGAAGCCGATGCGTCGTTTCGAGGTGGTGCATTCATAATGGCAATCATCGATCGCACGGCCGTCGATCTTCAACGACTTTGCCGAATGAGTGGCGGCGGATCGGTTCATAGCCGTGATGGATGTGCAGCTTGCCGCGCCCAGACAGATTTCGGCGATGGTGTCCTCGATATTGGCAAGCGCCTGCGCGCGACGATGGAGGCCGGTCTGTCCCGCGTGGTCAAAGCCGGGTGAAGCTTCCGCGCCCTGTTGAGACTCGGCGAAGACCCTTGGCAGAGACCGGGATTGGTCAGGGCGAGGTTCCCGAAGATTGCCGCGCCAGGCTGGCATTGAGCGGAGACGTCCCTGTGGTCGGGCGGCGAGGCGACGGCGCAGCGAAACCGCCGTGAGGCACTGAAGTCTGGCCGTGTGGCATGCCAGGTTCGCTTGTGGGCGAAGATGGACGAAGAGGCGTTGATCCGGACGGTGCCGTGCATCATGGGCGCGGGCGGTCTGCGGCCGGACGAATCGGATGGCCACAGATAGACGTCTCGCCCATCGGCCGCATCCAGGACCATTCCCGTTTTTATGCCGCCTTTTAATGGGCCGGCCGCCATCAGCGTCAACCCGCAAGGAGTTCCCCTGCGCTTGCGCTCCGGTGACGCCTGCGGCTCGGCCCCTTCTTCGGGCGCCATCGGGAATGGTCCCGAGCAACCGAAGGAGACAATACCATGGCCACCACGATCGCAACCCTGACGCAGAAGACCGACGGTACCCTCGAAGGCGTCTTCGCCACCATCCGGGTCAATGCCCCGATCGCCATCATCCCGAACGCCAACAAGGCGAGCGAGGAAGCCCCGGACTACCGCGTCATCCACCGCAAGACCGGCTTTGAAATCGGCGCCGCGTGGGCCCGCATCGCCCGCCAGACCGGCGAGGAATACCTCTCCGTCAAGCTGGAAGCACCGGAAATCGGCGTGATCTTCGGCAATCTCGCACCCGCTCCAGGCGGCGAACCGAACCGCAAGGTCATCCTCTGGAACAATCCGGCCTGATCCGGAATGCCGGCCCTGGCAACGGGGCCGGCCCAACCGCGAACGGCACCCCCATCCGATCCGAGGAGCCTCCCCATGAGCCGCTACACGATCACCGTCACGAAAACCGCCTCCCGCCATAGCGATCCCGATGCCGTCATCGGCTACGACCGGCCGCTGCAGACCTTCTTCCTGCAGGCTTTTCCGGACCTGCGAGCTGCAGCGCTGGCGAAAGGTTATGATTTCATCCCGATCTCATCGGGCACACTCCGGAAGTTGCTCGACGACTACTCGCGCGAAGCCCTTCGATCCGTGCCGGACGGCATCATCCAGGATCTTCTGTCCAGTAGAGCCCCGAGCGACTGAGGCGTCAGTATTTCCGTACACAGGCAAAAATCCAGTCCCACGAGGCTCCCGGTCGAGCTCGACCACCTGAGCTTCCCGGCTCTGGTGCGACGCGAGCCGAAGACGGTATCCAACATCTGGTCCGCCCCAACCGGACTGAGATCCCGGCCAACCAGCCGCCTCGCAAGCGGACACCGGATAACATACAGCATTTACAACAATGCTGTATATGGTGGATTTGTGTCCATAAACACGCTATAATCGCCGGCACCAAATACCTATGGAGACCAGCATGCCCCGCACAGGTGGTTCCTATTCGACAAGTGATCTTTCCCGGAAATCTGGCGATATCATCGCCGAGGCACTGCGCCATCCAGTCACGATCACCCAACGCAACAAGCCGCGCCTCGTGCTTCTCAACATCGATGACTACGAACGCCTGATGCGGCAATCCGATGTCCGTTCAGTCGGCATGCTTGAAACCATGCCGCGCGAGTTGCTCGACGAATTCGAGGCCGCGGTCGACGCCTATGCGGAGACCGACGAGGCCAGCCGGTGAGCAGCTATGACGACATACAGACCGCGACGGTCATCCGCTATCCCTATATGTGGACGGCCCCCCGCTCGCAAGATATTTTGAGATGATTTTGATCCGATCGCTTGCGTCCATATGTCCGGCCTGTTGTTGCGCTCGCACATGAACGCTGGCCAAGATGGTTTCCGCAACGTGAGTTCCAAACATCTCTACGACCTTGTAGAAGGCCAAGGGATAGCACGGAGTGTCTCACGCCGTGGATCGATCGATCACACCATCTGCTCCTATCTTGCAAGTTCGGGCATCAGCAACTTAACGCGGATTGTAAGTTAGAACTTTCTGTGTCGTGCTGATCTTCATGCGGCGTCAACCATCAGGGCTGACGCATATTTTGCGTTGTATCTCTCCCCGGACACCATGATCTTCCAGGCGATACGCGCCATCTTGTTGGCGAGTGCGACGGCTGCCAGTTTCGGCGGCTTGCGCTTGAGCATTTCGGCCAGCCATGGAGAGGCCTTGCCGTGTCGCCGAGCATGTTGAATGACGGCCGTTGCCCCGGCCACCAGCACCGCTCGCAATGCCTCATCGCCTGCCCGCGTGATGCATCCGAGTCGCAGCTTGCCGCCGGTCGAGTGATCCTTTGGCGTCAACCCAATCCACGCCGCGAATTGACGGCCGGATCGGAATATCTCTGGCGCCGGTGTCTTCATGATCAGAAGCGCCGCGCCGATCGGGCCGATGCCGGGAATAGCATTGAGACGTTTGCTGCGTTCGTCGGCTCGCTGCCATGCCATGAGCCTGGCATCCACGTCTGCAAGCTTTTCTTCCATCTGGGCGTATTCCTCCGCCTGGCTCGCGAACAATTCCCGTGCCAGCTCCGGCACGGTCTCGTCGGACTGTATCCGTTCAAGCAGCAGGGGAATATGCGCCAGCCCCTTGGCGACGGAAATGCCGAATTCAGCGGCGTAACCTCGGATTGCATTGGCGAGTTGGGTGCGGTTGCGGATCAAACGATCCCGGACGCCGACCAACATGGCGGCGGCTTGCTCATCGACTGCCTTGACCGGCACGAACCGCATCGTCGGGCGGCTCATCGCCTCGCACAATGCCTCAGCGTCGGCGGCGTCGTTCTTGCTTCGCTTGACATAGGGCTTCACGAGCTGCGGCGCGATCAACTTCACCTCATGCCCGAGCGAGGTCAGCAGCCGAGCCCAGGGATGGGAACCGCCACAGGCTTCGATGGCGATCACGGTTGGCGGACAGGTCGTGAAGAAGTCGATCATCTCCTGGCGGCGCATCTTCTTGCGCAAGACCGGTTTCTCAGCGACGTCCACGCCGTGCAGCTGAAAAACATGCTTTGACGTATCCATGCCGATGCGAATAATCTTGTCCATGGGCGGCGGGCCGGCCTCAATGCAGATTTGCGGCTCTGGATCATCCTAGATGAATTCAACAGCGATGTCGTCGGCCGCTCCTTTTACCTTGAGCCCGAACCACCCATTGGGCGGTTCAGCAAAGCCTTTTTTCTTCCCCTTCTCCGCGAGTTCATAGCGCGTCGCAAGTCGTTTACCGAGGTCAGCCGGTCCAGATAATGACCGGAAATTTGGCCCCGCCAGCGGGGCGGGGCTGGGCTCACCCTCGGCCTGGAGGAACCCGGCGGCATGCGGCTGAACTCTTAGGAATACGGTCGCGACCCCTGGTCGGGGTCGCGGGTTCTCTTCTTTCTGCCCTCCCATTCTACGGCTGCTCAGCCCGCGTCAAGGACGAGCGTGGGCCCCCGGTTTTATCTCCGCTCCGGTTCCCTGCGCTCCGACAAAACCGGCACCCCACTCGCCGGCTTTGCCGGTCGCGTTCCGCGATCCCTGACACGCGCTTCGTGCGCGCGTGGTCCCGTTGACGTCATCAAAAGGAGACGATCAACATGACCACTATCGATCAAGTCAACGAACTGCGTGCCGAACTTCGGAGCTGCTACTTCACCAAGGAAGAACGGGCCAAGGCCGAAGCCGAACTCGCGGCCCTGATTGCACAGGCGCAGGCCGGGGACGAGCAGTTCGAACGCGAGATCGAAATATTTCGAATGACGTCAGTGAAGACGAGGGACAGTGAACCTCTCCTCGGCGCTGGCTGCGCAACGCGGCCGACGTGCTGGCCGTCAATGCTCCTGATCGCCAATTACTTGCCGTGGCGACGTCGGCGAGAATTTTCTCCGATAACTGAAAAAACAGTGCCAACCGGAATAGTCAGTCGGCTCTAGACATATCTGTCGTCTCTCCGCTGAACTCTCCTGCGCTTGAAATGTAGATAGATTGATATACATTAATAGTTGATTCCATCTACATGTGAGCGCCATGGCAATCAATGTCAATAATCCGGAAGCTGATGCTCTCACGCGCAAGTTTGCACAAATGGCAGGGGTTACGATCACAGAAGCGATCGTCATCGCCATGAAGGAAGCGATAGAGCGCCGGCGCAATACCGAAACGCCGCTGCAGACCGCGAGACGGCTGCGGGAGAAGCATCGGATCGCCATCAATGATGTAGCGAGGAAACCGCTTCCACGCGAGGCCTTCGATGAGATGTGGGAGGAAGGCTGATGTTTGTCGATGCCTGCGCGATCATCGCCCTTCTATCGGAGGAACCGGAGGCGGAGCGGGTCTCAGAAGCGATCGCTTCGACGAAAGGCCCGATGACATCGCCGATCGCCGTGCTGGAAGCTGCTCTGGGGCTTGCCCGACCGGACAAGTTCAACATTTCGGTTCAAGCCGTAGAGCCACTGCTGCTCGAATTTCTCGACGAGCGAGGGGTCGAAGTTCGCGAGCTGCCGCCGGCGATGGAGACGACCCGGCTTGCATTGTCGGCGGCGCACCGTTACCGCTCAGGACGCCATGGTCTCAATCTCGGCGATTGTCTGCATTACGCTTGCGCCAAATATTATGACGTGCCGATCCTGGCGACAGATGACGAATTTCGGCAGACCGACGTCGAAACGGTCCCATGACAAGCTTCCCTGGTGACGCTCCTAGTGCCGGTCAGTGCAATCGTACTGAGTGCGTTATTTCTCGATGAGCGGTTGGAGCCGTTCGAATTAGCCGGGATGGCATTGATCATGGCCAGCCTGATCTCATAGATGGCAGGATTTTCCGCCGCTGAAGCAGTCAATGTATAGGGCGCTTTTAGCCGCATAAATTGCCCCTGATGCGTGCCGCCGACTTTGAAACTGTCCTTGCTGCAATCTGAAGGTGCGCGAGCGGCGATAATTGGTTTGCTCAGCCCTCCGCGCGCTCCGGTTTCGCGCATCTCGCGCGAGCAGCCGGAATAGGATTAATTAACGTCCCGGAGAAGCAACGAAAACCTATACCTAATATTGGCGAAATACGGCCTTCAACTCGCAGACTTCATTGTGCCAAAATAATCTTATTTTGCTATACTCTCGACGAGAGGGTTTCGCGATGCTGCTCGATCGAGAGGGTCCACTCGAAACGTTGCTGAGCGCAATGCGGAGCGCTGCGGCGGGGCACGGCAGCACTGTGCTGCTCGAAGGCGAAGCCGGAATCGGCAAAACCTCTCTCCTGCGCGAGTTCGCGGAGCATGCCGACAAAGGCTGCCAGGTATTATGGGGCTGGTGCGAGGCGCTTTTCACGCCGTGCCCGCTCGGACCCATGCAGGACATTGGGCAACTGCTTGACCCCCGTGTGGCAGCACTGCTCGATCAGGCGGCTCCGCCGGAGCGGCTCTTTCCGGCACTGTTGAATGTGCTCCAGCACGCCAGTGTTGCAATCGTACTCATCTTCGAGGATGTCCACTGGGCCGACAACGCGACGCTTGACCTGATAAAATACCTCGGTCGCCGCATCTCCTTGCTTCCAGTCGTGCTAGTGCTCAGTCTGCGCAGCGATGAAATCGGCGCCGATCATCCCCTGACGCATGTCCTCGGCGATCTTCCGTCCGCATCGGTCACCCGCATTGCGCTTGAGCCGCTGTCTCCCGAAGCGGTGACGGTGTTGGCTGAGCAGGCGGGCCGCCGCGCCGCCGATCTCTATCGCGTTACGGAGGGCAATCCCTTTTTCATCACCGAACTTCTGGCAAGCGGCGAGGCGGAGCAAGGGCGTGTACCAGATTCGATACGCGATGCCGTCTGGACGCGCCTGTCTCGACTGACAGCGGGTGAACGCAAAGTGCTTGAGGTGATCAGCATTGTGCCAGGCAGCGTGGAACCGTGGCTCATCCGGCCTCTGCTCGGTGTCGAGGCCGAAGCACTGGTGGACCAATGCGTGGCGCGCGGATTGTTGCGGCAAGACGATCAAGGCGCCGTGATGTTTAGACATGAACTTGCTCGGCAGGCGACGCTCGACCGGTTGCCGCCGAACGTTCAGAGATCGCTCCATGCAAAGGTGGAGGCGGCGATATCGCAACTCCCCACGACCCATGCGTCTGCCCTGCTTTCACGCCGGGTACACCACGCAGCCGGGGCCGACGATGGCGCGCGCGTTCTCGAACTGGCGCCACAAGCCGCGGCACATGCGGTGCGCCTAGGCGCCCACCGGGAGGGGGCTTCACATTTGGCGACAGCTCTCAGATACGTCGCCCAAGCCACACCGGAGCTGGCCGCACAACTTTACGAGGACTGGGCCTACGAGGCGGGACTGGCCCTGCTCGTCTATGAACCGGTGATTGAGGCGCATCATCGTGCTATTGCGATTTGGCGCGAACTCGGACGCACCGACAAGATCGGTCCTAATCTGTGCAGACTGTCACGCCTGCACTGGCGCCGCGGCGAAGGCCAGCCGGCGGAGGACTACGCAGACCAGGCGGTGCGCGAAATGGAAAAATTGCCGCCTGGCTCGGAGCTCGCGATGGCCTACAGCACGCGCTCTCAACTTCACATGCTGCATTATCGCTTCGACGACGCGATCGATTGGGGCTTGCGCGCGATCTCACTCGCCGACCAACTGGGCGAAGTCGAAACGCGCGTCCACGCTTTGAACAATGTCGGCACCGCGCTCCTTTTCGCCGACCGTCCGGGCGGCCGCGAGCGGCTGGAGGAAAGCCTGGCGCTGGCGCTCGAGCACGGATTTCACGACCATGCGGCGCGAGCCTACACCAACTTCGCGGAATGCGCGGCCGTGTCCAAGGACTTTGTCCTGGCTGAACGCTTGTTGTCCGAAGGCATCGCATTCGCCACTAGGCACGATCTCGATTCAGCGGCGCAATACCTGCTCGGCCGGCAGGCGCAGCTTCGCATGGAGCAGGGCCGTTTTCGCGAAGCTGAGACCGTTGCGCAGGGCGTCATGAGTCTCGAACGCCTACCGATGGTCATGCACCTGCCGGCGCTCACTGTGCTCGGAACGGTGCGCGTGCGACTGGGTGAGCCCGGCAGCTTGGCGCTTCTCCAGCAGGCGCTCCAAGAGGGATTGGCGACCGGCGAGCTGCAACGAATCGTGCCAGTCCGTCTGGCGCTGGCCGAAGCAGCCTGGCTTGACGGAGACGACAGTGCTGCCCATGAGCAATTAAATGCCCTCGTCGGGATGGATCTCGATAACTTCCGTACCTGGGACTTCGGCGAACTCGCAGTGTGGTGGAAGCGATGCGGTATCGCCAAACCGCTGCCCGCGCCGAAGGCGCAGATTCCTTTAGCGCGTTCCGCCGAGCTGCGCGGCAATACGCTAGCGGCGGCAAGGGAGTGGGATCGCCTAGGGCTTCCCTATGAAGCGGCGCTTGCCCTGATGCAGGTTCGAGGAGCCGATGCCGGGCCGGCATTGGCCCGTGCAGTCACGACGTTCGAGTCGTTGGAGGCGCGTCCCGCTGCGGCGCTGGCGCGAAAACAGGCGCAGCGCTTGGGTGTTGCGGGCCAGTTGCCGAAAACCCGCAGAGGGCCATATGGGGCGGCCCGCCGTCACCCGCTTGGTTTGACGTGGCACGAACAACAAGTGCTCGCCTTGATCGCAGCGGGCATGAGCAACAAGGAAGCCGCCCAGCGTTTGTCGCGCTCCCCGCGCACGATCGAGCATCAGGTTTCCGCCGTCCTCGGCAAATTCAACGCCGCCAATCGTATGGAGGTCCTCCTGCGCCTGCGCGGCGAGCCATGGCTCCTGTAAGCCGCTGGCGCGTTGCAAGCCGTCGAATACCAATTTGAGCGCAAATTTAGGGTACCAGCCGCCGGGAAATTGGGTGACGGTACCGATGTGCCCGAGCTGCATCGCGCATAGGCTGAACTCCGCCATGGGAAGAGAATGCCCAGGCAGGATCGCTCGCGGAGGAGGGATAGCGATGACCAGACGTTCTACCGCATTTGCAATTGCCTTACTCGCCACGACAGGCGTCGCCTCGGCCTCGGAACTGCCGCCAGAGAACGGCTACAGTATTCATCTCGACCGCTTCAATGGTGCGGTCTATTACACGGTGGAGAAAGACGGCGGCTACCGGGTGGTTGCGACCATGGCGTCCGGAGAAGAAGCACAGCCGATCCGATTCGTCTCCACACTCGGACCGGGGCAGCGGCTAATGATTTCCGTCCCTCGAGCCGTCGGCCAGCCGTCCGCCGACTTCGAGATCTTACGCCATGGCGAGGTCCTTCTTGTGCAGGAGCCCAGCGTGACTCTGATCGATAACGTGTCGACCAGCGCCATAATCGAGGAGTGATCCTTTTGGCCGGTCCGAAATCCTGATTCCGGCCCTGCCCATCTGGACTCGCCGGGCGAGCCAACGGACCATCAATCCCGCAGGGCTGGTCGGGGAGAGAGCCGAGTCAACTTTACGTGCGAGAAAGTGACTTTCAAAGCACACGAAGTTGGCTCGGCTTTTGCGGCAGCGGGCTTGTGACACAGTTAGGGCTCGATTTGGTTCGCACGAACTCGCTATCGGATGACGCGGCCGATCGCGCCGCTAAGCGCCTTTGAGGCATAGGGAGATGCGTCCATTGCAGCGCCTGCTACTGTTCGCTGTCGTCGCCTGTGGCGTCGCGGTGGGTTCGGGGCGATCCTCGCAGGAAGACGCGGCCGCCGACAAGTTCTACAAAGTGGTCGATGGGAAGGCCGATGCGCGGACCTACAACGGTTACCGGCGTTATCATGCCGGCTGCAACCATTGCCACGGCCCCGATGGAGTCGGCTCGACTTTCGCATCCTCTCTCGTTAACCGGCCGCTCGATATCGAGACGTTCAGGCGTGTCGTTCGCGATGGCCAGAGCACGAGCGGGAGCTCGGCCATGAAAGGGTTCGCCAATGATCCCAATTTCGCTCCTTATATCGACGACATTTACGCCTATTTGCAGGCCCGCGCTGACGGCGCTCTCGGCCGCGGGCGGCCCAAAAGAGTGGAGCCGTAGAACCGCGTCGACGGACGAGGCAAGCCGATTCCGGGCGCGATTTCTTTTGGGATCCGAGCGGCGGTTCGGTCGAACAGATTGCTAGCACTGGCGCGCACGACGATCCTCGAAATCTCTCGAGCAACCTGCAGCGCCAGCCTCTGGCGACCTGCATTCTGTCCCGCTGTCCGGCGTCTGGTGCATTCGGGTATCCCCCAAGACGCCCTGGGGACAGCGAGAGTGTCGAGCATCCCTTCGGCACGACATAAAGCATGGATGAACCAGGGCGCGTACCTGATGCGCCGGGGAAAGGCGTCGGGGGCGAGTTTAGCTCGACGGCGCTCGCCGACAATCTGCGAAGAGCTGTCAGTCTTTTTCGGCATTCCCGGCCCAATGGGGATGAGCGAGCAATCAAAGCCTCCCGCTTATACCGTCCAAGCCTAGACGCAAAACCGCCATTGGTTGAATTTGCCATATAGGACCGCGAATCTCGGTAGACCGCGTCGCAACGGTTCCCTGACTTTCTTCCGCTTCACATGGTCGGCTCCGTGGCGGGAGCACTCGGAGCCTCAAAGTCAGAAGCAAGACGCATCGCAAGCAGTCCTTGGGCATCTGACGATATCGCTTACCGATCAGAGGTTGGTTTTGACGAAGCGGTTGGCCTTGGCCGCCTCGTTCATGTCCTTGCGCCGAAAATAGATCGCTCGCCCGCAGCGGATCGGACTTTGGCCTTGGACGATAACGATCTGTTCATCCTTTCGCATCGACTGAGTGATCTCGTGCGGCATGATCAGCGGCCTTCGCTGAAAATTTACGCTCTCCGATTGGCGAGATCCCGTGGTAGAACTGCTCCAGCCGACATTGCGCGACCGGCCCTTTACCTCGACGGTCATTTCCCCGCATTGGGCCGAGACGCTACGCGCCGTGTCGAGTGCCTTGACTGCGGCATAGGAGGCAAACGCGCAACCGTCGATCCATGAGGTCGCTCCGTCCTTGCCGAAGTGTCGTTCCAACTGTCCAACCGATTGGTACATGAGCATCAGCGAGATTCCGTATTTGCGGCCACGGTCGCGCGCTTCTTCCAGCACGCGCATGTAGCCGAGCAGGTCGACCTCATCGAGCATGAACAATGTGCGGCGGTCGAATGCGCCATCGGCCTGCTCCATGGCCTTGATCAGCGAGCCGATGATCACCCTTCCGATACCCGGATACGAGCGCAGGATGGCAGCCGGGATGTTGAGGAACACATCCTTCTTGCCAGAGACGATATCGCTGGATCTGAAGGCGTTGCCGCAGACGAGACCAGCGTAACTGGCGAGCGACAGCCACTGCGTGTCCTTCGAGGCCGTCGAGTAGACGCCGGAAAAGGTCTGCTCCGTCATGTTGGTGAAAACGCCGAGGGTTTCGCGGATGAAGGCGGACGCTGAGTTCTCCTGAACGTCGCGCAGCATGGCGAGCACCGATGGCTCCGGCTCGGAAACGATCTGGCGCAAACTGCGCAGAGTTCGCCTTCCGGCATATTCTGGCGAGAGCATGACATGCGCAAGCAGGCCGGTCAGCAGATTGTGCGCCTGGTTCTGGAAGTAGGCGCCACTTGACGATTCGAAACGTGCGCTTTCCGACAACAGCATATGTGCGATGCCGACGATGTCCTCTTCCTTGCGGGTCGACGTTTCAATGCCGTCGAGGACGTCGAAGCCGGTTGCCGGATCGGCAGGATCGAGCACGATTACGTCACGGCCGAGAACATGCCTGCGGTACTCGACCACCATCGGCGCAACTTCTGTCGACGGGTCGAGGCAGATGAGCGGACCGGCATACCGAAGCGCCGTCGGCACGACATTGCTGGTTGTCTTGAACCCGCCGGAACCGGCGAAGAACAGCATATGCGTGGAGTCGAAATCCTGCTTGTAGGTCAGGAGCGGTGCCCTGCCGCCTTGTCCCCACGTCGAACGATCATTCGGGTCAAAGGAAAGCTTATGCACGAGCTCGCGGTCGACGCGATAACGCTCGCCGACGACGATTTCGCCATCCGGCGGGAAAAGCTTTGCGGCCGCATGCATCGAGAGCCAGTCGGCGTCGCCGAAGGTTCCACCCTTGGCGCGTTTGACCGGATCGGCGACGACGACGGAGATGCGCGCCGACACCGCAACGATCAGAAAGCCGAGAAACGATCCAAACACGGCGAAAGCGTCGAGATAAGAAAGCGCCTCGTCCCCAGTGATGATGCCGCGCTCAACGGAGGGAGAAAGACGTCCATATTCCCGCAAGGCGTAGAAGCCGGCAACGACGAGAAAGCCGAGAAGGCTTGCGATCGCGATCGGCCGGCGTCGATGCAACGGCAAGGGCCAGACCGTCAGAAGCCCTGCGAGCGGCCCGAGCAAAAGTGCCGGCACGGGTGTAGACCGCAGGAACCAGTATTGCGTCTTCCCTGACATGCCGGCGGCCAATCCCTGCCATCGCCAGCCGACCACGTAGACGGCAAAGGCGGTGACGGCGAGAGGGACGAGAACAAGCAGAAGGCTCGGATGCAATCGATGCTTCAATGCCATTCCGTTTTTTCCCAAACAGCATCCAGCGAAGTGGCCTTGAACGCCACTTCGCCGATGTCGCGCAGCCGCTGATGTTCCGAAGAGCCCGGAACGATCCGGGCCAATTCGAGCAGGCCGCCGAGCAGGAACGCCCGGTCGGCCTTCGATAGCCCGGCCTTGACGACGATTCCGCCGAGTAGAAATTTCTCCCGCGCCTTGCGCTTGCGCTCAGCCGTCATGTGAAACCGGCGCCGGCGTTCCAGGTCCGCAATCTGCTGATCGACCTGCTTGAGAAGATGCGCCACTAGCCGTCTTCCTCTCCTCTTTGCGAAATCGTGCCGCGATCTCGGCGACGATCCCATCGAGCTCTCCGTCGGATAACTCCATCTCCGCCAGGCCCGCCTTCGTCGCGGCGCGCGCAAACCGCTCGGCGGATTTTACTATCAAAAATTTTCTGCGTTCCTTCAGCTTCTCGATCTGCGCGTCGAGTTCGGAAATCGATAATTTTGCTGCCATTGACGATGCTCCATTGTGTTCTGTCATTATGATGTTCGCATTTATACACACTATAACAAGTTAGTTAAATGGGCTAGATTGCGCAGAACCCAAGAATCTGGAGCGGAATTCCCGCCGGTAGACGAGTTACGCAAAAGCGGCATCGGCCCGGTCGGGCCGATCGGTTTGAGGGCGCAATATACGTCGCTTGCGCGACGTGCCCCGGGATTCAGGAGACGGTGGTGGCGATCATGTTCGTCAGAGCGCAGGTGATCAGCAGGGGAGCGGGACGCAGCATCGTCTCGGCTGCAGCCTATCGCCATCGTACGAGAATGACGGACGAGCAGGTTGGCACGTCCTTCACCTATCGCGGCGGTTTGTCGGAGCTGGTGCATGAGGAGCTGGTCTTGCCGGATGCGACGCCGGCGTGGCTGCGCAAGGCGATCGACGGACGCCCGGTCGCCGGCGCCAGCGAGGTGCTCTGGAACGCCGTCGATGCCTTCGAGAAGCGGGCCGACGCGCAGCTTGCCCGCGAGCTGATCATTGCTCTGCCGGAGGAACTGACGCGGACCGAGAACATCGCACTAGTGCGCGAGTTCGTCCGGAACAACCTTACCTTAAAAGGAATGGTTGCCGACTGGGTCTATCACGACAAGGACGGCAATCCTCACATCCACCTGATGACAACGCTGCGTCCTTTGACGGAAGAGGGGTTCGGGCCGAAGAAGGTGGCGGTAACAGGAGCAGACGGTGAGCCGCTGCGCGTCGTCACGCCGGACCGGCCGAAGGGCAAGATTGTCTATCGGATCTGGGCCGGCGACAAGGAAACAATGAAGGCGTGGAAGATCGGCTGGGCGGACGCGGCCAATCGGCATCTCGCGCTCGCCGGACATGAGATCCGCCTCGACGGCCGCTCCTATGCCGAACAGGGGCTGGACGGGATCGCACAGAAGCATCTCGGTCCGGAAAAAGCAGCACTGGCACGCAGGGGCAGGGAGATGTTCTTCGCGCCGGCGGAACTTGCCCGCCGGCAGGAAATGGCAGATCGCCTGTTTGCAGATCCCGAACTCCTCTTAAAGCAGCTTGCCAATGAGCGCTCGACCTTTGATGAGCGCGATATCGCCCGGGCGCTCCACCGCTATGTCGACGATCCGGTTGACTTCGCCAATATCCGTGCGCGGCTGATGGCATCGAACGATCTCGTCACGCTGAAGCCGCAGCTGTTCGATCCGCAAACGGGAAAAGCTGCAGAGTCCGCAATCTTCACCACGCGCGACATCCTGCGCATCGAATATGACATGGCTCAGTCGGCGCGGGTTCTCGCAGAGCGCGGCGGGCACGCCGTCCCCGATCGGCGGATCAACGCAGCGATCGGAAGCGTCGAGACGCGTGATCCGGAAAGGCGCTTCCGGCTCGATGCGGAGCAGGTGGACGCCGTCCGGCATGTCACAGGGGACAGCGCCCTTGCCGCGGTCGTGGGGCTTGCTGGCGCCGGCAAGTCCACACTTCTGGATGCCGCGCGCGTCGCCTGGGCAAGCGAAGGTCGCCGGGTGATCGGTGCTGCGCTTGCCGGAAAGGCTGCCGAAGGTCTGGAAGAGAGTTCCGGCATCAAGTCGCGGACGCTCGCATCCTGGGAGCTCGCCTGGGCCGACGGCCGCGACAAGCTTGGACGCGGCGACGTGGTGGTGATCGACGAAGCCGGCATGGTGTCGTCGAAGCAAATGGCGCGCGTCTTGAAGGTTGTGGAAGAGGCAGGCGCGAAAGTCGTCCTGGTCGGTGACGCCATGCAGCTCCAGCCGATCCAGGCAGGTGCTGCTTTTCGGGCAATCACGGAGCGAATCGGCTTTGCCGAGCTTTCCGGCGTGCGCCGCCAAAGCGAGCAATGGGCACGCGACGCGTCCCGGCTGTTTGCGCGCCGCGACGTCGAACAGGGTCTCGACGCCTATGTGGAGCGAGGCCACTTTGTCGAAGTAGAGACGCGGGAGGAAGTCATCGGGCGCATCGTTTCCGACTGGACCGATGCTCGTCGCGAACTGCTTCAGAAATCCGCCGATGAAGGAAGCCCGGGCCGTTTGCGCGGCGACGAACTACTCGTTCTCGCTCATACGAACCTGGATGTGAAGCGTTTGAACGAGGCGCTGAGGACCGTGATGACGGCCGAGGGCGCGCTTCGTGACAGTCGTGCCTTCCAGACCGAACGCGGGGCGCGCGAGTTTGCCATTGGCGACCGCATCATCTTCCTCAAGAACGCCCGCTTCTTCGAGCCGCGCGCCGAGCATCTCGAGGCCCAATATGTCAAGAACGGCATGCTGGGCACGGTTGTTTCGACGACCGATAAACGCGGCCGGACATTGCTTTCGGTGTGCCTCGATAATGGCCGCGATGTCATTTTCAGTGAGGACAGCTACCGCAATATCGATCACGGCTATGCCGCGACGATCCATAAATCGCAGGGTGCCACGGTCGACTGGACGTTCGTTCTTGCGACCGGCATGATGGATCAGCATCTGACCTATGTGGCGATGACCCGCCATCGCCACCGTGCCGATTTCTACGCTGCCAAGGAGGACTTCGAGGCAAAACCGGAATGGGGCGGGAAGAGCCGGGTCGATCATGCGGCCGGCGTCACTGGGGAACTTGTCGATGTCGGGGAGGCACAATTCCGCGAAGGAGAGGACGTCGATCCGAGCCCCTATGCCGAGGTCAAAACGGATGACGGGGTTACGCATAGGCTTTGGGGCGTGAGCCTGCCGAAGGCACTACGGGAGGGTGGGGCCGACGTCGGGGACACGGTCACTCTGCGCAAGGACGGGGTTGAGAAAGTCAAAGTTCAGGTTCCTGTCATCGACGCGGAAACCGGACAGAAGCGTTTCGAGGAAAGGGAAGTGGATCGCAACGTCTGGACAGTCGGACAGGTCGAAGCCGCTGCGGCCCGCCGGAAGCGCATCGAGCGCGAAAGCCATCGGCCCGAACTGTTCAATCAGCTCGTCGAGCGATTGTCGCGCTCCGGCGCCAAGACTACGACGCTCGATTTCGAAGATGAGACCGCCTACTGGGCCTATGCGGGTGATTTCGCGCGGCGTCGCGGGATTAGTCATCTCGCGGAGATCGCCGCCGGGATAGAAGAGGACGTTGCCCGGCAGCTGGCCCGACTTGCCGGAAAGAGAAAGGAACTGGCGGTGCTGTGGGAACGGGCAAACGTCGCTCTAGGCTTTGCGATCGAGCGCGAACGGCGCATCGCTTATGATGACCGAGTCCCGACCGCATCCGTCGAGCAGACCAGTGTCGAGGACATGCGGTATCTTCTGGCACCTGTGACGTCTTTCTCAAGGGGGGTGGACGAGGATGCGCGTCTGGCGCAACTGGTTTCACCCGGTTGTCAGGAACGTCAAGCGATCCTTCGCGCGCAGCTTGGGAAGATCTTTGTGGATCCGGGCGAGGCGCTTGCCTTGCTGAACGACCGGGCTTCACACGCTGACGCCATGCCCCGCCGGCTTGCCGACGACATCACGCGTGCACCGGCCCAGCTCGGACGTTTGCGCGGCTCGGACCGTTTAATCGATGGACGGGCGGCGCGTGACGAGCGCAATGCCGCGAATGCCGCTCTTGCTGAATTAAAGCCACTGGTGCGCACCCATACTGCGGCGTTCCAGAAGAGCGCCGAACGCTTCGCCGCCCGCGAACGGACGCGCCGCACGCATATGTCGTTTTCGGTTCCGGCGCTATCAATGGCCGCCCATGCGCGTCTCAGTGAGATCGAGGCCATCCGGCTAGCGGGTGGGGAGGAGGCTTATCAAACTGCGTTTTTGTTCGCCGCGGTGGATCGTTCTGTCGTGCAGGAAATCAAGGCGGTGAGCCAGGCGCTGACGGTTCGCTTCGGCCGGAGCGCCTTTACCAATAAGGCGAATGAGCATGTCGAGCGCAACGCCATGGAGCGCATGCCGGAGGATTTGGGGCAAGATAAGCGCGAGGAGCTGGTAAGGCTCTTTACGGCTGTGAAGCGGTTTGCCGACGCGCAGCATCAGGCCGAACGCCAGGATCGCTCGCGGATTGTCGCCGCTGCGGCCTTTGATCCGGAGAGGCAGAAAACCGCCGCTCCGCCGCTCCTTGCCGCGGTCACAGAATTCAAGGCGCCGGTCGAGGAGGACGCGAAAGCAACCGCCATGTCGACGCCGCATTACCAGCAGCGCCGCGCAGCCTTTGCGGAAGCGGCGATCAGCATCTGGCGTGATCCGGCCGGCGCGGTGACGACGATCGAGGCGCTGATCACAAAGGGTATCGTGGCGGATCGCATCGCTGCAGCCGTCGCCGGCGATCCTCAAGCTTACGGAGCGCTACGCGGTTCGGACCGCGTGATCGACCGGCTCCTTGCTTCCGGGCGAGAGCGCAGGGATGCGCTGCAAGTGCTTCCGGAGGTTGCCACTCGCCTGACCGCCCTAGCTTCGGCTTACGCGAATGCATTCGATGCGGCTCTCCGCACGCTCGGCGAAGAACGGCAACGCATGGGGATAGCCATTCCGGGGTTGATCAGGGGCGCCCGCGATGATCTCGTGCGCCTCACCTTAGCGGTCGCAAAGGACCCGCGGGCGCTTTCCGGAATGATCAGCGCGCTTGATCCGAAGGTCCGCGACGAGTTCGCTGCGGTGAACAAGGCACTCGATGCGCGCTTCGGGCCTGGTGCAATCGGGCGCAACGAGAAGGACGCCCTCAACATGGTGCCGCCGGCCGACCGAAAGGCATTTGATGCGATGCGGACATCGCTCAAGGTCTTGCAGCGGGCCGTCCGGATCGAAAGCAGCCAGAAGATCCTGGCCGAGCGCCAAGTGCAGACACATGGTCGTGGGCGCGGTCTCGATCATTAGCGCGCGAAAAAGTCTGGCCTGCAAGCCGATGGTCCCATCGTCCTTTGGGCTCAAGGCGCTTGCAGCGGCCATAACGCGGATTTTGCGTCGCTACCCGTCGAAAGCGGCGCCCCGACCACGGCAAAATCAATCTTACTGTTGCGTCGTTCCTGCAGGCGGCGTGACGGGAGCAGGCGCGGCATTATTGTCTGTCGGCGCGGCCGGGGTTGCTGGAGCCAGCGCGGGTTCGGAATTGCTGGTCGAAGCTGTCGTCTCTGGATCGGTGTCGGGTCCGCTAGACCACTGGGTGAGAGCGAAAGCGCCAATCGCAATCAATCCTACCGCTGCAATCCATGCGACCCAATTCGTGCGGCGATAATCAACCGGTGTGGTCCGAAGGTTGGGATCACGGTTTGAATTTTTAGGATCGTTCGTCATTTGGTATCTCCCTGTGGGGAGGAGAATGTCGTGACACGCTATTGGTTCCAGGGTTCTGGTTAGGACATTAGCCGTGCCGATCGCCCGAAAATCGCAACTGTTCTGGGCGGTCGCTCTGGTCCTTTGTACTACCACGTCATACCTTTTTGCCGAATGGCGGCAACCATCAGGCTCAGGCAAACAACATGAGGACCGAAAGCGCGATGGCATTCGCTAGGCCAACTCTTCTCAAGGGCATTTCTGAGCTTTCGGAAGCGTACGACGGTTCCGGCGATTTCATGCCAGAGCTAACGTGGGCGATGGCCTGTATCAGCGTGGCGTGGCCGTGCTCACTTTTGACATCGATATGATTTCTCTCTGACCAGCGGCCGACTGCGGACGTTACGAGTTCAATCTCATCATCGGTAAACAGATGTAATTCGAAAAGAGACATGCCAGCTCTCCTATTTCAGGCAAGAGCAGATCGTCTCTCAAGCGGCCCAGGTACCCGTTGAATTATCGGGCCGATTAACAACAGTACGCTTACGCCCCATAAGGCAAACGAAGCCAGCCGAAGGTCAACCGGGCTGCCGAACGGCTCGGGGCCGCGAACTCGAAGATTTAATGTTCGAATGCTGCCTTCCTTTTCATAAGATCAATCACGAAAAGGTCCGCTTGAAATAAGCTGACCTCTGAAAGCGAAAGGCTGCCATCGTCGAGCATGGTCGCCTCGGCAGTAATCTCGTAAAGGCAATTGCCGGATAAAACGTCGGACACGAAATTCGATAGTTCCCGAACGCTTCGCTTTTTAAGATCGGTTAGTTTGGATTTCTGACAGGATTCCGTTCCGGTTGCATCAAGGGCTCCCTGTTGATCAGCGAAGTATTTGATTTTTTTAACTCCGTCGGGGGCGTCATAGATGAAGGCGGGTGGGTCTTCCCAGAGTGCGAGCAATGAATGGGCCCAGACTGCATAAGACGGTCGAAGATAGCCGTCGAATCTTACGTCGCGACTCACTGAGTACAACTGGCCATCTGACAACGGCGAAGTGAAGTAAAAGTAGTAGCGCTCTGTATCATCTCGACGGCCAACTTGAACCTTATACTCCAGCCGTATTCTCCGATCGAAGGACGTCGCTGGGTCTTTCGCCTCACCGGTGTCGGCTGGATCCAGCGGAATTCTCAATTCCGTCTTGGTCCAGCGGTTGAAATTTTTAGCGATCAGGCTCTCTATCTCGAACTTGGTCATCCCCATTTGGATTCTGCCGTCGGGAACAAAGCCCAACGCATCTTTCCGGGTCCAGTCGAGCGCAGTCTTCTGTTGTGCCAAGGCAGCGTTAGCCAGCAGCCCGAATACGGCAAACGCAACTAGGCGGCGTGCGATGAACTGCCAAAGGCTCAGCAGGCTTGCTGTCTTGGTGCCGAAGAAGAATCCGGGCGGAAATGGTCTAAAGCTTTCCACCCCATTTACCCCACGGTGCAATTCTTGCTGCGCATAGCGTTCTGGATTGCCTGCACCTTACCCTTCGAAACTGCAACTTGTCCTTCCTTGTCGCCTCCGAATGTGCTGGATGCAGGAACGCCTATCAAAAATACGCCTACCGCATCACCAGTTGCGGCCTGGTTCTGTGCCTTCGACAGCGCGGCAAGGTTCTCCTGTTCCTTCACGAGCTCAGTTGCGAGCACCGGACAAGGCGAGCCGGTATAGGCCGCCATCGGAATGTCGGCCGGTACAATTGCATCCGGACGTTTGGCGCAAGAAGTTCCTGCCAGCAAAATAGCCAGCGTCACATATCGAGTTTTCAATGAATGCCCTCAATAGAATCTCAACCCAGAGGGGATTATGCACGCTGTTTTTTCATTTTGAAGATGAAACGCGGACTATTTTTGGAGTTTGCCACGAGTATGAACAGAAAAGGAATCGAGGCCCTGCTAGGCGGATCGCACAGCCACGTGCAGGGGCTAAAGCACGGATACAGGAGATCTTGGCCGCACGATCCATTCCGCCGAACATTCGAGACGGTTGAAGGTTCCTAGTTGTCCTCTTCATACTCCTCGTCGGCGATTTCATCGTCGAGTACCTGGATGTCCTCGCGAATAATGCTGCCGAGGCTGCCGAGAAGATCAGCCAGCTCGAAGTCACGATCTTCCGTAGCCTTTCCGGCTCGCGCCTCGGCCTTGTCGACGTAGAATTGGAAAATGTACCGCTTTCCCTTCATCTTTTCCAAATGGGACATGCTTCGGTCCTTTCGTATCGGGTCTTAAGCATAGCCCTACATTGGCTTTGATCGGCTGGAAAGTGGTCAATCAGGAGGCGCGACCGCACTGGCCGGATCGTAGTTGTAAACCTCCAGCGCGTTCTGAAATGTGAACTCCCAGGGATCATCGTATCGGCGCAAGGTCTTCATCATCCGTCCATCTATATCGGAAACCCAAATGTCGCTATTGGCACTGTAGGGAAATCTATGCCATCTCGCGTTGTAGTATTTCGCAGGCTCCGATCCGATTTTGGTACTTTCAACGAAAGTGCAATCGGTAAATTTCGGCCCATGCTGATCAACTGTGGACCAGTTGTTCCGGTCGAAGCGTTGCTGCCTCCTCGAGTGTGCATATATGTTAACGCCTTCAGTCTCCGTAAATCTCCCCTCGACGTAAGGCTCCAGGGAGCCGTCTTCTTTCACTTTGTTGATGCTCACGTTGAATTCCCTGCTTTGGCGCGTCTTTACATAAGCTGCGTTTACAGCATCGCAGGTGGGATCGTTTTTCGGGATTTCACGCGCAACGACTAAGGCGTCATCGGGCCGTTGCGCCTTCTTGGCGTTATAGTCAAATATCGAAATGACTGTCGAAAATGGAAATTCTTTCCGGTCGGGTGGGTAACGCCGAATGACTTTAGCGAGTTTGTTTCGATCGCGCGTCAACCAGATTTCGGCTGAAGCGCGGTACCCAGGTTTGTTCCAGTTGGCGTAGTAATGATAGCCATTGTGGCTGTCGACGAACGTACACGATGTGAATCGCTGGTCATACGGGTTGACCTCGGGAATGTCGAATTTTTGCCACGTGGATCTGCCGGAATATCTTTGGAACTCATTGGCAGCCCTATAAATGATCTCGATGTATTCTTTCGTGCTTCCGCCTTTAAAAGGCTGATGAACCAGTTCGCGGTAGCCGTAACCCTTTCGTGTATTGACGTCGGCTTCGTTCACCGCCGTACAGGTGGGATCGAGCAACTCGGATTCATCGGGACGCTGCGAGTGAGCCCCACCCGCAAGCGCCGATTGCGCGACAAGTAACCCAGCGAAGAACGCTGCGAGCCGACAGTATTGTTGAACTTCCATGATCCCCTCAACTCAGAAGGGAATATTCGCGATGTGGTTGCCTCTGTCAATTGGCGCTGAGTCTCTTCAGCTCTCTGATGCAATTCTTAGAGCCGATGTGTGTCCGTCATTGGCGTACATCACGTTGCAGACAGCAGCCCATCGATCGCCGCAAAGGGCTTGCCGATACTTGGATGCCAAGAGATCACTAGCCGCTTATCCGACGTGGCGAGAAAGAGACCACTCTCAAGCAGCAGCTGAAGAGCCTGGCGGACGACGAGATTGGTAGCACCGACCCATAGCAGGATGCCGCCCTCGAAGCCCCGGACAATTGCCTTGCCTTCGTCGAAGACTAGCGTCCGTTCCACCTCGGTCCCGCTGGCCCTCCGGGCGAGATGGGAGATCGGCAGGGTAATCTGCTCAATGAGGTCGCACGGGTTCGACGCCAAGACATAGCTCTCGGCGGCATGTCTCCAGGTTTCGGCTTCCCGTGATGATTGATCGTCAGTTGCCCCCACAATGTCACCTCCTTGGCTTGTCGGGAAAGTCAGATCCTGGCGCAACCGCCGGCGATCTTGTTGCAGCCTTTGCTTCCGCACTTGATCGAGGACAAATGCGGGATTCACATCGCATGCCGGGACTTGCAGCGACACACGACGAAGTTTGGACGGCGCTTGTATCGCAAGCACAGTTCGGCGCCGCGCTAACCTCAACCTCTGCGCGGCGGCGCGCGAGAAGTTCGTGAGCGGCGCCGGAACACGAAATTAGCAGGAACGCCCGCGTGCACGCGTTAGATGGTTCGACGGTTCTCAAAGCCACCTTGCAATGCAGCGTCGGGGGATGGCAGGAAAAGCCGGAGGCGTATGCCTCCGGGCTATCAGTAGCTGACGGATGGGATAATTCGCCCACGCCACACGTTCAGCGGGCGCCTCCAGCCCGTTGTAAGGAGGAGTTCAGTCGTTCACGCTGCCGAAAGTGGAAAGGAGAGAAATGAACTTCGGGCGCATCTTCTTTGGTATCGCCATGAACGCATCCACGAGCCGTTGACCCTCATCAGTCGCTATGAATTCCTCGCGTATGTCGGCTTTGCGGCTTAACACTGCACCGCTGCCGCAACCAGGCTTCGAAAGCGTTTCAAAGAAATAGGCCATCGATACGTCAAGGACCGCAGCAATCTCATAGAGTACGGACGAGCTGACGCGATTGACGCCACGCTCATATTTTTGAATTTGCTGGAATGAAACACCAACGCCCGCACCGAGCGCGGCCTGTGATATTCGCAATTGCTGACGGCGTACGCGAATGCGTTTTCCGACCTCTTGATCGACGGGGTGAAGTGAAACCGAGTTGCTGGCTATTTCCTCAACCGGAAATGCCGGCGTTTCAAGCGGATAATTCTGTGCCATATATGAGCTCCCACAGCCAGAAGTCCTGGCGGATCCAGCAGTCGGGGAGTTGGAAAGCCGTTGATTACCAGCCCCTGTGGACTTTAGCCCGAAGGCCTTTTGCATACTCCACAGCTTCGCCGACAGCTGTGCTGTCGGCAACGTGTTTGAAGGACCGAACCTGCAATCCTGCGTCGATGCGATCAACCTGGCCGACGGTGGCAACGGGGTTCTGCTCCTCTATGGAAACTATGGCGGCGACAGAATGAACTTCGACATGGCGAGCAAACTTGCCGCGACAAATGACATCGAGACCGTGCTTGCGACGGACGACATAGCAAGTGCCAGCCGCGAGGAAATTTCAAAGCGGCGTGGCGTTGCCGGCATCGTGTTCGCCTATAAAGCGGCGGGCGCCGCCGCAAGAAGCGGTGCGAGCTTGAAGGACGTTGCGGAGATTGCACGGAGGACGGTGGCACGCACGCGGACGATCGGTCTTGGAATGAAAGGTTGCCGCCTGCCGGGTGCGACCGGTGAAATTTTCGTACTCGGCGATGATGAAGTTGAGCTCGGCCTTGGGATTCACGGAGAGCCTGGTCTGTGGCGCAAGCCTATGGCGTCTGCCGATGCGCTTGTCGATGAGATGATTGGTCGACTTCTCGAGGAGCGGCCTGATGAGATGGAATACCGGCGTCTGGCGGTAATGGTCAATGGTCTCGGGGCAACGCCGCTGGAGGAGCTGTACATCGCCTTTCAACGTGCCGGAAAAGTCCTCGTGGAGGAGGGACTTCATGTCGTCATGCCGATGGTCGGGCCATTTGCAACCTCAATGGAGATGGCCGGTCTGTCGATTACCCTATGCTTCTTGGACGACGAGCTTGAGAAACTGCTGTCAACTCAGGCGAATTGCCCGTTCTGGAGTGTGCAATGACTTCCATTACATCCGATGAACTGTGGCTTCTCGTTCAACGCGCTGCCAACGCAATGACGACCCTCGAGGAGCCGCTTAATGCTGCGGATCGGGAATTGGGCGATGGTGACACCGGGACCATGTTGGCACGGCTGCTGCGGGCTCTCGCAAGCGTTGATATCCGAGGCATAAGCTTAAGTGAGGCC
The DNA here is from genome assembly GCF_029714385.1 of Rhizobium sp. CC1099. Lineage (NCBI taxonomy): Bacteria > Pseudomonadati > Pseudomonadota > Alphaproteobacteria > Hyphomicrobiales > Rhizobiaceae > Rhizobium > Rhizobium sp. CC1099. The sequence goes on along the minus strand of NZ_CP121641.1, from coordinate 2,867,693 downwards.
TTCAACACGCTTGCCTTCACCGCGAGCGCAAGCACCGGATCAAGCCTTGGCACACTCATCAGTGCGGCTCTCTTTGCAGTGTCGCGACAAACACAATCACATAGTGGCCCTTGGCCGGCTTCTGAGACCGCGATTTTGTTGAGATCTGCTCGGGACGCTATGCTGGACTTGGGAAAATCGCGTCTCGGTGACAAGACCATCATCGATTCGGTCGATGCGGTTGCGGTTTCCACTGACGGATTGAATGGTTGGGCTGCGATAGCGAATGCAGCGGTCGAATCAGCCGGGGTCGCCATTTTGCGGTTCAAGGGCCGACCTTGTCGTGTGGGGCGGGCACGGATGTGGCCAGAAAAAAGCCAAGATCTAGATGATCCCGGCATGGTTGCATTCGCGGCACTTGTTAGGACGGTTACGACGGACTATCCCGTATGCCGCGGAGAAACCGTCAGGCGAACCAGATGAGCTTTGGAAAATCGGCCGCTCACGTAATGAGCCGCAATTTTATGTCTGCGGCTATATCGTGAATTGCATGATCGCTGCGATCGCTGAGCGGTTCGAAAGCACGCCCGACGCAACTTCGGCGGCAGCGCGATGACTCAAGTCGCGGATCGTCGCTCTGGCACTGGAGCAGGCGCGGCGGTAATCGCATGCCGGATTGGTCACTGGCCGTAGCTAATGGCGCCGAGGGGATCGCATGAACGGTCTCGCCGCAACGACACGCCAGTCCACTAGTCCCAGTCAGCTGCGCCCAAACTCGTCGACGATGCGGATGATATCGTCCTCGCCGAGGTAGGAGCCGGTCTGCACTTCGATCAGTTCGAGCAAGATCTTGCCCGGGTTTGCGAGGCGGTGCACCTCGCCGAGCGGGATATAGACAGACTCGTTTTCCCGCAGCATCTGCACATTCTCGCCGATCGTCACCTCGGCCGTGCCCTTGACGACGATCCAATGTTCCGAGCGGTGGTGATGCTTCTGCAGCGAGAGCTTCTTGCCGGGTGTGACGAAGATGCGCTTCACCTGGAAACGGTCGCCGTTGAAGATCGAGGTATAACCGCCCCACGGCCGGTACGAGGTCGGATGGGTTTGCGTCAGTTTCGACGTCGCGGGCAGGGCGGCGAGCGTCTTGACGAGATCGCCGACGCTCTGGCTGTCCTGCAGCTTGCCGACATAGACGGCATCCTCACTGGCGATCACCGCGACATCTTCCATCCCCTGGACGGCAAGATGCACGCCGTGGCTCATCACCAGCGAGTTGCGGCTGTTGACAAGCGTCGTATTGGCGGTCGCGACATTGCCGTTCGGGTCGCGCGTCCCGGTTTTCCAGACGGAATCCCAGCTGCCGAGATCCGACCATTTGAAGGGCGAGGGCACGACAGCGGCATTGGCCGTCTTTTCCATGATCGCATAGTCGATCGAGATACTGGGGGCCTTCGCAAAGGATTGGGCGTCGAGACGGACGAAGTCGAGATCGCGCGCGGCCTTTGCGACAGCGTCGCTGACCGCGGTCATGACGTCCGGGGCGTACTCGGATATCTCGGTGAGCAGCGAGTCGATCTGGAACATGAACATGCCGGAATTCCAGTAGAAGCCGCCGGCAGCCACCATCTCCTTTGCCTTGTCCAAGGGCGGCTTTTCGATGAAGCGCTTCACGGTCTGTGCGCCTGCCGAAAGGTTCTCGCCGCCTTCGATATAGCCGTAGCCGGTTGCCGGCTCGGTCGGCTCGATGCCGAAGGTCACGAGCTTGCCGCTGGCGGCCGTTTCGCGCGCGGCGCGGACGCTGTCGAAATAGCTTTGATCGGCGACGATCTCATAGTCCGAGCCAAGCACGTGCATGATCACGTCCTTGCCGAAAAGGTCGGCAACGAGGGCGGCAGCGGCGGCAACGGCGGGTGCGGTGTTGCGGGCAACCGGCTCCAGCAGGATCGCCTTCAGCGCGTGATCGAGTTCGCGGGCCTGTTCGGCCACGAGGAAGCGGAATTCCTCATTGGTCAGCACGACCGGTGCTTCGTAGAGGGCCGGATCGGAGACGCGGGCGAGCGTTTCCTGAAACAGCGTCTTGTCGCCGATGAACTGAATGAACTGCTTGGGGGCTGCAGCGCGCGACAGCGGCCACAGGCGTGTGCCCTTGCCTCCTGCCATGATCACGGGAACGATCTTTTGCGTCATCGGGTGCGTTTCCTCAAAATCTTCTGTCTTCAATCAGTTCTGTCCGGCCCACTGCCTGATCCGGCTCAGTCCGGCTTCAAGCAACTGGCTTGCGGCATGTTCGGTTTGCGCTTCGACGTAGCAGCGCATCTCCGGCGCGTTGCCCGAGGGGCGAAAGTGGATGATGCGCCTGTCGGCCAGCGTGACGCGCAAGCCGTCGATGTCGCTCGCCGTGGACGGGCTTCCAAGGGGCTTCAGGAAATCCGCCAGGTTTTCCGGCAAGGCGCGCAGGTAAGCCATCAATTTTGCGCTCGTCTCGACGGGGAAGTTCTCCAGCCGATCGGCCGCCGCGATCGGGAGATTGTAGGAAGCGGCAATGACCGACAGCGGCTTCTTTTGCGCCGCTGCCAGCGCAAGGACTGCCAGGATCGGCAGGAAGCAGTCGCGTGTCGGCAGTGCCTCCAGCGTCCTGCCATTGACGCTGAAATCCGAACCGGTCAGCAGGCCGCCATTGGCCTCGAAGCCCATCACGCGGTCCTTGCCCGCGAAGATCGCCTCCTGCATGCCGGCGATGACGAAGGGTGAGCCGACGCGCGTGCGGGCGACGGCAAAGGCGCCGGCGGCTTCGATGCCGGAGTTGGAGGTGACAGGCGTGACCACGGTCCCGGCATCCAGGAAATTCGCAGTGATCAGCCCCAGCAAGTCGCCGCGCAGGGGCGTGCCGTTCTCATCCGTCACCAGTGGCCGGTCGCCGTCGCCATCGGCCGAAACGAGCGCATCAAGGGTCAGCGACTGCGCCCAATCCTTGAGGAGCGCAACGGTCTGCGTCGAAACGGCTTCGGTATCGACCGGGATGAAGGTCTCCGATCGTCCAAGCGCGATGGCTTCGGCGCCGTAGTGCGACAACAGCTGCACCATCATGTCGCGGGCAACGGTGCTATGCTGATAGACGCCGATCCTTTGGCCGGAAAGGGCATTTTTGGAGAGAATGCCGGCATTGCGGGCCATGAAGGCTCTAGCGCAGTCGCCGGACCGGTCCTCGACCTTCGCTTTTTCCGCCATTGCCTCTTCAGGCAGGGAGCGGTCGAGCTTGACTGCAAGATCGGAAATCGCGGCTTCGTCCGCCTTGTCGATCTCGCCATCGGGTCGGTAGAATTTGATGCCGTTGCGGTCCGCCGGGATGTGCGAGCCGGTGATCATCAGGCTCGCGGCCTTGTTTCGGGATCCATAAAATGCCAGCGCTGGTGTCGGGACGGTGCCGCAATCGGCGACCCTGAAGCCAAGCCCGGTCAGCGCGAGAGCGCATGTCGCAGCGATTGCAGGGCTGGAATCGCGAAAATCGCGGCCGAGCATGACGAGGTCGCCTTCTTGCGCGCGCCCGCTCTCAAGAAGATATTGCCCGAACGCTGTCGCGTAGACCATCGACGCCCTGCTTCCAGATCGGCGGAAAGGCCGCGCAGGCCGCTTGTTCCAAATTTCATGCGTGTTAAGCCTTTGCTCAATGTCTCAGAGATGAATCGGGGGCACGGTTCGCCGATTCTCGCTCAAGGTCAGATCACTAGTGGCACGTACTTTCGCGGCAAAGGTTGTAGACCGGCCGCAATGCGTTGTTCGAGGATATCGAGCGCTTCGTCCGGGCGGCTGAACGGTAGTCCGCTTAGATCGATGGCGTCGAAGCGATGCCACTTTATCTTAAGCATCCTGCCAATCAGCTTGTCCGAGAACCGCATCCTGATCAGCTTCGCCGGTACTCCGCCAACGATAGCGTAAGGAGGCACAGATTTAGTGACGACGGACCCCGCAGCGATGATCGCTCCGTCCCCGACCTCCACGCCACTTAGGATGGAAACATCGCCGCCAATCCAGACGTCGTTACCGATCTTGGGAATCCCCTTTTCCAATGATGGATCATTTTCAGGCGATCTTCCCTCGGGTACGAATGTCGTAGACCAGCCTGTCCAATCGAGCTTACCGGGGGCGTATTGAAAGGGCGAGGTGCTTAACCAGTTGACCGGGTGGGAGTCTGCACCCACCACCAAGCCTGGCGCAATGCTGCAATATCGACCTATCTTGGAGAGATTCCATATATCGGACCGAAATACGTAGGAATAAGCGCCGATCCGGATATCGCGCCGGAAGAGAATGGGGCCAGCAAGCTTTACAGGCTTTTCGCATTCGACTTTGACATTCGGTGCGATCTTGACTTTTTTTGCGAAGACGCCGTCCAATAATTCTCTTCCTATTAGTGCGGGACAGGTTCAGAAATCTGGAGCTTTGAAGCCCAAGTCAAGTCATAAATCAATGCTGAACTTTCCAAGAGTTTCCGCGCAGAGTCGATAAATGTGGCCAATTCCAAAAACGTTATAGTGGTAGGAGTTTCTAAAGCTGCGGCCGTCTGCGCGGCCGGCCCGCATCCATGAAGCCTGCCTACCTGGCTGCTTAAAAACGCACGCCTGAAACGCGAGTGAGGCAATGGACAAGTCGGAAGGAAGTCGCTAATTCCCACGTATGACTGAAGCAGCGTTAACCTTCGTCGACAATGGAGCTATAGCGTCCGCATTGCGGACGATAAGCACCGAAAGCCGCGCGCTCGAAGCAATAGGGCAGGCGCTTAATACATCGCTCGCTGGCTCCTTCGCGAAAGCGGTAGAGCTCATCCTGCGGTTGACTGGACGTGTCATTGTCACCGGAGTGGGGAAAAGCGGACACATCGGAGCGAAGATCGCTGCGACGCTTGCATCGACGGGCACCCCGGCATTCTTCGTTCACGCGGCCGAATCAAGCCACGGGGATCTTGGCATGATCGGCAGTGGCGACATTGTCATCGCACTTTCCAAAAGTAGTGCTGAGTTGCGTAATATCATTAATTGTTCGCGGCGATTTTCGCTTCCGCTCATAGCAATGACGTTTTCACAGCAGTCAACGTTGTCATCGGCCGCTGACGTCACTCTTCTCCTGCCCACTGTTGAAGAAGCTTGTCCACATCGTCTGGCGCCTACGACCTCGGCGATAGTGCAACTCGCGCTCGGCGACGCTCTCGCTATCGCGTTGCTCGAGGCAAGAAACTTTTCCGCTCAGGATTTCAAGGTGTTTCACCCTGGCGGAAAGCTCGGCGCTAGTTTTACGCGTGTGGAGGACGTTATGCATGTCGGAAGGCGCGTTCCGCTAGTATTTGCGGGAACCCCACTACCTGAGGCCGTCACCGTCCTTTCACAAAAGCACTTCGGCTGCATCGCCATTTTGAGCCGAGACCGGCGTCTTCGCGGGATCGTGACACAGGGCGATATCGCCAAAAAGATAAAGAGTGGCCTCTCTGATCTACTTGTCGACGACATCATGACACGAGAGCCGAAGACCATAAGGCCGCGGGAATTCGTCGAAAATGCGTTGCCAGTTATGGAGCAATACAAAATAGGAGCCCTCATTGTCGTCGATGAGGAAAATCACCTGCTTGGTCTCATACATTTCCATGATCTGTTGAGATTAGGCGTGGCCTAAAGGCTTTAAATCATGAAGAGGGATGAGGTGGATGTTTTTATTCGAACGTAACTGTTGCCCGTTAATTGCTCGCGGTGCGTATGACATGCTCTGTCGAATAATCGACTGATAAGCGTTTGGCAGTCGGCCATCAAATTAATGAAGAGGAAAAGATATGACTGAGACAGCCCGTGTATTTGTGGGATTTGATAGTAAGGAAGTGGTAGCGTACCATGTGCTTTGCCAGAGTATTCTTGAAAAGAGTTCGATTCCGGTAGAGTTCATTCCCATCGCGCTTCCCACTCTGGATGGCATCTTCACACGCGAAAGAAATCCCCTTCAGTCGACGGAGTTCTCTTTCTCGCGCTTCCTCGTTCCATATCTCAGCAGCTACAAGGGCTGGTCTCTTTTTGCAGATTGCGACATGCTGATGCGAACGGATATCGCTGAGCTCTGGAAATTGCGTGATGATCGCTACAGCGCCATGTGCGTAAAACATGATTACGTACCAAAGGTGGAAACGAAGTTTCTCGGTCAGGTGCAAACGAAATATGAAAAGAAGAACTGGTCCAGCGTCATTCTTTTCAACAATGCCAAATGTGAGAAACTGTCACTGGACTATGTCAATAGCGCCACCGGCCTCGAACTGCATCAGTTTAAATGGCTTCAATCCGACGACTTGATCGGTGAACTGCCGCGGACCTGGAATTGGCTGGTTAACGAATACGAATACAATGAAAGCGCGGATCTGGTGCATTTTACCGACGGCGGTCCCTATTTCACTGAATATAAAGACGACGATTATGCCGACGAGTGGTTTGCTGCGCGTGACCATGTTCTGCATGTGACGCAAAGATAGCAGTTCGGGGAGCGGGGATTGTTGCGATGACGCTACCTGGCCGTCGCACGGCCGGATAGGTACGCATTGCCGTAAGGTCGTATCTTTAGCGGGCGCCATTGTCGAGGGAGTGGCCTCCAGGAGAGCCGATCAAAGTGTTCAATTCGCTGTCGTGACACGTTTAATATTGAGCCACGAGATATCTTGAAGAATAGGGCGCAGATCCCGAGAACGTCGACGCAAAGTGACGTCATTTTTGTTAGGTCCAAAAGTTTACGGCGCCTCACTCATTTGACAAAATTGCCGTGCACCAACAATATCAGCTCGATGGAGGTAGGCGAGGGGATGCGGGAACTCAAGCAAGACTTAAAGGCGGCGTGGTTGAATGTCTGAGTTCGTAGGAAACGAGGGCGACGTTGACAGCAGACAGCTCTTCCGAACCCACGTTCGAGTTGTTGGCGCTCTACTTGTGCGGGAAATGGCGTCGCGCTTCGGAAGCAAGCCTGGTGGCTATCTTTGGGCGTTTTTAGATCCCGCTGCTCACATCACGCTGCTTTCCTTACTCTTCGGTTCGATCTCTCGCCGGCCCGTCTTAGGGTCGAGCTTTCCCCTATTCTTTGCCACGGGTTTTCTGGCTTTTCAATTCTATGCCGCTATGAGTGGCTACATCAACGGCGCAGTTAAATCGAACCGCTCGCTGTTGAGCTATCCGTCCGTCGCACCAATCGATACGATTTTGGCGCGGCTTATCCTTCAACTAGTCACCACAGTAGTCGTGGCAGCGATTGTCCTCGCTATCATTTCGGCGATGTTGCCCGTTCCTCCGACGTTGAACTGGATTGCGCTATCGCAAGCGGTGGTCTCTGCCAGCGCTATCGGCCTCGGGATCGGTCTCTTCAACAACGTGGCGTTTCAGAATGGCTTGTATGAAAAGGTCTTCAAGATCGTCACACGCCCGCTATATCTCATTAGCGGCGTATTTTTCCTACCAGATGCGTTACCATATCCTTACCGAGACATAGTACTACTGAACCCGCTTTGCCACGTAGTAATGCTGTTCCGCGTTGGATTTTATCCAGAGTACAACCCGCAATCTTTGGATGTAACATATCTGAGCATTTTCAGCGCGATTACGGTGTTTATCGGAATGTCGTTCTTCACCTTTTTCAAATCGACTCTGAGAAGCGAATGATCATTTTCGACAGAGCTACAAAAATTGTGCGGGCGAAAGGCATCGCCAAGACAATTATCGATAATGTTGATTTCACTATCGAGAAAGGTCAAAGCGTCGGTCTGTTGGGCAGGAATGGAGCAGGAAAATCAACCCTTCTTCGATTGATAGCGGGAACCATGCAATTGGACAGCGGGCGGATCATCCGCCGAGCAAGGGTTTCCTGGCCGCTCGGTTTTGCCGGAAGTTTTCAAAGCTCCATGACAGGTGAGCAGAACGTGAGATTCGTCGCGCGAGTGTATGGCGTCGATACCGAAGCTTTGATAGATTATGTTAGGGACTTTGCGGAGTTGGGACCATTTTTTAGATCACCGGTTTCCATTTATTCATCAGGCATGAAGGCGCGTTTAGCGTTCGGCTTGTCCCTTGGAATTAAGTTCGATTATTATCTCGTCGATGAAATTACGGCAGTTGGTGACGTGGCCTTCAGAACGAAATGCAGAGCGGTCTTCAATGAGAGATTAAAGGATTCGAATGTGATCATGGTTTCGCATTCGACCTCGACAATCCGAGACTATTGCCAGTCAGGCATCGTTCTCGAGAATGGGAAGCTTCAGTATTTCAACGATGTTAAAGATGCCATCAAGGATCATGATTTCAATATGAAGGCTACACTGAGTGACTGAAACCTTTCTAAAACCTGATGGCGATCATTTGCCGGTATCCGCGCGGGCTGAGAATTCGCGCGCCATTGCAGTCGACCGAGCAAAAACAGAACCAAACTTCCGCCTCCTTTTCGAGATCCCGAATGAATCTACGACCCTGTCGCCAAAGCCATCTTCAGCGCAACCGCTGATTAGAGAGATTCCTGGTGTCGTCGATCCGGACAAGCTGAGCGGCACGAAACCTCCCCTTAAAATCAAGCTGCGACACCGCGTCATTGCGCTGTCGTTTATCGCAGTTGTCGCGCTTCCAGCAGCCGTCACTTCGGGATACTTGGCCTTCATCGCAGCAGATCAATATGATAGCTCGGCTTCTTTCGCCGTGCGCAGCATTCAATCGGCAGCTGCAACGGATATATTAGGCATGTTCTCGCAGGCGTCGCCGTCAAGTACGGTTGGGGACAGCTTCATTTTAATGGAATACATCCGCAGCAAGGAAATGGTCGCCGAGCTGGAACGACATTTCGACCTGGACAAATTGTTTGAGCGGAGGGGCCTGGACTTTTTCTTTGCGATGCCATCTGGCCTTCCGATCGAAGAGAAAGTCGAATATTGGCGCCGCATGGTTGATATTAGATTCGACCAGTCCTCGGGAATTATCACGCTCCAGGTAAAGACTTTCGATCCCAGCGACTCCGAGAGAGTAGCGCAATTCGTTGTGGAAAGAAGCGAAAGATTGATCAACGATCTCTCTGCTAAAGGACGCCTTCAGGTGCTTGTCGGGGCAAAAGCAGAGGTCGCCAGTGCGGAGAAACGTATCGCGGATGCTCGGAGGGCGGTCAGAGATTACAGAACCATTACGCAGGAAGTAGACCCAGTTGAGGGTGCCAAGCTGGCCGCGCAACTCATCGCCGGTCTTGAAACACGTTTAGCTGATTTGAACACTGCCATGGCTTCCGCTCGAAAGCAGATGAGTGACGGTTCTCCGCGGATAAGGGTTATGGCCACGGAAATTGAGAGTATTAAACGGCAGATCGATACGGAACGGCAGCGGCTTGGAAGCGGAAACTTACAAGATAAGGGCAATGTTTCCGATGTCGCGGGCCGCATACAGAAGTACGAGACGCTAGAAACGGAACGGGAATTCGCTGATCGGGCCTATACATCAGCTCTTGCTGGACTAGAAAAGGCGCGCATTGATGCCGGCGCTCATGAACGCTATCTCGCCGTCTTCGTACCTCCGACTCCCTCAGAGATCGCTCAGTATCCTAGGCGCCTTCTTCTGGCCCTTCTCGTGCTTTTCGGCTGCCTTATGGCGTGGGGAGTCGGTGTGATGGGCTATTACAATATCCGTGATCGCGCTTAGGATTGCGTTTCTTCTCAACAAGTTTGGATCGGGTTCAAATTTTGTAACGGCATTCCAGATGCTCGGCAAAAAACTATTGCCGAAGATTCGTCCGGCTCGTAAAAGCTGTAGCAGCCTACTGACGAGTCCGCAAAGCGCCACTCAGACGCGATCCTAAAATTACAACGGATTTAGAAATATGCTCCTATCGAAGTTCTGGCCCGCGACCAAGCTGCGCCACGTTGTTGTCACGACATTTCACGAGAAAGGTTATAACGAGTACGGAAAGCGCTGCATCGAAACGTTCTTGGAATATTGGCCGTCGGACGTTGCGCTCTGGGTTTACGCGGAAGATGTCCGGGTCGAGATATCCGACCCTAGAGTGACGGTATTTGATCACAACGCTACGCTTCCCAAGCTTCAAGTGTTTCGCCGGCTGTATAAAGACAATCCCTCCGCGAACGGGCAGAATCCCAAGAAAAAAAAGGCGGAGTACAACTTTCGATGGGATGCGATCCGTTTCTCGAACAAGGTATTTGCAGTAACTGATGCGATCCGCCGTGCGCACGGCATTGCAGATCAATTGATTTGGCTTGACGCTGATACCGTCACGCATCGAGAATTGCCGCATTCGCTAATCGATAAGCTCGCTCCGCGAGGGCGTCAGCTATCAGCTTATCTGAATCGCATGAGTTATCCGGAATGTGGCTGGGTCGGATACAACCTGAATCACATGAAAATCATGGATTTCGCAGAGAGGTTTGAACAAAGCTATCTCTCCGGGGACTTCCTTAAACTGAAAGAGAATCATGATAGCTATGTGTTTTGGAAGATTGTTTCCGCTATGGAACAGGATCGCGAAGCCAAGTTCAAGTTTCTCGGTTCGCGTTTTGCCCGGGGGCACATCTTTATCAATAGCGTCTTGGGAGGCTATATGGATCATCTCAAGGGCGATCGCAAAGCAGAGGGCAAGAGTAGGGCCAGCGACCTTAGCAAAAAACGCTCCGAACTGTGGTGGAGCTAATACCATGTATATCTGGTCTATTTGCTAAGTATGGTTGACATGAAGCTCAAGAAGATAGGTAATGTTGAAGCAAATTATAGCTTTTGGCAGGTTCTAGTTGTTTGTAGCGGACAGGAATTCCTTGATAGTGGCGAGGACCTTATCGCGTCCTTTGAGATAAACTCTCCTGATGTTCGTCTCGTCCTCTGCCTGACTGATGACCTCTTGGCTGCACGTGAGCTCCTCAAATCGCTTGCCCAAAAATTGATCGCCCTCAGCATGTACGAGTTAGAACTCGACGGCGACGTCGACGACAATCAACGTGCGCTGCCATATCAGATTGCCAGAAACGTTCTTTTGCAAACGCGTCTTCCGACGCTCTTGTTGGAATCGTGTTCGTTTGTCCGGCGCGATATAACTCTGTTGCCAGCTGAATTGCAGAAGGCCGACTGTGCATTGAAATTGCGTTTCAACAGGAAGGGCATCTCCCAAAAGGTCTTAACTAATACTCTCTGGCTGCTCCCAAATTCCCGTGTCGACCGTTTCCTTGCACAGGCGATTTCCGGGATGGCCAAGACGACCTCTGAAAATGAGGAGAGGAAGGCGGTATATAAGGCGCTGCAGGCCTGCAGAGGCTTTTTAAAGGTCGCGGCGCTGCCTGGACGTTATGCGGACCGGAGCCATAAGCACGAAGGGTTCATCTGGGTCCGACTTCCCAAAGAAAAGGCAGAGACGACAGCAGCAAGAGAATTCCGCGAAAAAACCAGAGCGCGCTTCGCTCGCCCTCCAGAAGTTATCATCCTGCATCCCAAGCAGGATCTTGGGACGAAAAGCCATCTGGAGAACAATACGTTCAAACGTCGCGTAGAACGGCTTGCTCGACCGGGCCGAATAGCATGGCGTCAGATGGCGCGTCTTTTGGTGGAGCTTTCGTGGGAGCGAGGAAAGCCTGCCCGGCTTGTTCCCTTGCCACAATGGAAGATAACAAAGGAAGCCCTGAAGAATTACGAATTTGCGAAAACTATCTTTGTTCCCCATCTGATAAGCGCACAACTGCCGCACCCGAAGGCATACTATTACATGCAAGAGCTCGTCCCGATGCTCTTCACCGTCGACCGCAACGGATGGGGGGGGGCGTCGACAGTATATAATTCAAATGCTTTTCAGAACGCGGAAGTTGATGATCGGCTTGATGCCTTTGTTCGAATTACAAAGGCTGAGAGGATTACGAAAGCACCTCAAAATGCCGACCATCTAAATCAGTTGCCTGAGTTTGACATCCTCGCGCCCCTTCAGGTTCCTGGTGATGATGCTTTGGTCTATCATTCCGATGTATCACTCGAAAGGTTTATAGAAGAACTCGCCAAATTCGCGGAGTTATCTGGGGTGAAGGTTATGTTCCGACAACATCCGTTTGACGAAACGGATATTTTTGATCGGATGAGGAAAAAATTCGCCTCAAAAGCGGTAGTCTTCAGTCGCGCTGGCCATATTCACGATTGTCTGAGCAGAGCTAAAGTCGTCGCCGTCATCAACAGTGGCGTTGGTTTCGAGGCAATGTTGTTTGACAAACCGGTTATCACATTCGGAAGGGCGATTTATGATCCTGCTGTCTTCACGGCGGACCTGAAGTCGATCGGCAAGGTCTATTCCGCGGCGATCTCTGAAAATCCCGAAGACCGACGTGAACGTTACTCGAAGTTCATCTCGAACTATATCTACGCGGTCGGCTTCAAGCTAGACGAAGCTGTTCTCAACAAGAATGAAGACAGATCTGCCGCCCCTGCATATAGTCCAAATCCGATTCACGAAGATTTCGGTTTTGAAAAGTCACTGCAAACCCGCGGTGTAAAACTCACAAAGCCACCAGCGGGCGCAGCCATCCTCCGCCTGAAGAATGAAGCGAGTGTTCGACTTCAACGTCTTCAAAAGCTTAGCGGTATGGGTCTCAATCGTTTCAATAAACGCGTCGTCGCTCCGGCGTGGGGAAGAGCGGCGAGATTGTTGACGTCCCCTTTGTCGGAAGAAATCTTCTCCGGGAAAACCGTAGCCCTTGTCGGAAATGCTTCGTCGCTGGCAGCAGGAATTCATGGCAGCGAGATCGACGGCCATGATATAGTCATAAGAATGAATCTCGGGTATCCACTAATCGTTCGAAAGGAGATGCGTGGCGGCGACCTACCTTCGGAGTATCTCGAAGGATACTTTGTTGACAAGAAGTCGAGCGGGCAGGAAAGGCTTGCGGTTTTGCGGGAAGGTTTGGCGGTTGACACCCTGGACCGTTACTCCGGCATCCAAGCACTAGGAAAGAAAACCGATATCTGGTCTTGCTCAACGAGCGACAAAAGCAGACAGCTTTATTTTGCGCCACTGTTCAATTGCACAACTGTCGCCTGCCACCCAGCCTTTCATCATCTGTCGCCGCGGCTTTTGCTGACCAGACGGGTCAAACGGTTCCCCGCGTTTGTCTATAGAAATCTGGTGAAAGATTACAATATCGAGCCGAGCTCCGGTTTGCTTTGGATTGATTATCTGCGCCATACCGGTTTGGTGAAGCTTAATATTTATGGATTTGACTTCTTTTCGTCTGGGCATATTGCCCGAAGCATGCCTAATACGCTTGAACTTCGAGGGAAGTGGCCCCATGCGCCAGACGTCGAAAAAGAATACGTTATGAAGCTACTTGACGCTGATCCGAGAGTCCGATTAGTGCGAACTACGAATGAGGGGGAACGCAGATATGAAAAGTGATACGCTTACAACGACGCCTAAGGAGCCTCGATCCCCCGATATGGCACCACAGCTAGATGAGAAGTCGAAAGCTGTAATTGCCGACCTGGAAAGGCGCATTACGAAAGTCGAGACAAAGTTGAGGGACGTGCGTGACCTGCGGCTCGATATTGGCGTCTCGGAAATGGCACGTGAGCTTTGTGGCTATCTAAGCCCCAAAGACCCCGTTGGGCTGTCGTTTGAAAGAGTGGGAAGGGACTATGACGGCGGGTATGTCATGGTTTCTCACTTCCCGGAGAACCGTATCTGCTATTCGATCGGAATCAACCGCGATGTTTCGTGGGACAGCGACATGGCGGCGAAAGGTTACGATGTCTTTCAATATGATCACACGATTGAAGGGCTTCCTACCACGCATCCCAATTTTCATTTTGCTCGCAGAGGCATCACCGGACCGTCCCTTTCTGGAGGCGACCTCTCTAGCTTGCCAGAGGAAATCAAAAAGAACGGCCATTGCAACGAAGGGAATATGATTCTCAAAGTTGATATTGAAGGGCATGAATGGGACGTTTTCTCAGAGATGACGCCTGTAGAACTTAATCAGTTCTCGCAGATCCTCGTGGAGTGCCACAGCCTTTACAAACTCCACAAGTTGTTCTGGTTCCGTAAGGCTCGCCAAGCCCTGCTCAACCTCTCGCAAACGCACCAAGCTGTTCATATTCATGGCAACAATAATAGCGCAATGCACGTTTTGGGAGGGATTGCTGTCCCGCAGACGCTTGAGGTCACTTACCTTCGGCGAGATGTTTGTCGTTTCGAACCATGTTCCCGCAACTTTCCGACTGAACTAGATCAACCTAACAATCCTAATTTTGCTCAACATTCATTGGGCAATTTCCAGTTTCCTTGATCACCCGGAAAATCTCTTTGCGGATCGTTTTCCGACAGGAATTCATTGCTGAAATTCCACGGCAGAGGAAATGTTCGTGCAGGAAAAGCTTGTGTCATCCGGCAGTCCTTCCAGGCTGTTGGTGATTGGCGATAGCCATGCGAAGTTTTGGAGTGGTTACCAGGATAAGGGCAGGGTGACAAAAACCAGATTGCCCTTGGTTGACATCCTGCACCTCGGTCCTGTGACGGCACACAACATCAATCGGCTCGGAACGTCCACCGGTGGCAAGGAGAGACTACTCCGAAAACTAGAACGCCTTCGAAAACCCTGCCATGGTTTCATCGTCTGCGCCGGCGAGATCGATTGCCGCGCACATATTGTCAAATCTGCGGTCAAACGCAACATTGGGATCGAGGGCGCAGTTCGAGAAACTGTAAAAAGGTATTTTGAGTTCATAGACTGGCTAGTAGGGTATTATGGCCTACCTGTCCTGGTGTGGGGGCCCGTGACCTTGCCCCGTTGAAATAATCCATTTTGAAGTAAGCTCTGGCCCATTGAGAGGACCAGGGAATGAAGCGCAACCGTTTCACAGACGAACAGATTATCGGCATTCTGAAGGAGCACGAGGCGGGTACGCCTGTCTCGGAGCTTTGCCGCAAGCACGGCGTCAGCGATGCTAGTATCTATAAATGGAAGGCCAAGTTCGGCGGCATGGACGTGTCCGAAGCCAAGCGGCTGAAGACGCTGGAGGACGAGAACACGAAGCTGAAGCGGCTTCTGGCGGAAGCGATGCTCGACAATGCTGCTTTGAAAGACCTTTTGGGAAAGAAGTGGTGACGCCCGCAGCCAAGCGAAATGCTGTCGCGCATCTGATGAGCCAACATGGGATGAGCGAACGGCGGGCGTGTAAAGCCATCGGGTTTTGCCGAATGACGATTCGTTATGAGACGAGGCGCGACGATGATTATGATCTTCGCGAGCGCATGAAAACGTTGGCCCATGAACGCCGTCGCTTCGGCTATCGACGCATTCATGTGCTGCTCAGACGCGAGGGGCGGCTTGTGAACCACAAGAAGCTCTTCCGGCTCTATCGGGAGGAGAAGCTCACCGTGCGCAAGCGCGGCGGTAGGAAGCGGGCGATAGGCACACGAGCACCGATTCTGATCCCGACGGCCGCCAATGAACGCTGGTCGCTGGACTTCGTGTCGGATCAACTCACTGATGGCCGCAGGTTCCGGGTTCTAACTGGTCGATCGTGAAGAACTCGTTTTCAGGCAGGGAGATACCGCTTTGGTCGGCTCTGGAACGGGAAGAGTAGTGCGGCTAACAGACACAAAAGCTGCCTGAACCATCGCAGCAGGAGGGAGAAGTTGTATCCGGCGGCCGCCAGAACGGCATTGACGGCATCACCCTGTTCGCCAGCGAAATAATTCCGCTCCATTCTGTGTTCGCTCTTGAGGTGTCCGATGACGGGCTCGACCGCCGATCGTCGCCGCATCTGGCGTTTGATGGCGGGCGTGAGGCGGCGCTTCTGGCCGCTGGTGAAGACCCTCAGCTTGTGACTTTCGGGAGCATTATGGCCGCGGTATCCAGCATCGGCCAGAATGCGGGAGAGCTCGTTGCCGATCATCTTTTCCATATCCGGAATGACGGTCGCGAGCGTGTGGCCGTCGTAGGGATTCCGGGCAGCGCCGTCGCGTGCAGCGCGAACTGCCCGCCCTTTGAACGGTTCAGTGTTGTGGCCACGGACACCTTCACCCCGAACTCATAGGGCTTGTGCGCCTTGCCTTTACCAATGCACTCGACCTCGTCGGCATGCAGGCTGTAGATCTTGCGGCCATGCTGACGTTGCCGCTGTTCCATGACCGTTTTTGCCTGATAGACCGGCCATTTGAAGATCGCGTCGAGTTGTTCGTCGCCCGCGATCTGACGCTCGATGTCGCGAACGGTCCGACCGAGATAGGTCTTCAACTTGCGCAGCGCCTTGCCAGCCCGTTTGAATTGCTTCGCATGAGCATAGCGCTGATGCTGGATCAGGGCGAATTTACCGAGCCGAACATAGGTCTGGCGCAGGTCGAGCCCCATTTTCTTCGCCAGCCGCACCAGCCGTTCGCGCGCCCGGTGAATAAGCTTGGCATCCGTCGGGAACATGACGTTCTTCGGTTGAACGGTCGTGTCCACGATCACTTGCCGCGTATCCTGTGGCTTCATCGCGCCTGTCTTGACTGCCACTGCCAGGCTCTCCTGCAAGAGCGCGGCGATCCGCTCCTCGCCCATGCGCTGCCGCCAGCGCGTCATCGAGGAGCGGTCGAACGATAGTTCGTGCCGGAAGAACTCCTCGCCGCACAGGTACTGAAAATAGGGGTTCTCCACCCAGCGCTCGCACAGGGCCTCGTCCGACAGGTTGAACGTGTGCTTGAGAATGGCCAGCCCCGCCATGAGCCGCGTCGGCAATGGCGGCATGCCCGCTCCGTCCGAATAGACATCACCAAAACGGGCTTCCAGCACTGACCAGTCAATGGCCTGCGCCAGACGCACCAGTTCGTGCTTCATGTTGATGATCTGGTCGAGCCGGGATCGGAATAGATCCTGTTCACCCGTTTCGCGCCGTTCACGTGGTTTGCCCATGCCTGGCTCTCCGATTCACCGCGATAACCCAGTGAATCACGCTTCGCCAGCCAGGGAAACCTCAAACTGATTTTGCAAGGAAACAGCCTGTTCGGCGGCTGTTTCCTGCAACTATAAGATCTGCAGATCATTCAATTCTTACGTCAAATCAGCGGCTTCCGAGTTCTTCACGGCCGACTAACTGTCGTCGACGATTGCACCAGAGAATGCCTGGGTCTCGTCGCCGATACCTCGCTCTCCGGCCTGCGTGTTGCTCGTGAGCTGGATCGGATCATCGAGGAACGCGGAAAGCCCAAGATGATCGTCAGTGACAATGGCAGCGAATTCACCAGCAACGTGATCCTTCAATGGACGGACCGAACCAAGGTGGATTGGCATTACATCGCGCCGGGCAAACCGATCCAGAACGCCTTCATCGAGAGCTTCAATGGACGGTTGCGAGATGAGCTATTGAATGAAACGCTCTTCTCGTCACTGGCTCACGCTCGTTCAGCGCTTTCAAACTGGCGCAGCGATTACAACAATCACCGACCCCATTCGAGCCTCGGCTGGCTGACACCGGCCGAGTTCGCTCAAACCATCAATCCGCGACGTGATGCGGTGCTGCGCAGCCGAAATGGCTCCGCACCGCAACCCGCCGCTACCGCCATAAATGCAGCAACCAAAAACCGCTGGAGCGAACTCAAAATTGGATAAAACTTGGGGGCAAGGTCACCCGGCCCCACTTCTCCACCAAAGCTAAGTTCGATCCAAATTTCCCTCTCTTCGGAAGCGAGCATGAGAGAAATTATGCGACCTATCTCTTCAATCATGATGCATCAATGTACGCGAGAGACAGGGTCAACGTCGCCTTTGCTTCACTTTTTTCAGATCTAATTGATGCTGACGGGACGACGCTGCCGACAGCCCTTTTCGACGGAATCCATATAGACGCAACGTTTCTGAAATTAGCAATCGACAGAGCTACCGCCGCTCTCAGAGATGCCGGACTAGACGCTCTTTGTTCAGCGTTTAGCCCGTGGCGAATTCGACAACGTTACGCGATCCAGAACCTCTCGGCAGGAATCAGACCTATTTTTGCGCCCGATACCAATCTCGGAGTTTGCCTTAAAGATCTTCCAACCGGAAACTGCAACGTGATTTTGGAGTCTGCAGAAGCTGCGATGGTAATTGATCTGGGGGCAGAATACTTGCTGAAGATGATAGAAGTTCATTTTCCGGAGCGACCTAAAAACCGAGATGTTGCCGTCTCTGTCACATCTAGCGATATCGAGGCGAGTCTGCAGCATTTCATGGCCGAAGACCTTTCCCAGACTGGTCCACTGGTCTTTTTCCCGAATGCCCTGACTTCAGGTAGATTCGTAACTATTAGACAGGCCGGGCGGATCGAACTCGACACCGTGCGTGTCCTTGGACGCACTTTCGAGCGGCGCTGAATTCTTTAATCATTCTCATCCGCGTTCGTGGCAATTCAGCTGAACCTCACTCGTCGCATCCCTGCGTCGTGCTAGAGCTGGTCGGCGCGCTGTTTCGCTATTCGGGCAAGAGGGTGGAGCGGGTGCCGCCGAATGAAGCGCTCGTAATCCTCCTTTGTCCCTTTCTTCTCGATCATCTTAAATTCAGACCTAATTGCAGCGTCGGGATCGGGAGGGGGCGGCATAACGCTTGTTGAACTGCCGACACCCGGAAGAAGACCAAAGATGGTGACCCAGCTGTACAAAACCTGGAAGAATCTAGTATGTGTCATTCGACCTCCACCCGATATCGCCATTTTAACGTGAGAATAGCGAGAAAATGACAGGCACGAACAAGTCAGTTCAGTATAATAATCCGACAGGCACCGCATTGATTGACGGAGTCTTAAGCGGCGTCATTTGGTCGGGACCTGTCACCTATAGTTTCCCTACTAGCAGCTCAAGTTATCTTTACTCTCCGGAAAAGGACAGCGGATTTGCCGCAATTTCTGCCTCTCAAAAAAACGAGGCCCTTTTTGCGTTGGAAAAAAGCTATGGAACGGCAGCAAACGATGGATTTTCGGTGGAAGGCTTCACCAATTTAGACGTCTCAGAGGGGGGAGCGAACACAGCGAATATCCGGCTTTCGCAGTCATCGATGCCGTTAACAGCATACGCGTACTATCCCGGGTATGCCGATCAAGCCGGCGATGTATGGTTCGGCGTTCAGTACGGTTATCGAACGGCGAGCCCAGGGAACTACGCGGCACATACAGTTCTTCACGAACTGGGTCATGCTCTCGGCCTTAAGCACGGTCATGAGGCCGAAGGCTCGTTCGGTGTTCTCCCGTCAAACTATGATTCCCTTGAGTTTTCCGTTATGACCTATAGAAGCTATGTGGGGGGTGATCCAAGCTACAGTTATGAAGAATACGGTGCGCCGCAATCCTACATGATCTCTGACATTGCTGCGCTGCAGGAAGTGTATGGAGCAAATTACACCACTAACAGCGGCAATACTGTATATAAATGGACCCCGCAGAGCGGAGTTACATTCGTCGATGGACAGGCAGCCATAACGCCAGGTGATAACCGTATCTTTGCCACGCTATGGGATGGTGGAGGCACCGATACCTTCGATCTGACGGCCTACACGACAGCCGTAAAGGTGGACCTGAGGCCAGGGCAATCATCGAAATTCAACGCCGACCAGCTAGCCTACCTCGGGGGAGGGCCAAACGATGGCTACGCGCGAGGCAATATATTCAATTCGCTGCTTTACCATGAAAATACTGCATCGCTGATCGAGAACGTCAATGCCGGCTCGGGAAACGACGTTCTAACTGGCAATCAGGTTACTAATGTCTTGAAGGGCAACGGTGGCAACGACACCTTAAACGGAGACGCCGGCGACGATATTTTGGATGGCGGAAGTGGCAGTGACAAGCAAATTGGCGGCTCCGGATCGGATACCGCCTCTTACGGAACGTCCGCGACAGGGATCGTTGCAAGCCTTTCAAAACCGTCGCTCAATACTGGAATTGCCGCAGGAGACACGTACTCTTCAATTGAAAATCTGAGCGGCTCAAGCCACAATGACAAGCTTTTCGGAGACGCCAGTATTAGCCTTTTGTCTGGGGGAAGTGGCGATGACATCTTGGTGGGTGGTGCCGGCGCGGACAAACTTGCCGGGGGGGTAGGCTCAGACACGGCTTCTTACGAGACAGCCGGAGCAGGCGTGGTGGCTTATCTCTCGCGTCCGAGCAGCAATACCGGAGATGCGGGTGGCGATACCTATTCTTCAATCGAGAATGTTTTGGGATCAAAATACGCGGACAAGCTTTTCGGTGACAGCACCAAAAACGTGCTATCCGGTGGTGAAGGTGATGATGTACTTGTCGGCGGGGCCGGTGCTGATACATTGATTGGCGGTAGTGGTTCGGATACGGCGTCCTATGAAACAGCCGATAGCGCTGTAAAAGTTTATTTGTCAAAGCCTTCTGGCAATACGGGGGACGCGACAGGCGATGTTTTTAAATCCATCGAGAATTTAATCGGCTCGCGATACAACGATGTACTGTACGCGGATAGCGGGGTTAGCACGCTGAACGGCGGCACGGGCAACGACATCCTTTACGGAAACGACGGAGCTGACAAGCTGGTTGGCGGCGTCGGGGCGGATACGTTCCTATTCAAAGCTTTATCTGAATCGACCACCGTTTCGTATGATAGGATTTATGACTTTGCTGGAAGCGATGGTGACATGTTCGATTTGTCTGCTATCGACGCATCGGCATCGATTTCAGGAAATCAGAGTTTTAGCTGGATTGGCGTAGGGCAATTTTCAGGGCAAGCTGGCGAGCTTCGATACGACCAACTAGCCGCCGACACCAACGTCTATGGCGACGTCAACGGCGATAATGTTCCGGATTTTATGATCCATCTCGTCGAATCCCAGTCCTTGAGTAGCAGCTTCTTTTTCCTCTAAAGGAGAGACAGCGAATGCTTCTGCGATCGGTTTGGGCGAAGTCAGGCGGCAGGTCAAAGGCAAAGTGCGTTTGATCAACTCGGTTGCATTTTTCTGATCGATCGGATCCGGCATCTGACGTGATCAGGCCGACGGCCGCCGCTCCCGGCATCGCTGTGTCATAGAGTGGCTATCAAAAGTCACATGAGAGAGCCGTCCATGGAGAAGGTTAGCATAATTGATGTTGATAGAGTTTGCCGTCCCGCTGGTTGCGGCTATGGCGAAGCTTAGGCTCGCGTCGAGGCATAAGGGAAGGAAATTGTGAGCTCAGAAAAGAGAAGTAGAGGCCACTTCACATGCACTTACAGTTGACGACAACTCTCTGCGTTGCGCGCATTTCGCAGCTGGGAGTCGATAAATGACAGTAAATAAGACAACACCTTCGATCACCTCCCTGCGGGAGACGGTGACAAGAATATCCTCCCTTGTTGATCAGTTGGGTGAGGCGTCCTCTCTCGCAGGGGAAGTCGAGAAATTGAAAATGTTTGTTGAAACATTCCCATCTCACTATTTGAAGAAAATAGACGCGATGGAAAAGCCGGATTACTTGCGTAGTCTAGCAACGAATGCCAAAACGATCATCGATATCGGGGTGCACACTGGCACTCCCAGGCTCTATAAAGCCTTCAATGACTTGCCTTTCGTTTTGATCGATCCAGCTAAGGGTGCGGAGGAACGGCTGCAGCATAAGCCGAAAAACTACATTTATGTGAACAAGGCAGTCGGCGAGAGCAAGGACAAGCTCACGCTCAATGTTAATTCCTGGTTCACATCCCTCTTGGAGCCGAAGGGCGTATTCAAAACGTGGGAAGTCCTCGACCGGTATGAGGTCGAGATCGACAGACTGGATTCAATCATCGAGGACGTCGGAGCAAAGGGTCCATTCGGCGTGAAGATGGACATTCAGGGTTTCGAGCTAGCGGCCGTTCGCGGTATGACGAAGATGTGGCCGCAGGTCGATTTCCTGATTTGTGAGACCAACATCAGGAATACGGCGGAAGGAACCTACCAGTTCTCTGATCTGGTCGTCGAGCTTTTGAAGCATGATTTCGTCTTCTTCAACATCCTCAACAATTTCAAGCCAAACGCTCGTTTCTACGACGTGGTGTTCCTGCCGAGGAACAGCCAGAAGTTCAACGTTCTCGAATAGAATGCACATTAGGCACGTCTTAATCGTGAAAAGCTCGAGTCCCGGTCATCCTCACTCGCGCGACCCCAAGGCGCCGTTCAATAGTTGGGCAAATGACGTGGCAGGATGACCTTGCCCCCAAGTTTTATCCAATTTTGAGTTCGCTCCAGCGGTTTTTGGTTGCTGCATTTATGGCGGTAGCGGCGGGTTGCGGTGCGGAGCCATTTCGGCTGCGCAGCACCGCATCACGTCGCGGATTGATGGTTTGAGCGAACTCGGCCGGTGTCAGCCAGCCGAGGCTCGAATGGGGTCGGTGATTGTTGTAATCGCTGCGCCAGTTTGAAAGCGCTGAACGAGCGTGAGCCAGTGACGAGAAGAGCGTTTCATTCAATAGCTCATCTCGCAACCGTCCATTGAAGCTCTCGATGAAGGCGTTCTGGATCGGTTTGCCCGGCGCGATGTAATGCCAATCCACCTTGGTTCGGTCCGTCCATTGAAGGATCACGTTGCTGGTGAATTCGCTGCCATTGTCACTGACGATCATCTTGGGCTTTCCGCGTTCCTCGATGATCCGATCCAGCTCACGAGCAACACGCAGGCCGGAGAGCGAGGTATCGGCGACGAGACCCAGGCATTCTCTGGTGCAATCGTCGACGACAGTTAGAACCCGGAACCTGCGGCCATCAGTGAGTTGATCCGACACGAAGTCCAGCGACCAGCGTTCATTGGCGGCCGTCGGGATCAGAATCGGTGCTCGTGTGCCTATCGCCCGCTTCCTACCGCCGCGCTTGCGCACGGTGAGCTTCTCCTCCCGATAGAGCCGGAAGAGCTTCTTGTGGTTCACAAGCCGCCCCTCGCGTCTGAGCAGCACATGAATGCGTCGATAGCCGAAGCGACGGCGTTCATGGGCCAACGTTTTCATGCGCTCGCGAAGATCATAATCATCGTCGCGCCTCGTCTCATAACGAATCGTCATTCGGCAAAACCCGATGGCTTTACACGCCCGCCGTTCGCTCATCCCATGTTGGCTCATCAGATGCGCGACAGCATTTCGCTTGGCTGCGGGCGTCACCACTTCTTTCCCAAAAGGTCTTTCAAAGCAGCATTGTCGAGCATCGCTTCCGCCAGAAGCCGCTTCAGCTTCGTGTTCTCGTCCTCCAGCGTCTTCAGCCGCTTGGCTTCGGACACGTCCATGCCGCCGAACTTGGCCTTCCATTTATAGATACTAGCATCGCTGACGCCGTGCTTGCGGCAAAGCTCCGAGACAGGCGTACCCGCCTCGTGCTCCTTCAGAATGCCGATAATCTGTTCGTCTGTGAAACGGTTGCGCTTCATTCCCTGGTCCTCTCAATGGGCCAGAGCTTACTTCAAAATGGATTATTTCAACGGGGCAAGGTCAAGGATGATCGGGACGCAGGAGCTTTTTGAAGCGATGTCTACCGCTGTCACCGATTGCATTCGACTCGTAAGCGCGTAGGCGATCCCACGTAGCGTGGGCTGGATATCGCTCATTTTCTGCATGAATCATGTGGGGAATCTTATGAGCGAAAGCGTGAATCAAGATCGGACGTTCGAACTTCTGGCGGCTGAACCGGTCCGCAAGCGGCGCAAACCGCGGCCGTGGCCGGATGGAGATAAGACTATGATTTTGAGGCAGGCCTGGCTCCCGGTCGCAAATGTGTCTGCGATTCTGCGATCGCGCGTGCCCATGGAATGGATCCTTCTCAGTGCTTTGGTTGCGGCGGACAGTCATGGCGCCTGTAGCGGTTCGGCGGCTTGAAGGAGCAGGTTATGGGGACCGCTTCACGCGTTTCGAGGCGGTGCGGACAGATCTCGTTGAGATCTGTGTTGGCGACACCACGCTTCGCGTGAGTGCGGCCATGATCCGGAACTTCTGGCGTTCTCAAAGCGGTGCGTGGATCATGATCGCGTCCGGCGTCGCAAACTCGCGATCGGCCATATTCCGCCACTTTGAGAAATGTTGACGGCCTGCCATGCGTAACGCATAAGCTTGGAACTGATAGACAAGGAAACAATGCCCGCGCTCGAAAGTTGAGATATGGCTGACTACAATGAAGTTCCCGGTCCGACCCCTTTCCGTGCAATTGAAGCAGAGGTGGCGGCCATTAAGTGGAAGCAAAAAACACTCCACGTTGAGCTGATAAAAAAGGAAGGTGCAGGAAGAGTAAGGATCGTCTTCCGGGACGTGGTCGCCTGGCGTGTTCTGGATGGTTTGGCGATCGATAGTGAAGACGGTCATGTCAATACGGGTCTATCCTCCACCGGCTTGACCTACATGGTAGAGGGTGCTCATTTTTGGCAAATGCACTCAGGCCTTCTTGTTCAATTCCCGAAGGCGAAGCACTTCCGCATTGTCACGCTTGATATAGTGATCGATGCGATAGCCGAGTCAAAACCGTCGATGCTTGGTGCATAGCCTTAGCCGTGCGAGACCTGAGGTCCGGGACCGAACATGAGAAGCCCGCTCCTCTATCGGTCTTTTCTTCCTATCGGCATTATCCGTCTCGAAATTCCGGGAAATTGAGGGCTGCCCTGCGAATCCCCACAGCAGGAAAAATGCGCGAACGCGAATGAGGAGGTGCGAAATTGCGAGGCTCCACCGGTCTCGGCCCAAGGTACTACTCCAGCCATTTCTGAGCAGCGCTTGAGGGCCCTCGCCCTTTGTCCCGCATCGCGCCTTCAAACTCCTCGTCAGCGATTTATTCCACCGAGGATTTCATCGCGAAGAATTTCCATGTAAGCGAGAGGCCGGGACGCTGGCAAAAAGTCGATCCGCGATTATGCTAATGGTTCTCGCAAAACGTGATTTTACTTCGATAAATTCCCGATAGAGGAGCAGCTGTGTTGGGACAAACTACGCTAACGGGCACCGAGGGCAATGATGAGCTGTGGGGAGCTGGACAAGAAGTCTATGGACTCGACGGCAACGACATCATCCATGGTGGAAAATACATAGATGGCGGAGCCGGCAACGATAAGATTTATGCGAGTTCCGAGGACGCGACAATCATCGGTGGCGATGGCAACGATTCGGTTCTCGACAGCTACGGAAGCCATACGGTCATCACTGGCGCCGGGGATGACTACTATGGTTTCGATCCAGATCATTATTTTAACGAGGACATTGACGTTGTTGACCTCGGAATAGGCAACGATACGGCTTCCATTTCGTTTGTGGCCGATGAAATGCATTCCACCATAGCGGGCGGTGAAGGCTTTGATACGCTCTTGGTAATGGCCCCCAACGTCAGTCGGGGTCCCGAAATAGTCGATTTTCGCTCGACTGGAGGAGAGGTGCAACTCGATGGTTTTAGAATAAGCGGGTTTGAGAGAATTTCATTTAAAGCAACAGAAACTACGAAGCTTGTGTATTTTGGTGGCTTTGATGATGCGTTTATCGGCCTCGGGTATAAGGCAACGACAGTATATGCGGGGGGCGGGAATGACTACTTGGACAGCGGCGGAGGCGCCAACCTACACGGGGGCGAGGGCAATGATATAATCATTGCGCAAGGCGGCACTCAGGCGATCATCAACCGCGCCTTTGGTGATGCCGGCGATGACCTTATCTTCGCAAATTACAAAGTGGCAGACTATGCCTCGCACGGTGAACTCACTGGGGGAAGCGGGGTCGATGGATTCATCACGGTAGGACACCGGCAGAGTGATGAAGCTGACTACATTATGGATTTCGATCCGGCTAGCGACTGGCTAGGTCTGAGCAACGTCGGACACCGAGCAGTCGCTGGCGAAACTCAAAGGCTTATTCTCGAAAAGACGAATATCGCGAACAATTCTGCAGAGCTCTCGTTTGACACAAAGTTTCCCGCGCCCATGATGACTGAGAGCGGATTTGCGACTTATCGGATCACCTATGACAAAAAAACTGGCGAGGTGTTTTTTGAAGATAAATCGCAGGCGTTCCCCGAAAAAATCGTCCAGTTTATTCTCAAAGGTGCGCCTCACCTGACGTTGGATGACTTTTATGGCATGAGTATTCAGATTCCCACTCTGGATGATGACGTTCTGCACGGAACAGCGTTCTCGGATGGTCTCCGAGGTGATGCTGGCAGCGACTATATCTATGGAGGTCTCGGGAACGATATTATCTACGGCGACGGCGGCGGCCCTTTCACGGGAATTCCGGATGGCTCTGATCACCTGTTCGGCGAAGGCGGAAATGATATCCTCAACGGCGACGCTTCTGATGATGTACTCATAGGTGGTACCGGGGCTGACCAGATTACAGGTGGAGTCGGGTCTGATTCGGCATCATATGAAACTGCCGACAAGGGCGTAACCGTTTTTCTTTCGCGACCATCCACCAATTCAGGTGACGCTGCAGGGGACATCTTTAAATCGATTGAAAACATAACGGGCTCGAAGTACGACGATAAACTGTCCGGCGATAGCTCCAAGAATGTGTTGAATGGCAATGTCGGCAACGATGTCCTGATCGGGAGCGCAGGCGCCGATACCCTACTGGGGGGCTCAGGGTCCGATACTGCGTCGTATGAAACAGCCGATGCTGGCGTTTCTGTTTACATGACCAAGATGCAGAACAGTACAGGTGACGCATTAGGCGATACCTTCAAATCGATCGAAAATCTTACCGGCTCGCGATTTAACGACGTTTTGTATGCGGACGGCAGTGTCAGTACGCTCAACGGTGGGTTGGGCAATGACATTCTTTACGGCAACGAAGGTGCCGACAAACTGATTGGCGGTGCCGGCGCGGATACGTTCCTGTTTAAGGAAGTCTCGGACTCGCGCCTGACGTCCTTTGACGTAATTTACGATTTCGGCGGAGCCGATGGCGACATAATGGATGTCTCCGGTCTCGACGCCAGCACCAAGACATCAGGAAATAATGCATTCAATTGGATTGGCACAAGCGCGTTCACCGGCCATGCTGGAGAAATCCGCTACGAGAAGTTAGCTGCTGATACAAATATTTACGCGGACACAAACGGTGACGGAAAAGCAGATTTTATGATCCACTTGGCTGACGCACAAACTTTGGACAATGGGTTTTTCATATTGTGAGAGAGAGAGAGAGAGAGAGAGAGAGAGAGAGAGAGAGCATAATTTGGTGACGGACGGCGCACTCGGTCAGCTACATGTGCTCACCGCGTCGCCGACACGCCGCTCACGCGACTTTGCCGAAATGCTCCCATCGAATTGGCGTCCTCAACGTAAGCGGCGTGCCGCTCGCACCTTGACCGAAATCATACGCTACATTTTGCTGATCGCAGTATGATGGAGGCGGCAACTATGCGCGCGAATAGGAGACATCCATATCGGCCTCCTTCCCCCTGCCAGCATCTTGACTCTGATTTGCAGCTCCCTTGGAAATCTCTTCGATTCAAGACAAGATCATCACGTTCTAGTGTTTGGGGAGACTCCGATGGAAAACCACGAGCCGTTTTTGCGCGAGGCGATTGCGCTCTCGAAATCGCGATGGAAGGCGGCGACGAACCATTTGGCTCGGTGCTTGTGAAGGACGGCGAAGTAATCCTTCGTGCCGAAAACAGCGTCTTCACCGGCCACGATATGACGAACCACGCCGAGATGAACCTGGTAAAACTGGCGGCGCAGCACTACGACTCTGCTTTTCTCGGTGACTGCACGCTCTACACCAGCACGGAGCCGTGCGCGATGTGTTCCGGGGCGATTTACTGGTCGGGCATCGGGCGTATGGTGTTTGCGTGCTCCGAAACGCGGCTTGGCGAGATCGCTGGGATCGGGTTGAACGTGCCAAGCCGGGCGGTGTTGCAAACCGGCGCGCGCAACGTCACTGTGGTTGGCCCGACGAACCTCGAAGCCAAAGTCCATCAGGAATTCTGGCCGAGGCATCTGGGCAAGGCATAGTCTCTTTCGTCCTAAATTTCATATCCTTCACCGCGACGGCAAGCGCCATAAGCGCTGGCCATCGACCTACCAACAATGCGGAAAGCGATGGAAATTCATATTACAGACATGCCCTCGGATGAGGATGTTGCGATCATCGAAAATGGCCTTATCGAATTCAACAAGAGACATATCGGTGCATCAGACCGACGACCACTCGCGGCGCTCGTTCTCGATGAGCATGGCGAGGTGGTGGGAGGCTTGTTAGGCCTTACCGCACGGGGGTGGTTAGTAATCGACACATTG
Source organism: Rhizobium sp. CC1099 (assembly GCF_029714385.1). Classification (NCBI taxonomy): domain Bacteria; kingdom Pseudomonadati; phylum Pseudomonadota; class Alphaproteobacteria; order Hyphomicrobiales; family Rhizobiaceae; genus Rhizobium; species Rhizobium sp. CC1099. The sequence goes on along the minus strand of NZ_CP121641.1, from coordinate 2,839,515 downwards.
TTTGTGCCGGAAGAGTTACGGGGGCAAGGAATTGCAACACGATTGCTCGAAACGGCGGAAAACGAGGCTCGTCAGCGAGGCTGTCATGGGGCATGGCTCGATACGGTAAATGCCGATGCCAGTCGGCTCTATCAGAAGTGTGGCTACCGATCGTTTGGAAAGCTGGACGACCTACCAAAAGGCCATACTCTCGTTTTTATGTCCAAGTCACTTTAGACATATTAAAGTCCGGTTCGGGCCGAAAGGCGACCTCGGCAGAGGAGGAAGCCTATTGTTCCCTCAGGGGAGAAGGCGGACAAGTCTCAGGCTATTGCAAAGCTCGTACTGATCGCCGCCCTGCAATTCTTCTGTCAGCTCGTGGCCTGCCCAAGCGGGCGTCATTAGGTGAAAATGGTCATGACGTTCTCGCAGCTTCGAGAGTTGAAAGATCAGGAATTCGAGGCCTTCTCTATCAAAGCAGATAGCAACTTCTCCCTGCTCCGATTTTTGTTTTTCCACTGTCAGCAACATGCTGATTACCCTCTCGTGCGTCGAGATTTATAAGTAGCCGAATGCTGCAACCAAAGTCGACATAGGTGATCGTCCGCTTCGGGCCGACTGCGTCTTTGGGCACGCGCTACTTCACCGCATAATTCCATGGTAATAGCTCCTCAATTCGGCTCTGCTTGTGGCCGTTGACGATGGCGCTGAGCGTGCTGGTCAGATACGCAAGCGGATCGACTGGTTCTCTCGACACTGTTGTTGTCGATCTCGATGCGGCCGTCAGCCAGAAAGCTGCAAAGGCCATCCCAATATTTGGCGATATAAGCGAGAGCCTCGCCAAGCGGCGATTTGCCAGCGACGCGGGCACGATGATGGGTGAGCCAGGTCCGCATATCCGCGATTAACGGTGCTGATCGTTTCTCCCTTTCGGCCAGCCGGACGTCGGGGGAAAGACCGCGCAACTCGGCTTCGACGCGATAGAGTTCACCGATCCGCTTCACACCGTCCTCAGCAATCGGCGCTGAGCCGGTGCGGGTGATCTCGACCAGCTTGCGCCGGGCATGTGCCCAACAATAGGTGAGCCGGATGTCAGGACCGACACGGTCCTGTGCGATCAGGCGGTTGTATCCGGCATAGCCTTCCACCTGCAGAACACCTGAGAAACCGTGCAATATTCGTTCGGCGTGCAGTCCTCCGCGACCGGGCGCATAGGTGAAGGCGACGCCTGGAGGTGCTGTGCCGCCCCATGGACGGTCATCACGCGCCAGCGCCCAGAAATACCCTGTCTTGGTTTTGCGGGAACCGGGATCAAGCACCGGCGCACGGGTCTCGTCCATGAATAGCTTAGTCGAGCGCTTCAGATTGGCAATCAAGGCATCGAATACCGGACGCAGTTCAAAAGCTGCCCGACCGACCCAATCGGCCAGTGTGGAGCGGTCGAGATCAATTCCTTGGCGGCTCATGATCTGGGCCTGCCGATAGAGCGGAAGATGATCGGCGTATTTGGACACCAGCACATGTGCGATGGTGGCCTCCGTCGGCAACCCGCCGTGGATCAGTCGCGGTGGGGCCGGAGCCTGAGCAACACCGTCGGTACAGGCACGGCAAGCATATTTGGGACGGCGGGTGACGATGACGCGGAATTGCGCCGGAACGACATCCAGCCGCTCGGACACGTCCTCGCCGATGCAATGCAGGCATTCGCCGCAAGCGCAGACCAGGCTTTCCGGCTCGATGATCTCTTCTATGCGAGGAAGGTGAGCCGGAAGAGAGCCGCGATTGGCTGCACGGGGTTTGGACCGCTGCTTGCCCGAAGGGCTATCCGTTTCGTCTTCGGCATGGACGGCAGCGATTGCCGTCTCAAGGTCCTCCAGTGCGAGATCGAACTGCTCGGGATCAGCCTTCTCGGATTTGCGGCCGAAGGCGGATTGCTTGAAAGCGGCAACAAGCTTCTCCAGGCGCTCAATCCGCTCATCCTTGCGGACTTCACGCGCTTGCGCCGAGATCAGCATCGCCTTCAGGGCAGCAATATCGTCGGGAAGATCGGCGGCGTCCAACATGGTGGAAGTCTATCAAATCCCGCTTGATTCATGCTCGGAATCTGCCGCCCGAGTCATCGTGTCGCATCTATTCGATGGCGTCCGGCACTCTTGCCTCCACAGCACGGACCCGACGCCAATCGAGGCCTGCAAACAGCGCCTCGAACTGAGCATGGCCCAAGGTCATCAAGCCGTCCCTGACGCCCGGCCAGGTGAACGTGTGTTCCTCCAACCGCTTGTAGGCCATCACTAGCCCGCTTCCATCCCAGTAGATCAGCTTCAATCGGTCTGCTTTGCGAGACCGGAATACGAAGACCGTTCCGGTGAACGGGTCTTTGTGCAGCTCGTTCTTGACCAGCGCCGCCAATCCATCGTGACCTTTGCGGAAATCGACCGGCTTGGTGGCAACCATGATCCGCACGCGGTTCGATGGGAAAATCATGCCGGGACCGCGCAGGCACGCGCGACAGCGGCGATCCGAGCGACGGACGCACCTTCTTCCAGACGGATAATGACGGAACCGACGATCACCAGTGCCGGTGAACCTCACGCCCAGACTTTCTGGTCGTGAGAACCTCCAATGTAGTCTTCATGGAGAAACTCCCGTTGCTCGTCCATGGAAAGGCGATCACAGATTACGGCAGCGAGGACAACGTGGGGCTGGAACAGCGGTTACTCCTCAACTGCCCTGGACGGGATACCTTTGCAAAGAGCCAACAGAGCTGATCAGCAGGCCGCTGGTGCGGCCGTATCCGCAGGTTACGGATTGTCTGCCACATTCAACTCCGCACAACCTTAAGACGAATCAGAACATTGGATCATCTATTCTCCTTTGACTATACGGCGTAGACATCAGTTTCCGTATGATAAAAGTTATGATGACCAAGATAAAACTGATAGTCTGGCCTTAGGGCTTGGACTTGAAAAAGCAATTCCCAGAGATCATGCGGCTTATGGTATGCGCTAATCATAAGACGAGGCTTATATGTCCGGATTGTCTTCTCAGCGCCGGAGAGCGCGGCAGCTTCAGCACCTTCAATGTCCAATTTTATAAGGGTAGGAGGACGACGACCTGGCTGAGAGAAAAATTCGTCTAGAGAAACGACAGGGACTTTGAGTCCGCCATTCTCTGTCAACGCGTGACCCGCGCTCGGGCCTTGATCATTGTTGAAGGAAAGCGTGGTCGTCGAACTCCACACCCCGAGCTTGACGGGTTCAACTTGATGAAGATCGCTATTGCGATCTGCCATCTCCTTGAAGTTTTCCGGGTCAGGCTCGAAGGAATACACCTGACCGTTCGGGCCGCAGGCTTTCGCGAACATCCGAGTGATTTTGCCAACGTGGGCGCCTGCATCGACTACTACATCACCGGGTGTTACTTTGACGAAGGGATGGTCGTACTCACGATATTTCGCGATCCTTAGATACCCATTGTCATTGAACAGGCGCGAGGCCAAGATCGAACGCATCGTCGCCTTGGATTCCTCATCCTGAAGGAGCCCATACATGCGGCTGATGTCTCCTGTGTTTCGGGCGAGTATCTTCGGGTCAGCTAACCGGCTTTTTTGCTTCGGCACGAGATCAGCATCGAGCCAGAAAAGTGCCTGACAAAACTGCCGGCATGTGGAGAACTGAAATTTCCTCGGCACGCCGGCAAATACCACAGGAAGGCCGGGTCTGAGAGGGTACGTTGCCCGGTTCACGATTGGAACGCCTCTGATGTCAGATCTTTCACCATCGTCAGCGACCAAAGCTTCAATCTTGTAACCACGATCATGAAGTCGTCTGACTGCGGTCTCATAGGCGCTTGGTTCACCCATTACGAGAACAGTTGAACCTTCTGGTAGTGGCTGGTTGGCGAGTGGTACCCTATATCGAGGCGACCTTTTAACCTGTAAGCGAACGTCGCGAAGGGCATCGTTAACGAACGGGCCACTCGATATACTCTGCACAATCTTCTTCCTCGTTATGATTTCGAGATTCACCAATACGCCACTTCATCGAATAAGCAACTCGTCCCGGATCCAGGGTTGCTATTGTTTAATCGGAATCGTGACCCACGCAATCTAGAGCATCTTCAATGAACGTGGAGTCGGTTGGGGGTTCCTTCGATGGTGAGGGTCTGAATCACTGTGCCTCGTGATTTGCGAGGAGATGAGGATTACACGCAGCCTGAGTGCAGACCTTCGCGGTCGTGTGATTGAAGCGATCGAGGGAGGACTGTCGACGCGAGAGGCGGCGCGGCGCTGTCGGAGCGGGATTTCGACGGCGGGAAGTTGGTATAGCCGCGATTGTGAGACGGGCGAGACGGTCGCCCGCAGGCAGGGTCAGCTATGACGTCGCTCGATGCGCACGAAGCCTTCATCGTCGGTTTGATCGAGGAGACGCCGGACATCACACTTGCAGAGATGACGTAAAGGCTGGTGATTGAACATGGTGTGCGGGTGATCGATAGTCAGAGTGTCAAAACCGCCGAAAGCGGCGGCGTGCGGGAAAGAAAGATCAAGGGCCGCAAGCGCCATATCATCGTCGACACGCTTGGCCTGATGGCCTCATGGTGCACGGGGCCGACGTTCAGGATCGCAACGGAGCGCCCGATCTCTTGAAGTCCGTTCGTCACAGATGGCCTTAGCTGCTTCATGTCTTTGCCGATGGTGGCTACCCTGGCGAAAAGCTGAAGAACCGACTGAAGAGAATCGGCAAGTGGACACTCGCAATCATCAAGCGTTCCGACAACACCAAGGCGTTTGAGATCCTACCACGCCGGTGGATTGTCGAGCGCACATTTGCATGGCTGGGGCGATGCCGCAGGCTGGCGAAAGGCTTCGAGAAATCCCTCGCTTCAGCCCATGCCTGGATCACAATCGCCCACATCCGCATGCTCACGAGACGGCTTGCAAGATATTGCTATCGTTGATCACTTTTCGAGTTCGACCCATAGAGTCTGACAACAACTCACGGAGTCCCGCCCTCGATTCCTGGTCCAGATCGTGTCCATGGAAGTGGTGTAGCTCGCGGCTGATGGCCGTGCTTTCCGACATAGGGCCGGAGGGATATCAGCGTGCCACAGCGGGCAGACTGATTTGGGGATCATCGCTCATTTGCGCCATGGTCTCAAGTGTCAGGTATCTGGCGCGTTGGACGGTCCATTCATCATTCTGTTCGAGCAGCAGTGCGCCGACGAGACGGACGATGGCTTCGTCGTTCGGAAAGATGCCGACGACCTCGGTGCGTCGCTTGATCTCGCCATTGAGACGCTCGATTGGATTCGTCGAATGCAGCTTTGCCCGGTGCTCTTTCGGGAAGGTCATGTAGGCGAGCACGTCCTCTTCGGCATCGTCCATGATGGTGGCGAGCTTCGGCACTTTCGGCCTGATCTGATCGGCGACGCTGCGCCATTGAGCGCTTGCTGCCTCCGGGGTCTCCTGGGCAAAGGCCGTTGCGATGAAAGCGGATACGACCCGCCTGCCGCTCTTTCCGGCATGTGCCAGGACGTTTCTCATGAAGTGAACCCGGCACCTCTGCCAGGTGGCGCTGAGAACCTTGGTGACCGCGGCCTTGAGCCCTTCATGCGCATCGGAGACGACGAGCTTGACGCCACGCAGACCCCGGCGTGTCAGCCTGCGCAGGAATTCCGTCCAGATCGGCTCAGCTTCGGACGTGCCGACTTCCATACCCAGAACCTCACGCCGCCCGTCGCTGTTGACACCGACGGCGATGATGACGGCGACGGAGACGATGCGACCACCACGCCGGACTTTGAGGTAAGTCGCGTCGATCCAAAGGTATGGCCAATCGCCTTCGATGGGACGATCGAGGAACGCCTTCACCTTGACGTCGATCTCTTCGCACAGGCGGCTCACCTGGCTCTTGGAGATGCCGCTCATACCCATCGCCTTGACCAGATCATCGACTGAGCGCGTCGAGATGCCTTGGATATAAGCCTCCTGGATAACAGCCGTCAGAGCCTTCTCCGCCATCCGACGTGGTTCGAGGAAGCTCGGAAAGTAGCTGCCCTTGCGCAGCTTGGGAATGCGAAGCTCGACCGTTCCGGCTCGCGTCTCCCAATCCCTATCACGGTAGCCATTGCGTTGAGCGAGCCGCATCGGGTTCTTCTCGCCGAAGTCAGCGCCGGTGGCTCCGCCAACCTCCAGCTCCATCAGCCGCTCGGCTGCAAAGCCAATCATCTCGCGCAATAAATCGGCATCGGCGCTCTTCTCAACAAGCGAGCGCACGTTCATCATGTCATTGGTCATCGGTGGTCTTTCCGTCAGGTTGGTCTTGAACAACCCGACCCTACCGGAAAACACTGATGGCCACCTTACTCCTCAAAACCTACACCACGTGCCGGGACACGATCCCTGGTCCATACTCCGTTCGCCAGCTGCGAGCCTTGCTTCTGGCCCAACAAATGCCGTTAGCTGCGATTCGATGTTGCTTGGTTGACAAAAAGACGCCAAATTCGCCCGAGCAAGTCGAATGGAGGGGAACGATGCCAAAGCGAAAATGGTCGCCACTGAAGGTGCTGATGCTTCCTGTTTATGCGCTTCAAATCATTACTGGCGAAAAGCGCTTCATTGAAAATCCGCTGCTGGGGAGCGAAAAGCTCAACCGAAATGGCCTACATATCTGGCGCGTCAAGACCGCCGCGAAAATTGTAGAGTCGCGACGCCGGCGCCTGCAGCACCTCATTCCTCAACATGAGCGTGCCTTCTTCGCCGAGAACGGCTATATAGAACGACGCAATTTCCTAACACCGGAAATGTTCGCGCAGCTTCGTTCCGAAGTCGAGGCCCTTCGCGCGCCGGCTCGCGAAATGACGCAAGGGAAAGCGGTCACGCGCCGGACGTCCCTCACTCCTGAGGTTTTGAAAAACTACCCGGCTATTCGCGCCCTGGTAGATAGCAATGCGTGGAGCGACCCACTGCGTTATGTCGGAGGCTTTAAGGCAGAGCCAGTCATCAGTATACAAACTATCTTTGGGACGGAGACCGAAGAGGGCAAAGGAAAAGATCCGCAAACTGATCTTCACATGGATACGTTCCACTCGACGGTGAAGGCCTGGTTTTTCCTCTATGATGTTACTGAGGACGAAGGCCCCTTCACCTATGTAGCCGGCTCTCACAAACTGACCAAGCGGCGGCTCGCCTGGCACAAGAGGAAGAGCATCCTGGCATCCATGCGCGGCGACAACGGTTCGTTCCGGATTCCAGAGAACCAGCTGCACCTTTTGCGTTTGCCTGAACCTACCAAGTTCGCCGTTCCCGCCAATACGCTCGTGGTCGGAGATACGTTTGGATTCCATGCCAGGGGCAAGTCGGTCCGGCCTTCCGTGCGCGTCGAAATCTATGCGTCGCAGCGACCTAATCCGTTCCTTCCCTTCGTCGGCCTTGACGCAGCATTCTTACCTTTCGTGAAGGGCCGAAAGGAAGTCATCGGCTGGTTTATCGAAGACTGCCTCGTTCGATTGGGGCTGAGGCGGCAGATTTGGAAGGACATCGGTACGGCGGGGCCGCTCGATCCTCGGTGATGACTGACGAGTTCTGTTGCGGTAAACACGACAACGTGGTTACTGCCGAACGGTAAGATATTCGCGTTTCACGAGCGGTCCATGCGACCGTCGTCTCGCGACCGAGGCGGCTAGATCGAGATGCAATGAATTACCTGATCGATAGACTGGCGGAACTTGTTCAAGATTTGATCGAACGGAAGAGGCTCCTCAATATCCTGAGCCTGGTGCTTGCCGCCCTTGCCTTCATCGTACGTTTTCTGCCGATGCCTGCACACCGCCGTCGCATTTGTGACGGCCGAATGTATATTGCCTGTCAGCAGAAAAATTTCAAAAAAGCAGCCGAAACCGTTGTTGAGCTGAGCAACAGCGAAACACCGGGTGCGGACTCGATGCGGCTGTTTTTCTACGAGGTTCTCGGGCACGTCGATCCTCGATACGCGTACAAATTAATGAAGGGACGCCACTTCGACCGAACCCTCTCGCCTGTGCTCGAGGCGGCTCTGCTGCGCAGGAGCGGAGAGAATGAAGCGGCCCTCTCTACCTTGGATTATGTTGCAGAGACATTTCCTGTGCGGGTTCAGGTCGCCGAGTTCAAGAGAAGCTTGTTACTCGAGGAACGCAGGCACGAGGAGTTTGCCGTCGACGGTTTGCGGCGCCTCTCGCACGATCACGACAAGCCTCTCTTCCAGTTTGCGGCTTCGGTTGCGGCCGCGTCCGAGAGTGCGGGCCGAGATGACATTCTGAGGTCTGTGATCGAACGAATAGTTCGCGATCGCGATGCAATTCTCGATGACCCCGCGCTTCTTTCAAGGTTTGCTCAACAGGCGATCGAGGCTTCGATGTGGCTCCTGGATCTCGCAGGAGCAAAGCAGGTCCTTGAAGCGCTTCGAAAAGGCGGGATGAAGAAGGCGGCAGACCGACTAGAGCGAAGACTCGACATTGATGCGCTTGCGTCGATGTCCGGGCTCATCGAACAAGCGCATCGGGATATCCTGGGGCGGGTTGGACTAAGCCACGCTGTGGGCGAGACATATGATGCAGTTGTCATCATCCCATCGGCAGCAGTACGCTCCAACAAGATCGACTATCCCGGCTTTCGGTCTGACATCAGGTTTGTTTTGCGAACCATCACGGACTGTCTCGACGCAATGGGCCTGAAGTACGGAGTTAAAGGGCAGATTAAGCTGCATGGGGTCGAAGACCTGCCAGTACCGTTCTTCTCCTATCACACAGTATCCGAGCATCGAAATGGCCTTCATTTTAAGGAAACCGATCGCCCGTCGCGCTTCAGCTTTGACGCCGGCGGTTACTCCGGATGGTCGGAATTCTCGAGAAAACGTCTCACTGAACTGCCGCTCGACGAGGTGGATCTCTCCATGGCCGCCAGCTTCTTCGACCAGGATCAGGCGCAAACCATTTCCCGCAACGTGTCAAAATATGCGCAGGATCCGCTACGCTCTGCTGAGGTGCTGCCAGCCCGTTTCGTTTTCATTGCTCTCCAGATGGTTGGCGATTCGGTGCAGGAATTGGCGTATCGAAGCCCAATCGAAATGATGGAGGAAGTCGTCACCGCATGCGAGAAGATCGGTTACTCCGTTGTCGTCAAGCGCCATCCACTTTGTGGTTCGACAACAATTGGAAAATACATCCAAGAAAACAAAGACGCTGGTCGGATCGTTGCGGCCACCGGCAGCATTCATACTATCATCGCCCAATCGGCTGCCGTATGTGTGGTTAACTCCGGCGTGGGTGCAGAAGCTCTTTTGCACGAGAAGCCAGTATTTGTTTTCGGCCGCTCAGATTACATGGCTGCTTGCTGCGTTTGCGAGCAGCCAGGCGACTTCGAAAGGCAATTCCGGCCCGGAAAAACCGCTGTATCGCCAGCCGACCTCCGGCGGTTTTGGTATCTTCTGCGCAACCACTATGCGGTGGATCTTCGGAATTCCGAAAGAGCCAAAGCGGCCATTCGCACGCGCATCGAAGCGCATATTCTGAAATTGCGTGGAATTGGGAGCTCAGCGGCTAAGGTGTCCTGACGAATGCGACCGGACGGCAAATTTCGCTGGTTACAGTTGTTAACTAGGTCCGATTATCATTTGCATCTGCTGAGCGTCTCCTGCTTCAGTTCTTTAGGGCAGGTTAGCGGCTCGGATGGAACGCAGGTAAGGGCGGTTTTGCTGGTTTAAGCGCCTTTAACTCAAATTGAAGATAATTCCTGCACTGCTTGTGCGACCTTGCTAAGTCATTGCTTGCGGTATGGCGTTGATAACGCAGCTGTGATTTTTTTGGAGGTCGGTCCGTCAATTGACTTGTTGTGAGACGCTCAGTGTGCTTTGCAGGTGCCAATTGGAATCTACTGCAAATAAGTCGGCCGCGGTAACTAGGAAGAGTGACCCCGCCGATATCGAGGGAAATCAATTGGTTCGATCGAGTATTGTGTTGATCTGCCTTGCCTTGGCAGGCTGCCAGGGGTTGCCTGCGCAGGGACCTCTTGCCGATACGATTAACAAGGATGCCGGGCGATCCGCGGCAGAAGTCGGTCGACGTAACGCCGCCGTTTTCGACATCGTTGACGTCGACAGCCGCTCTGCCACTCTCGTTTCCAACTACGTGGCGACTGCTCTTAATCGCCGTTTTGGCATTGGCGGCGGTGTTGACCGTGTGGTGATCGGTATTGGGGACCACCTCAAGGTGACAATATTCGAGGCCGGCAGCGATGGCCTCTTCTCGACAACGGAATCAAAGCAGACGAACCTCGATATCGTGGTCCAACCGGATGGCATGGCGGCAATTCCCTATGCGGGATCGGTCAGGTTTGTAGGCAAGACGCTCGAGGAAGCGCGCAAGGCAATTCTTGCGTCATTGGCAAACAAAGCCGTCGAGCCGGACGTCATTGTTACGAGCGTGAGCACCGCTTCGCGAAACGTGACGGTTTCTGGTGAGGTTGGCAAGCCGTCCCAGGTGCCGCTGAGCCTCGTCAGCGAGAAGATCACCGAGGTGCTCGCCAAGGCAGGCGGACCGCAAGCGCAGCCCTATGAAGCCTATGTGACGCTCGTCCGCGGCAAGAAAACCGGAACGGCTCTTCTGCAGTCGATCATCGAAAACCCATCGGAAGACATCTACGTCCAGCCTGGAGACCGGATTTTCGTCTCGAAGGACCCGCGGACGTTTACAATCCTTGGTTCTGCCAATCTGAACGCACGTGTGCCATTCGGTGCGAACGATCTCAATCTGCTTGAGGCGGTAGCACTTGGTCGAGGCGGCAATGATCAGGCGACGGACGCAAAAGGATATTTCCTGTTCCGCTATGAAGAACCTGATGTCGTCATGAGCCTGCTTGGCACCAAGCGGTTCCATGAGCTGCTGAACAAGGGGCTGGCGCCGGATAGCGTTGGCCGCTATCCGATCGTTTACCGTTTCGACATGAGTCATCCAGATAGCTTGATCGTCGGGCAGACGTTCCCGGTCAAGAATCGCGACGTTATCTACATCTCGCGCCATCCTGCCGTCGATATTCGTATGTTCCTGGGAATTGTCGGGCAACCGGTCGGTATTGCCGCGCAGAGCGCTGGAATTTACAACAACATGAACAATTAGATCCAGCTGCTCATCGTTGCTATGCTTTTGGAAGGGGTTCCATCAGGAAATGATGGGGCTCCTTCCTTTGTTTACAATCGGTTACGGTTGTTATTGAAAGTTATGGGAATACAACCGCAGATACGATTTTTTCGGATGACAAGCCGCAGCTTTTATGATGTGAACTTTAGCTGGCGTTGATAGCCACCCTCTGCCGCCTACTGCCATAACGACACCGGGTAAACATGACGATTGAGATTATTGGGCGCGCAAGCGTTGCTCCAGGCGCTTCTTCAGTGGATGAACTGCGGCAAATTCTCGAGGACGGGAAGTGCACCGTCAGCGAAATCCCGGCCGAGCGCTGGCAGCTCGCCCGCTACTGGCACCCGCATCAAGGCATCCAGGGCAAGACCTATACGTTCGCCGCCGGTGTTCTTACTGACGTCTATCATTTCGATCCGGCTGTTTTCGGCCTTTCCCAGCGCGAAGCGATGCAGATGGATCCGCAGCAGCGGATATTGCTTAGCCTTGTCTGGCGTGCGCTTGAGGACGCCAATCTTCCTGCAGCTTCCCTGAGTGGCGAGCAGGTCGGCGTCTATGTCGGTGCATCCAGCCTTGATAACGGCAACCTTGCCGTCGAGGATCCAGCGACCGGCAGCCCTTATTTCATGACGGGCAACACGCTTTCAATCGTTTCGAACCGTATCTCGCATATCTTCGGGCTGCGCGGCCCAAGCATGACGATCGACACGGCCTGTTCGTCGTCGCTGGTGGCGCTCGATCAGGCCGTCCGTGCGCTTGATCGCGGGGACATCGATACGGCAATCGTGGGCGGGATCAATCTTTTGGCGCATCCGCTTTCCTTCGTAGGTTTTGCACAGGCGCGTATGCTGTCGCCCGAAGGCCTGTGCCGAGCCTATGACACGAATGGCCATGGCTATGTGCGCGCCGAAGGGGGCGTCGTGCTGGTGCTTCGCCGCACCGACAAGGCTCTGCGCGAAAGGGATCGCAGCTACGCCCGTCTTCATGCAACCGGCGTCAATTCTTCTGGCCGTACCAATGGCATTTCCCTGCCGTCGCGGGAGGCGCAGGCTGCCCTCCTCAAGTCGGTTTACGAAGGCGCCAATATCGATGTGAACCGCATCGCCTTCATAGAAGGCCATGGTACGGGCACGCGCGTCGGCGACCCCGCTGAAGTCTGGGCCATCGGCAGCGTCATCGGCAAGAACCGCCGGGCGCCAGTTCCGATCGGCTCCATCAAATCGAATATCGGTCATACTGAACCAGCCTCCGGCCTCTTCGGTCTCCTAAAGGCAGTCATTGCGCTTGAAAACAATTTCCTGCCGGCAACGCTTCATATCCAGCGGACAAACGAAGACATCGATTTCGAGGACCTGAACGTTCGCGTCAACACCTCTCCGATCGAGCTGATGCCTGCGAAAACCCCGCGCTTTGCAGGCGTAAACTCGTTCGGCTTTGGCGGCACGAACGCCCATGTCGTGATCAGCGATCCGGATCCTGTCGCACCGCCTGAGCCGCAAGCAAAGGGTGATCGCGTCATCTTCATGGCAAGCGCCCATAGCGCCTCGGCACTTGAGGGCCTGCTTGATGACTATAAGCAGCGTCTGGAGCAGGCCGAGACCAGAGAGGCGCGCCAGCTTGTCGCTTCGGCGGTGGCGAACCGTGAGCCAATGCGCCACCGTTTTGCTGTCAAAGCGAAAGACAGCGACGGAGTGCTGGCAGCAATCAGCGCTCATCTGGCAGGTGAGCCGACGGCTGGCGAGCATGGCGAGGTTCCTGGTCAAGGCGTGCGGGTTGCATTTGTCTTTGCCGGAAACGGCTCGCAGTGGCCGGGCATGGGCGTGGATGCCTATCGCGAAAACGCGCATTTCCGCCAATGCTTCCAGTCCTTCAGCGCGCTCTTTGAATATTATCTGGGCGAAAAGCTGACTGATCTGCTCTTTTCCAAAGACCTGCCGGAGCGGCTCGCAGACACCAAGATCGCTCAGCCGATGCTGTTTGCGGTGCAGGCGGCGTTGATCGACTGTCTTTCGGCGCAGGGCCTGAGACCCGATGCGGTTCTTGGTCACTCAGTCGGCGAAATTGCCGCTGCCTACGCCGCCAAGGTGCTGACGGCCGCGGAAGCTGTGGCGATCGTCGCCAAGCGTTCGCAGCATCAGGACCTGCTCGCCGGCGAAGGCAAGATGGCAGCGGTCGTCATGAGCGCGGATGCCGCGCTTGCTTTCGCAAATGCGAACCGCTTCGACAATATCTGCATCGCAGCCATCAACGCGCCGAATTCAGTGACGATTTCCGGCCCATCAGACGAGGTTCAAGCCTTCCGCGACGCCGCCCGCAAGGCGCAGATCATGGCGCATGTGCTCGATATTAATTATCCGTTCCATCATCCGATCATCGATCGGGCGAAAGATGCATTCTTCGACGATCTGCCGGATCTTGAGCCAGATGCCGGCGCCGGCACCTTCATTTCCACCGTCACCGGCCGCCATGCTGATGGGCAGACGCTGGACACGGCTTATTGGTGGCGCAACGTGCGCGATCCGGTGCTGTTCAAGGACGCTTGTGAAGCCGCGATGGAAATGGGTTGCAACCTTTTCATCGAAATCTCGCCCCGCCCGATTCTTTCGAACTATGTGACGGACATCGCCAAGAACATTTCGCATCAAGCGGCCGTAATCCCGACGCTTGCGCGTGAAAGCGGAACCGGCCGCGATCCGGTCGCGCAGTCCTTCGCGCGTGCTGTGGCTCATGGCGTATCGCCGCTTCGCTCACGCAACGCCGCCGGTCGCAACGCCTTCATTCAACTTCCTCCGCTGCCGTTCGAGAAAGTTGAATTGCGTCCGCAGCCGACGAGCGACGAGATCGACATCTTCGGCCGCGATCAGCGTGTGCCTTATACGCTGCTCGGCTGGCGAACCGATCCGAACGCATCGAGCTGGAAGAACCATGTCGACGCCAACCTGCTGCCAGACCTTGCAGAGCATGTCGTGGATTCAAAGGCGATCATGCCTGGCAGCGGCTTTATCGAGATCGCCGTAACGGCTGCGCAGCAATATTATGATACGGACGAGGTCGAACTCGGAAATCTGGAGATCGTCCGGCCGCTGGAATTGCGGCAAGATCGTATCGCCGAACTTTCGACGGTCCTTTCTCCCGAAACCGGCAACATCGAAATCCGCTCGCGTGAACGGCTGAGCAATGACGACTGGACCGTTCATGCCGTAGCCCGGGTGCGCAAGACGATCGATGCTGTGGCCGACGAGCGCGCAGCCCCCGTCGCCGGCGAAGTCAAATCGGTTCTGACGGCCGAAAAGACATATGAGACAGCTGAGCGCTTCGGCCTGCAATATGGTCCGCATTTCAGGTTGTTGTCGAAGGCCGTCGCTTTCGGGCACGGTCTGATAGAGGTCGATCTCAAGACGGCACAAAAACCTGCACACCCTTACCTGAGCTACAATCTGAATCCGATGTCGGTCGATGCAGCGTTTCACGGTCTGGTGGCGCTTTTCGATCAGCTATCCGGCGATCAGGCAGGCGCGCCCTATATCCCTGTGCGCTTCGGCTCCGTTCGCGTCAGGCGTTCTGAACGCCCGGTCGTCAGGGCGACGATCGGGATCGATCGGTTCAGCCAGAATTCGATCAAGGTGCGTTTCCGGATGTTCGACGATGCCGGCACGCAGGTTGCGGCATTCGACGATTGCCGCTTCCGCCGGACGTATCTGAGGCGTCACCACACGCTGGATTCCGTCGCCTTTCACTATGAGAGTGTCCCGTCCGCGCTTTTTGCCGCGACACCCGACATTCATGCGCTTCCGGTCATTGCTGGCGCCCCGGACGTTGCGCTGAATAACGCAACCCTTCTGCTCGACGCCGCCGTCTATCGCGCATGCCACGAGGTCGCGCTTGCGCTCGCGGCAAAGGATGGCTCGATTACGATTGGCAGCCTTCCCGGCGATGCCGCATTCAGATCCTTCCTCACCAGCTGCCTCTTCAGCCTTGAAGATGCGGGCATTGCCTCTTCCGATGATGCAAAATGGACCGTTGCGACTGAATTCACGCTGCCGCCGGTCCAGGAGGTTCTGCGGGAACTCTATGGTGAAGATGCCGGCCGCATCGCGGAAGCCGTCCTCATCAACGATGCGCATCGCGACGCTCTCGAGAAAATCGCGGCCCTCAAGCAGGGCAACGACATTGCTTCTTCGAAGTCGGTCAGCGAAGCGACGCTGGAGCATGTTCTCGTCCATTCGCCCTTGAGCTTGCACCGCCTTTCTGTCGTAAGCGGCATGGTCGATGGTGTGCTGAAAGCGAAGAAAGGCGGCATCCGTCGGATTCTAGAAGTTGGGTCTATCTCGACCGCCTTCAGCCGCAAGCTTGCCCTGGCAGCAGCCGAACACGGCGCTTTGCTGGTCATTGCCGACCCGCGTGAAAATATCCGGCGTACGCTGGAACTCGCCTTCGAAGACAGTGCGCATGTCATTGTCGCAGACCCCGATAAGCTCGGCGATCAGGCCGCGGCCGATCTGGTTGTCGCTGCCGGCGATCAGAGCCAGCAGTATCTTTCCAGCGACGAGGCGCTCCAGGCTGTCGTGCGCAGGGCAACTGCTCACGGTGCGACGCTCGTCCTTGCCGATCGTGCGCCTTCCGCTTTCAACGACTTCGTATTCGGCCTGTCGGACGGCTGGTTTGCAGGCAGCCAGTCTCCGGAATTTCCGATCGGAAAGCTCGGAACCGCCCGGCAGATTGAGGATCTTGCACATTCGCTCGGATTTGCGGACTCAAAGGTCGACGAAGCCGAGTATCCGGAAGGCAGGCTCGTTTCGCTGATCGCGCAGCCGAAGGTGGTAAGCGAAGAACCACTGGCCGCCGAGGCCGGTAATGGCCCGCTATTTGTGATCGGCGAAGGCTCAAGCCACGCCTCGGACTTCGGGGGGCTGGCAACAATATCCGTTGCGGCGGACGAGCCGAAGTCGGCTTATGCTGAAGCCTTCTCCAAATTCGCGGGCCAGCCGGTGCGTGCGGTCTATTATGCCGAGCGCGCATCGAAGGAAGACCCATCGAAGCTGTCACAGGATCGGCTCGTTACATTTGCGTCTTTCGCAGAAGCGCTTGCCGCCTACATGCAGTCCGGCGAGGCTGCCGCAAACAGCCGTCCGCAGCTTCTTCTCATCGCGCCCGGCGGCTCGCCGCTTTCCGGTGATGGGACCGACGGCGCAAACTCCGGGCTTTGGGCCTTTGCCCGCGTCCTGCAGAACGAATATGAATTCCTGGACGTCCACATGCTCGATGCGGAACCCAGCGATCGGCGAGTTTCCGGCATCGTGAACTCGATCTTCGCATCACCTGGGGCAAACCGCGAATGGATGCTCGACGAGGCAACCGGCGAGGTCCGTGAACTGCGCGCTGTTACCGGGCCTTCAGCGTCATCTGCCCGGATGACCGGCGACTATGCCGCTGCCACGATCCGCCAGCATTCGGCCGGACGACTCGACAGTGTTGCCTGGGAAGCTTGTGACGTACCGTCTGCTGCCGACGGCGAGATCGTCGTTGCCGTCGAGGCAACGGGTCTCAACTTCCGCGATGTCATGTGGGCTATGGGCCTACTCCCCGAAGAAGCACTGGAGGACGGCTTTGCTGGCGCCACGATCGGCATGGAGTTTGCCGGACGCGTTGTCGAAACGGGCATGGGCGTCAGTGATCTGAGGCCCGGCGACAAGGTGATGGGCATCGGCCCAGCCGCCTTCTCGACGCATGTGAGGGTTCGCCGAGACGGTGTCACCAGGCTACCCGAACGGATGGATACGGTCGCCGCAGCAACCGTGCCGGTCGCGTTCCTCACGGTCTATTACGCCATGGTCGAGCTCGGCCGCATTCAGCCCGGCGAGACGATCCTGATCCATGGTGCCGCAGGCGGTGTCGGCCTGGCTGCCCTGCAGATCGCAAAGCTGAAGGGTGCCACGGTCATTGCCACGGCGGGAACGCTTGAGAAGCGTCGCTTCCTGGAAACGCTCGGCGCCGATCATGTCTTCGATTCGCGCTCCCTGGACTTCGTGACCGATATCCGCCGGATTACCGATGGTGCCGGTGTCGATCTCGTTCTCAATTCGCTCTTCTCCGAAGCCATGGAACGTAGCCTGGAACTCGTGAAGCCGTTCGGGCGCTTCCTTGAACTTGGAAAGCGCGACTATTATTCCGACCGCAAGATCGGGCTCCGGCCTTTCCGCCGCAATATCAGCTATTTCGGCATCGATGCCGACCAACTGCTCGTCAATGTGCCGGAACTCACGAAGCGGATATTCACCGAAATCGGAGAGTTGTTCTCCGCCGGAAAGCTGGTGCCGATCCCCTATCGCGCTTTCGGCTACGACGAGATCCGCAGCGCGTTCCGACTGATGCAGAATGCTGGCCACATCGGCAAGATCGTCGTCCGTCCCCCGATCATCGGCAAGGACAAGGTCCTTCCGGCACCCGGCAAGGCGCTTCGTTTCGATTCCGATGGCACCTTCCTCGTGGCAGGCGGTATCGGCGGCTTCGGCCTTGCGACCGCAAACTGGCTGGTTTCGAAGGGCGCCCGGAAGATCGCGCTTTGTTCGCGGAAGGGCGTTGCCGACGACGAGACTCGCAAGGCGATCACCGAATGGACAAAGAAGGGTGTCACGGCAAGCGTGCATGCTTGCGACATCACCGAGGAGAGGGCGGTCGCCGCCCTGCTTGGCGAATTGCGCACCAAGGCGCCGCTGAAGGGCATCGTCCATGCAGCCATGGTGCTTGACGATGCCCTGCTTTCGAACCTCACGGCAGAACGCAACCGGCCCGTCGTCGACGTCAAGGTCAAGGGTGCGGAAATCCTCCACCGGCTGACGGCAGATGACGACCTCGATCTCTTCCTGCTGTTCTCGTCCGCGACGACGATGCTCGGCAATCCGGGCCAGGCGAACTACGTCGCAGCCAACGGCTACCTCGAAGGTCTGGCGCGCCAACGCCGCGCAGCCGGACTTGCCGGTCTGGCGGTCGGCTTCGGCGCGATTGCAGACAAGGGCTACCTGGCGCGTAACGCCGAGGTGAACGAGGTGCTTTCGAAGCGCATCGGCAAGTCGGCATTGAAAGCGGGCGATGCGCTGGAGCAGGTCGAGCGCTACATGCTTGCCGATCAGGGCCGCATCGAGGGTGCGACCGTCATGATCGCCGAGGTCGACTGGAGCGCGGCGCGGCTTCTTCCAATTGCCGGAAAGTCGCTCTTCGAGACGATCATGCGCCAGGCAGGAAGCAGCCAGGCGACCAATGACAACGAAACCATCGATCTCGAGGCGATGATAGCCGGCAAGTCTGCAGATGAAGCGCAGGCCCTTATCCATAAGCTGGTCGCTGCCGAAATCGCAGCGATCCTGCGTATCACCGAAGATGGGATCACACCGGAAAAAGTGCTGAAGGATATCGGGCTCGACAGCCTGATGGCGATGGAACTCGGCATGAGCTTCCAACAGAAGACCGGTTTCGACATACCGCTGAGCGGTATCAGTGATGGCACGACCATCGGCGATGTTGTGGCTCGTCTCCGGGAGCGCGTGGCCAGCCGTAGCGGTGGAAACGAGGGAGCAGGCGAAGCCGAGCAGGTTGTCAGCCAGCTGATCCAGAGTCATTCTGGCACGGTTCAGAAAGCGGCAATGTGAAATGACGGATAATCCAGACGGCAAGGCGCAGGACCGGAAAACGGGACTGCTCGATCAGATGCGGCACGCCAACGAGTCGTCCGGCAGAAACCGGGCAGCCCGGATGAACCGCCACCCTCAGCCGCCGGTTCGCCAGGTGACACGATTCGACGAACTGCCGGAATACCAGCGGGTGATGACCCAGAAGATCGGGGCGCAGATGGCTGGCATCGGCAACCCCTTCTACCGGTCTCATGACAAGGCGGCAGGTGCAACGACTGTCATGTCCGGCCGGGAATTCGCAAACTTTGCCTCCTATGACTACCTCGCAACCAATACCGACCCGCTCGTCAACCAGCGGGCAAAAGAGGCGATAGATCGCTTTGGCATTTCTGCATCGGCAAGCCGGCTGGTTGCCGGAGAGCGGCCCGTGCATGTCGAACTTGAACATGCGCTTGCCAAGGTCTACGGCGTCGACGCTGCGGTCTGCTTCGTCAGCGGCTACCTGACCAATGTTGCTGCGATCAGCTGTCTGATGGGCGCGCAGGATCTCGTGATCCATGACGAGTTCATTCATAACAGCGCGCTTGCCGGGATCAAGCAGTCAGGCGCGACGCGCCGTCTCTTCAAGCACAATGATGTCGAGAACCTCGAATCCGTTCTGAAGTCGCTGTCCTCCGACTTCCGGCGTATCCTGGTGATCGTCGAAGGCGTCTACTCGATGGATGGCGATATCGCCGACCTGCCGGCACTGGTCGAGCTGAGGTCGCGTTACGGCTTCTGGCTGATGGTCGATGAGGCGCACGCTCTCGGCGTCCTTGGAGAAACCGGTCGCGGCAGCTTCGAACATTACGGCATCGATCCACATGACGTCGACATCTGGATGGGAACGCTTTCCAAGACCACATCGAGCTGCGGCGGCTATATAGCCGGAAGCCAGGCCCTGGCAGACGTCTTGAAGGCGGAGGCCGGCGGCTTCGTCTATAGCGTCGGCCTGGCGCCGGTACTGGCGGCTGCAGCATTGACCGGGCTGGAAATATTGACGAAAGAGCCGGAGCGTACTACCCGGCTGCGGCGCAACGGTGCGCTCTTCCTCAAGCTTGCGAAGGAAGCCGGTCTCGATACCGGCCTTGCGACCGGTTATTCCGTTGTTCCGGTGATCGTTGGGGATTCCGTTCGCGCCGTGCAGCTTTCCAACGATCTTCTCGAAGAGGGCGTAAACGCGCTGCCGATCATCCATCCGGCAGTTCCCGAGGGCATGGCGCGGCTGCGTTTCTTCATCACCTGTAATCACACGGATGAGCAGATTAGCCATGCCGTCACTGTGACGGCAAAGCGGCTGAAAGATTTACAGGACCGCAATTTCGGCCTAGGTTCGATCGACTTCGAAAAGGTCATGAAGCTCCTGCCGATGAACCAGGTGGCGGGCAAGCCTTAAGGCAGGACGATGCAATGCATGTCATCGTAACCGGCGGTTCAAGCGGTATCGGATTAGCAGTCGCAAAGGCTTACGCCGCCAGAGGCGAGCGTGTTTCGCTGATCGCACGCGATGCGGCACGCCTCGATCAGGCGGTTCGAGACGTCCAGGCTGTATCGAAGGGCGGAAGCTCTTTTGCCGTTTCGGCTGACGTTTCCAAGCATGAGGACCTGGCATTTGCGGTCAAAGCCTGTGAAACGGCAAACGGCCCCTGCGATGTGCTGATCGCCTCTGCCGGCATTGTCGAGCCGGCCGCCTTCGATGCTCTTTCAGCCGCGGCCTTCGACCAGCAAATAACCACAAATCTCATGGGCACCGCAAATGCCGCCCGTGCCGTTTATCACAGCATGAAGGCGAGGGGGCAGGGCACCATCATGGTGGTCTCGTCGGGTGCCGCATTGATTGGCCTTCACGGTTATGCGGCCTACTGCGCCTCTAAATCGGCCCTCAAGGGCTTTGCGGAAGCCGTACAGGCGGAAGCCGTCGGAACGGGAATTCGCGTCTCTATCTGCTTTCCGCCGGACACGCTGACACCGCAGTATCAGCGCGAAATCACGATGCGGCCATGGCAGGCCGAGGTTCTCATGGGCAAGGTGAAGCCCTGGACGGCGGAAGCAATTGCACAGCGCATTATCGCCGGTATCGACCGCAACCGCTCGAAGATTCACTTCACGCCGTCCCTCATGGCGCTTGCCTATCTGGGGCCGTTCATCAAGCCGCTGCTTTCGCTCTGGTACCGATATCGGTTGAAGCGTGGCGCAAGGGAAACGCACGCAAGGTCATCGACTGTGCATTTGAAGTCGGGGATATCATCGGGCATTGACACGCCCAAGCTTTAATCGGATTTGGCATTTGTTGCCGGTAATAGAAAATCGATGGTTCCGTTGCGCTTACATGATGTCCCCCTTCTATTGGTCGCCTCCTGCTTCGTCCTGACGTGCATCTTCGTCTACGCAACGGACTGGTTTGCGATGCCGTCTGCCGTCTATCGTCAGAACAAGATCGAGCGAACACCCGCACGCTATGCGCTCGATCTTGCGGCGCGCCTTCCGGTTATCGCTCTGGTCTTTGCGGGTTTCTTTTCGGTGACGTGGCGGCCGATCTACGCCATGCAGGCGACGATGAGCTTCTTTGTGATTTTCACCGGGATTTCGCGCGCGAAGTTCAAGTTCATCCGTGAGCCGCTGATTTTCTCCGACATCGCGCTCGTCGTCGATGTCTTCAAATACAAGGAGATCTTCTACGCGACCTCGCTAAACGTCTTCTTCTGGATATTCTCGTTCCTTTACGTCTTCGGCGTGACCGGGCTCTATTTCTATTTCGAGCCGCATATCTTGCCTGACAGCGCACGGGTGTTCTGGGTGCTGGTCGGACTTGCCGTTGCCTTCGGCCCGTGGCTGGCGCTTTTCTACGGCCCTGTGAACGGGCCGGTTTCGCGGGCCACTCAGCAGCTGGTTGGACCGATCGATATCAAGAAGAATACGGTCCGCTTCGGCACGTTCACATCTGTCGTTCTTCATTTCATCATATGGCTCGGCCGCCGCCGCGAGAAGATCGTGCACGAGCTGTCCGAAATGCTGAAATCTGCGCTGCATGATCTTTGGGATCCGGACGGCGATGAGGAGCCGCCGCTCATTGTCATCTGGCAGTCGGAATCCTTCATCGATCTTCGTCATTTCGAGGTCAAAGACCTTAAGCTTCCCAACCTTGATCGGCTGCGGAAGCGGGCGGCGCAATGGGGTCGTATGACGAGCGTTTTTGAGGGCGGTTATACGCTTCGCACCGAATTTGCAGTCTTAAGCGGCCTTCAACCGGACGACGTGCATATCGATGCGAGCTATCCCTATCTGAGCGCAAGCCAATATGCGGATGTCGTTTGGCCGAACAAACTGAAGCAGGCCGGCTGGAAGACGCAGTTCATTCATCCCTACGACCGCACCTTCTTCCTGCGCCACAAGGCGATGCCGCAGCTTGGCTTCGATCACATGATGATGCTCGATGAATTCGATCATAATCCGGAGCGCGACGGCCCTTATGTCAGCGATCAGGCGCTGACGAAAAACGTGATCCGCGAGATCGAAAAGGATCCGGGCATCAAGAATTTCCTGTTCGTCGCCTCGATGGCTAACCATGGCCCCTGGGAGCCTGGTCGTGTCGGGGATCTCACGAATCCTGTGGAGATCTATTCCGAGCTGCTTCGACGCGCCGATCATGCGCTTGGAAATTTGGCACATCATCTCGACACACTGGACCGGCCAGTCTGGTTGCTCTTTTACGGAGATCACGCGCCGCTCTTGAAGGCTTTCGCTGATCCGTTTCCGGATCCTCGTACCGATTATATGATTGTGCCGCTTGGTCGCGCTCGGGCGCATTCGCAGCGTCCGGTCCCGCCCCGGGAAGAAGCGCCGTGGAACCTGCTCGGAACGCTGCTGCGCTATGCCGGTCTCAGCAAAGAGTTGCCCGCGGAATGATCGTGCCGGTCCGCTCAGAGGAGATGGCGAAACGCGCCTTCCTGTTTCTCCAGGGGCCATCGTCCATCCTCTATCGTCGGATCGCGGACCACCTTGAGGCAGCCGATTGCGCGTGCCTCCGCGTCAACCTTAATAGCGGAGACTGGCTATTCTGGCGCAGGCGAGGTGCCTTGAACTATCGCGGGCCCTTCGCCGCCTGGCCGGGTTATGTCCGTCATCTCATCGCGGACCGCAAGATCACCGACCTTATCGTCCACGGAGAGGAAAGACCCTACCACCATGCTGCCATCGCCGAAGCCCGCGCAATGGGCGTTTCGATCTACACCATCGAGATGGGGCATTTGAGGCCTGATTGGGTGACGATCGAGCGCGAAGGCCTTTCGTCCAATTCGCGCTTTCCCGTTGATCCGGCTCATATACTTGCGGCTGCGGAAGGCCTGCCGGAACCGGATTGGAACAGGCGCTACAGTCATACTTTCCTCTCGGAAGCGATTGCCGATCTGCTTTACTATCTGCCGACCGTGTTCTTCTCGCTCTTTTATCCTCATTACCGGCGGCACGGGCTGTTTCATCCGCTCGCCGAATATGCCGGCTGGGTGAGGAGGCTCGCAACTGGCCGAAAGAGGGCTCGAGAGGCGAATTTCAAAGTTGGCCGGCTGTCTTCCGATAACGCAGCGTTCTTTGTCTATCCCCTGCAGATTGAGACCGACTATCAGTTGCGCGCCCATTCGCCGTTCCACAGCCAGAGGGATGCGATCCGTTTTATCCTGCGCTCATTTGCCGAGCACGCACCGCAAGAAGCGAAGCTGCTCGTCAAAGTCCATCCGCTCGACAACGGGCTTATCGACTGGGACGACTATGTGATCGCCACCGCCCTGTCGCTCGGCCTGTCCGGCCGCGTGCAGGTTATCGACGGCGGTGACCTCTCGGCGCTGATCGCTGCAAGCCGGGGCATGGTCACCGTCAATTCGACAGCTGCGCTTTCCGCATTGCAGGCTGGAAAGCCTGTTAAGACGCTCGGAGTTACGATTTATGATATCGAAGGGCTGACGGATCCAAAGTCCATCGATCGTTTCTGGCAAGATCCACAACCGCCATCACGCAAGCTTCTTGACGCGTTCATCCGATTGCTCGCCGCTTCCGTGCAGGTTCGCGGCAACTTCTATTCGCGAACAGGAGCGGAGGCTGCTGCCGAAAGCATCGCTTCGAGGTTGCTGGCGCGAAATGTTAACGAGCCGGGCGCCTACGTCGAGTCGTTGATCCGCAAACATCCGATGAAAATAGACGTCCCCTGATCCGCACTGGTTCGCATCCTTCAGCCTATTTCATCAAGGAGGCTCTCACCGTGGGAACACTCACTGACAGTCGAAGTCAAGACTGATGTGACGGCCAATCGCGTAGCCTGCGACTCGCCGCACTGGCTATGTCTAATGGTTCAACGACACCCTGCACCTTAGAAGTTGCCGAGTGCTCGCCAATAAGGCAAAAGGTTACCTCTCATCGCGCGATGAATCTCAAAAAGCGCTAGCAGCATTGAGATTTTAGATAGGAATGGCGGAGTAAATGGCTGTGAGCGAGATGCTACCTGCGGCAGGCACGACGAAACAGGTGATCTGCATAAATTGGGGTACGAAGTTCGGCCCCCCCTATATCAATCGCCTTTATGCCATGGTTGCGAGAAACATAACTCCGCCGTTTACCTTCACATGTTTCACCGATAAGCGAGATGGCATTCGGCCTGAGGTTCTTTGCGAGGACCTACCACCATTAGACGTCGCGAAGATGCCAGAGAAATCTCCCGGGATTTGGAATAAGGCGCGGCTTTGGGGCGAAACTTTAGGGTCACTCAGCGGCCCAGTTTTGTTCCTCGATTTGGACCTTGTGATTGTTGCGTCACTCGATCCGTTTTTTGAGGTTGGCAGCGCCGACGACGTTGTCATGGCGCGCAATCAGACCACGCCATTTGAAAAGCTCGGACAGACATCGCTATTTCGATTTCCGGTGGGCAAGCTCGCACCACTGCAAGAAAAGTTTAAGGCGGCACCACAGGTGATTGCGGATCAATACCGGTTCGAGCAGCGTTTCGTAACCAGGAACGCTCCGGATGGTCCGAAGTTTTTCCCGCGCGAGTGGGTGCTGCACTTTCGTCAAGATTGCCGCCGTGCATGGCCGCTCAATTACTTCCTTGCACCGCGGCTCCCCCAGAGCGCAAAAGTAGTCATTTTCCCTCGTGGCCTTCGCCCAGAGCAGGCGATAAGAGGAAAGTACCACGAACGGGGCGCCGACACTCCGTTTGGACATCTCATGGCAGTTTTCAACAAGAGAAAGCGGCTGAAGCGGGACTCGTTCTTCGCGCATCTTCGGCATTTTATCCTCCCGACACGCTGGGTCGCGGATCACTGGAGGGAGTAAGCATGTTAAACCTGCCGATTCTCTTCGCAGGCCCGGCGACAATCGGCCTTATGATTTGGCTAGCCGCTAGGCCGAGGCTGCAGCGATCCCGTTTCGTCCGAACGAAGCTACCCGGTCCTCGGAGCGCCGGCTGAGCAATGCTCGGGCCTGTTTACTCGCTCAGCGGCTGCGGAGACGTCCTTGATTGAAAATATAACGATGACGCAGTCCTTGCCTCATTGCGGGCAAATCGCACGGCTACGGATAGCCGCGATTCAGCGGTCGAACTTTCCAAAGGAGCCGAAATGATATTGAGCCAAAGCCGGCCCAGTTATAGGGCCGAGCTCGATGGGCTGCGCGCCGTCGCCGTTATACCGGTTGTACTCTATCATATCGGCCTGGCCTGGCTTCCCGGCGGCTTCGTTGGCGTCGATGTTTTCTTTGTCCTCTCCGGCTATTTCATGGCCAGAATTATCTCGTCGGAGATCGCGGCGGGCTCCTTCAATATCTGGCAGTTCTACAGCCGCCGCATCAGACGAATTTTGCCCGCGCTCACCGCGGTTCTTGCCGCAAGCACGATCGCGGCGTGGTTCCTGTTCATGCCTCAGGAGTTCGAATACTTCGCTAAAAGTCTGATCGGAGCAGCTACTTTTACCGCCAATATACTGTTCCAAAAAGAAAGCGGCTACTTCGATCTTGAAGCGCACACGAAGCCCTTGCTTCACACGTGGTCACTGAGCGTCGAAGAGCAATTCTACATATTCTTTCCGCTTACCCTCCTGCTGACGCGGAAGTCGCGCGCAGTGACATTGGCAGTTTTGATAGCGGCATTCTTTTTGTCATTTGCCGCCAGCTGCTGGGCGGCCTTCAACGCTACATCTCAGGGGTTTTACCTGCTTCCTTTTCGGGTATGGGAGCTCCTACTTGGGTCGCTGGTTGCCCTTGTTCCTGCACCGAAACTGACGCAGCGCAGCGAAAGCTTGATGGCTGGGGTTGGCCTGCTTGGAATCATTGCTGCTTTCTTCGCCTACAATGTTGACACGCCCTTTCCTGGTTACTACGCGCTCCTGCCGTGCCTGTCTGCTGCCGCAGTGATATTTTCACAGGCCCGGGGGAGCTGGAGTTACGCCCTTCTAAAGGCGCCCCCGATGATGTTCATCGGAAAGATTTCCTACTCTGTCTATCTCTGGCACTGGCCCATTATCGTTTTTACCCGCTACCTCAACCTCGGAATGGAGGCCTGGTTGGAAGGCGCAATGGTCTTTGCTTGCGCGCTCGCGCTCGGATACCTCTCGTGGCGTTTTATCGAGCAACCATTCAGGCACGGCGGCGGCATGAGCATAGTCACGCCGCTTGTTTCGGGCGCGGCGGCAGTTGCGGCCTCGGTTGTAGTTGCGAGCACGATCATTGCCTATCATGGGATGCCGTGGCGTCTCAGTGGGGAAGCGCTCCAGCTTTATGCGGCAACTTACGATCAAAGTCCTTTTTCTCAGCCGCGTTGCTTTGCCGATACCAACGGAAACGGCCTGTCCGTCGCGGCCATAGAGGAAGGCCGGCTTTGCGTTGTGGGTGATCACTCCACAACTGCTCCCCCGTCTTTTGTCGTTTGGGGAGACTCGCATTCGGCCGCGATGGCTCCTGCAATCGATCTTGCAGCGCGTAAGGCAGGAATAAAGGGTGTACTTGTCGGTCGTGGCGGTTGCCCACCGCTCCCTAACGCCGCATTTTCATCTCAAAAGAACGTCGAACGCTGCGTCGATCACAACAAGGCGGCGCTTTCATTCATTGAAACACAGAAGATCCCTTATGTATTTCTAGTCGCGTACTGGCCAAAATATGTCCACCGATCCGAGCTGCCTAATCAGGGCATCTTCTTCGATCCTAACATTGCTCCACCCGTCGAAGACTGGTCCGGGCCGGTGCGAAAGAGCCTCGAGGAAACCATCACGCGGTTAGACGCGGCTGGCACGAAGTCTGTATTGGTACTTGACGTTCCTGAAATGGGCGTACCGGTCCCCGAAGCACTAGCGAGAGCCGTAACGACAAGCCGCTCTGAGGATATTGCTCCCTCGCGCGACTACACCGATCAAAGACAGTCGTTGGCAAGAATGGTGCTGAACGATGTCGCCAAGCGCAAGAACGCCTATCTCGTAGACCCTCTCCCTAAGCTGTGCGACGCTACCCGTTGCCACGCGATCATTAAAGACACTGTAATGTACAAGGACGCCGATCATCTTTCCGCATCGGGTGCTAGAATTCTTGCTCCCATCTTCGACGGTGTGATCAGCGTGATTGCGCATTCCATTCCTGCGCAAGCAGTTGGCGGGAAGCCTGGATCGTCAGAAGCGATAAAACCACCATTCGATGTGTCGTTTTAGTATACGCAAGGGGTGCATGCTCTGCTGCTTCTCTTGACCTATGGCTTTGCGGCTCGCACCACTACCCAAAGCTAGGTCTTGCCAGTCATGGCCGTGCGGGGGCGCCTTGACACTGCGGCCTTAACGGGTGTCGGCATGGCTGAATTGAGGCCGAAATGATATCTATTCCATTGAGCGGGCAATGATACCATTTCGCTTACTCCTGGGCAGAACACGTTAACTGCGGGCAACAGAGATCGGGCTAGCCATGTGTTTTTCGATGTCATCCCTGTTTCGAACGAGGGGAAGGCCGATTTGTGCGGAGAGCTCGCCCTCCGTGGTGAACACATTCCCGCGATTTCGAAGCTGCGTCAGCACAAAAGTGTCCTCCGCGATCTGTCGCCGAAGCTTGCCCTTGTCGTTGTAAGAATGGCCCATTTTCGTCACGGAGAACCCGGCCAGGGTCACTGATGGCGCGCCCATGAAAAGGGCGTAACAAACAGCCGCAACTCCGTTTGTGACTTTTCCCAGTTCTCCCACACCGGGGGGAAGGCCACCGCTCACGGCGGTGACGATCGCCTCACGCTCATCCTTGGTGGCGCGCATCAGACTCTTGTACTGCACCTGGGGCATCAGCAGCAGCCTCAGTCGCATAAACCATAGAGGTTTCGTGTGAAGCCATAAAAGACCTCTCGTTCTCACGTGAGGATGCTCATCCCAAGACTTCTTTCTCTTTCGAAACGTCAGGTCGGCCGGTGGGAGACCCAAGGCGGCAGCCGTCTTGCCCGAGTTGTTGACATCGACGCGAGCGCAATGTCCGATCAAGTCAGCCGGTATTGTAGGGGACGGGGCGGAGCCGAGGATCAACCACGGCTGATCGCGAATGTCGAGCTGCGAGAGCCAGAGGCGGTGTTTTTCCCGGAGGATTTCGAGCGCGTCAGGTCCAACTGTCATCTAGAAATTTCCGTCGCTTAGTTTGCAAGGAGAGGTTCTCTTCAGTACATGCGCCATGTCTTGCACAACCCAATCGACGTGTCCACTCCGCGCTGAATTTCCGTGATGCCGTTAATCGCGGCAGTTTATATTCGGCGGTTACCCTCCCGCACACTAAGGACGGTTTGATGCACGGTCACTTGAACAACTTGGCCGCGATGATATGATTCAGTTGTCGTGAAGGCCCTGTTGGGCTGCGACGGGCATATCGGCCGGAAGATCGTGGCTACCCCGCATCTGCGGTACATCGGCCCGATTCTGCATCCGACGGAAGCAAGTCACGGCGATTTTCGAGATTAATACTGCATTTTCTGATTCTCTTTTCGTGGGCCGGAGGGACCGCGGCGCTGAAGAACATGGCTTTCGCCAAGCGCTTCAATTTGTCCGTTATATCCCGTTACGTCCGATGCCGACAGTGTGGCTATCATTCCTCCGAACACCGCTGTGGCCTTCCTCCGCGCGAGTGATCGAGGTTTGTGCTTGCAGGCTCAGCGATGGAAATGATGCCGTCGCAAAAAAGTCCATGTTCGGTTTGTGACTGACCATAAAGGCCGGCCCGCCTGGATCTTGCATATGCACGATCTTCTCTGTGCCGGCGTTGCCTAGCGACATTTCGCGAGCAGGTGATTGACGAGGCCAACGGCTCGGCTACAAGTAGCCGGCCTCCAAAAAGGTTGAGCAGATTACATTACCCATGCCTGAGGCAACGTCCGCGGTCGGTAGTTCTTAGAGGAGCAGCTCGATTTTAACATATCGACCCATGGAGTATCGACCCGGCTTGGACGGATTGCGAGCCGTGGCAATCTTGCCGGTGCTCCTATTTCATGCAGGTTTCGGGGTGTTCAGCGGCGGCTTCGTCGGTGTCGATGTGTTCTTCGTCCTCTCGGGATTTTTCATGGCGAGGATCATCCTGGCCGACCTTGACCGCGGCAGATTCAGTCTTCTGGAGTTTTATATCCGGCGCATGCGGCGCATCTTCCCGGCGCTGTTCTCAATGATGGCTGTTTCGGCTGTCGCGGCATGGTTCTTGTTCATGCCACAGGAATTTTGGTATTTTGCTGATAGCCTAATAGCCGCCGCATTGTTCACTTCAAATGTTCTGTTTCATCGCGAGAGTGGCTATTTTGATATTGCCGCCGAGGTGAAGCCTTTGCTTCATACTTGGTCCCTGTCTGTCGAGGAGCAGTTCTACCTTGTTTTCCCCGTCGCGCTTTTCATTTGCTATAAATTTGCAGGCAGACGCATGTTCGGGATCGTTTTGGCGGTCTCGCTTCTGTCGTTTATAGCAAGCATCTTCGAAGTATATCATAAACCGGAGAAAGCATTTTACCTGCTGCATTTCCGCGTTTGGGAATTGCTAATAGGAGTTCTGGTCGCTATTGCGCCGCAAGCGAACTATCGAGCCCGCGCGTCTCAAGCCATGACAGCACTGGGGCTCGTTGCAATCTTCGCAACCGTCTTTCTCTATTCTCCTAGCACTCCTTTCCCGGGGTTCAATGCCGCAGTTCCCTGTGTTGGTACGGCCCTTGTGATCCACGCCAATTGCCGAGATGGCTTGATTGCCCGCTTTCTCGACAATCCCGTTTCGGTCTTTATCGGCCGCATCTCGTATTCCCTCTATCTTTGGCACTGGCCCGTTATCGTGTTTTCGCGCTCCGCTCTTGAACACGAGCTGACGACCGAGTGGGCACTGACGGTCGTCACACTGTCGTTCGCGTTGGCCTACCTTTCTTGGAGGTTTGTAGAGCAACCCGCCCGACATGGGAGGCTAGCGCCCTCGGGTGCGGCCATAGCCGGCCTGAGCAGCGCCGCAATTGTTTCGGCGGTCGCCTTCGGAACTGTCGTCAAAAGATTTGAAGGCATTCCCCATCGTTTACCCGAAGAGGCGCTCCGGCTTTACCAAGCCACTCATGATGAGAGCCCGTTTTTCTCTCGGTTGTGCTTTGCCGATTCGGACGGGGATGGCTTGACCTTGGCTCAGATAAGAAGAGGCGAACTTTGCAGGATTGGAGTGCAATCTTCAAGCGAGCCGCAGTTCCTTGTGTGGGGTGACTCTCACGCCGCGGCCATTGCTCCGGCAATCGACGTTGCGGCGCGCGAGATGGGTCTGTCTGGTATGTTCCTCGGCCGCGCCTCCTGCCCGCCCTTACCGAATGCGGACTTCGGTCCCCCTTGGGCGGTGAAGCGGTGCATCGAGTATAATTCAACAGTAATGTCGTTTATCGAGCAGAGAAAGTTCCCTTTCATCTTCATGGTTGGTTACTGGCCGAAATACGTTCATAGGGCCGAGCTTCCGGGTGGGGGCGTCTTTTTCGACCCGCGTGTAGAACCCTCCTTGGCAGATTGGTCTTCGCCTGTCAGGGCGAGTCTAAACACCACGCTCGCTAAGTTCGCTCACGAGGGGACGAAGGCGGTGCTGGTAATGGATGTGCCGGAGGTTGGCTCCGACGTCCCAGAAGCGCTCGCCAAAGCCGTAGTCGCTAGAAGATCGCTTGATATAGCCCCTCCTCTTGATTACACGAGCAAAAGGCAGGCGTTAGCACGGCGGGTGCTGGACGAGGCAGCCAAATCGAACGGAGCGCTGGTGGTAGACCCCATGGGCGCAATCTGCGATGCTTTCAGGTGTCACGTGATGCGAGAGGGCACTGTCCTGTATAAGGACGGAGATCACCTATCGGCCAAGGGTGCGGCGAGTCTCTCGGAAGTCTTCCGCCCCGTCATGGGTATTATAAGAGCGGGCGTCCCTTCTTTGACGTCTGAAAAGCGATCATGACCTTTCGCTAAAACGCGGCCAGCGGCGCTGGAGGAGAGCCTTAGGGTATTTGATTACCAGTGATGAACTGCAGATCGTCAGCAGGTATCAGCGCATGGCGCTCCTGCACAAGGTCTGCGGGCTGAAACCGCTGAACTCAATGCGGATCAGAAATGCTCAAACGGCATAAACGCCGTATTGTTCGCGCTCTATCACAAGACGCCGGCCGTCATAATCACAGGCATTACCCGAAATCAGTCGGCCATGCCTACAACAAGGAAAACCTGGTGCGGCTGCACACGGATATGGATCGGACGGATACTGGAGCATCTTATCAAGAAGGGATATCCGCTACAGCAGATCCATATGTGTCGCAGGCTTCAGGCATCCCGATTTGGACTGGCGCTTTGCCAGCGTGACAGCGGTGCGACCGACGATATCTCGGGTCGGGAGAGGGCGATCGAGCGACCGGTCACGAATTCGACCATCGAGCGGTCTTCCACTAAACTTGCTTCTATGTTGCGAAGGGTCGTTTCCATTTTCTTCTTCAGGAAATCCGCTGAGACAATGTAGTCGGACCCGCGGGCGATCTTCTCGGCCATTTCCTGAGCCGACTTGCAGTAGTAGTGGTTCAGTTGGAGATACTCGTTTGAATAAAAACTTCGTTTCTTCCTGCCGTCCCTGGTCGTGCGAAATCCTGTGTCATTGACGGTAAGATCGCCGAAGGACCGCGTCTTGAATTGGTGCACCGAAACCTCTACGACTTCGCAGGGATCTACGATGCACTTGAAGTTGGAGAGGTGCTTCGCTTTGCTAAGCGGATCGTCGTTGCGCCACGTATAATTCATGACAACGGGGCCCTGCGGCCTCATCTTATGTCCGCCCGTGCCAAACATATGCCAAGGCAAGGAGAGATTCGGAAATCCCTGTGTTGCTTCCAGCGCTTCCTCGATCGTGCCTCCCTTGCGCGGAAGCAAGAATTCGTCGACGTCGATAAAAGCTATGCGGCTGAATTTACCGCCGAAAGTGGTGACGGCATGGGAGAAGGCGAGAACCTGGCTGTTGATGAATCTCGATTCCACGTACATCTTGCCGGACCATGGAATGATCGTAAGCTCGTCGGCATTGAGAACCGACTGCAATATGCTGCATGTGGCATCGGTCGAGCCGTTATCATAGACGACAAAGTGACTGATCCCGACGGCTTTATGAAACATCGCCCATTCTTCGATATATGATGCCTCGTCTTTAACGATTACGGCAATCGCGATTCCGGACCGGCCTGGCAGAGGCTCCGGCGGAATGATGGCAAGACTATTGATCGGAGTGTTCTTTCGTCTGAACCACGACATTTTGCCGCCTTATGTCCCTGGATTGGAAGAAGTTGAATCTCGTTTCAGGAAAGTCGCGCTATAATAGCGCTGGATTGGAATCAAGTGACGTCGCGGCTTTTTTGAGAGCCGGCCCCGGAAGGCCTCCATGTGAATTGACACAGGGTTTCTGGTGGTGCACAGCTGCGGACCGTCAGAGGAACTTTTCCCTCTCCATGAGAGGGGCGACCTTAAAAGAGGTCTCTGCACAGCCAAAATGAAAGGATCATCGATGAGAGATGCCGTTGCTCGAATTTTTGTCGGTTTTGATTCCAAGGAGGTAGTTGCCTATCATGTTCTGTGCCAGAGTATTATAGAGCACTCCTCGATCCCTGTCGCCTTTTCGCCTATTGTCCTCGATAATCTGAGGGACATTTTCACGCGCGAGCGCAATGCGCTGCAGTCGACGGAGTTCTCCTTCTCTCGCTTTCTGGTTCCCTACCTCAGCAACTATGAGGGGTGGAGTATTTTCATGGATTGCGACATGCTGGCGCGCGCCGACATCGCAGAGCTTTGGAATCTCCGGGATGATCGATATGCTGCGATGTGCGTGAAGCATGACTACGTTCCGAAGGTTGAAACCAAATTTCTAGGCCAGACTCAGACGAAGTATGAGAAGAAGAACTGGTCGAGCATGATCTTGTTCAACAACTCAAAGTGCAGGGCATTGACCAAGGACTTTGTCAACACGGCCACTGGCCTGCAGTTGCACCAGTTCAAGTGGCTAGACTCCGACGAGCAGATTGGCGATATACCCGTCACTTGGAACTACCTGGTAAACGAGTACGACAAGCGCGACGATGCGAAAATCGTTCACTTTACCGATGGCGGCCCATATTTCGACGAGTACAAGAATGACGATTACTCCGACGAATGGTTTGCCATGCGCGAGCGCGTGCTTGCCGTCACCCAGAAGGCTGTCGGGAGCCCAAGTTGATCACGCCTACCGATCAAAGCGCAGGCACGCTTCAGCTTAAGGGCGCCGTCGCTGATCTCTCTGATACTTTGGACTGGAAGAGAGTTTTCTCCCAGTTCTCACACATTGTCCTTGTCGCCAACAGCGGTCTAAATGACGTCCAACTGCTCCAGCGCCATTATCCTGCGAGCACCTTGTTCGTGTTCTTCAACAAGGTCTACAAAACCTTGTCTGAAGATTTCAAAGGCAACGCTATTCTGGTCTCGCGCGGCCAACCCGCGGGAGCAAATATCGTTTACAAAGGCGAAGTGGACGAGGTGCTCGCGTTTTTCGAGCAAGCGACATTTCTTGGCATTCTGAATCTCCGCTTGTCCGTGCTGGAAAAGCTGAATACGTCGGCCGATTTCCACGGCGCCCCGACTGGTCACCTCGATCTTGTTGGCTTTACCGACCGTTTCTACACTCCCGGAAAAACACCGACCAGCGGCTTTGCGATGGCGATGTGGCTCACAGGTATGAACCTTCCCGGCTCTATCGTACTCGCGGGATTTTCAGCGCGCCGGACCGAAAAGTGGAGAGTGGTTGCTGCGCACGATTGGAGTTTTGAGCAAACTTGCTTTAGACTGCTTGCAAGGGCCGACAAGATTTCGATACATGATGGCGTTGCAATAAACGCTTACGAGAATTTGAGTGATCTCTTTCCGGAAATCTCAAAGACGGACATTGCCTTGGCCGCTGCAGAGGTGTTTTCCGAGCGTCTCGGGAACACCGATGCCGAGGTCGATAAACTTATCAGTCTGACTGGCGCGGCGCGGAAGATCGATCAGATGTTTAGATCGCTCAGACCGGCGTGGATGAAAAAAAAGAAGCCGCATTTTCCTGGGCCCAAAGCAGAATAGATCAACGGCGAACGAACTTTCATTGCTGAACGTCTGGCGTGCGGCCGCAGCCGCTTCCACGCTCATTTGTTAATGAGCCTTGACGACGCGCGGGCGAAGATGGAGGATCGGTAACGAATTTCGGCCACATAGCGCCATCGGCAACAAGGTGCCGATCTCGCTCATGAACGGCTCATCGGCCCCATGGCCAGGCTGAGCTTAAACTCGGAAAATTCCAGCTCCGCGTTGCCTAAAGTCGGGTAGCAGGTAAGCGTTGTTCTGACTCCACCTTCGTCGGCGCGGACGATAGGGAGACGATCCAATCTGACGATCCGGCTTAGGCGCTTCCGAAGGCATCGGTCGCGAACTGCTTTGGTCGACCGGTCACAAGATCGAGCGGTTGTATCAGAAGGCCATTGGCGAGCGCCGCGGTCCGTCGTTAATCGGCAACGCTTGGAGCACTCGCAAACGTCCGCTATTGTCATACCGTGGGGTCTTTTCGAAGTTGAGCGTTGGGCCCTCGGCACCGAGAAGGTCAAGCAGACATGAAGCTCGTCCTCATCGCTCTCGCTGTCGCCCATAACTGGTATTCCGGCCACCATGATCCGGTCACCGGCTACGAATGCTGCGACAACAAGGACTGCCGGGTCATCAGCCCGCGCTATGTCGAGCCGCTGCCGGGCGGCAACTTCAACATCCGCACCGGGTCCAAGACAAGATACTTCATCCCCAAGAACCGGGTTTTGGAGAGCGAAGACAGCCAGTATCACATTTGCACGTCCGCCCCGCATATGACGATCCGCTGCTTCTTCGCGCCACGCGGGCTCACTTGAGAGGTAGGCTGAGCCTCCGGCCGGACACTGCGCGCAGTAAGCGGTGTCGAGCTTACACTTTGACCGAGCTGCGTTTTGCAGTGCCGAGTGCTGTAGGACATGACGGGGATGGCGACCATGCAGCCATTAGCGGCCAGTGCTCGTTTGCTCAAGCTCAAGGACGTTTCCCTCTGGATCGCGTGCGTACGCGATCAGATATGGCTTCTCTGGTGTCCCAAAATCCGTGATGTTGCCGATCTGCGAGCCCCCAGCTTGAAGAATCTTCGAAAGTGCGTCGCTTATATCCTCCATTTGGAATGATAGGTGGCCGAAGCCTGGTTCGTTGACCCTTGGCTGATCACGATGATGGGTAACCGTATGCTCGTGTATTTCCAGAAATGGGCGTTCAAGTTCGGGGAATTTGAGCCAGATCGTGTATATCTCAGAGTTCGGAAGGCCATTTCCTCGCGAAACGATTTCCCCGGACAACATTTTGGGTGCGCGAAGCAATTCGCATTTCATGACGTTTATGTAGAACGCTGCGAGCGCTTCTGCATCGCGAGCTACCAAGTTGATGTGAGCAAGTGTCATGGCGTTCGTCATCCTCGTCTATGAGGCGACCATATCGATTGGTCGAGGGCAACGGAAGAAGTCGCCTTTGTGTCGACTCAGGCCTTTGGGCACATCTACTCCGCCGGGTAATTCCATGGCAAAAGCTCACCAATCCGGCTCTGCCTGTGGCCGTTGACGATGGCAGTGAGCACGGCGGTCAGGTAGGCCAGCGGATCGACGGCATTGAGTTTGCAGGTCTCTACGAGCGAGGCGATGGTTGCCCAGTTCTCGGCCCCAGTGTCGTGCCCGGCAAAGAGCGCATTCTTGCGGTTGAGGGCGATAGGCCGGATGGTCCGCTCGACGCTGTTGTTGTCGATCTCGATGCGACCGTCGGTCAGGAACAGCTTGAGACCATCCCAGTATTTGGCGATGTAGGCCAAAGCCTCACCGAGCGGGGACTTGGCCGCGACGCGCGAACGTTGATGGACGAGCCAGGCCTGCATGTCGGCGATCAGCGGGGCAGATCGTTCCTGTCGCCCGGCGAGGCGAGCCTCCGGGTGAAGGCCGCGCAATTCGGCTTCGATCCGATACAGTTCTCCGATCCGTTTGACGCCGTCCTCGGCAATAGGTGCTGCTCCGTTGCGGGTGATCTCCACGAGCTTGCGGCGAGCGTGGGCCCAACAATAGGCAAGCCGAATGTCCGGGCCAATCCGGTCTGGTGCAATCAGCCTGTTGTATCCGGCGTAGCCATCGACCTGCAGGATGCCGGAGAAGCCCTGCAATATCCGTTCGGCATGAATGCCCCCGCGACCGGGAGCGTAGGTGAAGGCCACACCTGGTGGAGCACCGCCGCCCCATGAGCGATCATCTCGCGCCAGCGCCCAGAAGTATCCGGTCTTGGTTTTGCGCGAGCCGGGATCAAGCACCGGAGCACGGGTCTCGTCCATGAAGAGCTTGGACGAGCGCCTCAGGTTGGCAATCAGCGCGTCGAAGACGGGACGCAATTCGAACGCTGCCCGGCCGACCCAATCGGCAAGAGTCGAGCGGTCGAGATCGACGCCCTGGCGGCTCATGATCTGGGCCTGCCGATAGAGCGGTAGATGATCGGCATATTTGGAGACCAGCACATGGGCGACGGTAGCTTCCGTCGGCAGCCCTGCCTGGATCAGCCGTGCTGGAGCCGGGGCCTGAACGACGCCGTCGGTGCAGGCACGGCAGGCATATTTGGGGCGACGGGTGACGATGACGCGGAACTGCGCCGGGACCACGTCCAACCGCTCTGAGACATCTTCGCCGATGCAATGCAAGCAACCGCCGCAGGCGCAGATCAGGCTTTCCGGCTCGATCACCTCTTCGACACGAGGAAGATGTTTTGGAAGAGAGCCGCGATTGGTCGCGCGTGGCCTGGTGACCCTGTTCCCGGCAGAAGCGTCCGCCTCTTCTTCGGCATGGATCGCTGCCATGGCCGTTTCCAGGTCTTCCAGCGCCAGATCGAACTGGTCGGGATCAGTCTTCTCGGACTTGCGCCCGAAGGCTGCCTGTTTGAAGGCCGCGACCAGCTTCTCAAGCCGTTCGATCCGCTCATCCTTGCGGGCAATCTGGGCGTCTTTGCCTGCCTCGCGTGCCCGCGCCGCGACCAGCAACGCCTTCAGGGTGGCAACATCATCGGGAAGATCGGCGGCGTCCAGCATGGCCGGAACCTATCAAATCCCGACCGATCTTGCCTTCGGAATCTGTCGTGCGAGTCATCGTGCCGCAGCTATTCGATGGCTTCCGGTGCTCTCGCCTCGACCGCACGAACCCGCCGCCAATCGAGACCCGCAAACAGGGCTTCGAACTGGGCGTGGCTCAGCGTCATCAGGCCATCCTTGATGCCGGGCCAGGTGAAGGTGTGCTCTTCCAACCTCTTGTAGGCCAGCACGATACCAGAGCCATCCCAGTAGATCAGCTTCAGCCGGTCCGCCTTGCGAGACCGGAACACGAAGACCGTTCCGGTGAACGGGTCCCTGCGCAGCTCGTTCTTCACAAGCGCTGCCAATCCGTCGTGACCCTTGCGGAAGTCGACCGGTTTGGTCGCCACCATGATCCGCACGCGGTTCGATGGGAAGATCATGTCGTCGCCGCCAAGGCACGCGCGATGGCTGCGATCCGGGCAGCAGACGCACCTTCTTCAAGGCGGATCGTGACCGGACCGACGATAACCTCAGCGCGGGAAACCGCCTTGGCAGCCAGCGGCTCCGGCACGGGCGTCTCGATAACCATGGCCGCGAATTCGACTGCTTCTTCCGGCTCCGGCAAAACCAGCTTGCCCTGCCGCGCCAGAGTTCGCCAGGACGACAGATGGTTTGCCTTCAGGCCGTAGCGTTCCGCGACTTCGTTCACCGTCACGCCCGGTCGCAAGCTCTCCGAAACAATCCTGGCCTTGACCTCGTCCGGCCATTGGCGATGAGCCTCACGTCGGCCCCGCCGCGTCGTGAGAACCTCCAACGTAGTCTCCATGGAGAAACTCCTTGTCGCTCTTCCATGGAAGCCCATCCCAGATCAGGCGAATACCGGCAATGTGGGGTCGGAACATCGGTTACGGTAGCAGTCACGGCTTCATCGGAACACGCACCAGGACATGACGAGACGCTGCAACCGAGAGCCCTAATCAATTAAAGAGGCGATATCACGAAACATCGCCGTGGCGTCGCGCTTAGCTCGGGCAACGTACTCTGCAGCAGCAACCTTTTCGGCATCGCCCCATTTGAACTCCGAGCTAAACGCTGAGCCCGCGTCTGTCGCCAGCAACCCCGGAATGCCTGCGTCCATCAGCATACCGCGCGTCTTGGACGTGTTTGACGCAACAGCGACAAAGGGAGTATCGGCAAGAAGGCAGAGACAGGCGGCATGAAAACGTCCCGCGACAACGCCTTTTGCCTGGGCGATCGTTGCCAAAATCTCAGTCGCCGGACGGAAACGAGAAAAGTCTCTAGTCATGGCCCAGCGCTGCATCATGTTTGGCCGGAAGACCGACTTTCGAAAGGCCTTGTATGATATGCGCCCAGGAGAGCGATGAGGCGGAGTCCCCGTCACTTGGCCGCTCGGGGAAAATACCACGCGCGGTCGCAGCTGTTGGTCAATGAAGGGATTTTCCAAGTCACTAGTGTTGAGATTCAAGAAAGTCGTATCCTTCCGTCGAATCGCGAGATCGATGATTTCCTTTTGCGCCACCTTGTTGGCGTTATCCGTGACAACAATTTGTGTATTCCGCTCTGTTCCGGACGCCGGAGAAAATACATTGCTTGAGATCGTCAAATCCGGCACCACATTGACCCTGAGGCCCATTGAAGTGGCGCTTTTTGCGCTCAGAGATTCCCTGACATAGATCTTATCGAAAAAACTGCATGCCTTTGCGATAGCCTCGTCATTTCTTTCGAAAACCGAGTTTATGAGTACGCAAGCCACCCCTGCATCACGGCAAAAAGGCGCGACATCTGCGAGAGCCTTTGCCTGTTTGGTTGCATCATGGAGAGTACCTTCACCGTTAACAATAACGAGGTCTGCGTTTCTTATATGCTCCTGTACAAGTGGCTGCTCACGCCAATCGACATGAACGGATGACGTCGCGCTAATTTCGATGCCCTCTTGAGAGGCGAGGTTTACAATTTGAGCTACAACGAGACGGCATCCAAGGTGCGGCTTTGTAGAGGTATCATTGATCAAAACGGCTTTGCGATTGGCCATGGAAAATCCTGAGAATACGAGAACATGTTTGCCTGCCTTGAGCAGAAGCGGAAGAAGATCGAGTGCCGTAAGAAGGTCAAAACTGGATCTATCCATCGTCGGCCATAAGTTCGCCGGACTGTAAGACAGGGCTTTGATAACGCCAATTCTAAACACCTATAAAGACGATAATATGAGGCAATACGCCTGGAGCTCGGTCAATTAATTAGAGCGCCAACGATATTCTTTGCGACAACATCTGCACCTGCCCTCGTGAGGTGAAGTTTGTCGTAAATATAAGCTTGGCCTCCTGATGCTAAGACACAGTTATTGTCAGCTGTGTTGCAAAAAGAATGCGAGGG
Source organism: Rhizobium sp. CC1099 (assembly GCF_029714385.1). NCBI lineage: Bacteria > Pseudomonadati > Pseudomonadota > Alphaproteobacteria > Hyphomicrobiales > Rhizobiaceae > Rhizobium > Rhizobium sp. CC1099. Next base: position 2,799,703 of record NZ_CP121641.1, on the reverse strand, counting down.
AAAAACCCTGATTATATTACCGCCCTTAATGCTGTCCAGGTAATCAACTGCGTCTTTCGCCTGGGAAATATATTTTTCCTTAGAAACCGAAACTGTTGGCTTCAGGTTGCCGGTTAGCATTAGTTTGGCGACCTTGGCCACAACCTGTGAATCTCCTCTGGGGACCGGATATAGCAAAACAACCCGAATACCGGATTCCAGTAGTTCATTCACCGTCGACTGAAGCGCGTCACGCACCATGGCTTTTCCCTTCGAAGACGCAAGCGTGATTGGTTGTTTGTTGCGCACCAGGTTCTTCTCGTCGAAAAACGTGATCCACGCCCCTGCCAGGATGACTGTCTTAACCCCACTGGCTTTGATACGTTCGAATGCAGTCTGAATATAGTTTGGACAGCCTTGTGCGGACTCTCCACTGCTCTTAATTCCCTCAATTGGAGCGCATGCGGTATGCGTCATCTGCTCCAACGCAATGCCGTGTCGATCGAGTTGCGCGGCTAAAGAGGGGCTCAGTGACGAAGCTATGGAATCCCCTACGATCGCGTAGCTAGAATCATGCTCAGAATTATAAACGCAACTTGGTTCCGGCAATTGGAGCGGAGAAGGATCCGTAAATGCTAGACAGCGTCGATTCCATGCGTTCTCTTGAATAAAATTAGAAATTTGAGGTGGTAACCGGGATGGGGCGCCTTTTGTGAGGTTTCCGTAGATTCCAAAACTAACAAGCGCGATTGTAAAGACAGCGCAGCCACCGACGAATCCTTTGCTAACGTGAATATCTTGATCAGGCTTGCGTCTGAACGGCAGCTCAATGAAACGGTACGTGCAATATGCCAATGCCAAGGAGACGACTATCAAGGCGAATATCGTCATTCCGTTTGGCACGTCTACGCTGCGAATTTTAGCAAAAGCAAACAGGGGCTGATGCCACAAGTACGCGCTATAGCTGATCGTGCCCACCATCACTAGAGGTGGTAGCGATAGGCTATTTCCTACAAAATTCCCGCTTCTCGCAAATGTTAGGACTAAACATGTTCCAGCTACTGCCAGACTTGCTGCGGGGAACTGAGAGCTCTCATCGAAACAGATAACCGCAACGCCGATAAGGATGATCCCCGCGCAAGCCCACCATCCATGATCGCGTTCTCGGCGACCGGAGAAGACAGCGCAGGCCCCTCCAAAGAAAAACTCCCATGCTCGTGTCGGAAGAAAATAAAAGTTCAGTTCGGGATAATATTTCGAGCATATGTAACTTACGATAATACTGACCGTGGCTCCCGCCACTAAAAATAGTAGCATTGCGTTCTTCTTGTATGACTTCTTGCCTATTGTGCGTAGCAAAAACGGATAGATCGCGTAAAATTGCTCCTCGACCCCAAGGCTCCATGTATGAAGTAGCGGCATTTGGGCCGTTTCAGGCGCAAAATACCCACTTTTTGTCCAGAAGAAGATATTTGATACCGACAGGCATGCTGCAATAACTGAATCTGAGAACGCGCGTAATTCCGCTGGCATCATCCAATACCACCCGGCCGGTACACAGCACGCGATTACAAAAAAAAGAGCGGGTAGAATTCGCCGCGCACGCTTTTCGAAGAAGCGTGCGATGCTAAATGTTCTTGCCTCTATGTCCCTTAAAATGATCGATGTTATCAGATAGCCGCTAATCACAAAAAATATATCGACGCCGATAAAGCCTCCGGGCAGAGCATTTGGATACGCATGAAAAACAATCACGGACAAGACAGCTACGGCGCGAAGTCCTTCGATCTCTGTCCTGTACTTCATAAATTTGCGCCCTCGAGTGATTGAGAAGTCGAGGTCATATTCGAATGAGCAAAAATAGCAATATCGAGGCGGCACCTCCAATCGGGGCGTTTCCGGTAAGCCACAGCGAGATATCTGGACCAGCAAATGCTGCAGCGTTTCCACGAATACTCGACCATCACATCATTGTGACCTGCCACCAAGAAGCATCCCTCCGGCGGGGACCGCCTTGCGAAGTTCCGGGTCTCCCGTGAGTCTGCGCATTCCGTCAACCTAGTGTGGCTATACGTGGCGTTAACGCATTACGCCGGCATCCATAGCGGTATGCCGATCGCTGAAGAAACTTGAGGATCCGCGGTGTAAAGCGGCCACCCATCGCGCAACAGCTTGCTGAAAACCATCTCGTCCATAGTTTGATGAAGTCGCCCAAGATTTTCGTTATTGTACGCATGCCCAGTGGACCGAGGATTAATACCGGTAATTATGACTTCGCTCGCGCCATGGCAGAAGGCAAACAGCACGGCATTTACTCCGTTGGAGCACTTTTCACTCGCGTCCATTTCCGCAGTCCTTAGGCCACAAACTTTATCGAGCAGCGCCATTCTTTCGTATTTGTTGACAAGCGTTAGACTCTCGTACTGGTAGTGAAATGCGCTCAAGCCCGCTTTGAGTGCTTCCTCACCCTCCGGCCAGAGAAAGACATATAAGGCCTTTGTGGACTGCCCCCGCAGCACTCGGCGAACCTCAACCGCATTGGTATTTTGACCTCTGATCTGGTTGAATTGCATGAACGTAATGTCTGGTCTCTCGATGCCCCAGTTTTTTGTGACAGCCTGAGACCCGTTGACTGTCACAATGCTAAAGTTGCGATCTAATCCAGCAGGGAGATTTGCTTGCGGGGCAGATCCAACCACGACGACGGGACCGCGAAACGGAGTGCGTAAATCCGGAGGGCTTGGCCGTGCAAGTTTATATTTTAGTGTTCGGTACACCCGCTTGCGAAGTTGACTGATGCTCATATTAACTCAAGGATTTCATAGAAGTAGGCATTTCGCGTGACAGCCAGTTTTCTACCGGTCGGTTCGACGTTCGGCAGTGGAGATACGGCTTTGTTCTCGTCGGGATTATTACCTTGACACTTCTAGTGGTCGCAAGCCAATAACTTTGCACAGACCACACTTTGAACAAATCACAGCGGGCGACCTTCAGGAGACGCTACAGATAGCGAAGATTTCAAGCGCCCGCTCGGCCTTACTAATAAAACGATCAGGTAGCGTTGTCATGGGAGAGATATTTCACTCAGCAAACCGCCCGTTGGCACGATCCATTATCAAAATCGGCGTTAGGCTGTTTCTCGGCCGATCTAAAAGCCATTTTCAAGATTGGCTGCCGGGGCTCAAAATAATTTCCTCCGAGGAGCGGCAACAAGCCTTAATTCGTTATCGGTCGGTCGATATTGTTGAAACGCTGGCTTTTGCTGATGTCAATCCAAACAAACCTGACTGTGTTTTTATCGTCGGCAGCGGCCCGTCAATCAACCAGTGCGCAATTGAGAAGATACCGGCCGGCAGTGCGTTGTTACTCAACGGAGCGATAAGCCTTATTGGATCAAAGATACAAGAGCCGCTCGCTGTAGTTGTGGAGGATGAGCGCTTCGTGTGGAGGCATTTCACTCTCCTTAAGGAGAAGGTTCCTCAGAACGTTCCATGTTTACTATCGATCAGCGTCATTCGAGCGATTTGTGAGATTGACAGTGCCTGGCTTCGAGACAGAAAGGTAGTGCTCATCAGAAACATTCTTGCACCATATGGGCAAAAACGACGTTCAGAAGTGGCTGTTCAAAGCGACTGGCTTTTCCGGAGTGAGAATTCGGCAGTCTCGATAGATCCTGACAAAGGCATATTCCCCGCGGGCTCTGTCGCCGCAACTGCCATGCAATTTGCGTTAGCGTCGGGCGCGACGCGCATTGGCCTTTTTGGTATAGATATTTCCAACGCGAATCTCCCTCGGTTTTACGAAAATGAGACCTCCTCCGCTTATACTGGAATATTATCGGCAGAGCGTCGTATTCTCGCGTTTTTCGCTGCGGCAAAGCAATATGCAGGTAGAAAGTCCATTGAATTGGATTGTTTTTCGCCCGTTTCCGCATTGCTGAAAATCGGCTATCGCTACGACGAGCGCTTCGAAAGCGACTGACTATTCTCCAGTCAATGGTCCGGGTTGGAACCCGATCCTTTGTTCAATGACGCGCGCTATACGCTTGGCTTCATTTAGCGGTGAATACGAATAAGCCTCAAGTCGACCTTCGAACGACCGCGTCAATTTCAATGTTTCTCGCAGATCCCGATGAAAGCGCTCAAACTTCACCAGCCGATCGCCGGGAACAGCTGACAGATCCAAGGAATATACCGGTCGGCCGGTCACTAGCGCCTCGCATGGCATTGTCACTGAATCCTTTGTGATGAGAAAGGCGTCAGCCGCCGCGACGTAGTCAATGTAAGGATTTGGTTCACATCGATCCCAAACGGTGACGGTTGGCGATTCAATCTCGCGTAGTCTTCTTAAAGTCTCATCGTCGGATCTTCGAGATGTTGACACGAGAACTTGCCAGTCGTCGTCTGCAAGAGTTCTAACTGCGTCCTGGATGCCGCTTATCGCCCGATCGTCATAAACGTAGGCACCGTTTGAACCTCCAACGAACACGGAGGCTATTTTGCGTCCCTGCGGATTATACAGGCGCCTGGCATTTTCCCGCCGCAGCAGTATCTCTTCGGCCCGGAGCCGATGTGGCACGCCTACCATCCGCTCGTATTGCGGCAGTTCATCGAACTCATTCGTCCAGTCATGATTGGATACGAAAACCAAATCATAACCGGATACCCTCGGGCGCTGGAGATGCACTATAAACGGCCGGCTTTTGAAGGCTCGTTTCATCTTTATGACGTGGCTCTCAGACCTGAAACCACAGGAAATGATGACATCAGGCCTTGCTTCTCGTGAAGAGAACAAACGCGGTGAAAAATATTTTGAGATGCCGTGTTTTACCACAACGGGTTTTTGAAGGACTGGCCCACCAAAATTATTTGCTACGCCGGTGCATTGAGACATCGTACCAATTTTAGACTCGCTGACAACCCATGCGTTGAGCAGGTCGCTCTTGACCGGATCCATTCTAATTGCCCTGTTCGAGACCACGTGGCTGACGTAGTCCCTTCCGTTGTTTTCCGAGGCCATGTTGTTATCAAGCCGTCTCACGGATTCCAAGTGAGGTTCACCAAGTGAGTAGCAGGAGACCAGATCAGGATTCTGCGACATCTTTCGTGTCTGGCAATGTCCCAAGGCGGCAAACGCTCGCAGGCCAGAACGAGGACGGCCACGTGATCTCGTGGCAGCAGCGTGACGTCAATCTGCTGCCCGACCCCATTCTAAACTTAATGGCAGTCGCGTTCCTCCGCAGGGTCTATAGGAATCTGACGGCTATGCAACACGATCAGCCGAATGCTTCCCGGCAGACGCGCCGTTTCGTCAGGCGCGATGAATACTCGACTTTCCGGTCATTGGCCGGTAAGACGCCAGCTCGAACCTTATCGCTTGGCTGAGCCGGCGGGGAATTCATACGAGCGCTCATGTCTCCAGCAAAACAGAACGTCCGCACTCTTGAGATATTGAAGCGGGTGGTCTCCGAAAATTTTAGGGACCATATTCCTGGCTATAGCTTCGCGATTGCCTGCCTGGCTGCGGTCGCGCTTTCTACTGCCTATACGGCCTACGTGATGAAGAGCATTGTCGACGAGGCCTTCGTCAGTAAAGACGCAGAGCTCGTCGGGCTAATCTGTCTCTCGCTCTTCGCCGCATTCGTCATCCGAGGATTTGCAAGCTACGGTCAGGCTGTTGCTCTTTCAAGGGTCAGCAACGGTATCGTCGCCCGCTACCAGAAGCGGCTTGCGGCCCATCTTATGACGCTTCCGGTCGAATTTTTCGACCAGCGACGGTCGGGGCAGGTCGCTGCGTTATTGAGCCAGAATATTTCCGGCATACGCGACGTTCTCAATCTGACGGTTACGTCGACGGCGAGGGACATGCTCTCCTTCGTCTCGCTGCTCGCAGTGATGGTCTATCAGGACCCGCTGCTAAGTACCGTCGTTTTGGTGATGGCACCGGCGCTGCTCTTCGGGCTCAGGTATTTTTCACGTCGCCTCAAAGAGGTTGCGGCAAGAGGCATCCGGCTCAACAGCATTTTCTTCGGAACTTTGCAGGAGACGATCCAGGGCATTTCCGTGGTTAAGGCCTTTACGATGGAGCGCGCGCTGGAGGCCCGGGTCGAAAACGTCATCATTGCGGTCGAAAATCGAGCCAATCACCTTGCCCGCCTATCGGAACGCAATGCACCCGTAACCGAGAGTTTTGCCGGCCTCATGCTGGCCGGTGTACTTGCTTATGCCGCCTATCGCTCGATCTATTTCAACGTACCGCCGGGTGCCTTCTTCTCTTTCTTCACGGCGCTGCTGCTGCTCTACGATCCACTGCGCCGTCTTGCGAAGCTGCAGGTGCAGATGGAGCGCGCGGCCGTCCACGCACGGATGATCTACGAAGTGCTGGACATGGAGCCACGCCAGCGCGACCTGCCGGATGCTAAGCCGCTGAGGCCGACGGAGGCACGGATCGAATTTCGCGACGTCTCCTTCGCTTATGGCGCCGATAGCGTTCTCAACGGCGTCAGCTTCGTCGCCGAAGGCGGTAAGACGACAGCGCTCGTCGGCCCGTCCGGCGCCGGAAAATCGACGATCATGAATCTGATCCCGCGCTTCTATGATCCGGCGGGCGGCGAGATCCTGATCGACGGGCAGGACATCGCCCATGTTACCAAACAGTCGCTGCGTGAGCAGCTCGCCTATGTCTCGCAGCAACCCTACCTCTTCGAAGGCTCGATCCGCAACAATATCCGATATGGCCGGCCGGATGCGACGGATGCCGAGGTCGAGGAAGCCGCACGGCTTGCCTACGCGCATGATTTCATCCTGGCGCAGCCGCAGGGCTACGATACGCCCGTCGGCGAAAGCGGCGTGACGCTGTCGGGCGGCCAGCGCCAGCGCCTGTCGATTGCCCGCGCGCTGGTGCGCAACGCTCCGATCCTCTTGCTCGACGAGGCAACCTCCGCCCTCGACAACGAATCCGAAGCCGCCGTCCAAAGGGCTCTCGACGAAGCGATGACCGGCCGCACCGTCGTCGTCATCGCCCACCGGCTTTCCACAGTTGTGCGTGCCGACAAGATCGTCGTCATGCAGCAGGGCCGTGTCGTCGAAGAAGGCAATCACGAGACGCTTGCGAAGCTCGATGACGGTCTTTACGCGCGGCTCAGCCAGTTGGGATTCAGTGCGTAAAATCGTTGCGGTTCAGAACTCGCGCGGAATGTAGTGTCTTTGCGCAAACCCGTAGTGCCTTGTGCTCGAACGTGAGCTGCCGCCAATGAAAATCGCCGAGGGCGAACGCGGTCCAATGCCTTCGGTGACCTCAAAAAGCGCTTCCGGAAGAATGCGGTATGATAAAATGGCATTCTAGCCAGCTGCTTAGAATTGCAGGAAATCAGACTCTCACTCTGATGACGTCAGGAATTTCGACGGGGATGTGCGCCTCATGGGCGGCATCGATGAAGGCTTGCCTTGCTTGCTCTTTCGACGTTCTTCCCTCAGCTACGCCGATGCATACTTCCATGGCATCGAAAAATGCTTTGCCATCAGAGACTGGCCAATACCGGAGAAGGATATCGATGGCTTCCCGGGTATTTGTAATAGTGTAGAGTTGTCCGCTTTGCTTGCAGACGATCATTACCGGCTGAACCCACTGCGCACTGTCCATGGCTCATCCCACAACCTTTCGGCAAGTTAACACTCGCTGGAATCCTGCGCAGGCGCAAGCGGATTCAGAGGCTGGATTAATTTCTCATCGATCCAGAAGGCACAGAAGAACACGGCGGGAGCACTTACCGCGCTCATGCGGTGTTTCGTTCGATAAAGCCTGAACGCAAAGCGGTTTCCGGAGCCTTTGCACGGGAAAGTTCCTGCAGGAATTGATCCATCAGAGGAGAATCTCCAAAGCGCCGATAGGTGCGTTCGGAGGCCAGCGAAAACTCAGGTTTGGTTTGCACCAATCGCGCCATTGCAACCTGGGCTTCCGCCACATCCCCGCGAGCCGCCAACAGTGCGGTTCGGATCAGCAGGCAATCCGCGTCCTGCGGCGCACGGATCAGGCACTCTCCAATGACGCTGTCTGCCTCTTCCAGACGACCAGCGGCATAAAGTGCCTGGCCGTGGACATAGGTGTAGTATTCCGGCGCCATAGGGTGCAGGCGCCGCGCGCGTTCGGCATTGCTTACTGCCTCGCGGTAATCTCCGAAACGGACCTGCGCCTTTGCCAAGGCCATGAGGCTGTCAGGGTCGTTGGGGTTGAATTCCACCGCGCGACGCGCGGCCTGCATGGCACCGGGATAATCACCGCTGGCTGCAAGACCGAAGCTCAACACCTGGTAACCAATGGCAAGGTTGGGATCGAGACGGATCGCCTGTCGCGCCTCGCTCAAGCCCGTCTCCACGTCGGCCATCGTGGCTCGCCCGCTTACGCTTTGCGTCATGTCGATGATGTAGGTCATGCCGAGATGTGCTCGCGCCAACGCATATCCCGGATCCAGCTCCAACGCCCGATGATAAAGCGCTCGCGCTGCAAGAAGCGCTTCTTTGTCTTTCGAACCATGTTTGTAGCGATCGCGCGCCTTAAGGACGAGATCATAGGCCTGCAGGTTTTCGGTTGGCCGCTTTGAGGCGTCGGCGACTTCAGATTCGCGAACATACGATACGAGGTGCGAAACAATCTCGGTCGTGAGTTCCGTCTGTACGGCAAAGACGTCTGCAACGCGGCGATCATAGCTTTTCGACCACAGATGGGCGCCGCTGCGCGTATCAATCAGCTGCGCCACGACGCGAAGCTGATCACCCACTCGCCGCGCGCTGCCTTCCACGATATAGCCGGCATCCAACTTTTCGCCGACTTCGCGAATATCGGCCGCCTCTCCACGCAATGCGAATGTGGAATTGCGAGCGATCACCTGGAGCTCGGGATTGCGTGCCAGTTCCGTGATGATGTCTTCCGTGAGTCCATCGGCAAAATAGTTCTGTCCCGTATCGCCACTCATATTGTCGAAGGGAAGCACGGCAACTGAGGGACGCCGATCCATGTCTCCGACGCCGGACAGCCATGTAACCCTGTCGGCGATCGTTTCTGTCATCGCTTTCAATCCAGGAACCTGGCTTGCTGCCATGACAAGCAGGAGGGCGCTTAGGCCAATCGCATAGGGCACCGCCCCGCGCGACCGGCGCAGGGCATGCGTGAGCCACCTCAATCCGCTACCGCTGGCGCCGTCTAACCTGACCGCATATACCTCAAGTTGCTCCGGGATGTTTTTGACTTGCCGTAATCCGATTCTGTGGAAAAGGTCACTGCGACCGCGATCGGCGCTCCGCACGACCGCAGCGCTCACAAATATGCTGCCTGGCTCGGCCATGGCTTCAAGCCGCGACGCGACGTTGACGCCATCACCAAACATGTCGCCATCATCCTCGATGACATCTCCAAGATTTATACCGAGACGCAGATTGAAAGGACTTTCGGCAAAGCCGAGCTGGATGCCGATAGCCGCATCAAGGGCCTCATTCACGCTTGGAAATGCGGCAAGGAACCCGTCGCCGGCGCTCTTGAAAATCCGGCCACCGTGGCGCTCGACCGACGGTTTGATTATGTCGTCGAATACTGAACGCAGCTCTGCATAGGTCGTTGCCTCATCATCGGCCATGAGGCGGCTATATCCGGCGATGTCGCCGGCCATGATCGCAGCGAGCTTTCTTTCCACGTTCACTCCTCGTTACTCCGGCTCAAGATTACAGCATGGTCGTGATTTCAGCCATTCACAGTTGAGTGCGCACAAGGTTTCAGCCGTGGATATGATCTGCATGGTGCTTTGAAACAGACGCCAGCTTTTTGAAGCTGCGTGTGAGCGTGGCTTTGCCAACACCGGCTGCCTTCGGGTTGGAAGAAAAGGATATCAGCCCTTGCGCTTGGCCGTTCCTGAAATCCATTTTGCCTGCTGGCCGCTCAAAAGGGCGCGATAGCGTTCCTGGCTGGCCGTCAGGTGGGCGCGCATGGCGGCGCGGGCGGCTTCGGGGTCGCTTGCGGAAATCGCCTTCAGGATTGCCAGATGCTCGCGCTGCAGGCCTTCCTGATAGTTGCGCGAAAGCATGCTGTCAGTACCCCAGGGCGAAGCGACGTCGCAGGGGATTGCTCGCATGCCGAGTGCATCGAGAACCTCGACATAATAGGAGTTGTTCGTGGCAGCCGCAATTGCGCGGTGGAAAACGAAGTCGCTCTTGCCCGTTGCCTCGCCACGCTCAAGCAGCCGGTCGAATTCGAAGAAAGCTTCGTGGATCTGTGCCTCCTGGGCGCCATTGCGTCGGAGCGCAGCAAGCCCCGCACTTTCGATCTCGAGCCCCATGCGCACCTCGATCACGTTAAGCGCATGGGAGATCTTGTTGCCGACGTCAAGCGTGATCGAACCGAAGGCAAGCGTCGGGTGGTCCTTGACGAAGACGCCGGCGCCTTGCCGCGCCTCGACGAGACCATCAGCGGCGAGGGTCGCAATCGCCTCGCGAACAACGGTGCGGCTAACGCCAAAGAGCTCGCCCATCCGGCTCTCCGTCGGCAGCTTCTGGCCGGGCGCGTATTCCCCAGACAAGACCTGTGCGCGGATGGCCGAAACCACGCTTTCGGAGAGTTTCGGCCTTCGCTCGATCCTCAAATCAACGGCTGTATCGGCCGCCATGTCGCTCTCCTATTTGAACGCAGCCGGTAGCCACAGCGAAATGGCCGGGATGTAGGTGACCAGTGCGAGCACCACGAGACCTGCGCCGTAGAACGGCCAGATCGAGCGCATAGCCTCCCAGACGGAAATCTTGCCGACCGCACAAGCCACGAATTGCACCGCGCCGACTGGAGGCGTGTTCAGCCCGATGCCGAAATTCAGGATCATGATAACGCCGAAATGCACCGGATCGACGCCGTAGGCCTGAGCCACCGGCAGGAAGATCGGCGTGCAGATGATGATCGTCGGTCCCATGTCCATGAAGGTGCCGAGCACAAGCATTAAAACATTGAGCAGGAGCAGCACAGTCAGTGGATCGTCGGCCACGGCCCTCATCCAGGCCACCAGCGAGGCAGGCACCTTGAGGAAGGCCATCAGCCAGGAGAAAGCGGCGGCGGTGCCGATGATCAAAAGCACCATTGCCGTCGTGCGCACGGCGCCTTGCGTGGCGTGGACGAAGTCTTTCCAGCTCATCTGCCGGTAGACGAAGACGGTTACCAGCAGCGCGTAGAGCACAGCGATGCACGAGCTTTCCGTCGCCGTGAAGATGCCGGACCTCACGCCGCCGAAGATGATGGCGATCAAAAGAAGCCCGGGCAACGCGACAGCGAGCAGATGCGCCACCATGGTAAAGCCGGGGAACGGCTCTGTCGGATAGCCGCGCGAGCGCGCGACGATGTAGGCAGTCACCATGAGTGCAACTGCGAGCAAGAGGCCTGGCAGTACGCCGGCGGTGAACAGGTCGGCGATGGATATCTTGCCGCCGGCAGAGATCGAATAGATGATCATGTTGTGGGAGGGCGGCAGAAGCAGCGCGATCAGCGCCGCCATCGAGGTGACGTTGACGGCGTAGTCCGCGCCATAGCCACGCTGCTTCATCTGCGGGATCATCAGGCCGCCGACGGCTGCAGCTTCCGCCACCGCCGAACCGGAAATGCCGCCGAACAGCGTCGCAGTGACGATGTTCACCTGGCCAAGGCCGCCGCGCACGTGGCCGACGAGGGAAGCAGCGAAGGAGACGATGCGGCTCGCGATGCCACCGCGCACCATCAGGTCGCCGGCGTAGATGAAGAAGGGGATGGCAAGCAGCGAAAACACGCTCATGCCGGAATTGAGCCGCTGGAAGACGACCAGCGGTGGCAGGCCCATGTAGATCACCGTGGCGAAGCTGGCGACGCCGAGGCAGAAGGCGATCGGCGTGCCTATCAGCATCAGGGTGGTGAAGACACCGAACAGGATCCAGAGTTCCATCGCGCTATACTTTCAGTTTGACGTTCGGGTCGGCGTTGATGTTTTCGATCTCGACGGCGATCTCGGCCGGCAAAACCTCATCCAGCGCGTCGTCGATCGGTTCGCCGGCGAGGCGGAGTACGATGCGCTCCAGCGAGAAGATCACGGCAAGCACGCCGCCGCCGGCGAGCGGCAGATAGTCGAACGCGCCGGAAATACCCAACGACGGCAAGGTGGTGTTCCAGGTCAGGCTCATGAGCGCACCGCCGTACCAGATCATGCCGGCGCCGAAGGCGAGAATGACCACGTCCGAGATCATGCGCAGGACGCGCTTGCCGGATTTCGGCAGCACGTAGAGCAGCACGTCGAAACCAAGATGGTTGTTCTCCCGGATGCCTACGGCAGCGCCGAGGAAGATGAACCAACTCATCAACATGACGGAGCCCGGCTCCGTCCAACTCGGCGAGTCGTTCAGCACGTAGCGGCAAAATACCTGCCAGGCGACGAAAGCCGTCATCAGCACCAGGCCGGCGCCGGCGAGCCACAGGGCGGCGTTGCTCAGGCGGGCCAGGAAGTTGACGGCGGGTGTTAGGCTATTCGACATAAAGGACCTCGTCGAATTGGGCGTTCACTCCCTTATCGGGAGGATGATGAAGATATGCGCGAAACGGCGAATGAACCGGGGTGGAGCTAAACCGCCCACCCCGGGTAGCTTACGTCGCCTTCCCGCAAAAAAGGGAGGCGAGGTGTGGGCTACTGCACCGCCTTTACATCCTCGACCATCTTCTTCAGTACGTCGTCGGTAACGTGCTTCTCGTAAACCGGGGCCATGGCGTCGATGAAGCCCTGCTTGTCCGGCGTGGTGATGTGCGCGCCGAGCTTTTCGACATTGGCGCGCGATTCAGCGACCTTGGCTGCCCAAAGCTCGCGCTGCTTTGCGACGCTGTCTTTGGCCGCCTGCTTGAAGATCTCCTGATCCTCCGGCGTTAGTTTGTCGAACGCGACCTTGTTCATGACGAACACCTCCGGCAGGATCGTGTGCTCGTCGAGCGAGTAGTTCTTCGCCACTTCGGCGTGCTTGGCGGTGTCGTAGCTCGGGAAGTTGTTTTCCGCGCCGTCGATGACGCCCGTTTCGATCGCCGAGTACACTTCGCCATAGGGCATCGGCGTGGCGTTGGCACCCAGCGCCGCCACCATGTCAACGAAGATGTCGGACTGGATAACGCGGAACTTCAGGCCTTTCATGTCGGCAACCGTGCTGATCGGCTTCGTCTTGTTATAGAACGACCGCGCGCCGGCATCATAGTATGCCAGCACCACGAGGCCGGCCGGTTCGAACGCCTTCTTGATCTGGTCGCCGATCGCGCCGTCCATGACCTTGTGCATGTGGTCTTCCGAACGGAAGATATAGGGCAGCGCCGGAACGATGGTTTCCTTAACCGTACCGTTGAAAGGCGCCATCGAGATGCGGTTCAGCTCGATCACGCCCGAACGCACCTGCTCGATCGTGTCCTTCTCCTCGCCGAGTTGGGCGGAATGATAAACTTCGACCGAATAGCGGCCCTGCGTGCGCTCCTTCACCAGCTCGCCGAAATATTTGACGCCCTCGACGGTCGGATAGCCGTCTGGATGAGTATCGGACGATTTCAACACCGTTTGGGCGCTGGCCGCGCTGCCGATGAACGAGGCGGCAACCATAAGACCCGCCGCCAGTTTAACTAAGTTTTTCATGCTCTCCTCCCGTTTTGCATGACGATTTAATTTAGAAGCCGGTACGCTTTCTTTGCGCGCCTAAAAATGGCCCTCGCAAGCTTTCGTCTTCCTTCCGGCGATCTTCCGCGAACCGACGCTGCTGGTCCGGCACGATTGAGAAGCTGCACGGAATTCGAAAAGGGCTCATCGAGGACATACCGACATATCTCGGTGCCCCATTGGGCTCACGATGGAGCGCACTGCTTACCTCTGCATAGAGGCGCGTGCGCTCTTCTCCTGGGTACAGAAGATTTGGATCGAAAAGCCCCCTCATTCTTGCCGCTCCTCCAACCGGCTCATTATGGCTAGAACCAGCAAGGTGTAATGTCAACATACAAACCCTACGCACTTGTATGATGAATTTTTGCGCCGCCGCGCCGGTTTCTCGTCGTCAAGGCGCGGGACAACACAGGCAAAAGAAGATGGAGACGCGGCCATATCGAGACATTGACAAGCAGGTGAATGCGGGCATTCCTGTATCGACCGACTGAAGGGCTGACGGAGAGACTGAGATGGCAAAATTGCGCATCGGGCTGATCGGTCTCGGCATGGCAGCGGCGCCGCATGCCAAAGGGCTGCTCGATCTTAAAGATAGGGTGGAGGTCGCTGCCGCCTTCAGCCCGACGCCTGCGAGGCGGCAAGCATTTTCAGAAACATACGGTTTTGCGACTTGCGAGGACGCCGAGACCATATTCGCCGACCCGTCGATCGCCGCGGTCATGATCCTGACGCCGCCCAATACGCATCTTAAGCTGGTGCGGCGGGCAGCCGAAGCAAACAAGCATGTGCTTCTCGAAAAGCCGCTGGAGATCACACAGGAGCGGGCGAGGGCGGTGGTCGAGGTGACGGAGCATGCCGGCATAAAGCTTGGTATCGTGCTTCAGCATCGCTTTCGTCCGGTCAGTATTGCACTTGCCGCACTGATCCATGAAGGGCGCCTCGGCGAGATCGTCAGCGCTTCGGCGCGTCTCCACAACTGGCGGCCGCAAGGCTATTATGACCAGCCGGGACGCGGCACACGGGCTCGCGATGGCGGCGGCGTGCTTCTCACCCAGGCCATCCACACCCTTGACCTTCTGGTTTCGCTCGCCGGCCTTCCGGATGAGGTGAGAGCCTATACGACAACCAGCAAGGTGCACCGCATGGAGACGGAAGATCTGGCGATGGCGGCCATTCGCTTTACAAGCGGAGCAATAGGCACGGTCAGCGCTACCACCTGTGCCTACCCCGGCTATCCGGACGAGATCGACGTCATCGGCACGCGCGGCATGGCCCGCCTTGACGGGCGACGTCTTGCCGCTTCCTTCCATGATGGAACCGAAATCTCAATCGAAGACGAAGCAGCCGGCGGCGCCGGCGCCGATCCTATGGCCTTCCCGCACAACCATCATCGGTCCGTGCTTGCCGATTTTCTCAATGCCGTTGAGGATGGGCGCGAGCCGTGCGTCAACGGGCGCGAGGCACTGAAGGTTCACCGCCTCATTGACGCCATTCTCGCCGCCGCCCAAAGCGGCCAGCCGGAACGTCCGTAAAAATCCGCGAGCAACCAAGCCGGCATGGGCAAGCTCCGCCTGGTGCTGCTTGCCACGGGCTCAGGAACTATCCTTTCCGGCCGGAGTTGAGCGTTGAAAGGAGAAACCGACATGCCAGCAAAATCCAAAGCACAGCAGAAGGCGGCTGGAGCAGCCCTCGCCGCAAAGCGCGGTGAAACACCGAAAAGCGAGCTTAAGGGAGCATCCAAGCAGATGGTTGAATCCATGAGCGAGAAACAGCTCGAGGAATTTGCCGCGACCAAGACCAAAGGAAAGCCAGAACACGTCTCCCGGAAGGAGTAGGATACTGCGTCAAAGAGGACCACCGATCATACGCAATCCGTAGGGGCTCGAACACGCGAGCGCTATAAACCGGTGCCGCGACTGCCGTTGTCTCAGGTCGGTAAACCATAGCCTTTCCAAAATACCCGCCTGCAAGGGGACAATCGTTGCGCCGGTTTCCACGCTAAAACAGCTTGAAAGGCTGCAATATCCTCGTCGGCTGTCGCCTGCTTGACGGCCAGGTGAAGTCGAACCGCCTTGCTCGTGATGACGCTCAAGCCCTTGCAGAGCGCGCGACGTCCGAGCTTTCCGTCGATGGGCTGGTTGCGAAACTCCGGCATTATGGAACAAATACCACAAGGACCGCTCCTTCTCCGTTGCTTGATGTATTCATGGATGAATGTTACCTTGAAGGCTCGCTATCTCATCTTATGGCATCTTGAGGTAACATCCTGTTGACAAATTGATTAAATGCTGCAAATGTACTCTTGAGGTTACTTTACGACGCATAAGGAGCTTTCAAGGTATCATGGTAGCAAAAAGCGCATTACTTTTGGCACCCCCTTACGCTGTAGAGCGCTCACTGAACGTCCTTGGGGCAAACCTCAAGACAGCTCGACTTCGTAGGAATCTTACGCTTCAGGAGGTCGCTGAAAAGATAGGTGTCATTAGGCGCGTGGTTTCAGACGCCGAGAAGGGTAAGCCTTCAACCAGCATTGCCGTATATGTCGCGCTGCTTTGGGCATATGGCCTTACGGAACAACTCACGCAAGTTGGCGATCCCGAAACAGATCAGGAAGGGAAAGCTCTCGAAAGGGCACGGACACCTCAGCGGGCACGACAGGGAAGAACATTGGATGACAATTTCTAACGACGGTCCTTGGGAGTGCTTTGTTTATATAACGCTTCCAGAACAGACCAAGCCGGTAACCGCCGGCCGCTTTTCGCTAAAGCAGGATCGGCAAGGCACAAACGTGGGGCAGTTTGTCTACGGTCGGAGCTATCGGGAAAACCCGGAAGCCGTTGAGATTGACCCTGCTGAACTAGTAATTGCCGCTCGAACTTATGAAACAGCGGCAATGGGTGGTATCTTTGGCTCATTACGCGACGCAGGACCAGACCACTGGGGGCGTAGACTGATCGAGAAATACGTTGGCAAAGCGCCACTGGGCGAACTGGACTATCTACTCCATTCCCCTGACGACCGCGCGGGCGCATTAGGATTCGGATTGAACGTCGAGCCACCTGCTCCGAGCCGCCATTTCAATAAGACTATTGACCTCGCACGACTACAAGAAATCGCGGACGCAATAGTGCGCGACGAGGATGTCGACGGAACTGCCGAACGAGAGCAGATCGAGAAAATCCTATTGCTCGGCACGTCCATGGGCGGTGCACGACCGAAAACAGTCGTAGAAGACGAGAGCGGCCTATGGCTCGCCAAATTTAACCGTATCGATGATCGTTGGAATCAAGCGCGAGTGGAGCATGCGATGCTACTACTCGGCCGTGAATGCGGTCTGGTGACGGCTGATAGTCGCATTACGTCAGTCGCCGGGCGGGATGTCCTTTTGGTGAAACGGTTTGATCGAGAAAAATCCGAAGACGGCTATTACAGAACGAGGATGGTGAGCGGATTGACGTTGCTCCGTGCCGAGGACAGCCACCGTTCTCGTGATCTATGGTCATACATTTTACTTGCGGAAGAATTGCGTCGTGTGTGCGCAGAACCGCAACGTCAGGCACAAGAGTTATTCAAACGCATGTGCTTCAATGCACTTATCTCGAACACCGACGACCATCCCCGAAATCACGCAGCTATTGCAAAGAACCGGAGCTGGAAGTTGTCGCCCGCCTATGACCTGACTCCCTCGACGCCAATAAGTGTTGAACAAAGAGACTTGGCACTCATTTGTGGAGATCAAGGTAGGATAGCTCATGCAAGCAATTTTCTCTCTCAGTGCCATCGTTTCCTCTTAGATAAGGAGGAGGCCGTTAAGATTGTAAAAGACATGACAAATATCGTTCGGACGACATGGTACGATATTGCCCGATTAGCGGGAGTTTCTGAAAGCGATTGCAGGACCATTGAGGGCGCATTCGTCTATCCAGGATTCGAGGCCGAAAAATTGTGAGCAATGAAGTCAATCTTGCGACCGATTGCGAGATCATCGCTGCATAGTTCCGCGAAACTCAGCGGTGAACTTCAAGCCATCCGGGAAGCCAATGTCATCGTCTACAATCTGCCGCCGATCATCGGCCTCGGGCAGCAGTTCGATACCAGCTTGCGAGCCTCAGCGGCGGCAGTGCCGCCGAAATTGCGCAACCTCTATGCCCAGATCGGATTTGTGTTGCTGATTGCGCTTGCGGCGAAGAACGGCGAATGATGGCGGCAAACGCAAGCGAGGGATTACATGCGTGCCGTTTTATTCTGCCCTTCGAACCATCCGGTAATGGCGTCGAGGCGCCGTTCCACTCTCGTTTTGCGGCCGGTCGAGCGGTGGAGTTCGGCAAGGCTTTGCGTTGCCTTCAATTCCCAGGTCTTTGCGCCCTGCTTTTGGGCGAAGGCTGCCGACTTGCGGAACGCGCGCTCGGCGGAGTGAGCATCGCCTTTAAGGTAGAGGCCGGCCACGCCTCCGAGGCGGAGCAGTTCCGCTGTAAAATAATGCTCACCTGTCTTCTTGGTCAGCGCCAGCGCCTCATCGATGACGCGGACGGCACCTTCGAATTCGCCAAGCGCGAGGTTTGCTTCTGCCAGCAGGCCGAGATAGCAGGGCTTGTCTATCTGCTGTTCGCCGAGGTTGTCGCAGGTGCCGCGCATCTGCTGCAAGCCCCGGCCGTCGTGATGCGCATGAACCATCGCCCAGCCCTGAAAGAATGATGCCAGGTTCGCCCATAGCTGAAAGCCGTTCGCCTTGGCCAGCGGGCCCAACTCGTCCACCATTGCCTGCAAGGCGGCCACGTCCTTGCGCAGAGCCATCAGAACGCAGCCGTTTCCAAGCCAGCCCGCCAACTGGTAATCGGATTGCTGGCGCGCGCCCTGCTCGGCCTCGTGATAAAGCATGATGGCGCGCTCGTGATGTCCAAGCAGATGCAGTGTCCATGACAGATAGATCATCGTCATGTTCGGAAAATCGCTGCCGACCTCATCGGCCTTCGCGCGATAATCGAGAGCCTCCTCCAGATATTGCCGGGCCTCTTCGAGCTTGCCCTGCGAAAAGAGGCACATGCCCTTGAATTGCATGCCGAGGACGAGGGCTTTCAAATTCTGTTGCTGACGCCCCATATCGAGCAGCTGGTCGCTTGCCCATTCCGCATCGGCGAACCGCGCTGAATTCAAGGCGGTACCAAACAGCCCGTCCAGTGCGCGGATACCTGCTTCCGGATCGCCGAGACTTTCGCTCAAAGACATGACATTGCGATAGGCCGCGCTTCCTTCGGGCGTGACGTGGCCGAACGTGGCATAAAGCACATCGCCGCGTTCGAGCTCGAGCCTGAGGCATTTTTGATCGCGTTCCCGCGATGGCGGCAATTTTTGAAGGCACTCCAGCCCGTTTGCGAACATATTGGCGGCCTCGACTTTTGCCCAGGTGGCGCCCGTCTTGCGGCCGGCGGTGAGCCAGCAATCGGCTGCCCGTTGGTAAAGCCCGGCCGCAGCGAGATGTTGCGCAAGGACTTCCGGATGCTCGGCCGCCTGTCTTGGATAGAGCTTTTCGATCCCTTCGGCGACAAGATGGTGCAATTGTCGGCGGCGCTCGCGCAGGAGGGTTGCCTGGGCCGCCTCTTGCAGGAGGGCATGGGTAAAACTGTAGCTCGGCCAGTTGATCGCCGGTTGCGGCGCGATCAACCCGGCTTGGATCAGGCGGTCCAGGATCGAAACCAGAGCCTCTTCGGACAGGCCGGAAAGATGCGCAAGCAGCCCGATGTTGAACACTCTGCCGATGACCGCCGCCATTTGCGCGATCATCTTGCCGTTCCCCAGCTTGTCGAGGCGCGAGAGCAGGAAAGACTGCAACGTCACCGGAATGTCGGCTGCCGTATCCGGTCCTTCCTTCAATATGCTGGCAGCATGGCCGTCGGCGACTGCGCGGCACAGTTCCTCGACATAGAGCGGCACTCCTTCGGCCCTGGCGAGAACGAAATCGTTGGCGGCATCGGTCATAGTGCTGCCCTCTGCCAGCACGCGGCAAAGCGCCTGTGCTTCGAAGCGGGTCAGCCGCTTTAGCCGGAGCCCTTGAAGCGATGGATTTTTCACAGGCGACTGCAGCGTTGCCTCGCGCGAGGTGACGACGACCAGCATTGGCGCGAACCGCACTTCATCGATCAGCGCTTTCAGCACGTCGCCGGAGGAGGGGTCGATCCATTGTTCGTCCTCGATCGTCAGCCACAGCGGGTTGGCCTGCGACATGCCCTGCAGCCATTCGACGAAAAAGCGACGCACGATCGTCTGCTGCTCTTTCGATGTCAGGTCCGGCAAGGAATAATCCGTTTGCTCGATCGCCAGCAGTCGCGCAAACACGGGCAGCGTTTGGGAAAGCGGAATATCGCTGGAGGCAAGGATCATCTCCAACAGTTCCACATTCGCCTTTGCCGGCGCGGCATCGTTGATACCCGCATGACGCTTCAGCAGATCCAGAAACGGATACAAGGCGCTGTTGGAATAGGCAGGCGCACATTGAAGCGTCAAAGCCGTAAAGTGCGGAGCGCGTGAGCGCGCCTCGAAAATCAGCCGCGATTTGCCGATGCCCGCTTCGCCCGAGATCAGGATCGCCCGTCCGCTCTTTTCAGCCACGATCCCGTCTGCAAGCTCACGCAGGCGGTCGAGTTCGGCGCGCCTGCCGACAAGCTTCGTCAAGTGGGTTCTTTTTGCGAACCGGTTTTCCAGCGGTCGCGCCTTGTCGACACGCCAGATTCGCACCGGATCGCCGAACCCCTTCAACGACTTCGCACCGAGATCGACAAAATCGAAAGCTCCGTTGGCAGCGTCGCGGGTCTTCTGGTCGGCAAGAATTGTCTGAGCGGCGGCCAATGTCTGCAGCCGCTGGGCGAGGTTTGGCACCGGTCCGAAGGCGACCGTCGACACGCCGGCGGGCGCTCCAGCGAAATCCCCGACAACCACAAGCCCGCTTGCAATCCCGATGCGGATCTGCAACCGGGATCCGTCAGGCGTTTCAATCTGCGGCATCGCCTGTATGAGGCTGAAGCCGAGCCTGATCGCGCGTTCCGCGTCATCCTCTTCCGCTGTCGGATAACCGAACAATGCCTGCAGCGCGTCTCCGATATAGTTGGCGGTGAACCCGCCATGCGCGTGCACGAGTGCGGCGCATCGGTTGAGATAGGTTTGTGTCAGCTTGCTGAAGTCTTCAGGATCGAGGCGCGCGGCATATTCCGTCGAACCGACCAGATCGCAGAACAGGATGGTCAGCGGCCTTCGTTCCACGGGCACCATCGGCCGCTGACGCGGCTCGTGGGCATCGTCCAGCTGTGCGATGGCGGAGAGGATTTTTCGGCGCGGACCGAGCGGGATTCCAAGCTCTTTGAGGTCATCGTCGGACAAGAGACGAAGCGTGTCGAAATCGATCTGCGCCTGCGCAAAAGCTTCCCCAAGCCGACTAAGGCCGAGCGTGTTCAACCATTTTGAAACCTCGTCCATCGTATTCCCTGCGAGAAATCCGTTCTTCGGCATTCACGGTGATCTGCTGAGGTCAATCGCAATCACGCCGCGGTGTCGTCGTCCTGCGGCGTTCCATTCATATTACATGGAGCACTGAGTAAAGCGGAATATGCGTCCATTCTAAATTTAGCAATTTCTTTCTTACTATTTCAATATAATGTACTCTAGCGTCAGTTGGGGACTTCATCAAACAGTGCATCGCGAGTGCGGCGGCTTCTCTCCCAGTCGAACGACCTATGCTGATGGGGAGAGAAGAGCTGTTTGGCAGTAACCTCGCAAAGTCTTCGCTGCGCAAGGCATCTGCCGATCTTCAACTGAGACGAGATCAACAGGAGGGACACGTGGCTATTCTTCGAAAAGAGAAATGGGCGACAAATATACCTGCTGCATTCATGCTGGCCGCCGCTGCGGCGATCTGGCTGATATCCGATCGCCCGGCGTTGGCAGTGGACCCAGTATGTGACGACCCCAGCGCCAGGAACTGGAAATACCCGATTACGAATCCTGAACCGGCCGAACGGCAAGCGATTATGGATCTGATCCACCGCTACTACTGGGCACTGGACGAAAAGAATGCATCCGCCATTGTCGAGATGTTTACCCGCGATGCGGAGTATCAGGTCTGCAGCGGAGGCGGAGGGCTCAAACGCGAGAAGAGTGACGATCCTGAGCAATTGGAGAACTATTTCAAAGGCCTTTTTCTCAAGCTCGATGATGCCCAATCGCGTATCCGCCACTTCGAAAGCAATACGCTCCTGAACATTGTCGATCCGAATGCCCCGGAGACGGTCGAAGCAAAGTCTGCCATGCTGGCAGTCATCCAGCGGGCTGACAACGAAGTGCCTACGCTCGACTATGCCGCGGTTTTAAGGGCGGTTTTCGTCAAGGAGAACGGTGCCTGGAAGTTCAAAATGCTGACGCTGATTACCGACGAGCCGAAGGTTATGACGCGGGCGCGGTGAAGGTCAGGTTTCTGAGGGTTCGAGATTTCGCGTGTTCGGGCGCCGGCCAACCGGGCGAAGCATCTGTGCCGGAGGAGTGCGGAAATGGGTGTGAAGGGTATCGGCTTCGCATTCATGATCGGGGCTGCAGCGCTTGCCCCGGCTAATGCCCTGGATCGGCCGAAGGCGGATGACGTTTTCAATCCAGAGTCGGCCGACGAAAAGTTCGCCGAAACCGTGCATCGGTGGAACGGCGCCTTCCTCTGGGAGCCGGCATCTGCCAGCACCAAGATCACGACCCGGCTCGGCGACGAGGCCCGTGCGGTTTTCGGGCCGATCCCGGACGCAGATTGCGGCGGCGGGGGTGCGAAAACGATCCCGCTCGAAGTCGACGGCAATATCGTCGACCTGCAACCAAACCCCGACAAGGCGGGCAATCCGCTGGAATTCGAACACCGGGATGCGGACGGCGCCGTGGTCAAGTGGACGTCAAGCATTGCAAAATGCGATAAGCCGTCGCTTGCCGGCAACGTCACTTATTGCGGCCTGAACTCGCGTCTGAACCGCGTCGTGAAAGGCAATGTGGAATGGCTCTTCCTGTGCCGCAAATCCAATGCCAGCCTGGAGCTTGAGCCTGATCCTTATTGGCAGCGGTCAAATCCGAAATTCTCGCGCTTCGGCTCGATCGGGTTCAACAGGGCAACCGGCGAGATCGTGTTCTTCGACGGCCGCAAGGACCAGGAGGTGTTCGACTGGTCGAAGCCGTTCGTTCCGCCGGGCGGTGGGTCATATTCCGACACAGCCGGGCGGGCGGCGGCAGAAGCGCTTTACGATCCGACGTTTCAAATTCAATGTTCGGCATGCCACGACAACAAGAATCCCTACGTCATCAATCCGCATATCGGACAGGCAAGAGTTGGCTATCCGGACGGCAAAAATGATCCGAGAGCCCGGGCCTTCAGCCTCGGCGCCTATCTCCCGAGACTACCCCGTGATGAGAGGACGCCCTTTCGCGTGATCGGGTCCGGCTATACCAGCACCTATGCGGCCGAACTGAAGAACGCGAGCACGGTACGCGATCCGAATGGCGACTGCACGGAGTGCCACACGCTGACGACGCAGACGACCGGGAAGCGTCTCGCGCCTGACGCGGTTGGGCGTGAACCGTACATTTCCAATCCCAGCTGGGCGCAGCTTCTGGAGCTTCGCGCCGAGAAGGAAAACTTCCGGCAAGTGGATATGCACCGGACGGAATGGGCACGGCGCTCCGGTGGCGGCAGGATTCACCCGTGGATGGTTCCGGCAAACGGCAACGATGTATCCGGGCACTCATCGCAGATCAGCCTTGACGCGTGGCGCGAGCTCAGCGATTGCCTATGGGGCGGCGGCGGGCCGGAATGCGGCTACCGCCCGCTCTACACGCCCTGTCCCGCTCCGGCAAAAAGGGCGGGCGGTGACGGATCGGCTCCGGGCGACCTCGCTGTCACCGTTTTGCCGCCGGACCCCGACGCGCCCGCGGAGCGGCGTATTCGTGTGAGCTGGAAGTACCTCAACAGCTACGGCGAAGTCCCCGGCAGAGACGACGTGCGATTCAACATGGCCGTCAGGGAGAGCCTCATTCCTGCGGCAGGCGAGGAACCGCATGCGAAGGACTATCCAAGTTTGGATGAAGCTATGGGCAAAGATTTCCGGGCGCTTCGCAAGAAGGTCGGGTTGTCCGGTTCGGCACGGCTGATGCAGAACGCCTCCTATTTCGGACACGCACAATATTCCGAGGCGTCGAGTTCAATGGAACGCCGGGAATACCGGCTGGACTTTCCCGGCACCTGCAATCGCCGATATGCGATCCGCATCCTTCCGAAGAGATTTTGCTTCGACCAAAGCGATGTTGCCTTTGGATTCGAGGACTATCTGCTTTTGGCGGACGTGCGATGCGATTGATGGCCGCGACTAAAGCCGCGGCCATCTCTTGGGTTCAGGATGGCATAACCTGATCGCGGGGCAGATCGCGGCAGCGCCTGATGCCCATGGCAGTGATCAGCGCGCCAGCCACGGCGGCTGCGACCGGGACGATCAGCGCCGTTTGCAGCGATACCAGCCGGGCTTCGGCAGATGTAGCTTCGCCAAGAACATAGGCGCCGATGGCACTTGCACCCGACAGGCCGAGGGCTGCGCCGAACTGGAAGGCGGTATTGACCAGCCCGCCGGCCAGCCCCTGTTCGTCTTCATGAATGCCATCGGTGGCGGCAATTGTCAGCGGGCTGTAGGCGATCGAGAAGGCCAGTCCGAGCAAAAGCATGCTTGGGAAGATTGCCGCATATGTCCAGTCGAGCTCTATCCCCAACAGCAATGCGTAGGAGATGGCGGCAAGAACGAAGCCTGCGAAGATAACGCGGTCGTTTCCGAAGCGATCGACAAGCCTGGGCGTCAGGATGGGAGCGACGACGGCGTCGATGCCGATCACAAGCATCGCAATGCTGGTCTCAATCGGCGTCCAGCCAAGCAGCTCCTGGAGATAGAGGGTCGCGATAAACTGGAAGCCGAAGAACGACCCGGCAAATAGCAGCGCTCCGAGGTTCGACCGGACGAGGGACCCGGAGCGGAATATTGAAAAACGCACGAGCGGCGCGGCAGACAGGCGCTCGATCAGGAAAAAAAAGGCAAGCCACAGGGCCGCGCTCACGCCGAATATGCCGAGCGTCCATGCCAGGTTCTGGTCCGGATGTTCGAGGCGGGTCACGCCATGAACCGCAAGCAGCATCGCTGCTGTGAGCGTAACGGCGCCTGGAATGTCGAAGCGTTCCCCGGTGGTTTTAGTCTGCCTGTCGGCGATGAGCCTGATCGCGGCGACAAAGATGAGGAGCGCCAGGATCACCGGCGCAAAGAACACCCAGCGCCAATCGATTGCAGCAAGCAATCCGCCCAGGACGAGCCCGAGCGAGAAACCGGCGGAAGCCGTGGAGGCGTAGATGGTCACTGCGCGGTTGCGCTGGGGACCCTCCGGAAAATTCGTCGCGACGAGCGCCAGGCCCGCCGGTGTCATGAATGCCGAGGCGGCGCCCGTGACGAAGCGTGCCAACAGCAGCATCCAGCCCTCCGTCGCAAGCCCGCCGAGTCCGGAAAATGCAATGAAGACGGCAAGCGCGGAAAGGAAGACCCGGCGTTTGCCGAAAATGTCGGCAGCACGGCCGCCGAGCAGCATGAAACCGGCATAGCCCAGCACATAGGCGCTCACCACGCCGCTCAGCGTGGTTGTCGTCAGATTAAGATCGGCCCGGATTGCCGGAAGCGCGATATTGAGCATGGCAACATCGATGCCCTCAAGAAAGATGGCTCCGCAGAGGACGATCAACGTCGCTGCGGCACGCGGCGTCATAGGTGCGGCGCCGGCTTCGGAAGAAGAAAGGGTCGTGGACATAAGCATGGTCCTTTGTTGACGATGAAGAGAGTGAGTAACTTTTCGTCAGTCAGTTCCCTCTTGTAACCATCAAACAATTAGGCCATGCTCCGGACCCATGAAAGAAGGCACTTTAAACTCACCGAGTAACCTTTGCAGCAGCGAGGCGGATTACGACGTCCTGCAATGGGATGTGCGCGAAGGCTGCGAGGTGCGGCAGATCCTCGATCGGATCGCCGATAAATGGTCGCTGCTGGTGATCGCTCTTCTGGAAAAGCGCACGCTCCGCTTCACGCAATTGCGCAACAGCATCGACGGCATCAGCCAGCGGATGCTGACGACCACCTTGCGCAACCTCGAACGCGACGGAATTATCCAGCGAACGGTCTATCCCGTCGTGCCGCCGCGTGTGGAGTATGCGCTGTCGCCGCTCGGCTGCACTCTGCACGAAACCATCCGCGCGCTGGTGGGGTGGACGGAATCGAACCAGGCTGAAATTCTGGCGGCCCGAGCCCGTTACGACGCCAAGGCAGCCAGCGAGCGCTGGTGAAAGGTGATTTGCCGATGCCGACTGAACATCCGACTTCGCCTGTAAGGGCGACGCTTGCTTCCGTCGATCGCTTCTGTCGCGCCGTCTTCATTGCAGCGGGTGCTGACGAAGCAACCAGCGATGGAGCGACGCGGGCGATGATGCATGGGACGCGGCTCGGCATCGACAGCCACGGCGTTAGGCTTTTGCCGCACTATGTCAAAGGCTTGACCGAGGGCCGCATCAACCGGCAGCCGAAAGTGGCGCTTGCTTCGGCATTCGGAGCCGTCGGTGTGCTCGACGCCGATAATGGCCATGGAGGGCTTGCGACCTTCGTGGCGATGGATCATGCGATCGAATTGGCCGACCGCCATGGCATCGGCGCCGTGGCCATCCGCAATTCCTCGCATTTCGGGCCGGCCGGCGCCTATGCGCTTCATGCGGCCCGGCGGGGCTTCATTGGTCTTGCGTTCTGCAATTCCGACAGTTTTGTCCGCTTGCATGACGGCGCGATGCGCTTTCACGGCACCAATCCGATCGCCTGTGCGGTGCCGGTTCCCAACGACAATCCCTGGCTCTTCGACATGGCCACCAGCGCAGTGCCTTATAATCGCGTTCAGCTTTACAGGAGCCTTGGCAAGAGTTTGCCGGCCGGTACGGCTTCGGATAGCCACGGCTACAATACCACCGACCCGGAACAGGCCGATATGCTGGCGCCGCTTGGCGGTGAATTCGGCTTCAAGGGGGCCGGGTTGGCCGGATTGGCCGAAATCCTCAGCGCCGTCCTGACCGGCATGAAATTGAGCTTCGACATCGCGCCAATGCCCGGTCCGGACTTCTCGACACCGCGCGGACTGGGTGCCTTCGTGCTGGCGATGAAGCCTGAGGCTTTCCTGGACAGACACCGGTTCGACGCTGCCATGACGCGTTATCTGGAGACGCTGCGCAATTCGCCGGCCCGCGATGACTTAAACGTCATGGCGCCAGGCGACCGCGAATGGAAAGTCGCCGAAGACCGCGAGAAAAATGGTGTCGAACTCGACCCTGCGACAGCGGCATCCTTTGCGGCGCTTGCCGCACGTTACGCTCTGCAACAGCCGTTCGGTCCATAGAGCCCGTCCTTTGCGGCGGATTGACGCACGAGACGATCAATGTTACGAATGGATGAATTGGTCAGGCCACTTGGCCAATTGCGCGTTTGAGGAGAAACGCGCCGGGGAGGCTAGATGTTTTCGGCTGTTGAATCGCGCCGCCTTTACAGGCAGGTGGCTGACCAAATTCGTTCGATGATCGCGACTGGCGAGCTGGCCGTTGGCCAGCGCCTCCCGCCGGAGCGCGAACTGGCCGAAAAGCTGGCGGTCTCGCGTCCGACCATTCGCGAAGCATTGATCGTGCTGGAAGTGGAAGGGCTCGTGCATATCCGCATGGGCTCGGGAATATATGTCGCCCGCAAGCACACCGTTCAGCCCGCTCAGCCGGAGCGCGAACCGTTCGAAGGGCCTTTCGAGCTGCTGCAGGCCCGCTCCATCATCGAATGCGCGATCGCCGAGGAGGCTGCGCAGCGCGCAACCGCCAGCCACATTGCAGTGCTCGACGAGAACCTGCAGCAGATGGCAAGCGTTGTGAACGATACCGATGCGGCGCTCGAAATCGACCGCGCCTTCCACACGGCAATTGCCGGCATCGTCGGAAATGCCGCGCTCATCCGCTTCACCGGCGAAATCTACGATCAGCGCATGACGCCGTATTTCGAGAAGCTGGCGAGCCATTTCGAGGGACCCGATTTCTGGACGCGCGCGATGGAGGAGCATCGCGCCATCAGAGATGCGATCGCCGCCAATGACCCCGCAGCCGCCAAACAGGCCATGCGGACCCATCTCGACAGATCGCAGAAGAGATTTTCCGAAAGCTTCGGGGAGGAGCTTTTCGGGGAAGACGAAGGCGGCCGCGCTGCGGCCCGGAGGAATGCAAAGATCTAACGCAAGCTCGGGAGGAAAGAGCGATGAAGATCAGACTGGCTACGATAGTTTGCACCGCAGCCGCCATCATGGCGACGACGGTTGCCGCACATGCACAGACGGTCCTGAAATGGGCCCATGTCTATGAAACGTCCGAACCCTTCCACACGGATTCGGTCTGGGCATCCGAGGAGATCAACAAGCGCACCGGCGGGCGCTACAAGATCGAAGTCTATCCCGCTTCACAGCTCGGCAAGGAAGCGGACATCAACCAGGGACTGAAGCTCGGCACCGTCGATATCATCATTTCCGGCTCGAGCTTTGCCGCCCGCGATTACAAGCCGATCGGCGTCACCTACTATCCCTATATCTTCCGCGGCCCGGCACATCTGATCGCCTACACCAAGAGCGATGTCTTCAAGCGCCTTGCCCAGGGCTACGAAGACAAGACCGGCAACCATATTGCTGCCGTCAGCTATTACGGCACGCGCCAGACGACCTCGAACAAGCCGATCGCCAAGTGCGCCGACATGCAGGGTCTCAAAATCCGCGTTCCCGACGTTCCAGCCTATCTCGCCATGCCGCGCGCCTGCGGCGCAAACACGACGCCGATCGCCTTTGCCGAGGTCTATCTTGCGCTTCAGAACGGCACGGTCGAGGCACAGGAAAATCCGCTGACGACGATTGAGGCGAAGAAGTTCTACGAAGTTCAGAAGAACATCATCCTGACCGGCCATATTGTCGATCATCTGAACACCGTGGTTTCCAAGACCCTGTGGTCGAGCCTTTCCGACGAGGACAAGACAATCTTCGAGACCGTGATGCGGGAAGCTGCAGAGCGCACCACGAAGACAATCGAAGGACGGGAAAACGGCCTCATCGCCACCTTCAAGGAGAAGGGGCTCAACGTGACGGAAGTCGACAAGGCCGACTTCGAAAAGGCAGTTGCCGAGAAAGTGGCCTTCGAGGATTTCGGCTACGAAAAGACCGACTGGGAAGCCATCCGCGCTATCCAATAATCGCAAAGGATGCGGCGCCATTGAGCGCCGTATCCTCCTTTCCGGCGAAAACGGACGTTCCCCATGTCGCAAGAAGTCCACACCCAGATCACCCCAGACGAGATTGCCCATACGTTCGAAGGCGCGGCTCCGACCGCCAAAGCCTCGGATTATGCCCCGGAGGACTGGATCACCCTGATCGTCTTCTGGCTCATGACCGGCTGCGTCTTTCTGCAGTTCTTCACGCGCTATGTATTGAACGACAGCTATGCCTGGACGGAAGAGATCGCCATCAACTGCCTGATCGGCGTCGTCTTCCTTGGTTCGGTCATGTGCGTGCGCACCTCGCGCCACATCCAGGTGGACGTATTCTACCACTACATGCCGCAGCGGATGGCGAGGATCCTTGCCAGCTTCGTCGATGTCGTCCGTATCGGCTTCTTTGCCTACGCCTGCCATCTGATGTGGCGCTATGTGCAGATCGTCGCCGGGGAGGAGATGGTGACCATCGCGCTGCCGCGCAACATCGTTTTCTACAGCGTCTTTGCCGCATTCGTCCTGATGCTGCTGCGCGCCATCGTGGTCTTCGTTGCCAATATGCGCCGCGGCTATTCCGTTCTGGAGCGGCCCGAGGAATTCCAGAAAATCGAGGATTGATCACATGCTCCTGCTTGTCGGCTCGTTTCTCTTGCTGATGGTCATCGGCGTGCCTGTCGCGATCTCGATGGCGACCGCCTCGGTGCTCTATATCGTTCTTTACGGCGTCGCGCCCGACATCATCGTCGCCCAGCGAATGATCGCCGGCGTCGAGAGCTTTCCGCTGCTTGCCGTTCCCTTCTTCATTCTCGCCGGCAACCTGATGAATTCGGCCGGGGTGACCGGACGTATCTATTCGTTTGCGGTCGCCCTCGTCGGCTGGATGAAGGGCGGCCTCGCGCAGGTCAACATCATCGGCTCTGTGATCTTCTCCGGCATGTCGGGAACCGCGCTTGCGGATGCCGCCGGGATCGGCACCATCGAGATCAAGGCGATGAAGGACCACGGCTATCCGGTTGAAGCAGCCGTCGGCGTCACGGCGGCCTCGGCGACGCTCGGCCCGATCTTCCCGCCGTCTCTACCCTTCGTCATCTACGGCATGATGGCGAACGTCTCGATCGGCGCCCTGTTCATGGCCGGCATTCTGCCCGGCATCGTCATGACCGTTCTGATGATGGTGACCGTTGCCGCATTCGCCTATGCGCGGAGCTGGGGCTCGGACGCACCCTTCGATGTCAAGCAGCTTCTGTCGGCGTCGCTGGAAATCGTCGTGGTGCTGCTCGTTCCCGTCGCGATCTACCTCATGATTCTTGCCGGCTTGTCGATGAACGTGTCGGCCGGCATCGCGCTTGCCGCGCTTCTGGCACTGGACTGGTATTTCTCCTTTTCAGCCGTCATGGCCCTGATGACGCCGGTCATTCTCATCGGTGGCATGACAATGGGCTGGTTTACGCCGACGGAAGCGGCAGTCGCGGCTGTGCTCTGGTCGCTTTTCCTGGGGCTGGTGCGCTACCGCACCATGACACTCTCGACGCTCGCCAAGGCGAGCTTCGATACGATCGAGACCACGGCCTCGGTTCTCTTTATCGTCACCGCGGCCTCGGTCTTTGCCTGGCTGCTGACGGTCAGCCAGGCCGCACAGCTCTTGTCGACGGCGATCCTTTCGATCACCGACAACAAGTGGGTTTTCCTGATCCTCGTCAATCTGCTGATGCTTTTCGTGGGCTGCTTCCTGGATACGATCGCGGCGATCACCATCCTTGTTCCGATCCTGCTGCCGATTGTGACGCAATTCCAGATCGATCCCGTGCAGTTCGGCCTGATCATGACGCTCAATTTGATGATCGGCTTGCTTCATCCGCCGCTCGGAATGGTATTGTTCGTCCTTTCGCGGGTGGCAAAGCTCTCCGTCGAGCGCACGACCATGGCGATCCTGCCCTGGCTCGCGCCGCTGTTCGTCGCACTGATCCTGATCACCTTTATCCCGTCGGTCTCGCTCTGGCTGCCGCAGCAGCTCGGGTTGCTGAAGTAATGGGGAGGAAGCTTATGCAGACGCGATTTGCCCGGCTTTACGGAGCGCGGGACCTGAGGGTCGAGGCAGGCTCCGTGCGGGAACCGGGCGAAGGCGAAGTGCTCTTGCGCATGGCGGCTGCAGGGATCTGCGGCTCCGACCTGCATTACTACCAGGACGGCGGTTTTGGGCCGGTGCGCGTGCGCGAGCCGATCATTCCCGGACACGAGGCGTCGGGCTTCGTCGAGACGGCGGGCGCCGGAGTGGCCCTTCCTGAGGGCACCCTGGTCGCCGTCAATCCGAGCCAGCCGTGCGGATCGTGCGAATATTGCAAGCGTGGGCAGCCGATCCACTGCCTCGACATGCGCTTCATGGGAAGCGCCATGCGGCTTCCCCATGAGCAAGGCATGTTTCGCCAGTGGCTGGTCGTGCCGGCGGTGCAATGCGTTGCGGTTTCCGGTGATGTCAGCGCGGCCGAAGCGGCATGCGCCGAACCGCTGGCCGTCTGCCTGCATGCAGCTTCACGCGCGGGCGAGATCGCGGGAAAAAAGGTGCTGATCACCGGCGCCGGCCCGATAGGATGCCTTGCCGTTGCCGCGGCGCGTTATCGTCAGGCAGCGGAAATCGTCGTCACCGACCTTGCTGACGCCGCGCTCCGGCGCGCAAGCGCAATGGGAGCGGACAAAACGATCAATGCAAAAGATCAGGATGCGCTCGCGCCCTACGAAGCCGGCAAAGGCTATTTCGACCTTGCATTCGAATGCTCTGCCGCAGCACCGGCAATCCGCTTTGCGATCGCGTCGGTCAAGCCGCGCGGCACGATCGTGCAGGTGGGCGTGACCGGCGACATAGCCATTCCGCTCAATGGTCTGGTCGGCAAGGAACTGCATATCCACGGTTCGCAACGCTTTCACAGCGAATTCAAAGATGCGGTGGCATTGATCGCCAGCCGGCAGATCGACATCCGTCCGATCATCAGCCACAGCTTCCCCCTCGAACGCGCTTTGGAGGCTTTCGAGCAGGCCGGCGACCGCTCGGCTGCGTGCAAGGTGCAGCTGGTGTTTTAGGGCGCAAAAAAGAGTTCGCCTAGCTCCTCGCGCGCGATCTCGCTAAGCCGCGCCGCCTCAGTCTCGTCGATGGAGCGGTAGGGCCACCGCAGCCGTGTTCCGACAGGTCCCCAATTGCCGATTGCGCTCAGCAGTTTATCAAGCGCGGCATTCGAATAACCGGCCTTCTGGCGGAAGGGGACGATGTGTTCGTCCATGAATCGGCAGATCCGGCGTTCCGTTTCCAATGCGGCCTCGAGGTCGGTCTCAATCAGATCGGTCCATCGCTGCGCGCCGCGCGGGCTGAGGCAGGCGACATTGGAAAATGCGCCTGCAGCCACGCCTTCTCTCGTGCCGGTCGCCAGATGATGGCCGGGTACGAAGAGCGAGAATGCCTGGAGGTATTTCCGCGCTTCGCCATACCAGTCCGCGCCGCTATCGGAAAGCTTGATGCCGACGATATCAGGGCAGGGGATGCAGATATTTGCGAGCTCTCTGAGCGTCAGAACGCGTTTGGCATGCGGCGGATTGTAGAGGATCAGCGCAATCCCATCGGCGACCTTAGATGCCCTCGCCAGGAAATCGGCAGCTTCGAGATCGTTGAGCGGCCACCAGTCCGGCAGGATCACCTGAATGGCAAGCGGCCTGAACGAGGCTGCACGCCGGACGCGGTCCAGCTGGATCATCGCATCCGGCTGGCATGCGCCGATGACGAAGGGCATTCCGGCTTTCGTGCAACGCTCGGCCAGCATGGACTGGATGCGGTCGAATTCCGCTTCCGTCTGGTTGTGGAATTCGCCTGCCGTGCCGTTCGAATAAATGCCGTCGACGCGGGCTGCGATCAGAATATCGATTTCCTCGCCGAGCTTATCGAAATTTATGCTGTCGTCTGTCTCGATCGGCAAAAGAAGGCTTGCCCAGTTCCCGCCGATCGGATGCCGCCTTTTTTCTGTCACCGAATGCTCCTTTTGCCGATCAATCCAGGTCGTCTCGAATGCAGGCCTTGAAATGCCCAGGGGCCACTTCGCGCAGTTCCGGCACGGTCCGGGCGCAGGCATCCAGCGCTTTTGGACAGCGCGTCCGGAAGACGCAGCCGCTTGGCGGGTTGGCCGGGCTTGGAATGTCGCCCTTCAATATCTGCCGGTTACGCCGGGCATCCGGATCAGGCGAGGGGATCGCCGAGAGCAGGGCGCGGGTATAGGGATGCTGCGGCCTGGCATAAAGATCGGCGCTCGTCGCGATCTCCATGATCCGCCCGAGATAGAGCACGATCACGCGGTCGCAGATATATTCGACCACCGCCAGGTCATGCGAAATGAACAGCATGGTGAGGCCGAGGCGCTGCTGCAGATCGCGCAGCAGGTTGATGACCTGCGCCTGGATGGAGACGTCGAGCGCCGAAACGGGCTCGTCGGCAACGATGAATTCCGGCGACAGCGTCAAGGCGCGGGCAATACCGATGCGTTGGCGCTGTCCGCCGGAAAATTCATGCGCATAGCGATTGAGTGCGTCGGCCGGAAGATCGACCTTTTCGAGGGCGGACCGCGCCCGGTCGAGCCTTTCCTCGCGCTTTCCGATGCCCTGGATCTTCAGCCCCTCCGTCAGGATTTCGCCGATCGTCATGCGCGGCGAGAGGCTGGCATAGGGGTCCTGGAAAATATACTGCATGCGCGGCCGCGCGCGCCGCATGGCGGAGGCGGACAGCGCGGTGAGTTCGGTTCCGTCAAAGCGCACGCTTCCGGAGGAGGGCTCGACCAGCCGTAGCACCGAGCGGCCGATCGTCGTCTTGCCGCTGCCGGATTCGCCGACGAGGCCGACGACCTCGCCCTTGCCGATATCGAAGGAGATATCCTGCAGGATCGTAAGTTTCGTGCCGCGCGACGTATAATGTTTCGCGAGACCGCGAACGGAAAGCAAAGGCTCGTTCATCTAAATCTCCCGCCAGCGGATGCAGCGGCTTCGATGCTGCGGATTGACGTCTTCGAGCGGCGGGACAGCCGCGCGGCACGCGTCTATGGCGAACTTGCATCGAGGCGAGAAGGCGCAGCCCGGCGGCATTTTCATCAGGCTCGGCACCATGCCGGGAATGGCGGCGAGCTTTTCGCCGGCGAGCTTCATGCGGGTTGCGTCGCCGAGCCGCGGCATCGAGGCGAGCAGGCCGATCGTATAGGGGTGCTTCGGATGGCGGAAAACCTCGCCGACCGGCCCCTGCTCGACGATCCGCCCGGCATACATGACCGCGACGCGGTGGGCGATTTCCGCGACGACGCCGAGATTGTGGGTGACGAAGAGCATCGCCATGCCGCGCTCGCGCTGCAGCTTCAAGAGAAGGTCGAGGATCTGTGCCTGGATCGTTACGTCGAGCGCCGTCGTCGGCTCGTCGGCAATCAGCAGCACCGGATCGCAGGCGAGCGCCATGGCG
This sequence comes from Rhizobium sp. CC1099, assembly GCF_029714385.1. Taxonomy (NCBI): domain Bacteria; kingdom Pseudomonadati; phylum Pseudomonadota; class Alphaproteobacteria; order Hyphomicrobiales; family Rhizobiaceae; genus Rhizobium; species Rhizobium sp. CC1099. Next base: position 2,765,226 of record NZ_CP121641.1, on the reverse strand, counting down.
ATCGTCGCGCGCTGGCGCATGCCGCCGGAAAGTTCATGCGGATATTGGCCGGCACGGCGCTTCGCATCCGGAATGCCAACGCTTTCGAGCAGGGCAATGGCCGCATTCATCGCGGCCTTCCGATCCGCCCCGCGATGAATGCGGATCGGCTCCGATATCTGGTCGCCGATGGTGAAGACGGGATTGAGGCTCGACATCGGCTCCTGAAACACCATGCCGATATCGTCGCCGCGGACTTTTCGCATGTCGTGCTCGTCAAGCAGGACGAGGTCGGCGACGGCGCCGCTCTTCCGCTTCAGGCGAATGCTGCCGGCGGCGATCGCGCCGATATTGCGGGTCAGTAGCCGCATGACCGAAAGGCTCGTTACCGACTTGCCCGAGCCGGATTCGCCGACGAGTGCCAGCGTCTCGCCGGCGGCGACGGTCAGGTCGATGCCGTTGACCGCCGTCACCTCGCCGCCGCGGATGCGAAAGATCGTCCGCAGTCCGCGAATGTCGAGAATGGGATCGGCGGTCTGTTGCATGGCGATCATCAGCCAAGCAGCTCGGTCGCGCGCAGGATCTCGTCGATCTTGGCGGTCTCGGCTTCGTTGAGGGGAGCACGCGGACGCGGCATGAAGGCAGTGTCGATGATGCCAAGCCGCTTCATGGCGGTCTTGAAGGCGCCGATGCCCGAGGCGCCGCCGCTGACACGGCCCTGCGCGATCCAGACGATTTCGAAGAGCCGGCAAAGACGTTCCTGCTCCTTCTTCGCGAGAGCCCAGTCGCCACGCTGCGCCGCATCCCAAAGGCGGACATAACCGTGCGGGTCGACATTGGCGATGCCGGGAACGACGCCGTGGGCCCCCATCAGCAGCGCGGTATCAACAACGATTTCCGAGCCTGTCATCAGGAAAATGTCCTTGTGCGCGGCGAGATCCAGAAGCGCATAGCGGAAATTGCCGTCGTCGCCGCTTGAATCCTTCAAGCCGATGATCGTGCCTTCCTTGGCGAGCGTCACCGTCGTTTGGCGTTGCAGCTTGACGTTGACGCAGACGGGAATGTCATAGGCGATGAGCGGCACATCGACGGCGTCGCGGATATAGCGGAAGTGGTCGAGGATCTCGGACTGGCTGGTAACGGTGTAGAAAGGCGCTGTTACGACAACGGCGTCGGCGCCCGCTGCCTTTGCGATCTTCGCATGCGAAATGACCCGATCGGTCGTCGGATCGATGGTGCCGACGATGAGCGGCACGCGGCCGTTTACTACCTTCGCCGAATGTTCGATGATCTCGCGCCGCGTCTTGTCGTCGTAAAAGACCACCTCGCTCGTCGAACCGAGCACGAAGACCCCGTGGCAGCCGGCGCCGATCAGGTGCTCCAGAACGCGCGTATAGGAGGGATAGTCGACGGTGAAATCCGGGTTCAGCGGCGTTACGACAGGAGGAACCACACCCTTGAATTTGCTCATTTTCGCTTTCTTTCGATTGTCAGTTTAATTCGGCGCGAGGATCGAAGGCGTCCCTCAGGCCATCGCCAATGAAATTGATCGCAAGCACGGCAAGGACCAGCGCCCCACCGGGGAAGAGCCATTGCCATGGATATTGTTCGAGAACTGCGGTGGAGCGGGCGGCATTCAACATGTTGCCCCAGCTTGCAGCCGGCGGCGCAATGCCGAGCCCGAGGAAGGAGAGGCCGGCCTCGAGAAGAATGGCATTGGCGATCTGCAGCGTCGCATAGACCATCAGGATATCGATCGAGTTCGGCAGGCCATGACGGAAGAGCAGGTGCGGCAGGCCGGCACCCATGCCGCGCGCCGCCAGGACGAAATCGCGTTCGCGAAGTTCCAGCAGTCGCGAGCGGATCATGCGGGCAAGCAGCGGCCAGGAGAGCAGCGAGATCACCAGCACCGTCGGCCAGATGCCGGTACCGGCAATCGAGGCGAGCACGAGCAGGAAGATGACGGGCGGCAGCGTCATTACCAGGTCGACGAAGCGCATCGAAAGCGCATCAGCCCAACGGCCGGCCAGGGCGGAGACGGCGCCGAAGAGGAAACCGATCATCGCAGAGATCGCAGTCGAGGCGACGGCGACCAGAAGCGAGATGCGGCCGCCCTCCAGAACCCGGGCAAAGACATCGCGGCCAACGCCGTCCGTGCCGAACCAATGCGTCGCGGTCGGGCCGCTGTTCATCGCCAGAAGATCGATGTCGTTCGGCAGGAAAGGCCACCAGAGCGGATAGGAGAGGATGATCGCCAGCATCGGGATTGCGACGCATAGCCCGAAGACGGCTGCCCGGTTGAGAAGGAAGCGGTCAAAGGCGCGGGCGAGAGGTCCGGGGCTGCGGGTTGCGGTGCGGGCCAGCATGGATTAGCCCACCGTGATGCGCGGATCGATGACCGCATAGGCGATATCGGTCAGCAGATTGACGATGATGACGCAGGTGCCGATGACGAGTGTCGCACCCATAATGACGGGATAGTCGCGCGTCTCCACGGCATCGACGAGCAGCAGGCCCATGCCCGGCCAGTTGAAGACGCTTTCAATGAAGATCGCCCCGCCAATCGCAAGGCCGATGGTCGAACCGATCAGCGTGACGACGGGAAGCAGCGCGTTTCTGAGAGCATGCTTGGTGATGACCCAGAATTCGACGACGCCTTTGGCGCGGGCGGTGCGCACGTAATCCTGGTTGAGGACTTCGAGCATCGAGGCGCGCATGTAGCGCATGATCAAGGCAGCCTGGGCGATGGCGAGCAATGCTGCAGGCAGGATCAGATGCCGCAGGAGATCGAGGACGGAGAACTCCTCGCCCGGCGTTAGCATGCCGCCCGATGGCGTCCAGTTCAGCCGGACGGAAAAAATGTAAAGACCGATCAGCGCGCTCAGAAAGGCCGGGCTGGAAATGCCGGCAAGTGCGAAGACCGAAAAGGAAATGTCGGCGACGGAATTGCGGCGCACGGCGCTGATGACGCCGATCGCAATCCCGGCGACGATCGAGATTACCAGCGCGGTGCCCATTAGGAGCACCGTCGGGCCGATGCGCGAAAGCACGAGGGTCAGGACCGGCTGGTCCAGCCGCTTGATCGAATAGCCGAGATTGCCCGCCAGCGCCTGCTGCAGCCATGCGAGATACTGAACCGGCAAAGGCTGGTCGAGCCCGAGCCGGCTGCGCAATTCAGCAAGATCAGACGACGACATTGGGATGTTGGGATCGATATAGGCATCGATCGGATCGCCGGGGGCAAGGCGCAGCAACAGGAAGATCAGCGCGCTCAAGGCAAGAAGCATGCCCATCCCGATGATCACGCGCCGGAGGCTGTATCTGAGCATTGGAAATCCATTCCGTGAGGGTGGCCGAAGCCACCCTCGATAGTTCAAGAAGAGCGCCTTATTCGGCGATCGACCACTGCTGCGGATTGGCCTGATATGGCCCGCCGCCTGGAGCCGGCGTCCAGACGAAATCCTTGACCTTGGTCGACACCACGCCGTAGCGGTTCGCGACCCAGAGTGTTCCCCAGGGCAACTCGGTGTTCATCACCTTGCAGACCTGCTGATAGCGGGCATCGCGCTTGCTGCTGTCGGTCTCGGCAAGGGCAGCATCGAGCGCTGAGGTCAGATCCGGCATGCGGGCGCGCACGACGTTCGGGCCTGCTGGCGGTATCTGCTTTTCGTTGAGGCCAGGATTGATGCTGCCGGCATCCGGGCCGTTTTGCAGGCCGGCATAGACCATCTGGAACTGCGAGATGTCGGCATCTGCCTTCAGCACGATGCTGTTGTAGGTCGGCGCATCGACGGCGCGCGGCACGACATTGATGCCGACCTGGGCGAGCATCGCCTGCACGGCCGCGAGCACGTTGGTCGCAAGCGGCGTCGTGTAGTAGGTCAAAAGCGTGATCGGCTTGGCGCCGTTGATCTGATCCCAGCCGGCTTCCTTCAGCAGTTCCTTTGCCTTTTGCGGATCGTAGGCGTAGGCTTCGATATCCTTCGGCACCAGCCGATCGGCGATATAGGCGCAATTGGCCGGCGTCGCAGCGCCGCTGTAAAGGCTCTTGATGATGGCGTCGCGATTGATGGCATACATCACCGCCTGACGGACGCGCACATCCTTCCAGATCGGCGAATCGTGGTTGAAGCCCAGATAGTTGACGACGAAGGAGTTGCCTTCGATGACTTTGAAGGACTTGTCGTCCTTGAAGGTCGGCACGTCGTTGGAATCGACATAGGTGAACTGGATTTCACCGGACCGGAGGGCGGCGATCGCTGCCGCCGGATCGGCGAAATATCGATTGATCACCTTTTCCAGCGCCGGCTTGCCGCCGCGATAATCGATGTTGGCAGCGAGCTCGACATATTGATCGGTGACGTATTTGGTGAACTTGAACGGGCCAGTACCGATCGGCGTCGTCGACCACCAGGTGCTCTTTGCAAGCTGGTCGGCGGGGGTGGAGGCGAGCGCGTGCTCGGGCAGCATCATCACCTTGGTCATCGTATCCAGGATACTGGCGCTCGGTGCGCTCAGCTTGACGACGAGCGTACGGTCATCGGGTGCCTCGACCGCGGAAACCGGCTTGAGGCGCGCGGCAAGCACCGAGCCCGTCTTGGCATTTGTGGCCAGTTCAATGGTGAATTTCGCATCCTTCGCCGTGAAGGACTTGCCGTCATGCCACTTCGCATCCGCGAGCTTGAAGGTGTAGGTCTTCTGGTCCTCGCTGACCTCATAAGACGAGGCAAGCACGCCGACGACCTTCTGCAGCTTCTCGTCATAGGCGACGAGCGGCTCATAATAGATGCTGAGCCAGGTGAAGCCGGCGGTCGCGGCCAGCGGATTGAAATTGCCCTGAAAGCCGCCGGGGCCGACGTCGAAGCCGCCGGAAAGCGTTGCCGCTTCAGCCGGCGTCGTGAAGGCTGGAATGGCGGTCGTCGCCATCATAGCGGTAAGTGCGATGGCCGATAATCTGGACAGTCGTTTCATTGTGTTCCTCCCACATTTGAACTTGTCTTGTTATTTGCGATCACCCGGGAGATGCCGGCATAATGGCGATCCAGGCGTATGCGCGCTTCCTCCAGGTTCTTCGCTTCCACTGCATCGACGATCGCCTCGTGGTCCCTCCAGGTGGCCATGGGATCGACATTGTCGAGATTGACGAAGTCGGACGCCTTGTAAAAAGCCAGCCAGAAAACATCGATCAGCCGTACGAGCGTCTCGTTGTTCTGGCAGCGGAAAAGCAGGCGGTGGAAAAGCTGGTCGTCTTCGGCGAAGGATTCGCCGCGCTCGGCATGGAGGCGCATCCTGTTTGCCGTGGCACGCAGCTCGGCGATATCCTCATCGCTGATCATCTCCAGCGTCTTGCCGATGAGGCCGACTTCGAGCGTGCGGCGGATCTCGAGGACTTCCTCGATCTGGCGAAGCGCGCCGCCGAGGCCGTAAGCCAGATTGTCGAGCAGCGGCTCGAAGGAGAAGGCCTTGACGAAGATGCCGACACCGCGCCGCGATTCCAGAACGCCAAGCGACTCCAGTGCCTTGATGCCCTCGCGTAACGAATTGCGGCTGACGCCGAGTTGGCTTGCAAGCTCTCCCTCGGCCGGTAGCAGAGTTCCGGGAGCAAGGCCGTTGTCGGCGATATAGGCGCGAAGGCTCTCTTGCACCGAGACGTGCAGCAAAGGCGCCCGCGTCAGAGGCTTCATCGTCTTAAGCGTCATGCCGTTCTCGTCCATGCATGAGTTCAGAATATGATAGACATATCCACTTGTAGGATATCTGTCAACTGGACATAGAGTGTATGCACGCCTTGAGTAAAAGAGGCATCGGTTGCATCCAGTGTGGTTGAAATCGTTCGTAGAGCCCGGCGTGACCGTTCGCGCGATCTGCCGATTATTCCGCCGAAAATCTTAAGGCAAGATCATGATTTTTGGGGAGAGCCATAAAGTTGAACTTAACCTATATAAATAATAGCTATTTATTGTGCGTTCATGCTTTCGGCGCTATTTGCATGGATAAAAGAAAGCAGCGCGCAGATCTGCGGGACGATCGAAAATGCTGACCAAAAAGGGAAAGTACGGATTGAAGGCACTGGTTGATCTGGCGCGTCTGGCGCCGGGAGAAACCGCCTTCATCAACGATGTCGCCGCACGCAACAATATCCCGAAAAAGTTCCTCGATACGATCCTTCTGGAGCTGCGAAATGTCGGCATTCTTCGCTCCAAGAAGGGGCCGGGCGGCGGCTATTCGCTGTCGCGGCCGGCGTCGGAGATCCGCATCGGCCATGTCATCCGCACGCTTGACGGGCCGCTCGCTCCCATTCGCTGCGCAAGCCGCACCGCTTATGAAGCCTGCGACGACTGTTCGGATCCGGAAACCTGTCATGTGCGCCGCTCGATGACCGAAGTGCGGGATGCGATCGCCGATATCCTCGACAACATGACGCTCGAGCAATTCGTCGCGAAGGGCGGCAAGCTTAGCGGTGGAGACGACGAGACGTCGCCGGTTTTCGCGGCAGGCTGATCTAGCGATCCTTACGCAGATGATGGGCGGCGCGCTGATGAAGAACATCGGCGGATGTTCTCAGCGCGCGGATGCGGGCGTTCCGCCAATGCCGGTCGAGATTGAGGCCGATACTCGCGGTGTTTTCCCCCATTAGTTCAAAAATCAGGTTCGAGGCATCGATTGCCACCTTACTTGCGACGGCGCGCGCCGCAGTAGCGGAGAAATAGGCATCTTCGGCCGCCGGGCCGCTCATATTGATCTGCGCGATGTCGAGCTTGCGGCCCGCCCTTTCCAGAAGCGCGGCTACCGTCTCTATGCCGATCGCGAGCTTGCCAACGTCGTTTGCCTGTGCTGCGCCGGCATCGGCGGAAAGAACCGCACGCGCGATCCCGAGATCGACGGCGGCATGCAGCAATTCGCCGATCGCCGATGGCGCGTGCGCGACAAGCGCGACTGCATCCGCGTTGACATGCAAGTCGCTGACCACGATGGCGGCTGTGCCGTTGGTGCGCTGGCCAAGGCCGTCCCAATCATCGACAAGTTGAAGGCCTTCGCTGTCGGAGGGGAGGTAAAGCGCGGTCTGATCATGTCCGACCGCGATCCAATCGGCAAAGAGCACCGCCGGCGAAGACCTGCTGCGGCCATTCAGTCGATACCCGAGACCGCGGGGACTGACTGCGGCAGCATCCACAAAAGTGGCCGCGGCAAAACGATCGCCGGCAAGTACTCGCGCAAAGAGGGCGCGCTGCAGCTCTTCGCCAGCCTGCTGCCGAAGTCCGTCGAGGACTGTAAAATGGACTTCGAGAAACTCGCCGATCGAAGGATCGCCCTCAGCGATGATCGCAACGATTTCGGCGAGCAGCGAATTGGTAACGTCCAGTCCTTCATATTCGGGCGGAACGGTGATCGCGCCAAGGCCGGATTGCGAGAGGGCGTCGATTTCCTGATAGGGTAGGATGCGATTGATGTCGCGCTCGCTCGACTGCCGCTGAAAGGCGGCGGCAAGGGTGCGCGCTGTGCTGATCGCCTCTTCCTCGCTTCCGATGCGCTGTGCGACCGGTCGCGCCGGGTCGTGAAATTGCGATACGGTTCCCATCGATCGTACTCTTGTTCGGTGATGATAGGAGTGATGGATCACCACCGGGATGATAAGGCCGCTTTTTCTACAAAGTCGGTGTGGTTTGAATTTTCTTACCAGCTTGATAGAGATGGCCATGCTTGACCATCCCACAAACCTTTCAATTCTCAACCGCGCAGCTTTCAGTCAGGCACAGGATTGATTATGGCTCATCCATTGAAGATGACCAAGAGGTTCCCATGATGCTATCGCCCGCCCGGCAACGCCTTCAGCTCGATCCCGGCGACAGGCCGATCTATGCAGTCGGCGACATCCATGGGCGGCATGATCTGCTGCAGATGGCCGAATATACGATCGTGCGGGATGCAGCACGCCTGCCCGGGCGCAAGCTCATCATCATGCTTGGCGATTACATCGACCGCGGCCCGTCATCTGCGCAGGTGATCTCGCATCTGATGGGGCCGGTGCCGGAAGGTTTCGACCGCATCTGCCTGACCGGCAACCACGAAATCATGATGCTCGACTATATCGACGGGAAGATTTCGTTTTCCGAATGGATGCGCATGGGCGCCGATTCGCTGCTACGCTCATATGGTCTCGACGCCGAGCATCTGCCGCTCATCTTTCCGACGGCTTCCAAGCTTGACGGCTTCATCCGCCAATCGCTGCCGCGCCAGCATATCGATTTCATGCGGGCGCTGCCGATCCTCGTCGATACGCCGGACGTTTTGTTCGTCCATGCCGGGATCGACCCAAATTTTACGATCGAGAAGCAGAGCGACGAGGACCTCGTCTTCATCCGCGAGCGGTTCCTCGACAGCGGCATCGCGCTGCCGAAGCTTGTCGTTCATGGCCATACGCCCTGCAGCGAGCCGGACGTCCAACCGCGGCGGCTCAATCTGGACACGCGGGCCTTCAAGAGCGGGAGGCTGACCGTCGCCCGCCTGTGGCGGGGTCGGGTTCACCTCTTCTCCACCTGATCAGGCTTCGGCAGACTGCCGCTTTGGGGGAATTTCCTCCGTGTAGTAGCTGACATATTTGTGGTGGTAGCGTTCCGTTCCGCCGAAGTTGCTGAATTTGGCGAGCTCGGACATATCCGTCTTGTTGAGGATGACGCCGAGGATCTTCTGCTTGATCTGCGGTTCGGCATTCACGATATCGCGGACCATGTTGGTCGGCGTCTGGCCCCATTCCGTCACGAACAGGAAGCCATCGACCTGGGGCGCGAAGGCCTTCGCGTCGATGACCGGGCCGAGCGGTGCAAGGTCGACGACGATGTAGTCGAACATCTTGCGGGCATTTTCCATCAAATTGAACATGCCCTGCGAGGCAAGAAGCTCGCTGGTGTGCATCAGGTTGTCGTTCGAAACGACCGGCAGGATCGCAAGCTTGGTGCGGCTGTCGACCCTGACTGCGCTTGCCCACGGTACGTCGCCGAGCACCGCTTCGACCAGACCATGCTGCGGCGGGGTCTTGAGCATGCGCGTAAGCCCCGGGTTGCGAAGGTCGGCGTCGATCAGCAACGTGCGCTTGCCGCTGGAGGCAAGCAGTGCTGCGAAGTTCGCGGCGGTCGTCGACTTGCCTTCGCCGGGAAGGGCGGAGACGACGCCGATGACGCGGTCGCTCTTGCCCTGGAACATGACGTCGCTTGCAAGCTTGGCGTTGCGTAGCGTTTCGGCAAAGACCGAGCGGGGCGCTTCGAGAACGATACGCATGATGCGCTCGAAACTCGCGCCGTCTTCCGGCACTTCTGGGGACGGGGGTAGCGGGGTCTTGCGCGGCTGGAAGACCTTGCGCTCCTTCGGCAATTTGCCGACCAGCGGCAGATAGCCGAGGAACTTCAGGCCCAGGATAGAGCGAACGTCACCCTCGACGCGGAAGAAGCGCTCGCGGAATTCCTGGAATGCCGTCAACGCGCCGCCAGCCATCAGGCCGAGGACGATCGCCAGACCGAGCGTCATCGTCTTCTTGGGGCTCGACGGTGACGTCGGGATACCGGCTTCGGAAATCACACGCGCCTTGGCGATCGGGAAGGACTGTTGCTGTGCTGCCTCCTCGTAACGGCCGAGATAGGCTTCATAAAGCGTCTTCAGCGCGGTTGCCCGCTGTTCGAGATCGTTGAGCTTGACGATCGACTTGTCGGATTCGGAGTTCTTTCCGGTCAGATGCCGGATGTTTTCCTGCAGCGACTCCTGACGCGATTTCGCGACCTCGAACTCGTTGCGGTAGCTGGAGGTAAGCTGCTGGAGTTCTTGGAAGATCTGACGCGTCAGGTCTTCCTTTTCCGTGCGGAGCTGCACCGCCTGCGGATGGTCCGCACCGAAATTGGTGGTGATCTCCTGCTCGCGGCGGGTAACCCCGATATAACGTGTGCGCAGGTCCTGGATCACCGAATTGTCGGTCTGGCCGGAGGAAATTGCGGCGTTGTTGACCGCACCTTCCGGACCCTGATCGACAATCGACTTGAACTGGTTGTAACGGGCCGAGGCGCTGGCCGCATCAGCCTGCGCGACGATGAGCTGCTTGTTGAGGTCGGCAAGCTGCTGCTCGGACATCAGTTCGCCGTTCGCCGACGTCAGGCCGTTTTCGGTCTTGAACTTTGCGACTTCGAGCGCAGCCTGCTGCGAACGGTCGCGCAGGTCGGCAAGACGTTCCTGCAACCAGACGGAGGCGCGTTCGGTTGCGTCGAACTTCGCGTTGAGCTGGTCGTTCAGATAGGCGTCGGCATAGGCCTTCGTGACCCTTGCCGCCAGCATCTTGTCCGTCGAGCGGAAGGCGACGGCGATCACAGAACTGCGGGAAACGCGTTCCACGGACAGCGCCTGCTGCAGCATGGCCGCAGCCTTTTGACGGCGGCCATTGCGGACATTCTCCTCCGAGACCGGCGGGCCGCCTGGTGTCAGGGCGCTGGCAATGAGTTTCACGCCGGATTTCACCAGTTCGACGGCCCCCTGGCCGGGATCGAGGATGGTATCGTTCTCGGAGAGGTTTTGAGCATCGACGACGCTCAGTGCCAACTCGTTCGACTTCAGAATCTCGACGGCGCTCGCGATCTGCATATCCACCTGCTGGGAACTGGCGGCAGGCGCCTCATCCTCGGCATATTTGGTCATGCTGTCATCGAGCAGGATCTGCGTCATCGATGTGTAGACGGGTGTCGAAAGTATCAAATAGATGGCAGCAAGCGCCACGAACGCGACGACGCAAAGCGCGATCGAACCGGCGCGGCGAAACAGGATCGCAATCAGCCGATCGATATCGATGAAGCTGTCGGAATCGTCGGACGCTTTCGGTACCGTGCTGTGCAGGGTCAGGTTTCGTTGGTTCATGAGGTCATCCTTTGGGCGAGCGCGGCGCGCCGCCGAACGTTGGAATGTCTGTCTTGAGGCCGGCGCGATTGCGCAATGCCGCGGCCAATCTGTTGATGCGGACAGCGATCGGCATCTTGAGGTGGCGCAGCGCAATCGGATCGCTCCATGCCGCCTTGATCGTGCCGGAGATCGATCTGTTTTTCATGCTGTCGACAAGGAGAAGGAACGATCTCGCCTGTCGCAGGCTGCGTGTCCGGAATTTCTGCGCAGAGGAGGCCTCCACATCGAGCGTATGCTTGCCAAGGAAGACCCTGTCTCCCTCCATCATCGCTTCGATATGCCGGAGTTCCAGCACCCGGGAGATGGAACCCTCGCGGATATTGTAGTCATAGCCGGCAACGGGCTCGACCACGCAGCGCGCGCCAAGCGCCAGTGCGGAGGCGAGGAATTGATAGTCCTCGCCGATCCGCAGATTTTCGTCGAAGCGCAGTGCGTGCCGCTCGATGAAGGCTCGTTCGAAAACAGGCTTGAGATAACCAAAATTATGCGTCGTCTGGAAGAGCGCATTGGAGCGAATGAAATCGGCCAGCGTCAGTTCCGGCATGGCTGCCAGCGCGCTCTCGGAAAACATGGTTTCCGGCGGCGTGCCATCGGCGCGGATCACCCGCAGATTGTCGACCGCGATCTGCGCCCCAGCTTTCTCGGCGCGGGCAATCAGCCTGGCCAGCCGCCCCGGTTCGATCGCATCGTCGGAATCGAGTACGGCAAGCCACCGGCCCGTTGCCGCGGCAATGGCTGCGTTGCGCGCTGCGGCCGGTCCGCCGTTCGTTTCGAGCGCGAGCAGACGGACATTCCTGTCCGGATAGCTGCTGGCCACCTCGCGCGTGTCATCGCCCGAGCAATCGTCTGCAACAATGACCTCGACGGTCACGCCGGTCTGCGCCAGCGCGCTTTCGATCGCCTTCGAAAGCGTTTCGGCTGCGTTATATGCAGCCATGATGAAGCTGATGTCCGGCAGCTCTTTCGTCATGCCGTCCCCTCTGCTGCGCCATATTGGCGAATCTCGCGCACGCCGAGCAGGCCGCTGACGACGCCGAGATGCATCGTGCCGCGAAGTGCATAGCGATAGCGTGGAACGGGCACCAGGATGCAGACGAGCGCCACGCCCAGGCAATAAACGGCCTTTGCGGTGGCAAGTCCGATCTGTTTCAGGCGGTTAAGACCCCTATGCCTCTCCTGCAATAGACGTCCATGCGTCTGGCCGAAACGGAAACGGCGTTTTGCGAGCCATGAAAGCTCCGCCCGTTTTTCCGGCACCGCCTCATAGACATGCGCTTCGGGAGCATAGGCGATGCGTCCTCCGTCCCGGTGCATATGGCTGAAGAATTCGGTGTCTTCGCCGCCCGTCTTTCCAAGCGCCAGGTTGAAGCGGCGGCCCTTCACATGTTCGGAGCCGAGACGGAGCAGCACGTTGCAGGTGTAGCCCGTGCGGATTTCCTCGCCCACCCAGACCGGCAGCGTCGAATGAAAATCACCTTCGCGCATCCAGGCAGGAGCGGTCGATGCATAGACGCTGCGGACCGGGCCGAGGATCGCATCGGCGCCGGTCTTTTTCGCCGCATTCAGCAGCTCCACCAGCCAGTTTTCCGAGGCATCCTCGTCGTCGTCGATGAAGGCCAGGAAATCGCCCTTGGCATTTTCGAGGCAGGCGTTGCGGGCAATCGAGATGTTCGATGCCGGGCAGTGCACATAGGCGATCTCGTGCGGGATCGTCGAGCGGAGCGCGTCGACGCGTTCCTGCGCGCTCGCCGTCACATCGTTGTCGGCAACGATGATGCGCAGGGTGACGTTTTCAGGAACCGCAAGCACGCCAAGCGAAAGCAGCGCCTCGTCCAACGAGGCGCGGCGATAGGTGCAAACGCCGATATCGATCTGCATGCGTTGGTCCTTCATCAAGACGCCTTGCGGTTGCGGAAGCTCAGGAGCTCCATCCAGAAACCGGCCGACCAGGCGAAATGCATCACCATGGCCGAGAGTGCGGCAAGCGGCCCGTATGGATTGCGCTGGCCGACCGCCATCCAGAAACCGTAGCCGACGCAGGCGACGGCCCAGAGGCTGAACGGAATGACCGCAATCCAGCTCAGCACGGCCAGAAACGCGCCGATAAAGACCGGAACCACCGCGAGCGGCAGCATCTGGCGAAGGTTCGGCATGCTGCCGTGCTTCAGAATGTTCTTCGCACGGCCCCGGCCATAGCCGAGATATTGCCGGAAAAGCGTTCCAACGGTTGATCTTGGATAATAGATCATCCGTGTCTTGTCGGTCATCCAGATGCCAAAGCCCGCCTTTTTCAGACGGTAATCCAATTCCGCGTCCTCATTATGACTGAATGTTTCATCGTAGCCGCCGACGGTCTCGAAGGCTGCGACGCGCATCAGCGCATGGTGGCCGTGATCGGTCCAATGGCCCTTGGCTCCCTCGCGATGCTTCGAGCCGCCGTTGCCGAGTTTGGAGTTCTGCGCGAAAGCGGTGGCCTTCTGGAAAATGCCGAATCCGATCGTCTCCATGGCGACGACGACCGAATCCGCCTGAGTAAGCTCGGCCTCTTCGACGAGCCGCTGGCAGTAGTCCGCCGGATAGTCGCCGTGGGCGTCGATCCGGATCAGGTATTCGTAATCGCGGCCGAAGGTCGTGACCGCGAGATTGATGGCTGCGCTCTGGATGCGGCGGGGATTGTCGAGAAGGATGACGCGCGGGTCGGTTTGGCTGATACGGCCGACGATCTCACGCGTGCCGTCGGTGCTTCCGCCGTCTGCGACGACGATGCGGGCGTTCAACTGATCAAGCGCCGGGCCGAGTTTTTCGATCAAGGGTTTGATGTGCTTTGCCTCGTTCAGGCAAGGAATGATGATGAGGCTGGCGACGCTGGAACAAACGTCAGTCTTCATTGCAGTCGACCCTTCTGGAACTGCGGTTGCGGGGTTAGAGGCATCGGCCGTCTGCGCTTCGGCGGCGGACGGTACAAGGCGGGACAGATTGTCGACCAAGGCGCGGCAATCGCTGCTGTCGGCGAGCCAGCTCTTCCGATCCTCGGCGGCGACTGCCGCAGCGAGTGTGCCGTAACGTTCACCGGTGAGGTCCTCGAAAAGTGCTTCGAGGCTTTCGACAGAGGCGTCGTGCAGCGTCAGGCCGATATCCTTGCGGGAGAGGAAGCGAGCCGTCTCGGTGCCCGCAAGCGCAATGGGGACGCTGCCATGGAGGCAACCTTCATAGATCCGGTTGGGAAGCAGCCAGCTGGAATTGAGGCCCTCCTCGAAGAAGTCGATCGCCCAGGAGAAGTGGACGTCGCTGTAGATCGCCGGCAGGTCTTCCGGGTTCTTATACGGCCCCTCGAAGCTCAGGTAGGGTTCATTGGCGACGAAGGCGTCGAAATCCTCGAATTCGGAATAGGCCGGCCGGCCGCGCAGCACGATGCGGACACGGCCGTTCATCCGGCTGGAGAAATCGGCAAGCAGTTGCAACGACTTGCGGCAGCGGAGCGCACCGAACCAGCCAATCTTCCAGGGCTCGCCCTCGTTCGGCGGCACGCGGAGCGGGGTTGCTTCCGGCATGCCGTTCAGCGCGAGCACCTTGTTCTCGACAAGCATGATAGGCGCCTTGAGAGCCGAGCGCGGAACGAAGTAGTTCGCGATGAAGGCGGGCGAACTCGTCAGGATCAGTTTCGCATCTCGCCCGAAATAGGCTTCGGCACGGCGCACAGCCCTGCCGGCTATGCCGTCATTCACGAGAAGGCGATGGATATCGAGGCATTCGTAGACGATCGGCACGCCGCCGAAGAGGTGGCTGGCTCGTTCGGCGACTGCCAGCGCTTCCAGATTGCGCCCGATGATCACGTCCGGCCGTTCGACACCGTTCAGCAGGCCCCGCAGGCCGGCGACCGCCTTTGCGACAGCGCCCATGCGCTGGCCGAATTTGGCATCGACGGTCCGGCCAAGTTCGATCGGCGTGAGACCGTTGACGGCGGCAAGCGCGTTCTCGCCGCGCCGGAAGCCGGAAAGCGTCACCGAGGCCCCGCCTTCTGTCAACATCAGCACGCGGCGCCGCACGGCAGGATCGGCCAGATCATGCGCCAGATAGAGGACTTTGAGCATCAATACTCCTTGCGCTATCCCGGATGTCACCGGAGTCCGTTTCGGGTGTGCTGTGCAATGTTTCGGCGGTTTCAGAAGGCTTAGTTGAGCGTGCAGGTGATCGAACCCTGGAACTGGCATTTGTCACCCGGCGCCGTGTAGGCCACCCGATCGATTTCCATCGTCGTGGGTTGGGTGTAGGCGAATTTGCCCATCCAGTCCGAAAGTTTGTCCGTTCCCCAGAGGCTGAAGAAGATCTTCTGCGGGTTCTGGGGAATCTTGGACGGGTCGGTGACGTCCTGGACAAGCTTGCCGTTCAGGTAATAGCGAAGCCTGCCCGACTCCCAGACGAATGCATAGTCATTGAAGCCCTGATCGGCGCCTTGGCCGACGGGCACGAGCTTTTCGTTACCGCCCTTGGCTTTGATGTATTGGTTCACCTGGACAGTCGACGTGTCTTTGCCGAGCACCTCGAAGTCGATTTCGTCATGCTGCTGCTTATCGGCAGGGCCGATATAGGTGAAGAAGGCGGAGTTCAGGCCCTTGCCGGTTGCAGACTTGATCCGCGCTTCATAGGTGCCGTAGCTGAAGCGTTTTTTCGTCTGGATCTCGCCACAGAGATAGTTGCGGTCCTTGGATTTACCCTCGGCGAAGGTCAGCTGCAGCATGCCGCCCTCAGCCTTCACCTGGTTCTTAGACCACGTGCAGTTCTGGTGGGCGCCGTTGTTCCAGCCGTCGGAAACGTACCAGACGCTGCGGTCGATCTTATCGAAATCATCGACGAAGGATTTGCCCTTTGCCTGCTGGGCATGGGCGGGGAGGGCGCCGAGGATAAGGGCGCCGATCGTCAAACTCTGGCAAAGCAGTCGCGCATGGGCGATTTTGGCCGTCATGTCTCACCTTTGCTGTGGAACGAATTCTGCCGGGACATCCCGGCGGGAAGCGGATTGAGAGCTCTTTTTGGTCCGGCCGCCGGTCAAAACGGCGTAGAGACGCGGTGCGTTGCTGCGGACAAAGCTGTTGGAAAGCGCAAGCACTGGAAAGAGCACCAGAAGCGAGCCGCAGAAGAAGAGCGGATAGAAGCCGATGCCCGTCTTTCCCCAAATCATGAAGAATAGGACGAGCAGCGGATAATGGGCGCAGAAGATCCAGAAGCTCAAGCTTCCGGTCTTTGCAAGACGCTGGCCGAGAGGGGTCTTGATCAGCGGTGCCGAGAGCATCCAGAAGCCGGCAGCCCCGCCGATTGCCAGTGCATTGCGGCATAGTTCCACCCAGTCCGGCATCGATGGGCCGGTCATGTAGATCGCGGTTGCAAGCAGCGCCGAAGCGGCAAGCAGCAGCGCCACGCCAAGTGGTGCAAAGCGGTCGAGCGCCTTGATGTCGATGTTGTAGAGGCTCGCATAGATGCCGAAAGCGAAGCTGAAGAGGATCGAGCGCTTGATCACGATATAGAGCGACATTTCCGGAATGAGCGCGAGCAGCAACAAAGTCGACAATGTCAGCAGGGGGATGCGCCGGATGAGCCAGGCGAGCAGCGGCGAAAGCAGGATGCAGACGAAGAGGTCGCGCAGGAAGTAAAGCGGGATGTTGGTGGGAAATTCCTCGGCCGCAAAGAGCTGACTGAGAAGGCCACGCACCGATGCGGTCCACGGGCTTACCACATAGCCGTCACCGATGCCGACGCTCAGCATCGCAAGCGCGGCGATGAAGAATGCCGTGTTCCAGATGAGAAACGGCAGGAAAACGGTCTGCGCTTTCGTGCGCACGGTTTTCACATAGTTGAAGCCCTCCGTCCCGCCACGAAACAGCAGGTAGCCGGAAATGGCGCTGAGGCAGGGAACCCCGACACGGAAGAGCGCTTCGCTCAGGAAGACCCGCAGCCAGTCGAAGAAACCGTAGTTTCCGTTGAACGGCGTATTGGCAGGGTCAAACGGTATATGGACGAACACGATGCCCGAAATGAGCACGATGCGCATCAGGTTGATCCGCGAGGATACGTTGGCGTCAACGTTCACGTTATCAGTCACCCCTATTGGGTCGCACCCCCCTTGCGACCGTTTCAACGAGAGCAGACTCGAGCCCGCAGACCAAAAGCTAGAGCGTTTTTGCGGAAGAAAATATGGCACTGCAGCAAAAATGATCGGCGATCCCGTTTTGGGACGGCTGATTCGAACGGCTCAGCGACGGCTCTTATCGGGCTTGGCTTTAAGAGAAGGAACTGAAACGCCGATGGGGCAATGTATATCGGAAAGTCATCATAAATTCAAATTGGGGGGCGATGAAAGCCGCCGCGACGGAAAAGTTTTGTCGTTTGGTGAAGGAGTCCATCGGTTTTCACGCGATGCCCGGTGCCTGAATGTGGCTGAAATGTGGCTGTCGCTCCCCAAATGGGTTTATTCGGCACATGGCTGTTTGACAACGCGCTGGTGGGCTTTGACAAATTTCGGCCTGAATGACCTACATCATTTCGCAGTGCAGCAACTTGCTCGGGTGCAGTCTCGACCCTATGTGCCCATCACCGGACTCTTCAGGAGAAAGAATGGCGACCTTCACGATCATCATCCCTTTTTATCAGCGCGAGGACGGCATTCTGCGCCGCGCGCTGGCCTCGGTCTTTGCCCAAAGCTTTCAGGACTTCGATGTGATCGTCGTCGATGACCAGTCGCCTTATCCCGCCGAAGACGAGCTAGAGCCGCTTGCCGAAGGCCAGCGATCGCGGATTGCGGTTGTGAAGCAGGCGAATGCGGGACCGGGCGGGGCGCGTAATACAGGCCTCGACAATGTTCCGGCGGCAACGCGCTTTGCAGCCTTCCTCGATTCAGACGACCTGTGGACGCCAAAACACCTGCAGAATGCCCATGATGCGCTGCAGACGTTCGATGCCGACTGCTATTGGGCGTCGATCCACGGAGGTGAGGAATTCGACTATCATTTCAGCATCGCCGATCTAGAGGCCAGTGAAAAGGCGGCGCGCCTTTCCGAGCACCCGCTGTTGCTCGAGATTCCCGACATTGCCGGCGTGATGCTCAAGAACTGGGCCTTTCTCCACATGTCGTGCATGGTCATCGGCCGGCCGCTGATCGACAAGGTCCGCTTCGACGCTGCGCTGCGGCTGGCGGCGGAGGACGTGCTGTTCTTTTGCGATTGCATGCTTGCGGCGCGGCGCGTGCTTCTTTGCGCGGAGGCGGGCGCCTTGCGCGGAGAGGGCATCAACATCTTCCACGGCGTGGACAACGATTCACCGCAGTTTCTCAAGCAGCAGTTCATCACCTGGATGGCGCTCGACCGGCTTGAAAGCCGTTTTTCGAAGCGTCCGCAGGAGATCGAGACCATCAAGGCCTACAAGAACCGGGCGCGCAAGCAGGCGCTCTGGAGCCAGGTGCGACTGGTGCGCCGGCGGCGTCTGCCGGACTTCCAAATGCTGGCCCGCTGGGCGTGGCGTGATCCGGCCCTGTTTGCGAGTGCTCTTCAGATCGCCGGCGGCAAGCTTTCGAAGTAGCGCTTCCTATTCGGCTGACGACGGCAGCAGATATCTGAGGCCGCCAGCACCTCTGGTGGCGATCTCGACGCCGCCGGGGCTGCGGAAACGTTCCGTCTTGTCCATGAAGATGCCGCCGGCAATCGCCGGAACGGCGAAAGGATGGGTGAGGGCGTAGCGCAAGGCTGCACCAGCGCCCGACTGCTTCTTGATATCGAGGAAATGGCGAAGTTCGTATTTGCCGCGAGCATGGCTCTCGTGGCGGCGCACGGCGGCGGCGGCTTCCGGCGTCAGGCTGCAGTTCGCCAGGATCGCCTGGTCGGCTTCGTAGAGCTTGCGGAGATCCTCCGTCCGGTGGCTGCCGCTCAACGAGTTGCCACGCACGACAGCACCGTAGCCGCAGCTGTGGATCACCTTGTAGCGCGCGCCGTTGGCCAGGGCCCGGACATAGAGGTCATAGTCCTCCCCAAGACGCATCTCCTCGCGATAGCGCAGTCTGTGAGCGTTAAGAAACGCGCGCCGCATCACCGGCTTCAGGAAGCCGATTTCGCCGCGCCGGACGCCGCGCTTCGAAATATTGCCGTCGACGAAGGCCACCAGGTCGAGAAACAGCGGTCGGTCCAGGAAATGATCGAGTTGCTGGGGCGCACGCGTCACGGTCTCCGCCTCGACGAAAGCGATATTGTCGGCGACGAAATCCCAGTCGTCGTCCGCAAGCATCCGGCTGAACCGGCCTTCAAAGAAGAAGTCGTCGGCATCGAGTATGCTGATCAGTGGGGCGGTGGAGATTTCGATCGCGTGATTGCGGGCGGCCGATGGGCCCCTGTTCTTTTCGAAAGAAACGACATTCAGGCGATTGCTGCCGTCATCGGCAGCTCTGGCAGCGCCGGCGGTTCCATCGCCGGATCCGTCGTCGATGACGACGACTTCAGCCACCTGTTTTTCCCGCAAAGCCGAAGCGACAGCCATTCCGATCGTATCGGCCGCGTTCTTGGCGGCGATGATCACGCAAACGCTTGCCTTAGCCATTTCTACCACGTCGTACCCTCCGTTGTCTCGCGCAAGAGTTAGGACGTCGCCGTGTCTGCGGCAATGCAAAAGGCCTTCAAAAGATATTACGGGATCGGCTGGCCGCTATCCGTGTGCCGCCAAACAAGCGTTGCTTTCAGCGGTTGAAAGGCTCGGAACCATTGAAGGGCGAGACCGGAATCTTCTCCTTGTCGTCGCTTCGGGCCGGTGTATGGGATACCGCCGTGGTGCCCTGGGTGTTGCGCGCCTTTGCTTCCTTCCACACGAGGAACAGGACGCCGCCGAAATAGCCCAATTGCAGGAGAACGGCACAGATCACCGTGTCTATCAGTGTCGTTGTCAGTGAGCCGTTCAGCCAATAAGTCGCAACCGCAAAAACGGCCAAAGCGCCGATTATGCTAACGAAAACGCGAGGTGCATACATAACCGTGCCTCCCTTGGGGAGGTTCGTTCAATGAACAGTCATTGAATTCGGGCTTCCTCCCTAAGGACCCTTTACTTTGTATATTTTAGAAGGCCCCTTGTTTCAACCGAACGAGAGCATTCTTTTTCATCCGTCGTCTCTTTATCTACAGTATTCGGTTTAAGGTTTCCTTCCGGCTTTGGGTAAAATCGACGAAGCCTCGTTAAGGAGTGCCGTGACGAGGATTCGGGGTGCAAATGTGTCGATTTTACTTCAGGTTGTTCTAATTATGACATTGCACGCGGTACTTTGCGTCACATTTGCCTACCGAACCAACGCATGAAAGCCAAATGCGTTCAACTTTTATTACAAAGTTTTCATCTAAACCGATTTGAGTGTGCGGCGCAAAATCGATGGTGCGATGCAATAAATTCCGCGATAAGACAATATAGTTGACCTACTCTCGGCAGTGCCCGCAGTGCTTAGTCAAATGTCACCCGAAAGGCGTAGAAAGATTTATTCTTCAATCTTTTTGCGACGCGAAGCAAACACGAAGACCTTTAGTGCGCCGCACAGAGTCTATTCAAAAACATTGCATGCTTTGCATATGAAATTTAGAGAACCCTTAAAAAAAGAAATGTGATAAAGACACGCCGGAAACGGGCCGTTACACAATCGCCATGAAATTGTGGCTTAAAAAAACAAATTCCAACCATACACTCCTCACTCGTCAGCGCTAGCTTAGCGGCCTGGGCTTACCGACCAAACGGCAAACATAAGTGGAGTTAACTCTATGAAGTCTGCGACGAGATCGGACAGTACGCCATTTTTTGGCGTGGTTCATGCGAATGTGTTTCCGCCGACTGGCGGGATCATGAAGCGGGCATTCGATATCACGGCTGCCTCGCTCGGGCTCCTTTTCCTGAGCCCGATTTTTCTGATGGTGATGCTGCTCGTAAAGCTCTCCGACAAGGGGCCGGCTTTCTATGGGCATCGCCGTATCGGCCACAACGGCCAGGAGTTCCGTTGCCTGAAGTTCCGGACCATGGTCGTCAACGGCGACAAGGTCCTGCAGGAGCATCTGCGCAACAATCCGAAGGCGATGGAAGAATGGCGTGAAACGCGAAAACTGCAGGACGATCCGCGGGTCACCACGGTCGGAAGCGTGCTTCGCAAGCTCAGCCTCGATGAACTGCCACAGCTCATCAACATCCTTCGCGGCGAAATGAGCGTTGTCGGGCCGCGGCCCGTCGTTCTTGATGAACTGGAACTCTACGAGTCTTCGGCCGTCTACTATCTACAGGCGCGTCCGGGTCTTACCGGACTTTGGCAGATCAGCGGGCGCAACGACGTGTCCTATGCTGCCCGCGTGGCTTTCGACACACACTACGTCGAAAACTGGTCGCTCATCCGCGATGTGAAGATCATTGCACAGACGATCCCCGCCGTCTGCATGCAGCGTGGCAGCTACTGACAAGCCGCTTCCATATACGCCAAGTAACGTACGGTACTGCTTTTGGCTTGCCGTGCCGATTTACGAGGAAGACTGAATGAGAGAAATCCTGTTGCGCCGCAACCTGCTTGGAAATTCCTTTATGCACGGCCTCGCTTTCGTTGCGGGGCTTAGCATATTGATCGGGTCCTCCGGCTTTGCCCGGGCTGCCGACTACCAGCTCGGCACCATGGACAAGCTGCGCATCCGCGTTGCCGAATGGCAAACGGCGGAAGGCGCGATCCGCGACTGGTCAGTGGTGAGCGGCGATTACACGATCGGCCCCTCAGGCAGTCTTTCACTGCCGTTCGTCGGCGACCTCCCGGCCTCCGGAAAGACGACGGATGCAATCGCGCAGGAAATCGGCGTCGCGCTGCAGAAGCAGTTCGGCCTCAAGGACCGGCCGTCGGCGTCCGTCGAACTTGCCCAGTTCCGGCCGGTCTTTCTGACCGGCGATGTGGAAAACCCCGGCGAGTATCCCTTCGCACCCAATCTGACAGTCGTGAAGGCCGTCAGCATCGCTGGCGGCCTGCGGCGGGCTGATGCCGGCCAGCGCTTTGCCCGCGATTTCATAAACGCCAAGGGCGACGCCGTCGTCTATACGACGGAGCGCAACCGGCTCATTGCCCGCAAGGCGCGGCTGCAGGCGGAAACCTCCAAGAGCGACACGATCGAAATGCCGCAGGAGCTCAAGGATCTGCCCGAGGCAAAAGCCCTGCTCGCCAGCGAAATGGCGTTGATGAACACGCGCAAGAAGCGGCTCACGCTGCAGCTTCAGGCGCTGGACGACCTGAAATCGCTGTTGCAGGCCGAAATCGAATCTCTCGGCAAAAAGACCGAGACACAGACGCGCCAGCTCGAGCTTGCCAAGGAGGACCGCGACAAGGTCGAAAACCTGGCCGAGAAGGGCCTTGCGCTCAGCGCCCGAAAAATGGCCGCCGAACAGCGCGCCGCCGATACCGAGGCGACCCTTCTCGATATCGATACCAACATCTTGAAGGCCAAGCAGGACATCAGCCAGGCCAATCAGGACGAGATCACCCTGCGCAACGACTGGGACGCCAAGCTGTCGCAGGAACTGCAGGACACCGAATCCGAACTCGACACGCTCAACCTGAAGATTGCCACCAGCGATGCGCTGATGTCGGAAGCATTGGCGCAATCGAACGACGCCGCTCGTTTCGACCCTCAGAATGCCGCCAGCATCAGCTATTCCATCGTGCGGGAGGTTGACGGCCAGTCGAAGGAAGTTCCGGTCACGGAAAATAGCACATTGCAACCGGGCGACCTGATCAGGGTCACGGCCGGGGTTGCGATGAGATAGCGGAGACCCGCATGCGGATCGCCAAATCGGTGCTGATAAAGCCAGGTGAGAACGAGCTTTACGCCATACCGGCGGTTGCGCTTTCTCTCTTTTGCTTTGCTTACTCGATCCGCTTCGGGCAGGTGGCGATCCTGTTTTATTATGCCTTGTGGCTGCCGCTCGTCGCCGTCAATTATCGCAAGGTGCTCGGCAGCTACAGCCGCTTCATCTGGCTGTTCGCCTTCGCCGGTTTCGCCTTCCTCTCCGTCTTCTGGTCCGCCGTGCCGAGCGTGTCGCTGAGGGCGAGCATCCAGTATCTGACGCAGGTGGTCTGTGCGCTGATTGCCGTGCGCGTGCTTGATGTCCGGACGCTGACGCTCGGGGTCGTGGCAGGCGCGGCGGTCGTGCTGCTTTATTCGATCCTCTTCGGCTACTACGAATATGACGTGCTGGACGGGACCTACAGTTTCGTTGGCGCCTTCGCATCGAAGAACCAGCTCGGCTTTTATGCGTCGCTGGGCATCATCTTCGCCTTTGCCGCCGTCTTCATTTACGGCGAGCGCCGTTTCTGGATGATGGCGTCGGGCATAGTCGGCCTTATGGCGGCCTATTGCCTGCTTACCTCGCAATCCGCCACCTCGGTCATCACGACGGCGGCGGTCGTTGCCCTGCTGATAGGGTTTCGCGTCGTGCTCATGCTGTCGCCGCAACAACGCAAGCTGCTGGTGGTCGGCGGCGGCGTCGCGGCTGTCATCCTGGTGGTGGCGGGCGTCTATCTAGGCGCTGTCGACGCGGTCTTGGGCATCTTCGGCAAGGATTCGACCCTGACGGGCCGCACCTATCTCTGGCAACAGGGTATTGCGGCTGCGGCGCAGAACCCGGCCATCGGCATCGGCTATCAGGCTTATTGGGTTCAGGGCTTCGCAGAGCCTGAGAGGCTATGGAAGGAATTCTTCATCGCCTCGCGAGCCGGTTTCCATTTTCATAATACCTACATCGAGACGGCCGTGGAACTCGGTCTGATCGGCGTGCTCATCCTTGCTGTTACGATCATCGCGACCCTCTGGGGGCATCTGCGCCGGCTGATCGAGGATGTGCGCAATGATGAATCCTATTTCCTTTTCGGCATCACCGTGCTGCTTCTGATCCGTTCGTTCGTGGAGATCGACGTTTTGACGCCCTATAACGTCGGTACCTTTCTTCTTTATTTTTCCGCAGGCAAGCTTGTCGGCGCGCGCCAGCGCTCGGCGATGGCCGGCCTGCACCATTACCAATCTGCTAAGCCTGTTCGTTCCTGATTTTTGCACGTACGCCGCAAAAAGCGGCGCAACGAGGGATATGCATGAAGACCCTTTACGGGATCCAATATTTGCGTGCCTTTGCGGCACTGGCCGTCGTCGTTTTCCATGCGGCTGAAAGAAGTGGCGGGCACTTTACGATCGGCGCTGCCGGCGTCGACGTCTTCTTCGTCATCAGCGGCTTCATCATGTGGGTGATTAGCGACCGCAAGCCGCTGACGCCGCATCGCTTCCTCGTTGACCGCATCCGCCGCATCGCACCCTCATACTGGCTGGTGACGGTCATCATGATCGGCGGAGCGATGGCAGGATTGTTTCCGAACCTGCAGCTCGATGCAGGCCACGTCCTGGGCTCGTTCGTCTTTGTTCCTGTGCACTCGCCGAGCACCGGCGAGATTTGGCCGATCCTGGTTCAGGGCTGGACGCTCAATTTCGAGATGTTCTTCTATGTCCTTTTTGCCGGCGCCTTGTTCTTGCCGCGCCAGTGGCGGCTGCCTTTCCTCTCCGTTGCGTTCGGCTTCTTCGTCGTGGTCGGCCTGATGTGGAAGCCGTCTTCGCCGATGCTCGCCACCTATACGCGGCCGATCATCCTGGAGTTCCTCGGCGGCGTCTTCATTGCCGAGCTGTGGTTGCGGCGCTGGACCGCCGGAAATAGTCTCGGGCTTGGCTGCGTCGGCGCCGCACTCTGCGGTTTTGCGGCGATTCACCTGATGGGTGCCGGGTTCGACGAATTCATATGCGGACCGCTGGCGATGGCGCTGGTGTTCGGCATGGTCTCGCTGGAGGCCGACGGCAGCATCGGCCGCGTGCCGCTGCTCACCTATCTCGGCGATGCGTCCTTTTCCATCTACCTGTGGCATACGTTTGCGGTATCGGTCGCCATCAAGGCTGCAGGAATTCTCGGAATTCCGGGCGGCCTTGCCGTCGTTGCGGCCATTTGCGGTGGAACGTTGCTCGGGATTGCGGCCTATGAGATGGTCGAGAAGCCGCTGCGCAAGCTCCTGTCCAACGAAGCACCCAAGCGCCGCCCGCTTGAGCAGCGCCCTTCGTAAAGATCAACCTGTTTCTTCGACCGGTTGCCCTTTCGGCGCGACTTTGCGGCGGCGCGCGCGCAGCACGACGTAGAAGGCCGGCGTCAGGAACAAGCCGAAGATCGTGACGCCGAGCATTCCCGAGAAGACGGCAGTACCGAGCGATTGGCGCATTTCCGCGCCTGGCCCCGTCGCGATCATCAGCGGCACGACGCCGAAGATGAAGGCGAATGCCGTCATCAGGATTGGGCGCAGGCGCAGATGGCTGGCTTCAATCGCCGCCTCCACCGGCGTCTTACCGTCCTCTTCCGCTTGCCTCGCGAATTCAACGATCAGGATCGCGTTCTTTGCCGCAAGGCCGATTAGCACGATGAGGCCGATCTGCGTCAGGATATTGTTGTCCATGCCGCGAAGATGGACGCCAAGCAGGGCCGCAAGGATGGCCAACGGCACGATCAGGATGATCGCGAGCGGCAGCACCCAGCTTTCATATTGCGCCGACAGGGCCAGAAAGACGAAAATCACCGAAAGCGCGAAGATAAAGATCGCTGTGTTGCCGGTGCCGCGCTCCTGAAAGGCGAGTTCGGTCCAGTTGAAGGTCGTTCCCGAGGGCAGTAGCGAACCCGCGATCTTCTCCATGCTGTCGAGGGCGGTGCCGGTCGACACACCCGGCGCCGGATTGCCCTGTAGCGGTACCGAGACATACATATTGTAATGCTGGACGAGCGCCGGACCGCTCCTGTCCTGGACTTCGATGAGGGTTCCCAACGGCACGAGCGCGCCCGTCGCCGACCGGACCTTCAGGGCAAGGATGTCGTCCCGCTCGAGGCGGAATTCCTGGTCGGCCTGCGCCCGCACCTGATAGACCCTGCCGAAAGCATTGAAGTCGTTGACATAGGATGTGCCCAGATTGATCGAGAGCGTATCGAATATGTTCGAGATCGGGACGTTCAGCATGCGTGCCTTGTCGCGATCGATATTGAGGAAGAATTGCGGGCTCGATACGGAGAAGGTCGTGAAGACGCCGGTCAGCCCGGGCGTCTGATTGGCGGTACCCATCATCTGGTTGGCAAGGGCCAGAACCCGCCGCATGTCGCCGCTTTCGAGGTCCATCAGCTGCATCTTGAAGCCGCCGGAATTGCCGATACCCCTGACCGACGGCGGCGGGATGGCAATGATGAAGGCTTCCTGGATGCTCTGCAGGTTTTGGTAGAGCTGACCGATGATCCGGCCGGCGCTCAGACCCTGCTCAAGCCTGTGTTCGAAGGTGTCGAAGGGTGCGAAGACAACGCCTTGATTGGACGCGTTGGTGAAGGTGGCGCCGCTGAAGCCTGCAAAGGCCACCGCGTGAGAGACGCCAGGCGTGTTGCGGATGACTTCCGCCGCCTGCTGCACGACGGCATCGGTTCGGTTGAGCGAGGCGCCCTCGGGCAATTGGAGGACGACGATTGCATAGCCCTGGTCCATATTGGGGATGAAGCCACTCGGGACGATTCGGCCCATGTAGTAGGTCGATGCCAGCAGTCCCGCAAATACCAGCAGCGCACAGAACAGGGCCGTCCTTGTCGCAACGGTGCGGCGAACAATCCATGAGTAGCCGTGGCTCATTCGGTCGAAGCCGCGATTGAAGCCGTTGGCGAGGCCGCGGCCCAGTCGCGTGAACGGATTTCGCGTCTCCTTCGCATGTTCTTCGTGCGGCCGCAGCACGAGCGCAGCGATGGCTGGCGACAATGTCAGCGAGTTGACCGCCGAGATTGCCGTTGCGACCGAGATCGTCACCGCAAACTGCCGGTAGAACTGGCCGGTAATGCCTGGGATGAAGGTTGTTGGGACGAACACGGCGATGAGTACCAGGGAGATCGCGATGACCGCCGTTCCGACCTCGTCCATGGTAACATGCGCCGCTTCCCTCGGCGTCATGCCCTTGGCCAGATTTCGCTCGACGTTCTCGACGACGACGATCGCATCGTCTACCACGATGCCGATAGCGAGCACGAGCCCGAAGAGCGTCAGCATGTTGAGCGAGAAGCCGAAGGCGAGCAGGAAAGCGAAAGTGCCGATCAGCGACACCGGGATCGCGACGATGGGGATGATGGCCGTGCGCCAGGATTGCAGAAAGACCAGCACCACAATTGCGACCAGCACGGCCGCTTCGAAAATGGTCTTGTAGACCTCTGATATCGACTCGGAAATGAACTCGGTCGGATTGTAGACGATGTTGTAAGCCAGCCCTGGGGGAAAGTCCTTGGCGAGCTGTTCCATGTTCGCCTTGATTTCGGCGGCGGTAGCGAGCGCGTTTGTGCCCGGACGCGAGAAGATGCCGAGCGCCACCGCCGGCTTGCCGTCGAGGTAGCTGTTGGTGGCGTATTGCTTGGCGCCGAGCTCGATGCGGGCAATGTCCTGCAACTGTACGAGGCGGCCGTCCTCTGTCGCTTTCACAATGACGTAGCGGAACTGCCGCGCATCGGAGAACCTGCCCTGCGTCGTCACGGTGTATTGGAATGCGTTTATGCCCGCCGCCGGCGGCCCGCCGATCGAGCCACCCGAAACCTGCACGTTCTGTTCGCGCAAGGCAGCCACCACATCGTTCGGGGTCATGCTATAAGAGGCCAGCCTTTGCGGATCGAGCCAGATGCGAAGGGCATATTCGCGCTCGCCGAAGATGGTGAGGTCTCCGACGCCGTCGAGACGTACCAGCACATCGCGGATGCGGCTGCGGGCGTAGTTTGAAACGTAAAGCTGATCGTAGCGGCTGTTCGGAGACAGGATATGCACGACCATCATCAGGTCGGGTGAACTCTTCGCGGTGGTGACCCCGTTGCGGCGAACCTCATCGGGCAGGCGCGGTTCGGCGATCGCTACCCGGTTTTGGACGAGAACCTGCGCCGTATCCAGATCGGTACCGAGCTTGAAGGTGATTGTCAGCGACATCGACCCGTCGTCAGTCGAATAGGAGGACATGTAGAGCATGTTCTCGACGCCGTTGATTTCCTGTTCGAGCGGCGTTGCGACCGTGTCGGCGACGGTCTGGGCGTCGGCGCCGGGATAGTTGGTGCGCACGACGATGGTGGGCGGTGCTATTTCGGGAAACTGCGCCACCGGCAACTGGAAATAGGCGAGGCCGCCGAGAATGAGCAGAACTATGGAGAGGACGGACGCGAATATCGGTCGGTCCACGAAGAAGTGCGCAAACCTCATTGGGCAAGCTCCATGCTTGCAGCTTCCGGCGGGATATCCTCGCGGCTCTGCGGCAGTTCAGTCGTCTGCGGCGTGATCTTGGCTCCCGGGCGAGCGCGCATCAGGCCGTTGACGACGATCGTCTCATTGCCTTCCATGCCTTCGCGGATGACGCGGTAGCCGTAAAGCCGCGGGCCGGGCCGCACGGGCTTGGTCGAAACCGTGCCATCGTTGCCGACGACATAGACGACCCGCTGGTTCTGGTCGGAGCCGATTGCCTCGTCCGGCACGAGAATAGCCCTATAAACGTTGGACGCCTCCACCTGCACGCGGCCGAAAAGACCAGGCTGAAGCACGAAATTCGGATTGTCGAAGCGAGCGCGGACCCGCATCGTGCCGGTCTGGCTGTCGACCCGGTTCTCGGCGAAATCGAGCTTGCCTGTGAACGGCTTCTCGTTGGCATCCGTGATGCGGACCTGCACCTCAAGACCGCCGCCGCCCTGCTGAAGGTCGCTGCCGCGCGCACGCGCCGTCTGCGCGAAGTTCAGCAGCCGGCGCTCGTCGACGTCGAAATACAAGTCGATCGGATCGAGCGAAACGATCGTCGTCAGCACCGACTGGTCGGCCTGGACGAGGTTGCCGGCGGAGATCAGCCGCCGGTCGATGCGGCCGCTGATCGGGGCGGTAATCTTCGTATATTCGAGATCGAGCGTGGCCCGATCTGCCGTGGCCTGGGCGCCGCGGACATTGGCCTGAGCGGAAACCCATTCGCGGCGCCGGTCATCGAGCGTCGAAACCGACTGGCTGCCGCTGGTGGCGAGTGATTCTGCGCGTTTGAACTGCGCTTCAGCGTAGATCAGTGTCGATTTCGCGACTTCAAGCGCAGCGGTTGCTTCATTGAACGCAGTGACAAAGGGGCGCTGATCGATGACGAAGAGCAAGTCACCTTTCTTGACCATCGCGCCATCGGTGAAATGTACTTCCTGCAGGTAGCCGCCGACGCGCGATCGCACGGAGACCTCGTCGACCGCCGCGAAGCGGCCGATGAACTCGTCGCTGTCCACGACATCGCGAACGACGGGTTTTGCAACCGTGACGGGCGGAGCAGGCGGAGCGTCCTGGGCAATGACGGTCGCGGGAAAAAGGATAAGGTAAGTGAGAGCAAGGGCTTCACGAAGAGAGTAAGGCATAGCGATCCCCCATTCTGGGCGGCCGGTATGCCGCCAAACTTATGCGGTAACGATGCGATTCATTTCTGCTGTGTCGAACCCGGCTTTCCGGCCTTCGTCTTGTTGCTCTTGTCACGCACCGGCCGATCGGCAGGGAGGCCAGCTTGCAAAAAAAGGCCGAAGGTCTGCTCCGGTAACTCTATGAAATCGGACTATAAACGTCAGTAGGCAGAAATTGCAAACGCCAATCGCCGGTAGTTCGAGAATCTGACCGGGATCAGGGGGGTCGACGATCAGCTCTTGCCACACGTGCCCTGCGGCATTTTGGCCGCAACTGCGGAATCTGCGGCCGATGATCTTGTGCGTTGCACATGCTCACTATATCTATCAACATTATAAGCACACTTATAAATAGCTAGCATATCTTTCATGAGCGCCCATCCGACCCTCGGTTTTGTCCTACACGACGTCGCCCGTCTGCTTCGCAAGCGGTTCGAGCAGCGCGCTAAATGCCTCGGGCTGACCCGCTCGCAATGGCAAACGCTTGCCTATCTCGCGAACAACGAGGGTATTCACCAGGGTGGGCTCGCCGAGATCCTCGAAGTCGAGCCGATCACGCTGGTGCGAATTCTCGACAAGCTTGCCGAACGCGGACTTGTCGAACGGCGGCAGCATCCGGCGGACCGGCGCGTCTGGCTTCTTTACATGCGTGACGAGGCCTTGCCGCTGCTTGCGCAAATGCGGGTGATCGGAGAAGCCACGCGCGGCGAAGCCCTCGACGGCGTCTGCGCCGAGCAGCGCGAACAGCTCTTTCAAATCCTATCGCTGATGAAAACAAATCTAGTGCAGGCGTGCCGCACACCGGCCGCCGGGAATGAGCAGAACCATGGTTGAAAAATCCTCCCTCCGCGTCGTTGACGACGCCAACGCCAAGAATCCGACCGAAGACAAGAATCCGATCGAAGACAAGGAAGTCTCCGAAACCCAGGAAACGGTAGCCGAAGCGCCTTCATCCAATTCAGCGCCGGCCGCCGCAGTGGCTGCGTCCGACGGCATCAGCGTCCGCCGTCGGCGCAGCCTCACCCGCCCCGTGCTGTTTGCGCTGCTGCCTATTGCCCTTGTTGCCGGCGGCTATTTCTACGTGAATGGCGGGCAGGTCATGTCGACCGACAATGCCTATATCCAGGCGGATATGGTCGGCCTGACGACGGATGTTTCCGGCATCGTCGACCAGATCAACGTTCACGAGAACGAAACGGTCAAGGCAGGGCAGGTGCTCTTTAGCCTGAAATCCGACAGCTTCAGGATCGCGCTCGACGGCGCCAAGGCCCAGCTCGGCGTCCAGCGCAACCAGATCGAAAACCTGAAGGCCAGCTATCGGCAGTCGCTTGCGGAAATCACGCAGGCGCAGGCCGACATCCCGTATTTCCAGGCGCAGTTCGATCGTCAGCAGAGCCTCGTCAACAGTTCGGCCGTAACACGTGCCGCCTATGATGAAGCCAAGCACGATCTCGATGCTGCGCTTCAGAAGGTTGCTGTCGCCAGGGCGCAGGCTGCGACCACGCTTGCAGAGCTCGGCGACGATGCCAGCCAGCCGGTCGAGCAGAACCCGCTCTACCTGCAGGCAAAATCAAATGTCGACAATGCCCAGCGCGAGCTCGACCATAGCGTCGTCAAGGCGCCGTTCGATGGCGTCGTAACCAATGTCAACGCGCTGCAGGTCGGCTCCTACCTGCAGGCCTCGCAACAGGCCTTCTCGCTGGTTGCGACCAATCGGCTTTGGATCGCTGCAAGCCCGAAGGAAACCGAGCTTACCTACGTGAAGCCGGGCCAAGAGGCGAGCATCTTTGTCGACACCTATCCGGGCGTCGAATGGAAGGGCAAGGTCGAAAGCATCAGTCCGGCATCCGGCTCCAGCTTCTCGCTGCTTCCGGCGCAAAACACCACTGGCAACTGGGTGAAGGTCGTGCAGCGTATTCCGATCCATGTCAGCATCGACGATGCCGACGGCAAGCCGCCGCTTCGCGTCGGCATGAGCACGATCGTCGATGTCGATACCGGCCATGCCCGCGGCCTGCCGGATTTCGTCAACAGGCTGTTGGGCCGCGAAGCCGGCAAGGGCCATGAGTAACGCTGCAGCATCTCCCCCCGGCCCGGTTGCCAATCGCGGTGCGATCACGGCCTGCGTCATTCTCGCCGTCATCATGCAGGCGCTCGACACCACCATCGCCAACGTCGCGCTGCCCTATATCCAGGGCAGCGTTTCGGCCTCCGCCGACCAGATCAACTGGGTCCTGACGTCCTATATCGTCGCGGCCGCCATCATGACGCCGCCGTCGGGCTTCCTCGCCGCCAAGTTCGGCCGCAAGAACGTGCTCCTGACGGCAATTGCCGGCTTCGTCGTGGCATCGGTGCTTTGCGGCGTAGCGCAATCATTGCCGCAGATCGTCGCCTTCCGCCTTCTCCAGGGCCTCTTCGGGGCTGCTCTCGTACCGCTCTCCCAGGGCATCCTCCTCGACATCTATACGGTCGAGGAGCGCGGCTCGGCCATGGCCTTATTCGGCGTCTCGGTCATGGTCGGGCCGGTCCTGGGGCCGGTCATCGGCGGCTGGCTGACCGACAACATCAGCTGGCGCTGGGTGTTCTATATCAACGTGCCGATCGGTGCGCTCGCCTTTGCGGGCATCGTCATCTTCGTCAGCGAAACGAAGCGCGATGCGCTCGCAAAGCTCGACTGGTTCGGGTTCGGCATGATGAGCCTCTTCATCGCCGCGCTGCAGCTGTTTTTAGACCGCGGTGAGCAGCTCGACTGGTTCTCGTCCGGCGAGATCATGGTCGAAGCGATCGTCTGCGCGGCAGCCTTCTATCTGCTGCTGGTTCATACGCTGACAGCCGAAAAGTCCTTCGTTAATCCACGATTGTTTCTCGACCAGAATTTCGCGATCAGCATGGTGTTCATCTTCGTGGTCGGCGTCACCTATCTCGCCTCGCTGGCGCTGATGACGCCTTATCTGCAGACGCTGATGGGCTATCCGGTCATCACGGCCGGCATCGTCATGGGGCCACGTGGCATCGGCACCATGCTTTGCATGTTCATCGTCGGGCGATTGATCGGCAAGGTCGATACCCGCTGGCTCCTCGTGTTCGGCCTCGGCCTTACGGCCTGGGCAATGTACGACATGACGGGTTGGACGCCGGACGTCTCGCAGTGGACGATCGTCTCGGTCGGTTTCATCCAGGGTGCCGGTCTCGGCTTCCTGTTCGTGCCGCTGACGACGATCGCCTTCTCGACGCTGCCGGCGCATATGCGCGCCGACGGCACGGGCCTCTACAATCTTTCCCGCAACATCGGCTCGAGCGTCGGCATTTCGATCGTCTCGGCACTGATCGTCGAGAATACGCAGAGCAATCACGCTTCGATCGCGGCCTATGTCACGCCGTTCAACCGGGCCTTTGATGCCGCCGCCACGCAGTCGCTCAGCCCGCTCACCGCGGCAGGCCGGGCTTCGCTCAACGAGCTCATCACGCTGCAATCGACGATCATCGCTTACATGGACGACTTCAAGCTCCTGATGCTGATGTCGCTTGCGGTGATGCCGCTGGCGCTCATCTTGCGCAAACCCAAGGCGGCGCCGGCATCAACGGATCACAGCGCCGTCATGGATTGATCAGCGGAACGGCTTGCTCAGATATCGCGAGCCCTGAATGCCGAAGCGCCATGGAACTTCGGCATTCTTCGTTATGCCGATCCGCGTGCCCGAGGCGATCGGAACCGGCGCCGAGGGAAAGATCGCAAATGGCGGGCGCTCGAGCAGGCGGTCGTTGATCGCGATATCGATATCGAGCGCCTGGCAGAGCTTGCCGGGACCGCTGCAGAGCCGGGTGAGCACATCGGTGCCGCGGCGCTCGATCATTCCAGCGATACCGTTTTGCGGCTCCAGCGCGCGGATGAGGACGGCCGAGCCCGGCGTGCAGACGAAGTTCAGGCACCAGTACATGCCGTAGATGCGGTAGATATAGACGTTGCCCGGCGGGCCGAACATCGCGCCGTTGCGCCTGGTCGGTCCGCGGAAACTGTGCGAGGCCTCGTCGTGCGGGAAATAGGCCTCCGTCTCGGTGATGCGCCCGCCCGCACCGTTGACGAGCAGGTGGCAGCCGATGAGATCGCGCGCGACGGCGATCGCATCGCGCTCGAAGAAGCCTCGAAGCTCACTACCGGTCAACGGAGCGTTTCCAATGGCACTTGTGTTCGTCATTCAAGTTCCTGTCGTTTGATTCCGGCCGATATCATCGCGCATCAAATGCGACTACCCGAAACTTGCCCGCTGCTGCCCAAAGAGCTTCACCAGCCAGTCTATGAAGACGCGGACGCGCGGCGAAAGCTGACGATTGCGCGGATAAAGGAGCGAGACCGGCGTCTCGGTCGGCGGGAAGCCTTTCAGGATCTGAACCAGCTCGCCGGAGGCGATGTAGCGTTCGGCATGGTAGCGCGGCACTTGGATGATGCCCAGTCCGCAGCGTGCTGCCGCATGGAGGCTCTCGGCTGCATTGACCGAGACGATGGCTGGGATCGACATGTTGCAGACCTGCCCGTCGATGATGAATTCGAGCGGCAGCAGCCCGCCCGTCGCGCTGGACCGGAACCCGACCATGCGGTGGCCGTCGAGCTTGTCCGGATGTTCCGGTATGCCATGGAGTTCGAGATAGGCGGGTGAGGCGAGGGTGATCTCTTCCAGCGAGGCCACGCGGCGGGCGATCATGTCGCTATCCTGCGGCACGCCGACTCGCAACACGCAATCGATGCCTTCACGGACGAGATCGACCAGACGATCGCCTTCACTCATGTAAAATTCGATATCCGGATACGTCTCCAGGAAGGATGGCAGGCTCGGCAGCACGAAATGCCTGGCAAGCGTACCGTGCACATCGACCCGCAACATGCCCTTCGGTTTGGCGCCGACAAAGGCGCCTTCGGCCTCCTCGATGTCGGCGAGGATCGAAAGGCAGCGCTGGTAATAGGCCTCGCCGTCGAGCGTCGGGCTGACATGGCGGGTTGTGCGCTGGAGCAGTTGCACGCCGAGGCGCGCTTCCAACTGCTTGACGGCATCGGTCACTGTCGAGCGAGGCAGGCCCGTATCCTCGGCTGCGAGCGTGAAGCTGCGGCGTTCCACGACGCGGCAAAAGACCCGCATGGCATCAAATCGGTCCATGGTATTTGTTCGCATTTGTCGGATAGTGATGCCGAAGAATGCATGATTATCCGCACTATGGAAAGTATCATCTTCTCCTCATCAAAACGCGCTGCGGCGCAAGCAACTGAAGGAGAAGGAAATGGCTAGCAATGACAACAGGGTCGCGCTTGTCACGGGTGCATCCCGCAGCATCGGTGCCGCCATTGCCGAACGTCTTGCCAAGGATGGCTTTACCGTCGTTATCAACTATTCCGGCAACGCCGCTCCCGCCGAAGAACTGGCCCAGAAAATCGAGCAGGCCGGCGGCAGGGCGCTGACGGCGAAGGCCGATGTCAGCGATCCCGAAGCGGTGCGCCGGATGTTCGATGCTGCGCAAGCAGCCTTCGGCGGTATCGACGTTCTCGTCAACAATGCCGGCATCATGATGCTGTCTTCGATCGCCGATGCCGACGATGCCAGCTTCGACCGCCAGGTCAGCGTCAACCTGAAGGGCACGTTCAACACACTTCGGGAAGCCGGTAAGCGGCTGCGCAACGGCGGCCGGATCATCAACCTCTCGACCAGTGTCGTCGGCGTGAAGCTCGAAACCTACGGCGTCTATGCCGCCACCAAGGCGGCGGTGGAAATGTTGACAGCGATCATGTCGAAGGAAATGCGCGGCCGGAACATCACGGTCAACGCGGTCGCTCCCGGCCCGACCGCTACCGATCTCTTCCTCAATGGCAAATCAGACGAACTCGTCGCCCGCATGGCGAAGATGAACCCGCTCGAACGCCTCGGTAGACCGGAAGACATCGCCGCTGCCGTTTCCTTCCTCGCTGGTCCGGATGGCTCCTGGATAAACGGACAGGTCCTGCGCGCCAATGGCGGCATGGTCTAATTCCATGACATTGTTCGCGGCTCGGTGGCGGCGTTATTCCGTTTTTCTGAACGGTGATGCGCGAAATTGCGCCTTACATTCGGTCCGGATGCAGTTATATTCCTTGGCAAGGAGCGAACGGAAATCCCCATTCCGGCGCCAAGCCTCCAAAAGTCCGCCGCATCATTTTCCCTGGTGATGCGGCGGGCTCGATATTCGAAGTTGATCCGATCGCGGCCCGTCGAAGGTTTTTCTGACTTCCGGGCCGCTTCCGTTTTCAAGCGTCGTTGAGCTTGGCGTCGGCAAGCAGCTTTACCATCCAGTCCACAAAAACGCGTACCTTGTTGCTCAGGTGCCGGTTCGGCGGGTAGACGACGTAGAGCGGCAGCGGATCGCGCTTCCATTCCGGCAGAACCTGGACGAGTTCGCCTCTTGCGAGGGCGCTGCGCGCCATGAAGCGGAGCGTCTGGCCGACGCCGAGGCCGGTGGTGAGGGCGCTCATGAAGGTTCTGCCGTCATTCACCGAGACGATATATCTCGGGTTTATCTCGATCGCTTCGTTGCCATTCTTGAATTCGAACGGGATCGTGCGGCCGGTCTGTGCGCGGAAATAGCTGATGCCGTAATGGCTGCTTTCGAGTTCTTGCGGGTGCGCGGGCATGCCGAATTTCTCGATGTAGCGGGGCGATGCGCAGGTGACCATTTCGATTTCGGATACACGTCTTGCGATCAACGATTGATCGGCGAGGGTGCCGGCGCGAAGGGCGCAGTCGACGTTTTCTGCAAGGTAGTCCACGGTGCGGTCGCTGACACCGAGATCAATGCGGATATCGGGATATTTCAGGTAGAAATCGCAGAGTGCGGGCACGACGATGGTGTCGGCAAAAGCGCCTGCCATTTCAACGCGTAAGCGGCCGCTTGGAAGACTTTGGGAGTTGGAAAGACTGCCGTCGAGCTCTTCGAGTTCGGAAACGATCTGCGAGGCGCGTTCGTAATATAGTGCGCCGTCCGTCGTCACCATGACGCGCCGCGTCGTACGGTTGAGCAGCTTGGTGCGCAGATGCGCTTCCAAGCCCTGGATGAGATTGGTGATTGTCGCTTTGGGCATTGCGAGCGTGTCGGCCGCCCGTGTAAAGTTGCCCGTCTCAACGACGCGTATGAAGGCGCGCATTGCCGAGAGCTGGTCCATCGGAGATCTCCACAGTTTGCACTGCGATATTATTCGAAAATCGGAACAGTGTAATCATAATACAGCTTCTTATTCCGCGATGTGAATAACAATATCTTTTTTATCAGAATGGCAAGCTGTAGGTGCTTACCATGCGTTATCTTTGATTGAGCGAAAGCCGGACCGATGACGGTGCAGGTGAAAGACATGGTGCTGGAGAAGGTGGGCATCGGCCCCGTTTCCGCGCGCGTCTATCAAGGCGCCGAGTTCGGTAAGGGGGCGCCGATCGTTCTGTTCTTTCACGGCGGCGCCTTCCTGGAATCGGGCGTTCAGGCCGGCATCAAGGAAAGTGCGGTTGCTGAGAGCATGGCGAAAGCCGGTGCGATTGTTGCGATCCCTGACTACAACGCGCCGCTCGGCAACGTCTTTCCGAAGCCGCTGGAAGTCGGCTATTCCCTTTTTTCCTATCTTGCCAACAAGCGCGCCTCCGGCATTGGCGATCGCAACTCGCTGCTTCTGATCGCTGGCGAAGAGGCTGGCGGCAATATCGCGGCGGGTGTAGCGCTGAAGGCACGCGATCACTATGCCGATGCGCTCGACGGCCAGATCCTGATTTCGCCGCTCCTCGATCCGTTCATGGGCACCTCCTCCATCCGCAAGGCTGACGGCATCGGCATGCGCCAGCGCTGGACGGAAGGATGGAGCCATTATCTCAGCGGCGGCGGCTGTCACCCCTATGCGGCGCCCTGTCTCTGTTCGCGCATTGCCGGCGTTGCGCCGGCGCTGATTTTCACGGCGGAGGACGACCCTCTGCGCGACGAGACCGTCGGGTATGCCGCCCGCCTCAAAGCGGCAGGCGTCGAGGTCCGCCAGCATATCCTCCCCGCCGGGGCAGGCTGGCCATCTATTTACGGCGGGAAAACGGACGGCACCTCGAACTGGCAGGAGAACGTCAGCCGCGAGTTCAGAAGTTTCGTTCAGGAGTTAAGCGTTCAACACCAATTGCATTGAAAACGAACTGATTATCGTCGGCCGTATAGGGCCGTAAGGAGAGTACCAATGACGTCCAGAAAGAAGCGCTGGGCCCTGGTGGGCGCTGGCATAGGGCTTGTTGCGTCTGTTTCAGCAGCCGCCATCTTGTTTGAATTGCCGATGGGCACGGCTGCTACGGCCGCTTCCGCTCCTGCACAAGCTCCCGCTGTGCCGGTGACGGTTTCCGTCGTCGCAAGCCGTGATGTGACCACCTGGGAAGAGTTCTCGGGCCGTCTCGAAGCGGTCGACCGAGTTCAGCTACGCTCCCGCGTTGCAGGCGCCATCCAGTCGGTCCACTTCCGCGAAGGTGCACTGGTGAAGGCCGGCGACCTGCTCTTCACAATCGATCCGGCCCCTTACCAAGCGGCGGTTTCTCAAGCCGAAGGGCAGGTTGCCTCCGCCGAGGCCAAGGTCAGCTTGGCGCAGATCGAGCTTGAGCGTGGCCGCCGGCTTTCGGATAGCCGCACGATCTCGCAGAGCGATATGGACCAGCGCCAGAGCGCCTTTACCGAGGCGCAGGCAGGGCTCCGTACCGCGCAGGCGGCGCTGCAGTCGGCTCAGCTCGATCTCGGTTACACCGAGGTCCGGGCTCCGGTTTCTGGCCGAGTAGGCAAGCTGGAGATCACCGCCGGCAACCTTGTTGCTGCGGGTTCGGCTTCCCCAGCGCTCACGACGCTCGTCTCGATCGATCCGATCTATGCGAGCTTCAACGCCAGCGAAGAGATGGTGACGAAGGCGCTGTCGCAGCTTCCGGCCAATGACAGTGCAGTCCGGGCCCTCGAACAGATCCCGGTCGAGGTCGGCACGCTTGCTGATGAAGGCACGCCGATCAAGGGCAAGCTCCAGCTCGTCGACAA
This sequence comes from Rhizobium sp. CC1099, assembly GCF_029714385.1. NCBI lineage: Bacteria > Pseudomonadati > Pseudomonadota > Alphaproteobacteria > Hyphomicrobiales > Rhizobiaceae > Rhizobium > Rhizobium sp. CC1099. The sequence goes on along the minus strand of NZ_CP121641.1, from coordinate 2,726,757 downwards.
CCAGGTCGATGCTGCAAGCGGCACGATCGGAGTCCGCGCCGTGTTCGACAATCCGGGCGGCAAGCTGATCCCCGGCCAGTTCGTTCGCGTCCGAATGGGCCAGCCGAAAGCCGAGAATAAGATTCTCGTCAGCGAGCGTGCGATTGGCACCGACCAGGACAAGAAGTTCGTCTTCGTCGTCGACGGCGAGAACAAGGTCAGCTATCGGCCGGTCGAGCTCGGTAGGGTAAGTGAAGGCCTCCGCGTCGTCGAAAGCGGTCTGAAGCCGGGCGAGAAGATCGTCGTCAATGGCTTGCAGCGCATCCGTCCGGGTGCGGTGGTCGAGCCGCAGATGGAAGAGAAAGTGGCGGCCAAGTAGGGCCGCCAGAGCAATTCCCCTTCTCCCCGGCGGGGAGAAGACGTCCGCAGGACGGATGAGGGGGTGAGCGACGAAGGGGCGAACGTCTGAGCCAAAAGCGAAGACGACACCTGCCGAGCCTCCCCGTCGCCCGGCCCTTCGGGCCAACCAACGAAATGATTTGACCCGCCGGCGGCACCCCAACCGCCTGACAGGGGTTTGCATCCAAGTTCATCCCGGAGAGGGCTTTGAAATGAACATCTCCAGATTCTTTGTGGACCGCCCGGTATTTGCCGGCGTGCTTTCGGTCCTCATCCTCGTAGCCGGTCTGATCGGCCTCAGGGCACTGCCGATTTCCGAATATCCGGAGGTCGTGCCGCCGTCGATCGTCGTGCGTGCCACTTATCCGGGCGCCAATCCGGACGTCATCGCGCAGACGGTTGCGACACCGCTCGAAGAGCAGATCAACGGCGTTGAGGACATGCTCTACATGTCCAGCCAGGCGACTTCCGATGGCGTCATGACGCTGACGGTAACCTTCAAGCTTGGCACCGACCCCGATAAGGCGCAGCAGCTGGTTCAGAACCGTGTTTCGCAGGCCGAACCTCGCCTGCCGGATGAGGTGAAGAGCATCGGCATCACCACCGTCAAGAGCTCTCCCGACCTGATGATGGTCGTCAACCTGATCTCGCCGGACAACCGCTACGACATCACCTATCTGCGCAATTACGGCGTCCTGAACATCAAGGATCGCCTGGCGCGCATCGATGGCGTGGGCCAGGTGCAGGTCTTCGGTTCGGGCGACTATTCGATGCGCGTCTGGATCGATCCGCAAAAGGCCGCCGAGCATAATCTCGCTGCCAGCGATATCACCAATGCCATCCGCGAGCAGAACGTTCAGGCCGCTGCCGGCACGATCGGCGCTTCGCCGAGCCTGCCAGGCACTGAGCTGCAGCTGAACGTCAACGCTCAAGGGCGCTTGCAGACGCCGGAGCAGTTCGGCAACATCATCGTCAAGTCGGGGGCCAACGGTGAAATCACCCGCCTTCGCGACGTTGCACGCATCGAACTCGGCGCTGCCGACTATTCGCTGCGCTCGATCCTCGACGGCAAGCCGGCGGTCGCCATCCCGGTCTTCCAGTCTCCGGGCTCCAACGCCATCACCATCTCGGACGAAGTCCAGAAGACGATGGAGGAGCTGAAGATCGCAATGCCGGACGGGGTCAGCTACGAGATCGTCTATGACACGACGAAATTCGTCCGTTCGTCGATCGAGAAGGTCGTCGATACGCTGCTCGAAGCCATCGCTCTTGTCGTTCTCGTCGTGATCCTGTTCCTGCAGACGTGGCGTGCCTCGATCATCCCGCTAATCGCCGTTCCGATATCGATCATAGGTACTTTCGCGGTGATGTACGTCTTCGGCTTTTCGATCAACGCACTCAGCCTCTTCGGCCTGGTGCTGGCGATCGGTATCGTCGTGGATGATGCGATCGTCGTCGTCGAAAACGTCGAGCGCAACATCGAGAATGGGCTCAGCCCGCGCGATGCGACCTACAAGGCCATGAAGGAAGTTTCCGGCCCGATCATCGCGATCGCACTGGTGCTCGTCGCCGTCTTCGTGCCGCTCGCCTTCATCAGCGGCCTGTCAGGGCAGTTCTATCGCCAGTTCGCGCTGACGATCGCGATCTCGACGGTTATCTCGGCCTTCAACTCGCTGACCCTGTCTCCGGCGCTGGCAGCCCTCCTGCTGCAGGGCCACCACGCCAAGCGTGACTGGCTGACGCGCGGCATGGACTTCATCTTCGGCTGGTTCTTCCGCGGCTTCAACCGCGTTTTTGGTGCAGGTTCGAAAGCCTACGGCAAGGGTGTTGGGGGCCTGCTGTCGCGCAAGAGCATCGTCATGGTCATCTACCTGGCGCTGGCTGGTGCGATCTATGGCCTCTTCAATGCTGTTCCGGGCGGTTTCGTGCCGGCACAGGACAAGCAGTATCTGATCGGTTTTGCCCAGCTGCCGGATGCCGCAAGCCTTGACCGGACCGAAGACGTCATCAAGCGGATGAGCGATATCGCCATGGCCGAGCCCGGCGTTGCCCACGCAATCGCCTTTCCCGGCCTGTCGATCAACGGCTTCACCAACTCTTCAAATGCCGGCATCGTCTTTGTGACGCTGAAAGATTTTGAGGAGCGCAAGTCGCCGGCGCTTTCCGGCGGTGCGATTGCCATGTCCTTGAACCAGAAGTTCGGGGCGATCCAGGATGCCTTCATCGCCATGTTCCCGCCGCCGCCGGTCAATGGCCTCGGCACGACGGGCGGCTTCAAGATGCAGCTCGAAGACCGCGCCGGTCTCGGCTACCAGGCGCTCGACGAGGCCAACAAGGCAATGATCGCCAAGGCCTACCAGGCGCCTGAGCTGACCGGCATCTTCTCTGCTTACCAGATCAACGTTCCGCAGCTCTTTGCTGACCTCGATCGCGCGAAGGCCGAACAGCTCGGTGTCTCGGTGACCGATGTCTTCGAAACGCTGCAGATCTATCTGGGTTCGCTCTATGTCAACGACTTCAATGCTTTCGGCCGCACCTACAGCGTCCGGGTGCAGGCCGATGCGAAGTTCCGCGCCCAGGCGGACGACATCGGCCAGTTGAAGGTTCGTTCGGCATCGGGCCAGATGATCCCGCTGTCGGCGTTGCTGAAGGTCAGCGCGACGACCGGGCCGGAGCGGACCAACCGTTATAACGGTTTCCTCTCCGCCGATATCAACGGCGGTCCTGCTCCGGGCTTCTCCTCCGGCCAAGCGCAGGCCGCGATCGAAAAAATCGCCAACGAGACGCTGCCGAAGGGCATCAGCTTCGAGTGGACGGATCTGACCTACCAGCAGATCCTGGCAGGCAATTCCGGCGTGATCATCTTCCCGCTGGCGCTGCTGCTCGTCTTCCTCGTGCTAGCTGCCCAGTATGAAAGCCTGACCCTGCCGCTTGCGATCATCATGATCGTGCCAATGGGCGTGCTGGCCGCCTTGACCGGCGTCTGGCTGACGGGCGGAGATAACAACATCTTCACGCAGATTGGCCTCGTGGTCCTTGTCGGTCTCTCGGCGAAGAACGCGATCCTGATCGTTGAATTCGCCCGTGAACTGGAGTTCGAAGGCCGTACGCCGGTCCAGGCGGCGATCGAGGCAAGCCGTCTGCGTCTTCGCCCGATCCTGATGACCTCCTTGGCCTTCATCATGGGTGTCGTGCCGCTGGTCGTCTCCACCGGTGCCGGTGCGGAAATGCGCGCCGCCATGGGTGTCGCGGTCTTTGCCGGCATGATCGGCGTGACTTTCTTCGGCATCTTCATGACGCCGGTCTTCTATGTGCTGCTCCGCAAGCTGACGGGCAACCGTCCGCTGGTGCAGCACAACGACAATCGTCCGCCGTCGGAAGAGGCCGCCATTCGGGTCGCAGCGGAGTAAGCGAAAACATCATCAAATCAAGAGGCGGGACATCCGGTCCCGCCTTTTTTATTTGCATGGAGGCGTCGCAGGTTTATGTCTTGATGAACGTACATCGGATGGACGGAGCCATTCGGGAATATATGCCTGCTGCCCGTTCTGGAGGAAAGAATGAACGACTACAAGCCGCCGACGCGCCGCCTGCGTTCGCAGGACTGGTTCGATAATCCTGACCATATCGACATGACGGCGCTCTATCTGGAGCGCTTCATGAACTACGGCATCACACCGGAAGAGTTGCGCTGCGGCAAACCAATCATCGGGATTGCCCAGAGCGGCAGCGATCTCACGCCCTGCAACAGGGTGCATGTCGAACTTGCCAAGCGGGTGCGCGACGGTATCCGCGATGCCGGCGGCATCCCGATCGAATTCCCGACGCATCCGATCTTCGAAAACTGCAAGCGTCCGACGGCCGCACTCGACCGCAATCTCGCCTATCTCGGGCTCGTCGAAATTCTCTACGGCTATCCGCTCGATGGCGTCGTGCTGACGACCGGCTGCGACAAAACCACTCCTTCGGCGATCATGGCGGCCTCAACCGTCGATATTCCCGCCATTGTACTTTCAGGCGGGCCGATGCTTGATGGGTGGCACGAGGGCGAACTGGCGGGATCGGGAACTGTGATCTGGCGCATGCGGCGCAAATACGGTGCCGGCGAAATCGACCGCGAAGAGTTTCTTCAGGCCGCGCTCGATTCCGCACCATCCGTCGGCCACTGCAATACGATGGGCACCGCTTCGACGATGAACGCGCTTGCCGAAGCACTCGGCCTGTCGCTGACGGGTTGTGGCGCCATTCCGGCGGCTTACCGCGAGCGCGGCCAGATGGCCTATCGCACCGGGCGCCGTGCCGTCGAGATCGTGTTCGAAGACCTGAAGCCGTCGGATATCCTGACGCGCGAGGCTTTCCTCAACGCCATCCGCACCAATTCGGCGATCGGCGGTTCGACCAATGCGCAGCCACATCTGGCGGCCATGGCGAAACATGCCGGTGTCGAGCTTCATCCCGACGACTGGCAGGTCCATGGCTTCGATATCCCGCTGCTTGCCAACGTCCAGCCGGCAGGCGCTTATCTCGGCGAGCGCTATCACCGGGCAGGCGGCACGCCTGCGGTCATGTGGGAACTGCTGCAGGCCGGTAAGCTCGACGGCAACTGTCGGACAGTCACCGGCAAGACCTTGGCCGAAAACCTGGAAGGCCGGCAGGCAAGCGACCGTGAGGTCATCCGGCCGTTTGCGGAACCTCTCAAGGAGCGGGCTGGCTTCCTCGTACTCAAGGGCAATCTCTTCGATTTCGCGATCATGAAGATGAGCGTGGTCTCAGACGATTTCCGCAGACGCTACCTGCAGGAGCCTGGTCGTGAAGGCATATTCGAGGGCAAGGCGGCCGTCTTCGACGGTTCCGAGGACTATCACAAGCGCATCAATGATCCGTCGCTGGATATCGACGAGAATACCATCCTCGTCATCCGCGGGGCAGGGCCGATCGGTTGGCCGGGTTCAGCCGAAGTCGTCAATATGCAGCCGCCGGACCACCTCTTGAAACGCGGCATCAGCAGCCTGCCGACGATCGGCGATGGCCGCCAATCCGGTACGGCGGACAGTCCTTCGATCCTCAATGCCTCGCCGGAAAGTGCCGCCGGCGGCGGTCTCGCCTGGCTTCGCACCGGTGACATCATCCGCATCGATTTCAATCTGGGCCGCTGCGACATGCTGGTCGACGACGCCGAGATCGAACGGCGCAAGGGCGAGGGTATTCCGCCGGTGCCGGCGGATGCGACGCCGTGGCAGCAGATCTACCGTCGGTCGGTCAGTCAGCTTTCGGAAGGGGCGGTACTTGAAGGGGCGGCAGACTTCCGGCAGATTGCAAGGGTTCCGCCGCGCCACAATCATTAGGCGATTATTTCCTGCGGGAGTAAGGAAAGTTACTCCCAATAGCCAGCTCGGCAATCCATAAAAGGCTTCGTTAATGTGGGCTTGAGACAGTATTATGATTTCTCGCATCTGCTTAAGTCTGAGACACCGAATTGCCGAAAAGGACACCGACCCGGTCGGAACAGGAATTCCAGGATCTGTTAAGGCGCCTCGAGCTTGCGCTCGATGCGTCGCAGATCGGCGTTTGGGAGCACGATGTGCGCACCAACCAGATCCTCTGGGATGCGCAAATGCACCGGCTCTATCAAACGGGCGAGACCATGCGCGTCCTTCCCACATCGTTTTGGTTTGACGCGGTTCATCAGGAAGACCGGCAACGCGCAGTGCAGGAATTCGACGAGGCGATCGCCCGGCGTGGCGCCTATAATTCCGAATTCCGTATCATCCTGCCGAACGGCGAAATCCGGCATTTGCGCTCGCGGGCGCATTTCTACGTCAGCGAAGAGGGTGCTCCCTCATTCATCGGCGCCGAGTGGGACGTCACGGCTGATGTCATGCTGAACGCGGAGCTGAAGCGTCAGCGGCAGGTCGCCGAAGCGCGGGCAAGGGCGCTCGAGGAAAGCAACGCACGGATCGAGTATGCTGCCGAACATGACTATCTGACCGGGCTGCCCAACCGCCGCCTGTTCGACAGGCGGTTTGTCGAACTGCATGCCGACAAGTCGATCTCGACGCTTGCGATCCTTCACCTTGGTCTCGACCAGTTCAAGCAGATCAACGATAGCTATGGCCACGCCGCAGGCGACGCCGTTCTGCGTGCGGCCGCGCTGCGGATGACGGCCGCCGTTCCGGGAAACAGCCTCGTCGCGCGCGTTGGCGGCGATGAATTCGTCATTCTGCTGTGGGATTTCGCAGGTGTCGAAGAGCTCACGCGCATTGCCGCGGATGTCCAGCAGCGGCTGCGAAAGAAGATCCGGTTCGGCCAGGAATTGCTGCAGTCCGGTACCTCGATCGGGATATCATGGAGTGCCGGCCGGCGGACGCGCAATCTGTTCACCGAGTCCGATCTTGCGCTCTATCAAGCGAAGAAACTTGGGGTAAACCGCATCGAATTCTTTACCCGGCAATTGCGGGAGGACCTGCTCAGCAAACGGCGTCTCGCCGAAGAGCTGAAGCGCGGGCTGGAGCGCGGAGAGATTGTTCCTTATTACCAAGTGCAGTTCGACGCCAAGACGCGGTCGATTTCCGGCCTCGAAGCGCTTGCCCGCTGGATTCATCCAGAAAGGGGTGTGCTGTCGCCGGCCGTCTTCTTGAAGGCCGCGGATGAGAATGGGCTGTCGGCGGATATCGACGCGGCAATTCTGAAAATGGCGCTGGAGGATCGCCGGCATTGGCAGGATCGGGGTACCGCCGTTCCGCGCATAGCGGTCAATATTTCGAGCGCGCGGCTGTTCGATCCGGCGCTGCTCGACAGCCTGCAGGCGCTGGAGGTTCCTCCGGGCGAATTCTCTTTCGAACTGGTGGAGACGATCTTTCTCGACGATCCCGATGACAAGCTGCTGAGCAACATCGATCAGATCAAACAGATGGGCATCGATATCGAGATCGATGATTTTGGTTCGGGGCACGCCTCGTTGATCGGGTTGGCAAGGCTGCGCCCAAAATGCCTGAAACTCGACCGGCAACTGGTGACTGACATCGTCGAATCCGAGGAGCAGCGCTGTGTCGTCAGCTCGATCATCGACATCGCCAAGGCGCTCAATGTGGGCGTGATTGCTGAAGGCGTTGAAACGGAGGGCCATGCCGAAGCGTTGACGCAGCTCGGCTGCGACATGCTGCAGGGGTACGCGCTCGGCTATCCGATGCCGGCTGGGGAGATCGGCAAGCTCATTTCGCCGGCCGGCCGGACCCCGGCCAAATCGGGCGCGGGCAGCCGGATGCTGGCGGTTACGGCTCGAGCTCCCGGCGGGCTTCCAGATACCATTCGACAAAGGCCCTGACGCCGGTTTCAAGCTTCGTATCGGGCTTGTAACCCGTCAGGGCGACAAGCAGGTCCGGGCTGGCGAAGGTGCGCGGCACGTCGCCCTTCTGCATCGGCAGCATTTTGCGCTGCGCCGGCTGGCCGAGCGCTTTTTCCACGGTCTCCACGAAGTCCATCAGGCTGACCGGCTGACCGCCGCCGATATTGACGACACGAAACGGCGCTTGGCGGGACAGCGTCTCGACCTTGTCGTCGGCGATGCGGTTTTCTTCCGAAGGCATAATCGCGGAAAGCCGCACGATCGACTCGACGAGATCGTCGATATAGGTGAAATCGCGGCTCATCTTGCCTTCGCCGTAGATTTCGATCGGCTGGTTTTCCAGCATGCTCTTTACGAACTTGAAGAGCGCCATGTCCGGGCGGCCCCAGGGACCATAGACGGTGAAGAAGCGGAAGGCGGTGGTTGGCAGCTTGTAGAGATGCGCATGGCTGTGCGCCATCAGCTCCATCGACTTCTTGGTCGCGGCATAGACCGTCAGGGGCTCGTCGGCCCTGTCGGTCTCATGGAAGGGAACGCGGGGGTTCGCGCCATAGATCGAAGAGGTCGAGGCCAGCATCAGATGCTGCACATTGTGGCGCTCGGCAGTTTCCAGAATGTTCCAGGAGCCTTCGACGTTCGAGCTCAGATAGGCGCGCGGGTTTTCAAGACTGTAGCGGACGCCGGCCTGGGCCGCGAGGTGGATCAGGATGTCCGGCTTTGCCTGGCCGACCGCATCTTCGAGCGCCTTTTGATCCTCAAGCATGGCGACCACCGGCTTGAAGGCCGGGAACTGCGCCAGAGCCGCATGCCGCATATGCTTGAGCTTGACGCTGTAATAGGGCGTCAGGCCGTCGAAACCGGTAACCCGATGCCCATCCTGCAACAAGCGCCGCGCGAGATGAAAGCCGATGAAGCCTGCGGTGCCTGTTATGAAGTAATGCATTTTCTATCTCTACTCGGTCTTCTTGCCGACGGCAAAGTGGCTGAAGCCGTGGCGCGTGATTTCGGCGATGGGATAGATATTGCGCAGGTCCACGACGACAGGGTTCTTCATCGTGGTCTTCAGGCGCTTGAAGTCGAGCGCGCGGAATTCATCCCATTCGGTAACGAGCACGATGGCATCGGCGCTCTCGGCAATCTCGTAAGGGTCATTGCCGTAGGTCACCGGCCCGAGCATTTCCTTGGCCGCTTGCATGCCTTCCGGGTCATAGACGTGAACCGTGGCGCCGCCGTCGAGCAAGGCCTGGATGATGGTGATCGACGGCGCATCGCGCATGTCGTCGGTGTTCGGCTTGAAGGTCAGGCCGAGGACGGCGATCTTCTTGCCGCGCACGCTGCCGTCGCAGGCGGCGATCACCTTACGACCCATGGCGCGCTTGCGGTTGTCGTTGATTGCAACCGTCGTTTCGATGAGGCGCATCGGGCTGTCATAGTCCTGCGCGGTCTTGACGAGCGCCAGCGTGTCCTTCGGAAAGCACGAGCCGCCATAGCCGGGGCCGGCATGCAGGAACTTGTCGCCGATGCGCTTGTCCATGCCGATGCCCTTGGCAACCTTTTGCACATCCGCACCGATCTGTTCGCAAAGGTCGGCGATCTCGTTGATGAAGGTAATCTTCATGGCGAGGAAGGCGTTTGCGGCGTACTTGATCAGCTCCGACGTGCGGCGCTCGCAGAAATAAAGCGGTGCCTCGTTGAGGTAGAGCGGCCGGTAGACTTCGCGCATGACTTCCGTCGCGCGCGCGTCTTCGGTGCCGATGACGATGCGGTCGGGGCGCTTGAAGTCAGTGATGGCAGCACCTTCGCGCAGGAATTCCGGGTTCGAGACGACGGCGATGTCCTTGCCGGGGAACTCTTCGCGGAAGATGCGCTCGATCTCGTCGCCGGTGCCGACGGGAACGGTGGACTTCGTGACGACGACGGTGAAGCCGCTGACGGCTGCGGCAATCTCGCGCGCGGCAGCATAGACGTAACTGAGGTCGGCATGGCCGTCGCCGCGGCGCGACGGCGTGCCGACCGCGATGAAGACGACATCGGCGTCGGCAACCGGTGCAGCCAGATCCTTGGAGAAATCCAGGCGGCCTGCGCTGCGGTTGTGCTCGATGATGGCATCGAGGCCCGGCTCGAAGATCGGCACTTCGCCGCGTTCAAGGGCGTCGATCTTCGCTTCGGATTTATCGACGCAGGTGATGTGGTGGCCGAAATCCGCAAGGCAGGCGCCGGAGACGAGACCGACATAGCCCGAACCAATCATAACAATGCGCATGGAATAACCTTCATCAAAAACGATCGCGGCCTGCCGGCGGCAAAACGCGATCGTGATACAGGCGCACCGTTATAAATTCAAGACAGCCCCACTTCTCAGCTGCGCCCAAACTCGTCGACGATGCGGATGATATCGTCCTCGCCGAGGTAGGAGCCGGTCTGCACTTCGATCAGTTCGAGCAAGATCTTGCCCGGGTTTGCGAGGCGGTGCACCTCGCCGAGCGGGATATAGACAGACTCGTTTTCCCGCAGCATCTGCACATTCTCGCCGATCGTCACCTCGGCCGTGCCCTTGACGACGATCCAATGTTCCGAGCGGTGGTGATGCTTCTGCAGCGAGAGCTTCTTGCCGGGTGTGACGAAGATGCGCTTTACCTGGAAACGGTCGCCGTTGAAGATCGAGGTATAACCACCCCACGGCCGGTACGAGGTCGGATGGGTTTGCGTCAGTTTCGACGTTGCGGGCAGGGCGGCGAGCGTCTTGACGAGATCGCCGACGCTCTGGCTGTCCTGCAGCTTGCCGACATAGACGGCATCCTCACTGGCGATCACCGCGACATCCTCCATCCCCTGGACGGCAAGATGCACGCCGTGGCTCATCACCAGCGAGTTGCGGCTGTTGACAAGCGTCGTATTGGCGGTCGCCACATTGCCGTTCGGGTCGCGCGTCCCGGTTTTCCAGACGGAATCCCAGCTGCCGAGATCTGACCATTTGAAGGGCGATGGCACGACAGCGGCATTGGCCGTCTTTTCCATGATCGCATAGTCGATCGAGATACTGGGGGCCTTCGCAAAGGATTGGGCGTCGAGACGGGTGAAGTCGAGATCGCGCGTCGCCTTCGCAACAGCCTCACCGGCAGCGGCGACGACGTCCGGCGCATAGTTGCGCATTTCCGCGAGGAGCCCGCCCACCTGGAACATGAACATGCCGGAATTCCAGTAGAAGCCGCCGGCAGCCACCATCTCCTTTGCCTTGTCCAAGGGCGGCTTTTCGATGAAGCGCTTCACGGTCTGTGCGCCTGCCGAAAGGTTCTCGCCGCCTTCGATATAGCCGTAGCCGGTTGCCGGCTCGGTCGGCTCGATGCCGAAGGTCACGAGCTTGCCGCTGGCGGCCGTTTCGCGCGCGGCGCGGACGCTGTCGAAATAGCTTTGATCGGCGACGATCTCATAGTCCGAGCCAAGCACGTGCATGATCACGTCCTTGCCGAAAAGGTCGGCAACGAGGGCGGCAGCGGCGGCAACGGCGGGTGCGGTGTTGCGGGCAACCGGCTCCAGCAGGATCGCCTTCAGCGCGTGATCGAGTTCGCGGGCCTGTTCGGCCACGAGGAAGCGGAATTCCTCATTGGTCAGCACGACCGGTGCTTCGTAGAGGGCCGGATCGGAGACGCGGGCGAGCGTTTCCTGAAACAGCGTCTTGTCGCCGATGAACTGAATGAACTGCTTGGGGGCTGCAGCGCGCGACAGCGGCCACAGGCGTGTGCCCTTGCCTCCTGCCATGATCACGGGAACGATCTTTTGCGTCATCGGGTGCGTTTCCTCAAAATCTTCTGTCTTCAATCAGTTCTGTCCGGCCCACTGCCTGATCCGGCTCAGTCCGGCTTCAAGCAACTGGCTTGCGGCATGTTCGGTTTGCGCTTCGACGTAGCAGCGCATCTCCGGCGCGTTGCCCGAGGGGCGAAAGTGGATGATGCGCCTGTCGGCCAGCGTGACGCGCAAGCCGTCGATGTCGCTTGCCGTGGCGGGGCTCCCAAGGGGCTTCAGGAAATCCGCCAGGTTTTCCGGCAAGGCGCGCAGGTAAGCCATCAATTTTGCGCTCGTCTCGACGGGGAAGTTCTCCAGCCGATCGGCCGCCGCGATCGGGAGATTGTAGGAAGCGGCAATGACCGACAGCGGCTTCTTTTGCGCCGCTGCCAGCGCAAGGACTGCCAGGATCGGCAGGAAGCAGTCGCGTGTCGGCAGTGCCTCCAGCGTCCTGCCATTGACGCTGAAATCCGAACCGGTCAGCAGACCGCCATTGGCCTCGAAGCCCATCACGCGGTCCTTGCCTGCGAAGATCGCCTCCTGCATGCCGGCGATAACGAAGGGTGAGCCGACGCGCGTGCGGGCGACGGCAAAGGCGCCGGCGGCTTCGATGCCGGAGTTGGAGGTGACAGGCGTGACCACGGTCCCGGCATCCAGGAAATTCGCAGTGATCAGCCCCAGCAAGTCGCCGCGCAGGGGCGTGCCGTTCTCATCCGTCACCAGTGGCCGGTCGCCGTCGCCATCGGCCGAAACGAGCGCATCAAGGGTCAGCGACTGCGCCCAATCCTTGAGGAGCGCAACGGTCTGCGCCGAAACGGCTTCGGTATCGACCGGGATGAAGGTCTCCGATCGTCCAAGCGCGATGGCTTCGGCGCCGTAGTGCGACAACAGCTGCACCATCATGTCGCGGGCAACGGTGCTATGCTGATAGACGCCGATCCTTTGGCCGGAAAGGGCATTTTTGGAGAGAATGCCGGCATTGCGCGCCATGAAGGCTCTAGCGCAGTCGCCGGACCGGTCCTCGACCTTCGCTTTTTCCGCCATTGCCTCTTCAGGCAGGGAGCGGTCGAGCTTGACTGCAAGATCGGAAATCGCGGCTTCGTCCGCCTTGTCGATCTCGCCATCGGGTCGGTAGAATTTGATGCCGTTGCGGTCCGCCGGGATGTGCGAGCCGGTGATCATCAGGCTCGCGGCCTTGTTTCGGGATCCGTAAAATGCCAGCGCTGGTGTCGGGACGGTGCCGCAATCAGCGACCCTGAAGCCAAGCGCGGTCAGCGCGAAAGCGCATGTCGCAGCGATTGCAGGGCTGGAATCGCGAAAATCGCGGCCGAGCATGACGAGGTCGCCTTTTTGCGCGCGCCCGCTCTCAAGAAGATATTGCCCGAACGCTGTCGCGTAGACCACCGACGCCCTGCCTTCCAGATCGGCGGAAAGGCCGCGCAGGCCGCTTGTTCCAAATTTCATGCGTGTTAAGCCTTTGCTGACGCTTGCTTTCCTGCGCGATTATCACCAGTCTGACGATACTTCGTAAATTTTGGCCGCGATAGGTGACTAAAATATTGCGCGCCTCCCTTTTCAGGGCAAATCTATCCCCCCTTCGGTGGAACGAGGACTATCGATGAGCGAACAGACCATCGCGCTCGAAGCGAGCTGGAAGGCGGCACTCGCGCCCGAATTTTCCAGTCCCTACATGCAGCAGCTCAAGGATTTCCTGCTGGTGCAGAAGCAAAGCGGCAAGCGTATCTTCCCCAAAGGGTCGGAGTATTTTCGCGCGCTTGATCTCACCCCGCTTGCAAAGGTGAAGGTCATCATTCTGGGGCAGGATCCCTATCACGGCCTCGGACAGGCGCATGGGCTCTGCTTCAGCGTTCGACCAGGCGTGCGCATTCCGCCGTCGCTGGTCAATATCTACAAGGAGATGGAAACCGATCTCGGCATCAAGCCGCCGCGGCATGGCTTTCTGGAGCATTGGGCCCGCCAGGGTGTGCTGTTGCTCAACAGCGTTCTGACCGTCGAGGAGGCGCAGGCCGCGTCACATCAGGGCAAGGGCTGGGAGCGTTTCACCGATGCGGTGATCCGCAAGGTCAACGAGGAATGCGAGTCCGTCGTCTTCATGCTCTGGGGTTCCTACGCGCAGCGGAAGGCGGCTTTTGTCGATACCGACCGTCATCTCGTCCTCAAGGCGCCGCATCCGTCGCCGCTTTCGGCGCATAACGGCTTTTTCGGATGCAGGCATTTTTCGAAGGCAAACGCTTTCCTGCAGTCTCACGGCCGCGCGCCCGTCGACTGGGAGTTGCCCGCCAATCCCCAGGATGCCTAGAGTTTTCTGAACATCTCTGGACCGGTGTTCAATAAAAGGAGACAATGCGTTTTGGTCTCCGGGACTATTCCAAATCGCTCCAAGCAATCATCTATGACCCATGAAGGCTCGCCGCTGCGGGCAAGAAAGGGGTCTCGACATGCTCAACCAGATCAAGGGTCTGCACCACGTCACATCGATGGCGGAGGACGCCCGTACAAATAACCAGTTCTTCACAAACGCGCTCGGCCTGCGCCGCGTCAAGAAGACCGTGAACTTCGATGCGCCTGACGTCTATCATCTCTATTATGGCGACGAGACCGGTTCGCCGGGTTCGATCATGACCTATTTCCCGTTTCCCAAGATGGCGCAGGGCCGTCCGGGCACCGGCGAAGTCGGTACGACCGTTTTCTCCGTTCCCGAGGGCTCGCTCGGCTTTTGGAGCGACCGTCTCACCAAGCTCGGCGTCAGCGGTCTCAAGGCGGACGAGAGCTTCGGCCAAAAGCGACTGCACTTTGCGGGTCCTGATGGCGACGGTTTCGCGCTTGTTGAAGTCAGGGACGACGGCCGCCAGCCCTGGACGCATGGCGGCATCGGCGAGGATCACGCCATCCGTGGCTTCCACTCCGTCGCCATGCGCCTTCGCGATGAGGGCGCGACGTCCGAACTCTTGAAATTCATGGGCTATGAGGTTCAAGACGAGAAAGACGGCGTGAAGCGGCTGGTGATGCCAGCCGGCAACGGCGCGCATCTGGTCGATCTCGAAACGATGCCGAATATCTCCCGTGCTCTGCCGGGCGCCGGTTCCGTGCACCATGTCGCCTTTGCTGTCGACAACCGCGAAAAGCAGCTTGAGGTGCGCAAGGCACTGATGGATACAGGCTACCAGGTGACGCCGGTCATCGACCGCGATTATTTCTGGGCGATCTATTTCCGCACGCCTGGCGGCATTCTCTTCGAGGTCGCCACCAACGAACCCGGCTTCGACCGGGACGAAGACACGGCTCATCTCGGCGAAGCGCTGAAGCTGCCGCAGCAGCACGCGCATCTGCGGCAACTGATCGAGCAGCACCTGCAACCGCTCGAAGCTTAAGGGGCAGATCGATGAACGACCACAGCTATGTGCACCGGCTCCATGCCGGTGCCCCGGGAAAACCCATCCTCTTTGTGCTGCACGGCACCGGAGGGGATGAAAACCAGTTCTTCGACTTCGCACGGCGGCTTCTGCCCGATGCGACGATCGTCTCTCCCCGCGGGGATGTTTCGGAGCACGGCGCGGCACGCTTTTTCAAGCGCACCGGCGAGGGCGTCTACGACATGGACGATCTTGCCAGGGCCACGCAGAAGTTGGCGTCTTTCGTGAAAGACATGACGGTCGATCACGGCGCGTCGCACATCCTTGGCCTCGGCTTTTCAAACGGTGCGAACATCCTGGCGAATGTCTTGATCGAAAACGGGCTGTTCGATGCGTCGGTGCTCATGCATCCTCTCATTCCGTTTCGGCCGAAGGCGAATCGGGAACTCCAGGGCCGCAAGGTGCTGATTACGGCGGGCGAACGTGATCCGATCTCTCCGGTCGGTCTGACCCAAGCGCTCGCCGGCTATTTCACCGGGCAGGGGGCTGCGACCGAGACCGAGTGGCACCCGGGCGGACATGACATCCGTCCGAACGAGATCGACGCCGTGCGGCGCTTCTTCGAGCCTTATTTCTAACTACCGGAAGATTGGCGGCAGTGCTTCCGAGACCTCATTGTCCGGCGCGGGCATCCAGCGTCCGGTAGAAAAAAAGGCCCTGGTCCGCATCTGCGGACCGGGTGCCGCCTTGATCGTCATGATAAAATTGAAACTGTTCTCGCTGCTGAATTCGCGGGAGAAGACGACACTCGCGCCAAAACCTTCCTTTCTGACATCCTTCAGTTCTCGGATCGCGCTCAAGGCATCGTGAAAATCCAGCCAGTGCGATTGTGCGAGCACCGTTTCGAAAACGCGCATGAAAGACGGATCGAGCCGGCCCGCGCTATCCGTCGCCGGCCCGACGATCTTGGCGCGTATGTTGGAAATCGCGCCTTTGCGATCTCCGCGAATGATCAGAAACACAGAACTCAGTGGGCGCTCCCCATCTTCCTTGTAGACCTCTTGAAAAGAGCATTCATAAGCGCTGCTGCCCATGGCGGAGGCACGCCATTGAGTCATCTCTATGCCTGCCTTGCGCAACGTTTCGCACATGTCCGGTCCGGACTTCCGCCACGTCCGCAGGAAATTTCCGGCGAGCTCGGGCTGCGGAACCTCGATCAGCCTCGGTGGGATCTTGACCGGCAGCTGGGGAGCAGGCTTTGCAACCTCTACCAGCTGTAGCGGCGGTGGTTCTGGTTGCTGGACCTGCAGGTTGAGACCGTAGCCCGACAAAGCTGCCAGGGTGCGCAGATGGCGCATGTCGTTGGATAGCAGGACCGTGCCGGCAACGAGCGAGATCGAAAGCGTGAGCATCAGCCACAATGCTGCGCGGCGCTTGCGGCGCGGCGGCGGCGTTTTCATATGCAGGCCGGACGGTTGCGTGGCCAAGGCTTTCACTCATTGCAGATGCGCCACTGTAGACAGCATGCTTCAGGTTTGACTTGCAACCAAATTGAGCGCCGGACGGGCTATATTAGCAAAGAATTCACCTGGTTTGCGCTAGGACGGCCGGAAGCGGCCACGCGAACCAATCTGCGGTACCCCCAAAGCGGTGCTGTCATTTACGCTTTGCTGCTTCTGCGAAGTAATTCTCTTGAGATTTCAACGGCGTTGCTTCATGATAATTGTGATGCGAAGATTTTCGTGTCGTGCCTTATGACGATCGATGCAGGTCGTTTCAGCAATGAGCATGTTTCTTCGCGCCCGGTAGCGATGCCGCGGTTCAGACTTTAACGCTTTATTCTGCCCTGCAAACTTAAGGCAGGGTTTGCTTGGGAAGGTTGCATGAGTTCGGAATTTGCGGTTCGCGCGATGCGGCCGGGTGAGTTGGAGCTTGTGCTCGAATGGGCAAGGCAGGAGGGGTGGAATCCAGGACTCGACGATTCGCTCGCTTTCCAGGAAGCCGACCCGTCCGGTTTCTTCATCGGTGCGGTTGGTGAAGTTCCGGTCGGTTCCATTTCGGTGGTGAAATACGGCGAACACTTGGCGTTTCTTGGCCTCTACATCGTCCATCCGGATTTCCGTGGCAAAGGCTACGGCAAGGCGCTCTGGAATGCCGGCATGGCGTCTGCGGCAGACCGCACGATCGGTCTCGACGGCGTCGTCGCTCAGCAGGAGAATTACCGCAAGGCAGGCTTCGAACCTGCCTATACTACGATCCGGTATGGCGGCATTCCGGCGGTGTTTCCGCAGTCCTCGCTCTTAGCGCATCCGGTGTCGGACAAGCTGGACGGGCTGTTCCGTTACGATGCCGCGATTTTCACCGAGCCACGCAATGCATTCGTTGCCGCATGGTGCAAGCGGCGGCGCGGGCGCAAGACGGCGATCGCGCGCAAGAGCGGCAAGATCCGCGGCTACGCCACAATCCGCCGCTGTTACGAAGGCTACAAGATCGGGCCGCTTTTTGCCGCCGATACCGATACCGCAGCCGCGCTGCTTGCCGAATTGCTGCCGGAGGCTGGCGGCGAGCCGGTGTTCATCGATGTCCCCGCCGAAAACAGGGAAGCGATCGCGCTTACCGAAAACATGGGGCTCGAACCGGTATTCGAGACGGCGCGCATGTATCGCGGCACGGCGCCTGCCATTCCGCTGAGGAACGTCTACGGCGTCACGACGCTGGAACTCGGCTGATCTTAGTCCATAGGCGAGGCGGGGGCGGTCGAAGCCGAAAGCTTTGGACGTCCCGTCTCAGCGATCGCAATGCCGCCCAGCGTCAGCACCAGCGAGACGATATGGAAGAGCTGCAACGCTTCGCCAAGCAGCAGCACGGATAAGAGCGTGCCGAAAACCGGAACGAGATTGATGAAGAGGCCGGCCCGGTTGGCGCCGATCCACTCCACGCCCTTGATATAGAGGATCTGCGCAACCAGCGAGGCGAAGATCGCCGTGTAAAACGTGATAATCCAGCCTTTGCCGTCCGGCATCTGGACATTGCCGGCCGCATTTTCCCAAAGCAGCAGTGGCAGCGACGTCAGCGCCGCCGCCAGGGCGGGAAAGGCCATGAGCGTGCGCCAGTCGACCGGCGGCTTCCAGCGCAGAAAGATCGTGTAGATCGAATAGGCGGCGACCGCCACCAGCATCAAGGCGTCGCCGCGGTTGAGACCGAGCCTGAGCAGCGCCGCGATATCGCCATGGGAGGCGGTCAAGGCCACGCCGACGAGCGTCATGCCGAAGCCGGCGACCTGCGCGGCCGAAACGCCGGTGCGGAAGAAAATCAGATTGAGCAGGAAGATCAGCATCGGGATGCCTGCCTGCTCGATCGCAACATTGATGGCGGTGGTGTATTTCACGGCCGAGTAAAGCATGGCGTTGAAGAGCGTATAGCCGACCATGCCGTAGAAAAGCAGCAGTGGCAGCTTCTTGCGGACGACCGGCCAGTCCTTCTTGATCTGCGGAAGCGACACCGCGGCGATGAGCGCGGTCGCAATAGTCCAGCGCAGGAAAGTCAGCGTCATGGGGCTCACATGGCCGAGCGCCAGCTTTCCGGCGACAGTGTTTCCACCCCAGCACAACGTCGCAATGGCGAGACAAATATAGGCCGTGATATGCAAGGTTGGTTCTTTCCGTCTTCCGAAAAGTAGTTCGAATGGCTGCCGATGGACCGGCAATAGCCCGGGACCGGCTGATTTGTCACGTAAAAAGCCCATTTCGCCCTGATAACAGGGTCGCTTTCCAAAAAACAAAGCTTTATAGATGCGCGGGTTTGAGCAGAGCGCGGATAATCCGCCGGTAACAGGAAGAGTTGGATGACGAACGTAGTCGTGGTCGGTTCGCAATGGGGTGACGAAGGCAAGGGCAAGATTGTCGATTGGCTTTCGGAACGTGCGGATATCGTTGTGCGCTATCAGGGCGGACACAATGCCGGCCATACGCTCGTCATCGACGGCACGAGCTACAAGCTGTCGCTGTTGCCTTCCGGCGTCGTGCGCCCAGGCAAGATGGCGGTGATCGGAAACGGCGTCGTGGTCGATCCGCACGCGCTGATTGCCGAGATCGAGAAGCTCGAAAAACAGGGCGTCAAGATTTCTCCCGACAACCTGCGCATCGCCGACAACGCTACGCTGATCCTCTCGCTGCACCGCGAGCTCGATGCCTATCGCGAAGATGCCGCCTCCAACAGCGGCACGAAGATCGGCACGACGCGCCGCGGCATCGGCCCGGCCTATGAAGACAAGGTCGGCCGTCGCGCGATCCGCGTCATGGATCTCGCCGATCTGGAGGCGCTCCCGGGCAAGGTCGACCGTATCCTCACGCACCACAACGCGCTTCGCCGCGGCCTGGGCGTTGCCGAGGTTAGCCACGAGGCGATCATGACGGAGCTGACGTCGATCGCCGATCGCGTGCTTCCCTTCCGCGAAACGGTCTGGCTGCTCCTCGACAAGGAGCGCCGCAAGGGCGCGCGCATTCTTTTCGAAGGCGCGCAGGGCAGCTTGCTCGATATCGACCATGGCACCTATCCCTTCGTGACCTCGTCGAATACGGTCGCCGGCCAGGCTGCTGCCGGCTCCGGCATGGGACCTGGCTCGCTCGGCTATATCCTCGGCATCACCAAGGCCTACACGACGCGCGTCGGCGAAGGTCCGTTCCCAACGGAACTCAACGATTCGGTCGGCCAGTTCCTTGGTGAGAAGGGCCATGAATTCGGTACGGTGACGGGACGCAAGCGCCGTTGCGGCTGGTTCGATGCGGCGCTTGTACGCCAGTCGGTCGCGACCAACGGCATCACCGGCATTGCGCTGACGAAGCTCGACGTGCTTGACGGTCTCGACGAGCTGAAAATCTGTGTCGGCTACATGCTCGACGGCGAGCAGATCGACCATCTGCCGGCAAGCCAGGCGGCGCAGGCTCGCGTGGAGCCGGTCTACATCGCGCTGGAAGGCTGGAAGGGGTCGACCGTCGGCGCCCGCAGCTGGGCCGATCTGCCTGCGCAGGCGATCAAATATGTCCGCCAGGTCGAGGAGCTAATCGGTGCGCCTGTCGCGCTTTTGTCGACAAGCCCTGAGCGCGATGACACCATACTTGTGACTGATCCGTTTGAGGATTAATGTCGCGGGTCATTATGGCATCTGGCCCGGCCGCGAATCGGGCCTCTCGAGAAAAGTAACTAATGGCTGATTTTATTGCAGTTATCCGGCGGGCGGTTGACGGCCTGGCTGAAAACACCCCCGAGATGCGGGCGAAGGTTTACGAGCGTGCCCGCGGCGCGGTGCAGCGGCAGCTCGAAAACATGAAGCCGCGCCCGCCGGAAGCGATGCTGCAGCGCCAGCTCGATAAGCTCGATGCTGCTATCCGCGAGGTGGAGGCCGAGCACTCCGAGGCATTGCCGGACGATGAGGCAGCCATTGCTGCAGCAGAAGCACCTATCCATGAAGAGCCTGTTTCCGAGCCGCCAGCACAGTATGCTGCCGCGCCGGAGCCGGCTGAAGAACCGGTTGCTGAAGAACCGGTTGCTGAAGAAGCGGTTGCTGACGAACCGGTCGCTGACGAACCGGTTGCCACAGAATCGGTTGCTGACGAACCGGTTGCCGCAGAACCGGTCGCAGAAGAGCATCTCGCCGATGCGGATGAACCAGCGCAATACCGTCACGAAGAGCCGCAGCCTGAACCGCAGGAAGAGGCGGCCCCCTACGAGGAGCCTCACGAGGAGCCCGCGTCGGTAGCGGCGGTGCCGGAAGAACAAGAAGAAGAACGATGGGACCGCCCGGTCGAGGAAGTTACTGCTGCGGCTGAGGCGGAAGCAGCACCTCCTGAGGAATGGGCTGCGTCGCATCGCGATGAAGTGCCGGTCGAGGAATACGCACCCCCGCCGGAGGAGTATCTCGAGGAGGCGCCTGCCGTCGAGGCCGAACCGGCTGTCGAACCGGAATCCCTTCGTCCTGCCGGCGAATACAATCCGTCGAACCGGCTCGTTGAGCCGTTCGTCTCTTTCGAGAAGCCGGAGGAGTTCGTCGAGCACAGCCGCGAGGAGCCGCTGCAGGCCGAAACGGTTGCGCATTTCGATCCCGTCTGGGCCGAGCCGGCTGCCGAAACTCCGGCCGAGCCACCGAAGGACGCAGAGATTGAATGGGCCACGGAGGAGGTCAGGAACTTCTCAGAAAGCGTTCCTCCAGCGGAGTCGGCCAACGACCACGCGCGCGCCTTCGAGGAAGCCATTGCTGGTCTTCAAAACCCGCCGCCGCCCGCGAAGATGCCGGCCGCGAACGAGGGCTTTTCCTGGGAAGCCGCCGCCTTTGACGATCTGCCGCCGATCGAGGCAGGCACCAACAAGAAGGCCCCTGTCGCAGCGCACTTCGACGATTCGGACCTGTTCGCCGAGATCCACGGCAAGCCTGCGGCGCCTGCTGCCGACGTACCGGGCGAAGAGTGGCAGGAAGCCAAGGCCCTTCGGGGCTACAGTCGCCGCGGCGTCGTTGCGGAAGACGACGATTCGGCGCCAGCTGCCGATATCGACCAGATCGTTGCCGCCAAACTGCAGAGCAAGAATTTCCGCATGGAACCGAAGCGCCGCCGCTTCGGTATCGGCACGATCATTGCCGTTATCGGCGTGCTGGCAGTGCTGGGCGGCGGTGCCTACGCCGCCTGGATGAACCGTGCCGAGCTGATCGCGATGGTTGACAATCTGGTGAGCGCCGCTCCGTCCAAAACGGCCGAGAGCGAGCCCGCTGCTATGCAGAACCAGACGCCGGCAAACCCTTCGACAAACAACACCGAAGCGGCCAAGCCTGCCGAACCTGGCCGGCAGGTTGCCGCGCTCGATGATGGTTCTTCGGTCAACAACAAGTTCAACCAGCGCCTCATGGCAGACGGTACGGAAGTCGACAGCGGCCCGGCTGCCATGCCCGGTACGCCCACCGCCGAAGGCAAGTCGGTCGCCGAGCAGAATGTGGCATCCACCGCGCCGGCTCCGCCCGTACAGGCAGGTGGGGCGTCCGCCGAGACGCCGCCGCCGAACGGCCCGACCGCTGCTCCGCAGCAGGTGCCGGCCAGTGCGAGCGAGAAGATGTTCCTCTATGAGGAGCGGATCGGCCAGAGCTCGCCAACGGCGATCCAGGGGGGTGTCGCCTGGAGCGTCCAGCGCGAAGCCGGCCAGGGCGGCAAGCAAGAATCGACGGTGCAGGCCAATGTGACGGTGCCGGAGCGCAATCTTTCGGCTCTCGTCACCTTCAAGCGCAACTCCGATCCGTCGCTTCCGGCGAGCCACCTTGTCGAGATCGTGTTCTCGCTTCCGCCGAATTTCGAAGGCGGCAGCATCGATAGCGTCCAACGCATTTCGATGAAGCGCACGGAACAAGATCGCGGCGACCCGCTGATCGCGGTTCCTGCCAAAATCACCGATGACTTCCACATGATCGCGCTGAACGATTATCCGGATGCCCGCAAGGCGAACCTCGATCTGCTTTCGACGCGTGACTGGATCGATATTCCGATCACCTATCGCAACGGCCGCCGCGCACTGATCACGATGCAGAAGGGTCCGACCGGCATAGCAGCCTTCAATACCGCAGTCAAAGAATGGACGGCGCTCGGCGACGTGAGCACGAGCCAGTAACGCGCTGGTCGCCTGGAGAAGTGGCAGCGGGACAACCCGCTGCCGGGCTCATGTCGTTGGCTTTGTGTATTGCATGCTTGGACGCTCGGCGATGCGTTGCCACCAGGCGGCGAGACCGGTGTGCTGCTCAAGCAGCTTCCGCCCTTCGGGAACCGTCAAGAAATAATCCATCATTGGTGCGACGTGCAGATCCGCCAATGTCAGCGTCTCTCCCGCGAGCCAAGGCTCGCCATCCATCAAATCCGCAAGAGCCTGCAGGCAAACAGGCGCTTTGGATCGAGCGATGGCCACGCGCGCCTCATCGCTTGGCTCTCCGCGCAGCGGCTTCGACACCAGTTCCACATACATTCCCCAGACGAGGTTGGAGTAGATGTATCCATCCGCGATGCTGATGATCTGGTTCATCCGGGCGCACTTCCTTGGAGTTGCCGGTTGCAGGCTTGGACCGTTGAATGCCGCATCAATGTAGCGGGTTATCGCTCCGGTCTCATAAAGATTGAAGCCGTTATGCTCCAAGGCTGGAATTCGGCCGAACGGCTGCCGGGCGAGATAGGATGACGGCGGTCCTGCCGCTGCAAAGACATCGACGGGCACCAGATCGTAGTCAACGCCCTTTTCATGCAAGGTGAGCCGCACGGCCCGCACATAAACGCTGTAATCCGCGCCGAACAGTTTCGGCCTTTGCCTCATCCCGGAAGGTGCCTCTTGCAAACTTAAAATGAAGAAAGCCGCCTGCCGCACTCTGCAGCAAGCGGCTTTCCGATCTCATATCGAGGCGCGAACCCGTTATGCCGTGGCTTCGACGACGCGGACGGCGTTTGCCCTTTCCAGCGCTTCCTTGCGCACCGCGTCCTGCACCTTTTCGAAGGCGCGCACTTCGATCTGGCGCACGCGTTCGCGGCTGATGTCGAACTCGGTCGACAGATCTTCCAGCGTGACCGGATCGTCGGCAAGGCGGCGTGCTTCGAAGATGCGGCGTTCGCGGTCGTTTAGCACGCCCATCGCCTTCGAGAGCATGCGGCGGCGCGTTTCGAGCTCGTCCTGCTCGATCAGCACGTCTTCCTGGCTGTCGTGGTCGTCCACGAGCCAATCCTGCCACTGGCCGCTGTCGCCTTCGGAGGCCTTGATCGGCGCGTTCAGCGAAGCGTCGCCGGAAAGGCGGCGGTTCATCGAAACGACCTCCTCCTCGGAGACGTTCAGCTTCGTGGCGATCTCCGCGACATGCTCCGGCTTCAGGTCGCCTTCGTCGATTGCCTGGATCCGGCCCTTGAGGCGGCGCAGGTTGAAGAACAGGCGCTTCTGGTTGGCGGTCGTGCCCATCTTCACCAGCGACCACGAGCGCAGGATGTATTCCTGGATCGAGGCCTTGATCCACCACATCGCGTAGGTGGCGAGACGGAAACCGCGTTCCGGATCAAACTTCTTGACGGCTTGCATGAGGCCGACATTGCCTTCGGACACGACTTCGCCGATCGGCAGGCCGTAGCCGCGGTAGCCCATCGCGATCTTGGCGACGAGACGCAGGTGGCTGGTGACGAGTTTATGCGCAGCTTCGCGGTCACCGTGCTCGGAATAACGCTTTGCCAGCATATATTCCTGCTGCGGCTCCAGCATCGGAAACTTGCGGATTTCGTCGAGATAACGATTGAGACCGGCTTCGCCGGCGGTAATGGACGGCAAGGTATTGCGGGCCATGATTGCACCCTCCTATATAGATTCCGGTTCCCGATGGAACGCGTCCCCGCGTCGGAACTGGCGAACCGGGACGTGCGGCTCAAATCCAAGCCCGCACTAAGTCAACATACAGATAAGTATGGCAGAACAGCGGTTCAAGCCCATCAAAAGCATTCACGAAGACGTTATACTGCTAACGGCGGAGCGCTTCTGCGAGTTCCACCATATCTACGGGGAGGGGCACTTCGAAGTGCATGAGTTCACCCGTACGGGGATGCTCGAACTGCAGCATATAGGCATGGAGCGCCTGACGGCCGAAGCTGTTGACGACTTTACGTGCTTCATCGGGCAGTAGATTGGCCTTGGTTCTGAAATGCGCGCCATAGACCGTATCGCCAAGCAGCGGATGGCCGATATGGGCCATATGAACGCGAATCTGATGGGTGCGGCCGGTCTCCAGATGGCATTCGACGAGGGCGGCAAGCGCTGTTGCATCCGGGCTCTCGTGGAAGCGTTCCAGCACTGCGTAATGCGTGATGGCCTCGTCGGCTTCCTGGCTGTCAGGACGCTTGACGGAGCGGCGCGTGCGGTCGCCGGTCGAGCGGCCGAGCGGCGCATCGATCGTGCCTGAGAGCGAGCGCGGCCGGCCCCAGACGATCGCCTGGTAGGCGCGCTTGAGCGGCATGGTGCGGCCGTGATCGGCAAACTGAAGCGACAGGTGGCGATGTGCAATATCGTTCTTGGCGACGACCATGACGCCGGTCGTATCCTTGTCGAGCCGATGCACGATGCCTGGCCGCCGGACGCCGCCAATGCCCGAGAGGCTGTCGCCGCAGTGGTGGATCAGCGCATTGACGAGTGTTCCCGTCCAGTTTCCGGCAGCGGGATGGACGACCATGCCGGCCGGTTTCGAGATGACGATGAGGTCGTCGTCCTCGTAAAGGATGTCGAGCGGAATGTCTTCGCCCTTCGGCGTCGGGTCTTCCGGCTCGGGCAGCAGGAGTTCGTAATTGTCGCCGGAGCGCACCTTCTTTTGCGGGTCGAGGACAACGGCGCCGTTCACCAGCAACTGGCCATCCTTGATCAGCACCTTGACGCGGCTGCGGGAAAATTCCTCGCCGAGCTGGGCCGTCAGCCAGGCGTCGAGGCGGCCTTCGGCATTCTCATCGGCAGTCAGGACTTTCCTAATGCCGGATGCTTGTTTAAAGGGGTCGCTCAAGACGCTTCTTCTCCGAAGTATTTCATAGGACACCACGATGACGAAAATCGAGCTGGACGATCAGGAAGAACAGCCCCTTGATCCGGCAATGGAAAATGTCCGGCGCAAGATGGTCCGCCTGCAGATCGTCTCCGGCGCCATCATGTTCGTGAGCCTTATGGCGGTCTTCGGCGCCGTTGTCTACAAGACGATGAAGGCCGAACCGGCAGAAACGGCAGCTGTCTCGGGCTCCGGCGTTCCTTCGGATTCGCCGGTCAGATCCACGGTTTCCCTGCCGCTCGGGTTCGCCGTGCAGTCCACGTCGCTCTCCGGCAGCCAGATCCTGTTCTTCGGCCAATCAATCGACGGCAAGCGCAAGGCGCTGGTCTTCGACATCGAGGCGGGTCGGCTCGTCGCCGACATCACCGTCGCCGGCAACTGAGGCCGATGGCTGCCGCGCCGATCACGATCGAAAGCGCCGACGATCCGCGCATTGCGGAATTCCGCGCGATCCGCGAACGCGACCTGACGGGCAGGCAGAACCGCTTCATTGCCGAAGGCACCGTCGTGCTGCGCATGCTGGCCGAAGCCCACGCTACGAGACGCGGCTTCGAGGCCGAGAAAATCCTGCTGCTGCGAAACCGCGCCGAAGGCGTCGCAGACATTCTTGCGCGCGTGCCGGATGATGTCCCAGTCTATGTCGCCGAGGCGGATGTTCTCGAGGGCATCGTCGGCTTCCAGCTGCATCGCGGCGTGCTGGCGCTCGGCCGACGCATCCCGGGCAGCGAGAACCTGCTCGACAACCTGCCGGAGCGCGCGCTGGTGCTCGTTGGCTGCGGCATTTCCAATCACGACAATGCCGGTTCGATGTTCCGCAACGCGGCCGCCTTCAACGCGGACGCCATCTTCCTCGACGAGACCTCCTGCGATCCGCTTTACCGGAAGGCGATGCGTGTGTCGGTAGGTTCCGTGCTGAGCGTTCCCTATCAGCGGAGCAGCAGTGCTCTCGATATCCTCGTTGCACTAGCAGAACGCGGTTTCGATATCTGGACGCTATCGCCGCGCGGCAAGACGGATATCCGTGCGATAGCACCTTCGGATCGCATGGCGCTGGTGGTCGGTACCGAGGGAGATGGGCTGCCGGAAGCTGTCCTGGCGCGTTTCAGGAGTGCGCGCATTCCGCAATCTGCCCGCCTCGACAGTCTCAATGTCGCGACGGCGACCGGCATCGCTTTGTTCGCGATGGCATCGGCGGCCGTTCGTCTCTGAATCAGCCCGGTTGCGACAGGATCGTTGCGGCGCGCTGGGCGAGGCTCACGCGTTCGCCCTCTTCGTTACCCGCATCCTCCGGCAGAAGGTCGCGGATCGGCGAGGAGGGGCCTTCGTTAAGCGCCGTCAGTGCCACCATGCCAGCCGCGATCGAGGCGATCTCTTCGCGCATGGCGCTGTCGTTGCCCGTCGTCGCCTTCGCCTTGGAAATGCGATCGGAAACGGCTGCACTGCGCGCGCGAACTTCTTCGGCAAGGCGGGCGGCAACCGCTGCTGAATCAAGTTCGGAAGCTGGAGATTCTTCCTGCATCAGTTCCTCCCCTTTGGTTTCGACCGTTGCCAGACCCGCATCGCGAAGCGCGCGGTTTGCCTTGCGCAGGCCGGCATTGAGCGACTTCAATTGCTCCTTGAGCTTGGCGATTTCCTGCTGGCGGCGGCCGAGCAGCGTTTCCTTGTCGGCAGCGGCAGCTGCCTCGCGCGCGGATTTGTCCTCCAGGCGGATCACCAAATGCTCCTGCTGCGTCAGCTTCTGCTCGGCATCCTTGGCCCGCTTCTGCAGAAGATTGACGTCCTGGCGCAACGTGTCGCGTTCGTCGCGCAGCGCGTTGGCACGGACTTTTAGACTTTCCATCTCGGTTTCGCGCGCCGCCATGTCGATTTTGAGGTTGTCCGCCTGCTCGGCGAGCTTGTTGAGGCGCGTGCGCAGCGTCTCGATCTCGCTTTCCTTTGCAGAAGTCGCCTGTTCGGCAATGTGCAGGCTCGTCTTCAACTTGCTGATATAGATTTCGTCCATGCGCAGGTGGGAGCGCATTTCGGCAGCCTCGACGTTCAGATCGCCGATCTGCGCCTGCAATGCGCCGAGTTCGGACGACAAGCGGCCGGCATCGAGCGCAAGGGAATCATGGCGAAGCTGCAGGGACAGGGATTTTTCGCGCTCGCGTATCAGGTCCTGTGCCGTTCTGGCATTCTCCGCAGCGTAGAGCGCCCGTACCATGTCCTTCTGCGCCCGTACTTCCTGCGGGGTGAGGGGCATTGTCGCCTTCATGCGGTTTTCCGTATACCAGACGATGCGGCGATGGATTGCAGGAGAGATCAGGAAGACGAGGAACGCCGCCGTCAGGAAACCCAGTCCGAACAGAAGAGCATATTCGATCACGGCGCGGCCATTGCTTTAAAGTTTGATTTGCGTCAGCGCCAATGATTAAAGCACGCGCTGCGCCTAGAGCAAGTGGCGGATAGGTGACGGCGGGCAAGAATCCCGCCGCCGATCGTGGGCTTAGAAGGGGTTCCAGGTCGGGCCGGGCGTGATTTTCAGATAGCCGACGTTGACGCCGAGGCGGGCGCCGACGCCGGTGCGGATCGGAACCACCAGAACATTATTGTTTTTGAGCAGCGTCATGCCAAAGCCGGCAATGACGAAGGCCTGGCCGCTGACACCGCCGAAGCGGGCATAAATGCTGTCGATCGAAGGCAGGTCGTAGACCAGCATCATGACGCGCGAGCCCTGGCCGCCGTAGTCGATGCCGAGGGACGGTCCCTGCCAGTAGAGCGAATGGGCGCCGGCGTTCTTGGTGTTGAGCTGGCCTTCTCCGTAGGTCAGGCCGGCGATGAAGGCGCCGGACCCTTCCTGTCCCAAAACGTAACCGTTTGGCAGACCATATTTTTGAAAGGCCGCTTCAACTACCTTTGCCAGACCGCCGCTGGTCGATCCGAAAAAGGAATGGCCAGCGTCGACGATCTCCTGCATGGTGTATTGATTGCTGTTGGCCTGCTGTGCCGCCGCCTGCTGCGGGGAGAGCACAAATGCTGCAATGGTCAGCGCGACGAAGAGTCGGCAAAAGCCCATAAATCTTCCGGGGGATTGAAGGCGCATGGTGTCATCCGTTCATCATGGTCGGTTCGATGAGCCGTTTCCGGCAGTGGATGCATTTTGCGCGGATCGTCTTAATAATCGGTTTACCAAATATGGTGTCATTATGGCGACGAGTACGGCGCAAACTTCGTGCAATTTTGATCAAGCATGATAGGCGGGATGAAATTTTGCCGCCTTTAGGAGACGATGATGTCCAAGAACCCCAATCTTACATTGACAGGCCCGGATCTGGCCGCGCTACTTTGCAGCCGTGTTTGCCATGACGTCATCTCGCCCGTCGGCGCGATCAACAACGGTCTCGAGCTGCTGGACGAAGGCGGCGCCGATTCGGACGCCATGGACCTCATCCGCACGAGTGCGCTCAATGCCTCGGTTCGCCTGAAATTTGCACGCCTGGCATTTGGCGCCTCCGGTTCGGTCGGCGCTTCGATCGATACCGGTGAGGCAGAGCGCGCAGCCAAGGATTTCGCAGCTGCCGAAAAGAAGACCGAGGTGACCTGGAATGGGCCGCGCGCCATCGTCGCGAAAAACCGTGTCAAGCTGCTGCTCAATCTCTTCCTGGTTGCCTATTCCTCGATCCCGCGCGGCGGCTCGCTGGAAGTAACGCTTGAGAATCCGGAGTTCGACGCGAAGTTCAAGATCGTTGCCAAGGGCAAGCTGATGCGCCTGCCGGCGAAGTTCGTGGAAATCACATCGGGCCAAGTCGAGGAGGCGATCGATGCGCATTCGATCCAGCCTTACTACACGGTCCTGCTCGCCGAAGAGTGCGGCATGGAGCTCGGCCACAGCGCGACGGGCGAAGAAATTATCTTCACCGCGGAGTCGGTTATTGTCTAGCGTCATGGTTGCATCGCTGCAGCCTGGCACGTCCAAGGTAACACTTCCTTAGCCTAATGGACCTATTCTCAGGGACTGAGGAAGCGCCACTGGGGTAAAAGTGGAGCGAAGGAGCAGGCATGCAGCGGTTCATGATCACTGATAGTTCGGATGTCGTCCGCAAAGTCGGAAAGCGTATCCTTTCCGAACTCGATTTCCTTGTCAGTGAGGCGTCCAATGCAAGCGAAGCGCTTTCGCGCTGCCAGGCCGAGCTTCCGGAATATATGATCGTCGATTCCGGCATGGACGGCGCGATCGAACTGATTTCCGCCATCCGGGCGATGGAAGGCGGCAAGGACGTCAAGATCTACTACTGCGTAATCGAGGCCGATCTCAAGAAGCTGATGATGGGCAAGCGGGCAGGGGCCACCGACTTCCTGCTGAAACCCTTCGACCGCAAGATCCTGACGGCCGTCTTCGGCAACCGCGCCATCGCCGCCTGATTTCCTATATTCTTCAAGGCCTGAGCCGCCTCCGGGCGGCTTTGTTTTTTGCGAGGCCATGCATCGAAACGAAAAATCCCGCCGGAAAAGCGGGATATCTCATGATCGAAAGGGGAAATTCGGTGTCTCAGGCGGTTTCGGCGTATTCGGCGCCATCCGGCTCGCGCAGAACGTAGCCGCGGCCCCAGACGGTTTCGATGTAGTTTGCGCCGCCGGCAGCATTTGCGAGCTTCTTGCGCAGCTTGCAGATGAAGACGTCGATGATCTTCAGTTCCGGCTCGTCCATACCGCCGTAAAGGTGGTTGAGGAACATTTCCTTGGTCAGGGTCGTGCCCTTGCGGAGCGAAAGCAGCTCCAGCATCTGGTATTCCTTGCCCGTCAGGTGAACACGCTGGCCGCCGACTTCAACGGTCTTGGCGTCGAGGTTCACGATCAACTCGCCAGTCATGATGACCGACTGGGCGTGGCCCTTGGAACGGCGGACGATCGCGTGGATGCGAGCGACCAATTCGTCCTTGTGGAACGGCTTGGTCATGTAGTCGTCGGCGCCGAAGCCAAGGCCGCGGACCTTGTCTTCAATCCCTGCCATACCGGAGAGAATCAGGATTGGTGTCTTGACCTTGGACAGGCGGAGAGTGCGCAGCACTTCATATCCGGACATGTCTGGAAGGTTCAGATCGAGAAGGATGATGTCGTAATCATACAGTTTGCCGAGATCGACGCCTTCTTCACCAAGATCGGTGGTGTAGACGTTGAAGCTTTCGGATTTCAGCATCAGTTCGATGCTCTGCGCTGTCGCGCTGTCGTCTTCGATAAGTAGTACCCGCATTATTATCCCCTTTACCGCCGCCGAAAGGTGGTCTGGCCCCCTACGCGATACCGAATACTTCACTGCGTGATTTGGAAGCTGCCACGAAATGGTTAACAAATTCTGATTCACTCTGGCAAGAGGTAACGAATTTATTAAGCAATTTGTCCATTTCGCTGTTTTCCAATGAGAATCCGCAACGCCATTTCTTTAACTTTTACATTAAGAATGGCCGGTAAGCGATTCATTCGACTCACCAATGAACAGGATCCGGAAATCGCGTAGTGATGTTTACCGACCCTTAAATCATCGGCACTATCATTAACGATGCCCGTAAACGAAAGGTTACCAGCGGTAGGTTTTTGTTAATACCGATGGAAATATTTTTGGCAGGCCGTTTCAAACCGGTGCGCAAGGGCAATTTTAGTAAGCCGGGATCTCGCATCACTGGAGTAATGCGTATGAAGTCGCGTGAGAGCCTAGTTCGCCTGAAGGAGTTTCAGGTGAACGAAAAACGACGTCAGCTGCAGCAATTGCAGATGATGATGTCGGAATTCGAACGAATGACGAAGGATCTGGAAAGTCAGATCGTCATCGAAGAGAAGAAATCCGGCATTTCCGACCCGAATCACTTCGCCTACCCGACCTTCGCAAAGGCGGCACGACAGCGCGCCGACAATCTTCAGGTTTCCATCAAGGAATTGAAGATGCAGGAAGAGTCGCTGGAGCAGGCGCTCGAGGAGATGCAGGCGGAATATGCCCGCGCTACCGCGCTCGAAGAGCGAGATAGCGCCATTCGGGCCCGCGCCTGATCGATTGGCAGCGGACGCCGGCTGCGGCGTCCTGGGGATCGCCTGAAGAAGCCATGTATGACGGGCCGTAAGTCCGTCATACATGGCTTTTGGTGTTGTTAATTCACCACGTCGCGCCATTCCTCGTGGCGTTGTGATTGCGCCTTGAAGAACGGGCAGAGCGGAAAGATCTTCCAGCCGCCCTTTCTCGCCTCTTCGACGGCGTGAAGCGCAAGCGCCTGGCCGACGCCTTTGCCGCGCAGGGCATCCGGCACGCCGGTGTGATCGATGATGACGAGCTTCGGCGACGTGCGGGAATAGCTCATTTCGGCTTCGTGGCCGTCGACCTTGGCCACATACCGCCCGCCCGAGGCATTGTCTTCGTTCCGAATATCCATTGTATGTTCTCCGAAAACCGATGTTGTTCATGCAGACCGTGACATGGCGGCCATGCCATGCCAAGCCGGTGCAGGTGACGACACAGTGTTCAACCAAGGGGTATTCGATGAGAAGACTGGTGGGAATCCGGCCGGTACTGCTTGCTGCAGCACCATTTTTCCTGGCGCTTGGGCTGGTATTGCCTCTGATCCGATTCGAGAAACTCTACTTCTTCGACGAAACGCCGTCGCTGGTGGAGATCGTTGCTGCGCTCTGGAGCGGAGGGGATATCCCGCTCGCGTTGATCGTCGCGATCGTGTCAATCGTATTGCCGACCCTGAAGATCATCGGCATTGCCGCCGAGGCGACGGCTGCCGGCGGCGGGACCGGCAGCTGGTTTTATCGTCACGCCGTGCCGTATCTGTCCAAGTGGTCGATGATGGACGTATTACTGGTGGCGATCGTGATTGCAGCGGCGAAGACCACGGGCCTGGCGGATGCTTTTACTCAACCGGGACTCTGGTGCTACGCAGCGTCAACAATAATTTCGGGCCTTCTTCACTCCCTTCAGGGAAATGCGTCCGGCCCGAAATAAATGTCTTTGCCTGAGGCAGATGGTTCAGTGACGGTATTGCTGGATACGCGTCGTGCGCAGGCCGGCAAGGCCGTGACTGTTGATCGACGACTGCCAGGACAGGAATTCTTCGACGGTGAGCGTGTAACGCTCGCAGGCTTCTTCCAAGCTCAACAGGCCACCGCGCACCGCGGCGACAACCTCAGCCTTGCGACGGATAACCCAGCGCCGGGTATTCGGCGGCGGAAGATCCGCAATCGTCAGCGGGCTGCCATCGGGGCCGATGACATATTTTACTCGGGGACGTATCATTTCGGTCATTGGACTCTCTACACAACTCAAGACCACGCGGGCACTCTAGCTTGTCACATTTAAAAATTGCCTAAGCGCACAGTAAGACTTTGATAACAACTTTAGCTGCCATCACAGCCCGCCGGGGCGGGCTGCCTGCCGTAGCGTCAATTTGTACCGGATGCATGGCTCCCATGCCGAATAGATATTACAGATATTTCGGGGACGGCCTTATAAGCGCAGCAACATCGTGAATGAGCGCAAGACCTCGTCTCCGTTCTTCTCGCAGCATCAGTCAAAGATTGCCTCGGCATGCCTCACGTCCCTACGACGCGGGGCATCGTTGCAGTCTTGCTGTTGTCCGGCGCCGTAGCGCTTCCTCTGCGAGACCCGAACCGATGGCCCGCGGCTGAGGACAAGTCGATGACAAGACGTGAGCGCGCAGCCCGAAACCGCGCAGAGGATAACGCTTTTCCGCTCTCCACCGCCGTTCCCACCGGCGAGCTGAAAGCCGAACTGAAGCGCCGGCTGGAGGACATGACGAAAGCTGCAGGCTTCGACTATTACCTCCTCGTAGCCTTCCCGCGCGCCGACAGCACGACATTTCTCGAAAATCGCATTATCAGCAACTGGCCGCAGAACCTTACCAATCTCTACGACGAGGTCGATCTGTTCTATTGCAGCCGGCTGGTAGGCGCACTGAAGCGAACGATCATGCCGGTTTTCTGCGATGCCAGCCCGTTCGCCGGCGGTGCCGCCAATCAGGAGAATCGCCGGCTGAATGCGCTGTTCCAGATGCATGGGCTGCAGAAGACGTTCGGCTTTTCGCTGCACGACGCTGACCTGAAGCAATACATATTCGCCTTCTCAGGTCGCCGTTCTGCGCTTTCGCGCGAAGAGGAGATGGACCTTCTTTATGCCGCGATGGAAGCGCTCGACCGTTTCAGCAGCGAGAACCGCACAGACGAGGGGCCTTCGGAAAATCTCACCCGCCGCGAGATCGAATGCTTGCGCTGGTCGGCGGCGGGCAAGAGCAGCGACGAGATCGCAATCATTCTCGACCTCTCGCCGCATACGGTGGTCGGCTATCTCAAGGGCGCGATGCGCAAGCTCGATTCGGTAAACCGTATGCAAGCCGTCGCCCGCGCCTTCCGCTACAGGCTGCTGTAAGCCCTTCAGAGCAGAATGGCGCTGACCTCGGCCTTCCCGGCGCCGAACTCGTATTGGCGGCGCCGGTACGAATGATCGAGAGCCCGTCGCCGCTCGCAAGCTGCGCGAGGCCGAATGCCGGTGCTCGCTGATAGAATCAGCAGACCGAGACCCTTTGCGGGAATGGCTGCCCGTTGTCCTGAACCTGACGGACCGCAGCGCCGAGCGTCGATCCCGTTGCTCCGCGTGCATGGTGTTGAAATCCGTCTTGCCGTTGTTTGCCGAGGTCGATGTGGAGGTTGAAAGCAAGACGCGGACGATGGGACGTGCCGGCGTTTTCACAATGCCGCGGCCGCAATGGCGAGCTCCGTCTGCCATCGGCGCTCACTTTGACGGCAAATTCGTCGTTGCCGGCTCCTCGCTGGTCCAGAGATCGCCGGTTCCGGAGGCAATTATATACTTCGGACGGCGTTTCGGGCGGGAGGGCCGCATTGCCGTCACGGCAAGCTGCACGCCATTCCTTTTTTGATTTTTAAGGGTTTTCGCCCGAAGCCATGCGCATCTGCACAGCCATTTCCTTGCCGCCCCAGGAGATGAAGTCGGGATTGGCGAAGTCGAAATCCGCCTTGCCGCCGGTTTTGCCGTAGGTCAGCGGCAATCCGTCCATGGTAACGGTCGTGCCGCCCGCAGCGCGCAGGATCGCGTCGCCCGCCGCCGTGTCCCATTCCATCGTCCGGCCGAAGCGCGGATAGACGTCTGCCTTTCCCTCGGCAAGCAGGCAGAATTTCAGCGAAGAGCCGATATTGGTGCATTCGGAGATCGCCTGCTCGATGAGAAAGCTGTCGGTCGCCGGACTTTTGTGGCTGCGGCTGGCAAGAGCGAGGCGCTTGGCAGGTGGTGCGCGGACCGTGATTGCAATGCGTTCCGTCACCGTAAAATCGGCGCCGACGAGGAGTTTTTCCGAGTGTCCTGCCTTGCCTGCAAAAGCAATACCGAGTGCCGGTGCATAGACGATGCCCGCAAGCGGCACGCCATGCTCCACATAGGCAATGTTGACCGTGAATTCGCGCCGCCTGTCGACGAATTCGCGCGTGCCGTCGAGCGGGTCGACAAGGAAGAAAGCCTTTCCCTCGATATCCGGCACGTGACCGGCCGCCACCGATTCTTCGGCAATCACCGGAATATCCGGATAGTTGCGTGTAAGATGGGCCAGGATGATCCGCTCCGCTTCTTCATCCGCGCGGGTCACGGGACTTGAATCTGCTTTCGTCGCGACAGCGCACCCTTCGTCGAAGATCGCGATGATCGTTCTACCCGCCTCAAGCGCCGCCTTTTCGAATATCGCTAACATGTTCCCCTCAACGGATGTCAGCATCCGGAAGCAGTATAAAGACATATATGGTGATCGAGCCACCTTTTTGCGCGGGGCATAGCCGTCATTCGAGAAGATAGATTGCTGGCGACCGCGATGGCAACGGGCCATACGAGGGGCAAATGGTTCCTCATCACAATCGGAAGTCTCCACAACGAAGGTTAGCGCAGGGTCCATTAGCACCGCATCATAATTGATTCGACTGCACGCCTCCGCTGTGATCCACTCACTTAGGCATGTGCCGCCGCCCTGAAGGCTGCCAATCTAAGGAGCTCCACATGAGCAACAGCCAGGAGCACAGCAAAACTGTTGTCGAGACCCCGAGAACGCAGACGATCGACATGAAGCTGGAGATCGTCGTTATTCCTGTTTCGGACGTGGATCGCGCTAAGGGCTTTTACAGCGATCTGGGTTGGAGGCTCGACGCCGACTTCGCCGCCGATGAGGGCTTTCGCGTAATCCAGTTTACGCCGCCTGGCTCCGGGTGCTCGGTTATCTTCGGCCAGAACGTCACTGCAGCAGCGCCCGGCTCCGCGCGGGGCTTGTACCTGATCGTCTCCGACATTAAGGCCGCCCGACGCGAGTTGCTCGGGCGTGGGGTCGAGGTCAGCGAGGTGTTCCACGACGCCAGCGGCGTGTACGCTGGCACCGACGAACCCTACCTGTTTGGGCAGCTCCGGATCCCTGGTCCGGATCCCGAGCATCGCAGCTACCGCTCGTTCGCCTCATTCAGCGATCCAGATGGTAACGGCTGGTTGCTCCAGGAGATTACCGCCCGATTGCCCGGACGCGTGGACGCCGACGACACGACATTCACCTCGTCCACAGAGCTTGCGGCCGCCCTCCGGCGTGCGGCTGCCGCGCATGGCGAGCACGAGAAGCTGACAGGCGAGTACGATGAGGGCTGGCCGGACTGGTACGCCGAGCATATCGTCAGCGAGCAGGCCGGCAAGCAGCTGCCATCGTAAGGGCGGTACCCGACGGCAGCCACCACGGTCGCTGCAAAGGCACATCTGTTTTGCGCCACCGAGACCGGATCTTGCCAATGATGCCGCGGATGTCGCGTCCGACCCGTTCCGCGGTGGGTTCCAGCAGGTTGATCCCTCTTCGTCCCGCTACAGCCACCGCCGGACGCGGGCTTTGTAGGCGAGATAGACGTCGCCGAACTTCCGCTCGAGATAGGCCTCCTCGCGGGCGACCACGCCGTAGCGGATGACGAGATAGAACGGCACCAGCAGGACGATGAGCCACAGACTGTCGATGGCGATGGCCAAGCCGATGAGGCCGAGGAACATGCCGATATAGATCGGGTTGCGCGTGAAGCGGTAGGGTCCCTCGTCGACAATCGTCGCCGTTGGCTGGGTGGTCTGGATCTGCGTCCCCGCACGGCGGAAGGTCCCCGCCGCCCAGATCAGCAGCGCCAGGCCGGCGAGGAACACGATGACGCCGAGCGCGCCGGCCGGCATGGCCGCCGGCAGGAAGGGCAGCCGATAGAGCCAGTCGAGCGCGAACCCGGCAATTACAGCGAGCGCCCAGGCGATCGGCGGCCGTACCGCCGCGCCCGAACTGTCACGCCAATTCCCGCTCACCTCGTTCATGCCGCCCGCCCGATCTGCTCCTCGCCTACCAAGGCCCTTCCACCGGTGGGAGTTTACGTTGCTTCGAAAGAGATTTGAAGTCAGAGGGGCGTGGACAGCCAAGGATCGACTTCGGCCGACGCTTCTCGCTATGCAAATGTCAGCTCCAGAGAAGCGACGGATTTTAACTTAAGGTGCACGTTTTCCGATGAAGCGGCCGACTTTTGTGATCGTGCAACATTCGCCCGCCTCAGCTCAAGGTGTGACTGCCCGGAACAAAGAGACGGGCGGGCGTGTTAACCGCCCAAACCCACCGCGTTGAAGCTCCGCCTCATTTCCGTGAGACCAAGATGGCCATCCACTTCAATCATACCATCCTGTCGGCTCGAGACAGTAAGGCCTCGGCAGATTTCCTGGCCGATATGCTGGGCCTGTCGCCGCCGCGGCGGTGGGGGCCGTTCCACATGGTCACGACCGACAACGATGCCAATCTCGACTATATGGATACGAAAGGTGAGATCATACGCCAACACTACGCCTTCCTGGTCGGCGACGCTGAATTCAACGCGATATTCAATCGAATTTGTGAGCGGAACCTGCGTTACTGGGCCGATCCCGGCCAGAGAAAGCCAGGCGAAACCAATGACCACGACGGTGGACGCGGTCTCTATTTCGAAGATCCGAACGGTCACCTGCTCGAAATCATCACGCGTCCTTATGGCAGCGGCGGCTGGAATCCGTGAGAGTTGGGACTGGCGCATTTGCTAATTGCAACGCCCGGCAGGCCGTTCGTTTGAAACGTTTTTCGCGTCCAGCCCTTGAATTTCGTAGGAATTTGCTAAAAGCTCCGGTTTTATGGAATAAGTGCCATGCTTAAAGCTGCCCGCCTTGCCCGCCTCGCAGCCGATTTGGTTAATCCACAGCCGGTTTCTGGCTAAAATTTCCTCAGGGAATGCCTCTTTAATGTGGATTTTGGGCCGAAACGCGCCATTTACGTCCGTTTCGCCAAGAATCTGACCCAGTAAAGCCTTTTTGTCTTCACATTTTCGCGGAAAACGGTATGGATGCCGCATATGAGGTTCCGATAAAAGGGAACTACAGACCAAAAAGAGATGCAGTCATGTAGGCTCGCATCCAGGGGAAATGACATATGGAGTATTTCGTCCAGCAGCTCTTCAATGGGCTGACGCTCGGATCCATCTATGGCCTTGTCGCTATTGGCTACACGATGGTTTATGGCATTATCGGCATGATCAATTTCGCCCATGGCGATATCTTCATGCTCGGTGGTTTCGCCGCTCTTATCGTCTTTCTCGTTCTCACATCCATCTTTGCAGGCGTTCCGGTCGCAGTTCTTCTGCTGCTGATGCTTATCGTTGCGATGCTGATGACGAGTTTGTGGAATTGGACGATCGAGCGTGTTGCATACCGGCCGCTGCGCGGTTCCTTCCGCCTGGCGCCGCTGATCACCGCGATCGGCATGTCGATCACGCTGTCCAACTTCATCCAGGTGACGCAGGGCCCGCGCAACAAGCCGATTCCGCCGCTCGTCGGTTCGGTTTACAATATCGGCGGTATTTCGATCTCGCTGAAGCAGATCATCATCATCGTCATCACCGTGGTGCTGCTGGCCGCCTTCTGGTACATCGTCAACCGCACGGCGCTCGGACGCGCCCAGCGCGCGACGGAGCAGGACCGCAAGATGGCCGCTCTTCTCGGCGTCAACGTCGATCAGACGATCTCCATCACCTTCATCATGGGCGCGGCGCTCGCCGCAGTCGCCGGCACGATGTACCTGATGTATTATGGCGTCGCCTCGTTCAACGACGGCTTCACGCCGGGCGTCAAGGCGTTTACCGCAGCCGTTCTCGGCGGCATCGGCTCGTTGCCGGGTGCCGTTCTCGGCGGCCTGATGATCGGCCTCATCGAATCGCTCTGGTCCGCCTATTTCACGATCGCCTACAAGGATGTCGCGACTTTTGCGATCCTCGCTTTCGTCCTGATCTTCAAGCCGACCGGCATTCTCGGACGGCCGGAAGTCGAGAAGGTATAACATCATGGCAAACATCGAAAATCCTGCTGGCAAGCCCGCACCCGGGCTTATCCAGAAAGGCCTTACGGAAGCCTTATTCGCGGCCCTCCTTTCTCTCGGTCTGTTCGTTCTCTATGTCGGCCTCAAGACCGACCAGAACATCAACAACGAGCTCATCATCGTTCAGCGCTGGGGCCTGCTCGCGATCTTCGTGGCGATCGCTGCGATCAGCCGCTTCGTCATCGTCGTTTTCGTCAAGCCGAACATCGACAAGCGCAAGCTTGCCAAGGCGAAGCACGGAGAGCTCGACATCTCGACCGAGAAGGGTTTTCTCCGCCAGCATTTCCTGAAAATCGCGCTGGTCGCGCTTCTGCTCTATCCGGTGGCCATCTACGCGGCTTTCGGCGCGCAGGGCTCGCTGAAATGGGTCGACAACTTCGGCATCCAGATTCTCATCTATGTGATGCTCGCATGGGGCCTTAACATCGTCGTCGGCCTTGCCGGTCTGCTCGACCTCGGTTACGTCGCCTTCTACGCGGTCGGTGCCTATTCCTATGCGCTGCTCTCCAGCTATTTCGGCCTGTCCTTCTGGCTTCTGCTGCCGATGTCGGGCATCCTGGCGGCACTTTGGGGTGTCATCCTCGGCTTCCCGGTCCTGCGTTTGCGCGGCGACTATCTCGCCATCGTGACGCTCGCCTTCGGTGAAATCATCCGTCTCGTGCTCATCAACTGGACGGCTGTGACCAAGGGCACCTTCGGCATCTCGGGCATCCCGAAGGCGACGCTGTTCGGCATTCCTTTCAATGCGACGTCGGGCGGCTTTGCCAAGCTCATGGGCCTTCCGATGTCGTCGGCCTATTACAAGATCTTCCTCTTCTATCTGATCCTGGGCCTTTGCATGCTGACGGCCTACGTCACGATCCGGCTTCGCCGCATGCCGATCGGCCGCGCCTGGGAAGCGTTGCGCGAAGACGAGATCGCCTGCCGTTCGCTCGGCATCAATACGGTCACGACCAAGCTCACAGCCTTTGCGACGGGTGCGATGTTCGGCGGCGTTGCCGGCTCGTTCTTCGCAGTGCGCCAGGGCTTCGTCTCTCCGGAATCCTTCGTGTTCCTGGAATCGGCTGTCGTCCTGGCCATCGTCGTCCTCGGCGGCATGGGCTCGCTGACCGGTATTGCGATTGCTGCGCTCGTCATGGTCGGTGGGACGGAATTGCTGCGCGAGATGGACTTCCTGAAAGCCGTCTTCGGTCCGGATTTCACGCCGGAACTCTACCGCATGCTTCTATTCGGCCTCGCCATGGTCGTCGTCATGCTGTTCAAGCCGCGCGGCTTCGTCGGCTCGCGTGAACCGACTGCCTTCCTCAAGGAGCGCAGGGCAGTTTCTGGAAGCTTTATCAAGGAGGGGCACGGCTGATGAGCCCCGCAGAAATGACGACAATGTCCAGCGATACCCTGCTCAAGGTCGAGCATCTGTCGATGAAGTTCGGTGGCCTCATGGCCATCAACGACCTGTCCTTCGAAGCCAAGCGCGGTGACATTACCGCGCTGATCGGCCCGAACGGCGCCGGCAAGACGACCGTCTTCAACTGCATCACCGGCTTCTACAAGCCGACGATGGGAATGATCACACTGAACCAGCAGAGCGGAAAGCAGTACCTGCTCGAGCGCCTGCCGGATTTCCGCATCACCAAGGAAGCCCGTGTCGCGCGTACCTTCCAGAACATCCGCCTGTTCTCGGGCCTCACCGTTCTGGAGAACCTGCTCGTTGCCCAACACAACAAGCTGATGAAGGCATCGGGCTATACGATCCTCGGCCTTCTCA
The DNA here is from genome assembly GCF_029714385.1 of Rhizobium sp. CC1099. Taxonomy (NCBI): domain Bacteria; kingdom Pseudomonadati; phylum Pseudomonadota; class Alphaproteobacteria; order Hyphomicrobiales; family Rhizobiaceae; genus Rhizobium; species Rhizobium sp. CC1099. Next base: position 2,686,100 of record NZ_CP121641.1, on the reverse strand, counting down.
ACATCGGTCCCTACAGGAAAGAGGCTGCAGCATCCATCGAGCTCGCACGCTTCTGGCTGGAAAAGGCCGATCTGATCAGCCGCGCCGACGATCCTGCAGGCGATCTGCCCTATGGCGCGCAGCGGCGTCTCGAAATCGCCCGGGCCATGTGCACCGAGCCGGAATTGCTCTGCCTGGACGAGCCCGCCGCCGGCCTCAATCCGCGTGAATCGGCGGCTCTCAACGCATTGCTGCAGGGAATTCGCGCCGATACCGGTACGTCGATCCTGCTTATCGAACACGATATGTCGGTGGTCATGGAAATCTCCGACCATGTCGTGGTGCTGGAATACGGGCAGAAGATTTCCGACGGCACGCCGGAGCATGTGAAGAACGACCCGAAGGTCATCGCGGCCTATCTCGGTGTCGAGGACAAGGAAGTGGAAGAGGTCATCGCAACCGTCGAGAGCCTCGAAGGGGGCGTAAACTGATGGCCGGCGAACAGCTTCTCAAGGTTCAGGGCGTCGAAACCTATTACGGCAATATTCGTGCGCTCGCGGGCATCGATGTCGACGTCAACAAGGGTGAGATCGTCAGCCTCATCGGCGCCAACGGCGCCGGCAAGTCGACGCTGATGATGACGATCTGCGGCAGCCCGCAGGCGCGCACCGGCGCGGTGATCTTCGAAGGGCGCGACATCACCCGCATGCCGACGCACGACATCGCGCGGCTTCGCATCGCGCAGTCGCCGGAAGGCCGCCGCATCTTCCCGCGGATGACCGTCACGGAAAACCTGCAGATGGGTGCGGGCCTCGACAACCTCAAACATTTCAACGAGGACGTCGAGAAGATCTTCACGCTGTTTCCGCGCCTCAAGGAACGCCACGCGCAGCGCGGCGGCACGCTTTCCGGCGGCGAGCAGCAGATGCTGTCGATCGGCCGTGCGCTGATGGCGCGACCGAAGCTCCTGCTTCTCGACGAGCCGTCGCTCGGTCTCGCGCCGCTGATCGTCAAGGGTATTTTCGAGGCGATCAAGAAGCTCAACGAGCAGGAAGGCCTCACCGTTTTCCTCGTCGAGCAGAATGCATTTGCTGCCCTGAAGCTCTCGCACCGTGCTTACGTGATGGTGAACGGCAAGGTAACGATGAGCGGGTCCGGCAAGGAACTGCTCGCCAATCCGGAAGTCCGTGCCGCCTATCTCGAAGGCGGAAGACATTGAGCCGGGCAGAAGGGAGAGTTTGACATGCAGGGACTTTTCTTCGAACCGGATACGGGCGTGCGGATGGTCATCCGCGGGCTGGTCGTGCTGATCGGGTTCTGGACGGCATGGCGCGCCGGCAGGGCTGCAGCTGAAAGCTGGAGCAACTATCCGCTGGTCGTCGTCTACACCTTCCTGCTCGCATGGGTGATGCAGTTCCTGCATCATGCGCTCTTCAACGGGCCGATGCTCAGCGCCTTCTTTTACGTCATCGATTTCGTGCTGCTGCTCGTCTTCTCGACGGCGGGTTTCCGTTATCGCCGCACCAATCAGATGGTCAACAACTATTACTGGCTGTACGAAAAAACTTCCGCGTTCTCTTGGAAGGACAAACATTGACAGTCCGTTGAAACTAGGCATGAATTGCCTTCAGAGTGGAACAGCTTTCCTGGCGCAGTCAATGGTGGGTAATGCGCCGGGTCTTGGACCGGAACCCGCCCAAAAATTGGGAGTAAAAATATGAAGAAATCTCTTCTGTCGGCAGTGGCACTGACGGCGATGGTCGCCTTCAGCGGCAACGCCTGGGCCGACATTCTCATTGGCGTCGGCGGTCCTCTGACTGGCCCGAACGCTGCGTTCGGCGCTCAGCTTCAGAAGGGTGCCGAGCAGGCAGCCGCTGATATCAACGCCGCAGGCGGCATCAACGGCGAGCAGATCAAGCTCGAACTCGGTGACGACGTCTCCGACCCGAAGCAGGGCATCTCCGTCGCCAACAAGTTCGTCGCTGACGGCGTGAAGTTCGTGATCGGCCACTTCAACTCGGGCGTTTCGATCCCGGCGTCTGAAGTCTATGCTGAAAACGGCATCCTCGAAATCACCCCGGCTGCAACGAACCCGGTGTTCACGGAGCGCGGCCTGTGGAACACATTCCGTACCTGCGGCCGTGACGACCAGCAGGGCGCAATTGCCGGTAAATACCTTGCCGATCATTTCAAGGACGCCAAGATCGCTGTCGTTCACGACAAGACGCCTTACGGTCAGGGTCTTGCCGACGAGACCAAGAAGTCTCTGAACGCTGCTGGCGTCACCGAAGCCATGTATGAAGGCATCAATGTCGGCGACAAGGACTTCTCCGCCCTCATCGCAAAGATGAAGGAAGCCGGCGTCTCGATCATCTATTGGGGTGGTCTGCACACCGAAGCCGGTCTCATCATCCGTCAGGCTGCCGACCAGGGCCTGAAGGCAACGCTCGTTTCGGGCGACGGTATCGTCTCGAACGAACTTGCTTCCATCGCTGGCGACGCAGTTGCCGGTACGCTGAACACCTTCGGCCCGGATCCGACGCTCAACCCGGCCAACAAGGAACTCGTTGAGAAGTTCAAGGCTGCCGGCTTCAACCCGGAAGCTTACACTCTCTACGCCTACGCGGCCATGCAGGCGATCACCGGTGCTGCCAAGGCGGCCGGTTCGACCGATGCGGAAGCCGTCGCAACCGCGATGAAGGAAAAGGGTCCGTTCCCGACCGTTCTCGGCGACATCTCCTTCGACGAAAAGGGTGACCCGAAGATTCCGGGCTACATCATGTACGAATGGAAGAAGGGTCCGGACGGCAAGTACAGCTACTTCCCGCAGACTATGTAAGCTTCGCTTGCACGGTCCAGTACCGTTTACGGAAGCCCGGTCTCGACCGGGCTTCTTTCTTTTTGGACAGGCGTTTCAATTCTTGCGGTCATCCTCTAGTTCTTTGAGGCGTAGAATTTTGAGACGGAAGCACCAATGTCCCCACCGCGCATCCTCGTCACCCGCCGCTGGCCCGCCGCGGCAGAAGCTGCCCTTGCCGAACGTTTCGACGTAACCTTCAACGAGAAGGATATTCCGCTTGGTCTCGATCAAATGCGGCAGGCGATGGCAGCCTATGATGCGGTCCTTCCCACCGTTTCCGACAAGCTGCCTGCCAGCGTTTTCGAAGGTGATATCCGCACGAAAATTCTCGGCAATTTCGGCGTCGGCTACAATCACATCGATATCGCCGCCGCCAAGGCGAAAGGCATCTTGGTCACCAATACGCCCGGCGTGCTCACCGACTGCACCGCAGACATCGCCATGCTGCTCCTGCTCACCGTTGCCCGCCGGGGCGGGGAGGGCGAGCGCCAGCTTCGCGGCGGCGCGTGGAAGGGCTGGTGCCCGACGCACATGATCGGCACAAAGGTGGCCGGCAAGACGGTCGGGATCATCGGATTCGGCCGCATCGGCAGGGCCTTTGCGCAGCGCTGCCATTCCGGCTTCGGGATGGACGTCGTCTTCTACAATCGCTCGAAGATCGATGCCGCGGAGGCTGCGCGCTATGGGGCTCGCCAGCTGGCGACGATGGAGGAGGTGCTGGCCGCTTCCGATTTCGTTTCGCTCCATTGCCCCGGCGGTGCGGAGAACCGGCATCTGATGAATGCAGCGCGCTTTGCGGCGATGAAGCCGAGCGCGTTTCTGATCAATACGGCGCGCGGCGACGTGGTCGACGAGGCGGCATTGATCAGCGCCCTTCAGAGCGGCAGCATCCGCGGCGCGGGGCTCGACGTCTACGAAGCGGAGCCGCAGGTGCCGGAAAAGCTGAAGTCGATGGAGAATGTCGTCCTGCTGCCGCATCTCGGCAGCGCGACGGAGGAGACCCGAACGGCAATGGGCATGAAGGTAGTGGAAAACATCACCGCCTTTTTCGACGGGCGTGAGCCGCCCGATCGCGTCGTTTGATTTCGTTCCTTTTGGCGCAGGATAACCTATCGCGAGAGCTGACGATCGGGCTCGCTTGTTGCAATCTTCCTGCCATGACCGCTCAAGCCGAACAGGACACGTGCCGGGCCAGGCACGAAGTCGACACAGACGGCGAACAGCACCGAAAGCAGGATAGTGGCGGCCGTGACGATCGAATAGCTCGCGGCGACCGTCATATCGAGCGGTAGGACATAGTACAGCGCGGCTACCGTTACGGTTTGATGCACGATGTACAGCGGGAATACCAGCCGGTTCATCGCAGACAGCTTTTCGCTGGGCTGATTGAAGTGACGAGCCGCAAATCCGACGAGCGTCAGGATCATGCTCCAGGCCAGCAAGAAGATCCCTGCCTTGAATAGCGGCGTATTTTGCGCGTAGCTGCCGATCGCCTGGTCCTCCGGCACCATCCAGGCGTAGCGATAGAGCAGCCCGCTTGTCACCAGGGCGATCGCAGCACTGACGAAGCGCCGGCCGATGATCGTTTCGATTAGCGCGCTGTGATGGCGGGCCATGAGAAAGCCCAGTCCGAACCAGCTTGCCCAAACGGCAAACCACGCGCCGTCATTGTAGAGGGCATTCGTTTGCTTCGGAAAGAAAGGCGAAAGCGCCAGGTTGAGTGCGAGCGGCAGCAGGAAAAAGAGGTAGATGAAGCCGGTTTTCGAAGTGCGTTCGAACCAGGCTGCGATCTTGTTTCCGGGCTGTACCAGGTATCCGAAGATGGGATAGCAGATCACTGACATGACCAGCAGATAGGCGACGAACCACATATGCGCCCACGTGAAGTTGCCCTTGGGGTAGCGACCTTCGGTGAAGTAGCGGGTCGTCCAGAATTCGAGAAGTGAACCCTGATAGCCGTTCTCGTACATTCGTTCGTACCACACCTGCGGCACAACGATCACTGCCATGGCAAAGAGGAGGGGTACCAGCAGACGAAACGTGCGCTTGCGCAGGAAGGACAGGCTGCCTGCCGAGCCGAAGGTAAAGGCCGCTCCCATGCCCGAGACGAAAAATAATAGCGCAAGCCGCCAAGCGCGCGGGAAGTCCATGACCAAAGAAAGCGTGGCGCTTGTCTTGTCGCTGTGGATCAGCCAGTTGATGTCGGGCAGGAAGGACGCCGACGAATGGTAGACGAGCAGAATGGCGAAGGCGAAGATCCTCAACCGATCCACATAGTAAAGTCTGCTTTTCATGCCCGCCGCCTGCCGCTCGATCGCCTATGGTGCCTTTTGCATACGCGCAAAGGATTTAAGGATCGCTGCCTAAGCTTGGTAAAAATATTTCTCCTACCGGAAGGCGCAGATCCCCATCCACTGATGAAATGCGTGCCAATCAGGCACTGCCGGCCGGCAGGTTCAGTTCGAAAAGCAGTTCGTTGTCCTTCTCGCCAATCAGTTCCCAGCCAGCTTGACGATAGAGCTTCTCGGCTCTTGTTCCCGGGTCTGTTGTCAGCCAGATGCGATCATGGCCTGCATCCTTCAGGACCGAACAGGCGCTGGCAAGAAGGGCCGTTCCGATACCGCGCTTTGCGTAAGCATCATCGACAAACAGCGCCCAGATGTTGCCGTTGCGCGGGTCGCCGGCGGAAAAACCTTGGACCTCGCCATCCTGTTCCCAGACGAATATTCCCGGGTTTGCAATAAACCAGCGCAGATCGTCGAGTGTAATCTTGCCGGGATCGGATAGCCTGTTTTCACGAACGCTGTTTCGGATTTCCACGATGCGTGCGATATCCTGTTCTTTCGCCTTCCGGATCAATATCTCCAGCCTTTGCCGTGTCGGGATCTCGATAAGCTGCCCAGACGCTCATATCTCATGCAGCACATGCGCCGCCTTGACCGCAGCCGAGGCCCGGTTTTCGACGCCAAGCTTCACGTAGATCTGCTCCAGGTGCTTGTTCACCGTGCGTGCCGACAGTCCCAAAATTTCACCGATATCGCGGTTCGCCTTGCCCTTGGCGATCCAGAGCAGCACCTCGGATTCGCGCTGGGTCAGGGAGAAATGCTGGCGAAGCACGGCGTCGTCGCTGCGTTGATTGGCGGCGGTCAGGCGGAAGAGATATTCGTCGGGTCCGATGGTGCCGAGGAAACCGAGTTGAAGCGTTGCCTGGCCCGCGTTCGCGATGGAGATGACGGCATCGCGCCCGGCTGCAGCGCGCATTTTCATCCACTCGGCAATATGATTGGTGACGATATCCATGCCGTCGTCACTGCCCGTCGCTGCATTGACGAGGCGGGTTGCCTGCGGCGTCGACCAGTGAACGGCACCGTCGCCTTTGACGGCAAGCAGGTGACGTCCAGCAGCGTCCAGGGCCACGCGGGCGCTTTGCGCCGAACGCGCGTTGCGTAGATGCACCCGAATGCGGGCGCGAAGCTCATCGATATTGATCGGCTTGGTCAGATAGTCGACCCCGCCAGATTCGAGCGCGTGGACGACGTGTTCGGTTTCGGTGAGGCCGGTCATGAAGATCACCGGCACCTGACTGACGGCCGCATTGGCCTTCAGCTTGCGGCAGGTCTCGAAGCCATCCATCGAAGGCATGACCGCATCGAGCAGGATCAGATCCGGCGTGATGCGCTCGACGATGTTCAAAGCTGCAGAGCCCGAGGTTGCAATCAGCACGGAAAAACCGGACTGCTCCAACGCATCGGTCAAGAAGCCCAGCGCCTCGGGGGAGTCGTCGACCAGCAGAACGATATCGCGGGGGAGGGCCGGTTCAGCCAATGGTTTCTACCTTTTCGTCGAAGCCGTGCAGGAAAGTCATGAAGCCGGCGAGATCGAAGGCGGCGACATAGGTGCGGAGTTCATCCGTAAATGGCTGATTTGCCTCCACCTTGGCAAGGTCTGCGAGCTTGGCTTCGATGCCGCGGATATAGCCGATCTCGCCGAGGCGGAGCAATTCCTCGATATGCGCGCAACCGGGGCTTTTCATCGGCGGTTGAGCCACGGGAACGGTTGCCTGGGCGGCGTCGGCATAGATCCACTTCAGGCCAAGATGCAGCGCCAGCTTGTCGCGTAGCTGCTTGATATCGACCGGCTTGCCGATTGCATCGCTGTGACTGCCGTCGCTGTCGGCGGCGGCTGCCGCGTCTCCGATATTGGCGGAGAGCATGACGATCGGGGAGGTCTGGCCGCTTTCGCGCAGGCGCGATACGAGTTGCCAGCCGTTCATGCCGGGCATCGAAATATCGACGAGGAAGAGGTCCGGCTGGATGCCTTCGATCAGGGTGAGGCAGTCGGGGCCGTTGCCCGCCGTCAGCATGACGAAATCGAGCGGCACCAGGATTTCCCGCATCATCTCGCGATGATCTTCGTTGTCGTCGACGACGACGATCGTCCGACGCGGGCCGTCATAGCTGACGATCTTCTTTTCCTGGGGCGGCGCGATCATTTCGCGCATCACGGCAAATAGCATCAGGCGAACGCGGAAGGTCGAACCCTTGTCCTTCTCGCTGACGACAGCGATTTCGCCGCCGAGCGTGTTGGTGAGGAGTTGCGTGATCGTCAGGCCCAATCCAAGCCCCGGCATGGGGCGGATGCTATCGGCCTCACCCCGCTGGAACGGTTCGTAGATGCGGCTCAGGTCCTTTTCGGCAATGCCGCGACCGGTGTCGGAAACGGTGAAGGTCGCGACCTGGCTGCGATAGCCGACATCGAAGGTCACGCTCCCCTCGTCGGTAAACTTGATGGCGTTCGAAAGCAGATTGACGAGGATTTGGCGCAAGCGTTTCTCGTCGGTGCGGACGAACTGCGGCAGAGACTGAGAGCGGTCATGCGTGAAAGCAAGACCCTTCGCCTGCGCCTGCGGGCGGAACATGTCGACGATCTGGTCGAGGAAATCGTGGATGTTGATCTCATTCGAATAGACCTGCAGGCGGCCCGCCTCGATCTTGGAAATGTCCAGCAAACCGTCGATCAGGCCGGAAAGATGCTCGGCGCTGCGGCGGATGACCTTGATGGATGACTGGCGCGGCGCAGGAATGGTCTCGTCGCGCTCCAGAATCTGGGCATAGCCGAGCACGGCGTTGAGCGGCGTGCGCAACTCATGGCTCAAGCCCACGACATAGCGGCTTTTCGCCCGGTTCGCGGCTTCTGCCGCCTCCTTGGCATTCTGAAGCGCTGCGTCGGTCTTTTTATGCGCGGCGATTTCCCTCAGCAGCAGAGTATTTTGACGCGAAGATTCCTCTTCGGCGACGACGCGGCTGTCATGCGCCAGCACGTAGAACCAGCAGACGACGCCGGCGATGACGGAGAAGACGAAGAAGACGATCAGGATCGTGCCGTTGACGACCTCCGCCGTTTCCGGAGAGGCCGAGGCGACCTGATGGGCAATCATCGCAAGGATTACGCCGACCGCTGTCAGGGCCAGAACCACGGCGATGCCGTAACGTCCGAGGCGGGTCGACAATTTCTCGATCACCGTCTCCGGCAGCAAGGTCTTGGCGACAGTGCCTACCTGCGTGTTGAACCGCGCCTTCGGCTTGCACATGTCGTGGCAGCGGCTGTCGAGCGAGCAGCAGAGCGAGCAAATCGGCGCTGCATAGGCCGGGCACCAGGCCATGTCCTCCGGCTCGAACGGATGTTCGCAGACGGAGCAGGTGATGTTCGTCAGGTTCTTCCAGCTGTGACGCGGTTTGCGCGCCAGATAGAACTTGCCCTTCGTCGCCCAGGCGATTAGCGGCGAGGCTGTAAGCGCGATCACCAGCGTGATGTAAGGTGCAAGCGAAGCGGCGATTGCGCCGAAGGCGCCGAAATGCGCAATCAGCGCAATCGTCGCCGAAAGACCCATGGCGCCGAGGCCGACCGGGTTGATGTCGTAGAGATGTGCGCGCTTGAACTCGATGCCGGGCGGCGCAAGGCCGAGCGGCTTGTTGATGAAGAGATCGGCCGAAATCGTGCAGAGCCAGGCCATGGCGATGATCGAGAATATCCCGAGCGTTTCCTCAAGCAGCCGGTAGATGCCGAGTTCCATGAGAAGCAGGGCGATCGCCACGTTGAAGATCAGCCAGATGACGCGGCCGGGGTGGCTGTGGGTCAGGCGCGAGAAAAAGTTCGACCATGCGAGCGAGCCGGCATAGGCGTTCATCACGTTGATCTTCAACTGGGAAACGACGACGAAGGCCGCCATCAGCAGCAATGCCCCGTTGTGCCAGGGGATCATGTAGCCGAAAGCGGTCAGGTACATCTGCGCCGGATCGGCGGCGCGGTCGACGGCCACGCCGGCACTTAACGTCAGCACGACGAGAAAGGAGCCGGCAAGCAGCTTTGGTGCGCCGATGATCACCCAGCCGGGGCCGGCCAGAAAGACGGCGAGCCGATGACGCAATTTGCGATGCCCGTCCGGCGGCAGGAAGCGGAGAAAGTCCGCCTGTTCGCCGATCTGGGACATGAGGGCAAGGATCACGGCCGAAGCGGCGCCGAACTCCATCAGGTTGAAATCCGCGATTGTACCTGGCGGGCCCGAAGCGTGACGAATGCCGGCGAAGGCGCGCCAGAGATCGAATTTTTCCCAATCCAGGATCGCGATGAAGATGAAGGGAAGGATATTGAGCACGATCCAGAAGGGCTGGGTGACGAGCTGGAACCTGCTGATCAGCTTGACACCGTAGGTCACCAGCGGGATCACCATGACGGCGCTGACGATGTAGCCGATCCAAAGTGGGATGCCGAGCGTCAGTTCCAGCGCGCCGGACATGATCGAAGCTTCGATCGCAAAGAGCATGAAGGTGAAGCTGGCATAGATCAGCGAGGTGATCGTCGAGCCGATATAGCCGAAGCTTGCGCCGCGCGTCAGAAGATCGATGTCAACGCCGTGCCTGATTGCATAGCGGCTGATCGGCAGGCCGATGGCGAGCATGGCGATCGAGGCGACGACGATCGCGAAGAAGGCGTTGGTCGTGCCATAGGAGAGGGTGATGGCACCGCCGATCGCTTCGAGCGCGAGAAAGGAAATCGCACCGATCGCCGTCTGCGAGATGCGCTGCGAGGAAAATTGTCGGGCGCTCTTGGCGGTGAAGCGCAGCGCATAGTCTTCCAGCGTCTGGTTCGCGACCCAGCGATTATATTCGCGTCTCACCGGAATGATGCGTTGGCGCGCTGCCATGCCTATTTTCTAGCGCTCTCGATAAAGTGATCATTGAATAGGCAGCTTTGGCAGGAATGACGGAAAACGCAAGAGGTGCAGTCTCGCAAGTTCACAGAACAGCCATATTTTTGAAACGCGTCTGTCACAGCCAAATCCTACCACTCCGGCATTCCTTCCTAAAAATTCGGAAATCCACTATGTCTGTGTTGCGCCATCGCCGGTTGACCACCGCGCTCCTCGTTCTCATCACCGTCGTGCCGTCGCTTGCGAGTGCCCAGTCGGCGCCGGCCTATGTCGATGCCGGCGTCACCAACAAGCGCGGCGATGCCTGCCTTTCGACGGCTAACAGCAATGCCGCCATCGAGCTTCTCTCCGGCTTTTTGAAGATCTGGACGCCGCGCACGCCGTTCGTCGATGCGGGTGTCGAGGCACCGGCCAAGGACAATTGCCCGGCCGTTGCCAAGTCCGATTGGGACGGCATTCCCTTCAGCCCGACCGACGGCCATATCGCCAACCAGGCGGTTCACCACGCAAATATCGCCTATGTGGTCAAGGTGACCCGTGCGCGCACCGCGCAGCAGGCCATCGCCGCCTATCTCGACGACCGGCGCGGCAAGAATGCCAGCATTGTCGATGGTCTCGGGCCGCTGACGGATGCCTGGAAGGCCGGGTCAAAGCAGACGACGACGATCACCGAGGTTGCCGCCGACGCGACGACAGTGAAGTACGACGACAAGGGCAACAATCGCGGACTCGGCAGCAAAGCGGACGAGAAGACCAAGATGGCGGCGAATCCGGATCTGGGCCTTGCGGTAGATCTCATCAACGCGGCGAGCGACGACGGCTCAACTGAGCCTACCAAACGCTATTTCAAATATGCGCGTCCCTACCGCTGGACCCAGGACGTGGTGGTCCTCCCGATGCTGGAGCCGGCCAAGAGCGGCAAGCCGGCCGAAGACGGCGGTTTCCCCAGCGGGCATGCGGCGGAAGCCTGGCGCGATGCACTCGCCATGGCCTATCTCGTGCCGCAACGCTTTCAGGAAATGCTGACGCGCGCCAGCGAAATGGGCGAGAGCCGCATCCTTGCCGGCATGCACTCGCCGCTCGACGTCATGGGCGGCCGCATGCTGGCCACCGCGACGGTTGTCTACAACCTCAACAAGCCGGAGAACGCCGCACTGAAGCGTGATGCTTACCGCCAGGCGCAGTCCTGGCTCGCCGCCAAGAGCGGCGCGACGGGCGAGGCCGGTCTTGACGCCTTGGCGCATGCGGCGCCGCTTGCCAACGACCGCTTCGCAGACAGCAGCGCGAACAGCGCCTATGTGCTTGAACGCCTGTCCTACGGTTTCGCGCCGATCGACGCAACCGACCAGCCGCCGCGCGTGCCGAAAGGCGCCGAAGTGCTTCTCGAAACGCGTCTGCCCTATCTCGATGCCGAGCAGCGCCGCGATGTGCTGAAGACAACCGAGATCGCTTCGGGCTATCCGCTGCTCGACGACGCGGAAGGCTACGGCCGCCTCAACTTTTTTGCCGCCGCCGACGGCTACGGCACCTTTGCGGATGACGTGACGGTGACGATGGACGCAGCCAAAGGCGGCTTCAACGAGCTGGATACTTGGAAGAACGCCATCGGTGGCAAGGGCCGGCTCGTCAAGCGCGGCAGCGGCATCCTCGGGCTTTCCGGCGCCAACAGCTATGCAGGCGGCACGGTGTTGGAGGAGGGGGCTTTGGCGGCCCTGTCGCCGACAGCCTTCGGCAACGGCGATCTGGCGGTCGATGGCGGTTCGCTCATTCTGGCTGCCGAAAGGCCCGTGACCATCGGCGGCGACTACCGCCAGCGCACCAACGCCGCGATGAAGCCGACGCTCGGAGAAGACGGCAAGGGCGGGCTCATCGTCAAGGGCAAGGCGGCGCTTTCCGGCGAGCTTCGCGTGACGCTTGCCGATGGCTATGCGCCGGCGCCGGGAACGAAGATCGAGTTCTTAAAGGCGGGTTCCGTCACCGGGACCTTCGGGAACGTCACCGTCGAGGGCCATAAGGCAAGCGTTGCCTACGGCCCGACCGGGGTGACGCTGACCATCGAGGGTAACAGCTAGGCTAAACATCGGGCCATTCGGTTTTTAACCTGCGCCTCAACGGCTGCATGGCAGCGGTGACGCTGAAGACCTTCCCCTTACGGGGAGGGTCCAAATCTCCGCCGCGTCTCGCGCCGACCTGCCCATTTCGCCCCCACCTCTACGTCATATTGCGTATACGGTTTTGCGCTGCAGCCCCCGATAGTTCTTTAAGCAACAGTTAATCTCCGTTTCCGGCCTGTTGCGGAACAAGAAGAGGGGAGTTCAACCAGATGAATCTCAAGTCCTATGTAACGGGCGCCGCGCTTGGCGTCGTCATGGCGGCGTCAGCCGCCTTCCACGGAGCCGCTGCCGCCGACGACACGATCAAGGTCGGCGTTCTGCATTCGCTCTCCGGTACCATGGCCATTTCCGAAACGACGCTGAAAGACGCCATGCTGATGCTCATCGATGAGCAGAACAAGAAGGGCGGCCTTCTCGGCAAGAAGCTCGAAGCGGTTGTCGTCGATCCAGCCTCCGATTGGCCGCTGTTTGCCGAAAAGGCACGCGAGTTGATTGAAAAGGACAAGGTTGCGGCCGTCTTCGGTTGCTGGACCTCGTCTTCGCGCAAATCGGTCCTGCCGGTTTTCGAAGAGCTGAACTCGTTGCTCTTTTACCCGGTTCAGTATGAAGGCGAAGAGTCTTCGCGCAATATCTTCTACACGGGCGCTGCTCCGAACCAGCAGGCGATCCCGGCCGTCGACTACCTGATGGAAAAGGAAGGCGTAAAGCGCTTCGTGCTTGAAGGCACCGACTACGTCTATCCGCGCACCACCAACAAGATCCTGGAAGCCTACCTCGTATCCAAGGGCATTCCGAAGGAAGACATCATCGTCAACTACACGCCGTTCGGCTTCTCCGACTGGCAGACGGAAGTCTCCAAGATCAAGGAATTCGGCTCGTCCGGCAAGAAGACTGCCGTCGTCTCCACCATCAACGGCGACGCCAACGTTCCCTTCTACAAGGAACTCGGCAACCAGGGCATCAAGGCAACCGACATCCCGGTTGTCGCCTTCTCGGTCGGCGAGGAAGAGCTTGCCGGTCTCGACACCAAGCCGCTCGTCGGTCACCTCGCAGCCTGGAACTACTTCGAGTCGGTCGAAAGCCCGGCCAACAAGAAGTTCATCAAGGAATGGCACGCCTTCACCAAGAACGACAAGCGCGTGACCAACGACCCGATGGAAGCCGCCTATATCGGCTTCAATGCCTGGGTTAAGGCTGTTCAGGCTGCCGGAACGACCGATACCGACAAGGTTCTCGACAGCATCATCGGCACCACGGTTCCGAACCTCTCCGGCGGCTATGCCACCGTCATGCCGAACCACCACATCACCAAGCCGGTGCTGATCGGCGAAATCCAGGCTGACGGCCAGTTCGAAATCGTCCAGGAAACGTCAGCCGTCGTCGGCGACGAATGGTCCGACTTCCTGCCGGACTCCAAGGACCTGATCTCCGATTGGCGCAAGCCCATGAACTGCGGCAACTTCAACGTTGCAACGGGCAAGTGCGGCGGCAAGGGCTCCTGAGTACGAACCCGATCCGTTGACTGCCTGAAGCCTTCCGTCCGGATCCCTTGTCCGGGCGGAAGCTCCGTCCCGAGCGATTGCTGCCCACAAGGCCAACGACAAGCCAGGCGAGAGAGCCCCATGTTTCGCGCCATCAAGATTTTCCTTTTGACGATCTGCCTTGCCCTGCCGGCGTTCGCCACGGCGCTCGAGGCGCAGGACGATATCCACGCCCTTGTCGATGCACTCGGCGCCGGCGGGTTTTCGGAGCGCGAGGCTGCCATCAAGGCTCTTGTGGCTTCAGGAGATCCGCATGTCGGCCAGATCCTGCAGCAGCTGGGTGACGGCCAGCTTTACGTGAATTCCGAAGAGGGCGGCCCCGTTCTCCTGCAGGGTGGCTCCGACGACGAGCCGACCTATTCCGACCCGATCACCCGCGAGGCTGTCGCCGATATCGATCCGGACTACATGTCCAAGGTCAAGATCAACAATTCCCTGCGCGGCGTGATCGCCAGCGCCATGAGCACGCTGACGCTGCTGAGCCCGGACCGTTCCGCACGGCTTTCCGCCGCTCAAGGGCTGCTGAAGGATTCCGACCCTTCCAATCTCGAGCTTCTGAACTCGGCGCTCGCCGATGAAAAGGATGCCGAAATCAAGAACACGATGGAAGCGGCCCGCGCCGTCATGATGCTCAAGAGCGATGTCAGCGCCGAAGACAAGAAGGCGGCGATCGATACAATCGCGGCGCGCGGCGACCGCAATGCGCTCACCATCCTGACCACCGCGATGGAGACTGCACCCGACGACCTGAAGGCCGGCATCGAGGCCAATATCGCCGGTATCAAGCGCAATCTGGCGCTCTGGGATATCGTGCAGAACGTCTGGTACGGCCTGTCGCTCGGCTCGGTGCTGCTGCTCGCGGCAATCGGGCTTGCCATCACCTTCGGTGTCATGGGCGTCATCAACATGGCGCATGGCGAAATGGTGATGATCGGCGCTTACACTACCTACGTCGTGCAGGAACATGTCGCATCGAACTTTCCCGAGCTCGCAACCTATTCGCTGGTGATTGCGATTCCGGCGGCCTTCCTATTCACCGGCTTCGTCGGCCTCGTCATAGAGCGCATGGTCATCCGCTATCTCTACGGCCGCCCGCTCGAAACGCTGCTGGCGACATGGGGCGTGTCCCTCATCCTGCAGCAGGCGGTTCGCACGATCTTCGGCCCGACCAATCGCGAAGTGCGCAATCCAAGCTGGATGTCCGGCGCCTTCGAACTCGGCGGGCTGTCGATCACCTGGAACCGCATGTGGATCATCGTCTTTTCAATGATCGTCTTCGTGACTTTACTGCTGCTCCTGAAGCGCTCTGCCTTCGGCCTGCAAATGCGCGCGGTCACGCAGAACCGCCGAATGGCGTCGTCCATGGGCATCCGCACCGGCTGGGTCGATGCCTTCACCTTCGCGCTCGGCTCCGGCATCGCCGGCATGGCGGGTGTGGCGCTTTCGCAGATCGACAACGTCTCGCCGAACCTTGGACAGAGCTACATCATCGACAGCTTCATGGTCGTGGTCTTCGGCGGCGTCGGCAATCTTTGGGGCACGCTGGTGGGTGCGTTGTCGCTCGGCGTCGTCAACAAGTTCCTGGAGCCCTTCGCCGGCGCAGTGCTCGGCAAGATCCTCGTGCTCGTCCTCATCATCCTCTTCATACAGAAGCGTCCGCGCGGGCTCTTCGCACTCAAAGGAAGGGCGGTGGAAGCATGATTACGGCCTTCCTTCTCCGGTCTCTCGATCGCAAGATTTCCATTGCCATCGCCGTTTTGCTCATGGTCGCCGTGCTGGTGCCGGTTCTGAACCTCATGACAGGTCCGGCGAACCCGTTGCATATCCCGACCTACATCATGGCGCTGTTCGGCAAATACCTGACCTATGCGCTGCTGGCCCTGGCCCTCGATCTCGTCTGGGGCTTCTGCGGCATCCTTTCGCTCGGTCACGGCGCCTTCTTCGCGCTCGGCGGTTACGCGATGGGCATGTATCTGATGCGCCAGATCGGGTCGCGCGGCGTCTATGGCGACCCGATCCTGCCCGACTTCATGGTGTTCCTGAACTGGAAAGAACTGCCCTGGTTCTGGTACGGCTTCGACCAGTTCTGGTTTGCAGCGCTGATGGTGCTGCTGGTGCCTGGGCTGCTCGCCTTCGTCTTCGGCTGGTTCGCCTTCCGGAGCAGGGTCAACGGCGTCTATCTCTCGATCATCACCCAGGCGATGACCTATGCGCTGCTGCTTGCCTTCTTCCGCAACGACATGGGCTTCGGCGGCAATAACGGCATGACCGACTTCAAGGACATCCTCGGCTTCAACGTGCAGGCCGACGCAACGCGCGCAGCACTCTTCGCCGCGACCGCAAGCCTCCTGGCGCTGTCGCTGCTGATTGCTTCGGCCATCGTGCGTTCTAAGTTCGGCAAGGTGCTGGTCGGTGTGCGCGATGCGGAAAGCAGAACGCGCTTCCTCGGCTACCGCGTCGAACACTTCAAGCTCTTCACCTTTGTCGTCTCGGCGATGATGGCGGGTATTGCGGGTGCGCTCTACGTGCCGCAGGTCGGCATTATCAATCCCGGAGAATTCGCACCGGCAAACTCCATCGAGGTCGTCATCTGGACGGCCGTCGGCGGCCGCTCGACGCTGATTGGTCCGATCATCGGGGCGATTCTGGTCAATGGCGGCAAAACCATCTTCACCGGCCTTTTTCCTGAGTTCTGGCTCTTTGCGCTCGGCGGTCTCTTCGTTGCCGTCACGCTGTTCCTGCCGAAAGGTATCGTCGGCACGATCGCCCTATACCTCGGCAAGAAGAAGCCGAGGACGGAAACCGCGCCGCCTGCTTTTCAGGAAGAAGGCGTCGATGCAAAAATCCAGGCAGCGGAGTGAGCGGCTATGATCCCGGATATCAAACCCAACAGCGTGCTCTACCTCAACAACGTCTCGGTTTCCTTCGACGGCTTCAAAGCGCTGAACTCGCTTTCGATCGTCATCGAGCCTGGCGAGCTTCGCGCCATCATCGGCCCCAACGGCGCCGGCAAGACGACGATGATGGACATCATCACCGGCAAGACGCGGCCGGATGAGGGCGAGGTTTATTTCAACGGCGAGATCGACCTCACCAAGAAAGATGAAGCCGATATCGCCCAGCTCGGCATAGGCCGCAAATTCCAGAAGCCGACAGTCTTCGAAAGCCATACGGTCTGGGACAATCTGGAACTCGCGCTGAATCGCAAGCGCGGCGTTTTTCCGACGCTCTTTTATCGCCTCTCGTCCGACGACAAGGCGCGCATCGAGGAAATCCTCGAGACCGTGCGGCTGACGCATCGTAGCGACGAGCTGGCAGCCAGTCTGTCTCACGGGCAGAAGCAATGGCTGGAGATTGGCATGCTGCTCGCACAGGAGCCGAAGCTGTTGCTGGTCGACGAGCCGGTTGCCGGTATGACGGATGCCGAAACCGTGGAGACGGCGATCCTGCTCCGGGAAATCGCTAAGACTCGCTCGGTCGTCGTCGTCGAGCACGACATGGGCTTCATCCGCGACCTCGGCGTCAAGGTGACTTGCCTGGCGGAAGGCTCCGTGCTTGCCGAAGGGTCGATCGATTTCGTGAGTTCCGATGCGAAGGTGATCGAGAATTATTTGGGGCGGTGAGGGATGATTGATCTGTTTGTCGTTGGCAGAGCGCTGACCCTTCCCCAACCCCTTCCCACAAGGGGGAGGGGTCTAACCGGGTCGTTCCCTCATTGCCATGATTACCCGCTTTTGCATGGGTTGATGGAAAGCAAGACGGTCGCTCCCAGTCAGCCACTGCCCCTTGTGGGAAGGGGTTGGGGAGGGGCCTTTGAACCCGCAACGCGCCAGGAGGCGGTCTCATGCTGACAGTCGAAAACGCAAACCTGCACTATGGCGCCGCACAAGCGTTGCGCGGCATCTCGATCAAGGCGGAGATGGGTAAGATCACTTGCGTGCTGGGGCGGAACGGCGTGGGGAAGAGTTCTCTTCTCCGCGCCGTCACCGGCCAGCATCTGCTGTCGGCCGGAACCGTGAGCTTCAATGACGTGGCGTTGAACGGCCTGCCGCCTTATGCGCGCGCCAAGCAGGGGATCGGCTATGTGCCGCAAGGGCGCGAGATTTTCCCGCTGCTCACCGTCAAGGAAAACCTCGAAACCGGCTTTGCTCCGCTTGGCCGCCGCGACCGCAACATCCCCGACGATATCTTCAGCCTCTTCCCGGTGCTGAAGTCGATGTTGTCCCGTCGCGGCGGCGATCTTTCCGGCGGGCAGCAGCAGCAACTGGCGATCGGTCGGGCCATGGTGACGCGGCCGAAGATCCTTGTACTGGACGAGCCGACGGAAGGCATCCAGCCGTCGATCATCAAGGATATCGGCCGGGCAATCCGCTATCTGCGCGACTCGACCGGCATGGCGATCCTGCTCGTGGAGCAGTATCTCGACTTCTGCCGTGAGCTTGCCGACTATGTCTACATCATGGACCGCGGCGAGATCGTCCACGAGGGTTTGGCGGAAACGCTCGATACGCCCGAGGCCAGGCGCCACCTGACCGTCTGAGCGGCATATGCCGCTTTCCAAGGCAGCTTCCATGTTCTGGGCAACCGTGTCTGCCGCCGTTCCTTCAAGATCGGCAGGCGGCATAAAAATTGCTTGCTTTCAATTATTTGCGGCATTGAATGAGAACGGCCGGGCAAACGGTAAAGGCACCAGGGGATGGAATGACGATCGCGGCGGCAATCACCAGGCCACAAAGGGCACAGGGGGGCGGGCACCTGGCCGCGAAGCTGCTGGACGGGCGGGCGCGCATCCACGAACTCTATCAGGAAGGTGCCGCCAAAATACGCCTCCCGGAGACTTTCGATGCTTCCATGGAGGCGGTCATCATCAATACGGCGGGCGGGTTGACCGGTGGCGACCAGATGAACTGGAGCGTCGTTGCAGGTCCAACCACGCGTATCGATGTGACGACACAGGCCTGCGAGAAGATCTACAAGGCATCCGCTGGAACGGCCGAAGTCACGACAACGATCGAGGCCGGCGCGAATGCACGGGTCGACTGGCTGCCGCAGGAGACGATCCTGTTCGATCGCGCCTCGCTATTCCGCCGCCTCGACGTCGATCTCGACGAGACGGCGGAGTTCCTGGCCGTCGAGGCGATCCTGCTCGGCCGCAAGGCGATGGGCGAGAAGATGGAGACCGGCCTTTTCCGTGATCGCTGGCGGATTCGCCGCGCTGGCAAGCTGATCCATGCCGAGGAGTTGCGGCTTGATGGCGCCATCGGCGCGCTGACTGCTCGCCAGCCCGTCCTCAGCGGACAGGTGGCTTTTGCAACGTTGCTCTATGCCGGGCCGCTTGCGGAAGCCTATCTCGCGAGCGTGCGCCCGCTGCTCGGCGGACATGCGGCAGGCGCCAGCGCTTGGAACGGCAAGCTCGTCGTGCGCGCTGCAGCCGCTGACGGCTTTGCCCTCAGAAAAATCCTGATTCCGGTTATTTCCGCCTTGCGCAACGGTGCGCCTGTGCCGAAAGTCTGGAATCTCTAGTTTCAAAGCAGATGGATGGACGATGAACCTCACTCCGAGAGAAAAAGACAAGCTGCTGATCTCCATGGCGGCGATGGTGGCGAGGCGCCGGCTGGAACGCGGCGTGAAGCTCAATCATCCCGAAGCGATCGCGCTGATCACCGACTTTGTCGTGGAAGGCGCGCGTGACGGCCGCCCGGTCGCCGAACTGATGGAAGCGGGCGCTCATGTCATCGGCCGGCATCAGGTGATGGAGGGCGTCGCCGAGATGATCCATGATGTGCAGGTGGAAGCGACCTTCCCGGACGGCACCAAGCTCGTCACCGTCCACGAACCGATCCGCTGAGGAGGTCGCAATGCTCGAACTTCGTCCGAACTGCGAATGCTGCGACAGGGATCTGCCGCCGGAAAGCCGCGAGGCGATGATCTGCACCTTCGAGTGCACTTTCTGCGCCGATTGTGCAAGCGATGTGCTCCGGGGGCAATGCCCCAATTGCGGCGGTGAGTTCACTTGCCGCCCGGTGCGTCCGGCCGCCATGCTCGCCAAATATCCGGCATCGACGAAACGTATCTTGAAGGCCGAGGGCTGCGTGCCCGTGAAGGCGGCGTGAGGAAAATTAAGATGATCCCAGGCGAAATCATTACCGCAAGCGGCGACATCGAATTAAACGCCGGTGCACCGACCGTCACCATTGAAGTCTCGAACACTGGCGACCGCCCGGTGCAGGTCGGCAGCCACTACCATTTTGCCGAAACAAATGCCGGCCTCTCCTTCGATCGCGACAAGGTGCAGGGCATGCGCCTCGACATCCCGGCGGGCACGGCCGTGCGTTTCGAGCCGGGTCAAACGCGTTCCGTGACGCTGATCCCGCTCTCCGGCAAGCGTGAGGTCTATGGCTTCCGCCAGCTCGTGATGGGCAAGCTCTGAGAAGAAAAACCGGGAGGAAATCGATGCGGTTGAATTTGTACCTGACCGGTGCTGCGGCGGGAATGATCGTGGCTGGTGCCGCGCAGGCCCAGGAGCCGGATTGCAAGAACCCGAAGACGCAGGCCGACATGACTTTCTGCGAGCAGTCCCGATACGAGGCGGCCGACACGGCGCTCAACGAGCAGTGGAAGAAGACGCGCGCAGCGCTCGCGGCGACCGACAAGGATCTGGACGAGAAGGATCGCGGAGCCGAAAAAGCGCTGCTAACCGCGCAGCGCGCCTGGATTTCCTATCGGGACGCCCAGTGCGAGGCTTACGGCTTCCAGGCGCGTGGCGGCACGATGGAGCCTATGCTGGTCGCAGGTTGCCGTGCCGACCTGAGCGATGAACGCACCAAGCAGCTCAAAGAGCTTTCCGACGCGGTGGGACTGAGGTGAGCGGCAAGATCATGATCGTCGGCAATGGGGAAATCAGCGAGGAGGGAGCAGCGGCAATCGCGGCTGCGGACTTCGTCATCCGTTTCAACGAATGCCGCTCCTATGCCGCAAGCCCCGGCCGCACCGACGTCGTAGCCGTCTGCAACACCGGGCGCCCGGCCAAGGCGATGTTGGGTTCGGATACGTGGCGGACGCACCCGGCCGTCATGGAGGCCTCGGAAATCTGGAGCGTCCGCGATCCCGAAAAATTCACCGTCTTGCGTGCGCCGCTCGCCGTTTCGCATCCGGAGCTCGACGACTTCTGTGACGATTATACGAGTCACTTCAACGTCTTCTGTAAGGACGCTGGCAAGGAACATATAGTCGTTGAGAAAGTGATTCATGAAGCAGTCGATGACGCCCTGGCTACCTTTGATCCCGCGCCTTATGTCGTTCCGAGCAGCGGCATGATTGCGATTGCCGCGACCTTCCGCAGGTTTCCGGAGGTCGAGATCGGCCTTGCCGGCTTCAGTCATTCCGGCTGGCAGTGGCATCCTTTCGCCGCCGAAAGGCAGCTTGTCGACAGCTACATCGCCAATGGCCGGCTGACGCGCCATCCTGCCGATACGTCTCTTTCTTCCTCCCAAGGAGCCTGACATATGCCCCACAAGATTTCCCGCGCCGCCTATGCCAGCATGTTCGGCCCGACCGTTGGCGACAAGGTACGCCTCGCCGATACCGAGCTCTTCATCGAGGTCGAAAAAGATTTCACGACCTATGGCGAAGAGGTGAAGTTCGGCGGCGGCAAGGTGATCCGCGACGGCATGGGGCAGAGCCAGGTGACGCGCGCCAACGGTGCGGTCGATACCGTCATCACCAATGCGGTGATCGTCGATCATACCGGCATCGTGAAGGCCGATATCGGCCTCAAGGACGGACGGATCGTCGCGATCGGCAAGGCCGGCAACCCGGACACGCAGCCGGGCGTCAATATCATCGTCGGACCAGGCACCGAGGCGATCGCGGGCGAAGGCAAGATCGTGACGGCCGGCGGGATGGACAGCCACATCCACTTCATCTGCCCGCAGCAGATCGAAGAAGCGCTGATGAGCGGTCTCACCTGCATGCTCGGCGGCGGCACCGGCCCAGCGCATGGCACATTGGCGACGACCTGCACGCCCGGCCCGTGGCACCTCGCCCGGATGATCGAGGCGGCCGACGCCTTCCCGATGAACCTTGCCTTCGCCGGCAAGGGCAATGCATCGCTGCCCGGCGCGCTCGAGGAAATGGTGCTTGCGGGCGCCACCTCGCTGAAGCTGCACGAAGACTGGGGCACGACGCCCGGCGCGATCGACTGCTGCCTGACGGTTGCCGACCAATACGACGTGCAGGTGATGATCCATACCGACACGCTAAACGAAAGCGGCTTTGTCGAAGACACGATCGGCGCCATCAAGGGCCGCACGATCCATGCCTTTCACACGGAAGGGGCAGGCGGCGGCCACGCGCCGGACATCATCAAGATCTGCGGCCAATCGAACGTCATCCCGTCTTCCACCAATCCTACGCGGCCCTACACGGTCAATACGATCGCCGAACATCTCGACATGCTGATGGTCTGCCATCACCTGTCGCCGTCGATCCCGGAAGACATCGCCTTTGCCGAAAGCCGCATCCGCAAGGAAACGATCGCAGCAGAAGACATCCTGCACGATATCGGCGCCTTCTCGATCATCTCGTCGGACAGCCAGGCCATGGGCCGTGTTGGCGAGGTGGCAATCCGCACGTGGCAGACGGCCGACAAGATGAAGCGCCAGCGAGGCCGTTTGAAGGAAGAAAAGGGCGACAATGACAATTTCCGTGTCCGGCGTTACATCGCCAAATACACGATCAATCCGGCGATTGCGCATGGCCTTTCCCATGAGATCGGCTCGATTGAAGTCGGCAAGCGCGCCGACCTCGTCATCTGGAATCCCGCCTTCTTCGGCGTGAAGCCGGACATGGTGCTGCTCGGCGGCTCGATTGCCGCTGCACCTATGGGCGATCCGAACGCCTCCATCCCGACGCCGCAGCCGGTGCATTATCGGCCGATGTTTGCCTCCTACGGCAAGAGCCTCACCAATTCCTCCGTCACCTTCGTTTCCCAGGCGTCGCTCGATGCCGGGCTGAAGGGAAGGCTGGGTGTCGCCAAGGACCTCGTTGCGGTCAAGAACACCCGCGGCGGCATCTCCAAGGCATCGATGATCCACAACAGCCTGACGCCGCATATCGAGGTGGATCCGGAAACCTACGAGGTGCGCGCCGACGGCGAACTGCTCACCTGCGAACCGGCAACCGTGCTGCCGATGGCGCAGCGCTACTTCCTCTTTTAGGGCACCAGGAGCGCCGGCTTCTCAGCCGGCGCTCTTAAAGCGCCATATCAAAATTGCTCATCATACGGTTGTATAAAGCGATGAAAATTTGTCGCGAGCAACGGTCGCTTCCGTTTGAGATGCCGGAATCCTTTCGATTTATAATAACCTTTTATTTTCAATTGCTTGGATTTATATTGGAGGCTATCGATTTTGCTTGCTGCGGCGTCCATTCGGCGCGACAAACCAATACAACATTAAATCGTATAAACTCGTTCCAATTTTAACGAACCGCTTAAGAAGCCGGCAGGAGTTGAGCTCTAATCAGATATCTCCGGGGACGCCGAGCTGGAGGTCGATTCTCATGAGGAGCTGGATTTTTCTCCAGGCTGAACTTGGCAATTTTCACCATCGCGGCACGATTTTCAGCTTTGCGCTGAAGATGAGTTTTGCCGCCGTTATCCTGTCGATCCTGTTGATCCTCGCAGTGATGCCGCTGCTTGCCTTCCTCGGCGTGCTGCCGTTCACGCTCGCTCTTACCATCAGCTACAGCATCGCGCTGTCCTGGCTTCTCAGTGGCATTGTCTGCGGAATTCTTTCGCTGATCGTCGGCCATGCAATGCATCAGCTGACGGTATCGCGCGCGGAGTTCGAAAAGCTCAGCCGGATCGATATGCTATCCGGCCTGTTGAACCGCCGTGCGTTTGCCGAAGCGCTCGACAGCATCGATGACGGCGCCTCGCTGGTGATTTTCGATGTCGACCGTTTCAAGGCGATCAACGACCGTTTCGGCCATGCCTGCGGCGACGCCGTCATCATAGCCGTTTCCGCAATTCTCGCTTCGGCATTCGACGGTTCTTCGGTTGTTGCGCGTCTCGGAGGCGAGGAGTTCGGCGTAATCGTTTCAGGCGGTGACGTCGAAGAACGGCTGCAGAAGATCGAAGCGGTGAAGACGCAGATTGCCCGACGGTCGATCGCTGCCGACGGCTGCGACATATCGATCACTATTTCGGCCGGTATTGCCGATCTTCTGCCCGGGCGCAGCAAGGAGGCCGTTTATGCGTCCGCCGACAAGGCGCTTTATCTGGCAAAAGCGCTCGGCCGCAACCGCGTCGTTCATGAAAGGAACGCGCTGGACCACACATGGCATCACCATCTGGTCGAGGGCGGCCTTGGCGTCCAGGGTGCAGTGCCAGATTTCGACGATACGCAACGCGCCTATGGCATATAACGGCCGCGAAAGCATTGGCGCTTGCGCTGCCAGGCGCTATTTTGCATGGTCTTGATCTCACAGAAACGGACATGTCATGCAGCGCGTCACCTCCTATCTTCCGGCCGGAACCCCGTCTTCCAATCCTATCGGCAAAGTCGTCCTGCCCCATGATCTGAGGCATCTGCGCCGTAAGCTCCTGCATCTCGATAACGGCGACATGGTCATGCTCGACCTGAAGGAGCCGGTGCTGTTTGCAAGCGGCGACATGCTGGTGCTCGAGGACGGCGAACTCATCGAAATCCAGGCTGCGGACGAGAAGCTTTTCGAGATCAGGGGCCGGGACCGGCTGCATCTCATCGAGCTTGCCTGGCACCTCGGCAACCGCCACCTCGGCGCGCAGATCGAAGAGGAGCGCATCCTGATCTTGCGCGACCACGTGATCCGGTCGATGCTCGAAGGGCTCGGAGCGACGGTCAGCGAGGTCGCCGAGCCTTTCCAGCCCGCCCGCGGCGCCTACCATTCACACGGCGGCCACTCACATGGGCACGACCACGGCCACCACGCGCATGATTGAACTGCAATGAGCGAGAGCGGCGACCTGCAGGCCTTGCTGCGTCTCATGGCATGGCTCTCGCCGGCCTTTCCGGTCGGCTCGTTTGCCTATTCCGGAGGACTCGAGCGCGCCGTCCATGACAGGCTTGTTACGGATGCAGCCTCGCTGGACGGATGGATCGAAACGCTACTTTCGCATGGGAGCATCTGGAACGATGCCGTGCTCTTTGCAGCGAGCTGGCGGGGGCAATCGGATGCAGGAGTGCTTGCGGAGCTTGCCGCGCTGGCGGAGGCTCTTGCCGGCTCGCGGGAGCGCCATCAGGAAACCACGCTGCTCGGCGATGCCTTTCTGGCGGCGGCGCGCGCCTGGCCCGATACCGTCGTTGATCGCCTGCCGCAGGCCGTTGCCTATCCCGTTGCCGTCGGCGCAGTCGCCGGAGCGCATGGCATCGACCTGCAAAATGCGCTCGCAGCCTTCCTGCATGCCTATGTCTCGCAATCGGTCTCGGCGGGCATCCGGCTCGGCGTTGCCGGGCAGAAGGACGGCGTGGCTATCCTTGCGCGGCTGGAAGAGGCGATTGCCGCGACCGCTCACCGTGCGTCAGGCTCGACGCTCGACGATCTAGGTTCGGCGGCGGTTCAGGCGGATATCGCCTCGCTGCGGCACGAGACGCAGACAACGAGGCTCTTCCGCTCCTGATCGGAGCTCTGCGCTATTTGCCGGTGGCAGCGCCGTTATCCGGACGCTATCATCGGCCGAATTGGAGTGTGACATATGAAATCAAGAAACGGACCTCTTCGTGTGGGCATCGGCGGGCCTGTCGGCTCTGGAAAGACGGCGTTGACGGAGAAGCTCTGCAAGGCGATGCGTGACGACTATTCTATCGCCGTCGTCACCAATGACATCTACACGACCGAGGATGCCGAAGCGCTGATGCGCATGCAGGCGCTGCCGTCTGACCGCATCGTCGGCGTGGAAACCGGCGGCTGCCCGCATACGGCAATCCGCGAAGATGCGACGATCAATCTCCAGGCGATCGCTGGACTGAATGAGCGTATTCCGGACCTCGATGTCGTCTTCATCGAATCCGGCGGCGACAATCTGGCAGCGACATTTTCGCCCGATCTAGCCGATATCACCATCTATGTGATCTCCGTCTGCCAGGGCGAGGAAATCCCCCGCAAGGGCGGGCCTGGCATCACCAGGTCGGACCTTTTGGTGATCAACAAGAAGGACCTCGCACCGTATGTCGGCGCCGATCTCGACGTCATGGACCGCGATGCGGCGCGCATGCGCGAGACGCGTCCTTTCGTCTTCTCTGACATGAAGCGTGGCGAGGGCATCGGCCCGATCGTCAGCTTCCTGAAGGAGCAGGGCGGGCTCTAAGAACGGACGCGTCCCTGGTTCCTGTATCTCCCACATGGCGACGGCGTTAGTTAGCCTCGTCGTCGTCCACGGGCAGGAAATGCGTTTCCCACTCGCTTTCCGGAATTTCTTCGCCAACTGAAAACTCGAATGCGACGATCGCCTCGATAGCCGGCGCGGCCTCGCATTTGTATTTGTATTGCACCAATGGCAGTTGCTTCGAAATGCGCCGCCATCGGCTTGAAGGTGGTCGGCAAGTCCGCCGGTCGTCAAGAGGAGCGTCGCACCAACTCTTGCGGGAAATGCTTGCTGGAGATGTTCCTTTTGCCGTTTCTCCTGCCGTGGCGCTGGAATACGAGGACGTTCTGAAGCGGCCAGGTGTTCTTGGTGATGAACCATGGCTAAGCGAGGACGAGATTGACACTGTGCTGGATGCGGTTTTCAGTCAGCTCATCTCGTTTCTCCATGGTTTCGTTTCAGACCGTTCTTGGCCGATCCGAAGGATGACATCTACATTGAATGCGCTTTGACGGCTGGTGCGACATTTGTCGTAAGTAGTGACAGGCACTTCCTACATCCAGCCGTGAGGGCATTCGGTATGTCTGTCATGAGAGCCGGAGATTTTGTGGCAGAACTAACGAGAAGGAGACAGCCAACATGAGTACCTATCCTCTCAGAATAGCAGATCATGTCATGGAAGAAGCTAAGCGAGCAGCGGCGGAAGACAACGTATCACTGAACCAGTTGCTTTCGGCGTTTATCGCTGACGGCATTGGTCATCGACGTGCCATCATGAGCCTGAAAAAGCGGGCGGCACGCGGAAATGTCGATGCCGCGCTTGCCATCCTTGATCGCGCACCTGATGTTGATCCTGATCCCGGTGACGAACTGGCCGAGGCACAGGGAGCATCGAGCTTCCGTCATCCAAGGCGGCTGAATCAAGCCGCCTTTCTTTTCGCTGCTTACCTTTGTTTCGTAGATTTGACAGGAAACCCGCTCACAACGGCGGCTGCAAGCAGCTTTCGCGATTCCAATTCCACATCAATGAAAGGCCGGGTTCGCCCCGGCCTTTCATTGTTCAGTGCAAGCTTACTCCGCCGCGAAAGGCGGCAGGCGGAGCACGTTCTTGTCGTTGGCATTGGCGCTCTTGCGCTTGCCTTCCGGGTGCTCGATCGCCTCCACCCGTTCGCTGAGAGCGCCGACAGCTTCCGTCAGTTCCTCTCGGGACATCGCCAGTTCCTCCTGATCCTTCTTGCCGACGAGGCGGCCGAAGAGCCAGCCGAGCAGGAGCGAGAGGTCGTCCATGATCAGGAAGAAGGACGGCACGACGACGAGTGAAAGCACCGTCGAGACGATGATGCCGCCGATCACGGCGATCGCCATCGGCGCACGGAACGAACCGCCTTCGCCGACGCCGAGTGCCGAGGGCAGCATGCCGGCGGACATGGCGATCGAGGTCATGATGATCGGCTGGGCGCGTTTGCGGCCGGCCTCCACCATAGCTTCGACGCGTGTCATGCCGTGACGGCGCATTTCGATTGCGAAGTCGACGAGCAGGATGGCGTTCTTCGTCACGATGCCCATCAGCATGAGGTTGCCGATCAGAACCGGCATCGAGAGCGGATTGTTGGTGATGATCAGAGCAACCGCCACACCGCCGATTGCCAGCGGCAGCGAGAACAGGATGGTAAACGGCTGGATCACATCCTTGAACAGCAGGATCAGGACGGCCAGAACCAGCATCAGGCCCATCAGCATCGCGTTGACGAAGCTCTGCTGCATTTCCTTCTGGACCTTTGTGTCGCCGCTTTCGACAAGCTGCACGGTCGATGGGATATGGGTGTCCTTGACGATCTGCAGGAAGCGAGCCGATGCCGTATCGAGAGCCACGCCCTGCGGTAGGTCGGAGCCGATCGCGACGACGCGATTTCGGTTGTTGCGTTTGATCGAGCTCGCGCCTTCCGCATAGTCGATGTCAGCCACGGTCGAGAGCGGCACGATCGCGCCGCTCGCCGTCTGGATCTTCAGCGCACGGATGGCCGCAAGATCGCGCCGCATATCGATTGCGGTCTGAACGCGGATCGGGATCTGGCGGTCGTCGAGGTTGATCTTGGCAAGCGCCGCATCGACGTCGCCGATCGTGGCGACACGGATCGTATCGGAGATCTGCTCCGGCGTGATGCCGAGGCGGGCGGCCTGGTCCTTGCGGGGACGAACCTGCAGTTCCGGACGCGGCAGGGCGCCTTCGGCACTGACGTTTGCCAGCAGCGGTTCTGCACGCAGCTTCGATTCCAGAAGGCCGACAGCCTCGTTCAGATCCTTCTCGTTCTTGGAGAGGAAGTTGAACGACAGGTCACGCTCGCCGCGGTCGTTGAGCTTCAAGATTCGAACGTCGGGAATATCCTTCACCCTGGCGAAGACTTCCTTTTCGATATCCCATTGCGGACGTTCGCGACCATGAACCTCGACCTTGGGCAGATGCGGGCCGATGACCGGGATGGAGCCAAAGACATCGTTGATAACCCTCTTCACCAGCGAGTGGTCCAGCTTGAAGAGCGAAAGCGTGATCGTTGCACGGCGCAGTTCAAGGTCGCCCTTGGGGGATGCGCCGCCGAGAACAAAGACGCTTTCGACGCCGTTGATGTCCTTGACCTTGTTGTAGATCGCGTTGGACGTCTGGTCAGTGTCTTCGAGCGTCGCGTTCGGCGGCAGCTCGACGGAAAGCACGATGCGGGACGCATCTTCCGGCGGTAGGAAGCTGCCGGGAACCTGGGCAAGCAGTGCTACCGAACCGATCAGGAAGGCGATCGCCGCAAAGAGCGTCGCATAGCGCGTCCACCAGCGGGCGGTCGTGGCGCGCACGAGACGCGTATAGCCGCGGAAGAAGAGGCCGTCATTGTCATGATGGTCGTCCTGGCCATCTTGCGGGCGCATCAGGTAGGCGGCCATCATCGGAGTGATGAGACGTGCCACGACGAGCGAGAAGAACACCGAAAAGGCGACCGTCAGGCCGAACTGGATGAAGTACTGGCCGGGAATGCCCGGCATGAACGAGACCGGTACGAAGACGGCAATGATCGTGAACGTCGTGGCGATGACGGCGAGACCGATTTCGTCCGCCGCTTCGATCGCCGCCCGATAGGGGGTTTTGCCCATCTTGATGTGCCGGGCGATGTTTTCGATTTCCACGATCGCATCGTCGACGAGGATACCTGTCGCGAGCGTGAGCGCGAGGAAGCTGACGAGGTTCAGCGAGAAGCCCATCAGGTCCATGATCCAGAATGTCGGGATCGCGGACAGGGGGAGGGCGATCGCCGAAATCAGCGTTGCGCGCCAGTTCCGCAGGAACAGGAACACGACGACGACCGCCAGCAGCGAGCCCTCCATCAAGGTGTGGAGGGCAGCTTCATAGTTGCCGTAGGTGAAGTAGACGGAGTCGTTGATCAGCTCGATGCCGACATTTGGATTTTCCGCACGCACCTTGTCGAGGCTTTGCGCCACCGTTTCGGCGACGCTGACTTCGCTGGCGCCCTTGGAGCGGAAGACGCCGAAGGTAACGACGGGCGTATCGTCGAAACGCGAGAAGGATTTCGGTTCCTGATAGGTGTCTTTGATGGCGCCGAGTTCGGCGAGCTTGACGAAACGGCCGTTCGGCAGGGCGATCGTCGTATTGGCGAGTTCCGCCACGTTGCGGGCGTCGCCGAGAACGCGGATCGCCTGCTCGCTGCCCGCGACCTGGCCGCGTCCGGAGCCGAGGTCGACGTTGGTTCCGTGCAGTTGCTTGTTCACGCTGGCGGCAGTGATGCCGTAGGCGTTCAGCTTGTCGGGGTTGAGCTCGATGCGTACTTCACGTTCGGCACCGCCATAGCGGTCCACGCGGCCGATGCCGGCCTGACCTTGGAGGGCGCGCTTGATCGTATCGTCGACGAACCAGGAGAGTTCCTCGAGCGTCATGTCCGGCGAGGACACGGCAAAGGTCTGGATCGCCTGGCCTTCGACATCGACCTTGGCGACGATCGGTTCCTCGACATTGGCCGGAAGATCGCTGCGGATGCGGTCGATCGCGTCTTTGGTGTCCTGGACCGCCTGCTCCGTCGGCACTTCCATGCGGAACATCACGTTGGTTTGCGACTGACCGTCGGTGACCGTGGACTGGATTTCGTCGATGCCGTTGATCGAGGCGACGGCGTCTTCGATCTCCTTGGTCACCTGCATTTCGAGTTCGGCAGGCGAAGCGCCGCTCTGCGTCACGGTGATCGAGACGAGCGGCACGTCGATGTTCGGGAAGCGCGTGATCGGCAGCTTGTTGAAGGACTGAATGCCGACAAAAAGCAGCAGCGCGAAAAGCAGCAGCGGCGCTACGGGATTTCGGATGGACCAGGCTGAAAAGTTCATCGGGCCGTCTCTCAGTTGGAAGCAGCGGGCTGTTCGCGAACAGGCGTAATGCGGTCGCCGTCGCGGACATAAGCACCGGCCTTGGCAACGACTTCCTCGCCGTCCTTCAGGCCCTTCACAATCTCAATATAGGCGCCGTCCTGGATACCGGTTTCCACTTCGGCGAATTTCACAACTCCGTCTTCGACCTTGCGGGCGGACGAGCCTTCACTGCTCGTCAGGACAGCCGAAAGCGGCAAAGCCACGTTCTCGGCCGTCTTCATGATGATTTCGGCGCTGCCGTACATGCCCGAACGCGCCTTGCTGTCATCATCGATCAGGATATGGACGAAGCCGAGGCGCGTCGTCGGATCGACCGTCGGCGAAACGAGGCGCACCGAACCCGTTAGCTTGTCGCGGCTGCCGGCAAGCGAGATCGTCGCCTTCTGGCCCGGCTCGATCTTGATGATATCGCTCTCGCCGACTTCGGCGACCAGTTCGATATCGTCGTCGCGGATGACGGTGAAGAGTGGTTCGCCCGAACCCAGGGCGATCGCGCCGACCTTGGCGTTCTTTGCCGAAACCGTGCCTGCGACTGGCGTCCTCACATCGGTGCGGGCAAGCCTCAAATCCGTGTCGGCGATCTGGCTGTCGACGACCTTAAGGTCCGCCTGGGCAACTTCGATCGCCTGCTCGGCGGAGTTCACACGGGCGTTGGCAGAAGCGGCAGCGGCATCTGCCTGTTCCACCGTCGCAGTGGACACCGTGCCCTTCTTGCCCATTTCCTGCGCGCGGGCCTGCTGCTGGCGGGCCTGCTCGGCATTCGCCTCTGCTTCGACCAGTTGTGCCCGCAACTGCGCGAGCGTTGCTTCGCCCTTCGCCTTGGTTGCCACCATCTGGCTCTTTTGCAAGAGCAGCGCGTCGTCGTTCAGCGTCGCAAGCGTACTGTCTGCTGCAACCTTGTCGCCGACATCGGCATTCAACGCGCGGATTGAAAGGCCCTCGACCTGCGGCTGGATATAGACTTCCTCGACCGGCTTCACGGTGCCGGTCGCAACGACACGGTCGACGAGCGTGCGAATTTTGGCGGTGGTCACGACGATCGCCGGCAGGTTCTGCTGCGGTTTCGTGGTTGCGGTTTCCTGCGCGAAAGCGGGAGTTAGCGCGAGCGCGGCGATCAAAAGGGTGGAGGCGCGTAGTATAGTCAGCGTGCGTGCCATGCGTCGTGATCCAAATTATATGACATAGTCAGCCAAAATCGCGCGTTGTCCCTCAGCTCGCGAACAGGCCATTTCGTCTCTGTGTTCTCAGAGGCATTCCCGCATTATTTGCCGTCTCTATTACAGAGAAGTCACTCCTCCGGCAAATCCGGCTTGTACTTGGTATCGATTTGCTCGACGCGCAAGACCGGCAGAAAATAATTCCCCTATCCGAACATACTAATTGCCGTTTACGTCCAGATCAATCACCGCATGGTTATGTGGTCATTCCGATGATTGATCGCAGCCGTATATTCCTAATGACGTGCGAAAGCCTGCCGATGCGACATCGTCCCCGAAATTTTTGAAGCGACGTTAAAAAACCGAAAACGCGCGGGTGTCGCCGCGCGTTTCCATTTTTGCATTGGCTGGAATTACTTCGCAGCCGCGTCCGTGATCTCGTGCGTCCAGGCGCCGGCCGGCTCCTTGGTGATGATCTTCTGGTCGAGAAGAGCCTTGGCCGTGCGATCGTAGAGCGCTGGGTCGAGCTTGCCGGTGCCGTCGCCGATCAGCTTGGCGATTTCGCCCATCATGCGCTTCTGGTGGTTCTCGTCCTGGCCGCCGGCATCGACGACGATCTCGGCTGCTTCATCCGGGTTTTCGGTCGAGTATTTCCAGCCCTTCATCGAAGCCTTGACGAACTTGACCATCTTTTCCTTGAAGGCCGGGTCCTTGAGCTTGTCTTCCATTGCGTAGAGACCGTCTTCGAGAAGGTCGTTGCCCATTTCCGTATAGTTGAAGACGATCAGCTCTTCCGGCTTGAAGCCCGCATCGATCGCCTGCCAGTATTCATTGTAGGTCATGACCGAGATGCAATCTGCCTGCTTCTGCAGGAGCGGCTGCACGTCGAAGCTCTGCTTCAAGACGGTCACGCCATCCGCGCCGCCGTCGGTCTTGAGGCCGAGCTTGTTCATCCAGGCGAAGAACGGATATTCGTTGCCGAAGAACCAGACGCCAAGGGTGCGGCCCTTGAAATCGGCTTCGGACTTGATCGGGCCGTCCTTGCGGCAGATCATCTCCATACCCGACTTCTGGAAGGGCTGGGCGATGTTGACGAGCGGCACGCCCTTTTCGCGGGCAACCAGCGCGCCACCCATCCAGTCGACGATCACGTCGGCGCCGCCGCCGGCAATGACCTGTTCGGGTGCGATGTCCGGACCGCCCGGCTTGATGTCGACGTCGAGGCCCTCTTCCTCGTAATAGCCTTTTTCCTTGGCGACGTAATAGCCGGCGAACTGGCTCTGCGTGACCCATTTCAGCTGCAGCGTCACCTTGTCGGCGGCCATTGCATGGGCAGCCGCGAGCGACATTGCGCTTGCCATCATTGCAACCATCAGTTTTTTCATTTTCTTTTCCCTCTGAAGTTATGCCCAATCCCATTTGCGAGAATAAAGCGACGTCTAGCCACCACGGATAGACGGATGCCAGAAAGTCACCGCCCTTTCGGCGAGGGCGACGGCTCCATAGAAGATCGAGCCTGCCAGCGCCGCAACGGCGATTTCGGCCCAGACCATGTCTACATTCATGCGCCCGATCTCGGTGGAGATGCGGAAGCCCATTCCGACGATCGGCGTTCCGAAGAATTCCGCAACGATGGCACCAATCAGCGCCAGCGTCGAGTTGATCTTCAGCGCATTGAAAATGAAGGGCATGGCTGCCGGAAGCCGGAGCTTCAGCAGCGTCTGCCAGTAGTTCGAGGCATAGGTGCGCATCAGGTCGCGCTCCATGCTGCCGGACGCGGCCAGGCCCGCGACGGTGTTCACCAGCATCGGGAAGAAGGTCATGATGATGACGACGGCGGCCTTCGACGGCCAGTCGAAGCCGAACCACATGACCATGATCGGCGCCACGCCGATGATCGGCAGCGCCGAGACCATATTGCCGATCGGCAGCAGGCCGCGGCGCAGGAACGCCACGCGATCGGCCAGGATCGCGACGATAAAGCCACTGGCACAGCCAACGGCGTAGCCGATCAACACGGCCTTGAAGATCGTCTGCCTAACGTCTTCGCCGAGGATCTGCAGCGACCCGGCGATACGTGCGCCAATAGCGCTTGGCGGCGGTAGGAGCACGAAGGGAATGCCCGCCCCGCGGGTCGCCGTTTCCCAAAGGATCAGGATCCAGGCGCCGAAGATCGCGGGGATCAGCAGGCGCAGGAACGAGCTTTCGAAATTCGAGGCAGGCTTGATCTCGCAAAGCACGGTGACGCAGCGCCAGGCAAGCAGCCAGCAGGCGGCGATCAGGAAGAAAAAGGATTTCGCCGCCATGCCTTCGTTGCCGGCCATGCCGGAAAGCAGCATCCAGGCGGCTTCATGAGTGCCGATCAGCAAAACGGTCGCGGAATAGAGCCGCGGCAGAGGCGCTACCGAAATGAGGGCGGATGCCGCGACGATGACGACGACAAGTGTCACCGTTTCATCGCTGAAGGGGCGGGGGGCGGCTTCGCTGAGGAGCGGCAGCGAGAGCAGCGCCGCGCCGCAGAGAAAAAGAGCGACCACGGCCTGCCAGGAGATATTCAGCTTCTTCATGCCGGCCTGCCTCCCATGGCGCGATCGACGAACTTCGACACGAGGCCGACGATCGCAACGAGCATGGCCGCCAGCACGGAGCCTGCCACGAGTGCCGCCCAGATATCGATCGTCTGGCTATAATAGGAGCCCGCCAGCAGCTTCGAACCGATGCCGGCGACCGCGCCTGTCGGGAGTTCGCCGACGATTGCGCCGACGAGGCTCGCGGCAATCGCCACCTTCATCGACGTGAAGAGGAAAGGGATCGAAGCCGGGACGCGCAGCTTCCAGAAGGTTTGCAAAGCGGTCGCATTATAGGTGCGCATCAGGTCGAGATGCATGATCTCCGGCGAGCGCAGACCCTTCACCATTCCGACCGCGACGGGAAAGAAGGAGAGATAGGTCGAGATCAGCGCCTTCGGGATCAGGCCGGTGATGTTGATGGCGCCGAGCACCACGATGACCATCGGCGCGATCGCCAGGATCGGCACCGTCTGCGATGCGATGATCCACGGCATCAGGCTACGGTCGAGCGTCTTGATATGCACGATGCCGACGGCGATCGCGATGCCGAGCAAGGTTCCGAGCGCAAAGCCGAGAACCGTCGAGGACAGTGTCACGCCGGCGTGGTAGACGAGGCTGCGATTGCTGGAGAGTTTTCTGAGGAAGGTGTTCTCGAAGACATTGCTTGCCACCTGATGCGGCGCCGGCAGGATCGGCTTCGGCTGCGAGAGCGTCTTTTCGACGAATTCCATCGCGGTAGAGGTGACGTTGCCGCGCTGATCCATGTCCCGCTGGAAGGGCGCGTTCATGAAGACCGCCGCGACGTACCAGACGACAATGAGCGCCAGCAGGATCGTCAGGACGGGGATAAATTTGTCCTTGAGGGTATCGGGTTTCATAGGCCTGCCCTCCTACTCCTCATAGCTATGCCCCGCCCTTAGCCCCTCACGCACGCGGTGAGCGATTTTCAGGAATTCCGGGGTTTCGCGGATGCCGAGGGGGCGCTGCGCCGGGAGCGTGGAGTCGATGACGTCGGTGACGCGACCGGGGCGCGGGGACATGACGACGATCTTCGTGGAGAGGTAGACGGCTTCGGGGATCGAGTGGGTGACGAAGCAGATCGTCTTGTTGGTGCGCGCCCAAAGCTTCAGAAGCTCTTCGTTCAGGTGGTCGCGGACGATTTCGTCGAGTGCGCCGAAAGGTTCGTCCATCAACAGCAGGTCGGCGTCGAAAGCCAGTGCGCGGGCGATCGAGGCACGCTGCTGCATGCCGCCGGAAAGCTGCCAGGGAAATTTCTTCTCGAAGCCGGAGAGGTTAACGAGATCCAGTGCCTCGGCGATGCGCTTTTTCTGGTCGGCGGCGGCATAACTCATGATTTCCAGGGGGAGCGCGATGTTCTTCTCGATCGTCCGCCACGGATAGAGCGCCGGCGCCTGGAAGACGTAGCCATAGGCGCGCGCCTTGCGGGCGTCGTCCGGCGTCATGCCGTTGACGGTGATCTCGCCTGAGGTCTTCTTCTCCAGATCGGCGATGACGCGCAGGAACGTCGTCTTGCCACAGCCGGATGGACCGATGAAAGAAACGAAATCGCCCTTGCGGACATCGAGATTGACATCGCTCAGCGCATGCACCGGCCCGTCATTCGTCTGGTAGGTGAGACAGAGATCCTTTGCGGATACGACGGATGCTTGCATCGATGCTTTACCAGTCCTGTTTTCCCCGCGTCGCCGCGGTTTGCGTGCTATGATGATCGCCGGTTTTCTTTGCCGCGGCAAATTTCATGGAGAATGACGATGGATGCGAAGTCAAAGCCCACCTGCCACATCATTCGCCCCAGCCACGCCTATAGCGGCAAGCAGGGGCTGAGCTACTTCGAGGGCATCGCTGCGGAAACGGTCGGCGCGAAGGGCATCTGCATGCATCTTCTGACGATCCCACCGGGCGTACGCGCCAAGGCGCATCTGCACGAGGCGCATGAAACGGCGATTTACATGCTCTCCGGCGAAGCGCACACCTGGTACGGCGATGAGCTGGAGCATCATGTCGTCGTCCATGCCGGCGAGCTGTTTTACATTCCGGCGGGCGTCCCGCACCTGCCGGCGAACTTCAGCAGCACGCCGTGCACCGCGATCATCGCGCGGACAGATCCCAACGAGCAGGAAAGTGTCGTGCTGCTGCCGGAACTGGATAGATTGGTGGAGGGGTGAAAAATACCCCCCTCTGCCCTTCCGGGCATCTCCCCCACAAGGGGGCAGATCGGATGGAGGACGCTCGTCGATCCCCATGAAAGCGCCGGGCGCATTGTGCCGTTCAACTACGGTGATGCGGTAGCCGCATGTTCCTGCTCTCCCTTTTTGTGGGGGAGATGTCACGAAGGGGCAGAAGGGGGTATCCCGCACGCTCGACATCCCTTCCGATCACACGCCGCTTGCCGGAATGCCGGTGCGCTCGACCTTGCGCGGCGCGGTGACTTCCTTCCAGGTCGACAGCGCCTTGCTGACGGCGGTGACCGGTTCGCGCTTGACGAATTCGCCATGGCCCTCGCGGGTCTTGATCGTGTCCTCTTCAATGGCGACGACGCCGCGCGTCAGCGTGTAGCGCGGCAGGCCGGTGACCTGCTTGCCTTCGAAGACGTTGTAGTCGATGGCCGACTGCTGGTTTTTCGAGGTGATGGTCTTTGCGCGCTTCGGGTCCCAGACGACGAGATCCGCGTCGGCACCAACGAGGATCGCGCCCTTCTTCGGATAGATGTTGAGGATCTTCGCGATGTTCGTCGAGGTCACGGCGACGAATTCGTTCATCGTCAGCCGGCCGGTATTGATGCCATAGGTCCAGAGCATCGGCATGCGGTCTTCAAGGCCGCCAGTGCCGTTCGGGATCTTGGTGAAATCGCCGACGCCGAAACGCTTCTGGTCGGTCGTGAAAGCGCAATGGTCGGTCGCGACGACCTGTAGCGAGCCGGAGGCAAGGCCAGCCCAGAGGCTATCCTGATGCTGCTTGTTGCGGAAGGGCGGTGACATGACGCGGCGGGCGGCGTGATCCCAGTCCTTGTTGAAATACTCCGTCTCGTCGAGCGTCAGGTGCTGGATGAGCGGCTCGCCATAGGCGCGGATGCCTTTCTGGCGGGCGCGGCGAATCGCTTCGTGCGCCTGTTCGCAGGAGGTGTGGACGATATAGACGGGGCAGCCGGCCATGTCGGCAATCATGATGGCGCGGTTGGTCGCCTCGCCTTCCACTTCGGGCGGCCGGGAATAGGCGTGCGCTTCCGGGCCGTTGTTGCCTTCGGCCATGAGCTTTGCCTGCAATTGCGCGACGACGTCGCCGTTTTCGGCGTGGACCAGCGGCAGCGCGCCGAGTTCGGCGCAGCGCCGGAAGGAGGAATACATCTCGTCGTCGTCCACCATCAGCGCACCCTTGTAGGCCATGAAATGCTTGAAGGTGTTGATGCCCTTATCCTGGACGACGGTCTTCATCTCATTGAAGACCTGCTCACTCCACCAGGTGATTGCCATATGGAAGGAATAGTCGCAGTTGGCGCGGGTCGATTTGTTATCCCACATCGTCAGCGCTTCAAGTAGCGACTGGCCGGGCGAGGGCAGGGCGAAATCGACCACCATCGTCGTGCCGCCGGAAAGGGCCGCGCGCGTGCCGCTCTCGAAATCGTCGGAGGAGTAGGTGCCCATGAACGGCATTTCGAGATGCGTATGTGGGTCGATGCCGCCCGGCATCACGTAGCAACCGGACGCATCCAGCGTCTCATTGCCGGAAAGGTTCGGTCCGATCTCGACAATCCTGCCGTCTTCGATCTTCACATCGGCCGTGTAGGTGAGGTCGGCCGTGACGATGGTTCCGCCCTTGATGACTGTGCTCATTCTCCGAACTCCCTGGCGCTGCGCGGTGCCTGCGCAAGCTGTTTATCCAATGACTGGCGGTAGCGGATGCAGCCGCGCATGAACTGGGGCCAATCCGGCACGATCTGGCCGCCTGTGGGTGAATCCGGCAGAAGCGCCCACATGTCGGGGTGATGCCAACAGAGCTCGTGCATGGACGTATCCCGGTGGGTGCGGATCGCACGGCGCATGGCGCGGGCTGCCGAAAGCAATTCCGCATGCGTCATGGTATTCAGATCGGCATCCGCATCGGCCGTCATCTGACGATCTCCGCCGTCTCGGCCACGGCATGAAACAGCACGTCCGCACCGGCGGTCGCCCATTCCTTGGAAATCTCCTCCGCCTCGTTGTGCGACAGGCCGCCGACGCAGGGGCACATGATCATCGTCGTCGGCGCGACCTTGGCAGCCCAGCAGGCGTCGTGGCCGGCGCCGGAGATGAGGTTCATGTGGCTGTAGCCGAGCCTTTCGGCGGCGTCGCGCACGGCGGTGACGAGCTTCGGATCGAAGGTCACCGGTTCGAAATGGCCGATCGCCTCGATCGAACAGCCGACGCCCAGTGCATCGGCGATCTTCGGCGCTTCGGCCTCGATCTTGGCGCGCATGCGGTCGAGCTTTTCCTTGTCAGGCGAGCGGATGTCGACGGTAAAGATCACCTTGCCGGGCAGCACGTTGCGGGAGTTCGGCGAGAAGAGCACCTGGCCGACGCCGCCGACGGCGCCCGGCTGCTCGCTCATGGCGACCCCTTGTACCATCTCGAAGATGCGCGCCATGGCAAGCCCGGCATTGACGCGCATGTTCATCGGCGTCGAGCCCGTATGGGCTTCCCTGCCGGTCAGCGTGAATTCGAGCCACCAGAGGCCCTGACAGTGGGTGACGACGCCGATCTGCTTCTCCTCGGCTTCGAGGATCGGACCCTGCTCGATGTGATATTCGAAATAGGCGTGCATCTTGCGGGCGCCGACTTCTTCGTCGCCGAGCCAGCCAATGCGCTTCAGCTCGTCGCCGAACGTCTTGCCCTCGGGATCCTTGCGGCCATAGGCATAGTCCAGCGTGTGAACGCCGGCGAAAACGCCGGAGGCAAGCATGGCCGGGGCGAAACGGGCGCCTTCCTCATTGGTCCAGTTGGTGACGACGATCGGGTGCTTCGTCCTGATGCCGAGGTCGTTCATCGTACGGACGACTTCGAGCGCACCGAGCACGCCGAGCACGCCATCATATTTGCCGCCGGTTGGCTGGGTGTCGAGATGCGAGCCGACATAAACGGGGAGCGCATCGGGATCGGTGCCAGGACGGGTTGCGAACATCGTGCCCATCTTGTCGACGCCGACGGTCAGGCCTGCGGCTTCGCACCATGTGCGGAAGAGGCTGCGGCCTTCGGCATCGGAGTCCGTCAGCGTCTGGCGATTATTGCCACCGGCAATTCCGGGGCCGATCTTTGCCATGTCCATGAGACTGTCCCAGAGACGGTCTCCGTTGACGCGCATATTCTCGCCTGGTGCTGCCACCATGTCTGAAATCCTCACCTGTTTTTTACGGTCATGCAAAGAACATGCGCCGTCTGTTCCCATCGTCAATTCCCGGCGCGCTTGTTTGTTTTGTTACGCTGGAAAATCGCCAGTTGCCTTTGTTTTGCATCTGACAGATAATTTGACCGATTGGTAAACATTACAGCTTCCCGCGCCGGGCTCAAGACGAAAATCAGGAAAAATTCAGACAAAATTGCAGGGAGTTGCTCAAAAGGACGGCAGAAGGAACGGTTCGACTGAAGCAATTGAATTTCAAGGGGAAACGAGAGCCAGATGGCAATTCCGAGAGCAGCGAAGACCCAGCGGCGCACGCGGATCCAGGAGGAGAAGGAAGAGCAGATTCTGGAAGCTGCGCTCGATGTGTTTTCCGCCAGGGGTTTCCGCGGCTCGACGATCGACCAGATCGCAGAGGTGGCCGGCATGTCGAAGCCGAACCTGCTCTATTACTTCCGTACCAAGGAGGCGATGCACCGGGCGCTGATCGACCGGGTGCTCTATACTTGGCTTGAGCCGCTTCGCGCCTTCAATGCCGAGGGCAATCCGGAGACCGAAATCCGCAGCTATATTCGCCGCAAGCTGGAATTGGCGCGCGACTTTCCTCGCGAAAGCCGGCTGTTTGCAAACGAGGTGCTGCAGGGCGCGCCGCATATCGAAGACGAGCTGAAGGGTCCGCTGAAGCAGCTCGTCGATGAGAAGGCCGAGGTCATCCGCGCCTGGGCGAAGGCCGGCAAGATCGCCAAATGCGATCCCTACCATCTGATCTTTTCGATCTGGTCGACAACGCAGCATTATGCCGACTTCGACGTCCAGGTGCGCGCCGTACTCGGACAGGAGCATGCCGGGGCAGGGCGCTTCGAGGATGCGGCGCGCTTCCTCGAGCAGCTCTTCATCGGCGGGCTGATGGTTCGCCCGGCCTGACAGCCCTCTTCAGTGGTGCTGCCTCACCCGGTCAGGCGGCGAATGGCTTCAAGCGTCACGCCGATCGTCTCCGCGCCATGGCGTTGCACCGCGGAAAACGGCAGCGATCGTCCGCGCATCAGTTCAGACCAGGCCTGGAAGCTCTTGTGGAAGGTGAGGGCGTGGCTGTCGGCGTCGTGTTCTGCTGGCCCTGGCGAACCGCCAGCCCAATGAACCGTTCGCAGCATTTCCTGGCGGAAGAATACGATATAATCGCGCGGTGGCTGCGAGGTCGGAATGGCCATCAATCCGGCGACGTCGCCATTCAATTCCGCCTCGGGCCAGAGTTCGGCAACACGATCGGTCGCGAATACATGGCCGGATACCTTGCGGTTCAGCGTATCGATCAGCGCAGAGAATTGCTGCTGAGTGGGAGCGAGCCCTGAAAGCGCCGTGCGGCCACCGATCCAGACGCCGATGCCGTCTGCCGGAACAGCGCCCGCGATCACTTCGGCCAGCCAGGCCGGATCATCGGGCAGGCCGGTATTGTCCGCAACGGCGGCCAACAGCCGCTCGACGATCTTTCGCGCCCCGGTTTCGAATTCCAGCGCTAGCCGGCACTCCCGGGTTTCGAGCCGCGAGGCGAACATCAGGGCGAAGAGTTCCGCCGTCAAGCGCCGTTCGACGGGGAGCAGGCGGGCAGCATAATGATGGCAGGCAAACAGGCCCCAGAGCCTGCCATCCACGACGATCGGAACCGAAAACGAGGCGGCGACGCCCATGTCCTTCAGGTGGTCGATATGGCCCGACGGGCTCGCACGCAGGAGCGACAGGGAAAGATCGATCGCCCGGCCGTGCGCGTCGAGTTCCGGCACGACCGGAACCGGCGCGGCATCGACATCGGCGATGATGCGGAAGAGATTGCGGGCATAGAAGGCGCGCTCCTGGGCCGCAATGTCGGTGGCCGGAAAGTGAAGGCCAAGCAAGGATCCTATGCCGGGTCTCGCGGCTTCCGCCACGATTTCGCCGGACCCTTCGTCATCGAAGCGGTAGACCATCACGCGGTCGAAGCCGGTAATGCCGCGCGCTTGCCGGGCGCTCTCGCGGAAAAAGGCTTCCAGGGTCTGCGCTTGGTCGATGCGCGCCATCATGGCGGGCATCGACAGCGTCGAGCCGCCTTGGCCCTCGCGCTGCGACGGTTCGGCCTCGATGACGATCTCACCCTCGCTGCAGTGCAGAGCCACGTCGAAAATGGGGCCGCCCTCCGCAAAGGCGATGCCGGACAGCCGCTCGATCATGACCGGACCTCGGATGACGGTCAGCCGGTTGCGGATCGTGTGCAGCGTCCTGGACATGATGATGCCGGAGAGGGGCTGCCCAAGCCCCTGTTCGCAGCCTACGCCAAGAAACTGTTCGAGATTAGCCGACGCGCGGACGATTCTCCAGTCGGCGGAAGCTGCAAGCAGGAAACCGAAGGGCTGGATGGCGGCGCGCTGAAGGATAGCTCCCCCGTCGCAATTCGTCAGGTCCGCACCGTTGCAGGCTTTGCTCACGAGACAGGAGACTCCGGTTCCGTTTCAGTTACCCCATTTCGGCGTAACAAGGAAAGGGATATACGGCGGAAACGCACTATTTCCAGTGAATACACCAAAAAATTCAGAGGGTTCCGAGACTTTCTTCGCTAACTCATGAGAGCCGGGAGCTTCGCGGCCAAGGTGTCGATCACGAGCCGAACCTTCGGCTGCATTGCAGGCGACTTTACCCAGACGACATTGGCGTCAAAGGCAACAGCCGCAATATCGGTCAGGACCCGGCGAAGCTCGCCGGATGCAACGCGGTCCCGCACGAGCCAGCACGGTAGCCAGGCAAGGCCGACGCCTTGTGCCGCGGCGTCGGCGATGGTGGCAAGATCGTCGAGCCGCAGCCGCGATCGCGGCAACACCTGCCGGAAGGGTTCGGCGTTTGTCGGGAATATCCAGGTGCGGTTTCGATCCTGCCTCCCATAGACGATGCCGTCATGGGTTTCGAGGTCTTCGAGCTTGGCTGGAATGCCGCAGCGTTCGAGGTAGCCCGGCGAGGCGCAAACCGTCATGCGCTGCTGGGCGATGACGCGCACCATCAGGCCGGGATAGTCCCCGAGAGGGCCGTTGCGCACGGCAATATCGAAGCCGTCTTCGACCAGATCCACGATCCGGTCGTTGAAGGAAAGATCAAGTTCGAGATGCGGATGCTCGTCGAGCAGCTTGATGAGTATCGGCGCCACACACTGACGGCCGAAAAGAACCGGCATTGTGACCCGCAGGCGCCCGCGCACCTCCCGCTTGCCGCTTTCGAGAAGCGCTTCGCCACGCGTGATCTCCTCGACCGCGCGCAGGCAGTGCTCGTAAAAGAACTGGCCTTCCTCCGTCAGGCTCTGCGCTCTGGTCGTGCGGTGAAACAGGCGCACACCAAGCCTCTGTTCCAGCCGTGCGATCGTCTTTCCGACGGCTGAGCGCGTCAAATGAAGCCGCTCGGCGGCTGCGGAAAAGCCGCCTGCTTCCGCGACCTCGACAAACACCGATATGCCTTTGAGTTGTTCCATTATTGGATCCTTTAGGGAAACATTTTGTGGAATTAATAACGCAACTGTCGATCAAATTTCAACGATATGCTTCGGCTCCGTCAACCGAATGGAGTGAGAAGAATGTTGGCAAAGCAATGGTCGATCGACAATATCGGACCGACGAATCTGATGGTGCGTGAAGCGGCGGTCGAAGAGGCGAGCGGCAACAAGGTGCTGGTCCGTGCCGAGGCCGTATCGCTGAACTATCGCGACAAGCTGGTGCTGGAGACCGGCATGGGTCTGCCGCTGCAGTTTCCGTTCGTTCCGGCATCGGACCTTGCCGGCGTGGTCGAAGCTGTCGGCCCCGGCGTCACGCGCTTCAAGCCGGGCGACCGCGTCATCACGACCTTTCTTCCCGGGCGCATCAACGGGCCAGGCCTCGGCGATGCCCGCCATCCGCCCTACAAGACGCTCGGCGGATATTACCCGGGCGTGCTTTCCGAGTATGTGACCTTTTCCGAGGACTGGTTCGTTCACGCGCCCAAGACGCTCGATGCCGTTGAGGCGAGCACGCTGCCGTGCGCAGGTCTGACGGCGTGGTTCGCGCTCATCGAACTCGGCAGGCTGAAGGCGGGCGACAAGGTGGTCATTCAGGGAACCGGAGGGGTGGCGCTCTTCGGTCTTCAACTTGCCAAGATGCACGGTGCCGAAGTCATCATCACCTCGGCAAATGCCGAGAAGCTCGAGCGCGCCCGTGCTCTCGGCGCCGATCATGGGATCGGCAGGGAGAATTGGGCCGAAAGCGTCCTCGAACTGACGGAGGATTACGGCGCCGACCACATCTTCGAAATCGCAGCCGGCGCCAATTTCGGCGAGTCCCTAAAGGCTGTGGCGGTCAACGGCCGGATTTCGGTGATCGGTGTCATGGATGGCTTCGATCTATCTGCGCCAGTGCAATCGCTGCTATTGAAGTCGCCGACGGTACAGGGCCTCAGCGTGGGACACCGCCGCGCGCTGGAGGACCTGGTCCGCGCCGTCGACCGCACCGGCCTGAAGCCGGTGATCGACAAGCGCTACAGCTTCGACGAACTGCCAAAGGCGCTTCAGCACCTCGATCGCGGCCCTTTCGGAAAG
Source organism: Rhizobium sp. CC1099 (assembly GCF_029714385.1). NCBI lineage: Bacteria > Pseudomonadati > Pseudomonadota > Alphaproteobacteria > Hyphomicrobiales > Rhizobiaceae > Rhizobium > Rhizobium sp. CC1099. Next base: position 2,641,934 of record NZ_CP121641.1, on the reverse strand, counting down.
ATGGTCATCGAGTTTTGAGTTGGGTTCTCCACTCCCGTCAGAGCATTCTGGCGGGAGCCCCGGCTACAGCCACTTCGCCCGGCGGAACAAGGCGAAGAGCGTTACGCATAAGGTTGCGATCACGCCCAGCACCACGAAATAGCCGTACTGGAATTTCAGTTCCGGCATATCGTTGAAATTCATCCCGTAGATACCGGCGATCGCCGTCGGAACAGCAAGGATCGCCGCCCAGGAGGCGAGCTTGCGGGCAATCGCGGTCTGTTCGGTCTGGCCGATCATCACGCTGGCTTCGAAGGCGAAGGCGAGGACTTCACGCAGCGCGTCGATATCCTCCTGGACCCGGCGCACATGGTCTGTGACGTCGCGAAACAGCGATTGAAGCGTCGAGTCCATACCCGGAAGGTCGATATGCTCATAGCGGCGACAGACGTCCACGAGCGGCACGACGGCATTGCGCAGCCGCAGCAGCTTGCGCCGCAGCATGTAGAGGCGCTCGATGTCGACCTTTGTAAGCTGTTCGCGCAGCATCAGATCTTCGAGCGTCTCGACTTCTTCCTGCACCACTTCGATCACCGGCATGTAGTTGTCGACGATGAAATCGAGGATGGAATAGAGAATGTAGTTCTCCCCATGGGCGAGCGCGGCCGGCGTCGCCTCGCACCGCTGCCGCACCGCCAGGTAAGAGGACGATGCGCCATGGCGCACGGAAACGACATAGCCCCGGCCGACGAAAAGATGGGTTTCGCCGAAGACGATTTCGCCGTCCTTCATGTGGGCGGTACGGGCAACGATGAACATGGCGTCGCCATAAATCTCCAGCTTCGGGCGCTGATGCGGCTGGGCAGCATCCTCGATCGCCAGTGGGTGGAGATTGAATTCGGCCTGTACCTGGTGCAGCAGCATCTCGTCCGGCTCGTGCAAGCCGATCCAGACGACTGCATTCTCGTGCGTTCGCCATTCGCCGGCCTCTTCTATCCGGATATCGCGGATGCGCTGTCCCTGCTGGTAAACGGCAGCTGCCACGACCCCCGGACGGGCAGAGGGCGACGATGCGGGCGCAACCGCGCCGGTTTCCGCGCGAGCGGAGGTGCTGTTCAGATCTTTGGTTCGTTCCAAAACCGTCTATTCCTCCCACTGCGGCATCCCCGGCCGATTGCTGCCCAAACGCAAAGAACCATAGCTCCATTTTGCGAAATACGCATCCGCAATAGCGTTAAACGAGGTCCGTCACTGCGCGGCCATTGGGGCTTCACCGTCCGTAAAGGCGAAGCCCTCGTCAGCCCAGCCGGTCATGCCACCGATCATGACCTTGACGGAGAGGCCGAGCCGCGCCAGGCGCAGCGCCGCCTTGTCGGTGCCGTTGCAGTGGGGCCCGGCGCAATAGACGACGAAGAGCGTATCGGCCGGCCACTCCGACATGCGGTGGGCGGTCATCTTGCCATGCGGCAGGTTGATCGCGCCCGGCACATGCGAGCGGGAAAAGAGCGCCGGGGATCGAACGTCGATAAGGACGAAGTCAGCCTTGCCCGAGGAAATGGAGGCCTGGACGTCCCAGCAGTCCGTTTCGAAGGCGAGCTTGCGGGCGTAGTAGGCGGCGGTTTCCTCCGGGGAGGCGGCGGGTGTTTCGCTGACGGGGCTCGCCATGGTTTTCCTTTCACGGTTCGAGTTGCCGCCGACCATCGCCGATGTTATGGCATGGCGAAATTGGCTTTAATGACGGTTAGCGTAAAGATCATGCCAAATTCGCCCAGACGTCCGCATGTCGTCGTGCTTGCCTATGACGGGCTATGCACTTTCGAATTCGGTATTGCTTACGAAGTCTTCGGTCTTCCACGTCCCGAAATGGGCGAGGGCTGGTATCATTATTCGGTCTGCGGCGTCGAACCGGGGCCGCTCCGTGCTTCGGGCGGATTGAGCGTTTCGGTCGATCGGGGCCTGGAGGTTCTGGCCGAAGCCGATCTCATCGTCGTGCCGGGCTGGCGGTCGATCGATGCGCCGGTGCCGGAGCCGTTGATCGATGCGCTGCGTCAGGCTCATGAGCGCGGTGCCCGTATCATGTCGCTCTGCTCCGGCGTTGCCGTGCTTGCCGCTTCCGGTCTTTTGAGCGGCCGGCGTGCGACGACGCATTGGCGCTATGTCGCGTCGCTCGCAGCGCGCTATCCGCAGATCGCCTTCGATGCGAACGTTCTCTACATGGACGAGGGCAGTATCCTGACGGCCGCGGGCAGTGCGGCCGGCATCGATCTCTGCCTGCACGTCGTGCGCGGTGATTTTGGCGCAGAAGCCGCAAACAGCGTGGCGCGCCGTCTGGTGCTTCCGCCGCATCGCGAAGGCGGGCAGGCGCAATTCATCAGCGCGCCCGTGCTCGAAGAGCGGGAGGGAATGCGGCTCGGGCCGCTGCTCCAATGGATGCGGGAGCGGCTGGACGAGGAGCAGTCGATCAGCCTGCTGGCGCAAAAGGCGGGCATGAGCCTGCGCACCTTCCAGCGCCGCTTCGAAACGACGACGGGCCTCAGCGTGGGCGAATGGCTGCTCAAAGAGCGGCTTCGCCATGCCCGCAATCTCCTGGAAAAGGAACTCGCCGCATCGCTTGACGATATCGCCGCCGCCAGCGGCTTCGGCACACTGGCGACGATGCGGCATCATTTCCGCAAGCGGCTCGGGACAAGCCCGAGTGCCTACAGGAAGTCGTTCGGGGTTTAGTTGCGGGGCGCCATGATGCTGCCCCTCACCCTCACCTCGCATGCGGGGAGAGTTACGTACCATCCTAAAGGTCGAATGCCCAAACGGTGCGGCATACTTCCTTCTCCCCGCCTGCGGGGAGAAGCTGGCGGCAGCCGCATGAGGGCATCGCCGCAGTCTTGCGAGTCGCGACCGTCTTCTACTCTGCCGCCTGTCTTGCCATCGGATTGTTCGGGTGGGTCGTCCAGTTGGCGTAGTTCGGGTCGACGGGACGGCCCGTGCGCTTGTCAAGCGCGCCGGCGGGCAGGGCTTCCAGGGTGATGCAGTTTTCGACCGGGCAGACGTTGACGCAAAGATTGCAGCCGACGCATTCGTCTTCCATCACCTCGAAATGGCGCATGCCGTTGACGAACTGCGTGATCGCCTGATGCGAGGTGTCCTCGCAGGCGATGTGACAGCGGCCACATTTGATGCAGGCGTCTTGGTCGATCTTCGCCTTGGCGACATAGTTGAGGTTCAGATACTGCCAGTCGGAGACGTTCGGAACGGCCCGGCCGGTGATATCGTCGAGCGACCTGTGACCCTTGGCGTCCATCCAGTCGGAGAGCCCGGTGATCATCTCCTGCACGATCTTGAAGCCGTAGGTCATGGCCGCGGTGCAGACCTGCACGTTGCCGGCGCCGAGCGCCAGGAACTCGGCAGCATCGCGCCAGGTGGTCACGCCGCCGATACCGGAGATCGGCAGGCCGTAGGTTTCCGGATCGCGGGCGATCTCGGCCACCATGTTGAGCGCAATCGGCTTCACCGCCGGGCCGCAATAGCCGCCATGGCTGCCGCGGCCATCGATCGACGGTTCAGGAGAAAACGTGTCGAGATTGACTGCGGTGATCGAGTTGATCGTGTTGATCAGCGAGACGGCGTCCGTACCGCCGGCCTTGGCGGCGCGTGCCGGCTTGCGGATGTCGGTGATGTTCGGCGTCAGCTTGGTGATGACCGGCATGCGCGTGTACTGCTTGCACCAGCGCACGACCATCTCGATATATTCCGGCACCTGCCCGACCGCCGAGCCCATGCCGCGCTCGGACATTCCGTGAGGACAGCCGAAATTGAGTTCGATGCCGTCGGCGCCGGTTTCCTCCACGAGCGGCAGGATCGCCTTCCAGGCGTCTTCCTCGCAGGGAACCATGATCGAGGCGATCAGGGCGCGGTCCGGCCAGTTCATCTTCACCTGCTTCATTTCGCGCAGGTTGGTATAAAGGTCGCGGTCGGTAATGAGCTCGATATTGTTGAGACCCAAAAGGCGGCGGTCGGCGCCCCAGATCGCGCCGTAGCGCGGGCCGTTGACGTTGACGACGGGCGGGCCTTCCTCGCCGAGCGTCTTCCAGACGACGCCGCCCCAGCCCGCTTTGAAGGCGCGCTCGACGTTATAGGCCTTGTCGGTCGGCGGCGCGGAGGCGAGCCAGAACGGGTTGGGCGACTTGATGCCGACGAAATTGTTGCGGAGATCAGCCATTGTTCATTCTCCTCACGCGACGGCGACGGCTGGCTGCGCACCGGCAGCAAGCGTACGGTTGATGGATTCGGCAGCATCGCGGCCTTGCGCGACGGCAGATACGGTCAGGTCATCGCCGCCGAAGACGCAGTCGCCGCCCGCCCAGACGCCGTCGAGCGAGGTGCGGCCTTCGCCGTCGATGGCGATCCGGCCGGATTCCATGCGCAGCGAACCGAGACCGGATGCTTCAAAGGTCTGGCCGATCGCCTTGAAAATCTGATCGGCGGCGATGACGCCGGTTTCGCCGGTCGTGACGAGACGGCCGTTGGCGAGCTTGGTATATTCCACCTCGATCGCGGCGACCTTGCCGTCCTGCGACAGGATTGACTTCGGCGCCAGCCAGTGGCGGATGATGACGCCCTTGGACGTCGCGAGGTCCTGCTCGAACTCCGAGGCGTTCATGTGCTCCTTGCCCCGGCGGTAGCAAATCGTCACTTCTTCGGCGCCAAGCAGTTTGGCCTGAACGGCCGCATCGATGGCGGTCATGCCGCCGCCGAGAACGACGACGCGGCGGCCGACGGCAACGTCCGCCTTGTTCGTGGCTTGACGGAGACCGGCGATGAAATCGACCGCGTCATCGACACCCGGCAGGTTCTCACCATCGACGCGCAACGCATTGACACCGGCAAGGCCGATGCCGAGGAAGACGGCGTCGTACTGAGACTGCAGATCGGCAAGCGAGAAATCACGGCCAAGCTGCTGGCCGTGGCGGACTTCGATACCGCCGATCGAAAGCACGTAATCCACTTCCTTCTGGGCAAAGTCGTCGACCGCTTTATAAGTGGCGATACCGTATTCATTCAGGCCGCCGGATTTCGACTTGCTGTCGTAGATGGCGACGTCGTGGCCTTTCACCGCAAGGCGGTGAGCGGCGGCAAGGCCGGCCGGGCCGGCGCCGACAACGGCGATCTTCTTACCCGTCGAGGCGGCGCGTTCATAAAACTGCCTGCCTGCCTGAATGGCCGTATCAGTCGCGTAACGCTGAAGGCGGCCGATCTCTACGGGCTTCTCCTCTGCGGTATTGCGCACGCAGGCCTGTTCGCAGAGCTCTTCGGTGGGACAGACGCGGGCGCACATGCCGCCCAGGATGTTCTGGTCGAAGATCGTCTTGGCCGAACCGATCGGGTTGCCGGTTGCAATCTGACGGATGAAGAGCGGGATGTCGATGGAGGTGGGACAGGCCGTCATGCACGGCGCATCATAGCAAAAATAGCAGCGGTCGGCGGCCACCAGCGCCTCATGCTTGTCGAGGCGCGGATGCAGATCGGAAAAATTAGTTTCATACTCGGCGGTCGAGAGCCGGCCGGAATGAATCCCAGTTTCCAGTCGTTCCATTGAAGTTCCCTCATTATTGGTAAACGGCTAGTGAGGGAAAGCGTAACTCAGGATAAAAAATTTATCAAACGGTAAAATTTTGAAACGTATATTCGCATAAGTATTTGTTTTTGTTATTTTAAGTCGCGCCGTTGAGCACCTGTGCCCATCATTCACGAAGGCAGCCATTCGCCACCTTGCAAAAAAGATTCATAAAAATTCAATTTTTTTCGGATCCGGCGGAACCAAAGGTCAACGCGGTCGTTATTGGGGCATCCGGATGGTGATCGCATCGACCCAACATGCGCGCCCCCAACCCATCATCCGGATTACTCACGGTCCCCTCCCGATGAGTGAAAACAGCCAGTGCGCCGCCCTCGCACTGGCTGTTTTTTGTTCTGGGCCAGCAACGGCGAAACTCAGGGGCGCTTGAGGATTTCGAATTCCGTCTCGGGGATCTGCAGGTAATATTCGATACGGCCAGGAACGAGCCGGAGCTCCGCCTTGCCGCTCATGGACGAGGGAACGACGCGTTCCAGCACGGTCTTGCCGAAGCTGTTTTCACTGAACTCGTGAATCTCTGTCCGGTTCGGCAGGATTTCCACCCAGGCGATCTCGATCGCCTTCTTGCCGTTGTGCTTCGCTTCCTTGCAGTTCAGGGTGATCGAAGACGCGCCGCCGGCAATTGCGCCATAGGAGGCCGAATTGACGATCAGCTCATGAAGCGCCAATCCGAGATGTACGGCGGCATTCGGCGTCATATGCGCATTGATGCCGAAGATCGGCATGGAGCCTGCCGTTTCCGGCCAATAGGGTGCGAACTGCTTTTCCGCAAGGTCGAAGAGATAGGCGCCGCGCCAGCTCGAATCCGTAATCAGATCCTGCGAGTTGGAAAGCGATTGAAGGCGACCGCGGAACTTTGCAAGGAAGCTGTCGAGCGACAGCGTATTGCGGGCCGTTTGCGTCGCGATGCCCTGAATGATCGCGAGCAGGTTCTTCGAGCGGTGCGACAGTTCGCGCAGCAGCGATTTCAGCACTTTTTCACGGTGTCGCATCTCGGTGACTTCGGAGATGACCGAAAGAATGCCGAGCGAGCCGCCGTTATTGATGCGCTGTACTTTGAGTTCGTAGGTCCGGACCTCGCCATCGACGTCCATATCGATCTCGGCATTCGTCGCCGTCCCGGTTTCGAGCACCTTGAACTTGAGTGTCCTCAGATAATCGCCGTGCGCCTTGCCGAAGAGGTCGCTGTCGCTGCCGCCGGCGAAAAACAGTTCGGCGAAATGGCGGGGAAGATTTTCGGCGTAGGAAAGTGTCAGCGTGGAATCCTGGAAGAGAATCGAAATTCCGGCGCTGCTCAGCGCCCGCTCCATCATCGCGGACTTGCCCTCCAGCGCGAAAGGCTTGCCGGTTAATGGTTCTGTCGTATTCACCAGGCCGCCTTTCCTTCGATCCTTCTTGCGCAGCTGGAAAGAGGTTGCCATTTCAGGAACCCCGCTGGTCATATTATGACCAAGCGTTGGAGAAACCGTTAAAGCTGTTGCCGGAGCGGCCCAGCTAGCTGGGAACGCCTCGCTATTGGCTTTGTTCCGTCGCTTTGACGGTTCAGCTTCATGCCGCAACCTTGGTGGATTCATTGAAGAATAGCGCCTGGCTGATCAAAGCCTTGACCATGTCTGGATTGAAGGGCTTGGTGACCAGGAACGTCGGTTCCGGCCGCTCACCTGTCAAAAGGCGCTCTGGAAAAGCGGTGATGAAAATCACGGGCACGCTTGATGTCTTCAGGATGTCGTTCACGGCGTCGATGCCGGAACTGCCATCGGCAAGCTGGATATCCGCAAGGACCATGTTCGGCTTGGTCTTGTTGTAAAGAGCCACGGCCTCGGAATGCGTGCGGGCGATTCCGGTCACCTTGTGGCCGAGGCTTTCGACCATCTGCTCGATATCCATCGCGATCAGCGGTTCGTCTTCGATGATCATGATATCGGTTGCCACCTGGCGCGAGATCTCCTGCGAGGCCTTGTCGAGCAGGCTCATCACTTCCTGGTCGTCGGTCTCGAGTATGTCGGCGATTTCGCCGACGCGGAAATTCTCGACCGACGCGAGGATAAAGGCCTGGCGGGCAAGCGGCGAGACCTTGCTGAGGTTTACGGTCGCACGCTGCTCCCAGGCATAAGGCGACGCCGGCTCGGGAATCTGGATGGCAGTGGAACCAAACAGTTTCGTGAACAGTTTGTAGAGTGCGACGCGGTCGTTCTCGGTATCCGGGAAAATGGATATATCGGCGATGATCGCTTCCAAAACTGCGGCAACGTAAGCATCACCCGAAGTCTGGGTGCCGGTAAGCGCGCGGGAATAGCGACGCAAATAAGGAAGATGCGGCGCAATTCGAGTAGAAAGTGTCATTAAAAACTCCCGTCCGTAGGCCATAACTGGCTTTAATGCAGTGGAAACGTCGCGCTATTAAAAAAGTTCCAGTATATGCGGAACTTTTTTCACAGCCTTGCATTATGGTGGCGACGAATGAAGGGCGTACCGCGATTTTGAGCCTCGATAAACGGCAAGTATCTGAGCACCAACCGCCTCGAGCGGCGGAGGGTGCTGTTGGCATATCACGCCGCAGCGCAAACGTATCGTCCATTCAGACAAAGACAACGGCGAGAAGCGACGAGTTTATGAAAAAGCAGCAGAACGAAGAACAGAATCAGCGGCGGCTGGAAATGCGCGCGAGCGATATCCTCGATCCAAACAACCAGATCGGCGTCAAACTGCGGTCCCTTTATGCGGCGGCACAGGACGAGGCGATCCCCGATCGTTTTCTCGATCTGCTCGAGAAGCTGGACCAGGCTGAGATGATGGCTTCGGCCAAACTGGCCGAGTAAGGGCGAGCTGATGGATAAGGCTAAACCAAGCTTCAAACGCGAACTGCTGGCGGCTTTGCCGAGTCTGCGTGCATTCGCGATTTCGCTGATCGGCCGGCACGATCGCGCCGACGACTTGGTGCAGGACACCATCATGAAGGCCTGGGCAAAGCAGGATCACTTCGAGATGGGCACCAACATGAAGGCCTGGCTTTTCACAATCCTGCGCAACGAACTCTATAGCCAGATGCGTAAGAGCGGCCGCGAGATCCAGGACAGCGACGGCCTTTTCACCGAATCCATGGCGATGCATCCGGCGCAATACGGCGCGCTCGACCTGCAGGATTTCAAGAAGGCGCTTGACCAACTGCCGCCGGATCAGCGCGAGGCGATCATTCTCGTCGGCGCATCAGGCTTCTCCTACGAAGAAGCCGCGGAGATCTGCGGATGCGCCGTCGGCACCATCAAGAGCCGCGTCAATCGTGCGCGCCAGCGGCTCCAGGAACTGCTGCAGATTTCCGGCGAAGCGGATTTCGGCCCGGATTCGACGTCCGCGCCGCTGACGTCGAAGGCCTTCGCCTTCTGATCCACGCGTTGAATGGGAGGAAAAGGCCGGCTGCCTCAGGCGGCGGCTTTTTGTTGTGCAAGAGATGAAGACTAGCCCTGAAAACTTGGCAGCAAATATGCCGGTGGCGCCGCTGCGCAGGATGCTTGACGATTGAGGCGCGGTCACTAGCTGTTTTCATGACCGGTGCTCGTTGCGGATTTGAGCGTGGCTTGCGGGCATGGGCTACCCGAGGAGCAACTCATGGATAGCAACGAACGTCCACCATTTATCACCCACTGGCGCAATATCGAGCGACCCGATGAGCCGCATTATTCAGGACGCGATGAACGCATGAGCATTGGCGCGCCTTTTGGCCGGGCGTTCAGCCTTTCGAAACTCGGCATTCATCATGAGCGGTTGCCGGCCGGCCGGCGTACATCGCTTCCACATGCCGAAAGCGCGGAGGAGGAATTCGTCTTCGTTATTGAAGGAAATCCCGACGTGTGGATCGATGGCCATCTGCATCGGCTCGCACCTGGCGACGGCGTGGGGTTCCCGGCTGGCACCGGCATAGCCCATAATTTCATCAATAACACTGAGGAGGAGGTCCGGCTGCTCGTGGTCGGAGAGAGACACAAGCCGGAGAACCGTATTCACTATCCTCTCAACCCGGAAAGGAAGGAGCTGATTGACGACTGGTGGGACGATTGGCCGAAGCGGCCACTTGGCCCCCATGATGGACTTCCGGACCGCATTCGGAAAAGTGCGAGCGAAACGGGCTAGAGGTCAGGATCCCTAGTCGCGGTGTTTGGAGCCCATTAGGTTTGTTGCAACGAGCGCGGCAAGCACGCCAGCCGTCAAAAGCGGCTGTGAACGGACAAGGCTGATGCCGACGGCTGCCAGCGACTCGATCGCCAGGCGGCGCTCCTGCGCGCGACGCTCTTCCTGTGCGTTCATGATCTTCATGACGATCAGCACGACGATGCCGATCAGCAGGGCGCATGCCGCAAGAAAGAGCGCAGCACCCACCGCACCGTAGATGCCCGCGAGCCAGATTGTCCCGGCTGTGACCGCAAGCACATAGGCGCTCAGAAGGAAGATTGCGGCGAGCACAATGAAAATACCGTTGCGCTTGGTTCGCGCAACGGTCCTGTGAAAACTGTTTCCTATCAAAAGGCTGAGGATCGGAAAGAGCATCGATCCTCCTTAGCGGCGTGCGAGGAGCGCGAGCACGAGGCCGAAGGCGGCCGCCGCACCGATCGTTGCGATCGGATGCCTGCGTACCGTATGGCGAACTTCATTTGCGCCGCGCAGATAGCTCTCCTGCAGATCGTGGAGGAGGTCTTCGCTGCGGCCAAGGAGTTCGTCATAGCCAGCAGCCGCCTGATAGCGGAGCTTTTCGCCGCGCCGTCGCGAATTCTTTGTAACCAGCTTCGTCAGGGTCGCGATTTCGTCGCGCAGGCTTTCGATCTGATCCTCGATTGTGGATTCGATGTCGTGAAGCGTACCGTTGCCATGGCGCCGGCCGCGAATGGACGGGAGGATGGAAGCCATGATGCTCTCCTTGGCATGGGCGCGCGCAAAGTCGCGGGCCGGTTTCAAACGAGGTCAGCACCGATCATTGCAATAAGTCGTATCGCCCGGCATTGATCCAAATCATCGACACGACAACGCGCTGGCCAATCAAAAGTTCCGGCGGTTTAACGGCCGGCAAGCGCGCTGTGAGCCAGGACAAAGGGTGTTGCGTCCATCGGAACCTGATTGATGCGCAGCGGGCATCCGAATACAGATTGCATGCGCTCGTCGGTGAGCACGTCGCTGACGCTGCCGGCAGCGGCTAGTCCCCCGGCTTTCATGAGGACGATCTGGTCCGCGAAAAGAGCGGTCAGGTTGAGATCGTGCATGACCGCGATCACGCCGCCGCCTGCGTCGCAGAATTTCCGCGCAAGGCTCATGATCGTCAGCTGATGGCTTATGTCGAGGCTGGAGACCGGCTCATCGAGCAACAGCCAGCAGGGTTTTCCGTCCGCGACCGGCTCGCAGATCTGGCACAGCACGCGCGCGAGCTGGACGCGCTGCTGCTCGCCGCCCGAAAGCTCCTGGTAGAAACGGCCTTCGAAGCCTCCGAGGTCGACGGCGGCGAGCGCCCGTGCCGCGATCTGCTCTGCCTGTTCGGGGTGCAGGTTCAGCCCTGTCGTCAGTCCCATGCGCACGACCTCGCGCACGGTGAAGGGAAAGGAGATGGCGCTTGCCTGCGGCAGCACGCCGCGAATGGCGGCCAGCTGCCAGGGTTGCATTGTCTTGACCTCTTCGCCGTTGATGCGCACGGAGCCGTCGCAGGAAAGCTCGCCGGAGATCGCCTTCATCGTGGTCGTCTTGCCGGAGCCGTTCGGTCCGGCAATCGCCGTCAACTGGCCGGCCTTCGCCGTAAAGCTGACGTCATGCACGATTGTCTTGCCCGACAGGCGGACCGAGATGCCGGAAAGTTCGATCATCGAAATTCACTTTTAGAGCGCAAGCCGCGAGCGCTGCCGCAACAATATCCAGAGGAAGAAGGGTCCGCCGACTGCAGCCGTGATAATGCCGATCGGCAATTCGGCGGGCGCGACGATGGTGCGCGCCAGAACGTCGGCGAAGATCAAGAGCGAGCCGCCGAGGAGAGCGGAGGCTGGCAGCAAATAGCGATGGTCGGGGCCGATGATCATGCGCAGCAGATGCGGCACGACAATGCCGACAAAACCGATACCACCGCTGACGGCAACCGATGCGCCGGTTGCGGCGGCAACGGTTACGATCGCGATATTCTTCAGCCGCTGAACCGGGACGCCCATATGAAACGCGGCCGCTTCACCAAGTGTTATGGCATTCAGTCCGCGCGCCATGAAGGGCAGGACTGCGAAGGATGCCAGAATGATCGGCGCGGCGGCGGCGATCTTCATCCAGGTTGCACCTGCGAGCGAGCCCATGGACCAGAAAGTGAGATCGCGAAGCTGCTGGTCGTTGGCGATATAGGTCAGCAGACCTGTCATCGCACCCGTTAGAGCTCCGAGCGCGATCCCCGCCAGCAGCATCGTAGCGACCGAGGTCTGGCCATTGGTCGTTGCGATCCGGTAAAGCAGCACCGTCGTAACAAGGCCACCGCCGAAAGCTGCAACCGGCAGGGTATAGATGCCGAGCAGCGCAAGGAATTGCATGGCGATCGTTCCGCCGAGCACGATCATCACGACGGCGCCGAAGCTCGCTCCGGACGACACGCCGACGAGGCCGGGATCGGCAAGCGGATTGCGGAACAGTCCCTGCATCACAGCGCCGGAGACGGCGAGCGAGCCGCCGACGAGAAAGCCGAGGATGGCCCGCGGCATCCGGATGTCGAAGATGATGATCCGGTCGCGCATGTTGAGCGCCGCCTCCGAACCCGCCACGTTTGCAATCACGTCGACAATCGAGGCATCCGAGGCGCCGGTCGTCACCGAAAATAGCATCGAGAAGACGGAACCCACCACGAGCAGGCCGATCACGAGGAGCGCCAGCCGCCCTCGATCGCCTGCCTCGCGGTGCTCGCGAAGCGCGGCTATCGAAAAAAGTGATCGTTTCTGTCCCGTCATGGCGTCCAGCAGAGCCATCTTAGCCCCCGTAGATGGCCGCGTTCAATTCGCGGACGGCGCCTGCGGTGCGCGGACCGAAGCCGAGCAGGTGCAGGCCATCCATGCGGATGATGGCCTTCTTCTGGGCCGCGGGGGTCAGTGCGAGCGCCGGCTGCTTGAAGAGGTCGTCGTTGGCCGCCGCGTGACTGCCCTGACGGTTCATCATCAGGATCACATCGGGCTTTGCCTCGACAATCGCCTCATCGGTCACCGGCTTGTAGCCGGAGAAGCTGCCGACGGCATTGATGGCGCCTGCGAGCTTGATGATGCCATCAGCCGCCGTGTCCGTGCCGGAGGCCATGATCTTGCCGCCCTGCGTGCTGAGGATGAAAAGCACGCGCTTACGCTTCGCTTCCGGCCGCTTGCCGGCATCGGCGATCGCGGCATCCAGATCGGCGCCGACCTTGGTTTCCAGCGCCTTGGCCTTGTCGGGCACCGCAAGCAGTGTGCCGATCTTGTCGATCTTCGTCAGGATACCTTCGCGATCGTAGGTATTCGGAACCGTCTCGAACGGCACGCTGGCGTTCTTGAGGACGGTCAGCGCTTCCGGCGGGCCCGATCCTTCGACAGCGATGATCGCGGTCGGGTTGACGGCAAGGATGCCTTCCGGCGAGAGAGCCCGCATATAGCCCACGTCCGGCAGCTTCATGGCAGCTTCGGGATAGGTGCTAGTGGAATCGCGGGCGATGAGGCGGCTTTCTTCGCCGAGCGCATAGACGATTTCCGTTACGTCGCCGCCGACGGCGACGAGGCGCGAGGTGTCGATCTTTTTCGGTTCCTCGGCCTGCGCCGCCCGGATGAAGCTATGCTCCGCCGTTTCAGCGGGCAGCAAAGGCAGTGCCATGACGGCCGCCGTCAGCGTCAGTTCGCAAAGCCGGCGGCGGCGCAAGTTCGAAGGTATTTTCATCGTTCCGCTCCTTACGCTGCGATGCTCGTTCCGGCCTTCGGCAGGCTTTCGACGATTTCGCGCCAATCGATACGCTCGTCGAAACCTTCCTTCCGCTTGCCGAAGAACTGGATGATCATTTCGCCCTTGGCGTCATAGGCTTCCAGCGAAGTGATGTGGCCATCCTTGGTGGGCTTGCGCACGGCCCAGGTCTCGGCGATGTGGTCCTGGCGAAGGTGCAGGTGGAAGGTCGGATCCATGATGTTGATCCAAGGTCCCATCGCCTGAACGTTGAAGATTGGGCCGGAGTGGATCTGCACGATGCCGTTGTTCGCGACAAAGCACATGATCGGCAGACCGGCTTTGACGGATGCGTGCATCATCTCGGCCGTCGCCGTGTTGCCGAGCTTCCAGGCGTAATCGTCGCCGACCGTGCGCAGTGCGGCCTGGCGGCCGATTTTCAGGCGCTTCAGCATGCCGAAGAATTCATGCGTGTCCGTGAGCTTGCTCCAGTTGTCGCGCAGCTCGTCGCGGCCGACGTCGCCGCTCTCATCCTCTGAAGCGGAGATTTCGGCTTCGACGAATTCCTGCGACTGGTCGTCGAGCTTCAGATCAGCGACGATCGAGCGGTAGGCCTCGACGTTCGAATTCGGACGCAGATGCACCTTGTGGACCGCGTTACCCGTCTTGTCGAAATACTGCAGGCTGAGGCGTTCCTCGTCGCCATTCTTCTTCGTGACGGCAAAGCCATGGGCCCAGCGGCTCGGGAAGATGCGAAGGTCGATGTTTTCGCCGAGGACGATTGCGCTCTGCATGCCCATTTTGATGTTTTCGAAGACACCGATCTTTTCGTGGACGGCACTTTCATTGCGCGACAGCGCCATGACTTCGCCGAGTTCGGCCACGCGCTCCAGAAGCTTCAGCGCGCTGGCGTCGATGCGGGTCGCGGAAATGCCGACTTCGGCGGCGACGAGGGCCGCTTCGGAAATGTTCAGCCGCGCTGCGATATCGCGCTCGCGCATCTGCGAATTTTCGGCGCGGAACGCGCGAATTTCGGCCGGTGCCGGTCTGGTCTCATCAGTCATCTGCCACCCTTACTTATTGAGAATGAGTTTGCCCTGCCGGGTAATTTTCATGCGGTAGACCACGCCGTCATGCCGGATCATGATCTCGTTCGCGCCGCGGAAAATGTCCGCGCTTTCGATGGTGCGAATTTCGGCTGCCTCCCGCGGGAGAGGTGCATGCTTAAAGGTGTCTGGCTTCTCAACCATCATTTCGGTTGGCAATTTCCGCTGGTGCCGGGGGCTTGTTTTCCTCCGGTCTTGATACAATTATCTTGACTTTCATAGTCACCATTTTTTAATGACGCAATAGAAGACTTATAAACTCAAGTTTTAGAAATTACATGGAGAAGCGGTATGGCGGCAGATTTGCGGCACTTGTGGCAGGCGGATTGATGACGGCCGGAAGTCTTTGCCCCGCTTATGCGCAGGATGCCGCCGTGGCCGCCCCCGCGAATGCCCTCGAAGTCGAGTTGAATGCGCTGACGCCCTCGCAGAAGGGCTGCATGATGACCTTCGTAGCGCTCAATAAGCTTGCCGCACCCGTCAACAAGATCTCTTTCGAGCTTGCCTTCTTCAACGACAAGAACGCCGTCGACAAGATCACCGTGCTCGACTTCCGCGATCTGCCGCAGAGCAAGAAGCGGGTGCGGCAGTTCGACATGCCGAATGTGAAGTGCGAGGCCGTGACCCGCATTCTCATCAACGATACGCCGGTCTGCGACGGCCCGGTAGCGGGCGAATGCATGAAAGGTCTCGTTACCCGTTCGCAGATTTCCGTTCCCTTCGAGGGGCGAGCAATTCGCGCCGGAGTTGATCTCCGGCGGGCTTCAGTTTCAAACCGGCCGGGGCAGGGCACATGGCAGTTTCAGCGAAATCCAGGTCGCGACGCGATTTCATCGTGGAGCAGGATGCTGACGGTTTGAACGACAATATGCCGGGTATCCATCCCGGTCATGAAATGCCCGAGCTGCGCAATGCGCAGCGCCAGCCCGCCGCAGAAGCCGTGATCCACTATGCGCGCCTCTCGCTGATCGAATCTTTCCCGGAGCATCCGCAGGCGCAGAAGACAGCCGCGGCAGACGCGCCGCCGATGGACCATGGTGCCCTTGAAAAGCAGGCAAACGAGCCAAAGCCGAGCAAGCGACGCGTCGCCGCTGCCTGCCTGACGTCCTTTGCCTTTCACGCCATTCTCTTCACGGCCCTGGCAATCGGCTTCGTCGTGACGCCACACGACCCGGAGGAGGAAGCGGGCGAGGCCGTGAGCGTCGTCATCCTTGGCGATTCCGAAGCCGACCAGGCCTCTGCCGGCGATCCGGATCTGCAAGTCGAGCCGCAGCCGGAAGAAGTGGTTGCCGAAACGGTGCAGCCGCAGACTGTCCAGCCCACGGAAGTCCAGCCGACGGAGGTTCCACCGGAAACGGTGCAGCCGACCCAGGCGGAAGCCGTACCGCCAATGCAGGAGGTCACGCGTGTTTCTCCCGAGACAGTAACGGCGGCAGAGCCTGAGGTGTTGACGTCGAACGGTCCTGCTGAGACCTCGGTCGTGCAGCCGACGGCCACGGAGACACCGGAGGAATTGAAGCCGGTCGAGACCGCCGAAGCGCTGCCGGAGCCGGTGCAGCCGCAAGAGGCACCGACGCCGACAGCCAAGCCGAAGGCTGAAAAGCCGAAGCCGGTGGAAAAGAAGCAGCCGCCGAAGAAGACGGAAAAGGAGATTGCCGGCTCCCAAGGCGAGAACAAGCAAGATTCCAGGCGAGGGGCCAGCGACGGAAGCGAGACGGCAAATTCCGACCAGAACTCGCGCAGCGCCGGGAGCTCCGGCGGAGCCGGGAGCGCAGCCGTTGCCAACTATCCCGGCAAGGTGCAGTCGCGCATTCGCCGCGCAGTCAAGGTGCCCACGGAATATAAACGGATGAGCGCTTCGATGAGTGTCCGCGTGCGCCTGACGATCGGCGGCGACGGTTCGCTGGTGTCTCTTTCCGTCGCGCGCAGCTCCGGAATTCCCGAGCTGGATCAGGCGGTTGTGGCCGGCGTGCGCCGTGCCTCGCCTTTCCCGCCGCTGCCTTCCGAGTGGGGCAAGCCGAGCTGGACCTTCACGCAGGACGTGCAGATCTCGGGCCGGCGATAAAATATGACAAAAAATGTCAACTTTATACTTTACTCTAAAAATCAAGTTTAATAAGGTCCGTTCGCACACGTTAGAATCGTGTGACGATCAACGAGCGAACGGGTGATAAATGGCTCGGAAGGCGAAGAAGGGATCTAACCGGGAAATCCGCGTCAGCGCGGATGTGGCAGCGCACACGGCGCAGCAATCTTCCGGCGGATCGAAACTGGATGGCCGCAGTTTCCTCTATGTCGGCGGCCGCGATTGCCAGGTGGCGCATCTTCGCCAGATCGCGAGCAGCTTCGGTGCCGAACTGATCCATCATGACGGCGGGCTGCGCGAGGCGGTCTCGCGGATCGATACGGTTCTTCCCTCCGTCGACTGCGTGTTCTGCCCGATCGACTGTATCAGCCACGATGCCTGCCTGCGGGTGAAGACCGGCTGCAAGAAGTTCGGCAAGGCCTTCATTCCGCTGCGCAATGGCAGCAAATCGAGCCTGGAGCGTGCGCTGCAGACAATGAACGAACGAGACAATTCCCGATGAAAGACCAGCGCCTTGACGGGTTCATGATGATCGGCCTGCATAAGCTCGCCGCGCAGAATGGCGACGGCCTCGTGCCTGAGCTCTACGATCTCTTGGTGAAAAATGCCGAGCGCCAGCAGCTTTATCCGAACGTGACGGAGTTTCCCGTCTGGGAAGCGCGCATGCCGGGAGAAAAGACCGATGCAGCGCTTGGCCGCGAGGCGGCAAACGGCAATAATGTCGTTGCCTTCCCGCAGGCCCGCGCGGACGGCACGAAGTGTGAGGAGCTCCCGATGTATATTGCGATGAACCGCTTCAAGGTCGCAACCGGCGCCGAGGCGGATTTCGAAAATGTCTGGCGCAACCGTGACTCCAGTCTGGCGCAGGTGCCCGGCTTCGTCGAGTTCCGCCTGCTGCGCGGCAAGACGGATGCGGAGGAGGGCTATACGCTATTCTCGTCGCACACGGTCTGGCAAAGCGAAGAGGATTTCCAGAACTGGACGAAATCCGAAAACTTCCGCGCGGCGCACCGCAATGCGGGTAACCATAAGGTCATGTACAAGGGGCCGCCGGTATTCGAAGGTTTCAACGTCGTGGACGGCATATGAGCGGCGATCCGGACCGTATCGAAGTTCTTCCGGTCCTGCCGTCGCTCGATATTGCCGAGACGCTTGCCTTTTATCGTGACGAACTCGGCTTTGCGCAGATCGTGCACCATACGCCTGACTATCTGATCGTCAGGCGCGATGAGATGGAACTGCATTTCTGGCGCACCGACGATGCCAGCCTGCCGGAGAAGACGTCGATCTACCTGCGTGGCGGGGGCATTGCGGCCCTCCATGCGGAATATCGCGCGAAGGGCGTCAGGCATCTGACGGATATGCAAGTGCGACCCTGGAACATGGAGGAATTCTACATCCATGATCCGCACGGGAACCTGCTGCGCTTCGGCCGGGTGCCGCAGCGCTAAGCTTATGGTTTGTTGCGCATCAAGCCGCCGGCGGCGATCGCCAGCCAGCCGAGCATCATCGCCCAGCCGCCAGTCGGGGCGGCAAAGGGAAATAGCCCGATCCCCGCAAGGCGCAGCATCACGAGATCGCCGGCAAAGAGCAGTGTGCCAACGATGATCAGAAAACCGGCCAGCCGGGCGGTTCTGATCTCCTTAATTCCAATTGCGAGACCTAATAGTGCAGGGGCGTGTGCCAGGCACATCGCGGAGGCGGAGGCTGCGAGCGCGGCTTCACCACCACCGTGGGCCGCGAGGGCGGCAAGTGCCACGCCTGCCGCGCCGAAGAGACCGGCAAAGACGAAGAAAAACGCTGCGGCACGCGTGTTCGAGATCATGGCTGATCTTACTCCCTGTTCTGAATATGAAACGCCAGCCGTTCGATCGGCGGCCAGATGATCTCACGCAGCTTCTCGTTGACGATCGTCTCGTCCATTGCGCGGCGGAAGCAGAGCAGCCACTCGTCACGCTCGACCGGGCCGATCGCGGCGACGAAATGGCGGCTGCGCAGCCGCGGATGGCCGCGTTTGTCAGTATAGAGCGGCGGGCCGCCGAGGTAGCCGGTCAGATATTCGTAGAATTTCTCCTCGCTACCTTTGAGACTCGGCGGATGGACCGCGCGGACACGCCTTGCCTCCGGCAGCGTGTCCATCAGCTCGTAGAAACGCTGCGCCAGCGCCCGCACCGTGAGGCCGCCGCCGATCGCCTGATAGAGCGTGATAACCTCTTCCGTCAAATTCCGTCCCCTGAAATGCACTTCTTAATGCACTGCTGCTGCGCTATTCGCAACCGGTTGCGATGCGCCGCGGCATTTCGCCCAGGATGCCTGAGGCAGAGCGTGCCCGCAGATTCTGATTGACAAAACCGTCCAGACGGTATTTTTATAGAACATGTCAACTGCTCATCATCGCAAGAAACAGCCTGTTCTCGTGCGCCGGCAATTGCTGGATGTCGCCGCACGCCTTGCGACGGAGCAGGGCATGGCGTCGGTGACGCTCGATGCCGTCTCCGGCGCATCCGGCATCAGCAAGGGCGGTTTGCTGCACCATTTCCCGACCAAGAACGCGCTGCTGGATGCGTTGTTCGACAGTCTGCTCGAGCGCTTCGATCAAGAACTCGGTGAACTGATGCGGGCCGATCCGGTGCCGCAAGGGCGCTTCACGCGCGCCTATCTTTTCGTGTGCGCCGACATCAGCAAAAGGACGGATGACTCCCGTCACTGGACGCAGGTGACGATTGCAATGCTGGCCGAGCCGCGACTGCGCCAGCGTTGGCGGGAATGGGTGCGGGAGCGGGCGGAAGAATATGTCGGCACCGACTCGTCGATCGACGCTCAGATCGTGCGCTTTGCTGCGGACGGTCTCTGGCTTGCCGACGCGACGGAAAGCAACTTGATCGGTACTGCCGAACGCAGCGCGCTGATTGCCCGGCTTACCGAACTCACGAAGCGCTAATTATTTTCGAAGGACAGAACCATGAGCCCGGCTGCCGTCTACGCGCTGCTTTTCGCCGCAATCATCCTGGAAGTGATCGGCACGACCGCGCTGCAGCTCTCGCAGCAGCTCACGCGTTTCTGGCCGAGCGTACTTCTCGTCGTCTGTTACACGGCTGCCTTCTACGTCCTGTCGCTCACTTTGAAGGTGATCCCGGTCGGCATTGCCTATGCGATCTGGAGCGCTTTGGGAATAGTGCTGATTTCGGTGGTCGGGTTTGTCTGTTTCAAGCAGCGCCTCGATCTTCCCGCCGTGCTCGGGCTCGGGTTGATCATTGCCGGCGTTCTGGTCGTCAACCTCTTTTCAAAATCCATTTCTCATTGATTTTTCTTGGTTTTCTCCGTTCATTGCCTCGCTTTGCAAGAGCAGCGCCAAGAGGTCTATGTGCCGGCTGCGTTGACGAGCATCGCGGATGCCCCAAATGAGCCGGTAAGGAAGGCACTGGAGCCGGATGAAGAGCGCGGCCCGAAACCGCACCGGACGGCCAAGCCGCTCACTGCTGAGGAGCATCCATGCGACTACTCGTTCTTGGTACGGGCGTGATGGCGAAGAACCAGTTGCGCCATTTCGCGCACATGGATGGTGTCGAGGTCGTCGGCGCGGTCGATACCGATCCCGATCGCCTGAAGCTCTTCGCCGATGAATTCGGCGTCGAAAAGCGTTTCCTGACATTGGACGACGCCATAGCCTGGGGTGATTTCGACGCCGCGACGAACGTCACGCCGGACCGCATCCATCACCCGACGACCATGGCGCTGATTGCTGCCGGCAAGCATGTGCTCTGCGAGAAGCCGCTGGCGGAAAACTATCCGAAGGCTCTGGAGATGACGGAAGCGGCGGAAACGGCAGGCGTCGTTAACATGGTGAACCTCACCTACCGCAACGTCGCGCCGCTGCAGCGCGCCCGCGAGATGGTACTCGCAGGCGAGCTCGGCACCATCAAGCATGTAGAAGCATCCTATCTGCAGAGCTGGCTCGTGTCGCGCGCCTGGGGCGACTGGCGCACGGAATCGACTTGGCTCTGGCGCCTTTCGACCGGCCACGGCTCGACCGGTGTGCTCGGCGATGTCGGCATCCACATCCTCGATTTCGCCGCTTATGGTGCAGCGACCGATATCGATCACGTCTTTGCCCGGCTGAAGACCTTCAACAAGGTACCGGGCGGCCAGATCGGCGAATATCTTCTGGATGCGAACGACAGCTTCACGATGTCGCTCGATTTCGCCAATGGCGCGCTCGGCGTGGTGCATGCCAGCCGCTGGGCGACGGGCCACTTGAACGAGCTGAAGCTTCGCATCTACGGCGAGAGGGGGAGTCTTGAGGTCAACCATCGCCCTTCCGGCTCGGATTTGCGCGGCTGCCTCGGCGACAACGTCGAAAGTGCGACCTGGAGGGAGATCGAGGCCGCTCCGGTGGCGACCAACTACCAGCGCTTTGCCGACGCGGTGATGAGCGGCCTGCAGCCAGACCCCAACTTCCGCCACGCCGCCAACCTGCAGAAGGTGATCGATCTTGCCATGATCACCGAGCGCGAACGGCGTGAACTGAAGGTGTGATTTCGCAAAAGCTCTGCGCGCCCTGCCAACGCGGACGCTCCGTCAGTGGACGATATCCGTTCCAGGCGGGGGGACGGGAAAGACGCTGTCCAGAGGAAACCGGCGGGCCTCCGCATGGGAGCTCGCAGCAAGCGCGCTACTTCTTCTCGCCCGAAGTTCCTCCTGGATGATCGAGTCCATGCCGAACTTGAAATTCCTGGTGCTGAACCGCGCTGCGTGCGTGCGAATGGTTTCGGGATCGAAATCCTCGGCGTGTTCTTCGAACGACCGCACTGCGTCGACGATGGCTTCAACGTTCTGCTCGTAGAAGAGGAGGCCGGTTTCTCCCGGCACGACCGTTTCAAGCGCTCCGCCACTGCCGAAAGCGATGACCGGCCGGCCGCTCGCCATGGCTTCCACCGGGACAAGGCCGAAATCCTCCTCTCCGGGGAAGATCAGGGCGCGGCATCGGGCCAGTTTTTCCTTGAGAACCGGAAAGGGCACCCGCCCCAGGAATTTCACGGTCGGCCCCGCGATCGACTTCAGCATGGCAAGCTCTTTGCCTTCGCCGATGACGACGAGGTTGCGTCCCATCTTGGAAAAGGCCCTCACGGCGAGATCGACCCGCTTGTAGGAGACGAGCTGCCCGGCGCAAAGATAAAAGTCCTCGATGGTATCCGACGGCGCATAGTCCTCGACTGCTACTGGCGGATAGACGACCGTGGCGGAGCGTCCGTAATACTTGCCGATGCGCGCTTTTACATGGTGCGAATTCGCGACGAAACGGTCGACGCGCATGCTGGTGCTGACATCCCAGGACCGCAGAAGCGGGGCGATCACCGGAAGCATCATTCTGGAAGCGAGGCCGGCATGCGAACGATAGACGTGATAGTGGTCCCAGATATAGCGCATCGGCGAATGGCAGTAGCAGACATGTGTCGAATGCGGCGGAGCAATGATGCCTTTGGCGGGGCCCGATTCGCTTGAGATGATCAGGTCGTATCCGCTGAGGTCGAGGCTTTCGAGCGCGAAGGGCATCAGCGGAAGCAGCGACTGATAATGCCTGACGGCACCCGGCAAGCGCTGCAGAAACGACGTCTTGACAACATGCCCCCTTATTTTTTCGGAGACGCGGCTTTCATCGTAAACGAGGGTGAAGATGTCGGCGTCTGGGAACATGTCGCAGAGGGCCTCGACGACCTTCTCGCCGCCGCGCATCGAAACCAGCCAGTAGTGAACAATCGCGACACGCATGATGTCTCCCTCGCCAACCAGTCGGGCCATCATCGTTGAAGCGGGGGACATTCCACAGAGCCTAGATTGGTCTGCAACCGCCCTAAAACGGTGTAGAGCCACGGCCAAAAGACCTATGTGGAGCGGGCACTTGGCCGGAGATACCGCAACTGGGGGAAGCGGCCGGTGGTTTTCTACTCCGTCTTCCTCAGATTGGACTAAAGCAGGCTGCGTCGCGGTGGATTTACTCGAATTGCATTAGGCGCATCATCGACATTCGGCGGTTTGCCCGCTGCAGAATGACGAGGAGAACAAGGTCGCGCCATGCCCATTGCTGCCGTACGCAATTCAAGAACCGCATTGCCCGGCGCCCGTCGTGTCCTCCGCTTCATCATGGCGGCAGGGCTCATTGGCACCGCTTTGACCGGACAAGCCGTCCATGCCGCAGACGACAGCTACCGCATCAGAGCGCAGACGAGGATGAAGGTCTCGGTCGTGGAATGGGTGCCTTCAACGGGCGAGTACAAGGAATGGACCGCTCTCAACGGCGAATATGCCGTGTCTCAGCGCGGCGATATCTCGATGCCGATGGTCGGCGAGATTGCCGTTCTCGGCAAGACGACGGAAGAGACGGCGCTCCTGATCGGTGAGAGGATCAAAAAACTGACGGGGCTTGCGACCGCTCCCATCGCCTCGGTTGAGATCGCCAAATATCCGATGGTCTATGTCACGGGTGCCGTCGAGCGGCCGAACGAGTTCGAATTCCGGCCAGGACTGACCGTCAAGCAAGCGCTTGCCCTGGCTGGCGGACGGGAACGCCGCAACGATCGCTCCGGCGAATATGCCGACGCCGAGCAGATTCGTTACGCTGGGGAGTTCAGCCGCCTCGAGCTTCAGGCAAAACAGCTCACGGCCCGCCGCGCCAGGCTGATCGCCGAGCTGAACGACAAGCCTTCCGTGGATTTTCCTCCGGAACTGACCGGCGCCCCCGAAGGTTCAGTCGTGGGCCAGATACTGAAAAGCGAAAGCGCTCTCTTCACGGCAAGAGCCGACGCCTTGCGGCACCAGCTGGAATCCGCAGCAGATCTCATGAAGCTCTTGCGAAGCGAGATCACTGTGCTCGACGAGAAGATGGTGGCGCAGGAAAGGCAAGTCCAGATCGCCCAGGATGAGCTTGGCGACATCGCAAAACTCGTCGACACCAAGATCCTGACCACCTCCCGCAAGACATCCCTTGAACGCATCGTCGCCGATATGCAGAGCGACAAGCTCGATCTGGTCGTCGCGTCCATGCAGGCCAAGCAGAAGCTGAACGAAACCGAACGTGAAGCACTCAACCTGAAGGGCCAGCGCAAGACAGAGGTGGGGCAGGAATTGCAAGTAACAGAAGCGGAGCTGGAAGACGTGCGGTTGAAGCGCTCCACGACCGTTCAGCTGCTGCAGGCCGCAGGCGCATCCGTTGCACGCTATGAAAGCCTCCAGGCCGTCGACGTGCAACCGCTTGAATATTGGCTGACCCGCGGCGGTGACTCGGGCACTGCCGCTCCGGTTCCCGATAGCGCTGGGCTTGAGCCGGGGGATGTGCTGGACGTTCGCTACAATGTCTCCAAGAACCTGGACGGCTCGATGCTTTCGTCCGCCAATCCTCCTCCGCGGGTGCAGTAAATCACATGAATTCGAGGATTGGGCAAAACAATATGGTTGTTCACGACATCGGCAAGCTTATCCCCGGCGATCAGTTCGGCAAGAAGCAATCAGCTGACACGGAAAATATATCGTTCGGCGACATATGGCGCTTTCTGCGGCGCCACACCTTGATACTTGCCCTCTTCACGGCGGTAGGCGCTGCCGCGGGCGGTGTTTATGTCGCCACCCAGCCGCCGCTCTTCTTCGCGGCTGCCCGCCTCGTCATGGATCCCGAGCAGGGCCGGATCGCATCCCAGGATGCTTTCACTGGAACGATCATCATCGAGGCGGCTGAAATCGCCAGTCAGGTGGAGATCATCCAGTCGGAGCCGATCGCGAAAGCGGTCATCAACAAACTCAATCTCTCCGAGGATCCGGAAATCCAGGACAATGCGTCGTGGCGGTCGATCGTCAAGGACTGGCTGCAGTCGATGATCGGCGAAGCGGCTGCACCCGCCGCACCCGGCCAGGAGGCGTCGGACGAGGAGATACGCATGCGCAGGACGATGGCGTCGTTCCTGTCGCGGGTCTCGGTCGTCAGGGTAGGGCAATCCTATATCCTCGAAATCGGCTACAAATCTACCGATCCGCAAAAGGCGGCTCGCGTCGCGAACGCCCTTGCGCAAGCTTATATGGATTCGGCCGTCTCCGCGCGCGCCGCAGCAGCGCAAAGCGGGGCGAACTGGCTGGAAACCCGGTTGATCGACGTGGAGAAGCAAGCCCGGCAGGCGGCATTGGATGCAGAAGAATTCCGGGCCATGAACGGCATCATGGAACTCGGCACCACATCGTCCCTGGACCAGCAGCAATTGTCCGAGATCAGCAGCCAAGCCATTTCCGCAAGCGCCGAGACCGCTGCCGCGTCCGCCAAGCTCGATACCCTCAATCGGATGATGGCGGGGGAAACGGTTCGCGGCAGCGTTCAGGAGACGATCGACAACCCCCGCATACAGAAACTCCAGGAGGACGTCAGCCTTGCTACGACCAGGCTGAACAATCTGATAAGCCGCTACGATCCCGGCAATCCCGCGATCGCGGCCGCCAAAGAGGAAGTTGCACGGCTAACCGGCGATATCAGGAACGAACTCGTCCGCATCCAGGAAGTATACAAAACGAACCTGCAGGTCGCGCAAACCCGCGAACGCCTCCTCAATGACCAGATGGCGGCGCTGACTGCTACCGGCACGGACAAAAACCTGGCGCGTGTGAAACTCACCGAAATGGAAAGCCGTGCAACGACCTATCGCCGCATCTATGAAGGAATTCTCCAACAACTGACGGGCACGTTGCAGAAGCAGTCTTTCCCGCTCGGAGATGCCCGTGTCGTGACGGCCGCGTCCGCGCCGCTGACGAAGAGCTCGCCGAAACCCTCCATCATCCTGCCCTTCACCACGCTGATGGGCCTGGCCGGTGGTCTCCTGCTCGCGCTGCTTTTTGATGGAAGGGGCAAGGGGATTCACTTGAACTCCAGGCTGCGGCAGGAGCTCGGTATAGCGTCGCTCGGCAGCCTGCCTCTTCAGGGCGCAACGGCAGTTTTGCCCGCCGGGGCGAAGGCGGCAAACCTGCAGGCCGCGATGCCGCTGCGGGGTGTGCTCGATGCGCCCTATTCCGATTTCACCGAAGCCTTGCGAGGCGTGAAGAACTCCATTGGTTCGGCATTCCGCCCCAATTCGCCAATGGTCATCGGCATCACGTCGGTCGGCAGCGGCGAGGGAAAGACGACGGTTGCGGCGAACCTCGCGCAGCTCTACCAGAATGAAGGCACGCCGGTCGTCCTCGTCGATGCCGATTTCCAAAAAGGCTTCCTGAGCAAAGTGGCGAGTGCCGCCGGGGAGGACTTCGGGCTCGGCTTGCTGCGGATGGATCATGTTGGCGCGCATGAGCCGCAAGCCGCCGAACATGTCGGGGCGGGTCACGATGAGCACGGCCGCAGGAGCAGGAGAAACAGGGACGACGAGCATGCTGAAGCCTCCACGCTGGTTCCCGTGCTGACCGTTGAGGAGACAAGGCGGTCTGCCGCGTGCCACCAGATATTTGGTCATCTTGCCGCGCTCAAGACGGAAATTGAGCTACTCCGCCAGAACTACGGCGTCGTCATCGTCGATCTTGCGGCATTCGAAGGCTCGGCGGATACCCGGCATATCTTCAACTATCTGGATGGCATCGCCATTGTCGTCGGCAAGCCGAAGAAAATGACCATCGAGCGGCTGTCGGCCGCGCTTGCGAGCTTCGGCGCGTCGCGGGTGAACCTGCTCGGGATCATCGCCAATCGCAGCGGTGGCAGCAAGCGTTCATCGGGAAAGCCTGCTTCGTCGCGGCGGAGCGAACCTACCGCAAAACCGGCCGCTCCCCATCTGGCCTTCAATGACAAGCCGCGCGGGCGCCCGCTCAAGGTGGCTGTCGGCATCGCGAGTTCGGGCAGGCGCGAAATCCTTTCTGCCGTGCTTCCCCATATATCGCACCAGACGCGTCAGCCCGAGGAGGTCGTCATCTGCGTGCCCTCGCTTGAGGATGTCGACCGAGCGAGCCTTTCCTCGCTCGCATGCCCGGTCAGGGTACTGGTTTCAGAGCGCGGACTTTGCCTTCAGCGCAATACAATTCTCGACAGCATCGTCGGTGCGGATGTGGTGCTCTTCCTCGACGACGATTTCCTGATGACGCCCACTTATATCGAGGACACTGAGCTGCTGTTTCGCACCCGGCGCGATATCGTCATGTCGACGGGCACGGTCATCGCCGACGGGATCACCGGGGCGGGTATCTCGGTCTGCGACGGCCTGAAACTCGTGCAGAAGGTTCGCCGCCCGCAGAAACGGGAGAAATCCTTTAAGCCGATCTATAACGCCTATGGCTGCAACATGGCTGTCCGTGTTTCGGCGATCGTGGCTTCAGGCGTCCGGTTTGACGAGAATCTGCCGTTTTATGGCTGGCTTGAAGATGTCGACTTCAGCCGCATGATGGCGCGATATGGCGAAGTCATTTGCGCCGACCATCTGCAGGGCGTGCATCTCGGCACGAAGGCCGGTCGAACGACCGGCATCAAGTTCGGATATTCGCAGATCGCAAATCCCATCTATCTCGTGCGCAAGAACACCCTGAGTTCGGGGCGGGCGGCTGCGCAAATGGGCCGGAACCTGGCCGCCAATCTTGTCAAAGCCTGGCGCCCCGAACCCTGGGTCGACCGGAAAGGGCGTCTGAAGGGCAATGCGATCGCAATTTTCGATCTTCTGATGGGCAGGCTTGCCCCGCAGAATATCAGGACGATGGGGTAGGATCGTGATTCAGCGTTATCCCGATCGTGTTGTCGTCATCAATGACCGTTCGACAAAGGTCGGGGGAGCCTCCAACCTCGCCATTCTGTCGGCGCATTTGCTCAAACGCGCCGGCATTCCCGTAACCTATCTGGCGGGCGACGCGGCTGGAAGCGAGCTGCCGGCGGACGACACCATCAATCTCGGCGGCGCACCGCTGACCGCCCAGGGGCGGATCGCAGCCTCGATCAACGGGCTTTACAACAGGCAGGCTCTCGATGCCGTGCGCGAGGTCATCGATAGTGCCGACACGGCCTCGACCATCTATCACGTCCATGGCTGGTCGAAGATCCTTTCGCCTTCCATCTTCCAGGCCCTGTGGCCCGTCCGCCAGCGCGTGGTTCTGCATGCACACGATTATTTCCTGTGCTGCCCAAACGGCGGTTTTGCGAACTACCGGAAAGACACCGTCTGCACTCTCACGCCGATGTCGGTGCCGTGCATGATGACGCAATGCGACAAACGCGGCTATCACGAGAAGATCTGGCGTTCTGCACGCCACTTGCTGCGTGAGCGGCTCTATCCGACGGACGAGCTCCCGGCCAATATCGTCATCGTGCATCAGCGGATGCGTGAATATTTCGAGCGCGCCGGCCTCTGCACCGATCATATCGAGACCATTCGCAATCCGGTGGAGCCGTTTCTGCGCAGAGGGGCCGAACCCTGGACGATGCGGGATTTCTTCTTCGTGGGAAGGCTCGAGCCGGAAAAAGGGTTCGAGGATGCCGCGCGGGCGGCGCGGCTTGCCAATGTGAGGCTCCAGATCATTGGCGATGGCGCAGGGCGGTCGATATTGGAGCGCGACTATCCTGAAGTCGTCATCCACGGCTGGAAAGCGAAAGGGGAGATGCACGAACTCCTGCGCAATGCGCGCGCCATCGTCGTGTCGTCGCGCGTGCCGGAACCTTTCGCGCTTGCAGCCGTCGAAGCGATCGGAAGCGGAATTCCCGTTATTGTGCCGGACGCCGCCTTGTTGGGAAACGAGCTTGAGGAATTCGGTTGCGCGCTGACATTCAGGACGGGGAACATCGGATCGCTGGCGACGGCGATGCGACGGCTCGCAGCCGATGATGCGGTGGTACGCTCCATGAGCTTGAACGGCCTCAGCAAGGCGCCCGGGCTTGCTCATTCGCCGGAAACCTGGGGCGAAGCGCTGATCGCTCTCTACGGCCGGATCTTGGCGCGAACGAGCTTGGCTGGCGTTGCCGGTCGGCTACCTGAACGATCCGGCAATCGATCCGCCGCCTATCGCCATCCATTCATTTAATTGAACGGCATCAAGCAGATACCCTTATTGAAAGCGGTTGCGTCCTCTCCTGTATCGACAGTTTTAAGAGGTGAATAAATCAATGGTCCCGCCATCGGTATTCGGGCCTACTTCTATCTGACTAAGGCTTAGCCGTTCTGGTCAATTGTCTATTCTGGCCGACACTGCCAACCTTAACTGTGGGTTGAGATACAAACGGGGTTTCAAAATGCTATCGTTCTTTGATGGCGTTGCTCAGGACGGGCAATCGGCTCGGCTACGACGGCCGACGTCGAGAGATTATCGCCTGAAGCGTGCCGGGGACATCCTGATTTCCGGATCGGCGCTGGTTTTCTTTCTGCCGTTTTTCGCGCTTATCGCGGTGGCCCTGCTGCTGGTTGATGGGCGGCCGCTCATATTCCGACACGAGCGTGTCGGCCGCTACGGCCGTTCATTCTCATGCCTGAAATTCCGCTCGATGCGGAAGGACGCCGATGCGCGGCTGGCCAGCATTCTCGCCAACGATCCCGTGCGGCGCGCCGAATGGAATGAAACCCAGAAGCTGGTCAACGACCCGCGCGTCCATTGGCTTGGAAAATATCTCCGGATGACGAGCCTCGACGAGCTGCCGCAGCTCTGGAACGTCTTTTGCGGCGATATGAGCCTTGTCGGGCCGCGGCCGATCGTGGCCGAAGAAATGGAGCGTTACGGCCGTCAGATCCATTACTATCTCGCCATGACGCCGGGCCTTACCGGTCTATGGCAGGTGCACCGGAACAAGGACACGACCTATGATGAACGGGTGCAGTTCGACGTGGACTATTATCACAGCTGCTCGATGTCGGCTGATTTGAAGATTATCTGGAAGACGATCGGCATCGTTCTTTTCGCGCGCAACGAATCTACCAGATGAAAAAGGCCATCACGGCGCCCCATATCACCAGGCAAAAGAGAATAGCCGCCCACCGCAGAACGAATTTTGCGGTGGGAGAACGCATGCGTTCGAACGGGACTTTTGAATGCATCCGTCCGGCCTCCTGCCGACGTTTCAACACCAAGACCCCTTGGCTTCGAAATTGGTTGGGCTTAGACGCCTTGCTTCGCGCAACTTCTGCCCGCAAAACATTCTTCGCTTCGACGAAGACAACAGCAAGCATGAATGCCAATCGACATGCCAATTATGCGTCCGGTTGTGCTCCTCTTATGGCGATTCTCCTCTATCTCGCAAGTCTACTTGGCTTTCCCATCGGTTTTATAGCCTGAAACATAAGGGCAGCAGAGGCTATATTTGACAGCGGCTTGCGCCTTTCGATCACGGAAACCGATAGATTACGAACAGGCCGAACTGCATCCATTAAATGGCCGGCCTGAACCTCTTTCTCAGATATTGCATGACGAAGTCGTATTCATGCAGTCCTTCGGACGAAGACATGCGGGCCATGAAAAACATGCTGCCAAGATAGACAAGCGTTGCAGCGGCGGCCGTTGCAATCGATAGCCACAACTGCCGCAGAGGATGGTCAACGGAGTCGCCGAGATAGATTCCCGGCACCAGGCAGAGCGCCATCAGCAAGATCGGAGCGAAATATTTGACCCCTTCCTTGGCTTGCCGGGCAAGGCTCAGGCCGATCGATGCACGGACGATGGCAAGCGAAGTGGTGAGGCTTATCGCGGCGGCGATCGCCTGTCCGGCCAGTATGCCATACAGCCCGTAAGCATATCCGAGCGAGCAGATCAGCATCATTTTGGAGCAAAGCTCGATGACGCTCTTGATGACGATCAGATGCATCTTGTCGGCCAGGAAGCAAATGGAGTTCACGAGTGCCGTGGGAAGGCTGATGATGGCGATCAGCGGCAGGCATGTGAGGATGAAGGCGGCACCATGCCAGGAAGGCCCAAGCAATATCGTGACGACCACATCCGCGAGGATCGACAGAAGCACAAGCGCCGGCGCGACCAGGAAGACGATCGTGCTTGTGGCGCGCAGATAGGCTTCACCAAGCTTTTCATGCGACGGAATCTGCGAGAATGCGACGAGAAACGGCCTGAAGAGCGGTTGGACCACCGACTGATAGGGAACGGCAGTAATGTCGCTTGCAACGGAATAGCGGCCGAAGGAAACCAGGTCCATAAAGCGCGGCAGGAGGAGTTTTTCGAGCTGCCAGTTCACCGATTGGAGAATTTGCGACAGCATGTACCATCCGACAATGGGCGCAAACATCGACCAGT
The DNA here is from genome assembly GCF_029714385.1 of Rhizobium sp. CC1099. Taxonomy (NCBI): domain Bacteria; kingdom Pseudomonadati; phylum Pseudomonadota; class Alphaproteobacteria; order Hyphomicrobiales; family Rhizobiaceae; genus Rhizobium; species Rhizobium sp. CC1099. The sequence goes on along the minus strand of NZ_CP121641.1, from coordinate 2,611,015 downwards.
CCTTGAGTGACAGAACTGGCTGCTGTGGCGCGTAGATATAGGAGACGATCATCATCAGCATCGGGCCGACAACCGTGCCAACCGCGATCGCCCAGTAGCTTCCGGTATACAGGGCCATGGCTACGGCAGCACACAAGGACGCTATCTTGCCCGCGGCCTCCAGGATGAAGTCCGGGCGAAAATCGAAGCGCTGCGTAAAAAGTATCAGCTTCGGGCTCTTAAGTCCGCGCATGACAGGCGCCAGCGAAAGCACGCAGATCAGGGTGGTCAGCCGCGGCTCGTCATAGAACAATGCGAGCGGATAGGCGAGCGCACACAGCAGCATGCCAACGATCAGACCCCTTGTCAGGCCGATCGTCAGAGCCGTGTCGAACATATCCTTGGTTGGCGACGGATCTCTGATGAGTGCGGCGGCAACCGGCATCTCGAAAATCGCCTCGGCTATGAGAACCGAAGACATCGCCATCGCCACCAGTCCGAAATCCGATGGGCCGAGCAGCCGGGCGAGACACAGGAGCGTTACGAAATCCAGTGCCTTCGAAGCCAACTTGCTGCCGACCGTCCAGGTGCCGGCTTTTGCCGTCAGGCTGGATAGCGACGATGGCTCACGCGAACTCATTAATACTACTCCATCGGTGCCGGCACTTTGAAGATTACCAAAATACGGCGAAGGACGGAGCATGGCCAAGGTGCCCATAAGCGTAACTCTCTACCGACTTTGGATAGCTTGCCTGTCGGGCCGCAGACCAGACAAACTGGTGCTCCGTGCAGGTGACGCCTGCTGCCATTCTGAGCTTGGCTGGCAGACAAACGGCGGTCCTGATCGCTCTCTATGAACTGTCGGCAGGGGGTGGGGGTAATGCGTGACGGCTTGAGCGCTGATGTCATCGATATCTGGATATGGAACCTGGAGGAGGCGAGCACTTCGCAGGCACCATATCTCGCAACGCCATTGACGGCCCGCGAGCTCGATGCGGCAGCGCGCTTTGTTCACGAGCGTGATCGCCGCAGGTTCGTTGCAGGCCGGTCGGGGCTGCGCCGAATTGTCGGCAGCTACCTCGGAATTGAGCCCAACCGCCTCAGCCTGAGCTACAATGCCTATGGCAAGCCGCGCATCGCAGCGTCGAACGGCAGGATGTTGCATTTCAACCTCAGCCATTGCGGCGGGATGGCGGCGCTTGCGGTATCAAGCTGCTACCAGGTCGGGATAGACATAGAAGAGGTTCGGCCTCTGAAGGAAGACAATGTCAGCCGTTTCCTGTCGCCGAAGGAGGAAATGACCCTCGCTGCACTTCCGGCCGCAGAGTATCGTCGGGCGTTTTATTCCGTCTGGACACGCAAAGAAGCCTTCGTCAAGGCGATCGGCGTCGGTCTCTCGTTTCCTCTGGATGCATTCGACGTCACCGTTGGCGATGGTCTTCCGCCGCGCCTTGAGCGCCTGGATGCAGACGGAAATACGCCGGCGGATTGGAGTCTGTTCGACCTCGAAATGCCACCTCCATTTGTCGGGACGCTTGCGGCGCTGACCGGCGGAAGGCATGTCAGCCTGAACTATCGAGACGAAAACGCCCTGTTCTTCATGTCAAGCGCGCATCCAGAACGTAACGATTGGCCGCCTCATCAAAATGATGGCAGCCAAGCAGGCCTTTCTTGAAGTCCGGCGTAATCGTTCGTATGCACCGCTCGCTGTAGCTGTCGAGGCTCAGCTCGTCGATTTCCATGATGTTCAGTCCATATCCGTAGATGCCATAGGCATTGCGCTGCGATGGCCTGTAAAGGCGGCCGCCGCGTTCGAACATGCGTCCGGCATTTCGCGCGAGCGTGCTGTCTATGACGACCGGATTATGCCGGTGCGGCATCACGCGCTCGAGCTTTGGACCGTCGACCTCGAAAACATAGAGTTCGCTGCAGTGATCTTCATAGTCGTGGAAATCCGACAGATTGGTGAAAAGCCACCATTTTCCTCCATGACGCATCAGCACGCTGTCGGCGGCCGACCTGCCTTCGAGCGCCGTCGAGTACAATTCCCATTTCAGCGGAAATTCGACGCAGCGCCAGATCTGGATCTGGCGCGATTGGTGCCGCTCGGGCATCATGAAAATATCCTCGCCATCCCTGAAGACAAAAGGATAGGAAAGGTGGTGCTCGCAACGCAAGGCTATCCCGAGGTGTTCGAGCTTGTCTCCGCGGAAGCGCCCGACGGCAATGTGTGCATTCTTCTGGCCATCCGCATAGGCTTCGCAGAAGAGGTAACATTCGTTCTCGTGTTCGAAAAGGAACGGATCCGCCTTGATCTCGTTCATCGTTGGCGGAATTTCAACGGATTGCTGTGGGTCGAAATCCTCGATGTGACCCCCGCCGGTATAGAGGGCCCAAACGGACGAACCGGAATGAAGCTTCTTTCTCAGCATTTTGATGCAACGTGCGGCGAGGTCGCCAGCAAGCGTAGCAACGTAGCGGCCAAGATCTGAAGCGGACGGTGGGGGGATCGCCGGGATGGGCCGGCGGGCGATCACATGCAGTTGCCGTGTTTCGGCAAGGCGTCTCAATTCGCGCATAAGCAAGGTCACGCCACGCTCCTTTATGGAGGCGGCAACGCGCGCAGCACTTGTCTTGGTATTGAAGAAGGAAGACGCGATGACGTCAACGCTTCCGTCTGGTGCTCCGGATTTATAAAGCAAGAGCTCGACCGATGCCGCCTTCGAAATTGTGCTACGATAGGCGAACCAGTCGACATTGTCCGAGACCTGATCGCTGCAGCTCAACGCCCATTCTCCGAACGGCAAGGCATCACTTACGCCTGATGGCAGGCCCGAGGGCGTCATACGAATGACGATGTCCACTTCCAGGTCCTGCATGAGGCGTCGAAGGATGTCCTGGCTCTCCGCCATTTCTAAATCGCGCGATCCCATGTCGTCGAATCGCTGGGTTTCCGGCGAAAAGGATTTCGGCAGATAGGGGGTCTCATGGGTAAGGAACCTGCGTTCCAGACGGGCCTCGAGTGCGAAGAGCTTCGGCACCCGAACCTTAGGTGCCGTCTGATGCACGATGATGCTTGCAAGATCAAAAAGAGGCTCGGAAGCAAGCCGGTCAAGCACCATCAATTGCCATGCTTCGAGCCGATCCCTCGACTTTGCCAGGACCGCAACTCTCAAAGGTCTGTGTGCTGCCATTCCCATCCACGCGTGCTCCCAAAATAGACGAACGTCTGACGGATTGCGCTCAGCGAGCTATTCCCCCTGATGACACGTCCGAGGAGACTCCAAGCCGCGCGGATATGAGACTTGCCAGAGCCTTGCCGGAATCTATCAGCGAGTCCTCATGCCAGCCTTCCAGGTCGAGCACTGGCGTGTCCTCGGCGACGGCGTTCCTCCAGCCGAACCTCAACTTTCGTGCCCGGCTATTGTGCGCCTGACTGCGCACCAGGACAATTGATGAATCTCTGATCGCCGGGTCATTGTGATGCGCGGCTGCGGAATTCATGAACGCAGTGACCATCGCATTGGCGCGATCTGATTCCAAAGGTTCGGCACTTTTCACGTGAAGAAGCTGCATCAGCTTCCATGAGATGTTGAAGTGCCTGAAGTAATCCAGGGTGGTAATGTCCCCCTTCACAAGCTTGCTGGTGAAGTGCAAGACCCGCTTCGCGCGCCTCTCCGTCTGCCACCACATTAGGCGGCTCTTGGGCAGCGATGATACGAATGTGGGGCACCAGCTATCGATGGCAGCGGTACAGCGCACGTCTATACCGCTTTCGCGCAACTGCCGGCTGATCTCCATGACCAAAATGCCGTTCACACACAGACCGACCAGGGCCAAACGACGGGTTCCCACCGGAATTTTCATCGCTTCGATCGCTTGTCTGGCTATATCTTCCACCGACATATCCGCCGGTGCGCTCGTCAAATCAGCGCTGAACATGTTCAGGTTGTGAACGGAAATGCTGTCGTCGATCTCGGTGGCGAGCGCGTAATACAGGAATGGATGATTGAACGTATAGACAACAGCATCGCTGCTGCCTGTCTTGCATGTCACCAATTCCCAAAGGGACGACTCCGTGTCAACGCCTTCCAGTGTCTTGGCGATTTTTGCCGTGAAATCCTGGAATGTCCGAAATTTGGAAATCATTTCGGGATTTGGAACGATCTTGTAGGCCGCCTCTACTTCCTGCAGGAGTTTTGCTGCGAGAACGGAGTTGCCGCCGACGGCAAAGAAATCGTCATCAGGCTGCAGTTGGTCAACGTTCAAGACGCTGCACCACATTGAGGACAGGCGTTTGGACAGCTTCTCTCGCCGCCGGATCTGCTGTTCGGCAAACCTGGCCAATTGCGCGATAGATGGGTAGCGCAAGAGGTGCTTGGCTTCCAGCGGGAGATTGGCGTCCAGCATGCGCGCTGCCATGCGGAAAATCGTGAGGGAGTCGGCTCCAAGCGCATAGAGATTGTCGTCCACGCCGATATCCTGGCTGCCGAGTATGTCCTGCCAAATAGCCGCTAGTTGCTCTTCCATTGGAGTGCGCGGTTTGGTCTTTTTTGCCTCGGTGCTGTGGGCAGGAATTCCACGCTGCTGCAACGTCTTGCGATCGAGCTTGCCGTTGCCTGTCTGCGGCAGTTCGCTGACGGTCACCCAGTAGGTCGGCACCATGTAGCGGGGCAGCTTCGCCGTGACGAAGTCCGAGAGCTCGGCTGCGCTCGGCTCGGCGCCTGCTTCCGGTACGATGTATCCAACGAGCAATTTGCCGTCACTCTTTTTCTCCGCAGCGACGACCGCGCATTGGCGCACGCCGGGAGCCTTCGAAACGACGGCTTCGATATCGCCGAGTTCGATGCGGAAGCCGCGGAGCTTGATCTGCTGGTCTCGGCGTCCGAGCAGTTGCAGCGAACCGTTCGCAAGACGGCGTCCGACATCGCCGGTCCGATAGAGCCGCGTTGGCCGGTTCGAGCCGAAGGAGATCGGAACGAAGGCCTTCTCGGTCAGATCCAGCCGGTCGAAGTAGCCGTTCGCCAGGCCGTCGCCGCCAATGCACAGCTCGCCGGTGACGCCGATGGGCGCGATGTCGTTGTTGCGGTCGACGATGTAAAGCTGGGTATTGGCAATCGGATGGCCGATGGTGATCGGTGCCTCCGCGTCGGAAATGCGCGCGACGGACGACCAGACCGTCGTCTCCGTCGGGCCATACATGTTCCAGAGCTCGCCGCCGATTTTCAGCAGGGATTTGGCGAGTTCTTTCGGCATGGGCTCTCCGCCGCACAGCATCTTGAGGTGCGGTTTGTCCTCGAGGCCGGCCTCGACAAGCATCTGCCAGAGCGCGGGGGTCGCCTGAAGCACGGTCGCACCGCTCTTTTCCACGAGATCGACAATGGCGAAGCCATCCTGCACCTGCTGCCGGTCGGCAATCACCATCTTCCCACCGGTAACGAGCGGCAGGTAGAGCTCGAGCCCCGCGATGTCGAACGAGATCGTCGTCACCGCAAGGATCGTATCCCGATCGGTGAAGCCGGGCTCCTTCGCCATGGAGAGGAGGAAGTTCGTCAGCGCCCGATGGGACACTTCGACGCCCTTGGGTGCCCCGGTCGAGCCGGAGGTAAAGATGACATATGCAGGGGCAGCGGAATCGGGCGGCAGAGCGTCAAGCGCAGTGCTGGTCATTCGGCCTACCGCCTTTGCTTCCTCGTCGATGCGAATAACGGGAATGTTTGCGGGGGCGAGGGACGCCATGGCATCGCTGTCGCATATCAGGCCGCCGACGCGCGCGACGTCGAGGGTCTGGCAGAGGCGCTCTTCAGGATGGGAAAGATCCATGGGCACGTAGGTGTGCCCGGCCTTCATGATCGCCAGCAGCGCCACGACCATGTCTAGCGACCGGTCGACGAGCAGTGCGATGCGCTGGCCGGGCTCGGGAATCGCCTCTTGAATATATCGGGCAAACTGATTGGAGCGGGCTTCCAGCCTGCCGTAAGTGATGGAGCGGCCGCCATGTTCGGCTGCAATCGCATCGGGCTGCTTCGACGCCTTGCGGGCGAAGAGGGAGACCACGTGCTCATCTCGCGGATAGTTTGCCGCCGTGTCGTTCAAGCCGTCGATCAGCCAGCCGCGTTCGTCGTCGCTCAATAACGGCAGCCTCGAGATCTCGACGTCGATGTTCTTGGACAGCGCTTCGGCGAGCGTTGCGAAATGCTGGATCCAGCGCTCGATCGTCGATCGGTCGAAGACCTCCGCATTGTATTCGACATCGATGCGGACGGCGTTTTCTTCTTCGAACGCGCAAAAGAACATGTCGAAATTGGAAAAGCCCTTCACGTTGTTGGCCATGTTTGCCGTCAGGTTCCCGAAGGGCTGATCTGCTGCGGTGTGGTCCAGATTGAACTGGATTTCCGTCAATGGCAGGCGGCGCGAATCCCGCTTTACGCCGAGTTTGCGCACGAGCGTGCCATAGGTGCAGGACTGATGCTCTACCGCCTGCAGAACAAGCCGCTGCGTTGCCCTCAGATGCTCGCAGAAGCTCGTCTGTGATGCGACGGTCTGGCGGATTGGCAGGAGATTGACGCAATGGCCGAAAAGGATCGCTTCTCCGATCAGGTTCTGACCGGCTGCAGGAACCGCAATCACGATGTCCTCCTGCCTGGAAAGCCGGGAGACGACGACCTGCAGCATCGCCAGCAAGGTTGAAAACAGCGTTGCGCCGGACTGCGCTCCAGCTTTTTTCAGCGCCTTGTAGACATCGCCCTCGATGTAGCCCGTGCAGGTACCACTGGCGAAGTTGCGATGTTCGGGCCGCGTCCGGTCCAGCGGCAGTTCCGGCAGTTCCGGAATCTCCTTGAACTGATCGAGCCAGAACTGCTCGTCCTTCTCGGATTTTTCGGGTGTGGGCGCAAGCTTCGTCGCATAGGTGGCAAAGGAGAGCGCCGGCTCGAATTGCGGTGTCTCGCCGTTGCGGAAAGCCGCATAGGCCATCGCTAGCTCGTCGAGAAGCACGCTGATCGACCAGCCGTCGCAGATGATGTGGTGTCCGCTGAAGACGAAGACATGCTTGTCGACTGCCAGACGCGCGATGAAGGCGCGGGCAAGCGGGCCGTCGACGAGGTCGAAGGGCGTCCTTGCATCCTCGTCGAGCATCTCCCGAAGCTGCGCTTCGCCGTCGGGCCGGCCGGCGAAATCCACCAGCGGCGCCTTCAGCGCGAAATCGTCGGCGAAGCGGAAGTAATCGCCAGCGCGACTGAAGCGGATTCGAAGCGCATCATGACGATCCGTCACAAGGCTCAGTGCCTTTGAAAAGGCAGCTTCGTCGAACTCGCCGTCCAGCGTCAGCGAAATGGACAGGTTAAAGGAGCAGGACGCTTCATCGCCGGTCTGGGCTGCCAGCCAGATCTCCGTCTGAGCTTCCGTGAGCGGGACGGATTCCAGCCTTTCTGCGGGCGTGACCGGCGCATCTACCGCTTCGGACGGGGCAGCAGCAGCTGGAGCCGGAGCAATTGATAGTGCCGCCTGCGGCAGGCTTACGGTTGCGGCGCTTTCTGCCACCGCCACCGGTGGAGAGGTCGCCGAGGATTGCAGCAACTGGAGCTGCTGGGCGAAGAGTGATTGGAGCAGTTGAATCTGCGATTGAATGAGGGCCTGCACTTCGCCCATCGATCCGGACGGCGAAGGGGTAGGCGCAAAAGGCATCTCCGACGCGGCAAAAACCGCCGCTGGTGCAAGAAGATGCGCCGCAGGCGGCGGAGATGCTGCCGGCGCTTTCTCCGGCATTTTCTCATCGAGATGTTTCGCCAGGTTGGCGATCGACGGAATGGTGCTCAGAAGATCGCGGAACGAAATCTTGACCCGGTAGTCCTTCTCGATCCTCTGCGCGAATTGCCCGATGAAGAGGGAATCGAAGCCCAGCTCGATAAATGTCGCGGCGACGTCGGCCGGCCTCAATGCATTGCCCGACATCTCGGCGAGAGTGGCCAGCAGTTCGCATTCAAGCGCAGGGATACGATCGGCGGAAGAGGGGGCGTTCGTTGGAGCGACGCTGACAGTTGCCGGCATTTGGATCGCAGCCGAAGGTTCGACCACGATTTGCAGCTCGGAGCGAGACAGCGCGTAAGAGCCTGCATTGCGGCGCGCCGATGGAGGCGCATCGATCCAGTGACGCTGGCGCTGGAACGGGTAGACCGGCAGATCAAGGTGTGCCGTTGCGCCGTTGGGCAGTTCCGGCCATTCAAGGACGCAGCCAGCCATCCACAATCTGCCTTGGGCGCCGGCGAAGACATCGGCAGCTTCGGGCGCGCGATCGTGTTCGGGCAGAGACTGGATCACGGTATTCAGACTGTCCCGTGCAACGGTCTGCGAAGCAAATACGGAGAGCGTCCGCCCTGGACCAACCTCCAGGAGTATGGGTTTCCTCCCGTCGCAAAGCTTTGCGAGGCCAGCGGCGAAATGAACGGCGTCGCGGCAGTGCCTGGCCCAGTAATCCGGCGAAGTGCCCTGTTGCGCCGTCTGCCAGTCTCCGGTCACGCAAGAGATATAGGGAACCGTTGCGGTTCCGTAGGTTACCTTGGCTGTCTCCTCGTAAAGTGCGGCTGCCGCCTCGTCCATCATCGGCGAATGGAAGGCATGCGACGTGTGCAGGCGGCTGAAGGCAATGCCGCCAGCTTCGAGCGCTGAACAAACCTCGTCGATCTCCGCGAACGGGCCGGAGATAACCGACAGCTTCGGAGCGTTGACGGCGGCGATCTCGACATCGCCTTTCAGGTAAGCGGAGACGGTTTGCGCGTCGGCCCGAACCGAAACCATCGCGCCTTGCGGCTGGCTTTGCATGAGACGCCCGCGGCTGGAGACAAGCCGGAGTCCATCTTCGAAAGAAATCACGTTGGCAAGCGTTGCTGCTACGAACTCGCCGACGCTATGGCCGATCATCGCGTAAGGCCTGAGGCCTCGGCTCATCCACAGCCGTGCCAGCGCATATTCGACGAGATAGAGGCATGGTTGAGCGATGCGCGTGTTGCGCTGTTCGTCAGCCATTGACTCCGGCACCGGTCCGGAATGGCAGATGAAAATCCGAAGATCAAGGCCGAGCATAGGCTTCAGCAGTTCGGCGCCCCTGTCGATCCAGCGTGCGAATTCCGGTTCGCTGTCATAGAGTCCAGCACCCATGCCGACATATTGCGCGCCTTGTCCCGGAAACATGAACGCGACCGGAGGGGCGTCCGAGGCGATGGAATCCGCAGTGCGTTCCGGGCCGAGCTTTTCCCGCGCCTCTTCGACGGTCCGGGCCGATATCGCAAAGCGATGGCTGAACTCGCATCTGCCGTTCTGCAGCGTTGCGGCGACGTCTGCGAGCGAAATCTCCGGGCGCTCGGTCAGGTGAGCGCTGAGATTGGCGCGCATAGCCGACAAGGCTGCCGGATCGCGTGCCGACAGCGGCAGGATGTACGGCTTGGTGACGTCTGAGCATGCCTCGCGGTCTTCGCCAATCGCTTCTTCGAGAATGACGTGGACATTCGTGCCGCCGACGCCGAAGGCGCTGACGCCTGCGCGGCGCGGATGTCCCTGTGCCGGCCAGTCCGTCATTTCGGTGGGAATATAAAACGGGCTCTCCTCGATATTGAGCCGAGGATTGGGGCGGCTATAGTTGGGCATCGGCGGAATCTTGCCGCGATGAAGCATCAGCGCTGTCTTGATGAGACCGGATACGCCTGCAGCACAGTCCATATGCCCGACATTGCCCTTCACTGAACCGAGCGCACAGCTCTCCCGCGCGTCCGCAATGTCGAGATAGGCCTCCTTCAGGCCGCCGAACTCGATGGGATCGCCCAGGGGCGTCGCTGTCCCGTGGCATTCGACGTATCCGATTGATGCGGCTGGCACTCCTGCATTTGCCAGGGCGGCGGAGATCGCCTCGGCCTGTCCGCGGACGCTCGGTGCGGTGAAACCGACCTTGTCGGAGCCATCATTGTTAATGCCGTAGCCGCGGATGACTGCGAAGATGCGATCGCGGTCCCTTCGCGCGTCTTCCAGCCTCTTCAGGAGTACGACGCCTGCGCCGCTTGCAAAGACGGTTCCATCCGCGTTCGCATCGAACGGCCGGCAGGTGCCGTCGGCCGAAGCCATGCCGCCTTCCTGGTAGATATACCCCCGTTTTTGCGGCAGCGTGATGGACACGCCGCCAGCGAGCGCCATGTCGCAAGCATAGGTCTGTAGGTTCTGGCAGGCCTGCGACACGGCAAGTAGCGAGGTCGAGCAGGCCGATTGCAGCGTGAAGGCGGGGCCGCGCAGATCGAACTTGTAGGCAATACGAGTCGCGAGCGCGTCGTTGAGCGCTCCTACGAGCTGCTGAAAACAGCCGATCTGATAATTGGAGGCGAATTCCTCCGCCTTGGCACGATCGCCAAGGACGTTGTTGATCAGATAGGTCGGCATCGACGAGCCGGCAAAGACGCCGATCATGCCCGGATAGCGATGCGGATCGTAGCCGCCGTTTTCGAGCGCTTCCCAGCAGATTTCCAGGAAGACGCGATGCTGCGGATCGGTGAGTGCTGCCTCGCGTGCAAACATGCCGAAGAATTCTGCGTCGAACATGTCCACGTCCGGAAGATGCGGGCGGGCAGCGACATAATTTGCGGCGGCGCGTTCTTCGTCGGTGAAGCAATCTTCGATTTCGTCCGGCGCGAATATCGAAAAGGCATTCCGGCCGTCACGGACGAGCTCCCAAAGCGCTTCCACGGAGGGTGCGCCCGGGAAGCGCCCGGACATGCCGATGATCGCGATGCCGCCCGGACCCTGATCGTCCTCGATATCAATTCGATCGAGATCGGAGTGGGCGGTTTCGTGAATTCCCGTCATGAAGCGCTCCTTCGGAACTGGGACATGGTTTTCCTCTGAAGTGCCGCTCGCTGGGCAGCGGCGATGGATCGCGCGGTGTTCTGGGATTTGCCCTCGATATGGCGGGCAAGCTCGCGGATGGTCGAATGCTTGAACAGTGCGACGACATCCACGGCGCGCCCGAGCCTTGCTTCCAGTCCCGCATGCACCTGCAGAAGCTGGAGAGAGGTGCCGCCGAGATCGAAGAAGTTTCTGTCGAGATCGATCCCTTCGGCACCCAACGCCTCGCTCCAGAGCTGCGTCAGTAGCGTTTCCGCTTGCGTGCTTGCCACGGCGTCCGCATCGGGCCGGGCGGCCTCGACCGGCGGCGGGAGGAGGCTCGCGCGGTCGACCTTGCCGGCCGGGGTGAGCGGGAATGCATCGACCACGACGGTCGCACTCGGAATCATGTAGACCGGAAGTGTGGCGCGCAGCCTCGACATGACCTCTTGTGCGAAAGCCGGATCGCCAAGCGCAGTTTCCGCGTGCGGGCGCAGATAGGCGACGATACGTTTCAGGGTGGGACCCTGGAGGTGGCAGAGAACGATGGCGTCGGAGAGTGCCGGGTCGTTCCTCAGTGCGGTCTCGATCTCGTCAAGCTCGATGCGCTTGCCGTTGATCTTGACCTGCCGGTCGCGGCGTCCCTTGAAGCTTACCGTGCCGTCGGGCTGGAGAAGGGCGATATCGCCGGTCAGATAGCAGCGTTTCGGGCCGGCCTCCTTGGCGACCATGACGAATTTTTCCGCGGTGCGCTCCGGACAACGGAAATAGTCGATCGCCAAGCCGTCGCCGGATATCGCAAGCTGCCCCTCGCGGCCGGGCGGAAGTTCCCGCAATTCCTCGTCCAAAATGCAGATCCCGGTATGGGCGATCGCCTTGCCGATCGGCAGCTCCGCCTCCGCAAAGCCTGGCGGTACGGTGAAGGCCGCTGCAAACACGGTAGTTTCGGTCGGGCCGTAGGCGTTGCTCAGCCGGCAGCCGGGATAGCGCTGGAGAAATCGCCGGGCATGCACTGGAGAGCCCACGTCGCCGCCGAAAAGCACATGGCGCAGCCTCGGCAGATCGCCCCCTGCATAGTCCGCGAAGAGATTGAACAGCCCCGTGGTGAGAAAGGTCATACTGACGCCGGTGTCACGCATGACGCCTGCAAGGCGCGCCAGGGAGAAATCGGCATCGGGCATGACGGCGACCGTGCATCCGTTCAGCAGCGCGCCCCAGATTTCGAAGGTCGTCGCGTCAAAGGCGATTGTAGCGGCGTGAAGGATGACGTCGTCACGTCTGAAATCGATATAGTTCTGATCGAGGACGACCCGCGCGATGCTGCGGTGGGCAATCGTAACGCCCTTCGGCCGGCCCGTGGAACCGGACGTGTACATGATGTAAGCCGGGTCGCTGCCAGTGACCTCGATGGCCGGCCGTTTGGCGACGGCGCTGTGTGCGAGCCTTCCAATCACAACTCCTGCATCGATGATTGTGCCGCGCAGGTCGGGGACGGAGCTAGCCCTTCCAGCGGATTCCGCATCGACGAAGACAACCTTGGGGGCGCACTCGGCGGCGACATAGGCGAGATGCTCTTCGGGATAGGCCGGATCGAGCGGTACATAGACGCCGCCGGCCTTCAGGATCGAAAGCATGCAAATGACGGTATTGAGCGCGCGCGGAAGAAGCATGCCCACGACATCGCCCTTTCGGATTCCAAGCTCCGCGAGGTGTCCCGCCAGGGCGTCGGACAATCTGTCGAGCTCATCGTAGGTGAGACGCTCGTCGCCGAAGACAATCGCCGTCGCCTGCGGAGCGATGCGAGCCTGCTGACGTACGATGTCCTGGAGAGAGCGGTCCCGGTCATAAGACACAACAACATCGGCTTCGTTCGTTTCAAGAAACGCCGGATCAGTCACTGATTTGCCCCCAATCATTGCCCTGCAGGAGATCGTGCCATCGAAAGAATGAGGAGACAGGATTTCATGATCGAGGAAAATCGCCAGTTGATCATTGGGATGACAGCAAGTGCACGAAAGTCTTAGAGGGCCGGTTTTCCCATACCCTGTCCCATGTGGCAGGCGCCCGCGCACCTCTGCTAACGCCTTGTGATACATGCGTGTTTTTAAAGTGCGGATGGATAATTGATCGGATGCGAGGGTGAGCCTGCGGTCCATGCGGAGCGTCACCTGACGCTATAAGCCCGGACGTAATCCACGAACATATGCGAAGGATCGGGAACGTTCATTTCGCCAGCGTCTTTCGCCAGTCCCAGATTGACAAGGATATACATCGGCTGGCGGTGCTCCGGCTGGGTTTTAGTTTTCCAGACCAGCTTCTCGTCGAAATACATGCGGATGAATTCGGAATCTATTTTCACGCCATATGTATGAAAGTCGGTGGGCCTTGCGTCGCGGAACACCTCGATGCGCGAGAAATCCGAATAATGCCCGCCACCGCGGTGCCAGACATGGACGGTCGAAGAATATCCTTCCGGTTTGTCTCCGTAGAATTCAAGAACATCGATCTCGGCGGTCGATTTCGACCTATCCTTGCCAATCAGCCAGAAAGCTGGCCACACGCCAGGCCCGATGGGCAGCTGGGCGCGCGTCTCGAAATATCCGTAGCACTGCGAAAAGCCAATTCCCTTGGGGTCAACGGAGGCAAGCAGCCCGGAACGCCAATCGCCCTGGGCGTTGCGGGCCGCCTCGATGCGCAGAACGCCGTCGGTGACGACAAACGGAAAACCGAGTTCGGGATTGGCAAAACGGGCGCCGCCGAAATCGCCGGACCACGGCGTATGAGCGATCCAGCGGGTTCCAGGGCCCCAGGCCGACACGCTGAGATCGTCGAAGTTGTCTTCGAAAGTGAGCTTCATCTCCTCGGTATCGATTTGATCGCCGGTGTCGCCGGGCACGCAGTCTTCGGCATTTGCCAGGCCGGCGCACAGAAGCGCGGCAGCGATCACGATGCCCAGCCGGCGGCCAGACGATCGCGGCCAGCCTGTACGACGAAGACAGGTTTTGAGCGTAAACGTTCTCATGCCGCGGACCGTACTGACGCGCACTTTCGCGGGAAAGGGCCCAATTCGACCGAAGGACTACCGCAAAGGGCTTAAGGCGGACGTAAATACAAGCCGCTTCGGCGCATGATAGCTTTCTGTTGAGGAAAACTGGGTGCGGTGGATGCGGGTCGAATTCATTGGGCTGATGACCATTGTGCTGGGGGCAATTCTGGTGTTCGCCCCGGTCAGGCATTCTTTCACATGGATGATGCTGTCGACTGCATTCGGCGCGGCGGCGGCCATTGCGCTGCCCGGAATGGGCGGAGCGTCAATCCTGGTGCCCAACCTCTTTCTGCTGTTTTTCGTTCTACGCATCTTCATGGCATTCGGCGAGGGACAGATCTTCGCTGCAGTCTCTCCGTCGCGCGCTGGATTCATCCTGTTGGTATTGACGGTCTTCGGACTGTTTACGGCATTGTTCTTTCCGCGGTTGTTTCAAGGAATGACGGAAACCATGATCGTCGAGCGGTCGGTCGGCCTGCGAAACATAATCTCGCTCGTGCCGCTGCGTGCCTCGTCGAGCAATATAACGCAGACCGTCTATGCCGTGGGCGGCCTGGTGGCGTTCGCCAGCACCTTTGCCTTCTTTAGGCGCGCAGGCGCGCATGACGATCTCATCAAAGCCGTGTTGGTCACCGCGACGGTGACATTGAGCTTCGCACTGGCCGATATCGTCACCTATTTCACGCGGACCGAATATTTGCTCGGGTTTGTCAGGACGGCAAACTACGCGCTGCTGACCGCTGCCGAAAAGGGCGGGCTGAAGAGGATTTCGGGGACTTTTCCGGAAGCATCGGCATTTGCTGGCTATACGCTGGTGCTGTTTGCCATCATCGCCAGCCTCTGGCTCGAAGGCGTCCGTGGCCGGGCAATCGGCCCTTTGACGTGGCTTCTGTTCATCGCATTGCTCTTTTCGACATCGGCGACGGGGCTTATCGGTCTGGCGATTATTGTTCCGGTCCTTTTCTTGCGGTCGTTTTTCCGGTCGCCCGCTGACCGATCTCGCCAGCCGGCGCTCTTTATTGCCGGCTCGCTCGCGGCGGCCCCGCTCATCGTGTTTCTTGTCCTGGCGACGCTGCCCGGACTTTCGGCAGGCGTTGCCGGCTTCTTCGACGAGATGCTGTTTTCGAAAGCCGACAGCCAGTCGGGACAAGAGCGTGCGGACTGGAATGCCGTTGCCTACAAGACGTTCCGCGACACGTTAGGTTTCGGTGCGGGGCTGGGCAGTGCACGGGCTTCCAGCTTCGTGCTGGTGCTGCTGTCCAATATGGGGGTGCTCGGCGCGTTTTTGTTCGCGCTGTTCATATGGTCCGTACTGTCGTTGAAGCCGCCCATTGGGTCGTCGCAGTTGAATGAATGCGGTGCGGCGATACGCGCCGCGAAAATGGGGATCCTGGCGGTGCTGGTCACGGCTTCCATATCCGCAACTGTCTATGATCTCGGGCTGATGATCTACATTCTTGCCGGGGCCACGACCGCCCTGGCTGCGCCCTATCCGCTCCGCGCGAGGGCCTCTGCCTCTAGTACCATGAGCTTACTGGAGAGGCGGTCATGAGCAGCATGCCCTTCAAGATCGTCGTCTTCAACGTCAAGTACAGCGAGAACCTTGGCGACGGCATATTGGCTCTGTGCATCGAGCACGGCCTTTCGCAAACGGGCGGCGGCATCGAGGTGGAGACTGTCGATCTTGCCGGTCGTCCCGGGTTCGGCGGTGCAAATAGCAGCCGGCGCCGGCATCTGCTCAAGCTGCTTCAAAGGTTGCCAAAGCCTGCGCGGCGGCTGGCTGTCGGGTTCGTCGTCCGGCGAGCGCTCCGGCGGCTGCGTGGGGAATGGGAACGGAAGATTGCCGCGGCGGATGCAGTCGTCATCGGAGGCGGCAATCTGTTCCAGGACGACGACCTGAATTTCCCGTTAAAGATCGGAACAGTTCTGGATTGCGTTCGGCGCTTCGACCGCCCGCTTGGGATTTATGCTGTCGGCGTAAGCTCCGATTGGTCAGAGCCAGCCAGGCGACTGTTCGCCCGCATCGGCGGCGTGCGGCTGCTGCACGTCTCGGTGCGCGACAGGTTTGCTTACGATAGCTGGCGCCGTCATTTTCCGGCCGGTCCAGTTCCGGACATCATCCCTGATCCGGGGCTCCTGATCGCCCAGATAGCCGATACGACGCGCGTACCGAGCGCGGGAAAGACGGTCGCCATCTGCGTCACGGAACCGGTCGTGCTCACGCGGCATGCCAGCCAGACGGGCCCGATACCGCTTGGGGATGCGGCTGGGTACCGCAAGCTAGTAAACGCGCTGATCGAGGACGGATTCAGCGTCATGCTGTTCTGCAACGGCGCCACGGAAGATCACATTTTCGCGAGGACGATCGTGAACGAAGGCTCGATGGTACGTCATCTTACCTCAGGCGTACTCCATCTTGCCGATCGGCCCGCGGACGTAGGGCAGTTGCTGCGGCTGCTGAATGCCGCAGATGCCATCGTTTCCCATCGCCTCCACGCCTGCATCGCCGCCTATTCCTTGCGCATTGCGCATGTCGGACTTAGCTGGGATAAAAAGGTCGAGGGCTTCTTCCGCTCCGTCGGGCGCGAAGCCTATTTTGTGGATGAAGAGCATGTGACGAGCGAAATTCCTGCTCTTCTAAAAGCCGCGCTCGCCCAAGGTATTGATGAGGAAAGATATAATCTCACGATGGACTGTGCGGAAACGGGAATGCGGCGCTTGCGATTTGCGCTGCGGCCAGGCCTGATCAGCGAATATCCGATGTCGGACGACGTGCGAGGCATTGCGGCCGGCCCCCGTTGAATTCCGCATTGAAAGACCAGATGTTCCCCTGGCTTGCCGATCACAGCGGAGCGTTGTTTCCCGTCGCCCGCAAAAGATTCAATGTATGCGCGTAAAGTCCTGCGGCAGGCTGCAACACCGCGCTCCCAAGCAACTTAAGCAATATGGAGTAAGCGACACGGCAAAAGACGCATGATATTGTGTATTTTCCAACCTTAAGATTATACTTTTGTTCAGTCAAAGCGGATGTTCGCTTACGGGGTTTGGGGAATGGTAACACTGACCACCGCGGAATATGAGCTTTCGGCAAGTCGTCATCTCAAGCGTCGCGAATTTGCGGGGGGAGCGTACCGCGGTTACCAAGCTGGCGAAACGATCTTCGAGGTCGGAAATCGCCGGGCCCGCATCTTCTATCTGATCAGCGGCTGGATAATATCCTGGAAGCTGCTTCCAAATGGCACACGCATGGTGTCCGATTTTTCGCTTCCCGGCGATATCGTGTGGACTGCTTCGGCGGAATTGTCGCGCGAGACGATGCAGGCGCTCTCCAACATCCGCATCTACGAACTGCCGGCGCTCGGCGATCGAAAGCCCGAGAGCGCTTCGAACGACCTGCACCGCGCGCTGCTCCTGGAGATGGTGCGCCGTCAAGCCCGGCTGACCGAAAGGATGGCGAATATCGGGCGCCGCGATGCTCTTGCCCGGACGGCGCATCTTCTTCTCGAGCTGGCCGTCCGGCTGGGTGTCTTCCAGCACGAGTTGGCGGATGGTTTTGAATGTCCGCTGACACAGGCCGAAATCGGTGATGCCGTCGGTCTTTCGACCGTCCATATCAATCGCGTCCTGAAAGATATGCGGCTCAGCGGCCTGCTTGTATTCAAAAGTGGCGTCGTCGAATTCCTGGACAGGAAGAAACTCGAGGAACTGGTCGATTTCGACCCAAGCTACCTGGCGCCGCCGGCGGAGCGCCGGCTGTAAATTCCTGAAATACTTCCAGGTGTTTTGGGGGCTATTCGAAAGAAGAGCCGACAGGGCACCTCTGTGGATAATTCTATAAAATATGAGGATTATTCACAATATTCGTAGCTCTTTGTGGCTAAAGTGATTAGGGCCAATGTTGTTGCCCAGTAAGAAATAAGTTTTAGATGTGATCTTTTATGAGTAGTGGTTAACATATGTTAATGCCGACATTTATAATTAATGCAAGTTTAATGTTGGGCGTTTGGATTTCATACGACTGTAAAAGTACTTTAGATCAGGCCCTAAAGTTTGATCTAATCGTATGATTTGCAAGTAAAGCGTATGTATTTCAAATTGGTCTCTAGTTTTGGCTGCCAATTTTGTTGAGAGTAGGAGTCGGCTATGAACGGGCAACAAATAACCAGCGAAAATACTGGTATCGCAAGGACAACCCGCCTCATTTCCTTGAAGGCGAGGGATCCGGTACGGAGTCTGTCGTCAGCGAATATCGTCACGACGGAAGAGCATGCGGAGTATCTGCTGCTGATCGATTCGCGGGCGCTTGACCGGGAGTGCCTGTCACGCAGCCTTCGCGAGTATCAACCGGCCTTGAACATCATTTCCGCCAATTCGCTGGAGGACTGGCAGAACCAGCATATCCAGCATGATCCCGCCGTCATCCTTTTGATGATCGGCGGAAAGAAGATCACGGATGCCGATGTGGGCCAAGCGATCGCGAAATTGACCGAGAAGTTCAAATCCAGCCCTGTCGTCGTGGGGGCGGAAAGCGACGAACTTTCGCAAATCCTCAAAGCGCTGGAATACGGCGCCCGAGGCTACATACCCACCACTGTCAGTATTGGCGTTGCTGCAGAAGCGATCGGCCTGGCCCAGGCCGGGGGAATTTTCATTCCCGCGAGCAGCATTCTTGCTGCGAGGCACGTGATCAGTGCTGTCAGCAACGGCATGAACTGCACCGATGAACTCTTCACGCCGCGTGAAGCGGTCGTGGCAGAAGCCTTGCTGCGCGGCAAGGCCAACAAGATCATCGCGTATGAAATGAAGCTTTGCGAAAGTACGGTAAAGGTTCACATCCGCAACATCATGAAAAAGCTGAATGCCACCAACCGGACGGAGGTTGCCTACAAGATCAGGGATTTCATGCATTGATCATGCGTGGTTGGTGCTGAACTCCTCGAACTGCTGTGAAGGGCTTCGCATGCTTTCGCGGGCAGGGCCGTCTCGAGTGCCACCTGGGTCAGGGGTGGAATGCGCGGTTCGCCTCGAAGGAGCCGTGTTCCGATGCTTGGTGGCCGAGAAGGAAGAGGATCTGAGTATCCCCGGCGCCCCTACAAGCGGGGACGCTGTTATTCTGTATAAGACTGAAGACTGCTCGATATTCTTGGGGGCCGAAAAAAGCCGGGCTCGCTTCAGCAATGAAGCGAGCCCTTCCGCAAGGAGCTTTTCGCGGTCATTAGCCCGCGAGTATTAGCTGCCGCATTTGGAATTGGCTCTACTCGGTACTGCCCCCGATCCCGACGCAAGGATGCCATACTACTGCACGAAATCAACTAATCCCTTTGGGTGATAGCCGAGCGGGCGGGTTCCTGTCTTCTTCCGGCACAGGAAGCGCGTTCGCGCGATCGTCATAGCGCGTATCGGGGCGTAGGGCAGGCTCATCCATTTGTAGAAATGTTCAAGACCGGGAAATCGTGGTCTGATGCTTGAGAGCGGTATCATCCTTGCGAGACCGTCTCATTACTCCTCCGATGAAGGGAGAAGGGCTCGTCAATAGGCAGAACGGGTCCTTTTTCCTTGACCGCGAGCGGTCGCGCCGCATTTCATTTCATCGTGCTTTTCGTCCACCTGTAAGAGCCTGACCGAAAAAGAATTGAGTGAAATCAGTCATTTGTGATTCTGTTTGTTTGCTTAGGACGAACGGAGACCACAATGGGTTAGACTGATTTCACCCGTCGGCAATATGCCCGACGCGCCGCTATGCAAGCGACCTGACGGACCGGGAATGGGGATTGATCTCGCCTTTCCTGCCTGGGCCAAGGCGTTTGGGCAGGCCGCGCAGCACCGATCTTCGGGAGATCGTGAACGCACTGCTTTACATTGCTTCCAGGGCTGCCAGTGGCGGATGCTGCCCAAGGATTTTCCGCCGTTTACGACAGTTCAGGCCTATTTCTACGAATGGCGAGCAACTGGGTTATGGGGACGGATCAACCATCATCTTGTGATGGCGGCGCGCGAGCTTGAAGGCCGTCAAGCCTCGCCGTCTGCTGGCGTGATCGACAGCCAGAGCGTGAAAACCACCGAAAGCGGAGGTATTGCGGGCTATGATGCGGGCAGGAAGATCAAGGGTCGCAGGCGTCATATCGTCGTCGACACGCTCGGATTGATGGTCGGCCTCATGGTGCACAGCGCCGATATTCAGGACCGCGACGGCGCGGATGCCGTTCTCAAAACCATTCTCAAGCGTTGGCCTTGGCTCCGGCATATCTTCGCCGATGGCGGTTATGCCGGACCGAAGCTGAGGGGCGCGCTGCAAAAAATGGCTACGTTCACTCTCCAGATCGTCAAACGCACCGACAAGGCCAAGGGCTTCGAAGTCCTTCGCGTCGCTGGGTCGTGGAGCGCACCTTCGCATGGCTTGGAAGATGCCGAAGATTGGTCAAGGATTGGGAGAAATCCATCGCTTCCGCAGAAGCGTGGATCATCATCGCCCACATCCGCGTCCTAATCCGACGCCTCGCAAGATATTATGTTATTGACGTCTTTTCGAGTCAGTCTCTAGGGCTTCGGGTGCTCGTTATGGCGTTCGATGAAGCTTCGGATGTCAGCTTCGAGCGGCATTGTCGAAGTGTGGACGCCGCGACAGAGCTGCTCGCGGGTCAGTTCCGCAAACCAGCGTTCGACCTGATTGATCCATGACGCCGAGGTTGGGGAGAAGAGCACGTGGTAGCGCGGCCGTCTATACCCGACCGAGTTTTGGTAAGCAGATCGTCGACTTTGTGATCGACCTAACGAGTAGGGCCGAAAAACCGTTTTGTCTTAGTGGCCACCCCACCGCTATCAGGGGCGGGCAAGTACAACACTTTTCACAGTTTCCGCCACCATTTCGTTAAAGCAAGAAATTGAATAATTATCGCCGTAATATTTCAACGTCATGATTTCTTGTGATGACCGAAAATCATGATCGCATAGCAATTTAACAGCACCGTCCGCGAGCTTTTCTGCATCGTCACTTTTGACAACAACGTCATTTAAAATTGGCTCATCAGCCAGCCCATCAAATGCATGAGACGTCCCAACAGGAACACGTCCGTAGGCCAACGCTTCCAAAACCTTGATCTTAGTTCCACCGCCCCAAGTAATCGGCGCCACAACCGCTGCCGCCTGTTCATATTCAGGTGTCAAATCATCAATGAACCCGAGAAGATCCAGGTTTTTTCGGCGTTTCCAAACTTTGGACAAATCATCAGAGACACGCCCTGCGATACGAAGTCTAGCCTCTGGAACCTTCCTCAGAATTAGAGGCCAAGAATTCTCTATAAACCACGACATACCATCTGAGTTCTGTGCCTTGGACCACTGACCAACTGCGAATAAAATACGAGATTTCGCGTCAGATTGAGAAAGCCGAACAATCTCACCTCCATCATTCGATAGCGGAAGATTAGGCAATGTTGTTGCAATAATCTTTGATATAAGCGCCGTATCCGTCTCCGAAGCGAGAAAAACGTGGTCAGCACGCTCTAGTATCCGTTGACCCAGATACTCTGCTCCTCCGTGCATACGATGCAGATATGCCCTTACAAGGATATTATACCATGGAACCACATTGAGCTGCGTGGTCACGCGACTGGGTTCCCAATCATCGGCATCAACTATTAGGGGGATGTTGTCGACATCAAGTAAGCCGGAAACGGCCGTCGGGCGACTCAACCTAGCCACCACAAGATCGTACTTTTTGGAGGCAACTAGGTCTTCGATCGCTTTACGCGCGCCAATGTCTACCCGCAGCCCTGCCGCAGCGAGCTTTCTGCCCCATATCATTCCTAACCCGCGAAGTGCCTTATCGGCATGTGCATAGATTTTTCCTTGGCCTCCGATTTTAACAGATTGCTCCAACATCAACGAACCATCAGCGAAGAGCGGAGATAGTTCATGTGAGATGTCATGATCTGCCCCTCTGTAATTTAGGTAAAAGATACCGACCGACCCTATTTTTTTCAGCGCATCGATAAGCAGTCTTGATCTAATGCCACCTCCAGTGCGATCAATCGGAAATGGAGGAAATGACGTTATAAAAAGAATTCTCATGTATGCGACCACCTTTAGGGGAATTACCCTGTGCGCTTTCCAACCACATATTGTCATAGCTATTTAAAGAATAGCCAGAGATTGCAGATTAGAAACGCGACACCATAATGTCGATATATACTCAAAGATCAAGATTGATATTTAATTCTGTACGCAAATGGTAGCGCCAATCGGGTGGAGCTGGCCGGGTTTGCACAGCCAGATTGGCGGCGGGGCCTCTCATCGTGCTGAATATACTTTAGATCCCATCAGGAGTGAACAGCGGCCGGCGCTCTGGCAGAGTGAGGCTGTATTAAAGCACTCGCTCGGAAGGAGTAGGTTATGGAAACCACACCCGTTCAATCAGAAATGCAGACCTGTCCGCACTGATCTTGGCGCATATGTGGACGGCCCCCTCCTTGCAAGAGTAGCCATGCTAGGCTGACCGCATCGCGCCGGTTCGTCTTCACCCGATCACCAGAACGCTTTGGTATCATGGACGGTGCGACCACCACACAGTCGTGACCCATCCCGGTAAGCTAACGGTAAAGCTCGTAACCTGTCGGTCCGGCCTCATAGCAGAAGTGGAGGACAGCTCCTCGTTTCGCCAATTTTTCCACGATGTTCGTCACCGCGTTCGGATCCGAGGCTACGTCCCCATAAAACCTTACTTCACCGCCCCGCGCACCGTCAGCGACGGCCACAGAAATCTTCAAATTTCGAGACGTCCAAACCGACAAAAAGCCTGCTATGCTGATCCATTGGTTCACCCTCGCTAAGCTTGGGGCACTGCTCGCGTTCAAGCGCGGTGAGGCGCGTGTATGCGCAATGGTCAAAGCGCCAAGCCCAGAGGACGAAGATCGGCGTCGCATTTGCCGGGAACGCAAAGTGTTGATTGCGGAACGGGTAAGGCATGTCAATCGCGTCAGGGTCTGCTCTTCGCCCAGGGCGCCGTCCTGGACGGACAAACGATCCCCCGCGCCTGCACACCTATCAGACGACACAGTCACGGCGCAGGCCGCTGCGAGGGCGTTTTCTGGCGGCGAACGGATCGGCAGGAGGTTCGCCGGATCGTCATGGCCGCGCGCCGCTGCGAGCTGGCCACACGGCAGCCAGGCGCACGCAGCGGCGCACTCGGCTTATTGCCATCGAACTCCTGGAGCTGTTCGCCAACCTGGTGGACTTTCGTACGGGGCGCCTGGAACCGTCCCTGGACACGATCATGCGGATGCTGAAGCGGTCGCGGGACGCCATGACAAGCGGATTTACGCCCCCGCTCCTGATCACGTGCCGCCTGCTCTTCAGCTGCTGATCGGCGGGCGGATCAACATTCAGCTGATCCGTGAAAATTGACCCGATATTCTGAGGCTCGCTGCCAGTATGGCCCGTGGAACCGTCGTGCCGAGTCAAATCCTTCGGAAACTCGCCGCCTATCCACGTCAAACAGCCTGGCGCTGGCTCTCAGAGAAGTTGTCCGTCTGGAGCGCTCGATATTCACGCTCGATTGGCTGAGGTACATTGATTTGCAGCGCCGGGCTCAGATCGGGCTGAACAAGGGGGAAGCCCACCATACCCTCAAGCGAGCTGTCAGTTTCAACCGGCGTGGAGAAATCCGAGACCGTTCGTCCGAGGGACCGCAACACCGCTTTGCCGGGCTCAATCTGCTCACTGCCATCATCATTTATTGGAACTCATGGAAGCTCGTCGAAATCGTCTCCGACCAAATTGCCCGCGGTGAGCAGGTCGATCTGGTTCTATTGCCTCACGTCTCGCCGCTCGGATGGGAGCATATTACACTAACCGGGGAATATCGGTGGTCGCCCTTAAGGTAGTAAATCGCCCCCTCCCGCAAACAACCCCCTTTGGCTTTTTCAGCTCTTTGTGGGGCCTTTTGCCACGGTGGCGGAGACAGAATTGACCTTGCCGCCCGGGGCATAGCCGCCGCCGATGGCGACGTTGAGGGAGACGTAGTCCTTGGCCATCTGCTGCACGGCCGCCGCCAGGCTCGCCTGGGCCAGCGACACCTGGCGCTGGGCGTCGAGCACGTCGAGCAGCGAGGAGGCGCCGTCCTTGTAGCTTGCCGTCGACAGTTCCAGCGATTCCTGCGTCGTCTTGACCTGGGCGCGCAGCGCTTCCACCGTCTGGGCGTCGCGGCGCACCGCCGACAGCGCGTTCTCCACCTCCTCGACGGCGTTGAGCACCGCTGCCTTCCAGGCGAGATAGGCGGTATTGGCGTCCGACTTGGCAATGTCGACATTGGCGCGCAGGCGGCCGCCGTCGAAGATCGGCAGGTTGAGCGTCGGGCCGAAGGACCAGGTGGTCAGGCCGCCGCCGCGGCCACCGGCCGGGTTGACCCAGGTCGGCGAGATCGAGCCGGACAGCGCGATCGACGGATAAAGCTGCGATTGGGCAACGCCGATATTGGCGGTCGCCGCTGCCAGATTGCGCTCGGCCACGCGGATGTCGGGACGGTTGCGGATCAGGTCGGCCGGGATGCCGGAGATGATGCCGGCACGGTAGACCGGCTGGGCGGCGCCCCTCTGCAGTTCGGCCATCAGCGAGGAGGCCGGCAGGCCGAGCAGCGTGGCGATGTGATGCGCCGAGACGCGGAAGTTGGTTTCCAGACCGGGGATTTCGGCCTGCGTCGACTGCACCAGGCCCTCGGCCTGGACGACGTCGAGCCTGGAGGCGGCCCCGGCTTCCAGCTGGAACTTGGTGAGGTCGTAGGTCTCCCGGCGCGATTGCAGGTTGGCCTTCGACAGCGCAATGCGCTCCTGGAAGAAGCGGGCGTCGATATAGGTCGAGACGAGATCCTGCAGGAAGGCAAGCCGGGCCACGTCGGCGCTGGCATAGGCCGAATCGAGCGAGGCAAGCGCGCTTTCCTTGGAGCGGCGGTACTGGCCGAAGAGATCGAGCAGCCAGGAGACATTGGCCTCGCCGCCAGTGGTGTTGGTAGCACCCACCCGGGTGCGCTCCGAGCCCATCTGGCCCGACACCGTGTGCGAGGCGCCGACCACCAGGCTCGGCAGCGAACCGGCCCCGGCGACCGTCACATTCGAGGACGCCGAATTGATGCGCTCCATCGCCTGCAGCACGTCGAGGTTCTGGTCGATGCCGCGCGCCACCAGGCTGTCGAGCTGCCTGTCGCGATAGGCCGACCACCAGGCCACCGTCGCAACATCACCGATATTCTTGGTGCTGCCCTCACCGAATTTCGCCGGCAGCGGCATCTCCGGAGGCGTGTGGTCCGGTCCGCTCACGCAGCCCGCCAGCAAAGACGCGATTACAAAATACGCTGCGCTACGAGCTAGTGTTGTTCGCCCCCTCAACCTGCCGACCTCCTTGGTTTTGCCAAAAGTACGCTAGACGTGGTTAATGAAGCGTTGCATTCGCGCGTTCGGTCGACCTGCTGCCGGAATGCGACGATGCGGAGGGCTTGGTCTGGGGCCGGGGCAACCATTTAAAGCTCACGTCTCGCGGGCACACCCGCCGACGGGGTGCGGGGAGAGGCCGGCACAAAAACCGGTGGA
This sequence comes from Rhizobium sp. CC1099, assembly GCF_029714385.1. Taxonomy (NCBI): domain Bacteria; kingdom Pseudomonadati; phylum Pseudomonadota; class Alphaproteobacteria; order Hyphomicrobiales; family Rhizobiaceae; genus Rhizobium; species Rhizobium sp. CC1099. The sequence continues at coordinate 2,585,548 of NZ_CP121641.1, read as the reverse complement.
CGGAAACGAAAAGCGTCGTTCGGGTCAGCGCTCGTTGGCGCCTGGAGGCAGGACGAGGCATTGGCGCAAGGCATCAGGCGAGAGGTCTTGCCCGCCATCCTGGCTGCTTGAGGACGGGAGCTTTGCCGCCAGGAATCCTGCGCCGGCCCGGGTGGCGGTTCAAAGATCGGATATATGGTGACGCCCACAGCAAGGCTGACGGAAAAGCACGCTACAATGTAAAACAGCACAAACCTCATGGAACGTATAACGGCAGTGTCCCGACGACATATCAACCTGCCCAATATGATTAGGAAGGGCCGGAGATAACTGTCGCTGATGTGGGCCGTTGGCTTTTCAGTGCCTTTTAAGCGCAGCAGGTATCTTTGCCATGCGTGGGCCTGCAGCAGGCTTCAGTCTTTCGTGTTTCCTCTTTGAGCCAGCGGTCGCGCGGCTTGCAGCTTGCCGGGCGAGGCGCAAGTTCAACGTGCACCATGCCGCCCAGCAAGGCCGGCATGGCCGCGCAATAAAGCTGTATTGGCCGCACGCCGTCGCTGACTTCGAATGTCAGCCTTGCAGAACCGTCGAGCTTCACATGCTCGGTCACCTTGCGGATGATTGCATAGAATTTTCCAGCCGGCATATGCGTGCGGTCGTCCTCTTCGATGTCCCATAGCTGGATGAAAATCTCTCGCCATGCTTCCGGGTTGGCGCCGCAGTCGAGCGCTGCGAACTCACCGGCCTTGACTTCGGTGACGTGGTAGCCCGGTTTCACCGGCCGGCCGTCGTAATGGAAAACCAAGGGCAAATGCTTGGCGCCTGCCAGGAAGTCGAGAAGCAGGCCGAGGCTGATGTCGCGGTCCTGCATTTTGCTGTTGTCGATCGCGTTCATTTGCATTAATCCTAATTTCAATGATTCAAGGATTATTGAAATATGGATCAACGTCAAGCCCTGAGCGCCTTCGCCGCGCTCGCCCAGGAAACCCGCCTGCAGATCGTCCGCGTGCTGGTGGTCGCGGGTCCAGACGGAATGGCCGCCGGCATGGTTGCGGAGAAGACGGCTGTCTCGCCGTCGAATGTCTCCTTCCATCTCAAGGAGCTCGAACGATCCGGCCTCATCAGCCAGAAGCGCGAATCCCGCTCGATCATCTACACCGCGAACTATAATGCGCTGGGCGGTCTGATCCGCTTCCTGATGGAGGACTGCTGCGCCGGGAACCCTGAAATCTGCGCACCTGTGGCGGCGGTCGCCGCATGCTGCGCGCCTAAAGTGGAGGAGAAACTGCAATGACTGCCGACCGTCTCTACCATGTGCTGTTCCTGTGCACCGGCAATTCCGCCCGCTCGATCCTGGCGGAGTCCATTCTCAACGCCGAAGGCAAGGGGCGCTTCCGGGCGTTTTCGGCAGGGAGCCAACCCAAGGGTAAGGTCAATCCCTATGCGCTGAAGGAGCTGCAGGCGCTGGGCTATCCTTCGACCGGCTTCAGCTCGAAGAGCTGGGACGTGTTTGCCGAGGCGGGTGCGCCGGAAATGGATTTCATCTTCACGGTCTGCGACAGCGCCGCGGGCGAAGCCTGCCCTGTCTGGATCGGCCATCCGATGACTGCCCACTGGGGCGTCGAGGATCCGGCCGCTGTCGAGGGCAGCGAAGTCGAGAAGGGCCGGGCTTTCGCGCAGGCCGCACGGTTCCTGAAGAACCGGATCATGGCTTTCCTGAGCCTGCCTTTGTCGTCGATCGACAAGCTCGCTCTGGAGCAGCACCTGCGCCAGATCGGCGCCATGGAAGGTTCGACGAGCAATCCGGTGAAGGCAGGATAACGATGATGTTCGATCTGCCGCGCCGCCTGGTGTCCGAGGGCCTCGGCACAGCACTTCTCGTCGCGACCGTGGTCGGGTCGGGCATCATGGCGACATCGCTGACGCAGGATGTAGGACTGGCGCTGCTCGGCAACACGCTGGCGACCGGCGCCATCCTGGTGGTGCTGATCACTATCCTCGCGCCGGTTTCCGGAGCTCATTTCAATCCGGCGGTCTCGCTGGTCTTCGCGATATCGCGGTCGCTGCCGAAACGCGATTTCCTCTGCTACGTCCTGGCGCAGGTTGCTGGCGGCGCCATCGGGACGATTGCGGCCCATCTGATGTTCGATCTTCCGCTCGTCCAGCTGTCGACAAAGGTGCGCACCGGCGGGGCGCAATGGTTTTCCGAAGGTGTCGCGACCTTCGGCTTGGTGGCGGTGATCCTCGCCGGGATCCGCTTCGAGCAGAAGGCGGTGCCATGGTTGGTGGGGCTTTATATCACGGCCGCCTACTGGTTCACCGCTTCGACTTCCTTCGCCAATCCGGCCGTTGCCTTCGCCCGCTCGCTGACCGACACCTTTTCCGGCATCCGTCCGGTCGATCTTCCGGGCTTCTGGGTCGCCGAAATCGCCGGCGCGGTCGTGGCGCTCTTTCTTTTCACCTGGTTGCTGCAGCCGGGTGCATCGTCAACCCTCTCACCTGAGGCAAAGCTATGAAAGCCACCATCTATCACAACCCAGATTGCGGCACGTCGCGCAACACGCTGGCGATGATCCGCAATGCCGGGATCGAGCCGACGGTCATCGAGTATCTGCAAACTCCGCCGTCGCGCTCGGAGCTAGTCAAGATGATCGCCGACGCCGGCCTGACGGTGCGCCAGGCCATCCGCGAGAAGGGTACGCCCTATGCGGAGTTCGGGCTCGATGACGCGGCCCTGACCGACGATCAGCTTCTCGATGCGATGCTGAAAGATCCGATCCTCATCAACCGGCCCTTCGTCGTGACGCCGCTCGGCACGCGGCTGGCGCGGCCATCCGAGGCGGTTCTTGATATCCTGCCGGAGCCCCATAAGGGCGCCTTCGCCAAGGAAGACGGCGAACAGGTTCTCGATGCGGAAGGCAGGCGCATTGTCTGATCTGCCGGCAGCCTCCCGCGAACATCTGCGGCCGCTCGATCTGGCAGCGCTGCGGCCGCCATTCTCGAAGCACAAGCCCCGTATCCTGATCCTCTACGGTTCGCTACGCACGGTCTCCTATAGCAGGCTGCTCGCCCATGAGGCGGCGCGCCTGCTCGAGCACTTCGGCTGCGAGGCGCGGATATTCAATCCGGAGGGATTGCCGCTTCCTGATGCGGAGCCGGTGAGCCATCCGAAGGTCCAGGAACTGCGCGATCTCTCGCAGTGGTCGGAAGGGCAGGTATGGGTTTCGCCCGAACGCCATGGCGCCATGACCGGCATCATGAAGGCGCAGATCGACTGGATTCCGCTTTCGGTTGGCTCGGTGCGGCCAACGCAGGGCAAGACGCTCGCCGTCATGCAGGTGTCGGGCGGCTCGCAGTCTTTCAACGCCGTTGGGCAAATGCGCATGCTTGGCCGCTGGATGCGCATGATCACGATTCCGAACCAGTCGTCAGTCGCCAAGGCTTTTCAGGAGTTCGACGCGGACGGCCGCATGAGATCCTCGTCTTATTACGACCGGGTGGTTGACGTCTGCGAGGAATTGGTGAAATTCACGTGGCTTACCCGCGACGCTTCCGCCTATCTCACCGATCGCTACAGCGAGCGCAAGGAAGAGGCCGATAAGCTCGAACAGCGCGTGAGCCTGAAATCCATATGACCGAACCTCCGCCGATTGCTGCCATTATCGCCCTTGGCATCACGCAGATCATCGGCTACGGCACGCTCTATTACAGCTTCAGCATCCTCGCCCCCGATATGTCGCGGGATCTCGGATGGCCGTCCGAGGCTGTCTTCGGCGCATTGTCCGCGGCTCTCCTGATCGGCGGCCTTATGGCACCTGCGCTCGGCAAATGGATCGACCGCTTCGGCGCCGGACGGATCATGACGGCGGGATCGGCGATCGCGGCGGCGGCACTTGTCGCCTGCGCGCTGGCGCCCGGCAGGATTTCCTTCGTGGCGGCGCTGATCGGCATCGAGGCGGCGTCGAACCTCGTTCAATATGGCGCGGCCTTCGCGCTGCTCGTGCAGATCCGGCCGCAGGCGGCACAACGGAGCATCACCTACCTGACGCTCATCGGCGGGTTTGCCTCGACGATCTTCTGGCCGATCACGACGATGCTGCACGCTGAGATGTCGTGGCAGCAGGTCTATCTGGTATTCGCGGGCCTCAACCTCATCATCTGCCTGCCTATCCATGCCGTGCTCTCGCGGCAGATGCGCCGAAACCGGGAGCGAAGCGGCAAAGCCTCGCCGGCGAGACGCGTGGAAGGAACGCTTGCCGCATCGGCGCGCAGGATGGGTTTCGTTCTGATGGCGCTTTCCTTCTCCCTCCAGTCGCTGGTGAGCTCGGCCATCCTCGTCCATATGGTGCCGCTGCTTTCCGGCCTCGGGCTCGGCGCGACAGCGGCGCTGGTCGGGACGTTCTTCGGCCCCTCGCAGGTTCTCAGCAGGTTGACGAACATGCTCTTCGGCGTGAACCTGCCGCCGCTCAAGCTTGCCATCATCGCGGCCACGCTTATGTCGGCAGCGGTATTGCTGCTCATCCCGACCGCGCCTTCCGTTGCCGGCGCCATCGCATTCGCAGTTGTCTTCGGCCTGGGAAACGGCCTTTTCAGCATCGTCACCGGAACGCTTCCGCTGTTGCTCTTCGGAAGCGACGGCTATGGAAAGATGCAGGGCCGGGTGATGGCGGCGCGCCTGATCGTGTCGGCGGTCGCACCCTTTGCGCTGGCCTACCTGATCGGGAGCATCGGCGTCGTCTGGTCGCTGGCGTTGACATCGGCGGCAGGCGTCCTTGCCGTGCTGGTTCTGGTGGCCATCGGGCAACTCGCCAGGAACGGCTCGGCCCCGGAAGCGGCCGCGACGCAGACGAGCAACTGACGAAACCGGCTGGACAGACTTGCGGAAGTTCACTGACGCATAAGATCGATGTTGCTGGTGACGACCGACCCTCCGGTCGCATGGTCGCGATCGACCGTGCGCAGGCGCAAGCCATCCGCCCCGACCTTCTCGATGGTCATGGTGGCGTTCCGGTCGCCGTTCACGGGGCGGGCCCAGCGTACGGAAAGATTGATGGCGTTTCCGCGGCGGCCTCCAGAAAGCGCAGACGGCAGGCCCATCGGTCCGACATAGGTCCCGGTATAGCGCCCGCCGCTGACCCTCAGATTTGCCGAAACGGCCCGGCGCACGACGACAAAGCCCCGGCAGCTGCCGTTCATGGAGAAGTTGGCTCGGCCCGCCGTCGTTGCGAAGCTGCACCGCACGTTGACCGGATCGCTGCCGATCCGCATCAGCACCTGGCCTGCGCCTTGCCAGTTTCCGGCAAGCGACTGGAGGAAATTGGCTTCCTGAGCGGCTGCCGCAAGCGGCTGGGAGCCGGCGAGTGCGAGGGAGAGCAAGCAAAGGGCGCGGCGCATGGCGGTGACCTCGTGAACGGATATTGCCGAACGTCTTTGAGGCAATTCAGTTCCCGGATTTGGGGCTGCCGGAAGCGCGCTCATCATCTGGCCGCTGCCGAAGAGATGCGCGGGCAAGCTCGACAGGTGTCTTCATGATGATTTCGCGATGCGGGAACGGGATCGAAATGCCGGCTGCCTTGAATGCATCCCATAATGCCATTAGTACTTCACCGCGCACGTTGGTAAGGCCGTTGCTCGGGTCGGAGATCCAGAATCTCAGCTTGAAATCGACCGATGATGCCCCGAAGGCCGTCATCCAGCAGACCGGCTGGGCGTAGGTGCCGGCAACCCGCGGGATGGTCTTGGCCGCCTCGATCGCGATGCGGGCAACCTCGTGCGGATCGCTGTCATACGAGGTTCCGAAATCCACCTCGATGCGGACATAATCACTGGAAAACGACCAGTTGACGACTTGCTGGGAAATGAAGTCTTCGTTTGGAATGAGGTACTCCTTGCCATCTCTGGTGATGACGGAGACGAAGCGGGAGCGCAGGTCGCGGATGGAGCCGAAGGTCTCCCCCAGCGTAATCGTGTCGCCCGGTTTGATGGATTTATCGAGCAGGATGATGATTCCGGATATGAAGTTGGAGACGACCTTCTGCAGGCCGAAACCAATGCCGACGCCGACAGCACCTGAAAAAACCGTGAGCGCAGTCAGGTCGATGCCTGTCGCAGACAAGGCAATCGTGCCCGCAAAGACAATGAGCCCAATCTTGATTAGTTTGCTGATGAGAACCTTCAAGGAGGGCGTGAGATCCGCCGACTTCTGGATCCAGTTCGACGACATGTTGCCGATCAGAACCGCAAGCCAGATCAGCGCGACGGAAAGGACGATGGCCTTCAAGACGAGCAGCATAGAAAGGCGAACGGCGCCGAGATTGACGGCTATACCATCGAGTGCTGCCAGAAGCGCGCGATCCAGCCCAAGCGCGTAAAGTGCAAAATAGAACCAGCCGGCGGCGGCAACGACACGCGCCAGCATCTGGTTTCGGATGATGCGCGTGAGTACCGAGATGACGAACCACGCCACCACGAGAGTGAGGGCTGTTGCTACCAGCCACCGGTGCGATGGCCACGCAAATCGCAACAGCACCACATCCGCAATCGCCAGCAGCACAATCAGAAAGAGCCAGCGTGTTCGCCTCATAAATGCGATGATGACGCGAAGCAGATCCGGATTTCCCTTGATGGTGCGGGCGCGCGATTCCAATGCCGGCTCGATCCGTTTTGCCAGCAAGCCGGAAAGCAGGTAACCGGCGACTATCAGGGCGGACTGATAGAGCGTCCACTCATTGAGAAGGAAAACCTGCAGCCAGGATCCGGCAGCGTTGACCGCCTCTAGGAAATCCATCGTCGTTCTCTCGCGATTTTGCAGAATAACCAGCGGGAGCGGGGTTTTGTTCAAATGCGAGTGTCGAGGCAGTTGGTCCGGCCTGAAGCGGGCACGCGGGTAGAGTTCCTCTGCGGCCGAACTCAGCAGGTAAAATCGACCGGCCGCGGAAGGGCGATCGCTTGATCGGGTGCATCCTAGGCTTCGGTTTCAAGCAATTGTGCCTCACGCCGTCGCCACTTTATGGGTTTGCTTTCATATCCTATTTCAAGGCCGGCGATGACGGAGCCGTCTTCAAAAACCTTCCCCCGCCATTTGTCGCCGATTGGGCGATATTCTGCTCGAGAGCTGCCCTATTATCGCGATTGCCGCACCTAAATTAGAAGCGATTGGCAAACCTCCTGCTCGGTCCTCCCTCCAATCGCAGAAATATCTCGGGTCTCGGTTTCGAGAGACGCCCATCGGAGGTGAATGACTTTGCTCGGTTGATTGCGTTATCAATGAGAATCGATAGAGCGCAGCCCGTAAGCCTGCGCGCTTTTACGCGGAATCGGTGTCGCTCCTGATGCGGGCATCCCATCCCAGTATCGAGACCTCAGCCACGGCCTCAAGCTCGGCACGGCTGGCCCCGTCGCGAGCCAGGATTGACATGCCAAACTGGACAGTCTGCACGAAACGCGAAAGCGCATGGACGTCCGTTGCGACTGGAACTTCACCATCCGCCACGGCCCGATCCAAGCGCGCCTTCAGGCGTTCGAGCGTGACGGCACGTGCTGATCGTACGAGTTCACCCAATTCCAAGTGGCCTTCGCTGCCGACCGATGAGAGGGCCACCATGCAGCCATGGGGAATGTCTGCAACACAGCCGGTCAGGGCCGCAGCTGAGTCCAGCAGAAATGAAGCGATCGCTTCGCGCGCCGTCCGCGCTGAATGGAATTTAGCCCAGACGAGCGCCTCGTAGCTCTCGCGATAATAACGCACCGCTTCCGCGTAAAGCGCTTCCTTTGATCCGAATGCTGCGTACAGGCTGGGTGATCCGATCCCCATCGCCTCGGTGAGATCAGTCATTGACGTGGCTTCAAAGCCCTTGAGCCAGAAGAGACGGGTCGCCTTCGCCAAGGCGGCTTGTCGATCAAATGCGCGAGGGCGCCCGCGAGCGCGGGACGGAGTAGATTCGCAGGCTTGAGGCTTTCGGTCCGATTTCTGCATCAATTGTTATATAAACCTCTCATCCTTCCTCGGCAACTTGCATACGTTTTTGTATCGATCGATATAATATTCTTGACGCACCGCTTTCACGTCCCTACGTATTTCTGTGTCAATCACTACAGAAAGGACAGATAATGAGTGAATTGGTTGGAAAGCGAGCTCTTGTGACGGGCGCATCGCGTGGTATCGGCGCCGCTATTGCGCTAGCACTTGCGGACAAGGGCGCGGACGTGGCGATCACCTACGAGCGTTCGGCTGATCGCGCAGCAGAGGTTGTTCGAGCTATTGAGGGGAAGGGCAGGCGCGGATTTGCTATCCAGGCCGACAGTGCCGATCCGGCGGCCGTGAAGCGCTCGGTGGAGGAGGCCGCCCAGGCGCTTGGCGGTCTCGACATTCTTGTCAACAATGCGGCAATCGCGCTTTACGATGCGATCGCCAACGTCAGCGTCGCTCACATCGATGCGCTGCTGAACGTCAACGTGCGATCACCCGTGCTCGCTTCGCAGGCCGCCATTCCATATCTTCAAGCGGGAGGTCGCATCATTACTATCGGCTCGGCCGGCGCCGAACGCATCGTTGGCGAGAGCGGTACGGTGTATTACATGACAAAATCCGCGCTCCACTCGTTTACGCGCGGCCTCGCTCGCGAACTGGGAGCGCGTGATGTCACCGTAAACCTGGTCCAGCCGGGATCGACTAATACAGACATGAACCCGGCCAACGGTGATTTTGCCGACTTCCAGCGCGCACTGATGCCTCTTGGCCGGTATGGCGAGCCGCAAGATGTGGCGGCGGCTGTGGCCTTCCTCGCGAGCCCTGCTGCAAGGCAAATTACAGGAACAATCCTCACAGTGGATGGCGGCTTGAATACCTGACCGCCTGAAGTTGGATGCCCTCCGAAGTTCCCGAAACTGCTCACGCTGGCTCGCAGACGCTTGATGATGGATTCGCGAAGGAACTTCGGAGGGTGTGCGGGCGAACAAGATCCGGACGCACGCGATGATGTGTTTTGCGAGATCGAGCATTTCGCCCTCCATCTTCAGCTTTGGTATCTCGTCGAAAGCCTTCGCGGACGACCTGACTTCGTAGTCGAAGTTCAACGCGGTGGCGATGAGGCCATTGCTATGAGCGCGGAGTACCGTGCGCATCTTGCGCAACAGCACCGCCCGCGCGATTGCTGCCACGTTTGACTTGCGCATGGCGTCGCGCAGAAGGACGAACGCATCCTGAAGTGCAGAGTCTTCCGCTATCGGCCCCAGAGATTCGCGCCACTTGATGGACATGCCGGACTTGCTCTTTAAGCCTCCCGCGCTGCAAAGGATTGCTGTTGAGCGTCCGTTGGCTAAGTTAGCGGTGACAAAAGCTCACAACGCTTCCGCCGGGGGGATGCATGACGAAGCATCGAATCTATTCAGTCAGTATCGCGAGCGTCTATCCGCACTATGTCGCCAAAGCGGAGAAGAAGGGGCGCACGAAAGCTGACGTCGATCAGATCATCTGTTGGCTGACGGGACATACCCAAGAGACGCTAGATAATCAGTTGGCGAATGACACAAAATTTGAGGACTTCTTTGCGCAAGCGCCTCAAATGAATCCCTCGCGATCGCTAATTACCGGCGCGATCTGTGGCGTTCGCGTGGAAGACATCCAAGAACCTACGATGCAGGAAATCCGCTACTTGGACAAACTGATCGACGAACTCGCCAACGGGAAAGCGATGGAGAAGATCCTGCGAAAATAGCCAGGCGGGTGGTTCGAACGCGCAAGGCTTGATGTTCTGAGCCTGGGCATGGGATCGCTTCGACCAAACTAGGCCCGCCGTCGCTGCATACCCAATCTCGATCCTTTCCGAGGGGCGGCCTGGAGCGCGACCCAGACAGGATGCGCATTCATCGTGGATCCCGGGTCCCGCGAGAACACCATCATCCTGGCACCCTGCCGCTCGGCCAGTGCAGCAGCGCAATCATTGCTAAGTCCCATCTGCGCCCTACCTCCATGAGTCTTGGACCAATTGGCATATCGACGCCTTCAAGTCACGACCATAGCAAGGAGGCGGAATTGAAAAACGGCCTCGGGGGTTCTCGTCGTATATATTCAATTCCGCCCGCATCACCCTCACGCATGCCTGCCTTTGCGAGTGTGCTCGCAGTCATTGCCATTCTCTACTTTGCAAAGGAAGTCCTCCTTCCTCTGGCAATCGCTGTTCTGCTGACGTTCGCACTGGCACCAATCTCCTCACGTCTTCGTAAGCTGGGGCTTCCTCGCATTCTGGCGGTAATAACTACCGTCATGCTCGCCTTTCTTGTTCTCATCCTGTTCGGCCTTGTGGTGGCCGGACAGGTTACTGAAGTCGTGCAAAACCTCCCTGCCTATCAGACCAACATTGTGGGAAAGATCCGGGCGCTCCAGGAAAGCGGAAGCGATACGGGTATCGTTCGGCGGCTGACTTCAGTCGTCGAAAGTGTCGGACGGGAACTCAACAGCGTGGAGCAGAAACCGACTGCTCCCGTGGGCGAGCGATCATCTAGGGAGCCTCTGCTCGTAGAGATATTCGCGCCAAGCCGCCCCATTGCAACGCTGACAAATTTGATCGGCCCCTTGGTCGGTCCGATCGCGTCATTGGGACTAATCATAGTCGTCGTCATATTCATGCTCCTGGAGCGGGAGGAGCTTCGCGACCGCTTTATCCGGCTCGTCGGCTACGGAGACCTCCATCGCACCACCGAAGCCCTGCAGGAGGCGGGAAGCCGCGTTGCGCAGTATCTCCTCATGCAATTGGTCGTGAACTGCGCTTACGGCATCCCCTTGGCGCTGGGGCTTTGGGCGGTGGGAATTCCCAATGCAGTGCTCTGGGGGATGCTTGCCATCGTTCTGCGGTTCGTCCCATATATCGGGCCGGTAATAGCTGCCGTACTGCCGCTCTTCCTGGCGTTCGCAGTCGATCCGGGCTGGAGCCTTGTTCTTTGGGTCGCCGCGATCTTTCTCGCGCTGGAGCTGACGAGCAACAACATCGTCGAACCATGGCTGTATGGTTCCCGAACAGGCCTCTCTCCCCTTGCCATCATCGTTGCAGCTATTTTCTGGGCATGGTTATGGGGACCGGTCGGCCTTATCCTGTCGACGCCGCTGACCGTGTGCCTGGCAGTTCTAGGGCGTTATGTCCCGCAGTTTGAATTCTTGGAAGTCCTGTTTGGCAGCGAACCGGTGCTTGATCCCAAGGAACGCCTTTATCAAAGACTTTTAGCTGGGGATCCCGACGAGGCCACCGATCTCGCTGAGGAGATCCTCGAGGAAGATTATCTGGAGGAATACTATGGCAAGGTTGCTATTCCAGCCCTTCTGCTCGCCGAGCAGGACCGCCGTAGAGGCGTCCTGACAGCGGAGCAGATGGAACAAGTGTTCGGTACCGCCATCACGCTGGTCTCGAATCTGGAAGAGATCGCTCGGGAGGAGGAGGAAGAAGAAGAGCAGGAGGACAAAACCGCAGACGAGACACCCTTGACGGCCACGAAGGATGAGGGAGAGGGCGACGAGGAACTGCCGGACGGGACCGGGAAAACGGTCTTCTGCATTGGTGGCAGGGGGCCTCTTGACGATGCATCAGCGGTGATGCTGGCCCAGGTTCTCCAAGTGCAAGGAGCGGAAGTGGTGGCAGCAAGGCACTCCGACATCGCCAGCCGCCGCAGCCGCGATCTCGTTCCGAATGGAGCAAATGCCATCGTCGTCTGCTTCCTGAACTTTGACTCTGTCAGGCATGCCGGCATACTTGTACGCCGCTTCAAGCGCATGTATCCCACCACGCGCGTAGGCGCAGTGCTGTGGTCTGAAAACGATGAGGACACGCAACTGCACCAGCTTCCGGAGGCTGATTTCATTGCTTCCACCTTGACCACCGCCGCGCGTGAGATGCTCTCCGATGCGCCGCCGCCGTCTCCGGTAAGCCCTCGGAGGCTCCGAATCAGGCGACCCAAAACCGGGACTGGCACAGCCCTAAAAGCGCCCTCTGGTCCTCCCGATCGGCCCCAGGGGCCCGAATAGCCAATCGTTCAACTGCCTGCAGAAGATTGTGTTAGCGGGTCGTCCCCCAGAAATCGCCGATCAGCGCAGCGAGGGACCCACCGCTGCGATGGGCGGTTCCTGATCCGGCTCCGTGCGTCTTCGATTTGATCCGAGGCCTCGGCACTCGCAATGCGGATCGAGGCCGCCCCGATCTCAGCAACACCTTCCCGCAAGCCTGCGTCAAACAAGGCACGAGACGCCGCACGAACCGAACTGGGCTGAACATGCCGTCGAGCTCAAAAAGCCAGGCGTCACCTTGCTCATTCTCTGGGAGGAGTATCGTGGGTCGCACCCCGAAGGGCACGGCTAAAGCCGCTTCTGCGAACTCTTTCGTAGCTTCTCACAGCGACTTTCGCCGACTATGCGCCAGGAGATGCGGCCCGCGACAAGGTCTTCGTCGACTGGCAAGAAGATCCCGATTGTTGATCGCAAGACCGGTGAGATCCGCGAGGCCGAGATCTTCGTGGCAGTGCTCGGTGCCTATAGCTTCACCTATGCCGAATCGACCTGGACGCAAACACTCCCCGACTGGATTGGCTTGCATGTCCGGATGTCCCGTTTCTTCAGGGCGTTCCTCGACGGATTGTCCCTGACAATCTGAAGTCGGGCGTCATCCGCGCACCCGATGGTTTGGCGGCGAGCAGTTCTCCAGCGCCAAGCCGGGCTCGGGTATAAGGATTGATCGCATTGCTGATCAACTTTCGACATTCTGTCCTCCATTGTGCGGCCAATAACGACGGCGGCATTCAACTGCCGAGCCGATGTCCGGCTCCCGTTCGAGGCGAGGAGGAAACGCGTCGTTCGGGGCAAGCCAAATTGGCCATCGATCATATCGAGGAAGCGAAGGAGCGATGTCTTTTTCCGTCGAGGCAATTCGCCAATTTTTAGTTGGATGCAAACCTAGAGTGACTGGGAACAAACATCTGCTCTTCCGGTTAGGGGTGATCGCAGCATCCGCCGCTCGCACCTTCTGGGAGGATTGAAAATGCCAGACGAAATCATACAGGCTCCAACTGGGCCGATGCCGTCGCAAGATGAACGGTCTCCGGTGGACGATGGCGTCCCAACCGAAATTCAGCCAGTCGAAGTTCGTGATCTCAAAACCAGGGTCAGCGATGACCTTGGGGAAGTCAGCAAGGCGGCCAAGGATGCCGCCCAGACCGCCACGCAGAAGATCCAGGATACTGTGGCGGAACAGACCGACTTCGCCGCTCACCAAGTCGGTGGCATCGCAACCGCTCTGCAGAAAGTGGGCGCGGAACTCGAAAGCAGCGATCAGGCACAGGTGGGCCGGTATGCAAAGCAGATCGGCGAGAGCGTCGCGGTCCTCGCGAAAAAAATGGAAGGCCGGGATCTCCGAGAGATTGCCAGCATGGCTGAGGATTTCGGCCGCAAACAGCCTTTGGCTTTTCTGGGGGTAGCGGCACTTGCCGGCTTGGCAGCGAGCCGTTTTCTGACTGCTTCTGCAATCCGAAAGTCGTCTCCGAGCGCACCAGAGAAGATGCAGGCGTCTACCGACTTCCAGCTTTCGTCTACCGCAGGAACATCCGGAGGTCCGCACAATGGCTAAAGAAAGCGATAACGCGCCATTATCGGAACTCGTTGGCGGCCTTGTCAGCGATGTCTCTGGCCTCCTTCGCAAGGAAATAGACCTGGCTAAGACGGAAGCCTCTGAAAAAGTCTCTAAAGCTCTCAGCGGCGTCGAGGTCCTGGTGATTGGCATGGTGCTGGCAATCGGCGCTGTCGGTGTCCTGCTAAGCGTTTTGGTAAGCGGCTTAGTTGCGTTCTTAGTAACGCAAGGCTTCACGCAAACATCCTCCCAGGCTCTATCCGCGCTGATTGTCGGCTTTTTTATTGCCGGTATCGCGTGGGTGCTGGTGTCTAAAGGTCTTGCTACATTGCGCGGTGCCAATCTGAAACTGGATCGAACGGCTGCATCCCTCCGCCGAGATGTCGAAGTCGTTAAGGAGAAAATATGATGAATCAATCATCGGAGAAATCGTCGATCGATATTCAGCGCGAAATCGATGCCGACCGTCGAAGGATCGAAGACCGCATCGGCGCTATTCAGGAGAGAATGTCCCCAGGTCAGCTCGTCGATGAGGTCCTCGCGTATGCCAAAGGAAGCGGTGGTGGGGAGTATGTCAGCAACCTCGGAACAGCCCTCAAGGTCAACCCACTCCCCGTCGCTTTGATCGGCGTGAGCCTAGCATGGCTGATGGCTAAACAAGGCGGGGCGCTGTCACCTACCCGCACGGCCGTTGACACGCCGCTTGAAAATTATCCGCTTTATGCTGCCCACGGAGGCGTTCGACGCGTCGGGCCGCCAGAGGATGTTGGCGGCGCCAGATATAGCCACTTCATCGACGATGCCGGAGAGCGGTTCAAGGCTTTGACTGATGAGGTCGGAAAATCGCGCTGGCAACTTCGTCGACTCGAGCGGAAGAGCATACCGAGGATTTGCCGACGCGACGGGTAAACAGATCTCCAATATCACAGATGAAGCGGGCGCTGTGCTGGAGGCCACGACAGGCTGGGCTTCGGAAAGCTGGAAACAAGTTAAGGATGCCGCCGGGAACGTGGCTCAGCAGGCGAGCGATGCCGCAGGTTCAGTATCGCAGTCCGCGTCCTCGGCGAGTTCAATACTTGCAGAAAAAACGACACGACTTAATACAGCGATCCTTGCGCATTTTCGCGATCAGCCGCTGGTTGGGGGCGCGCTGGCCTTCGCCGTGGGAGCCGCTTTCGGTGCTGCCCTTCCTCGCACGGACAAGGAAGATGAAGTCCTTGGAGATGCAGCCGATAGCATTAAAGCGGACGTCGCATCGAAAGCCACCGAGATTGTTGATGAGGGCAAGGATCTCGCATCGGATGTCTACGACAAGGCTGCTTCCGTCGCTGTCGACGTGCACGATACCGCGAAGGCAGGGATCACAGAAGAGGCTGAACGTCTTAAGACGAAATAGGAAGAGCAGTCGGGCCTGCTTGCGCCCGGCGCTTTCGACCTTATCGCCCGTCAGAATCACAAGCCTCGCCCAAAGTCCCAATTCACCGCTCAGCATCGCTTCTTTCTGGGAATGACTTTCGATCGTCATCCTGATCGTGAGCGGCGAGTCGAATGCCGAACCGAGCACCCAGACGGCGGAAGGACACCACCACGGGGCCGCCTTCGCCGATGGGGTCGCGCAGTGCGTAGGTCGCGGATTACATGGGAAAGACCGCAGATCGGCTGCATTAGCGGACAAGCGTGACGCTGCATCTGCCGTCACCGGTAGCGTACCGACTTCATCCAAGAAGCTGAAGAGCGCTAAGAAGTCGTCAAACCAGCCGTAGCGGTCTGCCAGGGCTGGGCGGTTTCGTCTTGTCCTTGGACTCGTCGCCGGCCTTGATCGCGATGCAGGCGCACCGCATGTCCCGGTACCCCGTCGCCCAAGGGCGGCAGTCGTTGACAACGGAATCAGAGTTCGGTCAGGTGCGATCAACGACGCCCTTGACTGCCTCCTTGATTTTGCCCTTGGCGACCTGGGCCTTGCCCTTGCCTTCCTGCGCCGCGCCCTTAGCCTGCATTTCCTTGTTGTCCACGGCTTTGCCAGCAGCCTGGCGTGCCTTGCCCGCCAGTTCGTTGGCCTTGCCCGATGCCTTGTCAGATGTGCTTCCCACGTGACTTCTCCTGAACAGCGCGAAACATGATTGTTTGCGTGCCAGTTAACTGCGGGGCTGTCGTTTCGTTCCCTGCACGGTGTCACTTTGGTTTAGGCGATCATCGCAAGAAGCGCCGCGATTACCGAGGGGAGGTCGATGCTTAGAGATCCCTGTTGAAGGTGTCTCCGAGCGGACATGGAAGTAGAATCGCAGCCCTGCCGTAGCCCGAACTAACTTGATCGGACGACGTAATGGTCAACACCTGAGATGGAGTGGCGTCTCAGCGTGTCGTTACCGACCCACAGGTGATTCCCAAGAGCTTCGTATCACCGTAATCCTGAGGCGGGAGAGGTGAGCGGATTATCCCAAGATGACTGGCGGAGTTGAATGAAGGTTTCGCGGAACCATCGTTTTTTCCAGGATCTGAAATAAGCGACGCTCAGGACGCAACA
The DNA here is from genome assembly GCF_029714385.1 of Rhizobium sp. CC1099. Taxonomy (NCBI): domain Bacteria; kingdom Pseudomonadati; phylum Pseudomonadota; class Alphaproteobacteria; order Hyphomicrobiales; family Rhizobiaceae; genus Rhizobium; species Rhizobium sp. CC1099. Next base: position 2,569,444 of record NZ_CP121641.1, on the reverse strand, counting down.
TCTAACGATCTCGCTCTATGCGGCGTTGCGGAGTGATAGCGCACCCCACAGTTCGCCTTTGAGTAAATGCTTGCAATCCTGGTCGTATCCGATCAGGTAAAGGGGCACCGGGGTTCCCTTCGGAACTTCCCCGAGTGTGTTCTGTTTGAACATCGCACTCAGGGGGCAGACCAACATGCTGCGCTTTCTCGTGATTACCAGTCGTACGACCCCATCGACCGTTTCGAACGCTTGGAGATCACTCAACATTGTTCTGGCGGGCCCCGTTGCGGCCAATGCTCTTTCATCTTTTGACCTTGGCGGCCACGATGGCGCGATCATCGATCTCGACTACGAGGGTGACGAGATGATTGCGTGCGTAGAAATCCTCGAGGCCCGCCAGATCCCTTTCGTATTCGCCGCCTTCGTTTCGAGTTCATTAAAGCCCCCTGGATGCTTCGTTCTGAGTGAAGCGAAAGAAGACATCTTGGCGATTCATCGTCGCCTCTGGGAAATCTTTCGGGCACATTAGGATTGCTTGAACTCTTCGATCAAGGTCGCAGGGCGTTTGAGTTCCTGGGAGAGCGTGCTCAACGTGGAGTGCACCTGAAATTGCCTGCATTGGCGCTTTCTTTTTACCGGGTAGCAGCTTCGCTGAAAGAGGCCTCGTCCAAGGCCACCATCAGCGCCATCCGTGCGCGGCCGACCCGGCTCTTGATGGTACCGATTTCGCACCCGCAATCCTTTGCGGCATCGGCGTACGAGCGCCCGGACACGACGAGCATCAGCGCCTGTCGCATGTGTTTGGGAAGACGGTCGATCGCCTCGGAAACATCTTTCAGCCGCAATGGCCAATCCTGATCCGATGGCACGGAGTTTTCGAAGGAGCCTTCGGAAATGTCGGAGGCCAAACGGTAACGCTTCGACCGCTTGTACTGACTGCAATACTGGTTCCGGAGGATGGTGAACATCCAGCTTTTGAGGCTGGTTCCGGGCGTGAAATGATCCAGATGCCCCAGGGCCCTCAAGACCGTTTCCTGTGCCAGATCCTCGGCGTCGGCATCCGATCTGGTAAATCGATGAGCGAAGGCCTGCATTACAGGACGTAAGGCAACGATTTCATCTTGAAGGGAAGGGCATTGCGGCATGGTGGTTCCTCCGAGCACCAACCGTAATGGATACGCGCACTAATGGTTCCCGCTGTTCGCCCACCGTCCGATATCGAACCAAAGAAGGTTTCAATCGAGTTTGATGACATCGCTCAACCGAACGACTTCTCTTCCAGCCCCTTGGCCAGATCTCTCTTGAGCGCACGTTTGCGCTGGGAAACCTGCTCGATTTTCAAGCCTCACTGCTGGGGATTATTCTGGATTGGGCATACCTTTGGAGAGAACGTCACGGTGAGTGCCACCCGTGGGCCTTGGCGATCTCGGAAGCGTTTTGGAGACCTAGTCCGAGGCCGTCCTGCCTGGCGCCGGCTCGCCGCCGCGGAAAAGGGGCTGGAACAGCCGCTCCATCGTCTCCGGCGGAATGGCGTCGCCTCCGTTCGAAACCGTGATCGTCAAGAGTCCTTGCCGATGCGTGCCGCCAGGCCGAGGGGTGGATCGGGCGAGCCATGCGCAGCGCGTCCCTGCGCGAGGTCGTCCGCATCTGACGCGGATCATTCAAACGTCATCGCGAACCTTTGACGGCGGGTATCAATGCGAGCTGATCTTCCAGGGTGGCGCATGCCAGGACAGCCTCGTTCATGCCGTTCTCCCTTGGGCGGCAACAGGGGAATGAGCGGAAATGCTATGCGTTCCGGCGTCGGCCTGTTATGGTACGAAGTTCATTACATGCCGGCGTGAACTCCTTGCGGTTGCACAGTCACGTGCGGATAGTACGATGGCGGTCCCAACTGTAATAGCGCAGACGATCGGAATGCTCTGCGCTCGCTGTACTGGAGAACCGCGATGCTTCAATCCGCTATCCGCAATCACCTGTTGTCAGGTCTGTCCGCCGACGCCTGGAATGCGATCCGCCCAAGGCTTGAACCCATCGATCTTCCCCGAAACTTCCATATCGCCGGTTTCGACGCTCCCATCGCGCACCATTACTTTCCCGAAGACGGAGTGGCGTCGATGGTCGCCGTGTCTGCGGCCGGCGAACGCACGGAAATCGGGCTTGTCGGAAGGGACGGTGTCACGCCGCTCGTAGCGATACTCGATGCGGAGCGGCATCCCTTCGAATTCATGATGCAGGTGTCCGGAAAAGGTCATCGGATAAAGCGCGAGGCCCTTCAGGAACTCGTGGCGGAAAACGTCGAGGTCAGACGAATCCTGGAACGCTTCGCTCTTAGTCTGTTCACCCAGACCGCCTATACCGCGCTGTCGAACGCCGTCCAACGCATCGACGCTCGCTTGGCGAGGTGGATTCTCATGATCGACGACCGGGTCGACGGCCACCGGATCGACGTGACGCACGAGTTCCTCGCCGTGATGCTGGCCGTCAGACGACCGGGGGTGACGAACGCTCTTCATGTCCTTGAGGGGCAGAATCTCATCTACTCCGACCGGGGTGTCATCAGAATTCGGGATAGGGGTGCGCTGGAGGCTTTCGCCGGTGCCGCCTACGGGACGCCTGAACGGGTGCTGAGCAGAATGACGATCGAAGGTGGATCCTGAACGCACGTCCTCCACCGTAAGAAGGCCCGGTGGCGCGGAACAATGCGAAGATCACGAGGTTCGACCGTTATTCGGACAGCAGGAGGCTGCTCATAGCGCGCTACTTTTTTCAACGTAAGAGCGGCCGGGTAAAAAGGGTTGATGATTGCGGTTGATTGGTCGCCGGCTTTGGCGCCGGCTTCGGCTCTAACAGCATCAAACACCCGTTGCACCAACGCTAAGTCCCGGTTGAGAAGCGGCAAGTCCTTCGGATGAATATGTTATTTGCAGCATCGCATGCGTTGATTTAGGTCCCCAGGGGTCGGCGCGCCATAGTGATCAACCGACCTCGTTGGCGCACCTCCCGTTTCCGTCACCACGCGCCGGCAATCAGGCGGCCTGCGCGTTGACGGTTGCTTTGGCGATCTCGGTAAGCCGTTCGTCTGTCGTTTCTTCTTCGTCAAGAGTCTCCGCGAGGAGGTCAGCTACGTCATCCAAACCGAGCGTCTCGGCCCAGGTGACCATCGTGCCGTAGCGGCTGATCTCGTAATGTTCCACAGCCTGCGCAGCGGCGAGCAGGCCCGGATCGAGGGCGGCCGTCCCCTTGAACGCCTCCATGACTTCCTTGCCATCCTCGATGATGCCGAGGATGGCATTGCAGGTCTTCGGCTGCGCTGGCTTGCCTATCAGTTCGAAGGCCTGTTCGAGGCGCGCTACGTGATCTTCGCTCTGACCGAGATGTGTTTCGAATGCCTCCTTGAGATCAGGCGATTGCGCGGCTTCAGCCTTCTCGGGCAGGGCCGTCAGTATCCGCTTTTCCGCGAAGTACATGTCCATGAGGGTCTCATAAAGGAGATCGCTAAGATTTTTAGGTTCTGCCATGTTCGTGTTCCTCGTGTTGAGATGACTATAGGTTTCGGCCGCGTGTATATTCTTCAAGGATGGGGCCTGGTTTCGTGCCAGCTACCCCCCCGAACCAAGCTGCAATCACGCCGAGAACGAGTGCGACGAAGCCGAGCAGGGCGCCGCTGGACACGACCTTCGTCGTGGTTTCTGCCGCCTCCAAAGCCTGCTGCTTTGCCTGATCGACGGATGCCCTGTAGTTTGCCTCGTATTCATCCACCTTCGCCCGCGCCTGGTCGACAGGGATATTCTGAGCTTTCGCCAGAGCGTCGGCGGCCCGTGCCTTGGCGTCCTCGACCTTGCTCGGGTCGCCCGTTGCCACGGCTTTCATCGCCGTGACTGCCGCCGCTTGAAGGGCTTGCGGGTCGGAGCCACCGCTGGCCTCGCGAATTTGCCGTTCGATATCGGCCATCGGATCGGTTGCTGCGGCAATCGAAGACGCTCCGGTGGTCGCCGCAGTTGCTGCAGTCTTGCCGACACCGCCGACCACGCTCGAAAGGCCGCTGAAGGCGCCGCCGACGAGTGCGCCAACCGAGGTGGTCAGGAGGTAGAGAATGACTAGCGTCGTAACGGCCCAGGAGGTGATGCCGTGGAAACCGCCTGTGGACTTGCTGGGACGGCCGGACAGCCGGCTTGCAGCATATGCGCCGATAAACGAGGCGACGATGCCGGAAACGACGAACCAGAGGCCGCCCATGATGGAGAAACTGGTCGCTGTAGGATTGTCCGACGTGGTAGGGTCGAGAACTGCAGCGCCAATCCCGACACCGAGAAGATTAAGGAGGAACTGGGCCGCGAGTGCGAGAACGACGCCGGCGAACACTGCACCCCATGATATCTTGTTGATGGTGGCCGTAGTGCGCGGGTCTGCCGGGTTAACCGCATACGGAGTATCGCCCGGCAGGCGGGAGATGGATGGTTGGGACATGGTAGAAGCCTCCAAAGCTTTTTCACCGTTTTTTGAATGCGCTCCCAACTCCCGCTTCACCCGAATGTTCCAGAAGTATTTTCGCTTCGGCTAGCGGTCCCTTGAGCGACACCGATGATGCTGAGCAGGACGCAAAAAACGTGTCGAATACCCTGAAACCTCGTGCCTGATCGCGAAGAACCTGGCCACAATAGAATTCCGGAGAAAGACAGTGAGAGGCCCACCGCCGTTTAGGCGATCGACTCCGCGCCACATCCTGTCTAATTCGGATGTTCACGCGACGGCTCGCCCTCATAGCTGTCAGAAACCGCTCCATCTCGGCCTTCCTCGCACCGATCCTTGGTAGGGTTGCCGCTCTCGTTCATAGGTAAAATCGGTCTTCGTGGAAGCGCAGTTGAAGGAACGGCACAAAGACCCCGCAGAGTTGACCGCGGGGTTTCTTCGATGAGCCAGATTTTACCGGCAATTGCCGGCGGCATCTTTGACTTGGCCCTGAATGCAGTCGGAAGAGTCTTGCTTGCCCGTCGAATCCTTGTCTTTATCGGAAGCGCCCGTGCCGGAGGTGGAAGTGCCGGATCCGCTATCGGACATGCTACCGGATCTTGAAGCGCCGCCGGACTGGCCAGAACCACTGGTTCCTCCAGTTCCACCTGTGCCGCCGCTGGCCTGAGCCATGGCCGAAGTTGCCACACCGATCGAAAGTGCCGAGACCGCGATGAGTTTCAGAAGCATTGGATTCTCCTATTTTGCTTCGTTTCACCTATCCCGAACCTCGTTTATCTTTTGATGTTCCAGATCTGGTGTAAGAAAAGTGGTCGACGTTGAGCTGCGCGGCTATATCGTCGGCCTCCTTGCGGGACAAGCCGCTGAGTTCGCGTCCGGATGCCTCTAGGCACGCCCCTTTCCTTGTCGAGAACGGACTAGGAGCGATCTGCCTGTTGCACGGACCTGGCCTTCTAAACTGTCCAACTTAATGGGGTCAGTTCATTCGGCGGGGCTTCTTTTGTCCGTACGCTAGATGAAGGGAACGCCCGTAACTGGCTCGCTGAAGGATGTGCCGCGCGGCAGTCTTCCTGCTCAACCAACAGTGATGAGGCGCACTGCATTCTGATGCCGCGAGGTCACGGTTTCCCGAACATCGTCGGGAGTCGGCAACGAGTGATCCTGATCGATATTCTGGAAACTCGACTTCGCGGTGTTGCCGACGCATCATCTTGATTTTGCTAAGGTTGGCGTCCAAAGCGAGCACGTTCAGGCCGCACTGAGGCACGCCATCGCGCTTGTTAGCGCAGGCAGCCAGTCGCCGGATGCTGTGGTCGTAAGGCCCGACGAGGTTTGCGCGCCACCCGCTGGTCACCGTTCGTCCGTTAGGGGGAGCTAAGAGCGAACCAACGACAGCCGGTTTGCGCGGAATTCGGAACTTACCGACACCGCCGGTGTTAGCCGCTCATCATCTCACGAGGTGCGGCTATGGACGACGGAGCCTGGACCACCATTGTTGAATTGCAATTGCGGCCGGATGGCGTTGCCGCCGCGCTGATATGGTCGGTCGTCCCGTACATGTTGAAAACCGATCCCGACGGTACGCCTCCGAACGTATTCGATGGGTAAAGAGCGATCGCCGGATCAGTCACGGAATCGATCTTGTGAAGTAACTGCAAGGAATGGTCTGCGTCATGGGTGACGGAGTGGCGTGAATTGAACAGGGAATATTTACCGAAAAAGCGTCTTGTCGTTATCAGCGACTATCAGGCCGGCTGGTACGAGCCTTCCTCGCCGCTTTCTATCGAGGAATTGCGAGGTCAGTGGGCCAGCGGAGCGCGGGGAAGTCCTTCTACTGCCGAACAATCAATCCAGGATGTAATGGTGCGGGGCGGCTACATTGAACGCCTGCCCCTTGCTTGCTTGAAGACGGGCATAGTCGACATCGTCGAAATTTGGACGCATTGGCGGGGCGCCCACCCGCCCCCAGAGGATCTGACAAATCCGTTTCTTGTTCACCGTTCATTCGCAATGAACGGCCCTGAGGCGCCATTCGCGTCGAATGATATGCTGGCCCACATCATTACGTTTGGTGCTCCCGATATTCTCTGCGTGTGGGGGCTTGGCGTTTCCGAAGATATACTTGTCGCATGCAAGAGCAGCTATAAAATCTACAATTCTATCGATGCTCCCACGTGGCGAGTTCCACGATCAATCAGCCAACATTTCGACCTCGTGCTTACCGGCGCCTTGTGGCAGTCGCAGGAGGTGAAGCGGCGACATCCGGAAATGAAGACGGCGGTCCTTCCGATTGGACCGGAATTTGCCTCCGACAGCACATTTTATCCACTCGATGGCCCTCGACGATATGACGTTATCTATGTCGCCGCCGCTCAAGCCTACAAGCGCCACGATATCCTTTTCGATGCGCTCGCTAAGCTTCCGAGTGGTATCCGTGCACTTTGCGTCTGCGGCTATGGGGAACTCGGGGATATTCTGCGTGCACAAGTGCAAGCCTTGGGAATTGCCGTCGACTTTGTTGGTCCGCCCGGCGTGCGATATGCAGACGTCAACCGTCTAATGAGCCAGGCAAAGATCGGTGTGGTCTGCGGCATCAATGACGGTGCGCCAGCGATCCTGACCGAATACATGCTCGCTGGGCTGCCTGTTCTCGCTAATAGCGCACTCGTGTGCGGCCTTCAGTATATTACATCGCGAACCGGAGCGACTGCAGCAGCGGATGACTTTGACCATGGCATTTTGAGCATGCTTGAAAACCTCTCAAACTATTCCCCGCGCAAGGCTGTACTCGACAATTGGACGTGGCCACATTCGGTCCGCAAGCTTTGCGAAATCATGGATTCGCATGCGGGGCAGAAATGACTGCGGAACAAACCGCCAGAGTGGAGGTTAGAAGGCCTCTAATAAAACGGCGGATCCGCAATGAATCTCTCCAGCTCATTCACCCAAGGGCTCCATAAAGCCCTGCAACGCAAGGCGCCGATCATATGTTTTTCCCATTTGCGCTGGGATTTTGTGCTGCAGCGTCCGCAGCATTTGATGGAACGTTTCGCCCGCGATAGACAGGTCTTCTATTTCGAGGAGTTCATCCCCACAGATCATCATTTAGCCTATCTGGAGATCCATCCATTTGAGGGGACGGCGGTGAAAGCCATACGTCCTCGAATTCCTCACTGGTTAGGCGAGGACGAGAGGGAGCGCGAACTAAGAAAACTGTTGGATGAACTACTGTCGATCTATGGCGTGGCCAGCCCGATACTATGGTTCTATACGCCGCTCATGTATGGGTTCGCTCGCCACATCGATGCGGCGGCGGTCATTTACGATTGCATGGACGAGTTGGCCAACTTCAAGTTTGCGCCGCCAACTCTCAAGGACGCCGAGGCTGCACTCCTTGCACGCGCCGATGTGGCCTTCACGGGCGGCTACAGCCTGTATGAGGCTAAGCGGTATCTGCATGACAATATTCATCCTTTCCCGTCTAGCGTCGATGCAGACCATTTCCACGCTGCTCGTGGAAACCTCGAGGAGCCGGCCGATCAAAGGTCTATCAGCAGTCCAAAGCTCGGATATTACGGTGTCATCGACGAGCGCCTTGACCTCGGCCTAATAAGCGCTGTAGCCAACGCTAGGCCGGACCTCTCTTTCGTATTTATCGGGCCAATCGTCAAGATTTCACCCGACGACCTCCCCAAAGCGGCGAACATCCATTACCTCGGCCGAAAAGCATATGGCGAACTGCCAGCGTATGTGTCGGGCTGGCACGTCGCACTGATGCCGTTTGCTCTGAACGACGCAACACGTTTAATAAGCCCTACCAAGACTCCGGAGTATCTTGCTGCCGGTCGACCAATCGTATCGACGCCTGTCGCTGACGTAGTGCGTCAATACGGGGGCGTTTCCGGTGTCGCTCTTGCGCGAGATGCCGAGGGGTTTGCCACTGCGTGCGACGACGCGCTTGCTCTCAAAGAATTCGACAGCGCCTGGCTGAGGTCAGTTGATATCCTTATCGCCGCTTCGTCTTGGGACGACACGTTTGATGCGATGAGCGTGCTGGTTGAGGAAGCCATCATCCGTCGGTCCGCATCTCCGCATTCCCCCACACAGTTCCCCTGTTCACAGTCAAGCGTCAGGTCAAGGCCATCCTACGACTACCTGATCGTCGGTGCGGGCTTTGCGGGCTCGGTGATGGCAGAAAGATTGGCGTCCGATGGGAAGCATGTACTTTTGTGTGATAAGCGTCTGCATATCGGCGGCAACGCGTACGATTTTCACAACGAAGACGGCATCCTCGTTCATCGATATGGACCGCATATTTTTCATACCAACAGTCTGGAAATTTTTGACTACCTGTCACAATTTACGGCTTGGAGGCCGTACCAACACCGTGTGCTCGCCGATATTGGCGATCGCCGATTGCCTGTTCCCATCAACCGAACGACCCTCAACGGGCTCTATTGTCTCAATCTGAAGGACGACGCAGAGGCCGCCTTATTTTTGGCCGCTCGTGCGGAACCTTGCGATCCGATCGAAACGGCGAAGGATGCGGTGGTCTCCCAGGTCGGTGACGATCTCTACCGCACGTTCTTCCAAGGATACACCCGCAAGCAATGGGGTCTCGATCCGACCCAGCTTGACAGATCGGTGACGTCGCGTGTCCCGGCACGGGTTAGCGACGACGACCGATATTTCCTCGACACCTACCAGGCCATGCCGTTGCATGGTTACACTAAGATGTTCGAGAAAATGTTGGACCACGAGTGCATCACTGTATTGCTCGGCACGGAATTCGCGGACATCCGAAAGGACAATCTGGCGGCGCATACGATTTTCACAGGCCCGATCGATGAATATTTTGATTTTCGCTTCGGTCGTCTTCCATATCGTAGCCTTGAGTTCCGGCACGAAACACATGATGCCAGACGCCTGCTACCAGTCGGCGTGATCAACTATCCTTCGGAGACGGTGCCGTATACGAGGATTACCGAATACAAGCATCTGACTGGTCAGATCCATCCGAAGACTACCATTTCCTATGAGTTCGCCGGTAGAGACGGGGAGCCCTACTATCCCATCCCTCGACCGGAAAATCAGGCACTCTACAAGCAATATGAAGCTGTTGCGCGACGTTGTAGCGACGTAACTTTTGTCGGTCGGCTCGCGACATACAAGTACTATAATATGGATCAGGTGGTGGGCCAGGCTCTGGCAACATACCGGAAGATGTCAAAGGCGCACGCAAGCACCATTGCTGCGAGCGTGAAATGACAAGTCAATTGCACCACATCGTTATCGCCACCGACAGCCGCGAGCCGTCCGGGATGGGCGAGCACATGCTTACGCTCGGGCAGGCGCTTGGAACACACTACAAAGTCACGCTAGCGGCTCCGCCGAATTGCGCGTTGCTGACCCGCGCCGTCTGCCGCGGCTTGGCGATCAAGAACGCCGATGATCCCGCGGCATTTGAGGAATGGCTGTGTTCATCAGGTGCGTCGCTGCTTCACATCCATGCCGGCATCGGGTGGGAGGGACACGAGATCGCCCGTGTAGGATGCGTTTGCGGAATTCCCGTCATACGAACGGAGCATTTGCCATATTTGCTGACAGATGCCGAGCAAATCGCGCAGTATCATAGATCGATTTTGACAGTTGCCCATCATATCGTAGTTTCCGAGGCATCTCGCAAGAGTTTTGAAAGAAATGGTGTGGATCCGGCCCGGCTGACGGTTGTCCGCAACGGGATATATGCGTTGGAGCGGGGGGAAAGCGACGCAGACGGCATCGGCGAACGCGCGCTTCAATCCCGACCAACCCTGCTTACGGTGGCGCGCTTTTCAAAACAGAAGGATCACGCTGCCCTCGTAAGGGCAATGCCAACCGTTGTTGCAGCCCATCCTACCGCCTTGCTTCTTCTGGTGGGGGAGGGCGAGGAAATGAATGCTATCCAAGATCTGGTCGACGGACTGGCACTTCGCGATCATGTCCAGTTTCTAGGACACCGAAACGACGTTGCCAACATCATGATGAATGCCGACCTCTTTGTCCTGCCCTCGCGCTTTGAGGGCCTGCCGTTGGCGGTGCTCGAAGCAATGTCTGTAGGACTGACGGTCGTAGCAACCCGAATTGGGGGGACCATCGAAGCCCTTGGCGAAGATCACCCATTCTTGGCTGAGCCAGAAAATCCCTCCTCCTTAGCTGATGTTTTGATCGACGCGCTCTCTGACCCCATTCGCGCCAGGTCAATAGGTCAGTCTGGCATGGATCGATTTCACAGCGCCTTTTCAGCGGATCGGATGGCCACCGAAACGGTTGCCGTCTACCAACGGTTTCTCCCCGCCAAAACAGAAGTCGAAAGAGGACATCCTTTCATGGAGAAGACACGGATTGGCTTCATCGGCGTCGGAGGAATCGCGCGCCGCCATCTCGACATTCTTACCGGATTTGACGATGTGGCGCTCGTCGCTTTTGCGGATCCTGATTTAGGTCGCGCAAGCGAAGCTGCATCGCGCTTTGGTGCGAAGGCGTTCACCAGCCACCAGGCAATGCTGGACGACGAAGCGCTCGATGCAGTTTATATTTGCATACCTCCCTTTGCGCACGGCGACGTGGAAAGGGAGCTGATCCGACGCGGCGTCCCGTTCTTTGTCGAGAAGCCTATCACTCTCGATTTGGCCCTTGCTGAAGAACTTGCAGCCATGATTGCGGGAGTGAAATTAATCACGGCCGTGGGCTATCACTGGCGGTATCTCGATACTGTAGAGGAGGCCCGCCGGTTGTTGGTGGAAAACCCGGCGCAACTTCTCTCCGGCTACTGGTTGGACCAGACGCCTCCACCCCAATGGTGGTGGAAGATTGATCGATCAGGTGGGCAGATGATCGAGCAGACCACTCATATCATTGACTTGGCGCGTTACCTCATTGGCGAAGTAACGGACGTATATGGTCGTGTTGGCTTTAAAGATCGGTCAGAATTTCCTGGCCTCGATGTGCCCGCAGTTGCGACTGCGACAATGACCTTCGAGTCCGGTGTCATCGCCAACATTTCGTCGACCTGCCTTCTCGGCTGGAACCATAGGGTCGGGCTCAACATCTTCGCCGATCGTCTTGCGATCGAATTGACAGATCATGACATCATGGTCGATGTCGGAGCAGGACGTCCGGTGCGTCAAGCCGAAGGCGATCCCGTCTGGCGCGAGGATCGCGACTTTGTCGACGCCGTGCGCGGGCAAGAAAACCACATTCGCTGTGCCTACTCGGACGCGCTCGCAACGCATCGCATCGCGCTGGCTGTCGCAGCCTCAGCCCGACAAGACGAACCCGTAAAACTCGATCCTCCTGTCTTCGAGCGCAGGCCAATGGCTCCTCTTCAGCATCAATCCCGTAAAGAGGAGCCGCAGAGCCCGCCCACCGGCCATCGGCGAATTCGTTCGCTGGGCATAGAACGTGCTGGGAAAGCATTCTTTTTGGAATACGAAGAGGGCCCGCCCGCCGACGGCCATATCCGGTTGGAGACGCTGTATAGCGGATTTTCAGCAGGTACCGAACTCACGTTCATGAAAAATACCAACCCCTACTTCCGTTCGAGGTTCGATGGGGAGAGAGGCGTATTTGTGGAAGGCGAGGCTGACCTTCACTATCCAGTTCCCTTTTTGGGCTACATGGAGGTGGCGCGCGTTTCGGAGACACGGGCTGCCGGCTTCGCGAATGGCGATGTTGTCGCGACGACTTTTGCGCATAAGAGCGGTCACACTGCAGACCCCTGCCATGACTTGCTGGTGCCGCTTCCCAACGATATCGATCCCGTGCTTGGAGTGTTTGTCGCTCAGATGGGACCGATCGCGGCTAATGGAATTTTGCACGCCGATTCAGAGGCTTTCGGAAGCAGCGTGCCCTACCTGGGCGCTGGCATTGAGGGACGCAACGTCGTTGTCCTGGGTGCGGGAACGGTGGGTCTGATGACTGCGCTGTTTGCGCAGAAGTGCGGAGCTTCCAACCTCATTGTCGCCGACCCGTCGCAATTCCGTCAGAACAGGGCGCACGATCTTGGCCTCGCCGCGATGGAGGAGGAACTAGTGTGGCAGTACGTGAAGGCGCGTTGGCACAACGGCGGCAGAGACCGCGGTGCCGATGTAGTGTTCCAGACGCGTGCGCAGGCGACCAGCTTGCATACTGCGCTCAAAGCGTTGCGCCCGCAGGGAACAGTCATCGATCTCGCCTTTTACCAAGGTGGAGCCGAGGCATTGCGGCTTGGCGAAGAGTTTCACCACAATGGGCTCAACATCAGGTGCGCACAAATCAATCGTGTCCCGCGCGGATTGGGGGCGTCGTGGGGCCGATGTCGGCTTGCCGAAGAGACAGTTGGCCTTATGCGGAGCCACGGCTCTGCTATCCGGGACCACATGATCACGCACGTCGTTCCATTTGATGATGCGCCGCAATTCTTGGCCGATCTCGTTACGAACCGGCCGGAATTCCTGCAGATTGTTTTTAAGGTTCAGGAATGAGCTCGCGCGAACAACCAGTCCGAATCCTTTTCGTATTCGCATGGTTAGTCGTTGGCGGTGAAGAGACGGAAGTGCGGCTCCTTGCCCGAAATCTCGATCGAAACCGCTATCGCATTGACGTCGTGGCATGTTTCCACAAACCGAGCATGCCCGATCAGACACACGAGCAGCTAACGGCGTTGGGCGTGGATGTCGATACGACCCCTTACACATTGTCGTTCAAGGATACGATAACCTATCTGGCAACGAAGATCCCAGGCTATGACGTCGTGGTCTCCTGTCAGAATGTCGCCGATATTTACCCGGCGCTTGAACGTATCCACCTCCGCCCGCCGCTGATTGAACATGGCGGGCTGGTGTCGGAGGCGCTTGCGGGGCCGAAGCACTTCACAAGTCGCTACGTCGGCGTCTGTCGATCAATCCGCGATGCCGCAGCCTCCGTGATGCCCGGTCGTGAATTAAGTGCTCTTGAAATCCCGTCGATGGTCGATTTCTCGGAATTTGACGTCACCCGGCGTGCCGAAACCCGTTCGTCACTCGGCTTGGCCGAGGATTCGGTCCTTGTCGGCTGGGTCGGACGGCTTGATCCAAAGAAGAACGTCGAAGACTTCATAGAAGCTGCGGCGATTGTGCACAAGGACGTTGCGTCTGCGCGTTTTGTGATTGTAGGGGGGGCCGACGCGTTCCACCCGGAATATGCGATACAGTTGCATTCGCTTGCTGCTCAGCGGGGATTGAGTGGCGTGCTTTCCTTTCTCGGAGATCGAAAGGATGTTCCCAACCTTCTGTCAGCCTTCGATATTTTTACCTGGCTCTCGCGCGACGAGGGGATGCCGCACATTCTGGCGGAGGCGGGTGCGGCAGGTCTGCCCGTAATCGCGACGCCTGATAACGGGGCGCTCCAGCAGGTCGAGGAGGGGACTTCGGGTCTCTTCGTGCCCTACAACGATCCCGCCGCTGTCGCTCAGGCCATGATGAAGCTGATCATGTCAGCCGAACTGCGTGCCCGGCTGGGCAAGGCCTTGATGTCAAAAGTTGAAAACGACTACAGCGCCGCTACTATCGTGCCGCGATGGGAAGGTCTTTTTCTGGATGTTCTCGAAGATCGAGCGCGAGCCGGGCCATCTGGTTTGTTCAAATCCTTCATTCAGGGTGGTTTCGAGTGTTCAACGCACCGCCTCCGTCCAGGCGAGGGCGAAACTGCTGGGACGCGTCTCGATGTCCTCGCCTCTACTGGCCACGACTCGCATGCGCGACAGGACTACGATCAACTGAAAGCGCACCGGATCGAAACCGTGCGCGACGGCCTCCGCTGGCATCTTATAGAGCCGTCATCTGGCCGCTATGATTGGTCTAGCTTTCTTCCGATGCTCGAAGCAGCGAAAGAGGTGGGCGTTCAGGTCATCTGGGACCTTTTGCACTATGGCTGGCCAGACGATATCGATATTTGGGGGCAGGATTTTGCGCCTCGGCTTGCAAATTTTGCGGGTGCTGTCGCAGCAGTGGTGCGGGAAAACACGAGCGAGGTTCCGTTCTATTGTCCCGTAAACGAGATCTCGTTTTTGTCGTGGGGTGGAGGAGACGTCGGCTACCTGAACCCTTTTGCAAACGGACGCGGCTTTGAATTGAAAGTCCAGCTCGCGCGCGCTTCTATCGCCGCCATGGATGCCATCCTTCTGGTCGATCCACGGGCACGTTTTGTGCACTGCGATCCCGTTATCAACGTCATCCTAGATCCGTCGCGACCCTGGGAGAGGCAACTTGCCGAAGGACATCGCCAGTCGCAGTTCCAGGGGTGGGATTTACTAGGTGGAAGGCTATGGCCCCAAATCGGCGGCGCAGATCGCTATCTCGATATCGTTGGGGTGAACTACTATCACAACAATCAGTGGATCCACGGTGGTTCACCGATCGACGAAACCAATGCGCTTTACAAACCATTTAGGACCATTCTGATCGAAACCTATGCCAGATATGGCAAGCCGATATTCGTTGCCGAAACCGGTATCGAAGCTGAAAGGCGACCTGGTTGGATCATGTATGTTTATAGCGAGGTCGTTGCTGCGATGGATGCCGGGGTCCCGATCGAAGGTATATGCTTGTACCCCATCGTAAACCATTCCGGATGGGACGATGATCGACCCTGTCAAAACGGTCTTCTGTCAGCGGAGATTTCTGACGCAACGCGTGTCGTATATCAACCTTTAGCAGAAGCGTTGGAACGTATACAACAAGATGTTATCGGAAGGAGCGGGCGTTCCTAAAGTTAAGTTGGCGTTGGAGGCGCGTGCGCCACAACCTATCAGATAATCGAGGACGGCGCCATCGTCGTTCACATCGAGTTCAGCTTCGGAGCCACGATGGCCACCCAAGGCCCCAGAGGCGCGGAGAAGAGGACCGGCCCCACCGGTCTTACGGCAGAGGGACGTTCGCTGGACGTCGCTTTAGTCGTGCCGGGCGGATCGCCAGCAAGCGCGACTTCGTCATTGCTCCAGATGCCGGCTATCTCCTTATAGTCCTTGGGGCTCCAGGTGTAGAGGCGGCGATGCGATCCCTCGTCAAGGTACTTCTGGCATTCTCGAATGTTGGCCAGCGGAATGTTCGGGCACGGTAGGAACTTCTCTATCTCGACGCCGGTGATCTTCTTCAGCGCAAGTGCGTAGGCGTGGGCATGAACCGAACCGCGCACCAGCAGGTAGCCGCAGACTTCGCTGCCGGTCGGATCGGTCAGCGTCTCGAAGACACGCAGCTTATGAAGGCGTGCGCCGCATTCCAGGTGGAAGTTGTGAAGCAGGTCGACGACGACGTTTCCCGTCGTGGTGATGAAGTCATTACTCCAGGAGACGCCGTTGCTGTTGACCGGCATCGCACCGCCGCCGCCCGAAAGGAAGGCCGCTGCCAGACAGATGTCTTTCATATCTTCGAAGGGCGCTCCGGAGATGTCGCCGCCGTCGCCGGCGTCTCCGTCAGGGATGTCAGGACCATTGTTAAGCATGGCCACGCCGTTGCTGACCAATTCGACGTGACCAAGCTCTTCGGCGGTGATGCTCGCGACGAGGCTGTAGAACGGCCGGAGTTTTTCTTTAGAGCGGAAATTGAAACTCTGGAACATGTAGTTTCCGAGTGTGGACATCTCGCCATACTTTCCGCCAAGAAGCTCTTGAAGAGCTGCGGCGGCGTTCGGATCGGCCCGTTTCGGGGCAGGCAGTTCGGCCTGGAGCTGGTCGACTCGCATAAACATAGGATCGTCCTTTCGTTGGAGACCTACGGCGAACCACAACCAGAGCCGATTGTTCCTTGAGTTTCTTCGATGGAGCCTCTGACGTCGGTGTGCTGGATAAAATCTGCATCTACCGCAAGAAGATCAACGTCTCGACCGTGCTGGCCGGACAGACACTCGGAATCAAGGACGTCGACGAAGGCATCTGGCTCATCAGCTTCATGCACTATGATCTGGGATATATCGACCTAAAGCAGCGGACTTTGCAAACTATCGACAATCCGTTCGGTACCAGATTGTCACCCATGTCTTAGATGCGATCTGTCACCTATGTCTTCGGGCTAGACACCAGAGGAAATTGGCGCGCCGGAGAGGATGAAACCGGCCGCCGCTATGTCATTGTCGGTGCTATATAATTTCTGCGGCGGCGGTCTGCTTTGGGTCGTTTACTGCCATACGTCTCGTCGACCCGGAACGAGGGACGAGCGCCACATCTGGGCTTTCGCGGTCAGTGAAACAAAGGTCGCGTCTCGGACCCTTCGAGACGTTTGTCATCCGTGGCCGCCATTAAACGCGATTACGGCGAAGCACACTCCGGCAGGCGCAGCGGCTTCTTTATCTTCGCGAGCTCTTCCGCCTTGGCGCAATCAGGAAATCCGACGAGGCCGCATGGTTTCGATCAACCGCTGGCGCTCCGCTTCGTTGAATCCGGGAATATTGAGAAATCCCTCGACGGTCAAATTGGGGAAACCGCCTGAGTGCGTCCCTTACTGCGACATTCGCCTCTTCAGTTCGGCCAAGAACCGCAAGCGCGCCAGAACGCATCCCCCAGTGTTTCCTTCCATAGTTTTCCGGCGTCAAGCGGTCCAGCATCCGCAGGGCATCCTCATACCGGCCAGCCATGAAGTAGGCATGACTGAAAATCCTAGCACTCCACATCGGAAATCGCGGGCTCTCGGGAATGGACTCGGCATAATCTCCGGCTCGGGATAAATCCCGGATCTCCATATCGACACCTTGAAGGCGAAGGCGCGAAATTTCCACTAGCTTCGTGTGTCGGTGTCGGATTGTCGTTCCCCCGTTCGTCCTCTGCTTGAACAGCACAGGAGAACGGCCAATGAGCACCGAAACCAAAGTCAATATCGACGAAGAGGCGATTATCGCCATGCTAACGATGCGCGCTTCCGCGCTCGGCGAAAAAGATCCCAAGGGCGCACTTTCCTACGAAACCGAGGATTCTGTCGAGTTTTCGCTAGCACCGCCGCTCGTCTATCACGGCAAGGACGAGGCAGGCCTGCAGGCATGGTTCAATACCTGGGAAGGTCC
Source organism: Rhizobium sp. CC1099 (assembly GCF_029714385.1). Classification (NCBI taxonomy): domain Bacteria; kingdom Pseudomonadati; phylum Pseudomonadota; class Alphaproteobacteria; order Hyphomicrobiales; family Rhizobiaceae; genus Rhizobium; species Rhizobium sp. CC1099. The sequence goes on along the minus strand of NZ_CP121641.1, from coordinate 2,551,939 downwards.
GATCGGCGGCGATGTTTGCGATGCCAAGCTAACGGTCGGCGGAGACGTTGCTTTCTGGAGTGGTCTGACGCGCATGACGGGAACTAAAACTGACGGCACTGAGGTCGATCTTTGGTTTCGTCAAACCCTTGGCCTGGTGAAGCGCGATGGCCGCTGGATGGTGTCCCACCAACATGCATCCGTGCCATTCGCCATGGATGGAAGCGGTCGCGCTCTGCTCGATCTCAAACCTTAAATGGCTGCCTCAGGGTATCGACGTCCCCAGGCCGCCAACGGTGGAGTTTTACTTTGTTCGATGAGGTCCAGGCTCTGATCCCAATCTCAGCGCCTCTTCGCGACGTCTCTTTAGTTCGAAGTCGTCGATCTCGACGGGCGCCGGGTCGACAAGGTTCTCGTCTGCGCGGCCACGGACCCGGCGTAGCTCGCCGGGTATCGTTGCCCGGCGAGCTACGCCGAAGCGTGGGGCGGCGACCTCGCCGTCTCGCGCGTACATCGTCAGAAGCTCTCGGCAAAATCCGCCATGATCGTGGACGGCACTGTTCGCGGCAACAGCAGGGGAAGCGAGGCTACCCTCACGTCCGCATCCTAAGGGCTCGCTCAGTCCTGTCGGCGATTTGAGTGACGGTGTATGCAATCACCATGTAGATCACGACGGCGATCACAAAGGCCTCGAGGTAGTAGAAATTCAGAGCGGCGGTCAACTGGGACTGCGCGAAGATATCGACGACCTCGATCGCAAACCCAAGGGACAGCGCCTTCATGATCACCATGAACGAGTTGGCGAGGTCCGGGATCGCCGCGACGATCACCTGGGGAAGCATGATCCGCCTGAACAGTTGGCTGCGTTTGTAGCCCAACGAGTAGGCCGCGTCAGCCTGGCCGGTGTCGAAGGAGTTCAGGGCGCCCTTCACGACCTCCGCCTGGAACGCGGCGACGCAGGCGGTCAACGCGACGATGAGAGTGACCCAGTTCGGCGTCGAGTGACCGTTGAACTCCACCCCGACCAGAGAGGCCAGGAAGTGGAGTGCGGGGGGAAGGCCGTAGTACGCGAGGAAGATCACGATCACCATCGGCACGCCCTTGAAGGCGACCTTATAGGCGACGACGAACTCTCGCAGGACGGGGATTCGCCTGTATTCGACCATCGCGAACAGGCTGCCGACGATCGTGGAGAGGATGAAGATCGCGATCGCCATGGCGAGCGTCACGGGAACTGCGCCCAGGATGCTCCACAGGTCCGGGAGCAAGACTTCGATATCGAACATGTGCACCCTTTCCTGATCAGACGCTTGCCATGATAGTGGTCTTCGCGGGCGCCGCTTTCGGTGCGAACTTCGAGGAGCGAAGCTCGAAGAAGCGCACGATGAGCCACGCGATCAGGCAAAGCAGCGCATAGATCACCGCCAGCACGACATAGGTTCCGAACTGGTACTGGTTGTAGTCTCGCTCCATGACCAGATGCGCAGTTGCCATCACGTCCGCCGCCCCGATGTACATGACCAGCGCGACGTTGTGGATCAGGTAGATGATGGAGTTGCCGTAACCAGGCAATGCGATGTGCACCGCCTGTGGGCCGACGACGCGAGTAAGCTTCTGTCGGAAGGTGTATCCCAGACTGTCCGCCGCGTCATGCTGACCACGATCGACGGCCAGGTATGCCGGCCGCAGGACCTCCGACAGATATCCTCCGTGATAGAGGCTGAGCCCCAACATTGCAGCGACGGTTGGCGAGACGAAATCTTCGACCTCGAACAGCGCGACCACCAAAGGAAGTCCGTAAAAGGCGACGAACAACTGGAGGACCACGGGGACGCTCCGGGCATAGGATACGTAGAGGTCGGCCAGGTGACTTATCACCGGTACCCTGCGAACCCGGAATGTCGTCGCGATCAGCGCCAGGCAGAAGCCGACGATCATGGCCGTAAACGTGATCGCGAGCGTCAGCGGCAGCGCCTTGAGCAGCTCGGGGATCATTATGGAAAGGTCCACCTTGGAACACTCCTTCTTGCAGTTTCAGCCTTGATCGTCGGCCATTCCTGGAATCGTCTGGACGAGCCGTTACTTCATGTACTTGGTGACGTCCTCGCCGAACCACTTCTGCGAGATCTTGCCCAGCGTGCCGTCGTCCTTCAGCTCCTTGAGCACCCGGTCGATGTCGTCGGCCAAGGCCTTGTTCTCCTCCGACTTGTGAATCAGGAGGTAGGTGTTGTTGATGGCGACCGGCTCGCTCGCCTTGATGTCGAGCTTCTGGTTGTCGATCACGGTCTGCTCGCCCAGGTTCGACGGCAGAACCAGCGCGTCGTACTTGCCGTTCTGGACTTCCTTCAGGCGATCCGGGTAGGGGATGCCCGCGCTCGATGCGGTGATCTCGATCTTGTAGTCCGGGTTTTGTTCCTGCCACTGGGTGGCGAACTTGTAGATGCCCCCGCCGGCAGTGACGGGCACGATCTTCTTGCCGACCAGATCCTTCATCTCGTTGATGCCGCTGTCCTTGCGGCTGTAGATCTTGATCAGGCTCGCGCCCATCGGATTGTCGGGGATGAGGAACTGCTTCTCGCGCGCGGGCGCCTTGTAGTAGCCGCCGGACGCCATGTCGTACTTGCCCGTCGCGAGGCCGGTCTCCTGCGCGATGTCGGCGGCGCCTTCCATCTCGAACTTGTACTGCGGCAGCTTGGCGTTGATAGCCTTCAGGACGTCGGGCTCGTACCCCTGCGGCTCGACGCCGATCGCGCCCCACGACAGCGGCTTCGACTCCGCCGCCGTGGCGATCTTGATCGTCCGGACGGAGTCCTGGCCATAGGATGCCCCCGCGGTTGCAAGGGCGATTGCGACACCGGCGACGGCGAGGCCGAACCGACGACGCGAATTCGATCTGATAGAAGACATTTCAGGCATCCTTTCTCTACTGGATTGCAAGCTCGGAATTGAGGAACTGGGCAAGGCGCGGATTCGAGGGCGAATCGAAGATCTCGGTCGGGCTGCCGTCGGCAGCGACGACGCCCCGATCCATGAAGACGATGCGGTTCGAGATGTTCTTTGCGAACTGCATCTCGTGGGTGACGAGCAGCGAGGTGATCCCCGACGACGTGACGTCCTTGATCACCTTAAGAACTTCGCCGACGAGTTCGGGATCGAGCGACGACGTGGGTTCGTCGAAGAGCATCACGTCCGGTTTGACCGCGAGCGCCCGCGCGATGCCGGTCCGCTGGAGCTGGCCGCCTGAGAGCTGGGACGGGTAGCTGTCCAGCTTGTCGGAGAGGCCTACTCGTTCAAGCTCCTGCAGGGCGATTTCACGCGCCTCGTCCTTTGACTTGCGCTGCACCACCACGAGCGGATCCATCACGTTCTGAATGACCGTCATGTTCTTGAAGACGTTGAACTGCTGGAAGACCATGGCCGTCCGGAGCCGGATCGCCTGTATCGCGGTGTTGTCCGGGCGCTGGTAGTCCATCTTGATCTTATCGAACGCGATGGTGCCGGACGCCGGCTTTACCAGGTAGTTGATGCACTTCAGCAGCGTGGTCTTGCCGGTACCGCTGGGGCCGATGATCGACACCACGTCGCCGCGTTTCACCGAGAGATCGACGCCGTTGAGGATCTGCGTGCTTCCGTAGGACAGCTTTAGGTTCTTGAGCTCAAGCATTTCAGGTCGGTGTCCTTTCGGGAAATGGTTCGCGAAGCGTCGTGTCGTCGCTCGCCCCAGTCTCGTCGTCCGCCCATTCGTCTCCGAGAAGCTCAGGCGTATCGTACGCTTGAAGATCGGCGAAATGACGCTCGCGGTCGGCGACGAAGAGCGACCTGACGATGCCGCGCGCAAGCCGGTCGGCGCCTTCGCTGATGGCGGGAATGTCGCCCGTGAGCTTGCCGTGGCTCAGGGTGGCAGGGAAGTTGAAGCAGTGAATCCGGGCCAGCGCCGGGCAGGCGCCCGGCTCGGCCTCGAGGAACTCGAACGCGTCTCCGAGGTCGGGCGAGGCTTCGAGCTCGCCGTTTCGCATGTCCGCCGGCACGGGGAAGCGGTCGCGCCAGAGGCGGATGTGGGATGCGACGGCGGCGAGTTCCGGCCGATTTGTCAGTTCGATCTTGAAGCCGGTGCCGAAGATCAGGAAGTCGAGGGGATAGCGGCCCTTCGGCGTCGTCACCGCGAGATGATCGCCTTGCTGCTCCAGCCGGGTAATCGGGCTTCCCAAGTGGAGATGAGCCTGCGGGAACGCGCTGACGCGCAGAACGCTGGGGCGGGGTGGCGGCGTCTGCGCCCGCATGGCGTAGTCGAGAAAGCGCCACTTCCATTCGTCGGGCAGACCGGCGAAGCCGTGCACCACGCCCTGGCTGCCGATGCCGGTGAACTTGTTGATCCGTGGCAGGTCGGTCCTGCGCACGAACATGTCAAGCCGTGCCGCCCCGGCCTCGAGAGCGGTGGCGGCGTTGTCCATCGCAGAAGCGCCGGCTCCTACGACGCCGACCCGCTTGCCGCGCAGCGATGCGAAATCGATAGCGTCGGCGGTGTGAGCCCAGAACTTCGGGTCGATGTCGTCGGCGATGGGAGGAACGAAGGGGCTGCCCAGGCCGTCGCGGCCGGTTGCGAGAACCACGTGGCGGGCGATCGTAGTTTCGATCCGGCCGTGCTGACGGCACACGATGTCAAGCAGACCGTCCGCGCGCGGGAGGATCGAGTCGACGGTCGTCCCGTTGCGCACCGGCAGGTCGAGCACGCGCCGATACCAGATCAGGTAGTCCATCCACGTCTCGCGCGGTGCCCGGTCGAGCGCGACCCAGGCGTCACGGCCATGCAATGCCTCGTAGTAGGCGCGGAATGTCAGCGCCGGCAGCCCCATCGCCGGTCCGGTCAGTTGCTTGGGAGAGCGAAGCGTTCGCATCCGCGCGAAGGTGACCCATGGCCCCTCGCGTCCGGCGGGCGCCTTGTCGAGGACGACGTGATTGGCGACGCCGAGCCGCTTCAGCATGGCCGAGGCGACAAGCCCGGCCATTCCTGCGCCGATGATGACGACGTCGACGACGCGCTGGCCGTCGACGACGCGAGGCGGCACCCAGGCCTTGGCCGGAAGTTCCAGCCAGGCGAGATCCTGCCGCAGGCGCGCCTCGAGGGCGTCGAGTCCGTTCGGAAAGGAGGACAAGGCGCTCATGACGGCAATCCTTCAGGCAGCGGGGTTTGTCCGTAGACGGTGTCGGCCAAGGCCTCGAGGCCGCCCGAGTCATGCAGTCGGCAACCGGGCATCGCCAGGGCCACCGCGCGCGCCGCTTCGATCACGGCGGAGACGGTCGGAGTAAGCGGCATCGCGGCAGGTGAAATCGCGCCGAACACAAAGGGGATGGTGTGGTCGAGCACACGCATCGCGATGCCCTCGAGCGGAACGCCGCAGACCGTCGCTGGCTCGACGATGGCGGCTCCCAGCCCCGCTCGGACCATCGTGAGAGCCGTCATCGAGGCGTTGACGTCGATCATCCGTTGTGGCGTGACGCCCGCCCTTTCCAGAGCCTCGTCGACGCGGTGCCGCAGGCGATAGGGGTTCGCCAAGGTGATGATGCGGCGGTCGGCAAGATCGGCGAGGCGCACGACGTCGCTCTCGGCGAGCGGATCGCTCGCGGCAAGGGCGACGACGCATGGTGCATCGGCTACCCAATGCACGTCGAGGCCGGGATGTTCCAGCGGCAGGCTAGCGATTCCCAGGTCCGCCGAGCGGGCGAGCACCGACTGCACGACGTTCTCGGCCGCCAGGGCCTGCACATGGAGATGGCTTGGAATTAGTTCCGGCGCGACGGCGGCGAGCGCCTGGGGCAGCACGCCGGCTGCGAGCGACGGCGTGGCCGCGATTGTCAGCGGCGGCGGCTCGTCGCGGCCGATAGCATCCGCCCGCTCGCGGATGTGGGCGAGACCGACAAGATGGCGTTCCACCTCGGCGTGAAAGAGGATCCCGCGCGAAGTGGGAGTAATGCGTGGCCCGCTCCGGTGCAACAGCGCGTAGCCAATGTCCGCTTCCAGATCCTGAATGAGCCTCGTGACCGCCGGCTGCGATCGGCCGAGGAGCCGCGCCGCTCCGGTAACGCTACCGGCGGACATGACCGCGGCGAAGGCTTCAAGTTGTCGGATATCGAAAGAGTTAGAATGCATACTGGACATCAAACACTCTCCTTCATGTCAGTAAAGCATGACAATTCTCAATTGGCGATCGCTAATAGTAAAAATTCCGCATAAAAGTCATGTCTTCATTACTATTTGACATAATGGCGCGTCGCGCCTACCTAGAGCATTGTCCGTGACGTACTGAGGAGCTTGTTTTGACACTCATCGAAACCCTAGCCTCTGCGAGACCGGGCTCCGCGCTCGCGCAAGCCATGGAGAAGCGCGCCGAGATCTTGCGCTTGAGCGAGGCCGCCCATGACGCCGTGCTCCTGCCTCGTGATCCCGGCGGACTGTCGCACGGCCTCAGGGCCGCGCTTGCCGCACGAATGGCGCGCCACAACCGCAGCGCGGCGCTCGCAAGCCACTACGACACCCTGGTCGCCCGCGCCGACGAATCGGCGACGGCCTCGCTCGCCGAGCCCGACACGAACGTGACGGACCCGCGTACCGCGGAGATCGTCCGTCATGCCGACCGGCTGACGGTCGCACCACGCGATGCGACGCGTGCCCATGTAGAAGCGTTGCGCGAGGTCGGCGTAAGCGACGCCGACCTCGTCCGGCTCGCGGAACTCGCCGCTTTCGTCAACTACCAGGTGCGCGTTCTCGCCGGCCTGAAGCTGCTTGGAGAAATGCGATGAGCGAGGTCGTCCACACCTTCACCACCACCGTGCCGCGCTGGCAGCCCTATGTCGTTCCAGTCGACTTCGCGACCGCCACCGACGAGCAGCATGCAGCGATGCAGACGACGCCGTCCAACAAGGGCATCTCGCCCTATGTGCTCACTCTGGCGCACGACCCCGAGACGCTCGCGGTCCGCTCGCCCCTGTTCAACCTCATCATGTACGGCAAGGACGGGCTGGCGGCGAGCGAGCGCGAACTGGGCGCCGTTGCCGCGTCCATCGTCAATCGCTGCGTCTACTGCGCCGCGGTCCACGCCTCGCGCTTCAATAACCTGACAAAACGGGCCGACGTCATCGACGCCGTGTTCGCCGACGGACTCGATGCCACGCTGGACGACCACCTCCAGGCAATCTTCGACTTCTCGGCACGACTGTCGACCACACCGCCCGCGGCGACGGTCGACGACGCGCGGGGGCTGGCGGACGTGGGGCTCGACGAGCTGGAGCGACTCGACCTGGTCTTCTCCGCTGCCATCTTCGGCTGGGCGAACCGCTTGATGCATACGCTTGGCGAGCCGATGAAGGATTAAGATGGTTGCGGTGTCGGCTGGTGGCTGGTGGAGGCCCAGGGGCAGAGGTTCGGCAACCTAATCGAGTCTACATGTAACGCCGTGCCATGAAGTGCTTCACGCGAGGACTCCTTTCAGGACAAACGCAGTTCTACCCGTGCTGATCGCACCATCCTGTTCTTCGGTCATGATGTTCACGGCAGCGGACAGCCGCAAGGGAAGCCCGTCGATAGGGACCGCTACGGTCGGGCCCCAAGCTTGCATTTCGAAGCCCGAATGCTTTGGGTGCCCGTGGAGGGGATCTCATTCATAACGTGGTGCACCAATTATTGGTGCGATCGGACCATAATTCGGTTCGATATGCTCAGAGGGTACTGATCGACGCCCGTTCTTTTCGCGTCGGAACTTGCCGACACCTGCTGCGTTTGCCGTGGTTGAGGAGGATTTCCAATGTCAGTTCCGTTCGAACCTATCGTGCCACCGCCGTCACCGTCGCCGCTCGACAATCCGCCACCGGAGCCCGACCGCATTCCCGGCGAGGAGCCTCTTCCCGATCCCGAACCCGAACCCGACGAGGGCGCCGCTCCGATCAGCCGGATGACGACGCATTCTCCAACGCGGGGTCTGCTATGCCAAGGCGTCCGCCTTCAGTCGGAGTGGCAGATATGACCAATGATTGGAGAGATGGTCTGCGTCTGAAGCTAGAAGACTTCGTAGACTCATTCGTCGTCAAGGGCGCGAAGCAGTCGGACGTCTATGAGGCGATCGTCGAAGAGATCGGAAATCTCCGTGCTGCCTACGAACGCGATCCCGATCCCGCCGAGGATCGTCCGGGCGCCGAGGCCGAGGAACCATCGAACGATTGGCCGGGGGCTCTGCCCTGACAAGCAGGCAATAAAAAAGGCCGGGGCGAAACCGCACCGACCTTCTCGACATCGCTCTTCACACCAGTGCCAGTACATCCGTGGTCAAAAGCAGATAAGCGACTTCGGCAGTCGCGAACGCTCGCGTGGAGCGCTCACCAGCAACGCCGATGAGGTGCAGATAGTCGATGATTGTGTTGGTTTCAAGGGCACGGAGTGTCTTCTAGCCGGCATCCCCGCGAAACGAGGCCGGGTTCGCTATTATAGTCTCTACTGGAACCTTCGCTAGGAACGGAGGTTAATTGCGCGAGGTCGCGGTGTGCCAATCGGACACGACGGAGATGACGAACGCACCGGTTTTTCCGATTTCTCGGTGCGGGCAACGAAACGCCAGGCGAGCATCTAACCCGTCCGCCGCGACCTTACCCGATGAAAGGCAACCTCTCCATGATCGATCCACCGAGCGCCCAGCCAGAAAGTCCGGAACGAAAGGTCGAGCTCGACCAAACTGTCGACTACGCCATCCAGATCCTCGTGGAGGAGGCCCACCTCGTCGGTTGGACCCGCGTCGAGTTCCTGACCGCAATCCTCGACGCCGCGAACGCCCGGTTGTCGGCGATCGAAGAGGAACGCGAACTTGAAGCAGGCGGCAATTGAAGATCGCGACCTACAACGTCAACGGGTGAACGGACGGATCGGGCGCGATGCGGGTCTCTGGAAGCTGAGGAATAGGGCAGCAGAATCGCGGAGCCTGTTGCCACGCACGTTACGGCTGCTTACTTATACGACGATCAACCGCCGCCTGGCGAAACGCTCTCGTCTTCCCTATCCTGAAGTGCCCCGGTGCCCGGCGTCTTGCTCTCGTCCGTCAGGTGCTCCTTGGCATGAGGGCCGGCAGCGGGAAGCTCTTGACCGTCGACTGGCGTCTTACCTGTCTCCTCGATCGCCTGCTGTGCCTTTTTGTCCTTGTTCATGCGGAAACTCCGTACCTCGGCCAGAAGAAATCCGCAGTGAGCGTGATGGTTCCGCATAGGTTCAAACGTTCTAGGGATCTTTCTGAAAATAAGGAGAAGTCGGCGCCTTGACGCCCGCCATTTTGTTCTCTAAACGTTCTCGCCATCATGTTGTACATTGCTCGCTCCCACTCGGTCCGAATACCTTGACTGACCGCCGGACCTAGTTCGGCGTCCGCCTCATCGTATTGTATTTCCGAGGAATGAGCATGACGCATATTCCATTCGAGATGCCGCCGGGCGATGTCGACCCGCGCCGAGCGTCTCCTCGCTTTTATTATCCGCTTGCCACCATCAAGTGCTCCGGGTCTCCGATCTTCCGCATGCAGGACGCCCGCGACTTCGCATGCCTGGCCCAGCCGTGCTATGAAGAGAAAGGTCACTTTACAAGGTATCGTCTCTCTTTCGTTTCCTGATGAACTCGGAATCCATGTCGTAGGTAAAAGTCCACGGCCGGATTGGTGGTCAGGACGCTCAAGCGCACCGGAAGTTCAAGTTCTTCTGCCTCCGATATAACACTCCGTAGAACTTTCGAACCGATTCCCCGCCGCTGAAACGTTGGCGCGATGAACAACTCATCGAGCCATAGATGGTCACTGTGCTTCTCAACAGTGACACAACCGACATCGTAGGCGTCGTCGACGATGATCTGGCAGCCTACAATAGAGCTCCGCACGCTCAAATCTTGCGGCCACGCGCCCCAGAGCGCAACGGCATATTCACGCATGCAAGCCTCTTCAAGCCATATGAGAAAGGGCTTATCGGCTTCGACGGCCGCTCGCTTGGAAATCATCGGTTTGACCTCGTCTGACTCGATCCTAACGACTAATCCGATGCGCTGCGACCGACGCCGATTCCACAAGGGATACAGTATCAATATTTACCTGGATCCCACATTTCGGTTAGAGGCTGGGATTTGATACAGGCCCCTTGATGCTATTTCTATTGGAACAGGCTTAGAATCGCTTGTGGCTGTGAATTGGCGATCTGAAGACCCTTGAGCGCGAGCTGCTGCTGCGTCTGCAGTGCACTCATGCGGGCAGACACCTCTTCCATGTCGGAATCGACGAGTTTCGAGACTCCCGACGAAATGTTGTCGATGAGCTTGCTCGCGAAATTCTCCTGAAGGCTGTTTCTCTGCTGCAGCGATCCGAGCGTGGATCCTGCGACAGTCAGCTTGCGCAGCATCGACTCCACGCCGCTCAGATAGTAGTCGAGGTTTGCGGAGCTGGACGTGATGTCGACGTCGAGTAATCCGAAATCGGGAACATTTCCGAGGTTGTCGTAGGCGGGGCCAATCCCGAAGGATGTCTTGCTTCCCGCTTCGGGGTGCACGGTATCGTCGATCTCGTAGAGGATGTAGGTTCCCTGGTTCGAGGCTTTCACGCCAACGTTCTGAGCGGTCATTGCGGCATTCAGGACTGTCACGAGATCGTCGGCCGAGGAGATTACGCCATCGGTCGGTCCGAGTGCGTTGTCGACGGCCTGGCGGTCGATCGACACTGTCGTCGACGTTCCGTTGATGGTGACCGGAAGGTAGAGAACCGCCGAGCTGTGTACGTTGAAGGAGCCGTCGAAGAAGCTGATAAGTTTCGGACGGTCGCCGTAGTCCGTTCCAGTCGTGGTGAGGCCGCCCGTGCTTCCGCTTGCAAGCGTGGAGTTAACGCTCGTCACCTGGATCGAGGATCCGGAAAGGCCCGAAGTCTCCGCCGAAAGAAGCGCGTATCCGTCAGTCGTTCCGCTCACCGTAGAGAACTGTGCTCCGACGGGGGTGAGAGCCGCGCGCATCACCCATGCGAACTGGTCGCGGGTGGAGATGACACCGTTCAGCGTCGGATAGACCGGATCGACCAGAGAGCGGTCGATCGTGACGCTCACCGACGTTCCCGATTGTGGCGAGGTCGTCGTCGACGGATCGTCGGCGTCGAGCACCATGCTGAGCGTAATCGCCGTCGTGTTGTCGGTGAAGACCAGCGGGCCGGTGAAGGTGAACATCTGGATCGATCCACCGCCGTGCGTGAACGTATCGGTGTTGCGCAGTCCGCCGATGGTGCCGGTGCTCCTGTCGTCCTTCTGCAGGGCGCCGCCGCCTGTCGTGTTGAAGAGGGAAATCTTGGATAGGTCGACGGGGACGCTAGTCACCTGGACGCCCGAACCCGTCCTGATGAAGCCCGAGACGAGGCTCGCGGTGTTCTGGGTGGTGTCGTAGATGTCGGTAATGTCGGTGGACAGCCAGTTCTGGCCGTTGAAGCTTGCCGAACTGGAGATTGAGACGGCCTGCTGCGCGAGCTGGTCGAGTTCGTCCTGGACCTTGGTCTTGTCGACCCCCTTCTCCATCGCCGCCACGAGCTTCGCCTTGAACTCGCTGACGACTGAAATTTCCGATTCGATCCCTTCATAGGCCGTGTCGGTCTTTGCGGAGCCGAGCGCCATGGCGTCCCTTGCGGCATTGACGGCCTTGGCGTCCGATTTCATCGTCGTCGAGATCGACCAGTATGCCGCGTTGTCGGCGGCGGTGCTGATCCTATAACCGGACGAAACCATGGTCTGGTCCCGGTTCAACTGACCGTTGACGGTTCTCAACGTGGCCAGCGCCATCGCAGCCGATGTGTTCGTCAGGATACTTGTCATGACCATACCGTTGAAAATGGATCGGTTTAAATCGGCATCGTCATCTACCGGAATGCGGCAACCCCGCAGTCAGAACATGTGGGCACGAGGTTAACGAATCCGGCAGAATTGCATGGGGAAACTACCCGTTTCGTTGGCCTCCGCGGTAATTCGCTCAAGCAGAAATTGTTTCTGTGGCCGTGCGTTTGATGGCCGGAGGAAGCGACTCGATCCCCGCGCGGGACACGGAGTTGCCTCCGCGATCAACTTCCTCCGGCAGACGAAGACCGCAAAGCGGCCCCGCAGATTACCGAGCCACGAGCGAAACCTCAGGCTGCTCGCCCCATGTGACCGTAGGTTTCTGAACGCCTTCCTCCGTGGGCCATTTCCACATACGATCCTTCAGCCAGTGGCTGTCATATTCCGCCCTGAAGGACTCGTAGCGCCTTGCTTCAGCACTAAGCCATCTTGCGTCGCGGATGGTTGGGTTCTGGTAGATGACGGTAAGGTGGTCGCCCCTGTTCACGCCTGGTTCGGTCTCGGTGAGCCGCATGTTTGGAGACAGTGCCTGTCCAGGGTCGATCTCCATCATAACATATGTCACCGGGTAGAATTCAGAGATGCCCTTAGTATCCGCGCCATGTTCTTTCATGACGAGGTTTCCCTCGTAGAAGCTGTGGATCGCCGGAACAACGGATCCCAGTAGCTGCTCGACGGCTTGCCGGGAGGTGAAGTGGCGATCCCAGTCATGCAGATAGTCTTCGAAGAGAAACTGGTCGCCGTCGCAATCCGACTGCGCTCCCACCATACGGCTGTACTCGGCGTAGCCATCGATCAACGTGCCCAGCTCGCCGATCAACCAGGTCCTGAGCCCGTCCGCTGAAGGGAACTGCGGCCTGACTGCGAGTCCGCGGCTCCGGATGACATCCCCCGTGTACTTTTCCAGCGCCTTCTGATGATAAGCACCCTCGCGAAACTTCCGGCGGAGGCGATGGATGTTGGACTCGTCGTTGCCGCCGATCGAGCGTGCAGCATCGGTCACGTCCTGATATCTGCCTTGGATCAGGCCCAGGCCCATCTCGAGCAACGTCTTGTCGTCATCATAGCCTCGAAGAACTCTGCCTTCTGCGATCTTCGCTTCGCGCTGTGGCATCTGGTTTGTCTCCGTTTTGAACCTGCATCAAGCGAAACAGATCGAATGGAAAAGGACGAGGACTTTTCGAAATGTCCGAAACGGACAGAGGACAGCTAGGCGGGAAGTGGTATATTTGGCGACCCAAGCTCTCTCGAAGTCGGACAGGTCGGGCGACCTGGTCGTCAGGAAACTTAACTTCCTCGTTGAAAGGAAATACCGGCCAATCCTGTGCCGCGGCTAAGGCTTCCAAGGATTCAGGTCGCCGAGCGCCGCAGGACCCAGTCCTTTCTTTCCTGGCAATGGTGCCGAAGGATATGCAGGCGAATCCATCACGCGAAGGCACCCTTAAGTATCATAATGTATATCGTCCTCGTCCGATGTATTGCGTGACCTAAGGACTTGACGAGACTTCGGGGTTTTTCGATCAGTATGTCTGCGTTGTTTTGGAACAAGGCAGGGATCCGCCGATTCTGCAGGGCTATACTCGTCCCATGTGCGCCTCAGGGGGCGAATGGCGGGCATTAACCACTTCTTCACTATAACCAGGGAAGGGCGTTTTGGAGGCCACTTTTTGCCCTGTTCGAGGGGTGTTCGGAGGGTGTCAACATTTCCCGGCTGGCATTTGGGGGAGCGATGGCGCGGATTCGAGGGGCACGAACGCCCCGCGGGGGCCTTCCTCGCGACAGCAAAGGTTTAACGACGTTTGCGACTGAGGGATCAGCCTGTCGAGAACGTTACGGTTCTGTCTTGCATGGCTCCTCGTCACCATTCTTCGAAAGCAGGAAGCAAGCGATGGCGTCTGCGGTCAGGAGTGATGAGGAGGAGCAGGGCATTGCGCAATTCCACCGAAAATGTCGTTCCGGGGCGGTCCAGTTCGCGTTTATGGTGGCTAGAATCCGCGAACCAAGGGTGTCAGTTCGCGTTTATGCGGCGGCACAGAACTTGAAAATGGCGCACCCGACAGGATTCGAACCTGTGACCTTTGGAATCGGAATCCAACACTCTATCCAGCTGAGCTACGGGTGCATGCCTGAGGCGGTTTGAATCGCCTGTCCGATGGCAGGTTCTTAGCCTAGCTTGCGCTGCGCTTCAATCTCCAAAATTGAAAAGTCCGCCGTTCTTGCGAGCGGCGGGACTTTGGTGTTCACGGGTCCATTCGTTCAGACCTGCATGGCGCCGGGGCCGGGGATCGCCTTTGGCGGCACCTTGCCAAGGATGATCATGCCGAGCACCTCGTCCTTGGTGACGTCCTCGGTGCGGGCGTGTCCGACGACCTGGCCATTCTTCATGACCGAGACGCGGTCGGCGAGGTCGAAGACGTCATGGATGTCGTGGCTGATGAGGAAGATGCCGATGCCTTCCTTCTTCAGCTGCTTGATGAGCTCGCCGACCTGCGCCGTTTCCTGGGGACCGAGGGCTGCCGTCGGCTCGTCCATGATCAGGATACGGGCGTTGAAGAGGATCGCGCGGGCGATCGCCACCGACTGCCGCTGACCTCCCGAAAGCGCCTTTACCGGCTCCTTGAAGCGCTTGAAGTTCGGGTTGAGGCGCCCCATCACCTCGCGGGCCGAGGCCTCCATGGCGACGTCGTCGAGCGTGCCCCACTTCGTTCGGATCTCGCGGCCGAGATAGAGGTTTGCGGCGGCATCGACGTTATCGGCAACGGCGAGCGTCTGGTAGATCGTCTCGATGCCGTATTTCTTCGCATCGCGCGGGTTGCGGATGTCGGCGGGTTCCCCGTTGATCAGGATGTCGCCGCCGTCGCGCTTGTAGGCACCGGAAAGAATCTTGATCAGCGTCGACTTGCCGGCGCCATTATGGCCGAGGAGGGCGACGACTTCGCCGGGGTAGAGGTCGACCGAGGCGTTGTCGACGGCGTGTATGCCACCGAAGGAGATCGAGATGTTTTTCAATTCCACAAGGGGAGTGCTTTGGTGTGTCATGGTTTGGCCTCCTCTTACTTGGCGCGGGCGCGGTAGACCGTGTCGAGCCAGACGGCGACGACAAGGACGACACCGACAACGATTCTCTGGAGCGGGCTGTCGATTCCGAGCAGTACCATGCCGGACTGCAGCGACTGCATGACGAGCGCGCCGAGCATGGCGCCGGCGATGGTGCCGGTGCCGCCCGCAAGCGACGTGCCGCCGATGACGGCAGCGGCGATGGTATAGAGTTCGTCCAGCTCGCCCTGCGCGTTCGTCGCGGCATTGAGGCGGGCGGTCGAGATTGCGCCGGCGATGGCGCAGAGCAGGCCCATGAGCGCGAAGATGCGGACCGTGACCCAGCGGGTCTTGATGCCGGCGAGCTCGGCTGCCTCCGGGTTGCCGCCGATGGCGAAGACGTAGCGGCCGAAGCGCAGGCGCGTCGCGACGAAGGTCATGATCGCGCCGACGATGACGGCGATCAGAACCGGCACGGCAATGCCGTAAGGAATATCGAGGCCGGACTCCGGCCAGGGAATGCTGTTTGCCTCCGCATATCTCTTGGCGATGTTTGTCGGCCAGTAATAGTTGTTGGCGACGGCGATGGCGCCGAGCACGAGCACGCAGCCGAGGGCCGAAAGGAAGTATTCGGCCCAAAGCGGGCGCCGCGGGAAGCCGAAGCGCCGGCGCTGGCGGCGGGAATTGATGATGCTGGCAATGATGGCGAGGCAGGCGATGACGCCGACGATCCAGCTCCAGGTGGCGCCGATCGAGCCGTCCGTGCCGCCGCCCATGATGCGGAAATTGATATCCATTGGCGCGACCGTCTGGCCGCTGGTGACGAACCAGGTGGCGCCGCGCCAGACCAGAAGCCCGCCGAGGGTGACGATGAAGGACGGCACGTTCAAAAAGGCGATGATCATACCCTGGAGCATGCCGATCGATCCGCCGACGATGAGGCCGGCAGCAAGCGTGATGATCCAGGTGGCGGGGCTGTTGAAGCCGAGATATTGCGGCAGCACCTGCGCCTGCAAGACACCCATCACCATGCCGCAGAAGCCGAGCATGGAGCCGACGGAAAGGTCGATGTTGCGGGTGACGATCACCAGCACCATGCCGGTCGCCATGACGGCGACGGACGAGGTCTGGACCGAGAGGTTCCAGAGGTTGCGCGGCGTCAGGAAGAGGCCGCCGGTCATGATCTGGAAGCCGATCCAGATGATCAGCAGCGCGCCGACCATGCCGAGAAGCCGGGTGTCGATCTCCGTCGCGCGGAAGAAGCGCGCCACCGGATTGGCTTCCGCGTTGCGCGGCCCGTTGGAAGTCGTGGAATGTACCGTTTCGGCCATGGGTTTGCCGTTCCCCCATCGTTTGGGCAGGCTGCGGCGCTTTTCTTAGTCAACCGCCACTTACGCCCAGTTCTTAAACTATCACCATCACCGATCTCTGCAGATCCGGTCTCAGCGGCCATGACGGCATCGGGTCGGGATGGGTAATGGCGGTCGATTAGCGGTCGCTACCTGGGCTGGCGCCGGATCTCGATCCGCATCCGGCGCCGCAACGGTTTGCCGTTGCGGCGCCGGCACTGTTTTCAACCTGTCGGCAGCGATTTAGTTGCAGGCAGCAACCGAACCGGCTTTGACGCCCTGGCAGGCTTCCGCCTTGCTGATCCAGCCGGCGTCGATGACCACGTTGAGGTTGTCCTTGGTGATCGGCAGCGGCTTCAGGAAGACGGACTGCATGGCGACGCCCTTCGGGCCGCCGTTGAAGGTCTCAACGCCTTCGATCTTGTCCATGGTCTTGCCGGCGGCGAGATCGAGGGCGATTTCGGCAGCGCGCTTGCCGAGCTCGCGCGAGTCCTTCCAGACCGAGACCGTCTGGGTGCCGAGGGCGACGCGGTTGAGTGCTGCCTTGTCGGCGTCCTGTCCGGAGACCGGGACTGAGCCAGCGAGACCCTGTGCGTCGAGAGCGGCGATTGCGCCACCGGCCGTGCCGTCGTTCGAAGCAACAACGGCGTCAACCTTGTTGTCGTTGGCGGTCAGGAACTGTTCCATGTTGCGCTGCGCGTTTTCCGGCTTCCAGCCGTCGGTATAGGCTTCGCCGACACTCTTGATCTTGCCGGCGTCGACTGCTGCCTTCAGCACTTCCATCTGGCCCGAGAACAGGAAGTCTGCGTTCGGGTCGGACGAGGAACCCTTGATGAAGACGTAGTTGCCCTCAGGCTTTGCGTCGAAGACGCCCTTTGCCTGCATGCGGCCGACTTCCTTGTTGTCGAAGGTGATGTAGAAGGCTGCCGGATTTTCGATCAGGCGGTCGTAGCCGACCACCGGGATGCCTTCGGCGGCGGCCTTTTCGATGGCGGGAGCGATGGCATCGGAGTCCTGCGCAAGCACGATGAGGGCGTTCGCGCCCTGCGAGATCAGCGATTCAACGTCCGTCAGCTGCTTTGCGGCAGACGACTGGGCGTCAGCAGAGATGTATTTTGCGCCCTTGGCCTCGAGGGCCTTCTTGATGGCGGCTTCGTCGGTCTTCCAGCGCTCTTCCTGGAAATTCGACCAGGAAACGCCGACGACGAGATCGGCAGCCATGGCCGCCGTGTGCACGGAAATGAGGATGGCCGTGCCGGCCATCAGCTTCAAAATAGACTTCATATTGTCCTCCCGAATGAATTGCGGTCGACCCAGCCCGAATGTTTCCTCCGGCCGCCGCGGATCGCTGTCCAGAAATCGATGAATTATTTTCTCGACAGTCGAGAAATTTAGTGTCAGAGATTTTTTCAACTGTCAACACCGCACTACCGGCTAAATTCCATTGCGAAAATCGGCTGGAGATTCGGTGTGAAAGCGGGGCGGAATACGGGGAGAGGGCGGCATTCATGCTGACCAAATCGAGCACGGAGCTGGTCCGGCAGAGGAATAGCGTGCTGGTGCTTTCCGCTCTTCGCCGCCACGGTGCGGTCGCGCATACCGAGATTTCCGACTACACGCGCCTGTCCTCCGCGACGGTTTCTGCGATCACCGCCGATCTCGAAAAGGCGCAGATCATCGAGAAATCGGAGCACCAGGCGGCAAGCGGAAGAGGACGGCCACGCGTGCTTTTCCGGCAGCGGCGGGACTGCGGCTATCTGATCGTGGTCATCATCTCGTCGGACGCCGTGCAATATTCGCTGGTGGATTACGCCGGCAAGCTGATCGATCGCTTCAGCGAGGAACGTTCGCATGACCCTGCGGGGGCGGCGCGCTTCGCGGCGGCGGTCAAGGCGGGTCTGTCACGTATCCTGGAGCGTTCCAGGATCAGCCGCAACAAAGTCTTGCTGATCTCAATCAGCAGCAAAGGGCTAGTGAATTCGCTCGAGCCCGTGCTCGTCTGGTCGCCGATCTTCGGCAGCGAGCAGATCGATTTCGAATCGGCGCTGCGTCCGGAATGGCAGGCGAAGATTATCCTGGACAATGAAACACTGCTCGTCGCCGCCGCGCTCGGCGCGCGCGAGGAGAATGTAAAGGGCGAGGATTTCCGCTCGCTTGGCGCACTCTCGCTCGGCCACAGCATCGGGCTCGGCATTGTCAGGCGCACGCCGCATGGCGGCCACGAGATATCGGCGCCGAATTTCGGGCATATGCTGCACATGGCCAATGGCGGTCTCTGTCGTTGCGGCGCCAAGGGATGCATTGAGGCGCATGCCGGGTTCTATGCGATCCTTCGAACGGCCTTCGAAGTGCCGCTCGATACGATCCCGGCAAAATTCGTGCCGGTCGCCGAACTCGACAAGATCGCCGCGCAGGCTCGCCAGGGGCATCGCATGCCGGCCTTCGCCTTCCGCCAGGCGGGCCTCGCGCTCGGCAACGGGCTGTCGCGCGTGCTGAGCCTGACGGAGCGCATGCCGATCGCAATCACCGGGCCGGGCACGCGCTACTACGATCTGCTGCGGCAGGGGATTGAGGAGGGCCTTGGGCAATCGCATATAGTGCGCATGGAAGGCATGCCGGAATTGCGAGTGGTCGCAGACGAGCAGAACCTTGTCTTCGAAGGACATCTGAACCGGGCGCTTGGCGTGATCGACGAAGATATCGTCAATGCAGGCGGACCGGGGCACGGCTGAGCGATCGGCCCTTGCGGGCGCACTCCACGCAAAGTCCACTGGCGCGATTTGCCTCGACGAGGCGGGCGGAAAATAATCACATGCCCACTTTTTGGTCGTGCTCGCTCGACCGGCCGTCCAGGCCCTCGCGATGCAGCCGCCTAAATGCCCGGTTTTTCGGCTGTTTTTGGCGCCGAGGGGGATTTTAGGAATCTTCTCTTCGAACTGTGCATGGTTCTTGCATTGCCTTTTGCATTGTATTCAAATGAACAAAAAGAAGGGGAGCCACACCTTTGGCATTTGATGAAATGATCACCGGGGATGAAAATCCCCGTCAGCCATATGAGAAATATTTCGAGTGGTACAATGCCCAGGACAGGGCGCATCTGATTGCCAAATCTCGCGACGCGGAAAACATCTTCCGGAAAACCGGCATCACCTTCGCAGTTTACGGACATGCGGATTCCTCGGAGAAGCTCATTCCCTTCGACATCATCCCGCGCATTATTTCCGGCCGCGAATGGCGGAAGCTCGCTCAGGGCATCGAGCAGCGCGTGATTGCGCTGAATGCCTTTCTGGACGACATCTACCACAAGCAGGAGATCATCCGCGCCGGCCGTATTCCGCGTGAGCTGATCGAGAAGAACGATACGTTTCTTTCCGAGATGATCGGCTTCCGCCCGCCCGGCGGCGTCTATACGCATATCGTCGGCACCGACATCGTGCGCACCGGCGAGGATCAGTTCTACGTGCTGGAAGACAATGCCCGCACGCCGTCCGGCGTCAGCTATATGCTGGAAAACCGGGAAACCATGATGCAGATGTTTCCGGAACTCTTCCACGAGAACAAGGTCCAGCGCGTCGAGGACTACCCGTATCTGCTGCGCCAATCGCTTGCCTCGCTCGCCCCTCCCGGCTGCAAGGGCAAGCCGCGCGTCGCCGTGCTGACGCCCGGCATCTACAATTCCGCCTATTACGAGCATTCGTTCCTCGCCGACATGATGGGCGTGGAACTGGTCGAGGGGGCGGATCTGCGCGTCATCGACGGCAAGGTGAAGATGCGCACGACCCGCGGCTATGAGGCGATCGACGTGCTTTATCGCCGCGTCGATGACGACTTCCTCGATCCGCTGACATTCCGTGCCGATTCCGCCCTCGGCATTCCGGGCATCATGGATGTCTACCGCTCCGGCAACATCACCATCGCCAATGCGCCGGGCACCGGCATCTGCGACGACAAGGCGATCTATTCCTACATGCCGGAGATCGTCGAGTTCTATACCGGCCGGAAGGCGCTTCTCGAAAACGTGCCGACCTGGCGCTGCTCGGAGGCCGACAGCCTCAAATATGTGCTGGAACACCTCGAAGAACTCGTCGTGAAAGAGGTGCATGGCTCCGGCGGCTACGGCATGCTGGTCGGCCCGACGGCCTCGAAAAAGGAGCGGGCCGATTTTGCCGAAAAGCTGAAGGCCCGACCGAACAACTACATCGCCCAGCCGACGCTGTCGCTCTCCACGGTGCCGATCCTCGTCAACAAGGGCATCGCACCGCGCCATGTGGACCTGCGGCCCTATGTGCTGGTTTCCGACAAGGTGCAGATCATTCCGGGCGGCTTGACCCGCGTCGCGCTGAAGCAGGGCTCGCTGGTCGTCAATTCGAGCCAGGGCGGCGGTACCAAAGACACTTGGGTATTGGAGGATTGATGCTCGGAAGAACTGCAAACGGACTCTACTGGATGTTCCGTTACATCGAGCGCGCCGAGAATATCGCGCGTCTTATCGATGCCGGCCTGCGCATGTCGCTTACCCGAAGCGGCACAGGCGACGACGACTGGGATGGCGTGCTGCAGAGTGCGGGTGTCCGCGAAGCCTACGACGAAGGGCACGCCAAACTCACCAGGGTCGATGCGATCGACTATCTGCTGCGCGATCATTCGAACCCGTCGAGCGTGATGTCGTGCATCGATTCCGGCCGCAACAACGCCCGCATGGTTCGCACGGCTCTGACGCGCGAGACCTGGGAGGCGACCAACGAATGCTGGATCGAGCTCAAGGCCCTGCTTTCCAAGCGCCTCAAGGCGGCCGAAATGCCCGAGGTCATCGATGTCATCAAGCGGCGCGCGGGCCTTATCCGCGGGGCCTTTCATGGCTCGATGCTGAGAAACGAGCTCTATAACTTCGCGCGCATCGGCACCTTCATCGAGCGGGCGGACAATACGAGCCGCATTCTCGACGTGAAGTACTACGTGCTGCTGCCATCCATCTCGCAGGTGGGGTCCTCGATCGACAATGTGCAGTGGGAATCGATCCTGCGTTCGGTTTCAGCGCACCGTTCCTATAGCTGGGCCTATGATGAGGAGTACAAGGCGGCCAATATCGCCGACTTCCTGATCTTGAATGGCCAGATGCCGCGGTCGCTGGCCTATTGCTACGAAAAGATCGTCAGCAACCTCGGCTATATATCGAGCAGTTACGGTGGTGAGCGGCTGTCGGCCCACGATACCGCCGACGCCATCCGGACATCATTGCAAACGAGGCAGATCAAGGACGTCATGGACCAGGGGCTGCACGAATTCCTTGAGGATTTCGTCAATCGCAACAACCAGCTGGGCATGGAAATTTCCGACGGCTATCGGTTCTACGTATAAGCGGGGCATGAGATGAGACTGAAGATTAGCCATGTCACCGAATACCACTACGACGAGCCGTCGCAGTTCTCGCTGCAGCGGCTGCGCCTGACACCGCCCTCAGCCTTCGGTCAAAGCGTTTTGAACTGGTCGTTGCATGTCGAAGGCGCCAAGCCAGAGGTGGAGTATGACGACCAGTTCGGCAACCATGTGAACCTCGTCTCGCTGCAAGGCGAACAGCAAGTGACGCGCATCGTCGCCGAGGGTGAAGTCGAAACCGAAGATCGCAATGGAGTGACCGGCCCGCATACAGGCTTCTGCCCGCTTTGGCTGTTCCTGCGCGACACGCCGCGCACCAAGCCCGGCAGGCTCATCAGGGAACTCATACGGACAGTAAACGGCGACAATGAACTCGCGCTGATGCACGCGCTGATGGGGGCCATTCACGAAGCGGTCGACTACAAGCCGGGAACTAGCAACACGGACACGACCGCCGAACAGGCGATGGAGAAGAAGAGCGGCGTTTGCCAGGACCACGCCCACATCTTCGTTTCGGCGGCCCGCGCACTGCAGGTGCCGACGCGCTATGTCTCCGGCTACCTGATGATGGAGGGAAAGGCGGAGCAGGCCGCGACGCATGCTTGGGGCGAAGCGCACATTCCTGGCCTCGGCTGGGTCGGCTTCGATCCGGCAAACGACATCTGCCCCGATGCCCGCTACGTCCGCGTCGCTTCCGGCCTGTGCTACCGCGACGCAGCCCCTGTTTCCGGCATGCGCATCGGCACGCCGGGCGAGAAACTCTCGGTCATGGTCAAGGTCGAAGATCAGGGCCAGATGCAAAGCCAGAGCTGATGGCCAGCGTGGCTTAAAACTATTCGCAGAAAAGAAGATCGGACGATCTTCATTTTGGCGTTACTTAGATTTCGGCTCAAAGCCGTGCTATAATAAGCCATGGCTTATTCTTCGAAAGATCTGGAGCTTTCCCGCCGGCGCGTGGCGGAAGACAGAAAGCACATCGCGGCGCAGGAAGCCCATATTGCGGGTGTTTTACTGCGGGGAGAACCGACCTCGCTGGCCACAGAACAGCTCGTCGATTTCAATCAGCAACTGCGTGCCCACACTTTTGAATGCGATCTGATCGCTGCAGCTCTTCGCGCTGACCGCGCTCATTTGGAGGACTAACCGAATGACGCTTATCTTTCCCAACAGAAGCCGTACTTTCGACGAAACGAGGAAGGCTGTACGCTTTACCGGCTACGACGGCATGTTCGAAATCAGGTTTCTCGTCGAAGCAGCCGCGCTTGGACAATCCGCTGCGGCGAACGCTTCGGAGCTTGCCTGTCTCAATGCCTTTGACGCCGCACGCTCTACGATCCAGGAAGCAGCCGCCAGAGCCTATGCAAATCGGCGCGGAAACAATCTGACGCTCACCGCACGGGATTTCCGCTGATCGTGAAAATGTTCAGGAGATGGCGTCGTTATCGCTGGGCACCGCTTCCGTCACGACATCGAACTGCTTCAATACAGCCGGACCGAAAGCGGTCGAGATGGCCACATCCGTCGCATCGCGGCCGGTTCCCATCAGTATGCGGCCGATGCGCGGAACGTTGTGCCGGGCATCGACCGTATGCCAGTGGCCGCCCAGATAGACTTCGAACCAGGCACTGAAATCCATCGGCGCGGGATCGGGCGGCACGCCGATATCGCCGAGATATCCTGTGCAATAGCGCGCTGGTATGTTCAGGCAGCGGCAGAGCGTTATGGCAAGATGCGCGAAGTCGCGGCAGACGCCGGTCTTGTCGCAATAGCCACCATGCGCAGTACGGAGTAGATCGGCTTTCAGGTAGTCGAATTCGATATGGCCGTGCACGAAATCGGCAATGGCCTGCACCCGCGGCCAGCCGGGTTTCGTCTTCGAGAACGTCGCCCAGGCGAAATCGCTCAACCGGTCCGTATCGCAATAACGGCTGCCGAGAAGGAAAACGAGCACGTCGTCCGGCAGGTCCTTGATCTCGTGTTGCTGCGCATCCAGCGGCACCGCATCCGGCTGGCCGCTGTCGTAGATCTCGAACACGGTCGAAATCGTGGTCAGTCCCGGCGGGGCGACGATGCGTGTGCAGGAATTCCCGAAACTATCCGTGTAGTTCCACGCCGCGATCGGCTGGCTGAACGACAGCACCTGATCCGTCAGAAGGTCGGGACGCCGCGAGGGGTGGACATTGAGGACGAGAAGCATTGGCGTTGGCTGTACACATTCATAGCCGATCGTGAAACCAGCGCGAATCTTCATGGAAGCTCCTTCGTTCAGCAAGCCCGCAGGCCATCAAGGAACGCCAGCAGAACCTTTCGGTTCCACAGGGAAGAGACCCTTCGCCAGATTTTACTGTTGGGTGGTGACGTTGACCTGCACAACCAGGTCGTCGAAATCGTCCGCCGCTCCGTCATAGCTGCCCCAGAGCGGAACCGCCTGGCGAGGATCGCGCGCAACGCCGACGCGGATCAGATCGTGGTTGCCGACGATGCCGTTCGTGGGATCGAATTCCACCCAGCCGGCGCCCGGGAGATAAACCTGGCACCAGGCATGCGTCGAGCCGCCGCCGAGCGTCGTCGAGCCGTCGCGATCCGGCACGTAGATATAGCCGGTGACGAAACGGGCGGCCAGGCCAAGCGAACGCGCCGCTTCCATCATCAGCAGGGCAAAGTCGCGGCAAGTTCCCTGCCGCATCATCAGCGTCTGGATCGGCGCCTGCGTTCCATGTTCAGAGCGGCGGGCATAGATGAAACTCTCGTGGATCGCATAGCAGAGCGTCATCAGGACGTGGCCTGTCTGGCCCGACGAGCGTGTTCCGACGAACTGATGCGCCCAGTGTGCGACCGCACCACCCGGATCCTCGTAGTGGCGCGTGATCGTACAGGAAAGGTCCGTCATCTCCTCGTTGTCGTAGGAAAAAGGGTAGGTTAGCGCCTTTCGATCGATTTCGAGATCGAGCGGCACCTGCGGCGTGTGGTCGAGGCGAATATTGGTCTCGAACCGCAACTGATCGGCCGGCCGGTCTATATCCACGAGCGCAATGCAATTCCCGAAGACGTCGTGTATCCAGCGGATTCCTGCCGGTTCCGGATCGATCGTCATCGTTGCATCCAGAAGGCGCTGGTCGAAGCTGTCCCGCGGGCGGAAAAGCACGCGGTGCTGGCCAAAGGCAACAGGCCGTTTATAGGAATAATGCGTGATGTGCTTGACGGAATAAACGGTCATCCTGCCTCGCCCGCCCCGGAGCTTTGATACGATAAGGGCTATGGCTACTCGAATTCCGGCACCAGACCTGAGCGGAACAGGATCACCGATGGGCCTTGTTCGCCGATGGCATGGTTTTTCTCGCTGCACCAGACGACGACCCCATCATAATCCTTGACGAGCGTCTGTGCGATATAGACGGCCGTTTCTTCCCTCTTCATCTGCCGAGGCTCGAATGCCGGAATCAGGGTACCGTGCTCATCCTTGTTGAAGGCGCTGAGCACAATCGATTTTTGCACTCCAGGCATGGTTCCCTCCCTACCGCGGTAACGGCGACGAGGCGAGAACGTTCCGGAAGAAATGCGGTTCGCAAAGAAAAAGGCGGAACTTTCGTACCGCCTTTTGACGCTGGTGACCGTTTGGCCCCATGGGCTGCGCGGTCCATCGGGATCTTCGAGCCGCGCGGGCCGACCAGGAAATCGACGTCACGCTTATCGGCCTGTATGACTGTTTGATGTAAGCTGGCCATAGCTCGCCCTCGAACGGCACTTGCGGCTTGAACCAGGCGGCGGCGCGTGGCCAGTTCATCGAAAACCTCGAGCTGGATGGTGCGTAAGGGCCTGGATCGGCGCCGCCATGGCAGTCGGCGACGCGGCGCTGAAGCGCCTTTTCTTTCCACCAACCAACGAAAAAGGCGGGCTTCACCCCGCCTCATCGATTTGCTGTCTCGATGCGCTCCGCTAGTGGCTGTCCTTGCCGACCGCGTTTCCGCGACATCCCTTGAGGAAGTCGAGGTCGGCACCGGTATCGGCCCCTTCGACATGCTGCTGGTGCAGCCAGGCATAGCCGGACGTCGGCAGATCATGGTTCGGCTGCCATTCGGCGAGCCGCCGGGCCAGCTCCTCCTCAGAAATGTCGAGATGCAGACGACGGTTCGGCACGTCCATCTCGATCATGTCGCCGTTTTTCACCACCGCGAGCGGCCCGCCGACCGCCGCTTCCGGGGAGGTGTGCAGCACGACGGTGCCGTAGGCCGTTCCGGACATGCGGGCGTCGGAGATGCGCACCATGTCGGTGATGCCCTTCTTGAGCACCTTGGGCGGCAGGCCCATGTTGCCGACCTCGGCCATGCCCGGATAGCCCCTTGGTCCACAGTTCTTCATGACCATGACACAGGTTTCGTCGATGTCGAGGCTGTCGTCGTTGATCTTGGCCTTGTAGTCGTCGATGTCCTCGAACACGACCGCCCTGCCACGGTGCACCATCAGATGCGGGGAGGCGGCCGAAGGCTTCAGCACCGCGCCCTTCGGCGCCAGATTGCCGCGCAGCACGACGATGCCGCCCGAAGAGGTCAGTGCCTTTTCGGCAGGCAGGATCACATCCTCGTTCCAGTTGACGACGTCCTTGACCTCATCCCACATGGTTTCGCCGGATACCGTCAGCGCATCCTTGTGCAGGAGGTCCGCCTCGCCGAGGCGCTTCAGCACCACCGGCAGGCCGCCGGCATAGAAGAACTCCTCCATAAGGTACTTGCCCGACGGCATCAGGTTGACGATGGTCGGGACCTCGCGGCCGCAGCGGTCCCAATCGTCCAGCGAAAGATCGACGCCGACCCGGCCGGCCATGGCGAGCAGGTGGATGACGGCGTTGGTCGATCCACCGATAGCCGCATTGGTGCGGATGGCGTTCTCGAAGGCCTCTTTCGTCATGATGTCAGAGGGCTTCAGATCGTCCTTAACCATCTGAACGATACGCCGGCCGGTGAGCTGCGCCATCACCTTGCGGCGGGAATCGACTGCTGGGATCGCGGCGTTGCCGGAAAGCGCCATGCCGAGCGCCTCGGCCATGGAAGCCATGGTAGAGGCGGTGCCCATGGTGTTGCAGGTGCCCGACGAACGGCTCATCGAGGCCTCCGCCTCGAGGAACTCGGCCTGCGTCATCTCGCCAGCCTTCACCATTTCGGAAAACTTCCACAGATGCGTGCCTGAGCCGACGCGTTCACCGCGGAAATAGCCGTTCAGCATCGGCCCACCCGTGACGACGATCGAGGGCAAGTCGCAGGAAGCTGCCCCCATGAGAAGCGACGGCGTGGTCTTGTCGCAGCCGACCATCAGCACGCAGCCATCGATGGGTTGGCCCCGGATCGCCTCCTCCACCGCGAGCGCGGCAAGGTTGCGATACATCATCGCCGTCGGGCGAAAGGTGTTTTCGGATGCCGAGAACACCGGCACCTCGACCGGGAAGCCGCCTGCTTCCCATACGCCCGCCTTCACCTTCTCGGCGAGCTCTCGCAAATGACCGTTGCACGGCGTCAGATCCGACCAAGTGTTGAGGATGCCGATAACCGGCCGTCCGTCGAACAGGTCGTGTGGATACCCTTGGTTCTTCAGCCAGCCGCGGTGATAGATCACGTCTCGGCTCGTGCCGCCGTACCATTCCTGCGACCGCAGCTTACGCGGCCATTCAGCTTTCTTTTTCATAGTCTCTGTCCTTCACGGCTTCCAGTTCGCCTCGCGCGACCCGGAAGCCGATGATGTCGTTACGCCAGGGTGTAAGCGGTCTTGACGGTTGTGAAGAATTCGGCGGCGTATTTGCCCTGCTCGCGCGAGCCGTAGGACGAGCCCTTGCGTCCGCCGAAGGGAACATGGAAGTCGACGCCGGCGGTCGGCAGGTTGACCATGACCATGCCGGCTTCGGCATTGCGCTTGAAGTGCGTCGCGTGCTTGAGGCTGGTGGTCGCGATGCCCGACGACAGGCCGAACGGCGTGTCGTTGGCGACAGCCAGCGCCTCTTCGTAATCCTTGACGCGGATGACCGATGCCACAGGTCCGAAGATTTCCTCGCGGGAAATGCGCATCTGGTTGGTCGCTTCGGTGAACAGCGTCGGCTGCAGGTAGAAGCCGGGCGTGTCACGCGCGATCAGCCCGCCGCCGAAGGCAAGCTTGGCGCCTTCCTTTTTGCCGATCTCGATGTAATCGGTGTCGGTCTTGAGCTGTCTCTCGTCGACGACCGGGCCGATATGCGTGCCGGTCTTCAGCGCGTGATCGACGTTCAGTGTCTTCAGCTTCTCGGTCATGGCCGCCACGAACCTGTCGTGGATGCCTTCCGTCACGATCAGGCGAGACGATGCCGTGCAGCGCTGGCCGGTCGAAAAGAAGGCCGAGTTGGCCGCCGCTTCGACGGCGACGGAAAGATCGGCGTCATCGAGGATGACCATCGGGTTCTTGCCGCCCATTTCGAGCTGAATCTTGCGATTATGCTCGATCGAGGAAACCGCGACGCGCTTGCCGGTGCCGACGGAGCCGGTGAAGGTGATGCCGGCAAGGTCGGGGCTGTCGAGCATCGTCTGGCCGACGATCGAGCCCTTGCCCATGACGAGGTTCAGCACGCCCTTCGGCAGGCCTGCACGGTTGAGGATGTCGACGATCGCCCAGGAGCAGCCGGGTACGAGTTCGGCCGGCTTGAAGACGATGGTGTTGCCGTAGCAGAGCGCCGGGGCGATCTTCCAGGCGGGGATCGCGATCGGGAAGTTCCAGGGGGTGATGATGCCGATGACGCCGAGCGGCTCGCGGGTGATCTCGACGCCGATGTTCGGACGCACGGAGGGCACGACTTCGCCGGCAAGGCGCAGCGCTTCGCCTGCGAAGAATTCGAAGATCTGCGAGGCGCGGATCGTCTCGCCGATGGCTTCCGGCAGTGTCTTGCCTTCTTCGCGGGCAAGCAGCGCGCCGAGTTCGTCCTTGCGCGCCATGATCTCGTCGCCGGCCTTCTTGAGGATGACGTGGCGTTCCCAGATGCCGGAACGCGACCAGGCCGGGAAGGCGGCCTTGGCGGCGGCGATCGCGTTCTTGGTGTCGGCGGCGGAGCCGCTGGCGTAGAGGCCGACGACCTCCTTCGTATCGGACGGGTTGATGTTTTCGACGGCGTCGGCGCCGGTCCATTCGCCGGCGATCAGGTTTTGATAAATGGTCATGGGCTGAACGAGCCTCCTTTACCCTTTACAGAGTGGTCCGGCCGCAGATCGCGGCCAGCCCAGCGCAAAATTCAAAGCTGCTTCACAGCGATATTTTCCTCGGCGGCAACCTTCAGCGGATTGCGCAGCGGCAGGCCGAATTCGGCAACCTCGATTTCGAAAACATCGCCTTCTTCCGTCTTGACGCCATCTGCGAAGGAGAGCGTCGCCGTGCCGAACATGTGGACGTGAACGTCGCCCGGGACGCGGAAGAGGCCATACTTGAAGTGGTGATATTCGAGGTTCGCGAAGGTGTGCGACATGTTCGCCTCACCGGAGAGGAACGGCTTTTCGAAGATCACCTTGTCGCCGCGCTTGATGCGCGAGGTACCGCGAATGTCTTCCGGGGCAACGCCAATGCGGATTTCCGGACCGAAGCTTGCGGGACGCAGCTTGGAGTGGGCGAGATAGAGATAGTTGATCCGCTCGGTGACGTGGTCGGAAAATTCGTTGGAGAGCGCAAAGCCGATGCGGAACGGGGTACCGTCCTTGGCAATCACGTAGATGCCGGCCATTTCCGGCTCTTCGCCGCCGTCAAGCGCGAAGGAAGGGGAGACGAGGGGAGCGCCGGGCGCTGCAGCGCCGTAGCCGTTGCCCTTGTAGAACCATTCGGGCTGGACGCCCTTTTCTCCAGCCTTCGGCTTGCCGTTCTCGATGCCCATCTTGAACATCTTCATCGAGTCCGTGAGCGTTTCTTCCGCGGCCTCGGTGGTCTTCTTGTGCATGGAATCGCGGGTCGCCGCTGAGCCAAGGTGCGTGAGGCCCGTACCCGTCAGATGCAGGTGAGCAGCATCCGGATGCGTGATCGGCGGGAGGAATTTGCCTTCGGCATAGGCCTTTTCCAGATCGACGGCATCGCCATAGCCATGCGCCTCGATGATGGAAACGAGCGACTTGCCGGCGTCTGCAGCTTCCATTGCCAGCGCGTATACGCTGCCTGCATTCTTCACGGCTTTCGCTGCACCGCCCGGCTCACGCACGGCGACGATGATCTCTCCGTTCGAACCCTTGATCTGCGAAATAAGCACGGCTTTCATCCTCTTTAGCTGGGTGCGGAACAGCTCCGCCTCTCCGGCTCCCGAGGGAGCCGGAACTGGTCGTTCTCATGACTGCAAATGCGAGGACTGGCGCCGGAGCGCTTAGCCCTTATTCTTGTTATAAACGTCGAAGAAGACGGCGGCCAAAAGCACGAGGCCCTTCACCATCTGCTGGAAGTCGATACCGAGGCCGACGATCGACATGCCGTTATTCATGACGCCCATGATGAACGCGCCGATGACGGCACCGGTGATCTTGCCGACACCGCCGGAGGCCGAAGCGCCGCCGATGAAGCACGCCGCGATGACGTCGAGCTCGAAGCCCACGCCTGCCTTCGGCGTTGCCGAGTTCAGTCGAGCCGCCACGATCATGCCTGCGAGACCGGCAAGAACGCCCATGTTGACGAAGGTGTAGAAGCTCAGGCGCTCGGTGTTGATACCGGAGAGCTTGGTGGCCTTTTCGTTGCCGCCCATCGCATAGACGCGGCGGCCGATCGTCGTGCGACGCGTTACAAATGCATAGGCTGCGATCAGCACGAGCATGACGACGAGAACGTTCGGCAGGCCTCTGTAGGTCGAAAGCTGATAGCCGAGGAAGAGAATCGCCAGGGAAACGACGGCGTTCTGGGCGATAAAGAAGCCCATCGGCTCGACATCGATGCCGTGGCTCTCATTCACTTTGCGGCGGCGCCAGGCAAGGTAAAACAGCACGACCGGAATAATGAGTGTCAGGATCAGCGACGTGGATTGCACCGGCGTTCCGGCGATGTCGATCATGCTGCCCGGCAGGAAGCCGGTGCTGATGATCTGGAAATCCTTCGGGAACGGGCCGATGTTTTTGCCCCCGAGTACGAAGAGCGTCAGGCCGCGGAAGACCAGCATGCCGGCAAGCGTCACGATGAAGGACGGGATGCGGTGATAGGCGATCCAGTAGCCTTGGGCGGCACCGATGATGCCGCCGATGATCAGGCAGAGAATGCCCGCCACCACGAAATTCATCTGCCACGTGACCATCATCATGGCGGCGAGGGCGCCGACGAAGGCGACAATCGAGCCGACGGACAGGTCGATATGGCCGGCCACAATGACGAGCAGCATCCCGAGCGCCATGATGACGATGAACGAGTTCTGCAGAACGAGGTTCGTCAGGTTGACCGGCTTGAAGAGAATGCCGCCGGTGTAGAACTGAAAGAAAACCATGATCGCGACGAGCGCAATGAGCATGCCATATTCACGGATATTGCCACGGATATAGTCGGCAACGGAAACGACGTTGCTTTCCTCGGCGGCTAGAGGGTTGACCGGAGTCATTGTTTCTTCTCCCCTGAGCGCATGATAGCGCGCATGATGGTTTCTTGGCTCGCCTCTCCCTTTGGCAGTTCCGCAACGATACGTCCTTCATTCATGACATAGATGCGGTCGCACGTGCCAAGCAGTTCCGGCATTTCCGATGAGATCATCAGAACGCCTTTGCCGTCGGCGGCGAGCTGGTTGATGATAGTATAGATTTCGTATTTTGCACCGACATCGATACCGCGGGTGGGTTCGTCGAGGATCAAGACATCGGGATCGGAGAACAGCCACTTGGACAGCACGACCTTCTGCTGGTTGCCGCCCGAGAGATTGACCGCTTCCTGGAAGATGCTGGAACTGCGGATGCGCAGCTTCGAGCGGTAGTCCGATGCGACCTTGGATTCCCTGATGCTGTCGATGACCGTGGCGTTCGAGACCCCGGCTAGATTGGCGAGCGTGGTGTTGTGAACGATGTTCTCGCCGAGCACGAGGCCGAGATGCTTGCGGTCCTCGGTCACATAGGCGAGACCGGCGTCGATCGCCTTGCGGACGGTGCTGACATCGACCTGCTTGCCATGCATCAGCACTTCGCCGCTGACCTTGTGGCCATAGGACTTTCCGAAGACGCTCATGGCGAATTCAGTGCGGCCGGCACCCATCAGGCCGGCGATGCCGACGACTTCGCCCTTGCGGACGCTGATGTTGACATTGTGCAGCACCTGCCGATCGCGGTGATGCTGGTGATAGGCGTTCCAGTTCTTGACTTCGAGGATCGTTTCGCCGATCGGCACGGAGCGCGGCGGATAACGATCGGCAAGCTCGCGGCCCACCATGTTCTTGATGATGATATCTTCGCTGATTTCTTCGATGTGACAGTCCATCGTCTTGACCGTCATGCCGTCGCGCAGAACCGTGATCTGGTCGGCAACCTTGCGCACTTCATTCAGCTTGTGGGTGATGATGATCGAGGTGAGGCCCTGGTTGCGGAACTCGATCAGCAGGTTCAGCAGCGCATCTGAGTCGCTTTCGTTGAGCGATGCCGTCGGTTCGTCGAGGATCAGGAGCTTCACGCTCTTCGACAACGCCTTGGCAATCTCGACGAGTTGCTGCTTGCCGACGCCGATGTCGGTGACAAGCGTGTCGGGAGATTCGCGCAGGCCGACTTTTGCGAGCAGCTGCCGCGTGCGGTTGAACGTTTCCTGCCAGCTGATGATGCCACTCTTGGCATTCTCATTGCCGAGGAAGATATTCTCGCCGATCGACAGAAGCGGCACGAGCGCCAGCTCCTGATGGATGATGACGATGCCGATTTCTTCCGAATCCTTCAGGACCTTGAAGTTGCGGACGTCGCCTTCGTAGACGATCTCGCCATCGTACGTGCCGGCCGGGTAAACGCCGGAGAGAACTTTCATGAGGGTCGATTTTCCGGCCCCGTTCTCGCCCACCAATGCGTGAATTTCACCCTGACGAACCTTAAGGTTCACGTTCTCAAGCGCTTTTACGCCCGGGAACGTCTTGGTGATGTTCCGCATTTCGAGGATTGTATTGTCCATAGTCAAAATCCAACGCCAACAGCCGGAAATTCGGCGCGACGATCATAAAAGTGAAGACCGGAACCCGCAACCAGCGGATTCCGGCCAACTTGGTACAGTTACTTCAGCTGGTCAGCCGTGTAGTAACCGCCTTCGACGAGAACCTTCTCGTAGTTGGTCTTGTCGACCGCTACCGGCTTCAACAGGTAAGACGGAACAACCTTGACGCCGTTGTCGTAGGTCTTCGTGTCGTTGACTTCCGGCTCCTTGCCGGACATGACAGCGTCAACCATTGCAACGGTGACCTTGGCGAGTTCGCGCGTGTCCTTGAAGACTGTCGAGTGCTGTTCGCCAGCAATGATCGACTTCACGGACGGAACTTCAGCGTCCTGGCCGGAAACGACCGGGAGCGGCTGATCTGGGGTGCCGTAGCCGACGCCCTTCAACGACGAGATGATGCCGATGGAGAGACCGTCGTACGGAGACAGGACGGCGTCGACCTTGGCGTCGGTGTAGTTAGCCGAGAGCAGGTTGTCCATGCGGGCCTGGGCCGTTGCCGCGTCCCAACGCAGCGTGCCGACCTTGTCCATGCCGGTCTGGCCGGACTTCACGACGAGCTTGCCGCTGTCGATGTAGGGCTGCAGGATAGACATTGCGCCGTCGTAGAAGAAGAAGGCGTTGTTGTCGTCCGGCGAACCGCCGAAGAGTTCGATGTTGAACGGACCCTTGCCATCCTTGAGGCCGAGGGCGTCAACGATGGAGGTTGCCTGCAGAACGCCAACCTGGAAGTTGTCGAACGTTGCATAGTAGTCAACGTTGGCCGAGTCGCGGATCAGGCGGTCGTAGGCGATGACCTTGATGCCGGCGTCATGAGCCTTCTGGAGAACGTCGGAAAGCGTCGTGCCGTCGATGGCGGCGATGACGAGAACCTTAACGCCCTTGGTGACCATGTTCTCGATCTGAGACAGCTGGTTCGGAATGTCGTCGTCTGCATACTGCAGGTCGGTGCCGTAGCCCGCTGCCTCAAGCTGCTTGACGATGTTGTTGCCGTCGTCGATCCAGCGAGCGGAAGACTTCGTGGGCATTGCGATGCCGACGGTCCCCTTGTCCTGCGCCAGTGCCGGCATAACGAATGAAGCGACGCCGAAGGCGGCCGCAGCCATCAATGAGATAATGGATTTCATTTCTCTCTCCCTTGTTAATAGACGGCGGACGAATAGTCGCCCGCCACGAAACTGTGGCAGGTTCCGTAGATTGGATAGTTACTTCAGATGGTGAGAAACGAAGTAGGTCTCCTCCACGATCTCACACGTGTTGAGTGCCAACCAGCACACGGCCGCAAACTCGTATGGAATCTTATAACTGTCAAATAGAATAAGTGGTAAAGTGCATAACAAATTTGGTATATCGTTAAAAAGTATTACTTTTGATGGAAGGCGGATGGGAGGCCGCAACCATGGCGATTGTTTCCGGGTCGATTTCCGAGGATCGGATCGATATCCACAGCGATAATATTGGCGATGATGCCTTTCTGCGTGCGGGCTTGAAGCTGAATCACCTGCGCATAATCGTCGCAATCGAAGATAGCGGACAGATTTCCGCGGCGGCGGAGATCCTGAACATCTCCCAGCCTGCCGCCTCCAGAATGCTCGCTGAAATGGAATCGATCGTTAAGACGCCGCTTTACGAACGAATCGCCCGCGGTGTCGTGCTGACGACTTTCGGACAAGCACTCGCCAGGCGTGCACGAAAAATTCTGCTGGAATTGCGCGAGGCCAGCCGCGAGATCAGCGAATTGAAGAGCGGCAAGGGCGGTTCCGTCTTCATCGGCGCGGTTACAGCGCCGGCCATGAGCCTTGTTGTTCCGGCCATCGACAAGGTTCGCAAGGCGTTTCCGGGCATCGAGATCAACATTGAGGTCGAGACCAGCAACGTTCTCGCGCGGGAATTGCTCGCCGCCAGGCACGATTTCATCATCGGCCGCATTCCCGACGACGTTAATCCGCGACTCTTCGAAGTGCGCGAGATCGGCATCGAAAAAGCCTGTCTGATCGTGCGCAGGGACCATCCGCTCCTCAAGAAGAATGCGAGCAGCCTCGCCGATCTCCATGGTTACGGGTGGGTCTTCCAGCCGCCGGGCACGCTGCTCCGGCGGACGCTGGAGGATATCTTTCTGGCGGCGGGCGTGCCGTTGCCGGAAAATATCGTCAATACGTCTTCCTTGCTGCTCACCTGCGCGATCATCTGCGAGACGGACGCGATCGCACCCGTGGCGCTGGATGTTGCCCAGTTCCTCGCCGGCCAGGATGCGAAGGCATCCGACGTGCGCGTGCTGCCGACCGATTTCAAGATCGACGTAAAGCCCTACAGCCTCATCACCGCACGCGAGCGCGCCCTGCCTCCGAGCGCGCGGCTTCTCTACGACCTCATCCTCGAGGAAAGCCGGAAGCAGGGAGGCTGAGCGCAAGCCCGGCGCCATGCTGGCGGTGTTCAATGCGCCACTTCGAAGGGAAGGGGCATGTTGTTCGGGCAATCGGTTTTTCAATCCGTTCTGGAGCGGCTGAAAGCAGAAGAAGAGAGCGAAGACGAGGCAGAGGCGTCCGTCGCGCATCGCGTCCATGGCTTTACCACCGGTCTCGCCTTCGACGTGATGGAGGGCGTATCAGCGGCCTCGCAACGGGCGGGCCAAGGCTATCTCGATAATCTGGAACTGGAGACGCCTGTTGCCGGGGCAGACGAGGACATCCAGGCGCAGCCCCTTGCGGAGCCTGAGCCGGAACCCGTCATGCCGGAACATCTTGCGCGCACTGCGCCTGCCGATATCGCTGCGGAGCTCTCCATCACAGCCGCCGATACGCTGCAGACGCTGAACGAAAAGCGCCGTGCCTTTGCCAAGTCGAACCATCCCGATCGCGTCGCGCCTGCATTCCGGGAGAATGCAACGAAGCGCATGATGCTCGCGAACCTGCTGATCGATGAAGCCGTGCGGCGTCGCGGCCGCTGATTATTCGGGGTCCGTCTCTTCCGGTTTGGGAGCCTCGGCGGGTTCGGCGGGTGGCTGCGGCTTGAAAGTCCAGAAGAGCATGTAGAAAGCATAGACGCCGGCGCCGGCCGACAGCACGCCCCAGAACGGGTCGCCGGTAATGAACTCCAGCGCCGCCCAGCCCAGGCACAGGCCCACGATCAGCGCCCGCACCCAGACGCGGCGGTAGGCCGGATGGTTTGGATCTATCAGCTGCATGTGTCCCCCGGTCATATTTCGATCACTTGTCTTTAGGATGGATTTCGAGAATGTGAAAGGGCAACGGGCTTGACGGCTCGAACAGAAAATGGAATGAAAATTCCACAATTGTCACAATTCGGTTTATTTGTTCCGAATTCCAGGGAGGTTCTCATGACAGTCAGATTTGGTCTTCTCGGCGCCGGCCGCATCGGCAAGGTTCACGCGAAAGCCGTGAGCGGCGACGCGAATGCGAAGCTCGTCGCCGTCGCCGACGCGCTTCCTCAGGCGGCTGAAGCGATCGCTTCCGCTTATGGCTGCGAGCTCCGGACGATCGAGGCGATCGAGGCGGCCAAGGATATCGACGCCGTCGTCATCTGCACGCCGACCGACACGCACGCGGATCTGATCGAGCGCTTCGCGCGGGCCGGCAAGGCGATCTTCTGCGAAAAGCCGATCGATCTCGACGTTGCCCGTGTCAAGGCCTGCATCAAGGTTGTCGATGAGACTAAGGCGAAGCTGATGGTCGGTTTCAATCGCCGCTTCGACCCGCATTTCATGGCCGTGCGCAAAGCAATCGACGACGGCCGCATCGGCGAGGTCGAGATGGTGACAATCACCTCGCGCGATCCCGGGGCCCCGCCTGTCGACTACATCAAGCGCTCTGGCGGCATCTTCCGCGACATGACGATCCACGACTTCGACATGGCCCGCTTCCTGCTTGGCGAGGAGCCGGTCTCGGTAACCGCAACGGCCGCTGTCCTTGTCGACAAGGCAATCGGCGAGGCGGGCGACTATGACAGCGTTTCGGTCATCCTGCAGACGAAGTCCGGCAAGCAGGCGATCATCTCCAACTCCCGCCGCGCCACGTACGGCTACGACCAGCGCATCGAAGTGCACGGTTCGGAGGGAATGGTGGCGGCCGAGAATCAGCGTCCGGTCTCGATCGAAGTCGCCAACAGTGACGGCTACACGCGCCCGCCGCTGCACGACTTCTTCATGACCCGTTACACGGAAGCCTACGCCAACGAGATCGCAAGCTTCATCGCCGCAGTCGAGAAGGACGCAACGATTTCGCCCTCCGGCGCCGACGGCCTTTCCGCGCTGGCGCTCGCCGATGCGGCGGTCCAGTCCGTCAAGGAAGGCAAGCTCATCAAGATCGGCTGACGGCAACTCCCGGCCGCAAGCCGCGCATGAGATGGCCGGGCAGACGCCCGGTCATTTCCGCTTTTTGCGCCAATCATCAGCGAAACTTGAAATAAGTATCAATGCTTCGCCTTTGACGCGAGGGCGCTTGGGGGCTATCAGCGCCCGATACCGCATTGCCCCCAGGCCTCCCATGACCCTTGATCGTTTCGCTCCCGCCATTTTTGTCCTGCTTTGGTCCACCGGCTGGGTCGTCGCGAAATATGCAGCACGCCATTCGGAGCCCTTCACCTTCCTCGGCATCCGTTATGCGCTTTCGGCGCTGGCGTTTTTCGGTCTCTGCTGGGTGCTGAAGGCGAAATGGCCGGATCGCGCGACGGTTCTGCGCGCGATCTATTCCGGTTTCTTTCTGCACGGATTCTATCTTGCCGGCCTGTGGTGGGCGATTGCCAATGGCGTTGCGGCTGGCATTTCCGGGATCATCGCCGCGCTGCAGCCTCTGCTGACGGCGATGGTGGCGCCCTTCCTGATCGGCGAACGCCTGCAGCCCACCCAGAAGTTCGGACTTCTCCTCGGCTTCTTCGGCATAGCGATCGCCGTTTCCCCGAAACTTTTCGATCCAGCCTCCGCGAGCCTCGTTCACGCTGCGGTGCCGCTCGCGATCAACCTAATCGCCATGGTCTCCGTCACATACGGCACGATCTACCAGAAGAAACACTTGCAGACGGGTGATCTCAAGACGATCGCGACGATGCAATATGTCGGGGCGCTTATCGTCACCCTGCCGCTCGCGCTCGCCTTCGAGCGCCTGCATTTCGATGCAACGCCAGAGGCTTTCGGCGCGCTGATCTGGTCGGTCTTCGGCCTGTCGATGGGCGGGATCGGGCTGCTTCTTTACCTGATCCGCCGCGGCCAGGTCTCGCGGGCCGCATCGCTGATCTACCTGATGCCGCCAACGGTCGCGATCGAGGCCTTCATCGCTTTCGGCGAACCGCTGACCGTGCCGCTGATCATCGGAACGATCGTGGTCGTCACCGGCGTCTATCTGACGAACCGGAAAAGCGCCCGGATGGCTGAGGCTTGATCAAGCCTAATGGTTGGCATGGGTCAACTGCGCGATTTTCCGCACATGCGTGACGGCCGCGGTACCGCCGGCTGTCTTGGTGAACAGATCGAGCTTCTCTTCCTCGCTGTCATCAACCGGCGTCAGCGCCTGGTCCATGTAGTTTTTTGATGCCGGATTTCTTTTGATGAGGAACGCAGTTGCGCTCATGCGCAGGATGGAGCCTGCCAACGCGACGTGCTTGGCAACGGTTTCCCACACGAATTGCGGCCAGAAGACGAGGGGATGCTGCTGCGGCAATCCGGGCCGCCGTTCCGAGGGGTGCTTCAGCCGCAGCAGACCGCTTTGCAGGGGATGCACTTTTTCGAGCGGCACCGTTGTTGCAAAGGACACCAGCACCTTGACGAGGCTTGCAAGCGGCAAGCCGCTCGCAACGGCCCGGCGCAGCAACGTCTTCACATGCTCCGGCGAATAGTAAAGCGACCAGGCCTCGTGATAGATGCTCTCCCATTCCTGCCGGCTCATCTTCTCGTGCGCAGTGCAGACATGTTCGACGTCATAGGTATTGAGGTCGGCGTCCATCGGGATACCCTTGCGCCAGAGTGTCTGGTGATCCTCCGAGCCCGGCAGCGGCGTCAGGACGAAGAACTCGATGATATCGAGCGGCAGCTCGTGCTGAATGATCTTGATGTCGCGGCGAATGGTTTCCGGCGTGTCGGAAGGAAAGCCGAGGATGTAACCTGCGAGCGTCATGATGCCCTGCGCTTTCCAGGCGAGCAGCATCTTCCGGTATTCGGTGATCTTGTTCTGGTTCTTCTTGGCGGCCGTCAGGTTGTCCGGATTGACGTTCTCCAGGCCGATGAAGACCCGCGTGACGCCGGCGCGTTTTGCCTTTTCGATGAAGTGCGGGATCTTGTGACAGAGCGTATCGACCTGGATCATTAGGCCGAGCGGGATGCCATGCCTTTCCTTCAGTTCGATCAGCCGGTCGAAGATCGCTTCCCAGTCCCTGTTGCGGGCGAAGTTGTCGTCGGTGATGAAAAATTTGTGGATGCCCTGCGCCCAGTTCATCCGCACCAGCTTTTCGATATCGTCGGTGGAGCGGAAACGTGATTTGCGGCCCTGCACATTGATGATCGTACAGAACGAGCACTGGTAGGGGCAGCCGCGGCCGGCATCGAAGCTGCTGCTTAGCCCGAGCGTGTGTTCGACATTCTTTTTGGGCAGAAAGGGCACAGGCGTGCCGCCGATGCCCGGAAGGTCGTTCATGAAATTGTAGACCGGCTCGAGCTCGCCATAAGCCGCGTCCTGCAAGACCTTGTCGAGCCTGCCTTCGGCCTCGCCGGCGAACATCGAAATGCCCATCTCCCGGCAGGCGTCGAGTTCGACCGCCTTGCCGTCGAGCATCGAAAGGCAACCGGAAACGTGAAAGCCGCCCATCGAGACTGGAATGCCCGCCGCGCGAAACGGCCGGGCAATGTCGAGCGCCCGCGGATACTGGTTCGACTGAACACCGACCAGCGCGACCATGCCGAAATTACCGTGCTGCCTCAGCAGCGCGAGCAGTTCCGGAATATGCACGCGTGTATTGGTTTCGTCGATCACCTTGATGTCGATGCCGACGCCGGGGCCGAGCACTTCGCGCTCCGCGCAGTCTGCCGCAATGCCAAAGAGAGCCGCCAGCGAGTTCGAAGGGATCATGGCCCGCCACCAGCGGATCACATAGCCGTCGTCGTCATAATGCGACGGCTTGAGCAGAATGAGCTGAAAGCGGCGGCTGCCGGACGCTACGGGTGATCGCAAGGTCTATCTCTCTTATTGAATAAGCAGTCTGTCGTTGAATGCACTCAATGAGGGCCAGTGTCGCGAAGGCGCTGGCATGCAACCGGAATTGCTAAGATCGGCAGATATGCCCGGAAAATAGCAATGCAGATTGCGATAGTGTTCGCATGTCGCCGGCGCGCAGTCCTTTGAGACCGTCTCGCCGGGGTAAGCCGTTCACCTAGGCTTAAAGCAAAAAAAGGCCGGAAGCTACCCGGCCTCTTTCAGTTCTGTATTCAAGCCTGTTCGCGACGTTGGCCGCCGCCATTGCGGGGGCCTTTGCGACGTATGCCGCCAGAGCCGTCCTGGCGGTGCTCACCGTGAGCCTGCTGGCCGCGATCCTCACCATGCTTGCGGCCAGGGCGGCCGTGCGCGTTACGGGCGCCGCCGGGATGATGGCGGTTCGCATCGGCGCTGCCGTGCGGGCGCTGTTGCG
Source organism: Rhizobium sp. CC1099 (assembly GCF_029714385.1). Taxonomy (NCBI): domain Bacteria; kingdom Pseudomonadati; phylum Pseudomonadota; class Alphaproteobacteria; order Hyphomicrobiales; family Rhizobiaceae; genus Rhizobium; species Rhizobium sp. CC1099. Next base: position 2,511,569 of record NZ_CP121641.1, on the reverse strand, counting down.
GCTTCTTGGCCGGTCGGAAATCCGAGGTCGATACGAGGTCGTTGTCCGGCCCCTGGGGTGTCGCTTCGCCGCGGCGCTGGCCGCGGAAGTCCTCGTTGCGGGCAGTCTGGCGCTCGGGACGCGGACGGCGGTTGCGGCGTTCCTCGTTGTTCGCGCGGACCTCGCCTGCTTCGCCTTCGCGGCGCGGACGGCGGTCCTGGCGATTGCCGGAGCGCTGTTCACCCGGACGGCCATCGCCGCGACCTTCGCCACCACGGCCCTGGCCACCGCGATTGCGGTTGTTGCCGTTGCCGTTGCCGCGGCGCGGAGCCGCGCGCATGTCTGCCGGCGGTTCGCCGCTGGCAACGATGATCTCGATGCCCATCAGCCTTTCGATATCGCGCAGCAGGCGTGCCTCATCCGGCGCGCAGAAGGCGATTGCGATGCCGTCGCGGCCGGCGCGAGCCGTGCGCCCGATGCGGTGCACATAGGCGTCCGGCACTTCCGGCAGATCATAGTTGAACACATGGCTGACGGCCGGGATATCGATGCCGCGGGCGGCAACGTCGGTTGCAATCAAAGTCTTGATGCCGCCGTCGCGGAATGCCTTCAGGGCGCGCTCGCGCTGGCCCTGGCTCTTGTTGCCGTGGATGGAAGCGACCGAATAGCCGACGTGATCGAGATACTTCATCAGCTTCTCGGCGCCGTGCTTGGTGCGCAGGAACACGATCGCGCGGCCATCCGGATTTTCGGAAAGCGACTTCTTTAGCAGTTCCGTCTTGTCATTCTTGCCGCCGACGAAGTGGACGTACTGTTCGACCTTGTCCGCAGCCTTGCCGGGAGGCGTCACTTCCACCTTGATCGGATCGGTCAGGTATTCGCCCGCAAGATCGGCGATCGCCTTCGGCATCGTTGCCGAGAAGAGCATGGTCTGGCGGCGCTTCGGAACGAGCTTGGCGATCTTGCGCAGATCATGCACGAAGCCGAGATCGAGCATCTGGTCGGCTTCGTCGAGCACGAGATAGCGCACCGTCGTCAGCGTGATGGCGCGGCGGTTGACGAGGTCGAGGAGGCGGCCGGGTGTCGCGACGAGAATGTCGGTGCCGCGTTCGAGCTGCAGCTGCTGCTTGTTGATGGACACGCCGCCGACAACGACATTGATGCGCAGCGGCGACTTACGGACGAAGTTCTTGAGGTTCTCGGCGATCTGGTTCACCAGCTCGCGGGTCGGAGCGAGGATGAGCGTACGCGTCGTGCGATTGTCGGGACGCCTGTCATCGGCGAGCAGTTTTTCAATCAGCGGCAGGCCGAAGGCAGCCGTCTTGCCAGTGCCGGTCTGGGCGAGGCCGATCAGATCGCGGCCTTCCAGGAGAAGAGGGATTGCCTGCGCCTGAATGGGCGTGGGCGTTTCAATGCCGAGCTGAAAAAGCGTGGCGACGATCGGCTTGGAGACACCAAGCGATTCAAAATTAGTCAAGTCATAACCTTTCGGGGCGCCGAAACGATGTGCCGGATCACACCATGCGGTCCGGTATCATTCTGGCGTCAAGAACCCCGCGTGAAGTGGGAACTTGTGTGTTGGAAAAACTTTCCAGCGCTTCTGGCCGCACTTGGGATCGCGGCATCCTATGAAATGCGCTTTTATCCTTCTTCTTGCGTTTGTCTTTTTTCGCAGGGGCAGCTCACGCGGCGGCCGGAAGGTGAAAGCTGGCCTGCATTTGGTCTAGTTCAGGTTGAAAGTCAAGAGACGAGCGAGAGAAAGGTGCTGCGCCGCCGCCTGAACGAGCGGCGGCGTGCCGCACGCATATTCCTTAATAGCCGGGGCAGACCCGAACGCTGACCCATACGTCCGCTCGGTGATCGTAGCGGCGTTCCACACCGCAATATCCATAATTGCGGTAGTAGGCCGGGTAAGGCCGATAGTAGGAGCGATAGTAAGGCCGGTACGGCCGGTAGTAGCTGCGATAGACCGGGTACGGCCTGTAGTAAGGCCTGTAGTACGGTCTATAGTAGGCTCCGTAATAGGGCCCGGAGTCGGCTCCATAGTAAGGTCCGGGATAATAATAGCCGTAGCCAGGGTAGGGACGCGCAGCCTGCGAGAGCAGGATGCCGCCGATTGCTCCGGCCGCAACACCGCCCCAAAAGGCATCGCGTCGCGAACGGGCGTCCGCCGGCGTTGCCGGAATGAGGGAGGTGCCAGTCAAAGTCAACGCCATCAAGCCCGCCGCCATGCTTTTGTGAAGTACGGACATGATCGTCTCCTTATCATAGACGAACTTGTTTCTTGAAGCCGTCAGGAGAAACCGTGGCGAAACGCGGCCAACTGATCGAGTTCAGTCTTACAATGTGGGAGATTATAGCATAGTTCCTGATACTCTTGGGCCGAACTTCGTTGTCCCGGGGTCGGATTTCCGGAACGTGTCATGGTTAAAACCTTGTTAAACGGCTTACACCTATAGTGGATGCCAGAACAAAACTCCTTCTCCTGACAGCGAGGCGAGATCTTTTGACATCGAGCGGGGACCTTCTCGAACTGGCATGCAGCCGGATCGCAGATCTGGATACGCCTGCCTATGTCAAGAACAGCGAGCTTCGCTACGTTGCCGTCAACGAAGCCTATGCCCGCTTCTTCGGCAGGGAAATTTCCGATTTCATCGGCCGCCGGACCAGCGAAATTCTCGATCGTCCGGAAGAGGAGGAGCGTGAAGACAAGGAGCGCCGCGCGCTCGTCTTCGGCACCGAAGAAACCGCCATCTGCTTCGATGCTGCCGCAACCGAGCATGAGCGGATCCGGATCGAGAGCTTCATGCCGTCGGAAGACCGGGCCTATGTTCTCGGTATCTTCGAGGCGCGCGCGCAGCCCCGCCGGCCGGTTCTCTCGGGGCCGGATCAGGCTTTGCTCGCCGATTTCGAGCGCGTCCGTGCCACGCTGGAAAAACTCGATCATCCGGTCGGCATTTTCGCTGACGACGGCCGCCCGCTGATCGTCAATTCGGCCTATCGAAGTGGAGGCAAAGCATCGCCCGCTGAAACCGGATGGCACGAGAGCGTGAACGAGCTCGATCTCCTCCAGACCATCATGGAAGACCTGCCGGTCGCCGCCTTCGCGCGCGATGAACAGCACCGCCTCGTCTATGCCAACCAGTATTACGAGACCTTCACCGGCCATGTCCGGTCAAAGGTGCTTGGCCTCACAGAGTTTGAGATGTTCGGCGAGGAGAGTGGCGCCAGCATCTATGAGGAAAACGCTCTGGCGCTCAAGGACGGCTCGCTAACGGAGGTGGAAGGTAAGCTTCCAAGCACGGACGGAACAGTTTATCCGATCTTGACGCGCGTCAATCGCGTGCAGACGCCGGACAGCAGGGTCTATGTCGTCGGCTCTTTTTCGGACATCTCACCGCTCAAGGAGCGTGAAGCCAAGCTGATCGAGGCGCAGAAGCATGCCGAAATCCTGCATCGCGACATTGAAAACATCCTGCGTTCGCTGCCGGTCGGCGTGCTGATCCTCGATAACAATCTCGATATCCTCTACATAAACGACGAATTCTACACGATCTGTGATCTGCCGCCTGACGATCGTTTTGACGGCCGGCCGTTCATCGATGTCATCCGCCGCAATTGTGAACTCGGGCGCTATGGCCACGAGCACAGCCCGGAAGAGATCCTGGCGGAGCGCCAGCGCCATTTCGGTTCGGATGGGGAGCAGGAGCCGATCGAACTCAGCTGGTCGGGCGGCAAATCGATCATCTTCGACAGCCGCCGCATCTCGAACGACCGCATTCTTCTCTCCTATTCCGATATGAGCGCCATTCGCGCGAGCGAGAAGGAAATCCATGAAACGCGCGCTGCCCTGGAGCATCTCGGCGAACTGATGCGGGATGCGACGCGGGCCATGCCGCAAGGCCTGACGATCGTCCAGGACGGCATCATCAAGCTCTCCAACGATGCGCTTTCGGACGTTCTGCGTATTCCGCCGGAATACCTCGTTGCGGGCCGCGGCTGGATCGACCTCTTCAATTTCTGCGCCGATCGCGGCGACTTCAAGAGTCCCGCCGCCGAGGTGTTGCACTATTGGCGTTCAAACATCGCTGCGAAGCAGCCGATCGCCACTGTCTTTCATGTGGCCGGCGAGCGCTGGGTGAACATGGAGGCGACGATCAGCGAGCGCGGCCATTGGGTCGCGCTCTTCACCGACGTCACCGAAATGAAAGAGCGCGAGGAAGAGCTTGAGAGGCTGCTGGCACGGGCTGAAGCTGCCGATCGCGCCAAGTCGGAATTTCTCGCCAATATGAGCCATGAAATCCGCACACCGATGAATGGCGTGCTCGGCATGGCCGAGCTGATGGCGAAGACCGATCTTGACGCGCGGCAGAAGACCTTCATCGACATCATCGTCAAGTCCGGCAACGCGCTTCTGACGATCATCAACGACATTCTGGACTTCTCCAAAATCGATGCCGGACAGATGACGCTGCGCAAGGCGGCCTTCGATCCGGTGGAAGCGGTCGAGGATGTCGCGACGCTGCTTTCTTCGCCCGCGGCGGAGAAGGATCTCGAGCTTCTGGTGCGCGCCGATTCGAACCTGCCTGCCGCCGTCATCGGCGATGCCGGGCGGTTTCGCCAGATCGTCACAAATCTCGTCGGCAACGCCGTCAAGTTTACCGAGAAGGGGCATGTCTTCGTCGATATCGGTTTCCGGCCTGGCTCGGACGGCGAGGTCATGGTCGAGATCAGGATCGAGGATACCGGCATCGGCATCCCGGCAGACAAACTGCAATCGGTCTTCGACAAATTCTCGCAGGTCGATTCCTCTTCGACGCGGCGCCACGAGGGTACCGGCCTTGGTCTTGCCATCACTGCCGGTCTGGTCGATCTCTTTGGCGGCTACGTCAACGCCGAGAGCGAACCGGGCAAGGGCTCGGTCTTCACCGTCAACCTGCCCTTCGCCATCGCTGCCGCCCGCCTCGATCCCAAGCCGCTGCCCGTCAATGTACGCGGCGCACGCGTGCTCGTCATCGACGACAACGAGGTGAACCGCCGCATTCTCTCCGAGCAGCTGTCGCTTTGGGGTTTTGACGGCGTGGCTGCGGAAGACGGCAGGACCGGCATTGCCATCCTTGAGGCCGCACACCAGATCGGCGTCCAGGTCGATGCCCTGGTGCTCGACTATCACATGCCGGAAATGAACGGTGCGGAAGTCGCCCGCAGGCTCAGGGACGACGCCCGCTTCGAGAGCCTGCCGATCATCTTCCTGACCTCAATGGATATCTCCGGCACGGAAAAGGAGTTCGCAGCCCTCAACGGCCATGCGCATCTGATGAAGCCGGCCCGCGCCAACCTTCTTCGCAACACGATCGTCGAGGTCGTGCGCGCAAGCCGCGTGAAGCGGGCTTCTGCAGCCGAAATCGCCCGCCTGCAGGCAGAAACCGAGATGAGGGAACCGGAGCCTTCTGCGCCGCCGCCCTCAAAACAGCGCAAGACTGCCTTCATCGATGTGCTCGTCGCCGAGGACAACGAGGTGAACCAGATCGTCTTCACGCAGATCCTGCAGGGCACCGGCCTGAGTTTCCTCGTCGTCAACAACGGCCAGGAGGCGGTCAACGCCTGGGAAAGCCATGCGCCGCGGATCATCATGATGGACGTCTCGATGCCGGTGATGAACGGCCACGACGCGACCCGCGCGATCCGTGTCCGAGAGCGCGGACAGGCCCACCGCGTGCCGATCATCGGCGTAACGGCGCATGCGCTCGAAAGCGACCGCGAGCTCTGTCTCGACGCCGGCATGGACGATTACATGTCGAAGCCGATCAGCCCCGAACTGCTGGAAGAGAAAATCCAGCTCTGGCTCGGCAAGAGCGCGCAGTTGCCCGGCCGCTCAGGCCACTAGGGTTTTACGCCGCAGAGCATCTCGCGCTTGCCGGCGAAACCCTTGCGCCGCTCGACCGCAAATCCCGCCGCCATCAGATTGCGCCTGACGAAGCCTGCCGCGGCATAGGTCGCGAAGCTTCCTCCAGAGAGGGTCTTCTCGCAGATGAGCCGCATCAGCTCTTCCGACCACATGTCGGCGTTGCGCGACGGCGCGAAACCATCGAGATACCAGGCGTCGAAGCCGGGTTCGGCGGCCGCAACGCCATCGATTGCCGGGCCGCAGACAACGCTCAAGGTCGTCTGCTCGTCCAATGCCAGCGTCACGGTGCCTTGCGGCTGGCCGGGCCACAGCGCCGTCAGCGCCTGCCGCTCGGCATCGATTTGCGGCCAGTGCGAAAGTGCGCGACCGATCTCCTGCGGGCGCATCGGGTAAAGCTCGAAGGAAATGAAATTCAGATGTTGGTCCCTTTGGCGATGCGCTTTCCATTGCCGCCATGTTTCCGCGAAGTTCAGCCCGGTGCCGAACCCCAACTCTCCAATGCGGAAATTGTCCTTGCCGGTCCACCGTTCCGGCAGGCCATTGCCCGCCAGAAAGACGTGGCCGCATTCGAGCCGCCCGTCCGTCTGGCAATAAAAATGGTCGCCAAAAGCCTGCGAATAGGGCATATCGCCGTCGCGCCATTCGAGCGGCTGGCTCGTGCTGCCAATCTGATCGGGATCAATCTCTGTCATGCCTAAAGCCGATAGTGCGGCCATCTCCTCCGGTCAATCGTCCGTCAGCCTGCTGATTGCCGGCGGCGGCATCATGGGGCTGTGGGCGGCGGTTCATGCCGAGCGGCTTGGCATCGACACGCTCCTCGTCGATGCCGGTGAATTGGGGCAGGGTGCGAGCGGCGGGCTGCTCGGGGCGCTGATGCCGCATTTGCCGGACAAATGGAATGCCAAGAAGCAGTTCCAGTTCGATGCGCTGGTTTCCCTCGAAGCCGAGATCGCTGCGATCGAAGCTGCCACCGGCCTTTCCACCGGCTACCGCCGCTCCGGCCGCATCATCCCGCTGCCGAAGCCGCATCTGCGCAAGATCGCGCTTACCCATTCCGCCGATGCCGAAACACATTGGCATTGGCACGGCCGCAGCTTCCATTGGCATGTCGCAGATGCTCCGCCGGTTGCAGGCTGGATCGACCCTGCCGCTGGTGCGAGCGGCTTCGTGTACGACACGCTCGCTGCCCGCGTCGCACCCCGCACGCTGGTCGCCGCTCTTGTCGCCTTTCTGAGGCAGGCAAAGCGTGTGAGCATTATCGAGAATGCTACAGTTGGCGGTCTCGAACCGGAACGCGGGATCGCCGACGCCGGTGGGAGAACAATCGCCTTCGGCCGCTGCATCGTCGCGGCAGGTCACCAGTCATTTCCACTTCTGCAGCGGTTCACGCCCGGATTGGAAAGGCCGCTCGGCCAACCGGTCAAGGGGCAGGCGGCGCTGTTGAAGGCCGAGATCGATCCCGCCTTTCCCACCATCTTCCGCGACGGCCTCTATATCATTGCTCATGAGGGCGGCCATGCTGCGATCGGCAGCACCAGCGAGGACCGTTTTGACAATCCCAATACGACCGATGCTCAACTCGACGCTCTGATCGAAGCTGCGCGCGAGATGGCCCCCGTGCTTGGCGAGGCGCCGGTCGTCGAGCGCTGGGCCGGCCTTCGTCCGAAGGCGATCGACCGCGATCCGATGATCGGTCCACATCCGATGTATCCGAAGCTCATCGCCTTGACCGGCGGCTTCAAGGTCAGCTTCGGCCTTGCCCACCGTCTTGCCGAAGCTGCCGTACATATGGCCGACGGCCGTTCCGCACCTTTCGCCCTGCCGGAAAGTTTCGCGTTTTCGAGCCATATCACGGCTGCTTCACGTTAAACGTGAATTAGAAGCTGGTGCTTTTCGTTATTCTGTCATGCAAATCACCTATCTGCTTGCGCATCGACGGCGCCGGAATCGTCTGCGCGCCCTTCCTTTGGTGGAGGAGATTGCATGCGCTACGCCATTTGCTTCACGCCGACGCCGAGCGATCCGCTCAGTGAGGTGGCGGCCAATTGGCTCGGCCGCAACGTCTTTTCCGGCGAGATGGTCGAACCTCCGGCCATTGGCGGCATCGGCATCCACGATATAGCGTTCCATACTGCCGTGCCGCGCCGCTACGGTTTCCATGGTGTGCTGAAGGCGCCGTTTCATCTTGCACCCGATGTTTCGGAAACGCAACTTTTACGCGATATGATGCGCTTTTCCGGCAGCTTCCAGCCGTTCCGGATTCCAAGGATCGAGGTCGCGCGCCTGCGCAATTACTTCAGCCTCGTGCCGTCGGTCCCCTGCGAACACATGCACTATCTCGCTTCTGCGGTCGTGCAGCATTTCGACCGCTTCCGTGCACCGCTTTCCGAAGCCGAGATCGAGCGCATCGATCCGGATGCGCTTTCAGCCGCGCAGTTTGCCAACCTGCATCGCTGGGGCAATCCCTATGTGATGGACGAGTTCCGCTTCCACATGCCTTTGACGGGTCCTGTCAATCTTGTCGATATGCCGCGCATCGAGCAGGCGCTGCGTAACGTCTTCGAGCCTGTTCTCGCTGAGCCGGTCACCGTCGCCAACATCGCGTTGATGATCGAGGAAGGCACAGGCGGGCCGTTCCGCGTCCATTCGCTGCATCCGATGGGCAAGGTCAGCGCGCGCAAGATCGCCTGATCACTTTTGTTCAAGAATGGGCGGCCCAAAGATGCTATATCCGGCCGATGGACAACATCTCCCAGGAACAGGCAACCGAAGCCATGCCGCTGTCTGGAGCGGAGACGACGCGATTCTGGCGTGACAGCCGTTTCGGCGGCATGGAGTGCCTGAGCGCGACGTTCCTGACGCATGAGTTCGCGCCACATGCCCACGAGACCTTCAGCATTGGCGCTATCGAAAGCGGCAGCCAGATCGCGACGATCCGGGGGGCGCGCGAAAGCTCGGGGCCGGGCGATCTCTATCTGATCAATCCGGGCGAAATCCATGACGGCGTGCCTGTCGAGGGCGGCTATCGCTACCGGATGATCTACCCGGACACGTCACTCTTCCGCGAAATCCTGGAAGATGTCACCGGCCGCACCTTCAGCGGCATGCCGGCCTTCGGCAAGCAGATCCTTCACGATCCCCGGCTTGCCGAGGCTTTTTATGATGCGCACCGCGCGCTGGAATTGGGGGCCGGTGCGCTGGAGACCAGTCAGGGCATGTTCCTTGTGCTCGAGGCCATGTTTCGGCATCACGGCAGTTCAATCATCGTGCCGATCGACACGCAGGAGCGGTCGGCCGTGCAGCGCGCCCGTGACTACCTGATGGAAAACTACGCCTTTGATGTCGGACTTGAAGAACTCGCCGCCGTGGCGGGCCTCAGCCGTGCGCATCTGATACGCGCCTTCCGCAAGGAATTCCACATCACGCCGCACGCCTTCCTCACTGATATCCGCATTCGCGTTGCTCGGCGCAAGCTGCAGGCTGGCGGACAGCCGGCGGAGATTGCGCTCGAATGCGGTTTTGCCGACCAGGCGCATTTCAGCCGGCATTTCAAGGCGCGCACCGGCGTGACGCCCGGCCAATACCGCGCGCGGTAGTCACTTTCGTTCAAGACGACCATTCATCTCCATTCTAAAACCTCCGCATCAAATCGGAGATCCTGTCGTGAATGAGAATGGAAAATGGGCGGAGTTCCTGGGCGGCATGAGAGCCATTTCGCCGCTCATCGCTGCCGTCATACCGATCGGCCTCGTCTTCGGCGCGGTCGCGGTCACGAAAGGGCTTTCCCCGGTCGAGACGGCACTGATGAGCGCGTTGGTCTTTGCCGGCGGTTCGCAGTTCGTGGCAATGGATATCTGGACGCATCCGGCCTCGTGGACGAGCGTCGGTTTTGCGGCCCTGCTCGTCAATATCCGCCATGTGCTGATGAGTGCTTCGCTCGGCACCAAGATGCAGGCTTTTGGCGGACGCAGGCGCTATTTCGCATGCCTGTTTCTTGCAGACGAGATCTGGGCGATGGCGGAATTCCGCGCCGGTCTTGCGCGGCTCACGCCCGCCTGGTTCGCTGGGCTTGCCGCGCCCTTCTATCTCGCCTGGGTGCTTTCGAGCCTTGCGGGCGCGACGCTCGGCGCTTTCCTCGGTGATCCCGTGGCGCTTGGACTGGATTTCGCCTTTCCGGCCGTCTTCATCGTGCTCGTCATGGGCTTCTGGAAGGGACCGGAAACCGGCGCTGTGCTTATCGCAAGCGGTGCGGCCGCGGTAGCGACCCAACATTTCGTACCAGGCGTCTGGTACATCGCAGCCGGCGCCGGCGCCGGTCTGCTTGCGGCAGTTGCCAGCGGCAGTCGGCGCGTGGAGGTAACGCAATGACAGTCGATTTCTCCACCCTTGTCGCGATCATCGCCATGGCAGCCGTGACGGTGCTCACGCGCCTGAGCGGTCTTGTGCTCGTGTGGCATCTGTCCTTGGAGGGAAGCCGCCGAAAGGCGATCGAATCCATTCCGCCTGCCGTTCTAATGGCGGTCGTCGCGCCGACCGCCTTTGCCACCGGCATTGCGGAAACGATCGCCTGCGCGCTCACCGCCATTGCCGCACTCCGTCTGCCGATGCTCGTTTCCGTGGCGCTCGGCGTCTTCTGCGTCGCGCTATTGCGGGCCGCAGGCATATGATCCAGCCGCAGAGGCGGCGACTTGTGCCGTAGCGGCGAAAGTCAGTTTCGCATTTCCGTCTCGACATTCCGTCTCCGGGTGCTACCGTTTCGCCTGACTTTCAAAAGGTGATTTGATGGCTTCCGATACCTATCCGCGCAATCTCGTCGGCTATGGTCGCAATACCCCCGATCCGAAATGGCCGGACGAGGCCCGCCTCGCCGTGCAGTTCGTCATCAATTACGAAGAGGGCGGCGAGAGCTCGATCCTCGATGGTGATCCGTCGTCCGAGAACCTGCTGTCGGAAATCGTGGGAGCGGCGCCCTGGCCCGGCCAGCGCAACTTGAACATGGAATCGATCTACGAATACGGTTCGCGCGCCGGGTTCTGGCGGCTCTGGCGCATGTTCACCGAGCTCAAGGTTCAGGCGACCGTCTACGGCGTGACGCTTGCGATGGCCCGCAATCCGGAGGCCGTCGCGGCGATGAAGGAAGCCGGCTGGGAGATCGCCAGCCATGGCTACCGCTGGCTGGAGTACAAGGATTTTCCGGAAGACCTCGAGCGCAAGCACATTCTCGAAGCGGTGCGTCTCCACACCGAGCTCACCGGCGAGCGCCCCTTCGGCATGTACCAGGGAAAGCCCTCCGACAATACGCTGCGGCTGGTTCAAGAGGAGGGCGGGTTCCTTTATTCGTCAGACTCTTATGCCGATGACCTGCCCTACTGGGTGAAGGGGGTTGATGACAAACCGTTCCTCATCATTCCTTATACGCTTGAAACGAACGACATGCGCTTTGCGACGCCGCAGGGCTTCAATTCCGGCGATCAATTCTTCACTTATCTCAAGGATGCCTTCGATACGCTCTACGAAGAAGGCAAGGCCGGCAACCCGAAGATGATGTCGGTCGGCCTGCATTGCCGTTTGGTCGGTCGGCCCGGCCGCGCTGCAGCCCTGAAGCGTTTCATCGAATATGTGCTGAAGCACGACAACGTGTGGATCCCTCGCCGCATCGAGATTGCCGAGCATTGGCACAAGAACCACAAGCAGGACATGACCTGATGATCCGGCGGGATGAATTCGTGTCGCGTTTCGGCGGTGTCTTCGAACATTCGCCCTTCATTGCCGAGCGCGCCTATGACGACGGTTTCATTGGCGATGAGTTGACTGTGGACAAGGTGCACATTCCGCTCGTCGCGATCTTCCGCGCGGCAAGCGAGGAAGAGCGTCTTGGCGTGCTTCGCGCCCATCCCGATCTTGCCGGACGCCTGGCAGTCGCCGGCGAACTGACGGAAGACAGCAAGAAGGAGCAGGCAAGTGCCGGACTTGACTGGCTGAGCAGCGAAGAGCATGCCCGCTTCACCGAACTCAACGCCGCCTATGTCCAGAAATTCGGCTTTCCCTTCATCGTCGCCGTGAAGGGACTGAACAAGGACGATATTCTTGCGGCTTTCGAAAAACGCATCGGCAACAGCCGCGACGAGGAACTTGCGACCGCCTGCGCTGAGGTCGAAAAGATTGCGCTTTTGCGCCTGACATCCATGCTTCCGGAGAAGTGAATGACCGAGAATACCAATGCCAGCCTGCCGTCCTTCGCGAACGGCGCGATCAACCTTGCTTCCGCGCGCCTCGGCGCCAGGGGCCTCTATGCGACGGACGAGTTCTTTGCGCCGCTGGAGCGCATGCTGCAGGATGTGCCGGCGAGCTTCGATCCGGACCTTTACGACGACAACGGCAAGTACATGGACGGCTGGGAAAGCCGCCGCAAGCGCGTGCCCGGCCATGACTGGGCGATCGTCAAGCTTGCCATGCCCGGCCGCATCTTCGGCTTCGACGTCGATACCAGCTATTTTACCGGCAACTATCCGCCGCATTGCTCGATCGAGGCCGCTTTCGTCGAAGACGGCGATCCGACCGATGCAACGGTGTGGACCGAAATCCTCGCGAAGTCGCCTCTGGGGCCAAGCGCGCATCACTTCTTCGAGAATGCCGGTAAGGAGAAGATCTGGACGCATCTGCGCCTGCATATCTATCCCGATGGCGGCGTCGCGCGCCTGCGCGTCTACGGCTCGGCCTATTTCGACTGGTCGAAGGTCGGTGCGAGCGAGGAAGTTGACCTCGGCTATATATTCAATGGCGCGAAGTCGCTTGCCTGGTCGGACGCCCATTACGGCCACCCGGACAAGATGCTCGGCCCCGGACGCGGCATCAACATGGGCGACGGCTGGGAAACCAAGCGCCGCCGCGGCCCGGGTCACGACTGGGCTGTTATCCGCCTCGGCCACCCCGGCACAATCAAGCGCGTCATTGTCGATACCGCCTTCTTCAAGGGCAATTTCCCGGACACCTGCGAGCTTCTCGGCGCTTATCTGCCCGATCTTGGCGATACGCTGAGCGAAGTGGACACAGCGGCTTCGGAAAACTGGAAGCCGATACTGACACGCACCAAGTTGCAGATGGACCACATCCACGAATATGGCGCGGATGCCATCGCCGATATCGGGCCGGTGACGCATGTCCGCATCGCGATGCATCCGGATGGCGGCATCATGCGGCTGCGGCTCTTCGGGGTGAAGGGGTGAGTTCTTTCTTCTTTATCGCCGCTCACCTATATTCGAGGCATCAGGAGTGATGCCTCGATGAAGCCATCGGAAGTGCTGGAAAAGAACAGGCAGGCGATCCGCGACGCCACGACGCGTTTCAACACGGCGAACCCGCGCATCTTCGGTTCCGTCGCCCGCGGCGAGGACAGGCCGGACAGCGATCTCGATATTCTCGTCGATGCGCTGCCGGGGACGACGCTTTTCGATCTCGGCGGGCTGCTGGAGGAGTTGCAGGCGCTGATGTCCGGGACGGAAATCCACGTTCTGACGCCAGGCGATTTTCCCGAACGTGTCCGCAGCCGGGTCCTGCAGGAAGCCAAGCCTGTATGAGTATCGATCGGCTTCGAACCTATCTCGACGAGATGCAGCAGGTCGCATTCGAAACCATCGATTTCGTCAAGGACATGAGCAAGGATGAATTTCTGAAGGACCTTGTGAGACAGCGCGCAGTTGGAATGAACCTCCTGATGATCGGCGCGGCAACATCGCGCATCATGGAGGAATATCCCGAGTTTGCAGCGGAATTTTCCAACGTGCCTTGGCAAAAGATGCGCGGAATGAGAAGCCGGATCGCTCACGGCTATATGAGCATGAACCTAGACACCGTTTGGGATACTGCGCAAACAGCCATCCCCGATCTTCTCGATCAACTGCATGGATTGCGTCACTGGCACGCCCAGGGTGAATGACATTTGACAGACCTTCTCGACATCCAGCCTCTCACCAAAACTGCTTTCGCGCCGTTCGGCGACGTTATCGAGGCCGATCCGGCAACAATGCGGTATATCAACGGCGGCACGACGGAACGCTTTCATGCGCTGGCTACGGCCGAGGCGGCAGGCGAGGGCGCACGCGTCATCATCAATCTCTTCCGCGGCCAGCCGCGCGCCTTTCCCTATGAGATCGGCATGATGGAGCGGCATCCTTTCGGCAGCCAGAGCTTCTCGCCGCTTTCCGGGCGGCCGTTTCTGGTCGTGGTTTCGGAAGATCAGGACGGAAAGCCCGGCAGGCCGCAGGTGTTTCTCGCACATGGCGACCAGGGCGTGAACTATCGCCGCAACGTCTGGCATCACCCGCTGCTCGTGCTCGGCCAATCAAGCGACTTTCTCGTTGTCGACAGGGACGGTCCCGGCGACAATCTGCAAGAGCATTTCTTCGAAACCTCATACACGATCAGCGAGCCAGCTCTATGACCGGACTGACGACCCATGTTCTCGACACCGCCTCCGGTAAGCCTGCTGAAAGGCTGAGGATCGACCTTTTTCGCCTGGAGGGGGATATCCGCCACCACATCAAGACGGTCGAGACCAATTCGGACGGCCGTGTCGACGGCGGCGCGATCCTCTCAGGCGCGAATTTCCAGGCAGGAACCTACGAACTGCTGTTCCATGCCGGTGATTATCTGCGCGCGTTAGGCATGCCGCTGCCGCATCCGGCCTTTCTCGATCTCGTACCCATCCGCTTCGGCATCGCCGACACCGGCGCGCATTATCATGTGCCGCTGCTGATCTCGCCTTACGGCTATTCCACCTATCGCGGGAGTTAGCCGATGCGGTTTGCGGCGATCGCCGATATCCACGGCAACCATCTGGCTCTGGAGGCCGTGCTTGCCGATATCCGCGCGCAGGGCATTTCGGATATCGTCGATCTCGGCGATTGCTTCAGTAGCCCCCTGGAAGCAGGAAAGACCGCCGAGCTGCTTCTCTCGCTCGCCCTTCCGACAGTCCGCGGCAACCACGACCGCTACCTGATCGAGCAGAAGCCGGAATACATGCATGCTTCCGATAAAGCTGCCTATCAGCAGCTTCTACCGCGTCATCTCGATTGGCTGCGATCTCTACCGAGCGACCTCATCTACAAAGGTGAAGTCTATCTCTGCCACGCGACGCCTAAGGATGACAATCTCTACTGGCTGGAATCCGTCGCTCCGGAGGGCCATGTGTTTCTGAAGCCGTTGAAAGAAATTGAGGCGCTCGCGGACGGGATCGATTTGCCGCTGATCCTGTGCGGCCACAGCCATATTTCGCGCCTTGTCCAGCTTCGCGACGGCCGCCTCATCGTCAATCCCGGCAGCGTCGGCGGCCCGGCTTATGACGATGACAAACCCTATCCGCACAAGGTGGAGACCGGCCATCCGATGGCAAGCTACGCCATCCTGGAGAAATCCGCGTCCGGCTGGACACCCTATTTCCGCAACGTCGCCTACGATCACATGGCGATGTCGAGACTCGCAAAAGCAAACGGCCGCCCCGACTGGGCGGCCGCGCTGGCAACGGGCTGGATTCGATAGCAGTTTAGTCGTCTTCGTGAAGCACCTTCGGTGCGCCAGGCTTCGCCTTGGCGGCATCCAGATTGTCCAGCAGAGACGAAACGGCATTGTCGCCATCGAAGCCTGCTTCCTTCATGAGCCGGTCCAAGATGGGTTTGTTGGCGTGATAGGATAGCAGTTGCGCTGCAAGGCCTTCGCCCATGCCGATGCCGTTTTGGGCATCCCTCGAAAGCCTTTTCCGAGGATCGGACTTCGTAGTCGTAATACATGGTGGTTGCGATCAGCCCTCTTCCATGAGGGCGGATGAGCACGGTCCGCATCCGGCGAAAGAGAACAGTTTGCGCGATAGCGGCGACATTCGACTTCCGCATGCCGTCTCGCAGGGCGGCGAAGGCATCTTCCGAGACTTTGTCGGTCGGCGTGAGGTAATATGGCTTGTCGAAATAGACGTCATCGACGTCGGAGCAGGGAATGAAGGGCTCGATGTCTAAGGTCTTATTGCTCTCCGGAATGACCGCCGCCACTTCCTCGGGATCGATCATAATGTACGGGTGGTTCTCGATCTCGAACCCCTTGACCTGGGCTTCGCGCGGCACGGGATCAGCTGTTTCGCCGTCGATGAACTGGCGGTTCACCCGATTACCGGTCGCTTCGGCGAACTTGATGAAGCCCTTCCACTGAGCGCGGTGACCGCCTGGCAATCCTTCCGGAGGCGATTCGTTCCGCACTGAAGCAATTCGGTTTAAGATTTTCGCTGGGCTGCTTCCTCGGAGCGAACTGTCATGCAGAAGCGGCCTCCGGAACGTGCCTGTCTCTGAACATGACCGTTGTCGGGGCCCTAAGCGGTCGTAGGTGACAAGCAAAGGAAACGTCCCGGTTTGGCCAGCCACAGGGACGCTGTCGTTCAACAGTTTCGGGGATGTCTCGTGCCCTTGGTTGAGGAGCGTGTCGGGCCTTTCGATCGGGGTGCAGATCAGCGGCAAACCGGGAGCCGACCTTCTGGTATTACAACTTTCCGCTCAACTTGAAGCTCTTTTGAAATTTTCCTGAGCTCGACGCGGCGTTCCTTCGTTCAAATGAAAGCGTCGCGATTTCCGAAAACCCGCCGAAGAAGCTCAATCCCACTTCTGATCTCAGCGGGAGTCATTGTGGCGTAGCCGAACACAAATCCCGCACGCCGGGGGCGTTGTCCCGCGTACAGCGGATCGACAGGATAGATGCCTACTCCGAGTTTCAACGCCTCGGCCGCCAAGTCGACCTCGTTCTCGGGTTTAAGACCGTTGAACCAGACTACGAGGTGAAGCCCTGCCGACGAGCCGACGACCTCTATGTTGTCGAAGGTCTTCCGTAAGGCCTCAATCAGAGCGGCGCGCCGCTCGGCGTTTACCCTCCGCATCTTCCGAACATGGCGCTCATAGGCTCCGCTCTCTAGCAGGCTCGCGAACGCCTCCTGGTCGTGGGCCGGACTGTGACGGTCCACGGCCTGCTTGCACTTGGAGAACACCTGGACGAGGTTCTCGGGGAGGACCAGATACCCAAGCCTGAGCGTCGGCGACAACGTCTTCGATATGGTCCCGAGATATATGACCCGCCCGCTGCGCGATTGGTAGAGCGGCGGTATGGGTTTGACGTCATAGCGGTACTCACCGTCATAGTCGTCTTCGAGGATGTATGCCCCGGTTTCATCGGCCCACCGCAGCAGTGCCTCCCTTCTCCCGACGGACAACACGCCGCCGAGGGGATACTGGTGACTGGGCGTGACATAGGCGAGCACGGCGTCGCGAACGCCTTCGACGGCCGCGGCATCGAGGCCGCCATCATCGCAGGGAACAGGGATCACCGACGCGCCGGCGGCCACGAACACGTGACGAGCCATCACGTAACCCGGTTCCTCCATGACGACACGGTCGCCCGTGTCGACCAGGACGCGGGCACAAAGGTCGAGCCCTTGTTGCGAACCGGACACCACCGCGATCTGCTCGGATTCACATCTGATGCCCCTCGCACGCCAGAGGTATCCCTGCAATTCCTTCCTCAAGACCGGATTTCCGGCGGGAACCCCGTAGGCGAGACGTCCTTTGGTTTTGAGAAGCGCCTCGGTCAGTGCTCGCCGCCACAGAAGCGTGGGAAAATCCGCCGCCGACAGGTCCCCATAGCGGAAATTGAATGCCAGGCCGGAATGGACCGGGGAAGCTCCCTCGGGCAGTTGCGAGAGCCGCTGCGCATACGATGACAGCCTCGGGATTGCCGGGCCGGATTTCTCGTCTGGCTGACGATGTCGCATCGGCCCAATCTCCGCCACCACACTCGCGGAGCCTTGGCGGCTGACGACGTAGCCCTCCGAGATCAACTGGTCGAAGGCGGCGGTGACTGTGGTACGCGAAACACCGAGGTCCACGGCCAGGGCGCGCGTCGAGGGCAACCTGTCGCCTGGCGCGTACACACCGGTCGCAATTTGGTCCCGCAGGCTTTCCACGATCCTTCGGGTCGTCCCGACGTTCCTCGACCTGTCTTTCAACTGGCCCACTGAAATCCTCCTGAACTGGACGTTCAATTCGAGCCAGTTGAAGTGCATTACGATATCAATGCAAGGAGAATCTAAATGTACAATCCCCCCGCTTTCGTCGTCGAGGACATCGTTGATCTCCATCGGATGATGCGTGAATGTCGGACGGCAAACCTGATAACCGCGACACCCAATGGGCCGATGGCGACGTTGTTGCCGACGTTTATCGATGAGACCGAGGGCGAGTTCGGCGTGATTTACGCCCACCTCGCTCGGGCCAACAAGCAATGGTCGTCGACAATGATCGGAGACGGGCTGGCTGTCTTCACGGGGCCCGAAGCCTACATTACGCCCTCCTGGTACGCTTCAAAGGCGGAACATGGCAAGGTCGTGCCGACCTGGAACTACTCGGCGGTGCATGCGATGGGTCCGATCGAGTTCTTCGAAGATGCGGATCGTCTCTTCGCGGTGGTCGACAAGCTTACCAATTTGCACGAGAGCGGCCGAAGCCACCCTTGGTCGGTCAACGACGCGCCATCCGCGTTCATCGCCGCGCAGCTCCGCGGGATCGTTGGCATGCGCATGCCGATCCGCAGGTTGGAGGGCAAGTGCAAGATGAGCCAGAACAGGCCCGACGCCGACCGGGCCGGAGTGAGGGCAGGCCTGTCGGGAAGCACAAAAGAGATTGATCGGATCGTGTCTCAGATGGTCCCAGGTTGACGACGGCGGCCTTCCCGATCTTCATCCGGCGCGTTCCGGCGCATCCGCGAGTTTTCAGGATTCGCAATGATCGCGCTCGGGTTCGGACTGGTCTTTTCCAAGAGCCCGATGAGCTAATGATACTGACAGCCACTTGAAACGTAGAAGAGGAATGTCGAGCGGACGAACAATGATGTCCGCTCCTGGGCGCAATCCGGCCAAGGCTAAGCTTGTTCGCGTGCGTTGACCCTGAGCCGCCAACACACATGCGACACCGCGCCTTCAGAAAGTTCCGGAGTCAGATCTATCGGAGCTTAGCTCTCGGCAGCCGTCACCGCGATGAACTCGACATCAAATATGGCCTCAAAAACGCAACATGGCTTAAAGCCGTGGTTTTTCAGACCGTGTCGTCAATGAGCCAGCCATCGCGACAGCGATCCTGGGATTCGTGACTCTTCTGAGTAGGCTTCTCACTTGCGAGCGCTACTGCCTCCCGGCGATGATTGAGGAGTTGACGTCGTTGATGTCGCGTTTGCCGCAGAGCGCCATGGTGATGTCCATCTCCTTGCGGAGGATGCCGAGCGCCAGTGTCACGCCTTCTTTGCCCATGGCGCCGAGGCCGTAGAGGAAGGGACGGCCGATATAGGTGCCCTTGGCGCCGAGCGCCACGGCCTTCAGCACGTCCTGGCCGGAGCGGATGCCGCCGTCGAGATGGATCTCGATCTTATGTCCGACGGCATCGACGATCTGCGGGAGCATGCTGATCGAGGAAGGGGCGCCGTCGAGCTGACGGCCGCCATGGTTGGAGACGACGATTGCGTCGGCCGCCGTCTCGGCTGCGGCCTTCGCGTCCTCGACATCGAGAATGCCCTTGATGATCAACGGGCCGCCCCACTTTTCCTTGATCCAGGCGACGTCGGCCCAGGAGAGCTGCGGATCGAACTGCTCGGCCGTCCAGGAAGACAGCGAGGAGAGGTCGGAAACATTCTTGGCGTGGCCGACGATGTTGCCGAAGGTGCGGTGCTTCGTCTTCAGCATGTCGAGGCACCAGAAGGGGCGCGTCGCCATTTGCCAGATATGCTTCGGCGTGAATTTCGGCGGGGCCGAGAGGCCGTTGCGCAGGTCCTTATGCCGCTGGCCGAGGATCTGCAGGTCAGCCGTCAGCACCAGCGCCGAGCACTTGGCCGCCTTGGCGCGATTGATGAGGTCCATGACGAAGTCCTTGTCCTTCATCACATAGAGCTGGAACCAGAACGGCCGTGTCGTCACCGAGGCGACATCCTCGATCGAGCAGATGCTCATGGTCGAGAGCGTGAAGGGAACGCCGAATTCCTCGGCCGCGCGGGCAGCCAGCATCTCTCCGTCGGCATGCTGCATGCCCGTCAAGCCGGTTGGCGCGAGCGCCACCGGCATCGAGACTTTCTGGCCGATCATCGTCGTTTCCAGCGTGCGGTTCGTCATGTCGACGAGTACGCGCTGGCGCAGCTTGATCTTGGCGTAATCGCTCTCATTCGCCTGATAGGTCGACTCCGTCCAGGCACCGGAATCCGCATAGTCGAAGAACATTTTCGGCACGCGGCGCTGGGCGAGTTGCTTGAGGTCAGCGATGGTGAGAGGAGTGGCCATGGACGAGACTTTCGCATCTGGATAGTGCCGTGGCCCTTAACATGATTTCCAAGCTGTTGGGTATCTCTTTCGTCGCCTATGGAACAAGAATGAGACTACCCGCAGCACGTCCTTCTTCGAGGAGTTGCTGCGCCTTGGCGGCGTCGGGCAAAGCGTATTCTCCGGCAATCGTTGCGGTGATGCCGGAACGCAGAATCTCGACCACGGCTTTGGCCGCCCCTGTGTAGTTATCGAGGTCGGCGACATAGGCGATGATGCTCGGATGGGCGAGAGATTTTCCGGGGCGCAGCTCCTCGACAGCGACAGGCGGTATCGGGCCGCCGGCCTGGCCGATCGTTGCGGCGACGCCGAATGGCCGCAGGCATTGGATGGTCTTGGACAGCATGCTGCCGCCGATGCCGTCATAGGCGGCATCAACGCCGCGGCCGCCAGTCAGCCGCTTCACTTCGCCGACGACATCCGCATCGCGCCCGACGATCAGGTGGTCGGCGCCATGGTTGCAGGCGAGCACTGCCTTTTGCGCTGAACTGACGGTCCCGATAACCGTTGCTCCGAGATGCCTTGCCCATTGAACCAGAATGGCGCCGAGCCCGCCGGCTGCCGCATGCACGAGGACGATCGTGCCGGGGGCGACCTTGTAGGTCTGCGTCAGCAGCATGTAGGCAGTCATGCCCTTCAGCATCGAGCTTGCGGCGAGGCGTGATGGAATTTCGTCCGGAAGTCGGATGGCGCGCGCGGCGGGGAGCAGGCGCGTTGCGGCATAGGCGCCGACCACGCCGGCATAGGCAACGCGGTCACCCGGTTTCACCTCGACGGCGCCGGTACCAACAGCCTCTACGATGCCCGCGCCCTCGACGCCCAGGACTGCCGGATAGGCTGGCAAGGGATAGATGCCCTTCCGATGGTAGATGTCGACGAAATTCATGCCGATCGCTTCATGCCGTATGCGGATCTCATTGGGGCCAGGCTGCTGCGGTGTGTGCTCCAGGACCTGCAATTGCTCGATACCGCCCGGCGCCTGAAGTGTAACGATTTTGTCCATGACTGTGCTCCGGTTTGCTGTCGCAGCAATCATGGCCGATGGCCTGTTGATCGGAAATTCCCTATTGTCTGCCAATTGATGGGAAAAAATGATCAATGTTCGATTGGGAAAATCTTCGCTATTTCGCGGCCCTGGCGCAGACTGGCACTTTGCTCGGCGCTGCCCGCTCGCTCGCCGTGGAGCATGCGACGGTCGCCCGCCGCGTCGCCGGCCTGGAGGCGCAGATGGGCGTGAAGCTCATCGACCGGCGCGGACGGCGCATATCGCTGACGGCTGAGGGGCAGCGGGTCGCGGCGATGGCCGAGCGCATGGGGGAGGAGGCGCGGGCGATCGAACGTGTGAGCCTTGCTGCCGGCGGCAGGCTTGCCGGCGATGTCAAGGTAAGCGCACCGCCGACGCTTGCGGCCGCGCTGCTTGCCGGGCCGCTCGTCGAGCTCCGGCGCAACCATCCGGACATCGCCATCACCATTGTCGGCGAGACGCGATACGCCTCGCTCGACCGGCGGGAGGCGGACATCGCGGTCCGCATGACGAAGCCGGAACAGGGCGACTTTACCATCACCAAGCTTGGCGACGTGGCTTTTGGCTTCTATGCGGCGCCAACTTATCTGGCTTGTGTGCCGGAAGAGGACTGGAACTTCATCGCCTATGACGAAACCATGTCGAGCTCGCCGCAGTCAACTCGCCTGCTCGAGGTGGCGAATGGGCGAAAACTGTCCATCAAGGCCACCACCCTCGAGTTCCAGCTTTCCGCCGCGAGGGCCGGCGGCGGTGTCGCCCTCCTGCCGAATTTCCTCCTTGCCGGCTTGGATGGCCTCGTGAAGGCCGTTCGGGAGCCCAAGCCGCTGACGCGCGAAGTCTGGCTTGTCGTTCACTCCGACATTAGGAATGTCCCGATCATCCGCGCAGTGATGGAGGCTTTGAAGAAAAGCTGGTCGTATTGATATCCTATGCCGTGTTGTTGGTACGGATCGGCTGGATCAAGATGTCGGTCGGAATCTCGAGATGCTCATGCAGCCGGCGGATCATTTCAAGCGAGAGGGATCGCCTGCGATTGAGAATTTCCGCCACGCGTCCAAGGCTGCCGAGCATCGGTTGAAGGTCCTTGCAGCTCAAGCCCTGTTGATGCATGCGTAAATAGAATGGCGGCCACTGGGTCGGGCAGATGGATTGGAGAGTGTGACGCCTCATAAGCATCGATCAGCGCGCGAGAATGTCCAGTTTGTCTGCTTCAGAGAGTGAGGTTGCTCTTCGCTGCCTCGCCCGCCACATAAGTCTCCGCGACCGCCCGGTCGTCGCCCATCGTCTGGAGCAGGAAAAGTTCTTCCGGCAGCGTTTTCACCACGTCCATCTTCAACGCCATGGCAGGCGTTGCCGCGGCGTTCAGGACGACGAGATCGGCGTCCGTGCCTTCATCCAGGGTGCCGATGCTATCGGCGAGCGAGAGCGCCTCGGCGTTGCCGAGCGTCATGTAATAATAGCTTTCGAGCGGGTTGAGGCGCTCGCCGAGGAGCTGCTGGATCTTGTAGGCTTCGTCCATGGTGCGCAGCATCGAATAGCTGGAGCCGCCGCCGATGTCGGTCGCAACGCCGATCCTGACGGTTTTTTCGCGGCGCGCCAGTGCCTTCAGCGGGAAGAGGCCGGAGCCGAGGAAGAGGTTCGAGGTC
The DNA here is from genome assembly GCF_029714385.1 of Rhizobium sp. CC1099. Classification (NCBI taxonomy): domain Bacteria; kingdom Pseudomonadati; phylum Pseudomonadota; class Alphaproteobacteria; order Hyphomicrobiales; family Rhizobiaceae; genus Rhizobium; species Rhizobium sp. CC1099. The sequence continues at coordinate 2,488,626 of NZ_CP121641.1, read as the reverse complement.
GGGCAATGGACTGCAACCGAACCGGCTTCGCTCATGGCATCTGCCTCGCGCTCGGAGAGGTGAATGCAGTGGCCGAAGAGGCTCTTCGGGCCTAGCAGGCCGTAGCGGGCGTAGATATCGGTGTAGTCGATCGCGTCCGGATAAAGCTCGCAGGTGAACCTGATCTCATCGTGGTTTTCCGAAAGATGCGTCTGGATGTGCAGGTCCGGAAATTCCTGGGCGAGAGCCTGGGCCGCCGCCATCTGCTGCGGCGTCGAGGTGATGGCGAAGCGCGGGGTGATGGCGACGTGGTTTCGGCCCTTGCCGTGCCAGTCGGCAATCACCTGCCGCGTTTCCTCATAGCCCATCTCAGGCGTGTCGAGCAGGCCCTGCGGGGCATTGCGGTCCATCATCACCTTCCCGCCGACCATGCACATGTTGCGGCGCATGGCCTCCGAGAAGTAGGCGTCGGCGGAGGTCTTATGGACGGAGCAATAGGCGGCAGCCGTCGTCGTGCCGTGGCGGGCCAGTTCGTCGTAGAAATGCGACGCGATCTTTTCGGCATGCGCGGTTTCGACGAAGCGGCATTCTTCCGGGAAGGTGTAGGTGTTCAGCCATTCGAGCAGGTTGGCTGCGTACGAGGCGATCACCTGCATCTGCGGAAAATGCAGATGCGTGTCGATGAAGCCCGGCATAATGAGGTATGGGCGGTGGTCGATCTCGACCGCATCTGCCGGAGCCTTCTTCCTGATGTCGGAATAGGCGCCGATCGCCGCGATCTTGCCTGCCTCGATCAGCAGGCCGCCGTCGCTCTCGTAGCGGTAGCTGTCCGTATCAGTGACGCTGAGGGGCGCGCGCTTGAACGAGAGCAGGCGCCCGCGCAGGAGTTTCGTCATCATTGCTGTTTGCCTTCGACTGCGCTTTCGAACCAGGCGACGAGCAGTTTCCGCTCGTCCGACGTGATCTCCGTCACGTTGCCGGGCGGCATGGCATGGCTGCGGCCTGCCTGTATATAGATTTCACGCGCATGGGCGGCGATTTCCGCGTCGTTTTCGAAGATGACGCCGTTCGGCGGCCGGGCAAGGCCCTCATAGACTGGCTCGGCGGCATGGCACATCGAACAGCGCGTGCCGATCACCTCCTTGACCGCAGGGAAGTGGGGATCACCAGCAAACTGCTGGAAGGCCGGCGCGACGGCAGCCGTTTCGCTTCCACCGGTCAGCACCTCAGGCACCGTCGAAAGCCACATGATGATGATGAAGAGGATGACTGTCGCGATCCAGGTCCAGGTCGGGCGCCCCTTGCGTGCGTGCGTCGTGTTGAACCAGTGGCGGATGGTGACGCCCATCAGGAAGACGAGGGCTGCGATCACCCAGTTGAAGGCGGTGCCGAAGGCCAGCGGATAGTGGTTCGACAGCATGAAGAAGATGACTGGCAGCGTCAGGTAGTTGTTGTGTAGTGAGCGCTGCTTGGCGACCGCGCCGTATTTCGGATCCGGCGTGCGTCCGGCGATAAGGTCGGCGACGACGATCTTCTGGTTGGGGATGATGATCATAAAGACGTTGGCCGACATGATCGTCGCCGTGAAGGCGCCGAGATGCAGGAAGGCGGCGCGGCCGGTGAAGAGCTGCGTATAGCCCCAGGCCATGAAGACGATCACGCCATAGAGCACCGCCATCAGGCCCCAGGTGTTCTTGCCGAGCGGCGACTTGCAGAGCAGGTCGTAGACGATCCAGCCGACGGCCAGCGAGGCGAGCGAGATCAGGATCGCGACAGGCGCGCTGATGTCCAGCACATGGCGGTCGATGAGGAAGAGGTCGGCTCCGCCGTAATAAACGATGCAGAGCATCAGGAAGCCGGAGAGCCAAGTGAAGTAGCTTTCGTATTTGAACCAGGTCAGATGCTCCGGCATCTGCGCCGGCGCCACCAGATACTTCTGGATGTGGTAGAAGCCGCCGCCATGCACCTGCCACTCCTCGCCATAGGCGCCCGGCGGAAGATGCGGACGCTTCACCAGCCCGAGATCAAGCGCGATGAAATAGAAGGACGAGCCGATCCAGGCGATCGCGGTGATGACGTGAAACCAGCGTGTCGCAAAAGCCAGCCATTCCCACGCTATGGCATATTCATACATTCAGTTCCCCTGTCTTCCTCCGACTCGCCACATTGCAGAAAGTTGCTGCGGGAGGGAAGGGGAAAGACGTCCGCCGCTTGCTTGCCGAGGAGCACGCATCGGCGATTGTTTCCCTCGATTATTATGAAGGCAGAGGATTTGCTGTCCGCGCAATTCATTTCTGTGAAATTCCTGGCAGTTTAATCGTCAGGGGTGGCTTGATCGAAGCAGGGCTGCCAAAAAGTCGAGCTCTGCCGAGCGTCTCAAACGGGTAACACCGATCTTTCGGCCGCGATTGAGGCTGCCCCCGAGAGCATTGCCGTCACGCATTTCCGCACGACAAGCCTCAATTCGGTCTCCGTCAGCATGGATTATGTGACCGTGAGGTCATTGAAAGTTGCGGACGGTTTAAGGCAGCAAGTCTGGTTTGAGTATGTTGCACTGCAGAATTTAGTGATCCTTGAAATGTCACGATTCGGTTACAATTACCATTATGGGCCGCCAGGATGAGGTGGAAACCGCATTGAGGCGGCGCATTCATCGACGGAGAAGATGCCCATGCGCAGCATTCTGGCAGGTGTGATGATTGCGTTCGCGTCGAGTGTAAGTGCCCACGACGCGCCAGCGGGTTGGTCTTACGAACCCTTCTGTTGCAATGGCGACAACCATACTGGCGATTGCCAGATGATTCCTTCGAAAAGCGTCAAGGTGACGCCCAGAGGGTATCGGGTGACGCTGTTGCCCGGCGACCACCGGCTGGTGACGCGGGCGCATGTCTTCATGCTGCCGATGACGAAGGCGATGCAATCCGGCGATGGCGAATATCACCTCTGCCTGTTCCCGAACGAGGACACGCCGCGCTGCTTTTACGCGCCGGAAATGGGCTATTGAGCGCCGCTCAGAGAGCGTGCGCGTCCATCTCGCCGATGATCCAGTTCCGGAAGGCCCTGATCTTCGGCACATTCCTTCGGCTTTCCGGATAGGCGAGCCAGTAGTCGGCGCCGTCGTAGCAGACGAGGTCGAAGGGCTGGCAGAGCCTGCCGGCGGCGAGATCGTCCGAATAAAATTCCGGCGTCAGGATCGCAACGCCTTGGCCGGCAATTGCGGCACTTGCTTCAAAGGACTGCGCGCCGAGCCTTGAGCGAGGACGACCGGCAAGATCGGGGTTTGGTACGCCGGCCTCGGTGAACCACTGGAGCCACCAAGGGTCTCCGGCATCGATCAGCCGCAGCTTCAGCAGGTCGGCCGGTGAATGGATGCCGCCGATCGACTCGGCCAATGCGGGCGCCAGCATCGGCGTAAACGTCACCTTCATCAGCATATGGGAACGCAGGCCCGGCCAGTTGCCTTTGCCGCTGCGGAGTGCGAGATCGGCGGACTCGCGCGAAAAATCGATCAGCGTGTCTGAGGTTTTCAATCTTACGGCAGTGCTCGGATATTTCAGGTGAAACGAGCCTATATGTCTCGCCAGCCACTGCGCCGCAAAGGTCGGAGTCGAGTGGATAAGCAGCATTTCTTCTGCTGCGGCGCTGACGGAGGCGACTGCTTCGCTCAGGATGGCAAAACCTTCCGTCACCCTCGGCGCCAGCCGTTCGCCGGTATCCGTCAGGCTGATCTGGCGCGGGCGGCGCAGGAACAGCGGTTCGCCGATACTCTCCTCCAGCAGTTTCACCTGATAACTCACAGCCGTCTGCGTCATGCCGAGCTCTTCGCCCGCCTTCGTGAAGCTGCGAAGCCGCGCCACGGCTTCGAAGACGCGCAGCGCATTCAGCGGGAACTGTTTCGACAGCTTCATGGATAAGTTCTCTTTATGCACATAGACGGTTGTTCGATTGGAATTGCAACATTTTTAGCGGCAATCTGCAAGCCTCAGCATCAGTTGAACAAGGGTGACGTCATGGATTGCCATGCTATCGAAGAGAACACAAATCTCGTCAATCTTTCGCTTTTGTCACTTGTTTCAGGCGTGACAGGGTGGGCCTATGGCAAGATCTTCCACCCGTCGCGGCTCGATCTCGACGGCATTCCCGATCGTGTAAAGCGCGATCTTGGCTTCCTGGACGGGCGCGATCCCCGTCACGAGAGCGATCTCTGCCGATAGGCCGAAAGTGCCGTCAGTATTTCGGCAGCGGTCATGGCGGCGATCACGTCCGGCCGCTTGTCCCTGACAACCGAGCCGCCGATCGGCAGGGTGAGGCGGTCGAGCCAGTTCCGCTCGCCGCCTTCGCGCGAAAGCCAGTTTGCAAAGGTTGCCCGTTTCGTGGCCGAGCCGATCATGCCGGTATAGGCAAGATCGGTTCTCGCCAGCGCCTCGCGGGCGATCAGAAAGTCCAACGCATGGTCGTGCGTCAGGATGACGACGGCGGAGCCCGCGGGCATCTCCTTCACCAGCGCTTCCGGCATCGGCGTAAGCTGCGTCTTCGCTTCCGATGGCAGGTTTGCAAGCTCTTCCTTACGCGTCTCGACCACTGTCACGAAGAGCGGCAGCGGCGCAAGTGCGGCCGCGAGCGCATGGCCGACATGGCCTGCGCCGAAAACATAGACCTCCGGAAAGCGTGACGTTTCTTCGGCCTGCCTTGCTTTCAGCTCTGTCATCAGATCATCCGTCACCCGCCGGAACCGCAACTCAGCACGCCCGCCGCAGCATTGCCCGATCTCCGGCCCAAGCGGAATATTCATGGTCGCCCTGCCGCTGCCTATAAGCAGGTCTCGTGCGTTGCGGATCACCATGAACTCCAACTGCCCGCCGCCGATCGTGCCCCAGGTGGCATTTTCGGCGACGAGCATGAAGGTGCCGGCTTCGCGCGGCGTGGAGCCTTGGGTTTCGACAATGTCGATGAGGATGATGGCGGGGTGAGCCGACGTGAAGGCGAGGAAAGAGGACGTCATGGCGCGAAAGCACCCCCCTCTGTCCTGCGTGACACCCCCCTCACAAGGGGGAAGACTGATATGAAATTATCGCAGCCTGCTGATTGCAGGGAGTCACTGCCTCTAGCCGGGCCAGTCTTGCTCCCCCGCTCATTCACCTTGGCTTGAGGCATCAGTAAGCCAGCCACTCTCACACCCGCTTCATCCGCTCCACCGCCATCAGTACCCGCTCCGGCGTTGCCGGGGCGTCGAGCCGTGGGCAGACCTTGTAGTCGGCGACGCTGGCCACCGCCATCGAGAGTGCTTCGAGCACGGAGATCGCCAGCATGAGCGGCGGTTCGCCGACGGCCTTTGAGCGGCCGATGGTGGGCTCGGCATTTTCCGACCATTCGGCGAGACCGACGTTGAAGATCTTCGGCCGGTCGGAGGCAAGCGGGATCTTGTAGGTCGAGGGCGCATGCGTGCGCAGCCGGCCCTTGTCGTCCCACCAGAGTTCTTCCGTCGTCAGCCAGCCCATGCCCTGCACGAAGCCGCCTTCCACCTGGCCGATGTCGATCGCCGGATTCAGCGAGCGGCCGACGTCGTGCAGGATGTCGGTGCGGTCGATCAGGTATTCGCCGGTCAGGGTGTCGATCGAGACTTCGCTGCAGGCGGCGCCATAGGCGAAATAATAGAACGGCGTGCCGCGCCCTGCTGCCCGATCCCAGTGGATTTTCGGCGTCTTGTAGAAGCCCGCTGCCGAGAGCTGCACGCGGGCGAAATAGGCTTGCTTGATGAAATCGGGGAAGGGGACTTCCTTCTCGCCGACGCGCACCCGGTTCGGCAAAAAGACGATTTCTGCCGGATCGACGCTCCATTTGTCTGCGGCGAAGGCAACGAGCCGCTCCTTGATCTGACGCGCAGCGTCATAGGCGGCCATGCCGTTCAGGTCGGAACCGGAGGAGGCGGCGGTCGCAGACGTGTTCGGAACCTTGCCGGTGGTCGTCGCGGTGATCTTCACGCGGTCGATATCGACCTGGAAGCTGTCGGACAGCACCTGCGCCACCTTGGTATAAAGGCCCTGGCCCATCTCCGTGCCGCCATGGTTCAGATGGATCGAACCGTCCTGATAGATATGCACCAGGGCGCCCGCCTGGTTGAAGGCGGTCATCGTGAAGGAGATGCCGAATTTCACCGGCGTCAGCGCAATGCCCTTGCGGATGAAGCGGCTGTCGCGGTTGAAACCGATGATGGTATTGCGGCGGGCCTGGTAATTGGCACTCTCCTCCAATTCCTCGACGATGCGCAGGATGATGTTGTCTTCAACTTCCTGGTGGTAGGGCGTCGTCGTGCGGCCGGAACCGGGCTGACCGTAGAAGTTCAGTTTGCGGATTTCGAGCGGGTCCTTGCCAATCGCATAAGCGATCTCTTCGATGAAGCGCTCGGCTCCCAGCATGCCCTGCGGCCCCCCGAAACCGCGGAAGGCAGTATTCGAGGGGGTATGCGTCTTCAGCGGCATCGAGGTCAGATGCACATGCGGATAGAAATAGCTGGAATCGGCATGGAAGAGGGCGCGGTCCGTCACCGGGCCGGACAGGTCCGACGAGAAGCCGCAGCGCGCCGCGTAGGTTGCGTCGACGGCGTGGATGCGGCCTTCATTGTCGAAGGCGAGCTCGTAATCCACCAGGAAGTCGTGGCGCTTGCCGGTGGCGCTCATGTCCTCGTCGCGGTCGGGGCGGAATTTAACGGCACGTTTCAGCTTTTTGGCGGCAATGGCGGCAAGCGCTGCAAACTGGTTGCCCTGCGTTTCCTTGCCGCCGAAGCCGCCGCCCATGCGGCGCACATTCACCGTAACGGCATTCGACGGAATGTTCAGCACGTGGCCGACGATATGCTGGATTTCGCTCGGGTGCTGCGTGGAGGACCAGACGGTCACCTCGTCGTCCTCGCCGGGGATCGCCATGGCGACGTGGCCTTCGAGGTAAAAATGCTCCTGCCCGCCGATGCGCATTTGGCCTTTCAGCCGGTGCGGGGCATTGTCCATCTCGGCCTTGGCGTCGCCGCGCTGCAGCGTCATCGGCGCGATGACGAGCGGGCTGCCGTTTTCGAGCGCGCCGTCGATATCGCTCCAGTGCGGCAGATCGCGATACTCGATCTTCGCCTTCTGTGCGGCCTTCCGTGCTGCATCGCGGGTCTCGGCGATCACCGCAAAGACCGGCTGGCCGTGGAACTCGACCTCGGTTTCGGCAAGCAGCGGCTCGTCATGGCTGCCGTTTGAACTGACGTCGTTGACGCCCGGCACGTCCTTGCCGGTGAAGACCCAAACGACGCCGGGGTGCCGGCGGACTTCGGAAAGGTCCATGCTGAGGATCTCGGCATGGGCGCGGTCGGACATTCCGAGCGCGCCGTGCAGCAGGCCCGCGGGTTCCGGAATATCGTCGATATAATCGGCAGTTCCGGTGACATGCTTATGCGCTGAATCATGTTTCAGTGCGCTGTGCATGGGACCGCTGATGATGACCTTGGCGGTGTCGAAGGTGGATTTATCCATCAGATGGCTCCTCCGAGTTGCCTGCACTGGCGTTTGGTGTCCACTCTAGCCGCTCGGACGTGGACGCTCGGCTCAAGCCCGAGCATGACGGACCCGGCGGGGAGAAGGTGGCGGCAGCCGGATGAGGGGGCCTGCTTGCGGCGATGTTGATGATCGTCATCACGCCACCCCCTCGAACCGCTTCAATTCCACTGGCGTTCCAACCGTTTCCAGGTAAAAGCGCCTCAGCAGGTTCTTTGCCGTCAGTTGCCGGTACTCGGCGGTGGCGCGCCAGTCGGTCAGCGGCTGGAAATCGGCGTCGAAGGCGTCGCGTGCTCTGTCGACGGTTTCCTCGTTCCACGGCTTGCCGATGAGATCGGATTCGACGGTGCGGGCGCGCTTCGGCGTTCCGGCCATGCCGCCGAAGGCGATGCGGATGTCGTTGACGTCGCCTGCCTCGTCGAGTGTTAGATAGAAGGCGCCGAGCACGGCAGTGATGTCCTCGTCGCGGCGTTTGGTGATCTTGTAGACCGCGAACTGGCTGCCTTCGGCCGGGTAGGGCATGAAGACGCTCTCGACGAATTCGCCAGGCTTGCGGTCCTGGTTGCCGTATTCGATAAAATAATCCTCGAGCCGCAGCATGCGCGTGCCCGTTGCCGAGCGCAGCTTCAGCGTGGCGCCGAGCGCAATCAAAGGCGGCGGGCTGTCACCGATCGGCGAGCCGTTGGCGATATTGCCGCCGATCGTACCCATGTTGCGCACCTGCTCGCCGCCGATGCGGTTGATGAGATTGCCGAGCGTCGGTACCTTCGGCGCAAGGATTTCGAAAGCCTTGGTATAGGTGACGCCCGCACCGATCGTCACGCCGCCATCCGTGGTCTTGATCGCCTGCAGTTCGTTCAGGTGATTGATGAAGATGGCGGGGCTCAAGGCGCGCATCTGCTTCGTCACCCAGAGTCCGACATCGGTGGAACCGGCGATGACGGTTGCCTGCGGTTCATCGGCCAGAACGCGCGCCAACGCCTCGACCGAGCCGGGAACGATCAGCCGGTCCTCGCCGGAAACAATGGTGATCGTTTCGCGTGTCTGCATCGCCCAGAGCCTGGAGACGATTTCGGAGCGGGTCTTTTCGAGCGGATCAAAGAGCGTGCTCGGACGCGCGCGGCTGACGGCTTCGGCCGCCTTGACGATCGGCTCGTAACCGGTGCAGCGACAGAGATTGCCCTGAAGCGCCTTTTCGATCTCGGGCCGTCCGGGCTTCTCGTTGGAAAGCCACAGGCCATAGAGCGACATCACGAAGCCCGGCGTGCAGAAGCCGCATTGCGAACCGTGGGAGTCCACCATCGCCTGCTGTACCGGATGCAGCGTGCCGTTCCTGGCGGCCAGATGCTCGACGGTGACGACATGCGTGCCGTTCAGCGATCCTAAGAAGCGAATACAGGCATTGACCGTCTCATAGAAGAGCTTGCCGTCGAGCAACCGGCCGACGAGCACCGTGCAGGCGCCGCAATCACCCTCTGCGCATCCTTCCTTCGTGCCGGTCAGCCGGCGCCTCAACCGCAGAAAATCGAGAAGCGTCTCGGAGGGGTGGACATCGCTCAGCGTGATGTCCTCGCCGTTGAGGATGAAGCGGATGCTGTCTTTCATGTTGTTCCTTGTTCTTGTTTTTGAAATGGTTATGCCGCAGTCCAGCCCCCGTCAATCGAGATGTGGGTGCCGGTAACCTGCCGGGCGTCGTCGCTGGCGAGGTAGAGCGCCATGGCGCCGATCTCCTCGGCCTTGACGAATTCGCGCGTCGGCTGGGCCTTGAGGATGACCTCGGTCTTCACCTGTTCCTCCGTCATTCCGCGGGCCTTGGCGGTATCCGGTATCTGCTTTTCGACGAGCGGCGTCAGCACATAGCCGGGGCAGATGGCGTTTACCGTCACGCCGAATTCGGCAAGTTCGAGCGCCGCTGTCTTCGTCAGGCCTAATATACCATGTTTTGCGGCCACATAGGCGGATTTGAAAGGCGAGGCGACGAGGCCGTGCGCCGAGGCGATATTGATGATGCGGCCATGCTTCTTCGCCTTCATCTGCGGGATGGCGGCGCGCATCGTATGAAACGAGCTCGACAGGTTGATGGCGATGATCTGGTCCCATTTCTCGATCGGGAAATCCTCGATCTTCTCGACATGCTGGATGCCGGCATTGTTGACCAGCACGTCGACGGTGCCGAAGGTCTTCGCCGCCGTGGCGATCAGGTCTGCGATCTCCGCGGGTTTCGTCATATCCGCTGGGTGGTAGAGGGCACTTCCCTCGGAAAGCGATTCAAGCCGCTCCACTATCGCCTTGATTTCGTCCGCCTTTCCGAAGCCGTTGATGACGACATTGTCGCCCTTTCCGGCAAAGGCGGTGGCGATCGCAAGCCCGATGCCGCTGGTGGATCCGGTGACGACAACGGTTCTCTTCATGCTGTTCTCCCCATGGCTTGTTTTCGCGACGCAATATCGCGAAGGTTATGCCCAAAGCGGCGCTTCTGGCAATCGCGCGGGAGAGACGATTTGCAGGCTGGAAGGAGAGCAGCCGAGGGCGGGACGGGCGTAGCTTCTTTTTCGTTTTATTTTCTTTTCAGGTTCGCTTTGGTGCCTTATTGATTTCTGCAACAAAGCAATGCGCATGGGAGGGACAGGCGTGAGCGGATATGTTTTGGCGATCGATCAAGGCACGACATCGACGCGGGCCATCATTTTCGATAGCGAGATGAGGATCGCCGGCGCGGGCCAAAAGGAGTTCACGCAGATCTATCCGCGTTCCGGCTGGGTCGAACACGATCCGGAGGAGATCTGGGATTCGGTGGTCTCCACCATCCACATGGCGCTGCGCGAGGCGAAGATCGAAGCCAAGGACATCGCGGCACTTGGCATCACCAACCAGCGCGAGACTGTTGTCGTCTGGGAACGCGAGACCGGCAAGCCGATCCAGAACGCCATCGTCTGGCAGGACCGCCGCACGGCGAGCTACTGCGACAATCTCAAGCGCCAGGGCCTCGAAAAGACGTTCACGAAGAAGACCGGGCTGATCCTCGATCCCTATTTCTCCGGCACCAAGCTTTCCTGGCTGCTGGCCAATGTGAAGGGAGCACGGGCGCGTGCCGCCAAGGGCGAGCTTTGCTTCGGCACCATCGACACCTTCCTGATCTGGCGGCTGACCGGCGGCAAGAACTTCGTCACCGACGCCACGAATGCCTCGCGCACGCTGATGTACAATATCGCCGAGAACAAATGGGACGAAGACCTGCTCGAAATCCTGCGCGTGCCGGCCGCCATGCTGCCGCAGGTGAAGGACTGTGCGGATGAGTTCGGCGTTGCCGATGCCTCGATATTCGGCGCCGCGATCCCGATTCTCGGCGTAGCCGGCGATCAGCAGGCCGCGACCATCGGACAGGCCTGCTTCGAGCCTGGCATGATGAAATCGACCTACGGCACAGGCTGCTTCGCGCTCTTGAACACCGGCGCCGACTTGGTGCGCTCCAAGAACCGGCTGCTCACCACGATCGCTTACCGCCTAAACGGCGAAACGACCTATGCGCTCGAAGGCTCGATCTTCATTGCGGGCGCGGCCGTGCAGTGGCTGCGCGACGGCCTCGGGATCATCGACCGCGCTTCGAAGACCGGCGAGCTTGCGGAACGGGCCGACCCGACACAAGAGGTCTATCTCGTCCCCGCCTTCACCGGACTTGGCGCGCCGCATTGGGACCCGGAGGCGCGCGGCGCGATCTTCGGCCTCACCCGCAACAGCGGTCCAGCCGAATTCGCCCGCGCGGCGCTCGAAGCGGTCTGCTACCAGACCCGCGACCTGCTTGATGCCATGCAAAAGGACTGGAAGAACGGCAAGGACGACACGGTGCTGCGCGTCGACGGTGGCATGGTCGCCTCCGACTGGACGATGCAGCGGCTGGCAGACTTGCTCGAAGCTCCCGTCGATCGCCCGGTCATCCTCGAAACCACCGCCCTCGGTGCTGCCTGGCTTGCCGGGAGCAGGGCGGGTGTGTGGCCCGACCGCAAGACCTTCTCCGCCACGTGGAAACGCGACCGGCGCTTCGAGCCGAACATGGATGAGAAGACGCGGGCCGCGAAGGTCAAGGGATGGCGCAATGCTGTGAAGCGGACGCTGAGCGAACTTTAGCGTTTGTTTTGGCGCAGGCTATCGCCCGCTTCAAGCGGCAATCGCTTGCCGCTTGCGCCTTGCGGGGGGAACGTAGAGCCAGCCGGCGCCGCTGCGATCGGCAACGGCCTTGATGGCGAGCGACAGGCCGATCGCGACGATCACGACAAGAGGCGCGGTCACATAGCCGCTTGCCGCGTGCGCCTTCACCAGCGTTGCGATCGCCGCCACCAGCAGCGAAACAATCATGACGTGCGTCACATAGACCGGAAGCGTGTTACGCCCGAAATAGGCGAAAGCGTGCCGAACTGGCTGCAGCCGCGACATCAGTACGGCGGTTCCGCAAAGCCATGCCAGACCGGCGATGGAAGAGAGCAGCGCCCAACTGCCTTTCTCGATGGCCTGTAGCCGCCAGCGCAACAGATAGAGTGCCGCAAACAGCAGGAAGCCGCCTAACGCCATCAGAAGCGGGCGCTGCGTGATCGTGCCGACCACGGATTTTCCGTACCAGCAACCGAAGAGGAAGAAGACAAAATACTGCAGCACATTGCGATGGGTAAAGAGATCGATCTGCAGATGCTCGCCGAAAGTCAGGATCGAGACCATGGCGGCGATCGCGATCGTCGTCGCATGATGGGCGGAAGAAAGAAGCTTCGTGGCGACCATGAAGATCGCCAATGCCCAGATGAACCAGATGCCTGTATTGGGCGCCCACCACATCTCGATCAGCTGGTAGGGATCGCTGCCTTCGGCCGGTACCAGGGCATTGGTCTGGATATAGTGGAAGAACAGCCAGCGCGCGGTGCTCCAGACGGCGAAGAGATAGATGAGCAGCCAGATCTTCCGGCTCAGGAAGTCGCGCCAGGGCGCCCGTACGGCCGATGCCGCAAGAAAGCCGGAGACGGTGAAAAACAGCGGCATCCGGATCGGCGTCATGATGCCGCTGATGCGGGCATAAAGGTCCGGCGCAATCTCGTGGAAGTCGTGGTAGAGGAGCGTGTGGTAGATGACCACGAGGATGATCGACATTCCCTTGGCGATGTCGAGCCAATCGATGCGGGTCTTTTCCTGCCGCATGGTTTCCCTCTCTCAACCGTGCACTGCAGCAGGAAACAAATAGACGAAATGCGTCAAAAGCGTGGGCGTATCGCCAATCTCTTCATAGGATGGAATGCGCAGCAGGGCCGCTTGCTAATTCTGTACTGATAGGTACAATGCATTCTAATCAGTACAGGAGTTGATCATGAGTGCACTCGTCCCGCCTTTCACACTGGAAACCGCAACGCAGAAAGTCCGCATGGCAGAAGACGGCTGGAACAGCCGCAATCCGGAAAGGGTATCGCTCGTCTATACGCCGGACAGCAGCTGGCGGAACCGGGCGGAATTCATAAACGGCCGCGCGGAGATCGTTGCGTTCCTGACGCGCAAATGGGCAAAGGAGCTGGATTATCGCCTGATCAAGGAGCTCTGGACCTTCGGCGAGAACCGCCTTGCCGTGCGCTTCGCCTATGAGTGGCATGACGACAGCGGCAACTGGTTTCGCTCCTACGGCAACGAGAACTGGGAATTCGATGCAGCGGGCTTGATGCAGCGGCGTTTCGCCTGCATCAACGATCTGCCGATCAAGGAATCGGACCGCAAATTCCACTGGCCGCTCGGCCGGCGGCCGGATGATCATCCCGGCCTCTCCGACCTTGGTCTCTGAAGGAAGGTGGCAGCTCTGAGAACGCTCTACGAACGCGCTGATGTCGTACCGCTGCTTGCGGAAATCTTCCGCGAGCTGGGCTTCGAAGGGGCGACGCTCAGCCGGATCACCGAGCGGACGGGCATCGGCAAGGGCAGCCTCTATCACTTCTTTCCCGGTGGAAAGGAAGAGATGGCAGCAGCCGTACTCGCCGATGTCGACACCTGGTTCGAACAATTCGTTTACGAGCCGCTGCGCCGCGACGATCCTGCCGAAGCGATCGCGGCAATGTGGAAGAACGCCGACGCCTATTTCCGCTCCGGCGACCGTATCTGCCTGGTCGGCGCCTTCGCGCTGGATGAAACCCGTGAACGATTTGCCGCCACCATCAACGGCTATTTCCAGCGGTGGATCGATGCGCTCGCCGGTGCCCTTGTCCGCAGCGGCCGCCCGGCCAGCGAGGCGAGGGCGACGGCGGAGAACGCCGTGCTCGGAATACAGGGGGCTCTTGTGCTGTCGCGTGCGCTCGATGACAAGGCCTTGTTCAAGCGGGCGCTGGATCAGATGGCGAAGCGGTTGATCACGTCTTGAACATAGCCGCTGCGGCAACGCGGCTGCCGGCGCTCGCGGGTCTTTCACCATTACGGCTTGCCGATCTTCTCAACGATAATTTTTTGCTGCGCCCTGTCGGATGCCGGGTTACTTCTTCGTCATTGAGGAAGAGGAGTGAGAGATGCTTTACGCAATCCTTTGCTATGCCAATGAAGAGACGGTTTTCTCCTGGTCCAAGGAGGAAGAAGACGCCGTCATGGCGAAGCTCCATGCCGTGCAGGCCCCCGTCGCTCGGGCAGGAAGACTCGGTCCGACCGGCCGGCTGATGCCGACGACAGCGGCGACCACCGTGCGCAAGGGCAAGGAAGAACCGCTCGTGCTCGACGGTCCTTTCGCGGAAACCAAGGAAGCGCTTCTCGGTTTTTACGTCGTCGATTTTGAGACCCTGGACGAGGCGATCGCTTTTTCGAAGGAGCTGTCGGCGGTCAATCCAGGCTCGACGTCCTATGAAATTCGGCCGTTTTACGTTTTCCGGCCCGGAGAAGCCTCGACATGACGGATATCGCCTGGATCGACGTTGCGCTGACTGCTGCCCGGCCGACGGCGCTGGGCGCGCTGCTGCGTTACTTCCGCGATCTCGACATTGCGGAAGAAGCGTTTCAAGAGGCGTGTCTGCGGGCAATCCGCACTTGGCCGGACAAAGGCCCGCCGCGCGATCCGACCGCCTGGCTGATCTTCGTCGGCCGCAACAGCGGTATCGACGCCGTGCGCAAGCAGGCAAAGACCCAGGCGTTGCCGGACGAAGACCTGATTTCCGACAAGGAGGATGCCGAAAGCGATATCGCCGACCGGCTGGACGAATCCAACTATCGCGACGATATCCTGCGGCTGCTCTTCATCTGCTGTCATCCGGATCTGCCGGCCACCCAGCAGATCGCGCTGGCATTGCGCATCGTTTCCGGGCTCTCCGTGCAGCAGATCGCGCGCGCCTTTCTCGTCGGCGAAAGTGCCATGGAGCAGCGGATTACCCGCGCCAAGGCACGCGTCGCGAAAGCCGGCGTGCCGTTCGAGACGCCGGGTCCCGAGGAGCGGGCGCAGCGTCTGTCGATCGTCTCGACGATGATCTACCTGATCTTCAACGAGGGCTATTCGCAGGGCGATCCGAAACGCGAGGCCGCCGCCTTCAGCGACGAGGCGATCCGGCTCGGCCGTCTTCTGCTTCGCATCTTTCCGGGCGAGCCGGAGATCATGGGGCTCTTGGCGCTGATGCTGCTGCAGATCTCGCGGCGCGACGCGCGCTTCGACGCAAATGGCGAACTGGTGCTGCTCGAAGATCAGGACCGCTCACGTTGGAATCATGCTTTGATCAACGAAGCGCTGAATCTGCTCGACAAGGCGATCCGCCACCGCCGGCCCGGACCCTATCAGTTGCAGGCGGCAATTGCGGCTATCCATTCTCGGGCGAAGCGAGCTGAAGACACGGACTGGGAAGAGATCGATCTGCTCTACCGCGTACTCGAGCGGCTTCAGCCGTCCCCGGTCGTCACGCTCAACCGGGCGGTTGCGATTTCGAAGCTCAAGGGACCGGAGGAGGCATTGCGGCTTGTCGAAACGCTCGGTGAAAAGCTCGACGGCTATTTCTACTATCATGGCCTGCGCGGCGGCCTGCTGAAGCAGATGGGCCGGGCGAGGGAGGCGCGCGAAGCCTTCGACCGCGCGATCGCGCTTGCAAATTCCGCTGCCGAAGCGGCTCACATCCGCCTGCAGATCGACAAGCTGCAGAGCGAGCCGGCACACCCGGTTGCGAAATAAACTTCAAGAAATAATCGTGGGCGATGTCGGAACGGCAAATGGCGACACGTCTTTGTAACAACCTGATGGAAAACAGGTTTCGCTCAACAGGAGGAATGCTGAAATGATTGCCGATGCAAAACATGAACTCGTTCTCGTCCGCGAATTCGATGCCCCGCGCGAAAAGATATTCAAGGCCTGGACCGATCCGGAACTTATGAAGGAATGGTTCGTCCCGCGCCCCTGGACCGTGTCCAAGGTCGAAAGCGACGTTCGCCCGGGCGGTTCGAGCCTTGTCGTCATGCGCAGCCCGGAAGGCCAGGAATTTCCAAACCACGGCGTCTATCTGGAAGTCGTCGAAAACGAGAAGATCGTCCTGACTGACGCCTATACCAGCGCCTGGGTTCCATCCGAAAAACCCTTCATGACCGCCGTGGTGCTTCTCGAAGACCTCGGCAACGGCCGGACCAAGTACACCGCCAAGGCACTGCATTGGCGGGCCGAAGACAAGGAAGAGCACGAAAAGATGGGCTTCCACGAAGGCTGGGGCAAGGCTGCCGATCAGCTCGCCGAGCTTCTGGCCCGCATGTGACTTTCCGCAATGGAGCAGGAGATCGGTGCTGAACGCGGCTCTCCTGACCGGTCATTATCATTGTAAAGCGGTTCGGAAAGTGATTCCGTTGAAGCTGCGAAGTGGTTCATTTTACAGTAGAAATGCGAGTTCTTCGCCCGCTGACGTGCTGCGGCCGCAAGCCGAGAAACTCTGCAGCCTGCCAGCGGACTTGCAGCTTCCCATTCAAGAACCGGGCATTAACATCTTCCCCCGCTTGAAAGCGGGGGATTTCCGAGGGGGCGCGAAGCTCCGCCGATCGTTATCGCTTCAACGGAGAGCCGCTGCCCTTCCTCCACGATCATAGACGCCGTGTTCCGACGCAGGATGTTGATTGCAGCATTGTGGTCGGCGTGGGCGCGCAAGCCGCATTGGCAACAGCGGAAAGACGCTTGGCTTTCGCGGCTTTCCCTGTCCACGGCGCCGCAGGCCGAACAGGTCTGCGAGGTGTGGCGGGGATCGACCTTGCACAGGTATCCGCCCCGTTCTTCGAGCTTGTAGGCCAACACGGTTTCAAAGCCGTGCCAGCCTTGTTCGAGGATCGCCCGGTTCAGGCCCGCCTTCTGGCAGACGTTGGTTGCGGGCGCGTCCACGGTTCCCCTGGCGCTGCGCGTCATGTTGCGCGTGGCGAGGTCTTCCAGCACGACCGTTGCGAAGCGACGGGCGATATCAAGACTGGCCTTGTGCCGCCAATCCTGCCGGATGCGGGCAGCACGGGCCTGCAAGGCTGCAACGCGGCGGCGGGCCTTCGCGTGGCGGCTCGACCCGCGCTTGCGCCGCGCCAGAACGCGCTGGGCCCGGCGCTTCCTGGGCTCGATCTCCGCAAGGCCGGCAGGCATCCACCAATGCTCCCCGGTCGAAAGCGTCAGCGTGTTCGCCACGCCCCGGTCGATCCCCACGGCGGGCAAATCGTTTTGCCGGACGGCATGGTCGATTTCGCAGGCGAAGGCGATGTGCCAGCCGTTCGCCGCCAGGCTCACCGTCACATTCATGGTCTTGCCACGCAGGCGCCGCGTGTCGCGGAACTTCACCCAGCCGATCTTGGGAAGGCGCGCGGCGGACCACTTGCCGTTCAGGCGCTTGACCTCGATCTCCCGCCCCTGAAAGCGGAAGGCGCCGTTCACGCCCTTCTTGCGGCGCGCGGGATATCCTGCGCGCCCGGCCAAGACGTTGGCATACGCCTTATCCAGATCGCGCAGGGCCTGCTGCTGGGGCGTCACATGCACGGCGGCAATCCAGTCGAACGCGGCCCGCAGTGCGGTCAATTCCCGCGCCTGGGCGATGTCGTTCAAGCGGTTCCCGGTCTGCCGCCGGTAATGCCGCCACCAGTCCCTGCGCTGCTCCAGCGCCAGATTATAGACCAGCCGCACAACCCCCGCGAACTGCCGCAACAGGACTTCCTGTTCGGCGGTCGGAGCGAGCTTGTAGCGGAAAGCGCGGTGGATCATGTTACGATTCTATCAATTGCTCCAAGGAGCGCAACCGTGGATCGCACCGGCAGGCATGTCGTCGACATGCTCCATGGTCATTTGGTCTTTGTCACGAAATACCGCCGTGATGTTCTGTCAGAACCGGCAATCCGCCACCTGCGGCGCATCTTCGCCAAGCTGTGTCGCGACTTCGAGGCCGGATTGATCGAATGCGACGGCGAGGACGATCATGTTCACCTCTGGTGCATTACCCTCCGAAGATCGCCCTGTCGAAGCTGGTCAACAGCCTCAAAAGGCGTATCCAGCCGACGTCTGCGCGAGAGCCGCCCGGAAATCACCGGGCGCTACTACAAGGGCGCTTTGTGGTCGCCGTCCTCCTTTGCGGCAAGCTGTGGCGGCGCACCGCTCTCGGTGATCGCCGAATATGTCAAATCCCAGCGGGAAGCGGCCCAAGGCCGCTCTCGCGTTCCTCCCCGGCCTGAACGCCGGGGTATCCCGCGAGGTTCACGGTGACCCATCAACTCCATCGAACGGTCCGTTCCAGAATTTCCGGTTGCCCTCCGCTGCTTGTCTTCTTATCTCCATGGGCACATTCAACGGGATGCCGATTATGGAATTGGGCCTTTATACCTTTGCCGACGTCAATCCGAACCCTGAGCGCAGCAAGGGTGCGGAGGGAGCCGATCGGCTCAAGCATCTGATCGAGGAGATCGCGCTTGCCGATCAGGTGGGGCTCGACGTCTTCGGGCTCGGCGAACATCATCGGCCCGACTATGCCGTCTCCGCGCCCGCCGTTGCGCTTGCCGCGGCTGCGGTCAAGACGAAGAATATCCGGCTGACCAGCGCCGTGACGGTGCTCTCCTCGGACGATCCGGTTCGCGTGTTCCAGCAGTTTGCGACGCTTGATCTGATTTCCAACGGTCGTGCCGAGATCATGGCAGGGCGCGGCTCGTTCATCGAATCCTTTCCGCTCTTCGGCTACAACCTCGAAGACTACGACCAGCTTTTTGAAGAGAAGCTTGATCTGCTGATGACGCTCCGCGAAAGCGAGACCGTCAAATGGCAGGGCGAGCTGCGGGCGCCGGTCAACGGCCGCGGTGTCTATCCGCGCCCGCTGCAGGACCCGTTGCCACTCTGGATCGCTGTTGGCGGCACGCCGCAATCGGTGGCGCGCGCCGGTGCGCTCGGCTTGCCGGTGGCGCTTGCGATCATCGGCGGCGAGCCGCGCCGCTTTGCGCCGCTCTTCGATCTCTATCGCGAGGCTGCGCGCCGGGCAGGGCAGGACCAGGCGAAGCTGAAGACCAGCATCAACGTCCACGGTTTCATCGCCGACACGACGGATGCGGCCGCCGATCAATTCTACGGCCCGCAGGCGGAGGTCATGAACCGCATCGGCCGCGAGCGAGGCTGGGGACCGACGAGCCGGGCGCATTTCGATATGTCGCGCGGCCCTTCCGGCGCGCTCTTCGTCGGAGACCCGGAGGTCGTGGCCGAAAAGATCGTCGCACATCACAAGATCTTTAGGAACGATCGCTTCCTGCTGCAGATGGCCATCGGCCTCATGCCGCATGATCAGGTGATGCGGGGCATCGAGCTCTACGGCACGAAAGTGGCCCCGCTTGTCAGAAAGGCATTGACTGACAAGGGCGAAGGGGCGAAAGCCACGGCCTGAACCCGCAATGGCCTGCGCCTTGCGGCAGGCCGGGAAAAGCGATGGTAATCGAAAACGACGACGAACTGGTAAAGCTCAAGGAGATCGGCCGCATCTGCGCCAATGCCATTCAGGTGATGGCGGCAGCAGTCGAGCCCGGCATGACGACGCTGGAACTCGACCAGATCGGCCGCAAGGTGCTGGAAGATGCGGGCGCGCGTTCGGCGCCGGAATTCTGCTATCAGTTTCCGGGTGCGACCTGCATTAGCGTCAACGAGGAAATCGCCCATGGCATTCCGGGATCGCGCATGGTCCGCCCGGGCGATCTCATCAATATCGACGTCTCGGCCGAAAAGGACGGTTTCTTCGCCGATACCGGCGCCTCCTTCACTGTGCCGCCGGTCAAGCCGAAGATCGAGAGGCTCTGCCGCGACGGCAAGCGGGCGCTCTGGGTCGGCCTCAACCAGGTGAAGGCCGGTGAGCCGCTGGCGAAGATCGGCAAGGCCGTCGGCGCCTTTGCGGCAAAGAACCGCTATACACTGGTCGCCAACCTCGCGAGCCACGGTGTCGGCCGCTCGTTGCACGAGGAGCCGGCCGAGCTTTCCACCTGGCCCGATCCTTCCGAAAAGCGGATGATGACCGAAGGCCTCGTTTTTACCGTCGAGCCTTTCCTGTCGCTCGGCGCGACATGGGCCGAAGGCGGCGACGATGCCTGGACGCTCTACGCCGACCCGCAGGCCCCAACCGTGCAGTTCGAGCACACGGTGGTGGCGACCCGGAACGGGCCGCTGATTTTGACGCTGCCGGATGGCGGGGTTTAGCGGCGATTTCTCGCGAGGTAGTGTCACCCTAACCAACGAACTCTAAACCTTGGCCGGTGGCCAAGCACAAGATTTCGTATCCTCTCGCCTGTGGGAGAGGAAGCCTGCCTTACCGCTTCGTCTCCGGCTTGCCACCCTGCAGAATTTCCGTGGCGGCGCGTTCCAGGATGCCGGCGATGCGGGCGGCTTCGGCTTTCGACCACGGGTAACGTATCCTGAGTGCGGCACGCAGCAGTGTGCGGGCGGCGCGAATGTCGCCGTTGT
Organism: Rhizobium sp. CC1099; assembly: GCF_029714385.1. Classification (NCBI taxonomy): domain Bacteria; kingdom Pseudomonadati; phylum Pseudomonadota; class Alphaproteobacteria; order Hyphomicrobiales; family Rhizobiaceae; genus Rhizobium; species Rhizobium sp. CC1099. Next base: position 2,468,208 of record NZ_CP121641.1, on the reverse strand, counting down.
CGCGCATCAAATCCTCCTCGTCCTCGGCGTCGCGGTGGCGGCCGTGGTGGTCCGGATCGAACATGCGGTTGACGAAAGCCATCTTCTCGCCGATGCGCTCGAGCTTGTTCAGCGTGTGCTGGATCATGGCGCGATTCTCCTCGACCTTTTGCCTGCCGCGTTCGGTGATCTTGTAGAGCTTCTTGGTGCCTTCGATCTGGACTTCCGCCAGTTCCGTCTCTTCGAGATAGGTCAGCGCCGGATAGATGACGCCCGGGCTTGGAACGTAGAATCCGCCCGAGCGCTCCTCCAGGGTCTTGATCAGCTCGTAGCCATGACGTGGCCGCTCGTCGAGCAGCGCCAGCAGCACCAGTTGAAGATCACCAGCCGAAAACTTGCGGCCCATTCCCATCCGCATCGCTTCACCGAACATGCCGCTACCTCTGAAACCTCTCATGGTTCGTTCCTTTGTCACTCGATGTATCGTTCACTATATCGTAAAACATATATCGTAAGATATGTCGTTTCAAGAGGCGCCGAGGATTTGTGGAATTGATCGATCGATCAGATTTTCTCGTTTGTCCCTGCCGTTGTGCAGCGCGATAAAGCCAAGCATGTTGGTACGCAGCGATACCGAACCAGTGAACCTCTTCCGGACGGCGCTTGCCGGCATGATCGCGATGTCGGCGGCCATGGGTTTCGGGCGGTTTTCCTATACGCCGATCCTGCCCGGCATGATGAGCGGCGTGCCGCTTTCGGCGGCCGATGCAGGCTTCATCGCTTCGGCCAATTTCGCAGGCTATCTCGCGGGCGCCGTGCTTGCCACTTACAGCTGGGCCGCTGGCCGCGAACGCAAGGTCGCGCTCTCGGCGCTTCTGGCGAACGCGCTGCTGCTTGCCGCCATGGCCGCCACGAATTCTGTTCCGGTCTTCGCTACCATCCGTTTTCTGGCCGGATTGGCAAGCGCATTTGCGATGATCTTCACCTCGTCGATCGTCTTGAGCCATGGCGCTGCGGCGGGCAACGATCACGTTCAGGCGGCGCATTTCGGCGGCCCAGGGGCTGGCATTGCGCTCTCTTCGGTCATGGTGATGCTGATCGGTCTCATCTTTGCCGGCGCCTCCGGCTGGCGAGCCGACTGGATCAGCGGTGCGATCTTTTCGGCAATCAGCTTCGCCGCCGTCTGGCTTTTGCTGCCATCTGCGCCGATACGCTCAGGCAATGCCGGCATGGAGCCGCCGATCGTCTGGAAGCCGCCGGTGGCCCTGCTCGCGCTTTCCTATGGCATCTTCGGTTTCGGCTACGTGATCACCGCGACCTTCCTTGTCACCATCGCGCGCATGGACGCGGCGGGGCAGACGGTCGAATTCCTCTGCTGGTTCATCGCTGGGCTCACGGCAGCCGTTGCGCTTTTTGCATGGCGGCCGCTGGTATATCTGCTTGGCCTCGGCTGGGTCTATGTCGCCGCCCTGCTGATGGAGGCGGTCGGGGTTCTCGCGACCGTGCTTTTGCCGCATTCGATGGCGCCGCTAATCGGCGGCGCTCTCTTCGGCGCCACCTTCCTCGCCATCACCGCCTACGGGCTGCAGATCGGCCGCAAGCTGGCTCCGGAAAGCGCGCGCCGAATCTTCGCGACAATGACCGCCGCCTTCGGTCTCGGCCAGATCATCGGCCCCATAGTTGCCGGCTGGATTGCCGAGCAGACCGGCAGCTTCACCATGCCAACTTTTATCGCTACCGCAGCCCTCATCCTGTGCGCCGCCCTCGTACTGCCCGTCATCAAGAGATTGGGATAAGCCGTTACAAATGCGTAACAATGGGCCGAACCCATTGCTGCCTTCTTCGAACTGCCATAGTTTCCGGCACAATCAGTTAGCTGATACTCCCAAGATTCCAGTTCAGGAAAGCGACTGCTCGTGTTCCATTCCTTCTTCCCGCAGCCGAAACTCTTCTTCCCGTCAGTAGCCATCTGGGCACTTATCTGTATCGCCATCTGGTATGGCGTCGGAGAATCGACGGGACTTTCTCTTGGTTTCGGGCCGCTTCCCGAGGGGCAGGCGCCCCCAATCGGACTCGACTTTTTCCTCTTGCCCGACAATCTGTTTTTTTATGCTTTCTTCCTGATATGCGTTGGTCTCTTCTGCGGTTTTTGGCACCTGCGAGCGAAAGACCATCCTTGGAGGATCTGGTCCGTTTGGGGTTCTGCGCTCATTATCATGGCGACATATTTCGGGGTTCAGATTTCCGTTGCCATCAACAACTGGCGCCGTCCGTTTGGTGATACGTTGCAGAATGCGCTAGCGAAAACGGCCCCTGTCACCGTCTGGGACTTCTATAGCCTTATGCTGATCTTTGCGCAGATCGCGTTTCTCAGCATGTTCGTTTCAATCATCACCGACTTCTTCACCAGCCATTATGTGTTTCGCTGGCGAACGGCCATGAATGATTTCTACATGTCCAAGTGGGAGAAGCTTCGCCATATCGAGGGTGCTGCGCAGCGCGTTCAGGAAGATACGATGCGTTTCTCGAGCATTCTTGAAGGCCTTGGCATCAACTTGATCAATTCGGTGATGACGCTCATCGTCTTCCTGCCGATCCTGTTTGCCCTTTCAAGTTACGTCTCCGAACTGCCGATCGTCGGTGAAATTGGGCATACGCTGTTCTGGCTGGCACTCTTCTGGTCCGCGTTCGGAACGGTGCTTCTCGCCGTCGCCGGTATCAAGCTGCCGGGATTGAACTTCCGCAACCAGCGCGTGGAAGCTGCTTACCGCAAGGAACTGGTTTACGGCGAAGATTATGCCGACCGGGCCCAGCCGCCGACGGTCAACGAGCTGTTTGCGAACGTCCGCCGCAACTATTTCCGGATGTATTTCCACTATCTCTATTTCAACGTTGCCCGCTACTTCTATCTGCAGGCCGACGCGCTGTTCGTGACCTTCATGCTGGTGCCGACGATCGTGGCGGGAAAGATCACCTATGGTATCTATCAGCAGATCCTGACGGCCTTCGGCCAGGTCAGCAACTCCTTCCAGTATCTCGTCAATTCCTGGACGACGATCATCGAGCTTCTGTCGATCCACAAGCGTCTCAAGGCCTTCGAGGCGGCGATCGACGACGAGCCGTTGCCGGAGATCGATCAGCGCTATCTGGAGCGTGAGGGCGTCGTCCAACCGGACGGCTAAGACTTGGGTCGCGCTAAGCTGGAGCGTCCCGTTTGCGGCAACCCCTCATCCGCCTGCCGGCACTCGTGGTGACGTTTGCGTCACTCGAAGATGGAGGGCGGCGGTGTCGCTGATGACTGCTGGGCGCAGCAATAAGAGTGGCGCGCCGCTTTGCTCTTCTCCCCAGCGGGGAGAAGGTGCCCGAAGGGCGGTCGAGGGCGCGGCCGGCAGGAGTTTCAAAGGGCGCGCAGAGGCGTCGCTCAAAGCCCCGAAGTTTCCTGTTCCTGCAATTTCCCGCGCGCCTCGATCATCGGGATCGCTTCCGCGTAGCTGACGCAGGCGACATCCGTTCGGCGGCAGACGTCGCTCACCAGGCGGTCGAGCGCGCGCCAATAGGCGCCGCCGTTCATTTCCACGAAGTGGAACCCGAGCTGGAGGGGAATGCGGTCTCCGGCATATTGCTTGTCGAATGCTTCTTTGAAAGCCACGTAGGCGCGCTCTTCGAAGACCTTGCTTTCGGTCTTGTCTTCTTCGCCCTTGGAGTGGCGGATGAAGAGGTTGTAATCCATGCCGATAACCGGCTTTTCCTTCGGACCTTCGGGGATCAGCGGCAGGCCGAAGCGGATGATGCCGTCTTCGACGACGGGCGTGGCCGGACCCTTGGTGACGAGGCTGGCGTCATAGGAAAAGCCCGCCTTCTTCTCCGCAGCGATCATGTCGCCGCCCGCCGTCGCGGAAAGATAAGGTGCTCGAAAACCCTTGATGCCGTGCTCGACCAGATCCTGCCAGCCTTGCGGCTCTTTGAGGTCGACGCTTTTCCAGGCGTTCTTCAGCGTCGCCTTGAAAGTCGCGTATTCGGCGGACCAATCGGCCTCGCTCCATTTGCGGCCGTCGAAATGGCCACAGGCGTGGCTCGAAATATCGTGGCCTTCGAGATGCGCATGCCAGATGTTGCCGAGCCGCTCGCGGATTTCGTCGTCGCTTTGGGCAAAGCCGACATTGGACTTTCCGCGTTTCTGATGAGGGGCTTGGTAGGCTTTCTTCGCAACCTGATTCATCAGGAACGTGCAGGAGAGAAAATAGGTGAAGTGCGCGCCATTCCTTGCTGCCATCTCGCGGCTCTTCTGCCACAGCGCGTTGTCATGGGCGCCATCGAAGGACACGATCACCAGCTGCTTCGGCGGCTGGTCGGCTGCCTGGGCGGGAAGGGAGGTGACAAAGGAAAAGGCGAGGCAGGCAGAAAAAATGAAACGAAACATGGGCACCGCGAAAATTTGTTTGCGGCTTTCCTGTTACAGAATTGCGGCAAAGCTGCGGTGCCGCTGGCATTTTCCTGCGGCTACGGCTAAGCCTCGGGAAACGGATAGGAGACGCGCGCCATGGCCTTGCTTATCGTCGGCATCATACTTTTCCTTGGTATCCATCTGGTGCGGGTGGTCGCGCCCGGTTTCCGCCAATCGATGATCGCAAGCCTCGGGGAGAACGGCTGGAAGATCGCCTATTCGATCGCAAGCCTTCTTTCGCTGATCCTGCTGGTCTACGGTTTTGGCCAGGCGCGGCAGGTGACCGGCATGCTGTACATGCCGCCGGTGTGGATGGCGCATATCGCCGTGACGCTGATGCTGATTGCGCTCATCTGTCTTGCCGCCTCGCTTCTGCCGGCGGGGCACATCGCGGTTCGGACCAAGCATCCGATGGTGCTCTCGGTGAAGATCTGGGCGCTTTCGCATCTGCTTGCCAATGGCGAGACCTCGTCCGTTCTGCTGTTTGCGGCCTTCCTCGCCTGGGGCGTCATTCTCCGCATCTCCCTGAAGCGGCGCGAGCGGGCGGGCGAGTTGACGCTTCGGCCCTTCGTTTCAGCCAAGTATGATCTTTATGCCGCCGTCATCGGCGTTGTTGCCTGGGGGCTGCTGATCTGGAGAGTGCACGAATGGCTGATCGGCGTTTCGCCGCTTGCCGTGTGACGAATCTTTGCGATCCCCCTTACAAGTGGCGCAAAATGGAGTAGAAGGCCCCACAATATGCGGCAACGCATGCAATGGGCTTATCCGTGCCGGAGACGAGAATGGCATTCAACGACGACAGCTTCATCCGTGAAGTCAACGAGGAACTTCGTTCCGACCAGATGAAGGGCGCCTGGCGCCGTTTCGGCCGCTATGTCATCGCCATCGCCGTTCTGATCGTGGTCGGTACGGCTGGCAAAGTTGCCTTTGACTACTGGGACGACAACCGCTCGTCCGGCACCGGCGACCAGTTCCTGGCGGCGATGAAGCTTGCCGACGAGAACAAGAGCGACGAGGCGCTTGCCGCGCTCGCCACGCTCGAAAAGGAAGGCCACGGCGCCTATCCGGTTCTCGCCCGCATGCGTGCAGCCTCGGTTCAGGCGCAGAAGGGCGACAATGCCGCGGCCATCGCCGCCTTCGAAGCGATCGGCAAGGACCAGTACGTTCCGGAAGCCGTCCGCGATGCCGCCAGGATGCGCGCCGGCTGGCTGCTGATCGAAAGCGGCACTTACGAGCAGGTTTCCGCCGCCGTCGAGGAAATGGCCATTCCGGCGAACGCCTTCCGCCACTCGGCCCGCGAAGCGCTGGGCCTTGCCGCATACAAGGCCGGCAACATGGCGCAGGCCCGCCAGTGGTATCAGGCGATCGCCGACGATGCCGCAAGCCCGCGCAACATTGCAAACCGCGCCCAGATCATGCTTGATAATATCACCGCATCCGGCAAGGCGCCCGCCGCGCAGGGCTGAATCTAAGGATCTCTAATGAGCTTTACGGTCGCGATCGTCGGTCGCCCGAATGTCGGCAAGTCGACGCTTTTCAACCGCCTGGTTGGGAAGAAGCTGGCGCTCGTCGACGATACGCCGGGCGTTACCCGCGACCGCCGGCCGGGAGATGCGCGGCTGATCGACCTTAAGTTCACGATCGTCGACACCGCCGGTCTCGAAGAGGCCGATGCCGAAAGCCTGCTGGGCCGCATGCGCGCCCAGACGGAAGCGGCAATCGACGAGGCCGATCTATCGCTGTTCGTCGTAGATGCCAAGACCGGTCTGACGCCGGTCGATACCGCCTTGGCCGAAATGCTGCGCCGTCGCGGCAAGCCGGTGGTGCTTGTTGCCAACAAGTCCGAAGCGAAGGGCTCCGACAGCGGTTTTTACGACGCCTACACGCTCGGTCTCGGCGAACCGACGCCGATCTCGGCCGAACACGGGCAGGGCATGCTCGACCTGCGCGACGCGATCGTCGCCGCGCTCGGCAAGGAGCGCGCCTATCCGCCTAAGGAAGACGTCGCCGTTACCGACGTGGACGTTGCGCGGTCCGAAGTGGAGGGGGAAGAGGACGAAGAGCCCGCCTACGACGATACCAAGCCGCTACGCGTTGCAATCGTCGGGCGGCCGAATGCCGGCAAGTCAACGCTCATCAACCGCTTCCTCGGCGAAGACCGGCTGCTGACCGGGCCGGAAGCTGGCATCACGCGAGATTCCATCTCCGTCGAGTGGGATTGGCGCGGCCGCACGATCAAGATGTTCGACACCGCCGGCATGCGCCGCAAGGCGAGGGTGATCGAAAAGCTAGAGAAGCTTTCGGTTGCCGATGCGCTGCGCGCGATCCGTTTTGCCGAACTTGTTGTCGTCGTCTTCGACGCGACGATCCCCTTCGAGAAACAGGATCTGCACATCGTCGACCTGGTACTGCGCGAAGGCCGTGCGGCCGTTCTCGCCTTCAACAAGTGGGACATGATCGAGGATCCGCAAGCGGTCCTCGCCGACCTGCGCGAAAAGACCGATCGCCTGCTGCCGCAGGCACGCGGCATCCGCGCCGTTCCGATTTCCGGCCAGACCGGCCGCGGGCTCGACAAGCTCATGCAGTCGATCATCGATACCGACAAGGTGTGGAACAAGCGCATTTCGACGGCGCGGCTCAACCGCTGGCTGGAGCAGCAGCAGGTGCAGCACCCGCCGCCGGCCGTTTCCGGCCGCCGCATCAAGCTGAAATACATGACGCAGGTAAAGGCCCGCCCGCCGGCCTTCATGATTTCCTGCACGCGTTCCGATGCGCTGCCGGAATCCTATACGCGCTATCTCATCAATGGTCTGCGCGAGGATTTTGACATGCCGAGCGTGCCGATCCGCATCCATTACCGCTCGCCGGACAATCCGTACGAGTCGAAGAAGAAGCGATAGCCGCCTTTCGCTCCTGTTCGGAAATGCGCCGCCGCACGGCGCGCGGAAAAGCTGGAGCTGCCGACCGGGCCGCTCCAGCAATGACCCTACGGAACCTTGGCGCTCCTAGTCGAGGAACGCCGCGCGCAGCCGATGGAGCATGCCGCGCTTTCCTTCAGCGTAGAAAGAGCGGATTTGCCGGGCAGCGGTTGCAGCGTTTACCGTAGCGCCGAAGTGGCAGTAGCAGATGACCTTATGCAACTCCCTGTCGGTCAACTCGAAAAACCGCTTTGCTTCGCCATAGGTGTCGTTTTCCATCCCGGCTGCACGCAGCACAGGATCCTTGAACGCGACGGAGATCGGCGAATTGTCGGCGCGCATGATGTCGCGCCCTGCTTCCGGCTGATATTCTGTCTGGTGCAGTGTCGAGAGATGCCGGTTCGGGAACTGCTCGAGGATCTCTGCCCAGCGCTGCAGGCGCTCGCTGCGCGACATTGGCCGGCGCGGCTGATCCGGGTTGACGTTTGCGACGGTCCGCAGTTGGTCAAGTGCTTGATGTTTCATTTTAGCCTCCGATTCAGACGATGGCTGCTCCGCCCCCTTACACTTTTGCCCTGAAATAAGATTGACTCCAGCGGGCGCGGAAGTCCAATCACGATGCTCATCGAGGCGGCTTTTTGCGTCATCGGCAGCGTTTTCGGGTAGGGGACTGATTTGCTGGGCAGGCGATCATGATCCACCGACCGGCAAAGTCATCGTTTTTTGCTCTCGCAAAACATGCTGGGACGAACAAAAGTGAAAGGGCAACCATGGCACTGCCGACACACATGGCACCTCAGATTACGCGTGGCTCCTGTCATTGGGGCGCTGCGCGCTCAAAGTTTCGAGCACAGATATCGGTGCCACGATTTGCGATTGCACCGTCTGCCGCCGCTATGGCGTTGCGCACGGTCGCTGATGTCTGGTTCTGAGAGAGTCGCGACGTTTTTGGTATGGCCGTCTAAGCCGGAAGGCGAAGTCGGTGGCTGTCACTCAAAGCTTACATTCGCCCTTCTCAGGCCGCCACACTCCTGTTCAACGCCTCGCGTAACGCCACGATCTCGGCCTGCAGGCGCGCGAGGCCGGCGGCGTCCCGGCCGGTAGCGCCGGCGATGCAGTTGGGTATCGCGCAGGCCTTTTCTTGCAGTCCGATGCCTTCGCCGCTCAGGCGGATGACGACGACGCGTTCGTCTTCCTTACTGCGTTCGCGGCGGATATAACCGGCGGCTTCGAGGCGCTTCAGCAAAGGGGTAAGCGTGCTCGATTCCAGGAAGAGCTTTTCGCCAAGGCCGCCGACGGTCTGGCCGTCTTCCTGCCAGAGCGAGACCATCACCAGATATTGCGGATAGGTGAGGCCGAGCGCGTCGAGCAACGGCTTGTAGACGCGGTTCATCGCGTGGCTTGCCGTATACATCGCGAAGCAGATGAAATTGTCGAGTTTTGGTTGCTCCTGCATGGCATTTCTCCGGAAACGCATCAATTTAAATCGCGCGATAAATAATAGCAAGCGATTTTAGAGCATGGCAGCTATGCGTCATTTTTAATTGTGCAATAACAAATCGTTCGCGATACAAAGGCCATTCGCAACGAACAGCAAACTGAGAGGACAAGATAATGTCGACCATCAAGACCGCACTTTCCGCAGCAACGATCCTGGCCGCCTCCGCCCTTGGCGCCGCTGCCGATCCCGTGCTGGAACCGGCCACGCAGAAATTCATCGATGCACTTGCCGGCAGCAAGCCGATCTACACCTTCTCTCCGGCTGAGGCCCGCAATGTTCTCGTCGGCGCGCAGAAGGGCGAGGTGAAGAAGCCCGCAGTCCATCAAGAAAACAAGACGATCAAGGCCGGCCCGACGGGCAGCATCAAGCTTCTGATCGTCCGCCCTGAAAATGCCAAGGCTGCGCTGCCGGTCGTCATGTATTTCCACGGCGGCGGCTGGGTGCTGGGCGATGCCGATACGCATGACCGCCTCGTCCGTGAGATTGCCAATGGCGCCAACGCTGCGGTCGTTTTCGTCGACTACGAGCGTTCACCCGAGGCGCGCTATCCGATCGCCATCGAGCAGGCCTATGCCGCAACGAAGTATGTCGTAGAGCATGCCAAGGAGTTCAAGGTCGATGCGAGCCGCCTTGCCGTTGCCGGTGACAGCGTCGGCGGCAACATGACAGCGGCCGTCACCCTGCTTGCCAAGGCGCGCGGCGGCCCAGCCATTAATCAGCAGGTACTGTTCTACCCGGTCACCGACGCCAACTTTGAGACCCGCTCATACAATCAATTCGCCAACGGCCGTGGCTTACGAAGGAAGCGATGAAGTGGTTCTGGAACGCATATCTGCCGGACGAAGCCAAGCGTAAGGAGCCGACGGCAACGCCGCTCAACGCTTCGCTGGAACAGCTGAACGGCCTGCCGCCGGCACTCGTCATCACCGATGAGAACGACGTGCTGCGCGACGAAGGCGAGGCCTATGGCCGCAAGCTGTCGCAGGCCGGCGTGAAGGTCACCTCGGTCCGCTATAACGGCACGATCCACGACTTCGTGCTCTTGAACGCCATCAGCCAAACCCCGGCCGTCCGCAGCGCCATCACGCTTGCCAACGACACGCTGCGCAGCGCCCTGCACAAGTAAAAAATCAGGTTCCGGATTTCATCGGGCCGGCGGCATCGCCGGCCTTTCTGCTTTTGGGCAAGGTCTTGGCATATTGCCAGGCCTTCTTCCATTTCGGCGTAATGACGCCGTTGGCGGCACGGATATTGTTGATGAACTGCTGCGTTGCCGCTTCCCAGGAATATTGCAGGGCAAGATCCCGTGCCTTCTCGCGTGAGGCGGACAATGCGCCGAGGCAGGCCGCCTGCAGGTCTGCGTCCAGTGCGCCGACCTCGCCATCCTCGCCGATGATGTCGAGCGGGCCGGTGACGGGAAAAGCGGCAACGGGAACGCCGCAGGCGAGCGCTTCCAGGATCGTGTTGCCGAAGGTATCGGTCAGCGACGGGAAGACGAAGACATCGGCCTGTGCATAGATCCTGGCAAGCTCCTCGCCGAATTTCAGGCCGGTAAAGAGCACGTCTGGATAGCGCTTTTCCAGCTCGGCGCGGGCAGGGCCGTCGCCGACCACGACTTTGGAGCCGGGCAGGTCGAGATCGAGGAAGGCGGGCAGGTTCTTTTCCAACGCCACCCGTCCAACCGTCATGTAGATGGGGCGCTGCAGGCCGAAAGGCTTTTCTTCCAGTTCCATCGGGCGGAACTGCGCGGCGTCGATGCCGCGGCTCCAGGGCATCAGGTTGCGGATGCCTTTTTCCGATAGCTCGCGGGCAAGGCTCGGCGTTGCCACCATGCAGCCGGCGCCGGAATTGTGGAACCACTTCACGAAGGCGTAGAGCCAGCGCTTCGGGATGGGCAGACGGGCCGAGACATATTCCGGGAAGCGCGTGTGGTAGCTGGTGGAAAACGGCATGCGGTTCCTCAGGCACCAGCGCCGCGCCGTCAGCCCGAGCGGGCCTTCGGTGGCGATATGCACATAGGACGGCTTGTGCTTTTCGATCTCGCGGGCGACCCGGCGGTAATTGGCGATCGAAAGGCGAATCTCCGGATAGGTCGGGCAGGGGAAGCTACTGAAGCGCTCGGGCGTCACCATGGACACTTCGACCCCCAGTTTCGCGAGTTCGCGGTTGGTATTCTCGATCGAGCGGACAACGCCGTTGACCTGCGGATGCCAGGCGTCGGTGACGATCACCAGCCTCTCGGGCAAGCTTCCAGGCGCGGTATTGGCCCAGCTCTCGCCGCGATAGTTATTCGACGGATGTTGCAGCATGTCCCGTTTTCCATCCACGCCACGCCATATCGGACGGCAGCGGCACAACCCCAAGCGGGCGTAAGGAACGTGATTCCCGCGTGCTTATTTTGAGGCTTCTCTGTGATGGATTTATTACAGGCTGCCGATCGAGGCTCAGAGCCCGAGCTTATCCTTTGCCACGAGTGCACCGTGCTCGCTGACGACACGCGCGGCAACCTTCACTGCGAAACAGGCGCTGGCGACCGCATCCTTCGTCTCGAGATATTTGGCGAGGAACGCGCCGTTGAAGCTGTCGCCGGCGCTGGTGGTATCGACGACCTCGTTGACCGTTTCGGCCGGCACGAAGTTCTGCTGGCCGGCGAAGTTCAGCGTCGCGCCGTCGGCGCCGTTCTTGATCAGCACGTTCGGTGCGCCGAGGGCACGGTAGCGATGGATGGTGGCTTCGATAGAGTCGTCGCCGAAATGCAAGGCCTCGTCGTCGAAGCTCGGCATGACGAGGGAAGAGGAGCGGGCGCCTTCGCTGATCGTCGTATGCATGACGTCATAGCTCGCCCACAGGCGCGGGCGGATGTTCGGATCGAAGACCACGAATTTTCCCGCGGCCTTGGCGCGGCGGGTTTCGGCAAGCAGCGTGTCGGCGTCTTCGCGCGGCAGAATGGCGAGCGTGATGCCCGAAAAATAGACGACGTCCGAGCCTTCGATCGCTTCGCGCAATCGGTCGGGATCGGCGGCAAGCTGCCTGGCGGCGGAGTTGTCGCGCCAGTAGCTGAAGGAGCGTTCGCCGTTCCTGAGGTTGATCATGTAAAGGCCGGGCGCTTTGCCCCTGATGCGCCTGATGAGCTTCGTGCCGATGCCTGCTTCTTCGAAGAAGGCAATCATCTCGTCCGACATGGCGTCATCGCCAAGCGCGGTGAAATAATCGACGCTCCAGGCGGGCTGCATGCAGGCGCGAGCGTACCAGGCGGTGTTCAACGTATCGCCGGCGAAACCCTTTCTCAGCAGGCCGCCGCCTGCCTGCGAAAGCTCCACCATGCACTCACCGATCGATAAGAACCGTCCGTTCAAAACTGCCTCCCGAAAATTCTCCGCGTCTGCTGATTACGCGCAGAGACGTTTGGAGGCAAGCGCAGGCGCCGACCCAGAAATAGTTGGTGAAAAAGCCCGCCGGCGTGACGGCGGGCTCATGTCGCAGATCGTTCGTTTGCCTATCCGATCTCCGGGCAGCCGCGGCGGTTGGCGAAGACGATGCGGTCCGGGCCATAACGGGTCCAGCCTTGCACCGTGACGCTGCGCCTCGTCACACGGACGACCTCAGGCCGGCGAAGGCCGGAATCGCGAGCGGCGATTTGTGCCTCGCGCGGGCTGCAGCCCCGGCGGTCGTCGTCGCGATAACGATCATAGCGATCGCGATCGCGTTCGTAGATACGCACGCCGTCCGGGCCGATACGGAACTGGACGTCCTGAGCCTGAGCAAAGGACGCAGGCGCGACAGCGCCCCCGAGTGTGAGCGCCAGCACAAGGCCGGCATTGGATATCAGCTTGAGCAATTTCTCCTCCTTCGGAACCCTGCTGTGACCCGCATGCTTGTGTAAGGGAGAACTGCCCCGGAGCGCGATTGTTCCGCTCCGGGGCAGGCGCTGGGCAACGCGCGTGTTGCGCGCGAGCTGACCCAGAGCGGACGCGATTTACCGGTCCATATGGTAACAGGCTGCCGTTTGACCCGGGCGCACATGCTCGGTCGGCGGCATTTTTGTCCGGCAGATATCCGTCGCCTTCCAGCAGCGGGGCGAGAAGACGCAGCCCTTCGGCGGGTTCAGCGGCGAGGGCGGATCGCCCAGAAGGCGGATGCGTGTGCGCTGGCGGGCAAGCTTCGGATCGGGGATGGGTGCGGCCGAAAACAGTGCCTGCGTATAAGGGTGCGCAGGATGTTCGAAGACCGTCTGGCAATCGCCGGCTTCCACTACCTTGCCGAGATAGAGCACCAGCACGTCGTCCGAGATCAGCCGCACGACGGAAAGGTCGTGGCTGATGAAGATCAGCGTCAGGCCGAACTCTTTCCGGAGCTTGCGCAGGAGCGTGATGACCTGCCCCTGGATCGAAACGTCGAGGGCCGATACCGGCTCGTCGCAGATGATGAGCTTCGGCCTTGTCACGACCGCGCGGGCAATGCCGATGCGCTGTGCCTGACCGCCGGAAAACTCATGCGGGTAGCGGTTGATCATTTCCGGCACGAGGCCGACAGCACTCATGATCTCGCGCACACGTTCGAGGCGCTGCGCTTTGGAAAGTTTCGGCTCGAAGACGGTCAGCGGCTCGGCGATGATGTCGCCGACCGTCATGCGCGGGTCGAGCGATGCGATCGGATCCTGGAAGATGATCTGCATGTCGCGGCGCGCGGCGCGCATCTCCTCGTCCGACAGGTCCAGCAGGTTGCGGCCCTGCCAGAGGATGCGGCCCTCCTGCGAGCGTAGGAGCCGCAGGATGGAGCGACCGAGCGTGGACTTTCCGCAGCCGGATTCGCCGACGATGCCGAGCGTGCGGCCCTCCTTCAAGTCGAAGCTGACATTGTTGACGGCCGTCAGCATCACCGGCGGCTTGAAGAAGCCTTTGGAGGGCAGTTCGAACTGGGTCGTCAGGTTCTCGACCCTCAACAGCGATCGTTCAGCCATGATTGAGAAGCTCCTCGATACGCGGGAAGGGGTGGAAGCAGGCTGCGCAATGGCGTGGTGAAAGCGTTTCGAGCGGCGGCGGACGATCGATGCAATCCTCTTCTACCTTGGGACAGCGCGGCGAGAAGTTGCAGCCCTTAGGCAGGTGCTGCAGGTTCGGCGGCCGCCCGGGAATGACGACGAGCTGGTCGACGTCCTGGTCCGGCCGCGGGATCGCTGCGTGCAGCGCCGCCGTATAGGGATGTGCCGGATTTTCAAAGAGCTCATCGACCGGCGCTTCCTCGACGATGCGGCCGGCATACATGACCGCGACGCGATCGGCGAGGCCGGCAACGACGCCAAGATCGTGGGTGATCATCGCGAGCGCCGTATTCATCTCGGCCGTCAGATCGTTGAAGAGATCGAGGATCTGCGCCTGGATAGTGACATCGAGCGCGGTGGTGGGCTCGTCGGCAATCAGGAGCTTCGGCTTGGTGAGCAGTGCCATGGCAATCACGATGCGCTGGCGCATGCCTCCCGAGAGCTCGTGCGGATAAAGGTTGAAGCGGCGCGTGGGGTCGGGGATGCCGACCCGCTTCAGCATATCGAGCGCTTCGGCAGAGGCTGCGCGCGCCGTGAAACCGCGATGAACCTCAAGCTGTTCCGTCAGTTGGCGGGAAATCCTGAGAGACGGATTCAATGCGGTCATGGGATCCTGGAAGACCATGGCCATGTCCTTGCCGCGCACCTGATCGAGTTCACGTGGCTTCAGCGACAGCACATCCCTGCCTTCGAGGAGCGCCTGGCCGCTGGTCTTGCCGTTCTTGGCGAGCAATCCCATGATGCCAAGGAAAGTCTGGCTTTTGCCGGAGCCGGACTCGCCGACGATCGCGATGCGCTCGCCGCGCTTGATCGTGAGGTTCATGTTGGAGACGGCCTTCACCTGACCGTCCGGCGTTTCGAAGGTGATCGAGTAGTCTTTGAGTTCGAGAAGGTTGTCGGTCATCGTCAGCGATCCTTCGGGTCGAACGCGTCGCGCAGGCCGTCGCCGATGAAGAGCAGGCTGAGCAGCAGGGCGACGAGGAAGCTTGCCGGGAAGACCAGCAGCCAGGGCATGTTCTCCATTGCATCGGTGCCTTCGGCAATCAGCGTGCCAAGCGAGGTCAGCGGCTCCTGAACGCCGAAGCCGAGATAGGAAAGGAAACTCTCCGTGGCGATGATTTCGGGAACGGTGAGTGCCGCAAAGATGACCACCGGGCCGACCAGGTTCGGAATGACGTGCTTGAGGATGATCTTGAAAGGCCTCTGCCCCGAGGCGCGTGCAGCCTCGATGAATTCGCGCTGCTTGATCGACAGCGTCTGGCCGCGGACGATGCGGGCCATGGTCAGCCACTCCAGCGCGCCTATCGCGGCGAAGAGCAGATAGACGTTACGGCCGAAGATCACCATCAGCAGGATGACGAACAGGATGTAGGGGAGGGCATACATGATATCGACGAAACGCATCATGACCGAATCCAGCCTGCCGCCGATATAGCCGGAGACGGCGCCGTAGAGCACGCCGATGACGACGGAGACGACGGTTGCCGTCAGCGCGACGGCAAGCGAGACACGGGTGCCGTAAAGCACGCGGGCCAGAAGATCGCGGCCGTTCGGATCGGTGCCGAAGTAATGCCCGCTTGCAAAGTCCGGGGGCGTGCGGAAGGCGGCCCAGTCCGGATCTTCATAGTTGAAGGGAATGAAGTAAGGGCCGAGGAAGGCGAGGAGGACGAGCAGCGCCAGCACCGCGATGGAGATCACCGCGGCCTTGTTGCGTGACAGGCGCCGAAGCGCATCCTTGGTGAGCGAACGGCCTTCGGGGGCTAGGCCTTCGGCCTGCAGCAACTCGGCAGCGAGAAGCTCGCGTCTTGCGGGGTTGAGGATCATCGGTTTCTCACTTTCGGATCGAGCCACGCATAGGCGATGTCGACGAGAAGGTTGAGGAAGACGATCAGCACCATGTAGAAGATGACCGTTCCGAGAACCATGCCGTAGTCGCGGTTCAGCGCTGCAGTGATGAAATAGCGGCCGATGCCGGGCAGTCCGAAGACGCTCTCGACAACCAGCGAGCCGGTGAGAAGATAGCTTGCCGCCGGTCCGAGATAGGAGACGACGGGCATCATGGCGGGTTTCAGCGCGTGGCGCATGACCGTCAGGCGCGGACCGATGCCTTTTGCCTTGGCGGTCCGGATAAAGTTCTGGTTCATGACCTCGATCATCGAGCCGCGGGTGATGCGCGATATGCGGCCGGCATGCGGCAGCGCCAGAACGACGATCGGCATGACTAGGAACTTGAAGGAGCCGTCACCCCAGCCGCCGACTGGAAGCCATCCGAGACGGATACCGAAAACGAGCTGCAGGATCGGGGCGATCAGGAAGTTGGGAAGCACGACACCGATCAGAATGAGTGCGCCCAGGATATAGTCGGGCGTCTTGTTCTGGTAGAGCGCCCCAAAACAGCCGACGGTGACGCCGACAAGGATGGCGAGCAGGAAGGCGGCGGTGCCGATGGTGAAGGTATAGGGCAGGCCGATCATGATCTGCTGCCCGACGGTGAAATCTTCGCTGGCGAAGGACGGGCCAAGATCGCCTTTCAGCAGGTCGCCGACATAGATAATATACTGCTGGATCAGCGGCTTATCCAGATTGTAGTGGGTCGCAAGGTTCTTCATGATGACCGGCGGCAATGGCCTTTCGCCATCGAAGGGGCCGCCGGGGGCAAGGCGCAAAACGAAAAAGCAGGCTGTGACGGCGATCCAGAGAACGGGGATCGTCGACAGCAATCGACGGAGTGCATATTTGATCATGATCGTGGACCGGCCCTACCCGCAGACCGCGGGAAGGGCCGTTTTCCTTACTCTTTCATCGACAGCCAGCGCGTACGGTGGATGTCCTGCACGTTGTCGACGAAGCCCTCGATCTTCGGCGAGACGACGTTCTTCGAGACGTAATAGTAGATCGGCAAGGCGGCGGAATCGTCCAGCGCCAGCTGCTCAGCCTTCTTGAAGATTTCTGCGCGCTTGGCCAGATCCGTCTGCGCGTTGCCTTCCTTGATCAGCTTGTCGTATTCAGGGCTGGACCAGCGGCCATAATTCATCTGAACGCCGCTAACGAGCAGGTTCAGGAAGTTGTCCGGATCGTTGTAATCGGCAAGCCAGCCGGCGCGGCCGATTTCCACTTCGCCACTTTTCAGCTGATCATAATGCACCTTGGTCTCGGCGTTGACGAGTTCAATATTCACGCCGAGCGGCTTCCACATGGCGGCAATTGCCACGGCGATGCGCTTGTGGTTGTCATTGGTGTTGTACTTGAGCTGTGCCGTTAGTGGATGGTCAGGGCCGAAACCTGCTTCCGTAAGCAGTTTCTTCGCTTCGACGACCTTCTCGCTGTAGGGCAAGTCCTTCCAGGATACGTAGGCCGGCTCGCCGTAGTTGGCCGTACCCGGCGGCACCCACGAATAAGCGGGCAATTCACCCGTTCCGAGAATCTGCGGGCCGATGACCTCGCGATTGATCGCCATGGAAAGAGCCTGGCGGACGCGCTTGTCGCTGAACGGCGGCTTGCTCGAGTTGATCACGTAGTAATAGAGGCCGGAAAACGGCGCCACGTGCGCCTGACCGGGCAGGTTCTTCTTCATCCATTCGTACTGATCCGTCGGAAAGTCCGTAAGGATGTCGAACTCGCCGGCGCGGTAGCGCTTCAGCGCGGCTTCCTGGTCTTCAAGCACGAAGAACTTCGCGCCGTCGATCTTCAGATCTTTGACACCATAATATTGGTCATTCTTGACGGTTGTAACGTGCGAGCCAGGTACCCACTCGACGGGCTTGTAGGGGCCGTTGGTGACGATGTTGCCGATCTTGACCCAGTCCGCGCCCTTGGCTTCGACGACATGTTTCGGCAGCGGATATGCGGTGTAGTGAGTCAGCGCGCCGATGAAATACGGCGTCGGGGCTTCGAGCGTAATCTCGAGCGTCTTATCGTCGATTGCCTTGACGCCGAGCTGGTTGAAATCGGTGATCTCGCCCTTGTTGATCTTTTCGGCATTCTTGATGGTGAACTGCAGATAGGCGTAGTCGGCGGCATTCTTCGGGTCCATGAGGCGCTGGAAGGCGAAGACGAAGTCTCCGGCCGTTACCGGCTGGCCGTCGGACCACTTGATGCCGTCGCGCAGCTTGAAGGTGTAGACTTTGCCGTCGTCCGAAACGGTCCAGCTTTGGGCCTGGCCCGGAATCGGGTTGAGCTTAGCATCTTCGGCCACGAGTCCTTCGAAGATGTCGCCGGCAATGCGATTCTCCCAGTCGCCGGAGAGCTTTTGCGGATCGAGCGATGCCGGATCGCCGCCATTGTGGATATTGAGCGTGGCCGCGTGGGCCGAGAAAGCCAGCAATGTGCCAAGCATTGCTGAGGCTAGAAATTTTTTCGTTGTATGGGTCATATTGGGCCACCTTTCCAGGCTTTTTTGCCTATTCTTAGTCATTTGTTCCCGGTTTTTGACCTGTTACGTGCAAGTCAATACGCACCTTATCGCAAAGGTTTGGCGTTGCAACCCCCAATGAAAGAGGGTTGCTCAAGTTGTGGACAAGCCCGTAGGCGGCGTTTTCTTTGCTATGCGCGTCCCGCCCAAAAGAGGTCATCGGCGCAGTTGTTTTTTGATTTCCGGGCTTTAGTCTGTGCGCATTTCGAATGGCGCGGAGAATCCGGCAAATGGCGATACAGGCAGCGGACTGGTGGCGGGGTGCGGTCATCTATCAGGTTTATCCACGGTCGTTTCAGGATACGAACAGCGACGGTCTCGGCGACCTCAAGGGCATTACCCGCCGCCTCCCGCATATCGCCAATCTCGGCGTCGATGCGATCTGGCTCTCGCCCTTCTTCAAATCGCCGATGACTGACATGGGCTACGACGTCTCGGACTACTGCGACGTCGATCCGATCTTCGGGACGCTCGAAGATTTCGACGAGATGATGGCTGTCGCCCATTCGCTGGGGTTAAAAGTCATCATCGACCAGGTGATCTCGCATACGTCCGATCAGCATCCGTGGTTTGTCGAAAGCCGCTCGAGCCGCACCAATCCCAAGGCGGACTGGTATGTCTGGGCCGACCCGAAGCGCGACGGCACGGCGCCGAACAACTGGCTTTCGATTTTCGGCGGACCGGGCTGGGAATGGGATGGCGTGCGGCGCCAATATTACCAGCACAATTTCTTGACCTCGCAGCCGGACCTCAACTTCCACAACAGGGAGGTCCAGGATGCGGTACTGAAGACCGTGAAGTTCTGGCTCGACCGCGGCGTCGACGGCTTCCGACTCGATACGGTCAACTATTACTTCTGCGACAAGCTGCTTCGCGACAATCCCCCCCATGAGCCGGATACAAGCGACGGCGGTCTCGATGCGCCAGACAGCAACCCCTACGGCATGCAGAACCATCTCCACGACAAGACGCAGCCGGAAAACCTCGATTTCCTGAAGCGCTTGCGGACGCTGCTCAACCAATATGAAGCGCGAGCGACGGTCGGCGAGGTCGGTGACGGCGCGCGGTCGCTGAAGACCGTCGCGGCCTATACGAGCGGCGGCGACAAGCTGCACATGTGCTACACCTTCGATCTGCTCGGACCGGATTTCACGGCCGCGCATATCCGCAACTGCGTCGAGACCTTTCAAAAGACGGTTGTCGACGGCTGGGTGTGCTGGGCCTTCTCCAATCATGACGTCAAGCGCCATGTGAGCCGGTTTGCAAAAGCCGAGGAGGAGCGGCCAATGATCGCCAAGCTGGCAATTTCCGTGCTGGCGGCGCTGCGCGGCTCGATCTGCCTTTATCAGGGCGAAGAGCTGGGACTTGCCGAAGCGGAACTTGCCTTCGAGGATCTGCGCGATCCTTACGGCATCCGCTTCTGGCCCGCCTTCAAGGGCCGCGACGGATGCCGCACGCCGATGCCCTGGGAGGCCGGCAAGGTGCATGCAGGCTTTACCTCGGCAGAGAAAAGCTGGCTGCCTGTTCCCTACGAGCAGGCAGCCCTTTCCGTCGATACGCAGGAAGAGGACGTAAACTCGGTACTCACTCATTATCGCCAGATGCTGGAAATCCGGAAGCGGCATCCAGCGTTGCTTGACGGCGATATGGAATTCATCGGTACAAATCAGGATCTCTTGGCATTCACGCGCGAGAAAAATGGCGAGAAACTGCTCTTCGTCTTCAACCTGACCCGCAAGCGGGCGGAGTTTAGATTGCCCGTGGGAATGACGCTTGGCGAGCACGTCGATATGCCGGGCTCTGGCGGATTGGCTGGCGGGGAATCGATCCAGCTTGAAGCGCTAAGCGCGCTTTGTAGCCGGATTTGACGCAGGCGGTCGCAGGGATCACTTCAAGAGCTTTTCGTAATCGGCATGTGAACCGATGACGCTGTCGCCATCTCGGCAAGCCAAGGTCCTCCAGGAGGAGCCGACGCGTGCGGACCAGAAACAGCCAAGGCTTTTGAAATGCAAAGATGGGTGCTTCGGATCCGATTTCAGCAAAGAAAAGCTCCCGTCGGCCACTTCGAACCCGCTCCTCCGGCAAGCCTCCTATACTTTCAAGAACTCTGCGGTCGCGTGTTTCCGCGCGTCATTCCCGCATGAAAAGTTAGCGGTTTGCTTTTCATTTGCCAAAATGCCTTTCACCCGATCAGCACAAATCGATCCACGTCCACCATGCCCCGGTCCGAAATCTTCAGGTGCGGGATCACGGGCAGGGGCAGGAAGGCGAGCTGAAGGAACGGCTCTTCCAGCGTTGCGCCGAGCGCGTAGGCTGCCTTTCGGAGATGGTGGAGAGTGTCGCGGACCTTTTCGTAAGGCTCGAGGCTCATCAGGCCGGCGACGGGGAGGGCGATTTCGCCGGTCACCTTGCCGTCCTCGACGACCACGAAGCCGCCTTTGATTTCGCCGAGGCGGTTGGCCGCGCACGCCATGTCCTCCTCGCTGACGCCGACGACACAGATGTTGTGGCTGTCATGGCCGACGGTGGAGGCGATCGCTCCTTTCTTTAGGCCAAAGCCCTGGACGAAGCCGTTGGCGTGGTTGCCGTTCTTGCCGTGACGCTCGATGACGGCGACCTTGATGATGTCGTTTTCGAGGTCGATGCCCGTCTGGTTTCCCTTTGCCGGAAGGCGGTGCCGGCGAAATTCGGTGATGATCTTGCCGGGGGTGACGCCGATGACCGGCGTCTCGCCTTCGGTGGCCGGGACGCCGAAATGAGCGGCGTTGACGGGTCGCGCCTTCACGCTGTCGAGACCCACTGGCGCGACCGGTTTGCGGGTGGCGAAGAGTTCATCGCTGACGCGGCGGCCGGCAGAAAAGACGATCTCGGCTTTGCAGCGCTCCAGGCTATCGATGACCGCAAGATCGGCGCGCCAGCCAGGCGCGATCAGGCCGCGATCCATCAATCCGAAGGCGCGGGCGGCGGAGATCGAGGCGGCGCGGTAGATCGCAAGCGGCTCGACACCGCTCGCGATCGCGGTGCGGATCATGTAGTCGAGATGGCCCTGCTCGGCGATGTCGAGCGGATTGCGGTCGTCGGTGCAAAGCGCGAGATAGGGCGATAGACGCTCGGTGATGATCGGCATCAAGGCCTTAAGGTCCTTCGAGACCGAACCTTCGCGGACGAGGATCTGCATGCCCTTGCTGATCTTTTCGAGGGCCTCTGCTGCGGTCGTGCATTCATGCTCGGTGCGGATCCCGGCCGCGAGGTAGCCGTTGAGGTTTATCCCGCGCAACAATGGCGCGTGGCCGTCGATATGGCTGCCCTGGAACGCTTCGAGCTTTTCCATGCAGACCGGGTCCTTGTGGATCACGCCTGGGAAATTCATGAATTCCGCAAGGCCGATGACCTTGGGATGATCGCGGAAGGGCAGGAGCCTCTCGATCGGCAGATCCGCCCCGGATGTCTCAAGATGTGTGGCGGGCACGCAGGAGGAGAGCTGGACGCGGATATCCATGATCGTTTCGAGCGCCGAATCGAGGAAGAACTGGATACCGTCGGTGCCGAGCACATTGGCGATCTCGTGCGGATCGCAGATGGCGGTGGTGACGCCATAGGGCAGAACGCAGCGGTCGAACTCATGCGGCGTGACGAGCGAGGATTCGATGTGGAGATGCGTGTCGATGAAACCTGGAACGACGATCTTGCCGGAGATGACGATCTCGGTTTCTCCCTCATATGTGCCGCAGGTCCCGACGATGCGATCGCTGCCGATGGCGATGTCGGATTCGACCAGCTCGCCGGTCACGAGATCGAAGAAACGTCCGCCTTTCAAAACGATATCGGCCGGCAGGCGGCCTGTGCCCTGGTCGATGAGGCGTTCGAGCTTGGTGGTCATGGGCATCCTCGTTTCTGGCTATCCGTCCGTTATAACTGAAGTGCCGGACAAAGCGCTATAAGGGAGGCTGCTCCACAAATGAAAACCGGGCGCCGATAAGACGCCCGGTCAATGGGATACGACTGTCAGGCCTTATTCGGCGGCGACGATCTTGCCGCCTTCCCACTTGTAGAGCGCAAAACTCTGCGAGGTGAGATCGCCGGTTTCGCCATAGGTGAGCTTGCCGATCGCGGTTGCGATCGGTTCGCCGCTCTTGAGGGCGGCGGCAACAGCTTCGGAGTCTTCGGCGCTGCCAGCCTTCTCAATGCCGGCCTTGAGGACTTCGACGGCCGCGTAAGCATTCAGCGTGAAGGCTTCGGCCGGGATGTTCTTGGCGGCAAGCGCGTCGGAGGCTGCCTTGGAGTCAGCGCTCTTCGTCGCATCGGATGCGTTGGTGAAGACGGTGCCTGCAGCAGCTTCCGTGCCGATATTCCAGAATTCGCTATTCGAGAGGCCGTCACCGCCGATGATCGTTGCCTTGACGGAAAGGTCGGCGAGCTGACGGGCAAGCAGGCCGCCTTCCGGGTGGTAGCCGCCGAAGTAGATCACGTCGACATTTTCGGCTTTGAGACGGGTGGTGAGCGCGCTGAAATCCTTGTCGCCGGGAGTGATCGCATCATTGATGACCTCGGTGACACCGCCGGCATTGAGCGTTGCCTTAAAGGCGTCGGCAAGGCCCTTGCCATAGGCGCCCTTGTCGTTGACGATGGCGACGCGCTTGTCCTTGAAGTTCTTGAGCACGTATTTGCCGGCGACTTCGGCCTGCTGGTCGTCGCGGCCGCAGGTGCGCAGCACGTTGGTGAGGCCGCGCTTGGTGAGGTCCGGTGCTGTCGCCGTCGGGGTCACCATCAGGATGCCATTTTCGGCAAGCACGTCGGAAGCGGGGATGGCGACGCCGGAGGTGACCGGACCGACGACGAAGCGGATGCCTTCGCCGACGAGCTGGTTTGCGGCGGAAACGCCCTGCTTCGGCTCGCCCGCGTCGTCGGCAGTCTTCAGGACTACCTTTTGGCCGAGGATGCCGCCTTTCTTGTTGATCTCGTCAACGGCGGTCTGCGCGCCGTTCTTTACCTGGTCGCCATAGGCGGCAACGGGTCCGGTCAGCGGTGCGATCAGGCCGATGGTGATGTCGGCATAGGCAAATGGCGCAAAGGCCAGCGATGCGACAAGGGTCGCGCCAGTCAAAGTCTTCAGACTCATTTTCGTTCTCCTTGGGCGGGGCTTCTGGCCCGCGATGACTGCCGCGACAACGAAACCCGTTCGTTCAACACCCCAAAGGGATGCGCCAAAAGACGACGGCTACGGTGCGGTCAACGCGCCTTCCGGCCACTTTTGGCTTCGGAAGGCACAGATCAATTTTCTATGAATTTTGCTGCGATTACGCAAGGAGATAACAAAGCGAGGCCCGTCTTCGCAAATCCGGAATGGAACAGGCGTCGATCGCGATTTTTTTAAGTTTTCACGACCTATCTCGTTGGAAGGGCTCTTTGCAGGAAGGCGACGATCATATCGGCAACTTGTCGATGAATGGCGTTTCGATCGGCGCCCTGACCATCCTTGCAGACGATGCTTTCGCCCGGAGCTTCCTCCTCAATCAGCGCTGCCGCACCCGGTTTGCAAGGCTGCATGAAACTGAAATGCAGGGAGCCGGGGACGAGAGCATAGGAGGTCGTGGCAGAAGGCAGATACTGGGCCAAATAGGCAGAGTCCTTGTTGGTGGCGGCGATATCCGCTTTGGCGGCGGTCTCCTTGTCGACATCCTCGGCCGCTCCGAACACGAGAGCTGGCACGCGGACGGACGCGAGGCTTTGCGGCGTAAGGCCGCGTCCTGGGCCGAGGTCAAGCAAACCCTCTCCCCACTTGCGGGGGAGAGGTTAAGGTGAGGGCAGACGCTTGCGCCGGTCTCAAATGTTGTTTTGCAAAATCCCGCGCAGTTTGCCGAAGAGCTCGTCGATGTGCTTCTTTTCGATGATGAGCGGCGGGGAAAGGGCGATGATGTCGCCTGTGGTGCGGATCAGCAAGCCGTTCTCATAGGCCCTCAGGAAGGCGGTGAAGGCGCGTTTGGTCGGTTCGCCGGCAATCGGGTCGAGTTCGATCGCGCCGATCAGACCGGTGTTGCGAATGTCGATGACGTTCGGGCAGTCCTTCAGCGAGTGAAGGGCGTCGGCCCAGTAATCCGAGAGTTCGCCAGCGCGGGTGAGCAGGCCTTCTTCCTTGTAGGTGTCGAGGGTGGCAAGCGCGGCGGCGGCCGCGATCGGGTTGCCTGAATAGGTGTAGCCGTGGAAGAACTCGATCATGTGCTCCGGGCCGTTCATGAAGGCGTCATGAATCTCGGAGGTGACGAAGACGGCGCCCATCGGGATGACGCCGTTGGTGAGGCCCTTGGCGGTGGTGATGATATCGGGCTTCACATCATAGTACTGCGCGGCAAAGGGGGCGCCGAGGCGGCCGAAGCCGGTGATGACTTCGTCGAAGATCAAAAGGATGCCGTGCTTGGTGCAGATTTCGCGGAGCTTCTGCAGGTAGCCCTTCGGAGGAATGAGAACGCCGGTGGAACCTGCGACCGGCTCGACGATGACGGCGGCGATCGTGGAGGCGTCATGCAGCGTGACGATGCGCTCCAGCTCGGTTGCGATGTCGCCGCCATGTTCCGGCTCGCCGCGGGTGAAGGTGTTCTTGCCCGGCTGATGCGTATGCGGCATGTGGTCGACGCCGGTCAGAAGCGTGCCGAACATCTTGCGGTTGGAGACGATGCCACCGACCGAGATGCCGCCGAAATTGACGCCGTGATAGCCGCGTTCGCGGCCGATCAGGCGGAAGCGGGAGCCGTTGCCCTTCACCCGATGGTAGGCCAGCGCCACCTTGAGCGCCGTCTCCACCGACTCCGATCCGGAATTGGTGTAGAGGACGTGGTCCATGCCTTCCGGCGCGATATCGACGAGGCGGTTCGCAAGCTCGAAGGCCTTCGGATGGCCGAGCTGGAAGGCTGGGGCATAATCGAGCTCGCCGGCCTGCTTGCGGATCGCTTCGGTGATCTTCGGCCGGCAGTGGCCGGCATTCACGCACCAGAGACCGGCGGTGCCGTCAAGCACCTGACGGCCGTCATGGGTCGTGTAATACATGTCCTTGGCGCCGACGAACATGCGCGGCTCCTTCTTGAATTGCCGGTTTGCCGTAAAGGGCATCCAGAAGGCGCGAAGATCGTTCGGTGCGTTGAGGCGATTGGACATGCTGTTCTCCTGGCCGTCGCGGGGCCGTCCCCGGGGCTTTGCGCCCATATTTTTACTGTCCGGTCAAATTATCAGCGCTTCTTGGGGCGTCAAGCCATGGACGCCACCATCGATGGCGCGTTCCGGCCATTGGCGTATGGAATGTCACAGCTTTCCCGCAAATAACAAAACCGGCAAATCGAGAGATTTGCCGGCCAAAGTTATATTATCGTGCTGAAATACTGCTCACCATGCCATTCCGGAAACATCCCTTTGGCGGCACGGCTTTTTAGCAAACATTATGTCTGCGTTTATGCTGCAGATCTGCTGCGGCCCTGGACTGCATAAATGTCCTCGAGCGTTGCCAGGATCTTCATCACCGGTTCCGAATTGCTCGAGTAATAAATGGTCTGCGCGTCACGGCGGGTCTTTACCAGCTTCTGGGCCCGCAGCTTTGACAGATGCTGCGAAAGCGCGGACTGGCTGAGGCCAACCTGGGTCGCAAGGACGCCGACAGGAACCTCGCCTTTGACGAGACTGCAGAGGATCAGGAGGCGCTTGGGGTTCGCCATCGCTGATAAAAGGGCGGCCGCCACGTTAGAGTGGTCTGAAAGGTTAGTGGTTTCCATATTTCCAATCTTCCTAAGCGAATTATGTATCCGTATAGGCACAGGGCGTTAGACGGGGTTGGCGGACGTTCAAAACGTAGCAACTGGTCCGGAAGATTGTATATACCTAAATTTCACGTAGCGAGTATGCTATTTTAGATATGTGTGACTTAATGTCCGTCGCATTCTCGATGGGTGACTCAAATTCGCAACGGTTGAGCAAATCACCGGAAATAGCGTCGAACCCTGCGCAATCCACTCCACATATGCGCCATCCCGCATCCCCCGGCGTCTTAAAAAGCTTCGCAAGCGCTTCGGACAGGTCGACATGCTCCTCTACTAAATCTCGCACTGTCTGCGCTGCCTGCGCGGCAACGGCCTCGTTCGCGGGCGAGAGAATCATGAGGTCGGCACCTTCCAGAAGATAGGCGCGGCCGAAGCCGCCATTGAGGCTTGCCGACTGCGGAACGAGACGGAAGAAGCGGAAGTCCGGGAAGTCGATATAGAGCTTCGCCTTCGCATGCCGGTCGAGGAAACGGGTGCGGATGCGCTGGTGAACGGCGTTTCCGTGCTCGACCGGTTCGGCAATGCATTGGGTGGTGAGCCGCGGATGCGCAAGGGGATCGCCCCTGCCGGGTTCGCCAGTCAAGAGGGACGCGCGCGGGTCGGCCTCCAGCGCCTTAGTATGCGTCGACAGCGCCGAAACGAGGATGACAGGCACGCCGTCGATATCCGTGCCGAGCAGAACGCGGCTCGCAAACGGAAAGCCGGTCGCGGGGTCGAGCACGGCAAGAGCACCATAGCGGGCGGAACGCAAAAGAACGCGCGCGAGCTTGCGCGCTTCTTCGTCCGTTTCCCTGAGTACGGAAGCCTGATCTTTCATGTCCACTTTCTTGACGGAAGCAGACGGCCGGATCAAGCCTGTTCTTTGCGCCGGTGCTGGGTCAGGCCGGTAACGACATCCTGAGCCGAAATCGTGCCGATGATGGCGCCGTTCTCGACGACCCCGATGCTGCCTGGCTGGCGGGCGAGCGCGTCGAGAATATCGACGAGCGGCGTTTGGGCGCGCGCCGTGGCGCTGACGCTCGCCCCCGCCGCATGGCCAAGGCCCGGTTGCATCACATCCTGTGCCGTCAGCATGCTGATCGGATTCATGTGCTGGACGAAATCGGCGACATACTGATCGGCAGGGTTTTTGACGATATCCTGCGGCGTGCCGCACTGGATGATGCGCCCGCCCTCCATGATGGCGATGCGGTTGCCGATGCGGAAGGCCTCGTCGAGATCGTGGCTGACGAAGAGGATCGTCTTCTTCAAGCGCCGCTGGAATTCGAGAAGCTCGTCCTGCAGGCGGGTGCGGATCAGCGGGTCGAGCGCGGAGAACGGCTCGTCCATGAGCAGGATCGGTGCGCCGGTCGCAAAGGCGCGGGCGAGGCCGACACGCTGCTGCATGCCGCCGGAGAGCTCGTTGACCTTGCGGTCCGCCCACTTCGTCAGGTTGACGAGTTCAAGCTGCTCCTCGACCCGTTTCTTGCGCTCGGCGTCCGGCATGCCGGCAAGTTCGAGGCCGAAGCCGACATTCTCCGCAACCGTCCGCCAGGGCAGCAATGCGAACTGCTGAAACACCATGGAGACGGTGTGCATCCGCAGATCGCGCAGCGCCTTCGGGCTGCATGCATAGGGATCTACCGGGCCGGTTGCCGAGGAAACTGAAACCTTGCCGCGCACGACGGGAGCGAGGCCGTTGACGGCGCGCAGCAGCGTCGATTTGCCTGAGCCGGAAAGGCCCATAAGCACGAGGATTTCGCCTTCCTCGATCGTGAGCGAGGCATCGGCGACGCCGAGAACGAGACCGGTTGCGGCGCCGATCTCGTCGCGGGTCTTTCCCTGATCGACGAGAGAGAGGGCCGTTTGCGGCTTGTCGCCGAAGATGATGCTGACATTGTCGAAGCGGACCGAGGTCATGCGCCGTCTCCTTCGCCTGCCGTGCGGAACATGCGGTCGAGAATGATCGCCAAGATGACGATACAGAGACCGGCCTGGAAGCCCATGGAGACATTCACCGTGTTCAGTGCGCGAACGACGGGCTTTCCAAGGCCATCGGCGCCGACGAGCGCAGCGATGACCACCATCGATAGCGACAGCATGATCGTCTGCGTGAGGCCGGCCATGATCTGCGGCATCGCGAAGGGCAGCTCGACCTTGCGCAGCACCTGCGTCGGGGTTGCGCCAAACGATTCGGCTGCCTCGACGAGGGAGGGCGGTGTCGAGATGATGCCGAGGCGGGTCAGACGGATTGGTGCAGGGATGGCAAAGATCACGGTTGCGATCAGGCCTGGCACCATGCCGAGGCCGAAGAGTATGAGTGCGGGGATCAGGTAGACGAATGTCGGGATCGTCTGCATCAGGTCGAGCACGGGACGCATGATGGAGAAGACCCAGGCGCGTCTTGCCCCGGCAATGCCGAGCGGAATGCCAATCGCCATGCTGACGAATGTGGAGGCGAGAACGAGCGCCAGCGTTTCCGTCGTCTCCTTCCAGTAGCCCTGGTTCATGATCAGCAGCAAACCGAGCAAGGTGAAGACCGCAACGCCGATCGAGCGACGGAGCCAATAGGCAATCGCCGTGATGGCGAGGAGCACGATCAGCGGATGTGGCGCTTGCAGGATGAAGAGCAATGCGCCGATCACGTGCGAGAGAGCGAAGGCTAGCCTGTCGAAAAACCATTCGCCGCTCGACGTCAGCCAGTCGACGGTGGATTTGGCGACGGGGCCAATAGGGATTTTGTAATCGGTGATCCAGTTCAAGGAGCGCGCCTATCCGAAAGAGCAGAGATCAGGATGAAACAAAAAGGGGCGGCGCGTGGCCGCCCCGTTCATCAGATTCAGAGGCCGAGGCCGGACTTGACGGCCGCGGCGGCGTCCTTGCCGTCCTTGGTCGTGACGCCGGCGAGCCATGGCTCGACTGCCGTCGGATTCGCCTTCAGCCATTCGGTTGCCGCGACCTGCGGATCCTCACCATCATTGAGGATCTTGCCCATGATCTGGTTTTCCATCTCCAAGCTAAACTTCAAGTTGGACACGAACTTGCCGACGTTCGGGCATTCGGTGACGAAGCCTGCGCGGGTGTTGGTGTAGACCGTCGCGCCGCCGAAGTTGGGGCCGAAGGTGGTGTCGCCACCTGTCAGGTAGGTCATCTTGAAGTTCTCGTTCATCGGATGAGGTGCCCAACCGAGGAATACGACCGGCTTACCGTCCTTTTCGGCGCGGGCAACCTGCGCCAGCATACCCTGTTCGGAGGACTCGACGACTTCAAGTCCGCCCATTCCCATCTCGTTCTTCTCGATCAGGGTCATGACAAGGCGGTTGCCGTCGTTGCCCGGTTCGATCCCGTAGATCTTGCCGTCAAGGGCGTCCTTGTGCTTGCCGATGTCTCTGAAGTCCTTGATGCCCAGTTCGGCGCCCTTGGCGTTGGTGGCAAGCGTGTACTTGGCACCTTCGAGATTGGCTCCGATGGATTCAACCGACTTGTCGTCGAGATAAGGTTGGACGTCCTTCTGTTGTGCCGGCATCCAGTTGCCGAGGAACACATCGATGTCCTTGTTCTTCAGCGACTGATAGGTGACCGGTACGGAGAGAACCTTGACGTCCGGCTCGTAGCCGAGGCTCTCCAGAACGACCGCGGCGGCGGCGGTGGTTGCGGTAATGTCCGTCCAGCCTACGTCCGAGAAACGGACGGTCGAGCAACTTTCGGGTTCTGCGGCAAATGATGCGGTTGCGATGGAAAGTGCGGCAACTGCAGTGGCGGTGGTCAGTTTGAATGCGCTTGTTGTTTTCATTTTAGACTCCCAGTCTTTGGTTCCCAAGCCAAGCATCAATAGCGGACATTTACAAGCGACCTCAGTGTGTTTGCGCCGCATTGGCTACCCCGAATGCGACGTGTCGCATTTGTCGTGACACGGCCGGTTTCCCGGGCATTTTACGATTTTTGCCTCCGGATTTCCTGTGATTATCGATTCTGCGGTCTTTTCTTTGCCGATTCGAGCTTTCAAGAAGCAAAATGCGGAGAAAACGATGGCAAAACTCTATTTCAACTACTCTACCATGAACGCCGGCAAATCGACCATGCTGCTGCAGGCGTCCTATAATTACCAGGAACGCGGCATGCGCACCGTGCTTTTGATCGCGGCCTTCGACGAGCGCACCGGCAAGGGTATCATCGGTTCGCGCATCGGGCTG
This sequence comes from Rhizobium sp. CC1099, assembly GCF_029714385.1. NCBI lineage: Bacteria > Pseudomonadati > Pseudomonadota > Alphaproteobacteria > Hyphomicrobiales > Rhizobiaceae > Rhizobium > Rhizobium sp. CC1099. Next base: position 2,437,940 of record NZ_CP121641.1, on the reverse strand, counting down.
GAAGCGAGCGCGATCGCTTTCGAGGGGCATACCGATCTTTTCGGGCTCATCAAGGAATTGAGCGGCGAGGGCGGCCCGATCGCGTGCATCTTCGTCGACGAAGCGAATTTCATGACGCGCGAGCATGTCTGGCAACTCGCCCGCGTGGTAGATCGGCTGAACATACCGGTCATGGTCTACGGGCTTCGCACCGACTTCCAGGGCAAGCTGTTTCCGGCTTCCGAGGAACTGCTGGCGATTGCAGACGAGATGCGCGAGGTGCGCACCATCTGCCATTGCGGCCGCAAGGCGACAATGGTCGTGCGGCTCGGTGCTGACGGCGAGGTTGCGCGCGAGGGCGCGCAGATCGAAGTCGGCGGCAACGAGAAATATGTATCGCTCTGCCGCAGGCATTGGGACGATGCAATGAACGGCGAATGGCGCGCCGAGGCGGTTTGAGCTTCGGCCTCCGAGCGGCTAGGCTAGGCTCGGAGATTCTCTGGAGAAGCCGGTGCGCAAAGCTCCCTCGTTCGACAGTCTATTTGAAGCAGCCGATGCGCTTGTCTCAACCCTACGCGCCGACGCAGCCGCGTGCGCTGCCTTCATCGAGGACTTTGCGCGCAACGGAGCGCAATCTGACGACGAGGCGTTTCTGGCGCAGCGCGACCGGTTCCAGGCTTTTGCCACAGCGCGCCTGGAGTTCGATGGGCTGCTTGGCGAAATGGTGGCCGGCCTCGACCGCATGACGGCGGAGGTTTCGGCGGATCTGGACAGTTTCCGCGGCCTGACCGCGCGCGAGAAGCTGACCGGCTGGTTTTCGAGGCAGCGCATGTGGCACCTCCACAGTCAGCGCGTGCGCGCGGCCCCCGTGATCGAGCGGCTGCTCGACCTGCTGTCGAAATCGAACACTATTGCGGGATTGGTCGGCAGCCACCGCGAATTCGCGCTTGCCTGCCACAAGGCGGCTGAGCGCGGCGTTGTCACGATTGTCGGGCAGCGCCGGCTCCTTGTCGATGCCATCGATATTGCGCGGCTGCGCATGAAGGAGCTGAACGCAAAAGCACTGACGACGCAGGGGCGTATCGGCCTTTACGGCGGCAAGACCGAATGGGAGCGAATGGAGGAGGAGCGGCGCGCGCTCAAGGCGCAGGCCGACAAGATCGCCGAAGAAGAGCAGACGATGCGCCACGAAAGCCAGCGCCGCGAACGCTTCATTACAATGTTCCAGGCGTTTGTCGACGGGTTGAACAGCCAGATCGGTCTTTGCAACGCCTTGGCCCGCAAGCTTTCGATCGATACGGAAGAGCGACTGATCATCTATCAGGCGCAGGTGGATGCCGACGCTCCGGGTTCGAAACGGAAGATAACGCAGGAGCTGTTTCCGCATATCGCCGGGCCGATCTCGCTCTTCGAAAAAGGCATGCTGGTTCCGCAGGAAATCGGACTGCGCAAGGCGGCAGCAGATGCGGCCTTCGCCCGGAAGTTCGCGGCTTTTGCCGAAAGCCACGACGCGGCCGATGCCCCGATCATCGACCTGACGCAAAAGCCTTCGAGGTTCAGACTGCGCTTCCTGCGCTCTTGATGACGTCTTAAAGGCAATAATCGCGATCCCTGTCCTTTCTGGCCCGCGCGATCCGTTAAAAATCTCTCCTTCATGTTGTGCTCGATCGAGCAAACACATATGTGAAAGCAGAAATTTCTGACGTTCTGCTAGGAGAAGGGCATGCTCGACCGGATCGCCGGTTTCTTCAGGCTGATCGGCCGCACGATCGCCCGCTGGTTCAGCCTCCTTGCCGCCTGGGCGTTCTGGCCCTTCCTTGCCGCTCATGGCTGGTACCAGCGCCGGACGTGGATGATCCGAATTCCCATCATTGCGCTCGCGGCGCTGCTTGCCGTCCTTTACGCGTATTTCTTCTGGCAGACGCAGGTCTGGTCGAATTTCAATCCGTCCTTCGTCGACCAGTACCGTCTTTCGGAGCGCAAGGTTCCGGCCGGCCAGGAACTGCCGGTTGCCGGCGGTGCAGCACCTGCGGCCAAGACCTGCCAGCGTTCTGCGATCGTCGATGTCGCTGCCGATCTGACCGACTTCAACGTCAACCAGAGCGCATGGATATCGTCCATGCTGCTCTACCGGCTCGGGCTTTTCGGCATCGACTGGGATCATACGCCGTTCCTCGACAACAAGGCGTCCTTCCAGCGCGGAGTCAATCAGGCGGCGAGGCGGACATCGGCCGAGCTTGTCGATACGCTCGGGCGCGTGCGCGGCACCTCCGGCATCAACAACGATCTTCAGAACGCCCGCGGCAATCTGCAATTCGACGAATACAGCTGGTATTTCGGGCTCAATCCGTTCGGGCCGAAGACGCCGACGCCGAGCTACTATCGTTCGGCCATCGGCAGCCTGCGCAAGTTCAATACCGACCTTGCCAGCTGCAACGCTGTTTTTGACGGCCGTGCGGACAACCTCATCCAGTTCATCGACCGCATTGCCAACGATCTCGGCGGCACGTCCGACATGCTGGCGGAGCGCTCGGAAAATCACAATCGCGGCTGGTTCGACACGCGTGCTGATGACCGTTTCTGGTTCGCCTACGGGCAGCTCTATGCCTATTACGCCATCCTTTCGGCTGCACAGTCGGACTTTTCGCAGGTGGTGGCCGAGCGCAATCTTGGCGCCATCTGGAGCGGCACGACAAAGCAGTTTCAAGCGGCCCTACGCATCCAGCCGGCGATCATTTCTAATGGCCGCGAGGACGGCTGGATCATGCCGAGCCATCTGGCGACAATGGGCTTCTACATCCTACGGGTCCGGTCTAACCTCGTGGAGATGCGTTCCGTCCTCGACCGCTGATCGTCAGGACCGAGGCGAATTGTCTTCGATCTCCGCAATGCGAAGCGGTTCGACGAATTCGTAGGTGAGGCCGACGATCTCGTGGCCGCACAAACGCCTGATCAATCTCGCCATCTTGTAGCCGCCGGGCCGGTTATCGACCCTGTAGCATGGTGAAATCCAACCTTGTGCAGACTCTCGTGCTTGAAGGTCTGCGCGATCAGGATTCGGTCCTCTTCATGGAGCCGTGAAAGCAAGTCGACAAGATTTTCGGCACCGGGCGTGTATGGCAGGTCGAAGATGGCATGGACGTCTTCAGTGCCAAAGAAATGCCCTGTCTCGATGTCCATGCGCCAGTAACCGAAGGGCGGGGGGCGCAAACAAGTCGAACGCTTTCAGCATCGCTGATGCTGATATGGTCGCCCGACCGCTCTTTCTTGTGGAGTCCCGGCTGATCGAATCGAAGAGGCGCGTTCCCTCCTATGTGAGGTTTACGCGCTGGTTCTCTTATCGTTTCTCAGGTGATGAGCTTTAATCGGATAGCCTTTGCAACCAATTGTGTGCGGTTCACGCAATCAAGTTTTTTGATGGCGTTCGTCATGTAGGCGTTCACGGTATGATCGGAGAGGGCGAGGATCTGGCCGATTTCCACGGAGGTCTTGCCCTGGGCGGTCCAGCGAACGACTTCGAGCTCGCGGGCGGAAAGCGCGTGATAGGTGCTGTCTTCGTTGCGCTTGACGGCACTGTAGGCGTCGAAGGCGTGAAGCACGATCGCCGTGAGTTCGTTCATCTCGCTCTGGCTGAGCGGTGCGCGGTCGCCTGCGAACCAGAAAACCAGCCGTTTGCCGTCTGCCCCATTGACCGGCAAAACGACGCTGACCGGCATTTTGTGCTGGAGCATCAGGCTGCGAAGTTCGCAACGAAACATCTCAGAGGTTGGGGGGTCAGAGAGATTCCATTTTTGCGGGGCGACGGACTCTCCGAGCACTGTCGAAAAAGGAAAAGCGCGCAATGTATGAGCGCGGTCGAATTCTCTGAGATACGTGCCCGTCAGCGAGGTTTCGATTACTAGCGGTTTGAGAAAAAGGTCTTCCGCGGACGGCTTATTCATCAGCGTACAATGGGCAAATCCAAAAGCATCTGCAATCCTGTGCAAGGCCTGGACAAAAAGAGCGCGCGTTCGCGCCGATGCCAATTCTGCCGATAAAAGTGACTGCCTTTCGGAGGTAGTCATGTAAGACATAATGCGCCCCGCCTTGCCTTCATGTTTAAGCTATCAAATACGCTAATTGCCGGTCACGCTAGCCCTAATTGACTTGGGTACGCTGATTAAATCATACTGTTAAAAATTAATCACACTGCCACGCTCTTTGGTTGTGTTTAATATTATACAGGTAGCAGTCCGGCCGACTTTACTTCTTCTATTACTGCATCAGTGCGGGTTTCCGCACGCCGGCAGCGGCAGAATCACTTCGGAAAGAAATTGCCGGTGGGTCTCCATGCCAGCGGCGCGTGCCTTGACGTAAACGAAGCCGCCTTTGACCATGTGGCACTCCATGACGTCGTCTGAATGTTTCACGGCGTCCGCGAAGGCATCGAAGACGTCGCGCGTCAAGGAGCGGCCCCGACTATCTGCAACTTCGCGCTCGAACAGGTGCTATCTGTCAACGCGGCGGCAGCAGGAAGCAACGCAAGGTTGAAAAACACCATGTCATCGGGAATGCCAAGCGAGCCGACCGTGTCCCCTTGCCGGTGCCGCCGCCGAGCGCCTTGTCCCGTCACGTGTCGTCCTGGCGCCTTGGTAATAACAAGCCTTCTGTTCCATCCCCTCGGCATCTGATGGCGCCAGCGCTTTATGGAGCTTAACGACATTGGTCGGGCTCGGCACGCCGTTTTGCGTGGCGTCCGGTGTGTTCCAGGCGCCGTCGCAGCAAGATGACGAGATTCACGATCCTTTCCCGTTTTCCTTGGGAGAAAGCGTCTGCACTTTTAACGTAAATTTCAAAGAATGACGCTCTCGAAAGTTGCGTCCATGAGTGACGTCCGATTGTGGTGGAGGCAATGAAAAAGCGGCGTCCGGGGTCTTGTTTCCGGCGCTGGGATCGCGGCATGTTTCCGGGGGCAGAAGCATAAGCTTCCGGGGAGACCAGCGTGGCCATCAAATCCGACATCGAAATTGCGCGTGCGGCAACGAAGAAGTCCATTTTCGAGATCGGCGCGACGCTCGGCATCCCGGCAGAACATCTCGCGCCTTATGGTCACGACAAAGCGAAGGTCCGCGCGGAGTTCATCGCCGCGCAGGCAGGGAAGAAGGATGGCAGGCTGATTCTGGTCACCGCCATCAACCCGACACCGGCGGGCGAAGGCAAGACGACGACCACCGTCGGTCTCGGCGACGGCCTCAACCGGATCGGCAAGAAAGCCGTCGTATGCATCCGCGAAGCGTCACTCGGGCCATGCTTCGGCGTCAAGGGTGGTGCTGCCGGCGGCGGTTATGCGCAGGTCATCCCAATGGAAGACATCAACCTGCATTTCACCGGCGATTTCCATGCGGTCACCGCCGCGCACAACCTGCTCGCCGCGATGATCGACAACCATATCTACTGGGGCAACGAGCTGGACATCGACCTGCGCCGCGTGACCTGGCGCCGCGTGATGGACATGAACGATCGGGCGCTGCGCGAAATGGTGTCTTCGCTTGGCGGCGTTGCCAATGGCTTTCCGCGCCAGAACGGCTTCGACATCACCGTCGCTTCAGAAGTCATGGCGATCCTCTGCCTGGCGACAGACCTCAAGGATCTGGAAGCCCGCCTCGGCAACATCATCATCGGCTATCGCCGCGACAAGACGCCAATCTATGCCCGCGATCTGAAGGCGGACGGTGCAATGGCGGTGCTCCTGAAAGACGCGATGCAGCCGAACCTTGTCCAGACGCTGGAGAACAATCCGGCTTTCGTCCATGGCGGACCGTTCGCGAATATCGCCCATGGCTGCAACTCGGTGATTGCGACGAAGACGGCGCTGAAGCTCGGCGATTATGTCGTGACCGAGGCGGGGTTCGGGGCCGATCTTGGCGCAGAGAAATTCTTCGACATCAAGTGCCGCAAGGCGGGGCTGAAGCCCGATGCGGCGGTGATCGTTGCCACGGTGCGCGCGCTGAAGATGAACGGTGGCGTGAAGAAGGAGGATCTGGCGGCAGAAAACGTCATAGCACTCGTCAAGGGTTGTTCGAACCTCGGGCGGCATCTCGCGAATGTGCGGAAATTCGGCGTTCCGGTGGTGGTCGCGATCAACCATTTCGTTTCGGACACGGATAAGGAAATCGCGGCCGTCCAAGAATACGTTGCTCGCCACGGCGCCGAAGCGATCCTCTGCCGCCACTGGGCGGAAGGCTCGGCTGGTATCGAGGATCTCGCCTACAAGGTGGTGGAACTGGCGGAATCCGGCCAGGCGAGATTCGAGCCGCTTTATGCCGACAGCGTGCCGCTGTTCGAAAAGATCGAAATCGTTGCTTCGAAGATCTATCACGCCGGCGAGGTGACGGCGGACAAGGCGGTTCGCGATCAGCTCATCGTCTGGGAGGAGCAAGGCTACGGCAACCTGCCTGTCTGCATGGCGAAGACGCAGTATTCCTTTTCGACAGATCCGAACCTTCGCGGCGCGCCCGAGGGCCATATCGTGCCGGTGCGCGAAGTTCGGCTTTCGGCAGGCGCCGGGTTCGTCGTCGTCATCACAGGCGAAATCATGACAATGCCGGGGTTACCGAAATCGCCATCCGCCGAGCGGATATTCCTGAATGAGCAGGGTTATATCGAGGGGTTGTTTTGAATTTGCTGCGAAGCTTTATTTTCACCGCAGTGGCGGTCCTTTCGCTGTCTGCAGCGAATGGTCCAATGGCCGCCGATCCGCCGTCTGCCGAGGAGAAGAGCATGGCGGATTTCATCAAGAACACCCCTGGCTGCTTGGAGTTCAGCGACCAGTGCTCGATCTGCGCCATGGTCGACGGCAAGGCCGAATGCTCCACGCCAAAGATTGCCTGCGTCAAGAAGCCGTATGTGTGCACGCGACGTGCGGACAACTGAAGCGGCGATCGGCTCGGCAACCAGCTCTAGATATTGGAGCACTCGCGACGCTCGTTAGTGGCAATAACGAAATTCTCCCTTGCGCTGCAGCACGTCCATGTGGAAATGCGTCTCATGCGCGCTATCGCTTTCGGGGTCGAGCACGGTGGAAAAATAGAGGCAGCCGGAGGCGCTGACTGTGCGCTGGAAGGCGCCGGTGAGGGTGGGATCTTCCCGGCGCGGCTTGACCGCAATGTCATCGCCCTTTTCGAAACCGAAGCTTGCAATATCGATGGCGTTGCCGCGGGCATGTTCGGAAATCTTCCCTCTCGCCGCGCCGTTGCGCAGGCGACAGAGGTAAGACGACGCCTGATTGACCGCCGTGATCCGGCCCTGTTCCTTCGCGGCGGCGGTGGCGGCTGGAACGACGCTCTCCTTCATCCAGCGGGCAAGCGCCAGAGCCGCCGGACAGCGCAATGTCGCTTCCGGCTTCACCTTGATGCCGGGAAGCACCTCCACAAGACTGATCGGCTTGTCGATGCCGCAGCCGTGGCCGTCATCGATGCGCGGGATATCCTTGAAGACGGCGCCAAGCGCCTGCAATTGCCTCACGCATTCCGCGTGATCGGCATCGCTTTCCGCTTCGATGGTCAGGTTCTGAGCTTCCAACGTGCCGGGCGCCGGCGGGCCGAACTTCTCCGGCTTCTTGTCCTGCGGCTTTGCCGCCTCCGAAGGCGTCTCGTTTTGAGGGGCGGGCGTGCTCTGTGCATCGTTAACGGTTGATGGCCTCCGTTCGGGGGTTGGCGTCGTTTCTGCCGGTGTTTTGGCTTCGCCGGCAATCTGCGGCTTTTTGTGCGGGATGGGACCTTTGTCTGGGAGGCTTGCGCCAGTGAGGATAATCAGGGTTGCGGTGGCCGCTGCAATTGCGATGTTCTTCAAGCTTCAACCGTCCATGGCTGCCGATGGAAAAGGGGCAACGCATGAGCGCGGATTTCGTTGCAATTTCGCAACGTTCCCGGACATCCTTAAAACTTGATAATTGAATTCAAGATAAACCGAGCGTTTATATTGACAATGATACTCATGTTTTTTATGCGACAGGAAGAAGGCGGAATGTTGGGTCCGCCGCAAATCGGAAAAGCCTAGCCAGCCCCTCGAGCGCCTGACGCGCACCGACCAGCCAGCCCGGTAGTCATTCATCCTAGAGGGTTGGTTTAATGATTGTCCGCAATTCGCGCGCCGTTCTTTTGGCTTGCACTGCTCTGTTCGTCTTTGGCGCTGGGTTCCCGGCGTATTCGCAAAGCCAGGAAGAGGAGGCGGCTTCCCAAAAGACGGATCGCGTAACGCCGCTTGAAAAGATCGTCGTCGGTGCAGGGCAGCGAAAGATCGCCATCGATACGCCGCAGGCCGTTACCGTTCTCGACCAAAAGGATATCGATGACCTCCAGCCTGAAACGATCGGGGATATCTTCAAGGATGTGCCTGGCGTCTCCATTGCCGGCAGCGACCGTGTCTTCGGCGAGGCGTTCAATATCCGCGGCATCGGCTCCACCGAGGATTCCGCCGACGGCTCGCGCATCGTGGTGAATGTGGACGGAGCCCAGAAATTCTACGAACAGTACCGGATGGGATCGTTCTTCTCGGACCCTGAACTCTACAAGTCCGTGGAGGTGCTGCGCGGACCGGCCTCTTCAACGCTTTACGGCGCCGGTGCCCTCGGCGGCGTCATCAACTTCACAACCAAGGATGCCTCCGACTTTCTGCAGGAGGGTTATGACAATGCTCTCAGGCTCAAGAGCAGCTATGAAACAAATGGCAACGGCTACCTCGGCTCGTCTATTTTCGCGCATCGCTTCAACGAAGGCGCCGAATTCCTCGGCATGCTGAACAAGCGTGGGTCCAGCCAATTCGAGTTGGGAGACGGCACCGACCTGTCGGGCTCCGACTTCCAGTCGTGGTCAGGTCTTGCCAAAGGGACTTTCCATTTCGGCGATGGCGACGAGCAAACGGTGCGCTTGTCCTATCAGCATTGGGACAGCGATGCTAACGACCAGGACTATGCACAGACCGGCACACAGGCCGCATTCGGTACTGTCGACCGCCATGTAATCGATGATACCGCGGTACTGAGCTACGAAAATCCCGTCAGCGACAATCCGTGGCTCGACCTCAAGGCCAGTCTCTCATACTCTGATACTTCGGTTGACCAGAGCGATGGGACGCTCGGCGGTTTTTCGAACATCATCGATGCCGATTACGGCTACCGGACATGGCAGGCCAATCTCCAGAATACGTCCGAGTTCTCCGGCGATAGCTGGGTAAGCTACCTGACTTACGGCACCCAACTGAGCCATCAGGACCGCACCGCGGATTCGCCGCTTGCGACCGGCCCGACGCCCGGTGCGATCGCCACACATCCCGAGGGCACCGACAACAAGGTCGGACTCTTCGTGCAGAACGAATTCATCTATGACGAGCGGCTGACCATCATCGGCGGCGTTCGCGGCGACTTCGTCTGGAGAGAGCCCGGCGATTCCACGGCGGCTTTCAGCAATGCCGTCGACGTCAACGATCAGGCTTTCTCGCCCAAGCTTGCCGCGCATTACAAGCTCACCGACGAATTCGGCGTTTTTGGATCGATTGCCCACACCGAACGTCTGCCGACGTTGGATGAGCTCTACACCTGGAGCAAAGGAACAAGCCTGGACCTCAAGAAGGAAAAGTCCAACAACTACGAAGTCGGCTTTACAGCAACACGGGATGACATATTCCAGGCGGGCGACAACATCAGTTTCAAGACGACCGCCTTTTACAATGACCTGGAGAATCTCATCGCTACCACGGGCACGGGCGCGTCCTCCTATTTCTACAATGTCGGCAAGGCCCGCATCTATGGCGTCGAAGTCGAAGGGGCCTACGAATCGGACTACGCCTTCGCCAAGCTTGCCTATACCGGCACGCAGGGCCAGGACCGCAGCGATGGGGTGAACTACAACAAGCCGCTGCCGACCGTGCCGGCCCACAAGATCGCCTTCACCCTGGGCGGCCGGCTTCCCGAGCGCGACATCGAATATGGCACCCGCGTAACGCATGCCTTCGAGGCGCAGAACAGCGTCCGCGGAACGGCTGCATCCTCCGGTTCCACGCCCAACCATCTCGTCGTGCCGGCGCCTGATTGGACGACCGTCGATATCTTCGCCTCCTGGAGGCCGCAGAGCGGTGAGATGCAGGGATGGCAGGTCCAGGCCAGCGTCAACAATCTCTTCGATCAATACTATCGGGAAAATACGTCTAACGATTACGCCAAGGGGCGCACGTTCAAGATCACTTTGAGCAAGCAGCTCGACTGGTAGTTCGACTTTGCGGGTTCGCTTCAACTGGTGCCAGCCGGCGAAAGCGAACCCGCTTAAAACCGCTCTTGCGCCTGCCCCAATCTCACGCTAACAATCCTCCCATGAAGACGTCGTTGAACATTGCTGTTTGGTGGTGGGCTCGCTGAGGCGGCCTCGACCGATCGTGTTCAAAGACGACGAGTGAGCCGCCCGAGACTTCGAGGCGGCTTTTTTTGTTTTTTAAGGCCGCCTGTCGTCCGGGCCCCGATAACGGAGTGGAACAATGGTAACGATCCTTCGGGACGATGGTGCGGAAATCTACGAGACGAGGGGCGGCGTTACCGTTACCCGGCAGCGCAGGGCGATCCCCTATGCCGATGCGGTGGTCTCCTATGTCGACAAGCTCGATGAGCGTCGCGGCGCGGTCTTTTCCTCCAACTACGAATATCCGGGTCGTTACACACGCTGGGACACGGCCGTCGTCGATCCGCCGCTCGGCATCTCCTCTTTCGGGCGCGACCTCTGGATCGAAGCCTATAACGAGCGCGGCGAAGTGCTGCTCGGCTTCGTGACGGAGCGGCTCAAGACCGTTGCCGAGCTGGAGCTTGGTGCTGCCACCGCGCGCCGCCTCGATCTCAAGGTGAAGATGCCCGATCGCGTTTTCACCGAAGAAGAACGCTCGAAGATGCCGACGGTCTTCACCGTTCTGCGCTCGGTCACCGACCTCTTTTATTCGCAGGCTGACGCCAGCCTCGGCCTTTATGGCGCCTTCGGCTACGATCTCGCCTTCCAGTTCGATGCGATCAACCTGAAGCTCACGCGCCCTTCCGATCAGCGCGACATGGTGCTCTACCTGCCGGACGAAATCCTTGTCGTCGACAATTATTCCGCCAAGGCCTGGATCGACCGCTATGATTTCGCCAAAGACGGCCTCACGACGGAGGGCAAGAAGGGCGAGATCGCGCCCGAGCCCTTCAAGCAGACGGACGCCATTCCGCCGAAGAGCGATCATCGGCCGGGCGAATATGCCGAACTCGTCGTCAAGGCGAAGGAAAGCTTCCGCAAGGGCGATCTCTTCGAGGTCGTGCCGGGGCAGAAATTCATGGAGCGCTGCGACAGCAAGCCTTCGGATATTTCCAAGCGGTTGAAGGCGATCAATCCGTCGCCCTATTCCTTCTTCATCAACCTCGGAAACCAGGAATATCTGGTCGGCGCCTCGCCGGAAATGTTCGTGCGCGTTTCGGGCCGCCGCATCGAGACCTGCCCGATCTCCGGCACGATCAAGCGGGGCGACGACCCGATCGCCGACAGCGAACAGATACTGAAGCTGCTCAACTCCAAGAAGGACGAATCCGAGCTGACGATGTGCTCGGACGTCGACCGCAACGACAAGAGCCGCGTCTGCGAGCCGGGTTCGGTCAAGGTCATCGGCCGCCGGCAGATCGAGATGTATTCGCGCCTCATCCACACCGTCGACCATATCGAGGGGCGTTTGCGTGATGACATGGATGCCTTCGACGGCTTCCTGTCGCATGCCTGGGCCGTCACCGTCACCGGTGCGCCGAAGCTCTGGGCGATGCGCTTCATCGAAAGCCATGAGAAGAGCCCGCGCGCGTGGTATGGTGGGGCGATCGGCATGGTCGGCTTCAACGGTGACATGAACACCGGGCTGACGCTGCGCACCGTGCGCATCAAGGACGGCATCGCCGAAGTCAGGGCAGGGGCGACCCTTCTCAACGATTCCGACCCGCACGAAGAAGAGGCCGAAACCGAACTGAAGGCCTCCGCTATGCTTTCTGCCATCCGCGATGCCAAGACCGGCAACGCCGGCAAGATCCAGCGCGACGTTGCCGCCGTCGGCAAGGGCGTCAACATCCTCTTGATCGACCATGAAGACAGCTTCGTCCACACCTTGGCCAATTACTTCCGCCAGACCGGAGCGACGGTTTCGACCGTGCGCACGCCGGTGCCGGAGGAGATTTTCGACCGGCTGAACCCGGACCTCGTCGTCTTGTCGCCGGGACCTGGCAATCCGAAGGATTTCGATTGCAAGGCGACGATCAAGAGGGCGCGCGCCCGTAACCTGCCGATCTTCGGCGTCTGCCTCGGCCTACAGGCGCTCGCCGAAGCCGATGGCGGCGAGTTGCGCCATCTGGCGTTGCCGATGCACGGCAAGCCGTCGCGCATCCGGGTGCTGGAGCCGGGCATCGTCTTCTCGGGCCTCGCCAGAGAGGTGACGGTCGGCCGCTATCACTCGATCTTCGCCGATCCCTCGACCCTGCCGCGCGATTTCATCATCACGGCGGAAAGCGAGGACGGCACGATCATGGGCATCGAGCATGCGAAGGAGCCGATCGCCGCCGTCCAGTTCCACCCGGAATCAATCATGACGCTCGGCGGCGACGCCGGCATGCGGATGATCGAGAACGTGGTGGCGCATCTGGCGCGCAGGGCGAAGACGAAGGCGGCTTGAGCGAACGCCCGCACTTCGGCCGGTTCGCTGCCGTGGATCGGCCGTTTATGCTCGGCGTTTGACGACGCGCAGGTTCATGTCGGACCGCAGCCTGAAGCCGAGCGACCTATAGAGGCCGATTGCCGGCGTATTGTTTGCATAGGAATGCAGATACGCCGTTTCGCCCCGCGCGGCGATCTCGCCGGCGACAAAACGAAAGAGCAACGTTCCAAGTCCGCGCCGCTGGAATTGCGGATGCGTGCAAAGCCCGCTGAGTTCCGCAAAGCCGGTCTGCCGCAGCCGCTGGCCGGCCATGGCGATGAGCCTGCCTTCAGCCTTGATCCCCCAGAAGGTGCCGAGGCTCTGCGCCCGCCGCGTGAATGGACCGGGCTTGGTCAAGGTCGCAAGCGCCAGCATCTCCTCGGCGTCGGCCTCGCTCAGCGGCTGTATACGTGAATCCGTGATCCTCTCATGCCGCCGTTCGGCGATCATCTGGACGGCTAAAGCCTCGGAAACAGCAGCCAACCCTCGTGGAATGGCGATCGGGCCGGCTTCGACAAGCAGCATCGTTTCGTCGGCTTCCGGGAGGTTTTCCAATGCCTCAAGACTTTCCGGCGTCTCATCCGCCGAGGCTGCGAAAGGAACGATGGACGGCGGGTATGGCCGGGCTCTCTCGTTGCCTTCGGCGAGGCTCGCATGCGCGGTGTCGAGCGCGCTCCAGATCGGACGGTCGAGAATATGTCTCATGTCGTTTCCTCCTTCGCGGCGCGGCGGGCGAGGGCAGCTTCGGTAAGACCGTCCTCGATGGCGGCGAGCTGCGCGAGGATCGGTCCGTTCAGATCGCCGCAAAGATCGGCGACTGCCGCCGAAATCCGCGGCCACACCGATTGTTTCGAGTAGTCGACGAGTTCCTGTCCCTTCCGGGAAAGCGAGATCAATCGCCGCCGCTGGTCGTCGGGTGCTGCCTGCATGTCGACCAAGCCCAATTCCAGCAACTGGCTTACTGTCCGGGTGGCACCCGGCTGCGTGATGCCGACCGCCTGCGCAAGCTCGCCGATCGTCAAAGGGCCGGCGCGATCGAGTGCTGCGAGAAAGGGATACTGGGCAGCCTGTATGGCGATGCCGTATTCTTCGATGATCTGCTGGGTATCGGCCTGCAGACGCTCCCCGATGCGGCGGAAACGGCTGCCCATGCACAGAAAACCGAGGGTTCGCACGACGTCGTCAACCACAGGAAACCTCCGTAATCAATCAGCAGTTATATAACGTGTTATGCAATTGCAGTTATATAACGTGTTATGCAATTTTCGTCAATCGATACCGCAGGCGTCCCAATTTGACAAAATACCGATAATCCCCCATATCACCCGCATTGGCCGCCTGCGCGATTTTCGCGCGGGCGGTTTTGCGTTTGAATGGGCCAAATGCTGCAATTCATTCGCATCCGCACTGAGGCTGGCAGGGTGATCGATATGGACGGACAAGGCAATCTCGCGGTTCAGCGGCTGGCGCTTTGGGGCATTCCGCTGTCGCTCGGTGTCATGGGACTGAAGATGGCAGCGTGGTGGGTCACCGGCTCGGTCGCGCTGCTTTCGGACGGTCTTGAGTCGACCGTCAATGTCGTTGCCGCCTTCATTGCCTATTTCGTCATTCGCTACGCCCAGAAGCCGGCCGATCACGACCATCCGTTCGGGCACCAAAAGGCCGAGTATCTCTCGGCGGTGACCGAAGGCGCGCTCATCGTGGTCGCCGCGCTTTTGATCGTCAAGGAGGCGATCGGCCATCTGGCGGCGCCGCGCATGCTTGACGCGCCTGCGCTCGGCCTCGCGATCAATTTCGCGGCGGGCGTGATCAACGCCGTCTGGGCGCAGCTGCTGATCCGGACTGGCCGGAAACACCGCTCGGCGGCGCTCGCCGCCGACGGCCAGCATATCATGTCGGACGTCGTGACGTCCGTCGGCGTGCTGATCGGCCTGTTTCTCGCGATCGCAACCGGCTATCCGATCTTCGACCCGGTGCTTGCGATCCTGGTTGCCGTCAACATCCTCTATCAGGGCTGGAAGGTGATCTCGCATTCGATCGGTGGGCTGATGGACCAGGCGGTGGAACCGGAGGAAGAGGAGGCGATCAAGCAGGCGATCGCCACGCATGCGGCGGGCTCGATCGGCGTTCACGACCTGAAGACCCGCCGGGCGGGGTCCGTCACCTTCGTCGATTTTCATCTCGTGGTTCCGGCCGCAATGCCGGTAAGGCAGGCGCACGATATCTGCGACTGCCTTGAAGATGCCATCCGCGTGGTGCATCCGGGCGCCAGCATTGCCATTCACGTCGAGCCCGAGGGCGAAAGGGCCCATGGGATCCGCGTCAAAGTCGTAAAGGACGTCTAATGCCGAAAACCGATGTTTCCAGCCTGTCGATGCTGGGGAAAGAGACCGAAACAGCCAAGTCGCCGGAAGAGGCGGTGCTGGAGAGGGTGCCGTCGAACCATGCGGGCACCGACTACGTGGTGCGCTTCACCGCGCCGGAATTCACCTCGCTCTGCCCGATGACCGGCCAGCCGGATTTCGCCCATATCGTTATCGATTACATTCCGAACGAATGGCTGGTGGAGTCGAAGTCGCTGAAGCTCTTCCTGCATTCCTTCCGCAACCACGGCGCCTTCCATGAGGATTGCTCGATCTATATCGCCAAGCGGATCGTCGAACTGCTCGATCCGAAGTGGCTACGGATCGGCGCCTATTGGTATCCGCGCGGCGGTATTCCGATCGACGTCTTCTGGCAGACAGGCAAGCCGCCGGAAGGCGTGTGGCTGCCCGACCAAGGTGTCGCGACCTATCGCGGCCGCGGCTGAGGCTTAGGCCGATCGATCAGACATCGAAACTGTCGTCGCCGGACTGATCGCTAGCGACGTCGTCATCATTGTTGTCGTCGCTGCTGTAGTCGGCCTGCCGGATGTCATTATTATTGTTGTCATCGGCAACCTGGGGGTTCTGATCGCCATCGTAGTTGTTGATGACGGTCTCCTCGGCGGGGGCGCCGGCATTGCCAGAAGGGTTGCTGCCGGAAAAAGGCGAGCCCCAGCCGAGCGACGACATATGATTGCCGAAGATGCCGCTCAACGAATTGGCAAGCAGCATGCCGCCCGCCACGCCGGCGGCGGTGCCGAGCGCTCCGCGAAGGAAGCTGCCGCCAGCAGACGGTGCGCCGGGTTGCGGGTCCCACGGGCCGCTCGGCTGCTGTCGCATCGGGCGGACGGGTTCGTCGTAACCGCGATCTTGATGGATGGTCTGGCGCGGCGCATTGCCCCAGGGATCCGAGGTCGGTGCCGGCTGCTGCGCCTGGCCGGTGCCGAAGATCGAGCTCAAAAAACCGCCGCCCTGTTCGGCCTGGTGATGTTGGCTTTCGCCGGCCTCGAGCTGGCGGATGCGCTCTTCCAGTTCCTTGATGTGGTTGGCGGCCGCTTCAAGACCCTTTTCCTGAACGATGACGGCCTGCGCCAGATAATAGGTCGTATAGGGCTGCTCGCGCACGCCCTGATCGATGAAGGCCTCCGCTTCGCGGTCGCGCGGTGTCGCAGCGGCGGTGCGGATCCTGTCGAAGAGGCCGGCCAGCAATTGGCGTTCTTCCGGTGACATAGCTCCTCCTTGTGTCTTTCGTGCGGACATGGCCGCCTGAGGATGAGGTAGGAACGGATTTTGGCTTTTCAAAGCCGCGGCGCATTACATTTCGGTAAGGCGCTCAGGACCGGACCCAGACGCGCAGCGGGCCGAGCGACGTAAAGCCAAGCTCCAGCGCATCGCTCAAATCCTCGCCGTGCTCGTAGCCGACGATCGGCATGCCGGGAAAGATCTCGGCCGCCTTCTGCACCAGCCCGGCGCGGACGGCGCGGTCGCTCTTTTTGATGGCAAAGACATTCGAATGGCCGACCACATCCGACTGGCGATTGAGAATGCCGCCGCCGCAGAGCGCTTCGCTCTCGAAGGCGGCAAGAAAGGCGATATCCGCATTGCGCAGCAGCGGTTCAGCGAAGATCGGCGTTGTCTGCGGCGGTTCGCCGGCGCCCCAGGCTCTTTCCCAAAGCTCGAGTTCAACCGCCGTTGTGATCCGCTTCCATGTCAGGGACTGCTCTTTCGGCGCATGAATCTCAACCGCCGCCTCGATGCCGATCCATTCGGCCTCGAACAAGATTTCGAAACCGAGAGGAGTAAGGGTGAGCGCGGCGTAGCTGTCCTTGACGCCCCAGCCGCCTTTTCGCGAGCGGATCAGCACAGCGATCGCTTCCTCCTGCTCGCGTGCGCTATCAGCGCCCGTCAGCGTTATGACGTCCGGATAAAAGCGCGGCGTGCCCTGGCGGTGAAGCCAGACGGTTGCGGAAAATTCGCCGGACACGCCTTGTGCCTGACAGACGGCATTGCACCACAGCGCATTGTTGCGGACAGCCGCGCGCAGCATTTCCGATGTGATTTTCGCCTCCGCTTTCGAACTCTCCGGCAGAATGCGAGCATATCGCCGGTTTGTCATAAGAATATCTTCACCCGTTCCGTGCCTTGTCTTTTTCCCGCATTGTTTTACCCATTGAGTCGCACTATGTGCGAGGAACCCGATTTGGAAGTAAGAGAGGTTCGAATGAACGACGAAGAACAAGACGACGACAAGACGAAGGAGCTGCCGCTCGGCAAGGAAACGGAGGCGAATCTTTTCAAGTCGCGTTCGATCTTCATCTACGGGCCGATCAACCAGGAAATCGCCCAGAAGGTCTGCTCGCAGCTTGTGGCGCTTGCCGCAGCCAGCGACGAGGACATCCGTATCTATGTCAGTTCGCCCGGTGGTCACGTCGAATCCGGCGATTCGATCCATGACATGGTCAAATTCATCAAACCAAAGGTCTGGATGATCGGCACCGGCTGGGTCGCCTCGGCCGGCGCGCTGATTTACGTCGCGGTACCGAAGGAACGGCGTCTTTGCCTGCCGAACACGCGCTTCCTGCTGCACCAGCCGTCCGGCGGCACGCGTGGCATGGCCTCCGACATCGAGATCCAGGCACGCGAGATCATCAAGATGAACGAGCGTCTGAACAAGATCATGGCGGCCGCCACTGGCCAGTCGATCGAGAAGATCGCCGCCGACACTGACCGCGACTACTGGCTTTCGGCAGAAGAAGCCAAGGCTTACGGCCTGGTTTCGCGGATCGTAACGTCGCAGAGCGAGATTTGATTTCACTTCGCCCCGGTGGGGAGAAGGCGGGCTGAAGGCTCGAATGAGGGGGCGGCGCGGCAAGCGTTGCCCCTTTTTTCTTGGTAAGCAGCTGGTGTTTGCATCGATCTCAAGGATCGATCGCCCGGCTAGGCCGGCCCCGACCTTTCCCTCACGAGTACTTTCTCCCTGAGGGGAGACGAGGGAACCATAAGGCGGGCATCTGGACTTGCGCGACTCCATTCGTTGGGGCTCCATGCAACTTTTCCAGTCATCCGAGACCCGCCATGCTCAAAGACTTTTCCCTCCAGGCCCTGTTCATGGGCGTCCTCACAGCCTTTGTCGGCTTTGCCAGTTCCTTCGCCGTCGTGCTGCAAGGATTGCAGGCAGTGGGCGCAACGGATGGGCAGGCGGCCTCCGGTCTTATGGCGCTTTCGATCTCGATGGGCATCTGCGGCATCGTGCTGAGCGCGGTAACACGGCTTCCAGTCAGCATTGCCTGGTCGACGCCGGGCGCAGCACTTCTTGCGAGCACCGGGGCGATCGAGGGTGGGTTCAATGCCGCCGTCGGTGCCTTTCTGATCTGCGCGGTGCTGATCGTCGTCGCCGGCCTCTTCAAGCCGCTTGGCCGCGCGGTCGCCGCGATCCCGGCGCCGCTTGCCAATGCCATGCTTGCCGGCGTGCTGCTCGGCCTCTGCTTTGCGCCGGTAAAGGCGATCGCCTTCAATCCGCTGCTCGGGCTGCCCATCATTCTCGCCTGGATCGTCGTCGGCGCCTTCAGGCGGCTCTGGGCAGTGCCTGCCGCCCTCGGCGCCTTCGTGCTGGTACTGACATTCGGCATCGACATTCCGGACGAAGCGCTGGCCTCGATCGGGCGGTCGCTTGTGCCGACAATCGAGATCGTCCGTCCGGTGTTCAATCTTGCGGGCCTCGTTTCGGTCGCGCTTCCGCTCTTCATCGTCACCATGGCATCGCAGAACATTCCGGGCATCGCGGTGCTGAAGGTCAATCTTTATGATCCGAAGCCGGGGCCGCTCTTTGCCGTCACCGGCTTCTTTTCGGGTCTTTCCGCGCCCTTCGGCGGCCATGCCGTCAATCTGGCGGCGATCACGGCGGCGATGTGTGCGGGGCAGGACGCGCATGCAGATCCGAAGCGACGTTATTGGGCGGCGCTGATCTCCGGCGCCGGCTATGTGGTGTTCGGACTGCTTGCCGGCGTCGTGACAGCCTTTGTGGCTTTGGCGCCGCCGATCCTGATTCAGGCGGTCGCAGGGCTGGCCCTCGTCGGCGCCTTCTCCGGATCGGCGATGGCCGCCTTTCAGGCGCCGGAATCGCGCGAGGCTGCGGCGATCACCTTTCTGGTGACGGCATCGGGCGTTTCCTTCGCCGGCATTTCCGGAGCGTTCTGGGGGCTCGTGGCCGGCGGGTTGATGCTGGCGCTGTCGCGTTTCGTGCAGGCGGCAAGAACATAGGGGGGGTTGCCGTTTTTTTGTTCGGCAGCTATAAGCGCGGGCATGAAGACCACTGGCGCAAAGATTTCCGACACTATTGTCCGCGGCCGCGTTGCCCTGCGTGACAACACGCGCGCCCTGACGTCGCTTCTTCTCCTCGGCCTTACACGCGGTTGCCGGGTCCTTTGAGGAGCGCCCGGCGGCCGAAAGCCCGCTGGCCCTATCGCTCCTCGCGACGAATTCCCTGAATTCAACATAGACCAACAAGGTCCGCATTTGCTGTCGCCAAGCCCGCCATGATGGGCTAAGACGCGGGGCAAATTGCCGGGACGAGGAAGAAGACAATGGACGCGAAGACGCAAAATCCCGCAAAAGGCATGCCATCCGCAGGCGTGAAATACCGCCCGTACCCGCAGGTGAACATTCCCGACCGCACCTGGCCCACGAAGACGATCAGCAAGGCGCCGGTCTGGTGCTCTGTCGACCTTCGCGACGGCAATCAGGCGCTGGTGGACCCGATGGGCCATGACCGCAAGGCTCGCATGTTCCAGCTGCTGCTCGACATGGGCTTCAAGGAAATCGAGATCGGCTTTCCCTCCGCCTCGCAAACGGACTTCGACTTTGCGCGCTGGTGCATCGAGGAAGGAAATGTGGCGGACGACGTTTCGCTGCAGGTCTTGGTTCAGTGCCGCCCTGAGCTGATTACCCGTACCTTCGAGGCGCTGCAGGGTGCCAACAAGCCGATCGTGCATTTCTACAACTCGACGAGCGAGCTGCAGCGCCGCGTGGTTTTTGCCAAGGACGTGCCGGGTATCAAGCAGATCGCCGTCGATGCGGCGAAGATGATCACCGACATGGCGGCGAAAGCCGGCGGCGGCTACCGCTTCGAATACTCGCCGGAAAGCTTCACCGGTACCGAGCTCGAAGTGGCGCTGGAAATCTGCAATGCCGTCATCGACGTGATGAAGCCGACGGCGGACAACAAGCTGATCATCAACCTGCCGTCCACCGTCGAGATGGCGACGCCGAACGTCTATGCCGACCAGATCGAATGGATGTGCCGCAATCTCGACAATCGCGAGAACCTGATCGTCTCGCTGCATCCGCATAACGACCGCGGCACCGGTATTGCGGCAGCCGAGCTCGGTCTGCTGGCAGGCGCCGACCGCGTCGAGGGCACGCTCTTCGGCAACGGCGAGCGCACGGGCAATGTCGATGTGGTGACGATGGCGCTCAATATGTTCACGCAGGGCGTCGATCCGGAAATCGACTGCTCCGATATCGAGCGCATCAAGAGCGTCTTCGAATATTCGAACCAGATGACGATCGGCGAGCGCCACCCTTATGTCGGCGAACTGGTCTATACGGCCTTTTCCGGCTCGCATCAGGATGCGATCAACAAGGGTATGAAGGCGATCAAGGTCGCCAACCATCCGGTGTGGGAAGTGCCCTATCTGCCGATCGACCCGCAGGATGTCGGCCGCTCCTACGAGGCGATCATCCGCATCAACTCGCAGTCCGGCAAGGGCGGCATCGCCTATATCCTGCAGCAGGACTACGGGCTCAATCTGCCGCGCAATCTCCAGGTCGAGTTCCGCGAGGACATCCAGCGCATCACCGACGAAGAAGGCAAGGAACTGCCGTCGCGCCGCATCTACGACCGCTTCATCGAGCGCTACGTGACGCAACCCGAGGGCCGCATCAAGTTCGTCGATCATCACACCTTCGCCGATCCAGAGAGCAAGGGCGTGCGTGTCGTCGCCGCTGAGATCATCGACAATGGCGAGACGAAGCGTATCGAAGGCCGCGGCAACGGCCCCATCGACGGCTTCATCAACGCGCTCTCGCACTATCTCGGCATCGAGATGTCGGTCGAAGACTACTCCGAGCACTCCCTGCAGCACGGCTCGAATGCGGCGGCCATCTCCTACGTCGAGACCGCCTATCCCGGCGGCAAACTCTTCGGTGCCGGCATCAGCACCAATATCGTAGGCGCCTCGCTCGAAGCGATCGTCTCGGCGGCCAACCGCGTGCTGGATGTGAGAGCCGGGAAGAACTGATCGAGATTGCGCAGCGGGCGCCGCCGGCTGCGCGTTTCGCCCCTCAGGCGGCGAAAGATGGCTTGCGCGGGCGGACGATGCAGTCGGCAATGTCGGCGATTTCATTCTGCGCCTCGGCGTGGCGCTGGCCCCATTGGCAGAGCGCCAGCAGCACCGGTTCAAGCCCAAGCCCGAGCTCCGTCGCGGTATATTCGACGCGCGCGGGAACTTCGGCAAACACCTCGCGCCTTACCAGACCATGTTCCTCCATTTCGCGTAGCTGCTGGATCAGCACCTTCTGCGTGATCTCCGGCATCATGCGTTTCAGCTCCGAAAGGCGCTTCGGGCCGCAGAAAACGTAGTAGAGGATAACCGGTTTCCAGCGCCCGGCGATCACCTTTACGGCGCGTTCGACGGGCAATTTGGGCAGTCTCTTGATGAGTTCAGCCATGGTCACTTCCTGGTGGGTATGGCACGAAAGGGTGTCTATTCCTGCCGCCGAGCTTACTGATAAAGCGCTGCCTACGCCATTCAAACGTGAGGTCTGCCCATGAAAGCCGTCCGCTTCGACCATTTCGGTCCCCCTGAGGTTCTCAAGGTCGTCGAGGTGCCGAAAGCAATGCCGCGCGAAGGGGAGGTGCTCGTTCGGGTCCGTACTGCAGGCGTCAACTTCTTCGAAGTGCTGATGCGCGCCAACCGGTATGCAGTGACGCCGCAATTGCCGATGATCCCGGGTGTTGAAGTCGCGGGTGTTGTCGAGGCGATAGGCGAGGGAGTTGATTCCGCTGTCATCGGTGCGCGCGTTGCCGTTCCGCTTTTCGCGCTCGGGCGGGGTGAGGGTTATGCGGAGTACGTCGCCGTGCCGGGTGCGTCAGTGATCTCGATCCCCGACGTGTTGTCCTTCGAGGCGGCGGTTGCGCTGATGGTGCAGGGGCTGACGGTGCTGCATATGGTGCGTCAGGCGCCGCCACGGGACAAAACCGTTCTTGTCCACGCGGCGGCCGGGGGCGTTGGCTCGCTGCTGGTGCAATTGGCGAAGCGTGAGGGCGCCGGACGGGTCATCGCGACGGCAAGCAGCGAGAAGAAGAGGTCGCTCTCCCGCACGCTGGGCGCGGATGCGGCGATCGACTATACAGCCGAGGGCTGGCAGGAGACCCTCCGTGAGAAGGCGCCCGTCGATCTGATCTACGATACGATCGGTGGCGAGGTGACACGTGCCTCCCTTGTAGCGCTTGCGCCGGGCGGAGAGCTTGTCTTTGCTGCACTGGGCCGCTTTCGGCTTGAGGTTGCCGACCTGAATTCCATGTTCGAGAAGAACCAGACGCTCAAGGGATTTGCGCTGCTGCCGCTGTTATCTGAAACGCTGGCGGACGATCTCTCCGCGCTGTTTTCGCTTGCCGTCTCCGGCGCGCTGATCGTCGCAAAGGGCGCGAGTTTTCCGCTGGACAAAGCTGCCGATGCGCATCGCGCCATCGAAAGCCGGGGCGTCAGCGGCAAGGTCGTGCTGGTCCCGTAAGGCTCAGATCGCGGTTGCGACTTCCATGGCGATCTGGCTGAGCGAGGCTTCGGCGGAAGGTCCGGCCAGAACGTAGGAGGTGCCGGCATTGTGCCAGGTGATCAGGCCGATTTCGTCCCTGATCGTTTCCTTGAAATCCTCGGACTCGGGCGGCTGGGCATCCTTGCGGAAGCAGATGGAGATGAGATCGCCGTCCGTGCTCGTATAGACCAGCTGGCCGACCGGCTTTCCGTCGCCAAGTAGCACGCGGGCGCCCTGGAAGGCCCAGCCGTCGGTAGACAAGTCAGGCACGCGGAAGGCGACGCCGACCGTGGACGTCAGCCAGTTGGAAATCTCCTCGGCCTGGGTAGAGGGCACCTCGACGATATGCCGCGGCTGGCGGATCATCAGGCGCTGGTAGGCGGTGATGTCGTTCAGCCAGTTCTTGCTGCTGGCATTGTCGTCCACGATCTGCGTCGTGCCATTGCCCGTGGGAGTGCCGGGGCTCGTGCCGGCGAGATAGCCGATGCCGCAGCCGACGATAAAAAGGATGATCGCTGCGGCCAGCGCCTGCGTGCCGCTCGGCGCGAGCTTCATCGACGGGCGGGTGGTTCGCGGCGCGATCGGCGCCTTGGGCGGCTGGACGCTCTTGATCGAGCGCACGAGTGCCAGCGGAACCGGCTCCTTAAGAATATCGTCCAGACGGCGGCGGCCGAAATCGGCGCCGTGACGCAGCTTGTCGTAAAGCCGGCGCGCACCTTCGTCGTTGGCGAGGCGCTGCTCCAGCTCATGCTTCTGTTCCGGCGTCGTTTCGCCGTCGAGAAGGGCGGTCAGCTGGGCGTCAAGCGATAGTTTTTTGAAATCGGGCAAAGTTCAGTACCTGTGAGGATGATCGTCGGCGAGGCTTGCGAAGTGCAGCCGCGCCGCGGCAAGCTGCGCGGGCACGCTGCCGGCCGATATGCCCATGATGTCGGCGGTCTGCTGATAGGTATGTCCTTCGACAGCGACGAGCAGGAAGACGCTCGAAATGCCTTCAGGCATTTCGGCGAGCATGCGGTGTACGGCATCGGTATCGGCGACGGCTGCGCGGTCGCGCGCCGCGTCGCGGATATCCGTGACGTTGCTCTTGGAAGCCGGTCGCGCCTTGCGTCTGCGGCCATCGTCGCTCCACTGTTGGCGGGCGAGTGTGTAAATCCAGCTTTCGAGCCGGCCTTCGCCGCTCCACTGGTGGCTCTTTGCCACCGCACGCTGACAGACCGCCTGCACCAGATCGTCGGCAGCCGCCGCATCGCCGGCAAGCGTCATCGCGAAGCGCCGCAGCCGCGGGAGCAGGCCCACCAGGTCGCGTCGGATATCGATGGTCGTTACAGGCTGACGCATAGTCTCATTTCATGAATGTGTTCGGGCGAAGCACCCGATGTGGGCCAAGCTTTTTATATCGTGGAAGTGACCTTTATGGAACAATTTTGCACTGCCGCGCAAGAAGAAGACGGCGCGGTCGAAGAATTCCCAAAGGTTTCTCTCTTGGTCGCCGGAGCGGCCCCCGTTTCAATAGGTCCGGTAGCCGTTCAGGCTCTGCAATAGCGCCCGATAAGCCCAGGTGTTTTCGCCGCCGCGGTCGCGAATTTCGACGAGCTGGACGCGGGCACCCTGGATGTCACCTTCTTCGGCCAGGGCCTGGCCCATGTATGATCGTGCGAGAATATAATTCTCGTCGGCTTGCAGCGCCTTGCGGTAATAGGACATTCCAAGTTCCATCCGGCCCGCCTTGCGGTTTGCATAGCCGAGATAGTTCAGGATGCGCGGATCGTTCTTGTTCCTGGCGAGGTTCAAGACGGTGATGGCATTTTCATATTGGCCGGCATAGGCGAATTCGCGCGCTGCCTCGTAGAGGTCGTCGTCGTTAAAGCTGCTCTTCTTCGGCGCGACGCATTCCTTCCTCTTCTTGTCCCACACCTTGCCGTCGGCGCATTTGGTCGTGGTTTCGGTCTTCGGAGGCGGGCCTGTCTCGTCGCTTTCGTCACCGACGGCGAAGGCCGGTGCCGAGAGCCCGGCCGCAAGGCCGAAGGCGAGGATGAGCCGGCAGATGCGGTTTGCTGCGGCGCGCATGGCTTGTTCCCTGATCGGCGGCGATTGCGGCCGGATTGTACAGCGGGATTTGGAAATACCAAGGGCTTAAGCATTGCCCTGGGGAAAATCGTAGCGGCTTCAGAAAGTGATTCAAAAAGCGGCGAAAAAGATTCCGCTTTTCCGTCTAAAGCTTGAAAATGTCGACACTTTCCGACGAAACGCCATCGCCCATGTCGTTCAAGCTGAAGCGTTCGCCCCTCAGTTCCCAGGCGCCGGGCGAACCGTCGATGCTGAAGAGATTATAGGCGGCACGGGGCTTCAAGCCACCTGGTCCCTGCGAGGCGGAAGCAATGCCGACCACAGGCACGGGACCGGTCTGGCCGCGCAGCCAGTGGAGCGTATTGAGATGCGTATGGCCGTGGAGCACGAGTTCTGCGCCGCCGGTCGAGACGACGGCGGCAAAGCGGCGGATGCCGATCATCCGCTTGTAGAAAGCGGTCGCGCCGCGGATCGGCGGGTGGTGGATCATGACGACGCGAAAGAGGCCGGCTTCACCGGCCGCGCGGAGCATGTTGACGGTCTCGCGGGCCTGCCGCTGGCTGAAGAAGCCGCTGGCGGCAAATGGTGGCGTGGCGACGGCCGTCGAGCAGCCGACGAGCGCGACTTTGCCGCGGACGCGGAGATAGGGAAAGATGTGCTTGTCTTCCTCCCATTCGGCTGGGGCGAGGTCGCCGCGCACATAGTCATACCAGGCGCGCATGGATTTCTCGTAGGCGCCGGGCACATAGGCGTCGTGATTGCCGGGAACCACGGAGGTTTCCGCCGGTTCCCCGAGCGCGCGAAGCCAGGCGGCGGCGGAGCGGATCTCAATGCCGCTTGCGAGATTCACCAAGTCGCCGGTCACGGCCAGGTGGTCCGCATGGCGCGCACGGATATCCTCCAGGAGCAGATCTAGCGTGCCGCCGAAAAGATGCTTGCGCCTGTGGCGGTGCCAGTTCACAAAGCCGGTAATGCGCTTCGAGAAAAGCTCGCGGAATGAAAGATTGGGAAGTGGGCCGAGGTGGATATCCGAGATATGCGCGAGCTTGAACATGCTACGACACATAGACCAGGATATTTACAAATCAAACACATCCGATTGAACGAAATAGTGAAAACAGACCCATGACGATCAAGGAAATCAGGCCCTGGCAATCCAAGCTGCTGATGCGGATCGTGCATGGCTATTTCGCCCTCGCGCGCGGCATGACCATGGGCGTGCGGGCGGCCTGTTTCGATTCGTCGGGGCGGATTTTTCTGGTCCGCCACAGCTACCTTCCCGGCTGGCATATGCCTGGCGGCGGGCTGGAGCGCAACGAGACGGCAGAGGAAGCGCTGATCAAGGAACTGCGCGAGGAGGGCAACCTCAAGATCATCGGCAGGCCGCAGCTCTTCCATGTCTATTTCAACGCATCGGCGAGCCGGCGCGATCATGTGGTCTTCTACCGCGCCGAGGTCGAGCAGACCGCGCCGCGCAAGCCGGATCGCGAAATTGTCGAATGCGGCTTCTTCGCGCTCGACGGTCTGCCGGACGGCACGACTGAAGCGACGAGGCGCAGGCTGAGGGAGTTGAGCGGCGAAGAGCCAGCCGCTCACTTCTGGTAGGATTCACGCGGCAGCGGCAAGCTTGGCGCGGCCGTGCAGGCGGTCGAGATCGAGAGCCGGGCCGACCGGGACCACGCCCGTCGGATTGATCGTCCTGTGGCTGCGGTAATAGTGCTCCTTGATGTGGCGCAAATTCACCGTCTCCTTGACGCCCGGCGTCTGGTAAAGATCGCGCAGGTAGCCCGAGAGGTTCTTGTAGTCTTCGATGCGGCGGATGTTGCACTTGAAGTGGCCGACATAGACTGCATCGAAGCGCGCCAGCGTCGTGAACAGCCGCCAGTCGGCTTCCGTCAGCCGGTCGCCGAAGAGATAGCGACTTTTGCCGAGACGCTCCTCCAGCATGTCCAGCGTTTCGAAAATCTTCACGACATTCTCTTCGTAGGCTTCCTGCGTCGTTGCAAAGCCTGCCTTGTAGACGCCGTTGTTGACGGTGTCGTAGACGATCGTATTTAGCGCATCGATATCGGCGCGGAGAGCGGCGGGATAGAAATCCGTCTTCGAATCGGTCAGCCCGTCGAAGGCGCTGTTGAACATGCGGATGATCTCGGCCGATTCATTATTGACGATCGTACCGGTCTTCTTGTCCCAGAGCACGGGAACGGTGACGCGGCCGGAATAGTGCGAATCGGCCTTCACGTAGATCTCGAAGAGGGTCCTTGCACCGTAAAGGTGATCGCCGGTCGCGCCGTCGCCGACTTTGAATTCCCAGCCTTTCTCGGCCATCAGCGGATCGACGACGGACACGGAGATGATGTCATCGAGCTCCTTCAGTTTGCGGAAAATGAGCGTGCGGTGTGCCCAGGGGCAGGCGAGCGAGACATAGAGATGATAGCGGTCAGCCTCGGCCTTGAAGCCGCCGGTGCCCGTCGGTCCTGCCTCTCCAGTGGCCGTGATCCAGTTGCGGAACTGAGAGGCCGCGCGCTTGAAGTGGCCCTTCGTTTTTTTCGTATCGTACCCGACGTTCTGCCAGACGCCGTCAACCAGCATGCCCATTGTGCGCTTCCTTCAAATTCGCCGTTGGCAGAAACATATTGCACGCGGCCGATCTTTGCAGGGGTGCAAAGACTGAACAGTGCGTCACAAATGTTTTTTCGGTCGCGTCACTTTGCGTTGGACGAGGGAAATTTTTCCTGCTATCGGCCGTTTCACATTTTCTCAGGAACCCGATTTGTTTTACGCATCCAGAAATCTGCGACGACGCTGATGCTTCCGAACGCCTAAGCGCGTACTCGAAAATCATCACTTCCGTCTATCCGGTTTCTGTCTCATCATGCACAAGCACGATCTGGTCTACCTCACCGAGGATGCGTCTCACGACGCGGCTATCGAACACATCAACGAAGAAGCATTCGGCCCTGGCCGGCACACCCGTGCGGCTGCGCGCATCCGCGAGCAGGGGCCGCACGATCTGTCGCTCTCCTTCATCTGTACCGATGACGGCGAAACGATCGCCTCGGTCAGGATGACGCCGGTCATGGCGGGCGATGTTAAAGGGCACCTGCTCGGGCCACTTGCCGTCCGGCCAACGCACAAGAATATGGGCATCGGCCGCGAGCTCGTGCGGATCGCGGTGGAGGCGGCAAGGCGCAAGGGCTCCGAGGCTGTCATCCTTGTCGGCGATCCGCCGTATTATTGCCCGCTCGGCTTCGAGAAGGTCGCCTACAACGCGCTCGCCTTTCCAGGGCCAGTCGATCCCGCCCGCGTTCTGGTCGTTTCGTTTGCCGAAGATGCGCATCAGCGTCTCAAGGGTATAATCGGCTGGCGTGCATAGTTCATATGTTCTATCGCTGATTTTCCCTGACCTCACTTTGCGCGAGGTTTCGGCAGCTTGGCGGAGGGCGGCATGAGCGGAATTTCAATGGACGAGGCGCTGGATCGCGCCGGGACGGGCGCATTTCAGCGGCGGCTGATGGCGATTTTCGGGCTTGTCTGGGCGGCCGACGCCATGCAGGTGCTAGCCGTCGGGTTCACGGCCGCTTCGATCGCCGCCACGTTCCAGATGACGGTGCCGCAAGCACTGCAGACCGGAACGCTTTTCTTCCTCGGCATGCTGATCGGCGCCGTCGTCTTCGGCCGGCTCGCCGACAGGGTGGGCCGACGCTCCGTGCTGATCCTGACGGTCGCCTGTGACGCCTTGTTCGGTACGCTTTCGATCTTCGCTCCGGATTTCACCAGCCTGCTCGTTCTGCGCTTCTTAACGGGGATGGCTGTTGGCGGCACCTTGCCGGTCGACTATGCGATGATGGCGGAATTTTTGCCCGCAAAGAACCGAGGCCGTTGGCTCGTCGTGCTCGAGGGGTTCTGGGCGGTCGGCACGTTGATCGTTGCGCTTGCCGCATGGGCCGCAAGCGTCGCCGGCGTTGCCGATGCGTGGCGCTACATCTTTGCCGTGACGGCGCTGCCCGCCATCTTCGGCATCGGGCTACGCTTCTTCGTGCCGGAATCGCCGCTCTATCTGTTGCGGACAGGCCGTGCCGAAGACGCCAAGGCGATCGTCAACCGCATGCTGAAACGCAACGGCAGGCCGGAGCTTGCCGCCGCCGATCAGATTGTGCCGGCCCCGCATGCGCCTTCAGAGGGCATCTTCTCCGCCTCGCTTCGCCGCCGCAGTCTGATGATCCTGGCGATATGGTTTCTCGTTTCGGTCTCCTATTACGGCGTGTTCACCTGGATGCCTGCAAGGCTTGCCGGCGAGGGCTTCGGTTTCGTGCGCGGCTATGGCTTTCTCGTCTTCGTGGCGCTCGCCCAGATACCGGGCTACGCGCTCGCGGCCTACGGTGTCGAGAAATGGGGACGGCGGCCAACGCTGATCGGCTTCTGCCTGCTTTCGGCGGCGGGATGCCTGCTCTTCGTGCTTTCGCCGAACGACGTGCTGATCGGGGCATCGCTGCTGATCATGAGCTTCGCGCTGCTCGGCACTTGGGGCGCGCTTTACGCCTATACGCCCGAGCTCTACCCGACGGCATCGCGCGCCACCGGGATGGGGACCGCAGGCGCCATGGCTCGGCTCGGCGGGCTTGCCGCACCATCGCTAATGGCATTCGTCGTGTCGCTGGGCCTCGGCATCGCCATCGGGCTATTTGCAGCGCTGCTGGTGGTGGCTGCCATCGCCGCGCTTGCGATCGATGCGGAAACGCGGCGGGTCTCGCTCGCCTAAGCGAGACTCATCGTCCTTCACGCCACCACATGGCGCCGAAGGCGAGCAGCAGCACGCCGACGCCGGCAAAACCGGCAAAGAGCGGCAGGGTATTGATCCCCTTCAGCACGGTCTCGTTCGTCAACTTGATCTGCATGCGGGCATTGTCGGCGACGCGAAC
The DNA here is from genome assembly GCF_029714385.1 of Rhizobium sp. CC1099. NCBI lineage: Bacteria > Pseudomonadati > Pseudomonadota > Alphaproteobacteria > Hyphomicrobiales > Rhizobiaceae > Rhizobium > Rhizobium sp. CC1099. Next base: position 2,408,077 of record NZ_CP121641.1, on the reverse strand, counting down.
CTGGCCGCGAACCGGCAGGATCGGCGGAACTTCGATCGCTCCATTGGTATCTGAAACGCGGGTGACAAGGCCGCGTGTCTTGCCGGAAATCGGCTTCAGCACATCCGTCGTCGAAATCATCGCCTTGAATTCGGGCGCATCGACGGCGCCGACATGAACGAGCGTCGTCAGGTCGCCGTTGCGGATTTCGAAGAGGCCGATCTCGTCCATCTTCTTCTCGGCCTTGAAGAGACCGGGTTCGGACTGGTTCAGCGGCAGATTTTCCGTCTTGCCTGATGGATATCGGACTGTGGCCTCGCCCGGATTGTCGCCGATCGTCTGGCGGGTTACCTCCAGTGTGCGGCCGGAGGCGCGCGCCGTCAGCGCTTCTTCCTCCAGCGCCGGTTCCTTCATCAGCCAATGGGCGATGCGGCGGTAGAGCGAGACGTGCGGGCCGCCGCCCTCGAAGCCGCGGGCCCAGAGCCAGCCCTGGTCGGAGAGCAGCATGGCGACGCGCCCCTGGCCGGCACGGTTCAAAAGCAGCAGCGGATGATTGTCTGCGCCAACCATGACCGTCTGGCCATGCGGAGACGCGACATCGACGCTGCGGAACCAGCGGCCCCAATGCGGCGGCTCGTCAGCGGAGCCGTCGAGGCCGCGGGTGACGGGATGCTTGCGGCCCTCCTCGGAGAGGCGGGGATAGAAGGCCTTGTCGATCATCTGGCCGGTCGGCTCGGCAGGGAGAACGGCCGAAAGCGGCGTCAGTGCGATCGAATCCTGGCCGGCATGCTCGGGACCTGCGGCAATCAGCAGCGCACCGCCGTTTTCGACATATTGTGCAATGTAGTCATAGTAGAGGATCGGCAGCACGCCGCGGTGCTGGTAACGGTCGAAGATGATCAGGTCGAAGTCTTTGATCTTGTCGACGAACAGCTCGCGTGTCGGGAAGGCGATCAGCGAAAGCTCGTTGATCGGCGTGCCGTCCTGCTTTTCAGGGGGGCGCAGAATGGTGAAATGGACGAGATCGACCGAGGCGTCGGACTTCAGGAGATTGCGCCAGGCGCGCTCGCCGGCATGCGGCTCGCCGGAGACCAAAAGCACGCGCAGGTTTTCGCGGATGCCATCGATGACATGAACGGCGCGGTTGTTTGCCTCCGTCACTTCGCCAGGCAGCCCGGCCACCGAGAATTCCAGCACATTGCTGCCGCCGCGCGGAACCTTAAAGGAAAACGGCGTATCCTGCCCCGGTGTCGCCTGGAGCGCGGCGATCACGTCGCCGTTCAGCTTCACAGTCACATCGGCCGTGGTGCCCGGGCTCGGGCCGTCGTCGAAGACGCGCAGGACCAGTTGCTGCTCTTCATTGACGATGCCGAAGCGCGGCGCCTTGATCACCTCGACGCGGCGGTCAAATTCGTTGGCCTTGCCGGTGATCAGGCCGTGGACCGGCGCGTCAAAGCCGAGCGCCTGATTGACGCCCGGCGCATCATGCACTTCACCATCCGTCAGCATGATCGCGCCGCCGATGCGCGCTGGAGGTACGTCGGCAACGGCGGCCGAAAGGGCGGAAAAGAGGCGTGTGGAGGGCGCATCGGAATTTTCAGGCTCGGTCGCATCGACATAGCGCGGCTCAATATTCGGGAAACGAGAGAGGCGATCCTTCAACTGCGCCAGCGCCTCGTCGGTCATCTTGATACGTTCCGGCGTCTGCTGACTCTGGCTCCGATCGACGATGACGGGAACGACCGTCGAAAGCTGCTCGCGATCTTCCTGCATGAGTAGCGGATTTGCGAGCGCTGCCAGCAATGCGAGGGCGGCGAGCGCGCGGATCCAGGCGCCGCGGATGCCGCGCCAGATGGCGAAGACCGCGACAACCGCGACGACGGCCGCGAGCGCCGCAAGAACCGGCCAGGGAATAAAGGGCGAAAAATCAACCGTCATGTCATTGCCCCAGCCGTTCGAGGAGCGCGGGGATATGGACCTGATCGGTCTTGTAGTTGCCCGTCAGCATATACATCATGATGTTGACGCCGGCGCGATAGGAGTATTCGCGCTGCATCTCATCCGGCGGAACGGTCGGCAGCATCGGTGCGCCATTCTGATCGACCGCCCAGGCCCCGGCTAAATCGTTGCCGGTGATCAGGATCGGCGAAACACCGTCGGCCGAGGCCGTCGATTTGGTGTCCGATGCGCGATTGTCCTGCCTCGACTCGATCCAGAGCGGGCTTCCGGAATAGCGGCCCGGGAAGCTGGAGAGCAGGTAGAAGGACTTCGTCAGAACGTGGTCCGACGGAACCGGCTCCAGCGGGGGGATGTCGAGATTGGCGAGGATCTGCTGCAGGCGCTCGCCGTTGGCACTCGAGGCACCTCCATTGTTATCCAGTGAGGAGAACTGGTCGCGCGTATCGAAAAGCACGGTGCCGCCGGCGCGCATATAGGCGTCGATGCGGTTGATCGCAGCCGTCGACGGCATCGGCGCGGAGGCGGAAACCGGCCAGTAAATGATAGGATAGAAGGACAGCTCGTCCTTCGTGAGATCAAGGCCGACGGGCGGCGCCGGCTCCAGTGTCGTGCGGAAGGTCAGGAACTCGGTCAGGCCTTCAAGGCCGTGCTCGGAAATATTGTCGACATCCTGCTCGCCGGTGACGACATAGGCGAGGTGGGTATTGTCCAATCGCTGGAATATCTGGTCGTCGCCGGGCTTGGAATCGTCGGCGCGCAGTTGCGAGGGTTGCAGGAAGAAGGTCGTGCTGACGGCGACTGCGATGATCGCCGCAGGCCGGGCCGCCGAACGCAGCCGGGAGAAGGCGCCGCCCATGAACATCACGACGAGGCTGTCTGCCAGGAGCAGCAGGAAGGCGATGAGGAAGAGAGCGGGCTTGGCGGACCAGGTTTCGCCGCCGATCAGGCCCTCGCGCAGGACATTGATGCCGGCTGTGTCGAGCGGCCTCAGCTCGGCGTTATTCGGCAATACATTCAATGCGGTAAAGCCGTCTTCCGAACCATAGAGTCCAGGCGGATTGTCGAAATTGGAAACGGGCTCGGTCTTTGCGTTCGGGATCAACGGCCGTGCCGTGCCGGTCTCCGTCGTGAGCACGCCCTTCGCCGTCAGCAGGCGGAAGGGCGGCAGGGCTTCAGCGGTCGTTGCAGCACCGGCTTCAGAGGTGACGCCGCCCGAGCGGGAGAGCTGAACGATGCGACGCAGCATCTCGACGAAATTGCCGGAGATCGGCAGGTTGGACCACGTTGCCTCGGCGCTGACATGGAAAAGCACGATACGGCCCGCGTTGATCGGCTTGGTCGTAACCAGCGGCGTGCCGTCGGCAAGGCTTGCCCAGGTGCGCTCGGCAAGATCGGGCGTCGGCTCGGCCAGAACCTGGCGCTTGACGGTCACGTCAGTCGGCTTGGCCATGCCGGCGAAAGGACCGAAGTTCGGAAAATCCGCCAGCGGCTGCGGCTCGGCCCAGGAGAGCGCGCCGCCAAGCGCACGCTCGCCCTGGCGCAACGTCACCGGCACCAGCGGATCGTCCGCGGGGGCGGCGGCAAGGCGCGGCCCGGCGAAGCGGATCAGCGTGCCGCCATTGGCGATCCAGCGCTGCATCGGACCATAGGTTTCCTGCGGCAGCCGGCCGATATCGGCCATGATGATAACGGACGGATTCTGCGACAGCAGATCGGGGATGGAGGCAGCGAGATCCGGCGTGTTCGGCTGGATCAGATCGGCATAAGGCTGCAGTGCGCGCTGGATGTAATAGAGAGGCGATAGCAGCGGCTGGAATTCATCGCCCGCTTCGCCGGAAAGCAGCACCACGCGGCGGCGCTTGAAGCCATCGTCGAGCAGATGGACCGAACCTGCCGTCGCAAGATTGTCGATGCTGACGCGGGCGAAATCGTTGCGCATCTCGAAGGGGGCGGGGATCGAGCCGGAGGCGACCGACTGCCCGGGCTGGAAATCCACCGTGCCTGCGGCAATCGCACGGCCCTGGGCATCCTGCGCCGTCAGCGGCAGCGAGGCGGCGCCCGCGCTGTCGAGGCGCGTCGCGGTCACGCTCATGGCGTCGGCGGCATTCGTGGCACCGGTGATGGCGATCGTCCGTGTGGTATCGCCTTCGATGAGACGGAGCTCGGCAGGCTTCAGATCGGCGAGCTGGCGGACGGTCGCATCGTTTTCCTTGGCGGCAGCGCCGTCGGAAAGGAAGGCGAGCGTACCTGGTTTCGTGCCGTTGAGGGCGGCGCGCAATGCCTCGAAGGCGCGTTCGCGATCCGGAACGAGCGGCTGCGGTTCTGCGGCGCGCAGCATGTCGCGGGCCGCCGTTGTGGTGCCCGGCACAGCATTGTTGGTGGGATCGGCGGTAAAGGCGACCGCGACGGGGGTGCCGGCCGATTCGGCGTCGTCGATCAGCGCTTCGGCGGTCTGCACGCGGCGTTGCCAATCCGGCGCCGTCGCCCAGCCATTGTCGACGAAAAGAACGAGCGGACCGCCTGCGGCGAGCGAATTGGTACGCGGATTGAAAACCGGATCGGCGATCGCAAGGATCACGGCAGCGGCGAGCAGCATTCGAAGCAGCGTCAGCCACCAGGGGCTCTGAGCGGGCGTTTCCTCGCGCTTCAGTACGGCGGCCAGTATCTTCAGCGGCGGGAAGACTTCGGATTTCGGGCGCGGCGGCGTAAGCCGCAGCAGCCACCAGATGACCGGCAGGGCGACGAGCGCGCCGAGGATTGCAGGATAGGCGAAAGCAAAGGGAAGGGCGCTCATAGCAGCCCCCCATGTGTCGCCTTGGCCGGCATCCCGGACAGATACATATGCACCGCAACCAGCGCTTCGGATGCTAGGTGATCGGTGCGATGGGTGACGAACGTCCAGCCGAGATGTCGAAGCGATTGGCCGAGACCGTCGCGGCGGGCCAGATAGGCGCGGCTATAGGCTTCGCGGATGTTTTCCGCGCGGCCGGACACCAGTTTCGAGCCGGTTTCCGGATCGGTGAATTCGGTACGGCCGGTATAGGGGAAAAGCTCTTCGGCGGGATCGGCGATCTCGACCACGTGGCCGCGAAGGCCGCGACGGGCAAGCGGTGTGAGGCGGGCCATGATCGCCGGCGCATCGTCCAGGAAATCGCCGATGAGCACGAGATCGCTCCAGCCGCGGATCATGGCGATGTCCGGCAGCCCGCCCGGTAGCGGCGCATGCATGAGCGCGGTTGCAAGCCGCTCGGCGGCGTTGCGGGCGGCAACCGGTTCCATGACGCCCGGACAACCGATGCGTTCGCCGGAGCGCGCAAGGATCTCAGCGAGCGCCAGCATGATGACGAGCGCGCGGCTTTCCTTCGAGACACTGCCGAAGGTCGACTTGTACATCATCGAGGGCGACATGTCGGCCCACAGCCAGATGGTGTGGGCGGCTTCCCATTCGCGCTCGCGAACATAGGTATGGTCGTCGCGGGCGGAGCGACGCCAGTCGATGCGCGATAGGCTTTCACCCTCGGTATAAGGGCGGAACTGCCAGAAATTCTCGCCGATACCGCGCTTGCGACGGCCATGCCAGCCGGCAATCACGGTGTTGGCGATGCGCTTGGCTTCGACCAGGCAGTCCGGCACCAGAGAGGCCCGCTGTCTTGCGCGGGCGAGGGCATCGCTGCCAGGGGTCGGATTGACGATCTGTCCGATAGATGCCACGCGTCCGGCTTCCTTATCCTTTGGCCTGCTTGACGAGGCCGGCGATGACATCGCGGACCGACATGCCCTCGGCACGTGCAGCGAAGGTAAGCGCCATGCGGTGTTCGAGAACGGGTTCGGCAAGTGCATGGATATCGTCGAGCGACGGCGCCAGACGGCCTTCATAGAGCGCGCGGGCGCGGGCGCAGAGCATCATCGCCTGGCCGGCGCGCGGACCCGGGCCCCAGGCCACATTCTTGTCGGTCGCAGCGTTGCCCTGGCCGGGGCGGGCGGAGCGCACTAGATCGAGGATCGCATCGACGACCTTGTCGCTCACCGGCATCTGGCGGATGAGCTTCTGGATTTCCATCAGCCGCCCGGCGTCGAGGACGGCTTGCGGCTTCGTTTCGCTGATGCCGGTCGTTTCGAGCAGGATCTGGCGTTCGGCGGCAAGCTCGGGATAGTGCACGTCCACCTGCAGCAGGAAGCGGTCGAGCTGAGCTTCCGGCAGCGGGTAGGTGCCTTCCTGCTCCAGCGGGTTCTGGGTGGCGAGAACGTGGAAAGGCGTCGGCAGGTCGTAGCGCTGGCCGGCGATCGTGACGTGATACTCCTGCATCGATTGCAGCAGCGCCGACTGCGTGCGCGGTGAGGCGCGGTTGATCTCATCCGCCATCAGCAGTTGGGCGAACACCGGGCCCTTGACGAAGCGGAAGGAGCGGCGGCCGTTCTCGTCCTGGTCCATCACTTCGGAGCCGAGGATGTCCGACGGCATGAGGTCCGGCGTGAACTGGATGCGGTTCGCGCCGAGGCCGAGCACTTCGCCGAGCGTGGTCACCAGCTTGGTCTTTGCAAGGCCGGGCACGCCGACCAGAAGTGCATGGCCGCCTGAAAGAACAGCGAGCAGGGTGTTTTCGACGACGTTTTCCTGGCCAAAGATCACCTTCGAGACTTCTTCGCGCACAAGGGCAATATCGGCGAGCGCCTTTTCTGCGGCAGCGATGATTTCCTTCTCCCCGAGGCTATCTTCGGTCTTCATCATACCCATCAAGTATCTCCAACGGCTGAATCATTCGTCGCGAATCGGCGGACTTACGCCTCTGGCTCGTACCCTATAGAGTTATGGATATGTTGCGGGCTGACAAGTTCGTTCCAAATGACTATCTCGTGACTATTCTATCGTTAAGAGCAAACCGGGACAGAAGAATGGCAGCGCAAGAGATCAGGGCGAGTGAAGATGCCGCAGGGCTTGCCGCGCTGATTTCGCGCGCTGCAGGCGAAACCGGCGGCAAGAAGCGCGGACTTCCACCGGTCGAAAAATGGAATCCGCCCTTCTGCGGCGATATCGACATGGAAATCCGCGCCGACGGCACATGGTTCTACATGGGAACGCCGATCGGCCGTGCGCCCCTGGTTCGCCTGTTTTCCACCGTCCTGCGCAAGGACGAGGACGGAAAGACCTATCTCGTCACCCCTGTGGAAAAAGTCGGAATCAGGGTCGCTGACGCGCCGTTCGTTGCCGTCGAGATGAGCGTGACGGACCGCAATGGTCAGCAGGTGCTGACATTCCGCACCAATACCGGCGATGTCGTCGAGGCCGGCCAGGAGTATCCGCTGCGCTTCGTGATTCATGGAGAAAACAGCGAGTTGAAACCCTATCTGCATGTGCGCGGGCGTCTCGAGGCGCTGGTGTCGCGGGCCGTGACGTATGAACTGGCAGACCTCGGCGAGATTGCGGATATCGAGGGCAGGGAGATGTTCTGCGTCCGCTCGGCCGGCTGCGTTTTCCCTGTCATGGCCGCCGATGAACTGGATATGCTGCCCCGATGAGCAATGCCCCGACCCAAGGCTACCCACTCTATTCCGCGGCCGAATTCCGCCGCCGGGCGCTCAATCAAAACGGCGGGCCGGTCGATCACTCCTGGCGGGATCACGGCGACCACATCCTCAATCCGGATATCGTCGCGATGGTCGAGGGCTTCCACCTACGCGACGCCGCTGTGCTGGTGCCAGTGGTCGACGACGGCGACGAGGCGCGGGTCATCTTCACCAAGCGCACGGCGAACCTGCGCAAGCATTCCGGCCAGATATCCTTTCCTGGCGGAGCGATCGATTCTACGGACATTTCTCCGGAGATGGCGGCGATCCGCGAGACACAGGAAGAGATCGGCATTGCCGGCTCCTTTGTAGAGACGGTCGGACGCCTACCGCACTATCTCGCCGCGACCGGCTTCCGCATCACGCCGGTGCTCGGCGTCGTCCGGCGGGGGTTCGAGCTGAAGCCCAATCCGCGGGAAGTCGACGACGTCTTCGAGGTGCCGCTTTCCTTCCTGATGAACCCGCAAAACCACACCCGCGACAGGCGCTTGGTCGAGGGTGTCGACCGGCATTTTTACCGCATGCCCTATGAAAGCTGGATGATCTGGGGCATCACGGCGGGCATCGTCCGCACCCTTTACGAGAGGCTTTATGCATGACCAGCCTTGCTGATGAAGCATGGTTCAAGGATCCCCGCCTTCAGCGCGTCTTCGCGCTCCTGAACGCGGACGGCGGGGAGGGGCGCGTCGTGGGCGGCGCCGTGCGCAACAGCCTGATGGGGCTTCCGGTCAGCGATATCGACATCGCGACGACGCTGACGCCGGACGCCGTGACGGAACGGGCGAAGGCGTCCGGCAGCAAGGCGATCCCCACCGGCATCGACCATGGCACCGTGACGCTGGTGATCGAAGGAAAGCCGTTCGAAGTGACGACGCTGCGCACCGACGTCGAGACTGACGGGCGCCGCGCCAAGGTCGCCTTCAGCACCGACTGGCAGGCGGATGCGGAACGGCGCGACCTGACGATCAATGCCCTTTACATGAATTCCAAGGGTGAGGTGGTCGATCTCGTCGGCGGGCTTGCCGATATTGAGAAGCGCAACATCCGTTTCATTGGGGATGCGGCGACACGGATTGCCGAGGATTACCTGCGCATCCTGCGGTTCTTCCGCTTTTTTGCTCACTACGGCTCCGGCCGGCCCGATGCAGACGGACTGCGGGCCTGTTCGGCGGCGCGTTCGAAGCTCACTACGCTTTCGTCCGAAAGGGTTTGGTCCGAGCTTCGCAAGCTGCTTGCTGCCGACGATCCGGGCCGGGCGCTGCTCTGGATGCGGCAGGTTTCGGTGCTCAGCGAAGTCCTGCCGGAGACGGAGAAATGGGGCATCGATGCCATCCCGGGACTGGTCGCTACCGAAAAGGCGCTCGGCTGGACGTCCGATCCGCTTCTTCGGCTCGCTTCGATCGTTCCACCCGATGCCGAACGGCTGGAGAAGATGGCGGTCCGCCTGAGATTTTCGAATGCCGAAGCGGCCTATTTCAGGGCCTGGGCGGCGGCGCCCCCGGGCGATGACGAAATGTCTGCCGCGGCCTTCGACCGGCTGCTCTATCGCAGTGGTGCGGACGGTATCGTCACGCGCCTGAAGCTCGCGCTCGCCGTTGCTCGCGGCAAGGCGGAAGGCGACATGAAGGAAATGAGCCGGTCGGCCAGGCTCGGCAAGCTGTTGGACCGGGCTCTGGCGTGGAAGAGACCGCAGTTTCCAATCGGCGGCGGCGATGTCGTTTCCACCGGAATTCCCGCAGGTCCGCGTGTCGGCGAGACGCTTGCGAAACTCGAGAACCAATGGATCGACGAGAATTTTGCCGCCGACCGGGCGACGCTGCTCGCCCGGCTGAACGAACTTTCGAAGTGATCAGGCCGCTGTCGCTTCGTCGCGGATGCGGGCCTTGATGTTGTCGATCATGTTTTCGCGAATGGTCGTTTCACCATGGGCGGACTTCATGTGCTCGACCGCGCGGCGGACGATTTCGGCGTCCTCATCGGCGCGGGTGTGCCAGGTGCAGCCCGGAACGAGCGTACCGCATTCGAAAAGTCGCATTGTCTACTCCTTTGTCCGGAACATGACGGGATGATCGCGCTGACACGCGGTTCTCCTCGATGTGCGAAACTTCAATGTGCGAAACGGAGAGAAGGTTCCGGCCGATGATGACATCGGCCGGCAAATCACATGCGATATTCCGGCATCGCCCAGGCGCGGAAGCAGTCGGACGACTGGTAGGACGCATTCGAATTTGCGCTTTCTCTTGCCTGTCCGCGCAGTTCTTCGAGCGATTTTCCGGCAGCGAGCTGCAACCTCACCTGTTCGATGAAGCAGGAAAGGGGCAGGTCCGAGCCGCTCGTGGCTCGCATTTCTTCGGCAATGCGGTTCAGGAAATCCGGGGTCTCGATTGCGCGGGATGCCTCCCGAACATCCCCAGACGCCGGCGAACCGCTCTGTATCATCATGACAATCCTCCTCCGATTGTTACGCAACACAAGCTCAGTTTAGCACGTTAGTTTAGGGCGTGCTCACGGTTCTTGAAGGCCATGTAATGTATTTTTACCCGTACGCTGTCGTACAGTCATGGCCACCGGACGACCGGCGGCATCGACGAGAGTATCGACTCGATATTGCCTCCCGTCTTCAACCCGAAGATTGTACCGCGATCGTAGAGCAAATTGAACTCGACATAGCGCCCGCGCCTGATCAATTGTTCGTCACGGTCGGCTTCGGTCCATTCCTTGTTGAAATTGGAGCGGACGATTTTCGGATAAACCATGGCGAAGGCCCTGCCGACATCGCGGGTGAAAGCGAAGTCGGCATCCCAGCCGCCGGCTTCCTCGCTCGAATGCAGCCAGTCATAAAAGATGCCGCCGATGCCGCGCGGTTCGTTGCGGTGCTTCAGGAAAAAGTAATCGTCGCACCATTTCTTGTAAGCGCCATAGTCGGCGACGGCCGAATGGCTGCGGCAGGCAATTTCCATCGCCTTGTGGAAGAGGCGACTATCGTCGTCTTCCTGCGTGCGGCGCCGGTCGAGCACCGGCGTCAGGTCCGCACCGCCTCCGAACCAGCGGCTGGAGGTGACGACCATGCGGGTGTTCATATGCACTGTGGGTACATTGGGGTTCACCGGATGGGCGATCAGCGAAATACCTGAGGCCCAGAACCGAGGGTCTTCGCTGGCGCCCGGCATCTGGGTGCGCAGATCGGGTGCGAATTCCCCGTACACTGTGGAGGTATGCACGCCGACCTTTTCGAAAACGCGGCCGTGCATCATCGACATCCGGCCCCCGCCGCCGGCGCCATTTTCACGCGACCACTCCTTGCCGACGAAACGGCCAGGCTCCTGGTCCGAAAGAGTGCCGGTCAGCTCGTCTTCCAAGGCCTCGAAGGAGGCGCAGATCGTATCGCGCAACCCTTCGAACCAAGTGCGCGCGGCGACCTTCTTTTCTTCGATATCGTCCGGCAGGCCGATCGGCAGGTCTGGTCGTTCCATCATTATCCCCAGCAGTCGTTATTGCATCACACGCGACTCGATCATCGCTGATTACGGTTTCGTGGTATCAGGTGCATCGGTGCCTTGCCAGCCGGCGGAAAGCCGCAGTCGAGGCGGCAAAGATTCGACTCGCAAATTGATATTTTCAATACTACCTTTCCCGCTCAGAGGTAGGTTTCATGACTAAAATCCCGGGACCTCCGTCGTTTGACGGCTTGAAGCGCAGGATCGAACGGCATCGGGCGGAAGGCACTGCCCGCAAGGGTGATCACTTCGTGCGCCAGACCTATCGGCTTGGCCTGCTTGACGCGCGGGCAAAGGCACGCGAATGGTTCGCCGAATATCCGAAGGCGGCCTATTGGACCGAAGTGGAAAGCTGGCGGCAGCTCGACAACGACCAGATCGAGTTCACCATGCGCCGGCTGCCTTCCGCCGACTGACCGTCATTGCGCAGGCGTGCGCAGGCGGCTTTCGATGAGCAATCCGCTCTCGTCGAGGATCGGATGCGCGACCGAGACGATATGGGCGTTGATGCGCTTCAGATCGCGCAGCATGTCGAGATGCAGTGAACTCGTCTGCAGGCTGTCGACGTAGCCCTCGCGCAGGCGTTCAAGGTGGCGTTCGGCGGATTGCTTCTCCATCCTGCGGACTTCGACCTTCACTTCCATCATCTGTTTGGCGAGATTGAAGTCGCGCGTCACGAAGATCGTTTGCGCGATCCGCAGGTTGTCGATCGTCAAATGGAAGAGCTTCTTGAGCTCCTGGTAACCGTCGTCGGAAAACCGCAGGCCGAGCGAAGCCTTTTTGCTGATCTGCGGCAGCAGGCCCTTTTCGATGATATCGCCGATATGCTCGAGGTTGATCGCGTAGTCGATGATGATGATCGAGTGGCGGCCGTTCTCTTCACTCAGTCCCTCGCGGCCGAGCTTGGAAAGATAGACCTTCACTTCCTGCTGCAGGCTATCGACCCGCTTTTCGAGCGTGGGAATTTCCTTGAGCTTGGTCAGGTCGTTCTGCTCGAAGGCGTCGGAGGCTCGGATCAGCATGCGCTCTATGAGGTCGCCGACGCCGAGGACTTCGCGAGTGGCGCTTGCAAGCGCCACGACGGGCGTCGACAGCTCGTGCTGGTCGAGATATTTCGGCCCATTGTCGGTTTGTGCTTCTTCCGGAACGAGACGCAGCATCAACTGCGACAACAGGCGCGAGAACGGCCAGGCGATAGCGGCGAGGATCAGGTTGAAGCCGAGATGCGCATCGACCGGCAGCTTGGCGGGATCGAGCGGCAGCATCTCCAGAAGCTCGGCGCCGTAGCCGGCAAGCGGGAGTGCGATCACGCAGCCGGCGGCCCGCACGATCAGGTTGCCAAGCGTAACGCGCTTTGCCGAGGCAGGTCCGCCAAGCGAAGCGACGACCGGCGGAATTGCGCCGCCGAGATTGGCACCCAGGACGAGAACGATCACCAATCCCGCCGAGACAATACCGGTCAATGCCAGGGAAAGGATCAGGACAACGGCGGCAAGGCTCGACGAGGAGACGAAGGCAATGCCGGCGGAGAACACAAGCGCCACCGGCCAGGCGTTGTCGAGCAAGCCGATAAAGGCGGCAAGCGCGGGCGATTGGCGCATAGGCTCTGTCGCGCCGCTCAAAAGATGCAGAGACAAGAGCATCAGGCCGATGCCGATCAGTGCGGTGCCACCACCTTGGCGTGCGGTCGAGCCGCTGCGATAGAGGATGATACCCGCGAGGATGACGAGCGGCGACAGCCATTCGATACCGGTCGCGACGATCCAGGCTGTGACGGCCGTGCCGACATTGGCACCGAGCAGAACGATCTGCGCCATGCGTGGCTTCACCAGTTCGCGCTCGACGAAGGAGGCGACCATCAGCGCCGTTGCCGTGGAGCTTTGCAATGCCAGCGTTGCGAAAAAGCCTGAAACGAAGGAGCGCAAGCCGCCACGCGTGCCCGTCGCAAGACCTGTTCGCAGCCGCGCACCGAAAGCCCGCGACACACCGTCCTTCACCTGCGCAAGGCCGAACAGCAGCAAGGCTACCGCGCCGAACAGGTTTATCATGACGATCGTGGATTCCATTCTCTGCGGGTCTTTTCTTCTTGTTCACGGCCGGCGCAATGCTGCGCAATCGGTGTCTCAGCGCATTGCCATCTCTTTGAAATCGTGGCCTGGTTCTCACTTTTTGATTGTCCGGCTAATTATAATACGCCTGTTCCTGGATATCACAACGCCGTTTGCGACATATCATGGCGAGGCTTCACGAGGTCTCTCAGAAGCGAAATCAACGCCAGACGGTCTGGCGCATGGCCTCGCCGGCGATCATCGCGGCGGAGACCGCGACATTGATCGAGCGCTGGCCCTCGACCATCGGGATCAGGATACGCCCGGCGGCTTTTTCATGTACATGATCCGGAACGCCTGCGCTTTCGCGGCCAAACAGCAAAATGTCGTCCGGCCGGAATGCGAAGTCCGTGTATCGGACCGATGCCTTGGTGGAGGCGAGCACGATGCGGCGGCCCGTTGGAGCCCGCCATTGCTCGAAGCGATCCCAACTGACATGACGGGTGAGCGTAACGGCTGCGATATAGTCCATGCCGGCGCGTTTCAGGTTGCGGTCGGAAATGTCGAAGCCGGCGGGCTCGATGATGTCTACGGCAACTCCGAGGCAGGCGGCAAGACGCAGGATCGTGCCGGTATTGCCGGGGATGTCGGGCTGATAGAGCGCCAGTCTGAGATCGGTCATCCGAAGTTCCGTCTTGCTGTTTGAGGCAAAGAGACCTAGTTCAACTGTGATTTCGGCGCAACAGGGCGACTTTTGCCCATGAATTGTTCAATTTTTTCCGATTTCGGACTGGAAATTTCGCAATTTTCGCGTTATTGGTGCGCATCTTCAATCGCCAGCTAGGGAGGGCCGACATGAATATTCTGATGCTTACGCGCCTTCCAGCCGCGATACCAAGCGTGGCGATCTCGCGCTCCTGAGCGCAAGCTTTCTAAAATTCCCCATTTTTGATCCATTGCGCGGCTGTCGTGGCCTCGCCCCTCGAACGTCCGGTTCCCATATGTGCCTTAGTGCGTTTTGCGCAGGCCGGGAGGTGGAACGGTGAAGTTCCGGAGCACTTTCATGTTTAGCTGGTTCGAACAGCGACTGAACCCCTTTCCGAGTGAGGAGCCTGTCGTTCCCCCGAAGGGTCTTTTTGCCTTCTGCTGGCACTATACGAAGCCTGCGGCGCCCTGGCTTGCAGCCATGGCCGTGCTGACGGCGCTGATTGCGATCGGCGAAGTGGCACTCTTCCAGTTCCTCGGCGATATCGTCGATTGGCTGACGAATGCCGACAAGGCGACGTTCCTGCAGAACGAATGGCACAAGCTTGCCTGGATGGCGGTTTTGATCCTCGTCGGCCTGCCGCTGGCGGCTGGGCTCGATTCACTTATCATGCATCAGGTCCTGCTCGGCAACTACCCGATGATCGCGCGCTGGCAGATGCACCGCTTCCTGCTGCGCCACAGCATGACCTTCTTCGCCAACGAGTTTGCCGGACGCGTTGCGACCAAGGTGATGCAGACCTCGCTTGCCGTTCGTGAAACAACGATGAAGATCCTCGACGTCTTCGTCTATGTCGTCACGTACTTCCTGACGATGATCATCGTGATCGCAGCGGCAGACTGGCGGCTGATGGTGCCAATCCTGGTCTGGCTTTCCATCTATGTCAGCATCGTATCGTATTTCGTGCCCCGGCTGCGCAGGATCGCGGCGCAGCAGGCGGATGCGCGCTCTATGATGACAGGCCGGGTGGTCGACAGCTACACGAACATTGCGACCGTCAAGCTCTTCTCGCATGCGGGCAGGGAGGAAGGCTATGCCAAGGCCGGCATGGACGAATTCCTGCAGACGGTGCACCAGCAGATGCGTCGCGTCACGCTGTTCCATGTGTGCGTCTACATCAACAACTGCGTGGCGCTCTTCGTCATCTCGGGCCTGTCGATCTGGTTCTGGCTGAACGGCCAGATTTCGGTCGGCGCGATCGCCATCGCGATCGGCCTTGCGATGCGCGTCAACGGCATGTCGCAATGGATCATGTGGGAGGTATCGGCGCTCTTTGAAAACATCGGCACGGTCTATGACGGCATGGAGATGATGACGAAGAATCACGACATCACCGACAAGCGCGATGCACCGCCGATGCAGGCGAAGAAGGGTGCGATCCATTACGAGCGCATCCGCTTCCATTACGGCAAGGGCAAAGGCGTCATCGACAACCTGTCGCTCGACATCAAGGCGGGTGAGAAGGTTGGCCTTGTCGGCCGCTCCGGCGCCGGTAAGACGACTCTGATGAACCTGCTGCTGCGCTTCTACGATCTGGAAGCCGGCCGCATCACCATCGACGGCCAGGATATCTCGCTGGTGTCGCAGGAAAGCCTCCGCTCGCTGATCGGCGTGGTGACGCAGGATACGTCGCTGCTGCACCGCTCGATCCGCGACAACATCGCCTACGGCCGTCCAGATGCGACGGACGCGGATGTGATCGAGGCGGCGAAGCGGGCAAATGCCTGGGAGTTCATCGAAGGGCTTGTCGACATGCAGGGCCGCAAGGGGCTCGACGCGCAGGTCGGCGAGCGCGGCGTGAAGCTCTCCGGTGGCCAGCGTCAGCGCGTTGCGATCGCCCGGGTGTTCCTGAAGGACGCGCCGATCCTGGTGCTCGACGAGGCGACCTCGGCGCTCGATTCCGAAGTGGAAGCGGCGATCCAGGAGAACCTCTTCGCGCTGATGGAAGGCAAGACGGTGATCGCGATCGCCCATCGCCTGTCGACGCTGACGGAGATGGACCGCCTGATCGTGCTCGACAAGGGCCGGATCATCGAGGCCGGTTCGCACGCCGATCTCGTCAGTCAGGGCGGCATATATGCCGATCTCTGGACCCGCCAGTCCGGCGGCTTCCTCGCCGATCATTCGCAAGAAGCGGAGGAAGCGGCGGAGTAAAAAAGGCCCTCCCGGCGAAAGCGGGGAGGGCTTCTTAACTGTTGAGACCAGTTAAGAAGCGCTGTTATCCTGATCAGGAGAGAAATCGCGGCATTCTTCGCGTTTAGCACGGTCGGCGCGAGCTGCCGCAGGCACTGAATGATTCCCAAAAGATCCGTTGCCGGTTTACAGGCTGTCTGCCCAGTCTCTTACCCTGTGACGCTCGACCACGACGATGGCGCCTGCCATCGTGCGGAGTGCCGTCACGCGGCGCTCTTCCTCGTTGTCGAGCCATGCGGCAACCGCCTCGCTGACGATCGTGTCGCGCGATATGCCGAGTTGGGCTGCGGTTTCATCGAGTCTGTCCGCAAGCAGAAGCGGAATATGCGACGCGAGCACCCTCGTTTCCATGACGGTATTTCTCCGATAAGCGGCCATTGTACTCCGAGATCGTCACGAGGTCAGCGACATTCAACACGGATGCCGCCGATGTTACCGAAAATTACCAAAATATAAGGTTGTGTCCGCCGTCCGTTGCCTTTGCCGCAGGGTTGTCTCGGACTATAACGCAATGATGCTCCTGCGCCCGATACTCAATCTGTTTGAAAACTGGATCGATCCGTTCCGCCGGCGCGGCAATATACAGCCGCCGCGTTCGACGGCCGGCTTCATCTGGTTCTACATCGGCCAGGCGAAATGGCCCTTCGTCGCGATGCTCGTCCTCGGCGGGATGTCGGCGGCGATCGAGGCGGCGCTTTTCTGGTTCGTCGGACGGCTGGTCGATATTTTGAGCACAGTCAGGCCGGGCGTTGGCTGGAGCGAGATGCTTGCTGCACACGGCAGCGAGCTCTTCGGAATGCTGGCTTTGATCGGCTTTGTCCGTTTCGTTGTGGTCTTCCTCATCGCGCTGGTCGATCAGCAGGTCATCACGCCGGGTTTTTACAATCTCGCGCGCTGGCAATCCTATCTCCACGTCTCGCGCCAATCGCTGCATTTTTTCCAGAGCGATTTTTCCGGGCGGATCGTGACGAAGGTCTGGTCGGCCGGCCAGGCGGTGGGCGATCTCGTGACCTCGCTCATGGAGAGCGTCTGGTTCGTCGGAATCTACGCGGCGACGACACTGGTGCTGGTGGCTCAGCTCGATTTTTCGCTTGCGGCCGTCGTGCTGTTCTGGCTCGCTGCCTTCGGCGTGCTCGCCCGCTATTTCGTGCCGCGCATCCGCTATCACTCGCGCGAGACTGCGGAAGCCGCCTCGATGCTCAACGGCCGCATGGTCGATTCCTACAGCAACATCCAGACGCTGAAGCTTTTCGCTCGTGACGAGGAGAGCGACCGCTACATGCGCCAGGGTTTCGATATCTATCAGGATACCGTGCTACGCTTTACCCGGTTCATTACCGGTGTACGTGCCTCCATGGCGCTGCTTTCCGGCCTGATGATCGTGACGATGGGCGGGTTAAGCGTCGATCTGTGGCTGCGCGGGTTGGTGAGTTCCGGTTCCGTGGCTTTTTCGCTGGCCCTCGTCCTGCGCCTCAACTTCCTTCTTGGGCGCCTGATGACGCAGTTCAACGGCATCATGCGCAATCTGGGCACGATCCAGAATGCTGCCGAATTGATCTCGCAGCCGCTCGGTCTCGTCGATCGGCCCAATGCCCCCGATCTCGTCGTCAGGGAGCCTAGCATCCGCTTCGAAAAGATCTCCTTCCATTACGGCCGGGGCAAGGGTGTCATCGAGAATTTCTCGCTCACCGTCGCACCCGGCGAGAAGGTCGGGATCGTCGGGCGCTCCGGCGCCGGCAAGTCGACGCTGGTCAATCTGTTGCTGCGCCTCTACGACCTTGAAGGCGGGCGCATCCTTGTCGATGGCCAGGATATTGCTGCGGTCAGCCAGGAGTCACTGCGCATGCAGATCGGCGTCGTCAGCCAGGATACGTCGCTGCTGCACCGTTCGGTCCGGGACAACATCCTCTTCGGCCGGCCCGATGCGGACGAGGAACGGCTGCTCGATGCCGCACGGCGGGCAGAGGCGCTCGGCTTCATCGAGCGCTTGCACGATCAGCAGGGGCGCAAGGGTTTCGACGCGCATGTCGGCGAGCGCGGCGTGAAGCTTTCCGGCGGGCAGCGGCAACGCATCGCAATCGCGCGCCTCATGCTGAAGGACGCACCGATCCTGGTGCTCGACGAGGCGACCTCGGCGCTCGATTCCGAGGTGGAAGAGGTGATCCAGTCCAATCTCAGCCGGATCATGGAGGGGAAGACTGTGCTGGCTATCGCTCACCGCCTTTCGACGATTGCCGCGCTCGATCGGCTGATTGTTGTCGATCGCGGCCGAATCATCGAAGAAGGCACGCATAAATCCCTGGTCGAAAGTGGCGGGCTTTATGCCGAGCTATGGGCGCGCCAGTCCGGCGGCTTCCTCGGTGCAGACGAAGATATGCCTGGGCGCGAGGCGAGGGCCGTTTAGGCATGCGTCCGCCAGCCAGGCTCCGATCCGCTGAATCCAGGGGATTGCGGTAGAAAGATCATCTGAAAATACCCGCGACATTGTGCCCTCATACTATTCTCAAGGCTGGACATAATTTGCGATCAAGCATAGAACGCGCCGGATTGGCGGGGAATCTAAGGCCGAATTGTGTCTGTGTAGATTCGCCGCGTAGAGGGGCAGGGCGGAATTCCGCGAAAATTGCGCAGAGGATGGTTTAGCCGTGAGCGAACACGAAACGACAAGCGAGGCTTCACGGGAGCCCACGCGCCGTGATTTCCTTTATCTCACCACTGGTATGGCAGGCGCCGTCGGCGCTGCGGCGGTCGCTTGGCCGTTCATCGATCAGATGCGTCCGGATGCGTCCACGCTCGCTCTTGCTTCCATCGAAGTCGACGTATCGAGCCTTGGGCCGGGCATGTCGCTGACCGCCAAGTGGCGCGGCAAGCCGGTGTTCATCCGCAACCGTACGCCCGAGGAAGTGAAGGCCGCCGACGAGGTTCCGCTTTCGGATCTCAAGGATCCGATCGCACGCAACGAGAACCTTCCGGCCGAAGCGCAGGCAACCGGTGTCGACCGCTCTGCCGGCAAGGACAAGGAAAACTGGATCGTTATGATCGGTTCGTGCACCCATCTCGGTTGCGTGCCGCTCGGACAGGCCGGCGAATACAACGGTTGGTTCTGTCCCTGCCATGGGTCGGTCTACGACACGGCCGGCCGCATCCGTAAAGGTCCGGCGCCGACGAACCTGCCGATTCCGACCTATTCGTTCGTTTCCGATACAGTGATCAAGATCGGTTGAGGGGAGACTGATTTATGAGTGGCCATTCCAGCTACGAGCCATCAACCGGCCTCGAGAAGTGGATCGATGCGCGCCTGCCGCTGCCGCGCATGGTCTACGACAGCTTCGTTGCATATCCGGTTCCGCGTAACCTGAACTATGCCTATACCTTCGGCGCCATGCTTTCGGTCATGCTGGTCGTGCAGATCCTGACCGGCGTTGTGCTCGCCATGCATTATGCTGCCGAAACCTCGGTCGCCTTCAATGCCGTCGAAAAGATCATGCGCGACGTCAACCACGGCTGGCTTCTGCGCTATATGCATGCCAACGGCGCCTCCTTCTTCTTCGTCGCGGTCTACCTGCACATTGCCCGCGGCCTTTACTACGGCTCCTACAAGGCGCCGCGCGAAATCCTCTGGATCCTCGGCGTTCTCATCTATCTGCTGATGATGGCGACCGGCTTCATGGGCTACGTTCTGCCCTGGGGCCAGATGTCCTTCTGGGGCGCGACCGTCATCACCGGCTTCTTCTCGGCCTTCCCGCTGGTCGGCGAATGGGTGCAGCAGTTTCTGCTCGGCGGTTTTGCCGTTGAAAACCCGACGCTCAACCGCTTTTTCTCGCTGCACTACCTGCTGCCCTTCATCATCGCAGGCGTTGTCGTCTTGCATATCTGGGCGCTGCACGTGACCGGCCAGACGAACCCGACCGGCGTCGAGGTCAAGACCAAGACGGACACCGTCCACTTCACGCCCTATGCAACCCTCAAGGACGCACTCGGCGTTTCGATCTTCCTGCTGGTCTACGCCTACTTCGTCTTCTACATGCCGAATTTCCTCGGCCATCCGGACAATTATATCCCGGCTGACCCGCTGAAGACGCCGGCGCACATCGTTCCGGAATGGTACTTCCTGCCGTTCTACGCGATGCTGCGCTCGATCACCTTCAACATCGGTCCGATCGATTCCAAGCTCGGCGGCGTCCTTGTGATGTTCGGCGCGATCATCGTGCTGTTCTTCCTGCCATGGCTCGACACGTCGAAGGTCCGCTCTGCGGTCTACCGCCCCTGGTACAAGATGTTCTACTGGCTGTTCGTGATCGACGCGATCATCCTCGGCTGGCTCGGTTCCCAGCCGGCGGAAGGTGCCTTCGTCCTGATCTCGCAGATCTGCACGCTGCTTTACTTTGCTTTCTTCCTGGTCGCCATGCCAGTGCTTGGTCTCGTCGAGACGCCGCGCCGCATTCCAAACTCGATCACCGAAGCCGTACTGGAAAAGCGCAATCAACAAACAGCTACGGTCAAGGCATAAGCGAGCGGAAGGAATAGAACGATGAAAAAGCTTGTTGCAAGCATTCTGCCGCTCGCAGTCGCAGCTATCCTCGGAACTGCTGCATTCGCTCAGGAAGCGACGCACGGCGAGGGCGCTGCTCCGGCCGAGCACGAGGAAGGCGCCACGCCGCACTATCCGCTGAAGCACCCGCGGGAGCAGGACTGGAGCTTCGCCGGCCCGTTCGGCCATTATGACAAGGGCCAGCTGCAGCGCGGCCTGAAGGTCTATACGGAAGTCTGTTCCGCCTGCCACTCGATGAGCCTCGTTCCCTTCCGCATGCTCGGCGAACTCGGCTACTCCGAGGCGCAGGTCAAGGCTTTTGCCACGAACTACGAAGTTCAAGATGGCCCGGATTCTGCGGGTGAGATGTTCACACGCAAGGCTATCCCTTCGGATTATTTCCCGTCGCCATACGCCAACGCCCAGGCCGCTGCCGCCGCGAACAATGGCGCGGCGCCGCCGGACTTTTCGCTGATCGCGAAGGCCCGCGGGATAACCCGCGGCTTCCCGCAGTTCGTCGTCGATATCTTCACGCAGTATCAGGAAGGCGGGCCGGACTATATCTACTCGCTGCTGACCGGCTATGAAGAGCCGCCGGCGGGTTTCCAGGTTCCAGAGGGCGCGCATTACAACCCTTACTTCAACGCTGCCGCGGCCTTCGCGATGCCGAAGCCGCTCTCCGACGATCAGGTGACCTATGACGACGGCACGCCGCAGACCGTCGATCAGTACTCCAAGGATGTCTCCGCCTTCCTGATGTGGGCCGCAGAGCCGCACCTCGAAGAGCGCAAGAGCACCGGCTTCATGGTCATCGTGTTCCTGCTGATCTTCTCGGGTCTCATCTTCCTGACGAAGCGCTCGGTCTATGCCAACAAGGAGCACTGAGCGGTTCTAGCTCAACCAGCAAAAGGCGGCTTTCGGGCCGCCTTTTTTGTTGGTTCCATGTCAGTCAGTTGATAGGGTGCAACCGACTAAATGCCCTCGCAGACAGACGGACTTTCCATGAACAATATTGCCTCGGAGCTTGCGGTTAGCATCCGCTCCATCCCGGACTATCCAAAGCCCGGCATTATCTTTCGCGACATCACGACGCTGCTCGGCAATCCGCGGGCGTTTCGCCGCGCTGTGGATGAACTGGTGCAGCCCTATGCGGGCCTGAAGATCGACAAGATCGCCGGCATGGAAGCGCGCGGCTTCATTCTCGGCGGCGCCGTGGCGCATCAGCTTTCGGCCGGCTTTGTGCCAATCCGCAAGAAGGGCAAGCTGCCGCATGATACCGTGCGGATCGCCTACAGCCTGGAATATGGCGTCGACGAGATGGAGATGCACCGGGATGCGGTTCAGCCGGGCGAGAAGGTCATTCTCGTGGACGATCTGATTGCAACCGGAGGGACGGCCGTCGGCGCGACGAAGCTACTTCGCCAGATGGGTGCGGAAGTCGTCGGTGCGTGCTTCGTCATCGATCTGCCGGATCTCGGCGGCCGCAGGAAGCTCGATGAGCTCGGGGTGAATGTCCACACGCTGGTCGAATTCGCCGGGCACTGAAGCCCGGCTTTACTCCAATTCGAGCACGCTGCCCTCGAAGCGGATGACAGGCGTGCCGTCTTGGTTGACGCCTTCGTTGAGGATCGAATTGAGGAACCAGCCCGGCCGCGATGTGAGAGGCCGGCTGGCAAGCAAGGTCACCGAATAGCTGACCGTCTCGTCGACGAAGACCGGACGCAGCCATTGCAACTTCTGGAAGCCGGGCGAAGGGCCGAGCTTCGGCGGGGCGACGCCCTCCCTGGCAAGTCGCGCGGTTTCCTTTTCCCAGTAATCCAGGAAAGTTCGCATCCAGGCGGCGCATGTATGCCAGCCCGAGGCGCAGAGATTGCCGAAGAGCGTCTTCCTGGCTGCTTCCTTGTCAACATGGAAGCGCTGCGGATCGAAGCGCGTGGCGAAATGGATGATCCGCGCCTCGGTAAAGGTATAGCCGCCGATCGCGGCCTTTTCGCCGATCGTATAAAGCTCCGCCATCCTCATGGGTTTGTCTCCGCTGTGTCGCGCATGCTGAACATGATCCAGTTTTCGCAATAGCAGACCAGATCGCCGTGCTGATTTTGGACCTCATGCTTGAAGCGGGCGATGCCGATCCCGGGCCGCGAGCGCATGGCGCGCGACTCCAGCACCGTCGAACGCCCGGACAGCGTGTCGCCGGCAAGCACGGGCTTCCTCCATTCCATCACGTCGATGCCGGGTGCGCCCTGGGAATGTGAATTCAGCAGAAAACCATAGGCCATCATGCGCATGAAGAGCGCGGACGTATGCCAGCCGGAAGCCGCGAGCCCGCCAAGGATGCTGGCGCGTCCGGCCATCTCGTCCATATGCATCGGCTGCGGGTCGAATTCGGTTGCGAACTCAATGATTTCTTGCGCCGTCACGGCGATCGGGCCTAGCGCAAAGCTGCGGCCCGGCTCGAAGTCTTCAAAAACTAGCTTCATCTGGCCTCGTCCTCCCTCGGCCGTGCGGCCGATCAGGTATTGAAGCGGAAGTGGATTACGTCGCCGTCCTGAACCACGTATTCCTTGCCTTCGTCCCGGGCTTTGCCCGCGTCCTTGGCACCGGTTTCGCCGCCCAGCGCGATGTAGTCGTTATAGCCGATAGTGAAGGCACGGATGAAGCCGCGTTCGAAATCCGTGTGGATGACGCCGGCAGCGGCCGGTGCCTTGGTGCCGCGCACGATCGTCCAAGCGCGGGTCTCTTTGGGGCCGACGGTGAAATAGGTGATCAAGTCGAGCAGGTGATAGCCCGCACGGATTAGGCGGTCGAGGCCGGCTTCTTCGAGACCAAGTGCGGAGAGGAATTCCTTGCTTTCTTCTTCCGGCAGTTGAGCCACTTCGGACTCGATCGCGGCCGAGATGATCACGCATTCGGCGCCTTGGGCTTTCGCCATCTCGGCAACAGCCTCGGTATGTTCGTTGCCTGTTGCTGCCTCGGCTTCCGCGACGTTGCAGACGTAGAGCACCGGATGGGAAGTCAGAAGGTTCAGGCCCTTCAGGACTTCGATTTCGTCGGCGCCGAGCGTCTTCAGCAATAGACGAGCCGGCTTGCCTTCGTTGAGGAGCTTGATCACCGCTTCCATGACGGGAAGCTGGGTCAGCGAATCCTTGTCCTTGGAGGCGGCGCGTTTGCGGGTTTGCTCGACACGGCGCTCGAGACTTTCAAGGTCGGCAAGCATCAGCTCGGTTTCGATGGTTTCGGCGTCGCTGACCGGATTGATGCGACCTTCGACATGGGTGATGTCGTCATCCTCGAAGCAGCGCAGCACATGCACGACGGCATCGACTTCGCGGATGTTGGCGAGGAACTTGTTGCCGAGGCCTTCGCCCTTGGACGCGCCGCGCACCAGACCGGCGATATCGACGAAGGAAATGCGGGTTGGGATGATTTCCTTCGAGCTGGCGATCGAGGCGAGCTTCTGCATCCGTGGATCTGGAACGGCGACTTCGCCGGTGTTCGGCTCGATGGTACAGAAGGGATAGTTCGCCGCCTGCGCCGCTGCCGTCTTGGTGAGCGCGTTGAAGAGTGTCGACTTGCCGACATTCGGCAGACCGACGATACCGCATTTGAAGCCCATGACTGGATGTCCGTATTCGCTGAAATCGTTGCCTTGCCTATGGGATAAAGGAGCCATGCGGTCAAGTCTTCCGCCGCTTTTACCGCTGCTCACTTGCCGATCGGGAAACGCTGGCCTATTTTCTGCACGCGGAGATTTCGAGACGTAATATTGCGGATTTCACCGAAAGGGCAGGTGACCTTCACCCAAGGAGACCTAGACCATCTTGGTGTCAAACACGGGCGACGAGCTTGAACTTGAGCTCTTCCTTGATCGCAAGGCTGTAGTCCGGGCTCGCAATCGACAGGTGAGTGTCGAAATTCCCTAACCGACAATGCTTGTCTAGGTTAGAAACTACCTCTCATGTCATCAACGGGTGGATTTTCCGATGAGTGACAACGACGTTGCCATAAAGCCGAAAACGAAGGTCAAGCTGAAGCTGGATAGGCCCAAGCTCTACAAGGTTCTTCTTTTCAACGACGACTATACGCCACGCGAGTTCGTCGTCATGATCCTCAAAGCCGTTTTCCGTATGAGCGAGGAGACGGGATACCGGGTGATGATGACGGCGCATAAAATGGGCTCCAGCGTGGTCGTCGTCTGCGCCAAGGACATTGCCGAGACCAAGGTCAAGGAGGCGATGGACTATGCCAAGGAGGCAGGCTTCCCGCTGATGTTTACGGCAGAACCCGAAGAATAGGCGTTTCTTAACCAATCTTCTTAAGCCGCCATCCGTCAATTGCCGCTAGATTGCGCCCACGACGGAGGCGCGCATGCATGCTGAGGCAGCTACTTGGCATTATTTCGTCGCCGCGGCGCTCTTTGCGATCTTCGGTGCGATAGGCCATGTCGTCCGTGCGCTGTTCAACGTCTATCCGGACAGGCTTTCGGACAAGCCGATCATCGATCTGACCATTTCGGACGGATATGATCTTTCCGACATGCTCTTCGGAACGGAATATGACGATGCCGGCTACTATCGGCCCGACAGCCTCAAGAACCTGCGCATTGCCTGCTCCATTGCCGTCGTTGCCGGCATTGGCACGATGCTGTTCGTAGAGGATGCCTCGATCCTGATGGCAACGGCGATCGACGACGGAGCCAAGGCACTTTGGGAAATCCTCCTCGACCGCCTTCAAGAGCTGCAATTGCTTTGATCAGCCGGGGCGCCTGATCTGATAGCCGGTCTTATCCCGCATGAAGCCGCAGTTTTCGTAGAAACGCAGCGTCGCGGGGTTCTTTGAACCGGTAAGGAGCATCACTTTATAGCAATTCTCCGCCCAGGCCGTTGCGCAGGCATGACGGATCAACGCGCCGGCATAACCCTTCCCTGCGGTGATCGGCGTGCGTGATAACATTCTCGACCAGAGCGTATGAAGCACCGTTTCGCGTGAGATTGGGTGTGATGATCAGCGTAGCGGATGCAACTGGCATATCGGCGGCCAGCGCGACAAATATGGTCATGCCCGGTTGGGCGAGGATGGTTGAGAAGCGGTCGCTTGCCCAGGCGGGATCGATCGCTGGATCATCGGGATTGAGGTGGCGATAGAGCTCGAGAAGCGCCTGTAAGTCGCCGGGCCCGGCGGGCTTGATCATGATATCTCGCTTCGGCATCTTGCTTACTCGCCCTTGTTGCCGAACATCTTCTTCAGCATTTCGGCCATAGGGCCGGTCGCAGGCAGCTTAGGCTGCGCGTGATTTCGCGCCTGATGGATGTGGGATTGCGCTGCCGGCTTCTTTTCGGGCTTCGGCTTGTCCTCCTCCGCCTTGCCGCCGACGGCGAGCGCCAGCTTGTTCATCAGCTGCGAATCCTCCTTGCGCACCAGCATGTCGGCATTGTCGGCAAGGCCGACCAGAAGCGGCTGCAGCCAGACCTGGTCGGCCTTGGCGAAATCGCCGAGGACGTGGTGCTGCACAAGTTCCTTGACGCCAGGGTGACCGATGCCGAGGCGCAGGCGCCGGTAATCCTTGCCGCAATGGGCGTCGAGCGACCTGATTCCGTTATGGCCGCCATTGCCGCCGCCGATCTTCAGCCGGGCCTTGCCGGGCGGCAGGTCGAGCTCGTCATAGATGGCGACGAGATCGGAAGGCTGCAGCTTGTAGAAACGCATGGCTTCGCCGACGGCTTCGCCGGAGAGGTTCATGTAGGTTTGCGGCTTGATCAGCAGCACCTTTTCGCCACCAAGCTCGCCTTCCGAAATTTCCGCCTTGAACTTCTTGGACCAGGGGGAAAAGCCGTGGCGCCGGTGGATGGCGTCGGCTGCCATGAAGCCGATATTGTGACGGTTTCCGGCATATTTGCTTCCGGGATTGCCGAGACCCGCGATGATCAGCATTGGCCAGTCCGTTTCTTGAATGCCTACTGCCCGCTTCCCCACCGCGAAACGGGCAGGAAGTCAAGCGCAAAGGCACGGCGCGGCGCTAATTGCCGAGATGCAGCCCATACTTCAGGAAAATCTCTTTCTGGGTGCCGTCGGCGATCAGCTTGTCGAGGGCGGTCTGCATCCGCACCTGAAGATCGGATGGAAAATCCTTGTGACAGGCGATACCCATCGGCTGTGAGGAGAGCATGGTGACCACCTCCACCGGCTGATCCGCCTTCAGCTTTTCGAAGTAAAGCTCTGAAATGGGCATCATGTCGATACGGCCGCCGAGAAGCTTGCGAAGCGTGGCATTGAAGTCGGTGGCGATATCGAGCTTGGTAAAGCCCTTTTGCCTCAACACCATCTCAGTATAGTCTTCGCGCTGCGTGCCGATGGTATATTTCTTGGACGCCTCGAGGTCATTCGCAACGACGCCCGATCCCTTCCGTGTGATCAAGATATTGCGATCGACGAGCAGCGGCTCGATCCATTTGAAGAGGGGATCGCGCAGGGCATTGTGTGCCGTGGCAAAAACGCAGGTCATGGGCTGTGATTGCGCGAGGCTGTAGGCTCGCGCCCAGGGCAGCATCTCCATGGTATAGTCGACGCCGATATCGGCCATGACCTTTTCGACTTGTTCGACGGTCGCGCCCTTGATCACCTTCCCGTCGCGATAGTTGAAAGGCGCGTATTCTTCAGTCGTGAAATTGACGGTCTGCGACTGTGCCGGCGCTGCACAAGGAAGCGTCAGAAAAGCAAGAAGCAGGAGCTTTTTCATCTATTTCCACCTTCAATGCGCCGATCACGAGGCTTGGGCGACCTCGTTTACCACGGCTGTGAGGTCCTCGATCAATTTCGAGGCATTCTGCGGACGATGGAAGAGGTAGCCCTGACCGTAGTCAAGCCCCATCTGGTGTAGGGTGCGGCATTCTTCTTCGGTTTCGATGCCTTCCGCGATGACGGTGCAGTCCATCTTGTGCGAGAGCGTGGTGATGCCTTCGATGAGCATCCGGCTCTTGTGGCGGACGTCATCATTCGTGTCGTTGATCGACCGCGTGAAAGATTGGTCGACCTTAATGATGTCGACCGGGAAGCGGTTGAGATAGCTCAGCGACGAGTAGCCGGTGCCGAAATCGTCAAGGGCGATGCGGCAGCCGAAACGGCGCAGTTCGGTCAGCACCATGCGTATTTGCGGATTGTCGTGCATCAGAACGGCTTCGGTGATTTCGACGACAATTCGATCCGGACGGATGCCGTGCCGCCCGACGAGCCCGGCGAGGCGGGAGGGCAGGGTGACTTCGAACTGCAGCGGCGAGAAATTGATCGCGAGATAGGTATCCTGCATGCCCGGGATCCGGGAGATATTCGCCAGATGCCCGATCGCCTTTTCCATGATGACGTTGCCGACGCGGACGATCTTGGCGGTCTCCTCGGCGACGTGGATGATGCCAGCCGGCGGCATCAGGCCCTTCTGGGGGTGATTGAGGCGCAGGAGCGCTTCGAAGCCGGCGATGCGGTGATCGTCAAGGCCAACGATCGGCTGCAGATAGGCGTCGAACCAATCCTCGGCAAGGCCATTTTCGATGTGGCTTTCGATCTCGGCGCGCGTCCTTGCACTGTCCAGCATGCTGTTGTCGAATATCTGCGCGCCATTCTTGCCGTCACGCTTCTTCGAATACATCGCCATATCCGACTTCTGCAGCAGTTCGGCTGCATTCGACGCATGGCGCGGATAGATGGCGATGCCGATGCTGGCGCTCAGATGCAGGTCGGGGCCGAAAGGCGCCTCGAAGACGGTGGCAATCTGCTCGCACATCGCCCTGGCGCGCTTCTCGCCGTCCTTGGCCGGAAGCAGGATGGCGAATTCGTCACCGCCAAGGCGCGCTGCCTGATCGGAGGGCGCGAGATGCTTGTTGAGCCGCTCGACGAGCTCGCGCAGTGCGCGATCGCCTTCGGCATGGCCCATATTGTCGTTGATCCACTTGAAGCGGTCGAGATCGATGAAGAGGCAGGCAAGCTCCTGGCCAGCGGCGTCGGCTTCGGCGATCTTGCCGTCGAGGGCGGTCTCGAAGCCTTGGCGGTTCAGCAGGCCGGTGAGATGGTCGGTGATCGCCTGGCGGTGGTTGCGGTCTTCCGAGGCCTTCAGTGCGGTCACGTCGGTCATGACCGACAGCGAGAGCTGGTTTGGTCCGGTGGCTGTCTTGGATTCCAGGATCAGCACGTCCATGATGCGGCCGCCTGCGCAGAGGAACTTCACGGTTACGTCCAGTGCCGCGCCGTTCTCGAAACCTTCCTTGCGGTTTTGGAACGCGTCGCGGGTATCGGACGTCACGAGTTCGGAAAATCTGCGTCCGATCACCTCCGCCCTGCCGTAGCCCGTTGCGACCAGCCAATAGTCGCTGACCGCTATGATGCGATCCTCGTTGTCCAGCGAGAAGAGCATGGCGGGCGTGAGGTTATAGATATCGGTTGCGAGGCGGTGGGCGAGCTTCAGTTCCTTCTCCTCGCTCTCCAGCTTCGTTTGCATCTCGTTGAAGCTGCGGGCAAGGCGGCCGATCTCATCGCTTGACTGCCAATCGACGTGATGGCGCGATCCAAGCTGACGGGTGGCCTCTATGGCCGCGATAAGCCGCATGAGTGGCTGGATGACGAAGAGGCGGTTGCCGATCAGTGCGGTGCCGAAGACGGTGAGCACGGCGAAGATGAAGATCGATATGAAAACGACTTCTTCATGCTTCAGGCCGGAGAAGAGGCCAAGCTTCGGATAATAGACCGCGATGCTGCCAAGGTTCTTCGGACCGTCGACCGTGTTGTAGATGATTGCGCGGGAAACCTGAACGAGCTCGCCATCAAAGGATTTCGGGATGGTCGATTGCGTCACGTTGAGCTGACTGGATTGATCGCGAACCTCGACCTTCACGATCGCGCCCTGCGAAACCATCGTGGCGCTGATCTGCGTTACGCTGTCTTCGTCCAGATCCCAGAGCGGCTTTGCAAGCGCCTGGGAATTGGCAACCAGAAGAACGGAGATGTGGTCGCGTATTTCCTTGTCGGCGCGCTCGGAGGAAAGGAAGAGAAACAATACAAAAAGCGGAGCGACAAATATCAGAAGCGCCCCGCAAACAATCGCAAAAAATCTGTTCTCAACGGAATTGTTCATGGTTCCGTTTTCTCCCCGGGCTCTCGCTTCGCGGCCATAACGGCAAAGAGCGGCAAGTGTAGAAATGCTTGGGGAATGCTTTCACGAATGTGTTAAATGTTGCTGAAGTGGGCTCGCGTTAAAATTGATAAGGCCCGCCTTCCAGGGGAAAGCGGGCCTTATAATTACGAATTGGTGTATGCGGATTATGCTTCCGCTTCGCCTTCGCCTTCAGCCGGAGCTTCTTCTTCAACGCCAGCGGCCGGAGCAACGATCGTTGCGATCGTGAAGTCGCGGTCGATGACCGTTGTCACGCCCTTCGGCAGTGTGACTTCGGAGATATGGATGCTGTCGCCGATCTTCCTGCCGGAGAGGTCGATATCGAAGAATTCCGGGATCGCATCAGCCGGGCAATGAACTTCGATTGTGTGGCGAACGATGTTCAAAACGCCGCCGATCTTCACCTGCGACTTCTCTTCGTTGATGAAGTGAACCGGGATTTCGACGGTGACCTGCGTGTTGCCGGAGACGCGGAGGAAATCCACGTGCATCGTGAAGTCGCGAACCGGATCGAGCTGATAGTCCTTCGGCAGAACCTTGTACTTCTCGCCGCCGACGTCGATCGTCGCAACAGTGGTCATGAAACTACCGGCATGAATGCGCTTCGTCACCTCATTGGTGCTGAGAGCGATAGAAATGGGGGCCTGCTTGTCACCATAGATGACAGCTGGAATCAAACCGTTGCGGCGAAGTTCACGGGCGGACCCCTTACCAACCCGTTCGCGCGCCTCGGCCTTGAGCTCGTAAGTTTCCTGGCTCATGGCTATTCCTTTCGAGGTTATTTGGAGAGTCTCCGTGCGGTATCATCCTTCCGGTGACTGGAGGGGCGTTTGGGCCTTCCTCATCCGCGTTGCCTCCAAGGGTGTCTGCGCGGACGCGTGCGCTATAGTATAAGTGAAGCGGAAACGCAAGGCGACGCGGCCCCTATATCTCGGGTTGCCGGTCAGTGCCAGCATACTGCGAAATAAAGGAATCCTACGCGGCAATACAGTAGAGACAGGACCGGTATCAAATTCGGTTTCTAAATGTTGCGATTCAGCAGCTCCAGGGCTTGCCTTTTCGGCAAGCCCGAGTTGACATCCGGCCGCGCACATTCTCACATGACCGCCGATCGACGAGGCGGAGGAGCACATACATGCGGTACAGGCTGATGACGGCGACGAGCGCCGTTGTTCTCGGATTGATGACGGCGGGCCATGCGGCTGAAATCGACCGCGATGGTGCAAACGCCATTCGCGACCATCTCAACAGCCTGCTGCCCGAAGACATTGCCAAGAGCGGCGTCGTCGCCGTCAATCCGGCCGGTGCGCGCTACGAGATCATCTACGACCTGGCCAAGCTGCTTTCCAAGGTCAACCCGGCCGATCTTGCGATCAACGGCCTAAAACCGATTTCGATGTTCGCCACGCCGCAGGACAACGGGCTCTGGAATGTCGAAGGCGACAACAGCCTGAACGTTTCCGGACATTTCAAGGGACCGGACCAGAAGCGCACCGATTTCACCTATTCCATCGCCTCAATGGTCTATATCTCGGTCTTCGATCCGGCGATCAGCTATTTCCGCTCCGGCGATTTCAGCGCCAAGGATATCAAAGTCACGACCGCGACCGATACCGAACAGGTCAATGCCAGCTTCGGCGGCATGAAATACAAGCTTACCTCCGCTGATGGCGCTTCCGCCGACAGGACGGACTTTGCGGCGAACGGCACTTTGACAGCGTTTGCCGAGCAGGTGAGCGGGAAGGAAATGCCGCCGCTCCAGATCACTGCCGATACCATCGATTTCGACGCCAAGGTCAACAGCCTGCCGGCAAAGCAATTGAGGGACATTGTCGTCTTCGCAGTCGACCATGCCGAGGAAAAGCAGATGAGCAAGGAGAGCGAGGAAAAGCTGAAGGGTATGCTGCGCGACGCTTTTCCGCTGATCTCTTCGCTCGAGGAAACCATCACCCTCAACAATCTTGGAGTGACGAGTGCTGCGGGCGGAGGCGGCGCCAAGAGCTTCGGCTACCGCCTGGCTGTAAATGGGCCGAGCAATGCAACGCAGCTTGGCGTTGCATTGAATGCTGCCGACGTCACATTTGACAGCCCGATGGTTCCGGCCGCCTATTCCGCTTTTCTGCCTCAGGCAGTCGATGTGCAGTTCGCCATCCCGGATATGGATTTTGCGGCATTCGGTGATGAATTCATGAAACTTGATCTCACCAAACCGCCGGAGGGCGGGGAGGACGCGGGCAAGAAGGCCGTGGAGCGGCTTTTCCGCGATGGCAGGTTTGTGATCGACTTTTCGAAGGTCAGCGCCAAGTCCGGCGTCTACGACATCGATATATCCGCAAAGGTCGAGAGCCGCATCGATGCGGGCAAGGACGACTATGCGCTGCAGGCCTCCATTCTGGCGCGCGACTACGACAAGACCATCGCGGCGGTTCAGGAGCTTGCCAAGACCAATCCCGAGCTCAATCAGGCGTCCTTCGGAATGCTGATGGTCAAGGGTTTCGCCAAGACAGATCCGGACGGCCGGCAGCGCTGGGACGTGACGGTCAGCCCCGATGGCACGGTGACCGTCAATGGCCAACAGCTCAAGGGGCCGGATAAGCAGGAATGATTTTACTGAGCGCAGGCGACAATGATTGTCACGGCCGCTCTGGGCGCCCAAAAGTGGCCGACAATGGCGTTGGAGCGTTTCGCGCGTGCCTCATGCGATAAGTCTGAAATGCTTAAACGAGACCGCATTGCCGATAGTCGAGCTTTGGCAGGAAGCGTCGGCGTTCGAACCTGCTCCATCGATGAAGGCCCTAGACTATCCTCCGCATGTGACCTTAGCGGTGTATGAGGATTTTGCGCCCACCGATGTGCTGTCCAGAATTTTAGGCGCTCAATCGGCAATACCCGTGACTTTTTCGGGTATTCGCTATTTTCAAAACGAATTCTTAGTGTTGTGGGCGCGTCCTGTATCGAATGATCGGCTGCTGCAACTTCACGCGGCCGTCCATCGTGAAATAGACCCAGCGCTCTGTCGTGAGCACTATCGCCCCGATCGCTGGGTGCCTCATTGCACGATCGCAATGAAGATCCCCGGGTCCATGTTCGAGCCCGCCATCAAGTGGGCATCCGAAATAGAGGCACAATTCTCCGTGACATTCGATGCGTTGGATATTGTGCAGTTTGTGCCAGTCGAGGTCTTGAGCGAAGTCAAGTTGACACCATGACCGCATGCAGTCGCCTTTCCAAACCGCTTTGGCACAGTCGGGCTAGGCGGCCGGTCCTTTGGGCCAACATCATCGCCGGTATCGGGCCGATGATCAGAAGCGGCACTCGCCGCCGCTGATGATCCGGAAGCCTGCATTGCCTGCCTCGCAGGGGTTCGGGAAGGTCTGTGTCTGACGGCCGCGCTGACCGCAGACCGGCGCATATTCGCGCGTGCAGATGCCGCCCGGGCGTTCTGGACGGTCAGGTCTGTCCTGGCGATCCGGCCAGTCGGGCCGCCCGGGACGATCCGGCTCGGGGCGCGCAAAGGGCGGCGGTGCGCGGCGGCATTCGCCGCGGCCGACGATCATGAAGCCGCTGTTGCGGGCCTGGCAGGCATTTCC
The DNA here is from genome assembly GCF_029714385.1 of Rhizobium sp. CC1099. Taxonomy (NCBI): domain Bacteria; kingdom Pseudomonadati; phylum Pseudomonadota; class Alphaproteobacteria; order Hyphomicrobiales; family Rhizobiaceae; genus Rhizobium; species Rhizobium sp. CC1099. The sequence goes on along the minus strand of NZ_CP121641.1, from coordinate 2,374,792 downwards.
GAAGGTTTGAAGCCGGCCGCCGCGTTCGCCGCAGACCGGCGCATATTCCATGGTGCACATTTGCTGCTGCGGCGGCCACGGGCGGGGCGGCGGGCGCGATGGACCGGGATCGACCTCTACCGTGCAGGCGGAAAGCAGGGGAATAAGCGCGAGAACCGCAAAGCGCTTCGAGCCGACTGAACATTTCATATTGATTGCCGTCATATGGCTTCCCATGCAAATCACTTTGCGTGAGACTAGCCGAAAGCGGGCCGCCGAAGAAGACGAAAAATACAACCTTGCCTATCTTTTGCCGACGAGGAAAACTCTCAGTCGAAGAGACTGGAAACAGATTCTTCCTGGCTGGTGCGGTTGATCGCTTCGCCGATAAGGGTTGCGGTCGTGATGACGCGGATATTGTGGGCCGACTGGACGGCGGTGGTCGGCTGGATCGAGTCGGTGATCACCAGTTCGCGCAGCTTCGACGAGGTGATACGGGTGACCGCGCCCCCGGAAAGAACGCCGTGCGTGATGTAGGCGGTGACGCTTGCCGCACCTTGGGCCAGCAACGCATCGGCGGCGTTGCAAAGCGTGCCGCCCGAATCGACGATGTCGTCAATCAGCAGGCAATCCTTGCCTTCGACGTCGCCGATGATGTTCATGACTTCGGATTCACCTGGGCGGTCACGGCGCTTGTCCACGATCGCCAGAAGACAGTCGAGGCGTTTGGCAAGCGAACGGGCGCGGACGACGCCGCCGACGTCCGGCGAAACGACCATGACGTTGCTGATGTCGTAATTGGCCTTGATATCGCGCGTCAGAACCGGAACGGCGTAGAGGTTGTCCGTCGGGATGTCGAAGAATCCCTGAATCTGGCCGGCATGCAGGTCGAGCGTCAGAACGCGGTCGGCACCGGCCTCGGTGATAAGGTTGGCGACCAGCTTCGCGGAGATCGGCGTGCGCCCTGAGGCGCGGCGATCCTGGCGGGCATAGCCGAAATAGGGAAGAACTGCCGTGATGCGGCGCGCGGACGAACGGCGCATCGCATCGATCATGATCAGCAGTTCCATCAGATGATCGTTGGTCGGAAAGGAGGTCGACTGGACAACGAAGACGTCTTCGCCGCGGACGTTTTCCTGGATTTCGACGAAGATTTCCTGATCGGCAAATCTTCTGACGCTGGCCTTGCCCAGGGGCACATTGAGATAGGTGCAGATCGCTTCGGCAAGATGCCGGTTCGAATTGCCTGCGAAAACCTTCATTTTGGCCCGCCTGTTGTCTGCTGATAGCCGCGCTTTTTAGCCAGCTTGCTTCCGAATGCAAGCGCAAAGGCGCCACAGGCTTTGATATTTGTAAAAAGCCTGTTGCTAACCGTCGCGCGTCTGCCGCCAGGAATTGAACTCGGTGATCGTTTTCGTGGCGATCTGCTGCATGACGGAGGCAGGAACGCCGACCCAGGGATCCTGTGCCGCGGACGGCACCTTTTCCTGTCCCTGGATGCGGTGCAGGCGGGCGCCGCTGCCGTCGAGGATATCCCAGACGTAAACGACGGTCACGTTGCCTTCGTCGGTAAAGGCCGAGAGGTAACCCTTCAGGATATAGTCGCTGCTGGTGTCGTTCGAACTCTTGATCGAGAGACCGTGCGAGCGCGCCTCGGCTCCAAGCTGGCGGGAAAGCGGCGTCACCGCTTGGACGGGAGCACCGATAATCGGCAGGAAGCGAACGGTGTTGCCACCGATTGCGGAGGAGGCGGCAGGATCGATGGCTGCGACCCGTTTCTGCTGGCGGGCAGGGGCCAGATTGCCCATGTCTTCTTCTTCCGCCTGCGCATTGGAAACCGGTTCGTCAAGCGTCCGGCCTTCGACAGGCTGCGAAGCTGCGGGCGAGGGTCCGCGCCGGGCAAGCGCGTCGGCCTGCTCCTGCATTGTCGTCGGCGGCGCGCCGGGGCCGGATCTGTAAGTCTGATTGTTGTATGCCGGGTGATAGCCGGCCTGCCTGGATTCGCCAGCAAAGGCCCGCGGAGGCTCTGAGCCTGCCATGCGCTCGACTTCGCGCTGGGTGACGGGTGAGGAGCGGCCAAACGATGAGTCGCCAATATCGACTTGCGGCGTCAGCGCATCGGTGGTGTTGCAAGCGGAAAGCGCGGCCAGGCAGGCAAGGAGCATCGGCGCAGTCTGAGCTCGCGTCATCGCTGTCGTCGTCCTTCCCTCATTCGCATCAGCCCGCCTGATTTATGGGGGCGGGGGCTGTCCGCTGTCAATTCCGGATTCTTGCCGGTGATTGCCCGTCATGCGCCGATGAAATCGAGCGAGTGGCGGGAAAGCGTCCGCGGCGCATCCGTCGTCGTCAGGTAGGTCTGGCCAAGCGTCATGGCCGTTCCGGTGTCGGAATCGGCGATGATCATGTGCACGAAGAGCGACATGTTCGGCTCGATCGGCTGCGGATTGCCGACATGGAACATCTGATGTTCCATCCAGGACGGCGAGAAGCGGGCGCCCAGGGAATAGCCGCAGGCGTTCAGCCGATGCCGGGCAAGCCCGCGCTCGTCCATGATCTTCGCATGCATGTCGAAGACGTCGCCGAAGGTGTGCCCCGGTTTCAGCACGGTTTCGATCGCCTGCAGGTTTTCCAGGCAGGCGTTATAGAGTTCGCGGTGGCGGTGCGTCGGCTCGCCGATGACGATCGTGCGCATCATGGCTGCGTGATAGTGGGCATAGGTGCCCGCCCATTCGAGCGTAAGCTGGTCGTTTGCATCGAGCTTGCGGCGGCCGGCCTTGTAGCGGCAGAGCAAAGCGTCCGTGCCGGAACCGATGATGTATTCGTTGGCGGGGTAGTCTCCACCACCGGAAAAGACCGCACCCTGCATGGCGGCAAGGATGTCCGCCTCGTCGGCGCCGGACTTGGTCAGCCCGATTGCGGCATCCAGAGCATCGTCTGCAAGGGCTGCGGCACGCTCGACATAGACCACCTCCGCTGGGCTTTTCACGAGGCGCAAGCGGCTGACGAGATAGGAGGCATCGACGATCTGGCCGAAGGTGGAAAGCTGGGCGTCGAGCAGGCGGGCGATTCGCCCGGTCATGCCGTGGGTGTCGTATTCGACGCCGATGCGCGCGCCCAGCAGGTCCATATCGACCAGCAGGTTCCTAAGGTCGAGCGTCGGATCGGCATTGACGCGGTCGACCCAGATGTGGATGTCTTCGAGGATCGACGTGTGCTTGGCCTGACGAAGGTCCGCAGAGCGGGTAATCAGCGACATCGTGCCATCGGCCTTGACCACCAGCGTCTGGAAGAAGCAGTAGCCGAACGTGTCGTAGCCCGTCAGCCAGTACATGCTTTCCTGCGCGAAGAGCAGGACGGCATCGAGCTTTTCCGCGCGCATCTGGTCGGTAAGGCGCGTGAGGCGGCTTGCGAATTCGGCTCTTTCGAAATGCAGTGCCATTCGGTCAAATCTCCCTGATGCTGATCGCTGAAATCTGGCGGCCGTAGTCCGGCTCCTTATTATGTGTGGTGCGCCGGTACGAGAAAAAGCGCTCGCTGTCCGGATAGGTGCAAATGCCAAGGCTTTCGGCACGCACACCCGCCTTCAGCAGCCGGTCGATGGTCAGCGCCGGAAGGTCGAACATCGCATGGCCCGACTTCTTCGAAGGAATGAAATAGCGCTCGTAAGACGAATCCTGTGTGACGAAGCGCTCGACGAATTCCGGGCCGACCTCATAGCTTTTCTGGCTGATCGAGGGGCCGAGGCAGGCGATGATGGTCCGGCGCTTCGCTCCAAGTCTTTCCATCGCTGCAACGGTGTTTTCCAGGACGCCGGTCAGTGCGCCTTTCCATCCGGCATGTGCGGCGCCGATCACCCGGTTTTCCGGGTCGGCGAACAGGATCGGGCCGCAGTCCGCAGCAAGAATGCCGAGGACGATGCCAGGCGTTGCCGTGACCAGCGCATCGGCTTCGGGGCGCGTACCGTCATAGCTGCTGTCGACGGTGACCGCATCTGGCGAATGAACCTGATGAACTGTCGCGAGCCTTTCCAAGGGCTGGCTGAACCAGGCGGCAACGCGACGGCGGTTCTCCATCACCTTTGCGCGGTCGTCGTTCGAGCCAAGCCCGACATTCAGGCCGCGATAGAGCCCTTCCGAGACGCCGCCCGCCCGTGTGAAATAGCCGTGGCGGATCGCTTCGCCGGCCGCTTCGTTCAACAGCGCGCTTTCGATCGGTGCGGGAGAGGCCGCGTCTTGCATCAGTGATTCCGGGGTGTTTGAACGGCGACATTGTCCGCCGGCCCGCCCGGCGAAGCATTCTTGATTGCGCCGGATGTTGGCCCAGGGCCGCGCATCCTGTCAATCCACCGGGCGGAACGGCATGAGATCGACGGCCGGATAGGAGACGGCCATCGCCTTGAAAAGCTCGCCCATCCGGCCCTCGCCGGAGCCGGCCAGCCGGTCCACCGCGCTCTGGATGATCTGCTGGGTGCGCGGTTCACGATCACGGCCGAGAGCGGCGGCGCGCTCGAGAATGCCGAGGCCGATCAGGAAATCCCCCTGGTGCAACGCGCCGTTGAGATGCAGCCCGGCGCCGACAGCGGTCTTCGCAAGGTCTTCGAAATCCACATGGCTCGTCAGGTCCGCTTCGCCGGGATGGGCAAGCGGCGGATCGAACTCGTGCATGCGCACGGCCTGTAGCGTATCGCCGAAGCCGGTGACGAGATGGCCGTAATCGATCGCCAGCGCCGTGCCGCCGAAAGCCTTCAGGCGATCGCAGATCGTCATCATCACAGCCTGCCGGGCCGGCGAAATCTCGAAGAGCGTGCCGGCCGGCGCGGCCTGCGGTTTTTCAGGCAGCAGTGCCGGATCGATGCCGGCGATCCCGGCGGCGAATGTCAGCTCGCCATCGATATCGAGGCCAACCATGCGCTCACGAAAGCCGGTCGGCGTCTTGATGAATTGGCGGATTGGTATGGCGTCGAATAGCTCGTTTGCCGCAATCAGCGTGAAGCCCGGCGGCACTTCCTCGAAATCGGCATGCCAGCTGATCTTGCCCTCATGTGCGTCAAGCGTCTGCTGCTGGATACCGCGCAGGCGCTCGCTCGTTTCGACGAGATGAACCGTCATATTCTCGAAAAGCGGCGCGGCGAGACGCTCGATGACGCGCAGCATGTCGGCCATCATCGTCCCGCGACCGGGGCCGATTTCAACGAAGCGCACGCCTGCCGGCGCGCCATGGCGCTGCCAGGCATGCACGACGAAGACCCCGATCATTTCGCCGAAGAGCTGGCTGACTTCGGGCGCAGTGACAAAATCGCCGGACCGGCCGAAGGGCTCGCGGGTGCGATAGTAGCCGTATTCCGGATCAGCGAGGCAGAGCGAAAAATAATCCGTGACGCTGATCGGCCCGTTCGCCTGAATGATCGACTTTATCTTTTCACCGAGTGCGGTCGTCATGATCGTACCGTCCTGACGGGCTCAATGCTGCAAAGCGGCTTGGCGGCGGGCACGCGCCATCGCCCAGATGCCGAGCAGGACCATCGGGAAGGAAAGGACCATGCCCATGGTCAGCCAGTTCGTGCCGAGCAGGTAACCAAGCTGCGCATCCGGCTCGCGGAACAACTCGACAAATATGCGTGACAGCGCGTAGCCGCAGACGAAGAGACCGGTAACAAGCCCCGGTGATTTCAGCGCCCGGAAACCGTAGACGATAAGAGCAAGCGAAAGCAGCAGCACGATGCCTTCGAGGCCTGCTTCATAGAGCTGGCTCGGATGCCGCGCAAAAGGCCCGCCGGTCGGGAAAACGACTGCCCAGGGCACATCCGTAAGTCGCCCCCAAAGCTCGCCGTTGACGAAGTTTGCAATGCGGCCGAAGAATAGGCCGATCGGCACCACGGTAGCGACGATGTCGAAAAGGCTCCAGACCGGAATGCCGTTCTTGCGCGCAAAGAGGATCATGGCGATCGTCGTGCCGATGGTTCCGCCGTGGAAGGACATGCCGCCATTCCAGATCTCGATGGCACGGAACGGGCTCTCGATCACGGCCGGCAGATCGTAGAAAAAGATGTAGCCGATGCGACCGCCGAGAACGATGCCGAGGGCTGCCCAGACGATGAAGTCGTCGATCTGCGCCTTGGTGATCGGCGAGGCATTGCCCGGCCAAAGCGCATCATTGCCGGCGATCTGCCGGGCATAGAGCCATCCGAGCATGATGCCTGCGACATAGGCGAGACCGTACCAGTGAACAGCCAGAGGGCCGATCGAAAAGGCGATCGGATCGATATCCGGAAAGGGCATGATCGAAAGAAGATTGGCTGCAGTCGGCAAGGTTTTTCCACCCGTTGATGTGCGCGGAACATGGCGTTGCGATACGAAGCGGTCAAGTCGATTGTGAGGCAGAGCAATGCCCGAAGCGGCTTATCCAGAGCAAAGCGCTTGCATCCTTAACAGCAAAGCCCTACCTCATTCCTTAGGGCTTCAGGCCCATCAAAATCATGTGGTGGGAAGGAGAAAAACCGCCATGACCAGTGGAACAAACCGCATCATGGACGAATTCGCCAAGCTGATGACGGATGCAGCGGGCGCTGCCCAGGGTGTGCGCAAGGAAATCGAGACTGCCTTCAACGCTCAGGCCGAACGCTGGCTGAACACCATGGATGTGGTCAAGCGCGAGGAATTCGAGGCCGTCCGCGAAATGGCGATCAAGGCGCGCGACGAGAACGAAGCGCTGCTTGCCCGAGTCGCCGCGCTCGAAGCAAAGCTAGCTGCAAAAACGAAGTAAATCCCATTCAGGCACAGGGTACGGTGTGGCGCTTAAGCGGCACGCCGCCTCATCGACAAAAAAATCAGGTGTCGTTTTCCACCTGTGGACACTGCCAAAAAAGCCAATACGCAGAGTCGTTTACAACCTCCTTCTGAAATCAAATTCCGAACGGCTGTCCACAGTGCCTTTCCGGAAATGACCGGAGAGGGGCTGGCTTGTCACCGGGGGCGTTATACACTGATTTTAAATGATGATTCGAAGCGGACATTGGTAAGCTCCGGGCAGGTTCACTGCGTTAGGTCTGGCAGCGGTTCAACGAACATCCGAGTGGTGGTTCCGGTATTTGCGTGTGTCTTTTCTTGTGTTCGTAAACCCAAGTTCAGTCGCATTCATTCCGGTCAAGAAGGTGCTGCATGAGCCTTATGGAATTGGAATTCGAGCGTCAGTCGAACCCGGTCGACATGATCGAGTACGTCGCCGCCAATAACGACTGGTCGTTTGAGCGGTCGGGCGAGGACGAGATCGCAATGACGGTCGAGGGGAAGTGGGCCGATTACCACGTTTCCTTCTCCTGGATGGAGGAATTCGAGGCGCTGCATCTCGGCTGCGCGTTCGATATCAAGGTTCCAGAAGCTCGCGTCAACGAGGTCACCAAGCTTTTGGCGGCGATCAACGGGCAGGTTCTGATGGGTCATTTCGATCTGTGGCGGCAGGAAGACGTGATCATCTTCCGGCAGTCGCTGCTTCTGGCGGGCGGTGCCGAGCCAACCAACCGTCAGGTGGAAGTTTTGCTTTCCAGCGCGCTCGATACCTGCGAAGCTTATTATCAGGCGTTCCAGTTCGTCATCTGGTCCGGCCTGGATGCTGCCAAGGCCATGGAAGCGGTCCTCTTCGAAACGGTCGGCGAAGCGTAAAATGTCACCATCGTCTTCCGATACAGTCGTTCTCGTCGGCGCCGGCAATATGGGCGGTGCGATGCTCTCCGGCTGGTTGAAGAGCGGAGTGCCGGGATCCTCCGTTGTCGTGGTCGATCCGGGTCCGTCGCCCGCGATGATGAAGATCATCGGCGATGCGGGCGCGACGCATGCCTCAACCGTTCCCGCCGGCCTCAAAGCGGATGTCATTTTCCTCGCAGTGAAGCCGCAGGTGATGGAAACAGTCCTGCCACCGGTGAAAAGCGCCGTCGGATCCAAGACGGTGGTCGTTTCGGTGGCTGCCGGCAAGACGCTGGCGTTCCTCGAAAAGCATCTCGGCGAAGCCGCCATGGTCCGCGCCATGCCAAATACGCCCGCCATGATCGGCCGCGGTGTCACCGGCGCCTTCGCCAATCCGCGCGTCAGCGCCCGGCAGCGCGATCGCGTTCATTCGCTTCTTCGCGTCTCGGGTCCTGTCGAGTGGGTTTCGGCCGAATCGGATATCGATGCCGTGACGGCATTGTCAGGCAGCGGCCCGGCCTATGTGTTCTATCTCGTCGAGTGTATGGCAGAAGCAGGCCGTAAACTTGGCCTGCCGGCGGACCTTGCCATGCGCCTTGCACGGGAAACTGTCGCGGGGGCTGGTGAACTCCTACACCAGTCCCCCGACGACGCCTCGAAGCTTCGCCAGAACGTAACCTCGCCGGGCGGCACGACGGCCGCGGCCCTTTCAGTGCTTATGGCAGAAGAGGGCATGCAGCCGTTGTTCGACGAGGCTCTTGCGGCTGCGCGCGCGCGTGCCGAAGAGCTTGCCGGTTGAGGATGCGCTATGGCTGAAGAAATCACCTACGCCGATTTCGAGCGTGTGGACATTCGTGCCGGTACGATCATTGAGGCCCAACCCTTTCCGGAAGCCCGAAAGCCGGCCGTCAAGCTGCTGATCGATTTCGGTCCGGAAATCGGCGTCAAGAAATCCTCGGCGCAGATCACTGTTCACTACACGCTGGAAAACCTCGTCGGCCGCCAGGTTCTCGGGGTGGTGAATTTCCCGCCGCGCCAGATCGGACCGTTCCGCTCGGAAGTGCTGACGCTCGGCTTCGAAGACGAAGCGGGTGCGATCGTTCTTGCTGCAACCGACAAGCCGGTGCCGAACGGCAGGAAGTTGATGTAATCCGAGTTTCGGTTCAATTGGCATGCCAGACGTTATCGATACAATACGGGCATGATCAAAGCGACTTGGAGCGTTGAGAAAAACAATCAGCTGAAGGCTCGCCCGGTCGCCGAATATGCTTTGAAGATGTCGTTGCAGCAATCGAAAACGGCGGGCTTTTGGATGGCGTCGGTCATCCCAAAGGTCCTTTGCCTCTCCTGCGGACACGCAGACCATGCCGACGTCAACGCGGTGGTCAACATCCTAGCAGCCGGAACACGGCCATCGAAGGCGGTTAAACCCGTCTCCCGAGAACGCGAAAGGGCGGCCTGAGCCGCTCCTGAAAATCCCCGTTTTTTAGGGCGGGAAGATGTAAAAAAACGTATCGTGCTGATGTGATCAGTGAATGTCGCGCGAGACCGGATCGGTCAGTGTGAAATCATGAAAGATGGCTTCGAAGCCAGAGCGCTGCGGCGAGCAGAATGCCGGGCCGACCATAACCTCCTCAATCGACGGATCGAACCAGGCAAGGCGCGCCATGCGCCATTCGCTGATCCGGTCGGTCCGGTGCTGAATGAAAATAGCGTCCTTGTTGCGGGTCACGCGAAGGAAGAGCAGCTCGAATTCGTGCTCGATGCGAAAGGCCGACCAGTCGGAATTGCTATTGGTCACGACGGTGCTGAAGTGTTTTGCGCCGTCGGTATATTCGATTCCGCATTTCATCCAGTGCGCTGAATCTGCTCGGACCATCAGGCCGGCCTGGTCGTACAGCTCTTGATAGCGTCCGGAAAATGTCACTTCTGCCGTGAAGTCGCCCTTGCGCCGGTGATAGAGAAAATGGCCGTCATCACGGTGGAACCCGTAATAGGTACCTTGCCAGAAGTCCGTCTTGTCGCCCGATCGGACGTGCAATGCACCCTCGTGAAGCTCCGCCAAGGGCGGAGGATTGAGCCAGGTCATTTCTTTCCGGTCGATTGCCATCTGGAACTCACGCGGGGATGCGGATGGTGGCGCGGAGACCGCCGAGCGGGCTGTCGCCGAGCGTGACATTGCCGCCATGGCTACGGGCGATATCGCGCGCGATCGCAAGGCCGAGCCCGGTGCCGGAATCGTCCAGATTGCGTGCTTCATCCAGACGGAAGAAGGGCTTGAAGACATCCTCGCGGTTCTTTTCGGGAATGCCGGGGCCATCGTCGTCGAAATTCAGCGTCAGCCATTTTGCGCCGTGCTTCGCTTCGATGTTCAGCGTATTCGCATAGCGGCGGGCGTTGGATGCGAGGTTGGTCACCAGGCGCGTAAATGCGTTCGGCCGGACCGAGATCTTGTCTTCGCCTTCGATCGAATAGGTGAGGTGCTTTTCGTGCAGAGCAAAGTCCGTTGCGATCTTTCCGAGCAGTTCGGTAAGCTTTAGTTCTCCGACATCCTCCTCGATCTCGCTGCGCGCAAAGGCCATGTAGGCTTCGAGCATCGACTGCATGTCGTTGACGTCGTCATTCAGTCCTTGCAGTTCCGGGCTATTGCCGGCAAGGGCAAGCTGCAGCTTGAAGCGCGTGAGCACCGTGCGTAGGTCGTGACTGACGCCGGTCAGCATTGCGGTTCGCTGTTCGATCTGCCGTTCGATGCGTTCGCGCATCAGGATGAAGGCAAGACCCGCGCGCCTGACCTCGTCGGCGCCGCGCGGATAGAAGTCATCGTGTTTGTGTCCCTTGCCGAAGCTTTCGGCGGCTTGCGCGAGCGTCAGGATCGGCCGAATCTGACCGCGCAGAAAGATGATCGACACGCCGATGAGCACGAGAGAAGCGCCGACCATCCAGACGATGAAAATGTGCGTGTTCGACGCATAGGTCTGGTTGCGCTTGGTCAAAACGCGCAGAATCTTGTCGTCCAGCTTTATACGGATCTCGACGAGGCTCGAGTCTCCCACCGTGTCGATCCAGAAGGGTCGTTTGATCTGGTCGCTGATCTCATCGCTCAGGATGCCGTCGAGGATGGAGAAGAACGGCTTTTCGCGCGGCGGCGGCAGATCTCCGTCAGGCTCGATCGAAATCTGCAGGTTCAACTGCTCGCGGGCGATGCGCGTGGCCTCGCTGTAGTCCGTATCCTGCGGATAGGTTTCGATGATCTGGATGATCGCCGCAATATCGCGGGTGACGGCCATCGACAGGCGTTGCGTCACCATCTGCCAGTGACGCTCCATGAAGACCGCGGCGACGACGGACTGCAGCAGCACCATGGGAATGATGATGATCAGCAGCGAACGGACGTAGAGACCGGTCGGCAGGTGGCGGCGCAGCCAGCGGCCTAATCCTTTCCATCCAGAGGCTGGCGATCGTTCTTCGCGGCGCAGGGAGTCGAAAGTTACCATCACTATCGCGATCCTGACGTTGAGGCCATCAATCGATGCTCAGCCTGTATCCTATACCACGAACCGTCTGGAGCCAGACAGGATTTGCAGGGTCGTCCTCGATCTTGCGGCGGAGGCGATTGATCTGCACGTCGATCGTGCGCTCGCCGACGTCGACGTCGTTGCCGATGAGCTCGTGCCGCGGAATGGTGTCGCCGGCGCGCTTGGCAAAAAGCAGCATGATTTCCTGCTCGCGGTCGGTGAGGCGGATCACCTCCGTCGCCTTCTTCAATTCCTTTCGGGTGAGCGAGAAAGTGTATGGGCCGAACATGATCTGCTCGATCTTCGGCGCGTCCGAGGCGTTGCGGCGCAGGATATTATTGACGCGCAGCACCAGTTCGCGCGGATCGAAAGGCTTCGAGAGATAATCGTCGGCGCCGGCTTCAAGGCCCGCAATGCGATTGTCGGATTCCGCAAGCGCTGTGAGCATGATGATCGGCACGTTCTTAATGGCGCGCAGGCCGCGCGTCACGTCGATGCCGGATTCTCCCGGCATCATCACATCCATGATGATGAGATCGAAGTCGAGCCCGGCGAGCTTGCGTTGCGCCTCGGCACCATCCGCAGCCACGGTCACCCGGAAGCCGTTCTCCGTCAGGTAACGGTTCAAAAGAGCGCGGATTCGGGTGTCGTCATCGACCACCAGCAGATGCGCCGCGTCATCAGAAATGATTGTCTTCCCCGCCATTCAATCCGCTTTCGTTGTTTGCCTGTCCCTCATACCCCTCAGAAATGCCTTTACGCTTTCGCGCACGTCCGGAGCGGCACCGTCGAATGCTCTCTCAATGCGGCGCGATTGCGGCTCCGCCAGAGCGAGCGCGAGTTCGCGCCCGGTCTTAGTCGGATAAAGCTTACGCTGGCGCCGGTCTTCAGGCCCAGCAACCTGACGAATATACCCCGAATCGATCAGTTGTTTGAGCACTCGAGCGAGGCTCTGTTTGGTAATCTTCAATGTATCCAAAAGATCGGCAACGGTCATGCCCGGTTCACGGTTAACGAAATGCACTACCCGATGATGAGCCCGGCCGAACCCGCTCTTTTCCAGGATCGCATCCGGATCAGAGACGAAATCGCGATAGGCGAAAAAGAAGAGCTCGATGATCTCGAAATCGATGATGCCGGTGTTTTCCATCGGTGCGGCCAATGGTTCGCCTTTGGCTACTCTCGAGCTGGTCTGTCGTGCCGCCACGTCATTTCCTTTCTCGTTCTGCAGGCCCCGGGAAACTTTAGCAAAGATATGTCAGCTTTGTTGACACAATTTTACGCCGCTGTTAGCTTCCCCGGACTTTGCGGAGGCGGGACGTTCGTTCGAAACCGGCCCGTCTTTCCTCCCCATACAACGCATATTTTTCCCCACTGCGTAGTGGATAAAACGTAATATGGGCAACAATCAACAGGCATGGCGTGCGGGCGCCGGAGGATAAGAGAATGGCTTCAGTTCCCTTCGACCAGCTGGATGGCGAAATCTGGTTCAACGGCGAATTCGTGCCGTGGAAGGACGCGAAGGTTCATGTGCTGACGCATGGTCTGCATTATGCCAGCGCGGTCTTCGAAGGTGAGCGCGCCTATGGCGGCCGCGTTTTTAAGCTGACGGAGCATAATCAGCGTCTTCACAACTCCGCTGAAATCCTTGGATTCAAGGTGCCTTACTCGGTCGAGGAACTCGATGCGGCAACTATCGAACTGCTGAAGCGCCAAGGTTTTTCCGAGGCCTATGTGCGCCCGATCGCCTGGCGCGGTAGCGAAATGATGGGGATTTCGGCGCAGTCGAACCGCATCAATGTTGCGATCGCCATCTGGCAGTGGGGCAGCTACTTCAATCCCGCCGAAAAGCTTAAGGGCATCCGCCTCGATATCGCCGAATATCGCCGCCCCGACCCGAAGACGGCGCCGTCTTCGTCGAAGGCCGCCGGCCTCTACATGATCTGCACCATCTCCAAGCATGCCGCGGAGGCCAAGGGCTATGCAGATGCGATGATGCTCGATTACCGCGGCCAGGTCGCCGAAGCGACGGGCGCCAACATCTTCTTCGTCAAGGACGGCGTCATCCATACGCCGCTTCCCGACTGCTTCCTTAACGGCATTACGCGCCAGACGGTGATCGAAGTCGCCAAGCGCCGCGGCTATCCGGTCGTCGAGCGGGCAATCCAGCCAGAAGAGCTTTCGGGCTTCAGCGAATGCTTCTTGACGGGCTCTGCTGCGGAAGTGACGCCGGTCTCCGAGATCGGACCTTATAAATTCACGCCGGCGACGATCTCCGAGACGCTGATGAACGACTACATGAAGGAAGTTTATCCGGCGGCGTCTATCGCGGCCGAGTAAGGTCTCCATCGTACAAAGCCCGGTCGCGCCTTCCGCGCACCGGACTTTGGTTTTGCCGCGCCCGCGCCATTATCATTCCGACCACGGTCGAGGATGCCACCGTGCACCGGCAATCAGTTGCGTGATGAACGGAAGCGTTCTTCCATGATTTCCTCCCGGGGCGATCAATGCGGATCACCGCGCCGAAAGCAACCCATGCGCGCGGTTCGGTGCGGCAGAAAGCTGCGGGAAACTCTAACGGAATGAGGCGGTCCAACGACCGCCTCATTCCGCACGCCTATTGATAGACATAGACGATGCGGCGGGTGCCGGGATCGACCAGCACGGGCCGGTCATTGATGCGCACATAGCGGTATTGGTAGTCGGGAATCTCCTGGAAGGTCACGGTATCCGGAACCTCGGCACCCACGACGACATCGCCGCCCAACTGAACCGTCTGAGTCGGCGTGGTTTCGATATAGGTGCGGACCGTCTCCGGTGGCGTTATCGCTTCCACGGAGCCGACAGGGCCAAGCAGTTCATCGCCGGGCGCGGGCTGCGGATCGGCGGGCACGACGGTTGCGGTCGACTCATAAGTCACAGACGGGACGCCAAGAACGGCCTCGTTCTCTTCGACGATCATCGCGTTGCCTTGGTGCTCGACCTGCAGGTATTCAGCATAGACCCAGCCGCGCATGCCGTTAACATCGACGCGGCACCAGCGGCTGCCTTGAATGCAACCATCCAAGATGGCCGCAGAGCCGCGCGTTGCGACGCCGACCGAGGGATATTGCGGGCCAGGCCCGGACCGCACGTTGAGGTCGTTGATGGCCGTCGCGCTCATTTCCGCATGGGCAAAGCCAGCGCTCGCGGCGAGCACGGCACCTGCCAGGAAAAGATTTCTCGTGAAGGTCATTCTTTTTCTCCTTGCTTTAGCTGGAGTGAAACGCTTCGTTCACCATCTAGTTCCGCCGCTTGACCGCGCGGGCTGAAATCTGGATTCATCGGAAAATCGCAACGAATTGAAATTTAATAATAAAGCTGGACAGAGCCCGGACATTTCAGAAGCGATGAACTGTTGTTACGATGCGTCTTGAAGGCGTGAGGCAAGGGCGATGCCCGCCAAAAAGCGGCTGGCTTTGATGACCTTTCCGGCTATATCGGAAGCAGGCAGAGACAAGCGAGGCATATCATGGGCATGCTCCAGGCCGGCATCATTCCGGTGACACCCTTCCAGCAGAACTGCACGGTTCTCTTCGATCCGGACACGAAGGAGGGCGTAGTCGTCGATCCGGGCGGCGATGTGCCGGTCATTCTCAAAGCGCTTAAGGAGAACAGCCTGACCATCAAGCAGATCTGGCTGACGCACGGGCATCTCGACCACGCGGGTGGCGCGAAAGAACTGAAGGAAGCGCTCGGCGTTGAAATCGTCGGTCCGCACGAGGACGATCGGCCATTGCTGGAACGGATCGAGATGCAGGCGCAACAATACGGCATTACCGGTCTTCAAAACGTCGTGCCGGACCGCTGGCTGAAGGATGGCGACAGGATTTCCTTCGGTAGCCACGAGTTTGAAGTCTATCACACGCCCGGCCACGCGCCCGGCCATGTCATCTATTTCAATCGCGCCCAGAACTTCGCCCATCTCGGCGACGTGCTCTTCAACGGCTCGATCGGCCGAACCGATCTGCCGGGTGGCAATCACCAGCAGCTGCTGGGTTCGATCCGTGACAAGGTGCTGCCTCTCGGAGATGATGTCGGCTTCATCTGCGGGCATGGCCCTGGCAGCCGCATCGGCGACGAACGACGCGGCAACCCGTTCCTCAGGGGTATCTGATCTCGACAGACGACCAAAACAAAAGCGCCGCCCGATAAGCGGCGCTTTGCGTTTAAAATGGTCCGCGGATCAGCCTGCGGTGCAGAAGTGCTCGCGGCCGTCGTTGCCGACGAAGGTACCGCTTCTCGGATCGAAGCTGCGGTAGCGGTAAGAGCAGTAGCGCTCCCACTGCGGCGTCCAGGGCTCGATATCAGCGCGGACAGGGGCGTAGTAACGCGGCGGTGCGCGGTAAACCGGCACGGCTTCATATTCCGGCTCATAGGGCGGATCGATATAGCGCGGCTCTTCATAATAGCGCGGCTGATTGGCGATGGCCGAGCCAACGATCAGGCCGGTTGCGAGACCGACGGCGCCGCCGACAAGCGCTGCGTCGCCATTGTGATGGCGATGCCAGCGGTCACGGGCGGATGCTTCGCCGATTACAGAAAGGGTGAGGGCTGCGGCAGTGGCGGTCAGAAGAAATGTCTTGGCGAGCCTGTTCATGATCATATCCTGTTCTTGGAACCCCGTGAGCGGTTCCTGCACCGTGATGATGACAACATAGTGGCGGTATCTGAACGGACGCTGAACGACAAAACCCGGCATAGCTGCCGGGCCTCAACTCGAATTCGACGGCCTTGTGGAGGCCTCAGCCCGCAATCTGCAGATTGACGGCCTTGGGGCCCTTGCCGCGACGATCCGGCTCCGTGTCGAAGCTGACCTTCTGATTTTCCGTCAGGCCGGCAAGCCCGGAAGCCTGAACGGCAGAAATGTGAACAAAGATGTCGGCGCCACCCTTATCCGGCTTGATGAATCCGAAGCCTTTGTCGGTATTGAAGAATTTTACAGTGCCAGTCTCGGCCATGCGTCAGGTCCTTTTCTCTCTGCCCGCCATCCACACGGGCAGCATCAACTATGTCCCTTGCGGGGCGTTGGCAGGCAATTCTTGAAATTCGAGAAAAAGGTCCCCTCTACCTCGGCCTGTCTCATGACGGGATTATTCCCCATCTTGGCGAGACCGGCTGACCGGAATATTAGCGTTTCCGGCGCGCACATACTTAAGGACTTCCCATGCTCGCAAAATGCCCGAACGCCGTGAGATTGCTGCGATTAAGGGGAATTGGCAAGCAAAAGTTTTTTAACGTGTTATCGAAAGCACATTCAGGTCGGCTATCCTATTTGCGTCAAAACGCAAAATTTCGCTCGCAGTCCACGTATGATTAAGGTTTTGTATTGCTTGCAATATAAGTTGAGAGCAGTTTTTCCCAAAAATGCAATGATAGCGCGTCCTGAACGGCGCGCTAAATTTTTTTCCAGAATTGCCGTCCAACCCGGAAAAAGCCATACCTCAGGGTGGCTGCGCCTCTTTCCGACTTCCGGTACCAATTCGACCACAAGCATAGCGATAAACATCAGCGCACAGCCTACATAGCCGAGCGGCGGCATCGTCTCTCCAAGCAGCAGGGCGCCGAGTGCCGAGCCGAAGAGCGCTTCGGAGGAGAGGAAGATGGCGGCTTGCGACGGCGTGGTGTCGCGCTGACCGATCACCTGCAGCACGAAAGCGACGCCCGAAGAGAAGACGCCGACATAGAGGATCTCCGGTGCCGCGCCCAAGATCGCCTCCATGCTGATAGGCTCGAAAATTGCGGCCACGGAGAGCGCGGCGACCGCCGTCACGGCGAATTGGGCTGCCGACAACGCAAGCGGCCTTCCCGTCTCGGACACCGTCGTGCCGGCGAGCGTGATCTGTATCGCCCAGAACGCGGCACAGACGACTGTCAGGCCGTCGCCCGTGGTCAGCGCGGAAAGATGCCCGCCGGACAGCAAGTAGATACCGGCGACGGCCATGATGGCAGCCGGCCAGATGATCCAGTGCGGCGGTCGGCGCAGGAAGGCGACTGCGATCAGCGGCACGAAGACAACATAGAGCCCGGTGATGAAGCTGGAGTTCGTCACGGTCGTCGTCTGAAGCCCGATCTGTTGCGTCGAAGCGCCGCCGAAAAGGGCAAGGCCGATCAAGATATAACGCCCCAGATGGCGGCGTGTCGTCTTGACACTGGTCTTGCGCAGTTCAAGGAAGAGAAAAGGCAGGACGGCGACGGCCGCGACTGCAAAACGCAATCCTATGAACCAGAACGGACCGATTGCCTTCATGGCCGTCGACTGCGCGACGAAGCCGCCGCCCCAGATGGCGGCAGCAAGCAATAGAAGGAGGTTCGCCTGGACGCGCGTCATATCAGTCCTCGATGTGGGGCAGGCTGTATCGCGGACGGTTCCCAGTTGCATTTCGTTTCGGCAAGGGCGAAGAAGGGCTCGTTCCGAGTGCCGAGATTGCGTGCATGGCCGAAAGAATGACCGCCGGTTACTCCGGAACTCCGCTTGCCAAAAAGCTCGGCCTGAGGGACGGGCAGGCGGCCTTGCTGATCGGCGTGCCCGACACGTTCGGCGAGATCCGCGGCTTTGCCGGCTTCTCGCGCGTTGATGATGCGCTGCCCGAAGACGGCACATGTTTTGACTACATACATGTCTTCGAAGCCAAGCGAGTTGCCCTGGAAGGCATGGCGGGTCACCTTTTGAGGGCCTTGAAGCCTGACGGCATGCTTTGGATATCCTGGCCGAAGAAGGTAGCACGCCTGCCGACGACGATAACTGAGGGTGTGCTGCGGGAAATCCTGCTTCCGAACGGTCTCGTGGACGTCAAGGTCTGTTCCGTCGATGCCGTCTGGTCCGGCCTGAAATTCGTGATCCGCAAGGAACTGCGCAGTGCCTATCCGTTCTGGCGGTCGGAGCGCGAGACACGCAGCAGTGCGCCATCGGCCTCGTCCGTGACTATCAAGAGCGCACCGTCCGGTGCAACGATAACATCCCGCAGGCGGCCGTAATCACCCTCGAAAATCTGCTCCCCTTCAACGAAGGTACCGTTTTTATCGCGCTGCATGCGGGAGAGCAGTTGAAATTTGAGCGCTGCGACAAGGAAGTCGCCGTCCCACTCCGGAAACATTTTGCCGCGATAGATCGCGAGCGCGCCTGGCGCGATCGACGGATCCCAATAATGCAGCGGCTGTTCCAGTCCTTTCTTGGCCGTGCCTTCGCCGATCTTTGAACCGGAGTAATTGCGTCCATAGCTGATGATCGGCCAGCCGTAGTTCTTGCCGGGTTCAATGACATTGATTTCGTCGCCGCCGCGCGCGCCGTGCTCGACGGTGTAGAGTTTGCCGTCGGCAATGTCGAAGGTGATGCCCTGCGGGTTGCGATGGCCTTTCGACCAAACTTCCGGCAGCGCCTTTCCGCTGTCCTTGAACGGGTTGTCCGCAGGGATGCTGCCATCGGCATTGATATGCACGATCGAGCCGGCATCATCCTTCCAGTCCTGCGAGCGATTGCGGTTGCCGCGGTCGCCGATGCTGATAAAGAGACTACCGTCGCCCGCGATGGCAATGCGCGATCCGTATTGGATACTGCCGCCGGTGAACTGCTTCATCGTGAAGATCGTCTTCACGTTCTCGAGTTTGCTGCCATCGGTGGCAAGCGTGGCGCTGAAGGCTTCGGTTCCCGAGCCTCTTCGATTGGCGGTCGATGCCGTGAAATAGATCGTGCGGCTCGTCGCAAAATCCGGCGCAAGTGCCACGTCCATCAAACCGCCCTGGCCACGGGCGCGGACGTCCGGCACGCCTCCGATCGGATCTGAAAGCGTGCCGTCCTTGACGATCCGCATCCGCCCAGGCCGTTCGGTCACCAGATAGGCGCCGTCAGGCAGCACTTCCACAGCCCAGGGATGCTCCAGCCCTTCCGCCAGGGTTTCGACGCTGACTGCGACCTTTTCGGTCTCGACCCTGTCTGCCGCCGCGGCAAAGCCGGGTGCGAAGACCGGCGCGCCGAAAAGCAGCGAAGCGGCGAATGTTCTGGCGATAGTCATGTGACGTTTCCCGTCGCTTTCATCCGCTTTCAACGTGGAGCGGAGGGCAGGGCGCTTCAACCTTATTGCGGCGCGGATAACGGCTTTGTGTTTTGAGGTTGAATGGAGGCGGTCGGCGTCGTGTCCACCAGCTCGGGTCCCGCGAAGGCGCGCTGCAGCAGGACCTGCGCGACGGCAGCCTTTCCCTTGATGTAGAAGCCGTCGCTCATCAGCGCGATACCATAAAGGGCAAGCCCGGCAATGCCGAGCGCAATCATCCGCTCGACCGTCGAAAAGCGCGAGAAAAGGAAGCCTTTCTCACGCTGCTTCGGCCCATCATGGGCTGCGGCTGCCGCGGTCGCCATGGCCAGTTCGAGGTAGGAGGGAAGCGGTTCGAACCCGTGCGCATCCTGATGCCGGTTTCCGTTGCGGGGACTTGACATCATTACCGGGTCCTCGTGGTTATTAGGCGCTTGATACGGCGGCGCCATACTGCAAGTGCGCCCGCAGCGGTCAGGGCGAAAAGCAGCATGGTCAGCCCGCGCATGATCTGCCCGTCGGCGTGCGTCGTCCGCGGCGGCTTCGCCGAAGCCGCAGGCCGAGCGATCGCTTCGGTTGCTGCCGGCACCGGCGCGGCGACGGAGCCGGTTGTTTGCTCGGTCTTCGGCAACTGCGGCATCCCTTCGGCGCGAGCGTTCGAAATGAACCCGAATGCCATCATCGTCGAAGCGGCGACAACGCCTGCTGCAATCAAAAAAGAAAGCGAAACCCGGCGGGCGCGAAGCCGCGCTGCGGCTCGCTCGTCCTCCAGAACCATTGGCATACCCTCAACAACCAATTACGGAGCGCTAAAGATGAGGCTTAGATCCCGGCAGGCTCGCGACCGAATTGCGGCATGCCGTGTCATTTGTTGCGGCATAATCATGGCGAAGGCCGAATCCGGCGAAGTTTTTGATTCCAGGGATGAAATCCGCATCTCTTCAGAGAATGATTCAAGTTCTTCGCAAAGTGATTCATACTTCGGCCGCCGCGCCCGGCAATTGATCAATAAGAATCATTGGCACCATCACGCCTTTGCGCTTGAAATGCCGCCGCACATTGGACATAGAGCTAACCGCAGAACTCCGGTCCCGGCCTTCTGCCCGTTTCAACCGTATAGGACCGATATCATGGCCTTTCTTGCCGATGCTCTTTCCCGTGTGAAGCCTTCAGCCACCATCGCCGTCTCCCAGAAAGCGCGTGAGCTGAAAGCAAAGGGGCGCGATGTGATCGGCCTCGGCGCCGGCGAGCCGGACTTCGATACGCCGGACAATATCAAGAAGGCCGCCATCGACGCGATCAATCGCGGCGAGACGAAGTACACGCCGGTTTCCGGCATCCCGGAACTGCGCAAGGCGATCGCCGCGAAGTTCAAGCGCGAGAACGGCCTGGAATATTCCTGGGAGCAGACGATCGTCGGCACCGGCGGCAAGCAGATCCTGTTCAACGCCTTCATGGCGACGCTGAATCCGGGCGATGAAGTCGTCATTCCGGCTCCCTACTGGGTGTCCTACCCGGAGATGGTGGCGCTTTGCGGCGGCACACCTGCAATCGTCTCGACCACGCAGGAAAACAACTTCAAGCTCCAGGCAGCCGATCTCGACAAGGCGATCACGCCGAAGACCAAGTGGTTCGTCTTCAACTCGCCGTCGAACCCGTCAGGCGCCGCCTATACGCATGCCGAACTCAAGGCTCTGACCGACGTGCTGCTCAAGCATCCGCATGTCTGGGTGCTGACCGACGACATGTACGAGCACCTGACCTATGGCGACTTCAAGTTCGTCACGCCGGTCGAAGTCGAGCCGAAGCTCTACGATCGCACGCTGACGATGAACGGGGTCTCCAAGGCCTATGCGATGACCGGCTGGCGCATCGGCTACGCGGCCGGCCCGGTTGAGCTCATCAAGGCGATGGACATGGTCCAGGGGCAGCAGACCTCGGGTGCGACGTCGATTGCCCAGTGGGCCGCCGTCGAGGCGCTGAACGGGACGCAGGATTTCATCACGGCGAACAAGAAGATCTTCGAAGGCCGCCGCGATCTGGTGGTTTCCATGCTGAACCAGGCCAAAGGCATCTCCTGCCCGTCACCGGAGGGCGCCTTCTACGTCTACCCGTCCTGCGCCGGCCTGATCGGCAAAACCGCGCCTTCGGGCAAGGCCATCGAGACCGACGAAGATTTCGTTTCTGAGCTGCTCGAAAGTGAAGGCGTCGCCGTCGTGCACGGCTCGGCCTTCGGCCTCGGCCCGAACTTCCGCATTTCCTATGCGACCTCGGAAGCTCTGCTCGAGGAAGCCTGCAAGCGCATCCAGCGCTTCTGCGCCGCCTGCAAGTAAGGCAGTTGGCAGAATTGAAGAAAGGCCCGTCAGCGATGGCGGGCCTTTCCCTTTTCATTCGATCGTTGACGGTGTGGCTGCGCGTGCATTTGATGGATGCAAACCTCGATCCGCAATCCCGAGAACGGCCAGACTGAGCTTGCCCGTGAGGTCGAGGAAGGTAACACGATTGTCGTAACGCGAAACGACCGTCCGGTCTTCGATCTCGTCCCGCATAAGACGCGCGGCGGTGGCCGCATAAGACGCGCGGCGGTGAGCCTTGATCCGGCCGAAGCCTACAAGGGGCATGACGAGGGCGGAGATGTTCATCCGACGACTTCGATGATCCCCTGCCAGAGGCGATCCCTTCGACCGCCTTCTGCTCGCCCAATGGCAAGTCGAAGGACTGCAGCTTGTGACGACCGACCGGGCTCTGGCAGGTTATCCGCCGGCCCTGAAATTCTGATTCGGTTCTTCGACAGCCGATGATCTTCCCCATCAGGCAGTGCGACTGCGGGGCGAATTTGCAGTCTTGTGCATTTAATGGAATACTGCCGATATTGGTCAGCCGGAAGCAATCGCGGCGTGCCTCGTAATTCTCGCCTTGCCGCGCGCGATGGAACCGGATGCAGTCCGGCGACCTTCGGCTGATTGTCGACAGATCGGGTAACGAGAAAAGAGGAGAGGTGCATGATCAAGGTGGTTTACGAGGTCGTTCCCCATGACGGCGGCTGGGCCTACCGGCTGGGAGAAGTCTATTCCGAAGCATTCCCGTCGCATGCCGAAGCGCTGGAGGCAGCCCGCATCGTCGCGGCCGAACAGCAGGTCGGCGGCGATTCCGCCGAGATCAGCTGGCAGGACGAGAAAGGCAAATGGCATGAGGAATATGCCGAAGGCGGCGACCGGCCGGAGACGGAAGTCGTCGATACCAAATGGAAGGGTGGCGGTTCCGCCGATGTCTCTCCGCGTGCCTGAGCCGAGCGCCCGTTCGACGACCATGTTGATGAAGCCGCTTTTCCGCGGCATTCAAGCGCAGGCTCTTGCGCGTGGCACGATCTGCCGCATGAAGAAACCATCCTCTGACCTTTATTGAAGGAAGCCGCTAGGCTTGCCGCAACTCCGCCAGAGCGATGCGCGCGACGGCAAGCGGGCTCTCTGCCGACGTATTCATATTGTCGCCGAGGAACCAAGCCGCCGACAGGCCGGAATAGGCAGCAATCCATTGTAGCAGGCGTCTGGGCTCCATGCCGGTTTCGGCACAAACGATCCGGAGCTGGCGCTGGAGGCGCCCCGGCACGCTGATGGCCGGAAGGTCTTCATTGGCGAAAGTATTGGCATAGTCGAAGCCGCGTTCGCCGATCAGGCCCTTTGGGTCGATCGCAAGCCACCCGTCCTCTTCGAAATCGAGAATGTTGCTGTGGTGAATGTCGCCGTGCAGCACGACCGGATCGCGCGGATCGCAAAGCAGCGCCTCGGCGATAGCACCGCATTCGGGAAGAATGCCGCCATAAGCTCTCGCTGCAGGCGCCAGTTCCCGGAACCAGCGGCGCAGCGGAATGAGGCCGGGCAGGGGCTTTTGCCGCGGTGCGTGCAGTCTTTCGACGGTGCGGCAGATGATCCGGCTTGCCTCATCGTCTTCGCCATCCATCGCCATCTTCAGCAGCGAGCGACCGCCCGTCGCCCGTTCGAGCAGAACAGCTTCGTCATCATGAGCATAGACCTTGGCGGCACCGGCGCCGTCCCACCAGTGCATCAACGCACCGCCGGCCCTTTCGGCCTCGTCACGAGACTTCTTGAGCATTGCCGGTTTGCCGTTCCAAAGGACGGGCAGGAGGTGACTGGAATGGGTGATGATCGGTTCGCCGTCGGGCGCCAGCGACCAGCGGTCGAGATGGGATTCGAACATGGCCGCATTCTAACGGCAGGAGTTGAAAAAGAAATCCCGCGCAAGGCGGGATTTCGTCCGGTACGTCTGAAGGTCAGGCGACCTTTTCGAGCAGTGGATAGTCGATGTAGCCCTTTGCCCCGCCGCCATAGAAGGTGGCCTGGTCCGGCGTGTTCAGCGGCAGGTTCTTCTGCAGGCGTTCGACCAGATCCGGATTGGCGATGAAGGGCTTGCCGAAGGCGACCAGGTCGGCGCGGCCGCTTTCGACGGCATCGATTGCCATCTGACGGTCGTAGCCGTTGTTGACCATCCAGTTTGCATGCCCGCCCGCCTTTTCATAAGCCTGGCGCAGATCCTTGTAGTCGAAGGGTGGATTTTTCCCCTGCGTGTAGTCGCGCTCGCCGCCAGTCTGGCCCTCGATAACGTGGACATAGGCGAGGTCATATCTGGCGAGGCCTTCGACGACATAGGTGAAAAGCGCCTGCGGATCCGAATCATAGCTTTCGCCCGAGGGTGTGACCGGCGAAATACGGATCGCCGTGCGGCCGGCACCGATTTCCCGGGTCACGGCATCGACCACCTCGAAGGTGAAGCGAGCGCGGTTTTCGATCGAGCCGCCATACTGGTCGGTGCGGTCGTTGATACCATCGCGCAGGAATTGGTCGAGCAGGTAGCCGTTTGCGCCGTGGATTTCGACGCCGTCGAAGCCTGCGTCGATCGCAGCGCGCGCTGCCTTGCGATAATCCTCGATGATGCCGGGAATTTCAGACGTCTCGAGCGCACGCGGCTCGGAGGTCTCCGCGAAGCTGCCGGTGCCATCGGCGTTGACCAGATAGGTCTTCGCCGTCGCGACTTTATTGGTTGAGGAGACAGGTTTGCCGCCGTTCGGCTGCAGCGTGGCGTGTGAGATGCGACCGACATGCCACATCTGCACGACGATTTTGCCGCCGCCTGCATGCACGGCATCCGTCACGCGCTTCCAGCCATCGAGGGCTTCCTTCTTGTAGAGGCCGGGAACGTCGGCGTAACCTTGGCCCTGGTGTGTGATGGCCGTTGCCTCGGTGATGATGAGACCGGCTGTGGCGCGCTGGCGATAATATTCGACGTTCAGATCGTTCGGGATCGCGCCGGGCGAGCGGTTGCGGGTCAGCGGTGCCATGACGATGCGGTTCCTGACGGCAATGTCGCCAATCTGCGCGGGTTCGAGAAGCTTGTTCATGGAAGTCCTTTCCCGTTCTGGCGGGAGGATCACTCCGCCATGGCGGGGCAACTCGACCCGGCGGAGAGATAGGCAAGTGCGGTGGCGACGAGGCCGATCAGCTGTCACAGATCCTGGCTTAGTTGCTTGAGGAAGGCAGCGATCGTTTCTTCGTTGCGCTTGTAGAAAACCCACTGGCCGACGCGCCTGGTCGTGACGAGGCCGGCGCGGCTCAATGTTGCGAGATGAGCGGATACGGTCGATTGCGAAAGGCCGCAGCGCTCGAACTGGCTGGCACAAACACCCATTTCCAAAGGGTGCTCCTGGGAGGAGAAGTGCTCCTTCGGATCTTTCAGCCAATTGAGGATTTCCACCCGCATCGGATGGGCAAGCGCTTTCAGGATTTCATCTCTATCCATCGTCTCGTGCCCAACTATAAATCGAATTCTTTCGATATATGGATCGTCGTTTTTCGATATGCAAATCACGAACACGTGAGCTGTTCGGTTTTGATGAACGCCTAAATTTTAAGCAAAAAAAAGGGCCACCGAAAGCTCGGGGCCCTTAAGGTGTGAAGGTCAAAAAACCTCCAGAGGGGAACAGCTAATGCGGTGGCACTGGGAGAGAAGCCACCGAAGTGCATCAGCTATGTGCGATATGGTGCTTTCTTGGGCAGCTTTCAATGCATTATTATGCATGCCTGCCATGCGCTGCACAAATTATGTTGCGATGCAGCGATTCTGGGCAAAAAAAGAGGGCCGCCGAAAGTTCGGGGCCCTTTAAGGTGTGAAGGTCAAAAACCTCCAGAGGGGAACAGCTAATGCGGTGGAACTGGGAGGAAAAGCCACCGTGTGCATCAGCTGAGTGCGATATGGTGTTTAATTGAGCAAACGGCAACCCTCTTTTGTGCATGCCAGTCATGCGTTGGTTGCATGGTCTGCATTTTAGTGAACAAAAACGGGAATCAGAAGTTCCAGTTTCTGGCCTTGCTGACGATAAAATCGCGGAATGCCTTCAGCTTTGCGGCATTCTTGATTTCGTCCGGATAGCAGAAATAGGTGTCGAACGAGGGCACGTCGGCGTTGATCGCTAGCTGGATGAGGCCCGGATCGCGTCCGACGATGTAATCCGGCATGCAGGCGACGCCGATGCCAAGCAGGCAGGCGCGCTTGATCGAGGTCTGGCTGTTGATCTGCAGATGCGGAATCCGCTTGTTGTCCGAAGAGCGGCCGGCAATCTCCAGCCAGTTTACGTCCAGCAGATAGCTGGGGGCGGGCTCGCCGAAGGTGATGATGCGGTGATTGTCCAGATCCTCGACCGACTGAGGCTCGCCGTAGCGGTTAATATAGGAGGGGGCGGCATAGACGTGCATATGCACGGTGAAGAGCTTGCGCTGAATGAGATCGGACTGCTGCGGTTGGCGCAGGCGGATGGCGCAATCTGCGTGACGCATGTTCACGTCCAGTTCCTCGTTGTCGAGAATGAGCTGGATCTGGACGTCCGGATAGAGCTGCATGAACTCCTGGATCTTGTCCGTCAGCCAGCCCTGTCCGAGGCCGACGGTGGTGGTCACCCGCAGCTTGCCGCTGGGCGTTTCCGTCGTTTCCGTGAGCTGCATCTTCACCGTCTCGAGCTTCAGCAGCACATCATGAGCGGTGCGATAGAGCAGTTCGCCCTGTTCCGTCAGAATCAGGCCGCGGGCATGGCGGTGGAAGAGTTTGGTGCCGACGTCCTGCTCCAGCGCGCTCACCTGGCGGCTGATCGCGGATTGGGAGAGATGCAGCTTGTCGGCCGCATGCGTGAACGATCCGGCCTCGGCAGCCGCGTGAAAAATACGCAGCTTGTCCCAATCCAATGGCATCCCCCCACCCCTCATAGCCGATCTTACTCCGCGGCCACGGCGACGGGCATGTGGCCCGTGAGATAACGCTCGGCTTCGAGGGCGGCCATGCATCCCATGCCGGCGGCGGTGACCGCCTGCCGGAAGGTATCGTCTGTCACGTCACCCGCAGCATAGATACCCTCTATGCTGGTTGCAGTCGAATCCGGAGCGGTCCAGAGATAGCCGTTGTCCTTGAGCTTGAGCTTGCCCTTGAAAAGTTCGGTTGCCGGCGCATGGCCGATCGCCACGAAGACGCCATCGACCGAAACGTCGCTGATGGCGCCGGTGCGGGTATCGCGCAAGCGCGCGCCGGTAAGGGAAGGCGGCATCGGCGGTTTCGCCGGCGTGCCGGTGATTTCGGCGACTTCGGTGTTCCAGAGAACCGTCACATTCTCCTTCGAGAAGAGGCGCTCCTGCAGGATCTTTTCGGCGCGGAACGCATCGCGGCGATGCACGACCGTCACCGACTTCGCGATGTTGGAAAGATAAAGGGCTTCCTCGACGGCGCTGTTGCCGCCGCCAACGACGATGACGTCCTTGTTACGATAGAAGAAGCCATCGCAGGTGGCGCAGGCTGAAACGCCAAAGCCCTGGAAATGCTGTTCGCTTTCGATGCCGAGCCATTTTGCCTTGGCGCCGGTCGCGATGATCAGTGTATCGGCGGTCCAGACCTGGCCGCTGTCGGTGCGGGCCACGAAGGGCCGCTGGTTCATCTCGACCTCGGTGACGATGTCGCTGACGATCTCTGCGCCGACATGCTTGGCCTGCTGCAGCATCTGGTCCATCAGCCACGGGCCCTGGATCGGATCGGCAAAGCCCGGATAGTTCTCGACGTCCGTCGTGATCATCAACTGCCCGCCTTGCTCCATCCCGGCGATCAGCACCGGCTTCAGCATTGCGCGTGCCGCATAGACTGCGGCCGTATAGCCCGCGGGACCGGAGCCGATGATGAGAACTTTAGTGTGTCGGGCAGTCATGGTCCGGATCCTTTGGTGGCAGGCATCCTGTCGAAGCCGTGCGAGATATCGTAATAAACGCTTTTGTCTAGTCTAGGGATGAACCAAGCTACCTTTCAAGGGGACAGCATGGAATACGCACAAGTGCTTGCGTTATTATCATGGGCTATCCGCAGATGTTTTTGTTGGTTCGACCCCGACGCCCTCGTTTTCGCTGGCTGATGCTGTTATCGACCATTTCATCCACACCGCTACAACAGAGAGCCAGCAATGGGCAAGCGCCGATCACCATTTCCGTTGAAGGATCCGCGAGCGAGTACCAAGAGATATTGAAAACAGTGTCTGACGAAAGGCGGTATCGATTTTGTCTATGATGGATCTCTGACCTATTCTTCTCCCGGCCAATCAGTTGAGCGCGGCTCAACATCCGAGATTCGGGCATCGGATCAGATGAAGAAGCCTTAAGGATCGAGGTGCATATAGGGCCGCTTTCGCGCTATTTCTGCCTCGCTAGAGGCTTGCTGTTGCCGAGGTCACTGCATCTCGGCAGCAACACGATTATAAAGCAAGGCGGTTCGGGAGACGCTTAACGAGGACGATGTATGGATTGGCGCGGGTGCTAAGATACTGTGTGGTTTGCACCTATCCAAGGCTTCATCATAGGCGTGCATGCCCTCGTCAAGGGCAAGTTCGAACCTCAACGGAATATACTTTGGCAGCGAAGCGCGGCGTTTGAAGTTGTCGCGGGCAATAATAGGAAGCGGCCTGCAAACGGCCGATCGAAAAGAAACAGGAAGCTCTACCATGGTGATGCGCGTCGAACTTGATGCAATAGATATGAAGATTCTGCGCGAGCTCCAGAATGATGGCCGGATGACGAATGTCGAACTTGCCGAGCGGGTCGGTATATCGGCGCCGCCGTGTCTCAGGCGGGTGCGTAAGCTGGAAGAATCCGGCTTCATCCGTGGCTATCGGGCGCTTTTGAATGCGCCGGCGCTCGGTTATGATCTGGTGGCCTTCTGTATGGTCGGCCTGAAACACCAGTCGGATGCCAATCTGAAGGCATTTGCGAAGCAGACAGCCAATTGGCCGCTCGTGCGAGAGGCCTGGATGGTGTCGGGCGAATCCGATTTTCTCTTGCAGTGCGTCGCTGAGAACCTTGCGGGCTTTCAGGATTTCGTGATCGAAGAGCTTACGGCCACGGAGAATGTGGATACCGTGCGGACGATGTTGACCATCCGACAGGTAAAGGATGTCTCTCTGGTAGATATTTAGACATATTGGCGCGCGGTATCTCCGATTGTCGAGAGGAACTGGGCTGGGCGCGCGGCGTCGAGGTCACTTCCAATTTCACGAATACGGGAGCGCCTTGCGCCGGTCGATCGGGCCTGCGCTGAAGACACCGGAAGATGCACCTGTCGTCATGTCCATGGGTCGCTTTGTTCCGCGCAAGGAGTTCGCTTTGCTGACGCCTGCCATTGCCAAGCTGCCGGGCGTGGACGGCGAGGAGCGAAAGAATGTCGAGAAGGTGCGGCCGATCGCGGCATTGTCGATCGTGTCCGCTTCCTTGGCTGGCAGAAGGATGCGCGGCTTTCGCGGCCGACGTCGACATCTTCGTGATGCCTGTCGAACCATGAGCTGCTCGGCAAGGCTATCCTCGAAGCTGGGCGCAGCACAAGCCGGTGGTCTCGAGCCGGTCGGAGGGGCCGAGCTGCGCGAACGGTCGCTTTGCCGAAATCGGCGATGTCGATGGTTTCGCGAAGGCGATCGAGCGGCTGATTCAATGATCCTGTCCTCGCCGCCAAGCTGGCGGCGGGCGGCAACGCGACGCTGATAAGCCGGTTCTCGGAAGATGCGGTCGCCAGTGCCTATCTCGAACGTTTCAAGCGCAAGCCGTAATCGATAGAATTGACCGCTACCGCCGTAGAAGATCCTCATAGACGGCCTTCAACGCCGTCGCTTCGCCTTCCAGCGCAAATTTCGCCCGCACATGCGCGAGCGCAATCTCGCCACGGGCGAGCGTCCTTTGTGGATCGGCGAGATAGGGGGCGATTGCCTTCGTGAGAGCTTCGCCATCGCCGGCCGGAACGACGCTTCCGTTCGTCCCGTCCTCGATCATTTCGGCATAGGCTCCGGCGTCCGATGCCACAACCGCAGTCTTCGAGGCCATAGCTTCGAGAGGCGTCAGCCCGAAACCTTCATTTCGGGAAGGGGCAATATATAGGGTTAGGCGGCGATACCAGACCTTGATGTCTGGCACTTCGCCCAGAAAGACGATCCGATCGGCAAGGCCGGCGGCGGCGATATCGGCCTTCAGCTCGTCGGCGAAAGCTCCATGCTCTGCCGTTACCCGGCCGGAGATCACCGCCGTCCAATCCGGATGTTGCGGCAGCAGATCGATCATCGACCGAACGAAAAGGTCGGTGCCTTTCTGATGCCGGATGCGGCCGAAGCAGCCGACGAGATACCTGCCGGGCAGGCCGGTGGCCTCTATGGTGTCCTCGGCGGTCTGGGGTGGATGGAAAAGTTCCAGATCGACGCCGTGGCGGATCACAATATGCGGCACCTGGAGGAAAGAACCGGATCGGGCATTGGTCGCGACGACCGCGTCCATCCGGCGGATAAGCCAGCGCGTGTAGGCGGTATGGCGGCGCTGGGCGGCCGACGTAAAAAGCAGCTTCAGCGGCATGCGCAACACGTGCCGCAGCACGATACCAGCGGCCATCTCGTTGTTGCGGCGTGCATGCCATACGCGCTGCCGGCGTCCGGCTGACGGACGCCATGCGCCAAGAAGCTGTCTCCACGTCAGCTTCGGTAGGTCTTTCGGTAAGCCGGGGCCGAGCGTCGCAATCTTGATGCCGAGTCTGACCTGGAGGGGGATCAGCTGAACGATCGTCGACGTGACGCCGGACAGGCGCTGCTTGAAGTTCGGTGCGATGATTTCGACGTCAGCAATATCGATCGCGGCCGGCTCGACCGTTTCCGCCACAGGCAATCAACCCCAGGAGATCGACAGGACTTCGTAGGCTTTCGAGCCGCCCGGTGCGATGACCTCGATGGAATCGCCGACTACCTTGCCGATCAGCGCGCGGGCGATCGGGGAGGAGATGGAAATGCGGCCGGCTTTTACGTCGGCTTCCTGATCGCCGACGATCTGGTAGGTCTTTTCTTCCTCGGTGTCCTCGTCGACGAGTTTGACCTTGGCGCCGAACTTGATCTTGTCGCCGGACATCTTCGCAAGGTCGATCACTTCGGCGCGCGCCGTCAGGTCTTCGAGCTCGCTGATGCGGCCCTCGTTGTGGCTCTGCGCTTCCTTGGCTGCGTGATATTCGGCGTTTTCGGAAAGATCGCCATGGGAACGGGCTTCGGCGATCGCTTCGATGATGCGCGGGCGCTCCTCCTGCTGACGCCAGCGCAGCTCTTCCTGCAGCTTGACGAAACCACCCTGTGTCATCGGAACCTTATCAACCATTTTCCTGTCCTTTGATCTTCGTGTCCTATAGTCAGGCAGCGACACAAAAGAAAACAGGTCCCGAAGGGGACTTCGGAACCGTGCAATAATCCTAATCGCCCGCTTATAGCAGATCGTTGCCGCCGATTTCCATAAAATTCGTAATGTGGCGCGCCCGGCTAACTGTCTCCTTGCAGTACGCCGATCGCGTTGGTGAAGATGTGAGTCGGATCAAGCGCTTGGACAACTGATCGCAGAGAGTGATTCAAGCCGTTAAGAAACGAAGTCAGGATCTGCAGGCAGATTCGGCGGATTGTAGGGGCTGGCATTCATCCGTTCCTTGACCGAGATATGGATCAGCGCATCGTCCCGAATGAAGCGCAGGTCGCTCAACGGGAAATAGATCGCATTGCGGTTGCCGTGCTTGCGCCAGGAATTTTCCGGCACGCGCCGCGGAATGTATTCGAGGATTTTCCATCCGGCGGTCATGGAATCATGGAATGGAGCAGTGGCGTCCAGCGGCACATACTTCTTCCCGCCTTTTCCGAGCACGATGTCGTTGACGATGCGGGTGCGGTAGAGGAGCCCGGCCGGTTGCGTTTCCTGGATCATCCAGGCGAGGGGAATCTTGACTGCCCCGCTTTGCGCTTCCGGATAGCCGCCGCCGATATCGCCGTGGACGCCGGTGAACCATACTTCCCGGAAATTCTGCTTCGCCGCCGGTGCCTTCGGCCGGAACGGGCGGCCCCAATATTCCTGGTCCCGCTCCCAGAGCTCTGGCTGGAACATGGTCCGCCGTTCATCTATGGCGACTGCGTGCCGTACCCATTCGACGCTCGGGTTCTTGCGGGTGAAAGGATGGGTCTTGAACTGCGGAAACCATTTCCCCGTTTCGATCACTGAGGTCACCGTATCGAAAAGACCAAGCAGCTTGATCGGCGGGCGGTCGTTTCTGAGCATGCGTTCGTAGAGACGCATGGCGGCGAAAGCAGAGGACGGATCCTCGCCACCATTCTCTGCAGCGCCGCCGGCTTTCTCTTCGTGCGCGGATATTCCCTTGTAGGTCCTGTAGGCATAATCGAGCAGGTTGAGATGATGCCGGCTTGTAAGGCCGAAGGCATGGATGAAACCCGCTAGCACCCGCGCCGAATAGGCGCCACGGCTGAAGCCGAAGATGTAGATGCGGTCGCGGTCGGAATGCCGCCGAGCGGCGTCGGGCGGGCCGCGATCGTAGTTTTCGACCAGGAAGCGGTAGGCTTCCTTGACGTTCTGGTCGAGGCCCCAGCCCGTCGCGAGCCCGAAAACCTCATAGGATTTGCGAAGCAGTCTCGACCAGGCATTGGCCGCGCCGAACGTGCCGACGCCTGGATCGTAGTAGACGATCTGCTCATCCGAGCGTTTCAAGGTGCCGAACAGTCTGACAATATTGGTCCGGTCGGCCGAAATCTCGTTCGATGTGCCATCGAACAGAATGACGATGTTCTTTGCCATCAACCGCTCCGGATGTGCCGCCGCAACGGTAACATCCGGGAGGTTTTACGGCAACTTCCGGTCGTCTAATGCTCAGAAATAGCTCTGCAGCGGGCGAACCTCGAGGTTGCCGGCCTTCAGCGCCTTGATCGCCTGGGCGGCTGCTTCGGCACCGGCCATGGTCGTGTAATACGGCACCTTCTGCATCAGTGTCGCGCGGCGGAGCGACTTCGAATCGGAGATCGCCTTGTTGCCGTCCGTCGTGTTGATGACAAGTTGGACCTGGCGGTTGCGGATCGCATCCTCGATGTGCGGACGACCTTCGAGCACCTTGTTGATCTTCGTCGCTTCGATGCCGTTTTCAGCCAAGAAGCGTTGCGTGCCGCCGGTGGCGAGTACCTTGAAACCTTCGCCTACAAGAACACGGATCGCAGGCAGCACGCGCGGCTTGTCGTGGTCGCGAACGGAGACGAAGACCGTCCCGTCACGCGGCAGTTCAACGCCGGCGCCGAGCTGCGACTTGGCGAAGGCAAGGGCGAAATCGGTGTCGAGGCCGATGACCTCCCCGGTCGAGCGCATTTCAGGCCCAAGCAGCGTATCGACGCCCGGGAAGCGCGCGAAGGGGAAGACGGCCTCCTTGACGGCGATGTGCTTCAGGGCGCGCGGATCGGGCTTTTGGCCGTAGGCGGCGAAGGCCGCATCCAGCTTCTCGCCGGCCATGACGCGGGCGGCGATCTTGGCAATCGGCGCGCCGATGGTCTTTGCCACGAATGGCACGGTGCGCGAGGCGCGCGGGTTGACTTCGAGTACGTAGACGGTGCTGTCCTTGATAGCGAACTGCACGTTCATCAGACCGCCGACATTCAGCGCCTTGGCCATGGCCTTTGCCTGGCGCTCGAGCTCGTCGAGCAAGTCCCCCGACAGCGAGCGCGGCGGCAGCGAGCAGGCCGAGTCGCCGGAATGGATGCCGGCCTCTTCGATGTGCTCCATGATGCCCGCGACGTAGACGTCATCGCCGTCGGAGAGGCAGTCGACGTCGACCTCGATGGCGTTCGTCAGGTAGCTGTCGAAAAGCAGCGGGTTCTTGCCGAGCAGCGTGTTGATCTGGCCGGTCTTGTCGTTCGGATAGCGCTGCTTGATGTCTTCCGGAACCAGTTCCGGAACGGTGTCGAGCAGATAGGTCTGCAGCATCGATTCCGAGTGGATGATCTGCATGGCGCGGCCGCCGAGAACGTAGGAGGGGCGTACCACCAGCGGGAAGCCGATTTCGGCGGCGACGAGGCGGGCCTGCTCGACGGAATAGGCAATGCCGTTGTTCGGCTGGTTGAGGTCGAGCTTCATCAGGAGCTTCTGGAAGCGGTCGCGGTCTTCGGCAAGGTCGATCGCATCCGGCGCGGTGCCGAGGATCGGGATGCCGTTCTTTTCCAGCGCTTCGGCAAGCTTCAGCGGCGTCTGACCGCCGAACTGGACGATGACGCCGACGACCTCACCCTTTTCCTGCTCGGCGCGCAGGATTTCGATCACGTCTTCGGCCGTTAGGGGCTCGAAATAGAGGCGGTCGGAGGTGTCGTAGTCGGTCGAGACCGTTTCCGGGTTGCAGTTGATCATGATCGCTTCGTAGCCGGCATCCTTCAATGCGAAGGCGGCGTGGCAGCAACAGTAATCGAACTCGATACCCTGGCCGATTCGGTTCGGACCGCCGCCGAGGATGACGACCTTCTTGCGGTCGGAGACCTGCGCCTCGGAGCGGGCGGCGCCGACGAAGGGCGTTTCGTAAGTCGAATACATATAGGCAGTCGGCGAGGCGAATTCGGCCGCGCAGGTGTCGATGCGCTTGAAAACCGGGCGGACATTCAGGCTGTTGCGAAGTTCCGCCACTTCTTTCGGACGCTTGTTCGTCAGCGTCGCGAGGCGCGCGTCCGAAAAGCCCATGGCCTTCAGCATGCGCAGGTTTACGGCGTCGCTCGGTAGGCCATGCTCGCGGATACGGGCCTCCATGTCGACGATCGCCTTGAACTGGGCGATGAACCACGGGTCGATCTTGGAGCCCTCGTGAACCTCGGCCTCGCTCATGCCCTGGCGCAGCGCCTGGGCAACCATACGCAGGCGATCGGGCGTCGGCGTGCCGATCGCGGCACGGATGGCGTTCTGGCTGGACTCGCCTTCCTCGACGTCTGGAATTTCGATTTCATCAAGGCCAGTCAGGCCCGTTTCGAGGCCGCGGAGCGCCTTCTGCAGCGATTCGGCGAAGGTACGGCCGATCGCCATGACTTCGCCGACGGACTTCATCGCCGTCGTCAAGATCGGCGAGGCGCCCGGGAACTTCTCGAAGGCAAAGCGCGGAATCTTGGTGACGACATAGTCGATCGACGGTTCGAAGGAGGCGGGTGTGGCGCCACCGGTGATGTCGTTTTCCAGTTCGTCCAGCGTGTAGCCGATCGCGAGTTTCGCCGCGACCTTGGCGATCGGGAAACCGGTTGCCTTGGAGGCGAGCGCCGAAGAGCGCGAAACGCGCGGGTTCATCTCGATGACCACGAGGCGGCCGTCCTTCGGATTGACGGCGAACTGGACGTTTGAGCCGCCAGTCTCGACGCCGATCTCGCGCAGCACCGCAATCGAGGCGTTGCGCATGATCTGATATTCCTTGTCGGTCAGCGTCAGCGCCGGAGCGACGGTGATCGAGTCGCCGGTGTGGACGCCCATCGGATCAATGTTTTCGATCGAGCAGATGATGATGCAATTGTCCGCCTTGTCGCGGACGACTTCCATTTCATATTCCTTCCAGCCGAGGACCGACTCCTCGATCAGCACTTCGGTCGTGGGCGAAGCATCGAGGCCGCCGCCGACGATGTCGAAGAATTCCGAACGGTTATAGGCAATGCCGCCGCCGGTGCCGCCGAGGGTGAAGGACGGGCGGATGATGGCCGGCAGGCCGACGTCATCGAGTGCCTGAGCGGCGATCGCCATTGCGTGGTTCAAATAGCGCTGCTTGCGGTCGCTCTCGCCCAGGTTCCACTGGTTTTCCAGATCGTCCAGCGCAGTGTCGAGCGCGGCGCCGGAGAGGCTTTCGCGCAGCTTTGTGCGCTCGGCCTCGTGCATCTTGCGGTCGGCGTCCTTGATGTCTGTGGCGTTCGCCAGCATCGAGCGCGGCGTTTCCAGCCCGATGCGGGCCATGGCTTCACGGAAGAGGGCGCGGTCTTCCGCCATGTCGATCGCGGCCGGCTTGGCGCCGATCATCTCGACATTGTATCGGTCGAGCACACCCATGCGCTTTAGCGAAAGAGCCGTGTTCAGCGCCGTCTGGCCGCCCATGGTCGGCAGCAGCGCATCCGGCCGCTCCTTGGCGATGATCTTGGCGACGACTTCCGGGGTGATCGGCTCGACATAGGTCGCGTCCGCAAGACCCGGGTCGGTCATGATTGTCGCCGGGTTGGAGTTGACAAGGATGACCCTGTAGCCTTCCTCCTTCAGCGCCTTGCAGGCCTGGGTGCCGGAATAGTCGAATTCGCAAGCCTGGCCAATGACGATCGGTCCCGCGCCGATGATGAGGATCGATTTGATGTCTTGGCGCTTCGGCATGGACGATATCCGTTTCTAGCTGCGCAAAAAGCCGGCCAGGGTGGGAGGCACCGGGTCGGTCGCGCACGAGGGGTCTTTTCAGGCTAGAAGCGGCTTATAGGCAAATGTATTTGCAAACGGAACCCCATAAATCGCGGAATCGACAGGAATCCGAAAACTCCTGAAATGCCGTTTACGGGCCGGGTACCACAATGACGCGTATCTCGCCGTTGCGTGCCGGATTGGCGATCGCTTCCGGCGCGTCATCAAGCCCGATCCGGCGGGAGATGAGAGGCTCGACCTTGATGACGCCCGAGGCGATCAGGTCCGCAGCGCGGCCGTGGGTGAAGGGGTTCAGAAACGAGTTCACCAGCTTGATCTCGCGAAACAGCAGATCGAAGGGCTGCATGGAAATCCTGGCGCCTTGCGGCATGACACCGAGGATCACGACGGTGCCGCCGCGGCGGGCGAGGAGAGGAGCCTGTTCCATGGTCTCCGCAACGCCGGCGCATTCGATCACCACATCGGCACCGCCCGGCAGAAGGCCGTGGTCAGCCGTCACCAGATCGGCGACGTCGCCTGATGAGGGGTCGGCCGTTGCCGTCGCGCCAAGGTCTTCGGCAAGCCGCCGTTTATCGGCGTTGCGCGTCACCAGCACGACGCGCGTTGCACCGGCGAGCCGCGCAAGCTGCACGACCAGCAGCCCGATCACGCCACCGCCGAGCACGGCCACGGATGCGCCGGCCCTGATCTTTGCCAGATCGACGCCGTGTAGACAGCAGGCGAGGGGTTCACAAAAGGCGCCATGCAGCGGCGCCAGCGACTGAGGCAGTTCGAACGCCTGTTGCTCCGGCATGCAGACATATTCGGCAAAACCGCCATCCCGATGAATGCCGATCGCCTGCAGGTTCCGGCAGAGATTGACACGTCCGCGCTGGCACTCCGGGCAGCGTCCGCAGGCGATGTTCGGGTCGCCGGTCACCCGCATGCCGGGGCGAAAGGCGGTCACGCCTTGCCCAACGGCTTCGATGATGCCGACAAATTCGTGCCCGAGTATCACCGGTGGCTTCGACGGAAATTCACCCAGGAAGAGATGGCGGTCGGTGCCGCAGATGCCGCAGGCTTCGACCTTCACCAGCATTTCGCCAGGGCCTGGCGCCGGCTTCTCCATTCGGCTCACGGCAAGCCGCCCCGTCGCTTCCAGGCGTACAGCTTTCATCATGTCCTCCCGCATCCTCTCCTTCAGTGAGGGCGAAAGCGGGAGTCACGTCAAGCATTTGGTGCATTTTCTTCATCCGAAGCGACGCCGCACCTCAGCCGCATAGCCACGGCTGACCTGATTTCGAAGGCATCGCGCGTCAGGATAAGGAGCTTTCCGTTGTCCCGCTTCAAGCGCTCGACAGGGGCATCGGCCGTGGCATCCGTCTCCTTCAGCACATCGGTAAAGCGCAAGGAACACGAGTTCGCGGCCGAGGCGTCACGTCTTCGACGTAGTATCTTGCACCGGTCTGTTCACTCTTGTGCCGGTGCGGATGAACGAGGCGATCTTCAGCGGGAGGGATACGGCTTCGGCCATGGACGGCATTGTGCTCGCGACGATCGGTGCCATTCTTGCGCTTTGTCCGCGTCTAAAGCCCTTTGCCTGAAACCTGCTGGCCTTCACGCCCTCGCCGGATATATAATTGCCTTAGAGCGCATGCCTGCGCATCGCCAGGGGAGAGTTCAGATGGAATGGAAGGGGCGCCGCCAGTCGGACAATGTCGAGGATCGCCGCGGTGATGCGACAGGTGGCGGGTTCGGCCGTAATCCGTTCGGCCGCAACGGCGGCTTCAGCTTTCCAACCGGCGGCGGTGTGGGACGCAGGGGCGGCGGGCTTTCGATCGGCACGATCATCTTCCTCGTTGTCATCTATCTGATCTTCAAGGCGATGGGCATCGACCTGATGCAGGTGTTGGATGGCGGCATGACGGGCGGCTCCGGCTACGAGCAGAGCCAATCGGAAGGCACTAGCACGCCCGCCGATGACGAGATGACCGCATTCATGCGTACCGTGCTGGCCGAAACCGAGGACACCTGGCAGGGCATCTTCCAGGCTCAGGGCAGGGATTATAAGGAGCCAACACTGGTGCTCTTTGCGGAGGCTACGCGATCGGCCTGCGGTTTCGCATCCGCCGCCAGCGGACCGTTCTATTGCCCCGGCGATCACAAGGTCTATCTCGACACCGCGTTCTTCCAGGAGCTCGAGAGAAAATTTGGCGCCTCCGGCGACTTCGCCGAAGCCTACGTCGTCGCCCATGAAGTCGGCCACCACGTCCAGAACCTGCTCGGCATCCTGCCGAAGTTCAACGAGGCGCGCCAGCGCATGAGCGAAGCCGAGGCCAACAAGATGTCGGTGCGCGTCGAGCTGCAGGCCGATTGCTTTGCAGGCATCTGGGGGAAATATACCGAGCAGAAAGGCATGCTCGATGCCGGAGACCTTGAAGAGGCGTTGAACGCCGCTCAGCAGATCGGCGACGACACGCTGCAGAAGCGCAGCCAGGGCTATGTCGTGCCGGAAAGCTTCAATCACGGCACGTCGGACCAGCGCATGCGCTGGTTCAAGCGAGGCTTCGACAGCGGCCAGCTCGCCGCCTGCGATACGTTCTCCGGGCCGGTTTGAGCGAGCATCTTTTGCTCACCCTCTCCTCATTTTGACAGGGAGGGGGCTGGGGAGGGCGCTGCCAGCAGGAGCTTATGGCCCTATTTTTCGCTGTCCATATGCTGCAATTGCGCATCCGGGTAGCGCGCACCTGCCGCCGCATCCTTCGGCACGGCGCGTTCTATCATGCCCATATCATCTGCAGAAAGCTCGACGGCTCTTGAGCCGAGCGCTTCCGTCAGCCGGTCGCGGCGGCGGGCGCCGACGAGCGGGATAATGTCCTTGCCCTGTGCGGCAACCCAGGCGATTGCGATCTGGGCGACTGAAACACGCTTTGCCTCGGCGATCTTGCGGAGTTCTTCGACGAGCGCCAGGTTCTGGTCGATATTACCTTCCTGGAATCGGGGGCTGTAGCCGCGAAAATCGCCGCCTTTGCCCGATTCCTGGCCCTTCTGCCAGTGGCCGCTGATCAAGCCGCGCGAGAGCACGCCGTAAGCGGTGATCGAGATGCCGAGTTCGCGGCAGGTGGGCAGGATTGCATCTTCGATGCCGCGGGAAATCAGTGAATATTCGATCTGAAGATCGACGATCGGATGAACGGCCGCCGCCCTGCGGATCGTGTCGGCGCCGACTTCGGAAAGGCCGACATGCCGGACATAACCAGCCTTGATCATGTCGGCGATCGCGCCGACGGTCTCTTCGATTGGCACGTTCGGGTCGAGGCGGGCAGGGCGGTAGATGTCGATGTAGTCGACGCCGAGACGCTGTAGCGAGTAGGCGACGAAGTTCTTGAGCGCCGCCGGCCGGCAATCGTAGCCGAGCCACGTGCCCTGCGGATCGCGAAGCGCTCCGGTCTTGACGCTGATCACGACATTCTCGCGGTTGCGGCCTTTCAGCGCTTCGCCGATCAGCATCTCGTTATGGCCCATGCCGTAGAAATCTCCTGTATCCAGCAGGTTGACGCCGGCATCCAGCGCAGCATGGATGGTGGCGATGCCCTCTTCGCGATCCGAAGGGCCATACATGCCCGACATACCCATGCAACCGAGGCCGATGGCGGAAACTTCGGGCCCTGTCTTTGCCAAACGATAGGTGTGCATCTCTTTTTCCCCTTTTTCGATACCCTAGCGGCATCCTCAGACGTGTTTTACCCGGCCGGACTTTGTGCGATAACCTGTGTAATATCGAACGACCTGTACGGCACTACGCACAATGGATGACTTGCCTATCAGTGATCTGGCTGCCTTTGCCGCCATTGCAAGGGAACGGATCGCACGGCAGCCCGCAAACGCGGTGGGTCACCATCTTCGCTTAGCGAATCTCTCCGTAGCCTCGAAGAGCGGCTCGGCGTGCGTTTCCTCAACAGCCACGACCCGCAGCGTGACGCCGACCGAAGCAGGCGAAAGGCTGCTGGAGCGCCTAGTGCCGGCGCTTGGCGATTGTTTCGGCACTCGGTCAAAGCGGCGCACGTCTCGACTGGGAGTTCGAGAGCGACGGCGAAACGCTGGTGATCTCGCCGTCCGGGCCGCTGGTGGCCAACGTCATCGAGATGGAGGTGGTGCTGCCATCGCCGGTCTCGGCGTCATCGGCTCCTTCGAGGAAGGGCTCGCGCCAACCATTGCACGTGACGAACTCGCACCGATCTGCCGATCCTTCAGGAGTGAGTCAGCGAATTCTCCGGACCCGTCCTCAATTATGCCAGCCACAGGCACATGCCGCCTGCACTGCGCGCCTTCGTCGATTTCGTGAAGGAGTAGCGGCGGCGCGCTTAGAGTCCCCGTTTGTTCCGCCCGCCGATCAATTTCACTGGCGGCTTGATCAAAAACTTTGAAATGTTCACGTATTGTTTCATTTTTCTCGTTGAGCTATGTATCGACCCGGCGACGAGATCGTCTTTCCAGAAAGCAATCCGCTGTTGAGAGATGTTCCATGCTTGATCCCAAATTCGTTCGCCGCGGCCTCTTCCTCGTTTTCCTGATCCTGTTTTTGGACGTGATCGGCATTGCGATCATCATGCCGGTGCTGCCCGCCTATCTTGAGGAACTTACCGGCGGAACCATTAGCGATGCCGCACTCGACGGCGGCTGGCTGCTGGTCGTCTACGCCGGCATGCTGTTTTTGTTCTCGCCGCTGCTTGGCAATCTCAGTGACCGTTTCGGCCGCCGTCCGATCTTGCTTCTCTCCGTGGTGACCTTCGCGATCGACAATCTGATCTGCGCGGTCGCCACCAGCTTCTGGATGCTTTTTATCGGCCGGGCGCTCGCAGGCTTCAGCGGCGGCAGCTATGCGACGTGTTCTGCCTATATCGCCGACATCAGCAATGACGGGAACCGCGCAAAGAATTTCGGCCTGATCGGCATCGCCTTCGGCGTCGGCTTCACCGTTGGTCCGGTCATTGGCGGTTTACTCGGCGAATTCGGCCCGCGTGTTCCATTCTTCGGCGCAGCGGCGCTTTCCTTCCTCAATTTTGCTGCGGCCTATTTCCTGTTGCCGGAAACGCTGGACGCCAAGCATCGACGCACTTTCGAATGGAAGCGAGCCAATCCGCTGGGCGCGTTAATGCAGATGCGCAATTATCCCGGCATTGGCTGGGTCGGTGCCGTCATGTTCCTCTTCTGGCTGGCACACGCCGTTTATCCGTCCGTCTGGTCCTTCGTGTCGACCTATCGCTACGGCTGGAGCGAGGGCCAGATCGGCCTTTCGCTCGGCATCTACGGCATCGGCGCTGCAATCGTCATGGGGCTTGTGCTGCCAAAGATCGTTCCGGTGCTCGGTGAGTGGAAGACCGCCATCGTCGGCCTTTGTTTCTCTGCCGTCGGTCTGACGGGTTATGCTTTCGCCTGGGAGGGCTGGGTCGTCTACACGGTCATTATTCTGACCGTGATGGAAAACGTCGCCGATCCGCCGCTTCGCAGCATCGCCGCCGGCAAGGCGCCGCCATCCGCGCAGGGCGAAATGCAGGGAGCGCTGACCAGCCTCAGTAGCATTACGACGATCGCCGGCCCGCTGATCTTCACGCAGATGTTCGGCTATTTCACCGGGCCGGATGCTCCGGTGACCTTTGCCGGTGCTCCCTACCTGCTCGCCGCCTTCTTTATTCTGTCGGCGGCCCTGGTGTTCCTCGCGAAGGTCCGGACACCGAAACCTTCGGAAGCCTTGGAGGCGCCGGCGCAATGAGCTATCAGAATTCGTGATGATGTGATGAATTTTTCATCATCTGCCCCTTTTAGGGTGGCTCTTTGCGGGCCTTTGATCTAAGGCCCGATATTACTTTGCCGCGAAATGCGGCCTGAAGTGATTCAACCAAACAGGAATGGCTCTGATGGACGCGCCGATCGACGTGCACAGGCTTGCGCCGCAAACCGACAATCACTGGGGTGCGCATTTCCGCGCTACGCTAGCGCTCGGCATTCCGTTCATCGGCGCCCAGCTTGCCCAGCTTGGCATCAACACGACGGACGTGATGATCGTCGGCCGCCTCGGCGCCGAGAACCTGGCTGCCATGGTGCTGTCGGCGCAGTTTCTGTTCACGATCCTGATTTTCGGTTCGGGCTTTGCCATCGCGGTTATCCCGATGGTCGCGCAGGCTTACGGCCGGGGCGATGTCGTCACCGTTCGTCGCTCGATGCGCATGGGCCTTTGGATGGTCACAGTCTATTGGCTCGTCATGCAGCCGGCCTTCTTCTATGCCGAGGAGATATTGCTCGCCGCTGGCCAGAAGCCGGAAGTGGCAAAGCTTGCGCACGGCTATATCCTGATCGGCCATTTCGGCGTGCTGCCGGGGCTGCTTTACAATGTTGTGCGCGCGCTCGTCAGCGCGATCGGCAGGGCTGCCGTCGTCCTCAATGTGACCATTGCCATGCTGGTGATGAACGCGATCTTCGCCTACGCCCTCGTCCTCGGTCATTTCGGCTTTCCGGCAATGGGCCTTCAGGGCGCTGCGATCGTCTCCGTCGCAGTGCAGACTGCGGGCTTTTTCTTCATCCTCGCCTATGTGCAGATGAGGGAGGAGACGCGGCGTTACGAGATCCTGGTGCGTTTCTGGCGGCCGGATTGGCACGCGCTTTGGGACGTCGTTCGTCTCGGTCTGCCGATCAGCGTGACTATTCTTGCGGAAGTCAGCCTCTTTACAGTTGCGTCGCTGCTGATGGGTTACATCGGCACGATCGAGCTTGCGGCACATGGCATTGCGCTCCAATGGGCGTCGATTGCCTTCATGATCCCACTCGGCCTCTCGCAGGCCGCAACTGTCCGCGTCGGCATTGCGCACGGGCAGGGGGACCATTCCGCTCTGGTTCGCGCCTCGATCGCGGTACTGATCATTGCGGCGGCGATTTCCGGTATCGGCGGCGTGCTTTTTGCCATCATGCCGGAATTCCTCGGCAGCTTGTTCCTGGATGTCAGTTCGCCGGAAGCGCCGCAGGTGCTGGCTTACGCTGGTCCGCTCATCGTCGTTGCCGGTCTCTTCCAGCTCGTCGACGGCATGCAGGCGGTTGCCAATGGTTTGCTACGCGGCCTCAAGGATGCGCGTGTGCCGATGATCATGGCGCTGATTGCCTACTGGCCGATCGGATTCTTCCTTGCCTGGTTCTTCGCTTTCCCGATGGGCTTCGGCGGCGTCGGCATCTGGTTCGGTTTTCTCGTCGGCCTTGCAGCTGCCGCGGTCATGCTCTGCGCACGTTTCTACATTCTCGTGCGTAACGAGGGGAAAATGGCCGGCGCCTGAACCGGCCATTTAATCGTCAAGCTGCAACCGGCTTGTAATTGGCGATGTCGGCGCGGATGCCGAGCCGCGTGAAAAGCGCCTGCGGATCGAAGTTTCGCGCCCGGTGCGCCGCTTGGACGGCGGCCTTTACCCGCTCAACGATCTCGGCACTTTCCCATTCGGCAATCGTCACGAAATTGAATTCGCCCGGCCCCGAAACCTGCTCCAGTACCGTGTGCCGGATGAAGCCTTCCTGGGCCTGCAGTACCTCGTGCGTCTTCAACACATTGATCAGAAACTCCTCGCGTGCCTCCTCCGGCACAGCAAACTTGTCCACGCGATAAAAAGCGCCGTTCATCACCATCTCCTTGGTTGTCGATGTCACGGCAACCGGTCTAGTTCCTCAAGTTAAGTTGAGGTCAAGCGCCAGGTAAAAGAAAAAGCCCGCGGCAGGCGGGCTTTCGTTCGGCTGGCCACTGCGTCTCAACGCTCGGCGAGCGCTGCTTCGCCTTTCTTCCCGCGCACCATGTTGATGAAGCGGCGGAAGAGGTAATGGCTGTCCTGCGGGCCGGGAGAGGCTTCCGGATGGTGCTGGACGGAGAAGATCTGCTTGCCGGCGACGCGCAGGCCGCAATTGGTGCCGTCGAAGAGGGAAACGTGAGTCTCCTCAACGCCTTCCGGTAGCGACTTCGTGTCGACCGCAAAGCCGTGGTTCATCGAGACGATCTCGACCTTGCCGGTCGTATGGTCTTTCACTGGATGGTTGGCGCCATGATGGCCCTGGTGCATCTTTTCGGTCTTTGCGCCGAGCGCGAGGCCCAGCATCTGGTGGCCGAGGCAGATGCCGAAGACCGGGATGTCCGTCTTGATCAGCTTCCGGATCACCGGCACGGCATATTCGCCGGTTGCTGCCGGATCGCCCGGGCCGTTCGACAAAAAGATGCCGTCCGGCTGCATGGCAAGCACGTCCTCGGCGCTGGTCGTTGCCGGAACGACCGTGACCTTGCAGTCGAGGCCTGCAAAGAGGCGCAGGATGTTGCGCTTCACGCCGTAATCGAGGCAGACGACATGGTATTTCGCCTTATCGGCGCTGAGTTCTGCGTAGCCTTCGTTCCAGATCCAAGGCGTCTGCGCCCATTGCGA
This sequence comes from Rhizobium sp. CC1099, assembly GCF_029714385.1. Classification (NCBI taxonomy): domain Bacteria; kingdom Pseudomonadati; phylum Pseudomonadota; class Alphaproteobacteria; order Hyphomicrobiales; family Rhizobiaceae; genus Rhizobium; species Rhizobium sp. CC1099. The sequence continues at coordinate 2,330,352 of NZ_CP121641.1, read as the reverse complement.
CGACTGGCCGGAGGAGGCGATCTTGGCGAGATCGAGGCCCTCGAGGCCGCTCCAGGCCTTGGCTTCCGCCTTTAGGGTTTCAAGGTCGAAGACGCCGTTCGGGTCATGAGCAATCACCGCATTCGGTGCGCCGTTCTCGCGGATCCAGGCGGTGAGCGCGCGGGTGTCGATGCCGCAGAGGCCGATGACGCCGCGGGACTTCAGCCAGGCATCGAGATGCTTTGCGGCTCGGTAGTTGGAGGGCTCGGTAATGTCGGCCTTGAAGATGACGCCGACCGCGCCGTGGCGCGCTGCCGGCGTCAGGTCTTCGATGTCTTCGTCATTTGTGCCGATATTGCCGATATGCGGGAAGGTGAAGGTGACGATCTGGCCGAGATAGGAGGGGTCGGTCAGGATTTCCTCGTAGCCGGTCAGCGCCGTGTTGAACACCACTTCGGCCTGGACCTTGCCGGTGGCGCCGATCCCCTTGCCTTCGATCACGGTTCCATCTGCCAGAACGAGCAGGGCGGTCGGCTTTTCGGTTGTCCAGGGTGCTGTCGCGGTCATCTTCATCCCGTTTCCGGCAGGTCCTGACGTCTTGGGGCCGTCAGACTGCCATTTGTGTTCGCAAGGGTATGGGCGCAGCTTCTCGCAGCGCATCTCAGGCCTGATCACGAATTTTGGTGCAGGTGGCGGTAGATAGCCGCGCTGTGCCCCGGCGTCAATCTTTCTAGCGTCGATCGGCCGCCTTTTCCTTCGCTTTCTCGCGCAAATCTCGCAATTTATTTGATCCCTGCCATCGGGCTGGTTTATGAAGCGCCATTCAACAGGAGTGAAGATAATGCTGCGCGATCAGGTCGCCACCGCGCTCAAGGACGCGATGAAATCCAAGAATGCCGAACGGCTCTCGACCGTCCGCCTGATCCAGGCGGCGATCAAGGACCGCGATATCGCCAATCGAGGCACAGGCAAAGGCGAGACTCTGGATGACGAGATTCTGCAGATCCTCGCCAAGATGGTGAAGCAACGCGACGAATCGGCGAAGATCTACGAAGAGAACGCCCGTCCGGAACTCGCTGCCAAAGAGCGTGCCGAGATCACTGTGATCCAGGACTTCCTGCCGAAGCAGCTTTCGGACTCAGAAGTGCGGGCGAATATCGCTGCCATCATCAAGGAGACCGGCGCCGAGGGGCCGAAGGACATGGGGAAGGTCATGGCGGCGCTCAAGGAACACTATGCCGGCCAAATGGACTTCGCCAAGGCGTCCGGCACGGTCAAGGAACTGCTGAAATAGGCCTATGCAGCCGGGCCGAGCACTGCCTCGGCCGCAGCATCGACGACCGCGAATTTCGCGGCCTGATAATTCCAGTATTCGAGAATGAAGCCGCGCGAGAGCCAGAGATCGCCCTTGCGCGGCGGCTCCTCCCAGCCGATGCTTCCCATTTCGGCGGCCTGTGAAAGCAGGCGCTTCAGGTGCGTATTCGAAATCATGAATTGCGCACGGATTTCGCCGAGTGATACCGGACCAAGAGCCATGTGCTCCTTCGACCGATCGAAGCCCGGCAGGCGCGACATCAGATAATCCATGACCAGCCCGCCCGAATTTGCCCAGTTGAAGAGATTGAAGGTCCTGCCGGGGTCGCGCACGGCATCGGTTTCGATGATCGCCTTGGCGATCAGCGGTTGAATTTTGCCGATGGTGGAAAGATCCGCGCTTGCCCGCTCGAAGCGTTTCCCGCCATCGAGTCCGTCGAGGATGAACAGATGGGCGAGCAGCCACTTCAGGAAATGCTGCTCGGCCGTTTCCGTCGGCTCAAGCAGCCGCGTGCGGCGATCGCTCTGGCCGCTTGCCGGCCTCAGGAAGCGATAGGCAAGCATTTCCTGCATGAAAGCGGCAGCGGTATTGCGGCTGGCGATCTTGTTGGCGACGACGAATTCGACAAAGCGGCCGGAGTAAAGCCCTTTCTTTATGCCGTCTGGATAGCCGTAGTGCAGCGCAAATCCGGCATGCGCCATCAGCCAGCGCTGCTGTGCGGCAAAGATCGAGGCAATGCGCGGGCTTTCGCGATAGATCGCAAGCATCTCATTAGCGCAGAGTAATACCGCTTCAAAAAAACGATCATCGGCTGCAAGTTTTTCTGCGGTAATAGACATCGAACATTCCAGGCGGGCACACGTATTCCATCTGTTATGAAGGACGCGCCTGTCAATGTTACTTTGCACAAGGATGCTGCAAAATTCCGATGGTCAGTTAACCGACAAGGTTAAAGCCCAAAAGTAAAGAAGGCAGGAGCTGGGGGCGCTCCTGCCTTCTTGCTCTTTGCTTGTCGCTGGCGACGCAGGCCGAAACCCAAACCAGCGGCGTATTTGCAAAGGCACCCTTGCGAGGCGGCGCCGGGGGTAGGGATGGAGCCTCGCTCGGGGATCGCTTTGTTGGGAAGGAGCGTATTGCGATGCAGCAGAGGATTCAAATTACAAAAATATAATAATTCGATCGTGAGCTTGTTACATGCGAATGAACGGTGCGCACGGACAACGCCAGGCTTATCCCGCCATCTTCTTAAACGCGTGCTAATCGATTGATAATCAATGATTTTATTCGTCGGGAGGCGTGTCTTGCCGCGAGCCTGTTTGGTCTGTTCGGATTGCGGACCGGCGGTCGGTGTGCACAGTTGTCGCACCCCCCGGCTGCAAGCTGTCACGCTTTTTTGATTGTCTTTTTTGTTATTTTCGGAGTCGATCTTTCAAAGCCTTCTGCGGCTGGACATCGTGGCGCAGGACGGCGTTGATGCGAGTTTGATAGCCCTTGCCGCTTGCCTGGAAGAAATCGACTACCTCTTGGTCCAGCCATATTGACAGCGGTTTCTTGGCGGTCGGGCAAACGGCTTCCGCCTTCGACCAGTCAATGTCGACGTATTCACCCAGTCGAAATCGTCGCCATGGCACGCTCGATGTCCTCGTCGGTCATGGCGTCGACGCGGGCGTGGTCGGTCCGGTCTTCGCCGCGTGCAATCATTTTTGGATCTCTTCAGCCGAATACGTCGATCGTGAAGAACTCGTTTTCAGGCAGGGAGATACCGCTTTGGTCGGCTCTGGAACGGGAAGAGTAGTGCGGCTAACAGACACAAAAGCTGCCTGAACCATCGCAGCAGGAGGGAGAAGTTGTATCCGGCGGCCGCCAGAACGGCATTGACGGCATCACCCTGTTCGCCAGCGAAATAATTCCGCTCCATTCTGTGTTCGCTCTTGAGGTGTCCGATGACGGGCTCGACCGCCGATCGTCGCCGCATCTGGCGTTTGATGGCGGGCGTGAGGCGGCGCTTCTGGCCGCTGGTGAAGACCCTCAGCTTGTGACTTTCGGGAGCATTATGGCCGCGGTATCCAGCATCGGCCAGAATGCGGGAGAGCTCGTTGCCGATCATCTTTTCCATATCCGGAATGACGGTCGCGAGCGTGTGGCCGTCGTAGGGATTGCCGGGCAGCGCCGTCGCGTGCAGCGCGAACTGCCCGCCCTTTGAACGGTTCAGTGTTGTGGCCACGGACACCTTCACCCCGAACTCATAGGGCTTGTGCGCCTTGCCTTTACCAATGCACTCGACCTCGTCGGCATGCAGGCTGTAGATCTTGCGGCCATGCTGACGTTGCCGCTGTTCCATGACCGTTTTTGCCTGATAGACCGGCCATTTGAAGATCGCGTCGAGTTGTTCGTCGCCCGCGATCTGACGCTCGATGTCGCGAACGGTCCGACCGAGATAGGTCTTCAACTTGCGCAGCGCCTTGCCAGCCCGTTTGAATTGCTTCGCATGAGCATAGCGCTGATGCTGGATCAGGGCGAATTTACCGAGCCGAACATAGGTCTGGCGCAGGTCGAGCCCCATTTTCTTCGCCAGCCGCACCAGCCGTTCGCGCGCCCGGTGAATAAGCTTGGCATCCGTCGGGAACATGACGTTCTTCGGTTGAACGGTCGTGTCCACGATCACTTGCCGCGTATCCTGTGGCTTCATCGCGCCTGTCTTGACTGCCACTGCCAGGCTCTCCTGCAAGAGCGCGGCGATCCGCTCCTCGCCCATGCGCTGCCGCCAGCGCGTCATCGAGGAGCGGTCGAACGATAGTTCGTGCCGGAAGAACTCCTCGCCGCACAGGTACTGAAAATAGGGGTTCTCCACCCAGCGCTCGCACAGGGCCTCGTCCGACAGGTTGAACGTGTGCTTGAGAATGGCCAGCCCCGCCATGAGCCGCGTCGGCAATGGCGGCATGCCCGCTCCGTCCGAATAGACATCACCAAAACGGGCTTCCAGCACTGACCAGTCAATGGCCTGCGCCAGACGCACCAGTTCGTGCTTCATGTTGATGATCTGGTCGAGCCGGGATCGGAATAGATCCTGTTCACCCGTTTCGCGCCGTTCACGTGGTTTGCCCATGCCTGGCTCTCCGATTCACCGCGATAACCCAGTGAATCACGCTTCGCCAGCCAGGGAAACCTCAAACTGATTTTGCAAGGAAACAGCCTGTTCGGCGGCTGTTTCCTGCAACTATAAGATCTGCAGATCATTCAATTCTTACGTCAAATCAGCGGCTTCCGAGTTCTTCACGGCCGACGAATACCTGACGATACGCTCTTCGCTCGTTCTTGCGTGCCGCACGAGATAAACCGGCAGGATTCGGCGCGCAGCATATAAACGATCGCGATTACCATGAGCGAACCGGAGAGATTGCCCATGTGCGAAATCCTCCATGTCGATCGGATTCTTTCCAGATGCGGTTCGTTCTATGCGGCCGCTGCTTTTGGAAAGTCGGTTCCAGGTTTCATGGATATCTGCTTGCCGCTTGTTTTCGTCCCATTCGAAGGACGAGAACTGCTTGTGAACAGGCTCCATGTTGCACCTAAAAGTTCAATTGCTTCTAGGCACCGCATGCGTCGTCGTCTATGCAAACTCGAGGGCGTCAAGCCTGTGAATAGCGCGTCTTTCCGCCGAAGTTCATGGCAGGTTCCGCCAAACCTGCGTATATGATGGTTCGCCAAGAGGTTTCATATGCGCTTTTCCAATTCCTTTCTCGATGAGATACGCGACCGCGTCCAGATTTCGGATGTGATCGGCCGTCGCGTGAGCTGGGACAAGCGCAAGACCAATGTTTCGCGCGGCGATTACTGGGCCTGCTGCCCGTTCCACGGCGAGAAGTCGCCGAGCTTTCACTGCGAGGACCGCAAGGGCCGCTATCACTGCTTCGGCTGCGGCGTCACTGGCGACCATTTCCGCTTCCTGACCGAGCTTGAGGGCCTGAGTTTCCCCGAAGCCGTTCAGCAGATCGCCGATATGGCGGGTGTCGCCATGCCGATCGCCGATCCTGTCATGGAAAAGCGCGAGAAGGAGCGCGGCTCGCTTCAGGACGTCATGGAACTGGCGACGCAGTTCTTCCAGGACCAACTGCAGACGGCGAACGGCGCGCGGGGGCGGGCATACCTGCGCGATCGCGGACTGACGGGCCGGACAATCGACACCTTCCGCCTCGGCTTTGCGCCGGACAGCCGCAATGCGCTCAAGGAGTTTCTGGCGGGCAAGGGCGTTGCCAAGGAGCAGATCGAAGCCTGCGGTCTTGTGGTCCATGGTCCCGACGTGCCGGTCAGCTACGATCGCTTCCGCGACCGCATCATGTTTCCCATCCTCTCGTCGCGGGAGAAGGTGATCGCTTTCGGCGGCCGCGCCATGTCGCCGGATGCGCCAGCGAAATATCTCAATTCCAACGAGACCGAGCTCTTCCACAAAGGCAATGTGCTCTACAATTTCGCGCGCGCCCGGCGAGCGATCCAAGGCGCAGACGGCGCCGGCACCATCATCGCCGTCGAAGGTTATATGGACGTCATCGCGTTGCATCAGGCCGGCGTCGAGAATGCCGTTGCGCCGCTCGGTACGGCTCTTACGGAGAACCAGCTCGAACTGCTTTGGAAAATGACACCGCAGCCGGTGCTCTGCTTCGATGGCGATGGCGCCGGCATCCGCGCCGCAAACCGTGCCGCAGATTTGGCGCTGCCGCATCTGAAGCCCGGCCGAACCGTGCGTTTTGCGCTGCTGCCAGATGGCAAGGACCCGGATGACCTCGTGCGCCATGATGGCCGTGCGCCTTTCGACAAGGTGATGAGCCAGGCAAAGCCGCTCGCCGAGATGCTCTGGAGCCGGGAGATCAACGCGGGCAAATTCGATACGCCGGAGGCGCGCGCCGAACTCGAAGCCCGACTGAAGCAGATGGTCGCCGTCATCGTCGACGAAAATGTCCGCCGCCACTATCAGCAGGACATCCGGGACCGGCTCAACGCATTCTTTCAGCCGCAATTCCAAAACCGTGGCGAGCGCCGAAGCTTCGATCGCGGCGGCCGGCCCGGCGGACGCGGCGGGCAGGAGGCGCGCGGCGCGCGCATCTCCGGCGGCGGCGTTTCCGAGCGCCTTGCGCGTTCGGGTCTCGTGCGCGGGCATCAGGAAATTCCGGCGTTGCGCGAAAGCGTGCTGGCGCTCACCATCGTCAATCATCCCGCCTTGATGCAGGACGAGTATGACGAAATCGCCTCGATCGATTACGACAACCGCGAGCTTCAGCGACTATGGTCAGGTGTGCTCGGTGCTGCGGCGGCCGTCGCGGGGCCGCATCTGACGCGCGAATACCTGATCGAGCGGCTGGAGGAGCAGGGTTTCGGCGCGCTCCTTAAGAGCCTGGAGCAGCAGATTCGCAACGCGCGCCTCTGGATCGCGACGGAGGAGGCGGCCATGGAGGATGCCCGCGAGGGCTACCGCCAGGCGCTTGCCTTCCACAAGCGCGCCAAGGCGCTGCGCTGGCAGAAGATCGAGCTCGAACGCGAGATCGCAGAGGCAACAGAGGCCGGAGACGGCGATGTCATCGACCAGTTGATGCGCGCCCTGCAGGAAGTTCATTTCGAAGGCCTCCGGCTGGAGAACCAGGAAGCCATCATCGATGGTTTCGGCGTGCTTTCCGGCCGCGTGAAGGGCGCGGCTAGCCATTGATGGACGGCGGCGACATGGCATTTTCGGCCGCAGGTGCGCTCTTCGGCAACGGCCGGGACCCGCTCGTTATCCTGAAGCGCGTCTACGGCTATCCCGCGTTTCGCGGCAAGCAACAGCAAGTGATCGATCAGCTCGTGGCAGGCGGCGATGCAGTGGTGCTCTTTCCGACGGGCGCCGGCAAATCGCTCTGCTTCCAGATCCCGGCGCTCTGCCGCGACGGCGTCGGCATCGTCGTTTCGCCGCTGATTGCCCTGATGCGCGATCAGGTGGAGGCGATGAAGCAGCTCGGCATCCGCGCTGCAGCGATCAACTCGTCGCTCACCCGCGAGGAATTCGTCGATGTCCGCCGGGCACTCTCGGCGGGTCAGCTCGATCTTCTTTATGTCACGCCGGAGCGGATCCTCATGGACGGCTTCAGAGAGACGATCGGCAGTGCGAAGATCGCCCTCTTTGCGATCGACGAAGCGCACTGCGTCTCGCAATGGGGGCATGACTTCCGTCCGGAATATCGCGAACTCGGCAGGCTTGCAGAACACTATCCGGGCGTGCCGCGCATTGCATTGACGGCGACTGCCGATCCGCACACCCGCGACGACATCATCGAACGGCTGGCGCTGAACAACGCCAAGGTTTTCACCACCAGCTTCGACCGGCCGAACATTTGCTACGAAATCGTTGAGCGCGATCAGCCGCGCCAGCAGCTCCTGCGGTTCCTCTCGAGGCACAAGGGCAATAGCGGCATCATCTACTGCCTGTCGCGTGCCAAGGTCGAAGACACGGCAGATTGGCTGAACACCCAGGGCATCCGCGCGCTTCCCTATCATGCCGGCATGGACCGGTCGCTGCGCGATGCCAATCAGGATGCGTTCCTGAAAGAGGAAGAGCTTTGCCTCGTCGCCACAGTCGCCTTCGGCATGGGCATCGACAAGCCGAATGTGCGTTATGTCGCCCATCTCGACCTGCCGGGCTCCATCGAGGCCTATTACCAGGAAACCGGCCGTGCTGGGCGCGACGGCCTGCCGTCGGAGGTCTGGATGGCCTATGGCATGTCCGACGCCATCCAGCGCCGCCGCATGATCGACGAGGGCAATGCGGCCGATGAGATCAAACGCATCGAACGCGGCAAGCTCAACGCGCTGCTCGCCATCTGCGAAACGGCTTCCTGCCGCCGCCAGGCGATCCTTGGGCATTTCGGCGAGGCGCATGCCGGCAAGTGCGGCAACTGCGATACCTGCCTGAAGCCTGTTGAAACCTGGGATGGGACGGAAGCGGCGATCAAGGCGCTTGCCGCCGTCTATCGCACCGGCGAGCGTTTTGGCACCGGCCATGTGATCGATGTGCTTCTCGGCAATAACAATGAAAAGACCGAGCGCTTCGGCCATGTGGACATGCCGGTCTTCGGCGCCGGCAAGGATACCCCGGCCCGCATCTGGCAATCCGTCTTCCGCCAGCTTCTTGCCATGGGTCTGATCCGCATCGATCATGAGGCCTATGGCGCGATGAAGCTGGAGCCGGATGCCCGTGCCGTGTTCAAGCATGAACGCCAGGTCTTCTTCCGCAAGGATCGCCCGGCCTCGGAACGCCGCACCAAAAAAGCCGAACGTAGCGAGCGCCGCTCCGGCCTTTCCGGCGCCGACGGCCTTCTCTTCGAAGCGCTTCGGGCCGAACGTACCTCGATCGCCAAATCCCTCGGCGTTCCGCCCTATGTCGTCTTCCCCGACACGACGCTGATCGCCTTCGCCACCGAGCGGCCAAGGAGCCGGAAGGAGCTGCTGAACATCTCGGGCGTAGGGCAATCGAAGCTTGAGCGCTATGGCGATGCGTTTCTGGACGTCATTCTGGCAAACGACGACTAGACCGGAATGGGGCGGTTGCAAGGGCCTGTCTAATGCAATCGGGTGATGTTCTGCGTGCCAGACCTCTGATATGTTTCCCCTAAAGTCCGGGGGAGCTTCAATGACAATTTTCAACAGAGCGGTGGTTTCGTTGCCCGGGCGTGAGCGGATTGCTAGACATCTGCATGACGGGCAGGTCTTTATTCATGCGACCGCAGAAGAAACCGGTGGCGTGCTCGGCATGTGGGAGACATTTTCGGCGCCCGGAACAGGACCGGCGCCGCACATGCATACGCGGGAGACCGAGGTTTTCCGCGTGATTGCCGGAGCCTATCGTTTCTGGTGCGGCAACGAGGTGATCGATGCGCCTTTGGGCACCACTGTTGTTCTGCCGCCGAACGTGCCGCATGCGTGGAAAAACATCAGCGATGCGACAGGGCGCATGATGGCCGTCGTAACGCCCGGTGGTTTCGAACATTTCTTCATGGAACTTGAACGCACCGGCGCCAACACGCCGGAGGCCATCCTTCCCGTTCAGAAGCGTTTCGGACTTGTTGATGTCGAAATGGAAGCCGAACTCTAGGATCAAGATCGGCATCTTGCAGTCCATCCACCGGGTGAAGCTAGCCGCAAGGGCAGTTTTCACATCCTGACGGTCATGCCGCAATCGACGGTCAGGACATGGCCGTTGACGAAGGAGGCAATTCCGAGCGAGGTCAATCGGCGAAATCAAGGGCGGTGTTGTGCGTGGCAGCTCCATCGTGCTGCGGAAGGCTGCTTCCTGCTGGTTTCGGTTCAGCGCTGAACAAGACAAGCCGATGGCAATATGCTAACTCGGCGACAGTCGGAAGCATCGGAAGAAAGACCGTCAATGACCTCGCAATTCATCTCCCATCTGCGCGGCGAACTCTCCGCGCTCAAGGATGCCGGCCTTTACAAGTCCGAGCGCGTCATTACCTCGAAGCAAGCCGGCGAAATCGCCATCGCCTCCGGCGAGCGCGTGCTGAACTTCTGCGCCAACAACTATCTTGGCCTTGCGGATAACGACGAGCTGGCCGAGGCGGGTAAAAAGGCACTCGACCGTTATGGATACGGCATGGCCTCCGTCCGCTTCATCTGCGGCACGCAAGAGGAGCACAAGCAACTCGAATCCCGCATTTCGTCGTTCCTCGGCATGGAGGACACGCTGCTTTATTCCTCCTGTTTCGATGCCAATGGCGGTTTGTTCGAGACGCTGCTTGGCGAGGAGGATGCGATCATCTCCGATGCGCTGAACCATGCCTCGATCATCGACGGCGTGCGGCTCTCCAAAGCCAAGCGTTTCCGCTATGCCAACAACGACATGAAGGCGCTGGAAGAAGAGTTGAAGAAGGCCGAAGGCAGCCGCTTCAAGATGATCGCGACCGATGGTGTGTTCTCGATGGACGGCATCATCGCCAACCTGCAAGGTGTCTGCGATCTCGCGGAGAAATACGGCGCCATGGTCATGGTGGACGACAGCCATGCCGTCGGCTTCGTCGGCAGGCATGGCCGTGGTTCGCCGGAACATTGCGGCGTCGAAGGCCGTGTCGATATCATCACCGGCACGCTCGGAAAGGCACTCGGCGGTGCTTCGGGAGGTTATACTTCGGCGAAGGCCGAGATCGTCGAATGGCTGCGGCAGCGCTCGCGGCCCTATCTCTTTTCCAATACGCTTGCACCGGTCATTGCCGCCGCCTCGCTTAAGGTCTTTGATCTGATCGAGAACGGCAACGCATTGCGCGAAAAACTTTCAGCGAATGCTGCGCTCTTCCGCGCGGAGATGACCAAGCTCGGTTTCACGCTGGCGGGCGAGGGGCATCCGATCATTCCCGTGATGCTCGGCGATGCCAAGCTCGCACAGGACATGGCGGCGCTGATGCTGAAGAAAGGTGTCTACGTGATCGGCTTTTCGTTCCCGGTCGTGCCTAAGGGCCAGGCGCGCATCCGCACGCAGATGTCGGCGGCGCATTCCAGGGCGGATGTCGAGCGCGTGGTTGCGGCTTTCGCGGAAGCTGGCAGGGAACTGGGCGTCATTTGACGCCACTTGCTCCATCTTCTCCCCGGCGGGGAGAAGATGCAAAAGGACAGATGAGGGGCCGAAGCGTCAGCGACGCTCTGAATGGAAGAAGAGCAATTAACGGTGTGCCGTGCTCCCCGAGGGGAGAAGGCAAACAGCGAAGCTGGGCACTACAAGACGGGAAACCTCGAATGTCGAATATGATGAAGGCGCTGGTCAAGTCGAAACCGGAAGTCGGGCTCTGGATGGAAAACGTCCCGGTTCCCGAGGTCGGGCCGAACGACGTTCTGATCCACGTCAAGAAGTCGGCGATCTGCGGTACGGATGTCCATATCTGGAACTGGGACCAGTGGGCGCAGAAGACCATTCCGGTGCCGATGGTCGTCGGTCATGAGTTCTGCGGCGAGATCGCCGAGATCGGTTCCGCCGTCACCAGATACCATGTCGGCGAGCGGGTCTCCGGCGAGGGCCATATTGTCTGCGGCAAGTGCCGCAACTGCCGCGCCGGCAGGGGGCACCTTTGCCGCAACACGCTTGGCGTCGGCGTCAACCGTCCCGGCTCCTTCGGCGAGTTCGTTTGCATTCCGGAAGCCAATGTTGTGCCGATCCCGGACGACATCCCGGACGAGATCGCCGCGATCTTCGATCCTTTCGGCAATGCGGTTCATACAGCACTTTCTTTCGATCTCGTCGGCGAGGACGTACTCGTCACCGGTGCAGGCCCGATCGGCATCATGGGCGCGCTCGTCGCCAAACGTTCCGGCGCCCGCAAAGTCGTCATCACCGACATCAACCCGCACCGGCTGGATTTGGCGCGCAGACTCGGCATCGACTACGTCGTCGATGCGTCGAAGGAGAACCTTGCCGATGTCATGAAGGCGATCGGCATGACGGAGGGTTTTGACGTCGGCCTGGAAATGTCGGGTGCAGCACCCGCCTTCCGCGACATGATCGACAAGATGAACAATGGCGGCAAGATCGCAATCCTCGGCATCGCGCCGGCTGGTTTCGAGATCGACTGGAACAAGGTCATCTTCAAGATGCTGAACCTCAAAGGCATCTACGGTCGCGAGATGTTCGAGACCTGGTACAAGATGATCGCCTTCGTGCAAGGCGGGCTCGATCTGTCGCCGGTCATCACGCACCGTATCAAGATCGACGAATTCCGGGACGGCTTCGAGGCGATGCGCTCAGGCAATTCCGGCAAGGTCGTGATGGATTGGAACTAGGGGAAAACGATGATCTACCAGGGAAGCTGCCATTGCGGCAAGATCGCATTCGAGGTGGACGGAGACTTCAAGACGGCGATCGATTGCAATTGCTCGCTCTGCCGCCGGCGGGGCGGCCTGCTTGCTTTCGTACCGCGCGACAAGCTAAAGCTGCAGACGCCGGAAGAAAACAAGTCGACCTATACTTTCAACAACCATGTCATCAAACATCGCTTCTGCAGCGACTGCGGTATTGCACCCTACGGCGAAGGCGTTCTTCCGAACGGCGATCCCATGGCATTGGTCAACCTGCGCTGTATTCCCGTGATCGATCTCGGTTCTCTGGAAATCATGCCTTACGATGGTGCGTTCCGATAGCGATGGGCGGCGGATATCCTGCAACGGCAGCTAAAAACCAGGAAGATCTCTCGTTGCCGTGGCAAGAATTCTTGCTCCCCTTGTCTTCTTGCGGTGACATCCTATCTAAGCGAAGCAATCGCTTGAGCGGTTCCCAGCCTGTGGATAAGGCTTTTTCCGTGTTTTCGACGGCTTTTTTAGTGGAAAAGCTTGACGCGAACAAAAATTGTGGGAATCACCGTTCGACTTGATAAGCGGTGAACTGGGTCGAGGCGGATCGCACATAACCATGGCCGGAAATTTCGAAGCACTAAAGCTCTGTCGTCCGGCATCAGCGATCGTGGTTAATAGGGCATTAAAGGTCATCCCGTTAGGTGGGTAAGGTGATTCGAGGCTTGGGTTTGCGCACTCAGGCTTCGAGGGCCGTTCACCGCAGCGAGTTTGAATAGCGTCAGGAAGGCGACGATATAAATGGTAACCAAGGTCAAAGAGAACGAAGAAGCGGAAGTCGAACGCGACGGCGCATCCGACGGCCCTCTTCTCGATCTTTCCGATGACGCGGTCAAGAAAATGATCAAGGCCGCGAAGAAGCGCGGCTACGTGACGATGGACGAGCTGAATGCCGTTCTTCCGTCCGAGGAAGTGACGTCCGAGCAGATCGAAGACACGATGGCGATGTTGTCCGATATGGGCATCAATGTCATCGAAGACGAAGAAGCCGAAGAGGCAGGCCAGAGCGGCGGTGACGACGACGACGCGGGCGGCGATGACGAGAGCGAAGGCGGCGAACTCGCGCCTTCCGGCGGCACCGCGCTTGCAACGGCAAAGAAGAAGGAGCCGACCGATCGTACCGACGATCCGGTGCGCATGTATCTGCGCGAGATGGGTTCCGTCGAGCTCCTGTCGCGCGAAGGCGAAATTGCCATCGCGAAGCGCATCGAGGCCGGCCGCGAAACCATGATCGCCGGGCTCTGTGAAAGCCCGCTCACCTTCCAGGCGCTCATCATCTGGCGCGACGAACTGAACGAGGGCACGACCCTGCTTCGCGAGATCATCGATCTCGAAACGACCTATTCCGGTCCGGAAGCCAAGGCCGCCCCGCAGTTCCAGAGCCCTGAAAAGATCGAGGCTGACCGCAAGGCCGCCGAAGAGAAGGAAAAGACCCGCCGCATGCGTTCCGGCGACGACGACATCACCGATGTCGGCGGCGAAGGCATGCCCGTGGAAGAAGAGGAAGAGGACGAAGACGAATCCAACCTCTCGCTCGCAGCCATGGAAGCAGAGCTGCGGCCGCAGGTCATGGAGACGCTCGACCTCATCGCCGAGACCTACAAGAAGCTGCGCAAGCTGCAGGACCAGCAGGTCGAGCAGCGCCTTGCCGCGACCGGCACGCTGTCTTCTGCCCAAGAGCGCCGCTACAAGGAACTCAAGGACGAGCTGATCAAGGCCGTCAAGTCGCTGTCACTCAACCAGAACCGCATCGAGGCTCTGGTCGAGCAGCTTTACGACATCAACAAGCGCCTCGTTCAGAACGAAGGCCGCCTGCTGCGTCTGGCTGAATCCTACGGCGTCAAGCGCGACTCGTTCCTGGAGCAGTATCAGGGTGCCGAGCTCGATCCGAACTGGATGAAGTCGATCGGCAATCTGGCTGCGCGCGGCTGGAAGGAGTTCGCCAAGGGCGAGAACACGACGATCCGTGACATCCGCCAGGAGATCCAGAACCTCGCCACGGAAACCGGCATCTCGATTTCGGAATTCCGCCGCATCGTGCACATGGTGCAGAAGGGCGAGCGCGAAGCGCGCATCGCCAAGAAGGAAATGGTCGAAGCGAATCTTCGCCTCGTCATCTCCATCGCCAAGAAGTACACCAACCGCGGCCTGCAGTTCCTCGACCTCATTCAGGAAGGCAATATCGGCCTGATGAAGGCGGTCGACAAGTTCGAATACCGCCGCGGCTATAAGTTCTCTACCTATGCGACATGGTGGATCCGCCAGGCGATCACCCGCTCGATCGCCGACCAGGCGCGCACGATCCGCATTCCGGTGCACATGATCGAGACGATCAACAAGATCGTCCGCACGTCCCGCCAGATGCTGCACGAAATCGGCCGCGAGCCGACGCCGGAGGAACTGGCCGAAAAGCTCGCCATGCCGCTCGAAAAGGTCCGCAAGGTCCTGAAGATCGCCAAGGAGCCGATCTCGCTCGAAACCCCCGTGGGTGACGAGGAAGATTCGCACCTCGGCGATTTCATCGAAGACAAGAACGCGCTGCTGCCGATCGACGCCGCCATCCAGGCGAACCTGCGCGAGACGACGACGCGTGTTCTCGCCTCGCTCACGCCGCGCGAGGAACGCGTGCTGCGCATGCGCTTCGGCATTGGCATGAACACGGACCATACGCTCGAGGAAGTCGGCCAGCAGTTCTCGGTTACCCGCGAACGTATCCGCCAGATCGAGGCGAAGGCGCTGCGCAAGCTCAAGCATCCGAGCCGCTCCAGAAAGCTCCGCAGCTTCCTGGACAGCTAAGAGCCGTACCGGCTGCGATGACAGCCTTGCGGTTGACTGATTGATGATCGAAGAGCCGGGTTCGTCCCGGCTCTTTCTTTTTGGGTTTCCAGACATTCCGTCGCTTTCCGCGCGGCTCAATGGTATAATCCGGATGATACGGGGGACGGGACCGGCCGCAGCGCGTGAGCGAAGGTCGCCACATACCTGCGTGGACCAAAACCCTCCGTAGGGAGGTGTGCAATGACCACTTACGTCATGCTTATCAACTGGACGGATCAAGGCGTTCGCAGTGCACGCGACTCGGCAAAAAGGCTGGACGCGGCAAAGAAGGCGCTCGGCGAGATGGGCGGCTCCTTCAAGGATTTCTTTCTGACGATGGGTGAATACGACATGGTCTCCATATGCGAGGCGCCGGACGACGCGGTGATGGCGCGGTTCACGCTGCAGCTTGCGACGGCCGGCAACGTTCGCACGAAAACGCTAAAGGCGTTTCCGGAGGCTGCCTATCGCGAAATCATAGGCTCGCTCGGCTAGCGGCGATCGGCCTGCGGATCGCAGCCTCGTGAAGGTGAAAAGATGTGGACGATCCGCCGCGCGGCCTAAGCTCGGTCGCGCGGCAAAGCACTTTTTTGTTTTGCGGCTTGATGCTGCCTTCTTAAAAGGCCACATCCGTACCTTGTCGGAGCATAATTCGCGGGCATGCAGAAGATCGTCGCAAAGCGCTGGGGAGAGATCAGTTGGGGTGTCACAGCCTCGATCGCGCTGCATATTGCCGTCGTTGCGTTTTTCCTTGTGAAGCTGCCTGAAAAGACGCCGCAGCCGCCGGAAGAGGAGACGGTGAACGTCGATCTCGTGCCTCCGCCGGAAGAGGAAAAGAAGCCGGAGGAGAAGAAGGCCGAGGAAAAGAAGGCGAAAGAGCAAAAGCCTCCCGAACTGCCGAAGATCGAGGAGAAGGCTGAGCAGAAACCGCCAGCGCCCCCACCACCACCTCCTCCTCCACCACCTCCTCCGCCGGAAGCCAAGCCGGAAGAGAAGCCGTCCGAACCGCCGAAATCCGAAGCCAGGAACGATCCCTCCGACAAGGAGGGGAAGGGACAGAGAATGCCCGTCCTGAGGCCCGTCTTCGAATTTGGCGACAAGGATAGTGGCCCGCGCAAATCCGAAGCGGGCAATGCTTCGGCGGAGGCTGGCGAGCCACCGGTGACGCCGCCCGACGAGCCGAAACCGGATGAGCCCAAGCCTGCCGAAACGGCCGCGGCAAAGCCTCCCGCCACGGACCAGCCACCGGCAAACCCGGTGCCGGACGATGTCAATCTGCCTCAGGTTGATGTGGCCAATATCGACCCGCAGAAGAACGGACCTGCGGCTGGCGCAGGAGACCAGGCGAAAATCGGCTTCGAACAGGCAAAGCCTGCGGACCAGCCCAAGATCGACCAGACGGAAACGACGAAGGCTGAAAAGCCTACCGAGCTGAAGGAAGCAAAGACGCTGTTCTCGCAGAACGAAACGGATGATCCGATCGCCCGGACCGCCATGGGCAACATGCCGCGCGGAAGGCGGGCCGCGCAGCTTTGCAGCACCGAGCTTCGCGAGCAACTGGTTCACGGATCGCCCGCTTACAATCCGGTGATGGTCCCCACTTACGCGCTGCCCCGCGGTACGGTGCTCGATGTCCGGCGCGGTGCCTTCCGCACGCGCGAGGGCTGGTACGACGTTCAATTCCGCTGCGAGGTGGACGAGGGCGTAACCAAGATCGTCTCGTTTGCCGTCGATGTCGGCGATCCGATCCCGCCCAGCCTGTGGCGGAGCCGTAATCTTCCGGAGTTCTGACACGGGGCTCGCACCAGCCCTGCGCAAGTGAGCTCTCCTAGTCTGCTTTCATCGCTGAATGTTCCGGTGAATGAAAGGACGATGATGTCGAACGAGATCGAGCGCTTCTTTGAAATGCAGGACGAGGCCGCGAGCCTGGCGTTCCTCGAAAACAAGGGTGATGAGCTGACCGATATTCTGGTCGCAGCGCTCGACGACGCCCTGAAAATTCTCTCCGACGAAATCCGGCCTGAAACACTTCACTAATCTCGGCAAAGACGTTGCGTGCTTCGCCTGCCGCTGGCAGAGTCCGGCAGGAAGGAGACGCTGCGTGGCCAAAAGTCAGTTCACGATGCACCGCTCGGCGATGGCCGGGGTGGAGGCCGTGGAAGCGGAAACCCGCCACAGTTTCGCACGGCATACGCATGAACAATTCGGCATCGGCCTGATAGTCTCCGGTGCGCAGAAGTCGCTGAGCGGGCGCGGCATGGTCGAGGCGGAAGCCGGCGATCTCATCACCGTCAATCCGAACGAGGTCCATGACGGCGCACCGATCGGCGAGGGACGGTCATGGCGCATCCTCTATTTCGATCCGGCGATCATCGGCGATCTCGCGCAGGATGCCGGCGAAAGCAGGATGATGCGCTCGGAAATTCCGCGCCCCGTTATTCAAAACAGCGTCCTTGCAGCACGCTTCGCGAGCCTCTTTGCCGCAATCACCCGCAGTTCCACGCAGGATGACCTTGCACGCGAAGAACTGCTCCTCGGCGTTGTTGCAGATGTGATGCGCGAACAGCCGATGCCGGACGTGGCGCGTATGGCGCCGGGCACGATCCGCAAGGCGCAGAGCCTGATCGACGGCGATCCCCTCGCCAATGTCTCGCTTGCCGATCTTGCGCGGGAAAGCGGCCTTAGCCGGTTTCAGGTGCTGCGCGGTTTTGCGAAAGCAACCGGCATGACGCCGCATGCCTATCTCGTCCAGGCGCGCATCCACATGGCCCGCCGCCTGATCGCTTCCGGCACGCCGCTTGCCGAAGCCGCCTTGGCCAGCGGCTTTGCCGATCAGAGCCACATGACACGCGTCTTCACTGCCAAATACGGCCTCACGCCGCGTGTCTATGCCACGGCACTTGCCTGACGGCCTGCAATTTCGTTCAAGAAGCTACTTCGTCTTTGCGGTTTTCTTCGTCCATCGAAACGGAGAATCCCATGACAAAAGCATTTCAGGGCTACATCTATCTGACGCTGGCGATGATCACGGTCGGCAGCACGGTGATCGCCAGCAAGATCATCGCATCAGGCCTTCCGCCGTTTACGGCAACGGCACTGCGTTTCGCTGCGGCATTCCCCTTCTTCCTGCTTCTGATGCAGCTCACCCGATCGCGGCTGCCGAAACTGTCGCGCCACGATTGGCTCATCCTCGTGACGCAGGCAGGGGCGGGCAGCGTCGGCTATACGACGTTGTTGATCTCCGGCCTGCAGCTGACGTCGGCGACGAATGCCGGCGTCATCATCGGCACGCTGCCGGTCGTCTCGGCGGTGATCTCGATCCTCATTCTCGGCGAAAGGCCGCACCGCTTCCTGCTGGTTGCCATCGCGCTTGCTGCTTTCGGCGTCTTCTGGGTCGCGGTCACACCAGGCGCATCCGCAGGCGGCTCACTGGCCGGCAATGCGCTGATCCTCGGCGCCGTCATCTGCGAGGGGCTGTTCATTCTTCTCAACAAGCGCATGCAGAGCGAGATCCTGCCGCTCACGCAGTCGGCGCTGATGACCGGCATCGGTTTCCTCGTTGCCGGCATTCCGGCTCTCTTCGAAAGCCATGCCGCGAGCGGTTTTTCGGGAGCGGCGCTCTCGGCCGTCGTCTATTATGCGCTGGTGCCCACCGTCGGCGGCTTCATCTTGTGGTACGCGGGCTTAGAGCGCGTCAGCGGCAGCGAGGCTTCGCTATTTACGGCAATCGCTCCGGTCTCCGCCGTCATTTTTGCCTTCGTGCTGCTCGGCGAGCCGGTCGGCCTCCATCAGATTTTCGGCGTCGCCTGTGTGCTCGCCGCCGTTCTGGGGCTCGGCTTTTCCGCACTTGCCCGGGTGCGGCGCGCGTGACGGACCCCTTGGGAAGCCTCGGGTACGACCCTATGTAGGGACAGTGCAATCTTTCGAAGGCGAACGCTCATGTCAGACAAGCCGATCAAGATTCCCGGGCCTGATCATCCGATCACCGTAGACCACAATCCAGCGCGCGTCGTCGTCAAGCTCGACGGCAAGATCGTCGCTGATACGCGCGATGCGCTGACATTGCGCGAGGCTTCCTATCCGCCGGTGCAGTATATTCCGCGCAAGGATGTCGACATGTCGCTGCTTCAACGCACCGACCACTCTACTTATTGCCCCTACAAGGGCGAGGCTTCCTATTACAGCATCACGCCTGGCGGCGAGCGCGCGAAGAACGCCATCTGGACCTATGAAAACCCGCATGCGGCGATGCGCGAAATCAAGGACCGTATGGCGTTCTATCCGGATCGCGTCGATTCGATCGAAGAACTGCAGGCGCCTGAGGCCGGCGAGTTTTAGTGTCCCGTCCCGACAAGACAGCGCACGAGACCTTCCAGCGACACGCGGCCTGCGGGCAGGCCATCGGCGCCGGTGACGGTCGCGTGCGAGACGTTGCTTTCGGTCATCATCCGCATACCTTCCTCCACGGTCGATTTGCCGGGGATGCGGATCACGGTGTCGCTTGCGGGATTGCTGAGCGGCTCCATCAGCGCTTCGATCGGGATGACGCGGCTGCGGTTTACTTCCTTGACGAAGGCCTCGATGTAGTCGTTTGCGGGATTGAGCACGATATCGGCGGCTGAGCCCTGCTGGATGAGCTCGCCATCGCGCAGAATGGCGACCTTGTCGCCAAGCCGCAATGCCTCGTCGAGATCGTGGGTGATGAAAACGATGGTCTTCTTCAGTTCCTTCTGCAGGTCGAGCAGCACGCTCTGCATGTCGACGCGGATCAGCGGGTCGAGGGCGGAAAAGGCCTCGTCCATCAAGAGTATCTCGGCATCGTTGGTGAGTGCACGGGCAAGGCCGACACGCTGCTGCATGCCACCCGAAAGCTGGTTCGGATAATGCCCGGCAAAGCCGTCGAGCCCGACGCGCTTGATCCAGATATTCGCACGCTCTTCGCGCTCGCCCTTCGGCACGCCTTGTATTTCCAGTCCGTAGACGGTGTTCTGCAGCACGTTGCGATGCGGCAGCAGGCCGAACTTCTGGAACACCATCGCCGTCCTGCGGCGGCGGAACTCGCGGAGTTCCTCTTCGCTCATCTTGCAGATGTCGGTATTGCCATAGAGCACTTCGCCCGCTGTCGGGTCGATCAGACGGTTGATGTGGCGGATCAGCGTCGACTTTCCGGAACCGGAAAGCCCCATAATGACGGTGATGCTGCCGCCGGGAATCGAGATGTTGATATCCTTCAGTCCGAGGACATGCCCGTGCTCCTTGTTGAGCTCGGTTTTCGACATGCCCTTGGTGACGGCTTCGATGAAATCGCCGCCACGCGGACCGAAAATCTTGTAGAGATTGCGTATTTCAATCGACTGACTAGCCATGCACGATTTCCCGGTGCTTCTGCAGCCTGAGACCATAGGCCTGGCTGATGCGGTCAAAGATGATGGCGATGCCGACGATGGCGAGACCGTTGAAGACGCCGAGGGTGAAGTACTGGTTGGCGATGGCCTTGAGGACCGGCTGGCCGAGGCCCTGGACGCCAATCATCGAAGCAATGACGACCATGGCGAGTGCCATCATGATCGTCTGGTTGATGCCGGCCATGATGGTCGGCAACGCCAATGGAAGCTGGACGTTGCGCAGCTTCTGCCAGCTCGATGAACCGAAGGCGTCGGCCGCTTCGAGCACGTCCTTGTCGACCATGCGGATGCCGAGATTGGTGAGGCGTATCATCGGCGGCAAGGCATAGATGACGACGGCGATGACGCCGGGCACGCGGCCGATGCCGAGCAGCATGACGACCGGGATCAGATAGACGAAGCTCGGCATGGTCTGCATGACGTCGAGCACCGGATTGACGGCATTCTGGAGCCGGTTGGAACGCGACATGCCGATGCCGATCGGAATGCCGATCGCGACCGAAAGCAGCGTGCAGACGAAGATCATCGAAACGGTCTTCATCGTGTCTTCCCACATGTCGAACCAGCCGATCAGCAGAAGCGTCGCGGCGCAGCCGATGACAATCTTCCAATTGCGGCTTCCAAGCCAGGCAATGCCGGCGACGACCAAGATCACCAGCGGCCAGGGCGTGCCGGTGAGCAGCCTTTCAGCCCAGATCAGAAAGCTTTGCAGCGGGCTGAACAGCCCTTCGATGCTGTCGCCGTAAGCGCGGGTAAAAGCGCGAAAGCCTTCGTCCACGTTCTTCTTGAGAACGCGCAGCGTGTCGGCATCCATTGTCGGAAATTTCCAGAGCCAGTCCATGTTAGTTCCCCATGGCTAAAGCGGCGGCGGCCCGTTCTTCTTATGGCCGTCGCGCAAAAGGATCGGGCTGGCGGTGCCTGGATGTCAAGCACCGCCTGCTTGCGGATCATGAGGGATCAGAGGGAAGCCTTGATCTTCTCGGCGACTTCCGGAGAGACCCATTCCTTCCACAGGGCTTCGTTTTCCTTGAGGAAGTGCTTGGCGCCGTCTTCGCCGGTAGCCTGGTTGTCGGTCATCCAGGCAATCAGCTTGTTAACGGTGTCGTTCGTCCAGGCACGCTTGTTGAGATAGTCCATGGCCGGGCCGGCGCGATCGGCAAAGGTTTTGCTCACGAGCGTCTGAACGTCGTCGGCCGGCCAGGCGTTCGGCTTGGGATCGGGGCAATCGGCAACCGAGGTACAGCGCTTCCATTCCGCCGCATCGTATTCGGAGCCGTAGCCGAGTTTCACCATCTCATATTTGCCGAGGAGCGAGGTCGGGGCCCAGTAGTAGCCGACCCAGGGCTGTTTGCCTTCGTAGGCCTTGGCGATGGAACCGTCGAGGCCGGCTGCCGAGCCGGTATCAACCAGCGTGAAGCCGGCCTTGTCGCCGCCATAGGCCTTGAAGAGCTGCGAGGTCACGACCGTTCCGCCCCAGCCTTGAGGGCCATTGAAGACGGCGCCCTTGCTCTTGTCTTCGGGAGCAGGGAAGAGTTCGGGATGTTTGAAGAGATCAGGGATCGTCTTGATGTCTGGATGGGCTTCGGCGATGTATTTGGGGATCCACCAGCCCTGGATCGCGCCGTCCGAAAGGATTTTCGAGGCAGCGACCACCTTGCCGCCTTCCAGGCCGCGCTTCACGAGTTCTGGCTGGAGGCTTACCCAGGCTTCCGGTGCGACATCCGGCTCACCCTTTTCAGCCATTGATGTGAGCGTCGGAACCGTGTCGCCGCTGACGATCTCGGCGGTGCATCCATAGCCTTCCTCGAGGATGATCTTGTCGAGGTTTGCGGCAACTTCGGCCGATTGCCAGTTCATGCTGGCGATGGTGACGTTGCCACACTCCGCGGCCGAAGCCGTGCTCGAAAGGCCGATCAGGCCAGCTGCAAGGACGGTTGAAGCCAAAAGTGCTTTCATTTTCTTGTTCCCTCTGGTCGCGGTGTGACGTGAACCCGGGCGCCTGCGGCACCGCGTCCGCCAGCAAGCCTATTGAGCATGCTTTCATGCGCCATGCGCCATTCCGTTTGCGTCAAAAATTGGCGCATTGACGTTTTCTTTCAATGGCTGATCAGGTGATCGGAACAATCGTTCCAATGGGCGCAAATTGTGCCAAGCGGATCATCGTGAACCTCGCGGGTTACCCCGGCGTTCAGGCCGGGGAGGAACGCCAGAGTGGCCTTGGGCCGCTTCCCGCTGGGATTTGACATATTCGGCGATCACCGAGAGCGGTGCGCCGCCACAGCTTGCCGCAAAGGAGGACGGCGACCACAAAACGCCGTTGTGGTAGCGCCCGGTGATTTCCGGGCGGCTCTCGCGCAGACGTCGGCTGGATACGCCTTTGAGGCTGTTGACCAGCTTCGACAGGGCGATCTTCGGAGGGTAATGCACCAGCAGGTGAACATGATCGTCCTCGCCGTCGCATTCGATCAATTCGGCCTCGAAGTCGCGACACAGCTTGGCGAAGATGCGCCGCAGGTCGCGGATTGCCGGTTCTGACAGAACGTCACGGCGGTATTTCGTGACAAAGACCAAATGACCATGGAGCATGTAGACGACAGGCCTGCCGGTGCGATCCACGGTTGCGCTCCTTGGAGCAATTGATAGAATCGTAACATGATCCACCGCGCTTTCCGCTACAAGCTCGCTCCGACCGCCGAACAGGAAGTCCTGTTGCGGCAGTTCGCGGGTGTTGTGCGGCTGGTCTATAATCTGGCGCTGGAGCAGCGCAGGGACTGGTGGCGGCATTACCGGCGGCAGACCGGGAACCGCTTGAACGACATCGCCCAGGCGCGGGAATTGACCGCACTGCGGGCCGCGTTCGACTGGATTGCCGCCGTGCATGTGACGCCCCAGCAGCAGGCCCTGCGCGATCTGGATAAGGCGTATGCCAACTTCTTCGCGGGGCGCGCAGGATATCCCTCACCGCGCAAGAAGGGCGTGAACGGCGCCTTCCGCTTTCAGGGGCGGGAGATCGAGGTCAAGCGCCTGAACGGCAAGTGGTCCGCCGCGCGCCTTCCCAAGATCGGCTGGGTGAAGTTCCGCGACACGCGGCGCCTGCGTGGCAAGACCATGAATGTGACGGTGAGCCTGGCGGCGAACGGCTGGCACATCGCCTTCGCCTGCGAAATCGACCATGCCGTCCCGCAAAACGATTTGCCCGCCGTGGGGATCGACCGGGGCGTGGCGAACACGCTGACGCTTTCGACCGGGGAGCATTGGTGGATGCCTGCCGGCCTTGCGGAGATCGAGCGCAGGAAGCGCCGGGCCCAGCGCGTTCTGGCGCGGCGCAAGCGCGGGTCGCGTCGCCACGCGAAGGCCCGCCGCCGGGTTGCAGCCTTGCAGGCCCGTGCTGCCCGCATCCGGCAGGATTGGCGGCACAAGGCCAGTCTTGATATCGCCCGTCGCTTCGCAACGGTCGTGCTGGAAGACCTCGCCACGCGCAACATGACGCGCAGCGCCAGGGGAACCGTGGACGCGCCCGGAACCAACGTCTGCCAGAAGGCGGGCCTGAACCGGGCGATCCTCGAACAAGGCTGGCACGGCTTTGAAACCGTGTTGGCCGACAAGCTCGAAGAACGGGGCGGATACCTGTGCAAGGTCGATCCCCGCCACACCTCGCAGACCTGTTCGGCCTGCGGCGCCGTGGACAGGGAAAGCCGCGAAAGCCAAGCGTCTTTCCGCTGTTGCCAATGCGGCTTGCGCGCCCATGCCGACCACAATGCTGCAATCAACATCCTGCGTCGGAACACGGCGTCTATGATCGTGGAGGAAGGGCAGCGGCTCTCCGTTGAAGCGATAACGATCGGCGGAGCTTCGCGCCCCTTCGGAAATCCCCCGCTTTCAAGCGGGGGAAGATGTTAATCAGAAAGAAACGCGTCTTTTTTGCCTGATCTTGCCAAGACCGGGACGCCGCGGGGCTGGAAATCGGCGGATCACGCATATTTTCTCACCTATGCTGTCGGGCCTCGCGCTCGCCATCCGTCCTATGATCGTCAACGAAGTTAGGAGAACGACAATGCCTTACATCGACGGATTCGTCGTGGCTGTTCCGAAAGCCAATATCGAGGCTTACAAGAAGTTGGCGAATTTCGCCGGCTCGATCTGGAAGGAGCATGGTGCGCTCAAATATGTCGAGTGCCTTGCCGACGACGTGCCCTATGGCGAACTCACCTCGTTTCCGCGTGCGGTGATGGCGAAGGAAGACGAAGTGGTAGGGTTTTCCTGGATCGTCTATGGATCGAGGACGGAGCGCGACGATATAGTGGCCAAGGTCATGTCCGATCCACGCCTGCAGGGCGATGAATGGAAAACGGTCTTTGATGGCAAGCGAATGATCTACGGCGGCTTCGAAACTGTCGTCGAACTTTGAAAAAGGGAGTTCCATGCCCCAGGCGATCATCTCCGTTTCAACCCGGGGGCAGGGCCTCTATGAATTCACCGACCAAGCGGCTGGCTTCGTCCGCGCAACCGGCGTGGACGAAGGTTTGCTCACCGTCTTTTTGCGCCACACCTCCTGTTCGCTCTTGATCCAGGAAAATGCCGACCCGGATGTGCAGACGGATCTCAGTGCCTTCTTCCGCCGGCTCGTGCCGCCGTCATCGGACCCATCGATGCGCTGGATTGTCCACACGACCGAAGGACCGGATGACATGCCTGCCCACATCAAGGCGGCGCTGACACAGGTTTCGTTCGGTATTCCTGTTACGAGCGGCAAGATGGTGCTCGGCACCTGGCAGGGGCTCTATCTCTTCGAGCATCGCGACCGTCCTCATCGTCGCGAAATCGTGCTGCATGTCAGCGCCTGAACCGAACCTGAATACGCAATTCGAACGCCATTCAGTTTTAGCCCTCTATTGTCGAATCATTCCCGGAAGGGAGTTCGATCATTCTTTGAAACTAGGAAAACCCGATGACCAATTTCATTGCCAAGGCATCGTTTGCAGCATTGCTTGCCATTGCTTCGATCCCCGCCAGCGTCTCGACTGCTGCCGCAGCAGGCCCGGAGCGCGGTGTTGTCATCGACGTCCAGTATCATCGTCCGCCACCGGTCTACCGCGGTTGCTCGCCAGTCATGGCTGTCCGCGCGGCTCGCTGGACCGGCCTGCGCGACGTGCGCGTCGTCAATGTCACACCGCGCCGCGTCGTCGTTGCCGGCCGTGACCGCCGTGGTTGGGACCGCATGACCTTCGCGAATGTCCGTGGCTGCCCGCTGATCCGCCGTTAAAAAGTAGCAGCCGCCGGTCTTTCAGACGCGGCGGCACAAGAACCGCCTTTGCCAATTCTTCTCGGATCACGGCAAGGGCGGTTTTTTATTGCCGGGCGGACGCTAAATGAAAAAAGCCTCGCGACGGGCGAGGCTGAGTTCTAGGCCGCTTCGGGGAAAAGAAGAAGCGACGCTCATTTCATTAGTACCGTCGAGTACGGCTGCAAAGTGCACTTTTGTCAATTCCGGTACGCTTTTGTGTTCGGGGATGCATTTTTTTTACAGGGCTTTATCGCCTTGATTTAGAACGTTCCAAACCGATCCGAGAACGGTGCGACTGCGCTGCAATTCATTTCTTGACAAATTTGGAACGTTCCAATTAACTCCGAATAGTCTTGGAGAGCAATCATGAGCAGGGAGCGGGTGACCGTTATCGACATTGCGAATGCCGCCGGCGTTTCAAAGTCGACCGTATCGCTCGTGCTGCAGGGAAGCTCGCTCGTTAACGAAACGACGCGCGCCAAGGTGAATGCCGCAATCCGCGAGCTCGGTTATGTCTATAATCGGGGCGCTGCCAATCTGAGGCAGGCGAACGCCAAGTCAAAAATCGTCGGCATGGTCGTCAACGACCTGACGAACAGCTTTTTCGCCGAGCTCGCTGTCGGCATCGACAGCGTCATGCAGTCGGCGGGTTACGTGCAGTTTCTCGCCAATACCGGCGAGAATATCGACCGGCAGCGCGAAGTCATTGCATCGATGCGCGAACACGGGATTTCCGGGCTCATCATCTCGCCGGCCCGCGGCACGGAGGCTGCAGATTTCGGGGCGCTCGCCAATGCCGGAATCCCTGTCGTGGTGGCCGTCCGCAATGTGCCAGGTGCGCGGGTGTCATCGCTGACGTCGGACAATCACGCGGGAGCGGCCGCCTCCGTCGCGCATCTTGCAAAGCTCGGCCATCGCCGCATCGCCTTTCTCGGCGGCTTTCCCGATACCGCCGTCTTTACCGAGCGCTTTATGGGATATCGCGATGCGCTGATTGACGCGGGGCTGGATTTCGACGCGGATCTGGCCATCGGAGCGGCACCCTCGCGAGCGGGCGGCGTCGAGGCGATCGAGCGGGCGATGCGGCTTGCTGCCCCTCCGACGGCTGCGGTCTGCTTCAACGACGCGGTTGCCTTCGGCGTCTGTGACGGGCTTCGAAGCCGCAAAATAGAACCTGGCGCCGAGTTCGCGGTGGTCGGTTTCGACGATGTGATCGAGGCAAAGACGGCGGTGCCGGCGCTGACGACCGTTTCCGTCGATCCGCAAGGCATGGGGCGCCGGGCAGCGCAGCTGCTTCTGAAGCAGATCAATTCGGGGGCGGCTGAGCCCGAAGCGTTGGTCAAAAGCGTGCGCCTGGTCGTCCGTCAAAGCTGCGGCACAGGCATTCAAGGAGGAGTGCGATGACGAATTGGGGTTTGATCGGTGCCAGCACGATCGCCAGGGAATGGGCGATCGGTGCGATCCGCGCAGCGGGCAGCGAGGCCGTCTCGGTGATGAGCACGGACGCGGCGCGCGGCAAGGCTTACGCGGCCGAGAACGGCATTGCGAAATCGGTGACCAGCGTTGCCGCCCTCGTCAATGATCCGGATGTCGAGGCTGTCTACATCTCGACCACCAACGAACTTCACCGCGACCAGGCGCTGGCGGCGATCCAGGCGGGCAAGCATGTGCTGTGCGAGAAGCCGCTGGCAATGAGCCAGGCCGATGCGAATGCGATGGTAAAGGCTGCCAGGCAGGCGGGTGTGGTGATGGCGACGAACCACCACCTGCGCAATGCCGCCACCCACCGCGCCATGCGCGATGCGATTGCAGCGGGCAAGATCGGCAAGCCGCTCGCTGCCCGTGTCTTTCACGCCGTCTATCTGCCGCCGCATCTGCAGGGCTGGCGGCTCGACCGGCCAGAGGCGGGCGGCGGAGTCATCCTTGATATCACCGTGCACGATGCCGATACGCTGCGCTTCGTGCTCGGCGACGATCCGGTCGAGGCGATCGCCTTCGGCCAGAGCGGCGGCATGGGCAAGGCCGGGCTGGAGGATGCCGTCATGGGCGTGCTGCGCTTCAAGTCCGGCGTCATCGCGCAGTTCCATGACGGTTTCACCACGAAATATGCAGAGACCGGCTTCGAGGTGCATGGCAGCGACGGATCGCTCGTTGCCAGTAACGTCATGACTCAGCGTCCAGTCGGCCGCGTGACCCTACGGAATGCAGAAGGCGAGACCGAACTCGAATGCAAAAACACCAATCTCTACGAGGTTGCGCTCAGGGCCTTCAACGATGCGGTTGCTGGGAAGGGCAGGCCGTCGGCGACGGGCGAAGACGGCGTCTGGTCACTTGCGACCGGCCTTGCCGTCGTCGAATCCGCAAGGACCGGCAAGGTGGTCAAGATCGAGCCGGGGCTCTGACATGGACAAGCACGTCACACCCGCCGACGCTGCAGCCCTGATTCCCGACGGTGCGATCGTCTCGGTCTCGTCGTCCAGCGGCCTCGGCTGCCCCGATCTGATGCTGAAGGCGATCGGCGAGCGTTTCGAAGCGACCGGCCATCCACGCGATCTGACGACGCTGCACCCGATTGCGGCGGGCGACATGAGCGGTATCAAAGGCGTGGACTACATCGCGAGGAAAGGCCTGCTGAAGAAGATCATCGGCGGCTCCTATCCCTCCGGCCCGTCAGGCGCCGAGCCACCATTGATCTGGCAGATGATCGGCAACGACGAGATCGCCGCCTATAACGTACCGTCGGGTATCCTCTTCGACATGCACCGTGAGGCCGCCGCCAAACGGCCGGGGGTGATGACCAAGGTGGGGCTCGAAACATACGTCGATCCAGCGCGCGAAGGCTGCGCCATGAATGCCAAGGCAGCTGCCGAACCGGTCGTCAAGAAAATCAGCTTCGAAGGCGAGGACTGGCTGTTCTTCAAGGCAATCGCACCGCAGGTGGCGATCATCCGGGCGACCACGGCGGATGAGCGCGGCAACCTGACATACGAACACGAAGGCGCCTATCTCGGCGGCCTCGACCAGGCGCTCGCCGCCCGCAACAATGGCGGCATCGTCATCGCGCAGGTGAAGCGCATCACCAAGGAAGGCTCATTGAAGCCCCACGATGTCCGCGTTCCGGGCGTGCTCGTCGACTATGTCGTGGTCGATCCCGACCAGAAGCAGACGACGCAAACGCTCTACGATCCGGCAATCTCCGGCGAAATCTTCCGGCCGCTCGACACATTCCACCTGTCGGAATTCAATATCCAGAAGGCGATTGCGCGCCGGGTGGCGCAGGAACTGCAGGGTGGGAGCGCCGTCAATCTCGGTTTCGGGATTTCGGCCAACGTGCCGCGCATCCTGCTGGAGGAGGGACTTCACGGGGCGGTGACATGGGTGATCGAGCAGGGTGCCGTCGGCGGCGTTCCGCTTCTCGACTTCGCTTTCGGCTGTGCCTCGAATGCCGATGCCTTCATGCCGTCGCCCTATCAATTCACCTATTTCCAGGGTGCGGGCTTCGATGCCTCGCTGCTCTCGTTCCTGGAGATCGGCCGCGACGGCTCGGTCAACGTCTCAAAGCTCTCCTTCCGTCCACACGTAACGGCAGGCGCCGGCGGCTTCGTGGATATCACGGCGCGGGCGAAGAAGATCGTCTTCTCCGGCATGTTCAATGCCGGCGCAAAGCTCGGCGTCGAGCACGGCAGGCTGGTGATCGAGAAGGAAGGCAAACTCAAGAAACTGGTCAACGCCGTCGAGCACGTGACCTTCTCGGGTCCGCGAGGCGTGGCCCAGGGGCAGGATGTCACTTATGTCACCGAGCGGTGCGTAATGAAACTGACGCCGGATGGCATCGTGCTGACCGAGATCGCACCCGGCGCCGATCTGCAGGCACATATTCTCGGCCAATCGGAATTTCCGTTGATCGTTTCGGACGATCTGAAGGTCATGGACGACGCTCTCTTCGGCGAAGCGCCGATCGGCC
Source organism: Rhizobium sp. CC1099 (assembly GCF_029714385.1). NCBI lineage: Bacteria > Pseudomonadati > Pseudomonadota > Alphaproteobacteria > Hyphomicrobiales > Rhizobiaceae > Rhizobium > Rhizobium sp. CC1099. The sequence continues at coordinate 2,300,722 of NZ_CP121641.1, read as the reverse complement.
TCAAGCTGCCAGAAAAGCCAAAGCGGGTTCTGGAAGGAGCATCCCATGGGTGAGGTGAAGGTCTTAATCGAAGGTCACATCGCGGTCATGACCGTCTCGCGGCCGGAAAAGCTCAATGCCTTCGATATCGACATGCTGAAGGCGCTGGCCGCGGCCTGCGACGGGGTGGAGGCGAACGCCACTGTCCGTGTCGCCATTCTGACAGGCGAGGGAAAGGCCTTTTCTGCGGGCGGTGACATCAAGGCCTGGGGCGGCATGCAGGCCAATGAGTTCGGCCATGCCTGGGTGCGCTTCGGCCACCGCATTTTCGAGCGACTTGCGACGCTGCGCATGCCGCTGATCGCGGCGCTGAACGGCCATGCGCTCGGCGGCGGTCTTGAGCTGGCGGGCGCTGCCGATATCCGCATTGCCGAGAGCCAGATCAAGATTGGCCTACCTGAGACAGGCCTCGGTATGATCCCGGGCTGGTCGGGCACGCAGCGGCTGGTCAAGCGCTTCGGCGCGCAGATCGTCCGGCGGATGGTGCTCGGCGGCGAGATGTTTTCGGCCGACGAGGCAAAGGCGAACGGTATCGTCGACGCCGTCGTCGATACTGGCACATCGCTTGCCGCGGCCAAGGACTATGCCTCGCGCATTGCACTTCGCGGGCCGGCGGCGCTGGAGATTTCGAAGCTTCTGATCGCATCGGCCAATGGCGAGGACAATGGTGCGGCGGTCGAGGCGCTGGGATCGATCCTGGCTGCCAAGACCGGCGATCTCAAAGAGGGCGTTTCGGCATTTGCCGAAAAACGTCCGGCTCAATTCAAGGGAGAATGGTGATGACGGTGCTGCTGAAGCCGCAGAAGCTCGTGGACGCGAAGGTGCGCGAGTTCAGCATGCTGATCGACGGCAAATGGGTGGAGGGCATCGAGGCAGGCACGATTGAGCGCGTGGCCCCGAGTCATGGCGTTGCCGTCAGCCGCTACAAGGCAGCGACCAAGGATGATGCGGTCAAGGCGATTGCTGTGGCCCGCAAGGCATTCGACCATGGTCTGTGGCCGCGCATGACAGCCTCCGAGCGCTCCAACATTCTGCTTAAGGCCGCGGACATGATCGCCGCGCGTACCGATGAACTTGCCTATCTCGATGCGATCGAGGCCGGCAAGCCGATCACGCAGGTCAAGGGTGAGATCGCCGGTGCTGCCGACATCTGGCGTTATGCGGCAGCACTTGCCCGCGATCTGCATGGCGAAAGCTACAATACGCTGAGCGAGGGAACGCTCGGCGTCGTGCTGCGGGAGGCCGTCGGCGTCGTCTCGATCATCACGCCTTGGAATTTCCCGTTCCTGATCGTCAGCCAGAAGCTGCCTTTCGCGCTTGCAGCGGGCTGCACGGCGGTCGTCAAGCCATCTGAACTCACCTCCGGCTCGACCCTCGTGCTCGGCGAAATCCTGATGGAGGCGGGAGTTCCGGCGGGCGTCGTCAACATCATCGTCGGCACGGGTGCAGCCGTCGGCGCGACGATGACCGGGCATCCGGATGTCGACATGGTCTCCTTCACCGGCTCGACCGGCATCGGCCGGCTGACGATGGAAAACGCCTCGAAGACGCTCAAAAAAGTATCGCTGGAGCTTGGCGGCAAGAATCCACAGATCGTGTTTCCGGACGCCGATCTCGACGCCTTCGCCGATGCCGCCGTCTTCGGCGCCTATTTCAATGCAGGCGAATGCTGCAATGCCGGATCGCGACTGATCCTGCATCGCGACATCGCCGACGACGTGACGTCGCGGGTGGCGGCGCTGTCGCAAAAGGTGAAGGTCGGCGATCCACTGGATCCATCGGCGCAGGTGGGTGCGATCATCACGCCGCAGCATCTGGAGAAGGTTCAGGGCTATGTTTCCGCCGCCGTGGGCAGTGGTGCGAATGTAACGCTTGGCGGCAGCCATATCGACTTCGGTTTTGGCCAGTACATGGCACCGACAATCCTTTCCGGCGTCGAGCCGGAGATGGCGGTGGCGCGCGAGGAGGTGTTCGGACCGGTGCTTTCGGTGATGACCTTCGAGACTGCGGAGGATGCTGTCCGCATCGCGAACTCCGTCGATTACGGCCTTTCGGCCAGCGTCTGGAGCCGCGACTTCGACACCTGCCTGACGATCGGACGAAAGGTAACGGCCGGCACGATCTGGATGAACACCTTCATGGATGGTGCGGCGGAACTGCCCTTCGGCGGCTATCGCCAATCGGGCCTCGGTCGCGAACTCGGCCGGCATGCGGTGGAAGACTATACGGAGACCAAGACGCTCAACATGCATATCGGCGCCCGGACGGGCTGGTGGATGCCGCGCTGAGCCAAGGGCTTGCGTTCTGGGAGGATCGCTTGGTGAAGCAGCAGGACATCGTCATCATCGGCTCGGGGATCGGCGGAGCGACCATCGCTGCCGCGCTTGCTCCTTCTGGCGCCGATATCCTCGTCCTTGAGGCGGGCGGGCATATCGAGGACCGGCCGGAGAACCGCGACCAGCGCGCGATCTTCCAGCGCGGCCACTTCCGGCCAAAGGAATTCTGGTACGAGAGGGACGGCAAGCCGTTCAATCCCGGCAATTACTACAATGTCGGCGGCAATTCGAAGTTCTTCGGAGCGGTCATGGTGCGCTACCGGCGCGAGGATTTTTATGAGATGCAGCATCTGGAAGGCATCTCGCCCGCATGGCCGTTTGCCTACGAAGAACTGGAGCCATGGTATAGCCGGGCGGAGCAGCTTTATCAGGTGCGCGGGCAGATCGGCGAAGACCCTACCGAGCCTGTACATTCGCAGAACTACGCCTTTCCGCCCGTGCCCGACGAGCCGTCGATTGCGCTTGTGCGCGAGCGGATGAAGCGGAACGGCCTGCACCCGTATTCGCTGCCGCTCGGCATCGATATCGAGCGCTGGCTTGCCAAGGCGAAGACGCCCTGGGACGCGCATCCGAACAGTTTCGACGGCAAGATGGATGCCGAGACGATCGGCCTTGCGCTGGCGCTGCAGCATCCGAACGTCCGGCTGCAGATCGGATCGCGGGTGACACGGCTTCAAGCGGCGGCTGACGGCAAGCGCATCGAGACGGTTCATTACCGCAAGGATGGCGCCGACGAGGCGGTCTCTCCGAAGCTCGTGATCCTTGCGGCCGGCGCGGTGCAATCCGCCGTCTTGCTGCTGCGCTCGGCGGACGAGAAGAATCCAAAAGGGCTCGCCAACAGCTCGGACCAGGTCGGCCGCAATTTCATGAACCACAATTCGAGCGCCGTGATCGCGGTCTCGCCGACCTATCGAAACGACGCGATCTATCAGAAGACCTTCGGTTTCAACGACTATTACCTCACGGACGGCGAGAGCGGGCCGCCGCTCGGCAATGTCCAGCTGCTCGGCCGCGTTTCCGGCGCCATCCTCAAGGCCAATATGCCGTCGGTGCCGGAATGGATGCTGAACAAACTCTCGGCGCATGCGATCGATTTCTATGCGATGAGCGAGGACATTCCGCATCCCGAAAGCCGCATCATGGTCGATGGCGAGCGCATTCTGTTGCAGTGGGTGCGGACGAACTGGCCGGCGCATCTGATGCTGGTGAAGAAGCTGAAGCAGGCGCTGAGGGCGGCGGGCTTTCCTCTGGTGCTCTCGCGGCCATTCGACAAGCGCACGCCGTCGCATCAGTGCGGCACGATCAGAATCGGCAACGATCCGGCGCAGGCGCCGCTCGACATCTGGTGCCGCGCCTACGACCATCCGAACCTCTTCGTCGTCGATGCGAGCTATCTGCCGACGTCCGCCGCGGTCAATCCGGCGCTGACGGTGGCAGCGCAGGCGCTGCGCGTCGGGGATCATATCCTGCAGAAGGAACTCGCGTGATGGCACAGGGAAGGCGGCCGGTCGCGCTTGTCACCGGAGGGAGACAAGGTATCGGACTGGCTATTGCCGAGGCGTTGGCGAAGGCGGGGCATGACGTCGCGATCACCGGAATAGAGGATGCCGGGGCGAACGATCCGGTGGTCGAGACATTGCGTTCGCTCGGGGTCGACGCCTCTTATCTGAAGGCTGACCTGGCGGACCTTGACGGGCATGCCGCAACCATCGAGGACGTCCTGCAGACATTCGGGGCGATCGACTGCCTGGTGAACAATGCCGGCATCGGTTCGATTGTCCGCGGCGACTTCATCGAGCTGAAGCCGGAGAATTTCGACGCGGTGCTCGACACCAATCTGCGGGGGACGGTGTTCTTCACGCAGGCGGTCGTCAAGGCGATGCTGGCAAGCGGCGCCGGGCAGGCAACCCGTTCGATCGTCAACATCACCTCCGTTTCCTCTGAGCTGACGTCGCCGGAGCGGCTGGACTACTGCATAAGCAAAGCCGGCCTTTCAGCCTTCACCAAGGGATTGGCGGTGCGGCTTGCCGAGAGCGGCATTGGCGTCTTCGAAGTGCGACCAGGCATCATCCGCACGGCGATGACGGCGACGGTATCCGAAAAATACGAGGCGTTGATTTCGGGCGGGCTCGTGCCGATGAAACGCTGGGGGAAGGCCGAGGACATCGGCGCGATCGTCGCAGCCCTCGCGTCGGGGAGCTTCGGCTTTGCCACGGGCTCGGTGATCGATGCTGGTGGCGGGCTTTCGATCGGCCGCCTTTGAGCGGGGGATTTGGGATGGCATACGACTACATCATCATCGGCGGCGGCCCGGCGGGCTGCGTTCTCGCCAACCGTCTGAGCGAGGATCCAAATGTCAAAGTGCTGCTTTTGGAAGCAGGCGGCAGCGACTGGAACCCGCTGTTCCACATGCCGGCAGGCTTTGCCAAGATGACGAAGGGCGTCGCGAGCTGGGGCTGGGAGACGGTGCCGCAGAGGCACATGAAGGGCAGGGTGCTGCGCTATACGCAGGCCAAGGTCATCGGCGGCGGCTCGTCGATCAATGCGCAGCTCTATACGCGGGGCAATGCCGCCGACTACGATCTCTGGGCCAGCGAGGAGGGCTGCGATGGCTGGGATTATCGCTCCGTTCTGCCCTACTTCAAACGCGCCGAAGACAATCAGCGTTTTGCCGACGACTACCATTCCTATGGCGGACCGCTCGGCGTTTCGATGCCGGTTTCCGCGCTGCCGATTTGCGACGCCTATATCCGGGCGGGGCAAGAGCTCGGCATTCCCTATAACTACGATTTCAACGGCCGGCAGCAGGCGGGCGTCGGCTTCTATCAGCTTACGCAGCGCGACCGCCGCCGCTCCTCGGCCTCGCTCGGCTATTTGTCACCGATCGGAGACAGGGGTAACCTGACCATCCGGATGAATGCCCGCGTTGTGAGGATCGTGATTGAGGGTAGAAAAGCGATCGGCGTCGAGGTTGCCGGACGCAACGGCGTCGAGCTCATCCGCGCCGAGCGGGAGGTCCTCGCTTCTTCTGGTGCTATCGGGTCGCCGAAGCTGCTGCTGCAATCCGGAATCGGGCCTGCGGACCATCTGAAAGCTGTTGGCGTGGATGTGAAGCATGATCTGCCCGGCGTCGGCGGCAATCTGCAGGATCATCTCGACCTCTTCGTCATTTCCGAATGCACCGGCGACCACACTTATGACGGCGTCGCCAAGCTGCACCGCACGCTTTGGGCGGGCTTGCAATATGTGCTCTTCCGCTCAGGCCCCGTGGCCTCCTCGCTCTTCGAGACCGGCGGCTTTTGGTATGCGGATCCAAACGCGCGGTCCCCCGATGTCCAGTTCCATCTCGGCCTCGGCTCCGGTATTGAGGCGGGCGTCGCCCGGCTGAAGAACGCCGGGGTGACGTTGAATTCCGCTTATTTGCATCCGCGCTCGCGCGGCACCGTGCGTCTCGCATCTGCCGATCCGGCGGATGCGCCGCTGATCGACCCGAATTACTGGAGCGATCCGCATGACCGGAAGATGTCGATCGAGGGCTTGAAGATCGCCCGCGAGATCATGCAGCAGGCGGCGTTGAAGCCTTATGTGCTGGAGGAGAAGCTGCCGGGAAGCGGCGTCGTCACCGACGAGCAGCTTTTCGACTACGGCTGCGCCAATGCCAAGACGGATCACCATCCAGTCGGCACGTGCAAGATGGGCGCGGATGCCATGGCCGTCGTGGGTCTCGATCTGAAGGTGAGGGGGCTGGAGGGACTGCGCGTGTGCGACAGCTCCGTCATGCCGCGTGTTCCCTCGTGCAATACCAACGGTCCGACGATCATGGTCGGCGAGAAGGGAGCCGACATCATCCGCGGGCGCGAACCCTTGCCACGCGCCATCTTCTCCTGGGAACGCAACGACACGCGGCCGAGAGCAAGGTCAGACGTTCGCTAGACAGGTCAGGCGCGAATGAAGAGCGCGCCGACGAGGCCGAAGATAACGATCGATTGAAGGATGAACATCGGCAGTTGATCGGACATGTTTCCCTCCCATGGGCACGATTTTCATGCTTGTTCGGTGACAGTCATGCTGCCGGCCAAAGCCGGAATGCTGGAGGCGAATGCTGCCACGGCATCATGACGAGCGCAAATCACCTTTCCGAATATCGAATTCCTCTTTTTTGCGATCGGAAGAGCAAAAGATGGTATAATCGCTTTCGATGCGACGTGCGGCAGACACCGCTTTGCGAATGCCTGAAGAGGAATAGCATTCGAAACTTAGGCGGTTTTGCAATATTCGAGCGTCGCATCATAACACAGCATGGAACCTTTTATGCACTTAGTAGTTTTAGAGTGTACAGGAGGACTACTATGACCAATGATTTTAATAGACCTGGACCGGATGTTCGTTCGACACCGGGAAGCGACCGCCGGTCACCATGGGCAATGTGGATCGGTATCGCGGCTGTTGTTGTAATCATAGCCCTTGCAGCGATTTACTGGCCGCGCACGAGTGCACCGCCAGCCACACCGCCCGCCGGCGAGACAACAACGACCCAGCCGCCAGCTACAACGCCACCGGCAACGTCGACCGCACCGGCAACGCCACCGGCAACCGAGCCGGCCCCGGCAACTCCGGCACCGGCAACGCCGCCGGCTACGGAACCGGCACCGGCAACACCGCCGGCAACACCGCCGGCAACGCCTCCGGCGCAGCAGTAAGGTAATAAAAAGCCCGCCAGAACTGACCCCCGAATGTTGGACATCAACCTTCGGGGGTTTTGCATGTCGAAAAACAGCCTGGCTTTTAAGCTTTCTGTTGCCGAGTTTTATAAGAAGGGCGAGCGAGGCGCTCGCAAAGTAGGCCGGCATTTCGGAGCGGCATCGATGCCCACATCGACTGGGCAGCCGCAGTTCCTCGATGAGCACACCCATATCGGTCTGGTCGGATACGCCTTCCGGCAGTTGACAGGCGATAGCCGCGCGGGTGCGACGCTCGGGGACTTCAAATCCCGCGTCTTTGGCATCGGCCCGCAGATCGGTTACATATTCGAGCCAACGACACCACCGACGGGTATGTGAACCTGAAGGGCCACTACGAGTTCGGAGCGGAGAACCGTGGCTGACGCTGACAGTCTCACCAGCGGAGAGGTTCGCAGAGTGTGTTGCAGCGATCAATTGAACCCACCGCCGATTCGGGACGTTCGCCGCCGTCTCAATCGCTATTCGCCGCCTAAGAGATTGGTTGGACACGCCTCCATGTCCCGTCTGCGCTACCAATCCGCGACAATATCGACTATACTTTCGTCCCCTGAATATCTTGGCTTGTTCGTCGGTCGCTCCTTCTCGAGAAGGGGCGCGTCGAAATGTCAGCTTGCAGCAATTAGCTTGATCTCACCATCCATCCGCCATGTGCCGTGGTCGGCGAGGGGTGCTCGGATGAAACCGAAACGACGACACTACTTTTGCCTGGCAGTTGCTCTTGCGATGAGCTTTCCTGCCATCGCCGGCGCGCAGCAGACGTCGGCCAAGACGCCACGAATCGGCCTTCTCGCATGGTGGCCCTGCGGTATGCCGTATGCGACCGAAACCAGTGAGTTCGGAATGTTCATGCAAGGGCTTCACGACCTGGGCTACACGCTGCACGAACTCAGCTTCGAGTGCCGGAGCGCGAGTAAGCAAGACAGTCGCCTTGCGGCCGCGGCGAGGGACCTGGTGCAGCTCCCCGTGGATGTGATCGTGACAATGTCTCAGCCGGCGGCGCATGCTGCTCAAGGAGCGACCGATGCGATTCCAATCGTGACCATCATCAGCGGTGACCCGGTTGCGGTAGGCTTGGCGAGCAGCCTCGCAAAACCTGGGGGCAATCTCACGGGCGTCACTTATTACGCCACCGAACTAGCCGCCAAACGCCTGCAGCTTTTGATGGAGGCCATACCGGGGCTTGCCACTGTCGGCGTGCTGGCAAACCCGGTGGTGTCATATCTCCCCTTTGAAGCGGACACCAAGCAAGCTGCCCGCCACCTCGGAGTGGCGTTGAGCCTCCAGCAAGTCAGCGAGCCGGGCGAACTCGATGCTGCGTTCTCGCGCATGAAGGCCGATGGCGCTCAAGCTGCCTTCGTGCTTCCCGACCTCATGCTGGCCGACCAGTCGTCGCGAATCGCCGCCTTGGCGATCGAGCATCGCCTGCCCACCATGGCTTGGGGCTCGTGGTACGTCGCAGATGGCTGTCTGATGGCCTATTCGGCTAACTATGGCGAAATGCAACATCGGCTCGCCTTTTATGTCGATCGCATTTTGAAAGGCACCAACCCAGGGGCGTTGCCGATCGAGCAGCCGACGAAGTTCGACTTGTCGGTCAATCTGAAAACAGCCAATGCCCTCGGGATCGAGCTGCCGCAGACCGTTTTGCTGATGGCTGATGAAGTCATCGAGTGAGGATGGTGTGCGGCGTTCGGTCCAGCTTCAAGCCGCCCCGATGCGCCGATCGCTGTTCCGGAAGTACTTCCTCGCCTTCTTCGCTGCGGTCATTGTTCCGCTGGCTGTTAGCGGCATCGGCGACGCCTGGTTCGGCTATCGCGACCAGCGCGCAATGCTCAGCGCTCTATTGCGAGTGGAGGCCACATCGGCGGCCGGCAAAATTCAGAGCTTTCTCGACGGCATCAAGGATCAACTGGGTTGGACGGTCCAGCAATCCTGGACCCAGGATCAGGCACAGCACCGGCTGGATGCATTGCGCGTGATGCGACGAGTCCCGGCGATCGTCAGCATCACCCTTGTTGACGATGTCGGCGTCGAACGGCTGCATGTCTCCCGTATCGACTTGAACAGGATGGAAGGCGGATCGGATCGCTCTGGCGATCCTGCTGTCGTGGGAGTTCGTTCGAATGGCACATGGTTTGGGCCAGTCACTTTTCGCGACGGCTCCGAACCGTTCATGACCATGGCCATGGCCGGAAACCGCAAGGCAGGTGGCATCGTCGTCGCCGATATCAACCTGAAGCTTGTCTGGACAGTTGTTTCGGAAATTCGCGTCGGAAGTAGTGGCCGGGCGTTTGTTCTCGATCAGACCGGCCGGCTCATCGCCCACCCCGACATCAGCAAGGTGTTGCAGGGCACTGACGAGAAGACAGCGGCGGCCCTCACCAGATTGCGGGACGAGATCGCCGCCACAGGCGGAAAGGCGACTACGGCCCGCAACGCCGAGAATGAACCGGTCGTGACCGCCACGGCGCCGATCCCCAATCTCGGTTGGACCGTGTTCGTGGAGCAGGCGCAGGCCGAGGCTTTCACACCGCTGTATGCTTCATTGTGGCGGACGGGTGGCCTGCTGCTCGCCGCCGCCGCCGTCGCATCGGCGCTTGCCTACTGGCTTGCCAGGCGGATGACCGGACCAATCCGCCTTCTGGAGGAAGGCACCGAAAAAATCGGTGCTGGCCAGTTCGAGCACCGGATCGACATCGCCACAGGAGACGAATTCGAACGGCTGGCGGACCGATTCAATGAAATGGCGCAAGAACTCGCCGTATCGCGGGATCGTTCAGAGCGAATTGCACGGCTGAAGCGTTTTCTCGCGCCGCAGGTCGCGGAACTCGTCGAAAAGTCCGGCGACGAGAGCGTGCTCGCCGGACAGCGCGCAGAAGTCGTCGCTGTGTTCTGCGATTTACGCGGCTTCACCGCGTTTTCGGCGCACACCGAACCCGAGGAGATCATGCAGGTCTTGCGCGAGTACTATGAGGCGCTCGGCGCGATCATTACACGCTACGAGGCCACGCTGACCAACTTCGCGGCAGACGGTTTGATGGTGCTCGTCAACGCCCCGGTACCGTGCGCAGACCCGGCGCTTCGTGCTGTAGAGATGGCGATCGACATGCAGGACGCCATCCAGCGCCTGATCGCCGAATGGCGTCTGCGCGGTCATGCGATTGGCTTCGGCATAGGACTGGCGATGGGATGGGCTACAGTCGGCCGAATTGGTTACGAAGCCCGTGTTGACTACACTGCGATCGGAAATGTCGTGAACCTTGCGTCGCGACTCTGTTCGTCCGCCGATGATCAGCAAATCCTCGTCGATCACGCCGTGGCGCAATCCGTGCGTGGCAAAATTTCATTGGTCGCGCTCGGCCCGCGGCAGCTCAAAGGTTTCGATGAGCAAGTACCAGCGTATGAGCTCGGAACGGGAAGCGCTAGGTCGGATGCCATGCCATCCGGATGAGGGGTCGAAAAGTTAGTTGGCCGCAAGCCTGCGGCAACTTTGCGCTATAAGGGATGGCAAGAACATCGTATCGACGTGACGCTGGCCACCTCTAATCGGCCATGTCAGGCGAACCTTTGTTCACCATATGGCAAGTGGAAGCTTGCGCCATTCCGGATTTGAACTCGAATTTTAAGGCTTGCGGGGGGCATCGGCGTGGATTGTCTTCGGTAGAATGCGCGGAATGCCGGACTGAGTCGCTGGGATGTCAATTCCGCATAGAGCCTCGGTATGCCTAACCATCCCGCAAATCGGCTATCTCGCCCGTTGGCTCCTCTGGAAGGCCAGCTTTGCGAAGGGCCTGCACATAGAGGTCCAAGTCTTCCGGCCTGCGATAATTGGCTCCGCGAGAGCGGCGCAGACATGAGTTGGGTTGCAATTTCAGCAGTTCGACTGTCGCGTTCCGGGCCTCGTCGATCCTTCCGGCTTCGGCGAGACTGGCCGCGAGTATACGATAGCTGAGCGGATTCGGCGCCAGCACAACGGCGCGCTGCGCCCAGGACACCGCTTCCTTTGGCTGACGCCCGAATAGATGAGCGAATGCCAGATACGCGGCGTTCGTGATGGTTCTCTGGTCCAGCGGGTTGAGACGCATCGAGCGGTGAAGGCACTCGATGGCGCGGTCGTGTTCGCCAATGTACATGTAGACCTCGCCAGCGAAGGCCCACAGCAATGGCGAGTTGCTATTCAAGGCGAGGGGCACGCTCGATATAAGCAACTGCCCGGTCCAGGTCGCCGGAGGAGTTGGCAGAGACGAACCCGTAAGCGCCGAGGGCCAGCGGCTCCTGCGGGTCAGCCCGAACCGCCCGCTCGACAAGGTCCACGGCGTGTCTCTTGCCCGCCTCGCCATCCGCAATGCGACCGAAGAGCCAGGCTTTTGCCTCGAAGTAGCCTGCCAGGGCCAAGGCAGGTGCATATCCCGGGTCGAGTTCGATTGCCTGCGCTAGAAGCTCGCGCGACTCGTCAAGCGCGCCACCTGCGGGATTGGTAAAGGCAGCGCCCATCAGCGCGGTCGCCCGGAGATAATGATGGTGGGCGCGAACGTCCTCCGCCCGTGGATTTCGGATACGCTCGGCCTCTGCACGTAGCAAGCTCGGCTCAATAGCGCCAACAGTCGAGGAAACGATCTCGTCCTGGAGTTCGAATATGTCGTCGAGGCGGCCGTCGAAGTGATCGGCCCATATGTGCGCGCCGGTACTCGCCTCGATCAACTGGGCGGCAATCCGCACTCTCCCATTCGCGCGCCGTACCGAACCTTCGAGCAGATAGCGCACACCCAGTCGGCGGCCTGCTTCAGCCGCGTCAATTTTGACCCCCTTGAGGGCGAATGCTGACATCCGTGAGACAACAAAAAGCCAGTTAAGCCGGGAGAGGGCGCTCGTAAGGTCTTCGGCCACGCCGTCAGCAAATCCGTCTTCTTCCGCACCCGCGCCAAATACATCGAATGGCATCACCCCGATCGAAGGCTTATCGGCAGGTGGAAGTATTCGAGGTGCACGGCCGCTGCGCAGGCTTGTGGGCCAGAACCAGACGCCGAACCGACGCGAAATGTTTTTCAGCTCGGGCTCACCCCCATATTCGCAATCGATATCAATTTTGCCGATGATCTCGTCGTGCACGCGGTCTGAAAAGCAAACACCGCCCGGCTCGGCGAGTTGTTCCAACCGCGCGGCGATGTTGACACCGTCGCCGTGGATATCGGCACCGGTGGCGATTACGTCACCGAAATGCAGGCCGATGCGAAGGGCCAGTCGCCGATCCGGCGCTGCCTCGGGTTCGCGCTCGCCGGCGGCGCGCTGGATCGCAAAGGCACACTCAGCTGCGCGGACAAGGCTCGGAAATTCGGCGAGTGTACCGTCGCAGGCATACCCCACGACGTGACCGCCATGATTGCGTATCAAGGGGTTCAAGGAGTTCGGCACGCAGGCTCATTAACCGTCGGTGGGTGTCGGTTTCGTCAAGGCCGGTGAGGCGAGAGTACCCCGCGACGTCGGCAGCGAGGATCGCAGCGAGTCGACGCTCCATCACCAACTCCTCCTTGCAATCGAACATTAGCTACCGACTACATACCTTGGATCCAACCGTCAACACAGTTATGGACGCCATGGTTGCATCTTCTTTGTCGCTGAAGGTTCGGATTAATCTCGGCCGCTGACAACGCTCCGCGGCATTTGACCGAAGCCCCGAATGCGGTCGTTCAGTGAGGTACCGCGCGAAAACTCAAATGTACGGCCACATGAGCGCCGGCGCTGTCTGCTGGCCTTCGACGTGGTAGGATACACGGCCGTCGCTGATCGACGATCAAGAGGTGGGCAGAGATATGGAGAGGCGGCTCACAGCGATACTTTCTGCCGATGTGGTCGGCTATAGCCGCCTCATGGGGGAGGATGAGGACGGCACGCTGGAGCGGCTGAAGGCCTGCCGCCGGGAACTGGTCGATCCCGCCGTCGAGGAGTTCCACGGCCGCATCATCAAGCTCATGGGCGATGGTACGCTGGTTGAGTTCGCGAGCGTCGTAGACGCCGTCCGGTGTGCCGCCGTGATCCAGCGGAAAATGGCCGGTCGCGACCAGGGCGTCTCCGAGACACAGCGAATTCAGTTTCGCATCGGCGTCAATCTCGGCGACATCATTGTCGAAGGCGATGACATCTACGGCGACGGCGTCAACATAGCCGCGCGCCTGCAATCTATTGCCCCGCCCGGCGGCATTTGCATATCTGGCACCGCGTTCGATCACGCCGTGCACAAGGCCGATGTCGGCTTCTCGGCTCTCGGTGAGCAGCACCTGAAGAACATAGCCGACCCGGTTCGCGTCTATCGCGTTCTGCTCGCCCCCTCCGAGGCGGGAACGGTCGCCGCCGCCGCCCGCCAACCAGATCGGAGGACTATGATCCTGGCAACGGTCGCAGCGCTGCTTATCGCGCTCACCGCGATTGTCTTCGCCTGGCAATGGCCGTTTGCGCCGCAACGGCCATCCATCGCGGTGCTGCCGTTCGGCGATATCAGCGACGATGCCAGACAGGACTATTTTGCGGAGGGGCTTACGAACGATCTCATTACTGATCTGTCGAAGATTTCTGGGCTGCTTGTTATCGCCCGCGATTCCGCTTTCTCGTTCAAGAACAAATCCATGAACGTCCGGCAGATCGCCGAGCAATTGAACGTCCGCTACGTGCTTGAAGGCAGCGTCCGGCGTGCGGGAGACGCGGTTCGCATCAATGCGCAGCTTATCGATGCGAAGACGGGAAGAAACATCTGGGCGGAGCGGTATGACCGCGACTACACCGATATCTTTGCGCTGCAGGACGAGGTGATCGAGCACATCGTGGGCGCGCTGGCGGTGCGCCTGACCGACAGAGAGCGAACTCAGATTGCTCGCCTGCCAACCCGAAATCTCGAAGCCTACGACTCCTACACTCGAGCCGAGCAGAAGGTGTACTCCATAGACTACAAATCTCTCGAAGAGGCTCTCTCCCTCTATGAGAAGGCAATCAAGCTCGACCCCGAATTCGCCGACGCCCATACAGGCTACGCCCGAGCCATCGTTGACGTCCTTGGGTTCGACTATCAGCCACTGATGTTGAGTGCGGTCGCGCGGCAACGTGCCTATGAAGCGGCAGGGCGGGGCCTCGAACTGAACCCGCAGTCTTCGCGAGCCTATGCCGTGCTCGGCATCCTGCAAATGCTTGACGGCGAAATCGATGAGGCCATCGCATCGGTGAATAAGGCCGTGGCGCTCGATCCGAATGGCGCGGAGTCGGAACTCAACCTCGCGATTGTTCTGACTTATGCGGGGCGGAACCCGGAAGCACTGGCGGCCATGGAACGCGTACTGCAACTGGACCCCAAGCCACGAGTCCAAGTCTACGACTACTACGGTCTCGTGCTTTACATGAATCATCGGTATGAGGAGGCAATCAGGGCACTGCAGACAGTCCGACCGGAGGAGCCGAGCGATCTCGGCCTTGAAACCCTGGCCATGGCAAACGCGCGACTGGGGCGCATGGCAGAAGCGCACAAAGCGGTCGAAGCAATCCTCGAGAAGTCGCCCGGCCAGAGCCTCGCCAGCCTGCGAGTTGTGTATTCCCACCATCGTCGGCAACAGGATCTCGACCACCGGCTGGACGCTCTGCGCTCTGCGAAGCTCCCGGAATGGACGTACGATTTTCGTGGACGGCCAGAAGACCGCCTGGATGCCCATTCGATCCGGGCTCTGGCGATTCACAAGACCTGGATCGGGCATCAGCACGACGGGGTCCGCTTCTTCATGGAGCTCGGCCCAAACGGTGATTTTGCATTGCGCGCTCATAACAGCATCATCGTCGGCAAGTTCAGTCTCGAGGACAATTTCTTGTGCACGCGATCCTCATCGACTTTGCTCGGCCGCAAATTTTGCAGCCCTGTCTATCGCAATCCCGGAGGAAGTGCGGAAAAACATGACGAATATGTCCTGCCGGACTCCGCGAACGTCTGGTATTTCTCGGTTCTCCCATGATGCCCTACGGTCGCAACGCGTCAGGCCGCAACATCGCCAGTCCTGGTCAGTTGTGTTCCGCCCTGGTCTTGAACTCCTTCGACTCGACCCCCGGCCATTTAGCGTCGGCCTTCGCTGTGACGGCCGCCGGCGCAGCATCGAAGTCTTCCTCCAGGCCCTCCTTTCCGGAGAAAAGGTAAAGCTTGCCGTCGACGATGCGCCAGGCTTCCGGGTCGATGTTCGCAGATGCCTCTTCCACTGACGTGCCCAGCGCGCAGAAGCCGCCATACTGAGGAGTGTAGCGGATCGGCTCGGAAGCAAACGCGTTACGGTGCTTCACGCTGGCGAAGTACCATGTCGCACCGAGCCATTTCTTTGTGAACTCTGGCGAACCCTTTGTCGCACGGCCATCGGTGAAATACGCCACGGGATCGTAGCCCAGGATGGCGACGTTGCCGAAATACCCGGTATTTACCACCTCGGCGGCGCAGGATTCACCAGAGCCCATGGTGGTGAGGGAGACGACTGCGGCCGTTGCAAGAGCCAAATGGCCTCGCATTGCGGGACCTTTCTTCTTCATGCGGTGTCCTCCAATATTGTCGGTCAGTTACCAACCGCAACGCAGGCCGCATACGCCGCGCCCATCGTCTTCTTGGGTTGGCAATTGGCACCGTGCTTCTTGAGCAAGGTCATCACCTGGGTGCTCTTCATGAAAGTCGCTCGGCTCAGCGGCGTATAGCCGTAAGCCTGGATTGCCTCGACCGCGGCCCCGCGGGCAATCAACAGCTCGGCCACTGCCGCCTGGTTTTCTTCGGCGGCTACATGCAATGGCGTGATCTTGTGCTTGCTCAAGGCGTCGACTTCCGCCCCGTGGTCCAGCAAAAGCTCGGCTATTTCCACACTTCCGGAATACGCCGCCGCGTGCAACGCGGTGAAGCCGCGGTCATTGCGGGCTTCGACGTCGGCGCTGGCTTCGATCAACTCGGCGGCGATCCTGGTCTGGCCGGAAAGCGCAGCTTCGATCAAAGCCGTCTCGCGACTCTCGTCGCGGCTATTGACATCGACGCCTTGAGACAAGAGCTGGCTGATTACGTCGAGATCGCCCTCCCGTGCGGCGTCATGAAAGGGCCCTGCGTTGACTGCGCTTGCCGTAATCCCAAGACAAAGAAAGACCGCAACCAGTGGAATGATGCTGAAGTGTGGCTTTCGGTCTTTCGCGAAAGGCTGCCGGCACAACTTCATTTCATGACAAGGAGCGTCTCGCACGTCCCTCTCCGAAATTTGGACGCAACTCCAAGTGTAGCGTGTCCGACCAGAGTGGCAGGTATACGCGGACGCGGCTGTCAATTCTCGCTTGGAAACGGGCATCATCCAACCCCCGCGTTGCGCACGTGGACGGATTAGGAGGAAGACTCTACCGCATTTGACGCGCTGACGCCATGGTACTCCTGTCGACATCTGAAAGTTGCCGCTCGATTTGACCATTTCAGCGATCCAGAACGGATCACGGGCGTGAGTTCAGTCGTGGCGAGTAAACTTCCGCTTGGGGTCGAGACGTGATCTTCGCGCTGCCCTTGGAAAGGCCCGGCTGGTGGTATCTCCTACTTATCACTGCAAATCTGTTGGTTCGTCGGTGAGATCTCGAGAACCTTCCTGAAGAAGTGAGGCGAGCCATGAAACAACGGTGCTCACCAATCGAAAAAATGTAGTTAAATCAATGCTTGTGTGCCAGCTCTGTGGTGCATTTGTGTAGCGACATTGAGGACGAGTCAACGGTGCGCGGGTTTCGATGCGTTACCACGACATCGATCAGTGACGGGGGCGCCCGAAAATCGAGAAATCAAGTGTTGGGGCAGCGGAGCGCTGTTCCAGAGGTGATCGAGATAGAAGAAGCCCTTCGGTTTGCCGTCACGCACCATAGAGCCGCTGTCGGGATCGGTGCGCGACACCTTGGTCTCCTTCACTTGCGGCTCGCGCGCAAGGCGGGCTTCTTCTCACTGTGAACAGCCCGCTCCGCAGAGTGAGGATGGACGCCGTGTTTGGCTCGTCCCTCTGGGTGCGTCACAAAAATCACCGCAAAATCAAAGTTAAGCTCTTAAAGTAGCTTCTGGATGGATGAAACTCGATTGCATCCAGTTCTGCGCGTATTAATTGCATGAATTACTTAAACAAGATGGGGCGATTTCATTCTCGGTGATACTTCTCGTACCGAAATTGAATCTAAACATCGAGACCATAGAAAAAATTTCATTTGCATAGTCGAATTTCATCGATATAAAATATAAATAACAAAAAACATACATGGAAACGCCCTTCTATTCGGCCTGCAGCGTAAAAAGTCAGGATTGGCGAAAATGAAGGACGAAAATCTATTACTTGATCCGCGTGATCATAAGATACTTTCAGTATCAAGGGCACTTGGTTATGTGTTCGCCTTTATGCTGATTTTCACGATCGCCATGGCGATGATCCCCAATCAGTTTTTCATTGTCTCCACGCGCGCAGTCATCAATGCGCCGGTGCAAATGATCGCCTCGCCGATTTACGGCAGGGTGGACAGGATTTCCCTGCAGGTCGGACAAGTCGTCAAGCTCGGCGATGTCATGGCGACGGTCTCCAATCCCAACCAGGACCAGACGTCGCTGACCGGCTTGCGGCTTGAGAAGCTCGATCTCACCGAAAAGCTGAACAATACGAGAAGCGTCGTTCAGGAGCGCACCGACCAGCTCCAGAAGGTCAAGAGCCAGATCGCGGACGTCAAGAACGGCGTGATCAGCGAGCTTTCGGCGGTCATCGAAAATGCACGTTACAACGTGCAGACCTACGAGGCGCGGCTCAATGAACAAAACGCCCTGCTGCAGAGGCAGCTGGTGCTTCTGAAGAAGAAGCTGATCTCCGAGGCCAGCATCGAACCGCAGCGCCAGAAGCGTAACGCCGCGCAGTACGAACTCGACTCCGCGCGCGGCGAACTGCGCCGCAACGAGATTGTCCTGTCGCTCGTCGAACGCGACATCTACACCGGCGGTACCGTCGCCGCCAATCTGCTGACGCTTGAAATGCAGCGCACCAAGCTTGCCGGCGAGATCGCCGAAGACAACATCGAGATCAACCAGATGGCGGAGCGCAAGCAGCAGGTCGAAAACCTGATCGCACGGGAGGAGGGTCGGCTTGGCAAGACCGGGGCCGCCGAGGTCGTCGCCGAGCGCCATGGCCAGATCGTCAGCGTCGACGCATCCTTCGGCGATTTCGTGATGCAGGGCCAGCCGGTGGCAAAATCGCTGGATTGCAACGAGGCCTTTGCTGCCGCCGTCTATCGCAGCCGCGATGTGACGTCGCTCGAGATCGGCATGCCGGCGATGGTCAATTTCCGCAGCCTCGGCGTCAAGCGCGACGCCCATATCTACAAGATCGTGCGCTACTTCAACTCAGGCCCGGAAAATCGCTATTACGCGAAGTTTCCGGAAGCCGAAGGCCACGAGGTCTATGTGCTCGTCAAGATCGACGAACCGGCCGGCGAGGGCGGCGGTCCGGCGCATCAGAACAACGACAAATTCTTTGGATGTCATGTCGGCGAGGATGTGATCGTCTCATTGGGCGAGACGATCGTCTCCCGGATCGCCCGCTATTCGAAGCTGGCGATGGACAGGCTGGCGTCGCCCGGGACGATGCTTTCGGCATCCGCGCTTTTCGACAAGGCGACGGCGCCGCGCTCAGCCGCTGCCGAACCCGCCAATCCGTAACGCCGGTTTTCGCCGCTGCATTGATGAGGGTCAACAATGAAGCATCTGAGATCGACCATCAACAAGGGACGCTTGCTGGTGCTCGCCGCGGCAGTGATTGTCCTGCAGACATTCCCGGCGCTTGCCGATAGCGAACATCAGGAGCTTGCCTGCACGCTTTGCGACGGGCTGGCTGCCCAGATGGGCGGCGATCCTATGCAGCCCTTCGTCCTGCGCAGTTTCGAACCGGCAAACGGCGGGTCGGCGCTCCATCCGGCTCTGGAAAACACCGGCTTTACCTATGACAACGCGCTTGCCCTAATGGCGTTTTACGGCTGCAAGCGAAAGGCCGAAGCGCGCCGGATCGCCGATGCTCTCGTGCTCGCCGTGGAGACGGACCGTCACTATCATGACGGACGGTTGAGGAATGCCTACCGGTCCGGTCCGGTCGCTCCGGGCAAGGAGGGAATGCTGCTGCCCGGTTACTGGAGCGCGGCCAGCAATTCCTGGATCGAGGACGGCTACCAAGTCGGCAGTGCGACGGGCAGCACCGCATGGGGCGCGCTGGCGTTGCTCATGGCCTACGAGGAGACGGAACAGCCGGCCTATCTCGACACCGCACGCAAGATCATGGACTGGATCCACCGCAGCACGGCAGATCCGCAAAGCCCGGGCTATTTCGGCGGCTTTTTCGGGCATGAGCCGGCGCCTGAGCGCATGACCTGGAAATCGACGGAACACAATCTGGATATCTACGCCGCGGATAGCTGGCTTGCGCGTCTGGACGCCGGCGGCGACTGGACCCACCGCGGCGACAGCGCGCTGAAGTTCCTTCGTGCCATGTGGGACGACGGCGAGGGGCGCTTCTATATCGGCAGCGCCCCCGACAGCAACGCTCCGAATATCGCGATGTCGGGGCTCGACGCCGAATTGTGGCCGTTGATCGCCGTGCCGGACTTCAAGACCAAGGTCGAGCGGGTCATGGAATGGACCGAGCTTAACCATGGCGTCGATGGCGGCTTCGACTTCAACAGCGACCGGGACGGCATCTGGCTCGAGGGCACGGCGCAGGCAGCACTCGTTCTGCGGCTTGCCGGACAGTCCGAAAAGGCCGAACCCTTGTTCAAGACCATCGCTGCCCAGGTCACGCCCGGCGGGCTCATCTATGCGACGGTCAACGAGCAGCTTTCGACAGGCCTTCAGGTCGGTCCCAACTCCTCGCCCGGCGATTTCAAATATTACCGTCTTCCGCATATCGGGGCGACCGGCTGGGCCGTGCTTGCCGCGCTTGACCTCAACCCTTTCCTCGGCCGCGCGGGCCAGGCGCTGATCAGCAAGGATAGCCCATGTCCCCCGAAGTAGTCACTCTCTCGGACGCCATTCTCTTTTCGCTGCTGGCGCTTGCGCTCATCATGGGCTGCGCCTGGCTGCTCGACAGCCGCCGGGCCAAGGATCGCGTCATCTTCGGCATGATCCTCATCGTCATGTTGTTGAATTATCTCTATTTCCGCATCACCAAGACGCTGCCGGACTTCGAATGGAGCGCCTATGCGCTGTGGCCGCGCGCCTATCTCTCTTTCGAAATCGTCGTCATCTTCTATACGGTGCTTTCGATCGTCTTTTTCTTCCGGCGGACAGACCACAGTGCGGCTGCGGACGCGAGCGAACTCACCATCGCCGGCGCTGCATCGCCGCCGGCCGTCGATGTCTTCATCTGCACCTATAATGAAGAGCTATCCATTCTGGAGCGCACGATCCTTGCCGCGAAGGCGATCGACTATCAGAATTTCACTGTCTGGGTGCTCGATGACGGACGCCGCGACTGGCTGGAGGATTATTGCACCGAGGTTGGCGTGCGATATCTGCGGCGCGGCGACAATGTGGGCGCCAAGGGCGGCAATCTCAACAATGCCATCCGGCAGTCGGCGAAGGAGACCAACGCGCCCTTCATCCTCATTCTCGACGCCGATTTTGCGCCGCAACGCGCCATCCTGAAGCGCACCGTCGGCCAGTTCGCCGATCCAGGGATCGGGCTCATCCAGACGCCGCAGTTCTACTACAATGCCGACCCCGTCCAGCATAACCTCCTGGCATCGAAGGCATGGGTCGATGACCAGCGCATCTTCTTCGACGTCATGCAGCCGTCGAAGGACGGATGGGGGGCTGCCTTTTGCGTCGGCACGTCCTGCATCGTTCGGCGCGATGCGCTCGGCCTGATTGGCGGCATGCCGCAGGAAACGGTCACGGAGGATATCCACCTGACCTACCGGCTGCTGCAGAAGGGCTTGAAGACCCGCTGGCTGAACGAACGCCTGAGCGTCGGGCTCTCGGCCGAAAGCCTCTCAGGCTATATTACCCAGCGCTGCCGCTGGTGCCTCGGAACCATTCAGGTCGCGCTGCTCCGGGATGGCCCGTTCTTCGGCCGCGGATACACCTTCCTGCAACGGCTGCATTATTTCCACGGACTGCTCTTCTGGTTCTGCCGCCCGTTCATCCTGCTTTTGATGGCAGCGCCGATCCTCTACTACTTCCTCGGGCTGCCGGCGATCCAGATGGAACCGGAAGCCTTCTTCCTCTATGCGCTTCCGATGGTCGGCGGCATGTGGGTATTTCATGCCTGGGTTTCTGGCCGGCGCAGCATGCCGCTCTTTACGGAAGTGTCGCAAATGGTGTCGGCGATCCCTATCACGATCGCCCTGCTTCACGCCCTTATCCATCCGTTCGGGCGGCCGTTCAAGGTCACGGCCAAGGGCGAGGACCGAGCGCGCGTCGACGTCCTTTACCCGATCGCCGGGACGTTCCTCCTGGTCATCATCCTGACGTTCATGGGTATGCTCAACGGTCCCCTGATGGGCACCTACAACGACCTCGACGGCTTCAGCGTCGCGTGGGGCATGGTCGTCATGGTCTATGCCTTCGTTTCCCTGCTCGTTTGCATAGAACTTCCGCGAGAGCCGCTTGACAGCATCCGGTTTCCGCTCGCACGGCAGGCAAATCTTGCACGCGACGGCAATCGTATGCCCTGCACGGTCGACACCATTTCAATCAGCAAGGCCGAGATCACGCTGCATGACAATCGGACGGCCGGGCAGATTCGTGCAGGCGACATTGTAATCTTTTCGCCCTTCGCCGACTTCGACGTCGCGGGCAGGGTGAGCGGCGTGGATAGGTCGCGCCTCGGCCTATCCATGTCCATCGTCGCAGTCCGCGACCGCCGCTACGACTGGGAAATCCGGCAGAGCGCCGAGGATGTCCGCCGGAAGATGATCCAGCGCCTGTTCAGCGAGATGCCGCAGGCCATGCCCGCCCGCGCCTATCCACTTGCCGCCATCCGCGGCCTCTGGCGCCGCACGTTCGATCGCCCCTCGAAGCTTGCCGGTACCATCGAAAAGCACGCCGTCAGCGTCAGATCGCGGCAGGCTCTGCTACGCTGGCAGAGGCCGCGTGACCTTGCACCAAGGGTGCCGCTTTTGCAGATCGGAGCGGCGAGTGCTGCGCCGCCGTCGCTGGCCGAGTGAGCGGAACGACTGCTAACGCTTGGTCCGGATGCCTCGTTAGCGATCGCTAGGCCGACCGGGCTTTCTATCCGTTAATCAGAATATATTTCGATAGAACGGAGTAGAGATCGACATTTTTCTGCGATTCACCAATGTTGCTTGACGTGTTACTCAAATCATCCTTTGGAAACGTCTTCAACGATTAAACCCGTTATGTGCTTTAGAACAAATGGTGGGCCTGCAGCGAAGCCCTATTAATTTGTAAAAGGCGAACAAAAACAATCACTTTTCCTCTCTGCTGCGTAGGAGTTGTGTAGCAGTCATGAGTAGAAATCAAGCACCGTTTAAGGGTAGGATGCTATACTCATGATCGGGTCTGCGAGAACAATTGCCGATCGCGCCCCCACGCACATATTCGAAACGGGGTCTACTCATTTAAGCGAAGCTGCCGTCCCGATGTGGCCGCGTTGTCGAACCGAGCGAGCAGATCCGCTGCCTCGACCAGGATGGGATCGGAGATGCACGGTCCCCCCGTGACAATCGCATCGCTCTCGCGGAGCAGCCGATCGGCCAGGTGCTCCAACCTGTCCCAGAAATCGTCGCCGCGTTGCTTCGCCAGAATGGCGGAGAAGTGGAGCCTGCGACTTAGGAGACGGATAACGCCGTACTTCTCGCCTGGCGTCATCTTGTCGAGGTTCGTCGTCACATCCATGTTATCGCTCCGGTATGGGGAAACAGGCGAACTCAGTTGCTTGCAATGTTGCTTTCGCCGATACGTGCGTGGGGAAGGCGTGGACCTTTTATGAACATCGCACGGTCGGTCCGACCTTCATACGGACAAACTCGCCGTTGACGGAGCAGGTCGCCCCCGGCGATGCCCCGCACTCGGGAATGGCGCATTCGGCAAGGATGGGGACGTAGATACGCGTGGCTTTGTCGACATGAGGGCGAGGCCGACGGCATACGCGCCGATCAGTACTATTCCGGCAAACGCAACGGGTAGCGCGTACGTGTCGCATTGTCGTGATGTCCGAGGTGGTTTCCGTTCAGAAACTTTAGCAAGCCCCCCACGTCCCGAATATTGATCTTGGATATCGCGGGCCTATACCGAGGGATACTGTCGCTCGTTTCCGTGCACGCTTCACCTAAAGCTCGTTAGAAATTCGGAGATCAAAGCGGCGATTTCGTTCGGGTTTCCCTTGAGCGCGAAATGGCCGGTTTCAGAGAAATAAAGCTTGGTGTCCGGCAGGTCGGCAAGGTAAGCCTCCGCCCGGGTGCGGTGAAAAGCGGGTCGTTCGGCCCCACGTGATCAGAGCCGGGGGTTTATTCGCCCTCATTCAGGCTTGCCAACGGGGTACTGCGGCAGATTGGTTCTGTAGTCGAGAAGGAGGGCTACCTGAGCCGCTTTCTGCCTGGCAGATCGAGACAATACATGCACCATCCAGTTCGTCCTTCAATTGATACTCGTGGGCGAGGCGATCGAGGCTTGAGGGCTTCAGGTGCTCGGCGGCGGGCAGCACCGCCAGCACAGCGTTCCACTGGCCGTCAGCGCACAGGCGCTGTCCCCGGCAGAACACGCGTTCACTATCCTCCCACAACACCTCCAAGGCGTTATCTCCATCGGCGCCTAACGCGAGGGGTCGATTGCCGCACGCCATCGCCGACTTAGCGATCCTGGCAGATTCCCCGTCTTTTTGTCCTCGTCCTCCCCAAGTTGGCCGGAAGGCATACTAGCATATCTCGTCTGCTCATTCGACCGTACCGGCAGGGGACAGTCTCCTCCGGTCGATGAACTTCCGCTTTGGGGTCAGAAACGCGACGTTCCCGGCATCATTGGCAAAGGTCCGGAAGTTGCGGATTGTGTTGGAAAACTCCAAAATTGGGGCTTAGCGAAAGTCGGCCAATTCGCGATCTAAGCGAATGTTGCTGCTCGATCCGCCTCAATTCCGCCACACGGCTCGCACGCTGCTTGATGGCAGAATAGGCAGGTCCCCACGTCAATTTTCTGTGTCGGCCTCTACGGCCCTCCGAAAAATCAGACGTTGTAGAAAACGGACTTTTTCAACGATATCGGCGCAAAGCTGACTTTGCGCGTTGCAAGTCACGGCTTCCAAACACGCTTAACCTGCGGTAGGCACCAAAGGAGATCGTGTCCATGGAAGTGGTGTAGCTCGCGGCTGATGGCCGTGCTTTCCGACATAGGGCCGGAGGGATATCAGCGTGCCACAGCGGGCAGACTGATTTGGGGATCATCGCTCATTTGCGCCATGGTCTCAAGTGTCAGGTATCTGGCGCGTTGGACGGCCCATTCATCATTCTGTTCGAGCAGCAGTGCGCCGACGAGACGGACGATGGCTTCGTCGTTCGGAAAGATGCCGACGACCTCGGTGCGTCGCTTGATCTCGCCATTGAGACGCTCGATTGGATTCGTCGAATGCAGCTTTGCCCGGTGCTCTTTCGGGAAGGTCATGTAGGCGAGCACGTCCTCTTCGGCATCGTCCATGATGGTGGCGAGCTTCGGCACTTTCGGCCTGATCTGATCGGCGACGCTGCGCCATTGAGCGCTTGCTGCCTCCGGGGTCTCCTGGGCAAAGGCCGTTGCGATGAAAGCGGATACGACCCGCCTGCCGCTCTTTCCGGCATGTGCCAGGACGTTTCTCATGAAGTGAACCCGGCACCTCTGCCAGGTGGCGCTGAGAACCTTGGTGACCGCGGCCTTGAGCCCTTCCTGCGCATCGGAGACGACGAGCTTGACGCCACGCAGACCCCGGCGTGTCAGCCTGCGCAGGAATTCCGTCCAGATCGGCTCAGCTTCGGACGTGCCGACTTCCATACCCAGAACCTCACGCCGCCCGTCGCTGTTGACACCGACGGCGATGATGACGGCGACGGAGACGATGCGACCACCACGCCGGACTTTGAGGTAAGTCGCGTCGATCCACAGGTATGGCCAATCGCCTTCGATGGGACGATCGAGGAACGCCTTCACCTTGACGTCGATCTCTTCGCACAGGCGGCTCACCTGGCTCTTGGAGATGCCGCTCATACCCATCGCCTTGACCAGATCATCGACTGAGCGCGTCGAGATGCCTTGGATATAAGCCTCCTGGATAACAGCCGTCAGAGCCTTCTCCGCCATCCGACGGGGTTCGAGGAAGCTCGGAAAGTAGCTGCCCTTGCGCAGCTTGGGAATGCGAAGCTCGACCGTTCCGGCTCGCGTCTCCCAATCCCGATCACGGTAGCCATTGCGTTGAGCGAGCCGCATCGGGTTCTTCTCGCCGAAGTCAGCGCCGGTGGCTCCGCCAACCTCCAGCTCCATCAGCCGCTCGGCTGCAAAGCCAATCATCTCGCGCAATAAATCGGCATCGGCGCTCTTCTCAACAAGCGAGCGCACGTTCATCATGTCATTGGTCATCGGTGGTCTTTCCGTCAGGTTGGTCTTGAACAACCCGACCCTACCGGAAAACACTGATGGCCACCTTACTCCTCAAAACCTACACCACGTGCCGGGACACGATCCCAAAGGAGGGTGGAGCAATACATTTTACGCAATAAATTCAATGCGAGTTCTCTTTTGTTGGACCCAATGTTGGAACCTATCGATCGACCGTTTGCAACCGCGTTTCGAAGCTGGCGCTGGTTTTAGGCCGGGGGCGCAAAATTACTTTTGAAACTTCGTTCTTCCAGCCATTCAAACGGGATTTGCAACACGTTGCAAAATGGAACATTTTCTAGATAGGGAATGGCGTGAGCACGTCGATGGTAAAATTCCGCGATCCCCCGAACTCAGGACCCCGTTGACGATACTGCGGGGCCGCATGCAGGGGCTAGCGGACAGTGTCTTCCGCCCAGTCAGGAGCCGTACCAGAGCCCTCGGTGAATGCGCGCGCTGGAGACAACATGAAGTCCAGGAATAGATCCGATATGAAGCCTTCAAACGCCATCCCGCTTGCTCTGCTGCTCGGCGCTGCCACTATGCCGTTCTTGGGAACAACCGACGCGCAGGCGCAGAACCGCGACGTCAATCAGTCGGTATTCGCCTTCGGCGGCACGATGGTCGACGCCGACATCCTCCAGGCAGCCAATCCTTTCGGCGTCACATACGACGACCTCCCGATCTTCGGCCTCGGCTACCAGTACTTCCTGGCTAGGATGGGCTCCTTCAGGTTCGGACTGGAAGCGGGGCTCGCCGGGAGATACGGCGGGCATCCGAATGCGGAATTCTGGGGCGGCGGCGTCGGTCGCTACGACGGTTTCGAGATTGGTGATACCGTCCGTATCTCACCGGCCTTTACGTTTGGCATCAGCCATGTCACGCATACCCAGGAGGGACGGGAGCGCAAGAACGAGCTGGAGGGTAACGGGGACGCCAGAACGCTGTTCTATCTCGGCCCCGAGTTGAACCTTTCCTTCAACGCCATGCCCGACGTCGATTTCTTCTGGCGGATACACCACCGGTCCGGAGCCTGGGGGACGCTCGGCGACATGCACGGCGGCTCCAGTGCAAATGTCGTCGGCGTGCGGTTCAATTTCTGAAGGACCTTCTTCATCTCCAATCCGTCGACGTTCGCGGCGGTCCGTGTCCCACAGGTGCGGGACCTCGCCGGATGGGCAGCAGCGCTGTGGTTGATGACGGCATCGTAGGTTGGCTTTCCGCCATAGGCGCCGTCGGCAGTGAACTGTCCGGTCGGACCGCCGATCTGGCCGAGCAGTGGCTCCACCCGAAAAGCATCGCCTGTGTCCTGGTCGGTCAGAGTATGGGCAATGATCTCGCCGCTATGCATCCAGCGCCAGATGCAATCTGCATCAAGCACGGCGACAAGCCTTTTGAGCTTCTTGAGCGCAAGCATGTGACCGCGATCCGCGACGCCCGCATAGATGCTCCCGGCGCGGCCAACAACATAGTGAAGGCAATCAGCGCTCTTTTCGCTGGGCAATTGAGGTTGGCGAGGCAAAGACGTATCCCTGTAACGGCATCAAGCGGCTCACACATGGAAGCTTGAGGAGATAGAGCAACACGAGGCTTGTCACTAGCCGGGGACGACTGCGCGCCTGGCGCTGGCAATTTTCATGTTTACCGGGTTGCGGCTATCTGGTGCTGCCATATTAGGGCGGCAACACCTGAGCGACGGCTGGCCCGGCAAGACGAGCTGGTCAAGCCGCGTGGATGTCAATATACCGGTACTGCCTAATCTGTTGGACGAACTCGCACATGTGCCGGCTGGTCCACTCACGTTCCTAGTCACTGAATACGGCAAGCCGTTCTCCGACAAAGGATTGGGAAATAAGATGCGCCAATGGTGCGACGAGGCTGGCTTTTTCCATTGCTCGGCGCACGGCTTGTGAGAAGCGGGGCTTCAATCGCTGCGAAAACGGAGCGACCAGCGACCAGCTCAAAGCGATCTTCGGTTGGACGACGAGTCAGCAGGCTGACCTTTACACTCGTGCGGCTTGCCGCAAGAAGCTCTCAGGCCACGCCGCGAAGCTCTTGGTTCCCGACCGAAACGAGAACAAAAATGTCCCATTTTCATAGGCCAACTTTGAAAAGTGGGACAGAAACAAGGAAAATGAGGAGGAAAATCAACGGTTTGTTGAAAATTATGGTGGGCCCGGAGGGACTCGAACCCCCAACCAAGCGGTTATGAGCCGCCGGCTCTAACCATTGAG
Source organism: Rhizobium sp. CC1099 (assembly GCF_029714385.1). Classification (NCBI taxonomy): domain Bacteria; kingdom Pseudomonadati; phylum Pseudomonadota; class Alphaproteobacteria; order Hyphomicrobiales; family Rhizobiaceae; genus Rhizobium; species Rhizobium sp. CC1099. Next base: position 2,272,758 of record NZ_CP121641.1, on the reverse strand, counting down.
CTACAGGCCCTCGCGTGGCTTTGCCGCGCGGGCAGCGGGGCAATGGCTCCCCGGTGCGATTTCGCTCTAACGCAATTCGGATGCAGCGACAAGACGCTGCCGCAATAGCTTCACAATCAATCGTCAAAGAGTGAGGCGGGATGGCGACAACCAAGGAGTGAAAAAATGGCGCTACGGACTATCAGAAACGTGGCTTTCGGCATGCTGATCGGCATGCCTGCCGCGCTGGCGGGGGCTTCGGCTTCGGCTGCCGACGAAACGAAGCCGCGCGAGGCGGTGATCATGGTCTCTGGCGAGGGGGAATCGGCGCTGGCGCCGGACATGGCGGTGCTCAACCTTGCCGTCGTCAAGCAGGCGAAGACGGCGCGCGAGGCGCTCGACGAGAACAACAAGGCGATGGCTGGGGTGCTGGCAGCGCTGAAGAAGGGCGGGATTGCCGACAAGGACCTGCAGAGCTCGGGCTTTTCTGTGCAGCCGCAGTATAACTATCCGCAGAACAACGACGGCCAGCCGAAGCCGCCGGAACTGATCGGCTACCAGGTTTCCAACGGGCTGACGGTGCGCGTGCGCGATCTTGGCGAGCTGGGTGGCATCATCGACCAGGCCGTGACGCTCGGCGTCAACCAGGGCGGCGACATCCAGTTCACCAACGACAAGCCGGACGCGGCAATCGAGGCGGCCCGCAAGGATGCCGTCGCGGCCGCGATCAAGAAGGCAAGGACGCTGGCGGAGGCTGCCGGCGTGAAGCTCGGCCGCATCATCGAAATCAGCGAAAACAACGTTCGGCCGCTGCCGCAGCCGGTCTATCGCGCGGCGATGATGAAGGAGGCAAGCGACGCTGCTGTGCCGGTTCAGGGCGGCGAAAATGCCTATAATGTTACCGTGAACGTCACCTTCGCACTCGAGCAGTAGCCTCAATTCTCCACTTCAAAGTGAAAAAAAGCCGTTGATGTTCTTGAGCGATATCAGCGGCTTATCCCATTCCGGAGGCGTGTCGGCAGCCCGGTGGGCATAAATCGCTTTATCACGCGAGTGTTACACTATAAAATCGATCGTGTTATTCGGTCCGGAGGGAACCCTGGGGTTCTGTGTGTCCTGCTTCGATCCCGGCCGATGAGGAGGAACTGGCTTAATCCACAAGAGGAGACAGACATGACGAATGCCTTGCCGCCACTTCACAACGGACACGCCCCGATCACCCTTCAGGAATTGTTCCGCGAAGCGCTCTATGCCTTCGAGGAATGGGATACGGAACTTACCGAACCGATCGTCACGTTCGAAGGACGGGTCATCCCGATCAGCCTCGTCTTCGAAGCCATGCGCGAATGCGACGACATCGTGCCGATGAACATTGTCGGCGCCGTCACCGAAAGACTTACCAAACCCTGGGAAGGTGAAGGGCCGCTCGATCAGATGAGCTTCTCGACGGCCGCCCGCGTCATGCGCGTGCTGGTGCGCAAACGCCTTCTTGCCAACGGCGGCGCCGATATCATGGCCGTCTCCAGCCGCACTGCAGAGCGCAAGCCGCCCGAATGAACCTTTGAGGGATCGCGCCATTCCGCGGTCCCGTCACGCTCGCAGGGAACCGGTCTCACTTCCAATCGTTGAAGACAGACACGAAGGATGTGAGCACCATGCTAAAATCAATCATACGCGAAATCATGGGTCCGGCGCCGCGTGCGCCCGTTTCGCCGGACTGTCTCAAACCATTCATTGGCTCAAAGCGCGTGCTCATCATATTTGCGGATGCGGATGATGATCGTGCGGCCGTTCAGGACGAGTTGCTACGCACCTCGCATCTGCGTTTCATCGAGGATGATATCGAGGTGTTCAGTATCGCCGGCGGCGGGGTGTTTCCGCTTTTCGAAGGCTCCTACGACCTCGACGCCGATGAAATCCGCGATGACCTCGAAGGACCGCAGCCCGGTGAATTCGGCCTTGTCCTGCTCGACCGCGACGGCACGGTGAAGCTGCGCTCCAGCGAGCCCGTGCGGCCCGAGGAAATCATAGGCGCGCTGTCGTCGATGCCGCACTGAGCTTCGGTATCATCACGATTCTGCTTTACTTTTGCCACCGGATGCGGATGTTTTCCGCCGGTTCGATGACGCAAGAGGAGCGAGTTTTATGACCATCGAAGAGGATCTCGGCCGGATCGCTGAGCAGGAAAAGGTGCTGAGCTTCGACGCCTTCGATCTCACCACCGCCTGGCAACTCGGCAAGCTCTTGCACGAACTCGCGACCGAACGCGGCCTTGGCGTGGCAATCGACGTCACGCTGCATTCCATGCCGGTCTTCTACGCGGCGCTGCCGGGCGCCACGCCCGACAACGTCCAGTGGGTTCGCCGCAAGCGCAACATGGTGTTCCGCTATTGGAAGAGCAGCTATGCCTGTGGCCTGAAGCTGCAGAAGGACGGCAAGACGGTCGAAGACAACGGGCTTTCCGGCGCCGACTACGCGCCGCATGGCGGCAGTTTCCCGATCAACGTCAAGGGAACCGGCTGCATCGGCGCCGTCACGGTTTCGGGCCTGCCGCAGCGCGACGACCACAATCTCGTCGTGGAGGCGCTGTCACTGATGCTGGCGAAGGATTTGGATATCTTGCGGCTGAGATGAGGGATTTAACTGCGGAGCGCCACTTTACGTGACCCTCATTCCTGTGCTTGGCACGGCGCGCCTGCGTCGTGAATGACTCTCTATTTGGCTAGCCTCAATGAGTCTCCCGCGCCATGGACATGGCGCTGCTGGATCTCTGTGACAAGCACAGGAATGTGGGCGTCTGAGGGAAGCGCCCACGCCGGCAATTGCCTCAAATCGTCCCGCCAGCCTCGATGATGCCCTTGGTCAGGCTGCCGGTCGCCGGGAAGAGCGGGATGAGGCAGGCCTGTAGCGCGTGATAGATATCACCCTTGCCGGGGAAGAGGCTGTGGGACGGAACGAGGTCTTCCGTCAGTTCTTCGTGCCAGCCGCCGTTCTCATGGTCGATAAAGGCGCGTTCGATGACGTTCCAGATCTTGCGGTAGCTTTGCTCGTGGAAGTCGCTCGGCAGCTGTTCGTTGAGGAAGTGGGCGGCGCCGGCGCCCTCGCAGGCGGGCCACCAGAGCTTGTTGCGCTTGGCGGGCTTGTCGTGCCAATCGAGCGTGTAGAAGAAGCCGCCCTTGTCGTCGTCCCAGCCGAGCGCCATGGATTGTGCGAAGAGGGCCTTCGCCGCGTCCGGCATCCAGTCGTGGCGCTTGCCGCCGAGTGACCACAGCTGCAGGATGAGCCGGGCCCATTCCAGCCAGTGGCCGGGCGTGGTGCCGGCGGGACGGAACATTTCGTTCGGATGATAGTAGTTCTTGTCGAGAGCCCAATCGGCGCTGAAATGCTCGGCGACGCGCCAGCCGACGGAACCGGCCGCGTGGAGGATGACAAGCTTGGCGATGCTTTCGGCCTTGGCGAGATATTCCTTGTCGCCGGTGGCCTCAAAGGCGGCCATCAGCGCTTCGGTCAGGTGCATGTTGGAATTCTGGCCGCGATAGGCGCCGCCGTCGAGCGGCTGCCAGTCGGAGGTGAACTCTTCGGCGATGGCGCCATGCTGCGGCTCCCAGAACTTCGTGTTCAGGATTTCCGTGATGTCGGCCAACATTCCGTCGGCCAGCGGATGGCCGATGGTTTTCGCTGAGGACGCAGCCAGCAGCACGAAGGCGTGGCCGTAGCCCTGCTTGTTGGAATCAACGGGGCCATTGTTGTTCAGCGACCAGAAATAGCCGCCATTCTTCTTGTCGCGATGGCGGTTCCAGAGGTAGTCCATGCCATGATCGACGACGCTGGCGGCACCCGGACGGCCGAGAAGGACGCCGATCGAGAAGCAGTGGACTGCGCGCGACGCAATATGAATGCTGCGAACCTGTCCCTCGGCATCAAGCGGCTTGCCATGATCGTCGAGATCGTAAAAACCGCCCTTGGGATTGACAGAATTGTGCTGGAAGAAATCGAAAAGGCCGCTTGCCTGGGTGAGAAGCCAGTTGCGGTGATAGGCGCGGGCGCTCCAGTTTCCGAGCCCGGTGCCGCCGATTGCAGGTGCCATGTTACTCCTCCGATTTCATGCACAACGCCTTGCGAAGGGCCTATATAGAGCACGATCTGGTCTGTCACCCGCCCAGCCTTGCAAAACCTGAAACGTCAGGCATATATTGACATAAAGATATCTTTATGTGATTTGGTCACTTTGGTCTTTAAAACGACGTCAAGGAGTCCGCCCGTGTTCGACAATCTTTTCGGCCCCGAAGGGGCAAAACGCGACGGCAGCGAAGTCTTTGCAGCTCTGCGGAAAGCCGCGAGCGAACGAATCCTCGTTCTTGACGGCGCCATGGGCACGCAGATCCAGGGGCTCGCCTACGATGAGGACCAGTTCCGGGGCGATCGCTTCATCGGTTGCGCCTGTCACCAGAAGGGCAATAACGATCTTCTGATATTGACGCAGCCAGATGCGATCGAGGAAATCCACTATAAATACGCCAAGGCTGGCGCGGATATTCTCGAAACCAATACCTTCTCCTCGACCCGCATCGCGCAGGCCGATTATCAGATGGAAGGCGAGGTCTACGCGCTTAATAAAGGGGGTGCCGAGATCGTGCGCCGCGCGGCGATCCGCGCCGAGCGCGAGGATGGCCGCCGCCGTTTCGTGGCGGGCGCCATCGGCCCGACAAACCGCACTGCCTCGATTTCGCCGGATGTGAACAATCCGGGTTTCCGTGCGATCAGCTTCGACGAGCTTCGCATTGCCTATGGCGAGCAGATCGATGGCCTCATCGACGGTGGCGCGGACATTATCCTCATCGAGACCATTTTTGATACGCTGAATGCCAAGGCTGCAATCTTTGCCTGTGAGGAGCGGTTCGAAGCGAAGGGTATCCGCCTGCCGGTGATGATCTCGGGCACGATTACCGATCTTTCCGGCCGCACGCTGTCCGGACAGACGCCTTCGGCCTTCTGGAACTCGGTGCGCCACGCCAAACCGTTCACAATCGGCCTCAACTGCGCGCTCGGCGCCAATGCGATGCGTCCGCATCTGCAGGAGCTCGCGGGTGTTGCCGACACCTTCGTCTGCGCCTATCCGAATGCCGGGTTGCCGAACGAATTCGGCCAGTACGACGAGACGCCGGAGCTGATGGCGGCGCAGATCGACAGCTTCGCCCGCGAGGGCCTTGTCAATATCGTCGGCGGATGCTGCGGCTCGACGCCGGAACATATCCGCGCGATTGCCGAGACGGTTGCCAAGTACAAGCCGCGGCCGATCCCGGAACACCGGCCTTTTATGTCTTTGTCGGGGCTCGAGCCTTTCGAACTGACCAAGGACATTCCTTTCGTCAACGTCGGCGAGCGCACCAACGTTACCGGCTCGGCCCGCTTCCGCAAGCTGATCACCAACGCCGACTACAATGCGGCCCTGGACGTCGCCCGCGATCAGGTGGAAAACGGCGCGCAGGTGATCGACGTCAACATGGACGAAGGCCTGATCGACTCCGAAAAGGCGATGGTCGAGTTCCTGCACCTGATCGCCGCCGAACCGGATATTGCCCGGGTGCCGGTGATGATCGACTCGTCGAAGTTTTCGATCATCGAGTCGGGCCTTAAGTGCGTTCAGGGCAAGGCGATCGTCAACTCGATCTCGTTGAAGGAAGGCGAGGAGAATTTCCTCGCCCAGGCGAAGCTGCTGCACCGCTACGGTGCGGCCGTCGTCGTCATGGCTTTCGATGAGGTAGGACAGGCGGATTCTTACGAGCGCAAGGTGAATATCTGCACCCGCGCCTATAAGCTCCTGACCGAGAAGGCGGGCTTTCCGCCAGAGGACATCATCTTCGATCCGAACATCTTTGCCGTCGCCACCGGCATCGAGGAACACAACAATTACGGCGTCGATTTCATCGAGGCGACGCGCACGATCCGCCAGCGCATGCCGCTGGTGCATATTTCCGGCGGTGTTTCCAACTTGTCTTTCTCGTTCCGTGGCAACGAGCCGGTGCGCGAGGCAATGCATGCCGTGTTCCTCTACCACGCCATCCAGGCGGGTATGGACATGGGCATCGTCAATGCCGGCCAGCTTGCGCTCTACGACCAGATCGATCCGCAGCTGCGCGAAGCCTGCGAAGACGTCGTGCTTAACCGGCGCCCGGATGGTACCGAGCGCCTGCTCGAAGTCGCCGAGCGTTTCCGTGGCGCAGGGACGAAGGAGGCCAGAGTTCAGGATCTTTCCTGGCGCGAGTGGACGGTCGAGAAGCGTCTTGAACACGCTCTGGTCAACGGCATCACAGAATATATCGAGGCCGATACCGAAGAGGCCCGCCAGAAGGCGGCACGTCCGCTGCATGTCATCGAAGGCCCGCTGATGGCCGGCATGAACGTCGTCGGCGATCTGTTCGGTTCCGGCAAGATGTTCCTGCCGCAGGTCGTCAAGTCGGCGCGGGTGATGAAGCAGGCGGTCGCCGTGCTGCTGCCTTACATGGAAGAGGAAAAGCGCCTCAATGGCGGCGACGACAGAAAGACTGCCGGCAAGATCCTGATGGCGACGGTCAAGGGCGACGTGCACGATATCGGCAAGAACATCGTCGGCGTCGTACTTGCCTGCAATAATTACGAGATCATCGACCTCGGCGTGATGGTGCCGGCGACAAAGATTCTCGAGACGGCGGTGGCCGAAAAAGTCGATGTCATCGGCCTTTCGGGCCTCATCACGCCGTCGCTCGACGAGATGGTGCATGTGGCAGCCGAGATGGAACGCGAGGGCTTCGATATCCCGCTCCTGATCGGCGGCGCGACAACGAGCCGCGTTCATACCGCGGTGAAGATCCATCCCGGCTATGCGAAGGGCCAGGCGGTCTATGTGACGGATGCAAGCCGCGCCGTCGGCGTCGTCTCGTCCTTGCTGTCTCCAGATACGCGCCAGGGCTATATCGACGATATCCGCGGCGAATATGCCAAGGTTGCCGCTGCTCATGCGCGCAGCGAGGCCGAGAAGGTTCGTCTGCCGCTTTCCCGCGCCCGTGAGAATGCGCAGCAGGTGGATTGGGCCGCCTACAAGCCGACTAGGCCGCAGTTCATCGGCACCAAGGTGTTCGAGGACTATGATCTGGCGGAGATCGCCAAGTATATCGACTGGACGCCGTTCTTCCAGACATGGGAATTGCGCGGACGCTTCCCAGCAATCCTCGAAGATGAGAAGCAGGGCGAGGCGGCGCGTGCCCTCTGGGCAGATGCGCAGGCGATGCTAAAGAAGGTGATCGACGAGAAGTGGTTCCGGCCGCGTGCCGTCATCGGCTTCTGGCCGGCGAACAGCGCCGGCGACGATATCCGTCTCTTCACGGATGAGGCGCGCGCCGGAGAGCTTGCGACCTTTTACACGCTCCGCCAGCAGCTTTCCAAGCGCGATGGCCGCCCGAACATTGCGCTGTCGGATTTCGTCGCACCGGTATCGAGCGGCGTCGAGGACTATGTCGGCGGCTTCGTGGTGACCGCGGGCATCGAGGAAATTGCGATCGCGGAGCGGTTCGAGCGTGCCAACGACGACTACTCCTCGATCCTCGTCAAGGCGATCGCCGACCGCTTCGCCGAGGCCTTCGCCGAGCGCATGCACGAACGGGTCCGGCGCGAATATTGGGGCTATGCCAAGGACGAGACGCTGACCAACGAGCAACTCATCACCGAGGAATATGCCGGCATCCGCCCTGCGCCGGGCTATCCGGCGCAACCCGACCACACGGAAAAGGCGACGCTCTTCCGCCTGCTCGACGCCGAAAAGGCAGCCGGCGTGAAGCTGACGGAAAGCTACGCCATGTGGCCCGGTTCGTCGGTCTCCGGCCTTTATATCGGCCACCCCGACAGCTACTATTTCGGCGTCGCCAAGGTGGAGCGCGACCAGGTCGAGGACTATGCCGCGCGTAAGGGCATCGAGATTTCCGAAGTGGAACGCTGGCTCGGGCCAGTGCTCAACTACGTGCCGCGCAAGGCTGCCGAGGAGATCGACGACGCGGCGTAACGCGTGGCGTATGCGATGTCTTCAGGCATTGATCAAGAAACCCGGAAAAGTGCTTCACTTTCCGGGTTTATTCTTTTGGTATCTCTAAAGCCCGGGGAATCGGTGGTATATGGAGCAGATAGCTAAGTCGGCTCAGGGTGCGCTGATGACGGTGACTGTCTGCGCCGCCAAGATCAATGTGTTGAAGCTGATTGAGGCCGCACGCGCTGGCGAAGAAAGTGGTTATTGTGAAGGGACAGAAGCCGGTTGCGAAGCTGGCGCCCCGCGCAGATCTCGTTTCAGATTGGTTTTCTCAAAGAGAAAGCTATCGGAACGGGTCCGAACTTTTTCGAATTGATGGACGAGGAGGACATCGCAGCTTGGGAAGGTAGTAGGTCTCAGGCCCCGATCGTCAGTTCCGCCACAAAATCATAAGCGTCTCCGCGATAGAGCGAGCGTGTGAATTCAACGGCACGCCCCGAGCCGAGGTAGGAGATACGCTCGATCGAAAGGCCGGCGGCGCCAACGGGGACGCCAAGCAGATGGGCGTCGGCCTCCTTCATATTGGTGGCTGAGATGCGCTGCACCGCGCGGACGGGACGAACCTGGCGCCTCTCGAGTTCGGCATAGAGCGATGTCGTGACCACGAAAGGGTCCGGCAGGAATTCGCCCGAGACACTGGCGTTCTCGATTGCCAGAGGCTGGTCGTCGGCGATGCGCAGGCGGCTCAGCCGTGAGACCTTGATATCGGCGGCAAGGCCGAGGTTCATCATCTCGTCGGGCGAGGGCGTATGGATGCCCTTATGCAGCCACTCGGAGCGCGAGGTCATGCCGCGGCGGGCCATATCCTCAGTGAAGGAGGTGAGCTGGGACAGCCGCTGTTCGACCTTCGAGACCGGCTTGGCAACGAAAGTGCCGGAGCCGTGGCGGCGCACGAGCAGACCGTCCGCGACGAGTTCGTCTATCGCCTTGCGGACCGTGACTCGGCTGACGGTCGCGAACTCCGCAATGTCGCGCTCCGGCGGCAAGGCATCGCCGTGGCCGAGCGTGCCGGCGCGAATGGCTTCTTCAAGGGTGCGGCGCAGTTTGACATAGAGCGGGCCGCTGCCGCCGCCTTGAAGGCGCTCGGGCGAAAGGATGCTGGCGAAATCATCCGTCATGCCGCACCCTTCTGCCGCTCCTGAAGAAACTTTAACGCGAGATCGATCGCGCCCTGGAGGACGTCGCCTTTCGGCTCTCTGAGAAGGACTTTGTGCCGCTCGGCGAGCCAGGGTTCATAGGCCTTTGCGAGGCCGCCGAGCAGGCAGATCGCTGGGCATTCCGGCCAGAGGAGGGCGTCCAGGTTATCGCCGATCGCCGCAGCGGCGTCCTTGATGATGCCTATTGCGATCTCGTCGCCTTGTGCGGCGTAATCGAAGACAAGCGGTGCGTATCGGGCAAACTCCTTGGGTTTCGAGGCGTGGGCGAATTCGACGACGCGTTCGGGGTCGTCGCCATACTCGGTCATGAGCTTTACCGTCAGCGGCGAAGACGGGCGCACCTTGTCGTAGGCGAGCAGAGACTTTTCCAATAGGTCGCGGCCGAGGCGCGCGCCGCTTGCCTGATCACCGACGATGAAGCCCCAGCCGCCGATACCTCGCAATTTGCCGTCCCTGCGGGCATTGTAGACCGAGCCGGTGCCGAAGGCGCCGATGACGCCGTCCGAATCGCCGAGGGCGCCCTCAAGCGCGATCAGGGCATCAGTGACGACATGGCCATCTGCAAAGGGCAGGGCGTGCTCGATGCGGGCTCCGTAGTCGCCGACATTGGCGCCCGCGACGCCGACGACGGCGCAGACCTTGGAAACGGTTTCACCAGGCAGACCCGCATCACGCAGAGCCTCGCGCGCTGACGAGATGATATTGAGGAGAGAGTTATCGAGATCGGAGAGGATGTTGGCAGGCCCCGCCTTGCCGCGGCCCAGAACGTTACCCTTGCTGTCCGCAACTGCAGCCCGGCAGCTCGATCCGCCCCCGTCTATGCCGATTGCCAATTCCGTCATCGAGCCTCCGAACGCTGCATGCTTTAGGTTTTTGCTACAATACCAAAAAAATACCATTTACCAAGCAGAATTGGTTCGAAAATTTTGCGCCTGTATGTTATTGATTTTCAATGATAAAATTTTTAACTGAAATTTTTGGACGCCAAAAGTTAAAATCGGCTGGACAATTGGTATTTTTTTGGCCTTAATTCCGGAAAAGGGAACAGCACGTAGAGGCAGAGAAAAACCGGCATCAGTACATTAGCCGGTTTCAGGTCGCATCACGATTGCCGCTTCGGCGCAAACGCCATGGAGACCAAGCCGCCTGCAGCTTTTTCCTTAGGAGATTATCGCGCCCGGTTCAGCGTATCGGGAGGGCGCATACGGGCCGGCAGCGTCATTGCTTTCCGTGTCCGTCGAGCTTTCGGGGGCCGGCAGTTGCTGGCGGCCCTTCCAAGGGGCGTTGGTGTAATCCTCAGGCACGCCAACTGCTTGTTTCAGAACCAAGATAGCGCCCTGCGGCGCTTAAAACAGGAGAGGGAAATGAAAAACACTGCTCTGAAAAGCCTGCTGCTTGCCTCCAGTCTGCTCACGTCTGCCGGCTTTGCCTATGCTGCGGATGTCACGCTGACGATCGAAAGCTGGCGCAACGACGACCTGCAGATCTGGCAGGAAAAGATCATCCCGGCCTTCGAAGCCAAGAACCCGGGCATCAAGCTCGTTTTCTCGCCGACGGCGCCGACGGAATACAACGCCTCGCTGAACGCCAAGCTCGACGCCGGCTCCGCAGGCGACATCATCACCTGCCGGCCGTTCGACGCCTCGCTCGAACTCTTTAACAAGAAGCAGCTTGCAGACCTAACAAGCCTGCCGGGCATGGAAAACTTCACGCCGGTTGCGAAGGCTGCCTGGTCGACCGACGACGGCAAGTCGACCTTCTGCGTTCCGATGGCTTCGGTCATTCACGGCTTCATCTACAACAAGGACGCCTTCGACAAGCTCGGCATCACCGTTCCGAAGACGCAGGACGAGTTCTACGCCGCTCTCGAAAAGATCAAGGCGGACGGCACCTACATCCCCATGGCGATGGGCACGAAGGACCTTTGGGAAGCCGCAACCATGGGCTACCAGAATATCGGCCCGAACTATTGGAAGGGCGAAGAGGGCCGCATGGCCCTGATCGAAGGCAAGAAGAAGCTGACGGATGCCGAATGGGTCGAGCCCTACAAGGAACTCGCCAAGTGGAAGCCCTATCTCGGCGACGGCTTCGAAGCGCAGACCTATTCCGACAGCCAGAACCTCTTCACGCTCGGCCGTGCGGCGATCTACCCGGCCGGCTCGTGGGAAATTTCGCTGTTCAACAGCCAGGCGCAGTTCAAGATGGGCGCATTCCCGCCGCCGGTTCCGAAGGCTGGCGACACCGGCTACATCTCCGACCATCCGGACATCGGTGTCGGCCTGAATACCAAGAGCGCACATGCCGAGGAAGCCAAGAAATTCCTGAGCTGGGTTGCTTCCGCCGAATTCGCAGACATCTACGCGAACTCGCTGCCGGGCTTCTTCAGCCTGAACTCAAACCCGGTGAAGATGAGCGATCCGCTGGCTCAGGAATTCGTTTCCTGGCGCGGCCCGTACAAGTCGACCGTCCGCTCGACCTATCAGATCCTGCAGCGTGGTACGCCGAACCTGGAAAACGAAACCTGGATTGAATCAGCCAACGTCATCAACGGCACGGATACGCCGGAAGTGGCCGCCGAAAAGCTCCAGAAGGGTCTCGACAGCTGGTACAAGCCGACCAAGTAAGCCTCCAGCGAGAAGGGCGGCGATCTTCCGCCGCCCTCATTCCTGTGCTCGTCACAGGAATCCAGCCACGCGAAGTCTTTCGCGTGAGAAGAGTCTCCCGCGCCGCCGAGGCGGCGCAACTGGATCCCTGTGTGATTTTCGGGATAAACCCGAGGACAGGGATGAGGGAGAGAACGAAGCAAAGCGAGCCAGAAACAATGACGGATCTGACATCGGAAACCCCGATTTCGCTCAAGCGCCCGGTGCGCTGGCATATCGGCGTCTTTCTTCTCCCGGCAGTCGTCGTCTACTCGGCGATCATGATCCTGCCGTTGATCGAAACGCTCAGGCTTTCGTTCTACAATGTGGTTGACGGCGTGCCCGCCTTCGTTGGCCTTGCGAACTACAAGGTGTTGTTCGGCGATCCACACTGGGCGCATGATTTCTGGAATGCGCTTGTCAACAACCTGATCTTTTTCGCCATTCATATGTGCGTGCAGAATCCGATCGGCGTTGCGCTTGCAGCGCTTCTGTCCACGCCGCGGCTGCGTTTCGTCGCCTTCTACCGCACGGCGATATTCCTGCCGACGCTGCTTTCCTTCGTGATCGTCGGCTTTATCTGGAAGCTGATCCTCTCGCCGATCTGGGGCGTTGCACCCTGGCTGATGAGCCTTGTTGGCATGAAATCCTTCTTCGCGCCCTGGCTCGGCCAGTCCGGCCCGGCGCTGGTCGCCGTCTCGCTGATTTCCAACTGGCAATATATCGGCATCCCGATGATGCTGATCTACGCGGCGCTGCTCAGCATTCCCGAAGAGGTGATCGAGGCGGCGGAATGCGACGGTATCACCGGCTGGGCACAGTTCTGGAAGATCAAACTACCGCTGATCCTGCCGGCGATCGGCATCATCTCGATCCTGACCTTCGTCGGCAATTTCAACGCCTTCGACTTGATTTACACGGTGCAGGGCGCGCTTGCCGGCCCCGATAAGTCGACCGACATTCTGGGAACGCTGCTTTACCGCACCTTCTTCGGCTTCCAGCTGCAGCTCGGCGACCGTTCCATGGGGGCGACGATCGCGACGACGATGTTCCTAATCATTCTCGCTGGCGTCTCTTTCTATCTTTTTGCCATCCAGCGGCGCATGCGCCGGTATCAGTTCTGAGGAGCGTGGTCCATGTCCAACAGAGCACGCACATCGCCGATCCGCACCGGGCTCGTTCACCTGGCTTTGATCGGTTACACGCTCGTCGCCGTCTTTCCGGTGTTTCTCACGATCATCAACTCGTTCAAGGACCGCAACGCGATCTTCCGTTCGCCGCTGCAGGTTCCGACGCCCTCGACCTTCAGCCTTGTCGGCTATCAGACGGTGCTGGGGCAGGGCGACTTCGCGACTTATTTCCAGAATAGCTTGATCGTGACGGTCGTCTCGATCTTCTTCGTGCTGCTGTTCGGCGCGATGGCGGCGTTCGCCTTGTCCGAATACCGCTTCCGCGGCAACACGCTGATGGGCCTCTACATGGCGATCGGCATCATGATCCCGATCCGTCTCGGCACGGTCGCGATCCTGCAGGGCATGGTGGCGGCGGGTCTCGTCAATACGTTGACAGCGCTGGTTCTCGTCTATACGGCGCAGGGCATTCCGCTGGCGATCTTCATCCTGTCGGAATTCATGCGCACGGTCTCCGATGACCTGAAGAATGCCGGCCGCATTGACGGGCTTTCCGAATACGCAATCTTCTTCCGGCTGGTGCTGCCGCTTGTGCGCCCGGCGATGGCGACGGTTGCGGTCTTTACGATGATCCCGATCTGGAACGATCTCTGGTTCCCGCTGATCCTGGCGCCTGCCGAATCCACCAAGACCGTAACGCTCGGCTCGCAAATATTCATCGGGCAATTCGTCACCAATTGGAACGCGGTTCTGGCTGCGCTGTCGCTGGCGATCCTGCCGATCCTCGTGCTCTACGTCATCTTCTCGCGGCAGCTGATCCGCGGCATCACCTCGGGAGCAGTGAAATGACCGTTTCGCAGAAGCCGGTCCGTGTTCTCGTCGCGGGGCTCGGCAATATGGGCCGAAGCCATGCGCTCGCCTATCACAACAACCCGGACTTCGAAATCGTCGGTCTCGTCAACCGCTCGAAGCCGGAGCTTGCGCCGGAGCTGCAGGGCTACGGCATCTATCCGGACTTCAAGACGGCGCTGGCCGAGCTGAAGCCCGACCTCTGCTCCATCTGCACCTATTCCGACAGCCATGCCGGCTATGCGGTCGCCGCATTCGAGGCCGGTTGCGATGTCTTCGTGGAAAAGCCGCTTGCAACGACTGTCGCCGACGCCGAGCGCGTCGTGGCGGCTGCGAAGAGGGCCGGGCGGAAGCTGGTGATCGGCTACATCCTTCGCCATCATCCGTCCTGGATAAAGCTGATCGAGGAAGCACGAAAACTTGGGCCGCCCTATGTGTTCCGCATGAACCTCAATCAGCAATCCAGCGGTCCGACCTGGGAGACGCACAAATCGCTGATGCAGACGACATCGCCGATCGTGGATTGCGGCGTGCATTATGTCGACGTCATGTGCCAGATCACCGATGCCAAGCCCGTCGAGGTGCGCGGCATGGGGCTGCGGCTTTCCGGCGAGGTCGCGCCGGACATGTACAATTACGGCCACCTGCAGGTGATCTTCGAGGATGGTTCCGTCGGCTGGTACGAGGCCGGCTGGGGGCCGATGATCTCGGAGACGGCCTTCTTCGTGAAAGATGTCATGTCGCCGAAGGGGGCGGTCTCGATCGTCATGGACCCGAAGGCGAAATCGGACGACATCGACACGCACACCAAGACCTCCGTCATCCGGCTGCACAATGCCGAGACCGGGCCGGACGGCAAGTTCATCAATGCGGATCAGGACATGACGATGGCGGGCGAACCCGGCCATCAGGAGCTCTGCGACCGCGAGCAGTCCTTCATGCTCAAGGCCATTCGCGAGGATCTCGACCTCAATCGCCACATGGCAGATGCCGTCCAATCGCTACGAATCTGCCTCGCCGCCGATGAGAGCGTGCGCACCGGCAAACCGGTCAAACTGTAAGGGAACGACTAGTGGGATCGCTTCAACTCAAATCCATACGCAAGACCTATGGCACGCATGAGGTGCTGAAGGGCATCGACCTTGAGGTCAGGGACGGCGAATTCGTCATCTTCGTCGGACCGTCTGGCTGCGGAAAATCGACCCTGCTGCGCAGCATCGCCGGTCTCGAAGACGTGACCTCCGGCGCCGTCCTCATCAACGGCAAGGACGAGACGCTGACGCCGCCCGCCAAGCGCGGTATCGCCATGGTCTTCCAATCCTACGCGCTCTATCCCCACCTTACCGTGAAGGACAACATGGGACTCGGCCTGAAGCAGGCCGGAATGCCGAGGGACGAGATCGAGGCGCGCGTCGGCAAGGCATCGTCGATGCTGTCGCTGGGGCCTTATCTCGCGCGCCGGCCGGCCGAGCTCTCCGGCGGCCAGCGCCAGCGCGTCGCGATCGGCCGCGCCATCGTGCGCGAACCGGAACTTTTCCTCTTCGACGAGCCGCTTTCCAATCTCGATGCGGCGCTGCGCGTCCAGACGCGCCTGGAGATCGCCCGCCTGCATCGCAGCCTGAAGGCGACGATGATCTACGTCACCCACGACCAGGTCGAGGCGATGACGCTGGCCGACAAGATCGTCGTGCTGAACGCCGGTGCGATCGAGCAGGTCGGTTCGCCGATGGAACTCTACAAACGTCCGGCCAACGTCTTCGTCGCTGGCTTCATCGGCTCGCCGATGATGAACTTTATCCCGGCAGAAAAGCTCAGCGAAAAGCAGGCGAGGACGATCGGTGTTCGTCCCGAGCATCTGACGCTTTCACGCGAGCAGGGGACCTGGAAGGCGAAAATCGTGCATGTCGAGCATCTCGGCGCCGATACGATCGTCTATCTGGAGACCGACCAGTGCGGCCTGCTGACGGCGCGCCTCTTTGGCGAACACAAGTACGAGCCGGACGAGATTGTTTATGCGACGCCGGACAATGCGCATATGCATCGCTTCGATGAAAACGAGCAGGCGATACGGTAGGGGCGACTGGAACGCAAGAGTGGAGCCGCAGCCTCCTGCCGCACCCTCGTGCCATACGGACCTCCCTCGCGCCTTTAGCGCCAGCCGCTCCGTTCGCTCCTCGATGCCGATATCGGCTTCGACGCTGTCGCCCTTGGCATCAGGTAAAGTCCGAGGATGAAGGCCAGTACGGCGATGAAGAGATCCGCGTGGTGACGACGATCCCGGCCGACAGGATCCAGGCCAGCAGCATCGAGAAAAAGGCGCCACGGAGAATGGCGCCCTTGTCCGATTATTCAAGCAAGATCAATCGCGGACGACGAGCAGGTCGGCGGCCATGAAGCGGAGCGTGACGGTTTCGCCTGCCTGCGGCGGGGTGACGCCCGGGCTGTTGAACATGTCGAAGGAAATGACGTTGCCGCCGACATTCATGCGGGTGCGGATGACGGAGCCGAGGAAGTGGGCGGAGATGACCTGACCGGTCAGCGCCGTATCGCTCTTGACGCTGTCGGAAAGCGAGCCCGCTTCCGGACGAAGCGCCAGCGAAACGGTCTCGCCCGCCTTGTAGGCTGCGAGCGACTGCTTGAGCGTCACGCCCTGGTCACCGATCTGGATGCGGTTTGCCGCCGGATCGACGACCTTCGCCTCGATCATGTTCAGCGTGCCGACGAAGGAAGCGACGAAACGGGTTGCGGGCGTGTTGTAGACCTCGAAGGGTGTGCCGATCTGATCCGCCTTGCCGGCATTCATGACGACAATACGGTCGGAGATCGAGAGCGCCTCTTCCTGGTCGTGCGTCACGAAGATGGTGGTGATGCCGAGCTTCTGCTGGATGAGGCGGATCTCTTCGCGCAGCGACACGCGGATCTTCGCATCGAGCGCGGAAAGCGGTTCGTCGAGCAGCAGAACCTGCGGCTTGACGGCAAGCGCGCGGGCAAGCGCCACGCGCTGCTGCTGGCCGCCGGACATCTGGTAGGGGAAGCGATCAGCGAGATGGTCGAGGCGGATGAGGCCCAGCATTTCCTTCACGCGCGCATCGATGTCGGCCTTCGGCATGCCCGCAACCTTGAGACCGAAGGCGACGTTGTCGTGCACGTTCATGTTCGGGAAAAGCGCGTAAGCCTGGAAGACCATGCCGATGTTGCGCTGGTTCGGCTTCAGCGGGCGCTGATCCTTGCCGTTGATGAAGAGGCTGCCGCCGGTCGGCGTCTCGAAGCCGGCGATCATGCGCAGCACCGTGGTCTTGCCGCAGCCCGACGGCCCGAGGAAGGAGACGAATTCCCCCTTCTCGATGCTCATGTTGAAATTATGGACGACCTGAACCTGGCCGAAGGACTTCTGAAGATTGGTCAGCGTGAGGAATGACATGGCCAGTTACCTTGCGGGGGCGGATTTTTGGAAGCGGGAGATGAGGTTGAGCAGACCCATGCAGAGCCATGTGATGGAGAAGGCAATGACGGCGAGCGCCGACGGCTCGTAAGCCTTGTTGGCGCCGACCAGCTGCAGATAAGGCCCGAAGGCCGGCCGGTTGAGGAGGGCAGCCATCGTGAATTCGCCCATGACGATCGCCAGGGTGATGAAGGCGCCGGATAGCACGCCGCTCATGACGTTCGGGAAGATGCAGCGGAACATGATGGTCGGCCAGCTGGCACCGAGGCTTTCGGCCGCCTCTGTCAGCGTGCGGACGTCGATGGCGCGCATGGCGGTATCGACCGCTCGATACATGTAGGGCAGCGACAGCGTGATGTAGGAGCAGACGAGCAGGATGTTCGTACCGGTCGTAGAACCCGTCAACGGCAGGACCGACGATGAATTGTACATGCGCAGATAGCCGAAGACTATGACGATCGCCGGGATAACCAGCGGCAGCAGCGTCACGAATTCCACGATCGGGCGCATCTGTGGCAGGCGCAGGCGAACCCAATAGGCCGTCGGCACGACGAGCAGCATGCCGAAGACGATTGTCAAAAGGGCCATCAGCATGGAATAGCCGAAGGTCTCGCGGAACTGGATGTCCGAAAACACCGACTGATAGGCATCGAAGCTGTATACGCCGCGGCGCATGCGCAGCGAAAACTCGATGGTGCCGATCAGCGGAATGATGAAGTAGGACGCACCCAAAAAGATGGCGATCCAGGCGCCGAGACGTTGAGCTTTCATTTCTGCCACCGTTCGGCGCGCATGCGCAGCATCAGGTAAAGGACGTTGGAGACGCCGGTGATGACGATCATGCCGAGCGCGATCGCGTAGCCGAGGTTCGGGTTGTGAAGAACATCGCCGCGGATCTGCGCGTAAAGCAGGATCGGAACGATGTTCAGGGAGCTTCCTGTCAGCGCATAGGCTGTGGCGATGGCGCCGAAGGCGTTTGCAAAGAGCAGCAGCGTCGTGCCGAGCAGGCTCGGCCAGAGGATCGGCAGGGCGACCATCGTCCAGTACTGGCGGTTCGTGGCGCCGAGGATTTCAGCGGCCTCGCGCCATTCCTTCTTCATGCCGTCGAGCGCCGGCGTCAGGATCAGCACCATCAGAGGGATCTGGAAGTACATGTAGGTGATGGTGAGGCCGAAGAAGGATAAAAGGTTGAATCCGGTGCCGTAGAGATTGAAGCCGAACCAGTCGCGCAGGAAGATGGTGACGAGGCCGGTGCGGCCGAGCGTTGCCAGGAACGAGAAGGCAAGCGGCACGCCGGCGAAGTTCGATGCGACGCCGGAGAAGGTCAAAAGCGTCGAGCGGACAGAGGAGGGCAGCCCCCCGAGGACGACTGCCCAGGCGAGAAAGAAGCCGATCAGCGCACCGCCGAGGGCGGAAGCCACCGACACGCGGATGCTGATCCAATAGGCGCTCATGATCGACGGCGTGAAGAGATCGCCGATGTTCTTGAACGTGAATTCGCCTTCCGGCGTGAGGAAGGCGCCGACGACGAGATAAAGCGTGGGGATGATCAGAAACAGCAGAGCGAAGATGACGAAGGGCGCGATACCCAGCCAGTCGATCACGCGATCCTTATTGATCAGGGGGGCGGTGCTCGCCATAGGCGTTGAAACGGTGCTCATGCGCTCATCCGGGGGCGTCGGAGTGAAAGAAAATGCCTCCCCGCTATAAGGGCGGGGGAGGCCGGATGTCATGCCTTACTGAACGTTGGCGCCGACGACGCTGTCCCACTTGGTGGTGATGGCGGTCTTGCCTGCGGCCTGCTCGTCGAGCGTCGGGAAGATAGCCTTGGCATAGCCTTCAGCCGGCGGCAGCTTGTCGAGCAGTTCCTTCGGAATCAGGCCCTTCTGGGCAAGGTCGTTGAAGCGGATCGGGTGGCAATAGCCCTTCAGCCAGCCGAGCTGACCTTCGTCGGAATAGAGGTATTCCATCCAGAGCTTGGCAGCATTCGGGTGCGGAGCAAAGGCGGAGATCGCCTGAACGTAGACACCGGCAACGACGCCCGAGGCCGGAACGACGACTTCAACCGGTGGGTTGCCGTTGAGGCTGTCGCGCCAGGAGAGGCCGTTATAGTCCCAGGCGACGATGATCGGGGTGGAACCCTGAGCCAGCGACGCGGACTTGCCGATGACCGGAACGAGGTTGCCGGCCTTGTTGAGCTCTGCGAAGTAAGCAAGACCTGCTTCGCCAGCCTTCGTGGCATCCTTTTCGCCCGCAGCAAGACCAGCGGCGTAGACGGCTTGAACAGCCTGGTTGGAAGCGCGCGGATCGCCAGCGAGCGAAACGGTGTTGGCATACTCGGACTTCTTCAGGTCGGCCCAATCCTTCGGGACGTTCTTGACGATGTCGGTGTTCACGACGAACGAAAGAACGCCGTAGTAGTCGCCGTACCAGAAGCCGTCGGCGTCCTTGGCGGAGTCCGGAATGGAATCCCAGGTGGAGACCTTGTAGGGCTGGATGAGGCCCTCAGCCTTGGCCGACGGGCCGAAGGAGAGACCGACGTCGATGACGTCTGGAGCCTGCGGGCCGGTGTTGCCCTTGTTGGCCTTGATTGCTTCGATTTCGTCGCCCGAACCTGCGTCCGGGTTCAGTTCGTTGACTTCGATGCCATACTTGGCCTTGAAGCCGGCAATGACGTCGCCATAGCCGCACCAGTTGTGCGGGAGAGCGATGGTCGTCAGCGTGCCTTCCTTCTTGGCGGCAGCGATGAGTTCGGCGCTCGGTTCTGCTGCGGCAATCGCAGTCGAAGCTACGACGATCGCAGTAGAAAGCGAGAGCAGTCGAGAAATGTTAGAGATCACTGTTGTTCTCCTTCGGTTTTCAGTGGTCTGGCGATGCTGTTACTGGCGTTGCATGAAGCTTGTATGACGGTCGCGTGACGTTCGTTTTTCTTATGATTTCCAGTATTTTTCGAACTCTGTTTCGTCTGCGACACGCAGTTCTATTTCCTTCACGCAGCCTCATTGTTTTTGTTCGTTCCTGCCTCTCCTCCTAGCCGGGTTTTCGGAAGAGCTTGGTCTGTTCGAACAGGCCCTCCAGTGTTTTCATGCGCTCCTTCGTCTCGTCCCAGGTGGTATTCTGGACCGCTTCGATGAGCGCTTCGACGATAAAGAGCGTGACGACCGAGGAATCCCAAGCCGACGGTGCCTCGATCTGGACGCGGAAGGCGTGTCTCGCAAGCTTTGCCGCCGGCGATCCCCATTGGTCCGTGAAGACGATGATTTCGGCGCCGCGCGTGCGGGCCGCCTGGGCAAGGCTCACCATCTCCTGCTCATAGCGGCGGATGTCGAAGATGATCAGCAGATCGCCGGCATTCATGTTGAGGACATACTGCGGCCAGCTCGACGAGTTGGACGACAAGAGGGCGGTATTCGGCCGGATGACCTGCATGTGGGTGAAGAAGTATTCGGCAAGCGCGCCCGTGATGCGACCGCCGACGAAATAAAGGCCGCGCTTGCGATCCGAAAGCAGGGCAGCGGCGCTGTTGAAGGTCGCGGTGTCGAGACCGCTCAGCGTTTGGCGCAGATTGGCGATGATGGCATCGGCAAAACGGTTGAGGATATGGGTGCCCGGCGCATTGGAAGCCCACCGGTCGTGCTTGGCGATCGGATTGGAGATCGTCGCTTCGACCTCCTGATGCAGATGCGCCTGGAAATCCGGGTAACCCTTGAAGCCAAGCTTCTGGACCATGCGGACGACGGTGGGCGTCGAGACGCCGGCGTTTTCGGCAATCGTGGTGATGCTTCCCAGCCCTGAAACGGGATAGTTATCCAGCAGACTCTCGGCCAATTGCTTCTCGGCGCGCGTCAGCGCTTCGAAATGCGAATGGATGACGTCCGAAACCGTCTTCGACGCAGCGCTCACGCGATCTTGCTCCCCGGGATTGGTCTTGTGCCACTTTCCCACTCAAAGTTAACAACGCTGTCACAATCCATGTCAACCACTGTCATGAAAAGAAATTTTCAGAGCGCGCTTGACACCGCCCGAAGACTGAAGAATTCTTTTCTTGTAAAGATTTTATTAAGGGAAGGGCAGGCGCGGGTAGGTGCTCACTCAGCTCAAGATTCTAAGCGAAGCGGATGGAGACTGCGTCGGCATCGAGCGGCCGCACGGCAAGAGCCCGTTGCTGGTCATCTGCGAACACGCCTCGCGAGCGCTACCCGAGCAGTTCGGCAATCTCGGCCTTTCCGAAGAAGCGTTGAATAGCCACATCGCCTGGGATCCAGGCGCTTTGGCCGTTGCACGCGGCATCTCGACGGCGCTTGACGCAACACTCGTCTTTCAGCGCTTCTCTCGTCTGATCTACGACTGCAACCGCCCGCCGGAATCGCCGGGCGCAATGCCCGAGAAGAGCGAAATCTATGCCATCCCCGGCAATCAGAGTCTGAGCGCAAAGGAGCGGCAGGCCCGTACCGAAGCGCTGTATCTTCCGTTCCACGATGCAGTAAGCCGCCTCGTCAAGGACCGTCAGGCGCAGGGGCAGGAGACGGTCATCGTCACTGTTCACAGTTTCACGCCGGTCTATAATGGCAAGGAGCGTGCCATCGAGCTCGGCATCCTGCACGATGCCGACAGCCGGCTGGCAGACAGCATGTTGGCAGGGGCGGCTGACGCGCCGCTCTACAAAACCGAACGCAACGAGCCCTATGGCCCTGAGGACGGCGTGACGCACACGCTGATCCTGCACGGGCTCTCGAACGGGCTCCGCAATGTAATGATCGAGGTCCGCAACGACCTTATCAGCGACGATGCCGGCCAAGGGGTCATGGCCGACTATCTGACAGGGCTCCTCCAGCAAGGACTGGAAGCCTGACCATAAAAGAAAAGACCCCAGGGAGCAGTCTAACTGCGATCTGTCCGTATGGCGAAAGCCAGCGGGCAACTTTGGCACTGGATCTGCGGCAATTCCGCTGCTGATCGTCAAACAGGGGGAAGTCATGTCGGACTATACCGAACTTGATAAGAAGCAGGATATGAACATCCTGCATTCGATGGGCTATGCCCAGGAACTGGAACGGCGGATGAGCTCGTTCTCGAACTTTGCCGTCTCCTTCTCGATCATCTGCATCCTTTCCGGCGGCATCAATTCGCTGGCGCAGGCGACTGCCGGCGCGGGTGGTGCTGCGATCGGCATCGGCTGGCCACTCGGCTGCTTCATTTCGCTCGTCTTCGCCGTTGCGATGGCGCAGATCAGCTCCGCCTATCCGACCGCGGGCGGCCTCTACCACTGGGGTTCCATCCTCGGCAACCGCTTCACCGGCTGGCTGACCGCATGGTTCAACCTGCTCGGCCTCGTGACGGTGCTCGGTGCCATCAACGTCGGTACGTACTACTTCTTCATGGGCTCCTTCGGCACGAGCTATCTCGGGCTGGCGGACACGACATTCGTTCGCATCGTCTTCCTGATCATCATCACCGGTGCGCAGGCGCTCGTGAACCATATGGGCATCGGCCTGACCGCCAAGCTCACGGACTTCTCTGGCTACCTGATCTTCGCGACGGCAATCGCGCTTGCCGCAGTTTGCCTGATCGCTGCTCCGTCCTACGAGTTCGGCCGTCTCTTCACCTTCTCCAACTATTCGGGCGAAACCGGCGGCAACGTGTGGCCGGCGACGTCCGCTACCTGGGTGTTCCTACTCGGCCTCCTGCTGCCGATCTACACGATCACCGGCTATGACGCCTCGGCGCATACGTCGGAAGAGACCGTAAAGGCGGCGCATTCCGTGCCGCGCGGCATGATTTCCTCCGTGCTCTGGTCGGCGCTCTTCGGCTACATCATGCTTTGCTCATTCGTTCTGATGCTGCCCAGCATGGACGAAGCTGCCAAGCAGGGCTGGAACGTGTTCTTCTGGGCGATGGACAGCCAGGTGAACCCGATCGTCAAGGATCTGCTCTACCTCGCCATCTTCATTAGCCAGTGGCTGTGCGGCCTCGCAACGGTCACCTCGGTTTCCCGCATGATCTTCGCCTTCTCGCGTGACGGCGGTCTGCCGGCATCCAAGGCACTGTCGAAGGTCAGCCCGAAGCACCGCACGCCGGTTGCCGCGATCTGGACGGGTTCTATCCTCGCCGTCCTCTTCGTGTGGGGTTCGTCGCTCGTTTCGATCGGCGATACGCCGGTCTATACCATCGTCGTTTCGTGCACCGTCATCTTCCTCTTCTTCTCCTTCGCGATCCCGATCACGCTCGGCCTCTTCGCCTGGGGTACGTCGAAGTGGGACAAGATGGGGCCGTGGAACCTCGGCGAGGCGATGTTCAAGCTCTTTGCCGTGCTCTCGATCATTGCAATGGTGCTTATTTTCGTTCTCGGCATCCAGCCGCCGAATGACTGGGCACTCTACATCACCGTCGGCTTCCTTATTGTGACTGGCGTCGTCTGGTACGGCTTCGAAAAGCGCCGCTTCAAGGGCCCGCCGATCGGCGAGGAAGTCGCCAAGCGCCAGGCTGAAATCGCGGCTGCCGAAAAGGCCGTTGGCGAAGCGTAAGAAAACCGACCTTCCCTCTCAAATGGCGGGGCCGCCGTTCGCGCGGCCCCATCACCGGTTCAACGAAAAGGCATCTGGTCGGTCATGGCGGCCCCTGCATGCCGTTTTATTGCCCCGAGTTTCCAATCCAGATTTCAGGCGGATAAATGATGAGCAACAGCTATACTTTCGATGATCTCAAGAAGGACGTGGCCGAAGGGCGCATCGATACCGTTCTCGCTTGCCAGGTGGACATGCAGGGCCGCTTGATGGGCAAGCGCTTCCAGGCGGAATATTTCCTCGAAAGCGCCTGGAAGGAAACGCATAGCTGCAACTATCTCGTCGCGACCGACATGGAGATGGAAACCGTCTCCGGCTACAAGGCGACGAGCTGGGAGAAGGGTTACGGCGACTACACGATGAAACCGGACCTTTCGACGCTGCGCCGCATTCCCTGGCTCGAAGGAACGGCACTGGTCCTTTGCGATCTGCTTGACCATCACACGCACGAAGAGGTGCCGCATTCGCCGCGCGCCATCCTGAAGAAGCAGGTCAAGCGCCTCGAAGACATGGGCATGAAGGCCTTCATGGCATCCGAGCTCGAATTCTTCCTCTTCGACCAGACCTATGAGGCTGCGCATGCCGCCGGCTACCGCAATCTCAAGCTCGCCAGCGCCTACAACGAGGACTACCACATCTTCCAGACGACCAAGGAAGAGGATGTGATGCGGGCGATTCGTACCGGTTTGCAGGGTGCGGGCATTCCGGTCGAGAATTCCAAGGGTGAGGCTTCGGCGGGGCAGGAGGAAATCAATGTGCGCTACGCCGACGCGCTGACGATGGCTGACCGGCACGCCATCATCAAGAACGGCTGCAAGGAAATCGCCTGGTCGAAGGGCAAGGCGATCACCTTCCTCGCCAAATGGAGCTATACGTCGGCCGGGAGCTCCTCTCATATCCATCAGTCGCTCTGGAGCGCCGACGGCAAGACGCCGCTGTTCTTCGATGAGAAGGGTACATACGGCATGTCGCCGTTGATGCGGAACTACGTGGCCGGCCTTCTCGCCCACGCGAGCGAGATCACCTATTTCCTGGCGCCCTATATCAATTCCTACAAGCGCTTCATGGCCGGCACCTTCGCGCCGACGAAGGCGATCTGGAGCAAGGACAACCGCACCGCCGGCTACCGCCTGTGCGGCGACGACACCAAAGCGATCCGGATCGAATGCCGCGTCGGCGGTTCGGACCTCAATCCGTATCTCTCGTTTGCAGCACTGCTGGCGGCTGGCATCGAGGGGATTGAGAACAGGCTCGAACTCGAAGCGCCATTCGTCGGCGACGCCTATGGCGCGCGCGATATCCGCGAGATTCCACACACGCTTCGTGCCGCGACGGTCGCCATGACGGAATCGAAGATGCTGCGGAAGGCTTTCGGCAACGACGTCATCGACCATTACACGCGCGCTGCCGAATGGGAGCAGGAGGAATACGACCGCCGCGTGACGGATTGGGAAGTGGCGAGAGGCTTTGAAAGGGCGTAAGGCATTTTGCGGTCTGTCGTTGCTCGCCCTCACCCTGACCCGCTTTGAGGGGGCGAGGGGACTTGCCCTAAGGGGCGTTGCGATTGACGAGACCGGTGCGGCATACTTCCTTCGCGCCGCTTGCGGGGAGAAGGTGTCGGCCGGCGGATGAGGGGCTGGTGCCCGAAGAGATTTGAAGAATACAAAGGCAGGATTCGATCATGACTATGATCCAATGCATTTCGCCGGTCGACGGATCGGTTTTCGCAGAGCGCTCGGCGCTCTCGCTAGAGGCGGCTAAGGACGTTATCGCCCGCGCCCGAAAGGCGCAGACGGCCTGGGCGAAGCGGCCGCTGGAGGAGCGCGTGCAGCTTGTGCTCAAAGGCGTCGCGCGGCTCAACGAGATGTCCGATCTCGTCGTGCCGGAGCTCGCCTGGCAGATGGGTCGGCCGGTCAAGTATGGCGGCGAATATCGGGGCTTCAACGAGCGTTCCAACTATGTCGCGTCGATCGCTGCCGACGCGCTGGCGCCGCTTGTTGTCGAAGAGAGCGACAAGTTCGAGCGCCGTATCGAGCGTGAAGCGCATGGCGTCGTGTTCGTGATCGCCCCGTGGAACTACCCTTATATGACGGCGATCAACACCATCGCTCCGGCGCTGATGGCAGGCAATACCGTTATCCTGAAACACGCGTCGCAGACGCTTCTGGTGGGCGAGCGGCTGGTTCAGGCTTTTGTCGAGGCAGGTGTTCCGGAGGATGTCTTCCAGAACGTGTTCCTCGATCACGAAACGACCTCGGCGCTGATTGCGGCAGGAAGCTTCAATTTCATCAACTTCACGGGTTCGGTCGAAGGTGGGCGTTCCATGGAGCGGGCTGCAGCCGGCACCTTTACAGGCCTCGGCCTCGAGCTCGGCGGCAAGGATCCGGGCTACGTCATGGAAGACGCCGATCTCGATGCGGCCGTCGATACGCTGATGGATGGCGCGACCTACAATTCCGGCCAATGCTGCTGCGGCATCGAGCGTATCTATGTGCACGAGTCGCTCTATGACAGCTTCGTCGAGAAGTCGGTCGCCTGGGTTTCCAATTACAAACTCGGCAATCCGCTCGATCCGGAAACCTCGCTCGGTCCAATGGCCAACAAGCGTTTCGCCAAGGTCGTGCGCGAGCAGATCGCCGATGCCGTCTCGAAGGGTGCCAGGACGCTAATCGATCCGAAGCTCTTCCCGCAAGATGACGGCGGAGCCTATCTCGCGCCGCAGATTCTGGTCAATGTCGATCACTCGATGGCCTTCATGCGCGAAGAAACCTTCGGCCCGGCCGTCGGCATCATGAAGGTCAAGAACGATGCCGAAGCCATCGCGCTGATGAACGACAGCCAGTACGGGCTGACGGCTTCGCTCTGGACGAAGGACCCTGAGCGGGCAGGACGGCTCGGCCGCGAAATCGAAACCGGCACCGTCTTCATGAACCGTGCCGATTACCTCGATCCGGCGCTTTGCTGGACCGGCGTCAAGGAAACCGGCCGCGGCGGCTCGCTGTCGATCATCGGCTTCCACAATCTGACGCGCCCGAAATCTTATCACCTCAAGAAAGTCACAGCATGAGCAGCAGCAATATCACAGCCAACTGGAGCTATCCGACAGCCGTCAAGCTCGGCCGCGGCCGCATCAAGGAGCTGGCGGACGCCTGCAAGAGCCTTGGCATGAAGAAGCCGCTGCTGATTACCGATCGCGGCCTGGCCTCGATGGCGATTACCAAGAATGCGCTCGACATCCTGGAAGATGCAGGCCTCGGCCGCGCGATCTTCGCAGACGTCGATCCGAACCCGAACGAGATGAACCTCGATGCCGGCGTGAAGGCTTTCAAGGACGGCGGCCATGACGGCGTCGTCGCCTTCGGTGGCGGTTCGGGCCTCGATCTCGGCAAGTGCGTCGCCTTCATGGCCGGCCAGACGCGTCCGGTCTGGGATTTCGAGGATATTGGGGACTGGTGGACGCGTGCGAGCGTCGAGGGCATTGCGCCGATCGTTGCGGTGCCGACGACGGCCGGCACTGGCTCGGAAGTCGGCCGCGCCAGCGTCATCACCAATTCCACAACGCATGTAAAGAAGATCATCTTCCATCCAAAATTCCTGCCGGGCGTCGTCATCGCCGATCCGGAGCTGACCGTCGGCATGCCGAAGATCATCACCGCCGGGACCGGCATGGATGCTTTTGCGCATTGCCTGGAAGCCTATTCCTCGCCCTTCTATCATCCGATGTCTGCCGGTATCGCGCTGGAAGGCATGCGCCTCGTCAAGGAATTCCTGCCACGTGCCTATAAGGAAGGGACCGACCTCGAAGCCCGCGCCAACATGATGGCGGCTGCCGCCATGGGCGCTGTCGCCTTCCAGAAGGGCCTCGGCGCCATCCATGCGCTGTCGCATCCGATCGGCGCCGTCTACAACACGCATCACGGCATGACCAATGCCGTCGTGATGCCGGCGGTGCTGCGCTTCAACCGCGCAGCGATCGAAGAGAAGATCGCACGCGCTGCGGCCTATCTCGGCATCTCCGGCGGCTTCGACGGTTTCTATGATTACGTGCTGAAGCTTCGCTTTGAACTCGGGGTTCCGGAAAGCCTTTCGGCCATGGGAATCGCACCGGACCGGATCGACGCGCTCTCGGCGATGGCAATCGAAGACCCGAGCGCGGGCGGCAATCCCGTCCCGATGACGCTCGAAAATACCAAGACGCTTTTCAAAGACTGCTTCTGATCAAAAAGGCGGACCGTCAAAACTTGCCCGGAAAGCCCAAGCTTTCCGGGCTTTTTTCGTTTTCCGGCATCCCAACTTTTAGGGATGTGAAAAATGCGGGCTGCAATTTCGGCGCGTTTGTTTGGATTTTGTTAACCATCATCGGAAAGGATGCGTTAACCGCACGATGAACCCGAAAGTGCGCAAAGAGAGCGATATCCGGCTCGCGATATTTCCCTTCGAGGATCGAACATGCCAGTCATCACGTTTGCAAACACCAAGGGCGGGGCAGGCAAGACCACGGCCGTCCTTCTGCTCGCGACGGAACTTGCCCGCAAAGGTTACCGCATCACCATTCTCGATGCCGATCCTCAACACTGGATTTCCCGCTGGCACGAGATTTCCGGCCATGTGGCGAATATTCAGGTCATCGACTTCGTGACGTCCGCCTCGCTTCCGCAGCACATCAGCGAGAACAAGCATTCCACGGACTACTTTATCATCGACCTGCCGGGCGCCCGCAATCCGCTGCTGGCCACCGCAATCGGCCTCTCCGAGCATGTGCTGATCCCGATCCAGGGCTGTGCCATGGATGCGCGCGGCGGGGCGCAGGTGCTGGAATTGCTGCAGTATCTGGATGAGAAGGCGGGCATCAAGATCGGCCATTCGGTGGTGCTTACCCGTGTCAATTCAATGGTGACCACCCGTGCACTGCAACTCGTCAAGGCGCTGCTCAACGAGCGGAACGTTCCGGTCCTCGATACGGCGATCATCGAGCGTGCGGCATTCCGCGACATCTTCGATTGCGGCGGCACGCTGCACGATATGGACCCGATGCGGGTTTCCAATCTGGAGAAGGCCTGCGAGAATGCGCTCTGTTTTGCCGAGGAAATCATTCGCAAGGTGCCGGCCAAGCTAGCCGCTTGCGCCCGGACAACCGGACCACTGATCCGTTCGGCGGCTTGAATATTGGGGATGATTTGAACCGACCGCCGGAGCGATCCGGTTTTTCTTGTTTGGGCTCGGCTCGGACGCGCTCACCCTAACCATCTCCCGGTGAACGGGGCGAGGAACCGCTTGCGAAATGGCCAGGAGAAACGGAGAAGATGCGGCATATCTCCCTTCTCCCCGTCAGAAAGGGGAAAGGTGCCGGCAGGCGGAGGGGCAGAGGATTCAATCGACGAACTCGACTGTCACGCCGGGCCTTACCATCTTGGCGAGCTCCGTGGCATCCCAGTTCGTCAGACGGATGCAGCCGTGGCTCTGGGTGCGGCCGATCTTGGATGGTTCCGGCGTACCGTGAATGCCGTAGGTCGGCCTTGAAAGGGCGATCCAGACCGTGCCGACGGGACCGTTCGGGCCAGGTGGGATATTCAGGATGCGGTCGTTTGCGCCCTGCTGGAAGTTGATCTTCGGGTTGTAGGTATAGCTGGGGTTCAGAGCGACGCGTTCCACGTTGACGAGGCCGGAGGGCGAAGGGGTATCGCTGGAGCCGATCGAGGCGGGATAGGCGGCGACGAGATTTCCAGCAGCGTCATAGGCGAAGACCTGCTTCTTGGCCTTGTCCGCGAGAATCTTCGCGACGGCGCCGGTCTTGGCTTGCCCGGAATTGACGACCTTGATGATCGTGCCGGGCACGGTGAAGTCTGCGCCCGGGTTCATTTCCCTGAGGAAGGCTTCGTCCATGTGGAAGCGCTCGGCAAGCATTTCGGTCGTCGAGGTGTAGGCCATCGAAGGCAGAAGCGCCTTTTGCGAATAGTCTTCCGGAATCGCGGCCACATAAGGCCCGGCGGCATCTGCCGGCGTGATCGTGTAGCTGGTGACGGGTAATCCGCCCGACAGGCGCAGCTGCTCGAGGATCGCTTCGGTATTGTTGGGGTCGAGCTTTTCGCCGGTCATCTGCTCATAGGCATAGATCGCCTTGGTGACGTTGGACCCCATGTGGCCATCGATGACGCCCGGAGAAACGCCCGCGCGGTCGAGGAAGACCTGGATGGCGACGATCTCAGGCTTCGATTTTCCCTTGAGCGTGATGACCGGTTCTGAGGGCGGCTTCGGTTGCATGTCGCCCGGGAACGGCTGATCCGGTTCGATCGACGCATAGTCCTCGTTCTGCGGGTAGCTTTCTCCGTTGGCATCCGGATAGGGCTGATCGTAAAGTGGATCGCGCTGGATTTCCGCATCGCGCGGGATCGAGCCGGTCACGGCGCCGCGCTCCACATAACGCGTGCTGCCGTAGCTGTTGTCCGGGTAGTAGGGGTCATTGTTATGGGCTTCGCGGGCAGGGGCGCGCGGATAATAGCCGCTGCCGCGCATTTCCGTCGCGACGACGTTGCCGTAACCATCGAGCAGGACGCGGTTGCCGTTGCGATCCCGCGAATAATAGACGTCGGCGCCTGGCGGAATGTAATCGATGATCGCACCGTCGGGAGTCACCATCACGACATCGCGCTGGCGGCGGCCGTACTGTTGCGCGTCGGCAACCGGTGCGGCAGCGGCAAGGGCCAGCACGACTGCGGCGAGGGACATCCCCGATTTCAAAAAGCGATTCACGTCTTACACCTCGAACAGTGATTTGGCCGACACACACCTGCGAATTTTGACGCTAGTGTGGAATTTATGAATTCGTACTAAACAAAAGATGAAAATTACCGTGCTTTCTGCCTGAGGCAAAACGTTTGGTTTGGCAAGCGGGTTCCATGGCGCATCGCCGGTTGTGCGCAACAGGTTTGCCGCAATTGACGAATGTGCGGACGGATCCTAACCCTACGGCAGCTTTAAGATCGGGAGGAATTGCAATGATCGAGTTTGCCGCCGCCAAGGGGCCGCGCCTGATGCTGGACGAAACATCGGTGATGGATATCGGCGGATGCATCGTCGACGGCGTCGATGTCGCGCCGAAGCGGGCCATCCCTGACGACGGCGATTCGCGTATCGACCACTCGCTCGAAGGCTTTCTCTTCACCTGCGGTCCGGATCACATCCGCCATCGCGAGCCGATCACGGGGCGCACGGATGGCAAGGTCTACCCGCTGCACGGTTCGGCCTCCGGTCATCCGGCCAAGGTTCTCTGGACCAAATTCGAAAACGGCAATGCCGAGTGCTGCGCCCACATCGATATCGTCACCGTCGAAGGATTGCCGCAGCGGATCGAACGGCTTTGGCGCATCGACGGCGCGACAGGGGAGGTCTCGCTGGACGACAGGGTCGTCAACACCAGCGATCAGGCGGTGCCGACCTTCCTGATGTACCACATGAATACCGGCGGCAAATGGCTCGATGCCGGTACGCGCCTGGAAGGGACGATGCTCGAAGGCGGTGGTTTTCCATGGACCTTCGGCGAAGAGCTTGGCGGCCTCTTTTGCATCGAGGCCCCGGCCGTGACGGATGGCTTTGCCGAAGTCCGGCTCGGTCCGATGAAAGCCGCAAGCGGCAAGACGCTGTGCGTGCGTTTCCGCGCGGATACGCTGCCGCACCTGCAGGTCTGGCGGAACCAGAAGACGCCGGCGGACGTTTTCGGCATCGAACCGGTTTCGCATCGCTGGGTCTCGCGTCGCGAGCTTCAAGCAGGCGGCGAGTTCAACATGCTGCAGCCGGGCGAGAGCCGCAGCTATGCGCTTCGCTTCGCCTTCCTCTGAGCGAACTGTTGTTGACGCTTCCGGTCCCGCATCGTAGAGCTTCTGCCATTGATTTTCAGGAGGAACGCGCGATGGACATCCGCCAGATCGACGACGAATATTCGGTATCCGGCCAGATCACGCTGGAAGATCTCGACCAGATCAAGGCGATGGGCTTCAAGTCGATCGTCTGCCATCGCCCGGACCAGGAAAGCCCGGACCAGACGCCGTTTTCGGTGATCGAAGCCCGCGCCAAGGAACTCGGCCTCGACATCGCGCATGTGCCCGTCGGCGCGATGGGCGTGACGGAGGAAGCCGTGCAAGGCATGGTCGACGCACTCGACGAATTTCCGCGCCCGATGCTCGGCTATTGCCGTTCCGGCGCACGCTCTACCGCGATCTATCAGAAGACCCATCATATTCGCGGCTGATCTTTTGGCGCGGCTTTCGGCCGTGCCCTTTATTTCATAAAACTCAGGAGAACATCATGAGCATAAAGCGTATCGACGTCGGCGCCCGCATGAGCGGCGCGGTCATCCACGGCAACACCCTCTACCTCGCCGGTCAGGTCGGCGAAGGCGAGACTGTGACCGATCAGTGCAAGTCGGCGCTTGCCGAAGTCGATCGTCTGCTTGCTGCTGCAGGTTCCAGCAAGTCGAAGATTCTGCAGACGCTGATCTATCTCTCCGACATTTCCTACTTTGCGGAAATGAATGCTGCCTGGGAAGCCTGGGTCGACCCGAAGAACACGCCGGCACGCGCCACCAGCGAGGCCAAGCTCGCCGCACCGAAGTACAAGGTCGAGTTCATCGTCATCGCCGCAATCGACTAAGATCGGCGCCATTTGCCAGTTTCAAAGCCGGTGGGTTCGCTCACCGGCTTTTTGTTTGTGCGATTTCGGTAAGCGTGCGTGTCGGCGTGATCGCCTCGGGATCGAGCTTCACCTCGATGATCGAAGGCTTGCCGCTGGCGCGGGCCCGCTCAAAAGCCGGCGCGAAGTCCTCGGTTTTCTCCACCGTTTCACCATGGCCGCCATAGGCGCGGGCAAGGGCCGCGAAATCCGGATTGGTGAGATCCGTACCGCTGACACGGCCGGGATAGTCACGTTCCTGATGCATGCGGATCGTGCCGTAGATGCCGTTGTTGATGACGAGAGAGATGATTGGGAGGTCGTAGCGGACGGCGGTGGCGAATTCCTGCCCGTGCATCAGGAAGCAGCCGTCGCCGGCAAAGCAGATGACTTCGCGCTCCGGAAAAAGCCGCTTGGCGGCCACGGCAGCCGGCAGGCCGTAACCCATCGAGCCGGATGTGGGGGCCGCCTGCGTATTGAACTGCCGGAAGCGATGGAAGCGGTGCAGCCACGTGGCATAGTTGCCGGCACCATTGGTGAAGATCGTGTCGGCCTTCGTGTTGCCCTCGATCCATTCCATGATCGGTCCCATGTGAACGGCGCCGGGGCCTGTTTGCGGCGGCCTCGACCAGGCAAGATAGGCTTGGTGCATATGCTGCGTCCGTTCCGCCCAGCGCGGTTCGGCAGGCGCTTCGAGATCGGTAAGGGCGGCGACGAAGTCCTGCGGCGATGCGCAGATCGCAAGGTCCGGACGGTAGATGCGGCCAAGTTCGGACGGGTCGGGATAGATGTGGACGAGCGATTGCGCCGGGTAGGGGACGTCGACCAGCGTATAGCCTGACGACGGCATTTCCGACATCCGGGCGCCGAGCAGGATGAGCAAATCGCTCTCCTTGATCTCCTTGGCCAGCACCGGATTGATGCCGATGCCGACATCACCGGCATAGCCCGGGCTAAGGTGATCGAAGAGCATCTGGCGGCGGAAGGAACAGCCGACCGGCAGCTTGAAGCGTTCGGCAAAGACGCGGAAATCGGCAACCGCATCTGCATCCCAGCGTGTGCCGCCGAGTATGACCATCGGCCGTTCGGCCTTCAGCAGCCGCATGTAGAAATCGTCGACCTGACGGCGCCCGGGATGAGCGGGAACGCGGGCATAAGGCTTCGCGCGCGGCGCGTCTACTTCGTCGCGCAACATGTCCTCGGGCAGTGACAGCGCGACAGGCCCGGGCCTGCCGGAGGTGGCAATGGCAAAGGCGCGGGTCACGAACTCGGGAATGCGCGCCGCATCGTCGATTTCGCCGACCCATTTGGCATATTCGGTCAGCGCGCGGCGGAACTCGACCTCCTGGAAGGCTTCGCGCTCGCGGGCATCGCGCTGGACCTGACCGATGAAGAGGATCATCGGGATCGAATCCTGCCTGGCGATATGCAGGCCCGCCGTGGCGTTGGTGGCGCCAGGCCCGCGGGTGACCATACAGATGCCGGGTTCGCCGGTGAGCCGGCCCCAGCAATCGGCCATCATCGCGGCACCGCCTTCCTGACGGCAGACGATCACTTCGATATCGGTGTCATAAAGCGCGTCCAGCACGGCGAGGAAGCTTTCCCCGGGCACGCAGGAAAGTCGCTTGACCCCGTTTGCCTTCAGCGCTTCGACAATCAGCTCGCCGCCGGTCTTCTTCATAGTGCGGATTTCCCCTCCCGTTCGGCGCGCTCCAATGCCTCGAGCTCAGCCAGAACCTCTTCCTGATGCTCGCCCAGCCGAGGGCCCGGCCTCTCGTAACGCAGGGGCGTTTCGGAGAGCACAACCGGCGTCCTCACGCCGGGGATCACGTTTCCTGCCGCATCCGGCAGATCGATGCGCAGTCCGCGCGCCTTTATCTGCGGATCGGCGAACATCTCCTCGATCGTGTTGATCGCGCCGGCTGGCACGGCATTTTCTTCGCAGGCTTTCAGCAAGTCGGCTTTTTGCCATTTCAACGTCTCGGTCGAGATCAGGCGGCGCACCTCGTCGCGGTTGACGACGCGGGCCTTGTTGGTCGAAAAGCGCTCGTCGCCGGCGATGCCATCGAGGCCGAGGATCACGCAGAGACGCCGGAACTGGTTGTCATTGCCGACGGCAAGGATCAGGTAACCGTCCGCGCTCGGCACGACCTCGTAAGGAGAGATATTCGGATGGGCATTTCCGAGCCGCGCCGGCGCGCGGCCAGAGACCAGATAGTTCATGTTTTGATTGGCGAGCACGGCGGATTGCACGTCGAGCAGCGCCATATCGACAAGCTGGCCTTCACCGGTTTTCAGCGCATGGATGAGGGCTGCCTCGATCGCCGCCACGGCATAGATGCCGGTGAAGATATCGGCGATGGCGACGCCTGCTTTCATCGGCTGGCGATCCGGCTCGCCGGTGATCGACATGAAGCCGGACATGCCCTGGACGATGTAATCATAGCCCGCGAGGCTGGCATAGGGGCCAGACTGGCCGAAGCCCGTGATGGAGCAGTAGACGAGCTTCGGATTGATCTTGCGCAGGCTCTCATAGTCGAGGCCGTACTTGACGAGGCCGCCGAGCTTGAAATTCTCGATCAGGACATCGGCCGTTGCCGCGAGCCGTCGCACCAGCGACTGGCCTTCCTCGGTCTTCAAATCGGCCGTGACAGAGCGCTTGTTGCGATTGGCGGAGTGATAATAGGCAGCTGAAAGGTTTTCGCCGTCGCCGCCCTCGACGAAGGGAGGCCCCCATTGCCGCGTATCGTCGCCGCCGTCCGGATTTTCGACCTTGATGACGTCTGCGCCGAGATCGGCCAACATCTGCCCGGCCCAGGGGCCCGCCAGGACGCGGGCGAGCTCGATCACCCTGATGCCGGCAAGCGGCGGTTTCTTACGACTGTCCGTCATGTTCCTCCCAAGAACGGATCATGGTGCCCGCGTTGCCTCAGATGTATCGGATACGGGTTTGGATGCAAAGCGGCGCTCGCGCCAGATGATGTAAAGTCCGGATGCGATGATGATGAGAATGCCCAGCCATTTGATGGCGTCGGGAAAATCGCCAAAAACCAGCCATGCGAAGATCGTGGCCGAGACGATCTCGAAATATTGCAGCGGCGCCAAAGTGGAGGCGGGTGCGGAGCGATAAGCATAGACGCCGAGGATGCTGGCGATCGCGGCCGTTACGCCGACGCCGAGGAGCCAGACGAGACCTATCATGGTTGGCATTACCGGTTCGAACACATCCGAGCCGCTTCCTCGGGCGAAGAAAAGCAGGACACCGCAAACGAGCAGACCCCACAAGCCCATGTGAAACTGCATCACCCACGGGTCCTCGCGCTGCGCCAGGGCCCTGTTCATCATTGCGGAGATGGCGATGCAGACTGCGCTGACGACCGGCAACAGCGCCACGTAGCCGACTTCCTGGAAGCTCGGCTGAATGACCAGTATCGCGCCGAAGAAACCGACGCCGCAGGCTGTGTAGCGCCGCCAGCCGATCGTCTCGCCGAGAAATAGGCTGCTCAGAATGGTGAGGATGATGGGTTCGACGAAGAAGATCGCGATCGCATCTGCAACCGCCATGTATTTCAGCGTGGTGACGAACGAGATCATCGAAATGGTAATGATGGCGCCGCGGATCGCGTGGAAGAGGCTCTGCCTCCATGACGAATCCGTCAGTTTTTTGCGCCAGATCACGATCGGAAGCATGCAGAGAGCCTGTATGGCAAAGCGTGCTGCGGTGATCTCCGCAGACGGAATCGTCGTGATGGCAAGCTTGGAGAAAATATCGATCAGAGGCGATACGAGCACCGAAAAAAACATGAGCATCAGGCCCATGCTGACTTCGGAGGAGCTATTCTTCGTTATTGCGCTGTTCATTTCCGGTCCGCTGGTCAGGATCTTGCGGTTGCTTCATCGCACCAATCGGCAAAGGCCGAAATCGCCGCTTCGGCGCCGATCTCGTTCAGCGTCTCGTGCCGCTTATCCTGATATATTTCGGCCGTGATACGGGAGAAACCGTGCCGTTTCAAATGGTTTGACAGCCACATCACCGCTTTTCCGAAATCGGTCGCTGGATCCTTTCCGCCGCCGACGAGGTGGATTGGCAGGTTCCTTCGCAGCCTGTCGAGATGCCGCTTCTGCGGCGCGCGAAAGGTGAGTTCGAATATGTCGAGCCAGAGCGAAACGGAAGCATCGAAGCCGCAGAGCGGATCGGCGATATATTTGTCGACTTCGGCCGGATCGCGGGAGAGCCAGTCAAATTCCGTCCGGTGGCCGGGGATGGATTTGCCCCAGGTGTCGAAGGTGAGCTTCGGCAGCAGGCCGCTCGGAACGTCGGAACCTTTCAGGGCTTTCTCGGCAAGCAGGATGGCTTGCGCGGCCCGGCCTGTCAGACCGACAGCGAAGTTCGAATTCCACACGGCGAGGGCACCGAATTTTTCCGGATAGGTTACTGCAGCGTTGAGCGCGATCAGCCCGCCCATGGAGTGGCCGAAGAGGATCACGGGAAGGTTTGGATGGAACCCTGCCGCATAGTCCCGCATGGCGACCATGTCGGCAAGAACCTGCTGCACGCCGTTGCGCCGGGCGAACTGGCCGATCGGCGCGCCGTCGGCCACCGTCTCGCCGTGGCCCCGGTGGTCGTGCGCATAGACATGATAGTCGCGCCCGGCCATCGCCTTGGCAAAGCCTGCGTAGCGCTTCGAATGTTCAGCAAGTCCGTGGGAGATCAGCACGATGCCGCGCGGGCCGCCGCAGGCTGCCTCATGATGAAAGGCGAGCGTCGCCTCGGGCGTCTTAAGCCATTGTGTCTGCGAAAACATTCCATCCTCCCGCTGCAACAGAGCAGATCGCGGGCCAAATGCAACATCCCGGGGCATGTTTGCAGTGGAATTTCCTGCGAGTGAGGGTTGCAGGGTTTTGGGCTTCGTGCTTACTTGTTCCTGAATTGTTCTGTCTGCGGGGAGTGGCGATGAGCAGGGTGTTTCTGCGCTGGATGGCGTTTGTTCTGTCAATGGTTTTGGCTGGCTTTGCGGTTGCCCAGGAAGGCGAAGGGGGAACGCGCTTCATCCTTGCCGCAAGTTGGCAGCCGGCATTCTGCCAGACAAACCAAAGGAAGCCGGAATGCAGCAGCCAGACGAAGGAGCGCTTCGACGCGACGAATTTCTCGCTGCACGGCCTGTGGCCGCTGCGGCAGAACTATTGCGGTGTATCGAAGGACTTGCAGGCTTTCGACAAAGAAGGCGATTGGCAAAAGCTGCCGGAGGTCAAGCTGACGGTTGAGAATGCGTCAGCCCTTGCAAAGGCCATGCCCGGAACGCAATCGGGCCTCGAACGTCATGAATGGACGAAGCACGGCACCTGCACGAAGATGAGCGCCGACGATTATTTCGGCGTGGCGATCCGCCTGATGGATGACCTCAACGGCTCGGCGGTGCGCGACCTCTTTGCCGCGAATGTCGGCAAGACCGTCAAGGCCGATCAGATCAAGACGGCTTTCGACAAGAGCTTCGGGGCGGGCGCTGGCGAGCGTGTGAAGATGAGCTGCCGGCGCCCGGGCGGCGTCCGCGTGATCAGCGAGCTGACGATCGGGCTGTCGGAGGATGCGGGCTCGGCCGCCGGCGCCGGTGCGGGGCTTGCAAAACTCATGCAAAACGCCGGCCGCACCTCCTTCGGCTGCGACGAAGGTGTTGTCGACGCTGCGGGGTTCTGAGAGTTTGTCGCAAGGTTCGGGACTGGAGCACGGCTCGAAGCGGGGTGGGAGAACGATGCGGCTGGATGACTTCGGAAGCGTGGGGGACGCCTACCAGAGATACTCGGCTGGGATACGCGGCAAAATACGTCACGAGCTGGTGTTCGAAGTCGTGGCCGGCCTCACGTCTGCCGGCGGAACGGTTCTGGATATGGGGTGCGGCGATGGCGAGATATCCGCGCGTCTATCCGAAGCCGGTTTTAGAGTTCACGGCATTGACGCTTCGCCTGAAATGCTGCGCCGGGCAAATCTGCGCAAGGCAGAGCTGCCGGAGCAAGTGCGCAGCCGGCTTGAGTTTGCGCTGGGCTGCATCACTGATTTCGCATCAGAACATCTCTTCGATGCAGTTTGCTGCATGGCGTACTGATGTACCTGGACGACAGTGCCGCTGCCATCCGAAAATTGGCAAGCCATGTGAAACGCGGCGGGCTGCTTAGCATCTTGACGAAAAACGCACTCTCTGGCGGTTTCCGGCAAGCGCTGCGTGGAGACTACGCGACGGCAAGGGAATTGATCGAAACCGGCGCGGCAGCCAGCATGGGCAACCTTGGAATTAGAACGCGCGGTGACGATCCTTCGGCGGTTGTTCAGCAAATGGAGGCCTGTGGCTTTGCCGACTGCCAATGGCGAGGGGTCCGCGTGTTTTCCGATCATCTTGATGAGCAGACCTTTGACGGCGCGCTCGCAGCCGAGCTCATCGCGCTTGAGCGCGTGCTTCGCTTCGTGACCCATACCGTGCGATGGCTCGGCTATTTCATGCGACTGGGCGGAAAGCCTGACGAGATCAGGCAAATCCCTTGCTTTTCGAACGGAACCAAATCGATTGCCGTAGAGAAAGCCGGTTTCGGCGTTGCCCGAAAGCCGGCTTTCGCCTACATAGCGGCCACGGTTTTCAAGTTTCCGCCCGGAGCAGCGCATAATGGCACGTCAGTTCATCTATCATATGGCCGGCCTCAACAAGGCCTATGGCAACAAGAAGGTGCTGGAGAACATCCACCTTTCCTTCTACCCCGACGCCAAGATCGGTATCCTCGGCCCGAACGGCGCCGGTAAGTCCACCGTCCTGCGCATCATGGCCGGCCTCGACAA
The DNA here is from genome assembly GCF_029714385.1 of Rhizobium sp. CC1099. Taxonomy (NCBI): domain Bacteria; kingdom Pseudomonadati; phylum Pseudomonadota; class Alphaproteobacteria; order Hyphomicrobiales; family Rhizobiaceae; genus Rhizobium; species Rhizobium sp. CC1099. The sequence continues at coordinate 2,233,453 of NZ_CP121641.1, read as the reverse complement.
GGAATATACCGGCGAAGCCTGGCTCGCCGAGGGCGCAACGCTCGGCTTCCTGGCGCAGGAGCCGCAGCTCGATGCGTCGAAGACGGTGCTCGAAAACGTCATGGAAGGTGTGGCCTCCAAGAAGGCGATCCTCGACCGCTACAACGAGCTGATGATGAACTATTCCGACGAGACGGCGGAAGAGGGTGCGAAGCTCCAGGACATCATCGACAGCCAGAACCTCTGGGACCTGGAAAACCAGGTCGAGATGGCGATGGACGCGCTGCGCTGCCCGCCGGGCGATGCTTCGGTCGACAACCTTTCGGGCGGCGAAAAGCGCCGCGTGGCGCTCTGCCGCCTGCTGCTTGCCCAGCCGGACCTGCTGCTTCTCGATGAACCGACGAACCACCTCGACGCCGAGACGATCGCCTGGCTCGAAAAGCACCTGCGCGAATATCCGGGTTCCGTGCTAATGATCACCCACGACCGCTACTTCCTGGACAATGTCACCGGCTGGATCCTCGAGCTCGACCGCGGCCGCGGCATTCCCTATGAGGGCAATTATTCGGCTTATCTGCAAGCGAAAGCGAAGCGCATGCAGCAGGAGGGCCGCGAAGAAGCCTCCCGCCAGAAGGCTCTGTCTCGTGAGCAGGAATGGATTGCCTCCAGCCCGAAAGCGCGTCAGGCAAAGTCGAAGGCGCGTATCCGCGCTTATGACGAACTGGTGGCGGCAGCTGCCGACCGCCGTCCCGGCGATTCCCAGATCGTCATCCCGGTCGGTGAGCGTCTCGGCCAGGTCGTCATCGAGGCCGAGAACCTCACCAAGGGATATGACGATACCGTCCTGATCGAGAACCTGAGCTTCAAGCTGCCGCCGGGCGGCATCGTCGGCGTCATCGGCCCGAACGGTGCCGGCAAGACGACGCTCTTTCGCATGATCACCGGCCAGGAAAAGCCCGACAGCGGCGAAATCCGCATCGGCGATACCGTCGATCTCGGCTATGTCGACCAGAGCCGTGATGCGCTCAACGGCAACAAGACCGTTTGGGAAGAGATCTCCGCCGGCAACGACATCATCAAGCTCGGCAAGCACGAAGTGAATTCGCGCGCCTATTGCGGCGCCTTCAACTTCAAGGGCGGCGACCAGCAGCAGAAGGTCGGCACGCTTTCCGGCGGCCAGCGCAACCGCGTCCATCTTGCCAAGATGCTAAAGGCCGGCGGCAACGTCATCCTCCTCGACGAACCGACCAACGATCTCGATACGGAAACGCTGGCCGCGCTCGAGGACGCGCTCGAAAACTTCGCTGGCTGCGCCGTTATCATCAGCCACGACCGCATGTTCCTCGACCGGCTTGCAACGCATATCCTCGCCTTCGAAGGCGACAGCCATGTCGAATGGTTCGAAGGCAACTTCGAAGATTACGAGCAGGACAAGATGCGCCGCCTCGGCGTGGATTCGGTCAATCCGAAGCGGGTGACCTACAAGCGCCTGACGCGCTGATCGTCAGCGCTGTCTCTTGGATCAGAAGCCCCGGCAAGCGCCGGGGTTTTTGTATTTTTGCCGGTCGCTTTCAGAGCAGTGAATTTCGTGAACAGAGCGGATTCCTGCTTGCCAGGCCTTCTCAAATCACATAAAGATATCTTTATATGTTGATTGGGTCGGGATATGGCTGAAGCTGTGAGGCTTGGATTGGATGCGCTGGTGGACGTCTTGAAGGCGGCCGGTGAGCCGACGCGCCTGCGGCTTCTCGCGCTTCTTGCCGCTGGCGACCTGACGGTGACCGATCTTACGGAAATTCTCGGACAGTCTCAGCCTCGCATTTCGCGGCACCTGAAGCTGCTCGGTGAGGCCGACCTCATCGATCGCTATCAGGAGGGTGCCTGGGCCTATTTCCGGCTGAGGCAGGACGGCAAGGCGGCGGCGCTGGTGCGCGTGCTGCTAACACACGCGTCCCAGAACGACCCGGTGATCCTGCGCGATGGCGAGCGGCTTTTAGCCGTGAAGCGTCAGCGGGCAGAGCGGGCGCAGGCCTATTTCAGCCGCAACGCCGCCGAATGGGACGAGCTTCGGCGCCTCCATGCCGCCGACGAAGAGGTGGATGCCGCGGTCATCAAGCTGCTCGGTAACCAGCCGGTCTATTCGCTGCTCGATCTCGGCACGGGGACCGGCCGCATGCTGGAGCTGCTTTCCGGGCTCTATCGCCGGGCGATCGGCGTCGATGCCAGCCGTGACATGCTGAGCGTCGCCCGCGCCAATCTCGACAGGGCGGGCATCACCAAGGCTTCGGTGCGGCATGCCGACATCCTGAACCTGCCGTTCGAGGGACAGGATTTCGATCTCGTCACCATTCATCAGGTTTTGCACTTCTTCGATCAGCCGGAAATCGCGATCGCCGAGGCGGCGCGGATGCTGGCACCTGGTGGGCGTCTCATGGTCATCGACCTTGCGCCGCATGGGCTCGAATATCTTCGCGACGAGCACGCGCATGTCCGCCTTGGTTTCTCGCATCAGTCGCTGACCGACTGGCTGCGCAAGACGGGGCTCGATGTGGAGCAGACCGTCGATCTTCATCCGGGTCAGCCGGGCGAGAAGGGGCTTACGGTCACGATCTGGCTTGCGCGCGATCCGAGGCGCCTCATTGCATCCGAAGGCGCCGAAACAGTATTGGCCGGGGAGGTATGATATGGCATTGAACACCGGAGACCGCCGCAATATCGGCATTTCCTTCGAATTTTTCCCGCCGAAGTCGGAGGAGATGGAAGGTCAGCTCTGGAAGACCGTGGCCGAGCTGCAGAGCTGGGATCCGGATTTTGTCTCGGTGACCTATGGCGCTGGCGGTACCACGAAGGCACCGACGCTGACGGCCGTGACGCGGTTCCTCAACGAAACGCCGCTTGCGACTGCGTCGCATCTCACCTGCGTGGGCGCCACGAAGGAAGAAACGCACCAAGTGATCGACCATTTCCGCAAGGCTGGCGTGAAGCACTTCGTGGCGTTGCGCGGCGATGCGCCGGGCGGGGCGGGGGTGCCTTACCAGCCTCATCCGAGCGGCTACGCCAATGCGGCCGAACTCGTGGCCGGCCTTCGCGAGATCGGCGATTTCGAGATTTCGGTGTCCGCCTATCCGGAGAAACATCCGGAGAGCCGGGACGTGGCGGCCGATATCGACATGCTGAAGCGAAAGGCCGACAACGGCGCGGACCGCGCGTTGACGCAATTCTTCTTCGACAACGACAATTTCGAGCGCTACCTGGAGAAGGTGCGGGCCGCAGGCGTCAAAATCCCGATCGTTCCCGGCATCATGCCGATCCAGAACCTGACGCAGCTGAAGCGATTTGCCAGCGCATGCGGCACGGTGATCCCGGCCTTTCTCGACGAGCGCTTTGCCGGTCTCGACGACAAGGTGGAGGAGCGGGCGAAGGTTGCCGTCGATGTCGCCGTCGAGCAGATCGAGGATCTTGTCCGCCGCGGGCTGGACGAGTTTCATCTCTATACGATGAACCGCTCGCCGTTGGTTTCAGCCGTGCTCACCAATCTCGGCCTCAGGCGCGAGGGCGCAAAGAGGGCAGCGGGCGCCGCTGCCTGAGAGCGGCGGCAATCGGCATCGAATAAAAAAGCGCATGTCTGGCGGTGACATGCGCTTTTTAATTGGCTGAACTGTTAGCTTGTCAGGAGCTAGGTATTCCAGTCATAGGGTTCGCCGACCGCTCAAATGAAGAGCATGGACAAGACGAACGCGAACGCTGCACTGACCAACAGGACATTCAAGGATCGTGTGATACCCATGTCTGCCTCCTCGCGTTAACCAGCATATAATATGTCTGAATTGTGTCGCGTGGAAAGCGGATTCTATGCTGCAGCGCAGCGGTGGACTGCGGATGAGCCACGTTCTGATCGGCTAAGCAATTGGAATTAATTGCCAAATCACGATGGAATTTTATTCACACATTTTAACCGTGCGTTAAATTGGGCGATTGGCCCGTTAACGGCGATGGCTACATAAAGCCATGACCGGAAGCTGCTGATATGATGCGGGAAATCGAAATCGCGCCCCGGCATTTTCCGGGACGCGATCGAATGGGCCGGCCTTCACGAAAATGGATTGATCACAGCGCGCTCAGCAGGCCGGGCGTCGCCCAGCCATCGGCGGGCATTCCGAGACGCTGCTGCTCCTTCTGGATCGCGACACGGGTGCCGGAACCCAGGATGCCGTCGATCTGACCGACATCGTGGCCCTTCGACTGCAGTTTGGTCTGCAACTGCTTCATCTGGTCATTCGCAAGGCCCTGTTCCGGCGTCCCCTTGAGATAGGGCTGCGCACCGCCAAAGCGGGTGGCGAAATAGGCGGCCGAGGTCGTGTAGATGAACGACTTGTTCCACTCGAGATAGATCTTGAAGTTCGGGTAGGCGATGAAGGCCGGTCCGTGACGGCCCTGCGGGAGAACGAGGTCACCCTCCAGATTGCCGAAGCTGGTGTTGCCGTCACGCGGTTGGACACCGAGTGCAAACCATTCGCCCGCCGTCATGGTGCCCCCGAGGCCCGATTTTTCCCAGGGAAGGTTGTCGGGCAGGGTGACTTCCTGCAGCCAGGGCTGGCCGCGCTTGAAGCCGAGATGCTGGATGAACTTCGCAGCCGTCAGGATGGCGTCCGGGCCGCTCTCCTTCAGCCGCACATGGCCATCGCCGTCGCCGTCCATGCCGTAGGCGACGATGTCGCGCGGAAGCATCTGCACCTGGCCGATTTCGCCCGCCCATGCGCCGGTATTGGTCGCCGGGTCAAGGTCGCCGTGCTGAACCATTTCGATGAGCGCGATCAATTGCGGGCGGAAGAGTTCGGGACGGCGGCAGTCATGCGCCAGCGTGACGAGCGCGTTGCGCGTATTGAAATCGCCCTGAACCGCGCCGAAGTCCGTTTCCATTGCCCAGAAGGCGGTGATGACGCCCGGGGCGACACCATAGTCCTGCTCGGCCCTGGCGAAGACGTCTGCGAACTGTTTCAGCTTCTGGCGGCCGATATCGAGACGGGCCTGGCTGACGGTACGCTGCGAAAACTCGAGGAAGGTCTGCTTGAAGACGCCCTGCGCGCGGTCGCGGCTCAGAACCTTGGGATCGATCTGCGCGCCGGCGAGCGCCTTGTCGGCAGCTTCGGCGGAGGCGCCGGCGGCGATTGCATCGGCCTTCACGCCAGCCAGAAATTCGGCAAGATCGCCGGCGCAAGCCACGGGAGGAGCCTGAGGCGTTGCCGCCGGTGGCGGGGAGGCCGCCGGAGCCATTGCCTGCTGCTGAGCCAATGCCGTGGTTGCCGCGGTGATTGCAAACAAAAGAGCAAGTGCAGAGCGGCTTCTAAGCGAGCGGTGCATGAGTTCGTCCTTATATCCGAAATATGTCCGTTGCTTTCACAGATGAATGTGACGGAAGCAAGAAAGATCGGCGGACGTTACTAAGAATTTCTGTCCTTAGAAACGGAAGCCACCCAGTTGGCCCAGTTCTTTGAGGAGCCCGCAAACACATTGATGTCTGCGGGGCCCTTGATGCCGGGGATCACACCGGTCGACGTGTACTGCCAGAAGGCCCAGCGGCGGTCGGCATAGGTGACTTCCGGGTGCGCGGCCACCGAGCGGACCCAGAAGTGATAGTCCTGGAAATAACCCTGCAGATTGTCGCGGTGGAAATCGACCGATGTATAGATGATCGGCCGCTTGCCGTAATAGGCTTCGAGGCGGTCCATGAAGCGCTGCATCTGAGCGCGGACGGTCGCCGGGTCCGGCCGGAAGCGGCAGGTCTTCGATTCGCCGTTCCATTCGACGTCCAGGACCGGGGGCAGGCGCATCGATTCCTGCGGGACGTTCTGGATGAACCAGTCGGCCTGCTCATCGGCCGAAGAGCAGAAATAATAGAAATGATACGGCGCATGGGGGATGCCGACGGCGCGGGCGCGCTGCCAGTATTCATTGAAGCGCGGGTCGAACCGATCCTTGCCCTCGGTCGCCTTGATGAAGGCAAAGGCGACGCCCGAGGTTTTCACCGTCTGCCAATCGATATCGCCCTGCCACTTGGAGATGTCGATGCCGTGAACCTCGTTCCGATGCGGATGCTTCGCCCCGAAATCCTGCGGGTCGGTATCCTTGAAGCGGGTCTTCGGTTTTATGGATGCGGTCTCAAGATAATCATATCCCGATGAAGTACAGCCGGCCAACATGATAGCCAATGGCAATACACAAATCAAAATCCGGCGCATAAATGTCCCGTCGTGGACCGAATGATCGACTTGCCCCACAGCTTGACCTTCGAAAGACGAGTTTCAGTAGAGGAATCCCCCCTCTTTCAACATATCAACGTAAAAAATCGGTTAGTTTCAAGTGAATTGTGAAGGCCGGGCGATGATTGCTGCCCGCCAGGCATAGCCGCGGCCGATCGTCTCGAACGACAATGTCGCGTTGTTTTCATGGGCTTGCGCTTCCAGCACCTCGCGCAGATCGGCGCGAGGCGTGACGTGAAATTTTGCAAGCCATGACTTCAGCACCGCCCTGAACCAGGCCGGCAGGCCCTCCTGCTGGCCGAAATCAACGATGTGCAGCTGCCCGCCGGGGTTCAATGCGGCGATTGCGGCATCGACGGCGCGTTCCCAATCGGGAATCATCGAGAGCGCATAGGAAATGAGAACCCGGTCGAAGCCGCCGACACCGAAGTCCCGTGGGGTAAAGGCGGTCGCGTCGGCAACGCGAAAATCGGCAACCGCGGCCTTCGTGGCGAATGTCTTACGCGCCGAAATCAGCATTTCCTGCGAAATGTCGAGGCCATAGAGCCTCGCGCCGGAAAACAGCCGGTGTGCGAGCACCAGGTTGCGGCCGGTGCCGCAGCCGACTTCGAGCAGCGTGCCGCCTTCCGGGACGTCCAGATTGCGGATCGTACGGTCGCGGCCGAGCAGGTAGTATTTGCGCGTCAGATCGTAGATATGGCGCTGGTAGCGATACATGCCGTCCATAAGATTGGCATGCTTTTCGTTTTTCTCGTCCACGATGGTGCGGATTTCGGTCACGCCTTTTTTCCGTAAATGTGGAAGCCGCCATAGATGGCCGAACGGTCGAGTGCGGTCATATCTCGGGACTTCTCCTCGAAATATTCCCATTGTTCGCGGATCGCCGGGGAAAGACGGCCCTCGATGACGCTTTTTTCGGCCGCCGTGCGGAAGATGACGCGGGCGCCGGGGCGGGCGGTGCGGGTAATCTCCGCCCAGAGCTCGTTCAGCTGCTGGTCCGTCATCCAGTCCTGCGCGTCGAGCAGGATATAACGGTCGCGAGAGGCGGCGGGTTCCTTGGCGAGAAGCTCGGTGAAGCTTGCGTGATGGACGTTGACGCGATCGACATTGGCGCGGATCACCTCGTAGTGCTCCCGCTTCAGATAGGTCGGCAGCGGGCCTTCGTCATCGGAGGCATACCGGCGACCAAATGCCTGCCAGGCGAAATAGTTTTCGCTCATCGGAAAATGGCAGGCGAGCTTTTCGAGGCGATGCTTCAGCACCGGTGCGATCGACTGATCGGCGGCGAGGCTGGCAAGTTCGTCATATTGCTGCGGCGGAATGCCAAGACCGAAAAGCGAGCTCTTGCGCCCTGTAATCCAGCGCACCACCGGCTTTTCGAAGAGGGGCGCAACCTGCTCGTCGAAGAACTGGCGCTGTTCGCGGATAGAGCGGGTCTTTGTCATCTCTTTGAGATCGACGCCGTGCAGGCGGGCGAGCAGATGGGCCGCGCCGATGAAGCGGCCGAGCAGGCCGGTCTCATAGAAATTGCGGTTGAAGACGGTGACGCGGCGGCGGCCGAACTTGCGGCCGTTCCAATAGGCGCGTGTCGTCTCATCGAGCTTGGACGACAGGAAGTGGTCGAAGGCCTGGCTGTTCGAGCGCTCGTTGGGCATGGCGAGGAAGCGTACCAGGTCGGTATGGCCGGGAAGATGCTTGAAGGCAGCAAGCTTCAGGCGGTTGAGCGCGATATGGTGCGGGTTGAGGTCGACCACATCGATGGAGGCCGGCGCCTTGGAGAGATAGGCGAGCATGTTGCAGCCGCCCGAGCCGATCGTGACGATGCGGTGATGCGGCTGCAGTTCCATTGCCTGCATGTCGAGATCCGGATCCTCCCAGATCTGCGGATAGACGAGGCCGGAAAAGAGCAGGCCGAAAAGCCGTTCCGAAAAGCCGTCCTTGGAAAATGCCTTGTGGCGGAGAAGAGCGTCCTTGAGTTTCCGGTTCTTGCGGAAGCCGGTATCCGGTGCAAATTCCGTCATATGAGTCTGTCACCCTTTTTGCGTTCAGGGCGTGTAGCGCGTCCCTGCTACAGTTTGATGACGCAGACTGTGGGTATCGATTTCCACAGGAATTGCCTGGCAGGAAACGGCACTCGCCTTCTTGTGCTCTTTTTTGTGAAGAGATTTCCTGCTTTTCTCCATTCGTGGAGGCTATGACATGCGATTTGTTCTGCGTATCGTGAAGGCACTCGCCACTGCTTCCGTTGTCATCGTCATCGGAGGCGGGACCTGGCTATACGTCAATCCGCCGGAGCTGTTGCGCGTGGGTGACGGATATGCGGCGAAGATCGTCTGCTCGAATGTCTTTTTGGCAGGACGCGACCCGCAAGCGGTGCTCTACGGCGACGTACAGGCGCCGGGCAATCCGCTGCTGCGATTGGTGAGGGTTTCGGTCGATCGGGATCAGGGGCATGTGACGGCGCGCATCCTGGGGCTCTTCGCACCCGGATATGCGCTCTATCGGGGGGCGTTCGGCTGCACGAGCGTGCCTGACGGCAATTTCAAGGCTGCTGCCGAGGCGGCACCTTCGGATACGCCGCCGCAGATGGTTCCGGAGAACGCGGCACTATGGCCGGAAGGCGAGAGCGTTGCTGAAGCTAACGACGGAGCGCTTGCGTCGCTGCTGGCAAACGACGTGCTGGCCGGTCCGCAAATGCGCGCGATGGTCGTCGTTCACAACGACCGGATCGTGGCGGAGCGCTACGGCGAAGGCTTTAATGCGAGAACGCCCCTGCTTGGCTGGTCGATGACCAAGACAGTCAATGCGGCGCTCGTCGGGCGCGCCATGCTCGATGGAAAGTTGGATTTCAACGCGACCAACCTTTTGCCGCAGTGGAAGGATGACGAACGGTCGCAGATCAGGCTCCGGGATCTGCTGGGCATGGAAAGCGGCCTGGCTTTCAACGAGGAGTACGGCGATGTCACGGATGTGACGCGCATGCTCTATCTCGACCCCGATATGGTTTCGTTGCCCGCCGATGCGCCGTTCGAAGCAAAGCCCGGCGAACGCTTCCGTTATTCGAGCGGCACGGCGGTCCTATTGTCGCGAATCTGGATGGATGGGGTAGGCGACCAGAAAGGGGCCTTCTCTTATCCGAGGGAGGCACTTTTCAAGCCGCTCGGCATGTCGAGCGCGGTGCTGGAGGTCGATGCCCGTGGCACCTTTGCAGGCAGTTCCTATCTCTACGCGACGGCGCGCGATTGGGCGCGTTTCGGGCAATTCCTGCTTCAGGACGGCGTCTGGAACGGTCAGCGGCTGTTGCCGGAGGGGTTTGCCAGGGCTATGCGAACGCCGACGCAATCGTCGGGCGGTAAATATACGCAAGGTCAGGCATGGCTCGTAGCACCCGGCGGAGATACGAGCGCCGAAGCGGGGCTGCCGGAAGATACCTTCTGGCTGGAAGGACATGACGGGCAAAGCATGGCGATCGTGCCGTCCGCCGATCTGGTCTTCGTCCGCATGGGCTTGACGCCAGGCCGCCTCGGCTACAAGCCGCAGCTTATGCTGAAAGAGCTGCTGGCCGCGCTGCCTGCCAGTTGAGCGTACGTGAAGGCGAAAGCTTAGTAGTTGCCCTGGGCAATACTCGTCATGCCTTTGCGCTTGGCATCGTAATAATAGCCGCGCGCATAAAGCCTCACGGCATCTTCTTCCTTGTTGTCGGAAACGAGCCATGCGCCGCGCAGATATTTCGCGGCATATTTGATGTTGGTTTCGGCGTCGAGAAGGCCGGTGGGCGCGCCGTCATAGCCCATCGATTTGGCCGTATTGTATTTGATCTGCATCAAGCCGAAATAACCGCGCTTGTTGTAAGCCTTTGGATTGTAACGGCTTTCGCGGTGCACGACGCGGTGGATCAATGTTTCGGGGACTTCGTAAAGTTTCGAATATTTGCTGATCAGCTTGCTGATAAAGCTCTTTTCCGCGGTCGGCGCCGTATCAATGTCGCTGTCGCTGAACATCGGCGGCGCGGCCGGCGGGTCCATTGGACCGGACTCGTCGAAGGTGAAATCCGACATCGAACGCCGCGTGGGGCCGACGGAGGCGATGGCAGCCAGGGCGCCGCTCTGCGGCGCTGTCGCTGCGAAGGCAAGCTGGTTCGATGGCGATGCCGGAGTGCCTGGACGGGGGGTCGGCACGACCGATTGGATCGCGGTCATTTCCGGCGTCAGTGGAATCTGTGTGCCACTCGCGGTCATCGCTTGCTGCATGGCAGGATCGGCGGACGTTGCCGTCGCCGGCATTGCCGTTGCGGCGGCGGTCAAAGCGGGTGTCGCCTGCGGGTTGGAAGCTGCGAATGCGGTTTCGGGATGGCTGGTGCCGTCGGCGGCCGGTACGGCGGCCATCATCATCGCATCTTCGCCAGGCTTCGGGGTTGGAACGACGCTCTGCACAGCGGTCAATTCCGCCTGGGACGTGTACTCGACCGTCGAGCATCCGGCTATACCGCAGAGCATTGTCGTCACGACAAGGCCGCGTTTCAGGCCGGAAAATCCGTTCGCTACCATTCTGTCACTTTCGTGAATCGCGCCGCCCTGGCAGCATTTAAAATTTATCGAGACCCTGAACCCTGATTTGCCATTAACCTATTCGCTGTTGCGCCGCAACCCGGCGAAAATCGTCAGGCGGCGATCCGGCGATAACCGGCCGTCACGGCGCCTGCAGCGATCAATAACGTCCCGCCGGTGCGATTGACGGCGCGCTGTACGCTGGCCTTGCGGATGAGGCCGCGTGCGGCATTCGCTAGAAGTGCGTAAGTCGAAGCATTGATCGCGGCGAGAACGAGGAAGGTCAGCTCCATGATGACCATCTGTTCGAAGAAGGGCTTTGCGGGGTTGAGGAATTGCGGAACGAAGGCGACGAAAAAGACGATGCTCTTCGGATTGAGCGCCGTCACGATATAGGCGTGCAGGAAGATCTTCAGCGACTTCTCTTCCGGCAGGTTGTCGTTGTCGGCCACCGGTTCGGTGATGAGCGGCGCGCGCCAAAGCTTGATGCCTAGCCAGATGAGGTAGGCGCCGCCAATCCACTTCAGCACCGTGAAGAGCATTGCCGATGCCGCCAGAACCGCACCGAGGCCGAAGAGGGAAGCCGTCATCGCCGTGAAATCGCCGAGCGCCACGCCGCTCACCGTCGCCAGCGCCGTCCTTCGTCCATGGCCAAGCGCATAGGACACGACGAGCAGGATGGTCGGCCCCGGAATGGCAAGCATGATGGCGGATGCGGCGGCGAAAGCGAGCCAGGCTTCAAGCGACATGGAATCTCCTCCTAATCCCTAGGAAACAAGCAAAGACACCATATTAGCCCTGCGTCAATCATGCTTCCTGGTATTTTTGTCCGATCGTATCCATCACTTCGGCGAACCATCTGGTCGAAAGATCGAAGGCCTTGCCGCCCTTGATGCGGGGGAACTCGATGGTGCGCAATTTGCCGTCCTGTCCTTCGTCATGGCCAGTGACGCCGGAGACCTTGTTGAGGGCGCTTTCGACAGCCAGGTCAACCATGCTGTGGATGAGGCGGAGGTCGTCGGCATTGGCGGGCGCGGAGCGGGCGAAATAGCCGGATTTCTGGACCAGCGAACGCTCGGCATTGACGAGGTTGGCGAACTGTTTCTGGAACCAGCCGCCGACATTGATCGTGTCGATCTTAACATGGCCGAAGGCATCGCGCTTGATGGTCTCGCCGGCGGCCTCGCGCTCCGCGACGATGGCATCGAGGCAGGCGCCTTCAGAGACGAAGACGGTTGCATGGCCGGTCTTGTCCATGATCTCCTTGAGGCGTTCGGCTTCGGCCTGCAGATCAAAAGCCGTTTCCGGCAGATAGACGGCATTGATGCTTTTCAGGCCCGCATTCATCATCATCCCGTCGACATATTCGTAGTTCTTCGTACGGCTGAGATAGGCCCGGGCGGTCGCCGCCGTCAGCCAGCCGCAGTGGCGGCCCATGACCTCGTGGATGACGAGCGTGCGCGGCGCCGCACTCTGCTCGTTGCTCACATTGTCGAAGAAATGCGCACCGACTTCAGCCGCCGTCCAGGCGCCCAGAGACTGGCGGATCGGCACGACGTCGTTGTCGACCGTCTTCGGCAGGCCGACGACGGTAAGGTCGTAATTATTGGCAGCGAGATAGGCTGCGAGATCGGCAGCAGTCGTGTTGGTATCGTCGCCGCCGATGGTGTGAAGGATGGTGACGCCGTCATCGGCAAGGCGTTCGGCGGCGACGCGAAGCGGGTTCTCACCTTCCTTGACTAAGCCGCGCTTGACGCAATCGGCGGCATTGGTGAGCTTGACGCGGCTGTTGCCGATCGGCGAGCCGCCGAAGCGGTGGAGAAGCGGCGCCTTTTGGCGCATATCCTTGCTGATCTGGATTCTGTCGCCAAGCAGCACGCCCTGATACCCGGATTTATAGGCAATGAGCTCGGCATCCGGCGCGACGTCGCTGTAGCGCTCGATGAGGCCGCCGACGGCAGAGGAAAGACAGGGAGCCAGGCCTCCGGCGGTCAGCATTGCTACTTTCTGTTTGGCCATTTTCCCTCCTTGAGTGCTTTGTGCGGGTAGTCGCATGCAGCTTACCTAACGCATGGATGCGGCAGGGAAAGAGGCCTGTAAAGCAAAGAATTTACGAAAAATGCGCGGCTCCGGCGGGCAAGGCAAGAAAGGTGGCAAGAAGGACGCATCTAATCGTTTCAAGCCCCGATTTGCTTTCTGAGACGCGCTGTGGAAAATCTCGAGCAGGCAATGAAGCCTGTCCGAAAGGCGCATAAAGGTGCGCATGCGAATGCTGTATCTCGCCTGATAAGAGGCGCGACAATTACCGAATTGTGAAAAGTGTTTTCAATCCTACGACCAATCGCCGCCTTGCAATGGCTATGATTATTTGATGAAGGTATTTTCATATTGCGATGCGAGAAACTTCGATGTCCTTCTGGGAAAAACTGTTGAATGCTGTTGGCAACGCTGCGGGTAACCTGCTCTCGGCGATCGTCGAGGCGATCCGCACGGTTTTCGAGGGTGATCCCGAGACCCGTCGCAAGGTCGCGTTCTCCGTTGCCATCATCGCGCTTTCCGCCAAGATGGCGAAGGCCGACGGGATCGTCAGCGAGAAGGAAGTCCGGGCTTTCCGCGATATTTTCTTCTTTCCGCAGGACCAGGCGAAGAACGTTGCCCGCCTCTACAATCTCGCGCGCCAGGATGTCGCGGGTTACGAGGCCTATGCTGCGAAGCTTTCTTCACTGTGCGTCAGCTGCGCCTCCAATTGCGCTGTTCTGGAAGACGTGCTCGACGGCCTCTTCCACATCGCCAAGGCGGACGGGGCGGTCCATGAGAAGGAGATGAATTTCCTCCGTCATATCGGCCAGATCTTCGAGATGAGCGAAGAACGTTTCGAGCAGATCGCGGCGCGCCATGTTTCGATCGGCCGGGACCCTTACAAGGTCCTCGGCGTTTCGCCTTCCGACGATTTCCCGACGATCCGCCGCCGCTATCACGGCCTTGTCAGCGAGAACCATCCCGACCGGCTGATTTCGCGCGGCGTGCCCAGGGAGTTCCACGCGATCGCCAACGAGCGGATGGCTGCCCTCAACGATGCCTATGCGACGATCGAGAAGGAACGCCGCGCCGCATGACCTCGTTCGAGGCCGACTATCGCAAGGCTTGCGTGCAGCCGTCGCCGAACCATGGCGAGCGTGCGGACGGGCGCAAACCGGATATGATCATCCTTCATTACACGGGCATGCCGACGCCGGGCTCGGCGCTCGATTGGCTCTGTCGCGAGGAGAGCCAGGTCTCCTGCCACTATTTCGTCCACGAGAACGGCGATGTAGTTCAGCTCGTTGCGGAGGCGCGTCGGGCGTGGCATGCCGGCAAGGGCAGCTGGCACGGCGAGGGGGATATCAATTCCCGATCCATCGGCATCGAAATCGCCAATGCCGGGCATCCGGGCGGCCTGCCGGACTTCCCTAAAGAGCAGATTGCGGCGGTGATTGAATTGTGTCGTGATTGCGGCAAACGTTGGTCGATCGCACCGGAAAGGGTGCTTGCGCACTCGGACGTTGCACCCATTCGCAAGGTCGATCCGGGCGAGAAATTTCCGTGGGCGGAACTGCATCACGCAGGGGTAGGACACTGGGTCGAACCGGCGCCGATCACCGGCGGGCGCTTCTTCCAGCGGGGCGACTGCGGCCAACCGGTCGAAGCCCTGCAGTCGATGCTCTCGCTTTACGGTTATGCCACGGAAATCACAGGTGAATTCTCCGAGAGGACGGCGGGCGACGTGGAGGCCTTCCAGCGTCATTTCCGCCAGGAGCGCGTCGACGGCATTGCCGACTTTTCGACGATCGACACGCTGCACCGGCTGCTCTCTGCGCTGCCGCGTTATTCATGACGTCTGTGTGACGCTCAAGCAACGTTTTTGCGCAAACGACCTTGAATGCTGCACTGCCACATCATTTCCCTATTATCTCCTCATTGCGATGGTCTAACCCCGGTCGCTGAACGGCGCTCGCGGCTGTTTTTGTGTGTAGCTGCGGGAGTCAAAATGAAACGATAAGAATTGCTGCGGAACGTTGCCAGTCCTTGGCACGTGGAACCGGAAGACGGCGAGGCGCGCAGTCCAGTAATTCTTTGGGTCGGAGTAACTAGACTACATGAGATATTTGATTATTGGTGCAGCGGCATGCGCAAGTCTGCTGCTGGCAGGGTACGGCTGCGCTGTTGCTGGCGATGCAGGTAATAAAAACAATGACGGCAACGAGAAAACCCAGACGGTCCTTTTCAAGACCGTCGACCGCCAAAGCGGTTATGCAATGCCCGATTTCACGGCCAATAAGTATTCCGTTCTAATTGCCAAATACGCCGAGCAATATGACGTGCCTGTCGAGCTTGCCCACGCCGTCGTTCGTGTCGAGAGCAATTTCAACCCGAAGGCACGCGGCAGCGCAGGCGAGATCGGCCTCATGCAGATCAAGCCGGCAACGGCGCGCATGATGGGTTATTCGGGAACGAAGAAGGGCCTCTTCGATCCAGAAACGAACATCAAATATGGGATGAAATATCTAGCGGCTGCCCACGAGCTCGGCGGCGGGCAGACCTGCAACACCATCCTCAAATACAATGCCGGCCACGGCGCACGGAAGATGAACCCGATCTCAAAGGCCTATTGCGGCAAAGTGCTGACTCTTATGTCAAGCGCGGCGCAAACCTCGATTTAAGAATATGAATCGCGTCGGCCGCCGTGCTATCTGGACCTCATAGCGAGGTGAGATATGGCGGCTGATTTCAAATATATCGTCGTCGGCCGCGGCATGATGGGCGCGGCGGCGGCGAAGCATCTGGCGAGACAGACGGACGGCGTTGCCGTGATCGGTCCAGACGAACCGGAAAATCGCAAGGCGCATCAGGGTGTTTTCGCCAGCCATTACGACGAGGGCCGCATCACCCGGACCGTCGATCCGGATCGCGACTGGGCGCTGCTCGCCAATCGTTCCATCGCCCGATATGCTGAGATCGAAGCAGAGAGCGGCATCACATTCTACACCGAAGCGGGTTGCGCCTTCGTGGCGCCGGCCCAGAGCGACTATATCGTCAACACGACCAAAGCCGCTGCATCGCTTGGTGTCGAAACGAAGCTGCTCGACGAGGCGAGCCTCAAAGCAGCGTTTCCATTCTTTGCCCTGCCGGACGGCTGCGAGAGCGTATTCCAGGTAAAGGGCGCCGGCCATATCAGTCCGCGCAAACTGGTGAAGGCGCAGTCGATCATTGCGGAAAAGGCGGGTGCAACAGTCGTTCGCGACGCTGTGACGGCGATCCGCGAGGCGGGCGGGGTTGCCGTTGTCGAGACCTCGGGCGGCAAGGTCTACTCGGCGGAAAAAGTGCTGCTTGCGGCAGGCGGTTTTTCCATTGGCGAGAATCTGTTGCCGCAATCGGTTGATATGTCGGTTCATGGGCGCACGGTCGCACTGTTCGAGGTGAACGAGGCGCAGGCCGCAGAGTTTGCCGCCATGCCGTCCTTGATCGTCGAGGCGCCGGAGACCGACATCTATCTGCTGCCTCCGATCCGCTATCCCGACTTGAAATTCTATCTGAAGATCGGCGGCGATCCCGATGACTACCTACTTAAGACCGAGAAGGATTTGCGTGCCTGGTTCCGGACCGACGGCCGGCCGGCGGTGCGCGACCATCTCATGGCGATTGTCCGCCGTCTTGTTCCGGATCTGCGGCCGCTTTCCGTTTCGACGGCGGCCTGCGCCGTCTCGCATACGAAGAGCCGTTATCCGATGATCGGCTATACTTCGTCTCCACTGTTTGCGGTGCTGACCGGCTGCGCCGGCACTTCGGCGAAGAGTTCCGACGAGATTGGCCGTCTTGGGGCTGAGCTGTTGTTTAAGGGTGAAATCGGGGATCAGGGCTACGCTACCGATTTCAAACCTTCTTTCCGGTAATGTCATCCGTATATTTCCAGTGGCAATTGGCGGCACTCTCGGCTATTTGAGCCCTGCCAGTTGGCCGGGCAGCCGCGCTTTACCAATGTCGAAAGGCGGTAAGGTGAGGAAAGTCCGGGCTCCACGGAAATACGGTGCCGGATAACGTCCGGCGAGGGCGACCTCAGGGAAAGTGCCACAGAAAGCAAACCGCCTGCGCTTGCGCAGGTAAGGGTGAAAGGGTGGGGTAAGAGCCCACCGCGTCTCCGGCAACGGCGACGGCACGGTAAACCCCACCGGGAGCAAGACCGAATAGGGATGACGTGGCGGGCGAAAGCCCGCCGGCCGGTTTCCGGGTCAGTCATCCGGGTGGGTTGCGTGAGGCAGCGTGCAAACGCTGTCCCAGAGGAATGGCTGCCACGTTCCGGCTTCGGCCGGAGCCATACAGAACCCGGCTTACAGGCCAACTGGCGATTAACTTCTGTGGCGTCGGATTTCGGGGCGCCGATCCGTAATCCTCTGATTGTTCGCGATTTTTGCGCATGATCGCGCATGTGCCGTCGTGCGGAGTCTTTTTCTCATCGATGCTTTCTGGGACGAGCGGAAATGCCGATCCTAACCCTTTGTTAAACTTAACAGCTTATAAATTTTCGATACTGCGCTCATCGCGAGACGGGCGTTTCCCATTGACGCCCATATGGTCCCATGGTATCCCATAAATGCACTGCACGAGGGCAATCAAACGCCCATCAATCGCAAAGCCAAGGCGTCTTCCTTTCCGGAGGCGCCGGATGGATTTTCGTTCATCCGGCTGGTGAAGCTGTGTCTGAATTTGAGGGTTCCGGGCATCTGAATTCTGCTCGGGCTCTTTCGGGAACGGATGTTTCGTGTCATGAGCCGCTTCCTTTCGAATGCGACCAACCGGATCGATTCCAAGGGCAGGGTTTCCGTGCCCGCGGCCTTTCGCTCCGTTCTGGCGCAGCGCAACGTCCAGGAGCTCTATTGCTTTCAGGACTTTGTGTTTCCGGCGATCAGCGTCGGCGGCCCGGATCTTCTCGAAAGGTTCGAGCGGCAGATCGCTGCGGAGGATCCGTTTTCGCCGGATGCGAACGAGATGTCGCTTCTTATCCATGGGGGCGGGGTCTTCATGAAGCTCGACGCCGAGGGGCGGCTGATGGTCACGGACTTCATCCGCGACTTTACCGGCGTCTCGGACGAGGTGGCCTTCGTCGGTCGGGCGGACCATTTTCAGCTGTGGCAGCCGCAGGCATTCCAGGCGGCCCAGATACAGGCACGAGGGGAGCGCAGGCTGGCGGGCAGGCGCTCCGGATAGAACGAGGGTACGGAATGGCGGCGAATCCTGGCGGAGGTTCAACTGATGCCGGTGGCGGACCGGTTCGCCACATTCCGGTTCTTCTTGCTGAAGTGCTTTCAGCACTTCAGCCGGCTTCCGGCAAAATCATTCTCGATGGAACCTTTGGTGCCGGCGGCTACACATCGGCCATTCTCGATGCCGGCGCCGATGTGATCGCGCTGGATCGGGATCCGACGGCAATTGCGGCCGGCCAGGACATGGTTGCAGCCTATGGCGGCCGCCTGAAGCTCACGCATTCGCAGTTTTCCAGCCTGGCCGATCATGCGCCTGAGAGTGGACTCGACGGCGTCGTGCTCGACATCGGTGTTTCCTCGATGCAGATCGATGAGGCCGAGCGCGGTTTCTCCTTCCAGAAGAGCGGCCCGCTCGACATGCGCATGTCTGCTTCCGGCGTTTCTGCCGCCGACGTCGTCAATCGCGCAAAGGTCGCCGAACTCATCCGCATCTTCCATTTCCTCGGTGAAGAAGATCAGGCGCCGCGTATCGCACATGCCATCGAGAAGCGCCGGGCCGAAAAGCCGTTCGAAACGACGCGCGATCTCGCCGGGCTCATCGAGGTGGTGACGCCGCGCAAGATGAAGGACAAGATTCATCCGGCGACCCGCGTTTTCCAGGCGCTTCGCATCTTCGTCAATGACGAGCTTGGCGAGCTCGGGCAGGCGCTCTTTGCCGCCGAGCGCGTCTTGAAGCCCGGCGGCCGTCTCGTGGTCGTCACCTTCCATTCGCTGGAAGACCGGATCGTCAAGAAATTCTTCTCCGACCGCGCGGGCAAAGCTTCAGGCTCGCGCCATCTGCCGATCGCCCATGAGCGCGCGGCGACCTTCGAACCAATCGGTAAATCCATGATTGCTGCAGGTAAGGCTGAAGCCGAGGCCAATCCGCGGGCGCGTTCGGCCAAGCTGCGGGCCGGCACGCGTACCAATGCGCCGGCCGAAGCTGGGGATATGTCGATCTTCGGATTGCCCAGTCTTGCCAGCCTCGGAAAGCTTGGGGGTTGATATGCTGAGAACGTTCGACTTTGTGCTCATCGGCGTCATGACGGCAGCGGCCACCGTGACCTATACAATCAAGCACCGCGCAGAATTGAAGCTCGAAGAGGTTCATCGCCTCGAAGCCGAGATCAAGCTCGAAAAGGATACGATCGATCTGCTCAAGGCCGACTGGGCGCTGCAATCGCAGCCGAACCGGCTGGAGCGGCTGGTGAACACCTATAATGGCGAACTGAAGTTGCAGCCGACGGACTCCACCGCGCTCGTCCATATGCGCGAATTGCCGATGTTGAAATCGCAGGTTCCGGTTCCGGAAATCACCGAGGCGAAGAACGGCCAGAAGCCTGGTGCACGCGCAGGTACGGCCGTTGCTGCCAAGGCGCAGCCGGTTCCCACTCCGGCACCGCAGGCGGAAGAAGAGGATCTGATGTCAACGGGATCTGTGGAGTAGCCATGTCGTTTCTCTCTCGCATCATGGTCCTAAAAAGCCAGGCGCATTTCTCCTCCGGCGTCTATAACCGCTTCGGTGGCCCGTCGGGCAGCTTGCCGCTTGAAGGCTCGCGCAAGAAGAAGTCCGGTCAGGCCAAAAGCCGCGTCGGCCTGCTGATCCTCGGGTTCACCGCGCTTTACGGCGTCATCGGCGGCCGCCTGGTCGAATATGGGATGAAGGATCCGGAAGTCGTTTCCAGCATCCTGCCACCGGACCGCCTGATGGCGTCGCGGCCCGACATCCTCGATCGCAACGGCGAAGTGCTGGCGACCGACATCCGCACGGTTTCCCTTTTTGCCGAACCGAACAAGATCGTCGATGCCGATGAGGCAATCGAGAAGCTTGCGACTGTCCTGCCCGATCTCGACGTGAAGGGCACTTACAAGAAGCTCTCGGTCAAGAGTTCGCATTTCGCGTGGCTTCGCCGCCAGCTGACCCCGAAGCAGCAGAGCCAGATTCTGGCGCTCGGCATTCCCGGTATCGGTTTCCGTCCGGAAAAGCGTCGCTTCTACCCGGGTGGTCCGACGGCCTCGCATATTCTCGGTTACGTCAACATCGACAACCGCGGCGTCGCGGGCATGGAAAAATACATCGACGACCAGGGCCTTGCCGACCTGGCATCGGTAGGAATGACCAGCGATCAGCCGCTCGAGCCGGTCAAGCTCTCGATCGATCTGCGCGTCCAGAACATCGTGCGCGACGTCGTGATAAACGCGGTCACCAACTACGAAGCCAAGGGCGCGGGCGCGGTCGTCCTTAATATTCATACCGGCGAAGTGCTCGGCATGGCCTCAGCGCCGGACTTCGACCCCAACAATCCGGAAGAGGGCGCCAAGGAAGGCTGGCTGAACCGCATGTCGAACGGCACGTTCGAAATGGGCTCGACTTTCAAGACCTTCAGCACGGCCATGGCGCTCGACAGCGGCAAGGTCAGCATTAACGACAGCTTCGATGCGAGCCGCCCGATCCGCATCGGCGGCTTTACGATCAACGATTTCCACGGTCAGCGCCGCTGGCTGACCGTGCCGGAAATCTTTGAATATTCGTCGAACATCGGCACGGCGAAGATGATCGATATCGTCGGCATGGACCTGCAGAAGGACTATCTGACGCGCTTTGGGCTGCTGACTAAGATGCGGACGGAACTGCCGGAAGTGAAGATGCCGAGCCAGCCGAAGATCTGGAAGAAGATCAACTCGATCACGATCTCTTTCGGCCATGGCGTCTCGACGACACCGCTGCAGACGGCCGTTGCCGGCGCAGCCCTCGTCAACGGCGGCAAGCTCATCGAGCCGACCTTCCTGCCGCGCACCCGTGACCAGGCAGACGAGACGGCCGAGGTCGTCGTCAAGAAGAGCACCAGCGACGAAATCCGCTACCTGTTCAAGCTGAACGGCCTCAAAGGTTCGGGACGCAACGCCGACGTGCCAGGCTTCAACGTTGGCGGCAAGACGGGCACGGCCGACAAGGTCGTCAACGGCCGCTACGCGAATGATTTGAATTTCAACGCTTTCATCGCGGCGTTCCCGATCGATAATCCGCAATATGTCGTGCTGACCTTCTGCGACGAGCCACATAACGGCGAAAAGGGCCAGAACATCGCTGCCTACACGGCTGCGCCAATGGTCAAGAACATCATCCGGCGTGCCGCACCCATCCTCGGTATCGAACCGCAATTTGGCCAAGACGGATCGGCCTTGCTGGTGTCTTATTGAGTGTGAATGAATACCAGCGCCGATTCGCGTGGGGTGGGCGGCGTGAGAGAGAAAAGACATTCGATGAAACTGCGGGACATAGCCGGAAGCGCGTTTCCGGAAATCAAGGAGCAACTCGAAGGGCCGGTAGGCGGGCTGGAGATTTCCGGGCTTTCAGCCGATAGCCGCAAGATCGAAGCCGGAATGGCGTTCATTGCGGTGGCCGGCTCGAAGGCGGACGGCGCGGTCTATATCGCCGATGCCGCCAAACATGGCGCGACCCTTGCCGTGTCGGCTCAAGCCGTCGAGGCTCCCATTCCTGTCCTGGCGGTCAAGGAACCGCGCCGTTTTCTCTCCGTCGCCGCATCGCATTTCTATGGCAGGCAGCCTCAGACGATGGTTGCCGTAACCGGCACGGCGGGCAAAACCTCCGTCGCTTCCTTCACGCGCCAGATCTGGGCCTATGCCGGACATCCGGCGGCCATGATCGGCACGACCGGCGTCGTTTCGCCGATGCGCAACGAATACGGCTCGCTGACGACGCCCGATCCGGTTTCGCTGCACAAGCTGCTGGCCGATCTCGCTGACGAGGGCGTGACGCACGCTTCGATGGAGGCATCGAGCCACGGTCTCGATCAGTGCCGTCTGGATGGCGTGAAGCTTTCGGCTGCCGCCTTCACCAATCTCGGCCGCGATCACATGGATTATCATCCGACCGTCGAAAGCTACATGGCCGCCAAGATGCGGCTTTTCGATACGTTGCTGCCGAAGGGTTCGCCTGCCGTCATCTTCGCCGACGACGCCTGGTCCGAGCAGGCGATCAAAGCGGCGAAGGATGCGGGCCACGATGTCCGCACCGTCGGCCGCAAAGGGGACTATCTGGCGCTGAAGCGGGTCGAGCACTTCCGTCACAAGCAGATCGCCGAAGTTCATTGCGGTGACGAGATTTTCGAGGTCGATATTCCGCTCGCCGGCGATTTTCAGGTCGCCAATGGGCTGGTTGCCGCGGCGCTTGCCATGTCCACCGGCGTTTCAGCCAAGATCGCGATGGCCGCGCTTGAAAAGCTGCAGGGCGCCTCGGGGCGTCTCGAACTCGTCGGCCATACGAAGGATGGCGCGCTTGCTTATGTCGATTACGCCCACAAGCCGGATGCGCTGGAAAATGTACTGAATTCCGTGCGTCCCTTCACGACCGGGCGCGTGATCCTTGTCTTCGGCTGCGGCGGCGACCGCGACCGGGGCAAGCGTCCGATCATGGGTGAGATCGCCTGCCGCCTGGCCGATGTGGTGATCGTCACGGACGACAATCCGCGTTCCGAGGAGCCGGCCTCGATCCGAGCCGAGATCATGGCTGCGGCGCCATGCGCCACCGAGATCGGTGATCGTTCGGAGGCGATCTACGAGGCCGTCGGCATGCTGAAATCCGGCGACACACTCATCGTTGCAGGCAAGGGGCATGAAGAAGGGCAGACCATCGGGAGTGTGACGCTGCCGTTCTCGGACCACGCCGAAGTGCGCGAAGCTTTGGAGGAGCTGAAATCGTGAACTGGCTTTGGACCACCGATGACATGATTGCCGCCATGGCGGGCCGCCCGTTCGGCACGCTTCCTGAAGGCATCACCGGCATTTCCATAGACAGCCGCTCGATCGGTACCGGCGAAGCCTTCTTCGCCATCAAGGGCGACCGGGTCGACGGCCATGACTTCGCCTCGATGGCGATGGCGAACGGTGCTGCACTTCTCGTCGTCAGCGAAGCCCGCCTTCCGGGGCTTGGCCGATTGACTGTTCCGATGATCGTCGTCGACGATGTGCTCGCAGCCCTCGGTCGGCTTGCCGTCGCGTCGCGTCAGCGTTCGCGGGCTCAGATCATTGCGGTGACGGGCTCTGTCGGGAAGACGACGACCAAGGAGATGCTTCGCCACGTGCTTTCGCCGTCCGGAAAGGTGCACGCCTCCGTCGCCTCCTTCAACAACCATTGGGGCGTGCCCTTGACACTGGCACGCATGCCGCTCGACACGCACTTCGGCGTCTTTGAAGTCGGCATGAACCACCCGGGCGAAATCCGGCCGCTGGTGAAGATGATCCGGCCGCATGTCGCCGTCGTCACGACGATCGCTCCCGCGCATCTCGGCAATTTCAAGAGCATCAAGGAAATCGCCGCGGCGAAGGCGGAGGTTTTCGAAGGCTTGGTGCACGGCGGGCATGTCGTGCTCAACCGCGACAGCGACCAATACAATTTCCTCGAACGGACGGCGCAGTCGCTCGGCATCGAGAATATCCATTCCTTCGGCCAGCACGCGAAGGCCGAGTTCCGCCTTGCGGAATTCAACGGTTCGGACGAAAGCTCGGCGCTCTGGCTGACGATCGACGGCGACACGTTCGAAGTGGCGATCGGCGCGCCCGGACGGCATATTGCGGAAAATGCGCTGGCCGCTCTCGGCATCGTCACGCTCGTTAACGCGGACCTCGACAAGGCGATCGCAGCGCTGGCCACCCTGCAGCCCGAAAAGGGCAGGGGCCGCCGCCACAAGTTGTCGATCGGAAACGGCAGCTTCACGCTGATCGACGAAAGCTACAACGCCAACCCCGCCTCGATGCGCGCGGCGATCGCGCTGCTTGCCACAGCCGGTCCGGCAGGCCGCGGGCGCCGCATCGCCGTGCTCGGCGACATGCTGGAAATGGGCGAATACGCACAAAAGGTTCATTCCGACCTTTCCGGGCCGCTGCTTGCGGCCGGCATCGAATATGTCTGGCTTGCGGGCAAGGACATGCTGGCGCTGAAGGAATCGCTTCCCGACAGCGTGCAGATCGAATACCGCGAGAAGACGGAAGAACTGACGGAATATGTATTGAACTCGGTCGCGCCTGGCGACGTGTTGATGGTGAAATCGTCTTTGGGGATAGGCTTCGGCAAGATTGTCGCTGCGATCCTTGACAGGTTTGCGCCATTTGTAGACACGCAACGCGAACTTTGACCGGGTAAACAAGGGGCCCCGAATGCTGATTTGGCTAGTCGAACTGTCGGACCAACTGAAATTTCTGAACTTGTTCAGATACATTACCTTCCGTACAGGCGCCTCTCTCTTCACGTCCGCACTGATCGTCTTCCTCTTCGGGCCGATGATCATCAACTCGCTCCGAATCCGCCAGGGAAAGGGCCAGCCGATCCGCGCCGACGGGCCGCAGACGCATTTCAAGAAGGCCGGCACGCCGACCATGGGCGGGCTGATGATCCTCGCAGGCATCGTCGGCGCCTCGCTTCTGTGGGCCGACCTTTCCAACGTCTATGTTGTCGCGACGCTGCTCGTCACCCTCGGCTTCGGCGCGATCGGCTTTTACGACGACTATCTCAAGGTCACGAAACAGAGCGATAAGGGGTTCTCGGGCAAGGCGCGTCTCGGCATAGAGTTCGTGATTGCCGGCATCGCCGTCTATTTCATGATGCGCACCGCGCTTGCCTCCGGTACCGCAGGCTCGACCTTCGGCTCCTCGGTCGCATTCCCTTTCTTCAAGGATTTCCTGATCAATCTCGGCATCGTGTTCGTGGCCTTCGGTGGCTTCGTCATCGTTTCGGCGGGCAACGCCGTCAACCTGACGGACGGTCTCGATGGTCTAGCGATCGTTCCGGTGATGATTGCCGCCGCCTCCTTCGGCATCATCGCCTATCTTGCCGGTAATGCGGTCTTTGCGAACTACCTGCAGATCAACTTCGTGCCCGGCACGGGCGAACTTGCCGTGGTTCTCGGCGCAGTCATCGGTGCAGGCCTCGGCTTCCTCTGGTTCAATGCGCCGCCCGCCGCAATCTTCATGGGCGATACGGGTTCGCTGGCGCTCGGCGGCACGATCGGCACCGTTGCGGTCGCGACCAAGCACGAGATCGTCATGGCAATCATCGGCGGTCTCTTCGTTGCAGAAACGCTCTCGGTCATCATCCAGGTCGGCTTCTTTAAAATGACCGGGCGCCGCGTCTTCTTGATGGCGCCGATCCATCACCATTTCGAGAAGAAGGGCTGGACCGAAAGCCAAGTGGTGATCCGCTTCTGGATCATCGCCGTCGGCCTTGCGATGCTCGGCCTTTCGACCCTCAAGCTGCGGTGAGGCGGACATGATTCCTGTCACGACGTTTGCAGGAAAGAAGGTCGCCCTATTCGGGCTTGGCGGGTCCGGATTTGCAACGGCCCGCGCGCTCATTCTGGGCGGCGCCCATGTCACGGCCTGGGACGACAATCCGGACAGTGTCACCAAGGCGGCCGCCGAGGGAATCCATACCGCGGACCTGCGAAGCATCGATTGGAGCGTTCAGTCGCTCTTCGTTCTGTCTCCGGGTGTGCCGCTCACGCATCCGAAACCGCATTGGACGGTCGATCTCGCCCGCGCCGCCAGTGTCGATATCGTTGGCGATGTCGAACTCTTCGTGCGCGAGCGCCGGGCGCATGCGCCGGATTGCCCGTTCATCGCCATCACAGGCACGAACGGCAAGTCGACGACGACCGCGCTGATTGCCCATATCCTGAAATCCAGCGGCCGCGACACGCAGCTTGGCGGCAACATCGGAACGGCCGTGCTGACGCTCGATCCGCCGAAGGCAGGACGCTACTATGTCGTCGAGTGCTCCTCCTACCAGATTGATCTGGCGCCGACGCTGAATCCCTCTGCTGGCATCCTGCTCAACCTGACGCCTGATCATCTCGATCGTCACGGCACGATACAGCACTATGCCGGCATCAAGGAGCGCCTGGTTGCCGGCAGCGGCACCGCTATCGTTGGCGTCGATGACAGTCATTGCGAAATGATCGCTGATCGCGTCGAGCGGGCAGGAACGAAGGTCGTCCGCATTTCGCGCCGCCATCCGCTGGCCGATGGAATCTATGCCGAGGGTACGAAGCTCATACAGGCTTCTTCGGCTGCGGCTCTGCCGCTTGCCGATCTCGACGGCATCCAGACGCTACGCGGCGGCCACAATGCGCAGAATGCCGCTGCGGCGGTCGCCGCCTGCCTTGCCGTTGGCGTTTCGGCCGAAGAGATTCGCACCGGGCTTGCCTCCTTCCCCGGCCTCAAACATCGCATGCAGCCGGTCGGGACACGCGGCAACGTCGTCTTCGTCAACGATTCGAAGGCGACTAACGCAGACGCCGCAGCGCCCGCGCTTTCCAGCTACGATCGCATCTACTGGATCGCCGGTGGTCTGCCGAAGGCGGGAGGCATCACGACGCTTGCACCGTTCTTCCCGCGCATCGCCAAGGCTTATCTGATCGGCGAAGCGGCGGCGGAATTTGCCGCGACGCTCGGCGAGGCGGTGCCCTACGAGATTTCGGGGACGCTGGAACGCGCGGTTACCCATGCCGCGGCCGATGCGGAAAAAGATGACACTGGTCCATCCGCGGTGATGTTATCCCCGGCTTGCGCAAGCTTCGACCAGTACAAGAACTTCGAAGTCAGGGGCGATGCATTTGTCAGCCATGTGGCAGCGCTCGACGGAGTGACTATGCTGGTCGGTTCGGCAACAGGAGATAAATGACATGGTGAGCCGTGCGGAACGTGGGCCTTTGGCCGATTGGTTTTGGACCATCGACCGCTTTTTTCTGGCGATGTTCATCTTCCTGATGGGCGTCGGCTTCATGCTCTCCTTTGCGGCCTCGCCCGCGGTTGCCGAGCGCATCGGGCTCGAGCCGTTCCATTTTGTGAAGCGCCACGCGGCTTTCATGATCCCCTCGATCGCCGTCATGATCGGGCTTTCCTTTCTGACGCCGCGGCAGGTGCGACGGACCGCCATCCTACTGCTTGTCATCTCGCTCGCCATGATGGTCCTGGCACTTTTCTTCGGCATCGAGGTCAAAGGCTCCCGACGCTGGGTGACGCTTGCCGGCATCTCGGTCCAGCCGTCGGAATTCATGAAGCCCGCCTTCGTCGTCGTCTGTGCTTGGCTCTTTGCAGAGCATGCGCGTCAGCCGGAAATCCCGGGCAACCTCTTTGCGATCATCCTCTTTGGGATGGTCGCGGCTCTGCTCGTCGCCCAACCTGACCTTGGCCAGACGATCCTGACGACGGCCGTGTGGGGTGGCATGTTCTTCATGGCGGGCATGCCCTGGATATGGATCATCCTGCTCGGCGCCGGCGGTGCTGGCGGGCTGCTCAGCGCCTACTACGTCTTCCCGCACGTGGCGGGGCGAATAGACAAATTCATGACCGGCGAGGGCGACACGTTCCAGATCGACACTGCGCGCGAGGCCATCATCCGCGGCGACTGGTTTGGTAAAGGACCGGGGGAGGGCATCGTCAAGCGCATCATCCCGGACGCGCATACCGACTTCATCTTCTCGGTCGCCGCCGAGGAATTCGGCATCATCTTCTGCATCGCGCTCGTTCTGCTCTTCACGGTCCTTGTTTTGAGGGGGCTATCGCACGCATATAAGGAGAAGAACGACTTCAACCGGTTTGCCGTCGCGGGGCTCGTGCTTCAGATGGGCATCCAGTCGATCATCAATATCGGCGTCAATCTCGAGCTGCTTCCGGCAAAAGGCATGACGCTGCCGCTGATTTCCTACGGCGGTTCGTCCATGGTCGCGATCTGCGTGACCGCCGGTTTTATTCTCGCGCTGACGCGCCATCGCCCGGAAAAACGTGCACAGGAGCGGAGCCTCTTCCGCGTGCCGCACGGAATGCCGGCGGAGTAAAATATGCCCGTGCCGTCTAAATTGTCCCCCACCCTAACCCACTGCCCGCTTGCCGGGAGAGGGGACGTGCCCCATGAGACGGTGAGGGGTACTAAGAAGTTGCGGCATGCGTTCTTCTCCCCGTCAATACGGGGAGAAGGTGCCGCCAGGCGGATGAGGGGCGGCTGCCTGGTTGAAAGGCGAACCTACCGATGAGCAAAGGTATCATCCTGCTCGCCGCCGGGGGCACCGGCGGCCACGTGTTTCCAGCAGAGGCTTTGGCATACGAGCTGAAGGCGCGCGGTTATTCCGTGCATCTCGTGACGGACAGCCGTGCCGAGCGCTTTGCCGGCAAATTCCCCGCGGATGAAATCCACGTCGTGTCGTCGGCGACGATCGGCTCGAAGAACCCGGTCGCAGTC
Organism: Rhizobium sp. CC1099; assembly: GCF_029714385.1. NCBI lineage: Bacteria > Pseudomonadati > Pseudomonadota > Alphaproteobacteria > Hyphomicrobiales > Rhizobiaceae > Rhizobium > Rhizobium sp. CC1099. The sequence goes on along the minus strand of NZ_CP121641.1, from coordinate 2,205,135 downwards.
GCGCGTTCGCTGTGGACGCTGTGGACCGGAGTGCGTGCCGCCAAGAAACTGATCCAGCGGCTGAAGCCTGCGGTCGTCGTTGGTTTCGGCGGCTATCCGACCGTGCCGCCGCTGCTTGCCGCCACGCGCCTCGGCGTGCCGTCGATGATCCACGAACAGAACGCCGTGATGGGCCGCGCCAACAAGGCGCTGGCGCAACGCGTGCAGGCGATCGCCGGCGGTTTCCTGCCGGAGAATGGCGGCGCTTATTCCGAGAAGACCGTGACCACCGGCAATCCGGTGCGTCCGGCGATCATCGAAGCGGCGAAGGTGCCATACAAGCCTTCCCATGCCGGAGAGCCCTTCAATCTCGTCGTCTTCGGTGGCAGCCAGGGGGCGCAATATTTCTCCAAGGCGATGCCGACGGCGATCAGCCTGCTTGACGACGAGTTGCGTGCGCGGTTGCGCATTACCCAGCAGGTGCGCCCCGAAGACATGGAAATGGTGAGCGGCTGTGTGGCCAGGCTTGAGATGGGGGCGGATATCGCGCCGTTCTTCACCGATATGGCGGAGCGCCTTGCAAATGCGCATCTGGTGATCTGCCGCTCGGGCGCCTCGACCGTTTCGGAAATTTCGGTCATTGGCCGTCCGGCCGTGCTTGTGCCTTATCCGCATGCACTTGATCACGATCAGGCGGCGAACGCCGCAGCCCTTGCCGCGACCGGTGGCGCGAAGGTCATCGCACAATCGGAGCTCTCGCCGGAGAAGATCACTTCGATCCTGACTCATGTGATGAACGACCCGCAAAAGCTCGCCCGGATGGCGGCAGCCGCAAAGCAGGCCGGGAAACCGGACGCTGCGAACTTGCTTGCCGGCATGGTTGAGGCTATTGGCGCCGGACGTACAATTGCACAGTTCAAGGGGACACAGTCATGAAAATGCCGAAGGCGATCGGCCTCGTCCATTTCATCGGGATCGGCGGGATCGGCATGAGCGGTATCGCCGAGGTGCTGCATAATCTCGGCCACCGCGTGCAGGGATCGGACCAGGCCGACAGCGCCAACGTGCAGCGCCTGCGTGACAAGGGCATCGAAGTCTTCGTCGGCCACAAGGCGGAAAACCTGGGTGATGCTGAAGTTGTGGTCGTCTCGACCGCCATCAAGAAGGACAATCCGGAGCTTATCGCCGCGCGCGAGAAGCTGCTGCCGGTCGTGCGCCGCGCCGAAATGCTCGCCGAACTGATGCGCTTCCGCAATGCAATCGCCATCGGTGGCACGCATGGAAAGACGACGACGACATCGCTCGTCGCCACGCTGCTCGAAGCAGGCGGGCTCGATCCGACCGTCATCAACGGCGGCATCATCAATGCCTACGGCACGAATGCACGCATGGGCGAGGGCGAGTGGATGGTGGTCGAGGCCGACGAGTCGGACGGCACATTTCTGAAGCTGCCCGCTGACGTCGCGGTGGTGACCAACATCGATCCGGAACATCTCGACCACTACGGCAATTTCGACGCCGTGCGCGCCGCCTTCCGGCAGTTCGTCGAGAACGTGCCCTTCTACGGCTTCGGCGTCATGTGCCTCGATCATCCGGAGGTCCAGGCTCTCGTCGGCCGCATCGAAGACCGTAAGGTCATTACCTATGGTGAAAATCCGCAGGCCGACGTGCGCTTCATGAATGTGCGCATCGACGGTGCACGGTCGATCTTCGACGTCGAAATCCGCCGCCGCCGCACGGGACAGGTCATCAGGCTCGACAATCTCGTGATGCCGATGCCCGGCCGACATAACATTTCGAATGCAACGGCAGCGATTGCGGTCGCCAACCGCCTCGGCATTTCGAGCGCCGACATCGCAAAGGGCCTCGCCTCCTTCGGCGGCGTCAAGCGCCGCTTTACGCTGACCGGCGAATGGAACGGCGTGCAGATCTTTGATGACTACGGCCATCATCCGGTCGAGATCAAGGCCGTGCTGAAGGCCGCGCGCGAAGCCTGCAAGGGCCGCGTCATCACCGTTCATCAGCCGCATCGCTACACGCGCCTTTCCAGCCTGTTCGAAGAGTTTGCCGCCTGTTTCAACGATGCCGACAGCATTTTCCTTGCTCCGGTCTATGCCGCGGGCGAAGATCCGATCGAAGGCGTGGATTCCGAGGCACTCGTTTCCCGCATCAAAGCGGGTGGCCATCGCGACGCGCGCTTCCTCGCTCATCAGGAGCTTTTGCCTGAAATGGTCGCGGAGATTGCAAAGCCCGGCGATTTTGTGGTTCTCTTAGGGGCTGGGAATATAACTTACTGGGCAGTCTCGCTGCCCAAGCAACTGGAAGGTCTTTCGGGAAAGTCTGCATGAAACAGGTGAATGGGGAAAAGCTTCTCGAGTCTCTCGGAGAAGGTGTGAAGGATATCCGGGGCCGTATCACGCCGGATGCCCCCATGGACCGTGTCACCTGGTTCCATGCTGGCGGTCTTGCCGAGCTGATGTTCCAGCCGCACGACGAGGCGGACCTTATCGCATTCCTGAAAATCCTGCCGGAAGAGGTGCCGCTGACGGTCGTGGGCGTCGGTTCGAACATTCTCGTGCGCGATGGCGGCATTCCGGGCGTCGTCTTGCGGCTTTCTGCCAAGGGCTTCGGTTCGGTCGAGCTTGCGGGCGACAACCGCATTCTCGCCGGTGCCATCTGCCCGGACAAGCATGTGGCCGCGATGGCGATGGACAACGGCATCGGCGGCCTCCATTTCTTCTATGGCATCCCGGGCAGCATCGGCGGTGCGGCGCGCATGAACGCCGGCGCCAATGGCAGCGAGACCCGCGATCGCTTGGTCGAGGTCAATGCCATCGACCGCAAGGGCAACAAGCTCGTGCTGTCGAATGCAGACATGGGATATTCCTACCGTCATTCCACGGCCTCACCTGATCTCATTTTCACCTCCGTGCTTTTCGAGGGCTATCCGGAGGACCGGGCGAAGATCCGCGCCGACATGGATGCGGTGCGCAATCACCGCGAGACGGTGCAGCCGATCCGCGAGAAGACCGGTGGTTCGACCTTCAAGAATCCCCAAGGTCATTCGGCCTGGAAGCTGATCGACGAAGCGGGCTGCCGGGGTCTCGTCATCGGCGGCGCGCAGATGTCGTCGCTTCATTGCAATTTCATGATCAATATGGGGCAGGCGACGGGCTACGATCTCGAATATCTCGGCGAGCAGGTTCGCCGTGAAGTCTTCGAAAATTCCGGCGTCAAGCTCGAATGGGAAATCAAGCGCCTCGGCGTCTTCATGCCGGGCCGCGAGGTGCGCCCGTTCCAGGGTGTGACCAGCGAATAGCCGTTTTTATCTATCCAGAACGGCCAGTCGATTGCCAGTAATGAAAAAGGCCGCGACGGGAAACCGCCGCGGCCTTTGATTGACCTGGAGGCAGTCTCGATCAGACTTCGTCGCGGCCCGATGCCAGGATTGAGATCAGCGTGATCACGGCAGCAAGGCCGAGATAGTAGCCGACATAAAGCATGCCGTAGTTCGTCTGCAGCCAGGTGGCGATATAGGGGGCCAGCGAGGCGCCGAAGATGCCGGCAAGATTGAAGGTGATCGACGAGCCGGTGTAGCGCACTGCGGTCGGGAAGGGGGCCGCCAGCGCGGTACCGATCAGGCCGTATGTCATGCCCATGAGTGCCATGGCGACAATCGCGAAGACGACGATGCTGCCTTCGCCGCCGGTCATCAGGCCGGGCAGGAAGAACGAGAAGATACCGATCACGACGGTGGTAAGGATCAGCACTTCGCGGCGTCCGAATCTTTCAGCGAGCCTGCCGGCGGCGGGGATGAAGATGCCGAAGGCGACCGAGCCGACAATCTGGATTTCCAGCGCGTCCAGGAAGGGAATTTTCAGAACCTTGACGTTGTAGGACAGCAGATAGGCCGAGCCGATGTAGAAGAGCACGAAGGTCGCGAGCGCCACGAAGGTGCCTAGGAACAAGCTCCGCTTGTGCTTGCGGAACAGTTCCGCGACCGGCACGGCAACACGCTCATGCTTGTCAATTGCCTTCTGGAAGGCCGGTGTTTCAGTGATCGAAAGACGAACCCACAGGCCGATGACGATCAGGACGATCGAGGCGATGAATGGAACGCGCCAGCCCCAGCTCAAAAGCGCGTCCTGCGAGATGACCTGCAGCAGCAGCCAGAAGACGCCGGAGGAGAGAAAGAGGCCGACGGGTGCGCCGAGCTGCGGGAACATGCCGTACCAGCTGCGCTTGCCTTCCGGCGCATTCTCGGTTGCGAGGAGAACAGCGCCACCCCATTCGCCGCCGAGGCCGAAGCCCTGGCCGAACCGGCACAATGCGAGCAGCAGCGGCGCCACGACGCCGATCGATCCGTAGGAGGGCAGCAGGCCGATAACGACCGTAGAAATACCCATGGTCAGGAGGGCGGCGACCAGCGTCGTCTTGCGACCGATCCTGTCGCCGAAATGACCGAAGACAACGGCGCCGAGCGGACGGGCGAAGAAGGCGATCGAGAAGGTGGCAAAGGAAGCGAGAAGGGCGGTGGTCGGATCGTTGTTCGGGAAGAACAGCGTCGGGAAGACCAGGACGGCTGCCGTCGCATAGACATAAAAATCAAAGAATTCGATCGTGGTGCCGACAAGGCTCGCGATCAGAACGCGCGCCGGCGAATTGACTTGCGCACTGTTCGATGAAGCGGAGGTCGGCGATACGGGAGATATCGCGTCAGACATTTTTATTCCATTCGGGATTTATAAAGAGCGCCCTTGGAAAGGGTCGAAGGCTCTTAACGCAATTTTAATTCCGCGCAAACGCCGAATGGGCAAGAAAGTGATGAAATCCGATGCCGCCGCACCGCGATGATTTTCGTCTCGCGTATTATGATTAGCTGCGTGGCCAACGCTACCTGAAATTGAGGGGATTGACGGGAATCAGTTTTAGGCGACTTCCTTCTTCGCTCTCTGATTGAGATTGAAGGAAGAAATATGCAGAAAAGGCTTATTGCAGAGTTTTTGGGGACGTTCTGGCTGGTCTTTGGCGGATGCGGCAGTGCCGTTCTTGCTGCAGCCTTTCCGGACCTTGGAATCGGCTTTGCCGGTGTTTCACTGGCATTCGGCCTGACCGTGCTGACGATGGCTTACGCCGTGGGCGGCGTTTCGGGAGGCCATTTCAATCCGGCCGTTTCCGTCGGCCTTGCGGTCGCCGGCCGATTCCCGGTGGGACGCCTCGTTCCCTATATCGTCGTGCAGGTGATCGGTGCCATTGCGGCCGCCGCTCTCCTCTATCTCGTTGCAAGCGGCAAGGCCGGCTTTGAATTGGGAGGCTTTGCCTCCAACGGCTATGGGGAGCATTCTCCCGGCGGCTATTCGCTGACTTCGGCATTGGTCATCGAAGTCGCTCTGACGCTGGTCTTCCTGATCGTCATTTTGGGCTCCACGCATGGCAGGGCACCCGCTGGCTTTGCGCCGCTTGCGATCGGCCTGGCGCTGACGCTGATCCACCTGATCTCGATCCCGGTGACGAACACATCCGTCAATCCCGCCCGCTCGACAGGCCAGGCTCTCTTTGTCGGCGGCTGGGCCCTGCAGCAGCTTTGGCTCTTCTGGCTGGCGCCGATCGCCGGCGGTGCGCTTGGCGGGCTTGTCTGGAAACTGCTCGACAAGGACGACTGAGGGCGGCCTTCGCTGCCTGTCCGGGCGAACCCGCATGGATCATCTGTGCGGGTTTTTTCATGCTGTGAGCGAACTTCAGCATGTCGCCGCAACGCGCTGATTTCGAGTCGGAAACATGCAGGCCAAGTGGGGTTCCTGAGGGGTGGAAACCTTTCGGGAAGGCACCCGGTTAATAAAAGTAAACACTTCATTAACCATAATGTTGTCATATCCCTCCCATGTCTGAGGCGAAGCGGATTCGCGGGCAAGCTTGGTGCAAGCCTCGAAAATCAGGCTGAGGTTTATTTTGGGGGTTCGTATGAGTCGCAAGCATGTCGCTGTCCTGATGGGCGGATTTTCCTCGGAGCGGCCGGTGAGCCTGTCTTCGGGAACGGCTTGCGCGGATGCTCTCGAGGGCGAGGGCTTCCAGGTTACGCGGATCGATGTCGATCGCGATATTTCTGCGAAGCTGGCGGCGCTTCGTCCCGATGTCGCCTTCAATGCGCTGCATGGCCCCTTCGGCGAGGATGGCACCATCCAGGGCATCCTCGAATATCTCGAAATTCCCTACACGCATTCCGGCGTTCTTGCCTCTGCGCTTGCGATGGACAAGGGCAAGGCCAAGGGGGTTGCAGCGGCGGCCGGCGTCCCTGTGGCGCAATCGGAAGTCATCAATCGCTTCGCCTTTCCGGCCGAGCATCCAATGAAGCCGCCCTATGTCGTGAAGCCTGTCCGGGAGGGCTCCAGTTTCGGTGTCGTGATCGTTCAGGAGGATCAGGCCCATCCGCCGCAGATCATCAGTTCGCCGGAGTGGCGCTATGGCGAAGAGGTCATCGTCGAGCGGTATGTCTATGGCCGCGAACTGACATGCGGTGTCATGGGCGACAAGGCTCTCGGCGTGACCGAAGTGGTGCCGCAGGGTCACAACTTCTATGACTATGATGCCAAGTATGCTGCGGGCGGCTCAAAACACGTCATCCCGGCGAAAATTTCACCGAATATTTACCAAAAAATACAAACATTGGCGTTAAGGGCGCATCAAGCAATTGGTTGTCGTGGGGTCAGTCGGTCCGACTTCCGTTACGACGACCGGTTCTCCGAAGATGGTGAAGTTATCTGGCTGGAAGTGAATACCCAGCCGGGCATGACGCCAACCTCCCTTGTGCCCGAAATGGCCGGCCATGCCGGTTATTCCTTTGGTGGATTCTTGCGTTGGATGGTGGAGGACGCCTCTTGTTCTCGTTGACGGTCAAAAGGATAGGGCGCCCAAGCCGTCAACCGAGCGTCGCTCTTGCTGAGGGCGATGGGCGGATGGTTCTCCCGCGTCCGCTGCGCCGTGCGGTGCGCTTCCTCGTCAGTCTCGGAACTGGCCGAATCCATATTCCTGCGCATACCGGGACGATTTCTGCCCTTGCATTCTTCGCGGCGACCGGCCTCTACGGCATGTCGCTCGGCGGCCATACGGAAACAGTCGCGCAGGCGGCGACGACGGCTGCCGGTTTCGCCATCGAGGATGTGAAGGTTTCGGGCAATTCCGAAACCTCCGAAATCGAAATCTTTGAACTTCTTGGTCTCGACGGAACGACGTCGCTGGTGGCGCTCGATGTCGATGCTGCGCGCCGGAAGATCGTCAAGCTTCCGTGGGTCGAAAGCGTCGAGGTCAGGAAGATTTATCCGAAGACGATCGAGGTCAAGCTCAAGGAGCGCCAGGCCTATGCGATCTGGCAGCACGGGCAGGAGCTTTCGCTGATCGAAAGGAATGGCAGCGTCATTGCGCCGCTTCGCGACAACAAGTTTTCGACGTTGCCACTCGTTGTCGGCCGAGATGCAGAAAGTGCTGCGGCTTCGCTCGAAGGCGAGTTTTCGAAGTGGCCGGACATCACGTCGCGCGTGAAGGCTTACGTCTGGGTCTCCGGCCGCCGCTGGGACCTGCACATGGATAACGGCGTGGTGGTGAAGCTGCCGTCCGACGATGTCGATCAGGCGCTCGCCAGGCTGTCGAAATTCAACAAGGAACAGGATCTTCTGGCGCGCGACATCGCAGCGGTCGATCTCAGGCTGGTGGACAGGACCGCGATCCAACTGACCCCGGAGGCGATGGCGCGCCGGCAGGTCGTTGTCGATCAGCGGACCAAGGATTTGAAGAAGGCGGGGCAGAATATATGAGCTTGTTCGGTTCGTCCCATTTCGGATTGCCGCGCCTGAAGCCGCTGTCGTCGAAGCGGTCGCATATCGTTTCGGTGCTCGACATCGGATCGACCAAGGTCGTTTGCATGATCGGCCGCCTGACGCCCCGCGAAGAGAGCGAGATTCTTCCGGGCCGCACGCACGACATCGAAATCATCGGCATCGGCCACCAGCGCTCCCGCGGCATCAAGACCGGCGTCATCGCCGATCTCGATGCGCTCGAAGGCGTCATCCGACTTGCCGTCGATGCGGCCGAGCGTATGGCGGGCCTTACCGTCGAAAGCCTGATTGTCAATCTGACGGCCGGCCGTCTGGGCAGCGACATCTACACGGCGACGATTGATCTCGGCGGCCAGGAAGTCGAACTCAACGATCTCAAGAAGGTGCTTGCAGCCGCCTGCCAGCAGTCGCTGCGCCAGGATCGCGCCGTGCTGCACTCTCTCGCAACCGGCTTCTCGCTCGATGGCGAACGCGGTATCCGCGACCCGCTGGCGATGTATGGCGATGTGCTTGGCGTCGACATGCATGTCGTGACCGCCGAACGTGCCGCATTGAAGAACCTCGAGCTCAGCGTCAATCGCGCGCATCTCTCCGTCGAGGGCATCGTTGCTACACCTTACGCCTCCGGGCTGGCGGCTCTCGTCGACGACGAGGTCGAGCTCGGCTGCTGCGCGATCGATATGGGCGGCGGCGCGACGACGATCTCGGTCTTTGCCGAAGGCAAGCTGGTCCATACGGATGCCGTCGGTCTTGGGGGCCTTCACGTCACGACCGATCTGGCGCGCGGCCTTTCGACCCGCATCGAAGACGCGGAGCGCCTGAAAGTGGTTCACGCTTCGGCATTCTCGAACTCCTCCGACGAGCGCGAGCTCATCTCGATCCCGCCGATCGGGGAAGACGAGCGCGATCAGCCGACGCAGGTGCCGCGCGCGCTCGTTTCGCGCATCGTCGGTGCACGCATCGAGGAAACGATGGAATTGATCCGCGACCGGATCCAGCGCTCGGGCTTCAGCCCGATCGTCGGAAAGCGCGTCGTGCTGACGGGCGGCGCAAGCCAGTTGACCGGTCTTGCGGAAGTGGCGCGGCGCATCCTGGCGCGCAACGTCCGCATCGGCCGTCCGATGGGCGTCTCGGGTCTGCCGACGGCAGCCAAGGGACCGGCGTTTTCGACGGCGGTCGGACTGATGATCTATCCGCAGGTCGCGGACATGGAAACACATGCGTCACAGAGCGGTCTGCTCATGTCGCTTGGGGGTAATAACAGCCGCATCGCCCGGATGGGCCAGTGGCTGAAGGAAAGCTTCTGATATTGAGTGAATTGGCCGGCGTGGCGATGCGGCCATAAAGAGAAGGAACAGGTACCATGACTATCAAGCTGCAAAAGCCGGATATCACTGAGCTGAAGCCGCGTATCACCGTGTTCGGTGTCGGCGGCGGCGGCGGCAATGCTGTCAACAACATGATCTCTGCCGGTCTCCAGGGCGTCGACTTCGTCGTTGCCAATACGGATGCCCAGGCGCTGACCATGACGAAGGCCGAACGCATCATCCAGCTCGGCGCCAACGTCACCGAGGGTCTCGGTGCCGGTTCGCAGCCGGAAGTCGGCCGCGCAGCCGCCGAAGAGTGCATCGATGAGATCATCGATCACCTCAACGGCACGCATATGTGCTTCGTCACCGCCGGCATGGGCGGCGGCACAGGTACGGGTGCTGCCCCGGTCGTCGCGCAGGCCGCGCGCAACAAGGGCATCCTGACCGTCGGCGTCGTCACCAAGCCGTTCCACTTCGAAGGCGGTCGCCGCATGCGTCTTGCCGAATCCGGCATCGAGGAACTGCAGAAGTCAGTCGATACGCTGATCGTCATTCCGAACCAGAACCTCTTCCGTATCGCAAACGACAAGACGACCTTCGCCGATGCTTTCGCCATGGCCGACCAGGTTCTCTATTCGGGCGTTGCCTGCATCACCGATCTGATGGTGAAGGAAGGTCTCATCAACCTCGATTTCGCCGATGTCCGCTCGGTCATGCGCGAAATGGGCCGCGCGATGATGGGCACCGGCGAAGCATCCGGCCAGGGACGCGCGATGCAGGCTGCCGAAGCTGCAATCGCCAACCCGCTGCTCGATGAAACCTCGATGAAGGGTGCTCAGGGCCTCCTGATCTCCATCACCGGCGGCCGCGACCTGACGCTCTTCGAAGTCGACGAGGCTGCGACCCGCATTCGCGAAGAAGTCGATCCGGATGCCAACATCATCCTCGGCGCGACCTTCGACGAATCGCTCGAAGGCATCATCCGCGTCTCTGTCGTTGCGACCGGTATCGACCGTGCGATGAACGAAGCTGCTGCGAAGAACTTCCAGCCTGCCGCCAAGCCGACTATCCGTCCTTCCGCGGCCGTTGCTCCGGCACCGGCCGCAGTTCAGCCTGCGCCAGTCATGCAGGCACCGAAGCCGGCCGATCCGATCGCGCAGACCATCCGCATGGCGGAAGCCGAGATGGAACGCGAGCTCGAAATCCCGGCTCCGCGGCCTGCAGCTCCGGTTCAGCAGCCTGTTGCTCAGGACGCGTTCCGTCCGCAGAGCCGCATCTTCGCAGCCGCTCAAGAAGCTCCGGCCGCTCGTCCGGCTCCGGTGCAGCCCGCGCCGGCACCCGTTATGAGCCAGCCGGCGCCGCAGCCGGTCATGCAGCAGCAGCCGGTTTGCCAGGAACCTGCCATGCAGCAGCCGGTCCGCATGCCGAAGGTCGAGGACTTCCCGCCGGTCGTTCAGGCCGAGATCGATCACCGCGCCCAACCAGCTGCCGCACAGGCGCATGAGGAGCGCGGCCCGATGGGCCTGCTGAAGCGAATCACCAATTCGCTCGGCCGCCGCGAAGAGGAAGTCGCTCCCGAGATGACGGCAGCGCCTGCCGCCGCTTCGCAGCAGCGCCGCCCGCTCTCGCCCGAGGCGAACCTTTATGCGCCACGCCGCGGCAATCTCGACGACCAGGGCCGCAGTGTTCCGCAGGCCCGCATGATGCAGGAAGACGACCAGCTTGAGATTCCTGCCTTCTTGCGCCGCCAGTCGAACTGAGCGGACACAGAATCGCCACGCATGTGCCCGGGATCACGGTTCCGGGCGCAGCTGTTTCAAAGTGTCATATAAGTTGATGATTCCTAAATCATTTCAAGCGGATGGTTTCGTAACAAAGCGAAACGAACAGTGATTTGGATTGGAGCCCGGCCGCACGTATGAATGACGTCATGGGACCGTGCCTTGCCGCCTTCATGGCGACAATTCGGCGATGGGCAAAATAGGTTGGCGGTTGGTTATTCGGTGCTTTTGGCGCTACGGACCGTAAATGCAATAAAGGCAGAATTTTATGGTTATTGGCATGCTTGGCTTCCAGACGACGGTTTCGCGCCCGGTGACGCTTTCGGGCACCGGCGTCCATTCCGGCGCGGAAGTCACCATTACTTTCAATCCAGCTGAAGTCGATACCGGCGTCGTTTTCCATCGCATGCATGACGACGGCAGCGTCACCGAGCTGCGTGCCGTCTCCGCTCAGGTCGGCAGCACCGATCTCTGCACCGTCCTTGGCTTTTCCCCGGCGCATTCGGTTGCGACGATCGAACATGTCATGGCAGCGCTCTACGCGCTCGGCCTCGATAACGTCGTGATCGAGGTTTACGGCGCCGAAATGCCGATCATGGACGGCAGTTCGGCACCCTTTATCGAGGCGATCGAGCAGATTGGCCTCGTTTCGCTCGGCGTGAAGCGTCGCTATATCCGCATCACCAAGCCGGTTCGCATCGAGCATGGCGGCTCCTGGAGCGAGTTCCGTCCGTATGACGGCACGCGCTTCGAAGTCGAGATCGATTTCGAATGCCCGCTGATCGGCCATCAGAAATGGGAAGGAAATCTGACGGCAGTGACCTTCAAGTCCGAACTGTCGCGCGCACGCACCTTCGGCTTCATGCGTGACGTGGAGCGTCTCTGGGCCTCCGGCCATGCGCTCGGTTCGTCGCTTGAGAATTCAGTCGTCATCTCCGACGACAATACGGTCATCAACGTCGAAGGCCTGCGCTACGCAAAGGATGAGTTCGTGCGTCACAAGGCGCTCGATGCCGTCGGCGACCTGGCACTTGCCGGCGCTCCCTTCATCGGCTGCTACCGCTCTTATCGCGGTGGTCACAAGATGAATGCCAATGCTTTGAAGGCGCTGCTCAGCGACACGACTGCCTACGAAGTTGTCGAGACTTCTGCTGCGCGCCCGCGCGTTACACCCCGCGATTTCGTCGCCGTTAACGCTCCCGGATTCGCCCCCTGGTCGGCATGACCTCCACACCAAATTTCAGGCCAGGGCCGCCTCCTTCGGGAGGCGGTTTTTTTTAGCACTTCCGTAAGCCGATAACTGTTCTGCAGCATATGCTTAGGAGCAACAGGTCCGATTAAAGTCAAAAACCGGGATATTCTGACGCTTGCTGCCACAAAAATGCGTTAATGGCTCATCATTGCGTTGCTCTCGCCACACATTTGTGGCTAGAAACGCCCGCGAGGTGTGGCTGCCGCAGGGTGGGGTAGCGGCAGTTGGGATTCTTCTATGGATTATGCAAGGTCTGAAGGTATGATGAAGACAGCGCGCGCTTTGCTCGCATCGCTCGTGATTTTGAGTGCAGGCGCCTTGATTTCCGGTTGCCAGTCGGACCCTGATATCGACATCACCAAGCTCGGCCTTAACAACGATCCGCCGGACGTCCTCTACAATCAGGCGCTTGCCAACATGAAGGCCGGCAACATGGCCGAAGCCGCACGCAAGTTCGACGCGATCGACCGCGAAAACCCGTTCTCCGAATGGGCGCGCAAGGCTCTCGTGATGAGCACCTTCGTGAAGTACCGCCAGGGCAAGATCGACGACGCCCTCGCATCGGGCAACCGCTATATGGCGCAATATCCGAAGTCTGAAGATGCGGCATATGTTCAGTATCTGATCGGCCTCAGCTATTCGAAGCAGATTTCCGACGTGACGCAGGATCAGCGGGGTTCCTCCAAGACCATCGAAGCCATGCAGGCCGTCATCGACAACTATCCGGACTCCGAATATGTCGACGACGCGCAGGCCAAGATCCGCTACGCCCGCGACCAGCTCGCCGGCAAGGAAATGCAGGTCGGCCGTTATTATCTCGAGCGCAAGGAATATCTTGCAGCCGTCTCCCGCTTCCGTATCGTGGTTGAGAAGTATCCGAACACGAATCAGATCGAGGAAGCGCTGGCGCGTCTCGTCGAGGCCTATTACGCGATGGGGATCGTCGAAGAAGCCCAGACGGCAGCCGCCGTTCTCGGTCACAACTATCCGGATAGCCAGTGGTATGCCGATTCCTTCAAGCTGCTGCAGTCGGGAGGTGCGGAGCCCCGGGAGAACAAGGGCTCCTGGATTTCCGCAGCCGGCAGGAAGCTGCTGCTCGGCTCGTGAGGCCTGACACGCAATGCTGATCCAGCTTTCGATCCGCGATATCGTTCTGATCGAGCGGCTGGATCTTGCCTTCGAAACCGGGCTCTCGGTTCTGACGGGCGAAACCGGTGCCGGCAAATCCATTCTCCTCGACAGTCTTTCGCTGGCGCTTGGCGGGCGCGGCGACGGCGGTCTCGTGCGCCACGGCGAGGACAAAGGGCAGGTGACGGCCGTCTTCGACGTGCCGATGGATCACGGTGTCCGCCAGCTTCTGCGCGAGAACGGGATTGATGACGAGGGCGACCTCATCTTCCGGCGCCAGCAATCGGCCGACGGCCGCACCAAGGCCTATGTCAACGATCAGCCGGTGAGCGTGCAGCTGATGCGCCAGGCCGGGCAGATGCTCGTCGAAATCCACGGCCAGCACGATGACCGTGCGCTTGTCGATACGCATGCGCACCGGCTTCTGCTCGATGCCTTCGCCGGCATCAACGAGGATGCGGCGGCGGTCTCCGAGCTTTACCGCATCTGGCGCGACGCGGAGCGAACGCTGAAAAAGCATCGCGAAAAGGTGGAGAACGCGGCCCGCGAAGCCGACTATCTCCGGTCCTCCGTCGACGAGTTGGAAAAGCTCTCGCCGCAGGACGGCGAGGAGGAGGAGCTTGCCGACCGCCGCCAGAAGATGATGAAAGCGCAACGCATTGCAGGCGACATCGCCGAGGCCTCCGAGTTTTTGAACGGCAATGCCTCTCCGGTGCCGCATATCGCCTCGCTGGTGCGCCGCCTGGAGCGCAAGAGCCACGAGGCGCCTGGACTGCTGGAAGACACGGTGGCGCTGCTCGATGCGGCTCTGGACCAGCTTTCCAACGCGCAGATGGAAGTGGAGGCAGCACTCCGAAAGACGGAATACGATCCGAAGGAACTGGAGCGCGTCGAGGAGCGACTCTTTGCCCTGCGCGCCGCGTCCCGCAAATATTCCGTGCCTGTGACCGAGCTTCCGGCGCTTGCCGTGCGAATGATCGCCGACCTTGCCGATCTCGATGCCGGCGAGGAGAAGCTGGTGAAGCTCGAAGCCGAGGTGGGTGTCGCCAAGGCGAATTACGATGCCGCGGCCCGCTCGCTTTCGGACAAGCGTCACCACGCAGGCGAAGCGCTCGCCGCCGCCGTCATGGCGGAATTGCCGGCGCTCAAGCTGGAGCGTGCGCGCTTCATGGTCGAGATGACGACCGACGCGGCAGACGCAACGGCCGAGGGCATCGATGTCGTCGAGTTTCACGTTCAGACGAACCCCGGGACGCGTCCGGGCTCGATCATGAAGGTGGCATCGGGCGGCGAGCTTTCGCGCTTCCTGCTTGCTCTGAAAGTGGCGCTTGCCGATCGCGGTTCGGCGCCGACGCTCGTCTTTGACGAAATCGATACCGGTGTCGGTGGTGCCGTTGCCGATGCGATCGGCCAGCGACTGAAGCGGCTCTCCGACCGCGTGCAGGTTCTCTCGGTCACCCATGCCCCGCAGGTCGCCGCGCGTGCAGCAACGCACCTGCTTATCTCCAAGGGACCGGTTTCCGACGGCTCTGAAAAGATTGCCACGCGCGTCGCGACGATGGTGCACAAGGACCGCACGGAAGAAATCGCCCGCATGCTTGCTGGAGCCTCCGTGACCGAAGAGGCGAGGGCGGCTGCGGCTCGGCTGTTGGCGGGAAATGGTTAGGCACAAGGTCATGCCGTGGGATTGATCTTCACCCCAACTTCTCCCCCGTTTTGACGGGAGAGGGGACGTGCTTCACTCAAGCGGACGTACTGCTGAAACGGCGCGGGCATATACCTTCTCCCGGTCACAACGGGGAGAAGGTGCCGGCAGGCGGAGGAAGGGCGGCCTCATCCACCTCTCTTTCAATCCATAATTTTTGCTCTAAAACGATTCCAGATTCTCTGGAGTGATCCCGTATGCCGACCGAATCCGTTGCAGTTGAAGACCTGACGATCGATGATGCCGCCACCGAGCTCGCGCGGCTGGCGAAAGAGGTCGCCCATCACGACGCGCTCTATCATGGCAAGGATCAGCCGGAGATTTCGGACGCCGATTACGATGCACTGAAGCGGCGCAACGATGCGATCGAGGCGCGGTTTCCGGAGCTGATCCGCCAAGACAGCCCGTCGCGCCGCGTCGGCGCTGCACCTTCGGTGACCTTTGCGCCGGTCGTCCATGCGCGCCCGATGCTGTCGCTCGACAATACGTTTTCGCAGGAGGACGTGCAGGATTTTGTGGCCGGCGTCTATCGCTTCCTCGGGCGCCTGCCGGACCAGTCGATCGCCTTTACCGCCGAACCGAAGATCGATGGGCTCTCCATGTCGGTCCGTTACGAGAACGGCAGGCTGGTGACGGCTGCAACGCGCGGCGACGGCACGACGGGCGAGAACGTCACGGCCAATATCCGCACCATCAAGGAGATTCCGAACGAACTGCCGAAGGGGGTGCCGGCCGTCGTGGAAGTGCGCGGTGAAGTCTACATGGCAAAGAGCGACTTTATGGCGCTCAACAAGCAGATGGAGGCCGAGGGAAAGCAGACCTATGTCAACCCGCGCAACACGGCAGCCGGATCGCTGCGCCAGCTCGACGCGAAGGTGACGGCAAGCCGCAAGCTGAAATTTTTTGCCTACGCCTGGGGCGAAATGTCCGACATGCCGGCCGACACGCAATTCGACATGGTACAGCGCTTCAGGGACTGGGGCTTTCCGGTCAATCCGGCGATGAAGCGGCTGAATTCTGTGGCCGATATCCTCGCCCATTACGACGAGATCGGCCTGAAGCGCCCCGACCTCGACTACGATATCGACGGCGTCGTCTATAAGGTCGACAGCCTTGAACTGCAGCAGCGCCTTGGCTTCCGCTCGCGCAGCCCGCGCTGGGCGACGGCGCATAAATTCCCGGCGGAACAGGCCTTCACCACCGTCGAGAAGATCGAGATTCAGGTGGGGCGTACCGGTGCATTGACGCCTGTTGCGCGGCTTACGCCCGTCACCGTCGGCGGTGTGGTAGTGACTAACGCGACGCTTCACAACGAGGATTACATCAAGGGTCTCGGCAATTCCGGTGAGCCCATTCGCGACGAGGAGCACGATATCCGGATTGGTGATACCGTGATCGTGCAGCGGGCCGGCGACGTCATCCCGCAAGTGCTCGATGTCGTCATGGAAAAGCGGCCAGCGGACGCGGTGCCCTACGAGTTTCCGAAGCGCTGCCCGGTCTGCGGTTCGCATGCGGTGCGCGAAAGAAACGAGAAAACCGGAAAGCTCGATTCGGTCACGCGCTGCACCGGCGGCTTCGTGTGCCGGGCGCAGGCAACCGAGCATCTCAAGCATTTTGTCTCGCGCAATGCCTTGGATATCGAGGGCCTGGGATCGAAACAGATCGACTTCTTCTTCGAGAGCGACGAGGAGGCACTGAGGATCCGCACCGCGCCGGATATCTTCACGCTGGAGCGGCGCCAGCAGAATTCGTTGACGAAGCTCGAAAATATCGAAGGCTTCGGCAAGGTCAGCGTCGGCAAGCTATATGCGGCGATCAACGAACGGCGCAGCATCGCGCTTCACCGCTTCATCTACGCGCTGGGCATCCGCCATGTCGGCGAGACGACGGCAAAGCTGCTGGCGCGCTCCTACGGCACCTACGAGGCTTTTGCCGCGGCGATGAAGGAGGCCGCGCCACTCTCCGGCGATGCCTGGAACGACCTGAACGCCATCGAAGGCATCGGTGAGATCGTCGCCCGCGCGATCGTGGAGTTCTACAAGGAGCCGCGCAATGTCGAGGTAATCTCGGCCCTGCTTTCGGAAGTGACGCCGCAGGAGGCGGAGCAGCCGGTCACCTCCGGCAGCCCGGTTTCCGGCAAGACGGTGGTCTTCACCGGCTCGCTCGAGAAGTTCACCCGCGACGAGGCCAAAGCCAAAGCCGAGAGCCTCGGCGCAAAGGTCGCCGGATCGGTCTCCAAGAAGACCGATATCGTCGTTGCCGGACCGGGTGCGGGCTCGAAGCTCGACAAGGCGCGCGAGCTTGGCGTCCAGACCATGGATGAGGACGAGTGGCTGGCGCTGATCCGTGGATAAGCTCACTTGAGGAGCGGCATCCTCGGGCGAAGGTGCCTTTAGGCGTTCGATATTCAATCGTCAGCAAGGCGAACCGGACGGGACCGTCAGATATCAAGAAGACATTCGGCACCAACGTCGATCTCGCTGGCTATCACAGGGTGATCCTCGACATCGGCCGCAAAATACCGGTTGATCGTGCATGTCGCGCATAGTTATGGCCGTGGGCTGATCAAATTTGTCGGGACGCATGCTGAATGTGACAGGATCGATCCGCAGATTGTGTAACGGACATCGGGCCGATTGGAAACGATGCTGATCTCGCTTGGGCGATTGGCGAAATCACACCGTATGCGCTGCCGATGCCCTTGCCGGTGAAATCGTCGTGGACCCCCATGCCGATGCTGGCTGCATGGCTGCGCCGCCCCAGATAGCGCATCATGCCTGCGTCACCGACGATCCGGTCGTCCAATTCCGCAACGAGGTTGACCTGGCCAGGGCCGGCGTTTTCGAAGCGTTTGCGGGTTTCGTCGACGGTTTGATAGGGCAGGCGCAGGGTGCCGAAGCGGAAGCCTGGCAGGTTGATGAGCGCCGTCACTGCCTCGATATCGGAGGCGCGCAACGCCCGAATGGTCAAGCCTGCCATCGCTGGCGGACGTTCGGATGGATTGTTTTCTATCGCTTTCAAAATGCTCTCCTTGAATTTGAAAGAGGAGAGCAGACTTCAAAAACCCTGCTCACCTCGGCAGGGCTTTCGGGACTGATCGGACGGCTAACGTGCCAATGCTGCCCCGCACCCTGCATGGGTCGTGGTCATATGGATGGCCGTGGGAATGATGTTCGATCGGATCATCAGCAAAAAGTCGTTGATCCTTTCGCGAAAGTCAACCTGCGGCATTTGCCTGGCTGAAGCCGCGCGATAAGCCTGTCGTTGACGGCAGAATCGCGGAGCAGCCTTGAAGACCATCGCCATCGATTTCGAAACGGCCAATGAGCAGCGCGGCAGCGCCTGTTCGGTCGGGCTTGCCTGGATCGATGAGGGCAGGGTCACTCGTGTCGAGGAACGGCTGATCCGGCCGAAGGATATGCGTTTTTCCGGGATGAATATCGCAATCCACGGCATCCGGCCCGAGCATGTGGAAGATGCGCCGGAATTTCCGGAAGTCATGGAGGAATTCCACGATGATTTCCGGGGCGCGACGATGATCGCGCACAATGCCGCCTTCGATTTCAGCGTCTGGCGCGCTTCGCTCGACCTTTATCGCCAGTCCTATCCGGAACTCAGTTATCTCTGCAGCCTCAAGATGGCGCAGCGCATCTGGCCGCAGTTCCTCTCGCACAGATTGAACGTGATCGCCGAGCATCTCGGCCTGCGCTTTTCCCACCACAATGCCGCGGAGGATGCTGCCGTCTGCGCCCATGCGGCGATCGAGATGGCAAGGGCCGTCAAGGCCGTTGCGGTGCATGCCATTCCCGCGGCAATCGGCATGACACCCGGCAGGCTCACCGCAAACGGCTACGAGCCCTGCACCTGCCGCAAGGCATAGCCAGCTTTCTTGTTTTGGCGGTGGCCGTACTTATCTAGTGAAGCGGATTATTCACGGAGTCGCCATGTCCACTTTGCGCAAGCTTGTTCTTTCCGCCGCTTCGGTTGCCGCGCTTAGCGCAGGGGCCGCGTCTGCCGAGGTCGTCGGCAAGGTCGGCGTCGACTGGATCGGCAACGACATCATCGTCGATGCCATCGCTGATCCGGAGGTGAAGGGCGTGACCTGCCACGTCACTTATTTCGACCGCAGCGTGATCGACCGGGTGAAAAACGGCAACTGGTTCGAGGATCCCTCGAACAATTCGATCGCCTGCCGCCAGACGGGACCGATCGAAATCGGTGACATCAATCTCTCGAGAGATGGCGACGAGGTGTTCAAGGCGGGCATGTCGCTCATCTGGAAGAAGCTGGTCGTTAACCGCATCTACGACAAGACCAACGACACGCTGATCTATCTCGCACATTCGCGCGAGCTGACAGATGGCTCGGCGAAGATGTCGATCTCGACGATCCCGCTCTACGGCCAGAACGTCACCTGGAAGAACGGCAAGCCGCAATAACGAAAAGGCCTGGTTTTCGCCAGGCCCCTGGTTTTGAGCGGAAGGCTCCTTACGCAGCCTGTGCCAGTTCGTCGGCGATGACAGTGTCGAGGTTCAGGAAGCAGACCATGGTCTTTTCCAGCGCCACGATGCCGCGGCAGAAGGCGCGCTGGGCTTCCGGGATGATTTCCGGCGGCGGCTGCAGGTCTTCGCTCTTGATGGTCATCATGTCGGAAACCTGCTCGACGAGGAGGCCGACGAGCTTGCCGGCGATGTCGGTGACGATGATGGCGGAGCGCTCCGACGGCTCCGTCATCTTCATGCCGAGACGGCAGGCCATGTCGATGACCGGGATCACTGCACCGCGAAGGTTGATGAGGCCGAGCACGTAGGGCGGCGTATGCGGCATTGGCGTCACCGGCGCCCATCCGCGGATTTCGCGGATCGCCATGATGTCGATGCAGAATTCCTGTTCGGCGAGATGAAAGGAAACGATTTCGAGATGGGAACCGGCCTGTGTGATGATGGCGCTTGTCATGATCAGAATTCTTCCCAGTTGTCTCCGGCCGGAGCGGCCACGGCTTTGGCGGCGGCGCCGCCACTGAATGCGCCCGCGACTTTGCCAATCAGGCTCCGTGCAGGTAAAAGGTTCCGGATGCGAGGCGGCGGTTGCTTCTCGCGGCGCGTGACGGGCGTTCATGCCCTCGCCGGTCTTGAACTGCCTACCCAGCGGATCGGATTTCGGCGTCCGTGGCTGATGGCAGTGTTGATGTCGTTCAGTCCAACGGATTTTTCGCTCGCAGAGGTTACGATTGATTTAACGTGCACCGCCGATGCGCAAACATCTGCCAAAGCGGAGGGTGAGGCAATTAATCACGGGCAGGAAAACGGGATGTTGAATTGCGTGCGTGGCGCCGAAGAGCTATCAGGCGGGCAGTCGCGGGCCGCGCCGTCCGCTTGCCTTCAGGGGTCGCAGACATGAAGAATTTCCGTGTTGCTGTTTGGGTGGCCGTCATCATCGTCGCGGCGGTGCTCGGATGGCTGACGCTGAACATCACGAAGACGAGGGATATGCCGCTCGCCGAGGGGCCGTTCGGCGTTCCGTTCACGCTCGTTTCCCAAAGCGGCGAGCCGATCACCGAGCAGGCGTTGCGCGGCAAGCCGACCGCGGTGTTCTTCGGCTTCACGCATTGCCCCGAGGTTTGCCCGACGACGCTCTTCGAGCTCAATGGCTGGATGGAGAAAGTCGATCCGGCGGGCGACAAGATACAGGCCTATTTCGTCACGGTCGATCCGGAGCGCGATACGCCGGAAATCATGAACCAGTATGTCTCGAACGTTTCGAAGCGCATCACCGGCATCTCCGGTCCGCCGGAGAAGGTTGCCGACGTCATCAAGGGCTTCCGCGTCTACGCCAAGAAGGTGCCGGTCGATGAGAAGGATCCGAATGGTGAATATACGATGGATCACACGGCATCTGTCTTCCTCCTTGATTCCGAGGGCCGTTTCGCCGGCACGATCGCCTATGGCGAAAACCCGGACACGGCGGTAAAGAAGCTGGAGAATTTGATCAGCAAGGGATGAAACTATGGGGGCCGGGCATCGCAACATCCTGATCGCCGGTGCCGGCGCGACGGGTCTTGCGGTAGCAATCGAGCTTGCCCGGCGAGGCTTTCGCCCGCGCATCATCGACAGCGATGTAGGCCCGGTGCCGCTTTCGGAAAGCCGGGCGCTCGGCATCAATGCGCGCACGCTGACCTTGCTTTCGCCTTCCCGGGCCGCTGACGCAATCCAGCAGGAGGCCTATCGGATCGATCGCTTTCGGGTACGGTCGGGCAAGAAAGTGCTTTTCGAGATCGATCCTTCCAAAATCGACGGCCGCTTTCCGGCAATCCAGGTGCTTGCGCAGGGCCATACGGAACGGCTGCTGCTCGGCAAGCTTTCCGACTATGAAGTCGAGCCTGAATGGCAGACGGTGCTTGAAAGCGTCACCGGCACGATGGACCGACCGCATGTGACGCTGCGCCGCGCAGATGGCTCCCGGGAGGAAGTCGACCTCGATATCCTGATCGGTGCCGATGGCGCACATTCCACCGTGCGCAAGGCTGCAGGCCTCGGCTTCCCGGGCGAGGCGATCGAAAAGGCCTTCTATCTTGCGGACTACCGCTATCCGCAGCCGATCGATCCGCGTTACGTCGAGATCAGCCTGTTCAATCCCGGCATGGTCGGCCGGATTCCCGTTTCCGGTGATTCGGTGCGCTACCTCTCGACGCTTCCCGATTTCGAAAGCCGCATCGCCCATCCGGTGCCTGGCGGCGAATTGGTGTGGACCGCGAATTTCCGCATCCATTTCCGGCATGTCGAGCGCATGTCGAAGGGTAACGTCTTCCTCGCTGGTGATGCGGCGCATATCCATTCGCCGGCGGGCGCCCGTGGCATGAATCTCGGCATCGAGGATGCCTGTTGGCTCGCCTATCTGATATCGGAAGGCAGGGAACAGGACTATGCGGACCTTCGAATGCCGGCGGTCAAAATGGTCTTGAAGCAGACCTATGGGCTAACGAGGCTGGTGACCATGCATCATCCGGTTGCGACCGGCCTTCGCAATTTTTTCGCACCGCTGCTGATCCGCGTTCCGGGCTTTGCCAGGCGGTTTCTTCGCAGCGTTGCCGGTTATGACACGCCGCCGCCGGTCTGGATCGACGGCGCGCAATAGAAATAGGAAAAGTTCGAGTGAGTGAAATTCGCCTGTATGTGACGACGGCCGAAAAAAAGGCCGGGCAGGTTCTCGATCTTCTGACCGAAGTTTTCGGTGAAGAGGACTTCGCGATTGCGACGACCGAGAGCGATGAGAAGAAGGATATCTGGGAAGCCTCCGTCTATATGATGAGGGAGGACGAGGACGAGGTTCGCCTTCGCGTCGAGGAGGCGCTTAAGGCGCCGTTCCCCGACCTGAGGGTCGAGCGCGAAGTCATTCCCGATATCGATTGGGTGGCGAAATCCCTTGAAGGCCTGAAGCCTGTCCGGGCAGGGCGCTTCCTCGTGCATGGCTCGCATGACCGCGGCAAGGTCCGCCCCGGGGATATCGGTATCGAAATCGATGCGGGGCAGGCTTTCGGCACCGGCCATCATGGCACGACGGCCGGCTGCCTGGAGGTGATCGACAGCGTGTTGCGTTCGCGGCCGGTCGGCAATGCGCTGGACCTCGGCACGGGCAGCGGCGTCCTGGCGATTGCGGTGCGCAAGCTCAAGAATATCCCGGTTCTCGCAACCGACATCGACCCGATCGCCACGCGTGTCGCGGCCGAAAACGTGCGGCGGAACGGCATTGCCTCGGGGATCGTTGCGAAGACTGCGCCAGGTTTTCATTCGACGGCCTTTGCGGAACACGGGCCGTTCGACCTCATCATCGCCAATATTCTGGCGCGGCCGCTGATCAAGATGGCGCCGAAGCTGGCCGAGCACCTGGCGCCTTCCGGTTCGGTGATCCTGTCAGGCATCCTCGCAGAACAGCGCTGGAGGGTGCTTTCGGCCTATAATGGCGCGAAGCTCCGCCACGTCCGCACCATCTGGCGAAACGGCTGGGTGACGATCCATCTTGACCGTCCGTAAGCTACCGGCAAAAAAAGAAGGCGGTGCCATTGGCACCGCCTTCGACCGTTAAACGGCCATGCCCGCGAGCTCGAAGGAGGAGGAGCGCTCGAGCGGGCTCTACAGTTCTGATTGCCGGTCCGTTGAGGGAGGAGGAGAAACGAAACGGCAAATAGCTCAGAACGCGTAGCTGGGTACACCCTTGTGGTGCGTAACCTCGTGGCCCGTGCCGAGCATCTTGAGGCTATCCCCATTGAGCGGGCGGCGGGCACCGATGACGTGATGCACAGTCTGGCGTTCGCCAGCCTGCACCGGGCTGCTGTAAGCGAAGCGCGACAGAGAGGCAGTCATTTTCATTTCCTTTTCGTTGCAGGCTCGGTTTCCGAAGCCGTTTGATGCGCCGTATATAGCTATTCCCAAATCCTGAGGCAGAGGGTTTCATTCATGGGAGCCATGCGTTGAATGCATAAAGCGTGCCAGTTTCGGTTTTCTTGTCACATTTCTGCCAAAATATTGAGCGGCCTGACATGGGGCAAAGTGGCTGCTTTTTCTCCCATTGCCCTGATTTTTCGATAACATGGGCCGCCCCGCTTTTTGGCGGATTCGGATATAGCTATTGGGTTTTCAGATGTTCCAGTCTTTTGAGGTCACCTCCACGCCACAATTCGGCCGCGATCGGGTCGGGCAACTGCGCGCGAGTTTCGAGGCGCTCGGCATTGACGCCTTTCTCGTGCCGCGTGCCGATGAGTACAACGGCGAATATGTGCCGGCGGGCGCGGAGCGCCTGGCGTGGCTGACCGGCTTCACCGGGTCTGCGGGCATTGCGCTCATCACCCATAGCCAGGCGATCATTTTCGTCGACGGCCGCTACGTCACGCAGCTTGCCGAGCAGGTTGATAGTTCCGTCTTTACCGGCGGCGACCTCGTCAACGAGCCGCCGCATGTCTGGATTCCCAAGAACGGCAAGCAGGGCATGCGTCTCGGCATCGATCCGTGGCTGCATTCCGGCGCCGACGTGCGGCGTCTTGAAAAGGCGCTTGCCGAGATCGGCGGCACGCTGGTGATCCTGCCGCACAATCCGCTCGACAGGCTCTGGACGGATCGGCCGGCCGAACCGCTCGGGGCCGTCGTCATCCAGAATGTCGCCCAGGCCGGCACGCTGGCAAAGGACAAGATTGCGACGATTGCCGCCGATCTCGCCAAGAAGAATGCGGCAGCCGTGCTGATCGCCGATCCGTCTTCGATTGCGTGGATCTTCAATATCCGCGGTGCCGACGTTCCGCATACGCCGCATCCGCTTGCCCGTGCCATCATCCATGCAGACGGCAAGGCCGAGCTGTTCCTTGATAAGCGCAAGACCAGCATCGAGCCGGAGGCCTATCTTGCGCAGATATGCGTGCAACTGCCGCCGTCTTCGCTCGACGAACGGCTTGCGGCCGTGTCGAAGGATGGCCGCCGGGTTATGATCGATCCGGACATCGCCTCCTATGCGCTTGCCGACATCATCCGCAAGGCAGGCGGCGACGTGGTGGAGGGTGCCGATCCTGCCAAGCTGCCGCGAGCGGTGAAGAACAGCGTTGAACTCAACGGCTCGGCGGCGGCCCACCTGCAGGACGGCGCGGCGATGGTCGAGTTCCTCTACTGGCTGTCGCAGGAAAAGCCGGGCACGGTGACGGAGATTGCCGCGGCCGAGAAGCTGGAGGCCGTGCGCGCCAGCGTCGGCCAGAACATGCAGAACCCGCTCAAGGATGTTTCCTTCGACACGATTTCCGGCGCCGGCGAGCATGCCGCGATCATGCACTACCGCGTGACGGTCGACACCGACCGGACGATCAATGCTGGCGAGCTTTTCCTGATCGATTCCGGCGCTCAATACATCAACGGCACTACGGACATCACCCGCACCGTCGGCATCGGCGCGGTTTCGGAAGAGCAGAAGCGCTTTTTCACACTGGTGCTGAAGGGCATGATCCAGATCAGTACGGCGCGCTTTCCGAAGGGCACGCGGGGCTGCGATCTCGACCCGCTGGCGCGCATCGCGCTCTGGCGGGCGGGCGTCGATTTCGGGCACGGAACTGGCCACGGCGTCGGCTCGTATCTTTCCGTGCACGAGGGGCCGCAGCGCATATCGAGGCTTTCGACGCAGGAACTGCTGCCCGGCATGATCCTTTCCAACGAGCCGGGTTATTACCGGCCGGGCAGCTTCGGTATCCGCACAGAAAACCTGATCTATGTGCGCGAGGCGGAGGACATCGATGGCGGCGACATGCCGATGCTGGGCTTCGAGACGCTGACCTTCTGCCCGATCGACCGCACGATCGTTATTCCCGAACTGCTGACGCATGACGAGCTGCACTGGTTCAACGATTATCACGCCCGCACCCGCGAAGCGCTGATGCCGCTAATCCACGACGAAGACGTCAAAGCCTGGCTGGAGAATGCGACGCTGCCGCTGGAATATTGAGGTTTAAAGCGCCGCGCGGCCCTAGAATCCGATCGTGCGGCGCCAGGCCATGACGACAAGCCAGGCCGCGACGAGCATCCAGGTGTGCGACACCCTGAGACCGACGATGAGGGCGACGACAAGCGCCAGCTTGGAATCCCAACCGCCGTCGAAGAAGGCCGGTGCGACGATGGTCGTCAGCACGGCGGCAGGGACGGCGTTGAGGGCTGCCTCCATGCGCGGCGGGATGCGTTTCATCGTGGTGATGAGCACATAGCCGCCAATGCGCGTTGCATAGGTCGCAACAGCCGATGCGAGGATCACAAGGACCATCTGGAGATCGAATTCCATGTCAGACCTCGTGCGGTTCGTTTTCGGGTTCGGGCTTGATCGCGCCAGGCAATGGCAGCAGCGCAGCCAAGGTGATGCCGGCCGCAGCACCCAGGCTGACATGCCAGGGTGAGCCGACATAATGGTAGGCGATCGCAGAGGCGACGGCACTGACGAGGGCGACCGGCAGGAAGTTGTCGCGGTTGCGGAAGCCGAGCACGATACCAAGGAAATAGGCGGGCAGCAGGATATCAAGGCCGAGCGCCTTCGGGTCGCCGATGAAGCTGCCGAGCAGCCCGCCGAGAAGGCTGACCAGCACCCAGGGCACGTAGATGATGATGCCGAAGCCGAGATACCAGATGAAGGTGACCGGCTTGCCCTCCTCGCCGCGCTTCACCATCTCGGCGAATTGCGGGTCGACGAGCAGGAAGAAGGTGAAGAACTTCTGCAGCGGCGTAAAATGGCGGACGTAGCGCGCGATCGCCGCCGAGTAGAGAACATGGCGGAAATTGACGGCGAGAATGGAGGCGACGATGAGCCAGGCCTGGACGTTGTTCCCGAAAAGCTCGATGCCGACCATCTGGCTGGCACCCGCATACACGGTGGCGCTCATCAGCGTCAGCTCGCCGAGCGACATGCCGTTATCAACGGCAAGCGCGCCGAATAGCGCTGCGAAAGGCGCGGACGCCGCGGCGACTGTGAAGCCGCCCCGCAAACCCTCGACGAAATCCGCGCGACTCATCGGCAACTGTCCTCCTTCAAAAACGAACCTGCTCTATGTGCCCGACGCCTCCGCCGCAATCGAATTTCCTTGATCGACCGATCGATTTCGCTGAACGGTGGGAACCTCTGACAATGGCAGGAGACGAGACGATGAAGCCGATAGACTTTTCCAAGGACGATAAGGCGGCG
Source organism: Rhizobium sp. CC1099 (assembly GCF_029714385.1). NCBI lineage: Bacteria > Pseudomonadati > Pseudomonadota > Alphaproteobacteria > Hyphomicrobiales > Rhizobiaceae > Rhizobium > Rhizobium sp. CC1099. Next base: position 2,178,457 of record NZ_CP121641.1, on the reverse strand, counting down.
TTGATTGCGCGGATCCAGCACTTCTTCGACAAGGAACTGGATCAGCCGGTCGGGCTGCTCAAGTCGGAACTGGTCCTCGACTTCTTCGCCAAGGAGATCGGCGCCGCCTATTACAAGCAGGGCCTGCAGGATGCACATGCGGCGTTTCTGAAGCGTGCCGACGACCTTGCAGACGATATCTACGGGCTGGAGCGGGCGGCACGGGACTGAGCCTTAGTCGGCGAGAGCCTTTTGGCTGTCGATGATCTCGATGCCGCGTGCGTGCATCTCGTCGATTGCGGCAGCCACCCCTTCAGGCGTGATGCCGCGGCTTGCATCCTCGATGAAGCGGACCTTGATCCCGGGCATCATCTCCAGCGCATCGAGCGCCGAGAATTTGACGCAATAGTCTGTCGCCAGTCCGCAGACGTCGAGCTCTGTCACGCCCTGGTCTTCGAGGAAATCGGAAAGCCCGGTCGAGGCATCCTGGTCGTTGTCGCGGAAGGCGGAATAGCTGTCCACCAGCGGATTTTCGCCCTTTTGCTGGATGAGGTCGATCTCTTCGGTTTTCAGCGCCGGATGCAGTTCGGCGTCGAGGGTGTTCTTTACGCAGTGATCCGGCCACATCATCTGCGGCTTGCCGGAAAGCTCGCCCATTTCGAAAGGCTTCTTGCCCGGATGGGAGGAGGCAAAGCTTCCGTGGCCGGGTGGATGCCAGTCCTGCGAGGCGACGATCAGATCGTATTTGCCGCTGTCGATCAGCTTGTTTGCGACCGGCACCACCTGATGGCCGTCCGGCACCGGAAGATTGCCGCCCGGGCAAAAACCATTCTGAATATCGACCAGCAATAACGCTTTCATCAGGCGACTCCATACGTTTGCGGTGCAGCATGCCAAGCGATATGCCGCTATCAACTAGTGGATTTGCAAGTGGTCAAGCGCAAGCTTTTTTTGGAGGAAGTGCGCATGCGCCGCGAGTGAGATGGCGCGACGCGGCCTGCCGCGCGGCGCCTCATTCGGGTAACGCAGGCCCCAAGCCTATCCCAGCGGCACGGGCGGCGATTCAATCGCCATGCGTTTCGTGGACGGCATTGATGTGTCATTGGAATACTCGAGTGTGTGCGTGGTGGATGCGGATGGCCGCATCGTACGTGAAGCAAAGGTCCACAGCGAGCCCGATGCGCTGATCGCCTGGTTTGCCAATCACGGCATGGCAATGGAACGAATTGGTCTGGAGGCCGGTCCCTTGTCGCAATGGCTTTACGCGGGAATGGCGAAGTCGGCCCAGCGCCGACTGCGGACAGAAGCAAGCACTCGGCGAGGGATAAGCTCATAAGGGATTGACTCGGGAAGGCCCGTTACAGAAGAAGCCCGCTGCTTTGATCCATGCTTTCGGATGCTGGCGTTCATCGACCATGATGGCGCGCAGGCGCTTGGCGACGAGGGCTTCGCAAGCGATCCAGACATATCCGTCGCCGGCGGGAAGCGTGAGGCCACGCAAAGCCCGGTCGAGCTGATCCGTGGTACCGGCCGGTGCCGCGCCGCGATGAAGCCAGAGTGTCGTCAGCCTGGCCTTGCTTTCCAGCTCCTCTTCGGGGCCTGCAGGTTTTGTAATCCTTGTCTGTACGCCCGGCCCGCGATCGGATTGGACGCCGACCGGCTCATGCACCCACGGGGGTGTGTCTTGCCCGCTGGCGAAAACACGGCCATCGCGCTAGATTTCTCGTCCGGCCAGGCGAGGAGACCACAATGGCAATCAGCATCGTGCAACTGGGCTCGCCACGGAGCAAGGACGAGGGCTTGCGCATCGGCACCGTGCGCCGCCCGCCGCGCGGCGTGCCGAAGGGGGAGTTTGCGAGCCGCGACTATTACGACGTCTGGCTGCCGATGCTGTCGCCGAGCCAGGAGCTGGTGGCCGAGGCGAAGGCAGCGCAGACCGAAGCCGAGTGGAAGGCCTTTTCCCGCGCCTATCGCAAGGAAATGGCCGCACCCGACACCAGTCGGGTCCTCGACACGCTGGCCGCACTCTCGCACACCGCCAACTTCGCCGTCGGCTGCTACTGCGAAAACGAAAGCCGCTGCCACCGCAGCCTGCTGCGCGGGCTTCTTGCGGAGCGTGGCGCGCAGCTCACGGCGAAGGCCAGCGCCTAGGCGGCAGATGCGCTCTCTTGCCGATCCCGGTTATTTCTGCCTTCCTTGGCCACGAAGAGCAGCCGGGAGCAAGCCATGACCGAGCCAGGGCCAGAAGAGAAGATCGACGCCACCTTCCGCAACGGCTCGCTGACGGCTGCGGGCATCATTCTCGGCTTTTCGCTGAGCTTCATCAGCCGCTGGGTCTCCAACCCGAACGACTGGAGCCGCATCGACATCCTGCCGATGCTGCTCCTGACCGTCGGCATCGGTCTGCAGGTGAAGGTCTTCGCCGACCTTTTGGCGCGGGATTCGCTGATTGCTGCCAAATACGACCGGTCGCGGCGGCTCTTCCTGATCGGATTAGGCATCGTCGCCATCGGCATCGCCATCGCGCTCGTCAACGATATTCTGGGGATGGGCAAGATGCCGATGCTGGGGTGAGCGGGCATTCATGCCCGCTCCACAAGACGCTCGGCACACGCTTCTACCCGGCCGTCAGGTTTTGCTTTGGGCGCAGCGCCGTCGCGTCGCCGTCCGCATGGATGGTTGAAGAGGTCAGGTCCCAATAAGCTTGTTGCAAGCTGCCAGTGCAATGCCCGGATTGCTGAGAAGCGCAATCACCAGAGACAGACCAATCACCGATAGTGAATAGCGTTTCATCTCTATCCTCCTATTCCAGCCCGAAGGGAGTATGGGGGAGGGAGCGCGGAGGGGGAAGTCACGAATGGGTGAGGTGCAGTTGACGCCGATGTCGGAATGAGGCCCCAGCCCGTTCGAACAGCGTCTCGAGCTCTCGTCTGCAACGATTGCCAAATGCCGGATACATTCAATCTAAATTCAGGGTTTTATTGCAGTGCCTATACGACGATTAAGCTTGATCCGTATTTAACTGCGCAAATTTCTGTACGAAGGTGCTTCAAAACAAGCCTAGGTGGCCGATGGATGTCGCATGGATACAATGAAATCAGGGTTGCGTGTGACGATTCCGAGACGGCTTTTTCTTCAAGCAATGGGGCGGCATAAACGCGAAAAAAGCCGGCTGTGAATGTCAGGGTCAGCCTTTTGACGAGATGCCTCGTGCCGCGCGGGCCGGCTCGTCAAACCCGCTCGACAAACCCATCCAACACCCTCTTCTGCCCGGCCCGATCAAAATCGATCGTCAGCTTGTTGCCCTCGATCCCGGTAATATTCCCATTGCCGAATTTCAGGTGGAAGACGCGGTCGCCCATCTGGAAGCGGGAGGGTTCGGTGGAGGTGGATTTGGCAACGAGTTCGCCTTCGATGGTGCGGCCCCTGGGGCCGCTTTCGCCGTAGCCGATACGTTCGACCGCGTGGCCCGAGCGGGTGCCCCAATTGTCGCGGGTGGCGTCGGTCTTGTTGGCTTGGGCGCGTTTCCAGCCGGGGGTGGAATAGGAATTGGCGAAGGGGTCGGCCTTGTCGAAGCGCGACTGGCCGTAGCCGCCGCGGCCGTAACCGCCGTAGCTCTGCTCGACTTCGGCGACTTCGACATGGGTTTCCGGCAGTTCGTCGAGGAAGCGCGAGGGGATGGTCGATTGCCAGAGGCCGTGGATGCGGCGGTTGGAGACGAACCAGATGTGGCAGCGGCGCTTGGCGCGGGTGATGCCGACATAGGCGAGGCGGCGCTCCTCCTCAAGCCCGGCGCGGCCGCTTTCGTCGAGCGAGCGCTGATGCGGGAAGAGGCCTTCTTCCCAGCCTGGCAGGAAAACAGTGTCGAATTCCAACCCCTTGGCCGAATGCAGCGTCATGATCGAGACGGCGTCGAGGTCTTCGTTCTGCTCGGCATCCATGACCAGCGCGACGTGCTCCAGGAAGCCACGCAACGACTCGAAGCTCTCCATCGAGCGGATGAGTTCCTTGAGGTTTTCCAGCCGGCCGGGCGCTTCCGCCGTCTTGTCGGCCTTCCACATGTCGGTGTAGCCGGACTCCTCGAGGATCTGCTCGGCAAGTTCGGTATGCGGAGTCGTTTCAAGCTTTTGCTGCCAGTTCCTGAAGCTCTGCACCACGTCGAAGAGCGCCTTGCGCGCCTTCGGTTTCAGCTCGTCTGTTTCAATGATGTCGGCGGCTGCGGCGAGCATCGGGATGTCGCGGGCACGGGCGTAGTCGTGCAGCGCGCGCACGGTCGTGTCGCCGAGGCCGCGCTTCGGGGTGTTGATGATGCGCTCGAAGGCGAGGTCGTCGGCGGGCTGGGCGACGAGGCGGAAATAGGCCATGGCATCGCGGATTTCGAGGCGCTCGTAAAAGCGCGGGCCGCCGATGACGCGGTAGTTGAGGCCGAGCGTCACGAAGCGATCTTCGAATTCGCGCATCTGGAAGGAGGCGCGCACCAGGATCGCCATGTCGTTGAGGTTATGCTGCTTGCGCTGCAGGGCCTCAATCTCCTCGCCGATGGCGCGGGCTTCCTCTTCGCTGTCCCAGGAGGCATGCACCTGCACCTTGACGTCTTCCGGATCGACGCGGTCGGTGAACAGCGTCTTGCCGAGCCGGCCTTCGTTGTGCGCGATTAGATGCGCGGCGGCGCCGAGGATGTGTTCGGTCGAGCGGTAGTTGCGCTCCAGCTTGATGACCTTGGCGCCCGGGAAATCTTTCTCGAAGCGCAGGATATTGTCCACTTCCGCGCCGCGCCAGCCATAGATCGACTGGTCGTCGTCGCCGACGCAGCAGATGTTGATGGTGGTGTCCCTGATCTCCCCCCTTGTGGGGAAGATGTCGGGGGAGCCGACCGAGGCGGGTGTACTCGCGCCGCTGTCCGAGGGGATATCGCCCTCTGCCTTGCCGGGCATTTCTCCCACAAGGGGGGAGATCGACTTGCGGCTCGGCCGCTTTGCCAACAGCCGCAGCCACATGTACTGCGCAGTGTTGGTATCTTGGTATTCGTCGACGAGGATATAGCGGAAGCGCTGGTGGTATTCCTTGAGCAAGTCCGGGTTCTTGCGGAAGATAGCGATGGGATGCATCAGCAGATCGCCAAAATCGCAGGCGTTCAAGGTCATCAATCGCGCCTGATAGGCGAAGTAGAGTTCCCGGCCCTTGCCGTTGGCAAAGGCGCGGGCGTCGCCTTCGGGAATGTCGGCGGGGCCGAGGCCCTTGTTTTTCCACGTATCGATCATGCCGGCGAATTGCTTGGCCGGCCAGCGCTTGTCGTCGAGGCCCTCGGCCTGGATCAGCTGCTTGATGAGGCGCACGACGTCGTCGGTATCGAGGATGGTGAAATCGGACCGCAAGTTAACGAGCTCGGCGTGGCGGCGAAGCAGCTTGACGCCGATCGAGTGGAAGGTGCCGAGCCAGGGCATGCCTTCGACGGCGCCGCCGACGAGTAGCGCGATGCGCTCCTTCATTTCGCGCGCCGCCTTGTTGGTGAAGGTGACGGCGAGGATCTGCGAGGGGAAGGCGCGCCCGGTGCTCAAGATATGCGCGATGCGGGTCGTCAGCACGCGGGTCTTGCCAGTGCCGGCACCCGCCAGCACGAGGACCGGGCCTTCCAGCGTTTCGACCGCTTCGGTCTGTTCGGGGTTCAGGCCTGCGAGGTAGTCCGGCCGCTTGCCGCCGTCGCGGGCAGCCATGGCGCGGGCGGCAATCCCTCCGGCTGCAGGGGCGGGCGCCTGCGGCTTGCGCGGCGCTTCACCCGGTTCTTCGTCGAAGAAGGGGATATCGTCGAAACTATTGCTCATGGCGCGTAATGTAGTGATTCGGGATGGAAAGGCCAGAAAAGATGTTCTTGGTTCATTCCAGCGCCTCCAGGACGAAAGCCGCCCTTGCCGGCGCGGCGCATTTGGGGCGGCGGCACATGCCTATCCAATCCCCTAAAGTAGCGATTGGCAATTCAGGCCGGAAATACGCTTCCGCTCAAGCAAAAGTGACCTGTTTTCGTGAGGATGGAGATTACAATTCTGAAATGACTGGCACGTGCGCTTGATGGCCGCTTGTAAAGGGGCGATATTGCCGCAGTCAGGTGGGGAATATGTCTAAAGGCGCTCTTTCGATCGTCCCAGGTCTGACCCCTTGGTCCCTTCGGAGACGTGAATGGCTTTTTGGAAGCAGTTTGTTCTTTCTCTTATCGTTATTGCGGCCGGCTTTGCCGGATGGATTTTTCTTGTGCCGGGTGCGGCTGATGTTTTGAGAAATGCCGGCGTCCCGGAAAACATTGTCGCGAAGGTGGCTCCTCCCGTGGAGCCCGGTGGCGGTGCGTCGGGGCAAGGCGAGGGCGCCCAGGGCGGCGGAGGACGCAATGGCGGCGGGCGCAACAGCGCCGTTCTAGTCGTGACACAGGCCGTCGTGCAGGGCGTGGTCAACGACCGGCTGAACGCGATCGGCACAGGCGACGCGATCCGCTCGGTGGCGGTGACGCCGCAGGCAATGGGCACGATCCGTGAAATCCTCATCAAGTCCGGCGACAAGGTCAAGCAGCGTCAGGTGCTTGCCAAGCTCGACAGCGAGGAGCAGGTGATCGCCAAGGGGCAGGCCGAAGTGGCGCTGAAGAGCGCGATCGAGAAATCCAATCTCTATCACAACATCAAATCCAGCGTTGCGCGCATGGACGTATTCGATGCCGAGATTGCCGAGCAGGGCGCGCGGCTGCAGCTGCAGGCCGCCGAGCTCAATCTCACCCGGCGCAATATCGTGGCGCCCATCGACGGTATCGTCGGCATCGTCCCAGTCAACATCGGCGACAACGTGACCACCAGCACGCCGATCGTGACGCTCGACGACCGCTCGGAAATCCTGGTCGACTACTGGGTGCCGGAGCGCTTCGCCAATATGGTTTCCGTCGGCCAGCCGGTTGAGGTAACGTCGGTCGCGCGGCCGGGACAGGTGTTCACCGGAGAGGTCCAGGCAGTCGACAACCGCATCGACGCGGCCAGCCGGACGCTGCGCATCCGCGCCAAGATCGACAACCGCGCCGACGAGCTTCGCGCCGGCATGTCCTTCAATGTCAGCATGAAGTTCGCAGGCGACAAATATCCTGCGGTCGATCCGGTTTCCGTTCAGTGGGATTCGCAGGGCTCGTTCGTCTGGCAGGTGTTCGACGGCAAGTCGCACAAGGTGCGCGTCAGCATCGTGCAACGCAATCCGGATTTCGTGCTCGTGAAGGCCGGCATCAAGGATGGGGACGCCATCGTGACGCAGGGTCTGCAGCGCGTCCGCGAGGGCGGGCCAGTGCGGACCGGCAATGAACTGGCCTCGAACAACGGGGTCGCGACACAATGAACGTGACCGTCACCGAACTTCCAGAGAGAGCCTCCGGCAAGCAGACCTTTACGGCACTCTTCGTGCGCCGCCCGATCCTGGCGCTGGTTTTCAATACGCTGATGGTGGTGGCGGGTCTTGCTGCCTATGCCGGGGTCGAAGTGCGCGAACTGCCGGATGTCGACCGCCCGGTCGTGACCGTGCGCACCATGTTCGACGGCGCTGCACCGCAGACGATCGATCAAGAGCTGACGAAGGTCATCGAAGGCGCAGTTGCGCGCGTTAGCGGGCTGAAATCGATCTCCTCGCAATCGCAGTTCGGCCAAAGCCGCGTGACGCTGGAGTTCTCCGACACCGTCGATCTCGCCGTCGCCGCAAACGACGTGCGCGATGCGATCGGGCGCATCATGGAGCAGCTTCCGGACGATGCCGACGCCCCGCAGATCGTCAAGGCGGATGCGGATTCACAGCCGATCATGCGTCTTGCGGTCACCTCGACCAAGCTCGACATGGATGACCTGACGCTCCTCGTCGAAAACGAGATCGTCGACCGGCTGGCCTCCGTCGATGGCGTTGCCGATGTCGAGCAATATGGCGACCAGGAAAAGATCTTCCGGGTCGATATCGACCAGGGCGCTCTCGCAAGCCGCGGGCTGACGGTCGGCGATCTGACGGAGGCGCTCGACAACTCCGCCCTCGACGTTCCTGCCGGATCGCTGAAGAGCACGACACAGGACATCGTGGTGCGCGCCACGGCGAGCCTGCAGAAGCCGGAGGATTTCGCCAATGTCATCCTGCAGGACCGCGTGCGTCTCGGCGACGTCGCGACGGTGACGCTCGGGCCGCGTGACGGCGATACGGCGCTGCGCTCCAATGGCAAGCGCGGCATCGGCCTCGGCGTCATCCGCCAGGCGCAATCAAATACGCTCAATATTTCGAGCGGCATCAAGACGGTGGTCGAGCAGCTTTCGAAGACGCTGCCGGAAGGCACGAAGATCGCGATCACCAGCGACGACGCCGTGTTCATCCAGGGAGCGATCCACGAGGTCGTGCTGGCGCTGATCCTTGCCGGCGTCATCGTCACCGGCGTCATCTACCTCTTCCTGCGAGACTGGCGGGCTACCTTGATCCCCGCGGTCAGCATGCCGGTGGCTTTGATCGGCACGCTGGCTGCGATCTATCTCGTGGGCTTTTCGATCAATATCCTGACGCTGCTCGCCATCGTCCTGGCGACAGGTCTTGTCGTCGACGATGCGATCGTGGTGCTCGAGAACATCGTGCGCCGGCGCGCCGAAGGCATGGGGCCGCGGGCGGCCGCCGTCCTCGGCACGCGCGAGGTCTTCTTCGCGGTCATCGCGACCACGGCAACGCTTGCCGCTGTCTTCATTCCGCTGTCATTCCTGCCGGGGCAGGTGGGCGGTCTCTTCCGGGAGTTCGGCTTCGTGCTGGCCTTCTCGGTCGGTCTCTCGTCGATCGTCGCGCTGACGCTTTGTCCGATGCTCGCCTCGCGCATGCTGACGAAGCCAATGCTGGAGGATCATGGCGCCCTCGGCCACTTCGGCGGAGCGTTTGCGCGTGTCTACCAATGGAGCCTGCAGCGTTGCCTCAACGCGCCCTTGGTCGTCATTGTCGCGTCGGTTATCTTTGCCGGGGCGGCGCTTGTCGCCTTCTCGACGGTCAAGAGCGAGCTTACGCCGAACGAGGACCGCGCCATGGTGATGATGCGGCTCACCGCACCGCAGGGATCGAGCCTCGAATATACGCGCGACAAGCTGCAGCTCGTCGAAGAATACCTGCAGCCGCTGGTCGACAGCGGCGACATCAGGAACGTCTTTTCGATCTCCGGCCAGGGCGGCTCGGCCAATAGCGGCTTCATGGTGCTGACGCTGGCGCCCTGGGGCGAGCGCGAGCGCACGCAGGCGGAGATCGTCCAGGACATCAACCGGGCGGCATCGCGCGTGCCCGCACTTCGCGGCAATGCGATATCCTCGAACAGCCTGCGCATTCGCGGCGCCGGCAGCGGCCTGCAGATGGCGCTCGTCGGCAATGACTACGACCGCCTGACGGCTGCCGCCGTCGAGCTGGTGCAGGCGCTGGACGCGACCGGGCAGTATGATACGCCGCGCCTGACCAACGAGCCGACGCAGGCGCAGGTCTCGGTCACGATCGACCGCGAGCGGGCTTCCGATCTCGGCATCGATATCACCGGGCTTTCGACGGCGATGCAGTCGCTGCTCGAGGGACGCTCCGTCGTCGACGTCTTCGTCAATGGCGATGCCTATCCGGTTCTGCTCACTTCGACCATGCGGCCGATCGATGATCCGACGGATCTCGAGAACGTCTTCCTGAAGACCGGCGAGGGCAAGATCGTACCGATGTCGGTCATCGCTTCGATGAAGGAAGGCGCGGTTGCGCCGCAGCTGAACCGTGAATCGCAACTCGCTTCCGTCGCGATCACGGCAGGCCTTAAAGAGGGCATGTCGCTCGGCGATGCCGTCAAGCAGGTGACGGAACTTGCCGAGCCGATCCTGCCGCCAGGGGCGCGTCTTATTCCGCTTGCCGAAGCGGCAACCCTCGAAGAGAACTCCAGCGGCATGGCACTCACCTTCGGCTTTGCGATCGTGATCATCTTCCTGGTGCTGGCGGCGCAGTTCGAAAGCGTGCTGTCCTCGCTGATCATCATGTCGACCGTGCCGCTTGGGCTTGCCTGCGCCGTCTTCGCGCTCATTATCACGGGATCGAGCCTCAACATCTACAGCCAGATCGGCCTCGTGCTGCTCGTCGGCGTCATGGCGAAGAACGGTATCTTAATCGTCGAGTTCGCCAACCAGCTCCGCGACCGCGGGGTAGAAGTGCGCGAGGCGATCGAACGCGCCTGTGCACTGCGGCTACGCCCGGTCATGATGACGATGATCGCCACCATCCTCGGCGGCGTTCCGCTGGTCTTTGCGCATGGCGCAGGCGCGGAAGCGCGTATCGCGCTCGGCTGGGTGATCGTCGGCGGACTGGGTTTCGCAACGCTGGTCACGCTCCTTATCACGCCGGTCGCCTATCTTCTGGTGGCGCGCTTTGCCAAGCCACATGCGCATGAGGAAGCCCGTTTGCACGAGGAGATGGCGATTGCGGCACGGCCGAAACCGGTGCCCGATCCCAAGCATCTGCAGGCAGCGGAATAGATTTGACGCCGTCTGCTTAAAACGTCGCCGCCTCCCATCGCGGCGGCGTGTTCGTGGTCAATGAACGTTGCAAAACAGAATAAATTTCTTCTGAACGTTAGATGTTTCTTAAGCATAAAACGCAATGATCTACCCGTAACCGATCAGATGCCTCAGCGTTTCGGAGGCTCGCCCACCCGCTGATTTCAGCGCCCGAACATGACGTTTCGCGGACACGGTTCGCTGTTTGTAAGTAGCATGTAGTTGTGTTCGGAGTTCCGTTCCCGTGAGTATTTTTCAACGCACATCTGTCGATGCGGCGCTGCATACGCTTCGTGATATCAACCACAGCCTGACGCGGACGCAGAACCGCGTCTCGTCCGGCTTTCGCGTCGAACAGGCCCGCGACAACGCCGCCTACTGGTCGGTGGCGACGACGGCCCGCTCCGACAATAAGGCGCATGCAGCCATTCAGGATGCGCTCGGCATGGCGGCCGCCACAATGGGTACGGCCTATACGGGCGTTGCCCGCGCCGTTGACGTCGTTTCCGAAATCAAGACGAAACTTGTCGCTGCGACCGAACAGGGTGTGGACAAGGAAAAGATCAATGAGGAGCTGACGCAGCTGAAGGCACAGTTGCGCTCCGTCGCCGAAGCGGCAGCCTTCAACAGCGACAACTGGGTCGTCCTGACGGATGAAGACAATCCCACCGAGCCGAAGCAGATTCCGGCGTCCTATATCCGCAATGCCGACGGCACCGTCACCGTCGGCACGCTGACCTATCATATCGACCTGCCGTCGACGGGCGTCACCACATCGAAGGATGCCCGCTACCTCGTCGACGACCGTTCCGGCGGGAGCGGCGAATACGGCGCTCTGACATCATCCTATTTCGCGACGGAAATGGGCGCTTCGCAGAACTACGTCATGATTTTGAGCAAGGCGGGCAATACCGCCGGACAAGTGGAGATCGGGCTTTCATCCTCGACGACAAAAGATCAGGTCGATGAGATGATCAGCGTAGTGGACGGCATTCTCAGGCAGGCGACCACCGTGGGCTCGGCTTTTGGTGCGCTGGAAAAACGCATCGAGCTGCAGAACGAGTTCGCGAAAACGCTTTTCGACGCGTACAGTTCAGGCATCGGGCGTCTGGTCGATGCCGATATGGAAGAGGAGTCGAGCAAGCTCACGGCGTTGCAGACGCAGCGGCAACTTGGCCTGCAGGCGCTCTCGATCGCCAATGCCAGCTACGACACCGTAAGACAGCTCTTCCAGGCCTTCTAAGCGCATGCGGTCCCGCCCGTCTCGATATTATCGAGCCTGTCGAGACTGCTGTGGCAAATTGGCGATATCCTCGGGATTTGTGCAAGCGAGACGTGTCCATTCCACTGATTTTGTTTTATCGGAGGGGACGCGTTCATCTTGTTGCCGCATTCCATAATATTTGCTCGGGCCAGCTTAGAACGGAGAGCTTTCTGTCCATGATCAAGAAATTCGTACTTCTGGCGATGGCCGCCAGCTACCTGACCGCCTGCACCACGACCGACCCCTATACGGGCGAGCAGAAAATGTCGAATACCGCAGGCGGGGCAATGCTCGGAGCTGTCGGCGGAGCGCTTGCGGGTGCCGCCCTTGGCGGACGCGGGCATGGCCCGCGCAATGCGGCGCTGATCGGCGCGGGCCTCGGCGCGCTCGCAGGCGGCGCGATCGGCAACTACATGGACCAGCAGGAAGCGGAACTCCGCGCCCAGCTCCAGGGCACCGGCATTTCGGTGACGCGTAACGGCGACAACATCATCCTGAACATGCCGTCGAACATCACCTTCGACATCGACCAGGACGCCGTGAAGCCGGGCTTCTATCCGACGCTGAACTCGGTAGCGATCGTGCTCAGGAAGTTCAACCGCACATTGATCGATGTCAACGGCCATACGGATTCCACCGGCAGCCTGCAGCATAACCAGGATCTGTCGCAGCGCCGCGCCCTTTCGGTTGCCGGTTATCTCGGCGGACAGGGTATCGACCAGCGTCGCGTCTCTGCCGTCGGCTTTGGCCCGTCGCAACCGGTCGCGTCGAACGCGACGGAGGCTGGCCGCGCCCAGAACCGCCGTGTCGAGATTCAGATCGCGCCGATCACGCAGAGCTGAACTGCGCCACATTTATCAAAGACGGCCGGATCATCGCCGGCCGTCTTTCGTTTCAGGCATGCATCGTCGCGCCCTTAGTGATTTTGTCGACGATCTTCTTGCCGGCGCGCAGAGCGACGCCCACGACCTTGGCATCTTCCGGCGCGTATTCGGCAAATACCGCGCGATTGGCGGCGTCATGGCCGGTTGCAAACATCTCCTCGATGAACAGCGAGGATGGAATCTCGCGCTCCAGCACGCGGCGATGTATCGCTGAAATCGTCGCCTCATCGGCCGATAGCACGATGATCGGCTGGACTGACATGGCATTGTAGGTGTTGCCGGCGCGGTCCCTGTAGGCCTCGCCGATGATCGCGGGATTTTGCCCGGCGATGCCGCTCATCAAAAAGGCGGTTACATTCAGCTTCTGCCATGACGCAAGATTGTTTCGCAGAACGATCGCAATTTTGGTATCAAACATTCCAGTCTCTTTCATGCGGTTCGAGGTCGCGTTGAGCCAGGATGTAACGCCACAGGTTTTCGAAGGTCTTGAACGTTTGTGCGTGCCGCAGGGCGGCGACGGCATTGTGGCAGCGCCAGCCTTTCCCGGGATCGAGCGCATCGAGGCGAAATTCAGCGGAAATGCCTTCGAGCCGCACCGGCACGACACTTATGGGCTCGGTGTGACGCTGAAGGGCGTGCAGACCTTCTCGTATCGCGGCGAAAGGCGCTTCAGCATGCCCGGTCAGGTGATCGTGCTGCATCCAGACGAGGTGCATGACGGCGGGGCGGGCACCAATGACGGGCTGCAATACCGTATTCTCTACCTGGAGCCCTCGCTGCTTGCCGAATGCCTGGAAGCCGGGAAACTCGGGCTGCCTTTTGTCGACCAGCCTGTCATCAGCGATGCGGTTCTTGCCGGCGTCCTGCTTGGCGCACTGACTGATCTCGATGGGGAGCTCGACGAGCTCTTCGTCGACGATTTCCTGATGCGCATAGCCGACGGGCTTGTAAGGCACGCGAAGGCATTGCGCAGGCTGCCCGCCAGTATCGCCTGGAATCAGGCCCGTTGCGCCCGCGACTACCTTGAAGCACATGCGACGCGAACGGTGCGTTCCGGCGAGCTTGAATCGGTAACAGGACTCGACCGCTTTGCATTGTCGCGGCATTTCCGGGCCGCATTCGCGACCAGTCCGCATCGCTACCTTCTGATGCGGCGGCTGCAGCAGGCGCGGGCGATGATCGGCGAGGGCAGCGAGCTATCGGACGTCGCCTTTGCCACCGGCTTTGCGGATCAGAGCCACCTGAACCGGCATTTCAAGAAAGCCTACGGCATGACGCCCGGCCAATGGGCCGCGCTCAGGCGGGGTTCTCGGCCAGGCCGCTCCTCCGCGCGATGAAGCGCGCGAGCATCGGCCCGGTAAACAGGATCACCACAAACCGCCCCACCTGCATCGCCATGACGAAGGGCAAGTCGACATCGCTAGAGGCGGCGATGATGGCAACCGAATCCGCACCGCCAGGGCTGGTCGCGAGATAGGCTGTCAGCGGATCGATGCCCGCGAATTTGTGCAGGGCCACGGCCATCAGCCCGCAGATCGACATCAAAAGCAGGATGGAGGCGGAGACGCGCGGCAGAGCGCGGGCGGCATGCTTCAGGATCGAACGGGTGAAACGCAGCCCGATGCTCCAGCCGATCAGGGCATAGCTGATCGCGAGCAGCCACATCGGCAGCTCGATCGTCAGGAGGTCGAAACCCTGCAACAGAGAGCCTGCGAGAAGCGGCAGGATGATGGTGCCGCCCTGGACGCGGAAACGGAAGGCGGCATAGACGCAACTGCAGGCTAGCAGCACAGTCGCGGCAAATGCCGGCCAGTCGATCGGCGGGAAGAGAATAAGCGGTGGCAGCTCGCCGTCGGGGGCGACCCAGAGGCGCGAGACGGCGGAAGCGGCCACGCAGACGAAGACGACGCGCAGATACTGCATGAAGGCGACAAGGCGGGCATCGGCGCCATAGGCCTCCGACATGATGACCATGGCCGAGGCGCCGCCGGGGGAGGAGCCCCAGACGGCGGTGGTGCCGGGCAGCACCTGCAGCCGGGTCAGGAGATAGCCGAGCACGCCTGCGATGGCGATCACCGAGACGATGACCAGCATGAAGAGCGGCGCATCCTTGGCCATCGTGGCGAGAATGTCCGGCGTGATGGCGCGCGCCATCATCAGGCCGACCAGAGCCTGCCCGAATTGCAAGGACCAGTAGGGTACGCGCATCTGGCCCTTGCCGATCACCAAGGCGAGAAAGATCGCCGCGATCATCGGCCCAACGAGCAGCGATGCCGGAAGGGCGAAAAGTTCAAGAACGACAACGAGAGAGGTGGAGAGGCTTAGCAGCAGAACCCATCTCGGCAGGCTGGCTTCTCGTATGGCTCGGCTTGCGGCTTTTAACGGCATCGAACGCCTGTCTTTTCCGTCCGATGGGCCGCGGTGAACGGCATAGAAATTCATCGGTAGCAACATAAGGACCGGCGGGAGCAGCCGGAAATCTATCGCCGGTATATGGGCAGGTTAAGCCGGCCGCAATTGCGAAATATGGCCACGTTGGCGAAAATTCCGCCTGGCGCGCGCCAGCCGAATAGCAGCGTTGCGACAGGCGCAAGGCTCGGGCTAGAGACGAACGTTGGCTGCGAGAAAATCGAGCAGTGCGCGGACGCGGGCGGGCAGCGGGCCGCCTTGGCCGATATAGACGGCATAGAATTCCTCAAGGTCGCCGGGGTTCAGATCTTCAAGGACAGATACCAGTCTTCCTGCGGCGATATCGGCGCGGACAGTGAAGACGGCAAGGCGCGCCAGGCCGGCGCCGGAAAGTGCCAGGTGGCGCATCCCTTCGCCGTCGCCGACCTGAATGCCCGGCGTCACCGGCACAAGCACCGTGTCGTCTTGATTAAGTAGCGGCCAGCCGCCGATGGCGCGGGAATACGAAAAGCCGATGCGGCAGTGCTGTTGGAGATCGGCGATCGACTTCGGTTCACCATGGCGGCGAAGGTAGTCCGGCGAGGCCACGATGAGCTTGCGGGCTGCACCGAGCTTGCGGGCGATCAGGCTGGAATTCTTCAGCGGTCCGGCGCGGATTGCGACGTCGGCGCGCTCCTCCATGAGATCGACGACCTTGTCCGTGTAGGAAATGTCGAGCGTCACGGCCGGATAAAGCGCCATGAAGGATGATAGGAGGGGCGCGAGCACATGATTGCCGAAGGACGCGCTGGTATTGATACGGATCGGCCCGGCCGCCTGTTCGCCTGCCGAGGCATAGCGCTCGGCCTCGGCGATATCGGCAAGGATGGAGACGCTCCTTTCGTAGAATGCGCAACCCTCCGGCGTGAGTTGCAGGCGCCGCGTCGAGCGGTTGATGAGACGTGTGCCAAGCCGGGCTTCGAGGCGGGCGATGAGCTTGCTGACGGCCGACGGGGTCATCCGGCAGGCGGTTGCCGCGGCGCTAAAGCCGCCGAGCTCGACGGCGCGCACGAAGACGTCCATTTCGCCGGCGCGATTGATGTCCTGACGGCTCATGATGAATTCAAATCACAAATGACTTTCTCGCTGGCAATCTATATCGCGCCTTAGTGAGTGTCTATCTCTCAAGACAACAGGAGACAGTCCATGGAATACAGAAATCTCGGTGCATCCGGCCTCAAAGTGCCGGTCTTGAGTTTCGGCGCGGGCACCTTCGGCGGCAGCGGCCCATTGTTCGGCGCATGGGGCAATACCGACGCGGCGCAGGCGCGGCGTCTGGTCGATATCTGCCTCGAGGCAGGTGTCAATCTCTTCGATACCGCCGACGTCTATTCGGCGGGCGCATCGGAGGAGGTTCTGGGGCAGGCGATCGGCGGCAAGCGCGACGCCGTGCTCATCTCCACGAAGATGGCCTTGCCGATGGGTGACGGGCCGGCAGATTGGGGAACCTCGCGCTTGCGGCTGATCAAATCCGTCGATGACGCGCTTCGCCGCCTCGGCACAGACTATATCGATTTGCTGCAACTGCATGCCTTTGATGCCTCGACGCCGGTCGAGGAGATGCTTTCGACGCTCGATCGACTCGTTGCTGCCGGCAAGCTCCGCTATATCGGCGCGTCGAATTTCGCCGGCTGGGAGCTGATGAAATCGCTCGCCGTCTCGGAGCGGCATGGCTACGCGCGGTACGTGGCCCATCAGGTCTATTATTCGCTGGCGGGCCGGGACTACGAATGGGAGCTGATGCCGCTCGCCGCCGACCAAGGCGTGGGTGCGCTTGTCTGGAGCCCGCTTGCCTGGGGCAGGCTGACCGGCCGGATCCGCCGCGGCCAGCCGATACCGGAAGGAAGCCGGCTGCACCTGACGGCGGAATACGGCCCGCCGGTCGATGACGAAATGCTCTTCAACATCGTCGACATTCTCGATGAGATTGCCGTGGAGACGGGCAAGACGGTGCCGCAGATCGCCATCAACTGGCTGACCGCCCGGCCAACCGTGTCCAGTGTCATCATCGGGGCGCGCAACGAGGAGCAGCTGCGCCAGAACCTCGGTGCCGTCGGTTGGTCGCTGACGAAGGAGCAGGTCGAAAGGCTCGAAAAGGTCAGCGCGGTGTCGGCGCCTTATCCGTATTTCCCATACAGGCGGCAGGAAGGCTTCGCGCGGCTCAATCCACCGCTCGTTTGAGCCATCTCACGAGACTCTTGACTGGACAGGCGCCATCCGTTGTCCCATACCAACCTGCCCGTGACGGCGGATAGTATGGGAGATCAACAAGATGGCGCTCAGCGATGCAAAGGCTGGAAAACGCAACGAGGAGGGCATTTTCGCGGTCGTCGGCATCTTGAAACAGCGCTTCGGCGAGCGCTTCCAGACCGGCGAATCCTTCCGCGCCCAGCATGCGCATACGACCACCTACATTCCGGCGCAGTTGCCCGACGGTGTGCTGTTTGCCGAGACGGCCGACGACGTGAAGGCCGCCGTCAAGGTCTGTGCCGAACACAAGGTGCCGGTGATCGGCTTTGGCACCGGTTCTTCGCTGGAGGGGCAGGTGAATGCCCCGAATGGCGGGGTTTCGATCGATTTCAGCCGGATGAACCGGGTTCTCGAAGTGAATGCCGAAGACCTCGATTGTACCGTCGAGCCGGGCATCACGCGCGAGGAACTGAACGTTTATCTCCGCGATACCGGCCTCTTTTTTCCCATCGACCCCGGCGCGAATGCCTCGATCGGCGGCATGGCTTCGACGCGGGCGTCCGGAACCAACGCCGTGCGCTATGGCACGATGAAGGACAATGTGCTCTCGGTTACGGCCGTGACGGCCAATGGCAAGGAAATCCGCACCGCGCGCCGGGCGCGCAAATCCTCGGCGGGTTACGACCTGACGCGCCTTTTCGTCGGCGCCGAAGGCACGCTCGGGATTTTGACCTCGGTGACGCTGCGGCTGCAGGGAATTCCCCAGAAGATCGCCGGCGGGGCTTGCTCCTTCCCGACAATCAAAGCCGCCTGCGACGCGGTCATCATGACAATCCAGATGGGCATTCCGGTCGCGCGCATCGAATTGCTCGATGACGTGCAGATGCGGGCATGTAACGCCTATTCGGGTCTGACCTACGCCGAGAGCCCGACGCTCTTCCTAGAATTCCACGGAACCGACGAGACCGTCGAGCTTCAATCGGCGCAGTTTGCCGAGATCGCGGCCGAATGCGGTGGCGGCGAATTCCTTTGGACGGCAAACGCCGAGGAACGCAACAAGCTCTGGAAGGCACGGCACGATGCTTATTGGGCCTGCCGCGCGCTGGCGCCCGGGCTTGCCGCACTTTCGACCGATGTTTGTGTTCCGATATCACGGCTTGCCGATTGCGTTGCCGAGACGCAGGCCGATATCCAGGAACATGGTCTGCTGGCGCCGATTGTCGGCCATGCAGGAGATGGCAATTTTCACGTGCTTCTCCTGTTCGACGACAAGACGGCGGAAGGTGTCGCGGTTGCGGAGAATTTCGTGGTGCGGCTAAACCAGCGGGCTCTCGCGATGGATGGAACATGCACCGGAGAGCATGGGATAGGACAGGGAAAGATGGCGTTTCTCGAGCAGGAACTCGGCGGTGCAGTCGATCTTATGCGGCAGGTCAAGCGGGCGCTCGATCCTGACAATATCTTCAATCCGGGCAAGATTTTTCATCTTGTCTGAAAACGGAACAATCTCATGATCTTCGGCTTTGCTCCCGGCATGAATAACAGTAGTGTCGGCAACGGAATCCCGAATGGAGAATGCTTGATTTGATGGGCCGGTTCCTCGTCTTTTTGGGGGGAGTGATCGTCGTAGTGCTCTTCGTGGCACTGCTCGCGCCGCTTTTCATCGACTGGACTGACTTTCGCAGGAATTTCGAAGAGCAGGCAAGCCGCATCATCGGCAAGAAGGTGACGGTGCATGGCACGGTCGATGCGCGCCTTTTGCCTTTTCCGTCGGTAACGCTGCATGACGTGCGTGTCGGGCAGGAATCCAACGGCCAGCCGATCGTGCAGATCGAGCAATTCGCCATGGATGCCGAACTTGCGCCGTTCCTTTCCGGCGAGGCGCTTATTTTCGATATGCGCGTCGTCAATCCGAAGCTGCGTCTTCGCCTGTTGAAGGACGGCACGCTCGATTGGATGCGCGGCAGCCGGCCGGAGATTCCTGCAAAGACCGTCGTTCTGGAAAGTGTGCATGTCACCGGCGGCGACGTGCAGTTCATCGACGATCAGTCGGGCCGCGCCCGCAGCATTACGGGGTTGAACGCGGAAATGTCCGCCCGGTCGCTGGCAGGCCCCTGGCGGATCGAAGGCGATGCGGCGCTCGACGGCGAGCATGGCAGCTTTTCGATTTCCAGCGGACAGCCCGACGAAACCGGCGCGCTGCAGGTCAGGACGCAGCTGATACCCGATCAGCGTCCGGTCAAAATCGATCTCGATGGTCAGCTGAAGCTGGCCGACAGAAAGCCGAATTATCAGGGCCGCATGTCGGCTGCGGTCGAGAACCGCGGCGCGGCTAAATCCGACGACAAGAATGCACTGCCGCCGCGCCTCAAGGGCCGCTTCGAACTGACCAACGAGCGCATCCGGCTTTCCGAGTACCGGATGGAAATCGGCTCAGTGGACGATCCCTATGTGATCACCGGCGAGGCGACGCTCGATACCGGCAACGCGCCCGAGTTCCTGCTGATCGCCGACGGCCAGCAGATCGATGTGAACAGGATCGGCAATCAGGGCGCAGGCGGCAAGACCGCGCGCGATCCCGGCCTGTCCGCCCGGCAGCGGCTCAATTCACTGATCAGCATCATCGCCCAGATTCCCGTGCCGCAGGTGCAGGGCAAGGCGAGCGTCAAGCTGCCGGCGATCGTTGCCGGGGATACGACCATCCGCGACGTGCAGCTCGATCTGCAGCCGGCCGGCAACGGCTGGACGATCGACAATGCCGTCGGGACGCTGCCCGGGCGCACCCAGGTGGAGGGCCGGGGCCAGCTGACGCTAAGGGGCGACCCTTCCTTCAACGGGCAGATTACCGTTGCCTCCAATCAGCCCTCGGGGCTTGCCTCCTGGCTTGCGGGTTCGGTCGACCCCGCGATCCGTCAATTGAAGCAGGCGGGCTTTTCCGCCGATGTCAGCCTGACGCATCAGCAGCAGCGCTTCAACAATCTGGAGATTGCCATCGGCCCCGCTACGCTGAAGGGCAGGCTGGAACGGCAAGCGCTGGAGAACCAGCCGCCCCTGCTGAACGTCGACCTTGCCGGCGATGCGATCGACCTCGATGCGCTGAGGGCGCTGACGGGTCTGTTCACGGGGCAGGACGCAGGCGAAAATGTGCTCGACCACAAGATTACGGCACAGCTGAAGGCGGATAAGTTCAGCGCCTTCGGCGTCGAGGCAGAGAATGTCGAAACCAGCTTTACGATCGCTGACGGGGCGCTTGCCGTCGACAAGCTGGTCGCCAAAAATCTGGCGGGCGCCGAAATCACCGCCACCGGCCGCGCCGAAGGCTCCTTGCTCGATTACAAGGGCTCGGGGGAGATCACCTTGAAGTCCGCCGATCCGGGACCTTTCTTCACGATGCTGAAGGAGCATCTGCCGCAGCATCCGGTGATGGACCGGCTGGTGCGCAATGCCGCCTGGTACACCAACACGGCGCTGCGCGGTGCGCTGACGCTTGGCGGCGACGAGGGCGACGGGCTTGCGCTGACGCTTGCCGGCGTTTCCAACGGAAGCCGCGTGAACCTCGACTACCGCATGTCGGATCTGTTGGCGCTGACGGGCAAGGGCACGACCAATCTGGAGGCGACGCTTGAAAACAGAACGACTTCGATCCTGTTCGGGCAGGCTGGCCTCGATCCGCTTCCGGTCGAAGCTGATGCCAACGGCCGGCTCGCCCTGAAAGTCCAGGCAAGCGGTACCGATCCGGCCGATGCATCGCTGACCCTTGCGACGGACCGGACGTCCTTTACTGCGAATGGCAAGGTCAATGTCCGTCCCGGGAATTTCATGAACGGCCAGATCGGCGTCTCGCTCGAGAGCGCCGATCTCGATCCGTATCTCGTGATGAACGGCATTGCGCTGCCGCAGATGGGAACCGGGCTGCCTTTCGGGCTGCAAACAACGGCAACCATCGATGGCGACAAGGTCGTCTTCTCCGACCTCAAGGGTCATGCCGCGGAAAATCAGTTTTCGGGTGCGCTGACGGTCAATCGCAAGACAGACAGGACGACAGCGAGCGGCGAACTTGCGCTTGACCGCGCCGATGCGAGCTGGCTGGGCGAGGCCGTCTATGGCCCGATGACAGATGCTGCGACGGGCAACTTCTCGACCGCAGTACTTGGGCAGCCGGTGTTCAAGGATATGGACGTCAACCTGAAGTTTTCGGCCAAGGAGTTCTGGCCGGGATGGTCGGCAGCCGTAACCGGCTTCACCACCAATGCTGTCTACAAGGGCGACGAACTGCAGCTCAACGACATGAAGGGCGGCTGGGACGGCGGCCAGCTTTCCGGCAACCTGCTTTTCACCAATGCCGAGGGCACCGGCTTCTTCCAAACGAAGCTTTCGCTTGCCGATACCGATCTCGCCGGCGTCGTCTGGCCGCGCGACGGCGCGCCGGTTGCGAACGGCAAGTTCGGGCTTTCTCTCGGTATGGAAGCCTCTGGCAAGACGATGACGGACCTCGTGAGCTCGCTCACGGGCTCCGGCGAGCTGCGGCTTGGCGAGACTACCGTGCGCGGGCTGAACCTTGCGATCCTGCCGCCGCTACTTGCTGCAACGGATCCGATGCAGGACCAGCTCAATGCCGGAAAGATACATCCGATCGTCGAAACGCTGCTCAACAATGGAGAGGCGAAACTTCCGCCGACGGGCATTCCGTTCAACATCACCGACGGCGTGCTCCGCGTGCAGAACGTCACCGTTGCCAACGAACTCGCCAAGGTCACCGGCAATGCGCAACTCAGCCTGCCGCAAGAGCGCATCAACGCATCGCTGAACATCACTCTCAATCCGGGCGAGGAAGCGCTTGCAGGCTCGGAGCCCGCGCTGCGGCTCAACTATTCCGGATTGCTCGCATCGCCCGGCCGGACGATGGATGTAACCGATCTCGCCGGATATCTGTCGCTTCGTGCATTCGAACGCGAACGCCGGCGTGTCGAGCGGCTGCAGTCGAACGTCCTGGAAAAGCAGCGGTTGCGGCGCGAGGTGGCGCTTTACAAGTTCAACGATGCGGAACGCGCAAGAGCCGCGGCGATCGAGGCGCAGCGCAAGGCCGAAGAGGAGCGCCTGCGCGCGCTTGCCGCGGAAGCTGCGCGGCAAAAGGCCGAGGCGGAGGCGAAGGCCAAAGCGGAGGCTGAAGCAAAGGCGAAGGCGGAGGCCGAGGCGAACGCCGCTGCTGAGGAGGCGGCGCGCCGCGCGCAGCAGCTCAACCAGCCACCACCGATAACCGGCAACCGGCTGAATTTCGATGCCTTGCCGGGCGTGCCGTTGCCGCAGTAAAGGCTCGCTCTAGCTGCGGTTTTTCAACCAGCTCAAGACATGGATCCGCAGCGCGGAGGAGAGGTTGCTTTCCGGCTCTCGCCGGTCGTCGATTTCGGATATGAGGGCCGCAAGCGGAATGGCGCGGGCTGTGGCGATCGCTTTCAGCTCGGCCCAGAATTCGTCTTCCAGCGAGAAGCTGGTGCGGTGTCCATGCAGGCTGGCGGAATGCTTGCGGATCATCGGGCTTTCCGCAGGCCTTTTTCGCGGAGTTCACAGATTGAGGGAGGAAATACCGCCAAGCGATTGACTGCGGATTCTTTTCGGCCCGTCTGCGCGGTCATTCGCCGCCTTCGTCCTTTTCGATCCGGCCCTGTCGGTGTGCTTTTTCGGCCTTCTCGTTCAGCGCTTTGGTCAGCTGCTTCTCGGTCTTGGTGCGGCCGAAACGGATACGATTCTGCTCGGCCTGTTTTTCCTTTTCGGAACGGGCCTGCTTCTTCTTGAACTGGCGGAGATTAACGATTTCTGCGCTCATGGCTTGCCTCCGTCCGGCTGGAAAAGGGCACATGAAAAAGGGAAGCGTCTGCTTCCCTTGGTCTTTACTGCTTCTTGCGGAAGGCGTCGAGCGACACGACGGATCCCGGCTTCTTCTCGTCACCCTCGGCGGGTTTTGCCGCGGGCGGTTCCTCGCCTTTTTCGGGTGCGACCGGATAGGCGGTGATTTCGGCCGCGGGAACTTCCTCGCCGTCTGTCAGCGGCACGTCGAATTCAAGTTCGAAATTGACCGAAGGGTCATAGAAGCCACGGATGGCATTGAAGGGGATGACCAGCTTTTCGGGCACGTCGGAGAAGGAAAGGCCGATCTCGAACAGCGATTCGGTGATCTTCAGATCCCAGAACTGGTGCTGGATCACGATGGTCATCTGCTCCGGATACTTGGATTTCAGATGCTGCGAGATGCGGACGCCGGGTGCACCGGTCAGAAACGTAATGAAGAAATGATGGTCGCCGGGCAAGCGGCCCGTCGTTGCGACTTCGGACAAGACCTTGCGGATCACGCCACGCAGCGCGTCCTGTGCCAGAATGTCGTAGCGGATGTGGTCCTGCCCCATACTTTTCCTGTCTTTCTTTGGTTCGGAAGTCTTTTCACAAGGGTATATGCCATGTCCGGCGGCCTTGGGAAAGGCTAAGTGTCCGAGTCAGCTTCACAAACAATACATGATTTGGGCGGCAGGGAGAAGGTGAAGGCTTCTGTTGCCAGGTGCCTTCGGACCCCGCCTTAAGGTGCTAACCAAAAGGACTTAGAGCGGAATTCCCGCACCGCCGTTAGGCAGCGAGAGCATATTCCTTAGCGTTGTTGTCGTTTGCAACTACACTTGTGACCCGATAACGGCGGTATCATGCCGAGCAAAAAGTCGATCTTTACACCCTTGTCGATCCTGTTTCGCCCCCATCAAAAGCAGTCGTGAACCGGCTGTTTTTGGTGGAGGCGCCGGGTACCGCCCCCGGGTCCAATAGGTTTATTACACCGCTCATTTATCGCCATAGCCGGTCCGAAAACCGGCAAGGCTGATATAGTGTTTTCCGAAGCGCATGGAAAGGGGATACGTCACAAAACCGTTGCAGGCAGCATGAGAATTGCCGGGATAAGCCTCCGCACAGTTGGTTTCAGCGGCAGAAGCGCCTAAATTGGGAAACGGAATCGGCCGCGACCATGTGATCGCACACGGGGAGACACGGATGCAGCGTCATCCTGAATATCAATATCTAGACATCATGTCCCATCTGCTGGAGAAGGGCGATCGGCGGATGGATCGCACCGGCGAGGGCACGCTTTCGACGTTCGGCGCGATGATGCGCTTCGATCTTTCGGACGGCAGCTTCCCGGCGTTTACGACCAAGAAGGTCTTCTGGAAGACGGCGGTGAAGGAGATGCTCTGGTTTTTGACCGGGCAGACGAACATCCAGTCGCTGCTCAAGGAAAACGTCAAGATATGGACGGACTGGCCGCTTGCTGCGTACCGCAAGGCGACGGGCGAGGAGATATCCCAGGACCGGTTCGAAAAGCGCGTTCTCGAAGACGACGCTTTCGCGGCGAAATGGGGCGATCTCGGACCGGTCTACGGCAAGCAGTGGAGGCGGTGGCTTGACCGGAACGGGGTGGAGCACGATCAGATCGGCGCGCTCGTCCATAGCCTCAAGACCAATCCGACGAGCCGGCGCATGCTGTTCCACGCCTGGAATGTGGGCGAGATTGATCAGATGGCGCTTCCTCCGTGCCATATGACCTATCAGTTTCACGTTTCCGGACTGCAGCGCGGCAGCGGCCGGCCGCAGCTTTCCATGCTCGTGAACCAGCGCTCCTGCGATATTTTCCTCGGCGCGCCTTTCAATATATGCCAGCAGGCAGCATTGCTTGCTATGGTCGCCCAGCAGGTGCAGATGGATCGGGGTGAACTCATCTGGGTCGGAGGCGATACGCATCTCTACCTGAACCACCTCGATCAGGCCAAAGAGCAGCTTGCGCGCAAGCCCATGCCCTTTCCCAAGCTGGTGCTGACGCGCGAGCCCGACGAGATCGACGGTTATCGGATCGACGATTTCGAGGTCGTAGGATATCAGTCGCACGATCGGATCGATGCCCCGGTCGCCGTCTGACGGACGATCGTCCTAGCGGACCGAGCGCTTGCCGTTGCAATCGGCAAGTGCTTGCTGACTTCCGTGAAGCTCGTTCATGACTTTCGCGAGCCGGCCTGCCTCCTGCTCGTCCAGCCCGTCGAGGATCTGTCCGCCGAACGACGCAGGCGACTCCGTGACGTGGTCCCAGACGATCCATTGGTTCATCGGGTCGCAGATCACGTCAAATCGAGGCATCGCATTCATCATTCACATCAGCCTTCCGTCATCTTTCCGGATTAGGCCGACAGCCGTTAACAGACGCTTTCCGAGCCGACCGAGCATGCGTTCCTTGCGTTTCACGGGGATGATCGGAAAGCCCATAAAATGCCAGGCGAATGCCGTGCCCAGGCCTGTCGTTACCGGAGAACCGGCCTTGCCGCCTGTGACAACCCACGCGAAAAGCCCCGCCGCCATGGCGACGATGACGAGGTCGATGCGGCTCGGCCGATTGTTTTGCGCGGATCTGTTTCCCATAAAACTCAACTTAACGTAGCATTTTCTGGAGTAAAATTGAAACGTATGGCGTGGTTTACGAATTGCTTATGCTGCGTTGCGATATCTCGCATTCGGACGTTCCCGCAGGCGTGGACGGGATTTTATCGAGCCTCTCTTGCTTGTCGGCCGGCCCGGCGGTAGATCCGGCGGGCCAAGCCGTCACTTCAACCTCAGGAAGTTCATGTCCGACATCAGAAAGACCATCGTCGTTGCCGTGGCCGAGAATGGCGTCATCGGACGCGACGGCGATATGCCCTGGCGGCTTTCGACCGATCTCAAGCGCTTCAAGGCAATGACGCTCGGCAAGCCGCTCGTGGTCGGGCGCAAGACATATGAGAGTTTTGGCAAGCCGCTGCCCGGGCGCCCGCATGTGGTGATTTCCCGGCACGCGACGATCGAGCAATCGGATGTGACAATGGCGCGTTCTTTTCCCGAGGCGATCGGGATTGCCGAAAGGCTGGCGCGCGAGACTGGCCAGACCGAGATCATCATCGCCGGCGGCGGAGAAATCTATGCGCAGGCAATGGCGCTTGCAGACCGGATGTGCGTCACGCATGTGCAAACCCATGTTGCGGGCGACACATCCTTCCCTTCGATCGACCCTGCCGCCTGGATGGTAATTGAAGAAATCGATGTACCGGCAGGGGAAAAGGACAATTATCCGACGCGCTTCGTCGTCTATGAGCGCCGCAGCGCCTGAAAACGAAATATTTATCAATAAATATCGCCAAGTTCTTCATGCCGCGTTGAAAGCAGCTGCGGCGATACCTATAACGGTCACAATCGCTTAAAGCCTGCCGCCCCCGCGGGCACGATGCGATTGGGAGTTTAACGAACAACGAGGTTTTGATGCCCTGGAGCAATCAGAATGGCGGCGGCGGCCCATGGGGCGGCGGCGGCGGTAATAATCAGGGACCGTGGGGGCAGGGGCCGAACCGCCCGCGCGGCGGCCGGGGCGGGCCGCCCGATCTGGAAGATATCATCCGGCGCGGCCAGGATCAGCTCCGCAACATCGTACCCGGCGGTTTCAACGGCGGCGTGGTGGTGATTATTGCCGCCGTTCTCGTCGTCTTCTGGCTTTTCCAATGCATCTACATCGTCCAGCCGGACGAGCGTGGTGTCGAGCTTCGCTTTGGCCAGCCGAAGGAAGAGATTTCGACGCCGGGGCTGCATTTCCACCTCTGGCCGATGGAAACCGTCGAGATCGTCAAGGTGACGGTGCAGCAGCAGAATATCGGCTCGACGTCGGCCTCGTCTTCGACAGGTCTCATGCTGTCGGGCGACCAGAACATCCTGAATGTCGAGTTCTCGGTCTTCTTCACCGTCATCGATCCCAAGGCCTATCTCTTCAACGTCGAAAACCCGGCCGAAACGCTGCAGCAGGTGGCTGAAAGCGCCATGCGCGAAATCATTGGCCGGCGCCCGGCGCAGGATGCCTTCCGCAACAACCGCCAGCCGATCGAAACGGAGGTTGCCGCCATCGTGCAGGGCACGATGGACCGTTACAATGCGGGCATTGCGGTAACCGCGGTCACCATTCAGGACGTGGCGCCGCCGCGCGATGTCGCCGATGCCTTCGAAGAGGTGCAGCGCGCCGAACAGGACAAGCAGCGCCTCGTCGAAGAAGCGAACCAGTATGCCAACCAGAAGCTCGGCCAGGCACGAGGCGACGCGGCCCAGATTCGCGAAGCAGCGGCTGCTTACAAGGACCGTGTCGTCAAGGAAGCGGACGGTGAGGCGCAGCGGTTCACTGCCATCAACGAAGAATATTCGAAGGCTCCCGAAGTGACCCGCAAGCGCCTGTTCCTCGAGACGATGGAACAGGTGCTGAAGAATTCCAAGAAAGTCGTGATCGACGAGAAGCAGGGGATCGTTCCCTACCTGCCGCTCAACGAGATCGGCAAACCGGCACAGCAGGGACGTTGAGCCATGACATCGAACAGACTTCCCGTTATCATCATCCTGCTCGCCGTTGTGCTTGTCATCGCTTATTCCTCGGTCTTCGTGGTCAATGCGCGCGAGCAGGCAATCGTCGTGCGCTTCGGCCAGATCCAGTCGGTGAAGACGGAGCCGGGCATCTACTTCAAGCTGCCGCTCGCCTTCATGGATGCCGATCGCGTCCAGATCGTCGAGAAGCAGGCGCTGCGCTTCGACCTTGACAATATTCGCGTCCAGGTTCGCGGCGGTTCGACGTTCGACGTCGATGCTTTCGTGATCTACGACATCAAGGACGTGCGCAAGTTCCGCGAGACGGTATCGGGCGACCGCGAGGCCGCCGAAGCGCGACTTCGCACCCAGCTCGATTCGTCGCTCCGCCGTGTCTACGGTCTGCGCGACTTTGATGCCGCCCTTTCGGACGAGCGCGTGGCGATGATGCTCGAAGTGCGCGACGACCTGCATGGCGACGCCGAAAATCTCGGCATCAATATCCAGGATGTGCGTATCCGCCGGACCGACCTGACTCAGCAGGTGGCGCCGCAGACTTATGGCCGCATGCGGGCCGAGCGTCTCGCCGAGGCCGAGCTGCTGCGCGCGCAAGGCACCGAAGAGGGCCAGCGGCGCCGGGCTATCGCCGATCGCCAGGTGGTCGAGATCACGGCGGAAGCCCAGCGCGATGCGGAAATCATCCGCGGTCAGGGCGATGCCGAGCGCAACCGCATCTTCGCAGACTCCTTCGGCAAGGATCCGTCGTTCTTCGAGTTCTACCGCTCGATGGCGGCCTATTCCTCCGCGCTGTCGTCCCAGGATACGACGTTGGTGCTGTCGCCGAATACGGAATTCTTCCGGTATTTCGACAATTCCAACGGCACGACGCCTCCGGCTCCACCTCAAGCCCCGGCACCTGCGGTCCCATCAAACTGACGCATCCGGATGCAGGATTTCCTGACAGGAATCGCATTCTTTCTCATCATCGAGGGGCTGGTCTACGCACTGGCCCCTCGTTTTCTTGTCGAGATGGCCCGGCTGCTTCCAACGGTTCCGGAGCGCCAGCTACGCATCTTCGGACTTGGCGCCGTCGTGCTCGGTGTCGCGCTTGTCTGGTTCGTCAGACGCTGACGCAGATTGCACGGGATTTCGCGAAAAGGTGATTTCACGCTCCATCATTCCGCCCTATGTTGATGGTCAGACTGCCGCTTTGACCCCATAAGAGGAAGCTTGATGGCCCCCACGACACGCCCGACCTTCAGACGATCGCTCGCTCTCCTGGCCGGTGTTGCACTTCTGGCAAATATTGGTCTTACCGGCGCTGCTGAAGCGCAGAGCACGCCTCCGGTGAATGGTCCGGCCTCTGTTGCCGATCTTGCTGAAGGGCTTCTCGATGCGGTGGTGAACATCTCCACCTCGCAGAACATCAAGGGCGATGAAGGTGCCGGCCCGGCGCCGCGCGCACCGGACGGCTCGCCGTTCCAGGAATTCTTCAACGACTTCTTCAATAAGCAGCAGGGCGGCCAGGGCGGCAACCACAATGTCAGCTCGCTCGGCTCCGGCTTCGTCATCGATCCATCGGGTTATATCGTCACCAACAACCACGTGATCGAGGGCGCAGACGACATCGAGGTCAATTTCGCCAATGGCACCAAGCTGAAAGCCAAGCTCATCGGAACGGACACGAAGACCGATCTTTCGGTGCTGAAGGTCGAACCGAGGACGCCGCTGACGGCCGTGAAGTTTGGTGATTCCAGCGACATGCGCATCGGCGACTGGGTCATGGCGATCGGCAATCCGTTTGGTTTCGGCGGGTCGGTGACCGTCGGCATCATTTCCGGCCGCGGCCGCAATATCAACGCAGGCCCGTACGACAACTTCATCCAGACCGATGCGGCGATCAACAAGGGCAATTCCGGCGGTCCGCTCTTCAACATGAAGGGCGAGGTGATCGGTATCAACACGGCGATCATTTCGCCGAGCGGCGGCTCGATCGGTATCGGCTTTTCGGTGCCTTCGGAGCTTGCTGCGGGCGTGGTCAACCAGCTTCGCGAATTCGGAGAAACGCGCCGCGGCTGGCTCGGCGTGCGCATCCAGCCGGTCACCGACGACGTGGCCGACAGCCTGGGTCTCGATACCGCCAAGGGTGCGCTCGTCGCCGGTGTCATCAAGGGCGGGCCGGTCGACAACGGTTCGATCAAGGCGGGCGACGTCATCCTGAAATTCGACGGCAAGCCGGTCAATGAGATGCGCGACCTACCGCGTGTCGTGGCCGAAAGCCCAGTCGGCAAGGAAGTGGACGTCGTGGTGCTGCGTGACGGCAAGGAGCAGACTGTCAAGGTGACGCTCGGTCGTCTGGAGGACAGCGATCAGGCCGCTTCAAACGACGCTGATACCTCTCCGGATGGTGTGATCAATCCTGATCCGGAGGAGAACGACGACATGGACGAGCCGAATCCCGATCAGGATCAGGTCCAGCCGGCACCCGACGGCAAGGGCCAGACCGATCAGCAGGCGCCGGTGACGCCCGATGCCAGGACGCCGAAGGATGTGCTCGGCCTCTCGCTGTCGCAGCTCAGCCCCGAGATCCGCAAGACCTTCGGCATTGCGGAAAGCGTGGACGGCGTCGTGGTGACGGAGGTGGCACCCGGCTCGGCGGCCGCCGAAAAGGGCCTGAAGGCCGGCGACGTGATCGTCGAGGTCGCCCAGGAATTCATGAAGTCGCCGGATGCCGTGGCTGCGAAGGTGCAGTCGTTGAAGCAGGAAGGCCGCCGCAACGCGCAGCTGATGATCGCCTCGGCAAACGGCGATCTGCGGTTCATCGCAGTGCCAATGGAATAACAAAACGCGGAATGGCTGATCCTTTCAGGAACTGGTGAACCGCTCCGCACCGATGTCTGCGCCAGTGACGACGACACGACAACAGCACGACATTCTCCTGTCTCTGTCGCGCATGGGTAATCGGTGTCAGCCGATCTTTCGTTCCCATTGCTGACGGCTGATCGCATAGAGCACGTGGCGTTTCAGATGCGGATGCGTGTCGGGAATGCGGGGATGATCGAAATCGCGGTCCGGATCGTGGTCCAGGCCAAGTCGGCGCATGACTGCGGTGGAACGATGATTGTCCGCTACCGCAAAAGAGACGATTTCGGGAGGATCGAACTGGGTGAAACCATGGCGAAGTGATGCTTCTCCCGCTTCCGTCACATATCCCTTGCCCCAATGCCGTTTCGCAAGACGCCAGCCGATTTCGATGGTGCCTGCCGGGAGGAACGGTTCGAGTTCGGGCCTCCAGAGGCCGCAAAAGCCGATCGGCTCATCGGTTTCTTTCAGTGCCATGGCATAGAAACCAAGCCCGGCCGTGGCGATGGCATTGCGGATATTATCCAGCATCGAATCTGCTTCGGCGCGGTCGCGGCGAAACGCGAAGAATTCCATCACTTCAGGATCGGAATTGATCTCGTGGAAAAGCGGCCGGTCCGCATCTGTCCAATTGCGCAAAAGCAGGCGGTCCGTCGTCGCGATCACTGTCATGGTGTCACAAAATCCGTCTTCCGGTAGCCCTGGATATAAAGCAGGGCGGTCAGATCGCCGTGGTTGATGCGCATTTTCGCTTCGGCGGCGACGGTGGGTTTGGCGTGCAGGGCGACGCCGGAGCCGGCGAGGTGGATCATGCCGAGATCGTTGGCGCCGTCGCCGACGGCGATTGCTTCTTCGGTGGAGATACCGAGCCTTGCGGAAATTTCGCTGAGTGCATCCACCTTCGCCTGCTTGCCGAGGATCGGCTCGGCCACGAAGCCGGAGAGCAAGGCTCCCTCTTCAAGAAGAATGTTGGCGCGGTTTTCGTCGAAGCCCAGAGTTGCGGCGATCCGGCTGGTGAAGACGGTGAAGCCGCCGGAGACGAGGGCGGTATAATAGCCCTTCGATTTCATCGTGGCGATCAATTCCGGGCCGCCGGGCGTCAGCGTGATGCGCTTGGCGATAACCTCGTCGATAACTGAAACCGGCAGGCCTTTCAGGAGCGCAACGCGTTCGCGCAGTGCGGGTTCGAAAGCGATCTCGCCGTTCATGGCGCGGGCGGTGATCGCGGCGACCTTGTCCTTAAGGCCGACTTCGGCTGCGAGCTCGTCAATGCACTCCTGCCCGATCATCGTCGAATCCATGTCGGCGATCAGCAGTTTCTTGCGGCGCGTTTCGGCCTCCTGGACAACCAGATCGATCGGTGCGCTGGCGATGGCCGCGAGGACATTCGCCTCCGCCGCTTGCGGATCGGTGCCGTCGCGAAGGGCGATATCGCAGGCGATGCCGTCTGCCAGCCAGTAGAGCCCGGATGCCTTCACGGTTTCGGCGGCCTGTTCGGCAAGCCTCGGCGTGAGAACGGGATTTGACGGATTGGCAACAAGCGTGGCAACGAGAGCCATATGGAAAACCTTCTGAGCGCAACAAGTGCGATCCTGATAACCGGGCCGACCGCCAGCGGCAAGTCCGCGCTTGCCGTGGAACTGGCGAAACGCCACGGCGGCGCTGTCATCAACGCCGACAGCCTGCAGGTCTATGGCACGCTGCGCATCCTGACGGCGCGGCCGTCCGAGGCGGAGATGCAGGGCGTGCCACATCATCTGTACGGCCATGTGCCAGCAGACGCTGCCTATTCGACGGGGACCTGGTTGCGCGATGTCACGGCATTGCTGCCCAGTCTGCGTGCCAAGGGACAGTTGCCGGTGTTCGTCGGCGGGACGGGGCTTTATTTCAAGGCGCTGACAGGCGGCCTGTCGGATATGCCGGCGATACCGGAAAACATCCGCAACCGGCTACGGGCGCGCCTGCTGAATGACGGCGCGGAAGCGCTGCATGCCGAACTCGCCAAGCTCGATCCGGCCGCTGCCGGCAGTCTCAGCATCCAGGACGGGCAACGCATCGTGCGTGCCTTGGAGGTGGTGGAGGCAACGGGGCAATCGATCCTGCGCTTCCAAGGGCAGGCGGGGCCGCTGATCGTCGATCCGGCGCGTGCGGAAAAGATCATCGTCCTGCCGGAACGCGCCGTGCTCCACCAGCGCATCAACGGGCGCTTCGAGAAAATGCTGGAGCAGGGTGCGGAAGATGAGGTCAAGTCGCTGCTGGCACTCGGCCTTTCATCGGAAATGCCGGCGATGAAGGCGATCGGCGTTTCGCAGATTGCAGCCATGCTGAAGGGCGAGATGACGCGCAGCGAAGTGATCGAGAAGGGTGCTGCCGCGACACGGCAATATGCCAAGCGGCAGATGACCTGGTTTCGCAATCAGATGGACGAGAGCTGGAAGCGCCTGACATCGCCGCAGCCGTGATCAGGGCGTAAGCTTCAAGTCGGTCAGCTGGTTATCATCATTGCGAACGGAAACCATCGACCAGGAGATGTCATGAACAATTTTCTCGCAAAGACGCTTGCTTCCATCAATGCCGTGATTGCAATCGTCATTCTCGCCTTCTTCACGCTGTCCGGCGCAACCGCCGCCTCGGCTCAAGGCGGGTCCGGAATGTTCGTGATCGGAGCGATTTTCGGCGCGATCGCCGGCATCGTGGTCGCCGCCCTGGTCTGCGGAACGATCGCCTTTCTGACGCTGATAGAGCGCCACCTGAGTGTCATTGCCGCTGCAGCCAGGCAATCTGAGGGGCAATGAGGCCTCAATCCTTGTTATGGAGGCTCCTGAGCGGCTTCTTGAGAATGCTCTCGCGGAGCGACATGCCGGGTTCGCGGTGCGGGCTGGCAGCCGGGTCTTGAGAGAACACCGGCCGCTGGGACGTTGTCTCCTCGCGGCGCATCTCTCGCCGGAGAGCTTCCAGGCGGCTATCCAAAGATGTCTGCGCCGGTGCGGTTTGCGGCTCGCGCGGCGCATGGCTGCGCGGCAGCATGTCCGGCCTGTAGGAATCGGTCGGCGCCAGCGGCGGCGCAGAGACGGATGCCGGATAGGGAGCATCCTCCGACGGCTCTTCGTCGTCGAACAGCATGTCGCTCTGCGCGGCACTGTAGCTTTGCTGGAAAGACGAAATATCCGGCCCGCCGCTGACGGCGCGCATGCGCGTCACGATCTTGCGCAGATCGACCGTATCGGGATCCTCGTCGGAATGCTTGGCGGTCGCCCCGTTCGCCTTCGGCAGCAGATGCTGCTCGACGCGCGAAAAGCGCATGCGCATCGGCACGCTGATCGCCTCGCCGAAGGCGATCGCTTCACCGTTGCCGATCGAGGAAATGAAGCTCGTCGTGGAGATCGACGAATTCGGGATTGCCGAGCGGATGATGTCCTGGTCGCGATCGTTGGCAAGGCGCATGGCAAACAGCGTTGAGCACTGTGAGAGGATCGTCTGGTCGAGTTCGCCGGGGCGCTGCGTGATGATGCCGAGCGAGACGCCGTACTTGCGGCCTTCCTTGGCGATGCGGGCGATGGCCTGGCGCGTCGGGATGAAGCCGAGGTTCGGATCGGCCGGAACATAGCGGTGCGCTTCTTCGCAGACGACGAGCATATGGACGGCGCCGTCGCTCCAGAGCCCGATTTCGAAGGCCATGCGGCACAGGACGGAGGCGACCGAATTCACCACTTCCGACGGGATACCGGAAAGCTGGAACGTGCAGATCGGCCGGTCGTCGCCAGGAATGCGGAATATCTGCGCCACGGTGTCCATGATCGTGTCGCTGATCGTGTTGTTGGAGAACATGAAGTGGTAGCGCGGATCGTTGATCGCCGCGATGATGCGCATCTTCAACGAGCGCAGGAAGGGCTTCTCGGCGCGGCCTTCGAGACGGCCGATGCGCTCGTCGATAAGCGCCAGAAGGTCGGCCATGCGGTAGGGGACCGGCGTGTCGGCGGTGATCGAGCTCTTCTCGGTGGTGCGGCGGACCAGAGAATTGTCGCTGCCGCGAAAGGCGCGCTTGGCGTCCGGCATGATGTCGCGAAGCATGTCGAGTTCCTCAGGCACTGGCGCGCGTCCGCGGAAGACGACTTCTGCGAATTCTTCAAGCCGCATCAGCCAGAAGGGCAGGTCGAGCGTGTCGGTATCGATGACGACCGAATGCTTCGGGAAAGCGGCGGCGAATTCGTTGTGCGGATCGAGGATCAGGACGCGCAACTTCGGATCGGCTTCGATCGCCTTGTGCAAAAGCAGCGAGACGGCCGTGGATTTGCCGACGCCCGTGGAGCCGACGATGGCGAAATGCTTGGAAAGCATCGAGGGGATGTGAATCGCCGCATCGATGCTTTCGTCCTGGGTGAGGTTGCCGATGACCGCCGTCGTCCCGGTGCCTGCGTCGTAGATGCGCATCAGATCGGCGGCGCGGATGCGGTGCGCAATGGCCCCGAGATGGGGATAGCGTGAGATGCCGGTCGAGAATTCCTCGCGGTCTTCCTCGACGCGGACTTCGCCGAGCAGCTCGGTCTCGATCCTGAAATAGTTGTCCTCGCCCTCGCCCCAGGCATGCGTGCCGGTGTTCATGGCGTAAACGAGGGCGACAACGCGGTTTCGGCCGACGCTGATCGAAATCAGGCGGCCGACGGACCAGAGTTCGGTGAGATCGGTGCCGCCGGCCTCTGCGACGGCGGCGATGGTCGCGCGTGAGCCGCTGCACGCGACGACGCGGCCGAGGAAGCGATTCCCGGGGGTTAGATTGTCGCGGCGATCCTGCTCGCTGGCTTTGCCTGACGTTTGCAAGTCGTTGTTGAGCAACGGCCTACTCCCTGCGTTAGCAGGCGATCATATGATTTATCCTTTAACAAAACCCTTCGGGCCTCTTGTTTTTTAGCGGGATAACCGGCGCTACATCCTTTAGCGCGCGCCGATTTTTTATTTCGGGAAGCGTTGACGCTGTGAAATTTTCTGTCTATCAATTGCGCCCATGAAAATAGCAGCAGCTCTTATTGTGGTGGGAAAGCGCATGGGCAGGATGGTGTAACCATCCGGCGATAGCCACCCATGCGCTAGTTGACAGGCTCCCTCTGGGGCCTTTTTTTATGCCTGAAATCCAGGCTTCCGCACCGAAGACCTCAATTCCAGCAGTCAAAACGGAACAGAAAACATGACGGGCACGGACAACCAGACACCAGACAATCGGATGACAGGCGCGGAGATCGTTCTGCGGGCGCTGAAGGACAACGGCGTCGAACATCTCTTCGGCTATCCGGGCGGTGCGGTGCTGCCGATCTATGACGAGATATTCCAGCAGGAGGAGATCAAGCATATCCTCGTCCGCCACGAGCAGGGCGCCGGCCATGCGGCCGAAGGCTATGCCCGCTCGACCGGCAAGGTCGGCGTCATGCTGGTCACCTCCGGTCCGGGTGCAACCAATGCCGTCACGCCGCTGCAGGACGCGCTGATGGACTCCATTCCGCTGGTCTGCCTCACTGGCCAGGTACCGACCTCGCTCATCGGTTCCGATGCCTTCCAGGAATGCGATACCGTCGGCATCACACGCCCCTGCACCAAGCACAACTGGCTGGTCAAGGACGTCAACGAGCTCGCTGCCATCATCCATGAAGCCTTCCGTATCGCGCAGTCCGGCCGTCCCGGCCCGGTCGTCGTCGATATTCCAAAGGACATCCAGTTCGCGACCGGCACCTATACGCCGCCGGCCGATCATGCGATCCAGAAGAGCTATCAGCCGAAACTCCAGGGCGATCTCAACCAGATTCATGCGGCAATCGAGCTGATGGCCAGGGCGCGTCGTCCGGTCATTTATTCCGGCGGCGGCGTCGTCAATTCCGGTCCGGAAGCCTGCAAGCTGCTGCGCGAGCTGGTCGAACTCACCGACTTCCCGATTACCTCGACGCTGATGGGGCTCGGCGCCTATCCGGCCTCCGGCAAGAACTGGCTGAAGATGCTCGGCATGCACGGTTCCTACGAGGCCAACATGGCGATGCACGATTGCGACGTCATGGTCTGCATTGGTGCCCGCTTCGACGACCGCATTACCGGCCGCATCAATGCCTTCTCGCCGAATTCCAAGAAGATCCACATCGACATCGACCCGTCCTCGATCAACAAGAATGTTCGCGTCGACATCCCGATCCGCGGCGATGTCGCCCACGTTCTGGAAGACATGGTCCGCCTCTGGCGTGCTCTGCCGAAGAGGCCGGAGAAGGGCCAGCTTTCCGACTGGTGGACGAATATCGCCCGCTGGCGTGCGCGCAACTCCTTCGCCTACACGAAGAGCAACGACGTCATCATGCCGCAACATGCGCTTGAGCGGCTGTACGAATTGACGAAGGACCGCGATACCTACATCACGACCGAAGTCGGCCAGCATCAGATGTGGGCGGCGCAGTTCTTCGGTTTCGAACAGCCGAACCGCTGGATGACTTCAGGCGGCCTCGGCACGATGGGTTACGGCCTGCCGGCAGCGCTCGGCGTGCAGATCGCTCATCCTGATAGCCTCGTCATCGATATTGCCGGCGATGCTTCGATCCAGATGTGCATCCAGGAAATGTCGGCGGCGATCCAGCACAATGCGCCCATCAAGATCTTCATCATGAACAACCAGTACATGGGCATGGTCCGCCAGTGGCAGCAGCTGCTGCATGGCAACCGGCTATCCAATTCCTATACGGAGGCGATGCCGGATTTCGTGAAGCTGGCGGAAGCCTATGGCGCCGTCGGCCTGCGCTGCGAAAAGCCGGATGATCTCGACGGTACGATCCAGGAGATGATCGACGTGAAGAAGCCGGTCATCCTCGATTGCCGCGTTGCCAATCTCGCCAACTGCTTCCCGATGATCCCATCGGGCAAGGCGCATAACGAGATGCTGCTGCCGGACGAAGCCACGGACGAAGCGGTCGCCAATGCGATCGACGCCAAGGGCCGTCAGCTCGTTTGATATCGAAGGTGAGGAAGCCAAGACAATGAACGCACATCTACAGCCGACAGGCTCCGCCTACTTCATCTCGCCGGAAACCGCAGCCGCCGAGAACCATACGCTCTCGATCCTCGTCGATAACGAGCCGGGCGTCCTTGCCCGCGTCATCGGCCTGTTCTCCGGCCGGGGCTACAACATCGAAAGCCTCACGGTCTCCGAAACCGAGCATCAGGCGCATCTGTCGCGCATTACCATCGTGACACGAGGCACGCCGCATGTGCTGGAGCAGATCAAGGCCCAGCTCGAGCGCATCGTGCCGGTGCACCGCGTCGTGGACTTGACGGTGCGTGCTCGCGAACTCGGGCAGGAGCGTCCGATCGAACGGGAAGTGGCGCTCGTCAAGGTGATCGGGACCGGCGAAACCCGGGCCGAGACGCTGCGGCTTGCCGATGCCTTCCACGCCAAGGTGGTCGACGCGACTGTCGATCATTTCATTCTGGAGATCACCGGCAAGTCCTCCAACATCGATCAGTTCGTGGCGATCATGAAGCCGCTCGGCTTGATCGAAGTCTGCCGCACCGGCATCGCCGCCATGAACCGCGGTCCGCAGGGGATGTGAACCGGCGTCTGGCCAGCGCGCGGCAGCCTGAAGTCTCAGAGCATTTCGAGCGCCGATTTGCGGGTCGGCGGCGGGAAGGCGGCGTCGAGCGCCGCCCAGTCCTCGTCGCTGATATCGAGCGAGACGCAATCGCGGTTTTCAGCGGCGCGGTCGGCATTCGACGTCTTCGGAATGGCGATCACGCCGTCGCGTTCGAGAAGGAAGGCAAGGGCAACCTGAGCCGGAGTTGCCTGATTGGCCTTGGCGATGCGGATGAGCTCGGGATTGTGCAGGATGCGGCCCTGTTCGATCGGCGAATAGGCCATGACCGGGACACCATGATCCTGGCACCAGGGCAGAAGATCATATTCGATGCCGCGGCGCGCGAGATTGTAGAGAACCTGGTTGGCAGCGACGTGCCGACCACCCGGAACGGCAAGCAGTTCCTCGATGTCGCCGATATCGAAGTTCGAAACGCCCCAGGCGCCGATCTTTCCGGCGTCCTTCAGGTCCTCGAAGGCTTCGACGGTATCGGCCAGCGGATGCTCGCCCCGCCAATGCAGCAGGTAGAGGTCGATCTGGTCGATGCCGAGACGTGAAAGGCTCCGCTCGCAGGCTTCGATCGTGCCCCTGCGGCTGGCATTCCACGGATAGACCTTGGTGACGATGAACAGGCCGTCGCGTCGGCCCTTGATGGCGCGGCCGACGATGCGCTCGGAATCGCCTTCGCCGTACATTTCGGCCGTATCGATCAGCGTCATGCCGAGCTCTATGCCGGCTTTGAGACTTGCGATTTCTCGCTCGGCTTCCGACGCCCGTTCTCCCATGTTCCAGGTGCCCTGGCCGAGAGCGGGGACTTCGATGCCGTTCGGGAAGGTGATCGCCGGGATAGGGTCGTCTTGCATGGCCGAATCTTTCATTTTTCCTTCAAAGATTGCGCAGACGCGTCATCTTTCAAGCAATCCTGTCACCATGACAATGATTATCTGGCTTAGGAAATGCAGGCGGGTTAGCGGATTTCAATCGACAGGGATCGTCATGGGTTGACGATCTACGGGAGGTTCCATGCCGCTGGATACGTTTCTGGCTCTCGTTCTCTTTGCCTTCACGACATCGATCACGCCGGGGCCGAACAATATGATGCTCTTTGCATCCGGGGTGAATTTCGGCTTTCGTCGGACGGTCCCGCATATGTTGGGCATCGGCGCCGGCTTTTTCTCGCTGCTTCTCGGCGTCGGACTTGGGCTCGGCGCGTTGCTGCGAACGGTGCCTGCGCTTTACACGGCGCTGAAATTTGCGGGCGGCACTTATCTCGTCTGGATCGCGTGGAAGATCGCGACGTCGCGGGCGCTGAGCGGAGGCAAGGACAGCGTCAAGCCGATGTCATTCCTTGCTGCTGCCGCCTTCCAGTGGGTCAATCCCAAGGCTTGGGTCATGGCGGTAACGGCCATGGCGACCTACACCAATCCCGACCTCTATCTCGCCAGCGTGCTGATCGTCGGCCTTGCCTTTGCCGCGGTCAACATTCCAAGCGTTTCGACCTGGGCCGGCTTCGGTTCCGCATTGAGCGAATGGCTGTCCGACCCGGTGCGGCTCAAATGGTTCAACGTCACCATGGCGGTGCTCTTGGTGCTGAGCCTCTGGCCGATGTTGAAATAGAAAAAAGCGGACGGTCCAGGCGACCGCCCGCAGAAGCGCTTAGATGCCGAACCCGCCGATGCCGCCAGACTGAACGATGATCGTCGGGTCAGTAAAGTTGCGGAAGCCCAGGAGCGGAATGTCGCAACGGCGGTCAAATTTGCCGACCGGAGCGGTGCGCTGGCAGTTCTCCGCGGATTTATAGGGATGTCCGGGGATCTGATACTCGCCCTTTTTCAGATCGCGATAGTCGTCCGCGCTTGCCCAGGAAGCGAATACAGCGCCGAGCGCTGCTGCGGGAAGAGTGATCCTGTTCATCGCAATACCTTTCCCCTACTTGCGAGATGGCGGAGAATATCACGCAAACCGGATTGGACCTCGGGTGCAATGGGATTAGCCCTTGGGGACGCTGCCTAACTTGACTGATGCTAAAACAGGGTGATCGAAGGCTTGTTGACCATCAGCCAGAGGATGCCGATCACTGCCAAGAAGGCCGGAAACCCGCAGGCGAACCAGATGTGGTAGAGCCGGAAATACTCCGGCGGCAGCTGTTCGCCAGCAGTGGCGGCTGCGCGTGCAAGATCGCGGAGCCTGACCTGTATCCAGACGACCGGCAGCCAGAAAAGGCCGGTAACGACGTAGAGGATGAGCGAGAGGGCGATCCAGCCTTCGCCGAGCGGCCAGCCGATGATGGTGGCAAGCAGATAACCTGTCACCGGCTGGAGAATAACAGCCGTTGCGGTGAAAATCGTGTCGGCGATCACAACGGTTCCCGCGACATGCGCAATCAGTTCCGGCGCTTGCGTCCTGTGCGCCTTTGCCATGAAAAAAGCGATCCCTGCACCGGTGCCCAAGAGCACGGTCGCGCCGATCACGTGGGCAAGCAGTAGAAGTTCTGCAAGCATCAGCGTTCATCCAGAATGGCAAGGGTGACAAGCGTCAGCAGAAGCGACGGGAGGACCTTGACGAGAGGTCCCAGCGGATCGCGCCAGAGTGAGGGTTCGAGCAGGGTTGCGCCCGCGAGATATGCGAGGGAGACGGCGAGCATGGCGAGAAGGGCCTTGCGGGCGATGGGCCGGAAAAGGAGTGCTGAACCGAGCGCGATGTCGACGGCGCACGTGAAAAGCGTGAGCGCCATTGCAGCGGCGGGCGGCATGAAGGGTAGAAGATGCTGACTTGCCGTATGTGGCGACAGAAGCGGAATGATGCCGGACAGCAGCCAAAACAGAGCGAGGCCGGCGGCCATCAGCGGCTTCAGCAG
Organism: Rhizobium sp. CC1099; assembly: GCF_029714385.1. Classification (NCBI taxonomy): domain Bacteria; kingdom Pseudomonadati; phylum Pseudomonadota; class Alphaproteobacteria; order Hyphomicrobiales; family Rhizobiaceae; genus Rhizobium; species Rhizobium sp. CC1099. The sequence continues at coordinate 2,137,454 of NZ_CP121641.1, read as the reverse complement.
ATAGAGGCGCGCGAACCACAGATCCTGAATGCCCGACGGGTTGGCTGCCAGCGTGGCCGCGACTGAGCCGCTGCGGATGGCTGGAACCGTTCCATTGATGGTGACGCCCTTGGATATGATGGCCATGGCGGTCGAACGCAAGGGCGAACGCCAGCCGAGGCGCCCCGCAATATCGGCGAGCCAAGTCACGGGTTTTGCCAGCGCTGCTGGGATGGGGATGATGGGCGCGGGCGGAAGGCCCAGCCATTGGCGATGCAGTTTCACGAGCTCGGAGAGCATGAGCGTCTCGCTGGATGCGAGTGCAATATCTTTTCCGCTGGCAATTTCGCCGCAGACTGCTGCGCTGACGGCTGCAGCGACAACTTTGATATCGATCGTCTCAACCGGGCTTTGCGAATGGATAAGCGGCAACACAAAAGGCATTGATGCGAGCGCCCGCAAGAGCGCTGAGCCGCCATGGGAATTGCGCCCGACAACGAGTGCCGGACGCAAAATGACGTGAGGTAAACCACTTGACGCTAGGGCATCGTCGGCGCGGCGTTTTGTGGCGAGGAACGGCAGATCGGCAACTGGAGCATCCGTGTTTGCTGATATCTGGACGATGAGGCGGACGTCCGACGTCTTGGCCGCGGTATAGAGCGCCAGCATCGCATCTGCCTGCGATGCGGCAAGGTCGTCCGAGAAGCCGTCCTGTAAGGCGCCTGCGCAATTGACGACCATATGCTGGTCTTTCAGTGTCTCTTGCCAATCGGCAGCTGTGGTCATGTGGGCGAGATCGGCACGCAGCCAGCGGACATCGGGCCATTTGATTCGAGCCCGGACAGGAGTGCGGCCTAGGCCGCTCACGGCATGGCCATCGGCCACCAGACGGGCGGCGACCGCGGAGCCGATGAAACCTGTTGCGCCGAGAATCAGAATGTTCATGCGCCGAGAATATCGAAAAACCGCAAGGCGCATAGATTAGCTTGGCGGGCTGCATTCAAGCGCCTAAAGATAATCATCCTATGCGCGGAGGGCCTCGTCTTGCACGATCATCCTGATCATGATCACCATCATCATCATCACGACAACCGCTATTCGGACATGCAGGCGCGGGTGAAGGCGCTGGAGACGGTGTTGACGGAGAAGGGGCTGATCGATCCGGCGGCGATCGATGCGATCGTCGAGACCTATGAGACGAAGATCGGCCCGCGCAACGGCGCCCATGTCGTGGCAAAGGCCTGGAGCGATCCGGCATTCGCCGAATGGCTGAAGAGCGATGCGACGGCGGCAATTGCGAGCCTCGGCTATACCGGGCGGCAGGGCGAGCACATGCGCGCCGTCTTCAATACGCCCAAGACCCACAACCTCGTCGTCTGCACGCTTTGCTCCTGCTATCCCTGGTCGGTGCTCGGCCTGCCGCCGGTCTGGTACAAGGCGCCGGCCTATCGCTCGCGGACGGTGATCGATCCGCGCGGCGTGCTTGCCGAATTCGGCCTGACGCTGCCCGCGGAAAAGAAAATCCGGGTCTGGGATTCGACGGCCGAGCTGCGCTATCTCGTCATCCCCGAGCGCCCCGAGGGAACGGAAGGCCTGAGCGAGCAGCAACTTGCCGGTCTCGTCAGCCGCGATGCGATGATCGGGACGGCAATTGCGTCTGCTCCGGGAGCAGCCGCATGAACGGACCGCACGATCTTGGTGGACAGATGGGGTTCGGGCCGGTCGCGCCTGAAAAGGACGAGCCGTATTTCCATGCTGAGTGGGAGAAGCGTGCGCTTGGACTGACGCTATCGTGCGGTGCCTTCGGTGCCTGGACGATCGATGAGAGCCGGCATGCGCGCGAGAATATTTTGCCAGCTGATTATCTCTCCGCAAGCTATTACGAAATATGGATGCGGGCGCTGGAAGTGCTGCTCGATCGGCACGGATTTGCAACGGCTGCGGAGATCGATGCCGGCCACAAGCAGACGGCCGGAGCAGTGCCGAAACGGGTTCTGAAGGCGGATATGGTTGCGAACGTTCTGGCGCGCGGCGGCGCTTGCGACCGTCCGGTGGAAAGGGCTGCGCGCTTTGCCGTCGGCGAGAAGGTCCGGACAAGGAATTTTAATCCGGAAACCCATACCCGGCTGCCGCGCTATGCGCGTGCCAAGAATGGCGTGGTCGAGGCGGTGCAAGGCTCCTTCGTGTTCCCGGACGACAATGCGCATGGCAAGGGCGAGAATCCACAATGGGTCTATACCGTCGTTTTCGATGGCAGGGAAATCTGGGGCGAGGGCGCCGATCCATCGCTGACGGTTTCGATCGATGCCTGGGAGAGCTACCTTGAGCCTTTGTGAAACGGCATCGCCGCTGACGCGATCGCCCCAACTGCCGAAATCCGCCGATGGCGAGCCGGTCTTTCCCGAGCCCTGGGCGGCTGCTGCTTTTGCAATGACAGTGCACCTCCACGAACGCGGTCTCTTCACATGGAGCGAGTGGGCGGAGACGCTTTCGGCCGAACTGCACAAGCCGGGCCGGGCGGTGGATGGCAGCGACTACTTCGACTGCTGGGTCGCGGCGCTATCCTCGCTCCTTGTCAACAAAGGCATCGCCGATGCCGGCGCCATCCTTTCGCTGCAGGAGAGCTGGCAGCGTGCGGCGGAAGCCACGCCGCACGGAAAGCCGATCGAGCTTTCCAACGATCCGCTGCGCTGATCGTCACGACGGGAACTGCTTGTAGCACTCCTCGGCCACCTGCCGCAGCATATCGCGCGAAATCTCGCCGGTGACGGCATAGCCGAGCTCGCCGTCGATCCAGTAGAATGTCTCGACATCGCCGGCGGAGGCGAAACGGAAGCTCGTCGTCCGGTTCGCCTTGTTGCGGCCGACCAGCGCGGTCAGGCGTTCGCCAGCCTGATTCTCGTACATGAACATCGCGCCCGGCTTTCCATCCACCGGCAGCAGCCGTCCGCCGACGAGCCGGAAGCCGAGGGGCTGTAGATCCGGCACCTTCAGGTTCGGAATAGAAAGCCGCTTGCCGAGCCAGGTCGCCAGATGCGCTTCCTCATTGGCGAAGACTTCGACAGGATGGCGGACCTCGCCTGCATAGACCAGGAAGGCGTTCTGCGCCTCTGCCGGCAGTGTCTCGGAAGCGGCAAGCTGCAGTTCGGGTTGCTGGACGAGCGGAGGGCCGTAATGACCGGCAAGGACGCCAAGCGCGAAGAGAGCGACGGCGGCTGCGGCAATGGCCGAACGTCTCGGCCAAACGGAAGCGTCATTTTCCGGATCGACCAGCAGGATGTCGTTTTCCTTGGATTTTTCGTAAGGCGCGAACGTTGAACGGATCGCAGCATTCTGCGCCTGCCATGCCGTCACCTTGGCAGCGTCCTCGGGATTGTCCTGCAGCCAAGCCTCGACACGGGCGCGGGCGTTTTCGGGTAGTTGCCCGTCGGCATAGGCGTGGAGGTCCGCTTCGGGCACGGTCGAGTTGGTCTCGTTCATTTCGGTCTCCGAAGCGTAATCACATTGTCGGCCTTCATTCGGTCTCCAAGCCGCTGACGCGCGCGCGACAGGCGCGACATGACGGTGCCGACCGGTATGTCGAGCGCGGCGGCCACCTCGCTGTAGGTATAGCCTTCGATGACAACCAGCATCAGCACGGCGCGGTTTTCCTCCGACAGGCTGTTCAGCGCGTCTTCCAGCCGCAAGCGCTCTAGCGGATCGGCGGTCGTCTCGGGTGAGGGCATGTCTTCGGCGCTGTCAAGCTCGACCATCATGCTGGGCGGGCTCTGGCGGCGGGTGTTGCGGTAGAGATTGGTCATGATAGTCAGCGCCCAGCCGCGCAGGTTCAAGCCACGCCACTGCGAACGGCGGGCAAGTACCTTCTCGACACAGTCCTGCAGCAGATCCTCGCCGTCGGCGTCGGAGCGGGTGAGGCTTCGCGAATAGCGCCGGAGCGAGGGAAGGAGGGCCAGGATCTGGCCCTCGAATGTTTCGGGTGCGGGTGTCTTCACGCCGGTCCACTCAGGGTTTGGCAAGGTCCCAGTTGCCCCCCACGCCATCGCCGGTGATATCACCCTTCTTGGTATCCTTCACCCAGAAATAGAGCGGCATGCCGTCCTTGGCCCATTGCTTTGTGCCGTCCTTGCGGTCGATGAGCGAATATGCACCATCGGCCTTCGCATCGCCAGCGGCCATCAGCGGCGGCCAGTTCTTGGCGCATCGGTCGTAGCAATTGGAAACGCCTTTCGTGTCCTTCTTGAAGGTATAGAGCGTCATGCCGTTTTCGCCGGCGAGCACCTTGCCCTTGGCGGACTCGACGGTCATGACCGGCGCTGCCGCGAATGCAGCCGTTGCCGCAGCAGATGCGACGGCGAAAGCGATCACGAATTTTAGGGATTTCATGTGGGTCTCTCCTCACGTTCGGCAGCTTTTTTGCTTACCGGAGATGAGACACCGAAAGCAGTGATTTTATTCCATGCGGTGTGAGAGATTTTTTGAACGAATGCCGCGTTTGGTGCCGTGCCGAGATTGACCCTGCTTGAACCAGATACACTCGTCACTTAAATTACCGGCCATCGTTGATCTCAACAGGATGTGTGCAGCAATGGATTTCAACCCGATCGCATCGCCAATTCGCCTTGCCACTGGGGAATTTCATGTCCATGCCTGCATTCATCACACTCTCCAATCTGTCGTGGTCCACGCCTGACGGCCGCCCGCTTTTCTCATGTCTCGATCTATGCTTCGGCGCGGACCGAACGGGTCTTGTCGGCCGCAACGGCGTTGGCAAGACCACGCTTCTCAAGCTGATCTCAGGCGAACTCCAGCCTTTGTCCGGGACGATTGCGTTAGGCGGTCGCCTGGGCGTGCTCCGCCAAAGGGTCCAGGTGGAAGCCGAAGAAACGGTTGGCGATCTCTTCGGCGTGACCGAGGCGCTCGCCGTCATTCGGCGTGCCGAGGTGGGCGAGGCGACCGCTGAAGAGCTTGCATCTGCCGACTGGATGCTGGAAGCCCGCATTGCTTCGGCTCTCGATCGCGCGGGGATCGACGCTGAGCCCGAAACGCGCCTTGTCGCACTGTCGGGTGGACAGCGCACGCGGGCAGGGCTTGCAGCGCTGATCTTCTCGGAGCCCGATTTTCTCATCCTGGACGAGCCGACCAACAATCTCGACCGCGATGGCCGCCAGGCCGTCATCGAACTCCTTGCAAACTGGCGGGCGGGGGCCATTGTCGTCAGCCATGACCGGGAATTGCTCGAAACCATGGACGCCATCGTCGAACTGACTTCGCTTGAGGCCACGCGTTACGGCGGCAACTGGAGCCAGTATCAGGAGCGCAAGGCGTTAGAATTGGCTGCCGTGCAGCATGATCTCGCCGATGCCGAGAAGCGTGTGGCCGAGGTTGCCCGAAGCGCCCAAGCAACGGCCGAACGGCAAGCTCGCAGGGATCGTATCGGCCGGAAGAAGGCTGCCAGAGGCGACATGCCGCGTATCGTCGCCGGCGGCTTGAAGGAGTGCAGCGAAGCAACAGGCGGCGATAACGCCCGGCTTGCCGAACGCCGGCGTACCCAGGCGCTCGAAGACGCAGCAGCCGCGCGCGAGAAGATCGAAATCCTGCAGCCCTTTTCGGTGACGCTTCCGCCGGCCGGACTGCCTGCCAACAAGGTCGTCCTGAAGATGGATTCGGTGACGGCGGGCTATCAGCCTGCCGAGCCGGTCCTCAGCGATCTGTCCTTCGGCATCGTTGGACCGGAGCGCATCGCCGTCACCGGCCCGAACGGTTCGGGCAAGACGACATTGCTGGCGCTTGTCACCGCGGAGTTGAAGCCCTGGACCGGGACGGTCTCGGTCATGACCAAGTTCGCAATGCTCGATCAGCAGGTGAGCCTTCTCGATCCGTCGATTTCGATCCGCGACAACTTTCTGCGGATAAACCCGCGCGCGGTTGAAAATGCCTGTCGGGCGGCGCTCGCCCGGTTCATGTTCAGGGCCGATGCGGCGCTCCGGATCGTATCGACGCTCAGCGGCGGCCAGCTGTTGCGGGCCGGTCTGGCGTGCGTTTTGGGCGGACCGGAACCGCCTTCGCTCCTGATCCTGGACGAGCCGACCAATCATCTCGACCTCGATTCGATCGCTGCGGTCGAGAGCGGATTGCGTGCCTATGACGGCGCGCTGCTGGTCATCAGTCACGACGAAGTCTTCCTGGAAGGCATTGGGATTACGCGCAGACTGGAGTTGCCTACGGGCCGTTTACCAGCTTGAGGATAAGCTGCTGGATGTTGCCGCCTTGGCCCATTTCGACCTTGTCGAAGTCGCGGCCCTGCTGGCGCTGGTAGCCGGAGAGTTCGCCGAGGCGTTTTGTCAGCACGACGCGGATCTTGCTGCAGTCCGGATCGTCGGCGGCGGTGAGGCCGAGGCTGTAGGCTTCGATCGCCTTGACCATATGCTTTATGGTTTCGCCGTGCCAGCGCTCGTGGGTCTCGACGCTAGTAATGAAGCTGTCCCAGCTTGCCTTGGTTGCAGGTGGCAGCTGTGTCGTAGGCTTAGGTAGAGTGTAAGTGATAATCAGTTTCGGCCGCGCCACAGTCAGCCTGCAGGACCTGTCCGCCTGCGGCTCGTATTTCCTGGTCCAGGTGAGCTTGAAGGTCGTGTGCGCGATGACGCGTCCGATGCCAGCCTTAGGGCCGTGTTCGCCGATCGATGCGTAGAGCTCGGCGCCGGATTTGCCAGTGATGGTATAGGGCTTGACCTGTTCGACGGCCTGCCATTCCGCGTGGGCGGCAGCAGGTATCGGCAGGGCCGCCATCATCAGGCATAATTGAATGCTTCTTCTCACGTGAATCCCTCAAGCAACGGGGCGACACTAAAGGGCGCAAAACCTGCGTTCAAGCGGCTGAAAGCAGGCAATCGCGCGGCAGCAATCTGCGGGCGCACTTTTCCACCTTGCTTCGCGGCTGCGAATCCTGCCAAGTCGCTCCCATGCAATTTGCTCCGCAACAGGACGAAGCCCTGAAGGCCGTTTCGAAATGGCTGAAGGAGGGCCGGTCGCCGCTCTTCCGTCTGTTCGGCTATGCCGGAACGGGCAAGACGACGCTCGCCAAGCATTTTGCGGAGAATGTCGATGGCGACGTGTTGTTTGCCGCCTTCACCGGCAAGGCGGCGCAGGTGTTGCGCTCGCGCGGTGCCAGCAATGCCAAGACCATCCATTCGCTGATCTATCGCCCGCGTGGGGAAGAGGCTGTCGAGGACGAGGAAACCGGCAAGACCTCGATGACGCCGATGTTCACCATCAACCGGCAGAGCCCGGTCGCCAAGGCGGCGCTGATCATCGTCGACGAATGCTCGATGGTCGACGAGGCGCTTGGAAAGGACCTGATGAGCTTCGGCACGCCGATCCTGGTGCTCGGCGATCCCGGTCAGCTGCCGCCGGTATCGGGCGGCGGCTTCTTTACCAATCAGGAGCCGGATTACCTGCTGACGGACATTCACCGCCAGGCGCGCGACAATCCGATTATCAAGCTTGCGATGCAGGTGCGCGAAGGCAACGAGATCATGTATGGCGACTACGGCACCGCCCAGGTGATCGCCAAGAACGAAGTCAACCAGGCCTTGGTGCTCGATGCAGATCAGGTGCTTGTCGGCACCAACCGCACGCGGCGGCGCTATAACCAGCGCCTGCGGGAGTTGAAGGCCTTCACGGCGGATTATCCGCAGACGGGCGACAAGCTCGTCTGCCTGCGCAACGACCCTGCCAAGGGGCTGCTCAACGGTTCGCTCTGGCAGGTAATGACGTCATCGAAGGAGACGACGAAGCCGGGCATCAACCTGCTCGTGCGGCCGGAAGACGACGACATGGATCGCGGCGCGGCCAAGATCAAGCTGCTGAAGCAGGTTTTCGAGGATGTCGAAGGCGAAATCCCGTGGAATACGCGCAAGCGCTACGACGAATTCGATTACGGCTATGCGCTCACCGTGCACAAGGCGCAGGGCTCGCAGTGGAACAATGTCGTGCTTTTCGATGAAAGCTGGGCCTTCCGCGATACGCGCGAACGCTGGCTTTACACGGCGATCACGCGCGCGGCGGAGACGCTGACGATCGTGCGGTGAAGCTGCGGAAACGGTGGCGGCCGTTGCCGGAACGTTATACCTTGACGATGCCGAGAAGCACTGCCTTGGTGATCGCCTGAAAGCGGTTGTTTGCCCGGAACTTCAGGATGATGTCAGCTTCGAGCGCCTGTGCTTCGTCATGCTTCAGGTCAAGCGCGCGGGCGATGCGCTGCGTCGAGAAGCCTTCGGCCATCAACGAGAGGCAGCGCAGTTCCTCATCCGAAAGGGCGGATTGATCCTCGTTGTCGTTCAGCGGCGGTATCTCGCTGCTGGCATCGGGGTCGAGCAGATCGCTGACCTGTTGCAGCTGACGGTGCAGCGTCGACATTTCCGCCGTCAGCTCGCGCTTGCGCACGGCGAGCGCCTCCTGGAAGATTGCCTCTGCTTCGTCCTGCGAGGAGGCACGGCGCAATTCGTCCATCAGCTCCTGAATGACCGCGATCGGCATCCCGGTCTCGCGGCAGACGTTGATGACGGCCATGCGCATCACGTCGTCCTCGCCGTAAACGCGCATCAGGCCGATACGGTTTGCCGACAGCAGTCCTTTCTCTTCGTAGAAATGCAGCGTCCTGTGCGTGACCCCGAATGCGTTCGCCATCTCGGCGATAGGCACCGGTCCCTCAGGCAAATCCGGCGGCAGTGCGGCAGATGGCAGGAACCGGTATCTGGACCGGCGCTCCGAAGACTTACCGGCGGCGGCACGTTTGGTACCGTCTGGCATGAACCCTCCTGGGGCAAAAGTTGCACCTCATGCGGTTTTGCCAGTTGCTTCGAAGGCGCTGCGGAGTGGTGTTTCCTCGAGGCGTTCTTGTCGTCGGGAAGAAGCAGTACGCGGCGTACTTACTCGATACTTATTCTCACGTTATGCGTGAACGGACATTTTTGTAAGTGCTAAAAATAATCGCTTTTAAATAGGATAGCAACGCAGCGTCCGAAAACTTATATCCAACGTAAGGTTGGCCGGATAGGGTGCCCGCGGCGGCTGAATTTCTTGCGGCGGAATGGGAAATACTCCTGCCGTAGACACTTCCGACCATGCGGGCGTCCATCACAGATTTGCATGCAGTCATATGCGAATCTCGTTGGCCTCGCCGGGCCCATTGGCATAAAAAGCAGCTCACGCTTATCGCACTGAATGGATCATCGACATGCCGACGACGCTTTCCGTCAATCTCAACGCCATCGCCATGCTGCGCAACAGGCGCGATTTGCCCTGGCCGAGCGTCGAGGCGCTGGGGCGCATCGCCTTGCAGTCGGGGGCCAGCGGGCTGACCGTCCATCCGCGGCCGGACCAGCGGCACATCCGCTTCTCTGACCTGCCGGTGATCCGCAATCTGATCGACGACGAGTTTCCGGAGGCCGAGTTCAATATCGAGGGCTATCCGACGCAGGAATTCCTCGATCTCTGTAGAGGTGCCGCACCCGAGCAGGTGACCCTCGTGCCCGATGATCCATCGCAGGCGACCTCTGACCACGGCTGGGATTTCCGCAAGCACCAGGCTTTTCTCACGGATGTCGTCGCAAAACTGAAGAAGATGGGCACCCGGGTTTCGCTGTTTGCCGACGGCGACGGTGATGCCGAGGCGGTGAAGATCGCCAAGGCGACGGGAGCGGACCGGATCGAGCTTTATACCGGTCCTTATGGCGGCTGCTACGATGCGCCGGAGCGGGCAGGCCCCATTCTCGAAGCGCTCGGCAAGACGGCGGACGCAGCACTCGCAATCGACCTCGGCGTCAATGCCGGCCACGACCTGACCGTCGCCAACCTGCCGCCGCTTGTGAAGCGCATCCCGAGGCTTGCGGAAGTTTCGATCGGTCACGGCCTGACCGCGGATGCACTGGAATACGGCATGGCGGAAACTGTGCGGCGGTTCTGCCGTGCGTGCGGGCAGAAGATATGAGGGACAGTGCTTCTTCTTTCGAAGGACGAGGGGCGCGCAATGAGGTGCAGAGGGTCTCGACGTCTCATCTTTCTCATCTCTGTCCTCGAATTAAACCCGAGGATTGTCACAGAGATCCAGCTACGACGCGTCTTCGCCGTGAATGACTCATTTACCTTGAAGGGAGTCTCCTGCGCCACGCTGGATTCCTGTGAAAGCACATGAAAGAGAAAAGGGAGGGAAGGCCAAGACAGCGGCGCCCTGTTTGCCGCTCCCTTGCCTGCGATTGAAGCGCCAGGAGATGCCCGCCTTGCCCTCCCCATCAACTCTTGATGAGGCAGCAATCGACGCTTTACGTCAGCAGAGCCGCCTTGTTTGCAACGAAGAAGTCCTCGAGCTTCTGCGTCTGCTTGCCGGTCAGCGCCCTGAAGTCGTCTGTGAGGAGGTCGAAGTTGCCGGCGCGAATGTTGGCGTCGGCTGAGACCAGCATGTCGGCGACAAAATCGGGAAGGCCTGCGCCGCGCATGCCCTGGCCGAGCTGCTCGTCGCTGACCTTGACGGCCTGCAAAGGCTTTCCGACAGCAGCGGCGATGCCGGCGGCGATCTCGTCGGCGGTCAGCGATTGGCTGCCCGTCAGCGTGTAGGTCGCGCTCTCGCCCGTTCCGGAGGCGAGGGCGGCGGCAATTGCCAATGCGCAGTCTTCGCGGGAGATATTGGAAACCTTGCCGTCGCCGCTTGCCGTGTACCAGCTGCCGGACTGCAGGTTATGCGGCATGCCGTGTAGATAGTTGTCGAAATACCACGCGTTGCGGATGATCGTGTAGGGAATGCCGGCAGCCTTGATGGCGTTCTCGGTGCCGAGGTGGTCCGGCGCGAAAGTGACGAGCGACTTGTCCGGCGAGGGCATCGAGGTATAGGCGATGTGCTTCACGCCGGCTTTTGCCGCAGCCTCCACGGCGGCCTTGTGCTGCGTCAGGCGCTGGCCGGGGACGGCGAGCGCGTCGGTGCTGATGATCAGCAGGCGATCGACGCCCCTGAAAGCGGCTTCGAGGCTTGCCGCATCGTCGAAATCGGCCTTGCGGGTGGCCACGCCCTTGGCGGCGAGCGATGCGAGTTTCGCCGGGTCGCGGGTGGCGGCGATGATGCTTCGGGCCTGAACGTTGTAGGTTTCGAGCAGGTGATGAATGACGCGCCGGCCAAGCTGGCCGGCCGCGCCGGTGACGAGAATCGTTTCGCTCATAAGGTCTTCCTCTATGGTGGTCTCAAAAAGAGAGCAGCTCTAAAATAGGAATTGACTTCGAGCTGTAAAGAAGGCAGTTTTTCCGCTCTACGTTACCAAAAGGGAACCGTCCCATTATGAGCGCTGTCCTCATTCTGAAGAGCAAGCCCGCCCCCGGCATCCGCCGGGAGATCGATCTGGGGAGTCTCGATTTCAGCAATTGTCCTGTCCGGGACATGATGCAGCAGATCGGCGGCAAGTGGTCGACGCTGCTTTTGGAAGCGCTTGCCGCGCGGCCATACCGCTTCGGCGAGCTGCGGCGGAAGATACCGGATATCTCGCAGAGGATGCTGACGCAGACGCTGCGCGACCTGCAGCGCGAAGGCTATATCGAGCGGGAGGTGTTCCCGACGAAGCCGCCAAGCGTCGAATACCGGGTCACCGAACTCGGACGCTCGCTTTACGCCACGCTGGCGCTGCTTTTGAACTGGGCGGAAGCAAATCATGACGCCGTTCGCGACGCCCGCGCCCGCTTCGATACCGCTGAAGGTTGAGGCGCGGCTTACTTGCCGCGCCCCTCGGTGAGGAAGAGCAGGAAGGCGAAAGCCGGAAAACAGAAGCCGATCCAGGCTGTCATCGTCCATCCACCTGCCGCATAGGCCCAGCCGCCGAGCGCGGAGCCGAGAGCGCCGCCGGCAAAGAAGGTCGCCATGTAGAGACCGTTCAGACGGCTGCGATGGTCGGCGCTGATCGCATAGATCGCGCGCTGGCCGCAGACCAGATTGGTCGTCACGCCGAAATCCAGAAGGATCGCTGCTGCCGTCAAAAGGATGAGCGCGGTCAGCGAGCCGTCGGCTGCGAAATGGCTGATGACGAAGGACACCATGCCGAGCAGCATGGCAAAGGCCGAAGCGATCTGCGTCAGCCCACGATCGGCCAGGCGTCCGGCAATCGGCGAGGCGACGGCACCGGCAGCGCCGGCAAGCGCGAAGAGCGCGATACCGTTCTGGGTCAGGCCGAAAGCCGGGCTTGCAAGCAAAAGCGGCGTCGTCGTCCAGAACAGGCTGAAGGCACCGAACATTCCGGCCTGATAGAGCGCGCGGCGCTGCAGGATGCGGGAGGTCACCGCAAGGTGCAGCATCGAGGCAAGCAGTGCACCGTAGCCGAGCTTCGTGTGCGGGGCGCGAACCGGCAGATTTGCGCGCAGGATGAGGACCAGCCCGACCATGACGACCGCGGTGATGTAGTAGACCATGTGCCACGACGAGGCTTCGGCGATGAAGCTTGCAAAGGGGCGGGCCAGCATGATGCCGCAGAGAAGGCCGCTCATGACGTTGCCGACGACACGGCCGCGCATCGCATCCGGCGCCATATGGGCGGCGAAAGGCACCAGAACCTGCACCGCGACCGAAGAGAGGCCGATACAGAGCGAGGCCAGCAGGAACAGGGCGGGCGTTGAGGAGAGTGCTGCGCCGACGAGCGCGACTGCCGATACTAGGATCAGCATCAGCACGAGGCGGCGGTTCTCGAGCAGGTCGCCGAGCGGCACGATGAGGAGCAGGCCGAGACCGTAGCCGATCTGCGTCAGCGTCACGATCAGGCCCGTGGCTGCCGGCGTGAAGCCGAGATCGGCACTGATCGGGCCGGCCAGTGGCTGGCCGTAATAGAGATTGGCGGCGACGAGGCCGCAGGCGGCCGCGAAAAGGAATGTCATCAAAGGCGAGATCGCCCGGGGTATAGCGGTCTCGTTCGTTGCAGTTGAAATGCTCATGAAAAGCTCCGGTATGCTGATCTGGGGGAGGATCGGTCTTGAAGTCGTTCTGCGCCACCCGCTTGTTGCGGGCGAAGCGCTGTCAGTCGATAAGTTTTATGGCGGCGTCCGCCACGGCGGTCATGTCGTCCTCTCGGCGGCCGGTCTTGCCGGCGACGCGCATGCCCTTCGTCAGGCACAGCAGGGCGCGGGCAGCCGTTACAGCGTCCAGCGTTTTTGGGATCGAGCCGTCGGACTGGCCGAGCCGGATGAGGTTCAGCAGCAAGTCCTCGTTGGCGGCAAAAGCAGCGGCGACGCGTTCCGCGACCTCCTCGTCGAAGATCGCAAGCTCGTTGGCGCTACCGACGACGAGGCAGCCGCGACGGCCGATGACGCCATGCGATGACGCAGCGTAAAAGCGCAGGATTTCACGGATTTTGTCGCGGCCGGTCTCGACCCTGTCCAGGCGCTCATCAAGCAGGCCGCGGCGCACGGCGCGGTACCGGTCAAAGGCGGCAAGAAAGATGCCGCGCTTGTCTTTGAAGGCCTTGTAGACGCTTCCGGAGGTAAGCTCCATCGCGTCCGTCAATTCGCTGATCGAGGCTGCGTGGTAGCCGCGCTCGGAAAAGACGCAGAGCGCCTTGTCGAGCGCTGCGTCCATGTCGAATTCGCGCGGCCTGCCGCGGGATCGGATTTTGTCATCGAGGGTTGCCGTCGTCATGGCTCACCTAATTAGGAAATGATCGTTTCCAAATCAAGCGAAACTTTTGCGACACGACAAAATCAGAGGTCGAGAACCCAGGTCTGGCCGTTTTCCTCTGGCCCGAACATGCGGTGTCTCTCTTCGGAGACAAGACGGAAACCGGCTTTGACATAGATGCTGCGTGCCGCGTGCAGAACGTCGTTGGTCCAGAGCGATATCTGGCGGTAACCTTTCGCCCGCGCGAAGCGAATGCACTCGTCGACCAGCGTCTTGCCGAGACCAAGCCCGCGCGCGGCCTCGTCGACATAGAGAAGGCGGAGCTTGGCAACGCCGTCGCCGCCGTTCCTCACAAGAATAGACCCGACGTTGATGCCATTGCGCTCGGCGATCCAGCAATATTCCATCGCCGGATCGAAGGTCGCCAGGAACTTGCCGGCGACCTCGGCCACCAGGCCTTCGAAGCGCATGTCCCAGCCATATTCCTCGGCATAGGCCTTGCCCTGGCTCTGCACGATCCAGCCGATATCGCCGGGTCTATGTGCGCGGATGACCGCGGGGGACGGTTTGACGCCCGGGTCGAGCAGCGAGCGGATGGTCTGCATCGCGTTTAAGACGCTTTGCGACTCGCCAAGGGCAAGCGCATCGAAACGTTCGGCGATCTGCACATTCGAGCGGCGGCCGAGTTCCTGCAATTGCTCCTCTCCCTTGCCGGTGACCGTGATGATCTGGCTGCGCAGGTCGGCGGGATCGGCCTTCGTCTCGATGAGACCGTCGCTGCGGAAGCGCTTCAGAATGCGGCTGAGATAGGCGGGATCGAGATGCAGGTCGCGGACGAGCGCGACGGCGGTGATTCCGTCGTGCGAGCCGATCTCGAACAGCACCCGTGCGTCCGTCAAGGTGAACGGCGAGTCGAGATAGGCCTTGTTCAGCACGCCGAGGAAGTTGGTGTAGAAGCGATTGAAGTCGCGGGCGGCATCGATAAGGGAGGAATCGGGCATGGACAAAATCTCCTGATAGGAGACTTTGTCCTGCAATTGATTGACTCAGTCAAGTAAACTGCATGTTATGCAGCTTCTGTTTCATCGCTCCGCTCCTTGCCGATTGAAAAATCGACGGCCGCCCTTGCATGGATCGCCGTGGTGTCGAAGCCGGGCAGAGGCAGCCTGCCGGGGTCCAGGATGAGGCAGATCTCGGTGCAGCCTAGAATGATGCTGTCGGCGCCTTTGGCGCGTTCGCGTTCGATGATTTCCATCAGCTTCGTCCGCGAACTGTCGAGCACCTTTCCGGCGCAAAGTTCGTTGAAGATGATGTCGTGAACGATGGTGCGGTCGGCTGCATCCGGGACCGTCACGTTGACGCCCAGGCCATTCATGCGGTCCGCGTAAAAGCCATGCTCCATCGTGTAGCGGGTTGCGAGCAGCAGCGGACGCTTGCGGCCGGCTGCCTTGAGCGACTTCGCCGTCTCGTCGATGATATGGATCAGCGGAACCGAGAGGCGCGATGCCACCTGATCGGCGATCAGGTGCATGGTATTGGTGCAGATGAGAACGCAGCGGACGCCGGCGGTCTGCAGGCGAAGCGCTGCATTGCCGAGGCGTGCTGCAGCGCCGTCCCAGTCGCCGGCCTTCTGCATGGCGACGATCTCTTCGAAATTGACGGAATGCATGACGAGTTCGGCCGATGCGAGACCGCCAAGGCGTTCGCGCACCATCTCGTTCACCAGACGATAATAGACCGCCGAGCTTTCAAAGCTCATGCCGCCGATCAGGCCAATTGTCTGCATTTCCACGCTCCTGCTTTTTGATTTCTGACGCGTAAAGCATGCCTCAGTCGCTGCGCCGAATGTTTGCATTCTTTGACGTTGATTGCAGTAACGAACTA
Organism: Rhizobium sp. CC1099; assembly: GCF_029714385.1. Taxonomy (NCBI): domain Bacteria; kingdom Pseudomonadati; phylum Pseudomonadota; class Alphaproteobacteria; order Hyphomicrobiales; family Rhizobiaceae; genus Rhizobium; species Rhizobium sp. CC1099. The sequence continues at coordinate 2,121,955 of NZ_CP121641.1, read as the reverse complement.
TCAGTTTGCGTAAGATTTCTGTAATGTGCAAAAACTCAGCGTCAATTAAAGAGATGGCAATGCTTGATGATCGCGATAGAAAGATTCTCGACCTTCTCCAGGCCGATGCCGGCATTTCCGTAAGCGATCTTGCCGAGCGCGTCGCGCTTTCGGTTTCGGCCTGTTCACGCCGCATCCAGCGCCTTGAGGAAAGCGGCCACATCGCCCGACGCATCGTCGTGCTCGACCGCGAAAAGATGGGCGTGCCGACCACCGTCTTTGCGCTGATCAAGACGGCGCATCATTCCGACGAATGGATTGAGACGTTCCGCAGGGCGATCAGCGGCATTCCGGAGATCGTCGAGGCCCATCGGCTGACGGGCAATCAGGATTACATCCTGAAGATCGTGCTGCCGCGCGTCGAACATTACGACGTCATCTACAAGCAGATCGTCCGCAAGATCGAGCTGTTCGACGTCTCGGCTTCGATTTCCATGGAGATATTGAAAAGCGGCAGCGCGATCCCGGTCGGCTATGCCGATTAAGATCGCACGGCAGCTATGTTGAACCGGCCGTTGAAACCTGCCTGCAAAGGGCGACATTTGCGTCAGCAAAACAGCAAAAAGGTTATGTCATGAGCGATCATCGGGTCGTCGTTGTCGGCGGGGGTTTCGGCGGGCTACAACTCGTCAACGGGCTCAAGGGTACAGGGGCCAAGATCACACTGGTCGATCGTCGCAACCACCATCTCTTCCAGCCGCTGCTCTATCAGGTCGCGACGACGATCCTATCGACATCGGAGATCGCCTGGCCGATCCGTCATCTCTACAGCAACAGGCCGGATGTTACGACGTTGCTCGGCGAAGTCACCGGCGTCGACACCGCGGCAAAGCAAGTGACGTTACGCAGCGGGTTGACGTTAGGTTATGATACGCTCGTTCTGGCCACGGGCGCAACGCATGCCTATTTCGGGCGCGACGAGTGGGCGCCCGTCGCACCAGGCCTGAAAACGCTGGAGGACGCGACGACGATCCGCCGGCGCGTGCTGCTGGCCTTCGAGCGTGCGGAGACGGAAACCGATCCGGTCACGCGTGATGCGCTTCTGACCTTCGCAATCGTCGGCGCAGGACCGACCGGAGTCGAACTTGCCGGCATCATCGCCGAGCTGGCGCGCAAGACGCTGCCGCGGGAATTCCGCAACATCGATACGCGCAAGGCGAAGGTCGTGCTGATCGAGGCGGGGCCGCGGGTGCTGGCAAGCTTCGCCGAGGAGCTTTCGGCTTATGCGCAGCAGGCGCTCGAAAAGCTCGGCGTCGAGGTTCACCTCGGCGAGTTCGTAACGGACTGCACCGCCGCCGGCGTGAAAGTCGGCGAGAAGTTCATTGCCAGCAAGACGATCGTCTGGGCGGCTGGCGTGCAGGCCTCGCCTGCGGCAAAATGGCTAGATATTCCAGCCGATCGGGCAGGGCGGGCAATTGTCGAAAAAGACCTTAGCGCGCCGGGATTGCCAGATGTCTTCGTCATCGGCGATACGGCGTCCGTCGTTCAGGACAACGGCAAGCCGGTGCCCGGGATCGCGCCTGCCGCCAAGCAGCAGGGCGCTTACGTCGCAAAGGTCATCCGCGCGCGCTTACAGGCAAAGCCGGCACCAGGACCTTTCCGGTACTGGCATCAGGGAAGCCTTGCGACGATCGGGAAAAGCGCTGCCATCATCGATTTCGGCAAGATCAAGCTGAAGGGGTGGATCGCCTGGTGGATATGGGGCATTGCCCATATCTACTTCCTGATCGGGACGCGCTCGCGCTTTGCCGTTGCCTGGAGCTGGCTGTGGATCTATCTCAGCGGTCAGCACAGCGCGCGGCTGATCACCCAGAAGGAAACCATGCGGGAAGAGAATTAAGAGAAAGGCGGCTCGGGTGAGCCGCCCTTCCGTTGTCAGACCGCCAGCGAGGCGATGTCGATGACGAAGCGGTAGCGCACGTCGCTCTTGATGACGCGCTCGTAGGCTTCGTTGATGTCCTGGATGGCGATCTTCTCGATTTCGGAGACGATGTTGTGCGCGCCGCAGAAATCGAGCATTTCCTGCGTTTCCTTGATCGAGCCGATCATTGAACCCGAAAGGCTCTTGCGGCCGGCGATGACGGAGAAGGCGTGGACAGGAACAGCATGTTCCGGAACGCCGACAAGCACCATGGAACCGTCGAACTTCAGGAGGTTGAGGTAGGCGTTCCAGTCGATCGCCGTGCCGACCGTGTTGATGATCAGGTCGAAGGTGCCGGCGAGCTTCTTGAAGGTCTCGGCATCGTTGGTAGCGTAATAGTCCTTGGCGCCGAGCTTCAGACCGTCTTCCTTCTTCGACAGCGTCTGGCTGAGCACGGTGATGTCGGCGCCCATGGCGGCGCCGAGCTTGACGCCCATGTGGCCGAGACCGCCCATGCCGACGATTGCGACCTTCTTGCCGGGACCGGCCCCCCAGTGACGAAGCGGCGAATAGAGCGTGATGCCGGCGCAAAGCAGCGGCGCGCCGGCATCGAGCGGGATGTTGTCCGGGAAGGAGAGGACATAGCCTTCCTTGACGACGATCGAGTCGGAATAGCCACCATAGGTCGGCGTTTCGCCGTCCGCTTCGACGTCGTTGTAGGTCTGGGTGAGACCTGGCAAGAAATGCTCGTAATCGAGATCGCGTGTGGCACAGCCGATGCAGGAATTGACGAAGCAGCCGACGCCCACGCGGTCGCCGACCTTGAACTTCGTGACCTTCGAGCCGACAGACGAAACCACACCTGCAACTTCATGGCCCGGCACCATCGGGTAACGCGAATTGCCCCATTCGTTGCGGGCCTGGTGGATATCGGAATGGCAGACGCCGCAATATTGGACGGAAATGACGACGTCATCGTCATTCGGTTCACGGCGTTCGAAGGTGAAGGGCGCCAGCGGTTTTGACGCGTCAGTGGCGGCATAGCCTTTTGCAATAGCCATCTGAATCTTCCTTTGATTTGAGGAATTGGACGGCCGGACAATGCATCGAAACTGCAAGGTGGCGTTAGAGCGATCCTGCGAGCTTTTTGCACGATCCTGCAAATCCGCTACCCCCCGCCAGCAAAATGCTATTGGCGGAAGTCGCAGGTTCGGCGCTGTCATTTAGGTGTGCTGGGCCGTGCTACAGGATGATGATCAGCGGACCTTCGCGTGTGAAACGTCGCCACGCAGATTGTCGGGATATGCGCAACGCCTCCAACTAACCCCGCGGGACCGACGCGTTTCCACGACCGATTGGAGTTGGTGCTCTTCCCCTCAACCGCTTCTTGAACCGGCCTGAGCAGAGCTAGCAATCTTTCCGTTGTTGCCTCGCCGCAATGCACTCTTCACAGCTGAAAATGCGGCCGTATTCAGCGACTAGCGTGTCCAATTCGAAGGCTGCCTTCGCAGTCAGAGTTCACCTGACCTGTCAGGATAATCCGGACAATTCGAAGTCAAATGTTCCTCTTCAGCTCTGTGGTTCGCCAATTTCTATTGCGTGCCCATCCGGATCGTAAAAACGGAAGACCCTCTGTCCCCACGCTTGTTTTTCTACGGGGTGAATCAACTCCACATGCGGCGCGATCTTTTCAAAGGCGGCATCGACATCGCCATGTTCGAAATACAAAAGCAAGTTTCTTCGCCCATAGGATTCGGCTCCGTCACGCGTCTGGCGCCAGACCGTTTGTTCAAGCGATCGTCCCTCATGGATTGCAAAGCCGGACTCGAAAAGGACGAAATTTCCGGCGTCCTCTATAATTTTCAGGCCGAGCAGCTGGTTGTAGAATTCCTTCGAGCGATTGATGTCGCGAACGAAAGGAATAGGATTGATAAAACGCATCATTTTCCTCTCGACAGGCTCAAATTCATTGCCGCAAGATACTGACCAAAGCGCGCGAGTTCCGCATGAGGCTTTTGCAACTTGGCAGAATAGGAGGTTTCGCGAATGCCGCAATGGCCGATCCTGACGCCGAGCTGTCCTCAGCGGTCCATTTCCGCAATGGCGGCCACTCCCTTGCTTCCTGAGACCTGATAATGCGACTTCGGGTTTGTAGGATGCTGCCGTGAAGCTTAGATAAGGTGGACCTGCACCATCTCAGAACGAGTTATCCCATGACATTGCCCTTCAACCCTTATCAGGAAATCGCGTCTATCGCGGCGCGCCATACGTCCGGGGAGGGCGAGTTCGCGACGGCCATCGGCAACCTGTTCCTGAGCCGCCGTTCAAAGCCGGCGGGACCCTTTCACTCGGCCTACCGCCCGTGCGTCGCTATGGTGCTGCAGGGCGCAAAGAGCGTCAGGCTCGGGACGGAAACGCTGAACTACGGCACCGGCGACTATCTTCTGACGTCACTTGACCTTCCGGTCGCGTGGCGCGTGACGGAGGCAAGCCAGGAGGCGCCCCATCTATGCTTTGCAATGGCGATCGATGCCGAAAGGGTTGCTGCGCTTCTGCGCCGCGTCGATATCCCCCGTCCAGCGGCGCATACCGAGGGGCTGCGGGGCATGGCGGTCAACGCCGCGCCGCCGGAACTGCTGGAGGCGGCCGTGCGGCTGGTGCGCCTGCTTGACCGTCCAAATGATATCGCTGCCATGGCACCGCTGATCGAGCAGGAAATCCTCTATCGCGTGCTGACCGGGCCCGTCGGCCCGCACCTCTTGAACATTGCGCTCGCAGAAAGCCAGAGCAACAGGATTGCCCGCGCCGTGGGATGGCTCAGGGAAAATTATGCAAGACCTTTAAGGATTGAAGCGCTCGCCGAGCTTGTTGGCATGAGCGTCTCGTCGTTCCATCATCATTTCAAATCTGTCACCGCGCTGACGCCGGTGCAGTTCCAGAAGCAGCTCCGCCTGCACGAGGCGCGTCGCTTGATGCTGGTCGAGCGGCTGGATGCCGGAATGGCCGGGCATCGCGTCGGATATCAAAGCCCGTCGCAGTTCAGCCGGGAATACAGCCGTCTCTACGGCATCTCGCCTGCGCGCGACGTCGACGCAGAGCGCTTGGCGACCGCTGCCGAATAAAGCGGCCGGCTGCAGAAAATTTTTGCTTCGCCTCTCGTCTCCCTCTTGACGGGTGAGGGCGACTGCGCAATAAGCATCCACGAACCGTACCGTACGGTACGTATTTGGGAGCGCATATCGTGTCTGTCGAAACCTTGGAGCCCAGCGAATTTTCGCCGCGTCAGAACGCCGTTCTGGAGCAGGCGCTGCAGCTCCTTGTCGATGGCGGGGAGAAGGCGCTGACGACGTCGGGCGTCGCACGCGCTGCCAACTGCTCCAAGGAAAGCCTCTACAAATGGTTCGGCGACCGCGATGGCCTGCTGTCGGCGATGATTGCCTATCAGGCCAGCAAGGTGCGCACGTTCGAGCGCAACGGCGAACGGCTGACGGCGACGAGTCTGCATGACCATGTCGTCCTCTTCGCACGCGACCTGCTGGAGGTTCTGGCCGGCGATGTTTCGCTGGCGCTAAACAGGCTGGCGATCGGCCAGTCGCATCGCGACGGCTCGAAGCTCGGCAAGCTGCTTCTGGAGCGCGGCCGCCGCCAGATCGACCGCCGCGCCATGGCGCTGATCGATGCGGGGAAGCGGGCAGGGCTGCTGCGCTTTTATGATGCCGACGAGGCCTATCACACGCTTTACGGCCTGATCGTCTCTGACCTGCATGTGCGCATGCTGCTCGGCGAGCCAGGTCTCAAGGATACCGCGCGGCAGGCGGAGAGGGCGGTGACTGCTTTCCTCCGGCTCTACGGCACGGAGAAGGTTTTGGCGGAAATGCCGGCGCTGAGCTGAGTTCCGCTGTTTTACCAATCAACACGACAAGCAAAAGGGAAGGAACTTCGAATGCGCGTCTATTACGATCGTGATGCCGATCTCAACCTCATCAAGTCCAAGAAGGTCGCCGTCATCGGCTACGGTTCGCAGGGCCGCGCCCACGCGCTGAACCTGAAGGACAGCGGCGCCGGCAACGTCGTCATCGCGCTCAAGGCTGGTTCGCCGACCGTCAAGAAGGCCGAAGCCGACGGCTTTAAGGTCATGACGGTTGCAGAAGCCGCCAAGTGGGCCGACCTGATGATGATGGCGACGCCTGACGAGCTGCAGGCCGACATCTACAAGTCGGAAATCGCTGCCAACATCCGCGACGGCGCCGCGATCGCTTTCGCACACGGCCTCAACGTCCACTTCGGCCTCATCGAGCCGAAGGCTTCCGTTGACGTCGTCATGATCGCGCCGAAGGGCCCGGGCCACACGGTTCGCGGCGAATACCAGAAGGGCGGCGGCGTTCCCTGCCTCGTTGCCGTTCACCAGAACGCGTCCGGCAATGCGCTTGAACTCGCTCTCTCCTACGCCTGCGGCGTCGGCGGCGGCCGTTCGGGCATCATCGAGACCAATTTCCGCGAAGAATGCGAAACCGACCTCTTCGGCGAACAGGTCGTTCTATGCGGCGGTCTCGTCGAGCTCATCCGCGCTGGTTTCGAAACGCTGGTCGAAGCCGGCTACGCTCCGGAAATGGCGTATTTCGAGTGCCTGCACGAAGTGAAGCTGATCGTCGACCTGATCTATGAAGGCGGCATCGCCAACATGAACTACTCGATCTCGAACACGGCCGAGTGGGGCGAATATGTCACCGGCCCGCGCATCATCACCGAAGAAACCAAGGCCGAAATGAAGCGCGTCCTGAAAGACATCCAGACCGGCAAGTTCACGTCGGAATGGATGCAGGAATACCGCGCCGGCGGCTCGCGCTTCAAGGGCATCCGCCGCGTCAACGACTCGCACCAGATCGAAGAAGTCGGCGCGAAGCTCCGCGGCATGATGCCGTGGATCGGCAAGAACAAGCTGGTCGACAAGAGCGTGAACTAAGCGCGTCTTGACTGCTGGAATTGGAAGGGCCGGGGCGGAAGCTCCGGCCCTTTCATTATTGTGCTCGCAGGTGAAGCCAGCGCGTCGGCTTGTTGTCGTAGCCGCTACCATCGGCTTCATCGATGGTGATGTTCCGCCAGCCGCCGGCCATCAGCAATTCAAACAGACAGGCCGCGGAAAGGTAGTTGTAATACCGGCCGAAGCTATCGTGTCCCTCTGCCGTCCCCGCCTTGAAGCTTGCATGGAGCGCGCCGCCATCCTTCAGCGCCTGGCGGATACGGGCTAGCACAGCGGGCAAGTCCTTTCGCGGCACATGCAGCAGGCTGGCCTCGGCCCAGACGCCGTCGAATTCGTCTTTGGCTTCCAACTCCTCGAAGCGCATCACTTTGACGGGCTTGCCGATCAGTTTTTCAGCTTGCTTGGCCAGTTCCACCGAGCCATCCGTCGCCATCACGTCGAAGCCTTTGGAGAGCATATAGGCACTATCCTGTCCACCGCCGCAACCGAGTTCGAGGATGCAGGCGCCGGAAGGTAGGGCGGAGAGAAACGCGTCGAGCCGCGCCGTCGGCAGCTTGCGGTTCCGCAAGGCATAGACTTCGGCATTTTCGTCATAGAATGAGGGCGTCATCAAGCTTTCTCGAAATCAACGGTACGCTCCAAATCTTTGAAGTGAGCGTCCAGCGTTAAAATATCGGTATCGTGAAGCTCTGGCCGACCAATGTTGTTGGTCCCGGACTTCCTTCGGAATGGAAATCTGAAATTTCGCAGATAAGGTCGCAGTTGCCATTCTTACCTCTGCTTTATCGATATCCATAAGGCAAGAATATAGCATGGGCAGTCAAGATCCGCTCAATTTCCTTTGTCTCGCTTCCTGTGCTTGCAGCTTTCGAATACAAGACCTGAAACTTGTTACCAGGACAAGAAAATAGGTCAGCATTATTGACATAAATGCCGCTGCATGGTCTGGTGGCGGCTATAGAAAATATGAGGAAATGCCCATGTTGAATTGGGAGAATATGTTTGCGACGCGATCGTCGCGCATGCGTGCATCGGAAATCCGCGAGCTGCTGAAGCTTCTCGATCAGCCGGACATCATTTCGTTTGCCGGCGGCATTCCGGATCCGGCGCTGTTTCCCGACAAGGAATTCCAGGCGGCCTATGCCGATATTTTCAATAGTGCGGCAGTGAGCTCGGCGCTGCAGTATTCGGTGAGCGAAGGTTACAAGCCGCTGCGCGAATGGCTGGTGAAGCAGATGGCGGCGCTCGATATCCCCTGTGAGCTCGACAATGTCTTCATCGTTTCGGGTTCGCAGCAGGGCCTCGATTATCTTGGCAAGCTCTTCCTGTCGCCGAAGGATACGGCGCTCGTCACCTGGCCGACCTATCTCGGCGCGTTGCAGGCCTTCAATGCATACGAGCCGTCTTACGATCAGTTGACGCCGAACGGCAACCGGACGCCGGATTCCTACCGCGCCACCGCCGCCCAGAACGGCGGCAAGGTGAAGTTCGCCTATCTCTCGGCGGACTTCTCGAACCCGACCGGCGAGACCGTCGATCGCGCGGGCCGTGAAAAGGTACTCGAACTTGCGGAAGAACTCGATATCGCCGTTATCGAAGATGCCGCCTATCAGTCGCTGCGTTATGACGGCGAGCCGATCCCGCCGATCCTGGCGCTGGAGATCGCCAAGAAGAGGCATATCGACAACACGCGCACGATCTATTGCGGTAGCTTCTCGAAGACGCTGGCGCCCGGTCTTCGCGTCGGTTTCGTCGTCGCCAACGCGCCGGTTATCCGCAAGCTGGTGCTGATGAAGCAGGCCGCTGACCTGCATTCCTCGACGATCAACCAGATGGCGATCACCCAGGTCGCCGAGCGCGGCTTCGATGCGCAGGTCGCAAAGATCAAGGCGGCCTACAGCCACCGCCGCGACGCGATGCTGGCCGCACTTGCCAAGCATATGCCAGCCGGTATCACCTGGACGAAGCCGGAAGGCGGCATGTTCATCTGGATCACGCTGCCGAAGGGCATGGACGGTGCGGCGCTGCTTGCAAAATCGATCGAGACCGCAAAGGTCGCCTTCGTTCCCGGCAGGGCCTTCTTTGCCGACGGCTCGGGCGAAAACACGATCCGCGTCAGTTTCTCCTGCGCCAACGACGTCATGATCGAGGAAGGCATCGGCCGCCTCGGCAAGCTGATCGCAAAGGAAATCGGCGGCTGAGCGCCGCCGATCCCTTAGAAGCCTATTTCTTCAGGTGCGGGGCGAACAATTCCATGTCCGCCTCACTCAGACGGTCGCTCGCCGTATTGAGCTGGTGCCAATAGGGATAGATCACCGGCGGCAGGCTGACGTCGTCGAGGCGCCTGCGCTCCTCCTCGGTCAGCTTCAGTTCGGCAGCGGCGAGGTTGTCCTTGAACTGCGCTTCGGTGCGCCCGCCGATGATGACGGAAGTCACGGCCTTGCGGCCGATCAGCCAGGCAAGCGCCACCTGCGCGGCCGATACACCGCGGCTCTCGGCGATCGCCACCAGCGTCTCGACGACGTTCCAGAGGCGGTTTTCGTCGCGGATCGGTGGTTCGGTCCATCCGGCAAACTGACGGGTACCTTCCGGAGCGGCCTGATTGCGGCGATGCTTGCCGGAGAGGAGACCACCCGCCAGCGGGCTCCAGACGAGAACCCCGAGCCCCTGATCGATGCTGACGGGCAGCAGCTCGTATTCGGCGTCGCGGGCTTCGAGCGTATAGTGGATCTGCTGGCTGACGAAGCGCTGGCGCTTGTCCCTTTCGCTAATGCCGAGCGCCTTCATGATGTGCCAGCCTGAAAAGTTCGAGCAGCCGACATAGCGGACCTTGCCCTGGTGCACGAGCGTATCGAGGGCCTCCATGGTTTCTTCGAGCGGCGTCTGGCCGTCCCATTCGTGAAGCTGATAGAGATCGATGACATCGGTCTTCAGGCGCTTGAGGCTTGCCTCGCAGGCCGCGATCAGGTGCTGGCGCGACGAGCCCGCATCGTTCGGGCCGTCGCCCATCGGGAAGCGCGCCTTAGTCGCGATCAGCACGCCGTTCTTGCGCTTGCCGCCGAGGACTTCGCCAAGAATCTCCTCCGAGACGCCGGCCGAATAGACATCGGCGGTGTCGATCAGGTTGACGCCCGCATCGAGGCACAGATCGACAAGGCGGCGGGCTTCGGAAACGCCGAGATCGCCGACCATCTTCGCCCAGCCCTTGCCGCCGAAGGTCATCGTGCCCATCGTCACGGTCGAAATCTTGAGGCCCGAGCGGCCAAGTAGACGATATTCCATTGCTCATCTCCCAAATTCAAAATCAAAAAAGAAACGCGGGTTAGAAAATAGCGGGGTACCGTCGTGGTCAAGTGCGGCTCGCGCCAGTATTCGCGGAGGCCCATGGCCGACTGTCACAATCATGTTATTCGGCCTCTCTATGGAACCGTCATGTTCATCATGAGGGAATTGCCATGAAGAAGCTCTCCATCTTTGCCGCATTGCTGGCTGCCGGTCTCGTTTCCGTTTCGGCTGAGGCTGCCAATCTCGTGCTTTATACCAGCCAGCCGAACGAGGACGCGCAGGCGACGGTCGATGGCTTCATGGCCGCAAATCCGGACGTCAAGGTCGACTGGGTGCGCGACGGCACGCCGAAGATCATGGCGAAGTTGCAGGCCGAGATCGAAGCCGGCAACCCGGTTGCCGACGTGCTGCTGATCGCCGATACGGTGACGCTGGAGCGCCTCAAGGAGGCCGGCAAGCTGCTCGCCTACAAGTCGCCGGAAGCCGCAAGCTACGACGCCGCTCTCTACGATGCTGACGGCCACTACTATTCAACGAAGCTGATCACCACCGGCATCATGTACAATACCTCGGCCTCGATGAAGCCGGCGAGCTGGAAGGATCTGACGAAGCCCGAAGCCAAGGGCCTCGTTGCCATGCCGAGCCCGCTGACCTCGGGTGCCGCGCTCATCCACGCCCAGACGCTGGCTGCAGTCGATGGCCTCGGCTGGAACTACTACAAGGCGCTTGCCGCAAACGGTGCCATGGCTGCCGGCGGCAACGGCGCTGTCTTGAAGTCGGTCGCCTCGGGCGAAAAGGCCTATGGCATGGTCGTCGACTATATGCCGATCCGCGAGAAGGCAAAGGGTGCACCCGTCGAGTTCGTCTTCCCGCAAGAGGGTGTTTCGGCCGTGACCGAGCCGGTCGGCATTCTAGCAAGCACCAAGAACGCCGAAGCGGCGAAAAAATTCGTCGACTACGTGCTTTCCGAAAAGGGTCAGGAAGGCTTCCTGAAGCTCGGCTATATTCCGGCCCGCAACGGTATGAAGCTGCCGGAAGGCTTCCCTGCACGCGACAGCATCAAGGTGCTGCCGATCAAGGCTGGCGAAGCGTTGAAGAATACCGATCAGGATCTGAAGACTTTCTCGGGCATCTACGGATCGAACTGATCACCACCGGATACCCGATGCAGGGATATGTTCGTGCAGGAAGCAGCCAGCCGGCCTGGTTGTTTCCTCTCATCATTCTGGTTGTTCTGATCCTCAGCGTGCTGCCGCTGGCGCGGCTTGCCGTTGCAGGCATCGCCGCGTTGGCAAATGGCGGCGTGTCTGCCGTGCTTGCCGATCCCGCACTCTGGTCGGCCACCTATTACACGATCGTCACCGCCATCCTCGGCACGGTGATTTCACTCGTCATCGGCTGCGCTTTCGCATTTCTGCTGACACTGACGGATATTCGCGGGAAGGGGCTGTTGAGCTTCCTCTTCGTGCTGCCGATGATGATCCCGCCGCAGGTGACGGCTCTCGCCTGGGTGCAGATGTCCGGCCCGTCGAGCCCGCTTCTCAAAGCGCTGCATATCGCGCCGCCGCTCGGCTCCCCGCAACCGCTTTATTCGGTCGGCGGTATTGCGCTGCTCTATGGCGTGCAGCACGCGCCGCTCGTCTACCTGGCTCTGAGGGCCGGGCTGATGGCGCTGCCGCGAGACGGCGTCGAGGCCGCGCGGCTTTCCGGCGCATCCAGCTTTCGTGTCTTTCGCGATATCATCCTGCCACTGTCGCTGCCCGGTGTCATCGCGGGTGCGGCGATCTCGTTTGTCTCCTGCACCGGCAATTTCGGCATCCCGGCGATCCTCGGCATTCCTGCCTCGATCTACACCTTACCGACGCTGATCTTCTCGAAATTCTCGGCCTTCACCAGTCGCACATTCGGGGAAGTCGCGCTGCTGTCGGCCATCATCGCGATTATCTCCGTCGCCGGGCTTGCGATCCAGGATCGGGCCTTGCGCGGCCGAGACTATCGCGTGCTTGGCCTTTCGGGTGCGACTGCCACCTTCGATCTCGGTGGCTGGAAATATCTGTTCGCGCCGCCGCTTTGGGTCATCTTGTTCTTCATGCTGGCCGCACCGTTCTTCGCGCTGCTCGCCGGCGCGCTGGTGCCGGCCTATGGCGTGCCACTGAGCTTCAAGACCATGTCCTTCAACGCTTTTCATGAAATCCTCTTTCACCAGGCGGTGACGCGGACGGCCTTCGTCAATTCGCTTTCTCTTGCGGCCGGAACGGCCATGTGTCTCCTGCTGGTGACTGTTCTGTCGGCCTATGCGTTGACGCGGCGCAGAGATGCGATTTCGCGCGCCGTCTCAAGTCTGATTGAGATACCCTATTCGCTGCCGGGCATCGTCATTGCCGTTTGTTTCATCCTCGTCTTCGCCGCGCCGCTGCCGGTTCTCAACATCACGTTCTACGGCACGATCTGGATCATCCTGATCGCCTACCTCTCCAGCTTCTTTGCCGTCAGCCTGAAGCCGGTCGTCAGCGCGTTCCATCAGCTCGATCCGGCGCTGGAGGAGGCAGCGCGGCTTTCCGGCGCAGGCTTCTTCCGCCGGCTGAGGGATATCATCGTGCCGCTGATTGCGCCTGCGGCTGGCGCCTCGGTCATCCTCGTCTTTCTAATTGCCTGCAACGAACTGACGATTTCGGCGCTGCTCTGGTCTGCGGGCACCCAGACGCTTGGCGTGGCGATCTACAATCTCGATGACAGCGGCAGTTCGGATCTGGCGTCTGCGCTTTCCGTGCTTATCGTCCTGATGGTCATCGTCATGATGCTGCTTCTGGAATTGCTGGCAAAGCGGCTTCCTAAGGGAGTGGTGCCATGGCGAAGCTGATCCTCAATCATGTCGGTAAGGATTTCGGCACTGGAAAACCAGCGGTGAGCGCGCTTTCACTCGACGTGCGCGAGGGTGGATTCCTGGCGCTGCTCGGTCCCTCCGGCTGCGGCAAGACGACGGTGCTGCGAATGATTGCAGGTTTCGAGACGCCGACCGACGGCTCGATCCATCTCGGCGAGCGGCTGCTTGCGGACGCGTCGCAATCCCTGCCGCCCGAACGGCGCAACATGGCGATGGTCTTCCAGTCCTACGCGCTCTGGCCGCATATGAATGTCGCCGATAATGTCGGTTATCCTCTGAAGGTGCGCGGCATTGTGGGCGAAGCCTATCGCCGGAAGGTGCGAGACGCCCTTTCGACCGTGCGGCTTGCGGAATACGCCGAGCGGCGTCCGGCCGACCTCTCCGGCGGCCAGCGCCAGCGCGTGGCGCTGGCGCGCTGCCTGGTGACATCGCCAGATGTGGTTCTGCTCGACGAGCCGCTCGCCAATCTCGACCGGCACCTGAAGCAGGAGATGGAAGAGAGTTTCCGCGAGTTTCATTTGCGCTCCGGCGCCACCATGATCTATGTGACGCATGACCAGAGTGAGGCCATGGCGCTTGCAACGGACGTTGCGGTGATGTCGGAGGGCCACCTGCTGCAGGTCGCGCCGCCTGCCGAGATTTATGCACGCCCGGAAGGCCGGATGGTGGGCGGATTGATCGGGCGAGGGGCGATCCTGACTACGCGGTCCCCTGGCGGTGATAAGCGAAATTTCGATTGGAATGCGCTGCAGGCCATCATTCTAGATCAACCGGGCGAGGGGCCGCAGATCGATATGCTCGTGCGTCCGGAAGACGTCCTGCTCGGCGGCGGGGGCATTCCGGCCACGGTGGAATCGGTTCTCTATGAAGGCGAGCGCTATGCGCTGAAACTCGCCCTGGCGGACGGCCAGATGCTGCGCGCCTTCAGCCGCACGGCGGTGCAGGCGGGCGATGCGCTGAAGATTGCGATCCGTTCGGCATGGCGGCTCTGATTTCCGTCTCGCTGCCTTCCCGAATGCTTCTTTCGTCTCTACAAATGACATAACGCCAACCGGAAATGTTCGATGTCGCTTCGCATTGCCACGTTCAACGTCGAAAACCTGATGACGCGTTTCGATTTTACCGGTTTTCGCAACCAACTGCGCCAGGACCGCGTCATCAAGCTTTTTGAGATACAGAGCGAAGGCGTCTACCAGCAGCTCGAGCAAGCGCGGGTCGTCGCCTCGACCGACGATACACGTCAGATGACGGCGCTTGCGATCGCCGATGCCGATGCGGACATTCTCTGCCTGCAGGAAATCGATAGCATGGGGGCACTGCAGGCCTTCGAGTACGGTTATCTTTTCCGGATGGTGGGAACCGGCTACCGGCAGAAGTATCTCGTCAAGGGTAATGACAGCCGCGGCATCGATGTCGCGGTCCTCGTACGCGAGGAAACGCACGACGGCCAGAAGATCGAACTGAAGGAGATCAAGAGCCACGCGATGCTCACCTATCGCGAGCTCGATCTGTTCAACGATCAATTGGCGCTCACCAATCGCATCGACGACAAGATCTTCAAGCGCGACTGCCTGGAACTTGATCTCTCGATCGGCGGTGTGCCGCTGACGCTCTATGTCGTGCATTTCAAGTCGATGGATGGGCCGCGCACCAACGGCGTCAGCAGCCGGCAGGCAACGATGCCTGTCCGCCGGGCGGAGGCGCTGGCCGTGCGCCGGATTGTCGAGAGCCGTTTCGGCGCCGGACATACCGCCAGGAAGAATTTCGTGATCTGCGGCGACATGAACGACTACCAGGAGCGCGTCAACGTCATCGGCGTGCGTCGCATCGGATACCGTTTCGAACACACGGACGAAACCGAAAGCGCGCTCGACGTGTTCAGCCATGACGGCTTTGCCGAGAATGTCGCGCGCCGCCGCGATCCGCTCGACCGCTGGACGCTCTATCACGCGCGGGGACCGGAAGAGCAGTGGCTTTGCCAGCTCGACTATCTCTGGCTCTCGCCGGCGCTTGCGCAAGCGAACACCGGCCGGGTGCCGGAGATCATCCGCAACGGTCAGCCCTTCCGCACTATCTTTCCGCCCGGCCAGGAGGTCGAGCGCTATCCGCGCACCGGCTGGGATCGGCCGAAAGCCTCCGACCATTGCCCCGTCGTCATGACACTGGATTTGACATGAGTCTTGCATTTTCAGACGATCTTACCGGCTGGCCGCCGGAGAAGACTGTTTTTCCTGTCGCCTCCATCGACCTTCGCGTGCTGGCGGGCGAGCATCCTTATCATCTGCAGAATGCAGCACTCGCGAGCGAGAACTGGAAGCGTGAGATATCGGCCAAACCGGAGCTTTTCGATGGTCGTATGGTGTTTCAGCATCAGCTTGCGTTGAACGATGGCGGTATTGCGGGCAGGGGCCACATCATTCCCTTCTCCACCTTTCTGTGGTGGCGCAAGCAGGCCGAGCGCCGCGGCGGCATCCACCTTTTTGCCTTCGGCATCATGGTCTCGTCAGATGGCGCGATCATC
Source organism: Rhizobium sp. CC1099 (assembly GCF_029714385.1). Taxonomy (NCBI): domain Bacteria; kingdom Pseudomonadati; phylum Pseudomonadota; class Alphaproteobacteria; order Hyphomicrobiales; family Rhizobiaceae; genus Rhizobium; species Rhizobium sp. CC1099. The sequence continues at coordinate 2,106,384 of NZ_CP121641.1, read as the reverse complement.
GCCGTGCGCATGGGCGCGCATACGGCAAATGCCGGTCAGGTCTATTGCGCCGCCGGCTCGCTGGACCTCGACGATATCGCCGGCGGCCGTTGCGACGTCGAGAGCAATATGCGGCGCGAAGTGCTCGAGGAGACAGGCATGGAACTTCGCAATGCAACGCCGGATACCACTTACTACGCCTGCCATTTCCGCCGCACGGTCACCGTGTTCCGGCTGTTCCGTTTCGGCCTGGCTGCGGACGAAATGATTGAGCGGATCGCGGCCCATATGCTCGTTGCCGAGGACAAGGAAATTGCCGGAGCGGTTGCGATCCGTTCTGCTGATCACTCGGCCTATCCCTATAACGTCGCCATGCTTCCGATCATCGATTGGTATTTCGCTAGTACAAACGAGGGCTAATATCTTGCACTCGTTTCGCCGGTCGGGCAGGTTGCAGGTTCGATGACCGATTAAGGAGGCCGATGTGGCGCGCAGCTACAGCGTCTATGACGTGTTCACCGACCGCAAACTCGCGGGAAATCCGCTGGCCGTCATCTTCGACGGCGACGATCTCAGCGAGGAGGCGATGCAATCGATCGCCCGCGAGATTAATCTCTCCGAGACAGTCTTCGTACGCCCCTCGGCAAATCCAGCCTATACAGCCAAGCTCAGGATTTTCACGCCGGGCCGCGAACTGCCCTTCGCCGGCCACCCGACCGTCGGCACGGCGATTGCCCTTGCCGAAGAGGCGCACGGCTGCGACATGACGCTCGATCTCGTTTCGGTATTGGAGGAAAATGTCGGGCCGGTGCGCTGCGCGGTCCGGCTGCGGCGGGGCGAGGTGAGCTTTGCCGAATTCGATCTTCCGCGGAAATCGCAGCAGATCAATATGCCGCTCGAAAAGCTCGGCATCGCCAATGCGCTGTCGCTCAAGGTGACGGAGATCGGTTTCGAAAATCACGTGCCCTCGATCTGGAGCGCCGGCGTTCCTTTCCTGCTCGTGCCGGTCCACGATGTCGGGGTTGCAAAACGGCTGGAATTCGATCCGCAGCTCTTTGAAAAGACCGTGCCCTTCGTCGACGGTTCGCTGGCCTCGGCCTATATCTACTGCCGCGCCGGCGTCAACCATTCGGCGAAGTTCCACGCGCGCATGTTTGCAAGCGACATGGGGATATCCGAGGATCCCGCAACCGGCTCCGCAGTCGCGGCACTTTCGGGAGCGATCCACCATTTCGACCGGCTGCCGGACGGCCATCATCCGATCACGATTGAACAGGGGGTGGAGATGGGGCGGCCATCCTTCATCCACCTGCATGTCGATGTCGAGGCCGGCACCATCTCCAATGCCCGGATCGGGGGGCAGGCGGTGCGCCTTGCCACGGGTACGCTCGACCTTTGATTTCATTCCCATTTCAGCCATGCAGAAAAATCTTCGAAATTAATCAAAGAATTTTCCGCAGGGCGCTGGACAAGGCCTGCGATCCTGTTTATACGCCCCGTCACACCGCGCAGCCAAGCGCGAACGGGTGATTAGCTCAGTTGGTAGAGCAGCTGACTCTTAATCAGCGGGTCGTAGGTTCGAGCCCTACATCACCCACCAAAAACCTCTTGAAATCATTGTTAAATTTGGCACTTGTCCGGAGTTTCCGGAGGACTGGTTTCCAATAAATTGGAAACGGTTTCCAATTCACGTTCCGTTCCTGTTCCTGAAAGCAGCAGGTTCGATCTCGCTCCATCGGGCCTCCATCAGCTTCATGGCGTCCTTCGCCAAACTCCTCAGAGCGACCTCCCTCCCGTAATGCTGAACCATCTGCGCAGACATGTTGCAGATCGCCCCGACCTGGTTCTCGGTGCAACCAACCTCCAGAAGATTGATCACCGCGTTCTTGCGCAATCCGTGGAAAACGATCCTGTTCTCGCGAAAACGCTTGAAGGCGTCTTCGTTCATCAGCTTCTGCCATTCGGTGCGGAAGCCGTCGGCCGTCTTGTAATATTTGGTCCGCGATCCGGCGTGCAGCATGACGCTATCGTTGGCCGGAACGCGATCGATCCATTTCCGATAGGCGAAGTGGATCGGTATCCAGACCGTGTTCCTTGTCTTTTGCGCCGTGACCGCGATTGTGTTCTCGCCTGTCTTCGGCCTCACCATGGCAATGACGTCGCCTTGGCGTTGGCCGGTGAAGAATGCCGACATGGCAATCATCTGCATATGGAAAGGTGCGTGCTCGAACAGGATTTCAAAGGCCCAGTTCGGCCACGGAACCCACGGATCGCCTCCTGGTATCTTTTCGGTGTGCTCGACGACATTGGTCTTGCAGTAACCGCGCGGGACGCCCCAACCCATCAGGCGGGACAGGAAGGCGCGAAATTGATTGGCAGTCGCCGGCGTCTCTCCGAGTTCGTCTATCATCTTGCTGGGCATCGACGGTCGTCAGATCGGCCGGCAGATCGCCGCCAACCGTTTCAATTATCATTTTGCCGGATGATTTATAGCCGCGCTGCGTCGATGCAGCGAGATCAGTCCAGAACGGATTGGCGTCACTCTGAAACGCCTCGACCATGGACTTGAAATCCTTCACGCCCTCCCGGCCTCACTTGATCAGCGCAGCGAGCGCCTTCTCAGCCTCAGGCCAGAACTCTTTGCTCTTGTGATCCGGAAGGCGTTTCCCGTCCAGCAGGAAACCTTTGCTGTCTCGTTCCATAGCCTCGCAGATCGCCAGGCGTGCGGAGAAGTCGCCATCGAGGGGTTCGGGAAGGGCGATAGACGGCCACGCTTCCTTGGTGTTCCTGAACCGGGTGTAGAAGGTATAGACGGTCTCAGCGCCGCCCTTCCTGCGCTTGGTGACGCGATGAACGTGCTTAGGCAGTTCCACCGTTCCGCTTCTCCCTGATCTTTTCACGGAACCGCGCCCCTATTCCAGAACCAGCATCGGCCGCTCCGATGTTCATCGCGCGGTCCAGATCGTCGCGATACCAGAACTTCCGCCGTGTCGTGTCAATAACCCGTGGCTGTGGATATGTCGTACCGACGCGCTAGAGGAAGTCCTCGACGTGCCTTTCGCCGCAATAGGCTGCAGCGATTTCCGCAAGCATCCGGGGAGGCCAACTCCCGGCCGGGATCATGGATTGGCGGCGCACGGTCATTTTCCACCTCTCTTCTCCGGCATCACGAAAAGCTCGATCCGCCCGGCATCCACCGCATCCGCCAGTGCGCGAAGCCCGTTCGGCGTGATGCAAGCGAAGCTGTCGCCGTCTTTCCCCATGGTTTTCATGAGGCCGAGAGCGCACAGGCGCCGGCTCACATTGTCGAGAACGACGAGCGCGCTTGTGGTGCCGACGGTGCGGAGCAATTCGAGTTGGCGGGTTCCGAGTTTCATGGCTGCTGCTCTTCATAGAGGCGGCGTGGCGGCAGGCTCTGCTTCGCCTGGCGCGTGGCGGATTTCTCGGTTCTCGGAAAGCCGGGAGACTTGATCTTGCCGGTCGGACGGATGACGCCGCTGCTCTTATCGCGCTGACGATCTGACTTGCGGATCTGCTGGATATCGCCACGGGTTTTGATCTTGTGGCACTGGACGCAGATAGCGCGGCAATTCTCGAGGCTGTTGTCGCCTCCGAGCTGATCCGGCACGTCGTGATCGTACTGGACGCCGAGCGAGAGCGAGCAGTTGCAGCGCTGGCCTTCCTGAAGTCCGTAGCGTGGGCCTGAGGCTTCGCATTTCAGGCTGGAGCGTTTCAGGGCGTCTTGCTTCGTCTTGCGAGTGAATTCTGCTCTGGCCATGGCTCATTCCATCATCTGGCGTTTGCAAGGCCCGTCGCACCACAACCGGATATGGTTCTTGCGACCGGCGAGGCGGGCGTGAAGCATCCCGTCGCACTTCGGGCATTTGACGCGAGCCGACGTGACGCCCTTTTTGAGCATCTGCTGCTTCATCTTCATGCCGTCGGTGATCGTCGACAGAATCGCTTCTTTGTCGAAGGAAAGGCTCATGCCGCCCTCGCGATCTGGTCGATGTTGCCGTGGTGAACGGTATAGGCGTAGGCGACCACCCACGGGTTCTTCGCAGCCGCGCCAGCGCCGTTGATGTGATTCCAGAGGGCGAAATAGCTTTCGCGAGGATCGCCGTTCCAAGTGGACGCTATGCCGGCGATGCCATAGGTCGGGGTGACCCATTCCAGACCTTCGGCTATTGCATCTTCACGGCTGATGTCCTGAAGACGCTCGATCTTCACGGCTTTGACAATGAGGGTAAGGCGCGACATCCAGCGCGGCATATGCATTGCCCGCTTCGGCTTGGTCCGATCGCCGTAGTCAGGACTGCCATCAGCCCAGTACCAGATATCGCAGCCAACTGGCCATGTCGATGGCGGGTTCACCTTTGGCTTGAATTGCGATGGGCCGCTGTATTCTTCGCGGACCCAGAGGCGATCGCCGACCGAGAACCACGGCTTTTGATGAGGAAGAAGATACTCGTGCCATTCCCGGCTTGCAGTGACAACGGCATCGCAGCCGTGTTGCTTAGCCTTCCTATCTCTCCGCCTTCCAAGCCTCATCAAAGCGTGACGGCGTCATCGGGGTTCCGATCGCGCTTCCGGAGATCGCCAAGGTTCTTTCGGAGCCGGTATTCGAGGCCGGGAATCTCTACGGCCTGCTGTCGTCTTCGGGCGAGGGAAAATCGTCCCTCACGATGCAGCTCATCTACCACGCCGTTCGGGAAGGCCATCCGGTTCTTTTCCTCTCCTATGACCAGTCATCCGCCCAATGCGTCCGGCAGATGATCGCCCAGGTTCACGGCATCGATGTTCGCCAGCAGCGCGATCCGGCCCGCATGATGACGCAGAAGGAACAAGACGATTGCGTCCGGTTCGCCACGTGGCTGGATCAGCAGCCGCTAGAAATCATCCGCTGCCAGCGGGAAGGGGTGGGGCAGCTTACCGCCTACGCCCGCCGGTTCATGAAGAAGCGCGGAAACGGCAAGACGCCGTTCATCGTGATTGATCACATCGGCAAGGTGAAGCCGCGCGACCCGAAGCTGTCGCCGGACCGCATTTCTGGCGAAGTGACGGTAGAGCTCAAGTCTCTGGCTGACGAGGCGCATGCTTCTGTCCTCATCCTGAACCAACGCAACGGCGGCGGAAGCAGACGAGACAATCCCAGGCCCATCTCTGCCGACCTGTACGGCGGGGAAGGGGCCAGAGCCGATTACGACGCTGTCGTCACGCTCTATAGGCCCGAGAAATACAAGAAGGAGCGCGAGGACGTCGCCGCCAAGCCGTCCGATTGGGCAACCATCAATCGCGTCTTCGGGTCTGAAATCGAAGGGATTGCGGAGATTGCCGCCATCAAGGTCCGCTTCGGTGATCCGACCATCCGCGAGCGGCTGAAATTCGAAGCCCGCTACACCCGATACGTCTCCATGCAGCCCGAACGTCCAGCGGAGTTGTTCTAATGCAGCTTCCTCTTCGCCTTGATACTGAGCGCAGTGCCACCCGATCGCTTCGCGTGCTCGTTGCCTGCGAGTTCTCTGGCACTGTCCGGAACGCCTTCCTCGATCGCGGTCACGACGCATGGTCATGTGATCTTCTGCCGGCTGAGGACGGGAGCAACCGGCATATTCGCGGTGATGCCCGTGACTACTTGAACGATGGCTGGGACATGCTCATGGTGGCTCACCCACCATGCACGCGGCTTTGCAATAGTGGCGTTCGCTGGCTCTCGGTCCCGCCGACCGGCCGCACGGTTGATGACATGTGGGCTGAGCTGGACGAGGGCGCCGCGCTGTTCTCGGCATTCTGGAATGCGCCGATCGATCGCGTCTGCATCGAAAACCCGGTGATGCACAAGCACGCCAAGGAGCGCATCGAGAACTACGAGGAGTTCGCCCAGAGCGTCCAGCCATGGCAGTTCGGCCATCCCGAGGTCAAGCGAACTTGCTTCTGGCTTCGGAACCTTCCGACGCTTGAACCGACAAACATCGTCGGCGGCCGGCAAGCCCGTGTCCACAGGATGCCGCCCGGCCCTGATCGGTGGAGAGAGCGCTCACGCTTCTTTCCGGGCATCGCGGCAGCCATGGCCGATCAATGGGGCGACTACGCCACCCAGCAGTTTCTTCAGGAGGCAGCATGAACGAATTTCAAATCGGAGCTCAGCCCGTCGCCGGCGGCTTCAACTCACTGGCCAGAGGATCATATGCCGACGAGTATATTGGCCTCCCTACAAGCGGCAATGAAGGCAGCTCGGACCTCCTCAGCCGTTGTATGTCCATCGAAGCAGCTTTGGGAGGCATCGAGGGCTCTCTCGTAGGCTTCACCAGGACTGAAGGGCCAAATATCGACCAAGAAAGTTCTTGCGTCGGACGGCGTGCGGATGGGGTGGGTCGTTGCGAGCAACCGGACGAAAACAGGTTTACTCCATGCGGTTTGAAACATCGCGCTCCTCTTTTTGACGCCTTGAACGGAGAAGCCGCTAGTTTCGTTCCAAGCATTGGCGAGGGCGCGAACGCGCAACTAAGCCAGCATTTTTGCATCCGCGGCAGCGTTTACAAAAGCCTGTCTCGCGAGTTCGAGACTCCCATGCTTGTACACGGCAGCCAAACACAATTGCCTCGCCTGTGCGTAAAGCTCGCACCGCTTTTCGGGCCAACGGTGTTTCAAGCATTCCAATGCAGCATCCGGCCCAGAGATCTCCTGTCGGATGCCATTCCCGACGCGCACATGGACCGGCGCACTCCAAGTGACCCCGAAATCAACCCTGATGAGTTCAGCCATCTGAATTCCCCGGTTTTTACGGCGTCGAACCTTCCTGGAGGGGCAAATGTTCCATGGAGGATCGGCGCCAATGTCGCTTTTGGTTTAAATGAAGGATTAGACGCATGACCAACTGTTTCGCAGCAGGAGCAATGAAGCGCGGCCACGGCTGGATCGCCTATTATCGCCGTGTGCATGACGCCCAGAACCGCGTCCTTCGCGACGGCAAGCACGACATCATCTTCGCGACAGAAGCCGAAGCCCTGAAGGCCGCGAATGCCGAGTTCCTGAAATACCTCAACAGCCCGATCACCGGCATCTCCTCCATGGGCGGTAGCAAAAAGAGTGTGGCGAAGAAGGCGGCTGATCGTCTGTTCAAGAAGGGCGGGGGCACGATCGAGGTAGAGCGCAGGAGGATCGAGGCATGATCCACGCCGTCAAACAATACGCCTCCGAACAGGAGATCGTCGCCAGCTACAGCGCCGTGCGGCAGAGGCTTTACGGCCGATCGAACGTCGTCAATCTCTTCAAGCCGAAGCAGCCGGAACCTGTCGCACCGATTCCGCTCACCTATTGGGAGCGCCACAAGACTTATTTCGACAGCCATGTTCATGCCTACCGCCGGTGGAAGGAAGAGACTGGCCAGCCGTTGAAGCTCTACATCAAGCGCCGATGCAGGGAATTCGGCTTCTCCTATCGCGAGATGGTCAGCAGTTGCCGCCGGGAAGATTTAACCGAGTGCCGCCAGCTGCTGATGTACGAGATCAAGACCTTCGTTAAGCCGGATATCTCCTATCCGGTGCTCGGGAAGCTCTTCAATCGCGAGCACAAGACCGCCTGGCATGCCGTTAACAAGATGACGGAACGCTTCGAGAGGGCGGCTGGCATATGAGCAAAGGAAAGCTAGACGCACTGCTCGACGGTCTCGGCATCAAGTTGGTGCCGGTCTATCGACGCCGTGCGGCCGCGCAAAGCCATGCTCGGGGAACGATGCATGAGATCCGCAACCAGTACGGCGACGGACATCTCGTCTTCGTCCTGCGTTGCATCAAGCAGACAAAGAACAATCGCGACGAGCTTTGGAGCGAGACGATCGGGGCAATCTCCGATATCCTCATACAGCGTCAAGATTGGGCGCTGGAGCGTCCCTCAGACGTTCTCGAAGCCTTCGACACCATTCCCCTCGGTATCTTGCGTGGAAAGGCCGTCGCGCGCCGTCCATGGCCGGTACGGGCAACCCTCAGAACATACATCTACGATCGATTGGAGAGCATTCTCGATGAACCAGAACACCGCCTTGCGGTTTGAAGACCTGACGGAAGACGCGGCACAGATCGCCGACGCCAGCCTGATCGTGCGGGCGAGGTTCGTCGAAGCCGCCGACACGCTTCTCCATATCGATGTCCGAGGGCTTCGTCCGGCATCCCTGCGGGCCTTCTAGCCGGAGCATGTGCTTGATTACAAGGAGGTGAGGCTCCGGTACAAACCGACCTCATCGGCGATATCCAGGGCAGAGGAAGTCATGTACGGTTGGCTTCTCGACCATGTGAAGGATGAAGACCGGCGCGTCCTTCTCGGCAAGTGGTCTTTGTGCCTTGCAGCCCCGCATATCGGCGGATCATTCCGGGATTTCTGCAAGGAAACCGGACGAATTCGTAGGACAGCCGAACGTCACCTTCAAAGTGAGTTCCAACGTATTTCCAGCGCTATAATTAAATTTCCTGAATCGTTACAAGAGCCTGACTGGTCCAGAGTGTCGCCAATGATGCCAAATTCGGCTATCGATTTGGATAAGGTTGGAACACCTGTTGCCAAGCACGACCTGCACTGGCTGCCGGGTGATGCAAAGCCCTTCCATGATGCTGATAGCCCGGAACTCGCGGCACTTATCAAGCGGTTGGAGAAGGCGAACCGCAAGCGGGCGAGAAGTCGGCAAGCAGTCTAGAATTTTGGCTTGGATTGCCGTTGCAGAGAATCGATTTAAGGCCGATCTTCACGCTACCAAGTGGGGAGATCCATGCCCGAAGACCATCTCAGTAGCGAAACGTCATTATCCGTGGAAATTACGTCCACCGGCATAAAAGCATCGGCAAAAAGCCGTGCAATCGCCGCGGTCGAACGCCTCTTGGGCAACGTCGCCGATTTGGGTAACGCCTGGATCGAGGGTGCTACAACCCGTAAGCGGGCAAAAAATGAGGGCGAGCGGCAATTGATTGAAGCCGCTGCCAAATATGGCGTTGAACGAATGGGATATGACGAGGAGCTCGCTAAGCGAGCCTTTGAGAACCATTTCAAGAAAGTAGCCCAGGCCCAGGTGAACAAAGACGCCGTGGCTCATGCGGCAATTCAAGACCTTCGTCGCCACAACCCAACGGACGAGGAGACCAATTCTGGTCCAGACGAAGTAAGCGAAGAGTTTATGGCGCGCTTCGAAGGATACGCCGAAGGGGCGACCACCGAGCAGCTTAGAGAGCGATGGGGTAGGATCCTTGCGGGCGAAATAAGAAAACCTGGTACGTTTAGCCCGAAGGTGATGCGCACAACAGACGAACTCGACGCCGCGACCGCGGAGCTTTTCGAAGAACTGGTGCCGTTCAGGCTGGTTGATTGCATTGTTAAATGCATCATGCCGCGAGAACTTGATTTCGAGCAGAGCCTGAGACTTGTAAGTGCAGGTCTGTTGGTTGAACCGGGGCTAGCAGGCCACCAGCGGTTATTTGCATCTGGCCAGTCCAATACGGGGCAAAAAAAAGTTTGGATTCATACGTTTGGTAAATTTGCCGTCGGCTTCGCACAGGATACCAAAGCTGATTTCGATCAGAAGATTCTTGTGGACAATGATGGAAAGCCATCTACGCCAGTCTACGTGCTTACGGATGTGGGCCGCGCGTTGTCCTCAATATTGCCCTCGAACGAAGAGAACGCAGGTTTCGAATATGCAAAGAAACTTGCATCTGTGCTGCCTCAAGGAAGCGTGATGACATGGCTGGTTTTGCCCGACGGATCTTTGCGCCCTTCGCCAATAAAATTCTAATCGGATTTTCCCATGCCCGTCACCTTAACCGGCGGCGGGTTTTTTACCTTAGGCTCGGCCTGGTGGGACGACAGTGGGATTAATTGTCAGCAGTCGCACGACCTCCGCAGCCAGCTCCGTCACATCGTAGACAATCGACGCTCCGTGGGCGCTTGTTGCCGTCGTGACGATCTGCGTTCGATCAGGTAGCGCAACCAAAGACACCACATGATCCGGGTTCAGAAAGACAGGCATCGCTGCCTGCCCAACCAACGTCAATTGCACAAGCCTCACGGTCTCTCTCCGGTCAAGAGCGGTTTTGCCCAATAAACGCAACACCCTCAACTTGAGTTCAAGCGATCGAGAGAGAGCCCGTCGCCAGTTTGACCAATCCGCGTCCGGCGGTTCCCGGGCATAACAAGGAGAAGACGCATGAGCGTACGAGCAAAGTTTATGTGCAGCGGCAAGGAAGGAACGACGGTATTCTTTCACACCGTCTATTCCGAAGACATCCAGTCCGAAGACGGACGCTTCACGAAGGCAACGCCTTGGGGCGAATTGCGGATGACGGTCGACAATCCGAACGCTGCAATCCAGTTCGATCCGGGGAAGATGTACTACCTCGACTTCACGCCGGCTGAATGACCTCACCAGTAAAAAGGAAACAGAATGCGCAGCTTCCGAAGTATGATCTTCGCCGGCCTGGCAATGATTGCCTGCGCCACGATCACGATGCCTGCCGCCGCCTCGGTCCCCATCGACCTCGGCATCAATGCTCCGCCGTCGGCCCTGCATGATCATCAGTCGGCCGCCGTCACCGACGTCGCCAAGCGTGGTCAGACGTTACGGGGCAGATGCCGCGGCGTCAGGGCCATGGTCGATGCAGCCAACCAGAAACCCGAGATCGCCAGAGTGCAGATCGCACATGCATGCGGCACCTGCCAGGTTCGGGTCGCGTAGTCGCATTAGCTGCTGTCAGGCGGGGCAAAGAAACAGTTCACGTCGTCTTCCGTGGGATGCAGGCAGATATGATATCGCCCGTCGCCGGATGGTATCTCATCGCCATAGGGGATGAAGAACAGATGTGGTCTTGTGGCGAGGTGGTGGTCACCCGCATGCAAAAGGACAGAAAACCCGCGCGCGCTTCGAATTATGTCCGGAGCGGGGATGGCTGCGCAATCTCCACCTAGTTCGTGAGCCTTGCAGCATGCCGGAGGATAGGTCCAGCCGGTCTTCGCTTGGTGAGCGTCGGTACGAACTACCCCGACGGAGATCGCCGCAAGTGTGATCAGGGAAACGGTTGATAGGGTGGCGAAGGTCATTGTGCACCTCCTAGGAGGCAGCCCTTCGAGAAACGCCGAGAGGTTGCTTATCGTCTAACGCATTTCATTTACTTTTGAGACGGTCACATTCGTGTGATGACGGGAAGGCGAGCATCCAAGCTACCAAAAGCGAGGTGGCTTTGGGCGTTAGATTGGCGCGGCTGCGTCCCAGAGCGAGCTATAGGCATCGACCTTCAACGCCGCGGTCTCTGGGGCCTGATCCTGGCGGCGCTGGTCGTCTTTACGATGAGGATCCGTACATGCTGATCGAAACCGTCCTCACGCTCGCCCTCATGCTCCTCGCGATGCATTGGCTCTGCGATTACCCGCTGCAGGGCAGTTTCTCTCAGATGCAAAACAATCAGGCCCGCTCCGCGTTTATCACCTGATCGCACATTCCGGCATCCAAGGCGCCGGAGTGGCGCTGGTCACGGCAAACGTCTGGCTGGGGCTTCTGGAATGGCTGATCCACGCGATCATCGACGAGGCGAAGGTGAGAGGCAAGACGACGTTCGTCCAGGACCAAGCCCTGCATATCGCCTGCAAGATCGTCTGGCTCGCTTACCTCGTCCTGTCCGCAACGTATCAGCATGGGTCGTCTATATCGCTCTGGTGGCGATGATGTTCGCACTGTCATCCATCTCGGCATGGTGGCCGAGATGAGCGGGATGGTCGAACGCGGCACGCTGCTAGTGATGTGCCTCTGTGCAATCGCCGCGCTGATATGGATGTTCTGGTAATCAATCAAAGCGAACCATGACGCAACCTTTTCCGGCTGCGGCAATGCGAATTAGGTCATCCGTTGATTTTGATCCTGGAACCCAGATAGGAGCGCCTCGGGCCGAGGCAGCAGAAGCTATCCTGATGAGGTCATCCGTTGACTTTGCCCCTGTCGTTAAATCGAGACCGCCACCTGCCGCAGCAATTCGAATGCAATCATCTGTAGACTTCATCTCTTCCTCCCAAGGTTAGCCCATGCCAGTTCTGAAAAACGCACGGCATGAGAAGTTTGCCCAGGCGCTCGCCAAAGGCAAGAGCGCGACGGACGCCTATGCCGAGGCTGGGTTCAAGCCTCACGATGGCAACGCGGCGCGATTGAGAGGAAATGAGCGGATTTCCGCCCGCGTTGATGAGATCAAGTCCAGAGTGGCCGAGAAAGCCGAATGGACGGCCGCTGACAGGCTTCTTGCCCTCAAGACGATATTCGACCGCGAAGCCGAGAAAGACGCACGTGTGGCGATCTCTGCCATCGCCGAGGCTAACAAGATGCAGGGCAGCTACGCACCTGTGAAGCGCGAAGTGACCGGCGCGAATGGTGGCCCGATCGAATACGCCAACCTGACCGAAGAGGAAATCGATGCTCGCATTGCAGCCCTCGCAGCTGGTGCTGGCGAAGATGGATCTGAGGGAGAAGCGTGAATATCTCGCACTCCTCGAAGCCAAGGCAAAGCGGAAGGCAGAGCGCGAGCAACGTGAACGAGTTGAGACTGAAGCGGGTGGTTGGCAGGCCGAAAAAGAACGCTGCGCCCGCGATATCGTTTACTGGTTCGATAAGTGGGTTTGGACATACGACCCTCGCTTGGTAGGCAAGCCAGGCGGTGCCTACGTTCAATTCAAGCTTTGGCCAAGGCAGCGCGACGTTGTCTTGTGGCTGCTCGATCGGGTGAAGGCCGCCGAGGAAGGGCTGGTCGAGAAAAGCCGTGATACCGGAGCTACCTACCTGACCTCAGGGGTGGCGCTGCACCAGTGGCTCTTCAATCCCGGCTTCAAGGCGACGTTCGGCTCCCGCAAGGTCGATTACGTCGACAAGAAGGATAACCCGGACACTATCTTCGCGAAGCTCCGGATCATGATGCGGCGGCTGCCGGCTGAGATGATGCCGGAGGGCTTCAACTGGTCGCAGCATGACAATTACATGCGGATCTCGAACCCGGAGACCGGATCGGTCATATCGGGAGAGGGTGGCGAGGACATGGGCCGGGGCGGTCGCTCCTCGATGTACGTGGTCGACGAGGCGGCATTCGTTCCGAACGCTGAGACAGTCGAGAAGGCGCTGTCCGGTAACACCGATTGCGTGATCTGGGTTTCGTCCGTCAACGGGATGGGCAACCTGTTCGCCCGTAAGCGTCACTCGATCATGAAGCCGCACCAGATCATGCGGCTGCACTGGCGCGATGATCCGCGCAAGACGGAAGAGTGGGCAGCAGCGAAGCAGGCCAGCTTCTCCGACCCGACCACATGGGCGAGTGAGTACGATATCGACTATAGCGCGTCCGTGGAAGGCATCTGCATCCCGGCGCTGTGGGTGGGAGAGCGCAAAGCGTCTTCGCGCGCTGGAGCCTCGCCTGAGGCCAAGCAATGAGATGGTGCTCGGTGGCGACGTCGGCGCCGGCAAGGCTAAGTCTGTCGTCGTTCCCCGACGTGGCCCGATTGTCGAGGCGCCGCGGAGCAGGGGGAACCCTGACACCACAGAGACAGCACATTGGATGCTGGACATCGCGCGGGAGACCGCAGCGCAGAAACTGAATTTCGATGCTCCTGGCGTTGGTGCCGGCGTCTCATCGACGCTGATGCATAACCCGCTCGCCGGAATGCAGGTGACAGCCGTCAATACAGGCGTGCCGCCATCAAGCGCGCGCTGGCCCGATGGCAGAACGTCCGATGAAATATTCGGAAACCAGAAAGCTGAGATCTGGTGGATGTGCCGCACCGCACTACAGCGGACGCACGAGCATGTCCTCATGATCGAGGGGAAGGAAGGCGGTAAGGAGCATCCGCTCACCGACCTTCTTGCCCTGCCATCCGGCGACAAAGACAGCGACCAGCTTTGCCTTGAGATGTCTCTCGTCAAGTGGGAGCGCAACGAACGTGGGAAAATCATGATTGAGAAGAAGGAAGCGTTGAAGCGCAGGGGCATCAACAGCCCTGACTATGCCGATGCGCTCATGCTGACCTTCGTTGAGCCGTCCTACCGGTACGGCATGCTGGATGTTGTCTGATGCTGCTTTTTGACCGCCTGCAGAACTTCGTCAGCGGCCTTGGCACGTCGAAGGACAAGAAGGTATCGACAGGCTACGTTTTCACGCCGATCGATCCCGCCAAGCTCGTAGCCATGCACCGGTCTGACTGGATGGCCCGCAAGGTCGTCGACATCATTCCGGACGATATGACCCGCGAGTGGCGCGAGTGGAAGGCCGACGAAGGAGTCATCGAGCTCCTGGAGGCCGTTGAGCGCGCTCCACAAATCAACGTGCAGGCCAAGGTCAACGAGGCGATGCAGCTTGCCCGCCTGCGTGGCGGTGCGCTGATGATCCTCGGCGTCGAGTCCGGCCAGATGAACGAGGAGCTTGTCCTCGATCGCGTCGGCAAGGATGCGCTGAAATACGTCCATGTGCTCGGCCGCGACCAGGTCAGCTACGAGGAGATCAACCGGGATATCACATCACCTTATTACGGCGAGCCGGTCATGTGGCGGGTGAGCAGCAAGGATGGCATCCAGGTTGATATCCATCCTTCCAGGGTAATCAAGTTCATCGGGGCGCCGATCCTCGACAAGGCGCTGGCAGAGAACGAAGTCTGGGGCGATAGCGTCCTGCAAGTCGTCTATGACGCTCTTCAGAACGCTGCGTCATCGCAGGAGCACACGGCATCTCTGATCCCTGAGGCGAAGACGGATGTCATCTACATCCCGAACCTGTCTCAGCATCTCGCCAATACGACCAGCACGCAAAAGCTGACCGAGCGCTTCACCTATGCCAACACGCTCAAGAGCATGTTCAATATGCTGCTGCTCGAGGGTAATGGCGGCACCGGGCCGAACGGGGTAGGCGAGAAGTGGGAGCAGAAGACCATCAATTTCGGGCAGTTCCCGGAGCTTCTTCGTCAATACCTTCAGGTGGCGGCCGGCGCTGCGGATATCCCGCTCGTTCGCTTCCTGCAGGATGCCCCTTCCGGCCTCGGATCGAATGGCGAGGTCACGCTGAAGAACTATTACGACCGCGTCAGTGCCGACCAGCGCAACAAGCTATCGCCCTCGCTGTGGCGTTTCGACGAGGTCTGCATTCGATCGGCGACCGGTACACGCGACAAGTCGATTTATTACGAGTGGGCACCGCTTTACAGCCAGACCGAAAAGGAACGGGCGGACGTCTTCAAGACCTATGCCGATGGTGCCCGTCAACTGGTAGGCAACGGGAGCGGCCAGGAGATCATCACTCGCGAGGCCGTGTCCAAGGCTCTCGCAAACCGCATCGTTGAGGATGGCAACCTGCCTGGATTGGCTGAGGCGATCGAGGAATACGGCCCGATCGAGGAGCAAGAACCATCCGAAGAGGAACTGGCAGCCGCAGCAACCGCACAGGCAGCGACGAGACCTCAGCAAATGGGTAACGCCCGCCAAACCGCCGACGCAGCTCCACGGTCGTTGTATGTCAGCCGTAAGGTCATCAATGCGGCAGACATCATCGCATGGGCAAAGGGACAGGGTTTCAAGACCACGCTGGCCGCCGACGATCTGCATGTGACCGTGATCTATTCCCGCACCGCAGTCGACTGGATGAAGGCTGGCCAGGATTATTGGAACGAGGATGGCACGCTCGTCATCCCGCCCGGAGGACCGCGTGTCATATCGAAGTTCGATGGCGGCGCTGTCGTGCTGGAATTCGCATCAGCCTCGCTGTCATGGCGGCACATGGAACTGAAGCGGATCGGCGCCGAGACGAGCTATCCGGATTACAGCCCGCACGTGACCATCACGTATGAGCCGCGAGAGGTCGACATCGACAAGGTCGAGCCGTACCGCGGCAAGATTGTGTTCGGTCCGGAAATCTTCGCCGAGGTTAATGACGACTGGAAAGCAGGAGTTTCGGAATCATGAGCAAAGTAGACAGCTCCTCCGACGATCGCACCGTAAACAATGCCGTGCGCCATACCTATCGCGTCCTCACGATGACGAAAAGGCTCAGATGCAGGAAGTGAAGGACATGGGCGCGGCGTTCATCGAGAAGCTGCATGAGATCGGCGGCACGGACCCGCAGGGGGATCGGTTTGCCTCGCGTGACCTGTCGCTGGCAAACACCCATGCAGAGGACGCCGTCATGCGGGCAGTCCGGCACATCACGGCCTGATAGATGCTCGTCAAGACCGTCTCGACCGTCCTCACGACGAACAGCGCGGGGCAGGTGGTCGAATCCATCCCTGTGCGCGAAGTGGAAGATGGGGAAACCGATATCATCGGCCATCCCGTCGACGTCATTGAGGTAGAGGAGAGCGATTTCGGCGTTCCGGTGCGGTTTGTCACCGAGAAGGCCGTCCAGAACAGTATTGGTGATTGGGTGGACACCATCCCAGTAAAGGGCGGCGGGGTGCCTGCTGGTTACACGATCCTTGTCGCAAGGAACGCCGCCACCGGAAACTATGAGCCGGTAAGGGCTCTTAATCCCGCCACCGGAAACTATGAAATCGTCGCCACGAGGATCGCAACATGACACTCAATCTTGAAAATGTTGTCCCGTCGCGCGGCTACCGGCTTGGCGTCATCGGCACATCCCTCATTCAACAAAATGATGTTGGCACTTCCAGCCCGAAGATTTCTCACTGGTCGCGCGGCTGGCTGTCGTGGGCTCGTTTCTATGCCAGCAGACTGTTCTGGTGCCCGATTTGGTGGGACGCCACGGTTTATGTAGGTTGGGAGCCGAGCGGCACGCCCGGCGCTACGCGGTATTTCCAAGGGCTGAATGCCGGCGTCAGCGGTCAGACGGCGCAGCAAATTCTGGATCGGGTGGATTTCCTTTGCCGCAATATCGATTGCGATATCGTGTTTATCGATCTCGGCACCAACGATATGCCATCCGAAACCAAAGAGACGATCCAGACGGTAAGGGAGGCTGCGGCAGAGATGGTCCGCTCATACAACAAGCCGGTGATTATCGCTCCCATCCTCGCTAGAGGAGTTGGTTCCTGGGCAGGCGGAAGCGCTGAGCGGGCAAAGGCCAACTGGAAAGAACTGCAATTTCTTCGACTGGAACCTCCCTTGGGTAGATATGGCGTCGACCTATGGCGAGCCGAAGAGCGGCTATTCGCCCGACGCTATCCACTTCAATCCCAAGGGTGGCGAAGCTGTCGGTTATGCCTTCGCACAATTCCTTGCCACGATCCTACCCGCCGCGCAGAACTTCAGCGCCTACCCGGATGACCTATTCGACGCGACCAACAATCCGATGGGCAATCGTCTGACGAACCCGCTTTGCCTCGGAACGGGCGGCGCCCTCGGAACAGGCGTAACGGGATCTGTTGCGACAGGGATGCGCGCAGAGCGATCTTCAGGCGCCTCCTCTGTGGTTGCTTCGAAGGAAAGCCGCGCTGACGGCCTTGGCGATTATCAGGTGTTGACGTTCACGCCGGCCGGCACAGCGGAGGATATGTTCTACTTCCGCACGACTGCGGCGAATACCTCTCTGACTGGCGCTGTTGCTGGCGACTGGTTTACCGCCCGGTGCAAGATCGAGACGAACAACTATGCTGGCTTCACCGGCGTTTCGCTACTGCTTTCCGATCAAGGCGCAGGAAGTATGGATGCCTACGCGATGGAACCGTTCAACAGCGGTTCGGCCAACGAAAAGTGGTCAGCGCTTGCTCGGGCGGGTTATCTCGAAACTCCGGCCTTCCAGATCACAGATGCAGCGTCGAACGTCCGTTGGCGTCTTGAGATCAGCTTTGACGCCAACGTGGCTGGAACGCCAATCGTCAAGGTCGGAGAGGTGGAGCTTCGCAAGGTGAGTGATCCGCGCACGCTCTTGAACTGGTCGGCACCCGCCTAACACCCACCGCCCCATCATCGACCTAGGTCTAATTCAGTGGACCACTTTTCAGGAGGGCCGGAAACGGCAAAAGTTCCCATTGGCCCTATGTTGGTGAGACTGATCAGGTAAGTGAACGTCGAGCCTTCAAGTCTCGACATGTCTATGATCTCCTGGAGTCTGAGATTCAAGCCTTGCATATTCGAGGAAATCACAACCCTGAATTTGGTATTCTCCCCGAAACATGCCGATCTTGCCTGTCCTTCTTCAAGCCATTCCATTTCCGCGGTACTGCTGACTATGAAAGCGATGGCAGGGAATATGTCGCTCCACGCTAGATCGGAGAATACTTCTAACCCTTCACCGGACTGGCTTCTGGTAGCCTCGAATGTGAACCGATACTCATCGAACGCGCTGACCTCCCGGCCGCCGATGATGGCTCGACCCAACCTCGATGGCTGAATGGTAACGGACTCCATAGCCTCGTAAAGGAGGGCGTTGTAGCGCTTACGCACCAACCTCACCGTCGCGTTTTCGCTGATTTGACCCTTTGCCTCGATCTGCTGGCAAATCGCGATAAGATCGCGAGCGCCGCCCCCATGTTTTGCGAGTTCGCGGAGGACCTTAGATGTCACGGTAGTGCAGAGGCGAACCTTTTCATCCATGTCTAACTGCTCCACATCATGCCCCAAACAGCCGGCGTAACGGCCATCAACGACGCTGATCACGTGGATATAGTCGATGTCAGTCCAATGGATGATGAATGATCGCCAATCGTTCTTGCCGCGAAGCTGCCGACCCCCGCGCCATTCATCAATACGGTCGCGCGCTTGTTTCAGGTTTGCTTCGTATAGGTCTTTTAGGTAAGCCTTGGAGTCCTTCATGTTGAAGAACAAAAGCGCTCTCCCGACGATGATCAACATATCGGCCGGCTCTTTTCCTGACGACCACTGATCGGGATGAAACGTTGATCTAGAGCTAATGGAGTGTTTCGCAAAGGTAGCCACAAGGGCTTCTTGATTTGAAATCGGTTGTCTTGGTTTGCGCGCCATGCGTCCCCCAGTGCCGCGTAGGGAAAACAAACAGGAAGTAAATCAAAAGTCGAGTCTGAATTTTGGATTTTCCCTCTATCTCGAATGTGAACGCACGCCTGCATTTTCAAAACCCGAGAGCATTTGGTCTTTTCGTCTCATTCCCCATCACCCCTCCCTCAATGGTGGGGGAGCACTGAAATGAAAAGGGCCCGCCACTAGGAGAGGCGGGCCAAGCAGTCGGGCTCTGGAGAGAGAGCCCACGCACTATCGGGAGGTAGTACGATTGCCTATGCGGAGGCATCCCCAGAAGAACATTTTTGTACTTGCTAATAAAGAGATGCATTCGCATCAGGCGAGCTATCCACTCGTATACCTCTCCATCATCTGTGGGGGGCAAGCCCTGAAATGAAAAAGGCCCGCCGGGGTGTTGGCGGGCCAAAGAGCATGACAATTGGAGATCGAGGCGGGAACGCCTCGCCTTCATTAAGCATATTTTAGTGACGACTACATTACGTTGAACGACGTACCCGTACCCTAGCTTTAAATGGTGGGTATCCTGACCATCTGAAATCGAAACGCCTAACCAACCGGCCCTGACCAAGGGCAGGGAGATAACCCATGCAATTCGAAGACAAGCTGACGCTCGACGGCGCGATCCGTCGGACGGCCGATGGCTACGGCGTTGTTTCCGCCAAGGTGGCCCGTGGCGGCAATGTGCAGCTTTACCTCGGATCTGAGGTAGGCATGGCGGACAAAGCAGCGGTACGCGTCTACCGGCCCGAGAACGAGGTGTTCAAGAAGGACGCCATCGCGAGTTATGCCGGCGTCCCGGTTACTGTCGGGCATCCGAAGAACGGCGTGTCTGCAGAGACATGGAAAGACCTGGCCGTTGGCGAGGTCGGAGACGACGTGCTCCGCGATGGCGAGTTCGTCCGCGTGCCGATGATGCTTCGCGATGCCAAGGCCATCAAGACGGTCGAGGACGGCACGCGCGAGCTTTCCATGGGCTACAGCGCGGAAGTGACGTTTGCCGACGGTGTGACGCCTTCTGGCGAGGCCTTCGACGCCATCATGTCCGATTTCAAAATGAACCACGTCGCGATCGTCGGTAAGGCGCGCGGCAGGGAAGAGCTTCGCATCGGCGACGGTGCGGAAAAGTGGGGCGCCGCCCCGATTATCACCACTGACAAGGAGACAGTCGACATGACTGAAGCACTTCGGACTGTGGTCGTGGACGGACTGTCGGTTCAGACGACCGACCAGGGCGCCCAGGCCATCGCCAAGCTGCAGAAGGATCTGGAATCCTCCGCAGCCAAGATCACGGCGAACGATGCGGCTCACAACGCTGCAATCGCTGCCAAGGACGAGGAAATCGGCACTCTCAAGGCCGATCTCAAGAAGGCCCAGGACGCCGCTCCGAAGCCGGAAGACCTCGACAAGCTCGTTGCCGATCGCGCCGCACTGGTCACGACCATCAAGGCGATCGACAGCAAGATCGAAGTCAGCGGCAAGTCCGACGCTGATCTCCGCCGCGCCGCCGTCAAGGCCAAGCTCGGCGACGAGATGGTCAAGGATGCCTCCGATGCGGAGATTTCCGGCATGTTCAAGGCAATTGCCAAGGACGTGAAGGCCGCAGACCCCTTCGCCACCGTCGTCAAGGATGGCCTCAAGCCCGTTGACGGCTCCACCGTAACCGCAGCCCACAAGGAAATGACCGATCATCTGACGTCGGCATGGATGGGCAATCAGTCGAAGGGAGCAGCCTAATGCCTGCAATCCAGACCACTTACGCAGCCCAGCACGCCCGCTGGGTCGAGGGCATGGTCCTCAACATGGAGCCGTCCGTCGTCGTCACCCGCCTTGCGGAAGACGTCGAAGGCATCGGCTTCGGCAAGGTTTGCGTCCAGGGTACGGCCGATAACCAGGTCGTCGACTCCGAAGCAACCGTCAAGTTCTGCGGCATTGCCGTGCTCGATACGACCCGGCCCACCGGCAAGTACGAGCAGTATGACAATGTCGCCGTCGTGAAGAAGGGCGTCATCGTCGTTACGGCTTCCGAGGCCGTCGCGGTTGGCGATCCCGTCTACTACACCCCGGCGACCGGCGTCCTTTCCAAGACGTCGACCTCCAACACCCTCATCGCGAACGCTCAGTGGGATACCAGCACTTCCGGTGCCGTCGGCAAGGGCTATACCGGCCTTGTCAATTCTTCGACGCCGACGGCAACGACGGCGCCGGCAGATGGTACCGGCTCCGCCACGACCTTCGCCAGCAAGACGCCGGATCAGGTTCTTCGCGATATCAACGGTCAGCTCACCGGCATCTTCACCGGCACGCTGGGCGCCGAGATCGCGGATACCATCCTGCTGCCGTATGCGGTTCTGCTCGACCTCTCGACGCGCCGTATCGATGCTGTCAACCAGACGACCATTCTCGAATGGATCGAACGGAACAACATCTATACCCGCACGACTGGGCAGGCGCTGACGATCCGCGGCGTCTTCGGATATCTCGACACGGCCGGCGCATCCAGCACCAAGCGTATGGTGGCATATCGCCGCTCGCCGGAAGTGTTGAAGATGCACATCCCCATGCCGTTCCGGTTCCTGCCGGCATGGCAGACCGGGCCGATCAAGTTCGATGTCCCGGGGATCTTCCGCGTCGGTGGTGTCGATATCCGCCGTCCGAAGGCTGTCCGTTACCTCGACGGCATCTGAGGAGAACCGACCATGAAGGTAACGAACGTCTCCAAAGGCCCGCGCGGCATCAACGCCAAGGAAGGTCCGGTTCTGATCGAGCCGGGCCAGACCGTCGACGTCGAAGTCTCCGAAGCAGAACTGAAGGTATCGAAAGAAACCGGCTGGTTCGAGTTCGGCGCCAAGACTGCCGCGGCCGAAGACAAGAAGTGACAATCCACCCGGCGGGCAACTGCCAGGTTCAACTTCCTCCCGGAGAATGACATGGCTGGCTACGGAAACAATGCTGATTTCACGGCATATGCGGAAGCCGCCGGCTATGTCTTTCCGGCTGGAACGACCGATGCCCAGAAAACCGCAGCACGCCAGCGCGGCTCTCTGGTGATCGATCGGTACGAGCCGCGGTTCAGCGGCAAGGACGGGCGGCTATGCGCAAGAACGGGCTTGGCCGCGCACCGGGGCAACCACCTATTACGGCGAGGCGATCCCAGACAGCGAAATCCCGGTCGCCATCATCAACGCGAGCTATGAGGCCGCGTTTCTCGAGCTGGCCAATCCTGGCAGCCTTTCACCCGTGATAACCGGCTCTGCCACGGTGAAGCGTGAGAAGGTCGGACAGTTGGAAGTTGAGTATTCCGTTTCGACGTCGACGGACATCGCTGATCTTGTGGCGCTCGCAACACCGGTCGTGACGATCATCGAAGGACTGCTCTGGCCGTTCCTCGTGCCTCTGCTGCCGGGGATATTGGTAGTCTGATGGCCAACGCCCTCTATACGCGCCTGCAGGCCACTGCGAACCGCATGCTGACGTCATATGGGCAAATCGGCAACGTGAAGCGCCTGACGCCTCCCGACCCTGTCACGGGCGGCGATCCGGTCGAAACCTCGTACACGGCCAAGCTCGTGCCGATGGGATACACGGCGCGAGAGATCGACGGGACGGTCATTCAGGCAGGGGATGTGCAGATTTACATCTCGTCCGTTGGCCTCGCGATCGAGCCGACCGTCGGCGACATCGTGGTCACCGCCAACGGCAAACAGTATCGCGTCCTCAACGGCGATCCGAATAACTACGACGGCGTGACGAATGTCGTCTTCATCGTACAGGGAAGGACTGCGCCTTAGTCGTCGTCTGGCGCCGCCCATTGGGCTTTGAACTGAAGGGTATCATCCAGTGATGGAAACCGACAGATAGCGTCAACCGCTGGCGTTCCCCGTCCTCCGCTAGTGGTCTGTCAAACTGGGTCACTGCCGCGGTATCCGCGTCAACGCTGACTATTGCGAAACTGGCTCTGCCTATCAGGCTGCGACCCCTGCAAAATGCAGACGGACTCGACCTGCACTGGTGCGGTCTCGATCGTCTCTGGCAAGTGGTTCTCGAACGTTCGCGTGGATACAGGTTCAGACGTACCGATCTATAGTTTCGATGCATATCCTGCACTTGGTCGTATGATCGAATATGATGGCTTGGAAAGTGGCGCAAAGAACGGCCTTACGACAAGGCAGGGGAACTTTGAAAACAATGTTGTTACTCAGTTCGGATCGCCGGCGGCGAACGGCGAGATGCGCGATGCTTATAAGAGCTCGTCCGGAATTGACGAATATTTCCGGCGCCGTCGACGCGCCACAGGCAAGGGCGAGATCAGCTTTGACGGCTCTTCTTGGTATTCCTACGAGGAAGGGACTTGGACGCCGGGGATTGCCGGCAAGACCACGGCCGGAACATATGGCCTCACGTCTGCCGGTAGTTGGACAAGGAAGGGTAGGGAGGTCACATATAAAGGCTGTCGGCAATTACGCTCGCCGGCACCGGACAGATGGTCATTACTGGCCTTCAGCATACTTCCCGGAACAATTCGGCGGCCGTGGCGGCGGCTAGTTTCGCAAATCTCGCGTCCCTGGCCTTGACAGCCGGAAAAGTGCTCGCTGGCTATGTGGCGCCGAATACCAATGTCATCGAACTCTCAATGCGCGACAATGCTTCCGATGCAAACCTTGCATCCGCGAACCTCACCGCGACATCGCGCATCTACTTTGAAATTACCTACGAAATCGCTTGATCCAAAAGGATGGTTCAATGAGTGAGTTTAAAACCGGCGACAGAGTCCGCTTCACGAGGCCTGCGAGGAACGTGCATGGCGACG
Organism: Rhizobium sp. CC1099; assembly: GCF_029714385.1. Classification (NCBI taxonomy): domain Bacteria; kingdom Pseudomonadati; phylum Pseudomonadota; class Alphaproteobacteria; order Hyphomicrobiales; family Rhizobiaceae; genus Rhizobium; species Rhizobium sp. CC1099. The sequence continues at coordinate 2,082,655 of NZ_CP121641.1, read as the reverse complement.
TCTCGAAAGATTTCACCGAATGGCATCTTGCGCAGGAGTTCACGCTTGGCCAGGAGACAACAGCCAGCCTCCCCGGCGTTCCCAATGGTGTCCGGGTCTTCGAGGTCGAGAACAACAATATCGGAGGAGAGATGACTGACGAGGGCCTGATTGGCGGCAAGTCCTGGGGATGGGTCCGTTCCGACGACGTGGAGCGTTTGAAATAGATTAACGACTAATCTTCGTCATCTAAATTTATGACTTGGCCACCCTCTTCGCCATCCCATGCCGGATGGTGGTAACGGTCAATCAGTCTGTCGGCGTTAATCTCCTCTATCATATCGAAGAGCTTTAAGACCGCGTTTTTTAGCTCTTCAACAGACGTCGCCTGCGCAGCGACATCGCGTAGCGCGCAGAACCTTTCACCTAATTCTCTGTAAGCGCTTCCCGGTTCTAAGAATGACACGCCGTTACCCCTCTGTGAAAGTGATTGAAAATCTTGCCATCCTTAGCGCATATGCGCGTGACGGTACAATCGTTCGTGCAGCGAAAGTGATTAGATGGCTGAGTACAAAGAAATTCCAGGTCCTACCCCTTTCCGTGCAATTGAAGCAGAAGTCTCGGCACTCAAATGGAAGCCCAAGACGCTGCACATCGACTTAGCAAGGAAAGAAGGCGATGGGAAAGTAAGGATCATTTTTCGTGAGGTGATAATCTGGCGAGTGCTTGACGGACTGGCGGTCGATAGTGAGGACGGTCATGTCAATCGTGGCATGTCTTCCACTGGGTTGGCCTATACAGTTGAAGGTGCTCACTTTTGGGAAATGCACGCTGCTATGCTTAAGCAATTCCCGAAGGCTAAACACTTCCGCATCGTCACGCTTGATATCGTCATCGATGCGATAGCATCTGGGCCACCTACAATTTTGAGCGTTTCACCGGTGTGAAGCTTATTTCACAGGCTTCTGCCCAACATAGTTGACCCGAACATTTTCGCGCCAACCACCAAGCTCGTCGACTGGTTCCACCGATGTTTCCTTTCGGTTGTCTCGTCGACGCTCGGTATAGTCCCACCCCTTTTCGAGTGTTTCCATTCCCTCGAAGAGGAATTCGAGCGCATCTGGGCTGTAGCGATAATAGTCAATCGGAGATGGGTGGTAGCGCCAGGAGAAGATGGTCGTCACGAACACAATGCCGCCAGGCTTCAGCAACCGCTTAATCTCCTCAGCTGCTTTCCATGGGCGGTTCAGGTGTTCGAATACGTCTAGGCTTACGATGAGGTCGAAAGACTCGCTCTCGACCTCCGGACAGTTCGTTATGTCGCCAACGATGACGTTGTCCGCAGTCTTTCGGATATCCATGCTCCAATAGTCGAACGTCGGGAAGTACTTGCCGATCGGCTGATGCTGCGCCCCGATTTCTAGGAGTTTTCCGCCATCGATCCTCGGGCGAACATGCTTCCACGCAAGCTTTACCGCCCGTTTGAAACGGCTCGGATGCTGCTTATGGCGTGTGTTGATATCGTCGAAATCGATTTCCATGCAAACAGTCCCAGCCCCTAAATCTCAAATTGCATCTGGGTAGCGCAGCCGCCAACGGCACACAAGCGCATCGCGACTTTTTCTTTTCCGCCTAACCTCAAGGAACATCGCCATGACATACCGACTTCCGCTGGATTGGCTCCAGCCGGTGAAGATGAGCCGTGTCATTCTGCATTGGTCTGCCGGCGCGCATAAATGCTCTGAGCTCGACAAGGAGCATTATCACATCATCGTCGAAGGCGACGGGAACGTGGTCCGCGGGGATCATACGATCTCGGACAACGTGACGAGCGCCGACGGCGATTACGCAGCTCACACCCGAAACTGCAACACCGGATCGATCGGCGTTTCCATGGCCTGCATGGCGGGTGCGATCGAGAGCCCGTTCAATCCCGGCAAGTTCCCGATGACGGAAACGCAGTGGAACAGGGCGATTGAAGTCATCGCGCACCTCGCGGCCTTCTATCACATCCCGGTCACCGACAAGACCATCCTGTCCCACGCCGAGGTGCAGAGAAACCTTGGCATCCAGCAAAACGGGAAATGGGACGTGGCTCGCCTGCCGTTCGATCCGAAGACCGTCGGCGCCAAGGATTGCGGCGACAAGTTGCGCGCCAAGGTTCTGGAACTGCTTTGATGAAGTTCTTCATGGACCACAAGGCCTCGCCTGATTGGGCGGTGCGGCGGAGGATCATCATCCTGTCGCTGATCTGGGAAGCGGTGCTGATAACCTTCCTTGTCGTCTTCCCGCGGCCGAATGCTATTGGCGAGATTGCCATGATCAACCTCGCTTCACTCTTCGGCGGCACGGTTGGCAGCTATATCTTTGGAGCTGTCTGGGATCGCAAGAACGAATTGAAAGCCGACGTTGCGCAGCAGGCAGTCAGCCAAGGCGACACGGATACCACCGTCGAGGTGAAGCAATGACGATCCTGCTCGCTATTGTTCGCTATCTCGGTGTCGCCGGCTGCGCTGTCGTCGCACTGCTCGTCTACTACGAGGGCGTGCCGGTCGTATCGAAGATCCCGTACATCAACGTCATTCCGCTTATTGGTAATCTCGCGGTCGGGGAGAAGCAGCGCTACGCCGCCGAACAGGTACGCCTCGCAACCTCGCAGATGGTGACGAAGTTCGAGCGTGACGCCATTGCCGCGCAATTGGCCGAGGAACGCCGGAGACGCCTTATCGCGGATCAACTGACCACGGAAGCGTCGAAACGAGCAGAAGCGGCTCTGCGGGCGAAGTCAGAGGCAGAGGCAGGACTTGAGGCGAGGATTGCCGCAGACACCAGTCCTGACGGCGGCCGATGGAGCGAGGAGGACCAGCAATGGGACGGAAGGCGCTGATCTTCATCATCCTCATGGGCCTGGCCGGATGCCAGACGGTCGAGAAGCGGGCCACAAGGGCCGCACAGGCCAAGGGACAAACAGCCGCCTCGGTAGACTTCCCTCCGCTTCCTGAAGCCTGCACCGCCCATGTCGAGCGCGTGAAGGCGAAGGTGGGCGAGAAATTCCGCTGGATTAACCAGCGGTGGGAAATCACTGCCGATAACCGGGACCGCCAGGCTGACGATTGCAGGGCTTGGGGCCGCGACATGCAGACGCGCTACGGCGCACGCTGAACCAAAGCGGCCGGGCGCCCTGCTCGCAACAGGACGCCACGGCCTTACCGAACGCGAAACGGGCGATCGCGAACGGCTGGCACACGCTACCAGCCGAGTGATTTCCCGTTCGTTAAGAAGAAACTCAGCAGACAGGGCAGGGGCAGGCGCAGGGATGGCAGAGGCTACCGATATGACCACGAACGGCAACTCATTCGATCCTATGGCCTCCTGGGCACGGCTCAGCGAGCGCGTCGAGAACCAGGACAAGGACATTATCGACCTTCGCTCGAACATGAATAGCGGGTTCCAAGGGGTCAATACCAATATTGCATCTCTCTCGAACGAGCTTCGGAGCAGCAGCAAGACGCAGTGGCCTGTTATCTGGGCTGCAGCCGGCGTGTGCTTCACCGTTCTCGTTACCATCGGGACGTTCTTCTATGGCACTCTCAGCAAGTAGCCACGCGACCCGCGCTCTTAACATTCCAGACAGTCAAATGTTCCTGGCTTAACGCACTGTCGCCGGCATCGCTCCTCGTCGACGGCTTGTTGGCGACGGAACTCGATCGGATCCGCGAAGAGATTCGCATTCAGCGGGAACTCGCGCGGCGTTCTTGAAAGACAATTTCCAAAAAAAGCCCCGCGTCCGATCGGCGGGGCGAAAGGGAAATGAAGAATACCGCTCAAACTGGCGGCTCCTATAAGATGGGTGAGACGATCTGCCGGTAAACTGGCCCAAAGGTATTAGTACGATTCCGGACAAAAGGAGGCTCCCTGTGGACGGGGTTTCAGCAGGGCCAGGTCGCCAGCATGACTGGCTGGACGCGCAGCGTCTGGAGCGGCCGTTAGCTACAGCCGGGATGATGACATACCACGCAATCCACTGCGTTAACGAGCGAAACAGTAACAGCGTTCCTGTCCGGTAGCGTACGGTCACACGACGCTGAAGAATCCACCGGCAATCTGATGCGCGGACGAGGCTAGCCCAAAAAGCCCAAGACCAACGCACTAAGAAGCGCTAATGCCACTGCCATCCCTATCAGTATCCACACGCCGCAGCCCCGTTTCGGGGGCTTTCCGGAATATCGATCGGGATCACCCATTATGCGTCCCTCCCAAAATCTTCGCTGGATATGACAGCCGCCGCAGAGTGGGACCCGTCATATGAGGGCGGCCTATTCGCCGATCAAGGATCGCTCACCGTCATGCGGTGGCAATTCACGATAATTCAACGGCTGATGTTTGCCGCAAATACCAGAGCGTGATCGACTTGCTCTCCTCGAAGCTGTAACTGCCCCATTCCGTGCAGCGGATGCCAGCTGCAACTTCATTTTGTCCATCAACGACGTTCCGCAGATCCGCGATGTGTTCAGCGGTCACTTTCGCAGCAGCGGAATTGACCTATTCCATATGTGGACGGCCCCCTGCTCGCAAGATATTCTGAGACGATTTTGATCCGATCGCTTGCGCCCATATGTCCGGCCTGTTGTTGCGCTCACATAGACGCTGGCCAAGATGGTTTCCGCGACGTGAGTTCCAAACATCTCTGCGACCTTGTAAAAGGCCAAAGGATAGGACGGATTGTCTCACGTCTTGGATCGATCGATCACACCATCTGCTCCTATCTTGCAAGTTCGAGAATCAGCAACTCAACGCGGATTGTAAGTTAGAACTTCCCGTGTCGTGCTGATCTTTATGTCGCGTCAGCCACCAGAGCGGACGCATATTTTGCGTTGTACCTTTCTCCGGACACCATGATCTTCCAGGCGATACGCGCCATCTTGTTGGCGAGTGCGACCGCTGCGAGTTTCGACGGCTTGCGCTTGAGCAGTTCGGCCAGCCACGAAGAGGCCTTACCGTGTCGTCGAGCATGTTGAATGACAGCCGTTGCCCCGGCCACCAGCACCGCTCGCAATGTCTCATCGCCTGCCCGCGTGATGCATCCGAGTCGCAGCTTTCCGCCGGTCGAGTGATCCTTTGGCGTCAGCCCAATCCACGCCGCGAATTGGCGACCGGATCGGAATAGCTCTGGCGCCGGTGTCTTCATGATCAGAAGCGCCGCGCCGATCGGGCCGATGCCGGGAATAGTATTGAGACATTTGCAGCGTTCGTCGGCTCGCTGCCATGCCATGAGCCTGGCATCCACGTCCGTAATCTTTTCTTCCAGCTGGGCGTATTCCTCCGCCTGACTCGCGAACAATTCCCGTGCCAGCTCCGGCACGGTCTCGTCGGACTGTATCCGTTCAAGCAGCAAGGGAATATGCGCCAGCCCCTTGGCGACGGAAATGCCAAATTCAGTGGCGTAACCTCGCATTGCATTGGCGAGTTGGGTGCGGTTGCGGATCAAGCGATCCCGGACGCCGACCAACATGGTGGCGGCTTGCTCATCGGCTGCCTTGACCGGCACGAACCGCATCGTTGGGCGGCTCATCGCCTCGCATAATGCCTCAGCGTCGGCAGCGTCATTCTTGCTCCGCTTTACATAAGGCTTCACGAGCTGCGGCGCGATCAACTTCACCTCATGCCCGAGCGAGGTCAGCAGCCGAGCCCAGTGATGGGAGCCGCCACAGGCTTCGATGGCGATCACGGTTGGCGGACAAATCCTGAAGAAGTCGATCATTTCCTTGCGGCGCATCTTCTTGCGCAAGACCGGTTTCTCAGCGGCGTCCACGCCGTGGAGCTGAAAAACATGCTTTGACGTGTCCATGCCGATGCGAATAACCTTGTCCATGGGCGGCTCCCTTTGTTTGAGATCTTAACGACTCACTCTGGCACGTTTCGATGCCGTTCGGGGGCCGTCCACACCAACATCTCTGGTGGAGAAGGTACGCCGGCACGAGAGCTGATCATTATGAAGAGGGCGACGTGAGTTGCTGTGGCAGCAGCCGTGCGAAGGGCTAGTCTTCTGGCCTTCTGAGGTGCCCGCCATGGGCTTCATCGTAACGGTGGAGCGCATTCAGATAACCTGAAAGGGCTTCCGCTAACTGATGCGACAAGCCTGTCTGGAGTTGGCTCTTCCAGGTGGCTATCTCATCGGTGTCACTGTCGACAACACGGTATTTGGCGTTGCCCTCTGCCTCAATCCGATACTTCATGCCCAGTCTGCCTGCTGGTTTTGATGGTGAACTAGACATCGCTAGAACGGTTTCAACCGCCCTTGGCGAACAGTTCGAGCGGCGAAGCAGATTAATCTGTGGTTCTGGACAAAAAAGCGGCCCTGCGGACGGGGTGCTGAGCAAGGCCAGGTCGCCGGCTAGATGCGCGTGCGTGGTTAGTAGCGCCGCGCAATCCGTTCAATTCAACGACTTAACCGTCGAAATCGTTCCGCTAGCACATAAAAAGCCCCGCCGAATGAAGCGAGGCAGTGTGCTTTGGAGAAGTTAGTTCTGATACAGGCACAAGTGCCTGGCGGCGGACCGCACGGCCGCCATGCAGGAGTGAATGCATGACGGACAGGAGGTACTGATCCAGCGCTGCGCCCGAACTGTAAATCGCCATCCACAGAGACAAAGTCCTGGTGCTCTTCGCCCGGCCATGTCTCCCGCCATTTGTATTTCGGCTGATATTCTTCCGTCGTCATTGTCTCAAATTTCGTTTTCTTTTTAAGTATTCCCTGATGTAATCATCGGATGGCAAAGTCTCCACCTTCAAAGCCTCTGCTCGCCACCGATAAGCCGCTTCGCTCCCGAGCACGCAAGCCGCGAGATCCAGCACAGCCTAATCTTCCCCTCGATCCCATGCCAGACCGCATAGCTCCGTGCCTTGCGTTGCTCAAACCAAGGCCGCCAAAGGGACCGGAATGGGCATTCGAAATCAAATGGGACGGATACCGCTTAGCCATTCATATCGAGGCGAAAGGCGTTCGCGTCATAACCCGCGGCGGCCACGATTGGACAGATCGATTTCCGGCCATCGCAAAAGCGGCGAAGAAGCTCGACGTGGCGACCGCGATCCTCGATGGAGAGGCGGTCGTGCTCGACGAGCAAGGCCGTTCTGATTTCGGCTTGTTGCAGCAATCGCTCGGCGGCCGCGGCGGTAAGCGTACCTCAGACGAAGCGATCTTCATGGCCTTCGACCTTCTCTATTTCGACGGCCGCGATCTGAGGAAGTTGGAATTCACCGCGCGCCGGCATCTGTTGGAAGGGCTGATCAAGAGCAGGGACGATGTCATCCGGCTTTCGGAAGAGATCGAAGCCGACGGAGACCGGCTGTACTTTGCTGCCTGCGAGCACGGCCTCGAGGGCAGGCTTCGCGATTGTCGGCTATGAGCATTCGTTCGTTGCGCGTGCCGGGATTGGTTCATTGCTGCTCGGCGCGCGCCAGGGCCGCAAGCTAGTGGTAAAAATCTGACGCTTGGTACCCGATGCGGATTACCTGTTCCGACCCTGAGCTGCCATTCGAGCGTTGCGGTCGCGTCTTGAGAAGGACACTGCTCACGGCCGCCACGTTCAGCGGCCGCCTGCGCCACGGCGATAGCGGCCGTGGCAGTGCGCGGAAGCCCCGCGCGTCCGCCGAGGAATAATTCGTCCTCGGTGTCGGAATGCGTCGGTGCCGTTCGTCCTATGGGCGCGAAAGAGGAATCCCTATCTTGTCCTCAGCGGAAGGATGAACTGCCATGCCCACTGAAACGACGACACCGCTCGGTTCGGCGGCGCGGGCAACTCTGGCGAGGTGGCTCGCCATGGTCGCAAGCGGTGACTTTGGCGAGCTGGACACGATCATTGCCGCCGAGGCGATCTACCATTCGCCGGTGGAGTGGCACCCCTATCCGGGACATGACCTGGTGTGCCTTCTGGTCCGAACCGCGGCGGGGGTATTCGAGGACTTCAGGTATGAACGCCAGATGGCGGGCGGCGACAGCGCCATGCTCGAATTCGCCGCGCATGTCGGCGACATCCAGATGAAGGGCGCGCATCTCATCCGCTTCAACGCCGATGGGGAGATCTTGGACATCGACCTGATCGCGCGGCCGGCCAAGGGCGTCATGGCCCTCGGTAATGGGGTAGGGGACAAGATCGGACCGCAGATCAAGGCGGCGCTGGCCGCCGCAAGCCGGGCGTGACGGTGGCGGACTAGGGGAGCTCAATGCGAATCGCCTCTGATGTCCGCTTCCCACCCTGAGCGGGCCTACGGCTCCGGTACCAAGCGTCAGATTTTGACCACTAGTCTATGTCGGATCGGTCGGGACTGGCTTCAATGAACGAACGGCCCATGAGCTACGCGCCGCACTCGACAAGTTGAAAGTGAAGAAGCCACCTGTCGAATATTCCGGCCGTCGCAAAATATCGTTTGGGTGAAGCCGACGCTGGTTGCCGAGGTCGAATATCGGGCATGGACGCATGACGGAAAGCTGCGGCAGTCGTCATACAAGGGGCGGCGCGATCCGGAGGAGAATGCCGGGATTTACGAGATTGAGTGAGGCTGAAGTCAGTCCCGTTTTTGGCGCGGGCGAATGTCACGTGCTGCATTCCGTTGCGGTCACTCGACAACTGAGCGGCCAGCGCCTTCTATGAGCTCGCCTGCCGCGACCGTTTCCCAATGTTCGCCCGTCATGGTGCGCTTATCGATATCTTAGGCGCGATCGACATGATCGCCTTACCCTCACCCGGTTCGTTCCCGACATGCCAGAACAATGAAAGGATGACGAACGCCACAACGAATAGTATCGATATGATCGATAGCGAGTTCGGCCGGAGAGTGAAGCCACCAACGCTAGTAGGTTGAATGTGTGCCATGTCTGCCCCTCTGCCCGTCGCCTTGGGGAATCGCCGGTCATTGTGACATTAGGTCAGTGAGCATGGACAAAAAAGCTATCCCTTTTGGGTACTCTTGGTCCCTTTAGTACGCCTTCTGGGTGACCTACTGATTGCCGAGATCGAATATCGCGCGTCGACGCACCACGCTCGAGCCGGAGGAGGATGCGGATATTTATGAGATTGAATTAAAGCGAAGGAACCCGGTCGTCGCCGCGGAAGTTCGGCGACGGGAGGTTCCCATGGTTCGCCGCAGATTGACAAAGGGACCGAAGGCCGCGTCCGTGCAACTGATAGATCGCTCATGGTCAGTGCTGGACAAGGAAACGGGCCTGCCTGTCGAGGCATCCGGATGCACGCTCACTGGATTGTCCCGTGAGGAGGCAGTCGACATAGCCGCGCGGCTAAACGCTGCCTACATCGATCACATCTCCGACACTAACCCGGAACATCATGAGAGCCATGGTGTTGAGGATGGATCATAACTGAAGCTAATGGGAGGATCATCCAATGCTTCTGAAACTCATCACCGTCTCTGTACTTTCGATCGGTCTTGCAACTTCGGCCATGGCTCAGGCCAGCGGCGGTTCTGGTGGAACTAGTGGTTCTGGCCAGTCCGGCGACACGTCAGGTTCCGGTACCGGATCTGGTACTTCAACCTCTGGGACGAGCTCTTCCGATAAAGACAAGGATTCCCAAGGCAAGCAAGAGTCTTCCGACTGCGCACCAGGTCAGGTTAAAAATGCGGCCGGCAACTGCCAGTAAAATCTCGCAGATGTTGAAGGACAAACCCCGCAGTAACTCTGCGGGGCCTTCGGTTCAAAAGCTGCGCTGAAGGATAACGCGCCGATCTATGAGATCGAATAGCGGTTTCCAATTCGCGATTTGTTCACGGAGTTTTTCGGGTTTTTTGACACCCCATTGGAAACCACTTTCCTTGCTTTGCAGGGCCTGTAGAGATTTCTAGATTACTCTTAATCAGCGGGTCGTAGGTTCGAGCCCTACATCACCCACCATTTTCCCTATTATGCAGGGCATTCAGTAGAACCGTAAGAACGAACAAACGTTTCGCGAGGCGGCTGTTTTGCTGTACGCCGCCTCACTGCCTTATTGCATGCTATCCAGCCAGTCGGACTGCTGTTACCCGCGCCTAGGCGTGAGCATGCGGATGATGAACATCCCAGACTGCCCATAGCGATATCGCAGCGACGAGCACTCCCATGATGACGGCCGTCCACATCGCTGCTGCGCTGGCCGCAAAGCCGAGCGCCCATGGCGAGGCAATCAACCATAGGCCGACTACCAGGTTTGCCCATTCCTCCCATTCGGCGAAAGCCGAAAGCGCCGTGATCGCCAGGGCGCCGAGAATGATGCCGACGATCCATGCGTTCCAGGTCGGCGCGGCTTCAGCCGCAAAGCCGACAACCCATGGCGAGATGAACAAGCATACCGCCAGGACCAGGTTGACCCAATCCTGTATCCTTCTTCCTTCCATCAGTGCGTTTGCCATAACAACCTCCCAGCATGATGCCTAGCTAAGCATCATTCCCGCGTGCACTGCACGCCTATTAATATAAGTAATTTCTGATGTTCATCATTCAAGTGGCTGCGCCGATGAGGCCTTCGCGTCGAATGGCGATCTTCGTATTCATGATTTGGGATTGAAGACCGGAGTTGTTCGACCCACGGCATTGATTTTGCCGTTTTGTGTAACATGTTCACGGCATTGCCAATTCCTATCAGGGGATATCGATGCCGAAATCCATGCTCGCCTTCGCCTGCCTCGCGGCACTGCTGCTTTCGTCTTGCGGAAATACGGCCTGGGGCCTAAAGCGTGATGGCCAGGAAGCGAGCCGCGCTATGGACGACGCGTCGCATCGCGTGCTGTCAGCTGATTCGAAAAAGAGGTAGATGTTGGGCTAAGCGGGAGGCAGCATGGGCTGCCCCTCGCTTTTGCGTCTGAGTCTTGATCCTACCGCACCGGTGCTGCTGACGGGGTAATTGCCGGTTCCTTCGGCGAGAAGATGATGAAGGCGAAGAGCAGAGCGCCGGCGAAGATGATCAGTGACGAAACGGCGACGACCGGCTCCATGGCCGCATTCCCCCGCAGCATCATGTAGAGCGCCGGGACCAATACCGTAAGGCCCGCCGTGTAGATGTAATACTGGATCATAGCGATGCGGCGTTCCGCTTTCTTCGGGTTCAGTGCATGATACCCTCCGAAAATCGCCATGCTGACCCAGCCCAAGAGATTACAGTGGGCATGGGCGCCGATAACGGTATGATCGTGGGAAATGGCCATGTTCAAACCGATGGCGATCCCGATAATGAAGAAGACGATTGCGGTCTTGAAGTAAAGTTCTGCTACGCGTGGCATGAGTTCCCCCTATGTTTTATCCATGTAAAGAATACCACTTCCTTGCGGGTAGGAAAATGCGGAAGGTGAAAGTAAATCCACATCCCCTGCAGGGAGAGACGCACTGCTCTCTTCGCGGCAGCGGCTCTTTGCTTAGCCAAAGGCGGCCCTTGATTTCGTCTTCTGTCCGCGAAGTATGGTTAATTTTTAACTATCTCGGGGATATGACGGAACGGAAGCGTGCCGCCGGCCGTTAAGGCGGCGAACTGGAGGAGCCCATGATCTTTAGAATCGTTACCGCCAAATCCGAAGTCGAAACCGACGACACCGGCACCTATCCCGACGGTATCTTCGAATCGAACCGCATCGATTTCAGCGCTCGCCGTAATGACCGCTATCCTTCGTCGCATGAGCGTGATTATGGTCCGAGCCGCAAGGTTGCGGTAATCCCGCTGGGCCTTGCCTGAGCCGGTTCAGGCGGTCTTTTCCGTCAGTGCGCGGAATGGAAACTTGCGGCTGCATTCGCAGCGGATGATGTATGTTTCCTGGAAATTCGAGGATTTTTGTTCGAAGAAGCCTTTGGGCAGCTGATCGACACGAAATGCGGGATTCTTGCGCGAAGGGTGGTCGTCCTCCGAGGCCTCGGCGAAGCCGGTATTGCCGCATTGCGGGCAGGTCAGCTTTTTCGAAAAACGGTCTCGTGCGGCCATCGGCTTCCTCTTCATTTTTATCGCGTCATACAGCTGAAAGGCTGCACATGAAAGCCAGAATGCTTTCATGCAGCGGCACCAGCCCATTTAAGGTGCCGGCGCTTCGACCTGGGGCGGGGGTCGTGTAGAGCCGGTCGTCGCCTGATCAGGACCGGGTGAAATGGCTATGCTGCCGATGATGATGACAACGGCGATCGCTCCGGCGATCCCGAAGGTCCAGATCAGCCAGCTCCGCCGCTCCTCCGCCAGTAGGCGCGTTTCTTCCTCGGCGGGCGACGGCGGGACGGGCTCACCGCGTTCCTTGGGTTCATCAGTCATGAAAACTCCCTCTTTTATCTGGAACAAGCGCCTCTCCGGATTGTTCCGTTGCCGAAGGAGCTAAAGACTGTCCCGGCTTTCGAATAGCAGCGAGCGAGGGCCGGACTATGGCCACTGCGGGCCTATTCGGCAGGATGTTCCACGCCGTCGAAGCTGGCTTCAGCAAGCTCCGCCGTTGCAGAGACGGGGGCCTGATTGTCCACCGAGACGACGGCGGCCGGAAGCGGCGTACCGCGCTTGCGTTCGCGGGCGAGCGTGAGCAGGCCCGAGCAGATGATCAAAACGATGCCGGCGGCCATCGGGAGATCGATGGTATCATCAAAGATGAGATAGCCGAAGACGATTGCCCAGATCATCTGGCTGTACTGAGGCGGGGCGACAAGGTTTGCGGGCGCGAAGCGGGCCGCCGTCATCAGAAGCACGTTGCCGATCGCCCCAAGAATGCCATAGCTCGCCATGAAGAGCCACTCGCGCGGCGTCGGAACGGCAATATCCGAGAGCATCAGAAGGCCGCTGACGATCAGCGTTCCGAGAAGCCCGGCGCCATAGAGCGAAATGCGCTTTTCGGCGGGGCCCATTGCCCGCAGGATGACGATGGAAATGGCTGCGCTCAAGCCGCCGATTGCGGCCGCCAGATGGCCCGCCGACAATTCGCGAAAACCGGGCCTCAACACGATCAGCACGCCGATGAAACCGACGACGACAGCCGTCCAGCGCTGCCAGCGCACGTCCTCCTTAAGAAAGATGACCGAGAGAACCGTCACGAAGGAGGGCAGCAGGAAGAGGAGACAGAAGGCCTCCGCCATCGGCAGCTTCGTGAAGGCGATGATCGAGGCGATCGCGCCGATCGCTCCGCAGACGAAGCGAAGCGCCCACAGTATGCGGTTCGATGTCTGGACGATATCGAGCCAGAAATCATCCCGCGCTTTGATCACCGGCAAAACGACCAGGCCGAAGATCGAGCCGATGAAGGCCACCTGGTAAGACGGGATCGCACCGTGAAGGATCTTGATCGAGGCATCGCTAAAAGCGAAGACTGCATAGGCGGCGAATGCGACGAGGACACCGCGGAGCGGCGAATGGGTGGGGGACATGTTCTCGAATCGAACTTGAGGAGGGTGTCTCCCGAATACGAAAAAAACCTTGCGGAGAGCAGATGCGGTTGCGAATAGCTGCCATGCGAATGGGCACTGCTCTTTCCGTCTACGTCAATTCGCTGCGAAGCTCTGCTCCGTATTCACGGTAGATGCTCAGGCAATCCGTGTAGCTTAGCGAACCGTGCTCACCGTAGATGATATGCACGGCCGACGCATCGGTTGCCGATTCTTCGGAGACGAAGAGGATCGCCTCGCCAAGCGACTTGCCGGTGATGGGTAGGTCAGTTCCGTCTTCCTGTGTCATTCCCTTGACGATGGCTGCAATCTTGCGATGGCTGAAAACGGCGCGGCGGTCTTCCGGCGTCATCGAAATATCCTCGGTTGAATTCCGGCGTGGCGAAATCTGCCGCCCCGGTCATCATCAAACGTTTGTGAAGCCAATTTGTGCCGTTGATGCGTACAGGATCGCGCAGGAAACCGGAAATTGTAAGCGGGCACGGACCGTTTTGACTTTTCCCGGCAGCGTAAGGAGCGTATTCAGGGTGCCGAATTCCTGCCTGCCCGGTTCCCAGCGGCGATACGCACTTCTCCTCCGCAATGCGCAATGGCATATCGATGACAACACTACAGACGAGTGAAAAAACGGACGAAGCGCCGAGCGCAGGTCAGGCGAAGATCGTTGCGCTGGTCGTCGCCGTATCGTTCTTCATGCAAATCCTCGACGGCACGATCGTCGCGACCTCGCTGCCGCAGATGGCGGCGAGCTTCGGCGTGCAGCCGGTCTCGATGAGCATCGGCATCACCGTCTACATGCTGACCATGTCGGCTTTCATCCCGCTTTCCGGCTGGCTTGGCGACCGTTTCGGTGCGCGGCGGATATTCCTGGCGTCGATTGGCGTCTTCACCGGGGCATCGCTCTTCTGCGGGCTTTCCGGCAGTCTTACGGAATTCATCGTCGCACGTGCGATCCAGGGCGCCGGAAGTGCGCTGATGACGCCGGTCGGGCGCATCATCGTTTTGAAGAGTGCGCCGAAGTCTGAATTGGTGAATGCGATCGCGCTCATCACCTGGCCGGCGCTGACGGCTCCGGTCATCGGACCGGTGCTCGGCGGCTTCATCACAACCTATGCAAGCTGGCACTGGAACTTCCTGATCAATATTCCGATCGGCCTTCTCGGCATGGCGCTCGTGCTGCGCTTCGTGCCGGAGCAGCGCGAAGAGAACCCGGGTCGTCTCGATGTGCCGGGCTTCATCCTGAGCGGTGCCGGAATGACATTCGTGCTTGCCGCGCTCGAGCTCTCCGTGAAGCGGGAAGGCAGCCTGCTTCTAGTCTTTGCCATGCTTGCAACCGGCATCGTGCTTTCCGTCATGGCCACCCGGCATTTCCTGAAGGTGGAAAATCCGCTGCTCGACCTCTCGGCGTTCAAGGTCCAGACCTTTGCGATTTCGACGCTCTCTGCGGGCACGGCCTGCCGGGTAGCGATCAACGCCACGCCCTTCCTGCTGCCGCTGTTGTTCCAGCTCGGTTTCGGTTTGAACTCGATTGCCGCGGGCACATACCTGCTGGTTTATTTTCTCGGCAATCTCGGCATGAAAGCAGTGACCACGCCGCTGCTTGCGCAGTTCGGATTCCGCAATGTTCTTTGCGTGAATGGGCTGATTGCGGCTTTATGCATCATTGCGTGCGGCTTTTTCACGCCGGATACGCCGCTGGCGGTGATCTACGCGATCCTGCTTGCGGCCGGTCTTTCACGCTCGATGGAATTCACCGCGCTGAACACGCTTGCCTTCGCCGATATCAGCCCGGCGCAGCGCAGCTCTGCCTCGACATTATCAAGCATGCTCCAGCAGGCCGCCATGCTGCTCGGCGTCGCTGTTGCGGCGGCTCTGCTTAATATCTCAACCGCGCTTCGCGCGGCACTGGAGCCTGCGCTTATCGATTTCCGCTGGGCCTTTTTGGCGGTCGGCCTGATGGGGATCGTGTCGTCGTTACGCTTTTTCAGTTTGCCTGCAGATGCCGGCGCGGAAGTGTCCAAGCACAAGCGCTTTCAAGAAAAGTGAAGGCGATGGAACCATTCCGGTCCGGCTGCGTTTAGTTTCGGGTTTGCGCATCTTTCTGCGTTCGCAGTATCTTTTTATCCCGCGGAGTCTCCAGCGGGCGGGGTCATATTGCCGGCATGATTTCAAATGCGAACTTCCTTCGATTGAAGGTCTGCAGGGGGACAGAGGCTTTGCCGCTGTTTACGCGCAATGGCCGATACAATACGACATTCGAATGCAGGCGACCCGGCCGCCGGGCAGTTGCGTTGCTGCTTGGCAAAGTCCGGAGGCCCAATGCGTGACTCGGCTGATGATGCGGATCTCGAAATCCGCATCCTTTACATCGATGACGACGAAACGCTCGCGCTGCGGCTGAAGGAGAACCTCGCTCGCCATGGTTTCGCGGTGGAATGGGCGCGAGACGGCGCGGCCGGATTGAAGCGGATTGCTGAAGGCGGCATCGATGCTGTCGTGATCGACCATCTCCTGCAAACGGAAACCGGACTCGATGTCCTGCCGCAATTGATGGCGCTGCCGGATCATCCGCCGGTGATCTATGCGACTGCCTCCGACGACTCCGGCATTGCCGTTGCGGCGTTGAGGGCGGGCGCCGACGATTATGTCCTCAAGGGCAGTTCCCCCGATTATTTCGATTTGCTTGCGGCGACGCTGGAGCAAGGGCTGGAACGTGCGCGCTACCGGCGCGAGACGGCTGATGCGCAAGAAGTGATCCGCCAGCAGAGGGACCGCGCCGAAATGCTGCTTGCCGAAGTCAATCATCGTATCGCAAACAGCCTCGGCCTTGTCGGAGCGCTGATACGCATGCAGTCGTCGATGACGACGGACCAGGTGGCGATCGACGCGCTGCACGAAACGCAGATGCGCATCAACGCCATCGCGAGCGTCCACCGGCGCCTCTACAACAGCCGCCAGATCGGCACCGTGCAGCTTGACGAATATGTCGAGAACCTTTTGAGCGAACTCGAGGCTTCCATTCGCGACGACAAGCGGCCGCACCGAATCGTTCTGACCGCCCAGCCGATGGATCTGCCGACCGACAAGGTCGTCACGCTTGGCCTCATCGTCAGCGAACTCGTCACCAACGCTTTCAAATATGCCTATAATGAAGGTGTTGAAGGCGAGATCAGGGTCATCGTCGAGCAAGCGGGCGAGCAGTTGCGTCTCGTCGTGGAGGACGATGGCGCCGGCTTCGACCATTCCAGCCCCGCGAAGGGCACCGGCCTCGGCACGAAGATATTGACCGCGATGGCAGCAAGCCTCAAATCGGAGTTGACCTATGACCCGGCCCACCGCGGCACCCGGGCCATACTGGTCTTTTCCATCGATTGACTGGCGCAGGGAGGGGAGCGGTGGCCAAGATATGCACGCCGGAGGAGGTGTATTCCTTCTGGTTCGAGGAATGCAGCCGCGAGCAGTGGTTCGAAAGGACCCTCTCACTCGATGAGGAAATTCGGCACCGTTTCCGGGATACGCACCTGGCACTGGCGGGCGGCGTGATCGGCGCCTGGCATGCGAGCCCGCAGAACCGGCTCGCCGCGGTCGTCGTGCTCGATCAGTTTCCGCGGAATATCTATCGGAACACGCCGCTTGCGTTTGCGACCGACGGATTGGCGCTTCGCGAGGCGAAACTGGCGCTCGATGCCGGTGCCGATCAGATGGTCGAGAAAGAATGCAGGACATTCTTCTACCTGCCTTTCGAGCATGCCGAGGACATGGCGGAGCAGGAGCGGTCGGTGATGCTGTTTCAGGCGCTTGGCGATGCGGAATATCTCGATTATGCCATTCGCCATCGCGACGTGATCGCTGCCTACGGCCAGTTTCCGCACCGCAACGCCATCATCGGAAGAGTTTCGACGACGGCCGAACTGGATTATCTTGCCGGGCCCGGCGCCGGTTTCTGAGCGGCGAAAACAACTTCCGCCTTTCTGTCGCCTTTCTTTGCTATAAGAAGCAGGCCTCACTGATGAACAGAATCCTTGCGGGGACATTTTGCGGCTGACAATCATTCTGCTCCGGACGCTTCTTTGCTTGATGCTTGCAGCATCGGCTGCCGGTCTGCCTGGCAGCTTTGCGGCTGCGCAGGAGCCGCCGCAACCGCAGGCGCAGACGGAGGCGCCGGTTCCCCTTGCGGATACGGGGCTCGACCAAGCAGTCAAGGAGATTGAAAAGGCCAAGGCAAAGCTCGCGTCCTTGCAGGACGGCGTGAAGCAGAACGCCGACAATGACGACGCCCTCGTCAGCCTGTCCGCGCAGGTGGATGAACTGGGACGCCACATTCTCACGACCTCCGTCAATCTCCGCCCGCGTTTCGATCAGATCAAGAGCCGTCTCACCGAGCTCGGCGATCCGCCGAAGGAGGGACAGCCGCCGGAAGCGCAGATCGTTACCGAGGAGCGAAATGCGCTGACGGCAGAGCGCGCGCAGATCAATGCCGTGACCGGCGATGCCGAAAACCTCTCGCTTGCGATCAACCAGCTGATGAACGAAGTGGTTGAAACCCGCCGGCGGCTTTTTGCTGCAACTTTGCTGAGGCGCACCGAGGTTTCGGTGTCGGTGCTCGACGATGCGGCCAAGGCCTTTGTCGAGGAGGTTGGCGAGTTCCGGCAGGCACTTTCGAGCTGGCTGAGTTTCGTGTGGAAGTTCAAGCGATTCGCGATGTTCGCCGCGATCTTCATGTCGCTCGCGACAGGCCTGGTCATGCTTTCAGGCGGCTACCGGATGTTCGGCCGCTACCTGACGCGGGACGACGGCGTCGAGAATCCTTCCTATATCAGCCGGCTCTCGATTGCCTTCTGGTCGACGCTGATCCGCACCTTCGCGCTTGCCGCAGTGCTGGTGACCTCATATATCTTCCTCAATGGTTTCAACGTGTTGAGGCCGGATATTGCGCCTGTTGTCGCCGCTCTTTTCGGAGCGATCGGGCTGATCTATTTCGTCGGCCGCTTCAGCAATGCCGTCTTCGCTCCCCGGGAGCCGCAGTGGCGCCTCGTGCGCCTTTCCAATCGCGGCGCGCAATCGATCGGCGCCTGCCTGCTGGCGATGGCGATCGTCAATGCGCTCGACTACCTGTTCGGCAGCGTCAGCGAAGCGATGGGCTCACCGCTGGTTTTGACCGTCGTCAGAAGCCTGATTGCGGCGCTGATTATCGGTCTCATCCTGATCGCGGCCTCCTTCGGGCGTCCGATGCTGGCGCACGACGGCGATCCCGACGCGCCAGGGCGCCACTGGCCGCGCGGCATGGCGATCATCCTTCGCCTGCTCGGCCTAGGTCTCATCGTGACCGCGCTGACCGGCTATGTCGGCCTTGCCCGCTTCGTCGCCACGCAGTTCATCATCACCGGCGCGATCATCGTGACCACCTATATCGGCCTGCTCTCGGGCAAGGCGATTTCCAAGCAGGAGAGCTTCGGCGAAACCTTCATCGGCCGCTTCCTGAAGAGCCGCTTCAATATGGGGCCGGTGGCGATCGATCAGGTCGGCCTTGGCGTGGGACTTGCGATCTATGCCGTTGCGCTCATGACCGGCATTCCCCTGATCCTGTTGCTCTGGGGCTTCCATATCCAGGATCTTCAGCTGATCGCCTACCGTCTTTTCACGGAGGTCCGCCTCGGCGGGATCAGCATTTCGCTGCTCGGCATCTTTACCGGTATTCTGCTTTTCGCCGGCGGTTATTTCTTGACCCGCTGGGTTCAGCGATGGCTCGACAGCAACGTCATGGCGCGAAGCCATGTCGATCTCGGCGTGCGCAATTCCGTCAAGACCGGCATCGGTTATCTCGGCGTCGCCGTTGCAGCGATCATCGGCGTTTCGGCGGCAGGTATCGACCTTTCGAACCTGGCACTTGTTGCTTCGGCTCTTTCGGTCGGTATCGGTTTCGGCCTGCAGAACATTGTCTCGAATTTCGTTTCGGGCCTGATCCTGCTTGTGGAACGGCCATTCAAGGTCGGTGACCATGTCGTCTCGGGCACGGCAGAAGGCATCGTGACGCGCATTTCCGTGCGTGCGACGGAGATCGAGACTTTCCGCAAGCAGTCGATCATCGTGCCGAACTCCGAACTCATCAATGCTGCGGTCGGCAACTGGACACACCGCAACAAGGTTGGCCGTTCGGAAATTCCCATTTCCGTCAGCTACGACGCCGATCCGCAGAAGGTCATGGATATCCTCCTGGAGCTGGTCAACGAGGCGCCATTCGTGCTGCGCAATCCGGAGCCGCATGTCGAGTTCCTGCGTTTCGGCGCCTATTCGCTGGACTTCGAGCTGCGCTTCATGCTGGCCGACATGGGCGAGGGCATGAACGTCAGGAACAACCTGCGTATCGCCATCCTCAAGCGCTTCAAGGAAGAAGGGATCGAAATCCCGCTGCCGCAGAGCGATGTCATTTTTCACCGCGACCACGTGCCTGCTCCGGCGCTGGAACCTTCCTCGACAAGAGCAGACGAACAGCCTGTCGGCGATACCGGCGTGACGGACAGCGGAGCGGTGCGACAGCTGCGCAGCAAAGCGGCCGATGGCAATCGCAAAGGCTAAGGATTTTATTCAGGGATCGTTCAGAGGCTCTCGCTTATAAAGCCTGGGCAATCGGGATTTCGCTGCTGGGGCAGCAGCGCCGAGACGCTCCAGGGGAGGGCGCATCGCTGCGCCGCGCTGAATGGCAAGGTTTGCCACGGTCATGCTTCTTTCGCTTCTCATCGCCGCGGGCGCTGAAGCGGCGACAATCACCAACACTGATCCGGCACCGGTCGTCGTCATCGTCACCGAAGGCGGAAACCGCGTCGAGGTCTTCGTCGATGCCGGCGCATCGGAGACGCTCTGCGCCACAGGCTGCTTCATGACGACGCCGGACGGCGACCGCATCGGCCTCGGCGGCGGCGAGACTATCGAGATCGTCAAAGGCTCGGCGATCATCAAGTAGACGTTCGGCACAGCCCTTCGCGCATAGTCTCTTAAGCATAAGTCGAGAAATAGCAGCCGGTCTTACGGACTGCCTTCTTCTTATGGCATCGCGCTACGTCGATTAACAAATACTCAAACGAATTGATGTATCGGTTCGGCCGGGGACAGAATTTCCATCAAAAGGTTTGCTATGTCATTTTTAGGCATTTCGGGAATGCAGTATTCCGGAGAGATGTTTGCTGGTGCGCGTATTATTCTCGCTGAAGATTCAAATGTCTTTACGTCGATGATCAGCAAACGGCTGAAAGAGCTTTTCGATATCGACGTCGAGATCTGCCGCAATTTCGAGGAATTGCAGCTTGCTTACGACAAGTCTTCCGAGCCGATCATGCTCGCGATCTCCAACATCAACCTCCCCGGTGCTGAGAAGGGCGAGGCGCTGGAATATCTGGTCGATCTCAGCATTCCGACCATCGTCTTTACCGGCACCTTCAACGAGGGCCTGCGCGACGAACTGATGGCGAAGGATATCGTCGACTACATCCTCAAGGACAACATCTTCGCAGTCGATCTGCTCGCCGAAGCGATCTGCCGTTTCCTGACCAACAAGCGCCATCACGTGCTGATCGTGGACGACAGCGCCACGGCGCGCGCGCTGCTCTCCAGCCGCCTGAGGCGCTATAACTTCCGCGTCAGCGTTGCCGAGAGCGGCGCCAAGGCGCTCGAGATCCTGAAGGCCAATCGCGACATTGGCCTCATGGTCACCGACTACAACATGCCCGATATCGACGGCTTCGAGCTTACGCGGCGCATCCGCGCCAATATCGGCTCGCATCAGCTGCGCATCATCGGCGTCTCGTCCTCATCTAACCGGCTGCTTTCGGCGCGCTTTCTCAAGGCGGGCGGCAACGATTTCATGCTGCGCCCGTTCATCGACGAGGAGTTCTATTGCCGCGTCAACCAAAACCTCGACACGCTGCTGCAGATCCAGACGATGAAGAAGGAGAGGGCCGTTGCCTGATTCGAGGATCGAACGCGGTATCAGGAAGCCGCCCGGATGAATGAGGAGCCCCCTGCCGCTGTTAAGATATCTCGAATTGTTGCAATTAGAGGTTACTTTATAGCCGTTCTGCCCCTTCAACCCTTGCGGCCTCTCGGCTATCGTCCCTGCCGCCGCAATGAAGGCCGATTCGGGTTTTCATTGCACTTGGGAGAGTAGGGGGCATGGCATTTCAGGCGGATTTCAGTCGGGACGGCCCAGGCCCACGCTTCGGAACCCAGAAGTTACTTCTGGTTGAAGATTCCCGGATGTTTTCCGCCGTGCTCTGCCATCGGCTTCAGGCCGAACTCGGCCTCAACGTCAAACCCTGTTCTTCGCTGAAGGCGCTGCAGGAGGCTCTGGCGCAGGACGGTCAGGGCTTCACGATGGCCGTCGTCGATCTGAACCTGCCGGATTCGCCCTATGGCGAGGCGCTTGATTGCACGATCGAGCACAATGTTCCCACGATCGTTTTTACCGCGACCTTCGATACCGCGACCCGCAACCGGATACTGGAACGCAACGTCATCGATTACGTCCTCAAGGACAATGAATTCGCGCTCGACAATCTGGTCGCGACCGTGCGCCGCGCGATGCTGAACCGCAAGACGCGCGTCCTCGTTGTCGATGACGTTCCGTCTGCGCGCCAGGTGCTCGTCGACCTCTTGAAGGCGCAGCAGTACATGGTCGTCGAGGCAACCTCGGGGCTCGAAGCTCTGGCTGCGCTTGAGGCCTATAGCGACATTGAACTCGTGGTGACCGACCATCACATGCCGGACATGACGGGCTATCAGCTGACACGGCGCATCCGTCATCGCTTCGGGTCCGACAGGATGCGGGTCATCGGCATCTCCTCGTCCAACGACCGGATGCTGTCGGCAAGCTTCCTGAAGGCCGGCGCCAGCGACTTCGTTTACAGGCCGTTCGTGGCCGAGGAGCTTCAGTGCCGCATTGCCAACAATGTCGAAACGCTGACGCAGATGAAGCAACTGCGATCCGCCGCCGCATGCGATTATCTGACCGGCCTCTATAACCGCCGCTATTTCTACGATTACGGGCCGAAGGTCGTGAACGAGTGCCTGAGGCAGAAATCGCCGAGTTCAGTCGCTATCCTCGACATCGATCATTTCAAACGGCTGAACGACACCTATGGCCACGAGATCGGCGACGAGGTGCTGAAGGCGGTTGCAAGCCGGCTTGCTGCAATCTTCGAAGGCAGCGACAATCTTCTCTCGCGCCTCGGCGGCGAGGAGTTTGCGATCCTTTTCCCGATGGTGGATTCGGCTGCGGCAACGAAGCTCTGCGACGAAATCCGCTCGGATATCTCACGGCTGAAGGTGGCTGCCGACGACGAGGAACTGTCGGTCACGATCTCGATCGGCGTTGCGGAAATCTCGGGTTACGAAACCTTCGAGAATTACCTCAACGCCGCCGACCAGTTTCTCTACATGGCCAAACACAAGGGCCGTAACCAGGTCTATTCCGACGCCAGGATGACGGAGGAAGCGGCGCAGTAGTGCGCCGCCATCTTTGTTATGCTGCGATCGCTTGGCGAGCCGTTGCCATCGTCAGCTTGCGCTCGGCGCGCTCCTGCTGCGGTGAACGGTTGTAAAGTTCGCGATAACACTTCGAGAAATGCGATGCGGAAACGAAGCCGCAAGCGACTGCGACCTCGACGACCGGCATTGAAGACTGCACCAGCAGGTGGCGGGCGCGATCGAGCCGGATCTCCAGATAGTAGCGGGCGGGAGACCGGCCCATTTCCTGCCGGAAAAGCCGTTCGATCTGGCGGCGGGACAGGCCGGCGCCATCAGCGATCTCAAGCAGCGACAGAGGTTCGGCGAGATTGCCTTCCATCAGTTCGATGATCGACAGAACCTTGGAATTCTGGACGCCGAGGCGGGCGCGCAGCGGCAGGCGCTGGCGGTCGTGCGGACTGCGGACACGATCGGTCAGATGCTGCTCGCAGACACGGTTGACGAGCGCTTCGCCAAAATCCTGGCCGATGAGGTTCAGCATCATGTCGAGCGACGCGGTGCCGCCGGCGCAGGTGTAGAGATTGCTGTCCACTTCGTAGAGGTCGGCATAGACCTCGGCCTGCGGAAAGGCTTCGGAGAAGCCCGGCAGGTTTTCCCAGTGGATCGCGCAGCGCTTGCCGTTCAAGAGCCCGGCCTGAGCAAGCACATGCGCGCCCGTACAGAGACTGCCGACGGCCACGCCGCGATTGTAGGATTCGCGAAGCCAGGCATTGACGGACTTGTTGTTGAAATCCTCGACATCGATGCCCGAACAGACGAGCACCATGTTCGGGCGGTTTTCACCGCCGAGGTGTCGGCGCTCTTCGGCAAGCGACGAATTTGCCTCCACGCCGATGCCGCAGGAGGAATAGACCTTGTTGCCGTCGACCGAGGTCAGCCGCCAGGTATAAGCCTGATAGCCGAGCATGCGGTTGGCGATGCGCAGCGTGTCGATCGCCGCCGAAAAGGGCAGCATGGTGAACTGGGGAACCATAAAGAAGACGAGAGAACGCTTCTTGGTCAGCATCTTGTTCATGAGAAAAATCCATGCTCGAGGGGCGATTGCCTATTCGTTGCGTGGAATGCGTCGTTCCGATGTCTCGAAAGCGACATTCGCATGGAAAAATGCGGCCGTGAAGAGCTATTTTGCGACATTGGCGAATTTGATCGTCGTCAAATGACGAAAACAGTCGGCAAAAGTTGCGGCATCGGCTTGTTTGAAGATATATGCCTCTAGAATTCAAGATTAAATCTGCGGGGCGCTGAGACGATGAAGGCGGCGCTGCCGGTGGGCTGGCGCCGCCTTCAAGCGGGGAGGTATGTCGCATTCATTACATAACCTTGCGTTCATCCGCGTCGTCCGCAGACGGCCAACCAATATCCTTGCGAATGTCGAAAGGCATGGATTCGATTTCCCGCGCGTTCTGCCACTGGTGCCAGGAATGTGCGAGCCTGCGGGCAAGGCTTGCTACATCAAAGTGCGCGTCGGAGGATGAGCTCTTGCCATCCCGGTAACCGATCGTAGTCATCATCGTTTCCTTTCTCACGAGGTTTGCGCTTGATGCTTAATATGCTCCCTGGCCATCCATCAAACAAACGAATAGATTTTATGGATACGATCAGATTTGTTGAACCTATCGGGGCGGTTCCCGTTTGCCGCCGCAACCGCATATTGAGGAACCCGGCTTAAAGCGAAATAAACTCCGGCCTATAGCGAAACAGATTCGGGAAAAGGGAAACCGATTTACCCATAGCGAAACCATTTATTAAAATAAAACGTCGAAGATAAAATCAAAGAAATCAATGATTTAATCGAGCGAATGGTGCTGGACTCAACCTCTTTAATTTGCCCGAATTTGCCCGGCAACGACGAGATAAAGGTCGGTGGCGTAACGGGCAGTTGGAGTGGAAGCTCGCCCGCGCCGGGGCGCTTGTTTCCGGACTGCCGGAACTGGAAAGACCCCATTTGCGTCCGCGCTCGCGGCCGCCCTTGGAACGAGAGTGTTGTGCGAAGCAGGAGCGATGCTGACCCTCGGGACCTTGCTCGACGGTCGCCACCCCGATGCAGGGTAGAGCGCTTAAGGTGGACGGCAGTGGCAACTCAGCGGTTGCCGTTCATCCGTGTTGCACGATGACGTGGTTGTTCAACTACACCGAAGGAAAGAGTCGGGCGCCAGCCCGCCAAATTTTTCAGTCGGAGCAACCTGCCGACGCTGCGATCTGCCGGTTAAGAAACTTGATCTTCAGTCAGTGGATCGTCGGGTAAATACCGCTTCACCAGTGCCCTCATGAGTTTGGGTCGTGAGGTAACCCTGGGTTGGTCAGGGTATAACGGATCGAGCCTGACAACGCGGCTAGCCTTCTGTGGACTGCGCTCTAGCGTTCGTGGCCAGCGAATTGTCGACCAGGCCCCACCCTTGTCCGCTGACAGGTCGAACGAACACGATCCGCCTTCTGGCTTAAGTGCAATGGTGTGTATCTCTCCTGAGGTGCTTAGTTCGGCAGTGGACATCATCTGCCGCCATTTTCCGGGAGCGGTGCCCGTTCTTCGCTTGAGCACGCGGCTCAGCACGACGTGTTGGCTTGCCGCGGTCGAGGCCGTGTAAGATCACTCAGGGTAAGCCTCGACGCCCTCCGGCGGCGGCTTTTGGAAAAGGATGAATACAAGGGGGTTGGCAGGCTCGGACATCGCGTCGCTGCGCTGGCCCGTCACCTCTCCGGTAACGCCGCTTGTATATTCCGCAACAACCTCACCGAAGCTGTTGCGCTGGATCGCCACCTTCTGCCCGGCTTCGACCTTGTCGTTGAGCTTGACCAGGTGCTCGACGATCCCGCCTTCTGTTGCTAGTATCGGGAACGCACTGTTGCCAAGAAAAACACTCACGTCCTTGCCTGTGCGCCCCACGGGCCCAGCAATGATACCGTGATGCTTAAGGACGTTCATCGTACCTTCCACGAACAGCGAGATCATCTCGAGGTCCAAGACCCGTGCAGCGCCTATCTCCGGGCAAAAGGACGGGATGCCTGCGTCGACAAAAGCGTTGTGAAGGACACCGGGATACACATGACTGTCGAAGATCTGGCCGACTGGGTAGAGTTCCACCATCGCCTTGACCTCGGGAATGTCCATGCCGCCGATGTTGAATGCAGTGACATCGAAACCGCTCGTCCCGGTGTGGAAGTCGATCGCGGCGTCGGCGTTCGGCCGCAGCAGTCGGTTGAACAGGAGCCCGGCGTGTCGGCTCGGCGCGGTGGCGCCGTTCTCGTTCCCTGGCCATTCCCGGTTCATGTCGATCAGATCGTTGCCCCTGCCAAAATTGGGCCATCTACGCTGCATGCCCTCGATGGCCGGGCGGGAGATGTCCGTGACCGTCATCACCGTGCCCGACATCTGCACCGGGTCGAGCTGGTTCATCACGGTCTGGACCGTATGTATGGAACTCATCTCGTCGCCATGCACGCCACTGGTCATGACGATGCGCTTGCCCGGCTTCGCCCCCTTGGCGACCGTCACTGACACATACCAGTACTGTCCGGTGGGCATCTGCACGCCCTGAAAATACAAGAGGTGCTTCTGCCCAGATTCCAGGTCGTTGACGTCGAGCGCGCTGACGACCTTTTTTCCCTGGATCACTTCGCCGGTATAGACCGTTCCCTGAGACCCATCGGATGCGGCTTCGGCAGAGGGAGCCGCTGCATCCTGGGCTTTCACAGAGCCAGCTGCGAGAGTGGCCGCGGCGCCGACCGTGGCGATGGATGCTATTAGCAGATCGCGACGGTCGAGGCCTCTTTTGGAGTTGCCGGACATGATGAAGTCCCTTGTGAAATGTGGGTGGGGTGGCGGATAGATTTCCTGGCATTTCATGATTTAGTTCGATCGACATCTGAGCAGGGGCCCCCACGTTCGCGAGATGAATGCACCTAGTGCATAAATTCGCGGTTCCGCTACGATGCCTTCGACAGCATCGTCACCTCACCACTTTCCGCTCACGCTCGATCAACAGTCCCGAGTCCGGAGGCCACCGTTGGCAAGAACCGAGGGCAGCCGGGATGCAATTTGGGCGGTTGCTTCAGGAACCAATGCCTGGACTTCGTTGCAATCGCCGGTGGATCGTGGTTACAGTTTGAGAACCCTCACGATGCCTGCATATGAGAGCGCAAGCAGCGCAGCGCCGCAGTTGTTGTTCTGTTGCTTTCCACTACCATCGAGATAATCAGTACTGGAATAGTCAAACCTAATCAGTTCCGTTTCAGTCGTTGAAGATAGCGCCTTCTGGCCGCCTTGCCATTGGCTCAGAATTCCAAAACTGTGCGTCTCGTCCTACATCAGACGATATTCTTGAAAGCGCTGCTCTGTTCTCGCGGCCTATCGTCCAATGTAGTCAGCCACACCGGTATAACCCCGGGCGCGCGGTTAAGATCGTTGCCTCAGTCCATGTCCGTGATTCCCCTAATTCGACTTCCTTTCTGTCAGTCGGTTCCGCTTCCGGTTCGGCGATTGGCGAAGAAAGTCTTCAGCCGCAAGATGTCGTCGGCGGTTACGTTCGGCGGATCGGTCACCGCTACCCATCCGTCGATGTAGTGCTCCGGGGCGAACACGTGCCCGTAACCCATTGGCGACGTTGTCGCGATTGCCATGTCGACAGCGAGCTGCAACATCGTGACGACTGGATACCACGCGATTTCCGTCGAGACGTCGGGGCCTCGTGGTGGACGAAGCCAGTCCGGCTCCCGGTATAACGTGGCAGTGTCGAAGAAGGTGATCGGATCGCTGGCATATTGGAGGTAGACGATCCGCATCGGCCCCCAGACAGCGCCGGGGATATCCAATGCGTTCTTCTGGTTCGTGAATCGAAAAACTGAGCCGCTGCGGAACCGCGGGAGCCATTCGGGTGTCCGTGGATCGCGGCCGTTCGTCACCGACCGCCAGGTTCTGCTCGTGAACGGAGGCCCGCTCCACAGAGCGCCTTGGAACGGATCGGCAATAATATCGTACAGATCGGCCGATAGCTCGGAGTTCATGGCACCGAGGCTTAGTCCGTGGAGATAGAGCTTGGGGCGGTCGTCGCGTGGAAGCGTGATCCAGTAGTTGTACACTGCGCGGAACAAGGCCACGGCTGTCTCGCTACCGTAGGTGGGCTCCACGAGGAGTGAAAGCCAGCTTGCAAGATAGGAATACTGAACCGCGACGCTCGCCACGTCGCCTCGATGTAGGTACTCCACCGTATCAAGAGCGGCTGGATCGACCATCCCAGTCCCGGTCGGAACGACAATGATTAATATCGATCTCTCGAATGCGCCAGTCCGCATGAGCTCCCGCAGGGCGAGCTCCGCCCGTTCTTCCGCGGTTCCGGCAGAATTCATTCCGACATAGACTCGGATCGGCTCAACGGTTTCGCCGTAGAACAAGTCCCGGATCATAGCCTCGGTAGGCCCGGATGATACAAATCGGCGTCCCTGCCGCCCCAGATTGTCCCATGACACCTCGGACGGCGGGCTTCCAGTCTTCCCTGGCTGTGTGGGGCGGGGGATGTCGTCCTCCACCAGAGCATCGAGTTCCTGAAAGGACGAATCCATCACCCTCAACGCCACCCTCAAGAGAATACCTTCGGCGGCGAACCAGAACAAGGTTGTCGCGACGATCGCACCGATCGCATAGGAAATCCGCACGGGAACGAAGCGCTCGAATGTCGTCGAGACGCGTACGAAGCAGAACCTGAAGAGACGTCCCAAAAGGACAAGCATTAGAAAAACAAGAGCCGTCACCAGTGCAGTCCGTAGTCGACTGCCAATCTCGACGGCTTCCAATCCCATCAACAGCCGGACGGAGTTCTGCCAATCAGGCATTTTCAAAAGAGCCGCGAGCGCGACTACCGCGCATGCGAGCGTGGCCGCCGTAGCTATCACCCGCGCAATCAGCCCCTTTGCCGGTGGAAGCTGGAGAAAAGTCCATGTCGCGGTTACCGAAAGCCCGATGCCATACCCGAGCGCTGTCGCGAGTCCCGATAATATTCCTTGAATGAGGTCGGTTCTCGGAATCATGCTGGGTGTCAGCGACCCGGCGAAAAACAACAGCGCCATCATCACTCCCGCGCGGGAGTGCAGCTTGAGCCTTTCGATAAATTGGGGCAATCGAGACACCTTCTGCATAGCTGCTCCCGCCTCAATTGCACATCCACGACGAGCATAGGCTGTCGCGCATGGCCGTGGGGAAGCTGCTACCTCCTTATTGGCCGCATATCCACCACCCGCCCATCACGCGAGTTCAATGCGACCTTGAACCGTCTTATGCCGAGCCGGGCCCGGTAGATGTAGAAGCGTCCCGGCAATCTACCCGCCTGATATCGGATCCGCGGAGGCGAAGTAGCCTCTCGCCTTGGGAATAGGTGATCGACCTGCCATTGTTGAGACTTGTCCCTATGCGGATGTTGACATCCACAGATTGCGCGAGCGCGGGCTGGGAGACGAACGTCATCAGGATCAGTGCCAGGCACAGCTTGGCGGCAACAAAGTTGCCCATCGCGACCTCCATCGATTGTGCCGATGGATGCATCATTCTCTGAGACTGTGGGTTGTCAAGGAAGACGGCGACCTGCTCCATGAATTGGGACGGAGCGTCAAGGTCATGGATTCTCGGCTCATGACTACCACTACGAGAAGATTATGATCCGCGAAAAAGCTACCACAAAGGCCCGTGGTCAATAGGAGGAGCAGCTCCGACGGATCTGTTCGATGGGTGCATGGATGGCAGGCTTCGGAAGACGGTGGTATCGGCTATCAATATCGGTCGTTTTTACTGTGTCGCCAGATGCGCTCGCTCCAAGCCTGGCAGACGACTTCGAGGAACCAGCCGTTCCGGTCGGATGCTTCGCTTGCACGGCTTGGTCGCCGTACAAACCTGCAGAGGCGCTAAAAATGGCGACCGGCGACAACGGCGAACTGATGGCCTTGTCAGGATTCATCAACCAGACATCGCCCATGCAAGACGGCGTCGGCTGGTTCTCGTTCTCGTCCCTAGCAGACATCAGTTTGACAGGAGTGCGCGGCGGATCGAGCGTCAGCTGCGTTCAAGTTCTCCGTTTGCCACCCCCTCTGTGCCCCAAAGTTCCGCTATCCATCTGGTCGACGCGAACTGGGTGCAGAACGCGAGGACCGCGATCGTGATGGGCACGCCGATGAACGCGCCGAATATTCCCCAGAGAAACGTCCAAAGGAAGACGGAAAAGAGGACGAGCGACGGAGAGATGCCGAGCGTATTTCCCGCCACTCTTGGCTCGATGTAGCTCCCTATCACAAACTGTGCAGCACTCAAGCATGCAAAGACGACCAGAGCGGACTGCGGGGACTGGAACTGAGCAAGGGCATAGCATGTCGGAAGCAGCGTCGCGATCCAGGGACCGATGAACGGGATATAGTTCAATGCGAACGCGACTATTCCCCATTCGGCGGCCAATCGCAGACCGAATGCAGCGGCAAGTGCCCAGACTGCCAGCCCGGTTGCCGCGCTCATGATCGTCCTGATAAGAAGGTAACGTCGGATCCTCGATGACGCGAGTGCGAAGCCTTTGATCATGTGAGCAGCGTTTCGGCTGTCTGCCAGCCGACGGATCCTGTTTCCCAAGTCGGGCACCTCCAAAAGTCCGAGGATGACATAAACGAGAACCACGAGCCAGAACGCGACCATCGTGTTCAGCCGAGCCGAAATTCCTTGCAGGACGCGCAACAGGACCCGGGAGTTGAAGTTATCGGCCCAGACTCCGCCCAGAGGTATTCCATGCCCCTCCAGCCATTCGGCGAGGCGAGTGTAAAGCAATTGAAACTGACCGACATCCGCCATCAGCGAGCGCCCGATCCTGCCGAAGCTCAACGTCAGGAGGGACATGAACACTAGAAAGATCCCTAACAGCAGCGCCGCGACGATGGCCAACGCCAAAACTCTGGGCAGATGTACTTGCAGGCGGCTTTGAAGCGGCCACAGTATGGCGATGATGAACAGCGCGCCTGCGACAGGTGCCAGCACCGCGTCCGCGAAATAAAGGGCCGTTGTCGTGCCGATCACTGTAAGGATGGTCGGCACAGCCGCCGGAGCGCGCTCAATCATCGTGCACCTCGAGGGACAATCGGCGGCATGTGGGCAACTCCGGGATAAACCGAGGTTATGGCGGTAGGAGTTCCACCCTAGAAGCGCCATATGAGAGGAACGATGAATACCGAGACGACGAAGAACCATATAATCAGAGGCAGGCCGAGCTTCCAGTAATCGCTGAACGCATACCCTCCCGGTCCCATGACCATCAGGTTCGTCGGTGTGGCGATCGGGGTCAGGAACGCCGCCGCTGCGGCGACGGACGTACTCATGAGAACCGGATGAGGGGAAACGCCCATGGTCGTCGCTGCGGCTACGCCGATGGGAATGATGATCAGGGCTGTCGCCGTGTTGCTGATCAGTTGCCCCAGCACGGCGGTCATCAGAAAGAGACCAGCCAGAAGAGCGATAGGTCCCGCATCGCCAACTAGATCGACAAGCTGCTCGGCCATAAGCTTTGCCGCTCCCGTCTCCACCATCGCTGTGGAAAGCGGCATCATGGCGCCGACAAGAATCACGGTCGTCCATCCTATCGCGCGATACGACTGCTCGACCGTCATGATCCCGGCGAGGATCGTCGCGCCGGCAGCCAGGAGACCCGCAACAACCGGAGGCACTATTCCCGTCGCGAGCAGAAACACCATGGCGATAAGGATGGCGATCGCCTGCCATGCTCCCGGACCCATTGGAACTGCTTGACGCCGGACAAGTTCCGGCGAGCTGACGACCAGGACATCCGGGTCGTCGAGGTGCATATCCAATGCCTTCCAGGTACCTTGAAGTAGCATCGTGTCGCCAGCCTGCAAGGTGGTCGTGCCTGAGCGTTTGCCGCCTGCCTCGCTGTCGATCTCGTTGCCGCCCCTTTGTACCGCGAGAACGATGAGGTCTCCGCTTTCTGTGACCATACCAGGGAAAACTGACCTGCCGATTAGGCCCGAGCGGGGCGGAATGACTACCTCCGCAAGGCCGGACCGGCGATTGAAGAGCATGTCCTCGCCGCTTGAGGATTCAGTCTTCTCACGGAAGGCTAGATGCATGTCGGCGGCGAGAGCCGCCACCGCCTCGTTGTCGCCCCGCACCAGGAGGTAGTCTCCTTCGGCGATAGTAGCTCTGCGGAGAGGCGCGCCCGTCTCGGCGTCCTGTACGGCAACCAGTTGAAGATTGGCCGCCCCCGAGAGAACGATGGACGAAGCTGCTGCGCCAACATAAGGCGAGCTTGCCCGCACCCGCATCTGGTGAATACCGCTTTCAAGGCCATATTGTTCGACCAGCGTCTTGGCGTGCCGGCTAAAGTCGGCCGGCATCGCCGCGCCGTTCCGTTCCGGCAGGAGAGGACGGCCAAAGAGTATGATTATTGCCATGGTTCCGGCAAGCAGTGGAACACCGACGAGCCCGAACTCGAAGAAGCCGAATTCGCCTACACCAGCATCGCGGCCAGCGTCCGAGACCAGCACGTTCACCGGGGATCCGGTAAGCGCGAGCTTCGATCCGGCATGCGCGGCGAACACCAGCGGCATGAGAAGTTGCGATGAATACCGCCGGAGCCTTACTGCAATAACCACCACCACTGGCAGCAGGGCGGCGACGGCCCCGTTGACGCTGATGAGCGCTGTAAGGAGCGCGACCAGGCCCATGGTCAGTAGCAGAAGGCGAAATCTGCTTTCCTTGCCCGCTCCGCGGATGAGAAGCTGTCCTGCCCAGGCCGTCACGCCGGTCACCTCGAGGCCTGCACTGATCACAAACAGTGATGCGATGAAGATGACAGCAGGATCTCCGAACCCTGCGAGTGCCTGCTCGACCGTCAACACCCCACTTGCCCAGAGTGCCATTGCGGTCATGATGGCGACCAGAACCACTGGCAGCTTGTTCCAAACGAACAAAACGACGGCCCCGGCGACGATTGCGGCGATATAGGCTATCGGGCTCAATTGGTCAGCTTCCTTCTAACAACTGCGTCTGGCGGAAAACTTTGCAGGTCCCTGTTCGCGCGATCATTCGCACGTCCTAAGTGAAGGCTAGTCCGGCATCGTCGCGAGAAGCACACCCAGGCGGCATCCTTTCTCGTACTCCGCGAGGTCGACATACTCCTTCACGGTGTGGATTTCCGCTTGGCCTGCGCCGATCGTGATCGTCGGGATGCCGTGCTTGTCTAGCCAGTTTGCGTCGAGGCCGCCGTTTGAGAACAGATAGTTCGGCTCGAGTCCCAGCGACTTCATTGCCTTGGTCGCACGAACCACGACGGGTGCATCTTCGTTCAGCTTGAAGGGCGGGTAGGCGATTTTGTGGGTAAAGGTCACGCGGGCAGTCGCTCCGTGGTGGTCTTTCACGCTGTTCTTCGCCTTCTCGAAAGCGGCTTTATATCCCTTGGCGATTATCGTCGCGAAGGTCAGTTCGGGGCTGCGGGCCTCGCCTCTTAGGAAGGCGTAGTCGGTGACGACGTTGGTGGCGTCGCCGGCAGGCCCGCCGTTCTTCCCCCCGAATATTCCGATGTTGCTTGTGCCGCGACCGTCGGGTTTCTCGACTTTCCCGAACCAGCCTGCCGCATGGGCCTCGGCAAGGGCGAGAGCTCCCACGAGCGTCGCTGAGATACCCTTCTCCGGAGCGACGCCGGCGTGGGACGCCTGTCCGTGGATTTCCACTTCCCAGTTCTCCTGCCCCACTGCTCCAACGATGAGGTCCGATGCGAGCTGGCCGTCGACGTTGACGCACATCACCGGTCCGCCGAGGACGGCCGGATCGAGTTCGCGCGCGCCATGCAATCCGCTCTCTTCGCGCACGGTGAACAGGAGGGTGATTGGCGGGTGCGGGAGGTTATGCTTGATCAGCATCTCCGCCGCCACCACCAGAAGCGCCACTCCTGTGCGCGCGTCGCCACCGAGAGCGGTTGTTCCGTCCGATACTATACGGTCGCCATCACGTCGCGGCTTTGCCCCCGCACATGAAGGGACGGTGTCGAGATGCGTGGAGAATAGCAGGCGAGGGCCGGGGCGGGTTCCCGGAAGATCGACAATCAGGTTCCCCGTTTCGGTTGGCAGAGGAATCCTGTCGTTTGCATCATCGAAGCGGATATCCGCTTCAGGAACGCCAACAGCTTTCAGAGCTTCGATGACCGCCGACGCGATGTTCGCCTCATGACCTGTCACGCCTTCGACGGAGAGGAACCGCATGAGGTGTTCTTCGGCAGCAGTCTTGTCCAAGGGAATCGAGGGGTTGTCCATCGTGTCCATCCTTTGATGCGATTAGATTCTGGCGCTCAAGCAGCTCTCATAGCCCCCAGGGTAGTCCCACCATCTTCCAAGCCGCGAATAGCAAGGTCCACAACACGAACATCCAAGCCACGTAAGGCAGCATCAGGGATACAATGGTCCCGACGCCAGCCGACTTGTCGTACTTCTGGGCGAAACCTACGACCAACGCGAAGTACGCGTTCAGCGGAGTGATGGCGTTCATCGGAGAATCCCCAACACGATAGGCAGCTAGGACCGCCTCCGGCTCTACTCCGAGCTTCATCAGAAGGGGAACAAAGACTGGTGCGAATATCGCCCATTTGGCGATCGCACCCGTCAGCAGGAGATCTATGATCGCGACGACGATGATAAATCCGAGGAGCAAGGGCAGTGCTCCGATACTGGCGGCCTGCAGCGCTCCGGAGAGGCTCAGGGCCATGACGGTGCCCATGTTAGTATACGTGAAATAGGCGACGAACTGGCTCAGCACGAAGAATAGGAAGATCGTGCCTCCTAGATTCCTGACGGATTTCTCGATCGCCGTGATCACCTCGGTGAGAGTCCGAAGCGTGCCGGCTCCGATTCCGTAGCACCAGCCGGAGACAAGGAAGATCAGCATGATCAGCGCGATTAGGCCGTTCATGAAAGGCGAGTTGCCGATCAGTTCGCCCGTCTCGGCGTTCCGTAGCGGTGCGCCGCTGGGCAGCGTCAGGAGGCAGAACACGATCACGAGGCCAATCAGTCCGAACAACGCGAACCGCAGCCCCCGTGATTCCGATTCAGAAAGCACCGCTCCTTCGCCGGTGCGCTCACCGTCCACCGGTCGGTCAGGGGTGTAAGTGCCGAGCCTCGGTTCGATCATGCGGTCCGAAATGAAGGCAATCACTACGGTCAGGAACAGAACTGATGCGACAGAGAACCAGACATTGGAGGCCAACCCGATGGACCTGGTCGCGTCGACAAGATGGGCGGCGTCATTGGTGAACTCGACAAGAACCGCGTCGAGCGGCTTGATCAGCATGTTCACGGTGAATGCCCCGGCGACGGCGGCAAAGCCCAAGGCGAGACCTGCAAGGGGGTGACGCCCGACAGCGAGATATGCGATGCCCGCGAGAGGAATAAGGACGAGATAGCCAGCGTCCGCCGCAACGCTGGCGATGATGCCCACGAAAGCAAGGATGTAGGTCAGCGCCCAGCGCGGGGATACAATCACCAGTTTCCGAATCAACGCCGTCACAAGCCCGGATTCCTCGGCGACGCCAGCGCCAACCATCGCGGCTATCATCAGTCCGACCGCGGTGAAGCTCATGAAATTCGGGATGAGCGACTCGTACATGAAGCGGATGCCGTCGGTGTTCAGCAGGCTCCTGATCGAAGTCGTAGCGGCCTCGATCTCATGGCTTTCCGGATTGATCCGCTCAAAGGTTATCGAGGCACCGAATGTACCCAGAAGGGCCGACAGTCCAATCACTATGGCGATGAGGATGAGAAAGATTATGACGGGGTGGGGGACCATGTTGCCCACCTTTTCGACCCCATCGAGGAATCTCTGCATAACGGTTTTTGGAGCCGCTCCCGCCGTGGACATGGGTGATCTCCTACCCCTTAGCCCCGCAGCGCGAGGCGCAACGCCGACATCGCCGACGCGGACGAACTACAACCCATCTTAGTTGGAGCAGCCGCAGAGTCGTGAGCGCAGAATCCACAACCTGAGCGGCGTGTCCCGAAAAGATCCCGCAGTGGGGCGAGGCTGCCGCCACAAGAAGCGCGAAGTAGAAAACAGCGCCGTGCGGCGCGAAATGCAGCTGTAGCGCGATATCACGATCTCCAAATACCTCCGTAGCGATTGTGGTTTGTTGTAAAAAATGATACTTCTGCTCAGGTTTGAAATGGAAAATCTTTCGTGGACATCGGCGAAGGTATTGTCATGGACAACATGCCAGAGACGGGTACCGAGCGAGCGATTGATTACAAATTCCCTTGCTCGATAGATGTGAGTACCCAATCGTTTCCCAGGGACAACCAGTTCGAGATATTCAGGAATGCTCACGTTGGCGTCGCTGATCTGACATTCTGCAAGAGCGCGGACGGTTCCTTTCCCGCCCGACTGAAGGTCTGGATACTCGGTTCGATGCTGGTTGTTTCCACTGTCCTGCCAGGAAAAGGCTACGCCCACGAATGGCGGCACGTGAAGAAGGCGGCATTGGATAACTGGTATTTGTGCTTGCCGGTCCAGGCCCTGGAGCGCGCCTCTGGAGGGCAGACCTTGCCCCATCTTCGATGCCTGGCCAAACCGTTCGAGGTTATGGTGGAAGATGAGGGCGCATTGTCGGTCTTTCTTCCGTCAGATGGGTTTGTCGCGACGTCCACGCTCGAGAGCCTGCTCCATAGGAAGATGGAGGGCGCGTTCGGCCATCTCCTCGCCGACTACCTTGTGCTTCTGGCTCGATCGTTGGCCGACCTCACCGTGGCAGAGGTGCCATACGTGGTCGAGGCCACGAGGAACCTTATCATCGCGTGTCTAGCTCCCTCGCAAGATCGGGTCGTAGACGCTCACACACCAATCGGGGCGGTGGTTCTGGAACGCGCCAAGCGTTTGATAAACACGAGACTTGCCGACCACTCGCTCACTGCCGAGACGATCTGCAGCGAGCTAGGTGTCTCGCGCTCCCGGTTATATCGATTATTCGAGCCGCTGGGTGGTGTTGCGGCCTATATCCGGCATGAGCGTCTGGTCAGGACGCGTGCAGGAATCACCAATAGCAATGACGTTCGGGCTATATTTCATATCGCGGAGGAATGGGGTTTTGACGATCCGTCCGCATATAGCCGGGCCTTCAGACACGAGTTTGGAATGACGCCAAAAGAGGCGCGGGAGGTCGGTTGGCTCCGGGATGTCTTTCATGTTCAACGAGAGAAGAATCTTCGGCATGGAGGCCCGCTCACACTCTGCCAGGCCCTTCGTGGTGTCGCCTAGTCCGGCCGCCTTGCTGCCCTGCCTAACTTGAGCATCGCGAATTGGTGACCCGTACTTCCGCGACACCGGAACAACCCAACGATAGTCACGGTCGTTCTACGGGTGCTGACGGATGAGATTCGCTATAAACTGACCGTGTTGTTGCAAATCAGTGGCTTGGATGATTCTCTTTAAACCGAGTTCGTCACATATAGTGGTATCAGGGGAACTTTTTCTTGCTTCCAGAAGGAAGTTTTCTTGCACCAGAGAATGCCTGGGTCTCGTGGCCGATACCTCGCTCTCCGCCCTGCGTGTTGCTCGTGAGCTGGATCGGATCATCGAGGAACGCGGAAAATCCAAGATGATCGTCAGTGACAATGGCAGCGAATTCACCAGCAACGTGATCCTTCAATGGACGGATTGAACCAAGGTGGGTTGGGATTACATCGCGCCTGGCAAGCCAATCCAGAACGCCTTCATCGAGAGCTTCAATGTACGGTTGCGAGATGAGCTATTGAATGAAACGCTTTTCTCGTCACTGGCTCATGTTCGGTCAGCGTTTTCTAGTTGGCGCAGCGATTACAACGATCTGTCTTCACGCTCTATGCATTTCGCGGTACGCGGCTTCTGTCGACATGTCTGATCCAGAGGCTTGGGCTGGTCTTGCGACCTTGATCGCTCTCGAAATCGTGTTGGGGATCGACAACCTGGTCTTCATCGCCATCCTCGCTGACAAGCTGCCACCGAACCAACGACCACGATTCCATCGTCTGCCTGTTCGACCGAAAGCTGATCGTCCTCATAGTCTGAGGACTTTGATCAACCAGACCTGCCTTGTCTTTTAGACGCGCCGCGCCTTGCGGGCTGCGTAGCGGCGGTCCCGCTCAGCCTTCCGATCTGCCTCGTCTGAGATCACTCTGGCAATTCGCTCTCTTTCTTGCGTTTCGCGCTCCTCGGCTTTAGCCCGCGCCTCAGCATTGGCTGCGTCAGCCAGGGCGGCTGCGGCGGCAAGGTTGCGTTCGGCTTCTTCCTGTTTTGACTTCACGCGCTCGGCACGTCGTAGTTCACGGGCCTCGGCTGTGGCCCGTCGTTCGGCTCGCCTGGCGACCATCTCAGGGTCGTCGGCCTTGGGCGCGGCCTTGAGTTTGTCAAGCAGGTGCTGCTTGGCTTCGTTCGCCGCTTTGCGGCGATTGGCAAAATTATCATCGCCTGGATGTCTCAAGCTGTATCGTCCTGTCGTGTTGGTTTTCCTATGCCGTTCACAGCTATCCACGCACTTAGCATACGACACGGCATTGCTCTATAATAGCCTGAGCCTCCCTCACAAACAATCGCGGGGGCGGCTAAGAATCTGGGGCGAAAAGCGTCAAACAATGGCTGCGGCTCACGAGGCGGGCCGAAATGAGCGAAATCGCCTTTCCGAAGCGAAGTCATGACAATGCAAGACAAAGTGATCTTCATCAGCGCTCGTGATCGCCTTTGTCACCTTCGCCCGTTTTGCCATTGTCTTGGCCTTCGTGCGGCGGTCGGTTGCCAGAGATTTTCCGACGTCCACTGATTCCTTGAGCCGGCCGTTCGCGGCCGGACGTAGCGTTTGTCGGTGCCGCTATCGATGAGTTCGCGCTTTGTCATGTGTCTTCTTTTCGTCGGAGGTTATTGTGTTTTCTCGGTGCCTGCTGGCGCGACAGACTGAGAATCTCCGCCCGTACCGGATCCAGCAGTCGGATCGCGATCCGTCGGCGCGGTTTGCATCTTCTCACCGGCCGGAGGGGTATTGTCGATCACCTTTTGGTCGGTAGGAGTGACAACGGCATTCGGCTCCGTCGTGGTCGATTGGTTGACGTCGGTCGCCGCATCGTTGTCAACCGCCTCGCCAAACATTTCCGAGATGCCCCAAGCGATCATCGCCAGAAACAGGCCCCCGACCAGGACCATCAAGACCGGACGGCCCAGAAACCCTTGTCGTGCTTCGACCGGCGTTTCCACGACATCCTTATCCTTATCCTTGTCCTCTGACGCGACCCGGTTGCCGCGCTCGTCTAAATGGGTAGCCATGGCATCATCCTCTTGAATTTCATGCCGCTAAACTGAGATGCTATGGGGAATGTTCCCTCACAATGAAACGAACCTCGCGTCGTGTGTTGCCTGCTCACCAGGAGACACGCTGAATGCCCAGGACCCGGATAATGAGAGTTGCACGCGAAGTTCGATCTTCTCATCATGCGGCTAATCGCAGAGTGCGCCGAAGCGGATTCGCCTGCGACGGTCCTCGGTACGCTTAGGGACGAAACTGGGAAAAGAGGCTTGTCGCAATAGATGAAAGTGACGGGCGGCTTCGATCAATATTTGTTCCAGGCTTTAGCTGAATCATTATAAACTTCCGCCGGCAAGTGGGCAAAACGAGGCGAATTCTTTTGTCTGCCAAATGCAGTTCGTTGACTCAGGAAGCTCATCTTGAACGATGAGCAAAAGACGCAGTCGAGGAAAAATAAACCTCGATAAGTCTTCGTAGGAGCACTCATCATAGATAGTAATTCAGTGAGCTGACACAAGAACCAAACGCCTGCTGCCAAGCGTTCAGCGGCGTCCCATCAGACGTGACCGGATCGCATTCGAGACGGCGTCGAAGGCAAACACGACAATCAGAATGAGGAGCACCATGTAGCCGACGTTCTCCCAGTCCTGGTTGGTGCGCATCGCCTCCCAGAGTTTGAGGCCGATTCCTCCCGCGCCGACGGCGCCGATGATCGCCGCGGAGCGCGTGTTGGACTCCCAGAAGTAGAGGGCCTGGGACGCGAAGACAGGAAGCACCTGCGGCAGGACGCCGAACCGCTGCACCGCAATCGGCGACGCTCCGACGGAGCGGACGCCTTCCCGCTGCTTCTCGTCGATGTTCTCGAGCGATTCCGAATACAGCTTGCCCAGCGTCCCGGTATCCGTGAAGAAGATCGCCGAGATGCCGGCCAGAGGCCCAGGTCCGAAGCCGCGTGTGAAGAAAAGCGCCCAGATCAGCATGTCGACGGAGCGAAGGAAATCGAAGAACCTTTTCGTCACCTGGTTCGTAGGGCGGTTGCGGGTGATGTTGCGTGCCGCCACGAATGCCAGGGGGAAAGCGACGAGCGAGGCGAACAGGGTGCCCACGAACGCCATCACGATGGTCTGCAGGAGCTTCGTCCAGACGTCGAGGTGCTGCCATTCGCCGTTGTAGAGGATGTTGTCCCAGGCGAGAGCGAGGTTGCTTCGCTCCGGGTCGATGCGTGGACCGCCGAGGATGAGGCTTGCAACCTCGGAATATGGCTTCCCGAAGAAGGGAGACCGCGTGTCGAACAGGAAATTCACCCACCCGAGAAACGCTTGTGGACCTTGACGTCGTTGGTCGTGACTTCCGCCCAGCCCGCGAATCCGAAGCTGGCTATGATCTTCTCGCCCGGCCGCCTCTGCGACGCCCAGTCCGGAAGGGGAGCGCCAATGCGGATGTCCGGCCTGCCCATCGGCACGACGACCGTTTCTCCGCCTCTCGTCAACACCGCCTTATTGGCAGTCATTTCTATCGAGGAACTGCTGCTCATGGCGATCCGCACCCGTGTGACAACCTCCTCGGTGACGATTGCCGGAGCGGTCGCCGCCGGGGGCTGCGCGGGCGAGCCGGACCCTTTAGGTGCGGACGATCCCATGGCCGCACCGGGAGCCATCAGCAATATGCCGCTTTTCGGCTTTGTCTGTGGCTCGGACGGGCTGGCCGTCGGTGTGGCCGTGCCGGTCTGATGGGTGACGACGGATTTTTCGGTCTGCACCCAGTCGGGGTTCGGATGTTCGCCGAGCGGATCGAACCGGGAATAGGAAATCTTCATGGTCCCGTCGGCTGCCATGTCGATCTCGGGACGAACCTCGAAGGAGATCCAGTCGGCAAGGTAGGTGCCGGCGATCGAGTAGTCGGCCTGAGAGAAGACCTTTCCGAACGCGAAGAACCAGAACGAGAACGCCACATAGGCGGCTGCGAGAATGACGAGAAGAGGAGCGCGGTAGCGGCGCAGCGAGGTGGTGTCGAAGAGCTGCGGGTGGCGCGCGGCGATGTCGGCCTTTTGGACGGGCGAAAGCGTGTTCATCGATGCAACCTCATGCCACGGCGCGGAACGACTGCTCGCCGACCAGCTTTTTACGCAGCCATGCGGAGAACTGGTCGACGGCAATGATGGTGCAGAAAAGCAGGAATACGATCGCAAGAGTCTTGGCCGGATGACCCTGTCCGATCGAGAGCCTGAGAAGCTCGCCGATGCCGCCGCCGCCGACCGCACCGATGATCGTGGACGCCCGCACGTTGATCTCAAGCCTCAGGAGGAAATAGCTCACGAAGTTGGGCATGACCTGCGGCACCATTGCGAACCAGACCCGTTCGAGCCAGGTCGCGCCGACGGCCCGCAGGCCTTCGTCGGGGCGCATGTCGGCGTTCTCCACCACCTCGAAGAACATCTTTCCGAGCGCTCCGGTGGTGTGGACGGATAGTGCGATGATCGCAGGGACCGGCCCCAGCGACAGAATTGCCAGACAGAAGCCTGCGATGACGACCTCGGGAAACGCTCGAAGAATTTCCATGAAGCGGCGTACGGCGCCCCTGACATAAGGATTCGGCGTCATGTTCTTCGCTGCGAAGAAGCAGAGCACGAATCCCAGGCAGAAGCCGACGCCCGTGGAGAAGATGGCGATATTCACCGTCTCGACGATCTTTTCGACATATTCCGGAACGTAGAGGGTCTGCGTGACGTAGAACCGGCCCTCGGGGTAGTCGTACTTCTGGCTCCCGTCGTGATAGGGGGAGGGGAGATCGAGCAGGGCACGCACCGGCTCCCACGCGTCGCGCGGCACGAGGTCCCCCACGAAGTCCGCCAGATAGGGGAGGCGGTCCCAAAATTTGCCCGCGTTGGTCTCATTGGCGAACCACACCGAACCCGCGGTGAAGACGACGACGAGAAACAGGGCAAGCAACGTCTGGCCGCGGCGCCGGGAGGCAAGCTCATGCCAGTGCCGCTCGATCATGCTTGCAGTTTCACTCGGGGGGTGGCGCAGCGCAGTGTCGCTCATCTTCAGCCTGTCGAACGTGGGATATGGCAAAGCCGCCGGAGGGATCCGGCGGCTTTGCGGGAGGAAACGGCATCAGCCGCCAATGGCTGCCTTGCGGACGTCGATGATCGGCTTGTAGAAATCTACGTTGACTTCGGTAAAGCCCTTGAAGTCGCCCCCCTGGATTGCCGAGAAGCAG
The DNA here is from genome assembly GCF_029714385.1 of Rhizobium sp. CC1099. NCBI lineage: Bacteria > Pseudomonadati > Pseudomonadota > Alphaproteobacteria > Hyphomicrobiales > Rhizobiaceae > Rhizobium > Rhizobium sp. CC1099. The sequence continues at coordinate 2,040,262 of NZ_CP121641.1, read as the reverse complement.
GCCGGATCGGACTTCGGCAGGTCCATCATGAATGCCTTGAACTTGGCCTTCATGTCGTCGTTCAGCGAGGAACGCACGACGACCGGACCATTCGGGATGAGCGGCGACTTCCAGAGTTCGACGAGGTCGTCCATGTTCAAAATGCCCTTGTCGACCATCTTGCGAAGGTTACCGGAGCTGTAGCCATCCTTGAACTCGCCCACGCCCGATGCCCAGGTGGTGCCCGCGTCGAAGTTGCCCTTTACGACTTCCAAGACGAGGTTCTCGTGGCCGCCGCCAAAGCCGGTGGAAGAGAAGTATTCCTTGACCGGAGCGCCAATGGCTTCAGGCAGCGTGACGAGGGGGACGAGGTAGCCGGAAGTCGAGTCAGGATCGGCAAAGCCGAGCTTCTTGCCCTTCATATCTTCGAGCTTCTTGATGCCGCTGTCCTTGCGGGCGACCATGACCGAGTAGTAGCCGGTTGCGCCGTCGGTCTGCACGGTCGTCAGGATCGGTTCGACGGCCTTGGAATTGGCGAGATAGACCTTGGCATAGGCGGAGGCGCCAAGTTCTGCGTAGTCGAGCGTGCCGCCGAGCAGGCCCTGGACGACGCCGTCATAGTCGGCTGCCGGGAAGAAGGAGACCTTCTCGACGCCGATCGCAGCGGGAAGCTTTTCCGACAGGCACTGGAAATTGCGAAGGCGGTCAGCCTCGTTTTCGCCGCCGAGAATGCCGACACGGAATTCCTTGAGGTCTTCGGCTGCGGCGGCACCGGCAAGCGCTAGAAGCGCTGTCGCGGCAAAGAGTGCTTTCTTCAACATGGTTCTCTCCTGATTGACCGGTTCCCCGGTGGTCTTGCTGTTACGAAGAAGTGTGCCCTTGACGCGGGCGGTCGATCGCCGCCGTCTCTCAGAGGCCCGCCAGGGCAACCGGTTGCAGGCCGACGGATGCTTGAGCGGTGGCTGGCGCGGGCATGTTGATCGAGGTAGACGTCATGGTCTCGTCGATGCCGGCGCCATCCTTGTCGGTGCCGTAGATTTCCTTGACTGCAGCGGCTGTCAGCTCGGAAGGCTCGCCGTCGAAAACGACGCGGCCGGCGGCCATCCCGACGATGCGTTCGCAATAGTTGCGCGCCGTATCGAGCGTATGCAGGTTGGTGATGACGGTAATGCCCTCGCGCTCGTTGATGTCGCGCAGCGCATCCATCACGATTTTGGCGTTCAGCGGGTCGAGCGAGGCGATCGGCTCGTCGGCGAGCACCATTTTCGGGTTCTGCATCAGGGCGCGCGCGATCGCCACGCGCTGCTGCTGGCCGCCGGAGAGCGTGCCGGCGGTCTGCAGCGCCGTCTGCTCGATGCCGAGGCGCTCCAGAGCCGCAATCGCATGAATGCGCTCGTCGCGGCTGAAGATGTTGAGGATGCTCAGCATGGTCGGGCGGTGATTGAGGCGGCCGAGCATGACATTGGTCAGAACGTCGAGGCGAGGGACGAGATTGAACTGCTGGAAGATCATCGCGCAATCGCGCTGCCAGTTGCGCAGGGCTTCGCCGCGGAGAGCGGAGACTTCGACGCCGCTGAATCGGATGGAGCCGGACGTCGGCTCCTGCAGGCGGTTGATCATGCGAAGAAGCGTGGATTTGCCGGCGCCCGAGCGGCCGATGATGCCCACCATTTGGCCCTGCGGTATTCTCAGGTTCGTCTGGTCGACCGCCGTCTTGCCACCGAACCGCCGGGTCAAATCCGTTATTTCCAGCATTGGCGCGTCCCTCGTCATTGCGTCTGAGGGGACATATGCCGCGTTCTTAACGGTGTAATGTCGGTTTTATGTCACTTTTATAATGTTTGCCGATTTTCCCTTGGCTGCGCGACGGATAATGGATGTGTGGGTCAGCTCTTTTCTGCCCGGACGCCGGAACCTGCCGGCTCAGCTCGAAATCAGATGGGCAAGTGTCGGGAAGGCGTTGACTCTGTTTGTCTAATTTGTTTTTGGTTCGATACTTAAAAATCGGCCTCACTGGCGCAGCCGGCGCGCATCGCCGATGCCTTCCTTCCCGTACAATGAATTGATACAAAACTGTCACAAAACTGTTACGTGGTGCCTATAGAGGGGAGCCGACGCCGAAGCGTCATCGTCAAATTCTACGGGAGAGTATCCATGAAGAAATATCTCGGAAGCTGCGCAGTCGCCGCTATTTTGCTGGCAACCGCAGGCGTCGCATCGGCCCGCGATCAGATCAAGATCGTCGGTTCGTCCACCGTGTTCCCCTACACCCAGGCCGTCGCTGAAGAGTTCGCGAACAAGACCGGCAAGCCTGCCCCGGTTGTCGAGTCGACCGGTACGGGCGGCGGCTTCAAGGCCTTCTGCGGCGGCGTCGGCGAAGACTTCGCAGACATCACCGGCGCTTCGCGCGCGATCAAGGAATCGGAAGTCAAGCTCTGCGCCGGCAACGGCGTGACCGACATCACAGAAGCCCTCATCGGCTATGACGGCCTCTCGATCGCCGTCTCCCGTTCCAATACTGGCGACTGGAACCTGACCAAGGAACAGATCTTCCAGGCGCTCGCTGCCCAGCTTCCCGACGGCAAGGGCGGCCTCGTCGCCAACCCGAATAAGAAGTGGTCCGACATCGACAAGTCCCTTCCGGACGTCAACATCGTCGCCTTTGGCCCGCCGCCGACCTCCGGCACCCGCGACGCCTTCGTCGAACTGGTCATGCTCCAGGGCTGCGCCAAGGTTCCTGGCATGGCCGACATCAAGAAGGCCGACGAGAAGAAATACACGGAAGCCTGCTCGCGCATGCGCCAGGACGGTCCGTTCATCGAAGCCGGCGAAAACGACAACCTCATCGTTCAGCGTCTTGAATCCGATCCGAATTCCGTTGGCATCTTCGGCTATTCGTTCCTCTACGAGAACGAAGACAAGCTCAAGGACATCAAGATCGAAGGTGTGGAAGCCAGCTTCGACACCATCAAGGACGGCTCCTACCCGGTATCCCGCCCGCTCTTCATTTACGTCAAGAATGCGCACCGCGACGTCATTCCTGGCATGAAGGAGTTCCTGGAAGAGTACACTTCCAAGGCTTCGATGGGCGAGGACGGCTATCTTGCCGAACGTGGCCTGACGCCGCTTGACGACCCCAAGCGCGAGGAAGTCGAGAAGGCTGTCCTGGCCGCCAAGAAGCTCGGCTCGTAATATCGAATTTCACCGGCCGCCCGCGCACCCCGCGGGCGGCTTCTTCTCACATGGGGGCAACATGTCCGGTTATCTCTTCCTCGTATTGGTTGCCGCGGCCGTGATCGCGGCCTACTTTGGAGGCTCGCGCGCCCTCGCCGTAGCGACAACGGCAGGAACGAGCCGCATAAAGGCGCATTCCCGGCCGATTTACCACGGCCTCAATGCCGCGATTTGGACTGCTGTTCCCGCTTTCGTATTTCTTCTTCTCTGGCTCGCCTTCCAGTCCAGCGTCATCAATCAGCTTGTGGTGGCCTCATATCCAGGCTCCGAAGCCATGGACGGTGCCGCACGGTCGCTGCTGATTGGCGAAATCCGCCAGGTCGCGGCCGGAAACCTGTTCCGCCAGCCGTCGCCCGAGGTTGCCGCTGCAGCAGAGCACCTGCGGTCCCTCCAGACCTACTCTACCTACCTGATGACGGCCATTGGCCTCTGCATCGCCGCCGTCGGCGCGTTCCTCGGCATGAAGGTAATCAGCCCACGGTATCGCGCCCGCCACAGCGTCGAGACTGCGGTCACGGGCTTCATGATGTTCTCCTCCCTGGTCGCCATCATCATCACGCTGGGCATCGTCGGCTCGCTCGTCTTCGAAGCGCTGCACTTCTTTGCGAAGGTGCCGGTTACCGAATTTATCTTCGGCCTGCGCTGGGAACCTCAGATCGCCATTCGTGCGGACCAAGTGGCGGGGCAGGGCGCGTTCGGCGTTCTTCCCGTTCTGTTCGGCACGTTTGTCATCTCTGCGATCGCGATGCTGGTCGCGGTGCCGACAGGCATCCTCTCCGCCATCTATCTGACCGAGTATGCGCACCCGCGGTTCCGTGCCGTCGTGAAGCCGCTTCTCGAAATTCTCGCCGGTGTTCCGACGGTCGTCTACGGCTTCTTCGCCGTGCTGACTGTCGCCCCTGCTATCAGGGCTCTGGGCGCGGCCGTCGGGATACCCTCGTCGCCGAACAGCGCGCTTGCCACCGGCCTTGTCATGGGTGTGATGATCATCCCGTTCATCTCCTCGCTTTCGGACGACGCCTTTGCCGCAGTGCCCCGTGCCATGCGCGACGGTTCGCTGGCTCTTGGCGCGACGAAGGGAGAGACTATCCGCAAGGTCCTGCTGCCCGCCGCTTTGCCAGGGATTATCGGCGGCGTCCTTCTTGCACTCAGCCGTGCGGTCGGCGAGACGATGATCGTCGTCATGGCGGCCGGCCTGATCGCGAAGATTACTCTCAACCCGTTCGACGCGGTCACCACCGTGACCGTCCAGATCGTCACCCTGCTGATTGGCGACTCGGAGTTCGACAACCCGAAGACGCTGGCGGCCTTTGCACTCGGCCTCGTGCTCTTCCTCGTCACGCTCGGCTTGAACCTCATCGCGCTGCGCACCGTGCGCAAGTACCGGGAGAAATACTGATGTCCACGACCGCAGTCGCCGGAACGCGTGTCAACTGGCATTCGGACGACATGAAGGCGCGCCGGAAGGCACGCTATGCCGCCGAGCGCCGTCTCCAGGCTTATGGCATGATCGCGATTGTTTTCGCGCTCGGCTTCCTCGCCTTCCTCATCGGTTCTCTGACGCTCACGGGGTACAAGGCGTTCACCCAGACGGTGGCCACCATCAACATCGACCTGAGCAAAGCTGAGCTCGATACAAGCGATATGATGAAGGCCGATTGGCGCGGCGCTGTGCGCGACGCGTTGCGCACTCAGGTGGGGGATTTGCCTCGCAGGCAGGAGAAGGCCTACTTCGACCTCTTCACGTCGTCGGCACCGTTCCTCGTCCGCGACGCGGTCATCAAGGATCCGGCGCGCCTTAAGGGGCCGAGCACCTTCGTTATCCCGATGTCGGACCCGGCCGACCAGTTCGTCAAGGGTGAGATCAGCCGGGACACGCCCGAGAGCCAGCGCCGCGTCAGCGACGAGCAGATCGGCATGATCGACCAGCTCGTATCCAAGGGCGTGATCTCCAGCCCGTTCAACTGGGCGCTCTTCCTCAATGCCGACAGCCGCTTTCCGGAACTGGCTGGCTTGGCTGGCGCGATTTCCGGATCGTTCTGGTCGCTGCTGGTCTGCTTCGCGATCAGCTTCCCGATCGGCATCGCGGCGGCGATCTACCTGGAAGAGTTCGCTCCCAAGAACCGTTTCACCGACCTCATCGAGATCAACATCAACAACCTTGCGGCGGTCCCGTCGGTGGTCTTCGGTCTCCTCGGGCTCGCCGTCTTCCTGAACGGCTTCGGCCTACCGCGGTCGTCTCCGCTCGTCGGCGGCCTCGTTCTCTCGCTGATGACGCTGCCGACGCTCATCATCGTCACACGCGTGTCGCTGAAAGCGGTGCCTTCCTCGATCCGCGAGGCGGCTCTCGGGGTCGGCGCCTCCAAGCACGAGATGATCTTCCATCACGTGCTGTCGCTCGCCATGCCGACCGTCATGACCGGCGCGATCATCTCGCTCGCGCGAGCGCTTGGTGAAACGGCGCCGCTGCTGCTCATTGGTATGAACGCCTTCATCACAAGCCCGCCGGATGGTATCTTCGCGGCGTCGACGGCCCTTCCCAGCCAGATCTACATCTGGGCGGACAGCCCGGAGCGCGGCTTCGTATCGAGGACCTCCGCCGCAATTCTCGTGCTGTTGGGCTTCCTCATATTGATGAATGCAATCGCCATCTTCCTCAGGCAGCGTTTTGAACGCCGCTGGTAACGGAGTAAGGATTATGAACATGTTGACTGAAACAGCAGTTGAGAAGGCTCTGGAGCAGAAACTGAATACGAGCGCCTATAAGATGGTCGGCAAGACGGTGTCTGTCTACTACGGCGAGAAGCGTGCGCTTTTCGACGTGAACCTGAACGTCCGCGAAAACACTGTTACCGCCCTCATCGGCCCATCGGGCTGCGGCAAGTCCACGTTCCTGCGTTGCTTGAACCGCATGAACGACACGATCGACAATTGCCGCGTCACGGGCGAAATCAAGCTGGACGACGCGGATATCTACGATCCGGACATCGACGTCGTGGAACTCCGCGCCCGCGTCGGCATGGTCTTCCAGAAGCCGAACCCGTTCCCGAAGTCTATCTACGAGAACGTTTCTTACGGACCGCGCATCCATGGAATTGCGAGGTCGAAGGCCGACCTTGATCAGATCGTCGAAAGCAGCCTCCATAAGGCCGGCCTCTGGAACGAAGTCAAGGACCGCCTGCAGGAATCCGGCACCGGTCTGTCGGGCGGCCAGCAGCAGCGCTTGTGCATTGCGCGCGCCGTTGCCGTCAGCCCGGAAGTCATCCTGATGGACGAACCGTGCTCGGCGCTCGATCCGATCGCGACCGCCAAGGTCGAGGAGTTGATCCACGAGCTTCGCGAGAACTACAGTATTGTCATCGTGACGCACTCGATGCAGCAGGCAGCCCGCGTTTCGCAGCGCACCGCCATGTTCCACCTCGGCAATCTCGTCGAGGAGAATGACACCGACAAGATGTTCACCAATCCGGACGACCCGCGCACCCAGGATTACATCATGGGCCGCTTCGGCTGAGCTGCGGCGTTCAGGCTATTCAAGGACAATCCCAATGGCATCGACCCATATCTTTTCTGCCTATGACGAGGATCTGAAGTATTTGTCCCGCCGCATCTCGGAAATGGGCGGGCTTGCCGAGCAGATGGTGTCGGACGCCGTCCGCGCGCTGGTTAACGGTGACGCTGGCTTGGCCCAGAAGGTCATCTCCGACGATGTCGTCATGGATCACGCCGAGCGCGAGATCGGCGACAAGGCGATCGTCACGATTGCCCGCCGCCAGCCGGTGGCCTCGGACCTTCGCGAGATCATGGGCTCGATCCGCATCGCGGCCGATCTCGAGCGCGTCGGCGATCTCGGCAAGAACACCGCCAAGCGTGTCATCGCCGTGCAGAGCACCGGCGTTCCGCGCAAGCTCGCCCGCGGTCTCGAGCATCTTTCCGAACTGGCGCTGGTCCAGCTCAAGGAAGTACTCGACGTCTATGCCTCGCGTTCAGCCGACAAGGCGAAGTCGATCCGCGAGCGCGACGAGGAAATCGACGCGATGTACACCTCGCTGTTCCGCGAGCTGTTGACCTACATGATGGAAGATCCGCGCAACATCACCAGCTGCACGCATCTTCTCTTCTGTGCGAAGAACATCGAGCGCATCGGCGATCACGCCACTAACATTGCCGAAACGATCTATTACATGGCGACCGGCGCACAGCCGGAAGGCGAACGTCCGAAGGACGATACTGCCAACACCGTCGGCGCGGTCACGGAATGACAATTCCGAACCGGCCCTCAGGAGACAGAACCGAATGATCCCGAGAGTTGCAGTCGTTGAAGACGAAGAGGCACTGAGCGTGCTTCTTCGCTATAACCTTGAGGCCGAAGGTTTCGAGGTCGACACCATTCTGCGCGGCGACGAGGCCGAAATCAGGCTTCAGGAGCGCACGCCGGATATTCTGATCCTCGATTGGATGCTGCCGGGCGTGTCGGGCATAGAGCTTTGCCGCCGCCTGCGCATGCGCCCGGAAACGGAGCGTCTGCCGATCATCATGCTGACGGCGCGCGGCGAGGAAAGCGAGCGTGTGCGCGGCCTTTCCACCGGCGCCGACGACTACGTGGTCAAGCCGTTCTCCACGCCCGAACTCGTTGCCCGCGTCAAGGCGATGCTGCGCCGCGCCAAGCCCGAGGTGCTCTCCACGGTGCTGAAATGCGGCGATATCGAACTCGACCGCGAAACGCATCGTGTTCACCGCAAGAGCCGCGAAGTCCGTCTCGGCCCGACCGAATTCCGTCTACTGGAATTCCTGATGTCGTCGCCCGGCCGCGTCTTCTCGCGTTCGCAGCTTCTGGACGGTGTCTGGGGCCACGACATTTATGTCGACGAGCGCACCGTGGACGTTCATGTCGGTCGCCTGCGCAAGGCGCTGAACTTCTCCAACATGCAGGACGTCATCCGCACCGTCCGCGGCGCAGGATATTCGATGGAAGCATAGCAGGGAGGCCGGAGAAGATGTCGGTGCGGGTACTTGTTGTTGAGCAGGACGAAGATCTGCTCGCGACACTGAAGCATGCTCTGGAGACAGAAGGGTATTCGGTGAACTGTCTTCACCCGCATGCGTCGCTGGTCGAGCTCGTGGCGTTGCGGCTGCCTGATGCGGTGATATTCGGTGCGCCGGCTCCTGGCTCGATGGCAATCTCGACATGCCGCCAGTTCCGGACAACTGGAGCGACCGCCCGCCTTCCGATCGTGGTGCTGCTGGACTCGGCCCTCGAGCAGGACCGGTTGGCCGTCCTCTCCGCCGGAGCCGACGACTGCCTCATAAAGGCAGTCTCCCCCGTGGAACTCCTCATCCGCTTGCGGAACCTCCTGCGGCGTCTCAATCCAGCGCTGCTGGAGAGCACGCTGAAGGTCGGGGATCTGACGCTCGATAAGAACGCCCGCCGGGTTCACAGGCAGAAGAAGGAAGTCAAGCTCGGCCCCACCGAGTTCAGGCTGCTCGAGTTTCTGATGAAGTCCCCCGGCCGCGTCCACTCCCGATCGGAATTGAGGGCATCGCTGTGGGGTAACGATGCCAGTGTCGATGAGCGCGCTGTCGACGTACACATCGGGCGTCTCCGGAAGGGCATCAGTTTCGGCAAGGCCGATAAGGTGATCCGGACGGTGCGTGGCGCCGGCTACGCACTCGGCGACTTCTGATCCGGATCAGGTTCCTATCCTATCCCCGTCGCTGTGCGCACAGATTGAGACGCGCGATACAGCTGTTCGCGCAATACGTGTGTCACGTCGATTTCACGCGACTGCCTATATTAGGGTGTGCTTAGTCGCGCTGGAGGTGATTCCAGTCCGCCTTCGGCTCCCATACTCGCCTAAGGGCGTCAGACATATAATCCCGCCGGGATGAGGGTTCGGCCCGATAGGCCACACTCGTCCCAAAGTACAGCTAGTTTGGTTGAAGCGATTTGGAGTATTCCATGACGATCAAGACGGCGTTGTTGAGAATGTCCCTGATTATCGTTTCCGGGTGGGTCATGGTCGGCACCATCACCTTGGTGATGTTCCATTGACCAGCGAGGTGTAAACGGCATGCGGTTCCTGGTGTACACGAAAACGATCGCTGAACTCGATTATGACGAAGAGACGCGCGTCTTGACGATCATCTACCGGGACGGCCAACTGCGATCCGTTCCCCATGTCGATCCCAAGATCATGATGAAAATGGTTGCACAGCTTCCTCCGGAACGATCCCTCTACCTGATGCAGGCGGCGATCTGAACGTCGCGGGCAAGGCAAGGTGCGACCGCACCTGGCGTCAATGCATGGCCTCGATAAAGGCGCGGCGATAGAACGCGCCGAGGTTGATCCGTTCTGCAGCGACCGCCACAAGCTTCTTTTCGAGACGGCGCTCGAATTCCCGCGATCGGGCCGCCCGCGGCCTGCCGTGCGGTGTCGTAGGCTTTAACCGCATCCGTGGTCCGACGTCGTCGCGGTACTGGGCAAGCGTCATGGCGGCCTTGATCAGCAGAGTTCTTATCTGCGGACGGTGCTCGGCAGCGATGACGAGGCCAAACGACTTGATCAGGACAGGCTTCGGGACGGGCAGCTCGATCTCGTCGATGATGTCATTTCCCACTTGCGCTTCCTCGGCGAACACGAGGTATTGGTCCACCAGGTCATGAGCGGCCTCGAGGGTCTCGGTGTCCGGGCTGTACCGGCACCAGGTGTCACCAAAAGCACTCAGCGATCCGTATGACATCAAGAGCTCCTTTGCGCTTCAAATGAACGCGGAAACTGCCTGATTGTTCAAAGGATGCCGCAAGTGGTGCGAAAGCGGCGCGGCTTCGCCACGATCATTTGCTCCGCGGCGGGATGGCCGCCGCGGGGCAGGGAGGCGCATTTCGCGTAGATTCTCCATTTCATTTCGGCCTGGGCGGCCGTGGGACCAATGACGCTCAAGGCGAGAAGGGTTGTCATGAAGCGCATGGAATAGTTCCTACCGTCACTTCCATGGCAAACGAGTGATTGCGTGCTAACAAGTGTGCAGCGTTTGCTAGCCATGGGACCCAGGAGTAAACTTTCAAACGTGATGGACCGGGAGCGAGGTGGGAGCACTCGCGAAAGGAGGCCGGTATGAGCAATGCGACCGTAAACGACACCGCGCGGAAACCGCCCCCGGCAGAAGCCGGTGTCATCTTCGCCGGCCATGTGCGGGAAGTGACCGTCCATGCCGACGTTCTCGCTCTGCTGCCCGATCCGGCAACTGCGCAGCCTTGCCTGGATATTGCAGAAGACGCCGCCCGCGCCATCCACGGCACCATGGCCGTGGCCCATGTCGGTGCGGATCCGGAACGGATGATCGCCGCGCCGGAGGAGATCGATCTGCAGATGCTGCGCGACCTGGCCGAAGGCTCGCCGCAAGAGCGGTTCGAGCGGGTCGCCCGCGCCTTCGAGGATTGGAAGCAGGGCAAGCCCAGCCGAGAACGGCTCCTTCTCGATGACTGCCGCGGCGATCTCAATCGCTGCGTGACCGCCGAAGTCCATGAGACGGCGCTCGTCGTCGCCCCATGCCATGGCAACATGGATGCCCGCGACGCTTTTCACGATCTCCTTTTCAATGAGCACAAGCTGGTATTGGCACCACCTGCCGATGCCTATGCCGGCAATCTGCTGGGGCATGTGGTGATCGGCTGGAAACCGCATGATCATGCGCAGGGTGCCGTCGCCGCCGCCAGGCGCTGGCTGGCTGCGGCCGATCGCTTGACGGTTCTATGCGTCAACGACAAACCGGACGGAAGCTACCAGTCAACGGCAAGGGAATTGCTAGATCAGCTGGGGCTTGACGGCGACGTCGTTGCAATCAGCTCGGGAAGCCGGTCCGTCGGAGAGGCGATCCTCGATTTCGCCAAGTCGGTGAATGCGACGTGCCTTTTGATTGGCGCTTTCAAGCATGGCTATTTCCTGGAGCTGCTGCTCGGCCGTGTCACTCACTACCTGCTGTCGCATTCGCCGCATCCAGTGATGATGAAGCATTAGCGGCGGCGACGCTTGATCTCGCCTGCGCCAAGAAAAGCCGCTACAAAGTCGGTACTTCCATCTGGCTATATCGATGACACATGAAACGGCGGCCGCATCTCAATCGCGCAACTTACCCATGGCATTCGCGGGAGGCGCAATTATTGGCGCGCTCGGTGGGCTGATCGGCCTCGGCGGCGCGGAATTTCGTTTGCCGTTGCTGATTGGCCGCTTCAATTTCGCGGCCCTGGAAGCCGTCATTCTTAACAAAGCCATGAGCCTCGTCGTGGTCGCGACGGCCCTGCCGCTCCGTGCCGGAACGGTGCCTTTCGCCGTTATCGCCGAAAACTGGCTTATCGCCGCCAACCTGCTCGCCGGAAGCCTGCTTGGTGCATGGTGTGGGGCCGGATGGGCAACGCGCCTGAAATCGGAAACGCTCTACAAGGTTATTGCCGTCCTGCTCGTTGTTATCGCGGCGGTGCTGGTCCTCGGCCATGACGCTCGTGCAGGTCAGCCGGTTCTGACTGGGCCGTCCCAGATGATTGCGGGCGTGATCGCAGGCTTCGTCATCGGCGTGGTAGCCTCGCTGCTCGGCGTGGCAGGCGGGGAATTGCTGATACCGACTTTGGTGCTACTGTTCGGCGCCGATATCAAGCTGGCCGGAAGCCTCTCGCTCGCGGTGAGCCTGCCGACGATGCTTGTCGGCTTCACCCGCTACAGCCGGGATCAGAGCTTTTCGGCTATCCGTCGCAACAAGGCATTTCTGCTCGTGATGGCGGCGGGATCGACTGTCGGAACCTTCATCGGCGGGTTACTTCTCAGCATTGTACCGAGTGTGTTCCTATTGCCTACGCTTGCCGTGATCCTCCTGATTTCAGCGTTGAAAGTCTGGCGGCATCAATAGTTCAAGTGGGGGCACACCCCCGACTTGCACACCTAGGAGCCAGCGTTGCGATGATAGCTGGCGGCGGACGAGCCGGGCGTGAACCGCATTTCATGCAGTGTCTGTATCGCCAAACGTGCAGAACTCTGGTGAGGAGAAGGTTGCGTGCCTCCTTCTCGGGTATTGTTGAGCGCATATGGGTCGACATCAGCGATCAGGTGGCTGGGCAGCGCGGTCATCTGCCGCATAGTGTTCTCCCAGGTGGTGCGCTGCAGTTGCCTTGCCCTGAACGCAAAGAAGATGTCCAGAATGCTGTGTGCAGCCTCGGTCATTATGGCCTCCTTTGTTTATCGAGCCATGTTGCTAAAATAGCTTTGCGTTGACTTTCAAACAAACGAAATGATATGGTGTTTAATATCAGAAAAATTGAAAGATGCGACGATGACTATGCCCTTTCGCCGCCCGATCCCGTTGCTCGACAATGATGTTCTGAGAACCTTTGTCGCCATTGCGGAAACGGGTAATTTTTCGACTGCAGCCGAGGCTGTGTTCCGCACGCCGTCGGCGGTTTCCATGCAGATCAAGAAGCTCGAGGAACAGCTCGGCGCGACGCTCTTTATGCGTGATGCGCGTTCGGTGACGCTGACGCAGCACGGCGAGCTCTTGCTGACTTACGCTCGCAATATCTTGGCGCTCTCCAACGAGGCGGTCTCGCGCTTCATCATGCCGGAACTCAGCGGCGTCGTGCGGCTCGGCGCGCCGGAGGATATCGGCGAGCGGCTGCTGCCAAGTATCCTGAAGAGCTTCGCGGAGAGCTATCCGGGCATCATGGTCGACGTGACGATCGACATGAGCATGGGCCTCAAGAAGCGCATGGAAGAGCAGAGGCTGGATCTGGCGCTGATCAATTGCGCCACGCGGCCGTTTCCGACCGGCGGGGAGATCGTGTTTCGTGAACGCCTTGTCTGGGCAGGCGCCAAATGCGGTACTGCCCACAGGCGCGATCCCCTGCCGATCTCGATCTGGGAGGATGGCTGCATCTGGCGCCAGGAGGCACTGGCGCAGCTTGAGCGTAACAAGCGGCCTTACCGCGTCGCCTATCTCAGCGGCCATACGATGGCGCAGCGCGCCGCCGTGCTTTCCGACCTTGCGATCGCGCCGCTGCCGCGCTCCTATGTGGCCGACGGCATGGTGATGCTCGGTGCGCAAGAAGGCCTGCCTGAACTCGGCTCGTTCGACATCCGGCTGCTGACGGCCTCCCAGCTCTCGGGGCCCATGGAGGCGGTCGCCGACAGCATCCGCTTTGCTTTCGCGGAAAAGGCAAAGGCCGCCGCCGCTTGATCCGGACGGCGAGGAACTTTAATGGATTTCGGCGCGTTGAACGGCGAGAGCAGCATGCTGCCTCGGCCGCACGATTTCTAGTTTGCAAAAGAGGATTTCCAAAATGACGATAACGGTCAAAATCGGCGCAGCGCTGATGCTGCTTCTGGCGCTTTCTTCCTGCGGCAATACCATCCGTGGCGTGGGCCGTGATACGGCAAACGCCGTCAACGCGACGCAGGATGCCGGCCATTCGGTCAACCGCGCCGCACGCCGCTAAATCTTTTCAGACCGTTGCGGCAGGATAGGCGCGTTCGAGGCCGCCCGATCGGTTGAGGCCAGTGCGGAAAGCAAGATAGGCCGGATGCTGGCTTGATTTCGCTGCTTCGGTCAATCGGATCTGAAGCCGCGCCGGCGCGGCTTCACCAATCCACATTCCGGTATTTTCAAGTTTCAGAGAATTGAGAAAGGGCGCAGCCGCGGCCAGATCCAGATACCGATGCAAGCCGTCGATCAGGCTGTCGTCCTGCGCTGCATTTTCCATGAGCAGCGCAAGATACGACCTGTCCGCTTCGGAAGCGCCTGCAAATTTGCTGGCAACAGTGTCGCGATCGGGAAAGGAAGCGGCTGGCGTCATCGGTCATCCATTGCGTTGCTGCCATTGGCCCGGCAGTCGTTTGACTAGAATATGCCGTCAGCCTAGGAGCGATAGCCTACGCGAGGCTGGAATTGCTCAAAGAGCGGCCTTCACCTTTTCCGCGACGTCAGCCGGCATCCACCGTGTCCAGAGTTCGGGGTAGTTGCGCAGAAAATAGAGCGCGGCGTTCTCGCTGCTTTCCCGGTTTTCGTCCTGCCACGCCAGAATGTCGTTTATGGTGTTGTTGTCCCAGGTGCGGGAGCGCAAGTAGGCGAGTTCCGGACCGGCACGGTCGGCAAAGGCCTTGGTGACGACGGTAAAGGCCTGGGAGACGGGATAGGCGTTAAGCTGCGGACGCGCGCAGCCTTCGACCGAGGTGCAGGCCAGCCATTCCGCCTTATCGTGGCTGACACCCATACTGAGCCGTGTCATGTCGTATTTGCCGAGGATCGCCGTTGGTGCCCAGTAATAGCCGAGCCAGCCAACTTTGGCGTCGAAGGCTGCGCCGATCGAATCGTCCAGGCTTTGCGGGCTTTCGCTGTCGATCAGCTCGAAACCGGCCTTCTCGCCGTTCAAGGCCCTGAAGAGATTGGCTGTCGAAATCCGGCAGCTCCAGCCCGGCGGACAATTGTGGACGGCGCCCTTGGCGGCATTTTTCGGCGCGGGGAAGAGGTCTGGCCGTTTCAGGGCATCCTGTACGGAGCGGATGTCGGGATTTGCATCGGCGATGAATTTCGGGATCCACCAGCCTTCGATTGCGCCATCCGACAAAATCTCGGAGGCCTGGATCAGGCGCCCGCTCTTCACTGCCGCCTCGAGTTGAGTCCTGACGGACGCGGTCCAGAGTTCCGGTGCGATATCGGGTTCGCCCTTCTGATCCATCGAAGCAAAAGTGGGCACGGTATCGCCGGCCACGGTCCTGATATTGCATCCATAGCCGTTTTTGAGAATGAAGCTGTCGAAATTGGCGGCAATCGCCGCCGAGGCCCAACTCATCTCCGCGATCGAAACATTACCGCAATCAGCCTGCGCGGCGCGGCCGCCGGCGACGAGACATACGGCAATAAACAGCCAAGCCAGGATGATCTTCATCGCTCGTTCCCCGATTTTTGATGCTGACATGCAGCTTTTGGATGTAATACTAACCGCCCAATGCGTTCGTTCAATGAATGCATGCAGCAGTTTGGCCGTCGCAATTTCAGGTGCCATGCGTTTTTTTGCATCGCGATCGCCGGCCTGGGACATTCCGATTACATCCCAGCCTACGCCTTTGACATGGCAATTGAAATCCGCTTGCGGCCGAATTTTTTTGAGCTAAACGACTGATTTGAATGAGCTAATATTCCCACTGATCCACGAGCGAAAGTCTGCATCGAGCTTGAACTCAATGAACTGCATGCGGATCGAGAATCGGTAAAATGTCAAAAAAGGTCAAAATCCACCATTGCTGAGTTCCGCAATAACACTCCGGTAAGAATGTCACGCTATCAGTTGAACCACGGCGGGGGACAACCGCCGCTTTCTCCGGATCAGGTAGTGCGTCCCGGAGAATACGAGTTTCGCCGTGTATTGGCGAATACGCCAGAGTTTTCGGCAGACCGCGCGCGCCCGCCAGCCCGCGCGGTTTTCGCATTTCGGACAGACGATTGACCGCGGATCGTGCAGCGTTGTAGGCCTCATCGCATGACCAAGGCGATCATGTTGCAGGGAACCGGCTCGGATGTCGGCAAGACGGTGCTCGTTGCCGGGCTTTGCCGGCTTGCGGCCAATCGCGGCCTCAAGGTGAAGCCTTTCAAGCCGCAGAATATGTCGAACAACGCGGCTGTTGCCGATGACGGCGGGGAGATCGGCCGGGCGCAGTGGCTGCAGTCGCTTGCGGCGCGCACGTCCTCGTCGATACACATGAACCCGGTTCTCCTCAAGCCGCAATCCGAAAACGGCAGCCAGATCATCGTGCAGGGCAAGGTCTTCGGGCAGGCGAAGGCCCGTGACTACCAGAGGTTAAAGCCGCTGCTTCTTGAACATGTCCTGCAGAGTTTTGCGATCGTCTCGGAAGGCGCCGATCTCGTCATCGTTGAGGGCGCGGGCTCGCCGGCCGAAATCAACCTGCGTCCCGGCGATATCGCCAATATGGGCTTTGCCACCCGCGCCAAGGTGCCAGTCGTGCTCGTGGGCGATATCGATCGTGGCGGCGTGATCGCCTCTCTTGCCGGCACGCACGCGATCCTTTCGGATGACGACCGGGCGATGATTTCCGGTTATATCATCAACAAGTTCCGCGGCGATGTTTCGCTCTTCGATGACGGCAACGCAGCGATCAATCGCTTCACCGGATGGCCGTGTTTCGGCGTGGTGCCCTGGCTGAAGGCCGCCGCCCGCTTGCCGGCGGAGGACTCCGTCGTGCTGGAGCGCCTCGTCAGGGGCACCTCCGGTGCGTTGAAGATCGCCGTACCGGTTCTGCCGCGCATCGCCAATTTCGACGATCTCGATCCTCTGCGTGCCGAGCCCGATGTCGAGCTCGTCTTCGTGAAGCCGGGAGACCGGCTGCCGGGCGATGCAGCGCTGGTGATCCTGCCCGGGTCGAAATCGACGATTGCCGACCTCCGTGATCTGCGCGCTGCCGGCTGGGACCGCGATCTGGAGACGCACATCCGGCGTGGCGGGCGCGTCATAGGCATCTGCGGCGGGTATCAGATGCTCGGGCGCACGGTTCGCGATCCGCTCGGCATCGAGGGGGCGAGCACTGCGACACCGGGTCTCGGATTGCTTGATGTCGAGACCGAAATGGCGCCAGAAAAGACCGTGCGGAACAGCCTGGCGGTCTCGGCCGAACACGGCGTTCCGCTTGCCGGCTACCAGATCCATTTGGGCGTCACGACCGGGCCGGACTGCGCCAGGCCATCAGCGGTGATCGACGGTGTGGCCGATGGCGCGGTATCTGCTGGCGGCCGGATCATGGGCACCTATCTGCACGGCCTTTTCGGCAGCGATGCCTATCGCGGCAAGCTTCTCGAGAGCTTCGGCCTATCCGGCGAACGGCGGAGCTACCGTCAAAGCGTCGACCAGGCGCTCGACGAGGTCGCGGACGAACTCGAAACCCATCTCGACAAAGGCTGGCTGGCCGGGCTTCTCGGCTAGATTTCGCCGGAGACCTCGCGGCGCCTGCGGTCGAGCTCTTCGCTGTAGCGGCGCAGCGTATAGCTTTCGCTGAGCTGGCCGACGACGCGGCGCTCGATCAGATTGCTGAGCACGGCGAGTGCTTCGCTCTCCGTCTTGTCGAATATCGCCGCCGCCTGCTTTGCGTTCATCTGCGGCTGCAGGAAGTCGTTCCGGTAACGGATGAAATCCTTCAGATCCTTGCCCTCGTCGTCGGTGGCAACCGGGCTCGCGTAGATTTCCGGAACGAGCACGATGCCGGCATATTTGTCGGAGTCGTCGACGAGGATGACGCGCTGCCTCGATCCGATCGGGCAGGCCTTCTTGAAATCATCAATCGTGATGCTGACCTTCGCCGTTTTCACGTCCGAGCGCATCAGCTTGTCGACCGTCAGATTGCGGATCCAGCCGACATCATGGGCGCTGCGGATGCTTTCGCCACGAAGATGAAAACGCCATGTCGCGAAGGAGTAGCCGAACGTGTTGCGCACGACGAGCGACGAGGTGATGACGGCCGCAAGTACCAGCGCGGTGATCGGAAAGTCCCCGGTTATCTCGAGCGCCAGGAACGTCATCGTCAGCGGCCCTCCGATGACCGCAACGGCGAGCGAACTCATGCCGACCACGGCATAGATCACGGGCGTCAGCGTCGCATGGGCGAAATAGGGGGCAGCATAGGCGAAAAGCTTGCCGAGCAGAGCGCCCATGAAGAGTGAGGCGAAGAAGAGGCCGCCCCTGAAGCCGGAACCGATGGAGATCGCCGATGCGAAGGATTTCAGCAGGAGAAGACCGACCAGGACCGGGACGGCAACATCACGGCCAAGGTTCAGATGCAGCGCGCCATGGCCCGCCGAAAGCACCTGCGGCGTAATCATCGCCAGAAGGCCGACGACGATGCCGCCGAGCGCCGGGCGAAGCGGCGTCGGAACCGAACTTTTGCGCGCCAGCTCCTCGATGAAGGCTACGCCCTGCATGATCAGGATGCCGACGCCGGCGCTGAAGGCGCCAAGCAACAGGGCAGGGATATAATCAGCCGGAACCACCGTGCCGAACTCCCCGACATCGATCATGAAATCGCTTCCCGCCAGCAGGCGCGCGACGAGCGTCGAGACGAGCGCGGAAACGACGACCGGCGTCAGCGACACGATCGTGTAGGTGCCGATGATGAGCTCGAATGCATAGAAGGCGCCTGTCAGTGGTGCATTGAAGGCCGCGGCGATCGCACCGGCGGCGCCGCAGCCGACAAGGACGCGCAGGTCTGCACGGCGGAGCTGCAGCTTCAGTCCGAGCTTGGAGGCGATACCCGCCGCGAGCTGGACATAGCCCGCCTCGAGGCCGACGGAGGCGCCGAAGCCGTTCGAAACCAGATTCTGCACGGCGACGATGATGCTATCCGTCAGCGACAGCCGTCCGCCATGCAAAGCGTTCGCTTCGATGGGATCGATCATGGGCTTCTTGCGGGTTCGCGCGAGAATGAAAAACAGAAGGCCGAGCAGCATCCCGCCGCAGACCGGCGCCATCAGAAGCAGGAATTTGTCGTTTGTCTGCGATGAACTCAGCCGTTCGATGTCGCTGATGCCGAAGATCAAGCGATGCAGCTCGCGCGAGAGGAGGCTCATGCCGGTGACAGCCAGGCCCGACGTCACGCCGACGGCGATCCCGGCGAAGACCATGCCCATTTCACTGCGGCGGGCAAGCGCACGAAGCCGCCCGGCGTCGAGCAGGCGGTAGAGCCGGTAGAGGCGCGGGAAATTCAATTTCGTGAGCATATGCAAAGAACTAGGTGGCGGCCAACAGCGTCAAGGGCGAGAGGGGCGCTTGCTCCCGAAATGTGGCGAAAGCCCGGCGCGAAAGGCACCGCGAATTGGAAGCTGTTCGCCGCCGGTTTCATTTGGGTGCCCGCAATTGACTTCGGAAGGCGGCTTGCCTAACGATGAATATACTTACGGATGGTTCCGGGACGGCAGATGCCGTTCCGGATGAAAAGGGAATGTGAAGGGACGGACCCAAGCCGGGCGTCTTTATCACAGCCGACCCCGCGACTGTAGAGCGGTCAGGGTCTTCCGTCCGGCGTTCAGGCCATTTCACGGCTCCTTTCGCATGTTGCGGATCAGGTGAAGTGGCTGGGGCGCCGGAAAAGCCACTGGAAATGCATTGTGATCAGCCGGGGCAGGACGCCTCTATTTCTACGAATCGTCCGCCTTTTCACGAGAATGCAGCCGGGAAGGCGAGGAAGATCCACTGGCGCGATCAGGGGCGACCTTAGATGGTCGCCCCGGTCGGCCGACACCCGCGAGCCAGGAGACCTGCCATGCGTGCCGGGCGAAGAGCCCATTCTGGGGCATTGTTCCCCGCTGCCAGCACGGAGGTTGTCATGGCTGAACGATGGAATTCCATGCCGCATTTTGTGGCGTCTTTGCGGGACACCGCACTTTCGACTTCCCGCATTCCTGTCCTCGGGTTTAACCCGAGGATTGTCACAAGAAACCCGCCACGGCGCGTCCGCGCCGTAAATGAAACAGCCATCTCGAGGGTGTCTTCCGCGCCCAAGGACTTGGGGGCACTGGATTCCTGTGACAAGCACAGGAATGAGGGTTGGCTGCGCCATACCTCGGCAGCGCCGTTTCTTACGCCGCAGGCCTCCAGATGACTCATCCCACATGCGGCACCGCCTTCGTCCTCGGCGGCGCGCGTTCCGGCAAATCCCGTTTTGCTGAGCAGCTGATTGCCGATAGCGGGCTTGAGCGCCACTACGTCGCGACGGGCCGGGCCTGGGACGAGGAGATGCGTCAGCGGATCGAGAGCCACAAAACCGATCGCGGCCCACTCTGGACGACGCATGAGGAGCCGCTGGAGCTCGTCCCCCGTCTTTCCATTATCGACCGCGAGGGCCGGGCGATCCTCGTCGATTGTCTGACGCTCTGGGTCACCAATCTGATCATGGAGGAGCGCGACATGGCAGCGGAATTCGCAGCACTTGCCGCTTGGTTGCCGAAGGCAAGAGCGCGGCTCGTCATCGTTTCCAATGAAGTCGGCCTCGGCATCGTGCCGGAGAACCGCATGGCCCGGGATTTCCGCGACCATGCCGGACGGCTGCACCAGATGATAGCGGCGGAAGCCGCGGAAGTGTATTTCATCGCGGCCGGTTTGCCGCTGAAAATGAAGGGTTGAACCTATGAGCCAGCAGAAGATCCCCGCAACCGTCATCACCGGATTCCTCGGCGCCGGCAAGACGACGATGATCCGCAACCTGCTTTCCAACACCGGCGGCAAGAAGATCGCGCTGATCATCAACGAGTTCGGCGATCTCGGCGTCGATGGCGATGTATTGAAGGGCTGCGGCGCGGAAAACTGCACTGAGGACGATATCATCGAATTGACCAACGGCTGCATCTGCTGCACCGTTGCCGACGATTTCATTCCGACGATGACGAAGCTTCTCGAGCGCGCCCAGCGTCCGGATCACATCGTCATCGAAACCTCCGGCCTTGCCCTGCCGCAGCCGCTCGTTGCCGCCTTCAACTGGCCGGATATCCGCAGCGAAGTGACTGTCGATGGCGTCATCACCGTCGTCGACAGCGCGGCCGTCGCGGCCGGCCGTTTTGCCGACGATCACGATGCGGTGGATGCGCGCCGCGCAGACGACGCCTCGCTCGATCATGAAAGCCCGATCGAAGAACTCTTCGAGGACCAACTGACCTGCGCCGACCTCATCGTGCTCAACAAGACCGATCTCCTTGACGGCGAAGGGCTCAGCCGCGTGCGCCACGAAGTGGCCTCCCGCATCGCCCGCAAGCCGGCGATGATCGAGGCGAGGAACGGCGAGGTTCCGGCAAGCGTGCTGCTCGGCCTCGGCATCGGTACTGAAGAGGACATCGGCAACCGCAAGTCTCATCACGAGCTGGAGCATGAGGACGGCACGCCGCACGATCACGACGAGTTCGACAGCTTCGTGGTCGACCTTGGCCCGATCGACGATCCGGCAGGCTTCACCGAGAAGCTGAAAGGCGTGATTGCCGAGCACGATGTTCTGCGCCTGAAGGGCTTTGCCGATGTCGCGGGCAAGCAGATGCGGTTGCAGGTCCAGGCCGTCGGCAGCCGTATCGACCAGTATTTCGACCGCGCTTGGGCGCCGGGCGAAGCGCGCGGCACACGGCTTGTGGTGATCGGATTGCACGAGATGGATCAGAACACCGTCCGCAAGGCCATCCAGGCACTCGTCTAAGGCTCGGCCATGCATCTGCTTCTTGCCCAGAGAGGAACGATCAGCGACGGCGACGAGGCGATCGACCTCGGCCAATCGCCCGCCGATATCCTGTTTTTGTCTGCGGCGGATACGGAGCTTGCGGCGATCGCCGCGGCTCACGCGCAAGGCGGAAGGCCTTTCACGCTCCGGCTCGCCAGCCTGATGAGCCTCAAGCACCCAATGTCCGTCGATGCCTATATCGAGCGCACGGCGAGGTGCGCAAAGCTGATCATCGTCCGGGCGCTTGGGGGCGCGAGCTACTTCCACTACGCGCTGGAGGCGCTGCATGCCTGCGCGGCGCGGCATGGTGCGATGATTGCGGTGCTGCCTGGGGATTCGAAGCCGGATGCGGGATTGACGCCGTTTTCGAACGTGCCGCTCGACGATCTCAACGCGCTCTGGGCTTATCTGATCGAAGGCGGCGACGGGAATTCGCGAAGCTTTCTCGATTACGCGACGGCGATGCTCTCCGGCGATGAGAAGCCGGGCGCGGCTGCGCCGCTGATGAAGGCGGGTATCTGGTGGCCGGGTCGAGGTGTGATTGGGGTTGAGGAGTGGAAAGTTGTTTCCGCGTGCGGTATCCCAAACTCGAAGGAAGAGGCCGGATTCAAACCCACCGTCGCCATCAGCTTCTACCGCGCGCTCGTGCAAAGCGGCGAAACGGCCCCCGTCGAAGCGCTCATCGAAGCGCTGGCGGCGGAAGGCCTGCGCCCTCTGCCGATCTTCGCCTATAGCCTCAAGGATCCGCTGTCGACCGGCATTCTCGAGCGCATCTTTGCAGAAGCGCCGCCCGAGGTGGTGATCAACACCACCGGCTTTGCCGTGTCTGCGCCCGGCGCCGATCGCGCGCCGAGCGTGCTTGAAACAAACGGCGCCGTCGTTCTCCAGGCGATTTTCTCCGCCACATCCAAGGAGGCGTGGGCCTCGTCATCGCAAGGCCTTTCCGCCCGCGATCTCGGCATGAACGTCGCGCTACCGGAGGTCGATGGCCGCGTGCTGGCGCGGGCCGTTTCGTTCAAGTCTGCCGCCCGTTACGACGCGGCCGTCGAGGCCAATATCGTCGCCAGCGAGCCGGATACCGATCGCATGCGTTATACGGCGAAACTCGCCGCCAACTGGGCGCGCCTCCGAAACAGGCAGCTTGCGGGGCGGCGCATCGCGCTGGTGCTTGCAAACTACCCAAACCGTGACGGACGCCTCGGCAACGGCGTCGGCCTCGATACGCCAGCCAGCACGATCGAGGTGCTGAAGGCGATGCGGGATGCGGGTTACGCTGTTTCCGGTTTCCCGGCCGATGGCGATGCGCTGATGCGGCACCTCGCCGAGGGGCCGACCAATTCCGGACACGATGGCAAGGTGATCCGCGAGACGCTTTGCTTGAATGGGTACAAAGCGTTCTTCGCATCTCTTCCGAAAAAGATTCAAGACGAGATTGCCGCCCGCTGGGGGGACCCGGCGTCCGATCCCTATTTCACGGACGGCAGTTTCGCCCTGCCTTTCACCCGCTTCGGAAATCTCCTCATCGGCATCCAGCCTGCACGCGGCTACAACATCGATCCGAAGGAAAGCTACCATTCACCGGACCTCGTGCCGCCGCATGGCTATCTCGCCTTCTATGCCTTCCTCCGCGAGGAATTCGGCGCCGATGCCGTGATCCATATGGGCAAGCACGGCAATCTGGAATGGCTGCCGGGCAAGGCGCTGGCGCTGTCTTCGGAATGTTATCCGGAAGCGATCCTCGGCCCGCTGCCACATCTCTATCCCTTCATCATCAACGACCCGGGCGAAGGCACGCAGGCCAAGCGGCGCTCGAGCGCCGTGATCATCGATCACCTCACGCCGCCGTTGACGCGGGCCGAGAGCTATGGCCCGTTGAAGGACCTGGAAGCGCTGGTCGACGAGTATTACGAGGCCTTTGGCGGCGACCCGCGGCGCATTCGGCTGCTCGCCAAGCAGATCCTTGATCTCGTCGCCGATATTGGTCTCGACCGGGATGCGGGGATCGCCAAAGGCGAGAGCGGAGACGAGGCGCTGAAGAAGCTCGACGCCTATCTTTGCGATCTGAAGGAAATGCAGATTCGCGATGGCCTGCATGTGTTCGGTGTTGCGCCGCAGGGCCGGTTACTGACTGATCTCACGGTGGCACTGGCCCGCGTTCCGCGCAGTCTGGGCGAGCGGGGCGATGCCAGCCTGCACCGGGCGATTGCGGCAGATGCGTTTTTTGGGTTCCCTCTTCTCCTGCGCGGGGAGACGATGTCCGCCAGGACAGATGAGGGGGTAAGCGACAAAAGGAGCGAACGAGCAGGCGCCAGCCAGGCCGAACATTCCGCCCCCTGCGTCTCGTCCGACCCTTCAGGCCACGTTCTCTCCGTTGGGGGACAGTCGCTAGCCTTCGACCCCCTCGATTGCGATATGTCGGCGCCCTGGCTCGGTCCGCGGCCCTCGCTGTTGGTAGAGACCTGCAATACCCCCTGGCGCACCAACGGCGACACCGTCGAGCGCATCGAATTGCTTGCCGCAGAACTGGTCGCCGGTGAAATTCCATGCCCGCCGGACTGGCCGGCAACCCAATCGGTTCTCACCGAGATCGAAACCCGCCTGAAGCCTTCCATCCTCGCCTGCGGCAAGGCTGAAATCGCGGGCCTTCTTCGCGGTCTCGACGGCCGCTTCGTCGCTCCCGGTCCGTCCGGCGCGCCGACGCGCGGGCGGCCGGACGTGCTTCCGACAGGGCGGAATTTCTACTCAGTCGATAGCCGCGCCGTTCCGACGCCTGCAGCCTTCGAACTTGGCAAAAAATCCGCCGAATTGCTCGTCCGGCGCTACGTTCAAGACCATGGCGACTGGCCGGTCTCGTTCGGGCTGACGGCCTGGGGCACATCGAACATGCGCACCGGCGGCGACGATATCGCGCAAGCGCTGGCGCTGATCGGCGTCAAGCCGGTCTGGGACATGACCTCGCGGCGCGTCACCGGCTACGAGATCATTCCGCCTGCGCTGCTCCGGCGCCCGCGGGTCGACGTGACGCTGCGCATCTCCGGCTTCTTCCGGGATGCCTTTCCCGAACAGATCGCGCTATTTGACAGGGCAATCCGCGCTGTAGGTGCTCTGGATGAAGATGCCGCCGACAACCCGATCGCCGCCCGCATGCGCGGCGAAGCCGCGCGCCTTGCCGCAGCCGGCCTCGATGAGGCATCCGCACAGAAACGCGCCGGCTACCGCATCTTCGGCTCCAAACCTGGTGCTTATGGTGCGGGCCTGCAGGCTTTGATCGACGAAAAGGGCTGGGAGCGGCGGGCCGATCTGGCGGAATCCTATCTTGTCTGGGGCAGCTATGCTTACGGCGCGGCGGAGGAAGGCAGGGCCGAACGCGGCGTCTTCGAGGAGCGCCTGCGCTCCATCCAGGCCGTGGTGCAGAACCAGGACAACCGCGAGCATGACCTGCTCGACAGCGATGATTACTACCAATTCGAAGGCGGCATGGCGGCCGCGGCCGAACAACTGGGTGGAGTACGTCCCGCGATCTACCACAACGATCACTCGCGGCCCGAAAAGCCGGTGATCCGCTCGCTGGAGGAGGAGATCGGTCGCGTCGTGCGCGGGCGTGCGGTCAATCCGAAATGGATCGATGGCGTCATGCGCCATGGCTACAAGGGCGCCTTCGAGATCGCCGCGACGGTCGATTACCTCTTCGCTTTTGCAGCGACGACGGGTGCCGTCGGCAACCACCATTTCGAGGCCGTCTACCAGGCCTTCGTCGCCGATCCGAAAGTCCGCGATTTCATGGCGGAGAAGAACCCGGCGGCGCTTGCGGACATGAAGGAGCGGCTGCTCGAAGCGATCGAGCGCAGGCTCTGGACGCCGCGCAGCAATTCGGCGCGCTTCGATCTCGCACCGTCACGTCACACAGAAACGCCATAAGGTTTAGAGGGAAGAACAATGAGCGAAGAACCAGTGGAAAGCGGCGAGAAGGACGATGCACGTCACGCCGAAAAGATGGCCAAGAAGAAGGCCGCGCGCGACAAGATCATGGCCACGAAGACCGACGAGAAAGGCCTGATCATCGTCCATACCGGAAAAGGCAAGGGCAAGTCGTCTGCCGCCTTCGGGATGATCTTCCGACATATCGCCCACCGCAAACCGTCTGCCGTCGTGCAGTTCATCAAGGGCGCGATGTGGACCGGGGAGCGCGACCTGATCGAGAAGCATTTCTCCGACGTTTGTCAGTTTCATACGATGGGCGAAGGCTTCACCTGGGAGACGCAGGACCGCGCGCGCGATGTTGCAGCGGCGAGGGCTGCGTGGGAGAAGGCGAAGGAACTGATCCGCGACGAGCGCAATTCCATGGTGCTGCTCGACGAGATCAATATTGCGCTCCGCTATGACTATCTCGACGTCAACGAGGTGGCCGCATTTCTCAAGGCCGAGAAACCCTATATGACTCACGTCGTGCTGACCGGCCGGAACGCCAAGGACGAGCTGATCGAGATCGCCGATCTGGTCACGGAAATGGAGCTGATCAAGCATCCGTTCCGCTCCGGTATCAAGGGACAGCCCGGCGTGGAGTTCTGATGGCGGATCAATTTCCCGGCAGGTAATCGGAGGCCATTGCCAGGCTCCAGAGGCGGAGAGGGTTCGTCGGGTCGGACAGAAGCTTGATCGTGAACGCGATGCAAACCGTCACGAGCAGTGGTTTGATGAGCTTGGCGCCGGTGCGCATCGCAAGCCGTGAGCCGACCTGTGCGCCGAGGAACTGGCAGACACCCATCATCAGCCCGACCGTCCAGAGCGTTGCTCCGAAGGAGGCGAAGACGATGAGCGCGCCGATATTCGAGCCAAGGTTCAGAAGCTTGGTATGCGCCGTCGCCTTCAGCATGCCGAAACCTGCAAGCGTCACGAAGGAAAGCATGAAGAAGGAACCCGTGCCCGGGCCGAAAACTCCGTCGTAAAAGCCGATCAGCGGCACGAAGGTCATGCCGAAGACGAAAGGCGTGATGCGGCGGTGGGTATCGAGGTCGTTGAGGTTTGGCTTGAAGGCGAAATAGAGCGCGATCGCGATAAGCAGCACCGGCATGATGGCGCGCAGGACATCGCCGGGCACGATCGTCGCAAGGGCCGCACCGAGCGCACCGCCCATAGCCGCCATCATGGCCATCGGCAGTTGTTCTCGAAGGTTCACATGGCCCTTGCGCGCATAGGCGATCGTCGCGGACGCTGCTCCGAAAACGGATTGTACCTTGTTCGTGCCGAGCGTCTGGAGCGGCGGAATCCCTGCGATCAGCATCGCCGGGACGGTAATGAGCCCGCCGCCGCCGGCGATGGCATCGACAAAGCCGGCAAAAAAGCCGGCAAGGCAGAGGAGAAGAAGAAGATGGGGTGCGATATCGGACACGGCGGAACTCGAAGGCAGGACTGAAGTCCGCGCCATGTTGCATTTCCGGCTTCCGGCTGCAATGGCTGGAAGGACACGCATGCATTTCAAAATAGGGCCGATGACAGGGATCACGTTCGATATTTCACGCCGCCATGTCCTCGGCCTCGGTTGCGAGCGCGGCACGCCGCCCGACGAAGTCATGGCGCTTGCGGCCGAGGTTTTGTGGCTGGGCGGTCTGGCGCCCGGTGAACTCGCCGCGATCGCGTCGATCGACGGCCGGGCCGGGGAGCCTGCTATTATCGAGGCCGCCAGGCATTTCGGCGTGCCGATGCTGTTTTTCAGTGCCGCACGCCTTGAGGAAGAGACGCCGCGCCTTAAGAATCCATCCGACATCGTCTTTGCCCGGGTCGGCTGCCACGGCGTTGCCGAGTCCGCTGCGCTTGCCGCTTGCGGCCGCAACGCAGAGCTTGCGGTGCCCAAGATCAAATCTGCGCACGCAACTGCGGCGATCGCCCGCATGCGGTTGCAGAAAGAATAACGGGCGCTATGGTGTCGCCACTTCGCGAGGCGTTTTCCGGCACGCGGCGAACAGCATAAAAGGAAATCTCATGCACAAGGTCATTTATGACACGGACCCGGGCGTCGATGACGCCATGGCGCTCCTCTTCCTGCATCGTCACCCCGACGTCGATCTGATCGGCATCACGACCGTTTTCGGCAATGCCTCGATCGAAGCGACGACGCGCAACGCGTTGTTTTTGAAGCGCGAATGGAATATTTCAGCCCCCGTCGCCAAGGGTACGGGTACGACGATCGATCCGTCGCGCAAGGAGATCGACTGGCCGACCTTCGTGCATGGCGACAATGGCCTCGGCAATATCGACGTGCCGGAAACGGTCGATGTGCCGCTCGATCCGCGCCCGGCCTACCGGTTCATCGTCGACACCGTGCGCGCCAATCCGGGCGAGGTGACGCTCGTTGCCGTCGGCCGCATGACGAACCTTGCGCTGGCGCTGAAGGAAGATCCGGAGATCGCCAAGCTCGTGAAGGCCGTCGTCATCATGGGCGGCAATTTTTATGTGCCGGGCAATGTCTCGCCGGTCGCGGAAGCCAATATTCACGGCGATCCGGAAGCTGCCGACATCGTCCTGACCGCTCCCTGGAAGGTTGTGGTCATCGGCCTCGACGTGACCGCGGTCACGACCATGAGCCGGCGCTATCTCGCCGCTGCCGCCGCAGAGGGCGACAGGGCCGTCAAACTGCTGAACGATCTCTCGCAGTTCTACATCGATTTCTACGCGCATGCGGTCGATGACGGAATGATGGTCCACGACAGCTGCGCCTGCGTCTATGTCGTGGCGCCGGAACTCTTTTCGACCATCACAGGTTCTGTTCGCGTCGTCTGTGGCGGTATTGCCGACGGCCAGACGATCGTGAAGCCGGACGGCCGCCGCTTCCCGCCCGGCGATTGGGACGGCCTGCCGAGCCAGATCGTCTGCACCGGCGTCGAGTCGGAAAAGGTGATCGGCCTCGTTCGCGAGACGCTGCTGCGCGCCTGATGAATTGCCGACCGGCCGGCGTCTCCTCCGGCCGGTTCTTGCTGAATCCGATCAATGGGATGGCTTGCTTTCCTTAAGTTCGGATTCAACCCTTTCCAAAATTGAGTCAGTTTTCACCCGGCAGCCTGTGGTCGGCTTTCACCGTTGCCGTTGACCTTGCCTGCTGCCGGGCTTAGATCACCTGAATGATCGAAAGCGCATTCTCCCATCTGCCGGCGCTGGAGCCGGGCAGCGTCTGGCTCGTCGGCGCCGGGCCGGGCGATCCTGGCCTGCTGACGCTGCTTGCCGCTAAGGCGATGGCGGAAGCCGATTTGATCATTCACGACGCGCTGGTGAACGAGGAATGCTTGAGGCTCGCGCGGCCCGATGCCGTTCTCGAATATGCCGGCAAGCGAGGCGGCAAGCCTTCCGCGAATCAGCGGGATATCTCGCTTCGCCTGGTCGAACTTGCGCGCTCCGGCAAACGCGTGCTGCGGCTGAAGGGCGGCGATCCCTTCGTCTTCGGCCGTGGCGGCGAAGAGGCGCTGACGCTGGTCGAGCACAACATCCCGTTCCGCATCGTGCCGGGCATTACGGCCGGGATCGGCGGGCTCGCCTATGCTGGCATTCCAGTCACCCACCGCGACATCAACCATGCGGTCACGTTCCTCACCGGCCATGATTCTTCCGGCATCGTGCCGGATGCGATCAATTGGGAGGCGATCGGCCGCGGTTCGCCGGTGATCGTCATCTATATGGCGATGAAGCATATCGCCCAGATCAGCGCCAACCTCATCACGGCGGGCCGCAATCCGTCGGAGCCGGTCGCCTTCGTCTGCAACGCGGCAACCAGCGGGCAGCAGGTTCTGGAAACGACGCTTGGCGAAGCACCGGGCGCCGTCGCGGCGTCCGGCTTGGAGCCGCCTGCAATTGTCGTCGTCGGCGAGGTCGTGAGATTGCGCCCGTCGCTCGATTGGCTGGGTGCTCTGGCGGGGCGCAGGCTACAGCCCGATCCGTTTCGCCGCACCGGAGGGAAGGTGACGGCATGAGCGGGTTGCTGATCGCTGCGCCGTCCTCCGGCTCCGGCAAGACTACGATCACGCTCGGCCTGCTTCGGGCGCTTCGCAACCGCGGTGTTGCGGTCGCTCCCGGCAAGGCCGGCCCGGACTATATCGATCCTGCCTTTCACTCCGCCGCCAGCGGCACGCCTTGCCTGAATTTCGACGCCTGGGCCATGCGGCCCGAGTTGATTTCCGCCAATGCCGCGCTGCACCGGTCCGGCGATCGCATCCTGGTCATTGAGGCGATGATGGGCCTCTTCGACGGTGCGGCCGACGGCAAGGGGACCGCTGCCGATCTCGCCGCCATGCTTCGCCTATCCGTCGTGCTCGTTGTCGACGCTTCGCGCATGTCGCATTCGGTCGCGCCGCTCGTCAGCGGCTTTGCGAGCTTCCGCGCCGATGTCCGCATCGCCGGCGTCATTCTCAACAAGGTCGGCAGCGAGCGGCACGAGACGATGCTGCGCCAGGCGCTCGATGCGATCCGCATGCCGGTCATCGCGGTCATCCGCAGCGACAAGACACTGGCGCTTCCGGAGCGGCATCTGGGCCTCGTCCAGGCGGGCGAGCATCAGGGGCTGGAGGACTTTATCGAGCATGCTGCCGAAGCCGTATCCGACGAGTGCAATTTCGAGTTTCTTCTGCGCACCGCGCGCCAGGGTCTCAACGTTCCCTCGGCGGCGAATATCCATCGGCTGGCGCCGCTCGGAAGCCGGATTGCCGTTGCCCGCGACATCGCCTTTGCCTTTTCCTACGAACATATGCTGCTCGGCTGGCGCCGCCGCGGGGCAACGATCGCCTTCTTCTCGCCGCTGGCCGACGAAGCACCCGCTGCCGATGCCGACGCGATCTATCTGCCGGGCGGCTATCCGGAACTGCATGCCGGAGAGATCGCGGGTGCGCAGAATTTCCGTCGGGCGATGATCGAGGCTGCAGGACGCGGCACGCGCATTTACGGCGAGTGCGGCGGCTACATGGTTCTTGGCGACGGGCTGATCGATGCCGGCGGCACGCGGCACGAGATGCTCGGCCTGCTGCCGCTTGTGACCAGCTATGAAGAGCGCAGCCGGCATCTCGGCTATCGCCGCGTTCAGCCGGTCGACGGGGCATTCTTCGACCATGCCATGACGGCCCATGAATATCATTACTCCACTGTCGTTCGCGAAGGCGACGCCGACAGGCTCTTCACGGTGAGCGATGCTCTCGGCATCGGTCTCGGTGAAGCCGGCCTTCGCCGCGGCCAGATCGCTGGGTCCTATATGCATCTGATCGACCTTGCCGGAGCCGCCGCATGAGTGTTCCGATCCTGCATGGCGGCGGGATCTCGGCCGCCGCCGCTGCCTTTGGCGGAAGGCCGCAGGATTGGCTTGATCTATCGACCGGCATCAATCCGTGCCCGGCGGCGCTGCCGGACATTCCTGCTGAATCCTGGCATCGCCTGCCGGACAAATATCTGGTGCAATCGGCCGTTGCCGCTGCCCGCGACTATTACCGCAGCGGCGATCTCCCGCCGTTGCCTGTTCCAGGCACGCAATCGGTGATCCAACTTCTGCCCAGACTGGTCGAGCCCGGCAGGCGAATCGCGATCGTCTCGCCGACCTATGGCGAATACGACAAGGCGTTCCGGTCAGCCGGCTTTATCGTGGATGCGGTCGATGGGATCGGGGCTGTCGACGACCGGCACGCGCTTGCCGTCGTCGTCAATCCGAACAATCCCGATGGCCAAAGCTATAAGCCGGACGAGCTAGCCGCGCTGCATGACCGGCTGAAAGGGCAGGGCGGCTGTCTCGTCGTCGACGAAGCCTTCGGCGATGCTGAGCCGAATTTGAGTCTCGTGCCTCTGGCATCGCGGTTTTCAAATCTCGTCATCTTCCGTTCGTTCGGAAAGTTCTTCGGACTCGCAGGTCTGCGGCTCGGCTTCGTCGTGACTGCAAGCGATATCCGCGCGCGTTTCGAGGATTGGCTCGGCCCTTGGGCGGTGTCCGGCCCGGCGCTGTCGATTGCCGCGTCCTTGCTGCGGTCGGATACGGCTCCGATCATCCGCAGGATCGCCGAGCGCCAGGATGCCTTGGAGGGCGTGTTGAAAGGCGCCGGTTTGGAAATGACCGGCGGAACTCGGCTCTTTTCGCTCGTCGAAGACAGCCGCGCAGGCCGCATTCACACGCATCTCTGCCGCCACCATATTCTCGTCCGCAAGTTCGACTATGCGCCGGAATGGCTGCGTTTCGGCCTCCCGCCCGATTTCGCCGCCGACAACAGGCTTGTGGTCGCTTTGGAAAGTTTTGACGGATGACGATCGACGAAAATCTCCTCGTGCTGTTGCTGGCGCTCCTTCTCGACCGGATCGTCGGCGATCCGGATTGGCTGTGGTCGCGGCTGCCGCATCCCGTCGTCCTCTTCGGCAAAGCGATTTCCAATTTCGACCGGCAGTTCAACAGCGAGACACTGACGAAGGCCGAGCGGCGGCTGAACGGCACCGTCTCGATCACGGTGTTGTTGGCGTTCAGCGCCGCCGCCGGGCTCGTGCTGCACTGGTTCTTCGGACTGTTCGGCTTTGTGGGAATTCTTCTCGAAGTTGCCTGCGTCGCGATCTTCTTGGCGCAGAAGAGCCTTGCGGATCACGTGTCTGCGGTGGCGGAAGCCTTGCGCGGCGAGGGGATCGTCGGCGGTCGCAAGGCCATCTCCCGCATTGTCGGGCGCGATCCAGAAACACTGGACGAGCCGGGCATTTGCCGTGCGGCGATCGAAAGCCTCGCCGAAAACTTCTCCGACGGCGTCGTTGCACCGGCGCTCTGGTATGTCGTCCTCGGCCTGCCCGGCCTCTTCCTCTACAAGATGCTGAATACCGCCGACTCGATGATCGGACACAAGTCGGACAAGTACATCGATTTCGGCTGGGCCTCGGCTCGCCTCGACGATCTGGCGAATTGGCCGGCCGCCCGTCTTGCCATCATGCTGATTGCCGCTGGCGCCTGGCTTCGGCGCGGCGCAAGCGCCAGCCGCGAGGCCTTCCAGGTTGCGATCCGCGACGGCGGTCTGCATCGCTCACCGAATTCCGGCCGGCCGGAAGCGGCCATGGCCGGTGCACTTGATGTTCAATTGGCAGGTCCGCGCGTCTATTCCGGCATTGTCGTCAACGAACCGATGATCAACGGCGCGGGCCGCGGCACCGCCACCGTCAAGGACGTCGAAGACGGGATCGCAGTATTCAATGCGAGTTGCATGATACTGGCGATCGCCGTGTTTCTGGCATTCGTCGCTCTGCTTTGACTGTGCTTCGCAGGAGAGTTTCGGCGCTATCCAGATAAGAATGCTGGCCTGGTGTTCCGAGCCTTTATGCGAATTGCTGTTTCGGCAACAGTTGCCCGTCAAATTTGAAAGCAGATCATGCGAAAGCATTGGCTTTTGAAATGGATTTGCCTATGAGGGGATAAATTCGTCATTGAAAGAGGTACAGCGCGTGACCGCTACATTCGATAAAGTTGCCGACATCATTGCAGAAACCAGCGAGATCGATCGCGAGACGATCACGCCGGAGAGCCATACGATCGACGACCTCGGTATCGATAGCCTCGACTTCCTCGATATCGTTTTCGCCATCGACAAGGAATTCGGCATCAAGATCCCGCTCGAAAAGTGGACGCAGGAAGTCAACGAGGGGAAGGTTTCCACCGAGGAATATTTCGTGCTGAAGAACCTCTGTGCCAAGATCGATGAGCTTCGCGCCGCTAAGGCCTGAGCGACACAGCTATCTTTTTTCTCCGCCCTGCCTCTGCGAACCGTAGCGGCCGGGCGGTTTTGTTCCTAACTAGGCGTATCCGGCGCTCGCTTTCCCGCCGGGCCGGAGGATCCGATGCTGCTGGAATATTTCCAGATGATTGACCGCGTGGAAGCGGTCGACCTCGAAAAGGGTGTGCTCAAGGCGCGTTCCGTTGTGCCGGCGAAAAGCCCCGTCTTCGAAGGCCATTTTCCGGGTATGCCGCTCGTTCCGGGCGTGCTTCTCATTGAAACCATGGCGCAGGCCTCGGGCATGCTGGTGCTGGCCGCGACTGATTTTGCCGCGATGCCGTTCCTGATGTCGGTGGATGGCGCCAAGATGCGAACCTTCGTCGAGCCAGAGGCGGTTCTCGACATCGAGGCGTTTCTGGAGCATGACGGGTCCGGTTTTGCCGTGACCAAGGCAAAGATCACGAGCGGCGGCAAGAAGGTCTGCGATGCGCAACTGAAGTTGCGCACCATGCCCTTCAGCGAGGTTCCGCTCGGCGATATCGTGAAAAAGCGCGCGGGCGAGGTCGGCCTGATGGATGCGATCGCCGCGCAGGGAGTAAAGGGATGAGCAAGGCTCAAAATGATGTCGTCATCACCGGCGTCGGTATCGTCACTTGTCAGGGCGTCGGCAAGGATGCGCATGTCGCGCTCTTGACGGCAGGTCGAGCGCCGGAACCGATCATCGAGACCGAAAAATTCAAGCCCTATCCGGTGCATCCGCTGCCGGAAATCGACTGGTCGCAGCAGATCGCCAAGCGCGGCGACCAGCGCCAGATGGAGAACTGGCAGCGCATCGGCGTCTTTGCCGCCGGCCTGGCGCTCGATGACGCGGGCTTCAAGGAGAATGCGGAAACCTGCGGCAGGATGGACATGATCGTGGCCGCCGGCGGCGGTGAGCGTGACATCAATGTCGATACGCTGATCGTCGACGAGGGCCTGAAGCGCAATGATCGCGAGCTCTTACTCAACGAGAAGCTGACCACGGAACTGCGCCCGACGCTCTTCCTGGCGCAGCTTTCCAACCTCCTTGCCGGCAATATTTCGATCGTCCATAAGGTCACCGGTTCCTCGCGGACGTTCATGGGCGAGGAGGCTGCAGGCATCTCCGCCGTCGAAACCGCATTCTACCGGATCAAGTCGGGCGAATCCTCGCATGCGCTCGTCGGCGGCGCCTTTGCCGCCGAGCGTCAGGACATGATCCTTTTGCCCGAATCGATCGGCGCTCACCTGCAGGGCAAATGGGCGCCGCTTTGGTCGCGCAAGGATACCGAAGGCGGCGGCATGATCCTGGGTTCGGCCGGGGCGTTTCTCGTTCTGGAATCGCGCAAGCACGCGGAAGCGCGGGGGGCGCATATCTATGCGACGATCGATTCCATCGAGGGCGACCGCGGTAACCGGAATGCCGGAAACCTTGAGGTTCGTCTCGAGCGCCTGCTGCAGCCGGCCAAGAAGCTTGCGCCGGAAACGACTGCGATCTTCTCGGGCTCGACCGGCATGCATGATCTGGCAGAGCGCGAAAAGGCGGTTCTGGAGCATCAGCTTCCGGGCGCGGTCGTCCGCGGCTTCGGCGGCGTGTCCGGCCATGCCATCGAAGCGCAGTTTACCCTTGGACTTGCTTTTGCGGCACTCGCCGTCGACAGCAAGGCGAAGGTGCCGCCTTTCGATGCCGCGCACGAAAAACCGATGAGCGCGAGTACCACGGCCGCTGTCGTCACCGCAGTCGGCCACCAGCGCGGCGAGGGTGTCGCCGTTCTTTCCGCGGATGCGTGAGGAGTGATCAAATGACAGAAGCGACTTACAAGGATCATCTCGGCCGCCCGATCGTCGCGGTCACGGGTATGGGAATCATCACCTCGCTCGGCCAAGGGCTCAAGGACAACTGGGCGGCGCTGACCTCCGGCACTTCCGGGATCCACGGCATCACGCGCTTTCCGACCGACGGGCTCTCGACCCGCATTGCCGGCACTGTTGATTTCATCGACATCCCGGTGCCGAACGCCGTTGAGCGTTCCTACGCCTTCGCCCGCGAAACGACGGTTGAAGCGCTCTGCGATGCCGGTATCTCCGGCGATTTCAACGGTCCGCTCTTTCTCGCCGCGCCGCCGATCGAGCCGGAATGGAGCGCCCGCTTCGATCTCGCCGACCGTTCGCCGCCGTCCGACCATCCGGGCGATGCCTACGAGCGGTTCCTGGCCGCGATGCGCCAGCGCACGGATGCTGCCTTCCATGAAGCAGCACTCTTCGGCGCGATCTCCGAGCGTCTGGCCGACCGTTTCGGCACGCGCGGGCTGCCGGTGACGCTTTCGACCGCATGTGCTTCTGGCGCCACCGCGATCCAGCTCGGCATCGAGGCGATCCGCCAGGGTCGTACCGATCGCGCCCTTGCGGTTGCGACCGATGGTTCGCTGAGCGCCGAAGCGCTCATCCGTTTTTCGCTGCTTTCCGCGCTGTCGACGCAGAACGATCCGCCGACCAAGGCTTCCAAGCCCTTCAGCAAGGATCGCGACGGTTTCGTCATCGCCGAAGGTGCAGCGACGCTGGTCCTCGAATCACTGGAAGCGGCTGTCGCGCGTGGCGCCAAGGTACTCGGCATCATGAAGGGCGCGGGTGAAAAGGCCGACTCCTTCCATCGCACCCGTTCGTCGCCGGATGGCGGCCCGGCGATCGCGACGATCCGTGCCGCGCTTGCCGATGCCGGCATCGATGAAAGCGGCATCGGCTACATCAATGCTCACGGCACCTCGACGCCGGAAAACGACAAGATGGAATATGGCTCGATGCTTGCCGTCTTCGGCGAGCGCATGGCCTCCATTCCGCTGTCCTCCAACAAGTCGATGATCGGCCATACGCTGACGGCGGCTGGCGCGGTCGAAGCGGTGTTCTCGCTGCAGACCATGCTCACCGGCACGCTGCCGCCGACGATTAACTACAACAACCCGGATCCATCTATCGTTCTCGATGTCGTACCGAACAAGAAGCGCGAACAGCAGGTCTCCGCCGTGCTTTCGAACTCTTTCGGCTTCGGCGGGCAGAACGCCAGCCTTGTCATGGCGCTCGAACCGGCTTAAGCGGTTGCCGACAAAATAAGAGAGAGAAGACGCCTTCGAGGCGAGAGGTTTTTTATGCGCGCTTTGCAACTGATCGATGACCGCAAGCTTGAGATCACCGATCTGCCGGAACCGGATGCTCCGGCTGCCGGTGAGGTGACGCTGCGGGTCAAGGCAGTCGCCCTCAACCATATCGACGTCTGGGGCTGGCGCGGCATGGCATTCGCCAAGCGCAAGATGCCGCTCGTCATCGGCGCGGAGGCCTCGGGCGTCGTGGAGGCGATCGGCCCGGCCGTCGCGAATGTCCTGCCCGGCCAGTTGGTCGCAATCTACGGCGCGCGCACCTGCGGTCTCTGCCGTCCGTGCAGCGAAGGCCGCGACAATCTCTGCGAACACGTCTCCGGCGTCCATGGCTTCCATCTTGACGGCTTTGCGCAGGAGAAGGTGAACCTTCCGGCCCGCCTGCTCGTTCCGGCACCGCCCGGCGTCGATGCCATCGGCGCGGCTCTGGCGCCCGTCACCTTCGGGACCGTCGAGCACATGCTCTTCGACAATGCCAAGCTCGAACCCGGCGAGACGATCCTCGTGCATGCCGGCGGTTCGGGCATCGGCACGGCGGCAATCCAGCTCGCCAAGAAGATCGGTTGCACCGTGATCACCACCGTCGGCTCGGACGACAAGATCGAGAAGGCCAAGGCGCTCGGCGCCGATCACGTCATCAATTACCGCAAGGACCGCTTCGAGGGCGTCGTGCGCAAGCTCACGAAAAAAAAGGGCGTCGATGTCGTCTTCGAACACGTGGGCAAGGACACCTGGGCGGGCTCGATGCTGTGCATGAAGCGCGGCGGCCGCCTCGTCACCTGCGGCTCGACGTCGGGCGTTTCCACCGACATGAACCTGATGATGCTCTTCCAGCAGCAGCTGAAGCTGCTCGGCTCCTTCGGCTGCCGCATCGAGAATATGGCGAATGCCATGCAGAAGATGGGCCGCGGCCTCGTTCATCCGGTTATCGACACCGAAGTCAGCTTCGACGATATCGACCGTGCGCTCGAACGCATGGAATCCCGCCAGATCTTCGGCAAGATCATCCTGAAGATGGACTGAACCGGTGAAGCTCTTCCTCACCCGGATCGTTCTGAAGCTCGAGCATTTTCGCCAATGGCTGATCGCTCAGTTGGCCTTTGGCTTCATGAATTTCCTGAAGCTGTTTCCGGCAGATAGCGCGATCCGATTTGCTGATTGGCTGACCCGCAAGATCGGTCCGCACACGTCGCGCCACAAGCTGATGCTCTTCAACCTGCGCAACGCCTTCCCCGAGAAGGGTGGGGCCGAGCTAGAAGAAATCGCCCTGGCGAGTTGGGGCAATATGGGAAGGCTCGCCGCCGAATACGTCTTTCTGGACCGTTTGTTCGATTTCGATCCGGAAAGGACCGATCCGGGCAGGGTGGAGGTCTCGGGCATCCCGATCTTCCTCGACCTGCGGGACAATCCCCGGCCGTTCATCGTCTTTACGGCGCATACGGGCAATTTCGAACTCCTGCCCGTCAGCAGCGCTGCCTTCGGTCTGCATGTGACGGTTCTCTTCCGTCCGCCGAACAATCCTTATGTCGCCCAGAAGGTCTTCGATTTCCGCAGCGCCCGCATGGGCAAGCTCGTGCCGTCGCATGCCGGCTCGGCCTTTGCGTTGGCGCGTCAGCTCGAAGCCGGGCAGGGTGTCGGCGTTCTCGTCGATCAGAAGTTCCGCAAAGGGCTGAAGACCACCTTTTTCGGCCTGGACACGAAGACGAACCCGCTCTTGCCGAAACTCGTCCGCCAGTTCAACTGCGAGGTTTATCCCGCTCGCTGCATCCGGCTTCCCGGCAACCGCTATCGGCTGGAGATCGAGCCGAAGCTGGACATGCCGCGCGACGAGAAGGGCAATCTCGACCTGACGGCGACCGCTCAGATGCTGAACGACAAGGTCGAAAGCTGGGTGCGGGAATACCCGGCCCAGTGGCTCTGGTACCACGACCGTTGGAAGGTAAAGCACGAAGTTCTTAAGTGAAGGATTTCAACCTCTCATATCTCATCCACTAAAACCCATGTGCCGTCCACGTTGAACGTGAATCCTAATCATGTTATCCGTCGCTACTAGGGCGAGTAGCGGGATTCATGTTTATGTCATATGCGTTGAATTCTGCCAAAGCGAGGAGAATGTGAATCCCTTTGGAGAATAAGGGATCTGGAGGCGCCTTGCTCGAGCTTTTGCAAGCTTTCTCATCACGCTGCTCGCAGATCGAAGAGGCAATTCGTCTTGGCGACGATCGGCGTGTTGCAACTCTTGATGGTGGTCTCGATCTTTTGGTCCAAACAATTGTGGACCATCACGCGTCCAACCTGATGGAGATGTACATGCAGCTTCAGTTTGTCGGCTATCTGCTGCAGCAGGATGCCGATGACGCTGCCAGCGTCAGCCATCACTCAGCCATGCTCATATCCCTTTTGGAGCGCTATTTCGGCGCGCTGCCGCGTGCGGATTTCGCGTTGCCGCGGGAATTGCCGCTACCTGCACCGAAGGCCTATGCGCCCAATGTCGACAACGGGAATTTTCTCAATTCGGCGATTCTCGAGACGTTGCCGGATCGTGTTGCGGTGCTCACGCGCGACTACCGCTATCTTTATTCCAATCCGGTGAACTGTGCATATCTCGGACGAAGGCCGATCGACATGATCGGCCGCCATGTGATGGAATTCATCGGCGAGGAACAGTTCGTGGCACAAGCGAAAGCCAACTTCGACGCCTGCTTCGCGGGGCAGCATGTCGAATACAACTACGAACAGCGCGGTGAAAGCAGGCGCACGCGTTGCCGCATGTCGCCGCTGCGCGACCTGTCCGGGCAAGTTCTAGGTGCGCTTGTCGTGCTGGAATCTGCCGATGCGATCTCGACAATCGCTGCCTAGCTTCCGGCTTTAAGTCTTGCTCCACACGGCCAGTTCGTAGGCATCCTTGTCAAGGAAGTGAAACCGCCGGCCGCCCGGAAAGGCGGTGATCGGCTTTACGATCTTGCCTCCGGCCTGTTCGACCTTCTCCAGCGCTTCCTCAAGTTTGTCGGCGTATAGGATCACAAGCGGGCCACCACCCGGGCGCGGCGGTTGGATATTTGTGAAGCCGCCCGTCAGGCGGCCGTCATTGAATTCGCAATAGCTGGGGCCATAATCGGTGAAACTCCAACCAAATGCGTTACCGTAGAAGGCCTTTGCCGCCGCTATGTCGGCGACGTTGAATTCAATGTAGTCGATCTTCAGGTCGTTTGCGCTTTTTTCCATCGGTTATATCTCCATCAGCGATTTTAAGGCGCCGAGGTCCTTCTGCACATGGGCGGCATCAGCGGCGAACTGGTCGTCCGTCATGCCTGGCTGTTTCAACAGCGTAAACATCACCTCGCAGCCGTCGCCGTTCGGCACGATTCGCAGCGCGTTGTAGACCCGTAGTCCGCTTTCGATTGTTACCGTATGGTCGATGACGCCGAACTCGTTGTGCGGGACGAAGCTCACACGCACTGTTCCCAGAGGACCGTGCGCGATCCAGTCGCTTCCTTGCGGTTCGAGGCCGGAGGCCAGCCCCGAGGCCCAGAGCGACATGTTTTCCGGCTTGCCGGCAAAGTCGTAGACCTCCTTCCAGTACCGATTGATCGAGCAGTGAACAATTTTGGCAGGCAGGGTGCTCATCGGATTTTCCTTGGTGTTTCCTCCGCCGATAATAGCAGACAGGAAGGCGGCGTATTGAAGAAACGGCCGGTCAGCCTCCGAACTGTGCGCTGCCGAACTGATCGGCGTCCTTCCAGACTTGCCGTTTTTCCCGGAGAGTGCCACAACACCGGTCCAAAATGACTCATCGGAGGTGTATCGTGGAAAAGGCAGAAATCGGGCTGATCGGCCTTGCCGTCATGGGTTCCAACCTGGCACTCAACATTGCGGAAAAAGGCAACAAGATTGCAGTCTTCAACCGCACTCCCGAAAAGACGGACGAGTTCTACGAAAGCGCCGGTGATCTCAAGAAGCAGATCGTCCCCTGCAAGACCATCGAGGAATTCGTCGAGGCCATCCGCCCGCCGCGTCCGATCATCATCATGATCAAGGCGGGCGAGGCTGTCGACCAGCAGATGGAAGCGCTGCGGCCGCACCTTTCCAAAGGCGACATCATGATCGATGCCGGCAACGCCAATTTCCGTGACACGATCGCCCGTTTCGACCGCCTCAAGGATACCGAGCTGACCTTCATCGGCATGGGGGTATCCGGCGGTGAAGAAGGCGCCCGCCACGGCCCGTCGATCATGGTCGGCGGTACCGAAGACTCCTGGAAGCGCGTCGAGAAGGTTCTGACCTCGATTGCCGCCAAGTACAACGGCGATCCCTGCGTCGCCTGGCTCGGCAACGATGGTGCGGGTCACTTCGTCAAGACGATCCACAATGGCATCGAATACGCCGACATGCAGATGATCGCCGAAATCTACGGCATCCTGCGCGACGGCCTCGGCAAGAGCGCCGGCGAAATCAGCAAGATCTTCGGCGAATGGAACAAGGGCCGCCTGAATTCCTACCTCATCGAAATCTCCGAAAAGGTGCTGGCGGCGACCGATCCCGTGTCCGGGGGCCCGATGGTTGACATGATCCTCGACAAGGCCGGCCAGAAGGGCACCGGCAAGTGGTCGGCGATCGAAGCACAGAACATGGGCATTCCGGCGACCGCTATCGAAGCTGCCGTTGCGGCCCGCAGCATCTCCTCGATGAAGGACCAGCGCGAAGCCGCCGAGAGGATCTTCGGAAAGCCGAAATACGATTTCCCGATCGCCTACGGTCAGGACCTCGACAAGGATCTGGAACTGGCGTTGTTTGCCGCCAAGATCGGCGCATATGCGCAGGGCTTTGCCGTGATGGCGGAGGCTTCCCGCGAGTTCAACTGGTCGCTGCCGATGCCGGTGATCGCCAAGATCTGGCGGGCCGGCTGCATCATCCGCTCGCAGTTCCTGGACGAAATCACCAGCGCTTTCACCAAGGCGCCGGATGCGGCAAACCTCATCGTCACGCCGGCCTTCTCCGAAATGGTCAAGGAATCGATCCCGTCGCTTCGCCGCGTCGTTGCGGCAGCACTTGCGGCCGGCCTGCCGGTTCCGGCGCTCACCTCGGCGCTCACCTATTTCGACGCCTACCGCCAGGGCCGCGGCACTGCGAACCTCATCCAGGCCCAGCGCGACTTCTTCGGCGCCCACGGCTTCGACCGCCTCGATGGCAAGGATTTCCACCATGGCCCATGGGGCAGCGGCGCTTCGACGTTCTGAGGTATCGATCGAACAAGGAAAAAGCCCGGTTTCGATCGGGCTTATTTTATTTTGAACATACCGAAGCAGGATCATGGAGCTGCGCACTGCTTGTCCGCTTCCCGTGGTCTCTTCCACATTTGCTTTCCTGCGGCCTCATCAAGTCAGTCGGTGAGGAGCGAGGAAAAACGACATGCCATCAGCCTTGAGGGTCGCGCCGTGCGATCTTGCGCCTTAGGTGAGCTTGATTG
Organism: Rhizobium sp. CC1099; assembly: GCF_029714385.1. Taxonomy (NCBI): domain Bacteria; kingdom Pseudomonadati; phylum Pseudomonadota; class Alphaproteobacteria; order Hyphomicrobiales; family Rhizobiaceae; genus Rhizobium; species Rhizobium sp. CC1099. Next base: position 1,998,480 of record NZ_CP121641.1, on the reverse strand, counting down.
CCAGAAGTATTGGCACCGTCTCAACACACTCCAAGTCGCCGCGAGCAGCGTTCACCCTTAACCACTGAGGCGGGAGAGGGAGTGTCCAGCCAGGATAGCCGCATCGGATAACTCCGCGAAAAGCGCGCGCCAGCTTTTCCGTGCCGAACTGCGGCGAAGAAGGATAATTCGGCGCCTCTGCACCAGGAAACGTGACCGCCTATCTGCGATCGTCCGGCCAGACCGGCTTGCTGATGCTCTGCAGCAGTTCCGGCTCAATGCCATCGATGCGGGCGATGACGGCCTTGGCCAGTTCGCGGCCGGCGTGGCGAACGTCTTCATTGGCGGTGATGATCTCCGGCCTGATCCAGTTCAGGATCGGCGCGGACTGCTTTGAAACCATGTCGATATCGTAGCCGACACGCTTACTCGTCGCCTCGATGCCGGCGTTGACGGCAATAGCGGCACTTCCGGCCGAACAGACGATGCCGTCGGGCGCGTTCGGCATGCGCATCATCGCTTCGACCGCGGTCTTGACCTCCTCCAGCGGCGTATCGGTGTTGACGCGCAGGGGGACTTCCTCGGCGCCATAGTCGTGAAGACCGGTCTGGAAGCCGATCCTCGTATGGGCATAGTAAGTGAGCTTGCTCGCCGGCTGGAGCAGAGCGATGCGCCTGCGGCCGCGCTCGACGAGCCTCTTCACCGCCTCGTGCGCGAAGGATTCGTTGTCGAAATCGTGATAGGGGTGGACCAGTCCCGCATCTGTCCGGCCATGCGTCGCGAAGGGCATGTTCTGCTCGGCGAGCAGCCGCACGCGCGGATCGTCGGGCTCGATGCGGGAAATAATGACGCCGTCGGCAGAGCCAGTGTCCAGGATGTAGCGCACCGGCAGCATCGGGTCTTTGCTGTGCGAGTGCGGTGTCACGACGATGTGGTACGGCGTGCCGGTCAGCACCTCGGAAATGCCGAAGACCATCTGGCTCGAGAAACCCATGATCTCTTCGTCGATGGAAAGAACGAGCGCGATGACATTGGTCTTACCGGTCCTGAGGCGTACGCCGGCGCGGTTCGGCTGGTAGCCGAGCTGGCGGGCGACCATACGCACGCGCTCCTTGGTCTCCGCGCCGATATCCGGTGCGTCCTTGAGTGCGCGCGAAACCGTGGTAATGCCCAGGCCCGTCATGAAGGCGATTGTCTTCAGCGTCGGCCGTTCGCGCTGGATAGCCGCTGCCGCTCCCCCGGAATTTCCCTTGTTTTCCATCCCTTTATGTCACCCTCGCGCGATTTCGGTCCGCTTACGGAATGTTTTTCGTAAAGCCGTAAGCACATTCCCCGCTGAACAACACTCCTCACTTGAGCCATTAAATCTGTAACGATACAGTGGAAATGTCGAGCACTTTTTATGATGTTCGCACCATCACTAGACGCTTAGGTTGAATTGCGGTTTCAAGCTTGGATCTTTTGCATTTGCGAAGGCGATTTCTTCAGACGACATGCGCCATAATAGAAATTAATATATAATATCAATGTATTGCTCCGTTCGTCATCATGCAATCTTGAATGCCCAACCTAACGCCATATGTCGCGGAGTTGTGAAGCAAGAACAGGCATGGGTAGCAATGGCGAGTTTCGCATAGAATTTTGACAGCGGGCTGTTGCGCCAAAATGTCGATTGCACTAAGTTTTTCCGGCAACGTTTCAGTGAGGGAGGAGAACTCATGAATTTTCGTTCGATGGCGGCTGTGCTTGCCGCTTCCGTCGTGCTGCCGCTTGGCGCGGCCAACGCGACCGATCTCGAAGTCACCCATTGGTGGACATCCGGCGGTGAAGCTGCCGCCGTCAAGGTCCTTGCCGACAGCTTCAATGCGAGTGGCAACAAGTGGGTCGACGGCGCTATTGCCGGTTCCGGCTCCACCGCCAACCCGATCATCATTAGTCGAATTCTCGGCGGCAACCCCATGGGCGCTACCCAGATGAACACCGGCCGCGACGCCGAGGAACTCATCAAGGCAGGCCTCATGACGGATCTGACGCCCCTTGCCGAGGAGGAACATTGGAAGGACGTCATCCGTCCGGCCAAGCTGCTCGACGCCTGCGTCTATGAAGGCAAGATCTATTGCGTGCCGATCAACATCCACTCCTGGCAGTGGATGTGGCTCAACCGCCACGTCTTCGAAGACAACGGCATGGCTGTTCCAAAAAACTGGGACGAGCTCGCAGCCGACGCGCCGAAGCTGAAGGAGAAGGGCATCACGCCGCTCGCCACCGGCGCCCCGTGGCAGGTCGAAGGCATCCGCAACGTCATGCAGGCCGGCATCGGCGGCAAAGACCTCTACTTGCAGATCAACGACAAGAAGAGCGAAGAGGCCGTTCGCAGCGATCAGAACAAGAAGGTCTGGACCGCATTCGCCCAGGCCCGCGATATGGTCGATCCGGCTTATTCCGGCCGCGACTGGAACGTTGCCACCAACATGGTGATCGAGGGCAAGGCTGCCGCTCAGATCATGGGCGATTGGGCGCAGGGTGAATTCGGCGTCGCGAAGAAGGTTGCCGGCACCGACTACGATTGCCTGCCCGGTCTCGGCTTCAATGCGCAGCTCGATACAGGCGGCGACGCCTTCTATTTCCCGAAGAACAGCAATCCGGAAATCACCAAGGCGCAGCTTGAACTTGCCAAGTTGCTTCTCTCTAAGGAAGTCCAGGTCAAATTCAATCTGGTCAAGGGTTCGCTGCCGGTTCGAGGCGACGTCGATCTCGAAGCTGCGAACGCCTGCATGAAGAAGGGCATCGAAATCCTGTCGGACCTCAACAACGTTCTGCCTTCGACCGAGCAGATGCTCGATTCCGATACGCAGGGCCAGCTGCAGGATCTCGCGCTCGAATTCTTCAGCTCCAAGATGTCTGTGGACGATGCAATCGATCGTCAGGCCGACATCATCTCGCAGGCCCAGTAAGGCCACAGACGCTCTCATAACTTGAGACGGTTTTATGGGGCGCGAGCGGACACAGCTTTCCAGTCTGGTCGCGCCCCTGACCGCCAACAGGAGGTATTGATGGCTCATGCCGGCCGGCCGTTTGGCCTATTGCGCAACCTCAATGCGAAGGTCGCAGCAATCCCTATGATGCTGACCGTCATCGTGATTTTCATCGGTTGCACGCTTTGGACCGTTTTCTACTCGTTCACGTCGTCGCGGCTGCTACCGACGAGCGATTTCGTGGGCGTTGACCAGTACAGCCGCCTCTTCGGCAATTCGCGCTGGAACCAGTCGGTTCTCAATCTTGCCACCTACGGCGTCTGCGTGCTGACATTCGTCTTCATCATCGGCTTCCTGCTGGCTGTTCTCATCGATCAGAAGATCAGGTTCGAGAACACATTCCGCACGATCTTTCTCTATCCGTTCGCCCTGTCGTTCATCGTGACGGGGCTCGTCTGGCAGTGGATTCTCGATCCCGGCCTCGGAGTGCCGAAGGTTTTGAACGATCTTGGCCTTCCGGGGGGCAGCCTCGCGCTGCTCGGCGACAAGAATACCGTCATCTATGCGCTCGTCATCGCCGGCCTCTGGCAGGGGACGGGGCTGGTCATGGTGTTGATGCTTGCCGGCCTGCGCGGCATCGATTCCGAAATCTGGAAGGCGGCGCGCGTCGACGGCATTCCGGCGTGGCGCACATACCTCTTCATCATCATTCCAATGATGCGCGGCGTCTTCGTCACCACACTGGTGATCGTCGCTTCCGGCATCGTACGCGTCTATGACCTCGTCGTCGCAATGACGCAGGGCGGACCCGGCTTTGCATCGGAAGTGCCCGCCAAATACGTCTATTCGTTCATGTTCGAGCGCGCCAATCTCGGGCAGGGCCTTGCGGCTTCGACCGTGATGCTCGTCACCGTCTTCATCATCCTGGTTCCGTGGGCTCTCGCCGAGTTCCGCCAGAAGCGATCCTGAGGGAGCACGATCATGGCCATAGCCACCACCACCAACAGCATCGCCAGCGTCGTCGAGCCGGCAGGCGCAAGGCCGCGTCGCATGTTCGCGCCCTCGACCATTATCCTCTACAGCATCCTGACAGTCGCCGCGCTTTATTATCTTCTGCCGCTCTATGTGATGGTCGTGACCTCCCTCAAGGACATGACAGAAATCCGCATGGGCAACATCTTCGCTCCGCCGGTGCAGATCACCTTCGAGCCCTGGGTCAAGGCATGGAGCCAGGCCTGTACAGGCCTTGATTGCTCCGGCATCAGCGTCGGCTTCTGGAAGTCGGTCAAGATCACCATTCCGAGCGTCATTATTTCCGTGGCGATCGCCTCGGTGAATGGCTACGGCCTGTCCTACTGGCGCTTCAAGGGTTCGGAAGTCTTCTTTACGATCCTGCTTTTCGGCGCTTTCATCCCCTATCAGGTGATGCTCTATCCGCTCGTCATCATCATGCGCGAGCTCGGCATCTTCTCGACCATCTGGGCCGTCGTCCTGGTGCACACGATATTCGGCATGCCGATCAACACGTTGCTCTTCCGAAATTATTTCGCATCACTGCCTCCCGAACTCTTCAAGGCTGCGCGTGTGGATGGGGCAGGGTTCTGGCAGGTGTTCTTCCGCATCATGCTGCCGATGTCGCTGCCGATCTTCGTCGTGTCGATGATCATCCAGATTACCGGTATCTGGAACGACTTCCTGTTCGGCGTGATCTTTGCCGGCAACCAGAATTTCCCGATGACGGTGCAGCTCAACAACATCGTCAACGCCGTTCAGGGCGTGAAGGAATACAACGTCAACATGGCCGCAACGCTGCTCACCGGTGCGGTGCCGCTTATCGTCTACTTCGTGTCCGGACGTCTCTTCGTCCGCGGTATCGCCGCTGGCGCAGTGAAAGGTTGATCATGAACACAAGCGTTTCCATCAAAGATCTGTCGCTGAATTTCGGCGCCGTCAGCGTCCTCAAGGACCTGAACCTCGACATTAACGACGGCGAATTCCTGGTCCTGCTCGGCTCGTCCGGCTGCGGCAAGTCCACGCTGCTCAACTGCATCGCCGGGCTGCTTGATGCATCCGCGGGACAGATCTTCATCAAGGGCAAGAACGTCACCTGGGAAGAGCCCAAGGACCGCGGCATCGGCATGGTGTTCCAGTCCTATGCGCTCTACCCGCAGATGAGTGTCGAGAAGAACCTGTCCTTCGGACTTCGCGTTGCAAAGGTGCCGCAGGCCGAGATCGACAAGCGCGTGGCGCGCGCCTCCGAAATCCTGCAGATCCAGCCGCTTTTGAAGCGCAAGCCCGCCGAACTGTCCGGCGGCCAGCGCCAGCGCGTGGCGATCGGCCGCGCACTGGTGCGCGATGTCGATGTGTTCTTGTTCGACGAGCCGCTGTCTAACCTCGATGCCAAGCTGCGTTCGGAATTGCGCGTCGAGATCAAGCGCCTGCACCAGTCGCTGAAAAACACGATGATCTACGTCACCCACGACCAGATCGAGGCGCTGACGCTGGCAGACCGCATCGCGATCATGAAAAGCGGCATCATTCAGCAGCTCGACGATCCGACGACCATCTACAACAGGCCGCGCAATCTTTTTGTTGCAGGCTTCATCGGCTCGCCGTCAATGAACTTCCTGCACGGCGAGCTGACCAAGAACAGCGACAAGACGGTGTTCAGATCTAACGGCGTCAGCTTCTCGCTCGACGGCTATGATGCGGCTCAACCGCTGCAATCGGGCCGCAAGGTGGTGCTCGGCGTGCGCCCGGAGCACATCAAGGTCGACGAAAATCTCGGCCCCGAAGTGCATGATGCGACCGTCGACATCGAGGAGCCGATGGGTGCCGACAACCTCCTCTGGCTGAAGCACGCCGGTCACACGATGTCGGTGCGCATCAATGGCGCGCGCCGCTTCAAGGTGGGAACACCGGTGAAGCTCAGCTTCGACATGTCGCTGGCATCGCTCTTCGATGCAGAAACGGAGGAGAGAATTTAGGAGGCGGCGAGTGTGCGGTGGGCGAGGGCGGTAACCAGCCCCTCATTCGCCTGCCTGGCACCTTCTTCCCGCAGACTGCAAGAAGCAGATATGCCGCAGCGCCTTCCCCGATCGCAATATTGCATTCGGCAAGTTCCCTCTCCCCGCAGGCGGGGCGAGGGCTAGGGTGAGGGGCAGTCACGTGCTCCTGGGCAAGCGAGGGCATCCTCGTTCCAATGTTCGAGATCAGAGAATGACCACGTCCAATACTTCGTCCATCGATCTTTCCGGTTCCTGGCAACTCGCCTCCGCTGAAGGCGAAGTCACCACATCGATCACGCTTCCGGGCGACCTCCATACGGCGCTTCACGCGGCAGAGCTCATTCCGGATCCCTATTTCGGCCGCAACGAAGAGCAGGTTCAGTGGGTCGCGCATCGGGATTGGGTGCTCGAGCGAAGCTTCCAGCTCGATGATGCCGAAGGCGACTGGTATCTCGACATCGATTACCTCGACACCGTTGCCTCTGTCTTTATCAACGGCTTCGTCGTACTAGCGGCCGACAATTGCTTTCGCCGCTACCGGCCGGGTGTTTCGAGCATGTTGAAGGGAGGTGAAAACACGATCCGCGTCGTGCTGCATTCGAGCATTGCCGCCGGCGCAGAGCGGCAGGGCAGGCAGCCTTTCTACGTACCCTATCACCCGGGCAACTCGCCGATCGCCAACGGCAATATGCTGCGCAAGCCGCAATGCCATTTCGGCTGGGACTGGAACATCGCGATCGCGCCGCTCGGGCTTTATGGCACGATCGCACTGAAGAAGCTCGAGACGGCGCGCATCGAGCACGTCACGACGCGCCAGACGCATAGCCTCGACGGCAGCGTCGAACTGCAGGTCACGGCAATGCTCTTCGCGAAAGACCCCGGCATCGTGCCGGTGCACTTCGCGCTCGACGGCGAACGTATCCGACTCGATGTCGGTGTCAATGCCGGCGAGACGGTGGTCAATCATATCTTCTATGTCGAAAAACCGCGCCTCTGGTGGCCTTCCGGCAGCGGCGAGCAGGCGCTTTATGCGCTGACAGTCGATCTGCCGTCAGATGTGGTGACGAAGCAGATCGGCCTTCGCACCGTCGAACTCATCACTACGCCGGATGCGGCCGGCAGCCGCTTCGCTTTCAAGGTCAACGGCCGCGAGATCTTCTGCCGAGGTGCGAACTGGATTCCGGCGGATGCGCTGTTTTCGCTGTCGTCGGCGGAGAAGACGGAGGACCTGCTGCAGTCGGCAAAAGCTGCGAACATGAACATGATCCGCGTCTGGGGTGGCGGCTTTTACGAGCACGACTGGTTCTATGACCTGTGCGACCGGCTCGGCCTCATGGTCTGGCAGGATTTCATGTTTGCCTGCAACCTCTATCCCTCGACAGAAGACTTCCTCGACGATGTCGCGCTCGAAGTCGACTATCAGGTCAAACGCCTGGCCTCGCATCCCTCGATCGCGCTCTGGTGCGGCGATAACGAACTGGTCGGTGCGCTTACCTGGTTCGACGAGCCGAAGCGGGACCGCGACCGCTATCTCGTCTCCTATGATCGGCTAAACCGCACGATCGAGCAGGCGATGAAGAAGGCGGCGCCAGGTGCGATCTGGTGGCCGTCGAGCCCGGCCTCCGGCTATCTGGATTTCGGCGACGCCTGGCATGCAGATGGCTCCGGCGACATGCACTACTGGTCGGTCTGGCACGAAAACAAGTCGTTCGACAATTACCGCTCGGTGCGGCCGCGTTTCTGCTCCGAATTCGGTTTTCAGTCCTATACCTCACTGCCGGTCATCAAGACTTATGCCGATAAGAGGGACATGAACATCGCGTCGCCGGTGATGGAGTTGCATCAAAAGAATGCCGGCGGCAATGAGCGGATCGCGGGCACGATGTTCCGCTATTTCCGCTTCCCCAAGGACTTTCCGAACTTCGTCTATCTCAGCCAGATCCAGCAGGGGCTGGCGATCAAGACGGCGGTGGAATATTGGCGGTCGCTCAAACCCCATTGCATGGGCACGATCTACTGGCAGCTCAATGACACCTGGCCGGTCGCGTCCTGGTCGAGCCTCGACTACGGCGGGCGCTGGAAGGCGATGCACTATCTCGTCAAGCGATTCTTCCAGCCGGTCGCCGTGGCCGCCATTCCATCGGAGGACGGCAAAACGATCCGATTCTCGCTGGTCAACGACACGCTTTCGGAGGTCAGCGCCGATCTATCGATTTCCATTCTGACGATGAAGGGCGAGCGCAGGCACCTGAAGGATATCCAAGCCGTCTGCACGCCGGATGCTGCCGTGACGGCAACGGCGATCAATGTCTCGGATATCCCCGAGGGCACGCTGCTTGGCTGGCGCTTCACGGCGTCGAACGGCATGGGCGGTGAGGGGCACTACGTTCACGGCACCTACAAGGCACTCGAATTGGAGCCTGCCGGTCTCCAGGTGACCCGCGAATATGTCGAGGAAGACGGCTCGGTCTGCCTCAATGTCACCGCCAAGGGACTGGCGCTGTTCGTGATGATCGAGACCGAGACCGACGGCAAATATTCCGACAATGCCTTCGATCTGGCAGCTGGCGAGACCCGCCGCATCCTCTTTACCCCGGCAAAGCCGCTCCAAGACGGCGAGCTTCCGGACTTCCGTTTCTACGACCTGCATTCCTGCCAGTCCGCAGATTGATTTTGAGAAAGGGCACGAGGCCCGAGGAGAAAATGATGACGAAACTGAGTTTCCAGCTTTATAGCGCCCGCAATTTCCAGCCCTATTCGGCAATCTTCGAAAAGCTCGGCAAGGCCGGTTATTCGGAGGTCGAAGGCTTCGGAGGCATCTATGCCGATCTCAACGACGCTGATTTGAAGGGCCTGCGCGCCGATCTCGACAAGAATGGTCTCACGATGGCAACCGGCCATTTCAGCCCGGATTTCCTCGACGGCGAAGTCAAGAAATCGCTGAACATCGCAAAGACGCTCGGCATGGATTCGATCTACGCACCGCATCTTGCCCCCGACCAGCGTCCGGCGGACGGCGCCGGCTGGCTTGCGTTTGGCAAGCGCCTGCAGGAAATGGCCAAGCCCTATAAGGACGCCGGCTACGAATTCGGCTGGCACAATCACGACTTCGAATTCGTGAAGCTTGCCGACGGCTCGCTGCCAATCGAGCGCATCTTCGAAGGCGCGCCCGACATTTCGTGGGAAGCGGATATCGCCTGGGTCGTCCGTGGCGGGGCGGATCCGTTCGCCTGGATCGAGAAGCTCGGCTCACGCATCACTGCCGTACACGTCAAGGACATCGCGCCGGTCGGCGAGAACAAGGACGAGGACGGCTGGGCCGATATCGGTCACGGCACACTTGCCTGGCCCAAGCTGATCGCTGCGCTCAAGGGCACCAGGGTGAAGCACTACGTCGTCGAGCACGACAATCCGAGCGACATCGATCGCCTGATCACACGCTCGATCGCATCCTTCAAGACCTACTGAGGGCAAACCATGACCAAGGAACTTGGCGTCGGCATCATCGGATGCGGCAACATCTCCACCACTTACCTTTCGCTCGCGCCCCTCTTCAAGGGGCTGAAAATTCTGGCCTGCGCGGACATCAATGTGCAGGTAGCCGAACTTCGCGCCGAGGAATACGGCGTCACCGCTCAGACCATCGAGCAGCTTCTTGCCAATGACGAGATCGACGTCGTCGTGAACCTCACGATCCCCGATGCGCATTATCCGGTCTCGAAGGCGGCGCTTGAGGCCGGCAAGCACGTCTTCTCTGAAAAGCCGCTCGTGCTGACGCTGGAACAGGGTGAGGATCTGCGCCGCATCGCCAAGGAGAAGAAGCTCTCCGTCGGCTGCGCGCCGGACACCTTCCTTGGCGGTGCGCACCAGCTTGCCCGCAAATATGTCGACGAGGGCGGCATCGGGCGCATCACCTCCGGCGCCTGCTATGTTATGGGGCCGGGCATGGAGATGTGGCATCCGAACCCGGACTTCTTCTTCCTGCCGGGCGGTGGTCCCATCCTCGACATGGGTCCGTATTACATCGCCAACCTCATCAATTTCATCGGCCCGGTGAAGCGCGTCGGCGCGATCACCTCGATGGCGTCGGAGACACGCACAATCACCAGCCAGCCACGCCACGGTGAGACGATTCCGGTCAAGACGCCGACGACGGTCCAGGCACTGCTGGAATTCGTCAGCGGTGCGACGGTGACGCTGACGGCGAGCTGGGATGTCTGGTCGCATCGCCATGCCAATATGGAGCTCTACGGCACCGATGGCACCCTTTTCGTTCCCGACCCGAACTTCTTTGGCGGCGTCGTCGAGGCCAGCGGCCGCGACAAGGACATCAAGCCGCTTGAAGCCTGGGAGCATCCCTTCGGCAGGTTCAACCAGGAAAGCCCGCAAGGCCCGCGCGCCAACTACCGCACGGCAGGTCTTGCTGACATGGTCGCGGCGCTGATCGACGGCCGCGATGCCCGCTGCTCGCTGGAGCGCACGCTGCATGGCGTCGACGTCATGACCTCGATCCTGAAATCGGGCGAGGAGGGCAGGTTCGTGGAACTCACGACGACCTGCACGCAGCCCGCCGCGCTTGGCATCGAAGAGGCTCAGGCGCTCTTGAAGTAGGCCTCCAAAGGGCTATTTTCCGCGCGGGCTTTTTCGGCCCGCGCGCACTTTTCCAAAGGATCAGGACCATGAGCTGGCAACCGGCTTCCGACCGCTATTCGAAGATGAAGTATAACCGCACGGGCCGCTCCGGCCTGAAGCTTCCTGCCGTTTCCCTCGGTCTCTGGCACAATTTCGGCGGCGACACGCCGCATGAGCGCAAGATCGACATGTGCCGCACTGCCTTCGATCTCGGCATCACCCATTTCGACCTTGCCAACAATTACGGCCCGCCTCCAGGTTCGGCCGAAACCGCCTTCGGCGAAATCCTTCGTACCGAATTCGCGGGCCTGCGCGATGAACTCATCATCTCGTCGAAGGCCGGCTACGAAATGTGGCCGGGTCCCTATGGCGAGTGGGGCAGCCGCAAATATCTGATCGCTTCCTGCGACCAGAGCCTGAAGCGCATGGGCCTCGACTACGTCGATATTTTCTATTCGCACCGTTTCGATCCGGATATGCCTCTCGAAGAGACCTGCGGCGCGCTCGACTATATCGTCCGCTCCGGCCGCGCGCTCTATGTTGGAATTTCCTCTTATAATTCGCAGCGCACGCGGGAAGCAGCCGCGATCCTCAAGGATCTCGGCACGCCGTGCCTCATCCACCAGCCGAGCTATTCCATGCTCAACCGCTGGGTTGAGGACGACAAGCTGCTCGATACGCTGGACGAGGTCGGCATGGGCTCGATCGTCTTTTCACCCCTGGCGCAGGGCATGCTCACGACCAAATATCTCGCCGGCATCCCGGAAGACAGCCGTGCGGCTCAGAACCACTTCCTGAAGCGTGATTTCATCCGCCCGTCGATCATCGACAACATCCGCAAGCTGAATAGCATTGCCGAACGCCGCGGCCAGACGCTGGCGCAGATGGCGATTGCCTGGGTATTGCGCGGCGACCGGGTGACGTCGGCGCTGATCGGAGCCAGCCGTTCGTCGCAGATCGTCGATTGCGTTAAGGCGCTCGACAATCTTGAGTTCACGGTGGAAGAGCTGAAGGAGATCGATGTCTACGCCCGCGAGGCCGACGTCAATCTCTGGGCGAAATCCGCAGAGCGAGAATAAGCGCAAGCAACGCCTGGCCGGAAACTGCCGGGCGTTTCTCATTCAGTCTGACGTACGTGCCGCAGTCTGCGGCTATCCGGAGGAGCAGCTGTCATGATCCGCAACCCCGTTCTGCCTGGTTTTAATCCCGATCCGTCTATCTGCCGCGTCGGCGACGACTATTACATCGCGACCTCGACCTTCGAATGGTATCCGGGTGTGCAGATCCACCATTCGCGCGATCTGGTGAACTGGACACTGGTGCGCCGTCCGCTGGAGCGCCAATCGCAGCTCGACATGCGCGGCAATCCCGATAGCTGCGGCGTATGGGCGCCGTGTCTTTCCTATGCCGATGGGCAGTTCTGGCTGGTCTATACCGACGTCAAGCGCTTCGACGGCAACTTCAAGGACGCGCACAACTACATCGTCACCTCGCCGACCATCGAGGGCGAGTGGTCTAATCCGGTCTACGTCAATTCCTCGGGTTTCGACCCGTCGCTCTTCCATGACGACGACGGCCGCAAGTGGTTCGTCAACATGCAGTGGAACCACCGCACGGAAAGCTATGGCGGCGCGCCCAAGCATCCGGCCTTCGATGGCATCCTGCTTCAGGAATGGGATCCAGTCACGAAGGCGCTGAAAGGTCCGATCAGGAACATCTTCGCCGGCAGCCCGCTCGGCCTTGTCGAAGGCCCGCATCTCTTCAAGCGCAACGGCTACTATTATCTAACGACCGCCGAAGGCGGCACGGGCTATGATCACGCGGTCACCATGGCGCGTTCGCGCAACATCGACGGTTCCTACGAGATGCATCCGAATATCCATCTCATTACCTCCAAGGACAATCCGGAAGCCGTTCTGCAGCGGGCAGGGCATGGGCAGTATGTCGAGACGCCCGACGGGCAAGTCTATCACACGCATCTCTGCGGGCGGCCGCTGCCGCCGAAGCGCCGCTGCACGCTTGGTCGCGAAACCAGCCTGCAGAAATGCGTCTGGAAGGCGGACGGCTGGCTCTACCTCGAAAACGGCACGACGGTGCCGGATGTCGACGTTCCGGGCCTGAAGGGCGCGGTTCGCGCCGAAAAACCGGTTCGCACCGAATATAGCTTCGATGGCGGCAAGTTGCCTGCGGATTTCCAGTGGCTGCGCACGCCGCAGCCGGAGCGCATCTTCGATCTGACCGGACGCCCCGGCCATCTGCGCCTCATCGCCCGCGAAAGCATCGGCTCGTGGTTCGAGCAGGCGCTCGTCGCCCGCCGCCAGGAGCATCACAGTTTCCGAGCCGAGACTGTCGTAGAGTTCGACCCGGACACCTACCAGCAGGTCGCCGGCCTGACGCATTACTACAATCGCCACAAGTTGCACGCCGTAGCGGTGACGCTGCACGAAAAGCTCGGCCGTTGCGTCACCATCCTTTCCTGCAATGGGGATTATCCGAATGGCCGTCTCAGCTTCCCGGCTGGCAGCGGCGTCGCCCTTCCGGCGGAAGGCCGCGTCCAGCTTTCTATGGAAATCCGCGAAAACGACCTGCAGTTCTTCTGGCAGACGGAAGGAAAGGGCGCCTGGCAGCCGATCGGCCCGGTTCTCGATGCCGGCGTCGTCTCCGACGAGGGTGGCCGCGGCGAGCACGGCTCCTTCACCGGTGCCTTCGCCGGCGTCTTCGCCTTCGACACATCTGGGCGTGCCAAGACAGCCGATTTCGACTGGTTCAACTACGAAGAGCTTTGAAAATGGCGCCCGATATCGTCATCGAACCGATCGCCGTCCGGCACGTCGAGAGCTATCACCAGGCTCTCGACGTTGTTGCGCGTGAACGCAGGTATCTCACCTTCCTTGAGGCCCCGCCGCTCGAAGACACACGGAAATTCGTTCTCGACATGATCGAGAACAGGCATCCGCAATTTGTCGCAGTAAAGGACAGCGGGGTGATCGGCTGGTGCGATATCCGCCGGCATTCCCGCCCGGCACATGCGCACCGAGGAACGCTCGGCATGGGCATTGTCCCTGCCCACCGCGGACAGGGCCTCGGCTTGCGTCTCATGCGGCCGCTTTAAAAGGCGAAACAAAAGTATAAGATTATGCTTATAAGCGTCAGTTTTCTATTACAAAAGTTTAATTTAATTTTCAGATTCGGTTCACCTTCCTGGACGTCCCGATGAAAAAGATATTCACAACCCTGCTTTCCGTTTCCTTCCTGATCACGCCGATTGCGTTCGCATCAGAGGCAAGTGCTGCCGAGCACCGCCATCCGGTCGTTGTCGAAAAGAAGGTCGTGGTCCACAAATACCGCTGGACGAAGGGTCATCGCATGACTGCTGCCGAACGCCGCCACATGGCCGAAGTCCGCGACTACCGCCGCTACCGCCTGTCGGCGCCGCCGCGCGGCTATCGCTGGGTCAGGGTCGACAACGAGTTCCTGTTGATCGGCGTCACGAGCGGGATTGTCTCGAGCATCATCGCTACCCGCTGATCGGGCGTTTTTAAAAAGCCACCTTTGGGCTCTAAAGTCGCTCGCAGCAAGACGCTGCGGGCGGCTCGACTTATTGAAGATATTTTCACGAGGCCTTGGTGAATGCTGGTGCTGGCAAAAGTCCAATTTTGCGACGGTGTAAGAATCAGCTGCAAATCTGGCGCTTTAATCGGGAACTTCGCGATAGGGTCATTTCGGCTCACGACACTACAGAACTATCTGCAGTCGGAGAAGAAACCATGGAGGCCAGCGTAAGGAAGCTTTTCGAGCGATACGAACGCTGTTTCAAGCAGTCCCTCGGCGGCGACATAGACATGGATGAGGTCGCATCTTTGTATGCATCCGACTTCATAGCTGCCTCGCCCGCTGGGGTGATGACTGGAAAGAACGACGATCAACTCAAGCAAGTCATGGCGCAAGGTTATGCGCACTATCGGGCGATAGGGACGAAGGAGATGCGGATACGCAATGTCCGCCTCTCGACCATAGATGAACATCATTGCGTGGCCCATGTCGCTTGGAGGGCAACCTATGTCCGCAAGGATCAATCGGACGTAGCGATAGATTTTGATGTTCACTACTTCGTCCAAGAGCTGGACGGGGAGCCGAAAGTTTTCGGCTGGGTATCAGGCGACGAGCAGGCGCTTTTAAGGAAGCACGGCATCATCTGAAGTCCGCTCACTACCCGATCACGACACCGCTCCGTCGCGCAATTCCTGGGGTCAGGATCCATAACTGAGCGAAAGACTCGCATGACCGCTTCGAGCCGCCCAGAGCAGACTTTTGTCAGCCGGTCGATGCGGCGATGAAAACCGCCAACTGAGCGTCGAAGGCACGCTTGTATGCGGGCCGCGCTTCACCGCGGGCGACATAGGCGGAGAGGTTCGGATATTCGTCCAGTATACCCGATCCTTTCAACCTGAGCAGCACCGACACCATCAGAAGGTCACCGGCGCTGAACTCGCCTTCTAGCCAGTCGGCATCGCCAAGGCGATCGGAAAGTTCGCTCAGTCGCATACGGATGCGTTCCTCGACGACAGACAGGCGCTGCGCGTACCAAGTCTCGTCGCCCTCCAGGAGCCTGGCGATTTCGCGATCGACGATCGGCGGCTCCATCGTGGTGAGCGCGGCAAACATCCATGTGATCGCCCGCGCCCGGGCATTCGCATCGTCTGGCAGCAGGCCCGCATGGCGCTCCGCGATATGGAACACGATTGCCCCCGACTCGAACAGGGAAAGATCGCCTTCTTCATAGGTCGGAATCTGCTCGAAAGGATGAAGCGCGAGATGCGCGGGTTCCTTCATCGCTTTAAACGAAAGAAGACGAACTTCGTAAGGCTCGCCAACCTCTTCGAACGCCCAGCGAACGCGCATGTCACGCGCCAGACCCTTGCCGCCATCGGGCGACCGTTCAAAGGCGGTAATAGTGATAGTCATCGCTGTTCTCCATAGCACGTCTGTCTTGAAGACGAGTGGCTAAACGAGTTCCGACACCCCATGTCTGCGATCGCTTCATCCATGAATTTCTTTCGCTCCAGTTTGTATGTCGCAAATCGTGGAATGGGAGTTCTGATGACGCGGTCCCGGTTGCAAAGCAACTGCAGGCTTTTTTGAAGATTATCTGGCCCGGATGTGCGAAAATCGCGAAACGGCACGCAAACAGGGCGGCGGCAAGATGTCGTTTTCTCAATCCAGGATTTGCAAGGGCTGCTGGCAGCAGATGCGTCTCCCGGTGCCTCTGCGCGGACCGGCTTCCATTCCCTTCCGCGCCTTCGGCATCCGCCCGAGCCGGATGAATCCGAACACCTGCACGATTTGCGAACTCATGTTCACACGCGTGATGAAAGCCCGCAAGATCACTGTTGATGTATCGGTGCTTTTTGCAGATCTGAGAGGCTATACGACGCTTTCGCAATCGCTTTCGGTAGATACTGTCTCGTCGCTGCTGGATGATTTCTACGATGAATGTGCCACAGCCATTTGGGAATACGACGGCCTTCTCAACAAGACGGTCGGGGACGCCATCATGGCAATATTCAACTTTCCGATCCACCACCAGGACCACGCCGAACGTGCTGTGCTCGCTGCGCGGGAGATTCAGCGCCGCTGCCAGTTGCGTCGTGAACGTCACATGGCTGAAGGTGCCGGCCTGGACGGAAGTGAACTCGGCATTGGTATCGGCATCGACTCCGGCGAGGCCAGCTTCGGAGAGTTTGGCCGATCGCATCGCGACC
Source organism: Rhizobium sp. CC1099 (assembly GCF_029714385.1). Lineage (NCBI taxonomy): Bacteria > Pseudomonadati > Pseudomonadota > Alphaproteobacteria > Hyphomicrobiales > Rhizobiaceae > Rhizobium > Rhizobium sp. CC1099. The sequence goes on along the minus strand of NZ_CP121641.1, from coordinate 1,982,124 downwards.
TGACTGCGATTGGAACGGTTGTGAATACTGCCGCGCGCGCGCAGTCAGTTGCTGACGCAGGGCAGATTCTCGTCACCAGGGCCGTTTGCGAGCGGGCGCAGAGCCAAACGGCCGACAGCAAAGGTCGGGCATACCGCCTGAAGGGCTTTGAGAAGCCGATTGAGCTTTACTCGATCTGAGCACCGTTGAATGCCGGGTCGCTTGAATACCGCACATTTAGGGCCGGGCCGGGTGACGCCTTTTCGTTTGCTCAGGCGGCTTTCCGTTTCCAACGCAGCTTTTGGGCTGCAGATAGTAGAATCTCCCTTGGCGGACTCCGCGGGACTTAGCCTCATTCTCGGCGGGCTCGCTCAGTCCCTCGATCGGCGGCAGCGAGCATAAGCGCTCGCCTTTCCGGCTCAGCTTTCGCGCGAAAGGCAATCCTTCATGCTGTTGGCGATGCCGCGCATCAGTGTGAAATAGAGATCGGGACCGGCCTCCAGCGTTGCCGCCTCCGGGTCGAGTACGCCGGCTTTCGCATCGGTGCCTTCGATGACGACATTGACCAGGCGCGGCTCGAACTGCGGTTCGGCGAAGACGCAGGTGGCGCCGAGGTCGGCAACCTTCTTGTGGATCTCCGAAACGCGCTCGGCGCCGGGCATGTTTTCCGGGCTCACCGTGATGGAGCCAGCGACGCGGACGGCATAGCGGTGCTCGAAATACTGGTAGGCGTCATGGAAGACAATGAAAGGCTTGTCCTTTACCGGGGCGACGATGCCGGTGATTTCCTTGTCCAGCGCATCGATCTTTTCGTCGAGCGCCTTGGCATTGGCCTGGTAGGTCAGCGCGTTGGCGGGATCGGCGGCCACCAGCGTCGTGGTGATTTCCGCAGCCATGGCCTTGGCATTCATCGGGTCGAGCCAGAGATGCGTGTCGAACTCGCCGTGATCGTGATCGCCTTCTGCATGCGCGTCGTGCTCATGCCCGGCCTCTTCGTGCTCATGCCCGGCCTCCGCCTCGTCGCCGTCATCGTGCGGTTCGAAGGCACCGCCTTCGCGAAACTTCAGCTTCACAAGGCCCGGCGCATCCTCCAGCTCGGCAATGCTGGCGCCGGAGCCTAGCGATTCCAGCGGCTTTTCGAGGAATGCTTCGAGGCCAGGACCTACCCAGAAGATCACCTTGGCGCTCTGCAGTGCGCTCGCATCCGACGGCTTGAGGTTGTAGGTATGCGGGGAGGCGGCGCCATCGACGATCAGTTCCGGCGTGCCGACGCCCTGCATGATCGCCGAAACCAGCGAATGGATCGGCTTGATCGAAGTAACGACTGCCGGCGCATCCGCCGCCTTGGAGGCCCCGGCCAGCAGGATCGCCGGGATCGCGAGGGAAAGACCCATAGCCAGTTTCATGTTCACGCTCCGCTTGAATAGCAATTGTAATGTTATTACATCAATTGCGTAATGCTATAACGTGTGCGATAGCATGACGCAACAGCACTGTCGGAAAAATGATGTTATCTCCCGCAAACCCTGCCTCGAAGCCGCTGGTTTCCCTCCACAATGTGGGTGTCCGGCGGGATGGCCGCTGGCTCGTCCGGGGCGTGGAGTTTTCGATTTCACGCAGCGAGATCGTGACCCTGATCGGTCCGAACGGCTCCGGAAAATCGACAAGCGCCAAGGCGGCGATCGGCGTTTTGAAGCCCGATGAGGGCAGGGTGGAGCGGGCAAGCGGCCTCAAGGTCGGCTACGTGCCGCAGAAGCTTGCGATCGACTGGACGCTGCCGCTCACCGTCCGGCGCCTCATGACGCTGACCGGCCCGCTTCCCGAACGCGAGATGATGGCTGCGCTCGAGGCCGCCGGCATGGCTCATATGCTGAATGCCGAGGTGCAGCACCTTTCCGGCGGCGAGTTCCAGCGGGCGCTGATGGCGCGTGCCATTGCCCGCAAGCCCGATCTGCTCGTGCTGGATGAACCGGTGCAGGGCGTCGATTTCTCCGGCGAGATCGCGCTTTACGATCTCATCAAGCAGATCCGTAATTCCACCGGCTGCGGCATCCTCTTGATCTCGCATGATCTCCATGTCGTCATGGCCGAGACCGATACCGTGATCTGCCTCAACGGCCATGTCTGCTGCCGTGGCACGCCGGAGACGGTCAGCCAGAGCCCGGAATATGTGCGCCTCTTCGGCAGCCGCGCGGCAAAGACGCTCGCCGTTTACAGCCACCACCACGACCACACGCATCTGCCGGACGGCCGCGTGCTGCATTCGGATGGTTCGGTGACGGATCATTGCCATCCGGACGACGGCCATCACCACGATCACGACCACTCGGATCATGACCACCACCATCATGCGGGAGATCGCCATGCTTGACGATTTCTTCGTCCGCGCGATCCTTGCCGGTGTCGGTCTGGCGCTCACCACCGGGCCGCTTGGCTGCTTCATCATCTGGCGGCGCATGGCCTATTTCGGCGATACGATCGCTCATTCCGCGCTGCTCGGCGTCGCGCTGTCGCTGCTCTTTGAATTCAACCTGACGCTTGCCGTCTTCGCCGTTGCGGCGACGGTTTCGATCCTGCTGCTCTTCCTGCAAAAGCGGCAGGCGCTGTCAGCCGATGCGCTGCTCGGCATCTTGTCGCACGCGACGCTGGCGATCGGGCTCGTCATGGTCGCCTTCATGAGCTGGGTACGCATCGACCTCATCGCCTTCCTCTTCGGCGATATCCTCGCCGTCTCGAAAACCGACATCGCGTTGATCTGGGGTGGCGGCCTCTTTGTCGTCGCCGCGATCGCCTGGCTGTGGCGTCCGCTGTTGGCATCGACCGTCAACCCCGAGCTTGCCGAGGCCGAGGGGCTGCAGCCTGAGCGGGCGCGGCTCCTTTTCATGCTCCTGATGGCGGTCGTCATCGCCATCGCCATGAAGATCGTCGGCATTATGCTGATCACGTCGCTGCTGATCATCCCGGCGGCCGCGGCCCGCCGCTTCTCGTCGACACCGGAGGTCATGGCCGTTCTCGCATCGCTGATCGGTGCTGCCGCCGTCGTCGGCGGCCTATTCGGCTCGCTCACCTACGACACGCCGTCAGGCCCTTCGATCGTGGTTGCCGCACTTATTCTCTTCGTCCTCAGCCTGCTGCCGCGGCTGGGGCGCAAGGAACCGCAAGGACAAGGCTCATGAACGCACCGCAACTGACCAAGAACCAGGCGCTGGTCTTCGACGTGCTGGAAAAGGCCGACGGCCCGCTCAGCGCCTATACGATCCTCGACAAGCTGCGCGACCACGGGTTCCGCGCGCCACTGCAGGTCTACCGTGCGTTGGAGAAGCTGCTCGAATATGGCGTCGTGCATCGCCTGGAGAGTATCAATTCCTTCGTCGTCTGCGCCCATCCGAACGAGAATTGCCACAGCCACGGCACCGTTGCCTTCGCGATTTGCGAAAGTTGCGGCCATGTCATGGAGTTCCACGATCACGAGGTCGATCACCGGCTGATGGACTGGACGCGCGGCAAGAAGTTCAAGGCGGAGAAGACGACGATCGAAATCCGCGGTCTTTGCGAGACCTGCGCCGCCTAGCGCAATTCCGGGGAGTTAGTCGATCCGCTTCAAGTCGCGGGCGAAACGCTGCCAGTTGGCGACATATATTTCCGCCGAGCGCCTAAGCCCGTCGATCGCCTTTTCATCGAGCGTCCGTATGGCGCGGGCAGGCGAACCGACGATCAGTGAAGCGTCCGGAAATTCCTTGCCTTCCGTCACCAGGGCATTGGCGCCGACAAGGCAGTTGTTGCCGATCTTTGCGCCGTTCAAGACGGTTGCGCCCATACCGATCAGCGAATTGTCGCCGATCGTGCAGCCGTGGACGATCGCGTGATGACCGATGGTGCAGCCTTCGCCGATCGTCACCGGAAAGCTCGGATCGGTGTGCAGCATCGCGCCTTCCTGGATATTGGTGTTGTTGCCGACGGTGACCGGCTCATTGTCGCCGCGAAGCACGGCGCCGAACCAGATGCCGACACCTTCGCCAAGCTCCGTCTGCCCGATTACATGCGCGTCCGGCGCAATCCAGTAGAGCCCGCTCGGCGGCAGTTTCGGCGACAATCCCCCAAGCGCGTAAACGGGCATAGCAATCTCCTCAGGCGACGGTTACGGAAAGCGTCGCGATACCGTCGATGCCGCATTCGACGCGATCGCCTTTCTTGACGGCGCCGACACCGGCCGGCGTGCCGGTCATGATGACATCACCGGGCGCCAGGACGAAGAGCTTGGAGAGCTCAGCGATGATTTCCGGCATCTTCCAGATCATCTGCTTCAGATCGCCGTCTTGAACGCGCTTGCCGTTGTGGTCGAGCCAGATGCGGCCCGCGTCCGGATGGCCGAGGCGGCTTGCGGGCACGATTGCCGAAACGGGCGCCGAATATTCGAACGCTTTCGCAACTTCCCATGGACGGCCGAGCTTCTTTGCCTCGGCCTGCAGATCGCGGCGGGTGAAATCGATACCGACGGCGTAGCCATAGATGCAGTCAAGCGCGTTGCCGAGGGGAATGTTCCCGCCGCCGGATTTCAGCGCAATCACGCATTCTGCCTCGTAATGCACGTCATTCGAAAGAGACGGATAGGGAAACGGCTTGCCGGGAGGCAGCAGGTTGTCGGCGTTCTTCTGGAAGAAGAAGGGCGGCTCGCGGCTCGGGTCGTGCCCCATCTCGATCGCGTGGTCCGCATAGTTGCGCCCAACGCAATAGACGCGGCGCACCGGAAAGACGTCGCTGCTGGCTTCGATGGGAAGCAGAACCGGCTGCGGAAGTGGGATGACGGTGTCGGGGCTTGTTGCGGACATTGAGATGCTCTTGCTGTTATCGAGTCCGGCGATCTTAAACGGAAAATCGCAAGCGGGGAAAGCGCAACGGGACGATTATCCTTCCGTGCCCGAGACATCGCTGCGAACGATCGCATAATAGGCCGCAAGTTCGGGGATCACCTGCGGCAGCGTCTGGAATACGGGATCGTCCGGCGAAAGCTTGCCGGCATATTTCATTTCCACGAAGGCCTGGTGCGCCGCCAGCGCCGCGGCATCCGCGTGATGCAGCACCGTGAAAACCGGGGTGGGGAGCGTCTTGCCTTTGACGAGGACACGGTCGAGCTCGGCGACCGTATAGGTGCCCGCCACAAGCTTCGCAGTCTGCTCGCCGAGAAGCAGAGCGACGCCATAATTCTTCGAGGCTCCCTCCAGGCGCGAGGCGAGATTGACCGCGTCCCCGAGACAGGAATAGTCGAAACGCCTGTTCGAGCCCATGTTGCCCACAACGCACTCGCCGGTATTGATGCCAACGCCCATTTTCAGCGCATGCAGCGGCGTTCCGTTTATCCTGGCCTCTTTCTCGAGCTGCCTGTTCAGGCTCGCGATCGCTTCCTGCATCGCGAGCGAGGCGGCAACAGCATGTAGCGCATGATCCGCATCGTCGAGCGGCGCGTTCCAGAACGCCATGATGCAGTCGCCCATATATTTGTCGATCGTCCCGGCGTGATCCATCACGACATCGGAAAGCGGCGTCAACAGGCGGTTGATGAGGCCGGTGAGCTGCTCCGGATCGTCCTTCAGCGTTTCGGCAATTGTCGTGAAGCCCCGCACGTCCGAAAACAGGACCGAGAGCGTCCGCCGCTCGCCGCCGAGCTTCAGCTGTGATGGATCCTCGGAAAGCCGTTTGACGAGATCGGGCGATATATATTGTGAGAAGGCGAGGGTGACCTGCTTCTTCTTGCGCCGCTCTTCGGCAAAATCGAATGCCGCCTGTCCGAAGGCGACGGACACATAAGCCACGACCGGCCCCAGCGGCGAGACGAACAGATTGCCGAAGCGGATGCCGGCATAGCTCAGCGCCGCCGCCACGCCGATGAAGACAACCGTGGCGGCGAATGTCCGCCAGCCCGTGGATTTCCAGACGGTCGCAGCCGCGAGAATGGCGCCAATCAGGATGGCGAAGGCAACCACTGGAAGGCGCGCCAGCTCGATCGAATAGCGGTGCACGATATTGTCGTAGATCGTCGCCTGGATTTCGACGCCGGCGACCAGTCTGCCCGTATGGACCGTGTAAGGCGTCGCAAACGCATCGGCACCGCCTTTGTCGATTTCCGGCGCATTCTGCAGGCTGAGTCCGACGAACACCACGCGGTCCTTGAAGAAATCCTTCGGCAGAAAGTTCTCTGGGTCCAGCGCCTGATAATAGGAAACCGTCGGATAACTGCGTGATGGTCCGAAGGACTGAATCAGCGCGTTGGCGGGCAGGCGGCCCGGTGCTTTTCCGGCTGCCTGCGCAAGGGTGATGGCAAATCCGTCCTGATAGGACGGGATGTTGCGGAAGACGCCGTCGCCGCCGAGATCGATCGAGGCGATGCCGGTTCTCGCGCCGGCTTCTGTCAGTTGCGGCATCGGCGTGGCGCGGATCAACTGGTCGGCCTGCGGCGTCTGGATCAGCGTCTCGTCGCCGGCAAGCACAATGTCCGGCCCGACGGCCGCCGTTATTGCCGCATCGTCCTCTCGCGAAGACTGTTCGGCCATGATGATATCGAGGCCGATCGCCTTGGCGCCCGCTGCGCGCAGCTGCCGGATCAGCCGGGCATGCAGGCTGCGCGGCCAGGGCCATTGCTCATTCATCTCCGCCAGTGACGGCTCGTCGATCGCCACGATCACCGGCGCATCCGCAGGCGGCAGCGGGTCGTCGACCGTGGAGAGATAATCGAAGCTCCGCAGTTCCAGCAGCGACCAGGCGGGGAGGCGTGACAGCAGCGAGATGGCGATGAGCGTGATCAGCACTAGCACCCCCAACCGTACCGGCCGGCTGCTGAACGGCCAGCCGGGCTGGTGTACTCTATGCCCGGGTCCGACCTCCCCAATCATCAGAAGCGCGCTTTGAGGGTGGCCTTGAAGGCGCGGCCCCAGCCTCGAACACGCGGAGCAACTTCGAAATCCTCATCGAGAAGATTGTAGGCGGCGGCTTCGAGTGCGAAACGCTTATCGAACGGCTCCCAGATAAGATTTGCGTCCAAGGTCCAGTAATCGTCGAGCTTTGTGCCAATGTCATCGCCATCACGCTCGCCGATATAGTTGGCAGCGATGGTTGCCTTGACCTTTGCCTCGTTAACCCAGGTCAAGGCGATCTGGCCGGAGTTTTCCGGGACATAGGGCAGTGAGCCGCCGAAATTCGCGCTCGTCTCGTCCTTATTCTTCGAATCCATGTAGGCATAAGTCGCCGACAGTCCGAATCCATAGCCGACGGCGACATTTGCGGTCACACTTGCGCGATCGAGGCTTCCTCTCGAAAGCGGAAGGCTGTCAACAAGAGGAAGTGCAGTCAGGGGAAAGCCGACCGAGAAATCGTGTAGCTCCTGATGTTGATATTCGACCGTGGTAAAGAAGCGATCGGTCCATTCGGCGTCCCACTGGAATGCGGCGGTATCGCTATAACCGTCCGTGCCGATTGCGAATTGGTTGGGCTGCAGACCCAGAATACCGATTGGCGCGAGCGTCGGCGAGCCGGTCTCGACGCTCTGACGCATGAAAGCAGCGCGCAGCCAATGATCGTCGAAAGGTGCCCAGGCAAAGCCGATGCGCGGCTCAAGACGGCTTACGTCGACGTTTCCGCCATTCATGTAAGTCCCGAAAAGGGCATATTCGCCTTTCAGATTCGGCGTAATCTCATGGATTACGTCAACATATGCGCGACCAAGATCAAGCCGGCTGCTCACTTCATTCGGACCATTGACAACACCGGGGATAGACAGCGGGAGCGGCGGAAGCGGAGTGATTGCAAAGAGCTCAGAATAGTCGCTTGCGCTGGCATCGATCCAGCCACCCTCTATACCATATCGCCAGGTCAGGTCATCGTCACCGATGCTGTGACTGAGGGCAGCAATATATGTCTTTGCGGTCGCTTCTTGACGGGTGCGCCCAAACGGAACGAGGTCTGGATCGGTGAAGCCGAACATCGGGGCCCGGTCAAATTCTAGGTAGTTTGTGGTCTTGGACTTCACTTCCGAATAGAGCAGGGCGGCATTCAACACGTTCCTGTACCCGAATGTGTGACTCCAGCCGATGCCTGCATTCGTGCTCATGACCGTATTTCTCTGCTCGCGATATAAAGGCAATACGCTCGGCGCAAGCGGAACACCGAAAATAGGGATGAAAAACTCATTATTCAGCCGCGTCGAGGCGGCCGTATCCTCGGTCAGCGCATTCAGCCGAAGGTCATTTTTCGCAGTATTCAAATAAGCGACAATATGATCGTCCGGCGTTAAACTTGCTGTCAGGTATCCGTTGCCGTCGAGAATCTTGTTTTCGGTCGAGAAGCCACCGTAATCGTCATAGCTGCCCTCATTCGCAATCTCTTCCCAGCGGAGATTTCCGTAAAAACTCAGCGGGATCGTCTCATTGCTAAAACCCTGGATTTCAGCTTCCCCGGTGCGCCGAGTTTGGCCATCTATATTCGTGATGCCTCCGCCAACCGATCCTTCGATAAATGGAATATTCAGGAAATTGGCTGAGCGTGATCGCCCTGCAAGCATATGAGGGTCGAGCAGGAGGCCCTGGAAGAGCGACGAGAAGCTTGAGGCGTTTGTCTGGTAGTTGACAACACTGTCCCCAAAGAGAATTGCATTGCTGAAGGGGTCTACGCTGCCTTTGATCGCCTGGTCCGTATAGCCGCTGCCTTCGAAGGGATCGAAGACGGCGTCGCCGTAATAGCGTCCCCATGCATCCAGGCCCTGCAGGCGGAAGGCGTTGTTGAGGGTCGAGCCCGCGTCCTCGCTGGCGCCGAGTGAGCCGTAGTCGCCGCCGCGCGCCCTTGAGCGGCGCAGGAACTCCTGCGCGTTGCGGATCGCGCCATCGGCGTCGTAATCGTCGATTGCGAGCGCTGTTCGGAATGAGGAAACAACCGGATCGTTCTTGTCCAGCCGGTCGGAATTGTCGAGCGCCTGGTTGGAAGGATCGCGGTCACCCTTTTCGTAGTGGGCGGCGGCCAGCATGAGCTGCGACTGCGAATGAGCCGGATTTGCCGTGGAGGCGGCGAGAAGATCGTCCAGCGCCTTATCTCTTTCGCCCATTTGAAGATAGTACCGGCCGCGGGCAAGCAGCGCTATATCGAACGCTGGATCGGCCGCGAGCGCCGCGTCGATTTCGCGCTTTGCCTCCTTCATCCGCGACTGGTCGAGGTAAAGAATGGAAAGGTTGGCGTGGGCGATCGGATCGGCGGGATCGAGTTCGATCGCCTTCTTGAAGGCCTCTTGCGCCTCACGATGGGCGTCACGCGCAATATAGAGCAGGCCGAGGTCGTTCCAGGCCGAGGCCGAGCCCGGCATTTCCTTGATAGCCTGCTGGAGATCGGCAAGCGCGCCGTTCATGTCGCTCTCGTAACCTGCACGGTACTTGGCACGCGCCTCAAGCGCGTTCGGATCGGTCGGGTCGATAGCAAGCGACCGGTCGATCGCCTCCTTCATCTGCATCCGATCATCGATCAGCAACGAGAGCAGCGCACGCAGCGCCGGAAGGGTCGAGTCGCTCGGATGTTGCTTTTCGGCGCCCTTGATCACTTCGATCGCTGCCGGAATGTCTTCGAGGAAGCCCGCAGTGTATGCCCTCATCACTTCGGCATATCGCCCCGTTGTTCTTGCAGGCTGATTTTCTACGCGATTGGGATTGAGAAGGGAGCGGGCGTAATAGGCACCATAGGCAGCCACGCCGCGGCGTTCTGAGTCGAGGCGGGGTTGGGCCCTGGCAAACAGACGGGCTGAGTCCGTATAGCGTTTTTCAGCGCCTGCAATGAGTGCCTCGATCATGTCAGCCCGAGCGCTTTGGCTTGAGGAGAGGCCAAGAGCGCGCGCCCTGGCAAGCGACTGCAAGGCGGCAGCGCGGCCGTCGATCGTCAGCTGCACTTCGGCGAGCGTCAGCCAGTCTTCCGCCGTCCGGCTCTGCGGCGGCTTGTTATTGATGCGAAGGCGTTCGCTGCGCATTTTCTGCACGGTCAGCGGCGAGGCGGGCATGAAGGTGAAGCCGCTGCGCAGCGTCAGGTAGAACAGCATCTGCTCGCGGTCGTCCGGCGCAACGATGACGAGCTTGCGCGGCGCCTGGCCGATGGTGGCGACGGCCGCTTCGCCCTGCGCAACCTCGACGCTGCCGTGCTCGTTCTTCAGCTCCACGCGGCCTTCCAGCACGATCAGCGAGGTCTGGTCGCCCTTGACCGTCAGCGTCCAGTCGGTGCCTCGGATGGCGGCTGCCGCGGCCGGTGTCTGAACGGTCAGGCCCGATCCGCCGCGCTGGGCGCGGGCCCACATCGTGCCGGATTGGAGGTGGAGGATCGTATCGCCCGCCGGCGCCATCTGTTTTACCTGCAGCGACGAATTCCGGCCGAGGCGTACCTGCGTGCGGTCCGCGAATAGGACCGCGAGCTGGCCGGTGGCATTGGTACGCAGCACGTCACCGCCCAGCAGCTCCTGGTGCAGGTCGACATTTTGCCAGTTCGACAGGTCGACGAAGCGGACTTCCTCGCCGACCTTGCGGTCGATGACGGAGCCTGCGGCCGGCGCCGCGCGCTGTATGGGTTCAGCGGCTGCCGGCCGCGCAAGACAGCACGCCGCCACGCTCAACGCCGTAACGGCGGACATGGAACTGATGAATCTACCCCTCATGTCTAAAGCGTTTGTCGATATGAAGTTGAAAAGTCAAGATGCGCTGCATCCGCGCTATTGCTTTGGCTGTGAAGTGTAATATCACGGAAACACTTTTGGGCTGGAGTTGAGAACGTGACGGATTTTGAAAGTGCGGCAGAGCTTATGAGGAGTGGGCCTTCGACGGAGGACATCGGCGCAGAGTATTTTGATCATATAAAGAAAATCAACGATATCTTTTACGACCAGATCAAGATTTCTGACCAGAAAGCCGCGTATATCTTTACTTTTATGCTCGCATTTTTGGTGAGTTCAAGCGATGTACGCAACGTATTTACCTTAGAGCGCTATGTGAACGGTTATCATCAAAGCATGTTTTTCTCGGGATTGCTTGCCGCGGCCTCGGTCTTTTCAATCATATCGGCCATCCTCGTAGTGCTGCCGCGCCACGTGAACAAGTCGACCTCCCTGTTCTGGGGCTCCTGGGGCAAGCACCGCCATCGCTTCTGGGATGCGGCGCAGCGCCGGGACGAGGTCTATCTATTCAACGAGTACCTGAATAATGCCGATATTCTCTCGGCCATCGCGCGTGGAAAGTACCGCTGCGTGACCTTCGCCTTCCGCGGGCTGATGGTCACCGTGATCGCCTATGTGCTCCTGCTCATTGCGGCTTGAGCGATGCAGCTGCGGCGCAAGCCGGCCTTGGACCTATTTCTTCGCTATAAGCCCTCGTCCCGCCCGAGCTAAGCTCACCATGCTCCGGTTCGGAGCAACGGGGCGACAGCGAAAAGGCGGTAAGATCTCTGTGGCGGACCGCAAGCGGCATTATTCCAATGGCCCGTGTATCGCACTTGCGCCCATGATCGACTAGACTGGGAGCGACATGGCGGCGGAAGCCCGCGGCTCCATAAGATCAAATTAGGCAGCTCTGGCAATTCGCCGGAGCATCATAAAAACCCGTTGCCTGAGAGATCCTTGAACCGGTCTTCACAGTGGACATCATACGTCTCAATAGTTCACGCAGCCTGATCGTGAGGCGCTTTACGCGACTTGTCCATACGCGACGCACCTGGCGGATGGGCAGTGGGCGCTGATCGCGCCGATGCTTCCAAAAGCCGAGCCCGGGGGCGGCGGCGTTTACTTCCTGCTTGCCGGTTTCTGCCGCACGACCTGCCACCGTTCTATCAAACACGCTTTGAGTGGCGCTCGACGCCCATTGCCACCAAGATGTCATCAACGGCTGTCGACATCAGAAATTCCGACAGCTGCTTGGCAGCTTCTGCGTCCGTTGAATCGGCGCTAATTCCAATGGCGAAGTCAACGTAACTTTGGAGTTCTGCCGGAAACCGACCGACAAGTATGACCTGGGGAGCGGCTGCAAGAATCGAAGTCACGGGAACGACCGCCAGCTCGGCTTCCCCACGGCCTACGGCCGACGCTGTCTGCCCACCTGGTACGGCCACCAGCTTGGGCTTTACCTCATCCGCTATTCCCAAGCGTTCCAGCAAACCGGAGAAGTAGCCACCGCTGGTTCCTTCACTGGCGTAGGCGATTGATCTGGCGCTCTTCAACGCATGTTCGAATGCTCCTACGGACCCAATGTTGAGCGGTCGACTGCCTGCCTTGGCCGCCACCCCCATTGCTATCCGGCCGAACGCTACCTGGCTTCCCGCCTTGACTTTTCCCAAGGCGGTCAGATCCTGAACCAGGTTCGGATTGATGATGACGAGGTCAAAAGGTTCCCCAGCTTCAATCTGCTTCTTTACCGTCGGATTGAGCTCCCACTTGACTGCAACTGTCAATCCTGTGGCCGTTTCGAACTGGGATATGAGAGCGAGGACGGCGGGTCGGACCGCAATAGCGCCAAAAAGCCGGATTTCCTGATTCATGGCCTAACCTGAAATCGGTCGAAATGATCTTCCTTACAATGCGTAGCCAGCCCGCGTTCCACGGCTGCCCGCCAATCTATGTTCAGCGTCCATCGTGTCGGCCTCCGAAACAAACCGACACCCAATGAATCAATACCAGAGTCATGCTGGGAATGCACTTCTCAAGCACGCTCAAAGAGAGGGGAAAGGCGCGCCCAAGCCGCAATTGGCGGTGCATTCGATCTAACCTTGACCGGCGGCCACCCAGCATTCAGTGCCGAACGCAGTTGCAGATGATCTCTCGAACTTCATGATCTCTCGTCATTGGCCTCGACCGCAATGGCGACCGCATCGAGTGCCGAGTTCCGTCCGTGCCGCGCCAGCAGCGAGGGCACTAGCAGATCGCAGTTCCGGCGAGCCTCGATCTTTCGGCCGGCAAGATCGCGCGCAATGAGCCAGCCTTCATCGCGGTCATGCAAGCGGATAGGGCCGCGAGGGCGGCGTCGCTAGCGTGAGCAGGTTGCCGTCAGGATCACGCACCTGCGCCAGCGTCGAGTAGTCGCCCTCAATGTCGTCCCCGAGCACGATCCCCACGCCCTGCAGCCTGCGGCGCTCGGCCGCGACATCGTCGACGACAAGGAACATCACGCCCCTGCCGGCGATCTCGTCGTCGGTTGAAAGCGCTAACCCGCCCTGATTAAAGAGCTCCCACTGCACCAGCGTGTCCATTGGCCGATAATCCGGTCCACGACCGAGCAGCTTCGTATACCAGCCTTCGGCCGCCGCAAGGTCTGCGGTGAGCAATGCGGTGTAGATCTTCTGCAGGTTCATTTGTTCTTCTCCGGGCCAAACTCGGCGTGAAACGCTGGCCGACCAGCAAGGTTGCCGTGACATCTGGAGCGCGACGCGGGCGGCCGCCCCGTTTCAATGAGAAAGCGTGACGTATAGTGTCAAAGAACGGCCGAAAAAGCGAGCTGCTTTGAATGCAGACGCGGGCAACTATTCTTTAGTTCGGCTTCAAAAAAGCGGCCCTGTATCAGCGCAGGCTCGGGTTGATAGTGATGGCTACCGGCGCCATTAGAGTGCTACAAAACCTCCTGCAAGTGCTACGCCGTAGCATTGGCATGTCAAAACGGGCGCAAAAGGCAGAAAACGAGATCGAACGAGACATGACGGAACTCACCAGAAGGCCTGCAACACAAGGAAAATCCCACTATTCCAATGGCCTTGTGCTCGCGGTTGCACCCATGATCGACTGGACCGATCGCCATTGCCGGTATTTCCACCGGCAGATCAGCCGGAATGCTTTGCTCTATACCGAAATGGTCGTGGCGGACGCGATCATTCACGGGCCGCGGGAGAGGCTGCTGTCGTTTGATAGCGACGAGCATCCGGTGGCGCTGCAGCTCGGCGGATCGGATCCGGTGAAACTTGCCGAGGCGCTGCGGATCGCCGGGCCCTACGGCTACGACGAGATCAACCTCAATGTCGGCTGTCCTTCGGACCGGGTGCAGTCGGGAACCTTCGGGGCCTGCCTGATGCTGACGCCGGAGGTGGTGGCGGATTGCGTTAAGGCCATGAAGGCAGTCTCCAAGGTACCGGTCACGGTAAAGTGCCGGATCGGCGTGGACGAGCAGGAGCCGGAAGAGGCACTGCCGGAACTGTTGGCGCGGGTGCTGGACGCAGGCGCCGATGCCGTGTGGATCCATGCGCGCAAGGCCTGGCTCAAAGGGCTGAGCCCGAAGGAGAACCGCGAGATCCCGCCGCTCGACTACGGCATCGTCTACCGCATGAAGGAGCGGTGGCCGGAGGTCTTTATCGGTATCAACGGCGGCATCCAGACGCTGGACGAGGCAGCGGCGCATCTGGAGCATGTCGACGGCGTGATGCTGGGGCGGGCAGCCTATCAGAATGCGGGGATCCTGGCGGATCTCGATCACCGCTTCTTCGGCGCGCCGGCGGCCAAGCCGGACTGGGACGGGCTGCGCGACCGCATGATGGCCTATGCCGTGCGGCATATCGAAAGCGGCGGGCGGCTGCAGCATGTGGCGCGGCATATGGTCGGGCTCTTCACCGGGCTGCCGGGCGCCAGGCGCTACCGGCAGATTCTGTCGAGCGATGCGGCAAAGGCAGGTGCCGGGCCGGAGGTGATCGCGGCGGCGTTTGCGGCGGTGGATTTTTCCGGTGCCAAGGAGGCGCTGAGCGCCTGAGGCCCAAAGCAAAAACGGCGCCCGGGAGGCGCCGTTCTCATTCCTGCCGTGGCAGAAGCTAAAATCAGTTGGCCGAGATGTTGACGGCCTTCGGGCCCTTGCCCATGCGGTCCGGCTCGGTGTCGAAAGTGACCTGCTGGCCTTCGCGCAGCGACTGGATGCCGGATGCCTGGAGAGCGGAGATGTGGACGAATACGTCCTTTGCACCGCCGTCAGGAGTGATGAAACCAAAACCCTTGTCCTGGTTGAAGAATTTTACGACGCCTTTGGTGGCCATGTGGGATAGTCCTTTTCCCTTAGTCTGTCTGGTATCCGCGCCCCCGAGAGGAAGCGGACGGCTTTAGCTTTCGTCCCGTTAGACCGGAACGAAGGGTCAGTCGGAGAAGTCACGTACGGGGAAAGAACGTCTACGCAGGCGGGGGTTACCCGCGCCGCCTTCCGTAACGGAAGGCTTTACCACATCTGTCCAGTCACCGGCATGCTAATGCCCGAGTGCTGCAATTGGTGACAGCATTTCGGGAAAAAAGCAAGCGGCAATATTGTGGCATGCGCTGATGCAAGCCCGGAAACGCCAAAGATTCAAACACTTGACGAAATGTTACCTTTCAAAGTGCGGCCTGTGTCATTTTCGGATTCCGTACCGGAACGGGACCGTGCCACCCTTCCTCTGCAGCGATATCGACCGCCGCCTTGCACCCTGCGGTTCCGTACCCGCCGCCATCTGCCGCGCGCCTCATTCCCTGTGTTTTTCAGAGCAATCCAACCACGGCGCGTCGGCGCCATGCCGACGCCGTGAGTGACTGTCTTACAGTGTGAATGAGCCTCCCGCGCCATGGACATGGCGCCGCTGGATCCCTGTGACAGGCATAGGGATGAGGGATGGCCGCCGAAATTGGCTCATCGAAGCGCTCGTGCGCCCCAGTGAATTCACATGCCGCTCCACAATTTCGTCCCGACTGGACCCGAATATGGCGGGCGCGGGTGCTTCGGGCTTGATGCCGGAGGGCCGAGGGGGTAGGTCACGGGTGTGGGGACAGGTGAATGCTAAAGGACAGGTGGGCGGTTTGATCGATCCCTATATTTTGCTCGGACTTGACCGCGACGCCGGCGAGCAGGCGATCCGCAGCGCCTGGCGCAAGGCCGCCAAGACCGCGCATCCCGACTCGGGCGGCGATGCGGAGCATTTCGGCCGGTTGCAGACCGCCTACGAACTCTTGAAGGACCCGGTGCGCCGCCGCGTCTACGACGACACCGGCTACGATCCGCAGCTTGCCGACCCCAAGGACCTCGAAGGCGTGCTGATGCTGGAAAAGCTCGTCAACGACGTCATCCTCGACGAGCGTGAGCCCGGCAGCTTCGACGCGGTGGCGGCCATGCGCAGAAAACTCTCCGACGACATCGTCAAGAACCGCTTCCACATCCTGGAGCTGGAGCGCCACCGCAACCGCGTGCGCCAGCACATCGACCGCCTCGGCCGTCGCCCGGAAACCGACGTGCTCGGCTCCATGCTGCGCGCGCGCAGCCAGTCGATCACCGACGCCATCCGCAAGGCGGAAGGCCAGATCGAGGCGATAGAGCATGCCTATCAGATGCTCGAGGGGTATTCCTATGAGGTGGAAATGGTGGCGATGGTGACCGTAACGGAGCGGCGGGGGGAGGCTGCGGAGTAGGGGCGCTCCACAGCTCTCGGTCATCCTCGAGCTTGACCCGAGGATCCATGCTAACGCCCAATTCTGGATATCGATCCTCGCAGGCGCATCGCAGGCATGAGGATACGGATCATATGCGCGCATTAGTCGGCCGTGAAGAACTCGGAAGCCGCTGATTTGACGTAAGAATTGAATGATCTGCAGATCTTATAGTTGCAGGAAACAGCCGCCGAACAGGCTGTTTCCTTGCAAAATCAGTTTGAGGTTTCCCTGGCTGGCGAAGCGTGATTCACTGGGTTATCGCGGTGAATCGGAGAGCCAGGCATGGGCAAACCACGTGAACGGCGCGAAACGGGTGAACAGGATCTATTCCGATCCCGGCTCGACCAGATCATCAACATGAAGCACGAACTGGTGCGTCTGGCGCAGGCCATTGACTGGTCAGTGCTGGAAGCCCGTTTTGGTGATGTCTATTCGGACGGAGCGGGCATGCCGCCATTGCCGACGCGGCTCATGGCGGGGCTGGCCATTCTCAAGCACACGTTCAACCTGTCGGACGAGGCCCTGTGCGAGCGCTGGGTGGAGAACCCCTATTTTCAGTACCTGTGCGGCGAGGAGTTCTTCCGGCACGAACTATCGTTCGACCGCTCCTCGATGACGCGCTGGCGGCAGCGCATGGGCGAGGAGCGGATCGCCGCGCTCTTGCAGGAGAGCCTGGCAGTGGCAGTCAAGACAGGCGCGATGAAGCCACAGGATACGCGGCAAGTGATCGTGGACACGACCGTTCAACCGAAGAACGTCATGTTCCCGACGGATGCCAAGCTTATTCACCGGGCGCGCGAACGGCTGGTGCGGCTGGCGAAGAAAATGGGGCTCGACCTGCGCCAGACCTATGTTCGGCTCGGTAAATTCGCCCTGATCCAGCATCAG
Organism: Rhizobium sp. CC1099; assembly: GCF_029714385.1. NCBI lineage: Bacteria > Pseudomonadati > Pseudomonadota > Alphaproteobacteria > Hyphomicrobiales > Rhizobiaceae > Rhizobium > Rhizobium sp. CC1099. The sequence goes on along the minus strand of NZ_CP121641.1, from coordinate 1,964,840 downwards.
CGCTATGCTCATGCGAAGCAATTCAAACGGGCTGGCAAGGCGCTGCGCAAGTTGAAGACCTATCTCGGTCGGACCGTTCGCGACATCGAGCGTCAGATCGCGGGCGACGAACAACTCGACGCGATCTTCAAATGGCCGGTCTATCAGGCAAAAACGGTCATGGAACAGCGGCAACGTCAGCATGGCCGCAAGATCTACAGCCTGCATGCCGACGAGGTCGAGTGCATTGGTAAAGGCAAGGCGCACAAGCCCTATGAGTTCGGGGTGAAGGTGTCCGTGGCCACAACACTGAACCGTTCAAAGGGCGGGCAGTTCGCGCTGCACGCGACGGCGCTGCCCGGCAATCCCTACGACGGCCACACGCTCGCGACCGTCATTCCGGATATGGAAAAGATGATCGGCAACGAGCTCTCCCGCATTCTGGCCGATGCTGGATACCGCGGCCATAATGCTCCCGAAAGTCACAAGCTGAGGGTCTTCACCAGCGGCCAGAAGCGCCGCCTCACGCCCGCCATCAAACGCCAGATGCGGCGACGATCGGCGGTCGAGCCCGTCATCGGACACCTCAAGAGCGAACACAGAATGGAGCGGAATTATTTCGCTGGCGAACAGGGTGATGCCGTCAATGCCGTTCTGGCGGCCGCCGGATACAACTTCTCCCTCCTGCTGCGATGGTTCAGGCAGCTTTTGTGTCTGTTAGCCGCACTACTCTTCCCGTTCCAGAGCCGACCAAAGCGGTATCTCCCTGCCTGAAAACGAGTTCTTCACGATCGACGCATTATGGACCGTCGGTCGGAAGCTGCTTTCGCATGTCGTGATCGACAACGACTTCCGACCAGGTGCTGCACATCGATCAGTGGCTTGGCTGAAGGGTGCATAGAAAAAGGGTCATTCACCGCGCCGACGCCCGGTGGCTGGATCCCGGACCGAACCCGGGATGGGGAGGAAGTTCAGTGGCCCGGACGCCCGGTCTTGCCCTTCGTCCGGCCCTTGCGCTTCTGATCCGCAGGGTCCTCGTAGGAGCCGGCGCCCGTTTTGCCGCGGACGAGGGGGCGGGGGTCGTCACTGGATCCTCGGGTCAAGCCCGAGGATGACGGCGAGGAGGGCGCGTCGGCGCGTTCCGGCTGGCCTTCTTCCAGCGGTGAGAAGGGCTTCGTGCTCTTCGCGGCATCCGGCTTTATCGGCAGCTTGCCGGTGACCGGTTTTTCGGTGCGGCCGACGGTCATTTCGTCGAGGGTGTTTTTGCGGAAAAGGGGCTTCCTCGCGGGTTCGGCGATGTCGCGGCCCATTTCATCCAGATCGGGCTTGCGGAAGAGCGGTATTGCGGTGTCGGTGCCGGGTCCCATGTCGTCGAGGCTGGGTTTGGCGAAGGAGGAGGTTCCACGCCCGCCCTCGTGGTTCGAGACGGTCCTTTGAGCCTCCTCACCATGAGGGCTTCTGCTGGCGCCAGTTGCGGCACGGCTTGCTCCACCCCCATGCTGAGGCGCGGAGGTCGAAGACCGGAGCCTCGAAGCATCCTTACGTCCGCCCTCCATCGCCCTTGACTCCTCGCGGGCCATCGGGTCGTCCATGACCGCCAGCTCGGCGGCCTTGAGGCGCTTGATTTCATCGCGGAGGCGGGCGGCTTTTTCGAAATCGAGGTCGGCGGCAGCGTCGCGCATCTGTTTTTCCAGCGCGTTGAGATGAGCAGCCAAGTTGTTGCCGACGAGGTTGCCGCCGTCGGCAAAACCCTTGCCGGAGACGCCGGAGATGTCGGCGCGGACGTGGTCGCGTTCGTAGACCGAATCGAGGATATCGGAGATGCGGGCCTTCACCGATTCCGGGGTGATGCCGTGTTCCTCGTTGTAGACCACCTGCTTTTCGCGGCGGCGGCTGGTTTCCTCCATGGCGCGCTTCATCGAGCCGGTGACGGTGTCGGCATAGAGGATGACCTTGCCGTCGACGTTGCGCGCGGCGCGGCCGATCGTCTGGATCAGCGAGGTTTCGGAGCGCAGGAATCCCTCCTTGTCTGCGTCGAGGATGGCGACGAAGCCGCATTCGGGGATATCGAGGCCCTCGCGCAAAAGGTTGATGCCGACCAGCACGTCGAAGGCGCCGAGGCGCAGGTCGCGGATGATCTCGATGCGCTCAAGCGTATCGATGTCGGAATGCATGTAGCGGACACGCACGCCCTGCTCATGCAGGTATTCGGTGAGGTCCTCGGCCATGCGCTTGGTAAGTACTGTGACGAGGGTGCGGTAGCCCTTGGCGGCAGTCTCGCGGATTTCGCCGAGCACGTCGTCGACCTGGGAGCGGGCGGAGCGGACTTCCACCGGCGGGTCTATGAGGCCGGTCGGGCGGATGACCTGTTCGGCGAAGACGCCGCCGGCCTGCTCCATCTCCCAGCTGCCCGGTGTGGCGGAGACAGCGACGGTGTCCGGGCGCATCGCATCCCATTCCTCGAAGCGCAGCGGGCGGTTGTCCATGCAGGACGGCAGGCGGAAGCCGTATTCGGCGAGCGTCGCCTTGCGGCGGAAGTCGCCGCGGTACATGCCGCCGATCTGCGGCACGGTGACGTGGCTCTCGTCGATGAAGAGCAGGGCGTTGTCAGGGATGTATTCGAAGAGGGTGGGCGGCGGCTCGCCGGGGGCGCGGCCGGTCAGGTAGCGCGAATAGTTCTCGATGCCGGCGCAGGAGCCGGTGGCCTCCAGCATCTCGATGTCGTAGCGGGTGCGCTGCTCCAGGCGCTGGGCCTCCAGCAGGCGGCCGGCCTTTTCCAGCTCGGCGAGGCGGAGCCTCAGCTCCTCCTTGATCGCCTTGATGGCGCCGTTGAGGGTGGGGCGTGGTGTGACATAGTGCGAATTGGCGTAGATCTTGACCGATTTCAGGTCGCCGGTCTTCTGGCCAGTCAGCGGGTCGAACTCGGTGATGGCGTCGATCTCGTCGCCGAACATGCTTATGCGCCAGGCAGCATCTTCGAGGTGCGCCGGGAAGAGCTCGATCGTGTCGCCCCGGACCCGGAACGAGCCGCGCTGGAAATCCATGTCGCGGCGCTTGTATTGCTGGGCGACGAGATCGGCGAGCAGCTGGCGCTGGTCGAGACGGTCACCGACCGACATCTGGAAGGTCATGGCGGTGTAGGTCTCGACCGAGCCGATACCGTAGATGCAGGAGACGGAGGCGACGATGATGCAGTCGTCGCGCTCCAGCAGCGAGCGTGTCGCCGAGTGGCGCATGCGGTCGATCTGCTCGTTGATCGAGGATTCCTTCTCGATATAGGTGTCGGAGCGCGGGACGTAGGCCTCCGGCTGGTAGTAGTCGTAGTAGGAGACGAAATATTCGACGGCGTTGTCCGGGAAGAAGTTCTTGAACTCGGAATAGAGCTGGGCGGCGAGCGTCTTGTTCGGCGCCAGGATGACGGCGGGGCGCTGTGTCGCCTCGATCACCTTGGCCATGGTGAAGGTCTTGCCCGAGCCGGTGACGCCGAGCAACACCTGCGAGCGATCGCCGTTTACCAGGCCCTCGACGAGGTCCTTGATGGCGGCCGGCTGGTCGCCGGCGGGCTGGTAGTCAGAAGCCATGCGGATGGTGATTCCGCCTTCGGATTTCTCCGGCCGGGCCGGGCGGTGCGGCGTCCAGATCTTGCCGTTCTTGTGCAGCGGATTGCCGGACTCGATGAGCGCCGAAAGCGCCTCGACCGTGGCCGTGACGGCGGTGCCGGCCGAAAGCTGCGAGGCCTCCTCCAGCGTCGTATCCATGCCGGAGACCGGATTGAGGCCGGCGGCGGCGCGAGTCTTCGGATCGGTCGAACCGCCCATCGAGGTGCCGCGCGCCGATTTCGAGGCGGCGATCTCCACCTTCTTGCGGTGCTTGCCGGCCTTGGAGGCTAACTCGCGCTGCGTCTCGACGCTCGACGCCTCGGCATCGGCCTCGAGCTGCTTCACCCAGTCGGCGACGGAGCCCTCCAATGGAGCGCCTTCAATGGACGACTGCTGGGCTTCCTCGAAGCCATTCGGGGCGGGGGATTTCTTCGTCGATTTGGCCATGCGCGGAATATGGAGAGAGTCAGCGCTAAAGGGAAGAGGCAAAGAGTACAAAAGGGAAACGAATGAATCGTTCGGATTTGGTGAATAGTGCCGATCAATTTTTCCCCGGGCCATTTTTTCCCGGCCGTTGTCGGCGCGGACAACTGCCCCACGTCCTTGGCATGTAACGGGGGCATGTACCGGGGGCATCTAACGGCCACTGGCGCCACTAAGGAGAGCAGATATGAGAAAGATCATCACCGGTGCATTTGTCAGTCTCGACGGCGTCATGCAGGCCCCGGGCGGCCCAGACGAAGATCCCGTCGGGGGCTTCAAGTACGGCGGCTGGGTTGCCCCTTATTTCGACGCGGCGATGGGAAAGGCCGTGGGCGATATGTTCGCCCGGCCGTTCGATCTTCTGCTCGGCCGTAAGACATACGATATTTTCGCCGCGCATTGGCCCTATGTCGCTGCCGACGACCCGATCGGCCCGCTGTTCGACCGCATCACCAAATATGTCGCGACCCGCAATCCGGACTTCAAGCTCAGCTGGCAGAACAGCCGGGTGCTCGGGGCCGACGTGGTCGGCGCACTCAGGACGCTGAAAAGCGGGGAGGGGCCGGATCTTCTGACACAGGGCTCGACCGACTTTCTGCAGACCCTGTTCAGAAACGACCTGGTCGATGAAATCAATGTCTTCTTCTTTCCGGTCGTGCTCGGGAAGGGCAAGAAATTGTTCGGCGACGGTGCCTTTGCGGGCGCGCTGAAACTCGTCGGATCGAAGGTCTCCGGATCCGGCGTCACGATCAACAAATACGTCCGCGACGGCGACGTCGTCACCGGCTCATTCGAATTCGAACAGCCGACCGCAGCGGAGCTTGAGCGGCGCAGGAACCTGAGCTGAGGCGAACGGGCGCGGCCGGCCAGGCCGGTGCTTTGTGGCGGTCAAACTGTCGCAGGCGCGGAACAAGGGCAAGAGTGCTGCCGTTGTCCGGCGTTGCCATCCGGCAACCCCGGTTCCGGGCCAACCTCTCTTCGACGGCATCCGGACATTGCCCGCCTCGCCGCCGCTTTCGGACGGAGGAAGCATAATGTCCGCATTGGAAAGCCTGCGCGCGCTCAGCCAGCAGCAGCGCAACACCGTCATTGCCAGCTATCTCGGCTGGACGCTCGATGCCTTCGATTTCTTCATTCTCGTTTTCGTTCTCAAGCATATCGCCGAGGAGTTCCACACCGACGTCCCGGCTGTTTCGGTGGCGATCTTCCTGACGCTTGCGATGCGGGCGGTGGGCGCGCTGATTTTCGGGCTTGCGGCCGACAGGTTCGGGCGGCGCGTGACGCTGATGGCCGACGTGCTGCTCTATTCGCTGTTCGAATTCCTGACCGGATTCTCGACGGGCCTGACCATGTTCCTCGTGCTGCGCGCATTCTACGGCATCGCCATGGGCGGGGAATGGGGCGTCGGCGCCTCGCTGGTCATGGAGACCGTGCCGGAGGAGAGCCGCGGCATCGTCTCCGGCATCCTGCAGGCGGGCTATCCCTCCGGCTATCTCGTCGCCTCGATCGTCTTCTTCCTGCTCTTTCCGGTGATCGGTTGGCGCGGCATGTTCTTCGTCGGAGCGCTGCCGGCGCTTCTCGTGCTCTATATCCGCCGCAATGTCGCCGAAAGCCCGGTCTTCCTGAAGCGGCAGGCGGAGGGACGGCGGCCGTTCCTCACCATCCTCAGGGAAAACATTCCGCTGTTCGTCTGGTCGGTGCTGCTGATGACGGCATTCAACTTTTTGAGCCACGGCACGCAGGACATCTACCCGACCTTCCTGGAAACGCAGCGCAACTACGACAGCTACACGACCGGCGCAATCGCCATCGTCTACAATATCGGCGCGATCTGCGGCGGGCTGTTCTTCGGCCAGCTATCGCAGCGGATCGGACGGAAGCGGGCGATCGTCATCGCCGCGCTGCTTGCCGTGCCCGTTGCGCCGATCTGGGTCCATGCGCCGGGGCCGGTGCTGCTCGCCGTCGGCGCCTTCGTGATGCAGTTCTTCGTGCAGGGCGCCTGGGGCATCGTGCCGGTGCATCTCAACGAGCTGTCGCCCGACGAGGTGCGCGGCACCTTCCCGGGTTTCGCCTACCAGCTCGGCAACCTGCTTGCCTCCGGCAACGCCACGATGCAGGCGGGGCTCGCGGCGCGCTGGAACGGCGACTATGCGACGGCGCTGCTGATCGTCGCCAGCGCGGTGGCGGTAGCCGTCGCGCTTCTTTCCGGCTTCGGCTACGAGAAGAAGAACGTGCGTTTCGGCACGGAGGAGGCCGAAACGCCGCAGGGCGTTTTGCACAGCTGAACGGCGAGGGACCTGGCGCGATGTGCGCCGGGTTCCTCGTCGTCTTGCCATGGGCCCTTCTTAACCGCCCGACGCTAATGTTTTTCGCGCGGAGGTCAGCTATTGCGTCCCACCGGAGGGTTTGATGGCTTCCACCGACAATTTCGCTTTTCTGCTGCCGGTCATGATGCTGACGTTCGGCTGCACGTTCCTGCTCGTCGCCCGGTTCGGATCGCGCGAAGCGCACCACAGCATCGGCCGAAAATCTGGTCACCGTGAACCTCGCGGGATACCCCGGCGTTCAGGCCGGGGAGGAACGCGAGAGCGGCCTTGGGCCGCTTCCCGCTGGGATTTGAGATATTCGGCGATCACCGAGAGCGGTGCGCCGCCACAGCTTGCCGCAAAGGAGGACGGCGACCACAAAACGCCCTTGTAGTAGCGCCCGGTGATTTCCGGGCGGCTCTCGCGCCGACGTCGGCTGGATACGCCTTTGAGGCTGTTGACCAGCTTCGACAGGGCGATCTTCGGAGGGTAATGCACCAGAGGTGAACATGATCGTCCTCGCCGTCGCTCGATCAATTCGGCCTCGAAGTCGCGACACAGCTTGGCGAAGATGCGCCGCAGGTTCGGATTGCCGGTTCTGACAGAACGTCATGGCGGTATTTCGTGACAAAGACCAAATGAAACATGGAGCATGTCGACGAATGCCTGCCGGTGCGATCCACGGTTGCGCTCCTTGGAGCAATTGATAGAATCGTAACATGATCCACCGCGCTTTCCGCTACAAGCTCGCTCCGACCGCCGAACAGGAAGTCCTGTTGCGGCAGTTCGCGGGTGTTGTGCGGCTGGTCTATAATCTGGCGCTGGAGCAGCGCAGGGACTGGTGGCGGCATTACCGGCGGCAGACCGGGAACCGCTTGAACGACATCGCCCAGGCGCGGGAATTGACCGCACTGCGGGCCGCGTTCGACTGGATTGCCGCCGTGCATGTGACGCCCCAGCAGCAGGCCCTGCGCGATCTGGATAAGGCGTATGCTAACTTCTTCGCCGGGCGCGCAGGATATCCCTCGCGCCGCAAGAAGGGCGTGAACGGCGCCTTCCGCTTTCAGGGGCGGGAGATCGAGGTCAAGCGCCTGAACGGCAAGTGGTCCGCCGCGCGCCTTCCCAAGATCGGCTGGGTGAAGTTCCGCGACACGCGGCGCCTGCGTGGCAAGACCATGAATGTGACGGTGAGCCTGGCGGCGAACGGCTGGCACATCGCCTTCGCCTGCGAAATCGACCATGCCGTCCCGCAAAACGATTTGCCCGCCGTGGGGATCGACCGGGGCGTGGCGAACACGCTGACGCTTTCGACCGGGGAGCATTGGTGGATGCCTGCCGGCCTTGCGGAGATCGAGCGCAGGAAGCGCCGGGCCCAGCGCGTTCTGGCGCGGCGCAAGCGCGGGTCGAGCCGCCACGCCAAGGCCCGCCGCCGCGTTGCAGCCTTGCAGGCCCGTGCTGCCCGCATCCGGCAGGATTGGCGGCACAAGGCCAGTCTTGATATCGCCCGTCGCTTCGCAACGGTCGTGCTGGAAGACCTCGCCACGCGCAACATGACGCGCAGCGCCAGGGGAACCGTGGACGCGCCCGCAACCAACGTCTGCCAGAAGGCGGGCCTGAACCGGGCGATCCTCGAACAAGGCTGGCACGGCTTTGAAACCGTGTTGGCCGACAAGCTCGAAGAACGGGGCGGATACCTGTGCAAGGTCGATCCCCGCCACACCTCGCAGACCTGTTCGGCCTGCGCAGCCGTGGACAGGGAAAGCCGCGAAAGCCAAGCGTCTTTCCGCTGTTGCCAATGCGGCTTGCGCGCCCATGCCGACCACAATGCTGCAATCAACATCCTGCGTCGGAACACGGCGTCTATGATCGTGGAGGAAGGGCAGCGGCTCTCCGTTGAAGCGATAACGATCGGCGGAGCTTCGCGCCCCCTCGGAAATCCCCCGCTTGCAAGCGGGGGAAGATGGTAATGTCTTCCTTCAAGCAGGCATGCCAATCCATATCTCACGGCGATTTGGAATAAATCGATCGCAACCTGTCAGTGTCTTATGATCTATTGTTGGGAGGCTTGCGATAGGACGGGTTTTTGGCCACAGGACCGCAGTATTTGAATCGGGCGAACTTGCTCGCCAGGTATCCATCCTATGTAATCAACGCATGCATTCAGTTTCTGGCTTCAGTCGAATCCGCTTGGACTGTGAGGATTTTGTGCGATGACGTTCGAGTGGCGGAAAATGACACAAGGAGGGACATTCCATGCTTTACGCCATCCTGGCCTATCACGAAGAGAAAGTGGTCGAATCCTGGACCAAAGAGGAGGATGCAGCGCTGATGAGCGAACTGCTCCAGGTCAATGATCGCCTCGTCGAGGAGAAGCATTTGGGACCGGCTGCGCGGCTTGGCCCGACGGCGCGCGCCGTGACCTTGCGGGGGACGGGTGCCGGCATGATCACCGACGGGCCCTTTGCTGAAACCAAGGAGCAATTGCTCGGCTTCTACGTCGTGGATTATCCAACGCTTGAGGCAGCCGTCGCCGCAGCGCGCGACCTGCGCCGCGCCAATCCCTCCGCGGTCTATGAAATCCGGCCGATCTCGCTTTATCTCCCTGGTGCGCCACTGGCATCGGAGGACGAGGGTTAGCGCCCGAGCTGTCGGCGGTGGCATTCGCACCGCTATACCGGCGTCTTCGGTGGGGAGGGCTGCGGCATGTCGCCATGGCCCCTTGAGCCATGGCTATTTGGAGATACAAGCTGGCGCAAGTTTTCTCCCATCGGATTCGCCCATGTATTTTTCGCTAAGCCCCGCCGCCGTCTGGCCTGTCGTCATGCTTTTCGCCTCCAACATCTTCATGACCTTTGCCTGGTACGGGCACCTGAAGCACAAGGGCAGTGCGATCGCCCTTGCCATCGTCGCGAGTTGGGGGATTGCCTTCTTCGAATACTGCCTGGCGGTGCCAGCGAACCGTATCGGCTCGGCGGTCTATACGACGGCGCAGTTGAAGACGATGCAGGAGGTGATCACGCTGATGGTCTTCTCCGGTTTTTCGGTTTTCTGGCTTGGCGAGAACCTGACCTGGCATCACGCCATCGGCTTTGCGCTGATCGCCGTCGGCGCCTCCTTCATTTTCGGCGCATGAACGCTACCTTTCTAATGGATTACAAATAGTCCATGTCGGGAAATCTACCGAATTGCTGACGCATTTGGCTGGGAGGCTGTCACCATTCAGTGATCAGGAGGTGACCGGTCATGAGCCTCTCTTTCCAGACGATGGCGGCGATCCGGTTCGGCTATGGATTCCGGCCGGGCGAGGCGCCGCCGCAGAACAAGGATCAACTGCTTGGTCAGGTGAAGGACGCCGCACTGCGCGCGCCGTCTTTTCCGGCCGGCGGCATCGATGGACGCCATCAGCAGATTGTCGATCTGCAGGACCGGCTCCGGGAGCTGCGCCAGAGCGGCAGCGACGATGAGTTGCGCCGGAAAAGGCGCAAAGCGATCCAGAAGCAGGTGCAGCAGGGGTTCGAGCGCGACGCCAACGCGCGGCTCATGCAGGCCGTGCTTTCGCCGAACGGATTCTACGAGCGGCTTGCGACCTTCTGGACCAATCATTTCTCGACGAGCGCGAACAAAAGCCTGCCGATGCGGATGATCGTGCCGCTTTACGAGGCGGAGGCGATCCGGCCCAGTATCGGCGGATCGTTCCGCGACCTGCTGCGGGTCGCGACGGAGCATCCGGCGATGCTCATCTATCTCGATCAGGCGCAATCGCAGGGGCCGGAATCGGCCCGCGGCATGAAGCAGAAGAAGGGTCTCAACGAGAACCTCGGCCGCGAACTGCTGGAACTGCATACGCTGGGTGCGGGCAGTGGCTACACGCAGGCCGACGTGCGCGCCGCGGCGATGGTGCTGACCGGGCTGACGATCGATCGCGAGGAGATGGACGCGGCTTTCCGTCCCGGCATTTCGGAGCCCGGCAGACATACGGTTCTCGGTGTCAGCTATGGCGGCGCGAAACGGTCGCGGAAAGACTATCTGGCGCTGCTTGACGATCTCGCTGTCCATCCGAAGACGGCGCAGCATATCAGCCGCAAGCTCGCGGCTCACTTCATCTCCGATCAGCCGCCGGAGGAGATGGTGACGGCGATGGCGGATGTCTGGAAACGGACGGACGGCGACCTGACGGCCGTTTATGGCGCAATGCTCGACCATCCCGCAGCGTGGCGCGCCGAGGGCGCGAAGGCGCGCCAGCCGTTCGACTATGTAGTGACGGGCTTGCGGGCGCTGAACGCCGGCAGCGGTAACGGTATTGCTGGCGACTTCATGAAGGCCGATCAGGAAGACGACGACGATGTGATGGCGCCGCCGAAGGACATGGCGGGACAGGACAATGCCATGGGCGGCGATGCGGGCGCAATGGCGCCCGATCCTGTCAATGAAGCCAAGTCCAAGCGGCGCAAGGCTTTCCAGACGGAGCGGGCGCTGGGGCAGGGTGCGCTTCGCCGTATGGGCCAGCCGACCTGGCTGCCGCCGAGCCCCGCAGGCTTCGAGGAGAATTTCTCCGCCTGGATAACGGCGAGCCAGCTTGCCGAGCGGCTTGCCTGGGCGCGGCGCGCTTGCGCCCAGTTCGGCAAGGACGAGGATCCGCGCGAATTCCTAAGGTCGACGCTTGCCGATGCGGCGCGCGACGAGACGATCCGCGTGGTTTCGCAGGCGCCGAGCAAGATCAGCGGCCTGACGCTGGTTCTTGCTTCCCCCGAATTCAACCGCCGATAGGAGCTGGTCATGACCGAGATTACGCTTTCCCGCCGCGGCTTTCTCGCTTCCGCCTGTTGCCTTGCTGCCGTTCCGATCTTCACGCCGGTCACCTTCGCCGCCATGCCCGGCGACAGCCGCTTCGTAGCCATCGTGCTGCGCGGCGCGATGGACGGCCTCGACCTCGTGCAGCCCTACGGCGACGCAGCTTTTGCGGCGCTGAGGCCGACGTTGGCGCTGACGCCGGATAAGGGGCTTCTCGACCTCGACGGGCATTTCGGGCTCAATCCGGCGGCGGCCGACCTGATGCCGCTCTGGAAGAGAAGGGAGCTTGCCTTCGTGCATGCGGTTTCGACGCCCTATCGCGACCAGCGCAGCCATTTCGACGGGCAGGACATGCTGGAATCGGGCGGCGAACATGTGGCCGAGGAGAAGACCGGCTGGCTGAACCGGGCGCTTTCGGTGATCCCGCGCTCGGATGCCCGCAAGGCGATCGACGTGAATACCTCGACGGAGCTGATCCTTTCGGGCCCGAACAATGTCGACGTCTGGGCCTCGGATTCCAATCTCGGAACGGCGAAGGACGAGATGCAGTTCCTGATGCGGCTCTATGCCGGCGATCCGGCCTTTGCCAAGGCGATGGAAGAGGCGACGCGCGCGAACAATGCGGCGATGATCACCGAGCCGGACGGCAAGCGCGGCGAGAAGATCGTCGACGTTGCGACGCTCGCCGGCAATATGCTGAAGGGTGACTACCGCATCGCGAGCTTCTCGATCACTGGCTGGGATACGCATGTGGCACAGACTGGGCAGTTCAAACGGCCGGTAGAGGATCTGTCACAGGCGATCAATACACTGAAGGCGACGCTCGGTCCGGAGGTCTGGTCGAAGACCGTGGTGCTGGCGATGACGGAATTTGGCCGCACCGTGCGTCAGAACGGCTCCGGCGGCACCGACCACGGCACCGGCGGCTGCGCGGTGCTGGCGGGCGGGGCGATCCATGGCGGACGCATTCTCGGTAAATGGCCCGGCATTGGCGCCGGCCAACTGCTCGACGACCGCGACCTGATGCCGACGGCCGACGTGCGCGAGATTGCCGCCGCGATGCTCTACCGGCAGTTCGACGTGACGGCCGGGGACCTGACGGGCAAGATTTTCCCCGGATTGAGCTTCGACAAGGGCTCGCAGTTTTTGAAGGCGTGATGAAGGCCGTGCGTTAGGTTGTTAGGAGTCCTTAGCTCCTGCCGGGGTTTGTTGCTGCAATCGATGCCCACGGAGGTATGCCTATTGCCTTCGCTCATGCCTGTGCTTGTCACCGGCATCCAGCCCGCCCCGGCATTGAGCGCAGGGAGGCTCTCTTTGCGCCAACAAAGGAAGGCGGACTTCAATTTCTATTCTGGGGCAGCGCCGCGTTACTCGAGGTCGTGCGTCCTTTCGGTGGGGAGCGCCGGTTCTCCAAAAGGCGCAACAGCAAGTTCCGTTTTCTCTTGCGCTGGACAAGATCAATATCACTGACAAGCTTTGCGCCGCCCTCGCGCCGCTCCAATGTGATCTTGCGGCTATGGAAGGCTTCGAGCTCAGCTCGATGCGCTACGCTTATGATGGTGACCTTCGGCAATTCATAAATCAACATCTCCATCATCTTGTCCTGACTCTTCTCATCGAGTGCTGACGTTGCTTCATCCAACACGATGATATCGGGAGTGTGTAGCAGGAGACGCGCAAAGGCGAGCCGCTGCTTTTCGCCACCCGACAACGTCTGGTCCCATGGCGCGTCCTCCTCGATCTTGTCGTTCAGATAATCAAGTCCCACCTTCTCGAGGGCCGCCTTGATCTCATCCAGCGTCCAGCTATCGGCGGCGCGGGGATAGGCGACTGCACGGCGAAGCGTCCCGGAAGGGATATAGGGCCGTTGCGGTAACATGAACAGTCGTCTGTCGGCGTGGAAATTGACGCTGCCGTCACCCCACGGCCAAAGACCTGCGATGGCCCGCACGAGCGTGCTCTTGCCTGAACCGGATTCTCCGGCTACGAGCACCCGCTCGCCGGGTTCGATCGCGACCTGGGTTTCCTTGACCACGGCAGTGCCGTCGTCAAGCGACACGGAGAGATCGTTCAGGCTGAGCATCGTATCGCCTTCAGTTTCACCGCGCTTGATGCGTCCCAAGGCGTTGCTCTGTTCCGCGCGCTCGAGCCCGTCGAGCGACATCATCAGCGAAGCGATGCGGCGTGCACAGGCGTTCCAATCGGCGAGACGGGGGTAGTTGTCGACCAGCCATCCGAACGCGCTTTGAACGATGGCGAAGGCAGAGGCAGCCTGCATCACCTGTCCAAGGGTCATGCTGCCTTCGAGAAACTTTGGAGCGCAAAGCAAAACCGGCACGACTGGCGCAAACAAGCTCGATCCCTGCGACACAAGCGCTGTGCGCATGTGTTGGCGCGCAAGGAGCGCCCATTGCCTGAGCACCTTGGCGAACGTCTTCTCGACGTCGTTACGCTCCTCCTCTTCACCGCCGAGCAATGCGATACTCTCGCCGTTTTCCCGTACATGCGTCAGCGTGTAGCGAAATTCGGCTTCCGCCTGATTTTTGACCTCAGAGACGTGGACGAAATGGCGGCCGATGACCGCCATCGAGCTCGATGTGATCGCGGCATAGAGTACCGCGGTGATGACAAGGAAGCCAGGAACAGTGACGGTCGAACCTGCGATTGTCAGACTGAGGGCTCCGCCGATGGTCCAAAGCACCACGATGAAGGTCGAGGCAGACAGAAATGCAGAAATGACACCCGCGATGAAGTCGACGGGTGATTCGGTGGCAATCCGCAAATCTTCCGCGACGCGCGCTTCGGGGTTTTTGTGGTCGCCGCCGATGAGGTTCAACTGATAGTAACGGCCGTTTGCGAGCCAGCGCGCGATGACTGCGGTAGTGAGCCAGCAACGCCAGCGGCGCTGAATCGTCATACGAAGGGCGACTTGTGCAACGACAAGGACGACGGTTCCGAGCACCAGTGGCAGGAATACGGCGCTCAGAAAATATACGGTGCGGGCATTGTGTTGCTCTATGGCGTCAAAAATTGCGCGGTTCCAGACATTGATTCCATACTGGAAGCCGACATTGATGCCGATCAGGGTCAATAGCCCGATTGAGCACGGCCAAGCGAGGCTGTCGCCGCCGCGGCCCCGGTAACCGCGCGCGCTGATCCAGAAACGCGTTAGCAAATACCTCTTGCGCGCCTGCTCGGCCTCCTCAGGCGTCAACTCTGTATCGGGTTCGATGACATTTGGGGGCGGTGCGACCTCGACAGTCGATGCCTTCTCTTGGCGCGACGTCTCGGCACCGTGCGGGTTGGTGCCGTCGACCGATTTCGGATTGAATTTAGCGTCGGTCATACGCACGACAACGGCGTAAAAATCAAAAGGTTTCATGATGCCAGTGTCGAACATGGCATCGGAGGGCGTGTCGAGAAATGAGGCGGTCGCCGCTCGAACTCACAAGGCACCGGGACGCCAAGCCACATTGCGCATTTTTCAAGTCGGCATGCGTGGATGCTGAGAAGGGGAGGCTCGGGCACAACGCTGATGTGAGGGGCACCTTCACCACGCCCGGCAAGACAAATGCAAGAACTTGAGCCCTTTCTTCGGCTACCATCCGGTAGGCGTCGGGTACCGCTCCTCCCGTAGTTATGACGTCCTCAATGAATGTAAGGCGGCTTCCCGCGACATCCTGCCCCTCGCTCTCGCGACACGTGCCATACTTTGCCTCTTTGCGAACCAAACAGGCAGGGAGGCCTGTTCCGCACATTGGAAATGACTGGCGTTCTCCCCGGCTTGAGCGTTAACTGTTGTTCTGACGGAGGAGGTAAACCATGGCCATGTATCTCACGCGCTTCAGCTACACGCCCGAGACGTGGGCGCGCATGATCGAAAACCCCGAGGACCGCCGAGAGGCGGCACGTACTTATATCGAATCCGTGGGCGGAAAGCTCCATGGGTTCTGGTACGCCTTTGGCGAGCATGATGGTTGGAATCTGTGGGAGGCGCCTGATAACGTATCGATGGCGGCTGTCGCGCTTGCTATCGGCGCAGGAGGCGCGCTCAGCTCTATTGAGACCACTGTCCTCCTCAGCGTCGAGGATACGATCGAAGCCTTGGAAAAGGCGAAGTCGATTCGATATCGTCCCCCGGCAGCGTAGGCGGCGGCCCAATGCTTCCCATCCATGTTGAAGACGAGTGCTTCGCGCCTGTCTCGTCCCCGGCGCAATCTCTCTGTGAATTGCGCCGGAGGCAATAAGGGTCCGCAATGGGGCCGGAAGCAGACAAGACGTTTCGCCTCGCACCACACTCCGTTTAAGAGGCTGGCTGCTTGTCTTCCGCGAGAGTGTGCGCCACGACCGCATTTGCATGACCGTGGCCCATTCCGTGTTCGCTCTTCAGCATACCGACAAGTTCCATGTGCTTCGCAGGATAGTGCTTTCGCACGAGCTCTTGCCAGTCATCGATAGGACGGCCGTATTTCTTCTCGATTGATGGAAAATAGGAAGCAGGTCCTTTGATCTTCTCGGTGGTCATAGCGCGTCATCCCCTTTTCGTGCCGCATCGATCACAGCTACGTCGATTTTCCTCATCGTCATCATCGCGTCGAATGCGCGCTTTGCTTGTTCGCCACCTGCTACAAGCGCGTCCATTAGAATGCGAGGTGTGATCTGCCAGGATACTCCCCACTTATCCTTGCACCAGCCGCATTCGCTTTCCTGACCGCCATTGCCGACGATGGCGTTCCAATAGCGATCTGTTTCTTCCTGATCCTCGGTGCTGATCTGGAATGAGAAGGCTTCGCTGTGCTTGAATGTGGGGCCGCCGTTCAATCCGATGCACGCGACACCCGCCACCGTGAACTCGACGACCAACACGTCTGCCTCTTCTCCGTCGGGGTATTTGCCGGGCGCGCGGATGATGGCTCCGATCTTGCTGTCTGGGAAGGTGTCGGCATAGAAGCGGGCGGCTTCCTCAGCGTCCTTGTTGTACCACAGACAAATGGTGTTCTTAGACATCGCGTCGTTCTCCTGGTCGTTGTCCTTCAGATCGAGAGCCCGACCTGATGATACGATGACGCACCAGCCGCCCCCGATCCGACATCATGATCAAAATCGCTGCTCTTTTTTAACCCCTCTCGTCTTGCGCAGACCAAACGCCTCGGGCCGACAGGCCGCCTTGCGCGCCAAGAGCGGCCATTGCGACCGTTGCAGAATTCCCTATCTGCGATGTCGTAAAAGTCAGGAAAACAAGTGTCGTTTTAATCGGGGACTTCTGCGAAAGGTCAATGACCGCTTTCGGCGCCTTTACGGACACTCAGCACAGTCAGCCGGCACAGTGGTCTTAATTTCGGCGAAAGAGGTGTCGAAGCTCCGTAGGCGTCAAAATCAGGGATGAATAATATGGCCACCTTTATCCTTATACCCGGAGGCTGGCAGGGCGGTTGGGTCTACCAAAAGGTGGCAGATATACTTACTGCGCACGGGCACAAAGCCTTACCGATCACTCTTTCGGGGCTCGGCGATGCTCCCGCCCCAACGGCCAATCTTGAAGATCACATAGATGAGGTCGTTAGTGCTGTGAAGTCGCATCGCGACGACCTGGTGATTGTTGGACAATCCTACGGCGGGATGGTCGTGAGCGGCGCAGCTGATGCTGCGGCATCGCAAATCCGGGCGTTAGTCTATGTAGACGCCTATGTGCCTGATTCCGGTGACTCTGTCTGGTCCCTGACGACGCCTCGTTTTCGAGATGTCTTCGTCGCGGGCGCGAAGGCTGACGGACTAACTTGCGCGCCGCCTCCCAATCTTGACCCGCGATGCCGACCGCATCCGATTGGGACGTTTCTCCAATCAATCAATCTCAGCGGACGTTGGCGTGAAGTGCCGCGCAAGACCTTCATCGGCGCATTTGGATGGGAAGGAAGTCCGTTCCTTGACCTTTATCAACGCTTAAACGGCGAGCCGGAGTGGTCGACCTTTGCCCTCGATTGCGGGCACAATGTAGCACGGCTGGAGCCCGAGGCTCTGACCGAGATATTGCTAGCTCAGGTTTGACAAACCAACGACTGCAATCCACCCCAATACGACATGCCGTGCAGCGAAATTCCCTAATTTTCGCGCCAAAAACCGACGGTGCTGAATTTTTAGGAAATCTCTGTCGCAAAATTCCCTCGTTAGCGGCAGCGCAGAGCGTCGCAGCATTCGAGGACGGCCGGGATTGTCCTTCTCACCTGACTGGAAACGCCGCGGCGGGAGCCCGAAGCGGGCTCCCACGGTCCGCGAGCTTTTGAAGCGGCCCGGATCGTCGTCGACTGCAGCCTTGAAGCTCAATGCCGTCGCGTATCCGACACCTGGAACACTCATAAACCGCGTGGTGACGGAGTCTTGGTGAGCTACCCTTCGGACACGTCGATCGACTTCAAGAAAGGAAGCTGCCGCTGTGGCTCTTCTACCGAACTGCGCAGGTGGCTGGATTCCTGCGACCGGCACAGGAATGAGGATGGATGGAACCAATTGCCGCCATAAAAGATGAAGTCGCCCGCTTACGGGTGAGACGGAGACCTAAGCATACCTCACCCAAGCACATCATAGAGCCGGAAGATCCAGCTGATCTGATAGAGCAGGCCGAGGCTGACGAAGGCGATGTGGAAGCGGCGGTTCCGCGTCCAAGCCGCGACGACGCAGAGGACGATATAGGCGAGGTTGCGGATGAGATATTCACGGCCGAGCGCATGGACATAGGCCTGGCCCTTGAGCCAGGAATCGCCGAGGTCCACGGCATAGGTCAGCGCCAGCATGCCGAAGAACCATGTGCGCCGGGAGATGAAATAGTCCTCGTAGTCGCCATACTCCTCGATCGAGGTCGGGAAGAGCAGGACGCTAAGGAAATAAAACAGGCAGCAGAAGCTGATGAGGAAGAGGTAAACGCCGAAGGTGATGACGACCAGCGAGCCGAGGCGATACTCCCACCACCAGAAATGGATGATGAAGAGGAACATCGACGCGACCCAACCGAGATGGACGTGGTAGACGCGGTGTTTCTTAGGCGACTGGACGATGCCGGCGAGACCCGTGAGCAGGCGGGTGAGGCTGAGGCCGATGACCATCGCCATTATGGCGCGGATATAAACGAAGACCTCCGGTGTCGCCGCCGCCTGCACGATGTCACTCCTCGGGGACCGGCTTCGGCGCGCCGTTTTCGTCGAGCGCCACCATGATGAAGGTGCCGGCCGTGACCTTTTCCATCTTGTTGTAGCGCGAACGGTGCGCCCAGGCCTCGACGCAGAGGGTGATCGAGGTGCGGCCGACGCGGTCGATGTCGGTAAAGACCGAAAGTGTGTCGCCGATCTTCACCGGCAACTGGAAAGCCATTTCCTTGACCGCGGCGGTGACCACGCGGCCCCTGGCGCGTTCGGCGGCGCGGATGCCGCTCGCCAGGTCCATCTGCGCCATGACCCATCCGCCGAAGATATCGCCTGCGGGGTTGGCGTCGCCAGGCATGGCAAGCGTGCGGAGCGTCAATTCGCCTTTCGGCTTCGGGGTCTCGGTCATGGTCCTACTTCGTGATGTTTGCGGTTTCGATTCCGCCCGCACGGTAATGCAAAGCGCAAGCGAAATGAACACGCAAACGGCCGGCGTTTGTGCGCTAGGCGTCGCCGGTACTGAAATAAATCTCTTTAATATAAAATTCTAAGATAATTCAGATTGTTGCAACGGGAGCCGGACCGCCGGCATCCACCTTCCGTTACGTTATGTCGCCTCACTCTAATATTAGTTCACCGTCCAGTAATGGATCCCCCTCATCATTCAAAGATCGATTCTGCATGGGAATGCCGGGGGAATTCATGCGTAACATCAAGATATCAACGCGTCTCTATTGTCTCGTCGGCCTGACGCTGGCGATCTTTGTGGCGACGATGGTTTTCTTTCTGAACTATTCTTATTCCGAACTGGAAATGGAAAGAAAATCCGGTCTTGCGCAGATGGACGCGACGGCGGTCAACATCCTGCAGAAATACTACAAGATGGAACAGGCCGGCACGCTGACGCGCGATGAGGCGCAAACGGCGGCGAAAGACGTGATCGCTGCCATGCGCTACGGCGGCAGCGGCTACTTCTGGATCAACGACATGCACCCGGTCATGGTGATGCATCCGATCAAGCCGGAGCTGAACGGCACCGACCTTTCGCAGAACAAGGACCCGGCCGGCAAATTCCTATTCATGGAATTCGTCAATGTCGTGAAGGCCCATGGCGAGGGTTTTGTCGACTACTATTGGCCGAAGCCAGGTGCTGAACAGCCCGTCCTGAAATACTCGCACGTCGCTGGCTTCGAGCCCTGGGGCTGGATCGTCGGCACCGGCGTCTATTCCGACGACCTTGCAGCCCTCTACTGGCAGAATGCGATCTGGACGGCGATCCTTTGCGCGATCGGAGCTGCGATCATCGTTTCCGTCGCCTATGCGATCGTCAAGAGCGTTACCGCACCCGTCGCACGGATCGGGGCGGCGATGCATGAGATCGCAGGCGAGAACGGGGCGGTCGAAGTCTCCGACAGCGATCGGCGTGACGAGATCGGCCACATGGCAAAGGCCCTGCTGGTATTGCGCGACTCGATGCTCGACCGCACCAAAATGCGTGCCCGTGAAGACGAGCGCCAGCGCGAGATCGACGGCGAACGCCGCGGCAATGAAGAGAGCCTGCGCGCCGCAGCCGAGCGCCAGAACCACGCGATGCAGACGCTGGGGGCCGGCCTCGAGAAGCTTGCAGCCGGCGATCTCACGGTTTCGATCGGCGATCTCGGCGAGGACTATTCAAAGCTGCGCACAGACTTCAATGCCGCCGTCGGCGCGCTCAACGACGTCATCCAGGCGATCGCCGAATCGAGCAATGTCGTGAACGACAACGCATCGGGTATCAGCGAGGCTACCAACAATCTGTCGAAGCGCACCGAGCAGCAGGCTGCTGCTCTCGAAGAGACGGCAGCCGCACTCGATGAGATTACCGCAACGGTGCGGACCGCGTCCGAACGGGCGACCGAAGCCCGCGAGATGGTCGCCGAGACCAAGGCGAGTGCTGGAAAATCCGGCGAAATCGTGCGGAATGCCGTTAGCGCGATGAGCCGGATTGAGGACTCCTCCAGCCGGATCGGCCAGATCATCGGCGTGATTGACGAGATCGCGTTCCAGACCAACCTTTTGGCGCTGAATGCCGGTGTCGAGGCCGCACGCGCAGGCGAGGCCGGCCGGGGCTTTGCGGTCGTGGCGCAAGAGGTTCGTGAACTCGCGCAACGTTCGGCAAATGCCGCCAAGGAGATCAAGACGCTGATCAGCAATTCGGCGGCGGAAGTCGAATCCGGCGTGGCGCTGGTTCGCTCGACGGGCGATGCTCTGGTCGAGATCGAGACGCTGGTGAACAAGGTCAACGACCATGTGAATACAATTGCCACCGCGGCGCGCGAGCAGGCAACGGGTCTCCACGAGATCAACACCTCGGTCAACCACATGGATCAGATGACCCAGCAGAACGCTGCCATGGTGGAGGAGACGACGGCGGCGAGCCAGACGCTTGCCGAAGAGAGCAGCCAGCTTCGTACGCTGCTTGCCAAGTTCCGCCTCGGCTCGCGCACGTCGCAGCACTACGCACGGCACGCAGCTTGATCAGCGGTGGAGCCGGGCTCGCCCGGCTCCACTCCCAGGGGTAAGCTTTCATTCATCGTTTTTAGCTAAATTCGAGTCAAATTCTTCAATGCAAGCAGGGCTGCGGGAGCGATGGAGAGTATTGTGTCTACCTCCCTTTTGCGGCGCGTCGCGCTGCCGGTCCTGATATCCACCACCCTCGCGACCTGTTCCATCAGCGACGGCATGATACCGCCGGCAAGCATCGACCGGGGCACCAAGGTGAGTTCGATCTCGCCCATGCCGGGGCAAGGCGCGAAGCGCATGGCGCCCGCCGATGCGCAGCCGTCCTATCCCGTTTCCAACGCACCGGTTTCAAACACGGAAGGCTCGATCGATTATCTCGACACGCCGAACCTTGCAGGCGCCGGGCATTCTGCGCGCGCGGGCAGCCAGCCGATGCCGAAGAAGCTGCCGATGATCGACAGCGATGAGGGACTGGCGCAAGGGCAGGGGCAGCCGCGGAACTGGGGCGGCAGCCAGCAGCTTGCAGTGCCTTCCGGTGGCGTCAACATGGATGCGGAGCTTGGCGCGGAACCCGTCGTCGGGCTGGCGCAGGAACAGCAGATGCAGATCGCCGAAGGAAATTCGGCTGAACCTGTGGTCGACGGGATCGGCACCGACAATCCGACGCAATTGAACCGGACGGCAATGCCGCGGCCCGCCGCACAAGCCGAGATGAGCCGTGCCCCCGTGTGGAACGACGGCAGTTCGGTGATCGAGCCGTCGCGCGTTCCCGAAGAGGACGAGAGCCAGGAAGTGGCGATGCTCAGGCCGAACGACCCGATGATGAGCCGGCCCGTCGCCCCGGACCCGAACGTGATGCCGGCCTCCGAGCTTGCCTGCCGCCGTGAGCTGAAGCGCATGGGCGTGATCTTCACCGATAAGCCGGCGATCAACGACGGCCCGTCCTGCCAGGTGCCTTATCCGGTCTCGCTGCAGGGGCTTTCCGGCAATATCGGCGTGAGGCCTGCGGTGACGCTGAACTGCCAGGTGACGCTTGCCTTCGCCAAATGGGTGAAGAACGAACTCGCGCCATCGGCCCGCTTTCGCTACTGGTCTGGCGTCAAGACAATCCAGCCGCTCGGCGGCTATTCCTGCCGGCGCATGAACAACAGCCGCCAGAGATACAATCCGATGTCCGAACACGCACGCGGCAACGCGATCGACGTCGGCAAGTTCGTGCTGAAGAACGGCCACCAGATCGACGTGCGCAGGAAGGGCCTCTTCTCGTTCCGCGAGGGCAGGCTACTCAAGGCCGTGCGCTCCGACAGCTGCCGGTATTTCAACACCGTGCTCGGTCCCGGCAGCAACCCGGAGCACTGGAACCATTTTCACTTCGATCTCAGATCCCGCAAAGGCGGCAGGGTTTATTGCAATTAAACCTGGTGGGCGACCGATGCGGGACCGGTGGGTAGCGGATGGCAGCTTGGCGCCAAGAGCCAGGCGGAGCGCTCACATTGGCAATGCCGACTTAAAGCGTATTCTCAGACCGGATCGCGAAGATCGTCAACGCGATCCGATCCCGACAACCTTTGCTCGATCCTGAGTGCTACTCATTGATCTCCGGCTCGACGAGCCGTGCCAGGTTTCGCAGCGACTCCTGCCAACCGAGGTAACAAGCCTCTGGTGGAATAACGTCGGGCACGCCTGCCTGCGTTATCTCCAGCTCGGTCCCGACCGAAACTTTCTTCAAGGTCACAGCGACTTCCATTTCGCCAGGCAGGTTGGGGTCGTCGAATTTGTCCGTGTAGCGCAGGCGTTCGCCTGGGGCGAGCTCGACATATTCGCCACCAAATGCGTGGCTTTTGCCCGTTGTAAAGTTCCGGAAGGACATTTTGAACTTTCCGCCGACTGTCGGTTCAAAGTGATGCACAGTGCAGGTAAAGCCGTTAGGGGGAAGCCACTTGGCGAGCGCATCCGCTTCGAGAAACGCGCGATAGACCTTCTCCGGGCTGGTTGCCAGGACGCGATGCAAGCGTATGGTGTTCGGCATGGTCGTGATCCTTTTGAATTGATGGAATTGACGATCCTAAGGACGTACGAGGCTTTGCCAATCCGACACCGGATCGATCTGTTGTTGAGGTAAAATTACTGAGGCCCCACGCTGTACGATTTTAACCGAGATCAGCCATCGCCGGAAAAACAAACCCTTCCGCTTTGCGCCAAAACGCAGACGTTGCCCACTAGAGGCAGCTTACCTGACCGGCTGCCGCATAGGCGACCAAATTACATCCCACCATTGCGACCGTGAGTATTGTCCCATGGCACGCTACCAGGGAGGACGACATGACCGTCAAACGCATTGTCGCGAACATTGCGGTTTCCGATATGGAAGCCGCCAAGGCTTTCTATCAAGGCATCCTCGGCATGGATGTCGTCATGGATCATGGATGGATCGTAACTTATGCGGCGGATGCGAGCGCGGGGCCGCAGGTCAGCTTTGCGACCGAAGGTGGCTCCGGAACGGCTGTGCCCGACCTCTCTATCGAAGTCGACAATCTCGATGAGGTCTATCAGCGGGTCATCCGCGAAGGTATCGTGGTGGAATATGGTCCGGCGAGCGAGCCTTGGGGGGTGCGGCGGTTTTACGTGCGCGACCCTTTCGGCCGCCTGGTGAATATCCTGAGGCATGCGTAATTTCACTGCGGTATGGCAGGAATCGGATGCTTTTAGACGAAAAAAAGAAAGCCGGCCCAGGAGCCGGCTCAAGCTGGGCCGGCCGGGCAGGGGAACGCGAGGCCGGATTCTTAGGATTTCGTGACTGGCAATGACTGCTTACTATACGCGAGGCAGCGAAAATCGGACGTAACGAGCGCCCTGGAAACGGTTCCGCAAAGGAATGGGCGGCGGCGCGGAAGCCGTTGCTTGCCTCGACACTTCTTATCTGCGAAGAAGATCACCGCTTGATGACAAATAAAACCTGCGGCTGATTTTCTTTTCAGTGATCCGGCCTGCTTGGAAGGTGGGGAGATCGCGATGCCGGCTGTTTCGGAGCTTGCCCTTTTGCACTGATGCTGGCGGCTGCGGGCGCGGTTGCGGGCCTGCTTGCCGGTCTCTTCGGCATCGGCGGCGGCGCGATCCTCGTTCCGGTCTTTTATCAGGTGTTCGGCTGGCTCGATGTGCCGGAGGCGGTGCGCATGCACCTGTCGGTCGGCACCTCGCTTGCGATCATCGTTCCGACGTCGCTCAGGTCCTATATGGCGCATCGCAGTCACGGGGCGGTCGACCAGAAGCTCCTGAGCGGTTGGATCATCGCCGTGCCGCTCGGCGCGATTATCGCGGCGGTGATTGCCTCTGAAGCGTCGAGCGTGACCTTGCGATTGATCTTTGCAGCCGTCGCGCTGCTCGTCGCCTTCCGCATGATGTTCAACCGCGCGAGCTGGCGGCTCGGCAGCGACTTGCCGGGTAATCCATTCAAGTTCCTGGTCGGGACGGGCATCGGTATTCTTTCCGGCCTGATGGGGATCGGCGGCGGCGTTCTCAACAATACCTTCATGACGCTCTATTCGCGGCCGATGCACCAGGCGGTGGCGACGTCTGCAGGCGTTGGCGTGCTGATCTCGCTGCCCGGATTGTTCGGCTATGTCTGGGCCGGTTGGGGTGTATCGGGCCTGCCACCGTTTTCGACCGGCTTCATCAACTGGATCGCCGTGGTGTTCATTATTCCGCTGACGATGTATATCGCGCCGATCGGCGCGCGGCTCGCCCACCGGATGAGCAAGCGTCAATTGGAGATCGGCTTCGGCATCTTCCTGATCGTCACTGCGGCGCGGTTCCTCATCAGCATCTACGCATAAAGATGCTTTCGCTGAATAGTCTGTTCAGCGCCGGCAGGATGTCAAAGTGTAACAAAGGGGCTATATAGCGGACGAAAAACGAGGAAATACTCAAGAAATCCGCAATGGCACCCATCATTTCCATCCGAAATCTCACAAAAAGCTACGCCAACGGGTTCGAGGCGCTGAAAGGCATCGATCTCGATGTCGAGAAGGGCGAGATCCTGGCCCTGCTCGGGCCGAACGGCGCGGGCAAGACGACGATGATTTCGATCGTCTGCGGCATCGTCAATCCGAGCAGCGGCCAAGTGCTGGTCGCCGGGCACGATGTCGTCAAGGATTTCCGGGCGACGCGGACGATGATCGGGCTCGTGCCGCAGGAACTGACGACGGATCAGTTCGAGACCGTCTGGAATACGGTGAGCTTTTCCCGCGGGCTGCACGGCAAGAAGCCGAACCCGGCGCATATCGAGAAGGTGCTGCGCGACCTTTCGCTGTGGAACAAGAAGGACAATATGCTGCGGGAGCTTTCCGGCGGCATGAAGCGGCGCGTGCTGATCGCCAAGGCACTCAGCCACGAGCCGGAGATCCTCTTCCTCGACGAGCCGACGGCGGGCGTCGACGTGACGCTGCGCAAGGATATGTGGCGGGTCGTGGAAAGGCTGCGCGAGTCCGGCGTCACCATCATCCTGACGACGCATTACATCGAAGAGGCCGAAGAGATCGCCGACCGCGTCGGCGTGATCAACGGCGGCAAGCTGCTGCTGGTCGAAGACAAGACCGCGCTGATGACCAAGCTCGGCCGCAAGCAGCTGATCCTCGAGCTTGCCGAACCGCTGGACGAGCTGCCCGAATGTTTCTCCGGAAACGGCCTGTCGCTGGAACCCGACGGAAACCGGTTGATCTACGATTTCGATGCGCATAGCGAGCAGGAGAGCATCGCCGCGCTGCTCACCCGGCTTGCGGCGCAGAACATCCACTTCAAGGATCTTTCGACGCGGCAGAGTTCGCTCGAGGATATCTTCGTGGCGCTCGTGGGAGGCACGAAATGAACTTCGAAGCCATCAAGTCGATCTATTTCTTCGAAATGGCGCGCACGCGCCGCACGCTGCTGCAGAGCGTCTTCTCGCCGGTGATTTCCACCTCGCTCTATTTCATCGTCTTCGGCGCGGCGATCGGCTCGCGCATCCAAGAGGTGGAAGGCGTTTCCTACGGCGCCTTCATCACGCCGGGGCTCATCATGCTGACGCTGCTCGGGCAATGCATCGGCAACGGTTCCTTCGGCATCTATTTTCCGAAATTCACCGGCACGATCTACGAGGTGCTGTCAGCGCCGGTTGCGATGACGGAGATCCTGCTCGGCTATGTGGGAGCTGCGGCCACCAAGGGGCTGCTGATCGGGCTCATTATCCTTCTGACGGCCAATGCCTTCGTGGAGGTCAGGATCGAGCATCCCTTCATGATGATCCTGTTCTTCCTGCTGACGGCGGTCACTTTCAGCCTGTTCGGCTTCATGATCGGCATATGGGCAGGCAACTTCGAGCAGTTGAACCTGATCCCGATGCTCGTGGTGCCGCCGCTGACCTTCCTTGGCGGCAGCTTCTATTCGATCAACATGCTGCCGCCCTTCTGGCAGGCCGTCAGCCACTTCAATCCGGTGCTCTATCTGGTGAGCGGTTTCCGTTGGAGCTTCTACGGCATCGCCGACGTCAATCCGTTGCTCAGCCTTGGGATGATCACCATGTTCCTGGCGATCTGCCTTGCGACACTTGGCTGGATTTTCAAGACGGGATACCGGCTGCGGAACTGAGTCAGGCCTGCGCCGGCGGATGTTGTCGACGGCGATGTCGCCTTCGATAACGCCGCGCTCTAAGCGCCTGCCGTGCTCGATCTCGACGACGGTATAGAGCTTGTCGTTGCGGAAGGCGCTGGCGTTCATCGTGGTAACGTCTTCGGCGGCGCTGAATCGACCTCCATGAAAATCGAGTTCGCAGCTTGCGGCGGCGATGCTGGTATCGTCTGCCGTGCGGGCTTCGACCACGACCTCGCCCTGTGAGGGTGAATTTTGCCAGTTCAGATCGTTGGCGGCGGCGACCGGGACCAGGCGATAGACATTGAGCGCTCCGCCATCGCCCGCTGCTGCGGAAGCTTCCTTCGCAGCATCATCGATCTGCGCTTGGCTTTCGACCGATTTACCGAAGCGTGTGCGGCTGATGCCAGTTAAACGCGTCCGTGCCGCCGGTCTTGGCGCTGTTCGACATGATCGGCCGCCTTTGCAAGACTGTGCCGGCCGGCGATCAGATCCTGTTGATTGTCGGCAGGAAGGAAACGACCTGCCTGCGGTTGGCGGCATCCAGGGTGTCTATACGGTCTTTCCAGAATTGTGCGGCCTCGGGCGTATCTTTTTCCCAGCAGCGTGTGGATACGATGTTATCGTCGATCACCGCCCGGCGATGGCCGCCCAGGCGTATATATTCGTCCGCGAGTTGCTTCGAGGGATTATCCATGGCCAGCGCCTCCTTTCAATCCTTTCAACCCAGATGCGGGACGCAAGGTTCCATGGGTTGAAGAATATAGAGCCGGGCGCGACGCTATGCGCCGCTCCTCAAGCGCTCTTGGGTGCCTTCTGCGAGGTGTTCAGTGCCACAGCGGCGCGAATGAGCGCCTCCAACGCTTTTTCATCGATCTCGTCGCCCTCATGGAAATCGATGGCGCGCCTCGTGTTGCCTTCGAGGCTGGAGTTGAAGAGGCCTGAGGGATCCTCCAAGGAGGCTCCCTTGGCGAAGGTCAACTTCACGGCATTCTTATAGGTCTCGCCGGTGCAGATGATGCCGGCGTGCTCCCACACGGGAACCCCTAACATGTTCGAGGGCTTTCTCCATTTTACCTCCTCGACCACTTCGGGGTCGGCCTTCTTGATGAGGCTTCGCAGCCGGGCGAGCGTCTCGCCCCGCCAATCGCCCAGCGCCGCTACTTTCGCATCGATCAGTTGAGACGGAGAGGCTTCTGCTTCCTTCACGGCGTTCTTCTTCATGGTGGTTGTCGCTTTCATCATGGTGGTCGCTCACAGTCGTTCGCCGGGCAACTGGCTGGCTTGCTTCACCCAATCGGCGAACTGAGCTTCGTCCAGTTCGTCCTCATGGATGTCGAGATAGCGCACGTCCTTGTGCTTGGATCGGCCGGGCGGAAGAGGGCGAAGCGATGTGCCGCGGAAGAACGTCACTTTCACGTATTTCGTGAAGCAATGAAAGCTGAGGAACCAGACATGGTCCTCGACACCATAGAAGGGCGAGTTCCATTTGACCGCCTTGTGCACGCCGGCGACGGTGCGCTCGATGAGCGCGTCGAGGCGGCGCCCGACGTCGCTCTTCCAGCCCGGCATGGCCGCGACGTAGGCCTGCACGGGGGCGTCGCCGTAACCCTTGGCGATCTGAGGGTTGCCGCCTGAGAGGAAGACTGGTTCTGTGGAGGCCGGTTTGGCTGTGGCCTCGTTTGCGGCCTTCGCTGACTTCCTGGGCGTCTTGCGGTCCATTGTGTTCATGCCTCCCCGCTGACGCTTCGCGCGCTGCGCCACTTCGTGGCGTAAGGCAGCACGAACATGTAGAGACCGCTAAACAGGAGCAAGAATAGCGGCAGCAGTGGCGAGTAGACGACCCAGCCGGGAGGTTCTCCCAATCCCATCGCGACGAAGTTGGCGATCACGCTCGCCGTAAAGGCGATAGACAGCCAGCGGTGGAACTGCCGAATCCAATAATTCCAGTTCAATGGGACCTCCTCTGAGTATCAGCCGAAGCGCAACACGGAAAACATCAGTCTGCCCGCGTCAAGACCTGCTCCAGGTTTGCAAAGAACTGCTGCCACCCTGCCTTTGCGCCTCCGTAAGCCTGCTTCTGATCCGGCCGGAAGCCCGACTGCTCCATACGCAGGTGGGTCCCCGTGCTCGTTGGGGTGAGCGTAAAGGTCACGACGCTCTGCAGATTAAAGGCTGCATCATTGTGCGCAAAATTCCAAGTGTAGGATAGTGTTCTGTTCGGCTCGACGGCGAGGACTTCGCAGTCCAGCACGCCGCCCCAGTCTCCGCGAAGATTGAAACGGTGGCCTACGTCAGGCTTGAAGTCGTTCTTCATGAGCCACTCCTCGATCAGGTGTGGTTGCGTGAGCGCGCGCCAGATCTTTTCCGGCGGAAAAGGAATCTCCCGTTCGACAATGACGGAAAGCGATTCGGTCGCGGCTTTGTTCATTGGTCCATCCTTTTGAGCAGATCTTCGAGGTCGTTGAACCGGCTCTGCCAGAAGCCCGCCATCTGGCTTGTCCAGTCGATCAGCGGGGCCAGGGCGCCGAGTTGCGCGCTATAGTGCGTATGGCGGCCTTCGTGTCGGTCGCGCACCAACCCGGCCTGCTTCAGGACTCCAAGATGCTTTGAGACGACCGGCTGTGAGACCCCGGCCCGGGCCGTCAAGGCCCCGACCGTCTTTTCTCCCTCGCGGCACAGCCGCTCGAAGAGAGCTCGCCGGGTCGGATCGGCGAGCGTTCTGAAGAGCATATCGGGATCGTTCGACATTTGGGATCCATACCCCGCTGACTATTGATCGACGTATAGTCGTAGAGGTATGAGTGAGTCAAGCTGAAACGCGGAGCGGGATGTGCCGATCACCGAATAAGGCATCCACGATTTTACCATACCCCGTTGGCTATGCGTGGTGCATTGTCGTTACCGAAGATGCGTGGCCGTGGCAATGAGGCGAAGCGCGCCAGGTTGCTGCTATTGAGCAGCCTAGTCGCGCATCCTGAGCTCGTCCGTCTGCATCTGCAGGGAACCCAGCGTTTGGAGGAAGCTCATGCCGAGCAGGCTCTGGTCGAGCGCGCCGTCTTCGGCGACGCTGGCGGCGACGTCGGTGCGCACGATGGGGCCGATGGCGATGCGGTCGAGCGTCACGGGCGCGGCGCGGGCGCGGCCGTTCGCCGTCATGACGGTCATCGAATAAGTGAGGTTTTCAGGGATGATACCGATCCGCTCGGCATCCGCATGCGACAGGGCCACCATGCTGGCGCCGGTATCGACGAGCATCGGGATCGTCTGGCCGTTGACGGAGACGTCGGCCTCGAAATGGCCGTTCAGCAGTTTGTGCAGGATGATCTCGCTGCTGCCCTCGCTGGTGGTGACGACGACGGCACGGCCAGGCACGAGGCCGGCAAGCAGGCGGTTGCCGACGCCGAACAGGTCCTGGCGGTAGAGATAGACGGTTGCGAGGGCCAGGATGATGACCAGCCAGATCATCAGGTTGCGCATGGTTTCGCCGGCGCTGCGGCGGCTTGCCCAAATGCCGGCAGACAGCATCAGCACGATCGGCAGGAGATAGACCATGCGCCCGAAATCGTCGATGTTCATGCCGAGCACGCGGTCGCTGTCGTGGTTGTAGACGAGCACCGCAAGGCCGATCGCGAGGATCAGAAGGAAGAGCCCGAGCCGGTTCATGAACGGTGCTCCGGCATTGCGGCCGCCTCGCGGACCAGGGCCGCCGGTTCGGCAAAGAGGCGCGCGGCAAGGACAGTCATGATGCGTTGCCTTTCCTCATCCGAATAGGACATCCAGTTGCCGATCTCCTGAAGCGTGCGGCCGCAACCCGTGCAAAAGCCGGTTGCGGGATCGATCGAGCATACGTGGATGCAGGGCGTTTGCATGAGCGGAATATCGTGATTTCACAAGGCCGTGGCAAGGGCGCAGAAAGCTGCGATTTCGGAAATCTGCTGGGCGGCGCCGAGCGTATCCCCCGTATGGCCCGCAAGCTTGCGGCGGATATAGAGCGTGAAGGCGATGACCGCGATGCCGGTTGCAAGCAGGCTGCAGACAAGCGCCAGCAGGCCGAGCGCCGGCCAGACGAGAAGGGCCGAAAAGAGGCAGGCCGACACGACCGCGACATGCATTGCGCTTTCGCCGGGCTGGCCCGAGGAGGCGGCGATGCCGTCCGTTTTTGCGGGCGGCAGACGGTGCCAGTGCCAGACGAGGGCGGCACGGCTGAGGCAGGCGGCCGCGGGAATAGCGAAGGCGGCGGCAAGGGGGGCGACCTCGCGGGCGATGGCGGCAAGGGCTGCGGCGCGAAGTGCTAGCGAGAAGACGAGGGCAATCGCGCCGTAGCTGCCGATGCGGCTGTCCTTCATGATCGCCAGCGCGTGGTCGCGGTCGCGTCCGCCGCCGATGCCGTCGGCAGTGTCGGAGAGCCCGTCCTCGTGCAGCGCGCCGACGATGAGCGTCTGGGCGGCGAGTGCGACGAACGCCGCCATCAGACGGTCGGCGCGCAGGCCAAGGAGAATGAGAAAGACGAGGGCTGGAAGAAGGCCGATCAGAATACCGGCGAGCGGGAAGGCGCGTACCGTGCGACTGAGCTTGCCGTCGTCTGCGCAAAAGACCCATTGCGGCACGGGAAGCCGGCTCAGGAAAGCGACGGCGCGGGCGGTGTCGAGCGCATAGGCCTTGATGTTCATGTCCCCAACTTCATGCATGAAAGGTGCGACGCTTTTCGAGTTGTGACGCCTGGCCGCTGCCTTTAATAGAGTCGCGACGAAAGAAGCCGATTTGTCTGCAAAAGACAAGTTGACCCCGGATCTCCGGACCGAAGCAAATACAAGGAAGCCGCATTCATGAGCGTTTCAGGCCTGCCGTTCGACGATTTCCGTGCGCTGCTGCGCGATCTGCCAGGACCGGATACCCGGGCGCTGGTGGCAGCGCGCGAGCGCGACGCGCAGCTGACGAAGCCGCCGGGCGCGCTCGGGCGGCTCGAGGAGATCGCCTTCTGGCTGGCGGCCTGGACGGGCAGGGCGCCGGCCGTCAACCGGCCGCTGGTTGCGATCTTCGCCGGCAATCACGGCGTGGCGAAACAGGGCATCACGCCCTTTCCGCCGGCGGTGACGCAGCAGATGGTGGAGAATTTCGCTGCCGGTGGTGCGGCGATCAACCAGATCTGCGTCGCCTACGATCTCGGGCTGAAGGTCTTCGATCTGGCGCTCGACTATCCGACCGGCGACATCACCGAAGAGGCAGCACTTTCCGAGCGCGACTGCGCGGCGACCATGGCCTTCGGCATGGAGGCGATTGCGGGTGGCACGGACCTGCTCTGCATCGGCGAGATGGGGATCGGCAACACGACAATCGCTGCGGCGATCAATTACGCGCTTTACGGCGGCTCGGCGCGCGACTGGGTCGGCCCGGGAACCGGTTCCGAGGGCGAGATGCTGGAGCGCAAGGTGGCAGCCGTCGAGCGCGCTGTCGAGCTGCATCGCGACCATCTGAACGATCCGCTGGAAATCATGCGCCGCCTCGGCGGCCGCGAGATTGCGGCAATGGCCGGCGCCATTCTTGCTGCGCGCGTCGAAAAGATACCGGTGCTGATCGACGGCTATGTGGCGACGGCGGCAGGCGCCATCCTGCAGGCGGCCAATCCGTCGGCGCTCGATCACTGCCTGATCGGCCATGTCTCAGGCGAACCGGGGCATCTCAGGGCGATCGAGATGCTCGGCAAAACGCCGCTTCTTTCGCTCGGCATGCGGCTTGGCGAGGGGACGGGTGCGGCCCTTGCCGCCGGCATCGTGAAGGCCGCCGCGGCCTGCCATTCCGGAATGGCGACATTCTCGCAGGCGGGCGTTACCAACAGACACTGAGCGCTGCGGCTTTGTGTCAGATGGATGACGGGTGCTTGCGGCGGAAGCCTGGAACCGGTATTCGCATTTTGACCGATAGACGGCGGCTGCGGCCGCCGCCGACTGCAAGACGAGGGCGCGCTTTGACCAAACCTGCCATAGGCAAACTGACGGGTGTGAGCCATTTCTTCGCTGCCGCCGTCTATTCCTGGGCGGGCTTCCAGCGCCTGATCAAGGAATCGGCTTTCCGGCAGGAGCTGCTTTTTGCCGCGGTTTCGCTGATCCTGCTTGCCGCCGTCGGTGCATCGCTGTGGGAAATGATGATTGCCGTCGTGCTGTTTCTGGTGCTCTTCGCCGTCGAGGCGCTGAATACGGCAATCGAGGAGGTGATCGACCGCATCTCGCCGGAAATCTCGATGGTCGGCAAACATGCGAAGGATCTTGGCTCCTTTGCCGTCCTCTGCGCGATTGCCGCGTGCGGGCTCTATCTTCTCGTCACGATCGGCACGCGCCTCATCGCGATCGTCTTCGCCTGAGGCGGATGGCGTCAGGCATCAGGATTTTCTCCGATCGCTTTTTCGAAAAACAGGCTGATCGGTGACGGCCTGTAGGCGCCGAAGGGGCCGCGCTCCTTGTATCCGGCCCAACGATACAGGCTTTGTCCATCCGTATTCCTGATACCGACTTCCATCTTGATAAGACGAATTCCTTTGGACAAGGCCGCTGCTTCCACGGCTTGCAACAGTGCTCTTCCAACGCCCCTTTGTCTGACCCTCTGATCCACGATCATCCGCTTGAGCTCCGCCGTGCCATCATGATCGTCGACGAGCGCGCAGCACCCTGCTGCGGAAAGATCGCCAGTGCGTGCGACAAAGACTGAAATATGTGGTGCGGATAATGCCTCCGGATTGAGCGGCCTTCGATACTCGCCGGGATAGAGCGAAGCCGCAACTGCATCGGACAGTAAGAGAAGCGACGCCACGTCATCTTGCCGCGGGCTTTCCTCTCTGACGGTCAATATCATTTGCACTGATCTGTCACCCTGGTTTCGCGCAGATTGCCGAGATTAAGCGAAGCTCTTTCGCTTGCGGGAAACGGGCTGCGCTTCCTCGACGGCCGGCAGGCTCTGCAGCACGCGCCGGGCAGGCAGGATGGCGATCACTTCGGTGCCTTCGCGCAGCTTTGATTTCAGGACGAACTGGCCGTCATGCTTGGCAAGGATCGCCTGGACGATCGGCAGGCCGAGGCCGGTGCCCTGTTCGGCGCTCTTGATGGCGATCGAGCCCTGGCCGAAGGCGGAGAGCACGACGGGGATTTCGTCCTCTGGAATGCCAGGGCCGTTGTCCTTGATGGAGATGTACTGGCCGCCACCTGCCGTCCAGCCGACCTTGACATGGATTTCACCGCCTTGCGGCGTGAACTTCACTGCGTTTGAGAGCAGGTTCAGCACCACCTGGCGCAACGACTTCTCGTCGGCCCAGACAGAAGGCAGCTCCGGTTCGAACTGTTGGGTGATGGAAATGTTCTTGCCCCTGGCACGCAGTTGCACCATGCCGATGCAATCTTCCGCGATATCAAGGAGCGAGATCGCTTCTTCGATGAGCTCGTATTTCCCGGCCTCGATGCGCGATAGGTCGAGGATCTCGTTGATGAGGTTCAGCAGATGCTGGCCGGAGCGGTGGATGTCGTTCGTATATTCCTTGTAGGTCGGATTGTTCAGCGGGCCCATGACCTCGGTCGACATCACCTCGGAGAAGCCGAGGATGGCGTTCAGCGGCGTGCGCAGCTCATGTGACATGGAGGCGAGGAAGCGCGACTTGGCAAGGTTGGCCTCTTCCGCGCGCCGGCGCGCTTCGTCGGACATGGATTTGGCGACTTCGAGCTCGGCGATCAAGTCGTCCTTTTCCGACTGGAAGGAGAGGATCTTGAGATTCGACTGGAAGAGGCGGTCGCTGATGTAGTTGAAGAAAATGATGGTCGTCGTGAAAACGGCAGTGAGGCTGAGCTCAAGCAGGTCGCGCGAGATGCCGGCCTTTGCAGCGAGTGCCACGACGGAGGGTGCGAAGGCAACGAGCACGGCGGGCGTCAGCATGAAATTCGACATTGCCGTAACGGAAAGTGCGATGAGAAGCGTCGCGCCCTTAAAAAGGATGAAGCCGGAGGGATCGCAGGCCCTGCAGTCCTGAAGCGCAAAGACGGCCCAGCAGCTGCCGATCATCAGCTGGCCGAAAAGCAAGACGCGGCGCCATTTGCGCGCCGATTCCGGAGTTATCTCCTTTTTGCGGGCGCGGCGCACGAGATAGACGTTTGCCGCATAGGCAGTCAGCGTCAGTACGGCCCAGAGGAAGATTTGTGTGTTGCCGGTGAAATAGATGCCGAGGACCGCAATGATGATGACGAAGAGCGGCATGATCGACGCGCCCTGAATGAAGGCGCTCATATACATCCTGAGCGCCTCCCGATCGAAGGCGGCGGCGGAGGAATGGCCGGATTGCAGCCGCTCGCGCGTCTGCCGCACAGCCCTGGAGACAGGCTTGTTGCGGTGACTGCGGGATTTGTCGACGATAATCTTATCGGTCGATGTGCTAACGCCGGTACTCATGTGCACAATGATACTTGATCCGCGGATGGTTCCACCGTAACCCGCAATTCTTAAGAAGTTGTTTGCCATTTTTGCCAACGGTTTGTTTTTCAAGGAGGCGAAAGCGTGGCGCGTGGTTTCGAAACGATACGCGACGGTGTCACAGCTTTCGCAATGCTCGCGCTGATCTGGCTGATCGCCGCAAAGCTCAACGACAAGCCCGATACCGTGCACGCCGGCCAATTTCATGCGGCAGACGGCGACAGCCTGACGATCGGTGCAGAACGCATGCGGCTGAAGGGCATCGATGCGCCGGAGCTCAACCAGATCTGCGAGCGCGGCGGAAGGCGCTGGGCCTGCGGCCGGGAGGCAAAAGAGACATTGCAGGGTCTGGTGGCTGGACGGGATACCCGATGCGGCGGCGCCGAACGGGACCAGTATGACCGGCTGCTCGTCGTCTGCCGGAGCGGCGGCATCGATCTCAACGGTGAGATGGTGGCCAGAGGCATGGCCGTCTCTTATGGGAACTACGAGCGGGAAGAGGAGAGGGCGCGGGCGGTAAGGGCCGGTCTCTGGGCGGGGACATTCGAGCGGCCGCGCGACGTGCGCGACCATGAGCACAGGCAATCGGGATTCGAGGATGCGAGGCGGCTTGTCCGGCAGGTGACGGGATGGCAGTGACGGGCGAAGCGGCGCTTGCCGCGCTGCACAGCGAAATTGCGCACTGTCGCATCTGCCGCGATCGGCCACTGCGGGCCGACGATCGGCTTCCGCACGAGCCGCGGCCGGTCGTCGTGATGTCGTCCACCGCGCGCATCCTGATTGCCGGCCAGGCGCCAGGCCTTAGGGTGCATGAAAGCGGCATTCCCTTCAACGATGCCTCCGGCGACCGTCTGCGCGACTGGCTGCAGGTGGAGCGCGAGACATTCTACGATGCAAAGCGGTTCGCGATCGTGCCGATGGGCTTCTGTTTTCCGGGCTACGACGCCAAGGGCAGCGACCGGCCGCCGAGACGGGAATGCGCGCCGCTCTGGCGCCAGAGGGTGATCGATCGGATGCCGCAGATCGAGCTTGTGCTCACTGTGGGGCAATATGCCCAGGCATGGCATATGAGCGGATTGCGCAAGCCGAACATGACCGAAACGGTGAAGGCGTGGCGCGAGACGCTGTTTTCAAACCGCAGTCCGGCGGTCTTGCCGCTGCCGCATCCGAGTTGGCGCAACAGCGGCTGGCTGAAGCGCAATCCTTGGTTCGAAGAGGATCTGCTTCCGGTGCTGCGGAACAGAGTAAAATTGCTCATATCCTGAAACAAAATTCTTTTCTGGCGCCGGAATCGCGTTATATAGAGAAAATAATTCGAAAAGGGCTTTCGCATATGGACCGTCTCGACCGCAAGATACTGCGTCTTTTGCAAGAAGATTCGACTTTGGCAGTTGCCGATCTCGCCAAGAAGGTGGGGCTTTCGACAACGCCGTGCTGGCGCCGTATCCAGAAGATGGAAGAGGACGGCGTGATCAAGCGCCGCGTCGCCATCCTCGACCCCGAGAAGGTCAACACGAAGGTCACGGTTTTCGTCTCGATCCGCACGGCGACGCATTCGATCGAGTGGCTGAGGCGTTTTTCCGAAGTCGTCTCGGACTTTCCCGAAGTGGTCGAATTCTACCGCATGAGCGGCGACGTCGATTACCTGCTGCGCGTGGTCGTGCCGGATATCGCCGCCTACGACGCCTTCTACAAGCGGCTGATCGCCAAGATCGAGATCCGCGACGTTTCCTCGGCTTTCGCCATGGAGCAGATCAAGTATTCGACGCAGCTGCCGCTTGATTACATGGTCTTGGACAATGCGAAGTCCAGCGAGGATTGAGGTCTAGCCATTGTGCGGGAAGAGCAAGGTTGGCACATGCCGCCTATTATCGCGGCTATCGCGGTCAAGTAACCGCACCGGCAACGTTGCTGTTTTGTGCTGTCATTGCCCCGCCTCATGCCTTGTGCTCGTCACAGACCAGTGCGCCCAAGTCCTTGGGCGCGGAAGACCCTTAAACGTCGCATCAGTCATTCACGGCGCAGACACGATGCTGCAAATAGCGAACGTCGCGTCTGCCGTTGCATTCCCTCATGCTCGCACTCGCCGGGCTCCTAGGTCCATCGCCCCATTACCTTCTCATTGGTCAACGCCCTGACGGCGTCCTTGCCGATCCAGCGGGCGATCTTGTCGGGGCTTGCGGCAAGGCGTTCGGCGAGGGCCAGAGCCGGGGCGTGGCAGTCGCGGCTGCGCTTGCCGATGTTGCGCAGCGCCCAGTTGACGGCTTTGCGCACGAAGTTGCGCGGGTCGCCGGAATGCGCCTCGATCAAGGGGAGCCAGGCGAGGAGAGTTTCGTCCGGGTCCTGCTTGCGGTGGACAGCAGCGCCGGCGATCATGGCGAAGGCGGTGCGGCGGACGAATTCGCGATCGTCGGCGGCAAATTGCAAAATCACGTCATCGAGCCTCGCCTCGACGAAGAGGTCTGCGGCGCAATCGACGATTTCCCAGGAGTTGAAATCCTTTACCCAGCGGCAGGCTTCGGCGGGCGTGAGCTTCTTCGGCTCGGCTGTGTAGAGCGCCAGCATGCGTGCCTCGCGGATATCGCTTTGCCAAAGCTCCTGCGCGCGGGCGTGGTCCTTCTTCGCAAGGCGGGCGATTTTCTGGAGATCGGGATTGGAGATGCCAAGCGCGCTACCGGTGACGATGCCGAAGCGGATCATGCCGGCAATGTTCTCCTCCGAGCGCAGCGTCTGCAGATGCGCGATCAGCTCGGCTGCGCTTGCGGAGGGGCCGATCATTTTTCCAGACGCGCGAGCAGGGAGGACGTATCCCAGCGGTTGCCGCCGATCGCCTGGACGTCGCCGTAGAACTGGTCGACGAGGGCAGTGAGGGGCAGTTTCGCGCCGTTGGCGCGTGCTTCGGTGAGCACAATGGCGAGATCCTTGCGCATCCAGTCGACGGCGAAACCGAAATCGTATTTACCTTGGCTCATGGTCTTGTGGCGATTTTCCATCTGCCAGGAGCCGGCAGCACCCTTGGAGATGACGTCGATAACCTTCTCGATGTCGAGGCCGGCACGCTTGCCGAAATGGATGCCTTCGGCGAGACCCTGGACGATGCCGGCGATGCAGATCTGGTTGATCATCTTGGTGAGCTGGCCGGAACCGGCAGGACCCATGAGGCCGACCATGCGGGCATAGGCGTCGATGACCGGCCTTGCCTTTTCGAAGACGGCTTCATCGCCGCCGCACATGACGGTGAGCACGCCGTTTTCCGCACCTGCCTGGCCGCCGGAAACCGGCGCGTCAATGAAATCGCTGCCTTTTGCCTTGGCGGCTTCATAAAGCTCGCGGGCGACTTCGGCGCTGGCGGTGGTGTTGTCGATGAGCACGGCGCCCTTCTTCATGCCTTCCAAAACGCCGCCCTTGCCGGTGGTGACCGAACGCAGGTCGTCATCATTGCCGACGCAGGTGAAGACCAAATCGGCATCTGCTGCAGCTTCGGCAGGCGTCGCGGCGGATTTGCCGCCGAACTTGGCGGCCCAGTCCGCAGCCTTGGATGCCGTGCGGTTATAGACCGTGACGTCGTGGCCGCCCTTCGTCTTCAAGTGACCTGCCATGGGGAAGCCCATGACGCCGAGACCGATGAACGCGACTTTTGCCATATGCCAGATCCTTCTCCTGAATTCGGGGCATGATTAGCCGAAAGTGCCGCGGCAGGAAAGCCAAAGTAACGCCGGTCCGGTTTGCCTGCGAAAATCCTCGACGGCGTGCTTTGGAATAAAATTTCGCAAAACGGGCACATTCCGGTCAGGAAAATTGCCGGGGCGGCAAAACTTACAAATAAAATTGTCGATATAATATATAGACATTATCATTATCGAGTCATCGCAACGACCGGCAGATCAATGCTGCCGCGAAGGAAAGGGGATTGCCATGATTTCTCGACGCCAGACGCTCGGACTTTTCGGTGCTGCTGCGGCGGCTGCCGTTCTGCCGGCCATCAAACCCGCACGCGCTGCAGCCACCGAATTCCGGATCGGCTGGCAGAAGAACGGCGTGCTGGCGCTCGCCAAGCGCCGCGGGGCGCTGGAGAGCCGGCTTGCCGATCGCGGCATTTCGGTCAGCTGGTCAGAATTCACCTCCGGCCCGCCGCTGCTCGAAGCGCTCGGTGCCGGTGCGCTCGACTTCGGCGCGACAGGCGACGTGCCGCCGCTCTTTGCGCAGGCTGCAGGCGGCCATCTCTATTATGTCGGCACCTATCGTGGCAGCCCGGCGGGTTCGGCGATCCTCGTGCGCAAGGATTCTCCGATCAAGACCCTCGAAGACCTGAAGGGAAAGAAGGTTGCGTTTAAGCGCGGGTCGAGCGCGCATAACGTTACGGTAAAAGTCTTACGCAAGGCGGGGTTGACGATCGATGATGTCCAGCCGCTGGACCTTGCGCCGCCGGATGCGGCCCCTGCCTTCAAGAACGGCAGCATCGATGCCTGGTCGATCTGGGACCCTTATCTTGCAATCGCCGAGGCCGATCCGGAGACCCGTATCCTGACGACGGCCGAGGGCATCGTTCCCTCATACAGCTACTTCCTCGCCAATCAGGAATTCACCGATGCCAACGCTCAGGTGATCGTCGACGTGATCGATGAACTCGGCAAAGTCGGTAAGTCGGCGCAGGGCAAGCTCGACGATACGGTCAAGGAGCTCTCCGAAATCACCGGCGTGCCGGCTGAGGTGACCCGCGTGACGCTGTCGCGGCCGGGCGCCGATCTAGGCGCCGTGACGACCATCACCGACGATGCGGCGGCCTACCAGCAGGCGCTTGCCGATGAATTCTACAAGCTCGGCATCGTGCCGAAGCAGTTGACCACCGGCGATATCGTCTGGCGGCCGAAGGCGAGCTGATTTCTGTTTCCGGTTTTCAATGGAGATTTCCGACCCATGAGCGCTTCATCCAAGCCTATCGATTTCCTGTGGTTCATCCCGACCTCCGGCGACGGGGCCTATCTCGGCTCCGGCGAGCTGACCCGCGCGCCGGATATCGGCTACATGACGCAGATCGCGCAGGCCGCCGACCGGCTCGGCTATTCCGGCGTGCTTTTGCCGACGGGCGTCGCCTGCGAGGAGTCCTTCGTGACGGCCGCAGCCCTTTCGGCCAAGACCGAGAAGTTGAGGTTCCTCGTCGCGATCCGTCCAGGCACCGCGTCACCCGCCTATTATGCGCGGCTGACGACGACGCTCGACCGCATCTCGAACGGCCGCGTGCTGCTCAACATCGTCGTTGGCGGCAGCCCGGGCGAGCTTGCCGGAGACGGCATCCATCTTGAGCATGACGAGCGCTATGCGCATGCCGAGGAGTTCTTCACCGTCTGGGAAGAGCTGCTGGAAAAGGGTGTCGCGAGCTTCGACGGCAAATATATCAAGGCAACCAATGCGCAGCTCGGCTTTCCGTCCGTCCAGACCCCGCGACCGCCGCTCTATTTCGGCGGCTCGTCGGATGCCGGGATCGATTTCTCGGTGGGCCGCGTCGACAAGTATCTTACCTGGGGCGAGCCGCCGGCACAGGTCGGCGAAAAGATCGAGCGCGTGCGCACCGCCGCGGCCAAGAAAGGCCGTGACGTGAGCTTCGGCATCCGCCTGCATTTCATCGTCCGCGAAACGGATGAGGAAGCATGGGCGGCGGCCGACCGGCTGATCTCCAAGCTCGACGATGCGACGATCGAGGAAGCGCAGCAGCGTTTCGCCAAGCAGTCCGACTCCGTCGGCCAGGCGCGCATGGCGGCCCTTCACGGCGGTCGCCGGGACAAGCTGGAGGTCTCGCCGAACCTGTGGGCCGGCGTCGGCCTTGTGCGCGCCGGTGCCGGGACAGCACTGGTCGGCTCGCCGAAGACGGTCGCCGCACGGCTTCGCGAATACCAGGACCTCGGCATCGAGACGGTGATCGGCTCCGGCTATCCGCATCTGGAAGAGGCCTACCGTGTCGCCGAACTGCTGTTTCCCGAACTCGGGCTCGAGCGCCAGGAGCAGCGCCACGGCCTCAAGAGCGATTTCGGCCGTCATCGGGTCTTCGGCGGCGGCAGCCATGGCGGCAACCTGAAGGTCGTTTCCGGCTCCTGATTTCAAAACACGCAAGGAGATAAGCATGTCGGTTTTCGAAACGCCGTTCACGCGAGCGATCGCCGGGCAGGAGAGCCGCAAGGTGCGCTCTCGATTTTCGCTTCCGAGCCGCGAAGCGCTGCTGCCCTATCTGGTACCGCTCGTAATCATTCTCGCCTGGCAGGCGGCGTCTTCGGCAGGGCTTATCTCCTCGCGTGTCATGCCGTCACCGGCGGATGTGGCTGTCGCCTTCTGGTCGACCACGCTATCCGGGCAGTTGCCGCATGACGTTTTCGTCAGTGCGGGCCGGGCTTTCGCGGGGCTCATCGTCGGCGGGTCGATCGGCTTCCTGCTCGGCATTGCGAACGGCGTTTCGAAGATTTCCGAGCAGCTGACGGATACGACATTGCAGATGCTGCGCACCATTCCGCATCTGGCGATGATCCCGCTTGTCATTCTCTGGTTCGGGATCGGTGAAGAATCGAAGCTCTTCCTCACTTCGCTCGGCGTGCTTTTCCCGGTCTATCTCAATACCTATCACGGCGTGCGCAACGTCGACCGCGACCTGATCGAGATGGGCAGGGTCTATGGCATGGGCGGCTGGACGCTGTTTCGCAAGGTGATCTTTCCGGGCGCGCTGCCCTCGATCTTCGTCGGGCTGCGCTATGCGCTCGGCATCATGTGGCTGACGCTGATCGTTTCGGAATCGATCGCCGCGTCCTCCGGCATCGGCCACATGGCGAACAATGCCCGCGAGTTCATGATGACGGATGTCGTGGTGCTGGCGCTGGTGATCTATGCCGTGCTCGGCAAGCTGGCGGATGTCGTGGCGCGGGCGCTGGAGCGGCGGGCGCTGACGTGGAACCCCGTCTATCAGAAATAGGAGAGACGCAATGACCGTCATCACGCATGAGCGCTTCCAGGGGGCTCTTGAGCCGGAATACGAGACGGAAGCGGCCGTTGCGCAAGCCGGTGCCGCTTCGATTACGCTGACGGGCCTTGAGAAGAGTTTCAGCGGCAACCGGGTTTTGCGCGGCATCAACCTGCACATTCCGGCGGGCCAGTTCGTCGCGGTGATCGGCAAGAGCGGTTGCGGCAAGAGCACGCTGCTTCGGATCCTCGTGGGGCTCGATCAGCCGACGGCCGGTGAGTTGAGCTTCGAAAATACCGCCGGTGCCGAGGGCCAGCCGAACGCGCGCATCGTCTTCCAGGAGCCGCGCCTGCTGCCGTGGCTGAGCGTGGCGGAGAATGCAGCCGTCGGGCTTGGCGACAATGTGGAGAAGCGGTTGGCACTGGCGGAAGCGGCGGCGGTGCTCTCCGAAGTGCAGCTTGCCGAGAAGGCGTCGGAATGGCCGTCACGGCTTTCCGGCGGCCAGCGGCAGCGCGTGGCGCTGGCCCGGGCGCTGGTGAGCAAGCCCGGCGTGCTGGCGCTTGACGAACCGCTCGGGGCATTGGATGCGCTGACGCGCATCAGCATGCAGGAACTCCTCAATCGCGTCTGGCGCGAACTCGGCTTCACCGCCGTACTGGTGACGCATGACGTCAGCGAGGCGGTGCATCTGGCCGACCGGGTGATCGTGCTCGATGAGGGGCGGATCGCGCTCGATCTGGCGATCCCTTATCCGCATCCGCGCAGGCACGGCAATGCCGAACTCGCCGAACTGGAGGGCAAGCTGCTTGCGGCGATCCTCGGCAAGGAAGCGGCGCGTTAGGTCAGTTTTGTTGATTTCGCTCGGAAATCCAGCGATCGAGATGGCCAAGCGCGTCCTGCTGCAGGCGGTAGGTGCGGACGCGGCCGGCCTTTTCGGACTGCACGAGGCCGCTCGATTCCAGCACGCTCAGATGCTTCATCACTGTCGGCAGCGTCATGGAGAGAGGCTTTGCCAGCTCCATGACGGAGGCAGGGCCGCGGCCGAGGCGATCGACCATGCCGCGGCGGCTGCGGTCGGACAAAGCGTGAAACATCCGGTCGAGGGCGGCAGGTTCCATGATCATTCGGTGGGCATTTCGCTGCGGATGCGCTCGGGGAGCTGGTGACTGTACGGGTAGAACTTGAAGTAGGGCAATGCCTCCTTCAGCACCCGCGCAAAGGACGGCCGCTCGAGCAGGCGTTCGTAATAGGCGCGGAGCTTCGGCTGGTCGTCGCCGAAGGGAACGAGCGTTTCGGCATAGAAGAGGGCTGGTGCCGCAGCGCAATCGGCCATCGTGAAGCTGTCGCCGGTGATCCACTGGTTGCTGCCGAGCTGCTGCTCGATCATGCCGTAGGCCGTTGCATGCGTGCCGCGTGCCTCTTGCACGCCATGCGGATCCTTGCCGCCGTCCGGCCGGAGGGTATCGGTGACGATCTTCTGCATCGGCGTCTGCACATAGAGATCGAAGAAGCGGTCCCAGAGGCGGACGCGAAGCGCCCGGTCGATATCGTCCGGCAACAGGCGGATAGTGCCGGGGTAATGTCGGTCGAGATATTCGATGATGATGCTCGTCTCGGGGATCGTGCTGTCCAGCGCCTCGTCGCGCAGGACCGGCATCTTGCCGACCGGCCAAAAGCGGAACAGATCGGCGCTCGACATTTCATCGGCCAGATCGACGGTGCGGTTTTCGAAAGGCGTGCCGTTCTCGTAAAG
Source organism: Rhizobium sp. CC1099 (assembly GCF_029714385.1). Taxonomy (NCBI): domain Bacteria; kingdom Pseudomonadati; phylum Pseudomonadota; class Alphaproteobacteria; order Hyphomicrobiales; family Rhizobiaceae; genus Rhizobium; species Rhizobium sp. CC1099. Next base: position 1,921,281 of record NZ_CP121641.1, on the reverse strand, counting down.
CGCGATCAACACCTTGTGGCAGAAGGAGGCGAGGGGATGTCCGTAAAGAACCAGCGACATGGATCGAGCCTTCAGTGATCGGAAAGTTTACTGAATGGCTAAGTATCAGGTTGCTGCTCGGGCCGCAAGGGATGGTTTCCTGATTGGGTAAGTGTCCGATGCAGCGCGATCCGTTATTTCTTATGTCGTGTCAGGGAGGCTAGATGCTTATAAGCGAAGGCAGTTAGCTTGAAGGATCGTGCGCCTCAGCCGGCCAACCGCGCGATCACCAGATGTCCCGGACTGGGCTGACCTTCCTGCATTCGGACGTTGATTTCGCACATCTCCACGAGGTCGAAGCCGGTCGCTATCAGGCGGTCGCGGATATAGGCTTCGGCGTGCAGGAAGCGCTGGTGCGGGCCGACGGCGTAAAGGCGGCCGTCGGTTGGCGGGAGCGTCTCGGATGAGAAGATGAAGAGGCCCCCGGGCGTCAGGTTTTCGGCGACGCCGAAGAAGAGCGGCTCCAGGGCGCCGAGATAGGGCAGCACGTCGGTCGCGGTGATGAGGTCGAAGGCGTCTTCGTCGTTGTCGTCGAGGAAGTCCTCGACCTCGGCCACGAAGAGCGTCTCGTAGATTTCCTTCTCATGGGCGATCTCGACCATGTTTTCGGAAATATCGATGCCCGTCATCTCCTCGCAGAGGTCGCGCAGCGTGCCGCCCGTGAGCCCCGTGCCGCAGCCGAGGTCGAGCAGGCGCTTGAAGCGATCGAGCTTCAGCTCCTGCAGGCGCTGGCGCACCAGCATGGGGACGTGGTAGCTGAGCTGCTCGACAAGCACGTCCTCGAAAACTTCGGCATGCTGGTCGAAAAGGGTTTCGACATAGGCATCCGGCGCCCTGACCGGCGTTTCGCCGCGGCCCATCGAGGCGATGCGGACGGCGGCGCCGCCGTGGTCTTCGGGGTCGATTGCCAGCACCTCCTCATAGGCCTTCACGGCAGCGTCGATGTCACCGGCCTTTTCGAGGGCAAGGGCGCGGTTATAGGCTTCCGCAAGCGCTTCCTCGTCGATCTTCTTTGCCATTGCCGTCGCCACCTTTTTAAGTTCAGGCAAGCCTCTAAGGCGGCTTGCCGCCTTTTGCAATGGCGGCCTTGGAGGCGCAGAATGCGAAATGGAGATGTCAATAAAAAGGAAAGGGAGGAATGCCATGACGACGGACATCAGCAAGCCCGGCCTTGACGAGAGCGCCCGGAAGGAGGCAACGCCGCCACTGCCGCTGACGCCGGTCGAAATCACCAATACGCTCGCGCACTATTATCGCGGCGAACTCGGACGCATGACGAGTTGGCGGGATCGCATCGACCGGACGTCGAACTGGGCGATCACGGTGGTCGCAGCATTGCTCTCCCTCTCGCTGTCGACGCCGACCGCGCATCATGGCGTGCTTCTCTTCGGAATAATGCTGATCTCGCTGCTCTTGCTCATCGAGGCGAGGCGCTACCGGTTCTTCGATATCTACCGGGCCCGGGTCCGGCAGGTCGAAAAAAACTATTTCGCGCAGATCCTGTCGCCGGAGGCGAATTCCGCGCGCGATTGGGGTCCAGTGGTCGCAAGGAGCCTGCGCAAGCCGACGTTCCTGCTGACCTATGCGGATGCCGTCCAGCGGCGGCTGCGGCGCAACTACAGCTGGATGTATCTCATCATGCTGCTTGCCTGGGCGCTGAAAATCACGACGCCGAAACTGCAGACCGAGGGCAGCGCGCTGGCACAGGCACATTCCTGGACCTATGTGATCGACAATGCCGTGCTCGGACCGCTTCCGGGGCTCGTGGTGATTGCCCTCGTGGTGGCCTTCTATCTCGCCATCCTCTACGGCGTGTTACGCCGGGAACCCGACAAAGGCGAGTTCATTCATGGCGAGGCGCATGTCTAGCGGCCTCAATGCAGAATGAACTCGCCTTTCAGGGCGCGCCATTCCGTTGCCGAAATCAGCTTGCGGTGGATGTAGCGCACCGAATGCAGCGGGCCGTCCAGTTTTTCCTGCCAGAACTTCAGAAAGCCGCGCATTTCGGGAAAATCCGGAGCAAGATCGTATTCCTGCCAGATGTAGGTCTGGAGGATCGCCGGGTGATCCGGCAGGTGGTAGAGGATGTGGGCGGTGGTCAGCCCGTATCCCTGAAGCTGCTTTTCGAAATCCTTGTTCATCTCAGCCTCGGTTTCGTTCCCATGTCACGTTTGTGAAACATTATATGAAATGGAAACACGCGTCGGTTAACGCAAGCTTGACAGATGTGGGAGGAAAAGGCTATTTGTTTTTGATTTCAATGGCTTGGCAGCACTCATGTGGGAGTGCTACCAAGCGGTCAGCGCTTTAGATGCCGTGTCAGGCGGCGCTCGATCCAGTTCCAGAAATGCCGGAGCGCTTCGACCATCGAAAGATAGAAGATCGCCGCCCAGAGATAGGTCTGGTAATCGAAGGTGCGCGAGAAGGCGTAGCGGGTTTCGCCCATCAGATCGAGGACGGTGATGATGGCGACCACGGCAGAGCCCTTGATCAGCAGGATGATTTCATTGCCGTAGGGGCGCAGCGCGACGATGAGCGCCTGCGGCAGAACGATCTTGCGGAAGGCGACGGTCTTGTGAATGCCGAGCGCTGACGCTGCCTCGTGCTGGCCGCTCGGCACGCTTTCGATGGCGCCGCGCAGGATTTCGGCCTGATAGGCGGCGGTATTGATCGTCATCGAGAAGAGACCGCAATACCAGGCGTCGCGGAAGAACCACCAGAGGCCGGCGGCTTCGAGCTGCGCGCGGAAGCCGCCGAGGCCGTAGTAGATCAGAAAGAGCTGTGCCAAGAGCGGCGTGCCGCGGAAGACGTACACGTAGCAATAGGCAAGCGTGCTGATGATCCTGTTCTTCGACATGCGCGCGAAGGCGAGCGGCAGGGAAAGTGCTGCGCCGAAGATGACGGAGATCGCCACCAGGATGATCGTCGTCATCAGTCCGTGCAGGTAGCGCGGACCGTAGCGCGTGAATTTGTCCACGTCCCAGCCGGCGATCACCATGTAGATCAGGCTTGCGGCAAGCAGCGCCCAAAGGAGGACGAGGAGCGAGCCGACGACGCGCGTGCCCGTTATCGGCTTGACGATTTCCTTCGGCGCCGGCTGCGGCGGGATGAGGGTTTGCGCATAGCTCATCGGCGGGCCCCAGAGCGCTTCGCCCAGCGTTCGATATAGCTGAGGCCGATCGACGAGATGACCGCAAGCGCGAGATAGAGGCCGCAGGCGATGATGTAGAAGAAGAAAGCCTGCTTGGTGACGCGGACGGCCACACCGGTCTGGCGCAGGATGTCGGCAAGGCCGATGATCGAGACGTAGGAGGTGTCCTTGAGCAGGATCATCCACAGGTTCGTGAGGCCGGGCAGGGCGATGCGGATCAACTGCGGCAGCACGATCAGGCCGAGCGTGCGGCCGTGATGAAGGCCGAGCGCATAGCCGGCTTCGTACTGGCCCCTCGGAATGGCGCGGAAGGCCGACAGCAGCACTTCCGCGCAATAGGCGGAAAAGACCACCGAGAGCGCGATCATGCCGGCGACAAAGGCATTGATCTCCACCCGCTGCTCGTAGCCGAAGGAGGTGAGCACCGACTGAATCAGGATCTGCAGGCCGTAATAGATGATGAAGAGCGTCAGGAGCTCGGGCAGGCCGCGGAAGATCGTGGTGTAGATGCCCGACGCAAGGCGCACCGACCTTTCTTCCGATTGCTGGCCAAGCGCGACAAAGAAGCCGATGATGAGGCCGACGGGAAGCGTCAAAAGCGCCACGGCGACGGTAGTCTTCAGGCCGAGCGCGATTTCGTCTCCCCAGCCTGCATCGCCACAGGCGAGGATGGTCGATTGCCCGAACCAGGTGAAAACGCCGGCAGGTCCGCAGAGCGGATCAAAGATATATCCTATCCAGGCCCAGAACGAGCCCGGCGCGGAAAACAATCCGCCCATGCCAACTTTCCCCTCACGGCTTATGCCGTTTTGATCTTTCCAAGGTTGTCAAACAAAAATGGCGGAAGAGCAAGCCTTCCGCCACCATCTTTGCCGGTCAGTTACAAGTTTTCTTATTCGCCGTAAACGTCGAAGTCGAAGTACTTGTCCTGAATTTCCTTGTACTTGCCGTTGGCGCGGATCGCTGCGATCGCGGTGTTCAGCTTGTCCTTGAGCGGGTCGCCCTGGCGCACGGCGATGCCGGCGCCCTCGCCGTTGATTTCCTTGTCGACGGGAAGCGTCGTCAGGATCTTGCAGCAGGCGCCGGCTTCCGACTTGACCCATTCGGAGAGAACCACGACGTCGTCGATGGCGGCGTCGATACGGCCGCTCGAGATGTCGAGCTTATACTCGTCGGCGGTCGGATAGAGCTTGAGCTCCGTGTCGGCAAGGTGCTTTTCGGCGTAGTTGGCGTGCGTCGTCGACGTCTGTGCGCCGATCGTCTTGCCTTTTAGGCCGGCGACGTCGGTGATCGTCGAGTCCTTCGGCACGGCGACGGCCGGCGGCGTGTTGTAGTACTTGTTGGTGAAGTCGACGAGCTTCAGACGCTCCGGCGTGATCGACATCGACGAAACGATCATATCGTACTTCTTGGCCTGCAGCGCCGGAATGATGCCGTCCCAGTCGGCGCTGACGAAGGTGCATTCGGCCTTCATTTCAGCGCAGAGCGCCTTGGCGATGTCGATGTCGAAGCCCTTGATCTCGCCGCTGGCGTCTACGAATTCGAAGGGCGGGTAGGTCGAGTCGGTGCCGATCACGTACTTCTCGCCGTCGGCCATTGCCGAACCTGCGAAAAGCGACAGCGCTGCGAGTGAAGCAGCTGCGAGAAAGCGGGTGGAGATACGCATGAGGATCCTCTCTGTTGGTTGGCCGCTGCGTCTTCTTCTTATCCGCCAGCGACCGGAATGCGGCGGGCACGGGGCACCGCCTTGGCGCGATAATCAATCCTTTTTTTTGCAAATTGCAACTGGAATCGCAGCGGAATGGTGCGGCGCAAACTGTGGCAAAGATGAACGGCACCGAACCGCAGCATTCATACCGGGTTAATGACGGGCTTCCTAAAACAGGGGGAACAAATCCGGATTTGGTCGATTTCGATCCTGAGTCCGCCCCAAACGTCGGGACGCCCTGCAGGTGTTCCAAAAGGCTCAACAAGAAGACGAGGAACCCCATGGGTATGAAATCAAGATTGTTTGCCAGCGCCGCTTTCCCGCTGCTTTCGCTGTCGCTGGCTATGTCGCCGGCCCATGCAGCGACCGCAGCCGGTGGAAGTGCGCTGCGGCCCATACCGCAGGTGATCAGCGGCAGCTACGAGGTCGCGCAGGATGCTGCGCCTTCGGATGAAGAGCTTCTGAAGAAGAGACGCAAGCGGCCTGCCGAGGAGCAGCAGCCTGAGGCAGAACCCCAGCAGGAGGCGCCGCAGGCCGAACAGGAAGCGCCGCGTCGCAAGCAGCGCAAGGCACAACCCGAACCCGAGCAGGCCCCGGAAGCGCAGCAGGCTCAGCCAAGCGAGGAGCAGCCCCGACGCAAGAAGCGTCAAGCCGCCCCGGACCAGGCCGCGCCCGAGCCACAGCAGGAACAGGTAGCGCCTGAGGCTGCGCCGGAACAGCAGCCCGCGCAAAATCGCGAGCGGCCGCGCCGCAAGCAGCGCGAGCAGCAGCCTGCACAGCAGGAAACAGCGCCCCAGCAGGGCGAAGCCCAGCCGCAGGCCGACGAGCCGCAACAGCAGACGGAAGAGGCGCAGCCCGAGCAGCAGCGTCCGCGCAAGCGGCAGCAGCAAGCAACCGAAGGTGAGCAGCAGCCCGCGGCAAAACCCGGCCGCAAGCCCGTGAAAGAAGCTCAGCCGGAGCAGCAGCCGGCCGAAGATAAGGCAGCCGTACCGCAGGAATCACCGGCGCCCGAGAAGGCTCCTGTGCCCGCCGAATCTCCGGCACCCAAAAAGCCGCCGGTTCCCGCAGAGCCGGGCGAGGCGCAGAAGCCTGCCGAAGGTGGCGAACAGCCGCTGCAACAGCAGGGCGAGCAGGTGCCCGTCAAGCCCGCAGCGCCGACTGGCGAACAGCCGACCGGTGATGCGCAGCCGACAGAACAGGCAATTCCTGCTCCTGAGAAGGTGACACCGGAAGAGCTCGATCGCCGCAAGCAGATCGCCGAGGATCCGAGCAAGAGCAACGAGACCGTTGTCCTGCCGGTCGAAAACGGTGCCGCCGTGCTCGACAGCGACAAGGATGCCGACCGGGCTGCCGGCCGGGGCGGACGGCGTGAACGTGATCGCCTGCGCGCTGCAGAGCAGCAGGTCATCGCCGCCCCGAAATCCGATGCCGATGCGCAGCTCGCGCCGGAAGGCCAACGCCGTCCTCCGGTCAAGTTTGAGGCGGTGACGAGCGAAGAGGGCCGCAGGCTTGACCGCAGGCCAGAGTTCATGAGCCCGGAAGGTGCGCGCGTCGAACGTTACGAGGGTGACGACAACCGCACCATCATACAGTACAACAACCGGATCGTGGTGCGCAGCGATGACGACCGCCGCTTCCTCAGGGACGGCGAACGGCCGCTCTACGAGCAGCTTTCGCGGGACCGTTACCGCGAGACGATCGAGCGCCCGGAAGGCTATCGCATCGTGACCATCCGCAACCGCTATGGTGATATCATCCAGCGCTCGCGCATCGACAGCGGCGGCCGCGAATACGTTCTCTACTATTCGCCGGAACTCTACGATGATCCGGACCGCGGCTACTTCGAGGATCCGGGCGCTGATTTGCCGCCGATGCGGCTGGGGATCCCGGTGCGCGACTATATCATCGACACAAGCAGCAATCCCGATCGCGATTACTACGAGTTCCTGAGCGAGCCGCCCGTGGAACCCGTCGAGCGCGTCTATTCGCTGAACGAGGTGAAGTATTCGGCCCGTATCCGCGACAAAGTCCGTCGCATCGACCTCGATACGATCACCTTCGCGACGGGTAGCGCCGAGATCCCGATGAGCCAGGCCCAGAGCCTGCGCAAGGTTGCGGATGCGATGAACGAGGTGCTTCAAAAGGATCAGAGCGAGACCTTCCTGATCGAAGGCCATACGGATGCGGTCGGCTCCGACCAGAGCAATCTCGTCCTTTCGGACCAGCGTGCCGAATCGGTCGCCAACGTGCTGACGGACGTCTATGGCATTCCGCCGGAAAACCTTGCGACGCAGGGTTATGGCGAGCGCTATCTGAAGGTCAATATGGATGGCCCGGAACAGGAAAACCGCCGCGTGACCATTCGCCGCGTCACGGCTCTGGTGCGCCCGGTCGCGTCGAACCAGTAAGGTAATCAGCTCGAGGAGAAAATGCCGTCGCTAGCGCGGCGGCTTTTTCTATTTGCAAGCCGGAGAAAGTCCGATCTTGGCGGCGATGAAATCGGCGATCTTTGTCGTGTCGTCGAGATTGAAGACCGGCAGATCCGTGTCCGTGATGGGATGGTCGGCGGCGATGGCGCAGATATGCGGATCGGTCGGCGCCAGCAGATCGCGCCTGGCCGCTTCCAGGCGGCGGGCTTCGATCTTCGGGATCGGTTCGCGCTTGTAGCCTTCGATCAGTACCAGGTCGCAGGGAGCGAGGCGTGCGAGGATTTCCTCGAAGGCCGGTTCGGGGGCGCCGCGCAACTCATGCATGATGGCATAACGGGTGCCGGAGACGATCGTCACCTCATGCGCGCCGGCCTGCCGGTGGCGGTAGCTGTCGGCGCCGACCTTGTCGATATCGAAATCGTGGTGGGCGTGCTTGATCGTCGAGATGCGGTAGCCGCGGCGGGTGAACTCCTCGACGAGACGTACGGCAAGTCCCGTCTTGCCCGAATTCTTCCAGCCGGCGATTCCGAATATCCGTGGTCCGGTCATGACAGCACCTGCAGCCAGCGCTCGGCTTCCACCAAGTCGTCGGGCGTGTTGATGTTGAAGAAAGGGTCGAGCAGGCTGGCGCGCGTCGGATGCAGCGGGAAGGCAACTTCCGCAACGTTATGCCGTAACAGGAAGTCGCGCACGCGCCGCTTTTCGTCCGTTGCGATCCAGCCGGCGAGTTCGTCCCCCAGCGAAACCGGCCAAAGGCCGAAGACGGGATGAGGGCGGCCTTCGGAGGCGGCGATCGCGATCTTTTCCGGGGAATCGATTACGGCGGCGAAATCTGCGACAAGCTCCGCCGGGAAGAAGGGACTGTCGATCGAAACGGTCACGACATGGCTGACGCCCGGAAGCGTGGCCGCATGCGCCATGGCGGCATGGATGCCGGCCATCGGTCCCGCTTTGCCGGGGATGATATCCGGAATGAAGCGCAGGCCGCATTGCGGCTCGCTGTCGGCATTCACCGCAATTGTAGAGACCTGCGGGGCCAGCCGCGCGATGGCATGATCGAGCAGTGAGCGGCCGCCGAGCATGACGGAGGCTTTGTCCTGCCCCATGCGCGTCGAGCGGCCGCCGGCAAGGATGACGCCGGGAATATTGGTGTTCTGCAGGGAAAAATCGGCCATGGCGGTTCTCAGACGGGGCTTCTGGGCTCGGATTCCTGCGCCATCGGCGGCACGCGGCGTTTGGCCTCGCGATAGAAAGTATAAAGGCCGGACGCGATGACAACCGCAGCCCCGCAGAGCGTCCAGAAATCGGGCACCTCGGCGAAGAAGAAGACGCCGAGAAGTGCGGAGAAGATCAGGCTGGTATAGCGGAAGGGCGCGACGAAGGAGACTTCGCCGGTGCGCATCGCGAGGATGACGCATTGATAGCCGATCAGCACCAGGACGGAAGCGAGCAGCAGGTGCGAAAGCGAAGTGAGGCTGACGGGCTGCCAGCCGCCGAGCGCCGGCATGAGGAGCGCGCCGAAGAAGGCGACCGACATCGCGGTGACGACGGTCACCATTAACGAGGGGATTTCTGGATCGATGGAGCGGGTTGCAAGATCGCGCCCCGCCGTCACCAGGACGCTGGCGACGCAGAGGAGGGCTGCGGGTGTGAACCCTTCGGGACCGGGACGGATGATGATCATGACGCCGAGGAGGCCCACCAGGATTGCCGACCAGCGCCGCCAGCCGACTGGCTCGCGGAAAAAGAGTGCTGCTCCGAAGGTCACGACGAGCGGCAGGGACTGCAGGATGGCCGAGGCATTGGCGATCGGCATCATGCCCAGCGCCGTGATGTAGAAGACCGCGGCAAGCACTTCGCAGATGACGCGCAGGATGATAATCGGCTTCAGCACGATGCGCCAGGAGCGGAGCGCCCCTAGATGTCGGGCGATCAGATAGACGAGAATGCTGGTGAAGATGCCACGGATAAAAATGATTTCGCCAGCGTTCATATAGCTGATGACCGACTTGGAGAGGGCGTCGCTAGAGGAAAAGCCGGCCATGGCCAAGCTCATGAAGATTGCGCCCTGGGTATTGCGAGACCGCGGCATGAAAAGAGATTCCCGATTGTCGTGCCGTCCTTTTAGAGGGGATCGCGCATCAAGGGAATCGAATGAAAGTCACATCCAAAATAAATCGATTGCGCGGTGCACAATAAGCGGCGCCGATACCGAGTTTGGTGGCCGCGGCTTTGCTCAAACCACGGTTTTCAAAGGTAAATCCTTTCATTGCAGTGGCGTGTTGGAGTATTGGACACGCCAGAGCCGCCGCATTGTCGCGAAAGTCCTTCTATTCGACATGCTTTCGGACAAGATCGAGCGGTTCCGGACGTGTGTGCCGGAGAGCGAAGTGATCTCTGGCTGGGGACGCGGCCGGGCCGCCTGATAAGATCGCCACCGGCAGAATTGGAACCCGCCCTCGACCGTGTTTTTTTCTTTTCTTCGAGCAGACGCAGGAAACGGGTGGCTGCAGCCGCACGGTTTTGCGATCTGAGTGCCGAACTTGATCTTCAGCAATGAACGGAGTCCGGCATGAACAGCCTGAATGGAAAGATCGCAATCGTCAGTGGCGCCAGCGCCGGTATCGGCCGAGCCGCGGCCAAACTCTTTGCCGCCGAGGGCGCGAAACTCGTCGTCACAGCACGGCGTGAGGCAGCATTGGGAATGCTCGTCGAGGAGATCGAGGCAGTCGGCGGAGAGGCGGTTGCCGTTGCAGGCGAGATACGCGACGAGGGACTGCATCGATCGCTCGTGGAAACGGCGTCAAGGCGTTTCGGGGGGCTCGACATCGCCTTCAATAATGCGGGCGGCACCGGCACCTATGGCTCGCTTGCCGATATCTCGCTCGGCGATTGGCGCGATACCGTCGACCTCAACCTGACAAGCGGATTTCTCGCCGCCAAGCATCAGGCGCCGGCGATGACTGAGCGCGGCGGCGGATCGATCATCTTTACCTCGACCTTTGTCGGCCATACGGTGGGCATGCCCGGCATGGGCGCTTATGCGGCGGCGAAGGCGGGGCTGGTGGGGCTCGTGCAGGTGCTGGCGGTTGAATTGGGGCCGAAGAATGTGCGCGTGAACGCACTGCTTCCGGGCGGCGTCGACACACAGGCAAATCCGATCAACTTCCCGGACGCCACGCCGGAGACGATCGCCTTCGTCAAAGACTTGCACGCGCTAAAGCGGGTCGCCCAGCCGGAAGAGATCGCCAAGGTGGCGCTTTTCCTGGGCTCGGATATGGCGAGCTTCGTCACCGGTTCGACAATGCTCGCCGACGGCGGCGCTTCGATCAATCGCACATAACGTCCCCCGTTCAAAAAATTTGAACAAATCCGGGCTGTTGGCGTTTTCCATTCATGTCCAAGTAACGAGGAGAAGGAAGATGGATTGGAATCGTGTCGAAGGGAACTGGAAGCAGATGAAGGGTAAGATCAAGGAACAGTGGGGCAAGCTCACTGACGATGATCTCGACCAGATTGCGGGCCGCCGCGAGCAGCTTGAAGGCAAGCTTCAGGAGCGCTACGGCATTGCCAAGGATCGCATCCATCGCGAGGTCGACGACTGGTATGAGCGCCAGACCTGGCATTGAGCATGAGCCCGGCTCTCGCCGGGCTTCCTCCAGAAAAAAGAAGACACATCATGCCGGAAGATGTTCCAAATTCCACTGAACCGCCGCGTGGTCCCACACCGACACCGGACGCGCCCGATCGCGTTCAGGAAAGGCCGCCGTTAAAACCGGCTCACGACCCCTCGGACGACAAGAATCCCAACGATCCGTCGCCCCTCGATCCGGCACTATTGCCGATCGGCGATCCCGCCGGGACTGCTTGAGGCACTCAAGTGGAAGCGCTCACCCGCCGGTGACACTCATGTGGCGGGAGACCGCCGGGCGGTTGTGGGTGCGGTCAATGATGAAGTCGTGGCCTTTCGGCTTGCGGGTGATCGCTTCGTCGATCGCGGCGTAGACCAGGCCGTCGTCGTCCGTGGCGCGCAGTGCAGAGCGGAGGTCGGCGGCATCGTTCTGGCCGAGGCACATATAGAGCGTGCCGGTGCAGGTGAGGCGGACGCGGTTGCAGCTTTCGCAGAAATTATGCGTCATCGGCGTTATAAAGCCGAGGCGGCCGGCGGTTTCGGCGACTTCGACATAGCGTGCCGGACCGCCGGTCTTGTAGCCGATATCGGTTAGCGTGAACTCACGTTCGAGATCGGCGCGAAGCTGGGAGAGCGGCAGATATTGGTCGGTTCTGTCCTCGTCGATCTCGCCCATCGGCATGGTTTCGATGACGGTGAGGTCCATGCCGCGGCCATGGGCGAAACGCAGCATGTCCGGTATCTCGGCTTGGTTGAAATCCTTGAGCGCGACCGCGTTGAGCTTGATCTTCAAGCCGGCGTTCTGCGCCGCGTCGATTCCTTCCATGACCTTGGCGAAATCACCCCAGCGGGTGATCTTGCGGAACTTGTCGGGGTCCAGCGTATCAAGCGAGACGTTGATGCGGCGCACGCCGCAGTCGTAGAGCTCCTCCGCATGGCGGGCAAGCTGGGAGCCGTTGGTCGTCAGCGTCAGTTCCTCGAGGCCGGAGCCGATCCGCTTTCCGAGCTCGCGGACGAGGAACATGATGTTCTTGCGCACCAGCGGCTCGCCGCCGGTCAGCCTGATCTTGCGCACGCCCTTGGCGATGAAGGCCGAACAGAGCCGGTTCAGCTCTTCCAGCGTCAGAAGGTCCTTCTTCGGCAGGAATGTCATGTTTTCCGCCATGCAGTAGGTGCAGCGGAAATCGCAGCGGTCGGTGACGGAGACGCGCAGATAAGTGACCGCCCGTCCAAAGGGGTCGATCATCGGGGCTGCATCTGCCACTAGAGGCGATGCGCTTGCTATCGTTCCAACGTTGCTGTTCACCAATACCTCCGTCGTCATGGTAATGTGGACAGATGTGGCTGCACCGTCAAGGGAAAGGCGGGGGACGCACGGTAAATTGAGCTTGCCTCGAAATGCTCGATTGCCTACTGCTCTGTGACAATTGGAGAGAGCGATGAGCGATATCTGGCCGACTGAACTGCGTGTCTCGAAGGACCGGCAGCGTCTGACCGTGACCTTCAACGACGGCCAGAGCTTTGATCTTTCGGCCGAAATGTTACGCGTGCTTTCGCCCTCTGCAGAAGTACAGGGCCATGGGCCGGGGCAGAAGTTGACGGTTCCCGGCAAGCGCAACGTCGCAATCATCTCGATGACGCCGACCGGCAATTATGCCGTGCGCATCGGCTTCGACGACATGCACGATACGGGCATTTTCACCTGGGTCTATCTGCGCGAGCTCGGTGAGCGTGGGGAGGAGCTTTTTGCGGAATACGAGAGGGAACTCGGCGAGAAGGGCATGAGCCGCGACGTCGCGGAAAAGCCGCGCTGAGCGATCAACAGCCATAAAGGGGGGAAAATGGCGGGAACCACAGGTAAAAGCTGGCTGCGTTCGAAAGGAAGTCCGGCCGACAGCAAGGTCAGCTTTCTCGAGCTCTTCTTCGACCTGGTGTTCGTCTTTTCCATTTCACAGCTTTCCCACGCGCTGGCGGCCCACTACACGCTGCTCGGCGCAGTCGAAGCGGCGTTGATGACCTTCGCCGTCTGGTGGGTCTGGGTCTTTACCGCCTGGGTAACGAACTGGCTCGATCCGGAAAAGATGCCGGTGCGCGGCATGCTCGTTGCTCTGATGCTGCTCGGATTGGTGCTTTCGGCTTCGATTCCCGAAGCTTTCGGCGACAAGGGACTGCTTTTTGCCGCTGCCTACGTGCTGATGCAGGTCGGACGGTCGTTTTTTGCGCTTTATGCGATGAAGGATGCCGGCCGCTCGAACTATTTGAACTTCATCCGCATCAGCACATGGCTTGCGGTTGCCGGCGTTTTCTGGATCGCCGGCGGTTTTCTGGAGCATGAGGGGCGGTTGATTACATGGATTATCGCGCTCCTCATCGAATATGCGGGGCCGGCCTCAGGTTTCTTCGTGCCGGGGCTGGGCAAGTCGACGGCGGCGGACTGGGATGTCTCGGGCGCCCATATGGCGGAGCGTTGCGCGCTGTTCATCATCATCTGCCTCGGCGAAGCGATCCTCGTTTCCGGCCGCACATTTTCGGAACTGCCGTTTTCCGGTCTAACGACCGTCGTTTTCGTCACGGGCTTTGTTGGAACCGTCGCGATGTGGTGGCTCTATTTCCGTTTCGGGCATCAGCGGGCCGCACACCGGATCGAGCATGACGAGACGCCGGGCCGCCTTGCGCGGCAGGCTTTCACCTATGCGCATATTCCGATTCTCGCCGGCATCATCGTGCATGCGGTGGCCGTCGAGTTCATGTTCTCGCATCCCCACGACAGCGGCGATGTCGGCGTTATGGCTGCGATCCTCGGTGGCTCGGGGCTTTTCCTTGTTGGCAATCTCTGGTTCAAGGGCGCAACGAGCGGGCGAGCGCCGCTTTCGCATATCGCGGGTCTTGTGCTGCTAGTCCTTTTGGCGTTCCTGGCACCGGTGCTCGAAGTCTATGTGATGGGCATTCTGGCGACGCTGGTGCTGATCGTCGTTGCCGCATGGGAATACAGATCGCTTGCCGGGCGGCCGGCCGGGCGCACGCTGCACTGACATCAATCCTCGTCGCGCAGATCCTGCTGCAGCACGCCGATGATGCGTTCCATCGAGCTTGCCATGGCCATGCACTGCTCGATCGGCTCGGGGGACAGCACGCGCTCGATCAGGTCGGTCTGGATCACCATGGCGCGCTCGGTTACGCTGCGGCCCTCGGGTGTCAGGTAGAGCCGCAGCACACGCTTGTCCTTGTCGTCGCCGCGGCGCTTAATCAGTCCGCGTTTTTCCATCTGTGGCAGCAGCATGCTCATATTGGAGCGGCCGACGAGGAGCTTGCGGGCAAGCTCCTGCTGCGAGATGCCCTCGAAGCGATAAAGATTGATCAGAATATCGAGATGCGGGGTCTTGATATCGAGCTCTGCCAGCGAGCGGCCCAAGGATTGCTGCATCAACTGGCAGGCGCGGGCGACGGCGATCCAGCTGCGAAAACGCGGATGATCCCAAGGAAGGGATTGATTTTTGTTCATCGTTGTACTTTATTGTTCAGTGTTGAACATTATTGGATTCCCACTATGCCAAACTTTGCACTGAAGGTCACCCGCCTCGGATTTTCGCTGTTGCAGGCGGTTTCACCGCTTCTTGCGGGCAAGACGGCATTCCAGCTGTTCTGCCTGACGCCGTCCGCAAAGCCAAAGGGCGCCAAGGCCAGAGCGGCGCATGCGGCCGGCCGGGCTTTCCTGCAATCGGCGGAGCGAATCGAGTTTCGCCTTGCGGGTGGGCGGCGGGCGCATGCCTACCGGATCAACGGCGGTGCTGCCGGCAGGCGGCAGCGTTACCTTGTGACGCACGGCTGGGGATCGAGCATGGAATACATGACCGATCTGATCGGTGCGCTTGCCGCAAGCGGCGCGGAGGTGATCGGCGTCGATTTTCCGGGCCACGGGCGCGCAGGCGGACGCTTCCTGCATATGGGGCTTGCTGTAGAGACGATCGCCGCAGCCGAGGCGCGGTTTGGGCCATTCGACGCGACAGTCGGCCATTCCTTCGGCGGCGCGGCCCTGATGGTTTCGGCCGCCGGCCTGCTACCTGAAATCGAAGCGCTGTCGGCCGGAAAGATCGTCACGATCGGCTCGCCGAGCGAGATGAAATGGCTGTTTGCCGGCTTCGGCAGGATGGTCGGCCTCGATAAGGCGGCACAGGCGGCGCTTGAGGGTGAGGTGCATCGGCTGACCGGCCGGAGACTGGAGGATTTCGATGCGGGGGAGGCTGCTGCAACAATGGCGCGCCCGATGCTGGTGATCCACGCCGAAGACGACAAGGAAGTCAGCGCTAATCATGCGCGGCGCTACGCCGCCTCGGGCAGGAGCGTGCGCCTCTTCTGGGCCAACGGCTTCGGCCACCGGCGGATCGTCAGCGCCGAGCCGGTGCTTGCGGAGATCCACCGTTTCCTTGCCGATGATCCCATCAAAAATGATGCTGAGATCATTCCGCTTTTTGAGCTTCCGGGCAAACGGGCGTCATTGTAGCGTCATTTCGGGCGGCTAGTGGGCGGTCTTTGAAACGTGGCAGGACGATCATGAAAGTCATTAGGACGGTTGAGGAACTCGGCAAAATCTATGCGGGAGGCCTGACGCAGGCGTCCGTTGCCAAGGTGACCAGGGTGCTGACGCCGCTCTACCGCCAGATGATCGAAGCTTCGCCCTTCATGGCGCTGGCGACCGTCGGGCCGGAAGGGCTCGACTGCTCGCCGCGCGGCGACATCGGCGGTGTCGTGCGGGTGATCGACGAAAAGACGCTGCATCTGCCCGACTGGCGCGGCAACAACCGCATTGATTCGCTTTCAAATATCGTGCGCGATCCCCGCCTTGCGCTCATGTTCCTGGTGCCGGGTTCGAACACGACGATGCGCATCAACGGCCGCGGGGTGGTGTCGAACGACGAGGCGCTGCTCGAAAGTTTCGAGATGGATAGTAAGCATCCGCGCACCATCGTGGTGATCACCATCGACGAGGTCTATTTCCAGTGCGCCCGCGCTCTTATACGAGCGCAGCTTTGGAACCCGGAGAACTTTGCCGATCCGGCGAAGTTGCCGACGCCCGGCCTGATGCTCAAGGCGGCGGCGGAAGATTTCGATCACGAAACCTACGACCGGGAGTGGGCGGGCCGTGCGGCAAAGACGATGTGGTAGGCAGCCGTCACCGAATGGTGACTGTTACGACTTGTAGATCAGCCAGCTCTTGCTGAAGTCTTTCTGCATACCATCCTGGTAGAGGATGCAGCAGTTGCGCCCGGCATTCTTTGCTCCGTAGAGAGCGATGTCGGTCTTGTGGTAAAGCTCGCCCGGATCATCGGCGTTCGATGCCATGCAGACACCCATGGAGACGGTCACGGGGCCATAATTCACGCGAGTGCGGGAATTCTTGAAGGGAGTCGCCTCGAGCGTGCGGCGGATGCGCTCCGCCATGCCCATCACTTCCTCCGGCGTATTGCCGTCGACGATCAGCGCGAACTCCTCACCGCCGGTGCGGGCGACGAAGATATCGCGGCGGACATTGGCGCGGATGACGGAGGCGACGGTCGCGAGGATCTTGTCGCCGACCGGATGGCCGTAAGTGTCGTTGATCTTCTTGAAATTGTCGATATCGGCAAGTACCAGCGCGGTGATGGGCTTCAGTGCCGGATTGTCGAAGACGGCGGCGAGGCGATCGTCGAAGGCCCGGCGGTTGGAAAGGCGCGTCAGCGAGTCGGTATTGGCTATGCGCTTGTATTCATCGAGTTCCTTGCGGACCCGGTCCATCTCCTGCGAGCGCTGGGCGACGTTCTCGACAGTCCTTTCGCCATGCGCCATCGTATCGCCGGTCGCCTCGGTGAGAATAGTGATGGCGTTTTCGATGAGTTCGACGCTGGCGGCACTCTTGGAATTGATGCGCTTGTAGGTTTCGCCGAGCAGCTTGTTGTAGCTTTCGAGCGAGGTCTGCTCCTGGCGCAGGACGCGCAGGAGCCCTTCGAGCTCGGCGGCGATGCGCGTGTGGGCGTCGTCGAAGACACGGGCGGGCGAATGGGTGAAGTGCTGTGCGCCGAGCGCGTCGAGTTCTACCTGGGTTGCCTGACTGCCAAGGGCAGCAAGGTCGCGCGTTAAGGCGGGGTTGGAGCCGATATAGGCCTCATAGAAGAGCTCGTAATTGCGCGGGATTGGCGCGACCCCCATCGAGCGCATGGCATAGGTGATCTGACCTGCCACGTCGGGAACCTGCGCCTTTGGCGCTGCAGCCGCAGTCATTCGGCATACTCCTCAATGAGATTTCGAAGGCAATCTTCTATTGACTAGCTTAAATTCGTTGGGAAAGGATTAAAGGCATATATACTAAAGATTAGATGTGAGTATTCTGGACCCCCCGGGCGATGAAATACTAGGCAATGGAAATCAGACGATAACCTGAGTCTTCCTCACATTTTGGGCGCATTTTGCGGCGAAAACCCGCAAATTATGAGGGCCTCTGGCGATTGTTTTTAATCGTCTTCGATTTGTTGACAGTTGGTGTCGAAAGTGTGCCCTTTTGTAAACGGTGGACGAGGCGCACATTCCTTCTCAAGGACCTAGAGCGGTCCTGCAGAAGGCATGAGATTATGGAAACCTTTCGTCATACGTTCCCGCTCATCGTGAACCTCGCGGGATACCCCGGCGTTCAGGCCGAGGGGAACGCGAGAGCGGCCTTGGGCCGCTTCCCGCTGGGATTTGACATATTCGGCGATCACCGAGAGCGGTGCGCCGCCACAGCTTGCCGCAAAGGAGGACGGCGACCACAAAACGCCCTTGTGGTAGCGCCCGGTGATTTCCGGGTGGCTCTCGCGCAGAAGTCGGCTGGATACGCCTTTGCGGCTGTTGACCAGCTTCGACAGGGCGATCTTGGTGAACATGATCGTCCTCGCCGTCGCATTCGATCAATTCGGCCTCGAAGTCGCGACACAGCTTGGCGAAGATGCGCCGCAGGTGGCGGATTGCCGGTTCTGACAGAACGTCACGGCGGTATTTCGTGACAAAGACCAAATGACCATGGAGCATGTAGACGACATGCCTGCCGGTGCGATCCACGGTTGCGCTCCTTGGAGCAATTGATAGAATCGTAACATGATCCACCGCGCTTTCCGCTACAAGCTCGCTCCGACCGCCGAACAGGAAGTCCTGTTGCGGCAGTTCGCGGGTGTTGTGCGGCTGGTCTATAATCTGGCGCTGGAGCAGCGCAGGGACTGGTGGCGGCATTACCGGCGGCAGACCGGGAACCGCTTGAACGACATCGCCCAGGCGCGGGAATTGACCGCACTGCGGGCCGCGTTCGACTGGATTGCCGCCGTGCATGTGACGCCCCAGCAGCAGGCCCTGCGCGATCTGGATAAGGCGTATGCCAACTTCTTGGCCGGGCGCGCAGGATATCCCTCGCGCCCCGCAAAAAGGGCGTGAACGGCGCCTTCCGCTTTCAGGGGCGGGAGATCGAGGTCAAGCGCCTGAACGGCAAGTGGTCCGCCGCGCGCCTTCCCAAGATCGGCTGGGTGAAGTTCCGCGACACGCGGCGCCTGCGTGGCAAGACCATGAATGTGACGGTGAGCCTGGCGGCGAACGGCTGGCACATCGCCTTCGCCTGCGAAATCGACCATGCCGTCCCGCAAAACGATTTGCCCGCCGTGGGGATCGACCGGGGCGTGGCGAACACGCTGACGCTTTCGACCGGGGAGCATTGGTGGATGCCTGCCGGCCTTGCGGAGATCGAGCCCAGGAAGCGCCGGGCCCAGCGCGTTCTGGCGCGGCGCAAGCGCGGGTCGCGTCGCCACGCCAAGGCCCGCCGCCGCGTTGCAGCCTTGCAGGCCCGTGCTGCCCGCATCCGGCAGGATTGGCGGCACAAGGCCAGTCTTGATATCGCCCGTCGCTTCGCAACGGTCGTGCTGGAAGACCTCGCCACGCGCAACATGACGCGCAGCGCCAGGGGAACCGTGGACGCGCCCGGAACCAACGTCTGCCAGAAGGCGGGCCTGAACCGGGCGATCCTCGAACAAGGCTGGCACGGCTTTGAAACCGTGTTGGCCGACAAGCTCGAAGAACGGGGCGGATACCTGTGCAAGGTCGATCCCCGCCACACCTCGCAGCCCTGTTCGGCCTGCGCAGCCGTGGACAGGGAAAGCCGCGAAAGCCAAGCGTCTTTCCGCTGTTGCCAATGCGGCTTGCGCGCCCATGCCGACCACAATGCTGCAATCAACATCCTGCGTCGGAACACGGCGTCTATGATCGTGGAGGAAGGGCAGCCGCTCTCCGTTGAAGCGATAACGATCGGCGGAGCTTCGCGCCCCCTCGGAAATCCCCCGCTTTCAAGCGGGGGAAGATGTTAATCTTGCGGCCGCCATTGTCGTCGCCGGCTCGGCATTATTGCTGCAGGACAGCGGCTTCTTCGACGGCGCGTTGCGCACCGATATCCTCGCCAGCGTAAGGGCCGAAGAATCGCTGGGCGCTGCCGATTTTCAGGCTTTGAATAGCCTGGCCAGCACCCAGCAGATCGATCCGCGCAAGACCGCCGTGGTTCATTGATGGCACTCAGCCGAGATTGAGCTCCTGGAAGAAGTCGTTGCCTTTGTCGTCGATGACGATGAAGGCCGGGAAATCCACGACCTCGATCCTCCAGACGGCCTCCATGCCGAGTTCCGGATATTCCAGGACGTCGACCTTCTTGATGCAATCCTGCGCCAGGCGGGCGGCCGGACCGCCGATCGAGCCAAGATAGAAGCCGCCATGCGCCTTGCAGGCTTCGCGCACGGCGCGGGAACGGTTGCCCTTGGCAAGCATCACCATCGAGCCGCCGAAAGACTGGAACTGGTCGACATAGCTGTCCATGCGGCCGGCGGTGGTCGGGCCGAAGGAGCCCGAGGCGTAGCCGGCTGGCGTCTTTGCCGGACCGGCATAATAAACCGGGTGGTTCTTCATGTAGTCCGGCATGCCTTCACCCTTTTCGAGGCGTTCGCGGATTTTCGCATGGGCAAGGTCGCGCGCAACAATGATCGTTCCCGTCAGCGACAGGCGTGTCTTGACCGGATGTCTGGTCAATTCGGCAAGGATGTTGGCCATCGACTGGTTGAGGTCGATGCGGACCATCGATTCCGACAGCTTCGTCTCGTCGATCTCCGGCATATATTTGGACGGATCGGTTTCCAGCTGTTCGACGAAAATGCCCTCGCGGGTGACCTTGCCCTTGGCCTGACGATCGGCGGAACAGGAGACGCCGAGGCCGATCGGCAGCGATGCGCCGTGGCGGGGCAGGCGGATGACGCGCACATCGTGACAGAAATATTTGCCGCCGAACTGGGCGCCGACGCCCAATTGCTGCGTCAGCTTGTGGATTTCCCTTTCCATCTCGACATCGCGGAAGGCATGGCCGCTCTCGGAGCCTTCCGTCGGCAGGCCGTCGAGGTAACGTGTCGAGGCGAGCTTGACGGTCTTGAGGTTCATTTCGGCCGAGGTGCCGCCGATGACGA
This sequence comes from Rhizobium sp. CC1099, assembly GCF_029714385.1. Classification (NCBI taxonomy): domain Bacteria; kingdom Pseudomonadati; phylum Pseudomonadota; class Alphaproteobacteria; order Hyphomicrobiales; family Rhizobiaceae; genus Rhizobium; species Rhizobium sp. CC1099. Next base: position 1,900,832 of record NZ_CP121641.1, on the reverse strand, counting down.
TCGCCAAATGGTAGGGGGGGCAGGCTGCCGTCCCTAGCGTCAGGATCTTTTCCTTGAGGAAGTCGATCATGCGGTCATGCGTCAGAAGCGACGGCGTGCCCTGATAGAGGAAGGTCTTGTTGGCCGAACCGCCGCCCTTGGCGACGAAGAGGAAATCGTAGGAATCCGTGCCTTCCTCATAAATGTCGATCTGGGCAGGCAGGTTGTTCTTGGTGTTTTTCTCCTCGAACATCTTGAGAGGCGCGAGTTGCGAATAGCGCAGGTTCTTCTTCTCGTAGGCGTCCATCACGCCCTCTGCGAGCGCTGTGTAATCGCCGCCTTCGGTCCACACCCGGCGGCCCTTCTTGCCCATGATGATCGCAGTACCGGTGTCCTGGCACATGGGGAGGATGCCGCTTGCGGCGATATTGGCGTTCTTCAGAAGGTCGTAGGCGACGAAACGGTCGTTTTCGGTTGCTTCCGGATCGTCGAGGATGGCGGCAAGCTGCTTCAGGTGGCCGGGCCGCAGCAGATGGTTGATGTCGGCAAAGGCAGTTTCGGCAAGCAGCCGCATGCCCTCGGGTTCTACCGTCAGGATCTCTTGTCCCCTGAAGCTGTCGACAGAGACGTGGTCGCTGCTGATCTTGCGGTAAGGGGTGGTGTCCTTGCCGAGCGGGAAGAGATCGTCAGCCATCGAAGTGACCTTTCTTGAGATTGGCATCGCAGAGTTTGGAACCGATCTAAATCGGGCGAACGGCAAATGCAATCGTCAAGCAGGCATCGTTGCCCCCATCGAATGACGACCACAGCGGCATGATTATTCGGCGTTCATGCATGATCAGCTGTGATTATACGGGCTTTAAACCGGACTTCAGCGAGCACAGATATCAGTAAGCCGGCCGGGCAGAACGCCGAACAGGCCGAGCAAAGAGATACGACGATGCAAAGGTCTCAGCATCATCATTTTTTGTCGTTAACGATGGCTCTCGTCATCGTCAGTAGCGCTGCAATCGCCTTCAGCAAAGGCAGCGGTTATCTGACCGGCGCCTTGCAAGGCTTAATCCTGCCGAGGTTTTCTATGCCGGTTCCTTGAAGCGGCCGGAGCTTCCGGCAGCACGTCAGTAAAAACCCGCCCGGCCCGCAGCCGGGCGAATCCTGTCAGATCAGATTAGAACGCACGCTGCAGGCGGAAGAAGCCTTGCACGAAGTCGATGTCGTCGGCGGCTTCGTGATCACGGCTGACCTAGGTGGCGGTCAGCTTCGTCGAAAGGTTGTCGACGATCTGGTAATCGAGCGTAACACCGATCACGAGGCGAAAGGCTCGCGATCGAGCTCTGCGAGCCTTTTTTATTTTCGGCCAGCCGGTTTCAGGGCGACCGCCCATCAGCTTTCGCCTGCCGGACAGGTTTGGGAGGCGGACGAGATCGCGCCAGCTTATTTCGGGCCGATCATCTGCTCGGGGCGGACGATCTCGTCGTACTGTTCAGAGGTGACGAGCCCGCTTGCGAGTGCTTCTTCCTTCAACGTCGTGCCGTTCTTGTGCGCCGTCTTGGCGATCTTGGCGGCGTTGTCGTAGCCGATCGTCGGGGCAAGCGCGGTGACGAGCATCAGCGAACGCTCCAGGCCGGCCTTGATATTGTCTTCGCGGGCCTCGATGCCGACGACACAATTGTCAGTGAAGGAAATAGCCGCATCGCCGAGAAGCTGGACGGACTGCAGGAAATTATAGGCCATCATCGGGTTATAGACGTTGAGCTCGAAATGGCCCTGGCTGCCTGCGAAGGTGAGGGCGGCGTGATTGCCGAAGACGTGGGCGCAGACCTGCGTCAGCGCCTCGCACTGAGTCGGGTTGACCTTGCCCGGCATGATCGACGAGCCCGGTTCGTTTTCCGGCAGCGACAGCTCGCCGAGGCCGGCACGTGGGCCGGAGCCGAGCAAGCGGATGTCGTTGGCGATCTTGAAGAGGGCGGCTGCTGCGGCATTGATGGCGCCGTGGCTGAAAACCATGCTGTCATGCGAGGCAAGCGCCTCGAACTTGTTTGGCGCGGTGACAAACGGCATATCGGAAATCTTCGCGACCTCCTCCGCCACCTTTTCCGCAAAGCCGGCCGGCGCGTTCAGCCCGGTGCCGACGGCGGTGCCGCCCTGCGCCAGTTCGCAAAGGCCGGGAAGCGTCATCTCGATGCGCTTGATGGCGGAGCCGACCTGTGCCGCATAGCCGGAGAATTCCTGCCCGAGCGTCAGCGGCGTCGCGTCTTGGGTATGCGTGCGGCCGATTTTGATGATGTGGTTGAACTCGACGACCTTCATGTCGAGGGCCGCATGCAGGTGCTTCAGGGCCGGTAGCAGGTGGTGGGCGATCTGCTCGGCGCAGGCGATGTGCATGGCCGTCGGGTATGTATCGTTCGAAGACTGGCTCATGTTGACGTGGTCGTTCGGATGCACCGGCTTCTTGGACCCCATGACGCCGCCGAGCATTTCGATCGCCCGATTGGAGATCACCTCGTTGGCGTTCATGTTCGACTGCGTGCCCGAACCTGTCTGCCAGACGACGAGCGGGAAATGCTCGTTGAGCTTGCCGTCGATGACTTCTTGAGCGGCGTGGACGATCGCCTTGCCGATTGCCGGATCGAGCTGGCCGAGTTCCATGTTCACCCTGGCGGCTGCCTGCTTGACGATGCCGAGGGCGCGCACGATCGACAGCGGCTGCTTTTCCCAACCGATCTTGAAATTGCCGAGCGAGCGCTGCGCCTGGGCGCCCCAATATCGGTCGCCCGCCACGTCGATCGGGCCAAAGGTATCTGTTTCGGTACGGGTCGAGGTCATAGCCATGCCTTCCTGTCGCGTGCGCCGAAGCGCGTTCGTTTCAGGTCGGTCTTATAGGTCCGAACGGACCTCAAGAAAACCGGGCCGGAGACGAAATATGAAAGCATTATTCATGTTTTAGGTGTTCTTCGTGGTTTTTAGGACACGCTTGAAACTTTATGCCCGGAGGGCGCGTTTGACCACTGTGGCAATCGCGCGAAATTCGATAAAAAATTAACTAATAATTTCATAATTTTGTGTGAACTGCTTGCCGGCGGCACGCTTTGACGGCGTCACACAAGTTGTGCCGGTGCTTCTGGCGCTCGGAGCCGGTTTCTGCCAATGGACCGGGAAAGCCAGACTATATGAATTTTGAAATGGGCTTTGCCCATGCCAAGGACAGCGTGATACTGGGACTGGAAAAAAGCATGACATCGTTTTTCAAAGGTGCGGTCTCCGCACTGGCACTTTCCTGCGGATTTGCGGCGATGGCCGCGCCGGCGCATGCTTATACGCTGATGGACATGATCCGCGGCCACCGCGAGCGGACCCCGATCATCAATCCCGCCAATCCAGGCGAGTTCGGCGAAATGCCGGCCATGCCGCTACCGAAGGTCAGCGGTCCGCGCTACTATACCTACAAGCCGGACGCGATGCGCTTCGTCAATATCGCCAAGTTTGCCGAGCCGACGGTGACGGGCGCGATCGCGTCTGCGTCCGGTGAAGCGGCCATGGCGCCGGTCGTCGTCGAACGCCAGTTCCTCGCCGAAGCGAAGGTTCGCGCCGACGTAAATGTCGCAAAGGCTCTCGAAGCCTATTACGGCAGCTCCAAGAACCCCTTTGTCTGGCTGACCGGCGCAGAGATCAACGATCGTGCCAAGGCGGCGATGAGTTTCCTTTCCGGTGTCGGTTCCGTCGGCCTCGACCCGGCCGACTACGCCGTCGACCTGCCGGCCGTCGACCCGGCCAATCCGGATCCGGCTGCCCGCGACCGCGCTCTTACGCAGTTCGAGCTGCAGCTTTCCTCGAAGGTGCTCGCCTATGTCCAGGATACGGTGCGCGGACGCATCGATCCGAACAAGATTTCGGGCTACCACGATTTCAGGCGCAAGCAGGTCAACCTCGGTCCGGTTCTGAAGCTTGCACGCATGAGCCCGGACATCGGCGCCTATCTGACTAGCCGCACGCCCGACGGCCCGCAATTCGCAGCACTCAAGGAGGAACTCGCCAAGCTCAAGGCCGAGACGGCTGGCGACGAGCCCATCACGATCTCGCTCGATCGGCTGCTGCGCCCGGGCGACAGCTCGCCGGAAGTCGCCAATATCGTCAAGGCCATCGGCAAGCACGGCTCGGAAGCGCTGAAGGCGCAGCATGCGGCAACGCTCGCCGCCTATAGCGGCGGTTTCGTCTACTCGCCCGAGCTGGTTTCGCTGGTCGAGGGTTTCCAGAAGGAACACCATCTGAAGCCGGACGGCGTAATCGGCCAGGCGACCGTCCGCATCATGATCGGCGGCGACAGCAACGCTTCGAAGATCGAGAAGCTCACCGTCGCGATGGAGCAGGCGCGCTGGCTGCCGGAAGATCTCGGCTCGCGCTACGTCTTCATCAACCAGCCGGCCTTTATGGTCTACTACCACAACGACAACAAGGAACAGTTGTCGATGCGCGTCGTGGTCGGCCAGAAGTCCAACCAGACCTATTTCTTCCAGGACGAGATCGAGACCGTCGAGTTCAATCCGTTCTGGGGCGTTCCGCAGTCGATCATCATCAACGAGATGCTGCCGAAGCTGCGCGCCGACCCGAATTATCTCGACCGCCTCGGCTATGAAGTGGCGATCAACGGCCATGCGGTTCCGTCTTCCAGTGTCGATTGGTACGGTTCGACCTCCAATGTCTCCGTGCGCCAACCGCCGAGCGGCGACAATGCCTTGGGCGAATTGAAGATACTGTTCCCGAACAGCCATGCGATCTACATGCACGACACGCCGTCGAAGAGCTTCTTCAAGCGCGACATGCGGGCGCTGAGCCATGGCTGCGTGCGTCTTGCCGATCCGCGCGCGATGGCTGCGGCCGTGCTCAACACGAGCGTCGCCGATGTGGCAAGGCAGATCGCTGCTGGCCAGAACAAGGCGGTCTCGGTTCCGCAGAAAATTCCGGTCTACGTGTCCTACTTCACGGCATGGCCGAACAAGGACGGCGTCGTGGAATATTTCGACGATGTCTATGGCCGCGATGCCTATGTCGAGAAGGCATTCGAGGCGACGACGAAGGCGCGGGACGCTCAGATCTGATTGTTTTCGATCCGAAATGGGGGCGGCGGTCTTCGGGATCGCCGCCAGCGCAAATGCTAGTGCCGGACCCGAGAGCAGGGCTGCGGTGATTCCGAAGCGGAGGATGAGGACGCGGGGCTTTTGGCCTATTGCATTCCTGAATCTTGGCGCAATGCTTACGGGCGGATCAGCCAGCGCATGTATGATGCAAGCCGCCATCGACCTTCACGATGTTGAATTCGCCGACGTAGTGATTATCGGCAGAATTTCCAGCTACGAGGTCGTTCTTGATCCAGTCGTGCGAGAGAGGAAGTTCGAATAATTCGCCATATATCGGAGCCGCGGTCCAAATGAGTTTGCCGCGCGCTTGATCGGGAATTTCAGCGAGAAGCAGCCACCGCGTTCGACCGCGCAAAATCGCGGATGACGGTTTCGACGAGTTCGGGCGTCAGTTCGTCATAATGCAGGATGATCCGGTCCGGTCGCAGCGTTTCGACCGGCACGTCGGAATAGCCGAAGGGGACGGCGATCGATGGGACGTTGGCGTTTCTAGCGACGGCGATGTCGTTGAGGCTGTCGCCGATCATGATGCTGCGTGCCAGTATGCCGCCGGCGCGTTCGATCGTGCCGGTCAGGTGCTGCGCATCGGGTTTGCGGACCGGAAAGGTGTCGCCGCCGGTGATGGCGTCGAAATAACCGGTGAGGTGGAGTTTTCGCAGAAGCGTCAGCGTCAGCGATTCCAGCTTGTTGGTGCAGACGGCGAGCTTGTATCCCTTGATTTTTAAAGTATCCATGGCAGCGATCAGGCCGGGATATGGCTGTGTATGACCGGGCATCGTATCGGTGTAATGGGCGATGAAGCGTTCCAGCAGCGGCGGCAGCTCGGTTTCCGAAAGCGGGTGGCCGCGCAGCGTGCAGGCGCGCTCGATCATCACCTTGGCACCGTGGCCCACGAGATGGGTCAGATCGGCATAAGTCACGGGCGCGAGATCGAGCGCGGCGATCGTGAGATTCAGGCTCTCGACGAGATCGGCGTGGGTATCGAGCAGCGTGCCGTCGAGATCGAATACGACAAGAGCAGGGGTCAAGGAAATTGCCTCTTCATGAAATCCGGTCTTCCCGGAGTAGGTGATGGGCATTGAAAAAGCAACGCCAAGACTATGGCCGTAACGCCGCAGCGCGATGCTTTCGCATTTCGGTTTCCTGCTATTATTTTGGCTTTCGTTTGCCATACGAGCCGTGTAAACAGCACATCCAACGAAACAACCGGAGTAGGCGGCGCATGGACGCCCGCGAAATGAAGATCAAGGCCGCCGAGGCGGCTCTTACCCACGTCGAGAGCGGAATGCGCCTCGGGATCGGGACGGGAAGTACGGCAGAGGAGTTCGTTCGCCTGCTAGCGGAGAAGGTTGCCGGTGGCTTCAGGGTCGAGGGTGTTCCGACGTCGGAGCGCACGGCGCGGCTTTGCGTCGAGCTCGGCGTACCGCTGAAATCTCTCGATGAACTCCCGGAACTCGACCTGACGGTCGACGGCGCCGACGAAATCGATGCGAGCCTGCGCCTGGTCAAGGGCGGCGGCGGGGCGTTGCTGCGCGAAAAGATCGTCGCGGCGGCTTCAGACCGCGTGATCGTGATTGCCGACGAGAGCAAGCTGGTCGAGACGCTCGGCCGGTTTCCGCTGCCGATCGAAGTCAATCCATTCGGTCTCGTTTCCACACGGATCGCGATCGAAAGGAAGGCTGCCAGGCTCGGTCTGACCGGCAGCCTGACACTTCGCCAATCCGGTGACGGAGAATTTACCACGGACGGCGGCCACTACATCATCGACGCATCTTTTGGCCGCATTCCTGATGCAGACGCGCTTTCGAGCGAGCTGAATTCGATACCCGGCGTCGTTGAGCACGGGCTTTTTCTCAATATGGCGTCACTTGCGATCATCGCGGGTCCAGCGGGTGCGCGCACGCTGCAGGCGAACAGATAACAGGAGCACAGAAACTCATGAAGAAATTTGCAGGTCTTGGCCGTTTTGCCGCCGCGACGGTTATTCTCTCCGGCATCGCTTTCGGCTCAGCTGCGCAGGCGCAGGAAATTTCAGACGAGCAGTTGAAGGCCGCGCGTGCAGCCGTTGCCGCCATCGGCGCAACGGCGCAGTTCGACAATATCCTGCCCGGCCTCGCCGAACGCCTGAAGGCCGGCCTCATTCAGGATTCGCCGAACTACGAAGACGTGATCAGCGCCACGGTTGACGCGCAGGCTCTGGCGCTCGCACCGCGCCGCTCCGATCTCGAGAAGGAAGCGGCAGCGAACTATGCGAAGGCATTCACGGTCGAAGAGCTGAAGGCCATCGCCGACTTCTACAACTCGCCGGTCGGCAAGAAGCTTCTGAAGGACGGCCCCATCGCTTCGCGGGAAACAAACAGGGCAGCCGATATCTGGGCGCAGGGCATTGCCCGCGATCTCCAGAAGAATGCCAATACGGAACTCAGCAAGGTCATCAAGGTAGAGCCTGTGCCGGAAACTCCGCCGGCTGGCGACAAGCCGGCAGGTGCGCCTGCTCCTGCTGCAAAGCCCTGACACGGCTGATGTGATCGCAAGAGCCCGGCATCGTCCGGGCTTTTGTTTTTGCAGGCACAGATACTATATCCGTCGAACCATTCCTGCCGATTCCTAACGGAGCACCCGTCCATGTCTTCCTATGATTACGACCTCTTCGTCATCGGCGGCGGTTCGGGGGGCGTGAGAAGCGCGCGCGTTGCCGCGTCGCTCGGCAAGAAGGTCGCGATTGCAGAGGAATACCGCTACGGCGGCACCTGCGTCATCCGCGGCTGCGTGCCCAAGAAGTTGTTCGTCTATGCGTCGCAATATCACGATCATTTCGAGGATGCCGCCGGCTTCGGCTGGACGGTCGGGGAAAGCTCTTTCGACTGGAAGAAGCTGATCGCTGCCAAGGACGCCGAAATCGCGCGGCTGGAGGGGCTCTATAAGAAGGGGCTTTCCGGCGCGAATGCGGAAATCCTCGAGACGCGCGCCGAGCTTGTCGATGCGCATACGATCCGGCTGGTGAAGACCGGTGAGACCGTGACGGCTAAGACCATCGTCATTGCGACCGGCGGCCGGCCGAACCCGCATGCGGCCCTTCCGGGGCACGAGCTTTGCATGTCCTCCAACGAGGCGTTCCATCTCGAAGACCTGCCGAAGGCGATCGTGATTGCGGGCGGCGGCTATATTGCGGTGGAATTTGCCAACATCTTCCATGGACTGGGCGTCGAGACGACGCTGGTCTACCGCGGGGCGGAAATCCTCTCGCGCTTCGACCAGGATCTGCGCCGCGGCCTGCATGAGGCAATGGTTGCCAAGGGTATCCGCATCCTGTGCCGCGACACCCTGGAAATGGTGTCGAAGGGCGAGCAAGGGCTTGCCGTCGAGACCTTGAATAATGGCACGCTGAATGCCGGCGCCGTGTTGCTCGCGCTCGGACGCGATCCGAATACCGACGGGCTTGGGCTTGAGGGGGCAGGTGTGAAAACGAACGAGCGCGGCGCGATCGTCGTCGACGAATATTCGCGGACGAGCGCCGACAACATCTACGCGCTCGGCGATGTCACCGACAGGGTACAGCTCACGCCGGTCGCGATCCACGAGGCGATGTGCTTCATCGAGACGGAATACAAGAACAATCCGACGAAGCCGGATCACGAGCAGATCGCAACAGCTGTCTTCTCCCAGCCCGAGATCGGCACGGTCGGCCTTTCGGAAGAGGAGGCGGCGAAACGCTACAGGAAGCTCGAGGTCTACCGGGCGCAGTTCCGGCCGCTCAAGGCGACGCTTTCCGGCCGTTCCGAAAAGATGCTGATGAAGCTGATCGTCGATGCAGAAAGCCGCAAGGTCGTCGGCGCCCATATCCTCGGGCACGACGCCGGCGAGATGGCGCAGGTTCTCGGGATCACGCTGAAGGCGGGGTGCACCAAGGAGGATTTCGACCGCACCATGGCAGTGCACCCGACGGCGGCAGAAGAGCTCGTGACGATGTATGTGCCGAGCTATCGAATTCGGGATGGGGAGCGGGTTTGAGGCAGAGCCAATTGGCGGACTGCGGCTCTCAGCCAGTCAGCCGTGGCCTGTGAATGACCTTCAAGAAGAGGGCATTCATGGCGTCCGAAATGCCCTCCGTCGGCGTCACTTCGAAATAGAGGCCAGGGGAGGCGCATTCCTTCATCTTCTGCGGAATTTCGGACTGGAAAGGCGCGATCCAATCTCTATAGAAACTATTTTCGGGAAGCGGCAGATATGTCGTATATAGGATGGCGATCTTGACATTCTTGTCCTTGAGCTTTTGGCAGTAGCTCGTGTCGATCGGCTCCATGCAACGTTTGCCGCCATTGAGCCGCTTTGTGCAGGTAGTTGGCTTAATGCTATCTCCGACGCCATCGGCAACGAAGAACAGGATTTTCTCGCGATCCGTCTTGGTCATTCCGCTGCCGCCCGTGGGGATCTTCTTTTCGATTGAAGTTAGCACGTTGTCATAGCTTGTCTGGTTGTTGGGCGTGTTGTGGCTCGGAATGCTCATCAGCGTGATGTTCTTCGTCGCTTCACCGACTGCGGTGAGATCGTCAGTCAATTCCGAAACGGTGTAGAGATTGGCGTCAGATGACTTTTTGCCAAACGTGTAGGCGGCCATCTGATACTGTGCCGGCGCCACCTGCGATTTCCTGGCCGTCGTCATGAGAGCCTCGGTCGCCTTGGCGACGACGTCGATGCGGATGGTCGCGCCGATGCTGCGGGCGAGATAGAAATAGCTTTCCTTATCCTCAACGCCGCTCTCCGAAACGATATGGCAGGCGAAGGCGCAATCCTTGTCCTTGCCCTCCTTGTTGCCATTCTTGGTCGCATTTCTCAGAAGTGCGACATCCTCTGGCGTCGCTCCGACGCCCATGGAGGGCGTGTTGTCGAGCAGGATGTAGAAATCCATGAACGAAGCGGTCTGATATTCCGCGGTCGCCGTGCCTGAAATTGCAATACTGTTCTTGCCAAGAATCTGCATGAATGCAGTCGGGACGGTGGCACTGAAGGTGACAGTCGAGTTCAGCTTGTTGGTAGTCTTCGCGACATCGATGTCGAGGTCGACGGGGATTTCCGAAAGTTCTCCGGACATCTGGGCGAAGAAGAGCTTTTGTGCATCGGCCTTGCCGAGCGAAATGCTGCCGTCGCCTTTCATCGCCATGGCCGCGGTCACGGCATCCGATTTTTCCGAGACCGAACCGACGGCCGCTGCGTCCGCTGCCGCATAGAGCTGGGTCCTGAGGCTGAGCGCGTGGGCAAAATCGACTGCCATGCCCGCCGCGCCGAGGACCGGCACGGCCAGCAATGCTGTCATTATTCCAAAGTTTCCCGAACGGTCAGCCGAGAAACGGCGCGCCAGCTTCTTCATACCATTCCCCAGGATCGGGCCGATCATCGGCGAAGACAAAGCGCGCCCGTCATGGCGTGCAGTTTCAGATTCGGGTTTGACACAGATAGCTGAATTACCCCCAAAAATTCATGGTATATTTAGCGTAAACCGGAGGGCGGGATTGAAGGCGCATCAGAGGCTTCCCTTATAAGCGCGGCAGGCTTCGCGACCCGCTCAGAACGTGTCGAACGGCGCTAGGCAAGCGGATGCTAAAGGTTTATAAGCCGCCGTTATTGTGGACGACAGGCGCCGGGCAGTGATCGCGGCGAGACAAAGGTGACTAAAATGGCAGAGACTTGGACCCCGAGCAGTTGGAGGCAAAAGCCGATCCAGCAGGTCCCGGATTATCCGGACCAGGCCGCTTTGGCGGCAACGGAAGCCCAGCTCGCTAGCTATCCGCCGCTCGTCTTTGCGGGCGAGGCGCGCCGTTTGAAGAAGCATCTCGCCAATGTCTCCGAAGGCAACGGTTTTCTGCTGCAGGGCGGGGACTGCGCCGAGAGCTTCGCCGAGCATGGCGCCGACACGATCCGCGACTTCTTCCGCGCCTTCCTGCAGATGGCCGTCGTGCTGACGTTCGGCGCACAACTGCCGGTCGTCAAGGTGGGCCGTATTGCCGGCCAGTTCGCCAAGCCGCGCTCTTCGGGCATCGAATCGCAGAACGGCGTCTCGCTGCCGAGCTACCGTGGCGATATCATCAACGGCATCGAATTCACCGAGGAAGCGCGCATTCCGAATCCGGAACGCCAGGCCATGGCTTACCGCCAGTCGGCCGCGACGCTGAACCTTCTGCGCGCCTTCGCAATGGGCGGTTATGCCAATCTCGAGAATGTGCACCAGTGGATGCTCGGCTTCGTCAAGGACAGCCCGCAGGGCGAGCGCTACCGCAAACTTGCCGACCGAATCAGCGAAACCATGGACTTCATGAAGGCGATCGGCATCACGTCCGAGAACCATCCGAGCCTGCGCGAGACGGACTTCTTCACCAGCCACGAGGCGCTGCTGCTCGGCTACGAAGAAGCGCTGACGCGCGTCGATTCTACTTCCGGCGACTGGTACGCGACCTCTGGCCACATGATCTGGATTGGCGACCGCACGCGCCAGGCCGATCACGCGCATGTCGAATACTGCCGCGGCATCAAGAACCCGATCGGCCTGAAGTGCGGTCCGTCTCTGCAGGCGGACGATCTCTTGAGCCTTATCGACATCCTGAACCCGGCAAACGAAGCCGGCCGCCTGACGCTGATCTGCCGTTTCGGTCACGAAAAAGTCGCCGACCACCTGCCGCGCCTCATCCGTGCGGTCGAGCGCGAAGGCCGCAAGGTCGTCTGGTCCTGTGATCCGATGCACGGCAATACGATCACGCTCAACAACTACAAGACGCGTCCGTTCGAACGCATCCTGTCGGAAGTTGAAAGCTTCTTCCAGATCCACCGCGCCGAAGGCACCCATCCGGGCGGCATTCATATCGAGATGACCGGCAAGGACGTGACGGAATGCACGGGCGGCGCCCGCGCTGTTTCCGCCGAGGATCTGCAGGACCGTTATCACACGCATTGCGATCCGCGCCTCAATGCCGACCAGGCGCTCGAGCTTGCCTTCCTGCTCGCCGAGCGCATGAAGGGCGGCCGCGACGAGAAGCGCATGGCCGTCAACGGCTGATCTACCCGAAAGACTCAAATCGAGAGCCCGGCCCAGCGCCGGGCTTTTTTATTGAACGTGCACAGATTGCTGGTCGTGGCATTTCAAGAATCTCGGCATCGAAATTTCTGACGCTCTGCTTCAAGGAATTGGATTTGACGCAGCCCCAGGCAAGCGGCCAATCTCGCAGTCCATCGAGAACGGGGGTCCGAATGACGAAGGAATATACGGGCGGCTGCGCCTGCGGGGCGGTGAGGTTTACGAGCAAGAGCAAGCCCGGTCCGGTCGTCGCATGTCATTGCTCGCAGTGCCGACGGCAGACGGGGTTCTACTACGCGTCTTGCGACGTCTCCCTGGATAGCCTGACGGTCGAGGGCAAGAGCTCGATCCGCTGGTACCGGTCGAGCGAGACTGCGGAGCGCGGCTTCTGCGCAAACTGCGGCTCGGCGCTCTTCTGGCAGCGGAAGGGATCGCCAGAAGTTTCCGTGATGGCCGGCGCCTTCAACCTGCCGAGCGGGCTTTCCTTCGGCTATCATATCTACTGTGCCGACAAGGGCGATTTCTATGAGATCAACGATGGCGCGCCGCAATACGCCAAAGGTGTTTAAGCCCCTTTCGCGGCCAGCGAAGCGTTCAGTCGCCCGACCTCTTCGCGCAGTGCAGCGAGTTCGGTCACGACTTGCATGTCGATTTTCTGGTGCAGCGACAGGACCTCGAGCTCGGCCTTGAGATTTACTTCATAATCCTTGGCTGCTTCGAAGCGGTCGCGCTCGACCTGCCGGTTCTGCGACATCATGATGATCGGCGCCTGGATTGCGGCGAGCATAGAGAGGATCAGGTTCAGGAAGACGAAGGGGTAGAGGTCGAAGGCGCGCGTCGCGAGGACAATCGTGTTGATTACTGCCCAGATCGCGAGGAAAGCGAGGAAGGCGATGATGAAGGACCAGGAGCCGCCGACCCTTGCGATACCGTCAGCGACGCGCGCTCCGAAACTCGCCTCGGCGGCAAAGGCTTCGTTGACGTCGGTCGAGATGACCTTGCGTTCGTGTGTCCTCCTGAGGACGCGTTTTTCGATGTCGCCGAGTTCCTCGGTCGGCCTGTCGAAATGCAGGTGAACGAAATTCGAGATACTATGCATGACTGGCTCCGATATTTGGCACCACGGGCGGAAGATCTGCTTCGTCAGCGATGGTGCGCTCAGCTTGCGCCTTTGCCACCATCACCGAATCCTCCAGGGATTGATAACATCAAGGCCAATTCCGTCGAAGTCGGTCTTGTTGCGGGTTGCAAGTGACGCCACACGTGAGATGGCAATGGCTGCGATCTGGTCGTCGAATTGGCTGATCGGTCGGCCGGCTTGCGACGGTTCGTGGCAATGGTCGCATAGACATCTGATGCGCCCCGATCGAAGGGCAGGACACGCCCGCCGATATCTTCGCGCAAAATCGGCAGGATAGCGGCCTCGAGCTCCTGGCGGCGGCGCTCCTCGGCAAGAATGCGCAGCCCGTAAAGGATTTCGGCTTCCGTAACCGCCGTCGTGAACACCGATGAAGAGTGCCTCACGAGCCAGTCAACGATGTCCATATTCGGTGAGCTGACGCTTGACGACGGCCAGCGCCGTGCGGAGGATGTCACGGGCTTCGTCTTGCATGGAGCGGCCATGCGTGGCGGCGCGTATCCGCAGCCGCTGACTGCCCTCAATGGCCCTGGTAGCCCTCGGCAAACAGGTCGTGCTTTGGGAAAAAGCGCTCTAGCGTCCGCGCCTTGCCGAACATGATGTCGTGCTGCAGGTAGCCGTAATCACGCACAAGAGGATCGAGCTTTTTCCGGTCGCGCACCCAGTCCGGCGTCGCCTTGTTGTTGCGCGCCGCCAGTTGGTAACGGTCGATGATGTCGTATTTCTTCTGCACACGGCCGAGGAAGCCGGTGTAGAAGGGATGCTCGAAACCGGCGAACTTGAGGAGGTTGTAGGAGATCAGCGACGGGCTGATCGTGCCGACGTTCTCCTTCACGCCTTTCTTGTTCGACCAGATGACCAGCGGCGTTTCATGCTCGCGCTTCATCACGTCGAGCGGCGCCCTGCGGGTCGCGACCTGGTCCGCCATGTAGCCGGCGCTCATATAGACGTTGCCGAGCGGCGGCAGGTGATCGCCCCAGAGTACGATGATCGTTTCGCGCTCACGCTTCGAGGCCCAATCCATCAGCATCTTGAGACTGTCGTCAGCTTCCTTCACGCCCTGCGTATAGGTCGCAAGCGTCGCACGGTCGGCCTCCGGAATGTTGCCGCGGATGCCGATCGTGTTGCGTGCATAGCGATACGGCTCGTAGGGACCATGTCCCTGCAAGGTGACAGCGAAGAAGAAGAACGGCTTATCGAGGCCGTCGCCCTCGCGCATGATCTCCTTCATCAGGGAATCGTCGGAGGCAAAGATGCCGCGCTTTTCCATCGGCGGCATCGTTTCTTCGGTCCGGAACTCCTCGAAACCGAAATCCTTGTAGACCTGGTTTCGGTTCCAGAACCAGCCGCTGAAGGGGTGCAGGGCGCGGGCGATATAGCCTTCGCCGCGGAAGAAGGTGGCAAGCGAGGGCACGTCGCTGCGGACATATTGCTGGTAAGGAATGCTGCCATAAGGCAGGAAGGCATTCGAGAAGCCGGTCAGTGCCTCGAATTCGACATTGGCGGTCATGCCGCCGAATTCCGGCGAGAAGACGTAGCCGGACTGCGCGGCGCGGACGTTCGGCATCGGATCGGCGCTGAATGAGAGGTTTTTCAACCTCATCGGATCCCAAAAGGACTCGCTCATCAGCATGATGATGTCCGGCTTTTCTTCCGGGCCGGTTAGATAGCCGTAGTTGCGCGAGGGGATCGCGTCGAGCGCATCGGCGTTGAGACCGGCGGGCGCTGCGACATCGGCCATCGGGATGTTGAAGAGGAAGGCCAGTATGAAGCCGTTGCTGCGGTAGTTCTCCTTCTGGTCCCACATCATCGGTACCACCTGCAGGCGGTCGCGAATGTAGGAATATTGCGAATAGTCCATGAGCGAGGCGAAGGCCGCTATCACCGGCAACCCGAGGCAGAGGTGGCGCAGGCGCGCCTGGCGAGAGAGTTTCGGGAAGTTCTGCCAGGCATAACGCCATGCGAAAACGATGCCTGCGGTGGAAAGCACGATGCCGACGAGAAGTGCTGTGGCGGTCCACGGGCTGTCTCGCACCATGACCGGCAGCAGCTCCATGATCTGACGGGTAAAGAGTACGTCGGACGGATAGAAGGGGTCGGAGAGAAAGTGCTGCTTCTGATTGGAGACAAAGGCCGGGATCAGGAAAAGCGGGATCAATACCAATGCCGATTGGTAGCGCCGTCCAAATACGGCATCGAGGGTCAACATCACGATCGTCAGCATGGCGACGGTCGTCATGCCGGGCCTAACCGTCGATGTCAGGAACTCGCCGACATCGGTCAACGTGCCGCGCGCAATCCACTCGACGGTGATAACGCTGAGGAAAGCGAGAGAAAACGAAAATACGATGCCGATTGCCGCGCGCGCTGCGGGAGACTGAACATTCGACCCGAAACCGGCGGAAAGCAGTGCTGCTTTTCTGGCCGGTACGGACTTCATTATCAACGCAATCAACGGCATACTCCGACGTCATAAAATCTTCACCGAAGTGTCACATGCCTGTCATGAACGCTAGATGAACTTTTCGGTTTCCCGGCCTTTCCCTATGGTTTGAGTTTTTCGCCCGGCAGACCCCGCGGCTTTTCATGGCGCGGGCAATTGAAGCGGCGGGCGGCCCGCGCTAAATGGATGACATGACACAGGAAAACGCTCCTTTGAATACGCTCCAGATTGCCGTTGCCCAGTTGAACCCGACAGTCGGCGATGTCGCCGGAAACCTTGCCAAAGCTCGTGAGGCACGCGCCGATGCGGCCCGCCAAGGCGCGGATCTGCTGCTTCTGACGGAGCTTTTCATTTCCGGTTATCCGCCGGAAGACCTCGTGCTGAAACCGGCCTTTCTGAGGGCCTGCCTGAAGGCGGTCGAGGACCTCGCGGCCGATACCGCAGACGGCGGCCCCGGCGTCATCGTCGGCTTCCCGCGGCAGGGAAAGACGGGGCGGCATAACTCGGTTGCAGTTCTCGACGGCGGCCAGATCCTGGTGCTGCGTGACAAGATCGACCTGCCGAACTACGGCGAGTTCGACGAGAAGCGCGTCTTTTCCGAAGGATCGATGCCGGGGCCGGTGAATTTCCGCGGCGTGCGGATCGGCGTGCCGATCTGCGAAGAGATCTGGAACGATCTCGGCGTCTGCGAGACACTCGCCGAAAGTGGCGCCGAAATCCTGCTGGTGCCGAACGGTTCACCCTATTATCGCGGCAAGGTCGACGTGCGCCATCAGGTGGCGCTCAAGCAGGTGATCGAAACCGGCCTGCCGCTAATCTTCGCCAATCAGCTCGGCGGCCAGGACGAACTCGTCTTCGACGGTGCGAGTTTCGCCTTCAATGGCGACAAATCGCTGGCCTTCCAGATGAGCCAGTTCGAAACCGCGCTGGCGGTGACGACCTGGAAGCGCGGCGAAAACGGCTGGCGCTGTAGCGAAGGCCCGATGTCACGTATTCCCGAGCCCGACGAGGCCGACTATCGCGCCTGCCTGGTCGGTTTCCGCGATTATGTGAATAAGAACGGCTTCAAGAATGTCGTCCTCGGCCTCTCCGGCGGCATCGACTCGGCGATCTGCGCGGCGATCGCCGTCGATGCGCTCGGCGAGGAGCGCGTCCGAACGGTGATGCTGCCGTATCGCTACACGTCAACCGATTCGCTGAAGGATGCGGCCGACTGCGCCAAGGCGCTCGGATGCCGCTACGACATCGTGCCGATCGAGGAGCCGGTGAAGGGCTTCACCTCGGCGCTCTCGCCGCTGTTCGAAGGAACCGATAGCGGCATTACCGAGGAGAACTTGCAGAGCCGGGCGCGCGGCACGATCCTGATGGCGATTTCCAACAAGTTCGGTTCCATGGTGGTCACGACCGGCAACAAGTCGGAAATGTCGGTTGGATATGCGACGCTCTACGGCGACATGAACGGCGGCTTCAATCCGATCAAAGACCTCTACAAAATGCAGGTCTATGCGCTGTCGCGCTGGCGCAATGGTCATGTGCCGCCGGACGCGCTGGGGCCGTCCGGCGAGGTGATCCCGCAGAACATCATCGACAAGGCGCCGTCCGCCGAGCTTCGCCCGGACCAGACGGACCAGGATTCGCTACCGCCTTATCCGGTGCTCGACGACATCCTCGAATGCCTCGTCGAGAAGGAGATGGCGGTCGAGGAGATCCTCGCGCGTGGGCATGATGTGGCGACCGTCCACCGCGTCGAGCATCTGCTCTATCTCGCCGAATACAAGCGCCGGCAGTCGGCTCCGGGCGTGAAGATCACCAAGAAGAACTTTGGGCGCGATCGCCGCTACCCGATCACCAACCGGTTCCGCGACCGGTAACCCAAAATCCTGGAGGATGCATGCGCAGTTCGGTCGAGATCTATAATATCCGCACCGGGGAAAGCCGGATTGTCGTCCAGACGGAAAAGCTGATCGAGGCGCCGAATTTTTCGCCCGATGGCGCGTATATGCTGTTGAATGGCGACGGGTTGCTTTACCGGCTGCGGCCGGACGGCTCCGGCGGCCTCCAGCAGGTCGATACGGATTTTGCGACGCAGTGCAATAACGATCACGGCATTTCGCCGGACGGGACACAAATCGTCATTTCGGACAAGACGGAATTCGGCAAGTCGGCGATCTATATTCTGCCGGCGGCTGGCGGGACGCCTCAGCTGATTACCGACAATCTGCCCTCCTATTGGCACGGCTGGTCGCCGAACGGAAAGGAGCTCGCCTATTGCGGCATTCGCGACGACGTCTTCGACATTTATACGATTTCCGTCGATGGTGGCCCCGAAAAGCGGCTGACGCATGGCGAGGGGCGAAACGACGGGCCGGATTATTCGGTCGACGGGAAATGGATCTACTTCAACTCCAGCCGCACCGGTCTCATGCAGATCTGGCGCATCCATCCGGATGGAACCGGCCTGGAGCAGGTGACGCACGACAATTACGGCAACTGGTTTGCGCATCCTTCACCGAAGAACGACAAGGTGCTGATCCTTTCCTACGATCCGGAGGTCTTCGATCATCCGCGCGACCTTGATGTGCGGCTGCGGCTGATGGACATGGACGGCGACAACCTGACTACGCTGTTCGAGCTCTTCGGTGGGCAGGGCACGATCAATGTACCCTGCTGGTCACCGGATGGTGACGAATTTGCCTATGTGCGTTACTTCCCGGAGACTTGAACGAGGCGCCGACTCAGGAGATAGAGACTGCCGTCAGGTGCCTGCATCCAGCAGGAGAATCGGGAATCCGGTGAAGGACCGGAACGTGCCCAACGCTGTGAGGCTGACGCTTGCTGCAACAATGGCCACTGGCATCTGCCGGGAAGGCTGCAGAAAGCGGGTGACGCCAAGTCAGAAGACCGGCCTGGCAAGATAGACCGAACCGCGCGGACGGCGGCGAGGTTTTGACGCTTCCCGCGCTGCGGTGCGGGTGCTCAAGCATTGTTGGGGATTTAACGATGCAACTTGATCCTTTCGCCCGCGCGCTGGTGCCGGCCGGCGAGTTCTCCGAACACGACCGGGCCTCGGTCTATAGAGCCATCGAAACGCGCCGCGACGTGCGCGACCAGTTTCTGCCCGATCCTCTGCCCGACGATCTGGTGTCGCGGCTGCTTGGGGCAGCGCATGCCGCGCCGTCGGTCGGTTTCATGCAGCCCTGGAATTTCATCGTGATCCGCGATCCGAAGGTGCGCCAGGCCGCGTGGCAGGCGTTTTCGCGCGCCAACAAGGAAGCGGCCGAGATGTTTGAAGAGGAGCGGCGGGATATGTACAGAAGCCTGAAGCTCGAAGGCATCCGCAAGGCACCGCTCAGCATCTGCGTCACCTGCGATCCGGACAGGGCAGGGCCGGTCGTCATCGGCCGCACCCACAATCCGCGTACGGATGTCTATTCGACCGTCTGCGCCGTGCAGAACCTGTGGCTTGCGGCCCGGGCCGAAGGCATCGGGGTCGGCTGGGTCAGCATCTTCCACGATGCGGATATTCGGGAACTGCTCGGCATTCCGGAGCGGATCGAGATCGTCGCCTGGCTTTGCCTCGGTTATGTCGATCAGCTTTACACCGCGCCGGAACTGGCCGTGAAAGGCTGGCGACAGCGCCTGCCGCTGGAAGAACTGGTCTTCTCCGACCGATGGGGAAGCCAGTAGCGCCGCGTCAGTTCTGCTGCGGCTGCGGTCCGGGCGTTGCGGGGTTCTTGAGATCGATCGCGCCCTGATCGCCGGCGAGAAACTGCGGACCGACCTGGCGGACTTTGCTGTTCGCCGGGTCATAAGGGCGGTCCGGCACCTGCGGCTGCGGGGCAGGCGTGGATGCGGCGCCCGATGGCGGCTTCGTCTTGATACTGGTGATCGAGCCTTTCCTCGGCGGTTCGCTGATCGCCTGATTCTTGCGCATGTTCTCGTAATAGGCAGAGAGATTGCAGAAACAGGAGGACTTTTGGCCGGGCGCGCGGTTCTTGTAGGCAAAGGCATTCTGCATGGCGCTGTAGGGCGCACCGGTCGAGGCCGAGATCATGTTTGCGGCTTCGGTATTCGAGATGTCTTGATAGAAAAGCTCCGTCTCGATACCGGGGCACATTTTCGAACACGTCGCTGCGTCGCGGTTGAAATCGATCGATGTTGCATTCGTGGTGATCGGGAAGAAGCCGCCGTCGCAGGTGCGCACGCACATGGTGCTGACATGCGACATGAGCTCGCCGCGCGGCACGCCATATTGCATGTCGCCGTGTTCGCCTTCTCCAAGCGGAATGAAGGTATCGCTCCGCATCGCCTGTTCTTCGGGACTTGGTGCCGGCGCATAGGCCTGCGGATCCGGCGCATAGTCGAGCTCGTCGTTGCAGCCGTTGTCTTCGAGCGCCGCCATCAGCTCGCGGCGCACGCGATAATCGGCGCCGCCCTGATCGCGCAGTTCGTTGCGCCGCTCCTGCAGGTATCGAATGTTGTCGACCATGCGCGCCTCGGACTGCTGCAGCTCGCTGCAATAATCCGCATTCTCGCCGCCGATCACGACCATGCTGTCCATCGAGCAGCCGTAGCCGCGAAGGTCGTTGCGGACTTTACGAAGCTCGAGATTCTGCTCGGCGATCGCGCTCGCATATTGGCGGACTTCGGGGCCGTTGCCGATGACATGGGGCAGATCGGCGATGCGGCCGCGCAGGTCGTCACAGATCGCATGCGTCTGCGCGGCAGCAGGCGCGGCCAAGGCAAGCAGGATCGCAAGGGTCAGGTTTCGGCGTTTCACGGCATCATCCCGCAGCAAGGTCAGGCCAGAGCACGGCGTGACATTCGCCGCATCCCGGCTTTCTAACCTGCTTCCGTTAACAAGCTGGCGACGCAATTGTAACGCATTTTCGCATTTTGCGACAACTTACGCCGGCTGAGAAGCCTCGACGACGGCAAGCGCGGCCATGTTGACCACGCCGCGCGAGGTGACCGAAGTCGACAGGATATGCGCAGGCTGTGCGGTCCCCAGCAGAATCGGGCCGACATGGAGCGCATCCATCATGGTGCGGACGAGGCCGAGCGAGATGTTGGCGGCATCGAGGTTCGGGAAAAGCAATAGGTTGGCTTCGCCGGCAAGCGAACTATCCGGCATGGCGCGCTTGCGCAGCGCTTCCGACAGTGCAGAACCGGCTTGCATTTCACCATCGACCTCCAGATCGGGTGCTTGTTCGCGCACGAGCTGCAGGGCATCGCGCATCTTGCGTGCGCTCTCGGAGTTTCGGGAGCCGAAATTCGAATGGCAGATCAGCGCGGCCTTCGGCGTAATGCCGAAGCGGCGAACCTCCTGGGCCGCGAGAACGGCGATCTCGGCGATTTCCTCATGTGTCGGATTGTAGTTCACGAAGGTATCGGCGAAGAAGACCGGCCCTTTCTGGGTGATCAATAGGCTGAGACCGGCGAAGGTGCAGGCACCTGGCCGCTTGCCGATGATTTGGCCGACGTCTTTCAGGTGGCGGTCGAAGCGGCCTTCCACGCCGCAGATGAGGGCATCCGCCTCGCCGCGCTTCACCGACAAGGCGCCGATAACCGTGTTGTTGGTGCGCACGATCGTGCGGGCGGCTTCCGGATTGATGCCGGCGCGGCCGACGAGGGCGAAGTAGTCTTCGACATAGTCGCGGTAGCGCGGGTCGTCTTCGGGATTCACCACGGCGAAATCGATGTTCGGGCGAATGCGGATGCCGAACCGCTTGAGGCGAGCCTCGATGACCGAGGGGCGGCCGATCAGAATCGGCTCGCCGGTCTTTTCCTCCAGCAGAACCTGAGCCGCGCGCAGGACGCGCTCGTCTTCTCCCTCCGCGAAGATGACGCGTTTCTTCTCAGAAAGCTTGGCGCTGGTAAAGATCGGCTTCATGACGAAGCCCGAACGCCAAACGAAGCGATTCAACTGATCGAGATAGGCGTCGAAATCGGCAATCGGCCGCGACGCGACGCCCGTCTCGGCGGCGGCCTTGGCGACAGCCGGGGCGATGCGCAGGATGAGACGCGGATCGAAGGGCGAAGGAATGAGGTAATTCGGACCGAAGACAGGCGTCTCGCCGGAATAGGCGCGGGCCGCGACGTCCGACACTTCCTCGCGGGCAAGCCCCGCGATGGCCTTGACGGCCGCCATCTTCATTTCTTCGTTGATGGCGGTGGCGCCGCAATCGAGCGCGCCGCGGAAGATATAGGGGAAGCAGAGGACGTTGTTCACCTGGTTCGGGAAGTCCGAGCGGCCGGTGCAGATCATTGCGTCCGGGCGGGCGGCCCGCGCGAGGTCTGGCATGATTTCAGGGGTCGGATTGGCGAGAGCCATGATGAGCGGCTTGTCCGCCATCTGTGACAGGAGGTCGGGCTTCAGGACACCGGCAGCCGAAAGGCCAAGGAAAACATCGGCGCCGCCGATATTGTCGGCGAGCGTACGCATCTTACTTTTCTGTGCATAGACAGCCTTCCATTCGTCCATCAGTTCGGTGCGGCCTTCATAGACGAGGCCTTCGATATCGTGGACCCAGATGTTTTCGCGCTTCGCGCCGAGCGTCACCAGGAGGTTGAGGCAGGCGAGTGCTGCGGCACCCGCGCCGGAGGCGACGATCTTCACATCCTCGATCTTCTTGCCGGCAAGTTCCAGTCCGTTAAGGATCGCGGCGGCGACGATGATGGCCGTGCCGTGCTGGTCGTCATGGAAGACCGGGATCTTCATCTTCCCGCGAAGCTGGCGCTCGACCTCGAAGCATTCCGGCGCCTTGATGTCCTCGAGATTGATGCCGCCGAATGTCGGCTCGAGCGAGGCGATGGTGGAGACCATCTGGTCGACGGTGGGGGCCTCGATTTCGACGTCGAAGACGTCGATGCCTGCAAACTTCTTGAAGAGAACGGCCTTGCCTTCCATGACGGGCTTGGAGGCGAGCGGGCCGATGTTGCCGAGGCCGAGAACCGCTGTGCCGTTGGAGATGACGGCGACGAGATTGGCGCGCGAGGTATAATCGGCCGCCGTCTCCGGATTGTCACGGATCGCAAGGCAAGGTGCTGCGACGCCGGGCGAATAGGCGAGCGCCAGGTCGCGCTGGTTGCCGAGCGGCTTGATCGCCTGGATTTCAAGTTTGCCGGGACGGGGATAACGATGGAAGAAAAGCGCCTGTTCGTCGAGATTTCCGCCTGTCTCGTTCTTCTCCGTCTTGGATTTTTCCTGATGATCCATTGCCGTCTCCACTGCCGCACTCACATCTTTTGAAGACTTCTCCATACATCAATCGGCTGGCAGGGACAGTCAGAAATTCGCATCCGGGCGGAAAACTCGTGAGCGCTGCGATGCGCCAATTCGCGCATCTGTCATCTTCCTGAAACACGAGTCTGATTTTGGAAGGCGAGATGAACGATAGGACGCAGGCAAGATGCTTGTGAAAGACAATATGGATACTCGACACTTCCGTACTCTGTTCATTTCCGATGTGCATCTCGGCTCGAAGGCGGCGAAGGCGGACTTCCTCCTCGATTTTCTCCGCTACCACGACGCCGATACGATATTCCTCGTCGGCGACATCGTCGACGGCTGGCGACTGAAACGCAGCTGGTACTGGCCGCAGGTCTGCAACGACGTCGTGCAGAAGCTGCTGCGCAAGGCGCGCAAGGGCACGCGGGTCGTCTATATCCCGGGCAATCACGACGAATTCCTGCGCGACTTCCCCGGCATGCATTTCGGCGGTATCGAAGTCGCCGAGCGCATGATGCATGACGGCGCGGATGGCAAGAAATACCTGATCCTGCATGGAGACGAGTTCGACGTCGTCGTCCGCAATGCCCGCCTGCTCGCCTATCTCGGGGACTGGGCCTATGACACGGCGATCAAGATCAACGTCGTGCTGGCCGCGATCCGCCGCCGCATGGGCATGCCCTATTGGTCTTTCTCCGCCTGGGCCAAGCTCCAGGTGAAGCATGCCGTCAATTTCATCGGCGAGTTCCAGCGCGTCGTGGCCGACGAAGCCCGCAAGCATGGCGCCGACGGCGTCATCTGCGGCCACATCCACCATGCCGTGATCGAGGACATGGACGGCGTGCGCTATATCAACACCGGCGACTGGGTGGAGAGCTGTACGGCGATCGCCGAGCATGAGGACGGCACGTTCGAGCTCATCACCTGGAGCACGTTAGCCGACGCTCAAGCCATCCCGCTGGCGATCGAGCACCGCGACAGCGAACTCGAGCCGCAGGCCGCCTGAATTTCTGTTGTGAATACTGAAGCGATATAGCACGGTGTCTAGTGCGATGCAGCGAGCTGGCTCGTGGCGTCGACTATCGCGGGCCTAGTTCCAGCCGCATGAGAATTTCATCATAATAAGTATCGCCCACCTTTAGAGCTTCGATTTCGACGGCCCATTCTTCAAAGCCTACGGATTTGTAAAGCCGGATGGCCGGAACGTTGGACGACACGACGCTGAGCCGGAGCGAGCGTAAAATCGTGCCAACTTCGTCGAGGGCAGCACTCAGCAGTAAGCGTGAGAGTCCTGTGCCCCGTGCCGTTTGGCGGACGTACATTCCCCAGATCGATCCAATATGTTGCGTCTTGATGCCTTTGGATTTCGACACACCGATCGTTCCGGCAAGCATTCCGTCATCGGAGAGCCCTCCGATGACAAGACCGTTCTCGAGCCTGTCAGCGAATTGGGCCTCCGATTGACTCTGCTCTTCTTCCCATGACGCGCCAAATGCCTCTGGATGGTTCGCGAGAGCCTCCAGGCGAATTTCCCTAAAAGAGGACGCATCATTCCGGTCGAGGCGGCGAATCTTATATGGGCACACAGGTATATCCCCTTCTTTTTCTTGGAAGGGCGACCGAACCACCTAACGGTAACGGCCGCATGACGCTTGGCTCAAAATCCACGACACTCTGCGCGGGCCCCAAACGTTAGCGGCTTTTAGTTACGATGGATTGTGAGCGAAGGGGACAAGCTTTTTCTTGAAACGTTTCAGAAAGGCTATTTCTGGCCATAGTCGCCCTTGGGTTGATGTGCTAGGCAAGGTCTAGTTTCCTGCAGGTCCACCGATGATTCCCGCCCAGAATGCCCCGACAGGCGAGGGGGCGCCGCCGCGTTTCCGGCTGCTCAGCGCCCTGTCCTATTGCGCTCCGCTGACTGTCAACGGTGTCGTTCTTCCCTTCTTTCCCGTCTGGCTCGCGTTCCACGAATTCTCCGATCATGAAATCGGCATCATCCTGGCGGTGCCGATGGTGGTGCGCGTCCTCGTTGCGCCGATCATCGCCATGTACGCCGACCGAATGAAGGAGCGCGCCGACGTGTTGTTGTGGTCCGGCGGACTGTCGCTGCTGACGGCGGTCGCGCTCTGCTGGACGACAAGTTTCTGGCCAGTCCTGATCGTTTTCAGCATGCAGGGGGCGACCTTTGCGCCCTACCTGCCGGTTGTCGAATCGATCGTCATTTCCGGCGTTCGCCGATGGGGACTCGACTACGGATCGATGCGCGTCTGGGGCTCGATCGCCTTCATCGCATCGACCCTGATCGGCGGCGAGATGATCGGCTATTGGGGTGGCTCGATGGTGCTACCGGTGATGATTTTCGGTTTCGTCACGACGATGCTGATGGCGATCTACTGTCCGCGCATCGGGCCGACGCGCCGGCGCGGCACGCCGGTCGACATACCGGCTGCCACCGGCAGCTCGCTGCGGCAGCCGCATCTGCTGGTGCTGCTTTGGGGCGTGGCGATCCAGCAGTCGAGCCACGCGCTTCTTTATGCCTTCGCCTCGATTTACTGGCATCACCTCGGCTTTTCGGGAACGGAGGTCGGTATTCTCTGGAGTGCGGGCGTCGCTTCCGAAGTCATGGTGTTCTTCGTCTCGAAGCATTTGAACCGCCGCTTCAACGCCTGGACGCTCATCCGCATCGGCTGCGCGGTCTGCATCTGCCGCTGGATCCTGTTCCCGATGCACTGGGGATTCGTTGGCTTTTTCGTGCTGCAGTGTTTCCATTCCTGCAGCTTCGCCTTCGTGCATACCGGCGTGCAGAGGCGGATCGTGGCAACGGTACAGGAGACGCAGGAATCGTCGGCCCAGGGCGCCTATTTCTTCTATAACGGCATGTTCATGGGGCTGATGACGCTCGCCTCCGGCTACATCTATGCCTGGCTCGGCCTCGCAAGCTTCTACGTCATGGCACTCGTCGCGGTGCTGGGGATGTCTCTGGTCTTCGTCGCCTACTACCTTCAGCCCCAAAGGCTGGCCTCGGGCGGCCAGACAAGGGAAGCGGTGTAGCGCAGGCCGCATTCCCGGTCGCGGGCAAGAAGCAGCGCACCGTCGAGATCGACGAATTCCGCGTCCTGCGCCAAGAGCACGGCGGGCGCCATTGCGAGCGATGTGCCCACCATGCAGCCGAGCATGATCTGGAAGCCGAGGCGCTGAGCCTCCCGTTTCATGACGAGTGCCTCCGTCAGGCCGCCGGTCTTGTCGAGCTTGATGTTGATCGCGTCGTAGCGGTCGCGCAGGCTTGCAAGATCGCCGGTATGATGGACGCTCTCGTCGGCACAGACGAGGACCGGGCGCGGGATGCCGGCAAGCATTTCGTCCCGGCCGGCGGGCAGGGGCTGCTCGACGAGGGCGATATTCATCTCGGCGGCGATGCGCAAGTGATGTTCCAGCGTTTCCTCGGGCCAGCCCTCGTTGGCATCGAGGATGATGGTGCTGTCAGGCGCGGCTTCGCGCACGGCGCGTATGCGGCTTTCATCGTCGCCGGTGCCGACTTTGACCTTGAGTAGCGCCCTTGCAGAATATTCGCGCGCTTGTGCTGTCATGACCTCCGGTTCGCCGAGCGAGATGGTGTAAGCGGTCGTGAGCGGCTTTGCGGACGCAAGCCCAATGCGTTCGGCAACGCTCTTTCCGCCGAGCTTGGCTTCGAGGTCCCATATCGCGCAATCGACGGCATTCCTCGCTGCGCCAGGCGGCAAGGCCGAAAGCAGCTCTTCGCCTGAAATGCCTTGCTCGATCAGCGGCCGGGCGGCTTCGATCTGCGCGGCGACGCTTTCCATCGTTTCGCCATAGCGTCGGTAGGGGACGCATTCGCCCCAGCCGCGCCTGCCGTTTTCCGTCAGAATGCAGGTGATGACGTCCGCTGATGTCTTTGCACCGCGCGAGATCGTGAAAGTGCCCGCAATGGGGAAGGAATTCATCTGGATTTCGAGCGAGCGTGGCATAATTGCAATCCTGCGAGCATGGAAATTCTATGTGTCTTCGGTATATTGACGCGCCGGGCGTGAGCGATTTGTTCGCGAGTCGGCAATGTCGCCGCAAGCCTTGAAAGACACAAGCATTTTGAAGCCCGACACCCGCAAAGCCGCCTCACTGCACGTGGACGACCAAGCCGATGGTGGAGGACGCCGCGTTCATCTCGAAGGCAATTGGCGCAGCGCGAACATCCACCTCGTCCTCCACGACTTCGAGAAGATTACCCGTGCTAAAGGTGATCTGACGCTCGACCTGTCGGGCGTCACGGATATCGACACGGCCGGTGTCTGGCTGCTTTGCCGGCTCAAGCTGCAGGAAGAGGCGGCCGGGCGGCAGGTTCGTTTTGAAGGCACCAATCCACACATCGACGAGATGATCGAGGAATTCTCCGAGAAACCGGAGGAGGAAGTGACTGAGGCTGCGATGAAAAGCGGCATTGCCGAGCGCATCTTCGCGCCGGTCGGCAAGATGACCATGGACCTCTGGAATGACCTCACGGCTGCGATGTATATCCTGGGCTCGGCGGTGCGCGGTGCGCAGATGAAGTTCGGGCGCGGCAGCGGCGTTTCTCCGGCCTCGATCGTCAACCAGATCGATCACATGGGCGTGCGCGCCGTTCCGATCATCCTTTTGATGTCGTTCCTGATCGGCGCCATTATCGCGCAGCAGGGGGCCTTCCAGCTCCGCTATTTCGGGGCCGAAGTCTTTGTCGTCGACCTCGTCGGCATCCTGCAGCTCCGCGAAATCGGCGTGCTCCTGACGGCGATCATGATCGCCGGCCGTTCGGGCAGCGCGATCACGGCCGAAATCGGCTCGATGAAGATGCGTGAGGAGGTCGACGCGCTGAAGGTCATGGGCCTCAATCCGGTGGGCGTGCTGATCTTCCCGCGGCTTGTGGCACTGACGGTCGCGCTGCCGCTTCTGACGGTGCTGGCGAACTTCGCCTCGCTGTTCGGCGCGGCCGCGGTCGCCTGGGCCTATTCCGGCATCACCTTCGCGACCTTCCTGTCGCGCCTGCACGAGGCGATCACGCTGTCGACGGTGCTCTCCGGCATGATCAAGGCGCCGTTCATGGCGCTCGTCATCGGTATTGTCGCGGCCGTGGAAGGTCTTAAGGTCGGAGGCAGCGCCGAATCGCTCGGCCAACACGTGACGGCTTCCGTGGTGAAGTCGATTTTCGTCGTCATCCTCATGGACGGGCTGTTCGCCATGTTCTATGCGGCCATCAATTTTTAAGGGTTCAGCGTGGACGGGAAGCAGTCAGATCTGGGTGAGAAGAAGGAGCGGGACATCGTGCTTTCGGCGCGGGACGTGACCGTCGGCTTCGGCCCGAAGATTGTGCTCGATAAGCTCAACCTGAATATCTACCGCGGCGAGATCCTGGGCTTCGTCGGGGCATCGGGTACCGGCAAATCGGTGCTGATGCGGACCATTTTGCGCCTTTTGCCGCGCCGCTCCGGCACGATCGAGATCCTGGGGCAGAATTTCGACAAGCTCGATGAAAACCAGCGCAACGCGCTCGACATGCGGCTCGGGGTGCTTTTCCAGCAGGGCGCGCTGTTTTCCTCGCTGACGGTGAGGGAGAATATCCAGGTGCCGATGCGCGAATATCTGGATCTGCCGAAATCGCTGATGGACGAGTTGGCGCAGCTGAAGATCCGGCTTGTGGGTCTTGCTGCCGATGCGGCGGACAAGTATCCCTCCGAGCTTTCCGGTGGCATGATCAAGCGCGCTGCCCTTGCGCGGGCCTTGGCGCTCGATCCGGAACTGGTGTTCCTGGACGAGCCGACATCGGGCCTCGACCCGATCGGGGCTGCGGAATTCGATGAACTGATCGCCCGGCTGCGCGATACGCTGGGGCTGACGGTCTACATGGTAACCCACGACCTCGACAGCCTGTTTTCCGTCTGCGACCGTATTGCCGTGCTTGGACACAAGCGAGTAATGGTTGAGGGAACGATCGACGACATGCTGGCCTATGATGATCCGTGGGTTCAGGCCTATTTCAAGGGAAAGCGCGCGCGCTCGATCGTGCCGCAAGAAGAAACAGCTGCCGGCCGTGCCGAAAGCACTGGCGACAGCCGCGGGAAGTGACCGGAAACGATGGAAACCAAAGCGAACTACACGATCGTCGGCTTTTTCACTGTTCTGGTGATCGCCGCCGCATTCGGCTTCGTCTACTGGATGGCCGAGTACGGACGCAGCGGTCCCATGGCGGAACTCGTCGTGCGCATTCCGGGATCGGCAAACGGTCTCAGCGTCGGGTCGCCGGTGCGTTTCAACGGCATCCAGGTGGGTTCGGTGACCTCGCTGTCGATCGATGCCGACGACCCGCAATATTCGCTGGCTTTCACCGAGGTGCGCGTCGATGCGCCGATCTATCCTTCCACCAGGGCCATCCTTGAAATCCAGGGCCTGACTGGTGCGGCCTATATCGAGCTTTCGGGCGGTAAGGTGGGTGAGGAGAACATCCTGCAGAAGGCCATCGAGACCGGCAAGCGCGCGGTCATCGTCGCAGATCAATCGAGCGTGACGAACCTCCTGGCGACGGCCGACAGGATCCTCGAACGGGCGAACGATGCGGTGGGAGAGGTTCAGGGTTTTGTCCGCGACGCGCGCGGACCGCTGACGAAGACGCTGCAGAATGCCGAGACCTTCTCCGACGCGCTGGCGAAGAACTCCGGGAACATCGATTCCTTCCTACAGAGCGTCGGCCAGCTTTCCGAAACAGTGCGCAACGTTTCCGGCAAGGTCGATTCTACGCTGGAGGCCGTCGAGGCGCTGGTGCGTGCGGTGGATGCGAAGAAGATCGATACGATCCTCAGCAATGCCGAAAAGGTGAGCCGCGATATCGCGAATGCCTCCGGCGACCTGAAGGGTGCGATCCAGAGATTCAACGACACGGCGACGACTTTCAACGATTTCGGCAAGAAGGCGCAGACGACGCTCGATCGCGTCGACACGCTGGTGGCGCAGATCGATCCCGCCAAGGTGAAGGGGTCGGTCGACGATATTGCGCAGGCGACGAAGGATGCGCGCGTCGCGGTCGCCTCCATTCGGGACGTGGCCAATACGGTTTCGGCGCGCCAGAAGGATATCGACCAGACGATCCAGGACGTCTCGCAGATGGCGAACAAACTGAACTCGGCTTCGACGCGCGTCGATGGCATCCTGATCAAGCTCGACGCGCTGTTCGGCACCGACAATTCGCAGTCGCTCTTTACCGAAGCGCGCGCGACGCTCGAATCTTTCAAGAAGATGGCGGACAACCTCAACGCCCGGATCGGTCCGATCGCGGACAATCTGCAGCGATTCTCGAGCGGCGGCTTGCGCGACGTGCAGTCGCTCGTCGACGATGCCCGCCAGACCATGCAGAATCTCAACAGTGCGATCAGCAATTTCGATCAGAATCCGCAGCGGCTGATTTTTGGTGGCGATACGGTGAAACAATATGACGGCCGGACGCGCCGTTGACATGGATATTTGAGAAGCAGGGGTAATATAATATGGCCGTATCGCATGTGTTGGCGCGCCGTTCATTGCTGGCAAGGACGGCGTTCCTTTTGCCGCTTATGGCGCTGGCAGTGACCGGCTGCGGCACGGCGCCCAAGAACGATACTTTTGATCTTTCCGCCTCCGTCAGCATTGATGGGCCGGCTGCCAAGCGCCGCCAGATCCTCGTGCCAGCGCCGACGGCGCTGAAGGCGCTGGACAGCGAACAGATCGTTGTCCGCGTTTCGCCCTCCGAAATCCAGTATCTGTCGCGTTCGCAATGGAGCGACAGGCTGCCCCGCATCGTGCAGTCGAAGCTGGTCGAGGCCTTCGAAAACTCCGGCAAGCTCGGTGGCGTCGGCAAGCCGGGGCAGGGCCTTGCGATCGACTACCAGGTCGTGACCGACATCCGCTCCTTCGAGATTGACAACAGCGCCGGCGGCCAGGCGGTCGTCGAAATCTCCGCGAATATCCTCAACGATCGCAATGGTACGGTCCGCGCCCAGAAGGTTTTTCGCGCGGCCGTTCCCGCCGCCGGCGGATCGAGCCAGGGCTACGTCAAGGCGCTCGACCGCGCATTTGCAGCGGTGACTGGCGAAATCGTCGATTGGACGCTGCGATCGATCTGAGCGAGCCGGTTTTCGGGGCCGTTCAATTGGCCTTCGATTCGGCGAAGACGCTCCAATGTCGTGGTCGACCTCTCCATCATATGTCGCTGCTTGGGGCGACATATTCTCGACCTGCATGAGGCCATTGATCTTCTCAAGGCTGGAGATGAGTTCGCCGAGCTAGTGAAGATTGCGGAATATCCTTGCTGAGCGCCATCGATCTTCACCTCGGAAGCATGGATGTGCTCGCCTGGAACCGTCATGCTGTTCTCAGCCCTGGAAGACCTCGCCACGCGCAACATGACGCGCAGCGCCAGGGGAACCATGGACGCGCCCGGAACCAACGTCTGCCAGAAGGCGGGCCTGAACCGGGCGATCCTCGAACAAGGCTGGCACGGCTTTGAAACCGTGTTGGCCTACAAGCTCGAAGAACGGGGCGGATACCTGTGCAAGGTCGATCCCCGCCACACCTCGCAGACCTGTTCGGCCTGCGCAGCCGTGGACAGGGAAAGCCGCGAAAGCCAAGCGTCTTTCCGCTGTTGCCAATGCGGCTTGCGCGCCCATGCCGACCACAATGCTGCAATCAACATCCTGCGTCGGAACACGGCGTCTATGATCGTGGAGGAAGGGCAGCGGCTCTCCGTTGAAGCGATAACGATCGGCGGAGCTTCGCGCCCCCTCGGAAATCCCCCGCTTGCAAGCGGGGGAAGATGTTAATGGCAACAATTGCGAAGAGGAGGTGTCGGGCTTCGCCTGCTCGTTCTTCATCCATCCAGCATTTGATTCACCAATCGGCGGCCCGGAAACTTTGTACATTGCGTCCATGAACTACGGTCGAAAATACGCTGGATCGAACGGATGAGTTCGAGTCTGCAGTGAGCTCAATCGTCATCATCTTCATAATAGGGGTCGCGATAGCGGCGCCGTTCGCGTTCATGGCCACTCTGCCAGTCGTCGCGATATACACGGTGCCGGACGTAGCGCTGGCAAAAGCCGTCTTCGCAGTAGGTATCGACAATCCGCTCGCGCACGACGCCGCTGTTGGATGACCTGTTCGAGCTTGTGTTCGACGATTGGCTTCCTGCCTCCGCCATGCTGGTTGTCATCGCGGCGGCGGCAAATATGACGAGTTGGACGCGCATAGATCTCTCCTTCCATGGCCATCACACTCAGCCATCAGGCCAGGGTGTGGTTGGACGATCCGTTATCCGCTTTGCTACAGAACGGCCGTCCCGTAAAAAGCACATGAAAAGGGCCGCCTTTGGGCGACCCTTCCTGTAGCAATCGTCAGCTTTGCTTCCGTTAGCTCAGGCGGCCTGCGGCGTGGGCCAGCATCGTGTAGACCTTGCCAGTATCCGACGTCAGGTACGATTGCGTAATCGTCCGGTCGCGGTCAGTGCGGGCGACGTCGGCAAGCAATTTCTCGAAATCGGCGATGTAGCGGTCGACGGCGGTGCGGAATTCCGGTTCGCGATCGTATTTGCGCTTGATCTCGTCGAAGGTCTGCTGGCCCTTCAACGTGTAGAGGCGGCGGGTGAAGACGTCGCGTTCACCGCGCTGATAACGGCGCCACAGATCGACCGAGGCGTCGTGATCGATCGCGCGGGCGATATCGACCGAGAGCGAATTCAGCGATTCGACGACGTGGCGCGGATTGCGGGTATCGGCGCTGCGCTGCTGTGCCGGCGCGGGCTGGGCGCTCGGGGCTGCCGTGCGTGCAGCGGGCGCCTCCTCGGCGGCTTCATCGCGCGAGGCGCCGCGCAGCAGGTCGCTGATCCAGCCGCCGGTTTCCTGACGGGCAGGCGTGGCCGGTACAGGCGCGGCCCGCTGCGGCGCAGGGGCCGCCGGCGGAGCGATCGTGCCGCGGAGCGCAACGCCGTCTTCGACGACGGGCTGGCGGGCGGGCGCCGGGCCAGGCTGCTGGGCCGCAGGCGCCGGGCGCGGAGCGGGTTGGGCCTGTGCGGCGGCGCGGGCGACCGGCTCGGAGACTTCAAGCTGCTGCGTGGAACGGCTGACGATCTGCGAAATATCCTGCAGCGCCTTGATCTGCTCGGCAACGGCACGGCGCATGGCGGCCGCACTCTCCTTGGCTTCTTCCGGAAGGTCGAATGCGCCGCGCTTCAATTCGCTGCGCGTCATGTCGAGTTCCTTGCGGATATCGCCGGCCGAACGGCGGATTTCGTCAGTGGCGCCGGAGAAGCGGGCAACCGCTTCCTCGACGGCTTCGCGAAGCGATTCGCGGAGCTGCTGGGCAGCACCGTCCGATGCGCGGCCTGCCTCGCCGAGCATTCGCTCGACATCCGAAAGCGACGCGGTCAGCCCGCCGCGTAGGCGGTTCACCAGATCGTTCGAGCGACGTTCGGCATTGTCGAAGGTGCCTTCGATCGTTGCGCTCGCTTCTTCGCCAGCCTTGACGATCGAGCTGCGCATCGCTTCGGCGGCTTCCTCGGCGCGCTTTTCCGTCTCCGAAAGCACGCGGCCGATATCGGCGAAGGAGGATTGCACGCCCTGGCGCAGATTGCCGGTGACCTGGTTGGAGCGCTGCTCGGCACGCTCGAAGGCATTCTCGACCATGCCGGAGAGGGCACGCATCGTCTTTTCAATCTCTTCGGAACGTTGGACGAGGCCGACGGAGAGGCTCTGCAGGGCGCCTTCGCGTTCCTCGAGTGTCGAGACGAGATTCGACTGCGCAGCCGCGAGCAGGTTTGAAGCCTGGCTTAGGACCTTCGAGTGCTCGTCGAAGCGGCCGATGATGCCGCCGACCTGCGCCAGCGTTTGGCCCGATATGTCGGAGAGTCGGTCGACCTTGCCTTCGAGAAGACGGGTCGAGGCGGAAACCATCTCCGCCGCCTTCGACGCCGAGTCGGTGAAGCGCGAGGTGGTCTCGCCGAGGCGGCCGTCGACAGTGGCAAGATCTTCGGCCGCACTGTTCATCATCATCGCCATCGAGGCACTGTTTTCGGACAGGCGCTCGATGAGTGCGTTGACGTTGGCAAGCAGGCTCGTTTCAATAGCATTGACCGCCGTGGAAGCGCTCTCGGTGCGGGCCGCGATCGCATTCGCCAGGACTGCGTTTTCGGCGCGCAGGCGGTCCGCACTCTGTTCGGCTGCGGCGGCGATGCGGGCCGCGGCCTCCTTGCCCGCTTCCGTGTAGCGCTCGATTATCGGATGCGCGGTTTCGTCGATCAGGCGCGAGAGCTCGGAAGAACGGCCGGCGAGCATGGAGTTGAGCTCGCGGGTGCGCTCGTCGAGCGTCGAGCGGATCGTATGGCCGCGGGCTTCGAGTGCCTTTTCGACATCGGTCAAGGTCGCATCAATTTCGCGTGCGCGCTCTTCTAGACCGGAGCGGATCGCGCTGCTGCGGGCTTCGAGAGCCCTGTCGACGTTCGACATGGTCGTGGCGATGCCTTCGCTGGCGCTTGCGATCGTCGAGCGGATTGCGTCGCCGCGGTTCTCCAGCGAGGATTGGGCCTCGGAGAGAGCCTGCGAAATGGCATTCACCTGGCCGCTGACGAGCGTTTCGGCTTCGGCGACCTTGTTGACGATCGCATTGCCGGCCTCGGAGAAGGTCTGGGCGACGGCGGCTGCCTGGCTCGCGAGGCGGTTCTGCGCCTCGGAAACGCGGCCGACGATCTGTTCGGAGCGCTCGTCCATGGCACGCGCGAACTCGCCGCTCTTCTGGTCGAGGCCTTCGGTGAACTGCTGGCCGGTGCGGGCCATCAGTTCGGCCGTGCGTGCGGCTTCGGCATCCATGCCCTGGGCAGCATCGGCGACGGCGCTGCGCAGCGTCGAGGCGAGGCCGGCGGCCTTGCCTTCGATCGTCTGATTGACGGCGTTGAGGCCAAGAGTGAGCGCCCGATCCATGGTGGACAGGCGTTCGTCGATATGCTCGCTGCCGCGATGCATCGCCTGCGCAAGGTTTGCCGTGCGGTCGTCGATGGACGTTGCGAGATTTGCGGCACGATCGTCGATCGTCATCGTGAGATTTGCAGCGCGTTCATCGACAGCGGCAGTCAGAGCCGAAGTCCGCTCGCCAATCGCAGCTGCGAGACTTGCTGTGCGCTCATCGATGGCGCCGGCGAGGCTTGCCGTGCGCTCATCGATCGCGCCGGTAAGCGTATCGCTCGTGCTTTCCAGGACAGTCGTAACGCGCAAGGCGGCATCGTCGCCGAGTTCGCGCAGTTGCGAAATGCTGTCGTTAAGTGTTTCCGCAAGCCGGCTGCCTGCGGCATCCACCTGCGTTGCGACACCGCCGACTCCGTCGCGGATGCGGTTTTCGAGAGCGGCAAGGCCCGCTTCGACGCGCGAACCGGTTTCAGCAAAACGGCCGGTCATACCGTCTATCGACTGATCGAGGTGCATGGAGAAAGTTTCGGCCGAGCGCGAGATTTCGCTTGCCGCATCCTGGAAGCGGCCGGCGATCTGGCCGGCGCCTTCACGCAGGCGCTCTTCGAGCGACCTGGCGCTGCCGTCGATCGTCTGGCGGATGGAGGCTTCATGATCTTCCAGCGACATTTCGAGCATGCTGGCGCTTGCGGCGACCGAGGCGCCGATGGTCGTCGTCTGCTCGGACAGCGTATCGCTGAGCTGCGCATGGGCGTCGCTGAGCGAAAGGCTGATCGCGTTCGCACGGTCGTCCAGCGTTGCGCGGATGCGATCATGGGCGGAGGCAAGGCTGCCGTCGATGCGGGCGGCAGCTTCGCTGGTAAGCGATTCCATGCGTGCGGCTGCTTCGCCCGTCAGCGACTCAAGGCGGTTGTTGCTGCTGGAGAGTGTCGAGGAGAGCGCTGCGACGTGTTCGCCGAGCGACCGTTCGAGCCGTTCCTGGTTGTCGGTATAAGCGCTGCGGATTCCCTCTGCCTTGTCGGTGAAGGCGCCGGCAACCCGGGCCTCAGCACCTGCAACGGTATCGAGGAGTGCGTTGGTGCGGGCTTCAAGTGCGCTGTCGAAGCGGCTCTGGCTATCGTCGAGCGATATGGCGAGCGCCATCGTTTTTTCGTCGAGGGCGTCGGCCAGGCGGTCGTGATTGCTCGAGAGCGCGCTGACGAGTGCGCTGCTGCGCTCCGCCATGACACCGTCGATGCGTTCATGGGCGGAATCCAGGGCCTGGGTGATCGCCGCGGCACGCTGGGAGATTACGTTGTTGAGCTCGTCGGCGCGGCCGAATGCGGAGGTTATCTGCTCCGTGCCGGCGGAGACGGCAGCCGTGAGGTCGGACGTGGTCGACAGCAGCGTCTCGCGGAATTCCGTCGAACGCGCCGCGAGATTGTTGTGGAGTTCGGACGTGCCGGTTGCGAGCGCTAGCGAAATTTCACCGGTGGCGTTCTGCAGAGCAGATGCCAATTCGCTGGTCCGGCCCGAAAGATTCGCCTGCAGCTCAGAAGTGCCGGATGTGAGAGCCTCGGAAAGCTCGCTTTTAGCATTTTTGAGCGCGGAGGTCAGTTTGCCGGTGTGGCTCGAAAGGTTCGTCCGCAGATCGGTGGTGCCGGACGCCAGCGTCTCAGAAATTTCATCCTTTGCGCTCTGCAGCGCGAAGGTGAGCTCGCTCGTGCGGCCTGAAAGGCTGCCATGCAGATCGGAGACGCCCGAGGCGAGCACCTCAGAAATCTCGCCGCTTGCGGACTGCAAGGCAGAAGTGATCTCGCTGCTGCGGGCCGAAAGGCTGCCATGCAGCTCGGAAACGCTGGAGGCGAGCGCCTCGGAAATCCCGCCGCTCGCAGACTGCAGGGCAGAGGTGATCTCGCTGGTGCGGGCCGAAAGGGCGTTGGAGATTTCGTCGACCTTGCTGCCGAGAGAGCTTTCGAGAACTTCCTGACCCGTACTCAGCGCAGTCGCCAGCGCGAAGGACTGGTCGGTCATCGAGGCGCCAAGGCGCTCGATGCTGGAATTGAGGATGCCGTCGATCGATTCCGAGCCGCCGGCCAGCGTCTCGTTGATGCGCGCGAGGCTTTCCATCAGCTTGGTGTCGAGCGAACCAGCGCGCTTGTCGAAGGCGTTTGTGAATTCCGCCACGCGCTCGTCGAACGCGGTCGACATCTGGGCGACGGTTGCCTGCAGGCGCTCGTCGAAGAAGCCGGAGCGCAGGTCGAGGTCCATGATGGCGTCGTCGGCGCTGGACTGCAGGCTTTGACGGAAGCTTGCGCTCTTATCGTCGAGCGACGCGTTGAGCTTGGCAAGCACGTCGTCGAGCGTGCCGGTGATTTCGCGTTCGCCACCGGTCAGACTTTCGTTGATTTCGCGGGTGCGGGCAATCAGGATTTCGTTCAGCTGGCGGGCGCGGTCGTTCAGCGCCGCATTCAGCTTCTCGGCGCTGCTGTCCATAGTGGAGGCACGCGTTTCGAACTGGCTGAGCAACTGCTCACCGCGATCATTGAGGTTGGAGGTGAGCGACTCCAGGCGCGTGTCGAATTCGTGTGCCAGCGCAAAACCGGAGGAGGTCAGTGTCTGCAGCAGCGAGTCGGTCTTGGCTGCGAGAAGCGAGCCGAGCGACTGGATCGCCGTTTCCGATTTTTCCGTCAGCGTCGCAGCCCGGGTGTCGATCATCGATGCGAAGGCTTCGCCTGACGTCGCAAGGCGTACGGCGATCTCTTCCGTCGCGAGCGAAAGGTCTTCCTTCAGCTGGTCATGGACGCCGACGATCGAGCTGCGGATGCGCTCCGCGTGATTGACGATCGCTTCGCGCTCGGAGCCGAGTTCATGAACCAGGCCGCGCACGCGCAGTTCATTATCGGCATAGCTGCGTTCAAGCGCGTTAACTTCGGAGTGAACCAGGGTTTCAAGCTCGGAAGCGCGCGCGATCGTGCGCTCGATGCCTTCGTTCATGGCGGAGACTTCACGGCGAACGGCTTGGCCGACCGTCATGATGCGTTCGGATGCGATCGTTTCCGGTTCGGAGAGACGCAGTGCCACTTCCGCCATGGAGCGGGCGGCGTTGCGCATGTCCTGAGCGCGCGAGATCATGATTGCAAAGGCATAGAACAGAAGCACCGGCACGATGATGCCGATGATGCCGGCAATGACGCCGGGGAGGGCCGCGAGATCGGTAACGGAACGGATCTGCCAGATCTGCGGCGAGTAGAGCAGGGCCATCAGGCCGACGCCGCCGACGATCCACAGCAGCGAGAAGAGCGTGGCGTTGCGCACGGCCGAACGCGTCGAGCCGCCGTCTAGCGATTTCAGAATGGAGGCGGCCGTCATGCGGTTTGCATCGTTCGCCGCGGCCAGCGCCGGCGCGCGAGCCACCTGCTCCGCCCTGGAGCCGCGGCCGCGGCGGCGCTGGCTCTCATCCTGGTCCTGCTGATTGCTGCGGGCAGATGGCGTGTCGGACACTTTGGCCTCCGGGGCGTCAGGCGTTTTAGCGCCGCGAGACGGCGCCTTCTGCTGGCTGAAGTCGATCTGGAGAGCTTCGTCCAATGCTTTGAACGCCTTGTCCTCGATCGACTCGCTGTACTTGTTGTTCGCCATTCGGTTACGCCTCGTTACATCTCAGCCGGTTCAGCCGCATTTCCCGGACAGTGCCGCGTCCGGATTCCAACCTTTGCCTCTGACCTTCCCATCCGAGCCGACGGACGGATAAGCATGTCATTTCAGAGTAGATAGCCGCTTTTTCAAACGGACGGTATCAAAACATTACCACTATCCACTTGGCCAGCAAAGGCGCGTACCATAAACCTAGTCTAATAGTATCGTAGTGACACATCCGGGCTTCCGAGACAATTAATGAAGCCTTGCTAATCACCGTCCATTAATCCGTTGTTAACATAATTTAACGCAGGCGGACGTCGAAAAACCAATAATTTAGGGGCGTTAAGCGGTTGTTAACCATAGCGGTAGAATTCCGCCCTCAATGTGCCAGAATTTAACGCGATCGCCACTCTCAAACCGCAGTGTGAATCCACCTGCGGGGTAAAGACGGGAGAATTGGCACATGGCAGCAGTCAGTATTGCGTTCGAGGCGCCGGATAATTCAAACAGGCCTTGCCCCTCAAAGGGTCGCCCGATCGACCT
The DNA here is from genome assembly GCF_029714385.1 of Rhizobium sp. CC1099. Taxonomy (NCBI): domain Bacteria; kingdom Pseudomonadati; phylum Pseudomonadota; class Alphaproteobacteria; order Hyphomicrobiales; family Rhizobiaceae; genus Rhizobium; species Rhizobium sp. CC1099. The sequence goes on along the minus strand of NZ_CP121641.1, from coordinate 1,861,716 downwards.
TGTTCATCTGGCAAAGCAGACGATGGGCGACAAGGCGCTTGAAGTCGAGGTCCTGAAGATATTTGCGCGCCAGGCACGCGCCTGCCTGCAGGAGGTTTCGTCGGGCGATGCAAAGAAGATGCAAGCCGCTGCCCACCGGCTGAAAGGGGCGGCGAGCGCGGTTGGGGCCTTCCAGGTATCCGAAGCGGCAGACATGCTCGAGAACAATTGCGGCGATGCAGCGTGCATGGCCGCGGTCGCAGCCGCCGTCGTCGAAGCCGAAAATTTCATTCTCAAGCTCAGCCGCTAGAGCCGAGCATTTTAAGCCACTCGGCCCGCTGCTCCATTCCGGAACAGCGGGTCTTTTTGTGGCCAGCGGTATGACGCAAATGGAAAAGCCCGTCGCTTTTAAATATGGAATGAAACCGTGAAGGCGGTCGATGTTGACTGCCCATCGGATTTGTTGGAAGAAAAATTTCGATCCTCCCTCTTCATGTAATACCGGAAAGCATCATGCCCAAACTGACTATCGTTGCCTTCGACGGCACGCGCTTCGATCTGGATGTCGATCAAGGTTCCACAGTGATGGAGAATGCCGTGCGCAACTCGGTGCCAGGCATAGAAGCCGAGTGCGGCGGCGCATGCGCCTGTGCGACCTGTCATGTCTATGTCGACGAAGAATGGGCCGAGCGCGTCGGCCCGCCGGAAGCGATGGAAGAAGACATGCTCGACTTCGCCTTCGATGTCCGCCCGACTTCGCGGCTTTCCTGCCAGATCAGAATGAAGGCGGCGCTCGACGGACTTATCGTCCAGGTGCCCGAGCGCCAGGCCTGATCTGTGCAAAAAAAGCCTCGCGCGCCGGATGACGTGCGAGGCGAGGCGGGCGCATAACCGTCGGGCGAGGGAGGACCGCCCGCGGCTTAGAACGCGCCAGGAGAACCCAGTAACAGAAGATCAGGTCAATCCCACCTGAACTTCCGAATGTGTTCATATTAGCGCGTGCGGGTTGAGTCGCATATCGCTAATTTTCATCATTAACAGGCTTTGGAGGAGGAAAGCTTCGCACAAGTTTCGTTGCTCAGCTAACGATATCGCGTGCTTATTGCGAAAATTGGGTTATTTTTCGCTGCCGGACGAACTGATTCGCTTGTTGAGCAAGCGCATCATCCTGCTCTGAAAGTTGACTGCCTCGATGCGGTCGAAACGCGCCTGCAACCTGTCGTGTTCTTCTATTCCGCGATTAGATTCTTCCGTGACAAGCTCCTGCATGGCTCCGCAGCTGCGCTGGGCGGGCAGCGCGAGGATCCGTCGCTCCATGAGACGCGCTTGTGTGCGGGCGATTTCCGCGTGTCGCTCCTCATGCCTTTTGATGTCGCTCGAGAGTGCATCCCAGATCGTCGACAGCTGTTTGCTGGCGCCGTTGCGGTTTCGCCAGCGCGGCAGGATGATCTGCGTGTGAACGGTCACCTTTGCGCTGGTGATGCGGCAGCGGCCGTTGCTCTGCACGTAGGTCGCCTCGCCGCCGAAGCGGATTTTCGTGGCGCCGGGGTGGCGCGCGGAGGAGCCACTCGCCGTCGGCCCGCGGCGGCTCAGTTCCTCATCGAGCTCGCCGGCACTCTTTCCTCGGATGTCGAAATAGGAGTAGCTTTTGGTCGCAACGACTTGAGCCGAGGCGGGAATGCAGAGGGCAACCGTCGTGGAAAAAGCAAGTACGAAACGCATATAACGCGATGCGGAAGGCATTCTTGACGCTACCCGTGTTGAAGTTCGGCGGAGCTTGGGGCATAGCCACCGCGAGCGCAATACAGGGCGTCGGCTTTTTTTATTATCAATGGGATAAACCCCGATGCTACAGCTTCGAAGCAGTTTCTGGCGCGTGGCGCATGGCCGCGAAATAGAACTCGGGCCGCGCGGCGTAATCATGGCGATCATCAATGTGACGCCGGATTCCTTTTCGGATGGCGGACGCTACGAAAGCGTGGATGCCGCCGTCGAGCATGCCCTTCAGTCCGTCAGCGAGGGAGCCGCGATCATCGACATCGGCGGGGAGTCGACACGCCCGGGTGCTGCCGAAGTCAGCCCTGCGGAAGAGCAGTCCCGCGTGCTGCCGGTGATCGAGGCTCTGCGCGGCAGGAGCGATGCGCTGATTTCGATCGACACCTACCGGGCGGAGACGGCGCGGCTCGCCGTCGGGGCCGGCGCGCATATCATCAACGACGTCTTCGGATTGCAGAAGGAGGCGGAGATCGCGAGGGTTTCGACCGATACCGGCGCCGGACTCTGCCTCATGCATACGGGCCGCGAACGCGAGAAGCTTCCGGACGTGATTGCGGATCAATATCATTTCTTGGTCCGCTCCCTGGAGATCGCCGCGGAAGCAGGCGTCATGCGCGAGCGGATCGTGCTTGATCCGGGATTCGGCTTTGCCAAGGATGCCGACGAGAACCTCGAGCTGATGGCGAGGTTTGCCGAATTGCAGCGTTTCGGATTGCCGCTGCTGGCGGGCACGTCGCGAAAGCGCTTCGTCGGTGCGGTCACAGGACGGGATGCGGCTGAGCGCGACGTTGCAACGGCGGCGAGCAGCGCACTGCTCAGGCTTCAGGGTGCTGCGGTTTTCCGGGTGCACAATGTCGCAATCAACAGGGATGCGCTCGCGGTCGCGGATGCTATGCTGGCGGCGCGCCGGGATTTCGAGCAAAGAGAAGGCTGATGGGCACGAAATATACAATCACGCTGCAGAATTGCGCGTTCTTTGCGCGTCACGGGGTTCACGACGAAGAGGAGTTCCTCGGCCAGCGGTTCTTCGTCGATGCCGAGCTCGACGTCGTCGCGGCGGGTGCGCTCGAAAGCGACTCGATCGACGATACCGTGAACTACGGGATTGCCTTCACCGTGATCGAGGAGATCGTCACCGGCAGGCGCCGCAACCTGATCGAAGCGCTGGCGCTCGATATCGCCAAGGGTCTCTGCGAAAAGTTTCATCAGATCAGGCGCGCCAAGATCACGGTGCGCAAGCCGAATGCGCCAGTGCCCGGCGTTCTCGATTTCGTACAGGTGAGCGTTGAACACTTTGCCGGCTGATCGTTTCAGACCCGCCACGCTCGGTCTCGGCGGCAATCTCGGTGACCCCGTGAAATCGATGGCTGCCGCGCTGCGGAAGCTCGACGGGCGTGACGATTGCCGGCTCACCGCCGTGTCGCGGCTCTACCGCACGCCGCCCTGGGGCAAGACGGACCAATCCTTCTTCTTCAATGCATGCGCGGCACTCCATACGTTGCTCGAACCGGAGGCGTTGCTCGACGTCTGTCTCGGCATCGAGCGCGACATGAAACGCGAGCGCATCGAGCGTTGGGGACCGCGAACGCTCGACATCGATCTGCTGACATTCGACGATATTGAACAGGGGGCGCCGAGGCTGGAACTGCCGCATCCGCGCATGACCGAGCGGGGCTTCGTTCTGATGCCGCTTGCAGATTTTGCCGCGGACCTCATCGTCAAGGGCCGCACCGTCGCGGATTGGCTTTCGCGAGCAGATATCCAAGGCATCGAGATCGCCGATGCCGATCGCGAGTGGTGGCGCAGCGCCTCAAATGAAAAAGCGGCGGAAAATCCGCCGCTTGGGTGACTGCTATCGTACAGCTCTTACTCGACGGAGCCGACCGTCATTTCATCGATCTGGCGGGTCAGGGTGAGGCCGATCACCGGGACCATGCGATCCTCGACCTTTACCGACACGGTGACGTTCATCGTCTTGTCGTCGCGGACGCGGGCGATCATCGCGCCGTTCAGCTTGGCGCGGTTCAGGCCGACGACGACGGTGTCCTGTGTGACGGTGCCCGAGACGACATCGAGACCCTTACCGGCGGCGCCATCAAGGAATTTGCCCTTATAGCCGCCGCGCGACTGGGTGATGACGGCGGACATCGGCTGTTTGAACACGCCAACGCGGCAAGAGCCGTCGAGCTTGATGCCGGCGCCGCCGTCGCTCACGGCAGAACCGATGAGGTTGCAGCTAAATTTCGTGCCCTTGTATTTGCCGGCGACGATTTCGCCCGGACCTCTCCAGTTGCCCGCAACAGACTCGAAGAAAGCCTTGTCGCGTGTGGCGGCGGTGGCAGCAGGGGCAATATCGGCCGCCGGAGACAATGCCGCGGCGACGAGCCCGCATACGAAGAGAACTTTGCGCGAATACATGGATTTTCCTTGGCAAACACCACCCGTTACTAGCCTGGAGTTTTGCCGAATAATGGTTAATGCTTGGTTTCCAATGCGCCGAAATGCACGGAAACGAAGGGCTTTCCAAAGGCTCGGCAAATTCAATTCATATTGCCAGTGCCATGAATTTCCTGCGTTTTGCAATTCCCTCCGTTACGGAAGGCGCCAGGTGCGAAAATGTTTATTTGCGACCGGTGCGCGGCACTACGGAGGGCGCCAGATCGCCGATGAAGTCGCCGATTCCCGGCCGCTTCAATGCGCGGAACGCAAGCGGACGGCACAGATCCATCGCAGCTATGCCGATACGGGCTGTCATCAACCCGTTGATAATGCCTTCGCCGAACCTGGCCGAGAGCTTGGAGGCAAGGCCGTGGCCCAGGACCTGTTGCACGAGGCTGTCGCCGACGGCGATCGAGCCGGTGACGGCGAGATGCGCCAGAACATCCCGCATCAGGCGAATCATCCCAAGCGTGCCGGGCCTGCCGCCATAAAGCTCGGCCATTGCGCGGATCAGGCGCGAGGCTTCGAAAAGCACGTAGAGCAGATCGACGATCGCGCGCGGACTGACAGCGGTGACGATCGAAACGCGCTTCGATGAATTGACGATCAGCGCTCTTGCCTGGCGGTCCAGAGGCGCCAGCAATTCGCGTTCAGCGAGTGCGACGAGATGCGGCGCGTCGATGATGTCGCCTTCGGCGGCTTTCAAGGTTGCGCGGCCCTTGGCGGTTTCCGGCTTTCCGGCAAGCAGGTTTGAAAGGTTCTTCACCAGGGCGCGTGCCTTGGCGGGCTTCGTCTCCAGTATGGCGGCTTCCGCCTCGGCCTTGATCGTCTGCACCGCCGCGAGGCGCATTATACCCGCCGTTTCGCGGATCACGATGGCGACGACGGCGAGGATGCCGATCGCGAGCGCCGCCAGCGCCGTGTAACCAAGCCAGTCGGCGCGGGAAAAGAGGTCGCGTATCAGGCTGTCGGTCCACAGGCCGAAGGCGAGCGAAAGCAGGACGCCGAAAGCAGTTAGTGCGATCTTGGCAAAGGAGGTGCGCCGTTTGCGCGGCACTGCGACCGGCAAGGGGGCGATATCCTTGTCCGAATTGATGAAGGGGTCGTCTTCGTCCGATGTGAGGACGACTTCGCCGCCGAAGCTTGCCGGCTTGCGGGCCTCCTGCTTCCTGTCCGTCTCGACGGCGCGCGGATCGTCCTCATAGGCAAAGGCCGCCGGTGTGCGGCGCGGCCGGTCCGAATCTCCAGAAGCGGGTTTGCTCATGCGAGGCGGTCTCCAAACAGAAACTGCATGGCCCGGTCGAGCCGGATATGCGGGACCGAAAGCTTGATGCCGCTGCCGGTTTCCTCGAGCTGCGGCGGCCGGAAGCGCACAATGTTCACATCCGGCAATTGGACATCGCGGCTGGCAGATTCAATGCCGTCGAACAGGCTTTCGGGGTCTTGCGGAAGGTCGCCCGGGAAGACCGCCGTCTTCCTGATGCCGTCGAAGCGCTCGCCGGCGATCGTTTCGCCATCGATTGGCGTGCCGACGATCACCGGCAGATCGTGGCCGTCGCGCTTGACGGTCGCCTCCCGCGTGGCGCGCACCGAGGCAAGTGCCATGACGTCGATGCCGGCGCCTGCCATGCCGATCCGGTGGACGGCGCGCTCGACAAGGCGGCGCGTCAGCGCATCGAGGCGGTCGTGGCTTTCGTGATGCAGATGATCGGCTTTCGTGGCGGCCACGAGAACGCGGTCGATCCGGCGGCCGAGGAGCGACGAAAGCAGCGAGTTCGTACCGGGACGGAAGCAGGCAAGCACATCCGTCAACGCGCGCTCCAGATCCTGGATCGCCTCCGGGCCGCGGTTTATCGCCTGCAGCGCGTCGACGAGAACGATCTGGCGGTCGAGCCGGGCAAAATGTTCGCGGAAGAAGGGTTTGACGACGACGGATTTGTAGGCCTCGTAGCGGCGCTCCATCATTGCCCAGAGCGAACCTTTGGGCGGTTTGCCTTCGGAAGGCAAAGCGAGCGGCGCGAAGGTGAGCGCGGGAGAACCTTCAAGGTCGCCGGGGAGCAGGAAGCGGCCGGGCGGCAATGTCGACAGCGAGCGCTCGTCGGCCTTGCAGGCTTTCAGGTAATCGGTGAAAGCCGTCGCGAGATCGCGCGCCTGCATCTCATCGGCGGGCGCCTTGACGTCGATGGCTCCGGTCAGTGCCAACCAGCCGCGAGAAAGTTCCGCGCGGATGCCGCTGCGGGCGAGCGCCAGCGTCTCCTCGCTGAAGGTCCGGTAGTCCTTGGCCAGCAGCGGTAGATCAAGCAGCCACTCTCCGGGATAATCGACGATATCGATCGAGAGACGGCCGGGCGAGAACAGACGGTTCCAGCCACTGGCGCTCTGATAATTCAGCGTGATGCGCAGTTCGGATATGGCGCGGGTCGAATCCGGCCAGACACGGTCCTTCACCAGCGCCCGGATATGATCCTCGTACTGGAAACGTGGCACGGCGTCATCCGGCTGATGTTCCAGTCGCACGGCCGACACCCGGCCGGACTGAAACGGCTCGAAAAGCGGCAGGCGTCCGCCATGCAGCAAATTATGCACGAGGGACGAGATGAAGACCGTCTTACCGGACCGGGAAAGCCCGGTGACGCCGAGGCGGATCGTCGGTTTGACGAGACTCGAGGCGCGGTCTGCGAGGTTGTCGAGCGCGATACGCGCGTCGCCGGTAAGGGATGTCAGGCTTGGCGGCAAGGCGGAATTCCGATTGTCAGTGCTCAAGCATATAGGACGTGGATGCTGTCCGAAAAAGAAGCGGCGCGAAAGACGTCAGTCGTGCACGAAGTCGGTAAGCTTCCACCCTGCAGACGCGCCGTCGAAATCGAGGACTGCAAGGCCCGCCGTGGGAAAGCCGTCCGGCAATGCACGGAGCAGGGCATCGTGACCGATGAGCGCTTCAAGCGTCTGCTCGGTTGTCGGGTTGTGACCGACAAGCATGACGGAGCCCGCGGTCTGGCTGTCGATGATATCGAGGTAGACCTCGGGGGTGGCGTTGTAGAGTTGGTCGACGTAGCGGATGTCGAGCGACAATCCCATAGCGCGATGCACGGCGTCCGTGGTCTCGCGGCAGCGCCTCGCAGTGGAGCTTATCAAAAGCTCCGGCCGGTAGCCTTTGTCGGCGGCGCGGTCTGCCACGAGTTCCGCGTCGTCATAGCCCTTTTCATTCAAAGGCCGGTCAAAATCCCGTTCGCCGGGCTGCGCCCAGGCGGCTTCTGCATGCCGCAACAGATAGATTCGTGAAGGCGAAGGCAAGGTTGCGGCCATAGAAGATTCCACGAGCGAAGGAGCCTTTTCAGTAGCGTCCGCAGATCACCGCCGTCAACCGCATCGGCATAGCGATGGCGCAAAACAGTAAGCTCAACACGCGTTCTTGAACGGGAAGCAACAACCAGCATTCCTAATAGTGGTGCGAAAATAGTCTGTTAGCTTAAAAATATGACAGATTTAAAAATCTGTTTACCTGTCGTATTTGGCTTGAACCCGCGATAGCGCTTGGGATATACACCCCGCCATATGAGATGTTCTTCAGGAGAATCGCGTTGAGTGAGAAGATCGATCTTAGCAGCTACGTTCCCTCGGAAGACGAGGAATTCATGAACGCAAACCAGCGGGCTTACTTCAGAGCCAAACTTGTTGCCTGGAGAAACGATATCCTTAGAGAAGCGCGCGAGACACTCGATCATCTCGCAGAAGAAAGCGCCAACCATCCGGACCTAGCGGATCGAGCCTCTTCCGAAACGGACCGGGCGATCGAACTTCGCGCCCGCGACCGCCAGAGAAAGCTGATTTCCAAGATCGATGCAGCATTGCAGCGGATCGAAGACGGCACCTATGGCTACTGCGAGGAAACCGGCGAGCCGATCGGCATCAAGCGTCTCGACGCACGTCCGATCGCAACGCTGTCGATCGAGGCGCAGGAGCGCCACGAGCGGCGCGAAAAGGTTTATCGCGACGAGTGAGCTTTTCAAAGTTCTTCGTAGAAATTAAAGGCACCGCAGTCTGCGGTGCCTTTTTTCTTGCGAGAGCTTTCCTGCAGGCAGGGCGGCTTACTTTTCGCGATTGACGCTCATTTCGCCAAAGATGCGGGCCACTTCCTTTTGAAGGTCGGCATCGGCGCCGGTGATCGGTGCCATGTCCGGATCGCGGCGCTGCGGGTTGCCGGGCTGCGGCGGAACCGGGCGGGCAGGGGCGTTCGCAGCGGGAACAATGCGCTGCGCCGCAAGCGTATTGTTCATCTCTTCCTGAAGAATGCGCTCGAAGTCGCTGGGCGCTGCCTTCGAGGTGGTGGCAGCGTCGCCGGTCACGACAGGTATGCCTTCGGCGACGGTCGGAAGGCTCTGTGCTGGCGGCGTCGAGACCTGCGGCTCCATCCGCTGCTGCGGCAGAACGCGCTGGCGCGCCGCGTCGAGGATGTCGGCGGCGCTGGCTGCCTCGATCACCGGGGCGGCGGCGGGCCGCTCCGCAGGCCTCGGAATGATCGGCGGCAAAGCAGCAGGGCTGGCAGGCTCCCGCTCGATTTTTGCCGCCACGGCCGATGTTGCCGCAGACGGCGCTGCGGGCTCCTGTTCTGCGGGCGCTACGGCAGGAGCGGTTGCCACGGGATGCAGACGCGGCTCGACGGCAGGCGCGGGTGCCGGAGCCGGAGCCGGAGCATAGGGCTCGTCAGGTTCCGGTTCGCGCTCGAAAGCTGTGACCGGTCTTGCCGGCTTGACGGGCGGCTCTTCGGGCGTCGAGACGACAGGCTCCGGCCGAGGCGCCGGCGGGGCTAAGGGCGCTATGAAGGCGTGGTCGGAACCCTCATCTGTATCCTGCAGGATGCGGCTTTCGATAACGATGTCGGTCGGACCACCGATCATGATCAGATGCTCAACGTCGTCACGGCGCACGAGCACCAGCCGGCGGCGCGTATCGACGGCTGCGGCATCCAGCACCTGCAATCGCGGCAGACGGTTCTTGCCGCCGCGTACAAAGGGTGAGGGCGCTCGGCTGCGGAGGATCCACAAGATACCGATCAGGAGCACCAGCGCGATGCCGACGCCGCCCGCTGCGAGGAGGAAACGGCTGCCATAGGCGCCCATCACTTCGTCGAACATGATCTTCTACTCCGGTTGCCGCGTTCGCCATAACATGACGGCTTTTCAGCTCCTTAGGCAATAGGCAGCCTGATTGTCCAGTCATGTCCGAACGCCAGTGCATGTTTCTGCGGCGCGCTTGGTTGTCGAAAGTGGCGCCGTTCGTTGTGAATTCAAGCATTCTTGGCTCTTCACAGTGTTTTTGCGGACGCAGCAACTTGCTAAGAAGGAACGAACGCCTGATTCCTGCTTTGTCTTGAGATTATAAGCGAATGTTGGACAGGCTCATGTGAGGAATAGATGACGACACCACGTCAGGCTGACGACTACAATGCCCCGATCGTGGATCGCGGAGGACGCTCGGGAACGGCTGTCCGCATCATTCTTCTGGCGCTTGTGCTTGTCGCAGCCGCAGGCAGCTTTGTGTACTTCAAGGATTCGCTCGAAAACGAAATGGTCCTCGGCGTGCTGGGCGTGCTGGCCATGGTCGGCATCTTCTTCCTCGTTTCCTCGGTCATCGGCTTCATCGAGGTCATGCCCCAGCGGCAATCGGATAGTCTCGCCAGGTCATTTCTCAACAGCCATCCGGACGGTTCGCTGATTACCGATGGGAAGGGCCGGATCATTTATGCCAACGCGGCCTATGGAAAGCTGACCGGCGCCCGCAAACCGACCGAAGTGCAGACGCTCGAAGCGCTGCTTTCACGCCACCGGGAATCGAACGAGGCGCTTTACCGTCTGTCGAACGGGCTGCGCGAGGGCAAGGAAGGCCAGGAGGAATTCCGTCTGCTGCGGACCCTTGGCCCGGCAACGAACAATTCTGGCGCTCACTGGTACCGTCTCAAGGCGCGAACCTTGCGAACCGAGGAAGGCTCCGGCAAGCCGCTGCATATCTGGCAGATCAGCGACATCACCGCCGAGCGCGATGACCAGGAGCGCTTCTTCAAGGAACTGCAGAACGCGATCGATTACCTCGACCATGCGCCGGCAGGTTTCTTCTCGGCAGGGCGCAAGGGCGAGATTTTCTACCTGAACGCAACACTTGCCGAATGGCTGGGACTCGACCTCACGAAATTCGTGCCGGGCTCGATGACGATCGGAGATCTCGTGGCAGGCGGCGGGCTGGCACTGATTCAGTCGGTGCAGGCCGAGCCCGGTCTTAAGAAAACCGATACGCTCGACCTCGACCTCAAGAAGGCGAACGGACAGAGCCTGCCGGTGCAGATCATACACAGCGTGACTTCCATGCGCGACGGCGCGCCGGGCGAGAGCCGGACGATCGTGCTCAGGCGGCAATCGGGCGGCGAGAACGAGCAATCCGCTTCTGCCGCGGCGATGCGCTTCACGCGCTTCTTCAACAACACGCCGATGGCGATCGCCTCGGTCGACGGCGACGGTCGGATCCTGCGCACGAATGCGCCATTCCTCAAGCTCTTCTCCGGCATCGTTTCGCGCGATGACGTCGAAAATGGCGCAGCGCTGGAAGTCATCCTTCAGGAAAGCGATCGACAGAGGCTGAAGGATGCCCTGGTCGCGGCAAAGGACCGCCAGGGCGATATCCCGCCGATCGACTCGCGCATGCCGAACGATGAAGCGCGTCATTTCCGTTTCTACGTCAACGCTGTCATCGACCAGAGCGACGAGGCGCCGGAAGAGGCCGCGATCGTTTATGCCGTCGAGATGACGGAACAAAAGGCGCTGGAAGCGCAGATGGCGCAGACGCAAAAGATGAATGCGGTCGGCACGCTTGCCGGCGGAATCGCGCACGACTTCAACAACGTGCTGACGGCGATCCTGTTGTCTTCCGACCATCTGCTGCTGCAAGCGCGGCCGTCTGATGCAAGCTTTGCCGACCTGATGGAAATCAAGCGCAATGCGAACCGCGCCGCGGTTCTCGTCCGCCAGCTGCTTGCCTTCTCGCGCAAGCAGACGATGCGTCCGACGGTATTGAACCTCACGGATGTCGTCGGCGACCTGCGCATGCTTGTCGACCGGCTGTTATCCGGCACCAACGTCAAGCTCGATGTCGAATACGGCCGCGATCTCTGGCCGGTGAAGACTGACCTGTCGCAGTTCGAGCAGGTGCTTATCAATCTTTGCGTCAATGCGCGCGACGCGATGCCCGAGGGCGGCAAGCTGACGCTGCGCACCCGCAACGTGACGGCGGCGGAAGTGGCCGGTTTCAATTATTCCTACATGCCGCATGAGGACATGGTGCTGATCGAGGTGGCCGATACCGGCACCGGCATTGCGCCCGACATCATGGACAAGATATTCGAGCCCTTCTTCACAACCAAGGAGGTGGGCAAGGGCACGGGTCTTGGGCTGGCGATGGTCTACGGCATCGTCAAACAGTCCGGCGGCTATATTCAGCCGGAATCCGAAGTCGGGAAGGGAACGACCTTCCGGGTCTTCTTGCCGCGCCACGCCATCGACGCGGCTGTCGCCGCCGAGGCGGACGCTGTTGCGGCAGCCGAGGCCGGTGCGGCTCAACAAATGCCGGCCGCAGCTCAGCCGGAACAACCGGAAGATCTGACGGGCAACGCCGTCATCCTGCTCGTAGAGGACGAGGAAGCGGTGCGCCGCGGCGGCAAGCGCATGCTGGAAACGCGCGGCTACACCGTGCACGAGGCCGGCTCAGGCGTCGAAGCGCTCGACATCATGGACGAGCTGGAGGGCAAGGTGGACATCGTCGTTTCTGACGTCGTCATGCCGGAAATGGACGGCCCGTCGCTGCTGCGCGAATTGCGCAAGCGATATCCGGACCTGAAATTCATCTTCGTTTCCGGCTATGCGGAAGACGCTTTCGCCCGCAACCTGCCTCCGGACGCCAAGTTTGGGTTCCTGCCGAAGCCCTTCTCGCTGAAGCAGCTCGCCGTCGTCGTCAAGGAAACCCTGGAAGGCGAATAGGGGAGGCGGCAAGCGCCTCCCGTCAAAATCTCAATCGTCGAGCGCCACGGCAATTTCTGCCGCCAGGCGGGCATTGTTCTCGACGAGCGCGATATTCGTCTGCAGGCTCCGTCCGTCGGTCAGATCGAATATCGTGCTGAGAAGATAAGGTGTCACGGTCTTGCCGCTGATTTCGTCGCGCTCGGCGCTGTCGAGTGCGCGCTCGATATAGATCTCCATCTCCTCGCGCGGAATTTCATCTTCTTCCGGGACCGGATTGGCGATCAGCATGCCGCCCTCGATGCCAAGCTGTTCGCGGGTGATCTGGAAATTGGCGATGGCGGCCGGGCTGTTCAACGTCAGCGGGCTGCGCAGGCCCGAGGAACGGGACCAGAAGGCCGGGAACTCGGCACTCTCGTAGGTGACGACAGGAACGCCGCTGGTCTCCAGCACTTCCAGCGTCTTTGGGATATCGAGGATCGCCTTTGCGCCGGCGCAGACGACGATGACGCCGGTGCGGGCAAGCTCCTGCAGGTCGGCCGAGATGTCGAAGCTCTCTTCGGCACCGCGATGCACGCCGCCGATGCCGCCGGTCGCAAAGACCTTGATGCCGGCACGGGCAGCGGCGATCATCGTGGCAGCTACCGTCGTGGCACCGGTGCGGCGCTCGGCGATCGCGAAGGCGAGATCGGCGCGCGAGACTTTCATCACGTCCTTTTCCTTCGCGAGCTTCTCAAGCTGTTCCGGCTCCAAGCCGATATGCAGGACGCCGTGAACGACGGCAATCGTTGCCGGAACGGCACCCTGCTCACGGATAATCGCCTCGACACTGCGCGCCATTTCGATATTGCCGGGGTAGGGCATGCCGTGCGTGATGATCGTCGATTCAAGCGCCACCAGCGGCGCGCCGCGCTGCTTTGCAGCGGCAACCTCCTTGGAATAGGAGACCGGCAGGAGGGGGGAGATCGGTTTCGTCATTGTCTTCTTCCGTTTCATCGATGTTGCCGCTTCAATGCAGAATTCTGGCACGCTGAACAAGGGCAAGGGTTTCCACAAGCAGTTCCGCGGAGAGTTTTTCGTTGACGGCATAGGGCGACTGGACCGTGAGTGCAGCAGCGGCCACGCCGTGCCGCAGGGCTTCCTCGAGCGGCAGATCCTGCATCAAGGCAAAGAGGACGCCGGCTGCAAGCGAATCTCCGGCGCCCGTTACGTCGGCGATGGTCTCGACCGACGGCGGCTGCAGGCAGAAGGTGCCACCCTTGCTGAAGGCGATCAGTTCGCGCTGCCCGCGCGTGATGACGCCGCTCTTCAGGCCGATATCACCGAGCAGTGACGCCCAATCCTCCGGCTTGTCCGGGCATTGGCCGGTCAGGGCTGCGGCCTCCGCCTCGTTGAGGAAGAGATGGTCGATGCCGCAGATGCAGGGCTTGAGCTTGACCACCTTTGCCGGCGATATGGCAATCGCGGCCACCGGTACGCCGAGCGAATTGGCGCGGCTGACGATCGCTGCGATCGTCTCTTCCGGCAGGTTCGCATCGAAAAGGATGAGGTCGTTTGCGGCGAAGGCTTCGCGCACCCAGCGGATCGCCAGCCGGCGCGGGACGAAGTAACGGTAAAGCTCCATGTCCGCGAGCGCGATCACTAGGTTGCCGTCCCGCTCCAGAATGGCCGTGTAGCTCGGTGTCTTGCGATCGAGAAAGACGAACGGCCGGTCATTGATGCCGGCTGCATAAGCCGCCTCCGTCACCATCTCGCCCGCCGGATCGCCCCCGCGCGGCGAGATCATGGTGACGTCCACGCCGAGCCGTGCAAGGTTTCTCGCAGCATTGAAGCCGCCGCCGCCCGGTTCCTCGAACCAAGCGCCCGGGTTGCTGGCGCCTGGCGCCGTCTCGCCGGAAATGCGCCCGCGCCGATCGATATGTGCGCCGCCGAGAACGAGGATTCTTTTCATCGCCCTGAATGCTCCCAGCCGATGGAGGAAACGAATCGTAGCATGGCGCCGGATGCGGCAGCCTTGGCGTGACGCCTCCTAAGGCGTTGCTTTGCATCGATAAAACATATATAGAACACGAGCTGTTTTACCTTTTTCTTTCAATTGTTTGGGCACCTATTGCGCGACTGGAACAAATAGGGTACAAACCAGACATTGCTCAAGCGGCTTCAATAACCTAAAGGTGGATCGGATGTCTCAAAATTCATTGCGGCTCGTAGAGGACAAATCGGTGGACAAAAGCAAGGCGCTTGAAGCGGCACTCTCACAGATTGAGCGGTCGTTCGGCAAGGGCTCGATCATGAAACTCGGCTCCAACGAGAATGTTGTCGAGATCGAAACTATTTCGACCGGTTCCCTCAGCCTCGATATCGCGCTCGGCATCGGCGGTTTGCCCAAGGGCCGCATCATCGAGATCTACGGACCGGAAAGCTCCGGCAAGACGACGCTTGCGTTGCAGACGATCGCCGAAGCGCAGAAAAAGGGCGGCATCTGCGCATTCGTCGATGCAGAACATGCGCTCGATCCGGTCTATGCCCGCAAGCTCGGCGTCGATCTCCAGAACCTCCTGATCTCGCAGCCGGATACCGGCGAGCAGGCGCTCGAAATCACCGATACGCTGGTGCGCTCCGGCGCCGTCGACGTTCTCGTCGTCGACTCCGTTGCAGCGCTGACACCGCGCGCCGAAATCGAGGGCGAGATGGGCGACAGCCTTCCGGGCCTACAGGCGCGCCTGATGAGCCAGGCGCTGCGCAAGCTCACGGCGTCGATCTCCAAGTCGAACACCATGGTCATCTTCATCAACCAGATCCGCATGAAGATCGGCGTCATGTTCGGCTCGCCCGAAACGACGACAGGCGGCAACGCGCTGAAGTTCTACGCCTCCGTCCGGCTCGACATCCGCCGTATCGGCGCGGTCAAGGAGCGCGAAGAGGTTGTCGGCAACCAGACCCGCGTCAAGGTCGTTAAGAACAAGATGGCGCCTCCCTTCAAGCAGGTGGAATTCGATATCATGTATGGCGAGGGTGTCTCGAAGACTGGCGAACTGATCGATCTCGGCGTCAAGGCCGGCATCGTCGAGAAATCCGGTGCCTGGTTCTCTTATAACAGCCAGCGCCTCGGCCAGGGCCGCGAGAATGCCAAGCTCTTCATCCGCGACAACCCGGATCTCGGCCGCGAGATCGAGATGGCGCTTCGGCAGAATGCGGGGCTGATTGCTGACCGCTTCCTGCAGAATGGCGGGCCGGACGCCAACGATGGCGATACAGACACGGATATGTAATTTGCAGCTTCAGTTTTGATGTATCGAAACCGGCCGCATTCCTTGATCAGAATGCGGCCGGTTTTCTTTGTCTGCTGGACAGTGGTTAATGCGGACGATAAAAGCCACTGGATTTGAGTTTGACCTGCCTTGGGCAGCATTGAAGGGCATAGCATGAGCGGCGTGAACGATATCCGGTCGACCTTCCTCGACTATTTCAAGACGAACGGCCACGAGATCGTGCCGTCGAGCCCGCTCGTGCCGCGCAACGACCCGACGCTGATGTTCACCAATGCCGGCATGGTACAGTTCAAGAACGTCTTCACGGGCCTGGAACAGCGCCCCTACAGGACGGCATCGACGGCACAGAAATGCGTCCGCGCCGGCGGCAAGCACAATGACCTCGACAATGTCGGCTATACCGCGCGCCACCATACCTTTTTCGAGATGCTCGGCAA
Organism: Rhizobium sp. CC1099; assembly: GCF_029714385.1. Lineage (NCBI taxonomy): Bacteria > Pseudomonadati > Pseudomonadota > Alphaproteobacteria > Hyphomicrobiales > Rhizobiaceae > Rhizobium > Rhizobium sp. CC1099. The sequence continues at coordinate 1,845,810 of NZ_CP121641.1, read as the reverse complement.
TTTCTCCTTCGGCGATTATTTCAAGGAACGGGCGATCGAGCTTGCCTGGAACCTGATCACCAAGGAATTCGGTCTCGACGCCAAGCGCCTGCTGGTCACCGTCTATCACACGGACGACGAAGCCTTTAACCTCTGGAAGAAGATCGCCGGGCTTTCGGACGAAAAGATCATCCGCATTCCGACCAGCGATAATTTCTGGGCGATGGGCGATACCGGCCCGTGCGGTCCCTGTTCGGAGATCTTCTACGATCACGGCGATCACATCTGGGGCGGCCCTCCCGGCTCTCCGGAGGAAGACGGCGACCGCTTCATCGAGATCTGGAACCTCGTCTTCATGCAATATGAGCAGTTGACGAAGGAAGAGCGCGTCGACCTTCCGCGTCCCTCGATCGATACCGGCATGGGACTGGAGCGCCTGGCGGCCGTGCTGCAGGGCAAGCACGACAATTACGATATCGATCTGTTTCGCGCGCTGATCGAAGCTTCGGAGGAGGCAACCGGCGTCAGGGCCGAGGGTGAGCGCCGGGCGAGCCACCGCGTCATCGCCGACCATCTGCGCTCATCCGCATTCCTCATTGCCGATGGCGTGCTGCCGTCGAACGAAGGCCGCGGCTACGTGCTGCGCCGCATCATGCGCCGGGCCATGCGCCATGCGCAGCTCCTGGGTGCCAAGGAACCGCTGGTCTGGAAGCTGCTGCCGGCGCTCGTCCAGCAGATGGGCCGCGCCTATCCGGAACTCGCACGCGCCGAAGCACTGATCTCCGAGACGCTGAAACTCGAGGAAACCCGTTTCCGCAAGACGCTGGAGCGCGGCCTGTCGCTGCTTTCCGACGCGACGATGACGCTCGGCAAGGGCGATATGCTCGACGGCGAGACGGCATTCAAGCTCTATGACACCTACGGCTTCCCGCTCGACCTGACGCAAGATGCGCTGCGCGCCCGCGAAATCGGCGTCGATCTCGCCGGCTTTACCGATGCGATGGAGCGTCAGAAGGCCGAAGCCCGCTCGCATTGGGCCGGCTCCGGCGACAAGGCGACCGAGACCATCTGGTTCGAATTCAAGGAGAAGCATGGCGCGACCGAATTCCTGGGCTACGACACGGAGACCGCCGAAGGCGTCGTCCAGGCGATCGTCAGGGACGGTGCCGCCGTCGCATCCGCCTCGGCCGGCGACAAGGTGCAGATCGTCGTCAACCAGACGCCGTTCTACGGCGAATCCGGCGGCCAGATGGGCGATACAGGCATCATCAGCTCGGACCATGCGAAAGTGGAAATCACCGATACGCAGAAGAAGGGCGAAGGCCTGTTCGTGCATTCAGGGACTGTCGTCGAAGGTTTACTGAAGACCGACGAGGCCGTCGCGCTGACCGTCGATCATGCCCGCCGGTCGCGCCTGCGCGCCAATCACTCGGCAACGCACTTGCTGCATGAGGCGCTGCGCGAAGTGCTGGGTACGCACGTGGCGCAGAAGGGTTCGCTGGTCGCGCCCGAACGCCTGCGTTTCGATGTTTCGCATCCGAAGCCGATGTCCGCCGAAGAGCTCAAGGTCGTTGAGGATATGGCAAACGAGATCGTGCTGCAGAACGCGCCGGTAACGACGCGGCTGATGAGCGTGGATGACGCGATTGCCGAAGGTGCGATGGCGCTGTTCGGCGAGAAATACGGCGATGAAGTGCGCGTCGTCGCTATGGGGCAGGGCGTGCGCGGCACGAAGGCCGGCAAGCCTTATTCGATCGAACTCTGCGGCGGCACGCATGTCGCCGCGACCGGTCAGATCGGGCTTGTGCGCATCCTTAGCGAAAGTGCCGTCGGCGCGGGTGTCCGCCGCATCGAGGCGGTCACCGGTGAGAACGCCCGCGAATATCTGGTCGAACAGGACGAGCGCGTGAAAACGCTTGCTTCGTCGCTGAAGGTTCAGCCTGCCGACGTGCTTTCGCGCGTCGAAGCGTTGATGGACGAGCGCCGCAAGCTCGAGCGGGAACTCGCCGATGCCAAGCGCAAGCTTGCCATGGGCGGCGGGCAGGGCGGCTCGACGGACGCGGCGCGTGAGGTTGCCGGCGTAAAATTCCTCGGCAAGGCGATCACCGGCGTCGATCCGAAGGATCTCAAGGGGCTTGCCGACGATGGCAAATCAAGCATCGGTTCGGGCGTCGTGACGCTGATCGGCGTTTCCGACGACGGCAAGGCAAGCGCAGTCGTTGCCGTAACGCCGGACCTGACGGCGCGGTTCAGCGCCGTCGATCTTGTGCGCGTCGCATCTGCTGCCCTTGGCGGCAAGGGCGGCGGCGGCCGGCCGGACATGGCACAGGCGGGCGGCCCAGACGGCTCCAAGGCCGACGAGGCGATCGAGGCGGTGGCGGCAGCACTTGCAAGCTGATTTCACCTGCCGATGAGGTTTGAAAGGCGGGGGCTAGTCCTCCGCCTTTTGTGTGCGTGCCCCCGTGATCGGCACGCAATTCCGCAGGATTTGTCAAATCGCCTTATGGTTTTCTGCAGCCGATCGATTTGCACGGGGCTTTGACATGAATGGCGAAACGGCATGGGCACTTTATGAAAACCGCCTGCGGCGGGTTTCGGCCTATATCCACGATCATCTCGACGAGGATCTGGATATGGAGCGCCTTTGCCGAAATCGCCTGCATGTCGAGCTATCACTGGCACAAGATTTATCGCGCGATTTACGGCGAGACGCTGGCGGCGACCGTCAAGCGGCTGCGGCTGCATCGCGCGGCGGGCGATATCGTCCGCACGGATCTCACTGTCGGCGAGATTGCGAAGCGATCCGGCTATCCCAATCTCCAATCCTTTAACCGCATCTTCAAGTCTGTCTACGGCATGCCGCCGGCGCGCTACCGGAAAGAGGGAAGCCATAAGACCTTTGAACCCTCACCTAACGGAAAGACAGCGGCCATGTTCGACATAACCTTACGGAAGATAGAGCCGATCAAATTGATCGGCGTCCCCATGTGAGGCTCCTATATGCAGATCGGCAAGGTGTTCGAGACGCTCTTCGGCGCGCTCCATGCCCGCGGCCTGGCAAAACCGGAGATGCGGATGATCGGTGTCTATTTCGACGATCCGGATATCGTGCCGGCGGAAAAGCTGCGCTCCATCGCCTGTGCGACTGGCGGGTCAGGCGTTCCGATAGAACCGCCTTTCGAACTGCGGACGATCGATGGCGGCGAATATGCCGTTCTCCGCCATAAGGGACCCTACGCCGACATGTACAAGGCCTATCAATGGCTCTACGCGGAATGGCTTCCGAAATCCGGCAGGCAGATCAAGGACAGCGTGATGTTCGAGGAATATCTCAACAATCCCCGCGACGTTCCGCCGACCGAATTGCTGACGGATATCTACATGCCGCTCGCATGAAGCCTATTGCATCTGCTTCATCACTTCATCGTCCAGTGCGGTGGCTCGCCTGTAGCCTTCGCGGTTGGTCACGCGGCCCAGATAATCCGCAAAGGCCTGGCGCTTTTCGAACGTGCCGAAGCCCATCCCCCAGCCGATATGCGAACCGACGTAGACATCGGCGGCCGTGAAGCGGTCGCCGGCGATATAGGGCGAGGCGCTGACAGCTTTTTCGAGCGTATCCATGACGTCGCCGAAGCTACCGTAACCAGCCATCCTGCTTTTTTCTGCGGGGGTCACAAAGCCGAGTGCACGGTTCGTGGCAGCGGCTTCAAGTGGGCCGGCGGCGAAGAACATCCATCGGTAATAGCTGCCCCGTTCATTCGGTCTTGGAGCGAGCTCCTTTTCCGGAAAGGTCTCGGCGAGATAGGCGCAGATCGCGGCGCATTCCGTGACGACCGTATCGCCATGCCGGATCGCCGGCACCTTGCCCATCGGGTTCACGGTCAGGTATTCCGGCGCCTTCATCGTGCCGCCGAAGGTCATGATTTCCGTGCGGTAGGGAACGCCGGTCTCCTCCAGCATCCAGCGGGCGATGCGGCCGCGCGACATCGGGTTCGTATAGAATACCAGTTCTTCCGCCATGTTCTCCTCCTCTTGTTCTTAATTCCGGTTTAGCGTGCGCCCAAGCAAAATCAAGCCTTGCGCTCAAAGCGCCTTGCAGTACTGGATGAAGCCGGAGCGTTCGGCGATCTGGTCGTAGAGGCGCCGCGCCGTCGCATTGGTCTCATGTGTCATCCAGTAGAGGCGTCCGGCGCCATTTTTACGCGCAAGGTCGGCAACGGCCTCGATCAAGGCCGCTCCAGTTCCACGGCCGCGCTGGTCGGCTTCGACATAGAGGTCCTGTAGATAGCAGGTCCATTGCGGCAGCCAGCAGGAGCGGTGGAAGATGGCGTGCACGATGCCGGTGAGGCGGCCATCGCCATCGAAGGCGCCCAGCGCGTACATCTCTTCGGCCCGGTCGTGGAAGCGGCTCCAGGTCAGGTCGGTGGTCTCCAGCGGAATAACGACGTCGTAGAAGCGCTGGTAGGCGGCCCACAGAGGCTCCCAGGCGGCGCGGTCAGACGGCTGCAGCGGGCGGATGGTCGTGGTCATTCTGGTGCTCCCCATTCTGTCGCTGAAATGAAAACGGCGGGAAGAACCCGCCGTTTCGTTGTTCGATGTCTCCGGGTGCCTCAGGCGCCCATGGCTTTCTGCAGGTTGGAGTCGATCTTGTCGAGGAAGGCAGTGGTTGAGAGCCACGGCTGGTCGGGGCCGATCAGCAGTGCCAGGTCCTTGGTCATGAAACCGGCTTCGACGGTGTCGACGCAGACCTTTTCCAGCGTTGAGGCGAAGCGGGCGAGCTCGGCATTGTCGTCGAGCTTGGCGCGGTGCGCGAGGCCGCGGGTCCAGGCGAAGATCGAGGCGATCGAGTTCGTCGAGGTCTCCTGGCCCTTCTGGTGCTGGCGGAAGTGGCGGGTGACCGTGCCGTGTGCGGCTTCGGCTTCGACCGTCTTGCCGTCCGGCGTGAGCAGAACCGAGGTCATCAGGCCGAGCGAACCGAAGCCCTGGGCAACGGTGTCGGACTGGACGTCGCCGTCATAGTTCTTGCACGCCCAGACGTAGCCGCCGGACCACTTCAGCGCCGAAGCGACCATGTCGTCGATCAGGCGGTGCTCATAGGTGATGCCGGCTTCCTTGAACTGATCCTTGAACTCGGTCTCGTAGACTTCCTCGAAGATATCCTTGAATCGGCCGTCATAGGCCTTGAGGATGGTGTTCTTCGTCGAGAGGTAGACCGGCCACTTGCGCATCAGGCCGTACATCATCGAGGCGCGCGCGAATTCGCGGATCGATTCATCGAGGTTGTACATGGCCATGGCAACGCCGGCACCCGGCGCGTTGAAGACTTCCTTCTCGATGACCTGGCCGTCTTCGCCGACGAACTTGATGGTGAGCTTGCCCTTGCCCGGGAACTTGAAGTCGGTTGCGCGGTACTGGTCGCCGAAGGCGTGACGGCCGACGACGATCGGCTTGGTCCAGCCCGGAACGAGGCGCGGAACGTTCTTGCAGATGATCGGTTCGCGGAAGATGACGCCGCCCAGGATGTTGCGGATCGTGCCGTTCGGGCTCTTCCACATTTCCTTGAGGCTGAATTCCTTCACGCGGGCTTCGTCCGGCGTGATCGTCGCGCACTTGATGCCGACGCCGTATTTCTTGATGGCGTTGGCGGCGTCCACGGTGACCTGATCGTTGGTCGCGTCGCGGTTTTCGACCGAGAGATCGTAGTAGTCGATGTCGAGGTCGAGATACGGATGGATCAGCTTGTCCTTGATGAGCTGCCAAATGATGCGAGTCATTTCATCGCCGTCGAGATCGGCGACGGGATTGGCGACCTTGATCTTCTTCATGTATCTGCCTCGTAAGCTGGATGGGGACGCATGTCCCGGGTGGGTGACGAAAAAATCCCGAGCGCTATAGCATTGCGAGCCGGGAACGCAAAGCCGCAAGCGCCGTTCAAAGCGCATTTTGGCGTGCCTTTGCCAAGTCTGAAGATTCGGCTAGTGTCCGTCGCTATTTCCTTTCGAACCGGATATTTCATCATGAAGACGATCGCCCTTCTGTTTCTCGCCTTCGCTGGTCTTCCTGCCGTCTGCGATGGAGCGGAGATTCCGGCGCCGGTGCAGGAAATCATGGATGCGACCGTCAAGAACTGGTCGGGCAACGAAACCGAATGGATCGACATCTTCGGCCCCGGAAAGCTCGACAAACTCTACAGCAAGGATTTTGTGGCGAAGTATCATGAGGCTGAGAAGCACCCGGCGATGGAGGACGGCATCTCGCCCTTCGACTACGACGTGATCGTCAACGCACAGGACGCATGCCCGCTCCAAGACCTGACGCTGACAGCCCAGGCGGCTGCCGAGGGCAAGGAGGAGGTCGTCGTCAGCTTCCGCAAGATGGCCTGCGGCGATGGCCCGGACGCGCAGACGATCTCGACCGTGCGTTTCGAGATGGTCACTGATGGCGGCAAGCCACTGATCGACGACATCATGATGGAGAGTGCCGAGACAAAGGAAATGCGCTCGCTGAAGGCGGAAATGGTTGCCATCGCCAGGGGCGAGTGAAGGCGACGTCCGATTTGATCGGCGGCACCCCGAACTGGTCCATCGTGAGGCATGGGCCTTGCCGTTTCGGTTGTGCAAAGCTATTCCCCGCATGAAAGCAAGGACGGCATTCATGGCAGGCACGAACAGCGAGCGTAAACTTTTGGCCGAAGGACCGGTCATCATTCTGGTCGAGCCGCAGATGGGCGAGAACATCGGCATGGTGGCGCGAGCGATGGCGAATTTCGGCCTTGCCGAATTGCGCCTCGTCAATCCGCGCGACGGTTGGCCGAACGAGAAGGCACAGGCCGCCGCCTCGAAAGCCGATCACGTCATCGAAGGCACTAAGGTTTTCGAGACGCTGGAGCAGGCGGTCGCCGACCTCAATTTCGTCTATGCGACGACGGCGCGCGAACGCGATGGCTTCAAGCCGGTGCGTTCCCCGGTGGTAGCCGCCGAAACGCTGCGGGCGAAATTTCGCTCGGGCGAGGGCACTGGCATCCTTTTCGGCCGTGAACGCTGGGGCCTGACCAACGAGGAAGTGGCGCTCGCCGACGAGATCGTGACCTTCCCGGTCAATCCCGCTTTTGCCTCGCTGAACATCGCGCAGGCTGTGCTTCTGATGTCCTACGAGTGGATGAAATCCGGCATGGAGGATACAGGTACCGTGCCGTTCCAGGCGACGTCGCAGACGCAATCGACGAAGGAGCAGCTCTTCGGCCTTTTCGACCAGTTGGAGGAGGCGCTAGAGGCACGCAATTATTTCCATCCTGCCGGGAAAAAGCCGAAAATGGTGGACAATCTGCGTGCAGTCCTTTCCCGCCGCGCCTTCACGGAACAAGAAATCAGCGTGCTGCGCGGTGTGATATCCTCCCTTGACCGCTTCTCGCGCAAGTATCCGCGCGGAAGCCGGCCGCCTGCAGACGCCAAGGAACAGCCAAAAGATGACATCAGCGGCGAATGAGCTGAAACCGGTCTTGATCTTCGATTCCGGTATCGGGGGGCTGACTGTGCTCCGCGAAGCCCGCGTGCTGATGCCGGAACGCGGCTTCATCTACATCGCCGACGATGCGGGATTTCCTTATGGGGGCTGGGAAGAGCAGGCGCTGAAGGAGCGTATCATCACGCTCTTTGGCAGGCTGCTCGGGGAATACGATCCGGAAGTCTGCGTCATCGCCTGCAATACCGCCTTCACGCTGGTCGGTGCCGATCTGCGCGCCGCCTTTCCGCAGAAGACCTTCGTCGGCACGGTGCCTGCGATCAAGCCCGCCGCCGAGCGGACGCGTTCCGGCCTCGTCTCCGTGCTTGCCACGCCCGGCACGGTCAAACGCGCCTATACGCGGGATCTGATCCAGTCCTTCGCGCAGCAATGCCACGTACGCCTCGTGGGCTCTGAAAACCTGGCGCGCATGGCGGAGGCCTATATCCGCGGCGACGCCGTCTCGGACGAGGCCATCATGACGGAAATCGACCAGTGCTTCGTCGAAAAGGACGGTCGCAAGACGGACATCGTCGTGCTTGCCTGCACGCATTATCCCTTCATGGCGAACCTTTTCCGGAGGCTGGCGCCATGGCCCGTGGACTGGCTTGATCCGGCGGAGGCAATCGCTCGGCGGGCGCGCAGCCTTGTGCCGCAGGTGGCCGATGGCGTTCACCCCGACGATTTCGACTTTGCGGTCTTCACCTCGGGCAATCCGGATTTCGCCACAACGCGCTTGATGCAAGGCTTCGGGCTGACGGTCAGGTGACGCTTCCGGTACTCAATCGTGATAGGATACTGTGCACGATCGGATCAACCTCGAAGGTTTGCGTGCAATGGCGACGGGCGAAGACTTGCGGCGCATCGCGCTATCACTGGCGGGTACGCTCGAGGCCCCGCATTTCGATCGAATGGCATTCAAGGTCGCGCGAATCTACGTCACACTCGCCGCCGACGGCCGGACGGCAAACTTCAATTTAACGCCCGACGAACAGCAATTCAAATGCATGATGTTGCCGGATGCCTTCTCGCCGGTGCCGAATGCCTGGGGCAGGCGGGGCTGGACGGCCACCGATCTGTCGCGGCTGGGCGAGGAGGATCTCGAGAATGCATTGCGCATGGCGTGGGCGCATGCGCAGCCTGGGAAGCCGGCCCGGCGATGAACGCCAGACCGCGTAGCCGGAATATCCGCATTCGCTGTGGGTTTTGCAAACGCGTGGGCGAAATGTCCGGAAATCTTTGATAGACGGAAGCGCGCCGTTTCAGGACAATGGCGCTTCGTATCATTGAGTCTCATCTGATAGGTCATTGCATTGCAGGTTGGTATCGATATGGGAATGGCGTCAGGGAACACCCCGGCGACGCTCGATATCGAGGAGCTTCTGGCGACCCGTCTTCTCGTCCAGGGCAATTCCGGCTCCGGCAAGTCGCATCTGCTGCGACGGCTGCTTGAACAGTCCGCGCAATGGGTCCAGCAGGTCATCATCGATCCGGAAGGCGACTTCGTCACGCTCAGCGACCGGTTCGGCCATGTCGTCGTCGATGGCGAACGGACCGAGGCTGAGCTTGCGGGCATTGCCAACCGTATCCGCCAGCATCGCGTTTCCTGCGTCCTGACGCTCGAAGGTCTCGACATCGAGCAGCAGATGCGGGCTGCGGCCGCCTTTCTTAACGGTATGTTCGATGCCGATCGCGAATACTGGTACCCGGTGCTCGTCGTCGTCGACGAGGCACAGATGTTTGCCCCGTCGGTCGGTGGCGATGTTTCCGAAGACGCCCGCAAAATGTCGCTGGGCGCCATGACGAACCTGATGTGCCGCGGCCGCAAACGCGGGCTGGCGGGCGTGATCGCCACGCAGCGCCTCGCGAAACTTGCGAAGAACGTTGCGGCGGAAGCCTCGAACTTCCTGATGGGCCGCACCTTTCTCGACATCGACATGGCGCGTGCCGCCGACCTTCTCGGCATGGACCGGCGTCAGGCCGAAATGTTCCGCGATCTGAAGCGCGGCAACTTCGTGGCCCTCGGTCCGGCACTGTCTCGCCGTCCGCTGCCGATCCAGATCGGTGCCGTGGAAACCTCAGCGCGCTCGTCGAGCCCAAAGCTGATGCCGCTGCCGGATGCGCCGCGGGATGTCGAGGATCTGATCTTCACGCCTGACCCTGAGGAATTCCAGCGGCCAATCATGCGCCGAACGGCACCGGCGCCACGGCCGACGACGGACATCCTGGCAGAACTTTCGCGCTCCGCGCCCGCTGCGACGGCAGCGCCGGCCGAGCCGCGTGCAAACCATCGGGATCTCTCCACCGAGGAGCGCGAGGAACGGCTTTCGGCCGTGCTTTTGGAAATCCTCGACGATCCGGCTTCGGGTTTCCGGACGGATTCGGTACTCTATCAGGAATTCCTGGTGCGGCTGCGCATGCGCCGCGTGCCCGGGCCGCCGATGTCGCTTCCGGAGTTCCGCCGGCACGTGGCAATCTCGCGGTCGGGCGTCGATGCCGCAACGGCCGGGACGGCAGCCTGGGCGACGGCGCTGTCGCTTTCAACCGGTGTGACCGACGATCTGCAGGGCGTGTTCTTGATGCTGGCCAAGGCCGCGGTCTGCGGCGAGCCTTGCCCCTCCGACGCCCGGATAGCGCGTGCCTACGGCACGCATTCGGCCCGCCGGGCCAGGCGTCTCCTCGGCTATTTCGAGGAGCAGGGTACGATCGTCGTGCACACTGATTTCGCGGGCAAACGCATTGTGGCTTTCCCGGATATGAACTGCCAGACTGCGCCGGGCGATGCGAATGCGCCTGATGATGCGCGACAAGCGGCGGAATGACGCACAGCTAAGCTTCAATCAGATGGAGGGCTTCGACACCGCCGATGACGGCATCGGTATTGATGCGTCGGTCGAACGTTGCAAGGTAGCCGCCGTATCGGCCGCCTATCCTAACAGAATCTATCTGTTGTCTGTCGGGACGACAGTAAGCGATTCGGTCTGAAAAAGCGGGCTATCCAAATTCTGACCGCCTCCGGCCAAAACTCATATCTCGGATGAAATTCTAGTTCGGCTAGCATTCCACAACATCAGCGGAGAATTCGTGCTGTCAGGATACCGGGGATTGGCAATAATTCTTATGAGGCCATTTTCTGTAATTGCACGTGTGGCCCAACCAACCTGAGAATTTTCGAGCGACCGATGTGCGGCATTGTGATATTCGCGATAGCGATCAACGAGCAGCTGAATATAGCGATAAACGCGATATCCCCCAACGCGCTCCGCTGTTGACATTTTCATGACGAACCCCTAAAGACCGCGTGAGCACCGGGCAGCAATGTCCGGTGTTTCATTTGACATGTCCCGTGGATTTGTCCTGTTCGCGTAATGGGATAGTCCTGTCGGGCTTTCGGAAGAAAGCCAAAGGAGGGCGTGTTTCCTTCGCGCGGTTTGGCAACAAACCGTCCTAACACTCTGAAAGGAAATACGATGAGCAAGCGCGAATCGTCCAAGTACAAGATTGACCGCCGTATGGGCGAAAACATCTGGGGCCGTCCTAAATCCCCGGTGAACCGCCGCGAATACGGCCCGGGCCAGCATGGTCAGCGCCGCAAGGGCAAGCTTTCCGACTTCGGTGTGCAGCTGCGCGCCAAGCAGAAGCTGAAGGGTTACTACGGTGACCTGCGCGAGAAGCAGTTCCGTGCGATCTTCGACGAAGCCAACCGCCGCAAGGGTGACACCTCGGAAAACCTGATCGGTCTTCTGGAGTCCCGTCTCGACGCGATCGTCTATCGCGCCAAGTTCGTTCCGACCGTTTTCGCTGCCCGCCAGTTCGTGAACCACGGCCACGTGACCGTGAACGGCGTCCGCGTCAACATCGGTTCCTACCGTTGCAAGGCCGGCGACGTCATCGAAGTTCGCCAGAAGTCGAAGCAGCTCGTAACCGTTCTGGAATCCATCGGCCTCGCTGAGCGCGACGTTCCGGAATACATCGAAGTTGATCACAACAAGATGGTTGCGACCTTCGCACGCGTTCCTTCGCTCTCCGACGTTCCGTATCCGGTCGTCATGGAGCCGCATCTGGTGGTCGAATTCTATTCGCGTTAATCGACGCGAGGCGTTTTCGCATACGGAAAAGCCGCCTCCTGGGCGGCTTTTTTGTTCTCTGGAGAGAAAGCCATGGTGGATTTGCAGGCCGTCCTCGACAGCATCTACGAGGAGCTGACCCCCCGCATCGGCGAGGGCAAGGTCGCGGACTATATCCCTGAGCTTGCAAAGATCGATCCGAACCAGTTCGGCATGGCGGTCGTGACGGTCGACGGCAAGATCTACCGCGCCGGCGATGCCGACGTGCCGTTCTCCATCCAGAGCATTTCCAAGGTCTTCATGCTGACCTTAGCGCTCGGCAAGGTCGGCGAGGGACTCTGGAAGCGCGTCGGGCGCGAACCTTCCGGGTCAGCCTTCAATTCCATTGTCCAGCTCGAGCATGAGCACGGAATCCCGCGTAATCCCTTCATCAATGCCGGGGCAATCGCCGTCACCGACGTCGTGATGGCCGGTCATGCGCCGCGCGAGGCGATCGGCGAGCTGCTGCGCTTCGTTCGCTATCTGGCGGACGACGAGTCGGTGACGATCGATGAGAAGGTGGCGCGCTCCGAGACGCAGACCGGATACCGGAATTTCGCGCTCGCCAATTTCATGCGCGCCTACAAGAACATCGATCATCCGGTCGAACATGTGCTTGGCGTCTATTTCCATCAATGCGCGCTGTCTATGAGCTGCGAGCAACTAGCAACGGCCGGGCTGTTCCTTGCAGCCCGCGGCAGCAATCCCATGACCGGCCATTCGGTCGTGTCGCCGAAGCGCGCGCGGCGCATCAATGCACTGATGCTCACCTGTGGCCATTACGACGGCTCGGGCGATTTCGCCTATCATGTCGGCCTTCCCGGCAAGAGCGGCGTCGGCGGCGGCATCTTCGCTGTTGCCCCGGGGGTCGCCTCGATCGCCGCCTGGTCGCCAGGTTTGAACAAGGTGGGCAATTCGCAGCTTGCGGCCGTGGCGCTGGAGATGCTCGCAGCGCGCACGGGCTGGTCGGTTTTTGGCGATTGATGCTTCGTTGACGCATGGCTTTCTGCTAAGGCAGAGTTATTGGATTGGGTAGGACGATGAATATCGCAGCCAACATTGATGAGGCATTCGGGGAGGCTGCGGGAGACGGCGTGACCGGCCATGCGCTCTTTGCCGATGCCCCGGGTTCCGTCTCGTTCAACAAGCTGCGCAAGCGCCTGCTCCGGCAAGTTCGCCAAGCCTTCGACGATTTCGGCATGCTGAAGGGTCAGAAGCGCTGGCTGGTCGGCATTTCAGGCGGCAAAGATTCCTACGGTTTGCTGGCGCTGCTGCTCGACTTGCAATGGCGTGGACTGCTGCCGGTCGAGCTGATCGCCTGCAATCTCGACCAGGGCCAGCCGAACTTTCCGAAACATATCCTGCCGGATTATCTGACGAGGATCGGCGTGAAGCACCGCATCGAATATCGGGATACCTATTCGATCGTGAAGGAGAAGGTACCGGAGGGGGCGACCTACTGCTCGCTCTGTTCCCGTCTTCGCCGCGGCAACCTTTACCGCATCGCGCGGGAGGAGGGCTGTGATGCCCTGGTGCTCGGCCACCACCGCGAGGATATCCTCGAGACCTTCTTCATGAACTTTTTCCATGGCGGGCGTCTCGCCTCCATGCCGGCGAAGCTGCTCAACGACGAAGGCGACCTCATGGTGCTCAGGCCGCTTGCATATTGCGCAGAGGACGACATGGCGAAGTTTGCTGCGGCCATGCGGTTTCCAATCATCCCCTGCGATCTCTGCGGCTCGCAAGACGGCCTGCAGCGCAATGCGATGAAGGATATGCTTGCGGATATCGAGCGGCGCATGCCGGGCCGCAAGGATACGATGCTGCGGGCGCTCGCGCATGTGAACCCTTCACACTTGCTCGATCCGCAGCTTTTCGATTTTTCCAGCCTGATGGTCACAGAGCCGTCACCGAAGAGCGCATAACTGGGCGAACGCTCAAAAGTAAGGACATGCCATGACTTCGACAGTTGATGTGACGACGCTCTCCGATCTCCTCAGGCGGGCGGCGAAGGCCGAGATATTGCCGCGCTTCCGGCGGCTTGGCAGCGGCGACGTACGGGTCAAGACCGAGGCGACTGACCTGGTGACGGAAGCCGACGAGCAGGCTGAGCGGATGATGAAGGCGGAGGCGGCAAAACGCTGGCCGGACGCAGTCTTCATCGGCGAGGAGTCGGTTGCTGCCGACCCTGCGCTGCTCGGCAAGCTGCAGGGAGCGGATCTTGCGATCGTCGTCGATCCAGTCGACGGCACCTTCAATTTTGCTTCCGGCATTCCCGCCTTCGGCGTCATGGCTTCGGTCGTGTCGAAGGGTGAAACCGTTGCCGGCATCATCTACGACCCGATGGGCGACGACTGGGTGATGGCGGAAAAGGGGGGCGGCGCCTGGCTGCGACGGCCGGAGGGCGAGGCGCAGCGGCTTTCGGTGGCAGCGCCGGTGGCATTGGAACAGATGGTCGGTATGGCTTCGACCGGCTATCTGCCGAAGGAGAAGCGTCCGGAAATTCTCGCAAATCTCGCAAAGGTACGCTTCCTCGTGAATTACCGCTGCGCCGCGCATGAATACCGGACATTCGCATCAGGACACGTGCATTACCTGATGTACAATAAGCTGATGCCCTGGGATCATCTGGCGGGAACGCTGATCTGCCAGGAGGCGGGCGCCCATGCGGCGCGTTTCGATGGAACGGCTTACCTTCCGCACCACGTCGGCGGCGGATTGCTGATCGCTCCGGACAAGGCGTCGTGGGAGTTGCTGCGGCGGGAGGTTTTCACGGTCTGAGGATTGAGGGCGTAAGCCTCGATCCATGCCCGACATATAGGGAGAAATGCATATTTCCTCCCAAGCTGTTTTGATCACGATACCGCCCCGCTTCTAAGCGGGGTTTTTCGTGTCGGGTTGGGCTTAGTTCGTCGAACTTGTCGTCACCTGATCGACCGGGATGCCAGGCGAGTTTTGCGGGAGGGATGCGATTGCGAACATCGCAAAGGCATAAGCGGCAAATACAGAAGCCGCGACGGTGGTCTTGATCATCTCTTGCTCCATCGTTGCCAGGGCAGATTAGCCCGAAAGGGCGATGGCCACAAGAAATATGAACGCCAGATGAACAAAACGTCATGGAAAGTCTCCGCATCGTCGCGCGCGGCGTGCCGTCACGCTGCTCGGTACCCGAGCGATTGCGCGGGAACGAGTCGCCCGGTGATTCGTTGAGTCGAATGTTTTGCGTGAGGTATTGCGTCATGGAGAAAAAAGATATCCGGAAATTCCCGCCCGTCAGGATCAAACTCGGCGGACGCTATCGCGTCGTCAGGACGGTTCACGATGCCTACAAGCTGATGGTCACCGAATGGCCGATCCACGATGGCCCGGCGCTCTACCGCGCCGAGATCACATGTCTGGATGCCTTCAACGATGCGACGCCGGCCGCTGAGGTGCGGAAGAAGTTCCTGGTTGCGGCCAGCGAGGCGCACCTGGAATATTTGTCTGATCCGGTTCGATGAGCTCCATTGATATTGGCGATCTGCTCGGTACCGGCAAGGAAGCGGAGGTCTACGAGCATGGGGCGCTGGTCCTTAAGCTTTACAGGGTCACCGCGTCCAAAAGTGCTGCGTTCAGAGAAGCCGCGATTCTCGCGCACATCGAGCCATTTGGCCTGCCGGCGCCAAAGGTTTCAGACGTCGGACAGTATGGCGACCGCTGGGGACTGGTGATGACCCGGGCCCGCGGGCAGCCATTTGCCAACGCGATGATCTCTCAGCCCGCGTTGATTCCAAAATACCTGGATGAAATGGTGCGGCTGCACAGGGAAATCCACGGCCAATCCGCACGCGCACTTCCGGAGCTTAAGGCGAGAGTGGCCTCAAATATTCGGCATGCGCCATCCTTAAATACAGCACATCGTGAAAGGCTTCTGAGGGGGCTCGATACGCTGCCGAACGGGAACGCTCTCTGTCACGGAGATTTTCATCCCTCAAACGTCCTCGGCTCACCTGGTCAAGCGATGGTCGTGGATTGGTTGGACGCATGCGCCGGCAGCCCGGCCGCCGATGTCTGTCGCACCTATGTCCTAATACGTCATGCAGCTCCCGAAATAGCCACTTCCTATGCCGAAACCTATGCAAGAGCCAGCGGCCTTGCCCTAGGCGATATTTTCGCCTGGTTGCCCTTTGTTGCCGCGGCCCGGCTGGCAGAGGGAGTTTCGAAGGAAGAAGACGAACTGATACGTATGGCTGACACGGGTGGGTCAGATATCTGATCGCGCGCCAATCGCAAATTCTCCAAATCGAAGTTCCGCCTTCGGGCGCAGGGCGCAGGCTGACATGGCACACCATCACAAATGCGCAGCACCCGGGTCGAGTTGCGGGCTGTCGCCCGGGTGGGTGAAGAGTTTGCCCTTTTCGGCAAAGAGCGTGGCGACGATGCTGATTGCGCCGAAGACCGCAAAGCCTGCAAAGAGCGGCTGGACGGTACCGTTGAAGAGCTGGCCGACGCCTCCTCCGAGCAGCGCGCCGACGGAGGTCGAGACGAAACCGGTGATGGCGGTCGCCGTGCCTGCAAGATTGCCCATCGGTTCCAGACTGATTGCCGTGAAGTTCGTGGCGATGACGGCAAACATCATCAGCAGAATGGAGAACAGAGCGTAGTCCAACGCGAAATTGACGTTGGCATCGAGCGCCATGACGTAGCCGAATGCCGAAATCACCGTAAAGAGGATCATTGCGGTGTGCGAGATGCGGCGCATGCCGAAGGTGCGCACGAAGAAGCCGTTGGCGAAGTTGGCAACGGCAATGCCGCCTGCCGTTGCCGCAAAGGCGATCGGCAGCCAATCGCCGAGGCCGTAGACTTCACCGAAAACCTGCTGGACGGAGATCACATAGGCGCTGATTACGCCCGTGAACATCGTGAGCCCGATCATGTAGCCGCAGGTGATGCGGTTGGTGAGAACGGTCCTGAAGCCGTCGACGATCGAGCCGACGGAGAGCGGGATGCGCTCATCGACCGGCAGCGACTCCTTCAGGCGTAGCAGTGCCCAGAGGAAGAGGACCGCGCCGACGATGCCGAGCAGGATGAAGATCCAATGCCAGTCGGCGTAGCTGATGATCAGCTGGCCGACGGAAGGCGCGACGATCGGCACGATCATGAAGACGATCATCACGTAGGACATGACGCGGGCCATTTCGCGGCCGCCGAAGCAGTCGCGGACAACCGCCATCGTGGTGATGCGCACCGCGGCACCGCCAATCCCCTGGACGAAGCGCATGACGAGCAGCATCTCGAAGCTGCCGGTCAGTGCCGCGCCGAACATCGCCAGCACGTAGACGGCGAGGCCGCCGAGCAGGATGCGGCGGCGGCCGAAGGTGTCGGACAGGCTGCCGAAGATGATCTGCGAGACACCAAAGCCGAAGAAGAAGACACCGATGATGAGTTGCGCATCGTTGGTGCTCGTCACGCTCAGCGAGCGGCCGATGGCGGGAAGCGCCGGCAGCATACTGTCGATTGCCATGGCGATGCTGGCGGTCATGATCGCGATGGTTATGACGAATTCCGTAAAGCCCATGCCGATGCGGCTGGAGCCCTGATTTTCAGTGTGCGGTTTATGCTGCGGGATCATTCTTCAAATCCAGTCAATGTAAAATGGTTAGATGGCCTGCTCAGAGACGCGGATTGTGAGGCTGAAACAGACGGCCCTTCTCGGCGATCAGGACGAAGACGAGTGCGATGATCGACACGGCGAAATAACCGGAGACCATCGGCAGCGCCGTCCCGTCGAAGGCTTGGCCGATTGCCGCGCCGATGATTGCGCCGCCGATCGTGCTCATGAAGCCGAGGACGGAGGAGGCGGTGCCCGCCACGTGGCCGAGCGGCTCCATGGCGAGCGAGTTGAAGTTCGAGCCGATCCAGCCGAACTGGAACATCGCAATGCCGAAGAAGCCGATGAATAGGAAGAAAGGCATTGGCTGCGGGCCAACGACCTGCACGATCATCCAGAGCGTGTTGACGGCGACGAAACCGAGCAGCGATCCATGCGACAGCCGCCGCATGCCGAACTTGCCGACGAAGCGCGAATTGAGAAACGACGCCATGGACATGAAGACCGCGACAGCGGCGAAGGCGAAGGGGAAATAGACGCCGAGATCGTAGATGCCGACATAGATCTGCTGCGCGGAGTTGATGAATCCGAACAGCGAGCCGAAGATGAAGGTGGTCGCAAGCGTATAGCAAAGTGCAATGCGGTTCGTCAGAACGAGCTGGAAGCCGCTGAGGATTGAGCGCGCGGTGAAGGGGCGCATGTTGCGCGGATCGAGCGTCTCCGGCAGGCGATAGAAGGTCCATGCGGCGATTGCCGCCCCCATTGCGGCGATGAAGACGAAGATCATGTGCCAGCTCGCAAAGAGCATGATGATCTGGCCGCTCCCGGGCGCGACGACGGGCACGATCATGAACACCATCATGATCAGCGACATGACTTCGGCCATCTGCCGGCCGCCGTAGATGTCGCGGACGATCGAAATGGTGATGACGCGCGTTGCGGCAGAGCCGATGCCCTGGATGAAACGCAGGACGAGTAAGCCGGCAAACGAAGGTATGAAAGCAATCCCAATCGCGGAAGCGATATAAATCCCCAGACCGACGAGAAGCGGCAGGCGACGGCCGAAGCGGTCGGAAATCGGGCCATAGAAGAGCTGAGCGCCGCCGAAGCCGAGAAGATAGGACGAGACGACGAATTGCCGGTAGTTTTCGCTTTCGACGCCCAGATTGGCGCCGATCTGCTGCAGAGCCGGCAGCATGATATCGATTGCCAGCGAATTGGTTGCCATCAAAAAGGCGGCGAGCGCGATGAATTCACGCTTGCCCATGGGCGTCTGGCCCGCGGACACGGCTTGTGATGAATCTGTCACAATGAAAATCCCATAAACAGGTCAAGGCGCTGTTGAGCACAGCGCCTTGAACTCGAATTAGAACAGATTTGGAAACCGGACGGACGCCCGGTGACCTGTCAGGCGGCGCGAACCGTCACGCCGTTTTCCTGGAAGTGCTGCTGTAACTCGCCGGCCTGGAACATTTCCCGCACGATGTCACAGCCGCCGATAAACTCGCCCTTCACGTAAAGCTGCGGGATTGTCGGCCAATTCGAATAGTCCTTGATGCCCTGGCGGATTTCCGAATCGGCGAGCACGTCAATGCCCTTGTAGTCGACACCGAGGTAATCGAGGATCTGGACGACCTGGCCGGAGAAACCGCACTGCGGAAACTGCGGCGTGCCCTTCATGAAAAGGACGACGTCGTTCGTCTTGATTTCGTTGTCGATGAATTCGTTGATACCGCTCATGGGACCTAATCCTTTCAACAGGCAGGTTAAAGGCCTGCCGTTTCAATCGTGAGCCTTAGATAGCATGTGACGGCTCAAATTCCAGCCGCCAAAATCAAAAAAAGATAAGCATGCTTACGGTGGATGATGGCACGATGGCGGAACGCCTAGCGGCTGCGCTGCCTGCTGCGGGCAGTGGCAGTGCGGCGTTTGCTGACCTGCTTGCGGGCGGGTTTATTCGCTGTTGAGCCAGTGCGGGTGAAGCGCCCGGTCGTGGAAGAGCGTGTCTGGCGCTTCTTTCGCTTGGTGGTGGTTCGGAGCGCAGTTTTCTTGAGGATTTCCTTGAGCACGGTCTCGACAACGCCGCTCACGAGTTCCTTCACGATATCAGCCATTCAAATCCCTCCAGCACCCAAACGCTTCGTGGCTATTGAATTCCCGATGCTTTCGGTTAGCAAGCGCTCTTCAACAGCACGAGAGCTTTTTCCGCCACATTTCACATGCATGCGCGTTTTGCGAATTGGCGGGCCGAGCTCGCCGGAAAGATATTTATGGAATTGATCAAGAAGAGGGTGGTACTTCACTTCCCGGGTTTCGAACCGCTGGACGGGAAGGCTCACCGGGCGCGCTACGAGCGAACGGCCAGACAAAGCGGAAAGGTTTGGGGCTTCCAGGCGCAGTTAGGCGAAATAGGCGATTGCCACGAGTTTGCGAAATTCGACGTACTCGCCGCGTCCGATTTCTGGCAGACCGCAAGCAGGGTTCATGTTTTCGATCATGACGTGCTGGTACAGCATCTTAGCGCCAAGCCGGCGGTAAAGCGCATAGTCGACGGCTTTGCCGCCTGCGGCCGCATCATCGTGGACGGGGGATTGGCCGGCTATTTCCGCCATGCCTGGCGCTTCGGCCTTTTCTTCATCTTTCCGTTCGTGCTGATGCTGCTCGGCCTCATGCTGATGGCCACGATCGCTTCGGCGCCGATGGGCTTCGGTCTCCGGGTTTGGCATATCGTCTGGAGCCTGCCGGCGGCGGCTGCCTTCTTCGTCTATCTTTTCCTACCTTTCGCCGAACGCTTCTACGCCCTGCATCTCTTCGCGGATTGGGAAATGGCGGTTGCGCTTGGGCGCATGGATCGCCCCGAGGTCGACGCATGGCTCGTACGCTGTGCGACTGCGGCGCGCGAGGCGCTGCTGGAGGATGCTGACGAATATGTGATCTCGTCGCACAGCATGGGCTCGAGCGTTGCCGCGCATGTCGTCGGTTCGCTCCTTGAGAAGGAGCCGGAACTCTTCGACGGCAAGCAGGTCGTCTTTGCTTCGCTTGGTTCGGCGGTGCTGCAATGCGCGCTGCTGTCACCCGCAAAAGCGCTGCGCGCCCGTGTCGGGCGGATCGCGTGCTGCCGATCCGTCTTCTGGCTCGACGTGCACTGCCTGACGGACGCCATCCATTTCTACAAGGTGCCGGTTGTCGCCGCAGCGGGCCATCCGGACGCGCCGCAGGCAAGAATGCAGTTCATCCGCGTCAAGCAGATGCTGACGCCGGAACACTACAAGAAGATCAAGCTGGATTTCCTGCGGGTGCACCGGCAATACGTGCTGGGGCCGGACCTGCACGCAACCTTCGATTTCACGCTGCTGACGGCCGGACCGGTGCCCGCCGCGCTTGTCGCCGATGGCGGACTGCAAAAAATGCCCGGCTTGTGACCGGGCATTCCCAATTATCGAAGCATCATTCCGGGGCCGATGTCTGCAGCGCCAGTGCGTGCAGGATGCCGCCCATGTTTCCTTTGAGGGCCTCATACACCATCTGGTGCTGCTGGACGCGGCTCTTGCCCCGGAAGGCTTCGGCCACGACTTCGGCGGCGTAATGATCACCGTCGCCCGCAAGGTCGCGGATCGTCACCTTGGCACCGGGTATCCCGGCCCTGATCATGTCTTCGATATCGCCGGGTTTCATGGCCATGTTCGTAACTCCTTGCACATCATTCCGCAGCGACAAGTGCCTCTGCGCTATCCATGAATTCAGGGAACCACGATTCATGGGCGTTGCGCAATTGCTGAATGGGGAGCGACAAAAGATCATCGACAACGAGGTCGCTGCCGGCGAGCGTGCCGAGACGGCGGAAGGGCACGCCGGCGCCTTCCGCATTGGCGCAGACGAAATCGGCGACGTCGGGTTTGACCGCGATGACGTAGCGTGCCTGGTCTTCCCCGAATAGGAGGGCATGCGGCGCGCCCTTGCCTTCGGCAAGCGTCACCATCAGGCCCGTCCCCGATGCCATCGCCATTTCCGCGAGCGCCAGAGCGAGGCCGCCGGAAGAGATATCGTGGCAGGCGGTGACCTGGCCGTTGCGGATTGCGGAACGAACGAAATCGCCGTTGCGGCGCTCGGCGAAGAGATCCACTTCCGGCGCCGGACCATCGATGCTGCCGACGATATCGCGCAGGTAGATCGAGGAGCCCAGATGGCTGCCGTCGGTGCCGATCAGGATCAGCTGATCGCCTTCGGATGCGCCGCCGATGCGCGCCATCGCCTGCCAGTCTGGCAGCAGGCCGACGCCTGCGATCGTCGGGGTGGGCAGGATCGCGATGCCATTCGTCTCGTTGTAGAGCGAGACGTTGCCGGAAACGATCGGGAAATCCAGCGCACGGCACGCTTCGCCGATGCCTTTTACGGCTTCGACGAACTGGCCCATAATTTCCGGCTTCTCCGGATTGCCGAAATTGAGGTTGTCGGTCGCAGCCAGCGGCTCGGCTCCCGTCGCGGTGATATTGCGCCAGCATTCGGCGACGGCCTGCTTGCCGCCTTCGAACGGATCGGCCTCGACATAACGCGGCGTGACATCGGACGAGAAGGCGAGCGCCTTGGTCGGATGGCCTTCGACGCGGACAACGCCGGCGTCGCCGCCCGGAAGCTGCAGCGAATTGCCCTGGATCAGCGTATCGTATTGTTCGTAGACCCAGCGGCGGCTGGACTGGTTGGGCGAGCCGACGAGCTGCAGCAGCGCCTTACCATAATCGTCCGGTGCTGATACGAGCTCAGCGGGGAGGGGAGCGCGCTTACCGGATTCCCGCCAGGGGCGGTCGTATTCCGGCGCCTGGTCGCCGAGGTCCTTGATCGGTAGATTGGCGACTTCTTCGCCCTGATGCACGACGCAGAAGCGCAGGTCGTCGGTGGTCTTGCCGACGATCGCGAAATCGAGGCCCCACTTGACGAAGATCGCCTTGGCGACCGCCTCCTTGTCCGGCTCGAGGACCATGAGCATACGCTCCTGGCTCTCCGAGAGCATCATCTCGTAGGCGGTCATCTGCTCTTCGCGGACCGGAACCTTGTCGAGTTCGAGCAGGATGCCGAGATCGCCCTTGGCGCCCATTTCGACGGCCGAGCAGGTGAGGCCGGCCGCACCCATGTCCTGGATGGCGATGACGGCGCCGGTCTGCATCAGTTCAAGGCAGGCTTCCAGCAGGCACTTCTCGGTGAAGGGGTCGCCGACCTGGACGGTCGGGCGCTTTTCCTCGATCGACTCGTCGAATTCGGCGGAGGCCATCGTCGCGCCGCCGACGCCGTCGCGGCCGGTCTTGGCGCCCAGATAGACGACCGGCAGGCCGACGCCCTTGGCTTCCGACAGGAAAATGGCATTCGACTTCGCGAGCCCCGCCGCAAAGGCGTTGACGAGGATGTTGCCGTTGTAGCGGGCGTCGAACTCGACCTCGCCGCCGACCGTCGGAACGCCGAAGGAATTGCCATATCCGCCGACGCCGGCGACGACGCCAGAGACGAGATGGCGGGTCTTCGGATGATCCGGCTCGCCGAAACGAAGAGCGTTCATCGCTGCGATCGGGCGGGCGCCCATGGTGAAGACGTCGCGCAGGATGCCGCCGACGCCAGTCGCAGCGCCCTGGTACGGCTCGATATAGGAGGGGTGGTTGTGGCTCTCCATCTTGAAGACCACACAGTCCCCGTCGTCGATATCGACAACGCCGGCGTTCTCGCCTGGGCCCTGGATGACACGCGGCCCCTTGGTCGGCAGCGTGCGCAGCCACTTCTTGGAAGATTTGTACGAGCAGTGCTCGTTCCACATGGCCGAAAAGATGCCGAGTTCGGTGAAGGTCGGCTCGCGGCCGATCAGGTCCAGTATCCGCTGATATTCATCCGGCTTCAGGCCGTGGCTGGCGATGAGTTCGGGGGTGATCGGGCGGGTATTGGATATGGTCATGAGCTCTCGAAAGTCCCTGCCGTTGCGCGTTTTGCGGTGTCTTTAACCTATGTAAGGGCGACACGCGACAGGAAAATGCCCACCGTCAACAAAGAGCGGACGAAGTGCCTTTGAGGCCAGGCGTTCGCCTAGAATTTATACCCGATCTGGACGCCTGCGCGCGTCATGCCGTCGTTCGGACCGTCACAAAGATCTGCGTGCGAGGAATGGGCAACTTGCGCCGTGACGTTCCAGTGGGTGTCGAAACGGTACCCCAGACCAATATATTCATGAAACAGCAGTCGGCAGCCGAGTGCCGGCCCATCGCCGTCGTCATCGAGATCGCCAGTGTGGATAAGGCCCCCAAAACCGGCTTCGGCAAAAAGCTTGTCATTGATATCGGCGGTCCAGGAAAGGCCGGCGAAGACCTGGGTCGCTTCACCCCCGGTTCCGATCGACGTGCCGAGGTGAATGCGGGGGCGCATCAGCTTTTGCTTCCAATCGGTAGCGGAATCGGCGCCGAAGGGATCGAAGAATGCCGTAACTTCGGGGAAGACGCCGTCCTCACGCTCGTCGCCGCCCTGGGTCGAGGTTGACGCGCCAAAACGCAGTTCATCGAAAATTCGTTCCTCCGCATGAGCGGATGCCGAGACGTCCGAGACGTCGGCGATCAATGACGCCAGCAAAATACTCAAGGAACGCAGCACCAACCCGCGATTAGGGATCGTCATCCGGTGTCCTCCTTGTTCCGCGCCAAGGGCAGAACAGGAGGATTGGTAGCATGAGTCGCTGCCAAGCCAGCACGCTGTCTTATGTTCATCGTGAACCTCGCGGGATACCCCGGCGTTCAGGCCGGGGAGGAACGCGAGAGCGGCCTTGGGCCGCTTCCCGCTGGGATTTGAGATATTCGGCGATCACCGAGAGCGGTGCGCCGCCACAGCTTGCCGCAAAGGAGGACGGCGACCACAAAACGCCCTTGTAGTAGCGCCCGGTGATTTCCGGGCGGCTCTCGCGCCGACGTCGGCTGGATACGCCTTTGAGGCTGTTGACCAGCTTCGACAGGGCGATCTTCGGAGGGTAATGCACCAGAGGTGAACATGATCGTCCTCGCCGTCGCTCGATCAATTCGGCCTCGAAGTCGCGACACAGCTTGGCGAAGATGCGGCCTGCGTGGCAAGACCATGAATGTGACGGTGAGCCTGGCGGCGAACGGCTGGCACATCGCCTTCGCCTGCGAAATCGACCATGCCGTCCCGCAAAACGATTTGCCCGCCGTGGGGATCGACCGGGGCGTGGCGAACACGCTGACGCTTTCGACCGGGGAGCATTGGTGGATGCCTGCCGGCCTTGCGGAGATCGAGCGCAGGAAGCGCCGGGCCCAGCGCGTTCTGGCGCGGCGCAAGCGCGGGTCGCGTCGCCACGCGAAGGCCCGCCGCCGGGTTGCAGCCTTGCAGGCCCGTGCTGCCCGCATCCGGCAGGATTGGCGGCACAAGGCCAGTCTTGATATCGCCCGTCGCTTCGCAACGGTCGTGCTGGAAGACCTCGCCACGCGCAACATGACGCGCAGCGCCAGGGGAACCGTGGACGCGCCCGGAACCAACGTCTGCCAGAAGGCGGGCCTGAACCGGGCGATCCTCGAACAAGGCTGGCACGGCTTTGAAACCGTGTTGGCCGACAAGCTCGAAGAACGGGGCGGATACCTGTGCAAGGTCGATCCCCGCCACACCTCGCAGACCTGTTCGGCCTGCGGCGCCGTGGACAGGGAAAGCCGCGAAAGCCAAGCGTCTTTCCGCTGTTGCCAATGCGGCTTGCGCGCCCATGCCGACCACAATGCTGCAATCAACATCCTGCGTCGGAACACGGCGTCTATGATCGTGGAGGAAGGGCAGCGGCTCTCCGTTGAAGCGATAACGATCGCCGGAGCTTCGCGCCCCCTCGGAAATCCCCCGCTTTCAAGCGGGGGAAGATGTTAAGCTGTCAACGCGGCGGTCAACAACAACATCCTAGCGGCCCGAACACGGCCATCGAAGGCGGTTAAACCCGTCGCCCGAGAACGCGAAAGGGCGGCCCGAGCCGCCCCTGAAAATCCCCATCCTTTCGGGCGGCGAAGATGTTAAATTTCGCCGACATAGGCCGAGCCGCCGCCTTCCAGCAGGCTTCTCAAAATGATCAGGCCGTTTTCAAGCGCGTCCTTGCTCTTCGGCGAGGAGAAGCCGATGCGCACGCGGTGATAGACCTTGTCGGCGCGGGCGGCCTTGAATTCATCCTCGTCATCGACGAGCACGCCATCGCGAAACGCGGCGTTCTTGAAGGTGCCGGACATCCAGGGATCGGGAAGCCTCAGCCAGAGGAAGGGAACATGCGGGTGTGATTCGAAATCGAACCCGTCCAGCAATTCGCGGACGAGCCGCTCTCGTGTGGCAAGTTCGGTGATACTTGCCTTGCGCATGGCATGGGCGATGCCGCTTTCGACGAGGCGTGCGCAGGTCTCCGCGAGAATGAACGGCAAGCCACCCGTGATCATCTTGTGCGTGACCTTGATTCGCTGGGCAAAATGCGGCGGGCAGGCGACCCATCCACCGCGGACGCCGGCAGCGACCGATTTGGAAAGCCCGTTGACGAGGAAGGTACGGTCGGGCGCCAGCGACGCCAGCAAAGGGATTTCGTCACCCGTCATGCCGCCATAAAGGTCGTCCTCGATTAGCCAGACGCCATGCCTGCGGGCCGTCGCACCAATCGCGGCGCGGCGTTCATAGGGCATGGTTGCAAGCGTCGGGTTGTGCGCGGTTGGCATCAAAAAGGCGAGCTTGGGATGCTGCTGCTGGCATAGCCGCTCGAAGTCATCAGGAAGCACGCCGTTTTCGTCGGAATCGACGGTGATCGTCCGTCGACCCAGCAGGCGGGCGCTGCGGCTCACCTGCGTGTAGCTCAGGTTCTCAAAGACGATCTTATCGCCGGGCGAGGACACGGCTGAGATGATCGAAACCGCGGCCGCATGGGCGCCTAGCGTCGGAACGATATTCTCCGTCTCCGGCGTCCAGCCATTTCGCGCCAGCCACCTCTGCCCGGCCAGGAACCAGTTCCGCGGAAAATTGCGGGAGTAGGAGGATATCTCCGAAATGTTCTGCTCCCCGATTTCGGCGAGGATCTGACCGATAATGCGGCCCTGGCCGAGATCGGGAGCCGCGGTAGTGTCGAAGCGGATCTTGTTTGCCGGCGCGTCGAGAACCCGCGTGCCGCCAAGCGAAATCGTCAGCGGATCGGCCTGTTCGCCCGGCGCCGTCTCCGCGCGATCAAGCACATAGGTTCCACGCCCGACTTCGCCCGCCACCAGTCCACGTTCGTGCACCAAAGCATAGGCCCGGCCGATTGTGCCGATCGTCACGCCGATATCGTAGGCAAGGTTCCGCTGCGGCGGCAGTTTGCTGCCTGCGGGGAGGGCGCCGCTGGCGATGGCGGACTCGATGCTGTCCGCCAGACGCATGTAGACTGGGCCGGAGCCGCGCGAAAGATCAGGGAGCCAATTTGTCATGGTAACAATTTGATAGATTGTCACCATTTACCTGTCAAGAGTATGAACAATCGTCAGTAACGAAGCGGACCTTCATGACGATGTCTATCAATCAGAAGATCGATCAGCATATTGTATCAATTGTTCCCATTGGCGAGCGGTACAAATTGCAACCCAGGCCAACCCAAGGGCTGCTTGCCAAGATTCAGGACATACTGTCTTGCTGGAGCATGAAGCGCGAAGGGCGGCGAGCCCTGCGCGAGATGGCGGATTGGCAGCTGCGCGACATCGGGCTTTCGCCGGCAGATGCGGCGAAAGAAATCAGCAAGTCGCGTTTTTGGGATTGATCAGCGGCAGGTTTTGCCGCCGCCGGACCAGCGGGTCACGTCGCTAGCAATGCGGGTGGAAACCGGCTCGGACATCATCGGTCCGAAGGCCTGGAGGCGGGCTGGGTTGCCTTCGGCCTGAACGACGAGCAGTGGCCTGCCTTCCGGGCTGTTCTTGTGGACAACCAGGATTCGTGGGCGGCCGGAGAAGGAATTGAGTTCCGGCGCCAGGCGGTAGGCTGAAAATGCAGCATCGCCGGATTTGAACCAGCACGAATTGGCGCCGACGGCAACGCGCTCCATGGTGGAAAGCGCGCTGCGATCCGGGCCGGAGGCGGGTGCCCTGGACTGGCACGACGCGATCAAAATGCACAGCATGCTTGCCGCCGCAACCGCTGCGATATTCGTGGAAGGGCGCATCAATCTTGCTCCGGTGGACCTCTTGAGTGCGTCTTACGCGCCGAAGGTTAAGCAGCGATTACCTCGAGCGCCGAAGCAAACAGCCCGCAGCCGTCGGAGCCGCCATGGGCTGCTTCGATCAAGTTTTCCGGATGCGGCATCATGCCGAGAACGTTGCCCTTGGCGTTCATCACCGCGGCAATGTCGTTGATCGAACCGTTCGGGTTGGTGCCTTCCGCATATCGGAAAACCACCTGGCCGTTGCCTTCTATCTCAGCCAACGTCTCGGCATCCGCGAAATAGTTGCCGTCGTGGTGGGCGACCGGGCAACGTATGACCTGACCCTTGGCATAGGCGCGGGTGAAATCCGTATCGGCGTTGGCGACCTCAAGCTTGATCTCGCGGCAGACGAACCTCAGCGAGGCGTTACGCATCAGCGCACCCGGCAGCAGGCCGGCTTCCACGAGGATCTGAAAGCCGTTGCAGACGCCAAGAACCCTGACGCCTTTGTGAGCCTTGTCGACGATAGCCTGCATCACCGGCATGCGGGCCGCAATCGCGCCGCAGCGCAGATAATCGCCATAGGAAAAGCCGCCCGGAATGACGATCAGATCGACGTCGGGAATGTCAGTTTCCGTCTGCCAGATTGTCACCGGCGCGTGGCCGGAAATTTTCGTAAGCGCGGCGATCATGTCGCGATCGCGGTTGAGGCCCGGAAGTTGAACGACGGCTGATTTCATGGGTGCGGTTCAAACCTTGCTTGTGCTTCTGCCAATTCTCGAAGTTCGAGACGATTTTCAATGCGGCCCAGGCGATCAAGTACCTGGCTCATCGTGCCATGCAGATTGTTGGTGTCGCCCTGCATGACGTGCAATATGGTTGCGCAGGCTGTTGATATCTCGACGAATGCCCCTCTGTCCTTCCTTCAATGTAGAGACATCGGACTGAATTTTCCTCAAGATTCAAACAGCAATTCCTACGTCAGGTCAGCCATCACATTCTCCGCAACCGTCAGTCGAGAGAAATAGTGTAATTTTCGATCACCGTGTTTGCGAGGAGTTTTTCGCACATGGCCTTGAGGTCGGCTTCGGCCTTGGCCTTGTCGGCGCTTTCGAGCTCGAGGTCGAAGACCTTGCCCTGGCGGACATGGCCGATGCCTGTGAAGCCGAGGCCGCTCAGCGCGCCTTCGATTGCCTTGCCCTGCGGATCGAGAACGCCGTTTTTCAGCGTGACGGTTACACGAGCCTTGATCACTTCTTCTTCCCTGTCTTTGACCAGAACGTCTTACTTGACCAAAACCGGGCCGGTGCCGCGCACAGGCTCGTTTTCGTTGATGATGCCGAGGCGGCGCGCGACTTCGGAATAGGCTTCGAGAAGCCCGCCCATATCGCGGCGGAAGCGGTCCTTGTCCATTTTCTCGTGGGTTTCGATGTCCCAGAGGCGGCAAGAATCAGGCGAAATCTCGTCGGCAAGGATGATGCGCATCATGTCGCCTTCGAACAGCCGGCCGCATTCGATTTTGAAATCGACAAGCTGGATGCCGACGCCAAGGAAGAGGCCGGTCATGAAGTCGTTGACGCGGATGGCGAGCGCCATGATGTCGTCGAGCTCGGCAGGGTTTGCCCAGCCGAAGGCGGTGATGTGTTCTTCCGAGACCATCGGATCGTCGAGAGCATCGGATTTGTAGTAGAATTCGATGATCGAGCGCGGCAGAACCACGCCTTCCTCGATGCCGAGGCGCTTGGCCAGCGAACCGGCAGCGACGTTGCGCACAACGATCTCGAGGGGGATCATCTCCACTTCCCGGATCAACTGCTCGCGCATGTTGAG
The DNA here is from genome assembly GCF_029714385.1 of Rhizobium sp. CC1099. NCBI lineage: Bacteria > Pseudomonadati > Pseudomonadota > Alphaproteobacteria > Hyphomicrobiales > Rhizobiaceae > Rhizobium > Rhizobium sp. CC1099. The sequence continues at coordinate 1,816,655 of NZ_CP121641.1, read as the reverse complement.
CCGGCGGATGAAGTGCGTCGGGATGCCGATCTTGTTCAGATGGCTGAAGATGTATTCCGAAATGCGGTTGTTCAGAACGCCCTTGCCATCGATGACTTCGTGTTTCTTCTTATTGAAGGCCGTGGCGTCATCCTTGAAGAACTGGATCAAAGTCCCCGGTTCCGGTCCCTCATATAGAATCTTGGCCTTGCCCTCGTAGATACGGCGGCGACGGTTCATTTTAGTTGTTCTCTGTCGTTGGCGCTCTTGGGATAGCGCGAGTGGATGGATCTCGTGGCGTCCCCATAAAGGAAAAGAGAGAGTTTCACAATGCGCCTATCACTCCTTCCCCGGATTCCAGATATGTAGGAACGCGGCCCAAGAGAATCGAAGACTTTCTGGAGATAAGCTTACAGTTTTTTGTGATGCGGTGGAATCAAAGCCGCCAGCACGGCCGCTTATGCAGGCTTTATTTGCTGCGGTTGCTTTTGATCTGCTGGCGAAGAACGCCCTGAAGGGCGTAGGCGCCGCCGTCGTGCCGCCGCCAGCCCGCATTGCGTACAAAAGCCGGAATCTGCATGGCCGGCATCGGCCGCGCCAGGGCATAGCCTTGCAGCATGTCGCAGCCGAGATCGCCAAGGATGCGGACATGATCCATGCTTTCGACACCCTCGGCCGTGACGAGGATGTTCAGCGAACGGCCAATATCGATGATGGAACGGACGAGCTTTCTCTGCTCGGCCGACTGCGGCAGCATGCGGATCAGCTCCCGGTCGATCTTCAGCGTGCGAGGACTGAGTTTGAGCAGGCTGACGATCGATGCGTGACCGGTACCAAAGTCGTCGATCTCGATATCGATCCCAAGCTTGCGGAATTGCCTGAGATTGGTCAGGACTGCATCATCGCAATCGTCAAGCGATATGGATTCCAAGAGCTCGAAGGAGAGGATCCCCGGCTCGATCTTCTGCACCCGCAGCTTCTTGCCAAGGCCCGGATCGGCCAGGCGCCTAGAGGAGACATTCACCGAAAGCTTCGGTGTGACGAAACCGTCTCTCGCCCAGGCGGCGCGATCAGCCAGCCCTTTTTCGAGGATCAGGCCGTCGATCGCTGAGACGACGTCAAGATCTTCGGCAATCGTCAGGAAGTGGCCTGGTGTCAGCAATCCGTGCTCCGGATGCCGCCAGCGTGCCAGCGTCTCCACGCCGGCAACCTCCAGGGTCTGGGCATGAAACTGTAATTGATAGAAGGGAATGAATTCGTTGCGCTCCAGTCCCAGCAGCATTTCGTCCGACAGGCGCTTCGCCGCGATGATGGTGCGGCGGGCGTCCTTCGAGAAGAATTCATGGCGGTTGCGGCCTGCGCCCTTGGCGCGGTAAAGCGCGATATCGGCGTTGAGCAACAACTGCTTTGCATCGAGGTCCTTGCCGCTTTCCGCGGCAATGCCGATGCTGGCGCCGAAGCGACAGTCATGACCTTCGTAGCGGACCGGCTTGCTGAGTTCGCGGATGATGCGGGCTGCCATATTGGAAAGCTTCTTCGGAGAGCTGTCGATCGTGCAAAGTACGACGAACTCGTCGCCGCCGATGCGCGCAACGAAATCGCTCGCGCGCACGCTCTCCTTCAGCACCCTGGCCGCGTGTTTCAACATGGCGTCGCCGGCGCGGTGGCCGAGCGTGTCGTTGATCTGCTTGAAACGATCGAGGTCGATATGCAGGATCGCGAGCGTCAAGCCATTCTCGCGGCATCCGGCGGAACGCTCGTCAAGCATGCGGTCGAGATAGCGGCGGTTGGGCAGTTCCGTGAGATAATCGTGAAGCGCCAGATGCTCGATGCTTTCCCTGGCGGCTTCGAGTTCCTGATTGCGGGCTTCCGCGAGATCCTTTGCCTTCTGCAGATCGTTGCGAAGACTGACCTCTTCGGTGACGTCCCAATTTGCGCCGATGAGCTTGCGCTTGCCGTCGGCATCCAGGAAGAAAGCCGAGCGGGCGCGAATGACGCGTTCGGCGCCATCGCCGCGGATGATACGAAACTCCTGCAGCAGTCCGCGGTCTTTTTCGAGACTTGCCTCCAGGTTCTTCAGCGTGCGCTCGCGGTCGTCGGGGTGCAGCGCCTGCTCCCATGCCTCGCTCAACTTTACGCGCGGCGTGCCTTCAAGCCCGTACATCGCCAGCAAGCGGTCGTCCCACTCGACTGTTCCGGCGTTGAGATCGGCTTCGAAAACGCCTATGCGCGAGATTTCGAGAGCGAGATCCAGCCTGCGCGACAGGTGCTCGAGCATCTCCTCGGATCGCTTGCGGGCCGTGATGTCCGTATCCGTGCCGACGATGCGGGCAGGGACGCCGTTTTCGTCCCATTCAACGCAGGCGCCGCGGCATTCGATCCAGACCCAGCCGCCGTCCTTGTGGCGCTCCCGGTATTCGAAGACGTGATAATCCGGGTCCCCTGCGATCTGCTTCTCAATGGCCCCGATGACGAAATCGCGGTCATCGGGATGAAGAAGCTTGAGCCATTCCTCGTAGTCTCCGTCGGCCTCCTCGTGCGGAGCCATGCCGCGGATTTCTTTCCATGTATCGGAGTAGTATTTGGTGCCGATCAGGTTGTTGTGGTCCCAGACGCCGAGGCCAGAGCCGACGAGCGCATAGTTCCAACGGCTCTCGCGCTCCGCCAGATCGGAGGTATCCGGTGCCTGCTTCACCGCAAGCTTGTTGTCAGTATTGATCGCGCTGACCTGTTTTCGCTGCTTCACTGCGCACTCGCTCAATTCGCGTACAGGCAGTCTGAAGTCATTGAATAAAATAACTGTTAAGCCGTGCCTGAAAGACGTGGAAAACTTTCGGTTTTCCAGAGCCTAAGGCTTCAGGCGGCTCAGGAACTGCGCGAAGACCATCGTTCCCTCCGGCCAGGGGCCGTGGCCTGACTCCGCGTTGATATGGCCGGATTCACCAGCGTCGATCAGAAGCGAGCCCCAGCTTGCGGCAACGTCATCGGCATGCTCGTAGCTGCCGAATGGATCGTTGCGGCTTGCCACTGTGATTGCAGGGAACGGCAGCGGATCGCGCGGGTAGGGACCGAAGGTCATGAGGTGCTTCGGGCGAATCTTCGGGTTGGCGACATCGGGCGGTGCCACGAAGAAAGCGCCGGCCACCTTCTTCCTGAAATGCGGGATCGCATGGATCGCCGATGGTATTCCGAGCGAGTGGGCGACAAGGACGACGGGGCGGGACGAGGCGTTCACCTCCTCGGCGATGCGGGCGACCCAATCTTCGCGGACCGGTTTTGACCATTCAGCCTGTTCGACGCGCCGCGCAGTGCTGAGCTTTGCTTCCCAGCGCGTCTGCCAGTGGTCGGGGCCGGAATTCGTGTAGCCAGGGATGATGAGAATGTCGACGTCAGAAGCTTTCATGATCCCGCCGATGTGAGAAAGCTTGGCCGTTCTGTCAAGGGAAAGCGCGACAACGGCAGTGAAATTCGTTATGCTCGCGCCATTGCCGGTTGCGGTTTCTCGTGTCGGCTGCGTCAATGCCGATGCATTTCCGCCGCCGGCCGATCGGCTTACGGAGGAGAAAGCCATGTCGGCATTTCATGTTATGACAGGATCAGGCGAGCGCTACGCACGTCTCGCTATTAACAAGATCAGCACCGCAGACGTCTTCGACGCGTTACGTCGCGGGCTGGACGATTTTCGCGAAAAGCCTTCCCATTACGTGTTCTTATGCCTCATGTATCCGATTGCCGGCATTTTTCTTGCCCTTGCGTCATCGGACGCAAACCTTCTGCCGATGATCTTTCCGCTGATGTCCGGGTTTGCGCTGATCGGGCCGATTGCCGCCATCGGGCTCTATGAAATCAGCCGCCGCCGCGAGGCGGGTCTCGATACGTCGTGGAGGCATGCGCTCGAAGTCAGGCAATCGCCGGCTTTGCCGTCGATCATCGTCGGCGGGCTGCTGCTGTTCGGCTGCTTCATCGTCTGGCTCGTCGCAGCGCAGACGCTATACACGAACCTGTTCGGCGATGTTTTCCCGCGGTCGATCGAAGTGTTCACCTCGCAGATTTTCGGCACGCCCGAAGGCATGCAACTGATCATCTGGGGCAATCTGCTGGGGCTGGTCTTCGCCATCGTGGTTCTGGCGACGACCGTCGTCACGTTTCCCTTGCTTCTCGATCGCGATGTAGGGCTGGTGGCTGCTATGGCGGCTTCGATCCGCGCAACTGTCGTCAACCCGGTACCGGTCATGCTGTGGGGCCTGATCATTGCTGCGGCGCTGGTCATCGGCACGATCCCGCTTTTTGTCGGGCTGGCGCTGGTGATGCCTATCCTCGGCCACGCAACATGGCATCTCTACAGAAAACTGGTCACGCCTGTATAAGGCACGATGCAGTCTGTGCGTTAAGCGAGCGGAACCTGCAACCTCCTTCAAAGTTAATCTGACGATATCTTTGAAGGAGGCTTCCATGCCAGCACCGCGGCACGTCTTTACCCGCTTTGCCACCAACGTGTCGGAATGGGCGGGCAAGCCGGCCGTCTTCGTTCTCGCGGTCGCGGTCGTCATTGTCTGGGCGGTGTTGGGGCCGTTCTTCGACTATTCGGAAACATGGCAGCTGATCATCAATACAGGCACGACGATCGTGACCTTCCTCATGGTTTTCGTGCTGCAGAACGCGCAGATGCGCGACACGCGAGCCATCCAGGCCAAGCTCGATGAACTCATCCTGACCAGCCATGCCGAGAACCGCTTCATCGGTATCGAAAACCTCGACGAGGAGGATTTGAAACATCTAGACCGGCTGGTGGCGAAAGCCGCCAGAGGGAAAGGCCGGACGGAGGCGAGCAATGTATCGCCGGCGGTGGAAGGACGCCGCAAAAGATCGCAGGGAAGCAAACGCGCTGCACCATCGAAAACGCGCAAGCAGAAATGACATCGGCGCCGTTGCTCCGGCGCCGTTTTCGAATGCAGCCGGGGGGTTAGCCGAAAACGCGCTTGAAGATCGTGTCGACGTGTTTGGTGTGGTAACCGAGGTCGAACTTCTCTCGGATATCATCTTCCGAAAGTGCCGCACGGACTTCCTGGTCGGCGAGCAGTTCTTCGAGGAAGTCCTTGCCCTGTTCCCAGACCTTCATGGCGTTGCGTTGCACGAGGCGATAGGCGTCCTCGCGGGAAACGCCTGCCTGGGTGAGGGCCAGGAGAACACGCTGCGAATGGACAAGGCCGCGGAACTTGTTGAGGTTCTTCTCCATGTTCTCGGGATAGATCACGAGCTTTTCGATGACGCCGGCCAGGCGGTTGAGGGCAAAATCCAGCGTAATCGTCGTATCCGGGCCGATGGCGCGCTCGACACTCGAGTGGCTGATATCGCGCTCGTGCCACAGCGCCACGTTTTCCAGTGCCGGAACGACCGACATGCGCACCAAGCGGGAAAGGCCGGTGAGGTTTTCGGTCAACACCGGGTTACGCTTGTGCGGCATAGCAGACGAGCCCTTCTGGCCCGGCGAAAAGAATTCCTCGGCCTCCAGTACCTCGGTGCGCTGCATGTGGCGGACCTCGATCGCGATGTTCTCAATCGACGAAGCGATGACACCGAGTGTGGCGAAGAACATCGCATGGCGGTCGCGCGGAATGACCTGGGTCGAGACCGGCTCAGGCGTGAGGCCGAGCTTGGCGCAGACATGTTCTTCGACGCGCGGGTCGATATTGGCGAAGGTGCCGACAGCGCCGGAGATCGCACCGGTGGCAATCTCGGCGCGTGCGGCGACGAGGCGGGCGTGGTTGCGGCCCATCTCGGCATAGAAGCGGGCGAGGGTGAGCCCCATGGTGGTCGGCTCGGCGTGGATGCCGTGGCTGCGGCCGATGCGGACCGTGTCCTTGTGCTCGAAGGCGCGGGTCTTGAGCGCTGCGAGTACGCGGTCCATATCGGCGAGCAGAATGTCGGCGGCGCGCACCAGCTGGATGTTGAACGTTGTGTCGAGCACGTCGGACGAGGTCATGCCCTGGTGCACGAAACGGCTGTCCGGTCCGACGAATTCGGCAAGATGCGTCAGGAAGGCGATGACGTCATGCTTTGTGACGGCTTCGATCTCGTCGATCCTGGCGACGTCGAACTCTGCCGCGCCTCCTTTTTCCCAGATCGTCTTTGCTGCTTCCTTTGGAATGACGCCAAGTTCGGCCAGCGCGTCGCACGCATGTGCCTCGATCTCGAACCAGATGCGGAACTTGGTTTCGGGCGACCAGATGGCGACCATCTCTGGGCGGGAGTAACGCGGGATCATGGCTCACTGCTTTCGTTGCGAGGAAGACTTTCTGGCGCCCCTGTAGCAAAGACGCGCGGTAATCTCAACGCATGCGTTTTGCAAGCGCGTAGCTGGTTACAAGCAGGAAGACGAGGCCGAACGGCAGGAAGAGCCGCAGACCGAGGACCAGGAACTGATAGACGGCGTTCGCGCCGGTGAAGATGAACTGGTAGGTCCATACCAGGCTGCCGAACGGCGCATGCCAGCGCGAATAGAAAATGCGGTAGTCCATGGAAAAGAGAAATGCCGTCATCAGCATCGTGCCCGCCGTCAGGCAGACGAAGAAGGCGGCAAAGCGCGTTTCGATCCGGCGCCGGTAGGCGAAGAAGCGGCCGATCGGCAGCATGAAGGGCCAGGAGAAAAGGCCGCCGGCGAAATAGAGAAGCGCCAGTTCGGCCGTGTGTTCCGTCTCGAAGCGATTGCGCATGTAAAGCGCCGACATCGCCGAGGCCATCATCATGAAGCCCCAAAGCGCGGCGCCGCCAAACAGCTCGAAAATGGGTGGTCTGGCAGCGCGTATCCGGTCCATCGTCAACGATATGCCAATGTCATGAGCGCCCGGCCTTTGCAGCGCTTCGCAGGTCGCTGATGGCGGTGCGGTAGGCTTCGACGGAGGCGCCCTTGAAGATCGCCGAACCGGCGACGAGCACATTGCAGCCCGCCTTGCCGACGATCGGTGCGGTCTCAACCGTGACGCCGCCGTCGACCTCAAGCTCGATCGGCCTGTCACCGATCAGGGATTTCGCGGCTGCAATCTTTCCGGCCATCGCGGGAATGAATTTCTGGCCGCCGAAGCCAGGGTTCACCGACATGATGAGGATGAGGTCGACGTCGTCGAGAACGTTCTCGATCGCCGACAGCGGTGTTGCCGGATTGACCGTCACTCCGACCTTCTTACCGAGATTGCGGATCGTCTGCAGCGAGCGGTGAAGATGCGGTCCTGCCTCAGCATGAACCGTGATGCGGTCGCAGCCAGCCTTGGCGAAAGCCTCCAGATAAGGATCGGCCGGCGAGATCATCAGGTGGCAATCGAAGGTCGCGTCCGTATAGGAGCGCAACGACTTGATGACGTCGGCGCCGAAGGAGATGTTCGGCACGAAATGGCCGTCCATGACGTCGAGGTGGATCCAGTCTGCGCCTGCCGCCGTCACATCGCGCACTTCCTGTCCGAGCTTGGCAAAATCCGCAGCCAGAATGGAGGGGGCAATCCGGATCGGCAGGGTCATGGCACTCTTCTCTCTCCGTGGGGAACTTGCGGCGGTTTAGCAGGGCTCAATCGAACGGGCAACAGCATCAACGCTGCACTCGTGAACTCTGCGTAAACGGCATTCTCGTCTCGGGCTAATCGCCGGGCGCGGCGGGCGCGGCGAAAATGCCGCGGCGCCATTCCAGCAGCCTGTAAGGGTTCTCCGAAAGCTCGTGGCCAGCCGTGAACGTTAGATCGCCGATCGGCGTAGAGAACCTCGTGCCGACGAGTTTTTCCGCCACCGTCTTTCCTTCTGCCGTGGCGGCCGTTGCCGCCTGCTGCGCGACGGCCGCTGCTGCGGCTGCCGGCAGGACATAGCCTTCAGGCTCGATGCCTTGCGCGCGCAATGCCGCCGCTGCGGCTTGTGCGGGCTGCAGAGTGTCGAATTCCGGCATGGTGACCGCACGCACGCCGTCCGGAAGCGGCAGCGGCTGGTTTGCCGCGCGCATTGCATCTCCGCCCAAAATAGCGAGCGGAATCTTCTCAGCTGCGGCATCTCGGGCGATGACTGCGACGTCGCCGCGGTCGCCGCCGATGAAAACCTTGGTGGCGCCGGCCTTCTTCAGGCGGCGGACGAGGGCGATCTGCTGGTCCTGACCCGGGCGATAGGTGTCCGTAAAGACGGGCTTCAGCCCTTTTTCCTCAAGCGCATTCCGGATGGCCTCGGTCAGTTCGCGGCCATGGATGGTGCCGTCCTCGATGAGGGCGATCGGCGCTGCCTCCCAGTCGTTGAGGATCGCGTCGATGATGCGTGCGGCTTCGGCGCCATCGGCCGGCGCCAGACGAAACAACGGCCAGCCGTTCTTCAATGCGTCTTCCATCAGGATGCGTGCGCGTACCGAGACGGTGATCGCCGGAATGTTCGCATCCTTGAGCTTCGGCAATGCACTTTCCAGCGTTTCGCTGCAGAGAAAGCCGATTGCGACTTGCACCTTGGCGTTCACCAGCGCATCGGCAATCGCGGCACCACTGTTTTCCTCGCAGGGCTCGTTGATTGTGACGACGGTATTGCCATCCTTGGTGATCTGATAGTTCGCTCCGGCGAAGACCTGCGCGCCAAGCTGCTGCAGGTTGCCGCCCTGGGGAGCGACGACGCCGATCGTAACGCCCGCAGCATGGCTTTCGGCTGCTGCAAGAAACAGCATCGAAAAAGCCGCTATGCCACGCAGAATACTCATGAAAATCGCCGGTTCCCTGTCGCCCTTCATGCCCTTTTAGCTGCCCTTCGGCAATCGTCAAAGAAAAACAGGCGGAATGCGCCGCATTTCGTCGGCTTCATTGTAGAAAAGGTAACCGATGGCATCCATATTAGCGGCACAAGAATAGGCGGCGCGGCCGCAGGAGACCGCATTTGTTGAACAGGCAGCCGATCGATCCGCAGCTCTATCGCGATGCCATGAGCCGTTTCGGCGGTCATGTGCAGCTCGTGACGACGGTGCTTGGCGAGACACGCCGCGGGGTGACGATCACCGCAGCCTGTTCGGTATCCGACGATCCGGCCTGCGTGCTCGTCTGCCTCAACAACAGCAATCCGAAGAACGACATCTTCTTCCAAAGCGGCATTTTCGCGCTGAACACGCTCGGCGCGCACCATCAGGCGCTGGCCGACGCCTTTTCCGGACGAACGCCGATGAGCAACGATGAGCGGTTTGCGACCGGCAAGTTCGACAAGCTGGTCACCGGTGCGCCCGTGCTCTGGGATTCGCTTGCCTCCTTCGATTGCAGGGTGATGGAGATCAAGGAGATGTCGACCCACCACATCATTTTCGGTGAGGTCGTGGCCGTGCGTTTCAACGAAACAAAACCGGCGCTGCTCTATATGAACCGCGACTACCACACGCTATAACTCCCTTAAAAGGGAGGAGACATGCCCGATCATCCGCCGCCGCCCGCGTCTATCGACGAGACGATCGCCATGCTGGCAAGAGAGGATTATCTCGCAGGCCGGTCGCTGGCGACGGTCCTCTTTCTCGCCCTGAAGATGAAGCGGCCGCTGTTTCTCGAAGGAGAGGCCGGCGTCGGGAAGACCGAGATCGCGAAGGTGCTGTCGAAGGCGCTCGACCGGCCGCTGATCCGGCTGCAATGCTACGAAGGCCTCGATATCGCATCCGCCGTCTACGAGTGGAATTATCCGGCGCAGATGCTGGAGATCCGGCTTGCCGAAGCCTCTGGATTGACCGATCGCAGCCGTATCGAATCCGATATCTTTTCCGAGCGCTACCTTATCCGCCGCCCTGTGTTGCAGGCGCTTTCGTCTGCGGAAGGCCGTGCGCCGGTCTTCCTGATCGACGAACTCGACCGTACCGACGAGGCTTTCGAAGCCTTCCTGCTGGAAGTGCTCTCGGATTTCCAGGTGACGATCCCCGAGCTCGGGACCATCAAGGCCGCCGAGCCGCCGATCGTCATCATCACGACCAACCGGACGCGCGAAGTGCACGATGCGTTGAAGCGCCGGTGCCTCTATCACTGGGTCGATTATCCGGAGGCCGCGCAGGAACTGGAGATCATCCGCCGGAAGGTGCCCGGCTGCAACGAGGCTCTCTCCCAGCAGATTATCGCCTATGTGCAGAAGCTGCGCACGCTCGATCTCTTCAAGAACCCCGGCGTGGCAGAGACGATCGACTGGGCGACGGCGCTGACCGAACTCGACCGTCTGGCGCTCGATCCAGAGACCATTTCCGACACGATCGGCACGCTCCTGAAATACCAGGACGACATTGCGCGCATTCATGGCGGCGAAGGCGCTCGTGTGCTGACCGAGGTCAAGGACGAGTTGAGGGCAGCGGGTTAAAGATGAAAACGCAACCTGCGCAGGATGGGATCGTCGTTCCGCCGCCGCCGGCCGAGGGGCGCTTTGCCGACAATATCGTCTTCTTCGCCAGGGCGCTCCGTAACGCCGGGCTCAAGATCGGTCCGGGATCCATTGCCGATGCTATCGAAGCTGTCGAGGCGATCGGCATGGGTTCGCGCGAGGAATTCCACGCGGCGCTCTTTTCGGTCTTCGTCAAACGGCACGAGGACAGGCCTGTCTTCGACGAAGCCTTCCGGCTTTTCTGGCGCTCCCGCGATCTCGTGGAGAAGATGATTGCGATGATGTTGCCGCAGGCGCCGGACAACCGTCGAAGGGAAAAGGCGAAGGCGGGCGAAACGCGCGCCAGCGATGCGCTTCTCGGTGATCGGCGCGACAATAGGCCCCCTCGTGATGAGCCGGATATCGAGATCGACGCGCGGTTCACCACCTCCGGGAACGAAGTCTTTCGCCGGATGGATTTCGCGCAAATGTCGGCGGCGGAAATTGCGTTGGCGAGAAAAGAACTGGTCCGGCTGCAACTGCCGCTCGACAGCGTTCCAACTCGGCGTTTCAGGCAATCGCATGTTCACCGGCAGGTCGATCCGCGCGCGACGATGCGCTCGGCGCTGCGCACCGGCGGGTCGCTGATCCTGCCGCGCTATCGCGAACAGAAAGAGATCCAACCGCCTTTGGTGGTGCTTGCGGATATTTCGGGCTCGATGAGCCAGTACACCCGTATCTTCCTGCATTTCCTGCACGTGCTGACGGAGAGCCGGCGCCGCGTCCATACGTTCCTTTTCGGAACGCGGCTCACCAATGTCACCAGGCAGATGCGCCACAAGGATCCGGACGAGGCACTGAACGAATGTGCCGCCGCGGTGAAGGACTGGTCGGGCGGCACTCGTATCGGCGAAACGGTGAGGGAGTTCAACCGGCTGTGGGGACGCCGCGTCCTCGGGCAGGGCGCGTTGGTGCTGATGATCACCGACGGGCTGGAGCGGGAAGGCATCGAATTGCTGGCCGAAGAAATGGACCGGCTGCACCGATCCTGCCGGCGGCTGATCTGGCTGAACCCGCTTCTGCGCTTCGAGGGCTTTGAGCCGCGGGCTCGCGGCGTTCGCGCCATGTTGCCGCATGTTGACGAACTCCGTCCGGTTCACAATCTATCATCCTTGAGCGACCTTGCTGCGGCGCTCGACGCGGGCAAATCACCGGCGCACGATCCGCGGCGCTATCTCGACAGAATGAGAGGTTTTGCATGAGCGAGACGTCTTTCGACCTCGATCCGCTGATGACGGCGGAGGAATGGATGAAAAGCGGCCGCAGTGTGGCGATCGCGACCGTCATCGAAACCTGGGGCTCGGCGCCCCGTCCTGCCGGCAGCCATCTGGTAATCGATGGTGACGGCAATTTCGAGGGCTCGGTCTCCGGCGGTTGCGTCGAAGGTGCGGTGATCGCGGAGGCGATGGACGTCATCGGCGACGGCAAGGCGAAGATGCTGGAATTCGGGGTTGCCGACGAGACCGCCTGGCGCGTCGGGCTATCCTGCGGCGGCCGGATCCGCGTCTTTGTCGAAAGGCTTACCTGATGGACGCCGCCAATCTGGAGCGGCTGAACGCCGCCCGCCGAGCACGCAAGGCCGTGATGCTGGTCACCAACTTGGAGCATGGAACGGATCGCGTGATCGTCGAAGGCGGGCCGGTCGATAGCGCACTGAGCGATACCGTCGCTGCGGCATTCCGCTCCGGCAAGTCCGGCATCTGCGACATCGATGGCGGCAGGTACTTTCTGAACGTGCACCTGCCGCCAGCCCATATCGTCATCATCGGCGCGGTCCATATTAGCCAGGTCCTGGCGCAGATGGCGGCGCTTGCCGGCTTCGATGTCCGCATCATCGATCCGCGAACCGCCTTTGCAACGCCGGAGCGTTTCGCCGGCATAGATCTCACCGCCGACTGGCCGGTCGATGTGCTGAAGGACCGTCCGCTCGATACCTATACCGCTGTCGTCGCGGTCACGCATGATCCGAAGATCGATGATTTCCCGATCGCCGAGGCGCTTCGAACGGGCTGTTTCTATGTCGGTGCGCTCGGCAGCCGCAAGACCCACGGTTCGCGTCTCGAGCGGCTGAAGAAGGAGGGTTGTTCCGACGGCGAACTGGCGAGGATCAATGGCCCTATCGGGCTTGATATCGGCGCCTCCAGCCCGGCGGAGATTGCCGTTGCGATCCTTGCGCAGATCATCCAAGCCTTGCGCTCGCGCGACGTCTCCTCGCCGAAAGGTGACAAAGCATGATCTTTGGCGAATTCGATGTCGGCGGTGCGGAAGGGCTCATGCTCGCCCATTCCGTCAAGATGCCGGATGGGACTCTGCCCAAAGGGCATGTGGTTGACGCTGCCGACGTCGAGCGGCTGAAGAGCTCGGGCATCGAGAAGATTGTTGCGGCACGCCTGGAGGACGGCGATCTAGGCGAGGACGAAGCGGCCGCACGGCTGAGTGAGGCAATCGCGCCCGATCATCTCCGCTTTTCGGAGGCTGCGACCGGCCGCGTCAACATCTATGCTGCGGCGGACGGGCTTTTCGTGGCTGACCGGGAGGCCGTCGATCGCCTGAACCGCATCGACCCGGCGATCACGCTCGCCTGTCTTGCCGATCATACACATGTCAGCGCCGGCGATATGGTGGCGACCTTCAAGATCATTCCCCTGGCGGTTCCGGGTGCGAAGATAATTGCCGCCTGTGCGGAGCTTCGCGCGAGTGGGCCATTTCAGGTGAAGCCGTTTGCCGACCATGCCGTTTCGCTGGTTGCCACGGAACTGCCTTCGCTGAAAGTGTCGGTGATGGACAAGACGGCGCGCATCCTTGAGCGGCGGTTGGCTGCTTGCGGCAATCGTCTGCTGCGGGAGCGGCGCGTGCCGCATGAGACCAAGGCTCTTGCCGCTTCGATCCAGGATATCATGAGGATTCCGGAGAAGGCGCCGAAGCTCGTCATCGTCTTCGGTGCCTCGGCGGTCATCGACGCGGCGGATGTCATTCCGCAGGCAATACGCGAGGCGGGCGGGCGTATCTTGAGCGTCGGCATGCCCGTCGATCCGGGAAATCTGATGGTCCTCGGCAGCATCGGCGAGACTTATGTCGTCGGTGCGCCTGGTTGCGCCCGCAGTCCGAAGGAAAACGGTTTTGACTGGGTTCTCGACCGCATTCTGGCCGGTGAAGAGCCGAGCGCGCATGAGGTGACCGGAATGGGCGTCGGAGGCCTGCTAATGGAGATACAATCGCGGCCGCAGCCGCGCGATGTGCCTGCCAGGAAACGTGCCGACGCTTCCGTTGCGATCGTCCTGCTTGCCGCCGGCAGAGCGCGCCGCATGGGCGAGGGCGGCCAGCACAAGCTGCTGGCGGAATTCGATGGCATGCCGCTGGTGCGCCGCTCGGCATCCATTGCTGTTGCCAGCAGGGCTTTATCGGTTACGGCCGTAACGGGGCATCGCCGTGCTGAGATTGAAGCAGCACTTGAAGGCTTGAGCGTGCAGCCGGTCTTCAACGCCGATTATGCCTCCGGCATGGCAAGCTCTCTCGCGGCCGGCTTCGCACATGCCCATGCGAACGGCGCGGAGGGCGTCCTTGTCATGCTTGCTGATATGCCGGGGGTCTCGACGGCGGACCTCGATCACTTGATCGGCGCATTCGAGCAGGCCGAGGGCCGGGCGATCGTTCGGGCGGTCTCCGGAGGCAAACGCGGAAATCCGGTCATTCTGCCGCGATCATTGTATTATGCAGTGCTTTCACTCGAAGGCGATGTCGGCGCGCGCCACATCGTCGAGACGGCGCGGCTGCCGGTCGTCGATGTCGATATCGGCGAAAGTGCGCATCTTGACGTGGATACGCCGGAGGCGATTGCCGCAGCAGGCGGCATATTGAAGGGATAGCAATGGACGCGGCCGGTATAGAGGAAATGTTTCAGGGGCTCGGCCCCGTCACGATCAAGCGTATGTTCGGCGGCAAGGGCATCTATCACCTCGGCCGTATCGTTGCGGTCGAAGTTGGCGGCGAGGTGTTGCTCAAGGCCGACGACAAGAGCTCGCCGGAGTTTGCCGCAGCAGGCTCCAGCCAATGGTTCTATGAGGGCAAGAAGGGCAATCCGGTGAAAATGCCTTACTGGTCGATCCCGGACGCGGCTTATGACGATCCGGATGAAATGGCTAAATGGGTGCGGCTTGCCTATGAGGCGGCGCTTAGAGCCGAATGATCAGCGGAAGTCTTCGTTGTCGAGATAACCGATTGCGGCCTTGGCAAAGTCGGAAAGTGGTGTCGGCAGTTCTGATCGCGTGAACCAGCCGAAATCCGAGAGTTTTTCCGGTTCCGTCAACTGCGCATCGCCGCTGACTTCTCTAGCTATATAGAGAAACGAGACCCAATGCTGCGCATCGGCGCCTGAAATCACTTCCGCATGACCGAGAAGTTCGGTTCGAGCAATCGTCAATCCGGTTTCTTCCTCGGCTTCCCGGCGCGCGGCTTCGGCTATTGGCTCCATATGATCGACTTTGCCGCCGACGATGCTCCAGTGATCGGCCTCAGGCACACGAATGCGCTTGTAAAGCAGGATCTTGCCGTCGCGCAAAATCACCAGGCCGACGCCGAGACCTGGAAAATGAATGCCAGGCTTGCCCATCGGACGATCAGACCTTGGCGTTTGCCGCGATCAGCATGAAGGCGGGAATGTCGTCGCCGAAGCCGACCGGCGTCGGGCCGTCGTCGTGATCGCGATAGCGGCGGCGCTCACGATTATCGTCGTTTGCCGGATAGGGCCGAGAGTTGCGCGCGTTGTTCTGCGGCTTGTTTTCTGTTTTGCGCTCGTGCTTCACGCTTTCGGCCTTTGCTGGTGCTGCTGCTTCGATGGTTTCGGCGGCATTATCATCGGCGCCGATATCAGTTTTATGACCCCGGCGCTCCTTGACGCGGCCACGGCCCTTGTCGCGATCCCGGCTACCTGCGCGGCGTGGGCGATCGTCTTCGCGGCCGGGTTCCGGAGGCGGAAGAGCGGAAAGATCGCCATTCAGCCACTCGACCTTCTCGCCGATCAGCTTTTGGATCGCGTCGGCATGTTTCTGGTCACGGCCTGTGACAATGGTGAAGGCAGCGCCGGAACGGCCTGCACGGCCGGTGCGGCCGATGCGGTGCACGTAATCCTCGGCATGAATCGGAACATCGAAGTTGAAGACGTGGCTGACATCCGGAATGTCGAGGCCGCGGGCGGCGACGTCGGAGGCGACGAGCAGTTGCAGCTGT
This sequence comes from Rhizobium sp. CC1099, assembly GCF_029714385.1. Classification (NCBI taxonomy): domain Bacteria; kingdom Pseudomonadati; phylum Pseudomonadota; class Alphaproteobacteria; order Hyphomicrobiales; family Rhizobiaceae; genus Rhizobium; species Rhizobium sp. CC1099. The sequence goes on along the minus strand of NZ_CP121641.1, from coordinate 1,801,067 downwards.
CCATCACGGAAGCTTTGAAGCATATTGGTGCGCGAGCGCTGGTCCATGTCGCCGTGGAGCGCGCCGACGGAAAAGCCATGGCGTTCGAGGGAGCGGAAGAGGTCGGCCACGTCCTTCTTGCGGTTGCAGAAGATGATGGCGTTCTTCAGGTCTTCCTGCGCGCGGACCAGATCGCGCAGTGCGGCGCGCTTCTCATAGTCCTTGCCGTGCGAAGCAACGAAACGCTGCGTGATGTTCTTGGCGGCGGAGGCCGGCTTTGCGACTTCGATTCGCTCCGGATTTTGCAGGAACCGGTCGGCGAGCTTCTGGATTTCCGGCGGCATGGTCGCCGAGAAGAACAGTGTCTGACGCGTGAAGGGGATGAGCTTGGCAATACGCTCGATATCGGGGATGAAGCCCATGTCGAGCATTCGGTCGGCTTCGTCGATGACGAAGATTTCGACGGCGCTCATCAAAAGCTTGCCGCGCTCGAAATGGTCCAGCAGGCGGCCGGGCGTGCAGATGAGAACGTCTGCACCGCGCTCGAGCTTGCGGTCCTGGTCTTCGAAGGAAACGCCGCCGATCAGCAGCGCGACATTCAAGCGGTGGTTCTTACCGTATTTTTCGAAGTTCTCCGCGACTTGCGCGGCGAGTTCGCGCGTCGGTTCGAGGATGAGCGTTCGTGGCATGCGGGCGCGGGCGCGGCCCTTTTCCAGCAGCGACAACATCGGCAATACGAAGGATGCCGTCTTGCCCGTTCCTGTCTGCGCGATCCCGCAAATGTCACGGCGCTGCAGGGCGAACGGGATTGCTCCTGCCTGAATAGGAGTGGGGATCGTGTAGCCGGCGTCGGTAACGGCGGAAAGCACTTTTTGGCTCAGGCCAAGGTCAGCAAATGTCGTCAAGGGGAAAACTATTTCCGTTCAGGTTCGGCCATACTCTGGTTGAGTCGGCGGGATTGCATGCCGCAATGCAGCGCGACATAGTCCCAAACGGCTTGTAAGTCAAGGAATACGGGCTCTGCAGCCGTCGAACAGGTAAAACTGTGGTTACTGCAATTGATTATTTGATATAAGTCGCGAGTTTCAAGCCTGCGTTCAAGAAATACACCGGATCGACCGCGCGGCCGTTCTGGCGTACCTCGTAATGCAAATGGGTGCCCGTCGAGCGGCCGGTGCTTCCGGCAAGACCGATCACATCCGAGCGGCCGACCATGTCGCCGGCCTTCACCAGAATCTGCGACATGTGGCCGTAACGGGTAGAAATGCCGTTACCGTGATCGATCTCGACCATGTTGCCGTAGCCGCCCGTCCAGCCGGCATTGACGACCTTGCCGGGGGCTGTCGGGCGGATCGTTTCGCCCGCAGCAAAGCGAAAGTCGACGCCGGAATGAAGGGCGAGACGTCCGAGGAAAGGATCGCGCCGATTGCCGAAGGGACTGGTGATTTCCTTGCCGATGGCCGGATTGCGGAACGGCAGGGATTCCGCCGTACTGCGAACGGCTTCGAGCCGGGTCAGGGCGGTATCGAGCTGCGCGAGGGAATTGTTGAAGTTGTCGCCGTTTTCCGGCTCGACATAGGGACCGCCGACAGCGCTGTCATCATCATCGGGCTTGACGGCTGCCTGCTCCGGTACGGCAATCCTGAAGCGGGTCAGGACTTTCTCGATATTGCTGGCGGCATCGCCCGCATCCACGGTCAGCTGCTCAACGCGGGCGCGCTGCTCTTCCTCGACGCCTTTCAGTGAAAGCGTGACCTTCGAGAACAGGCGGTCGGCACGATCGCCGACGGTTTCGGGTGTGGGGACATAGGCGAGCGTGGAATTGTCGGGCGTTGCGTCGGCGGGTTCGTCCGTGCCTGCCAGGAGCTTGTCGATCGCCCGGGCACCGGCTGAAAGCGATGCACGCTTGTCCTTTGCTTCGGGCACGAGGGATTGAGCCGGTATCATCTCATCCTTCCTCGTCAGGCCGGAATTTTCCGCACGGTCGAGGAGGGAGCCAAACTTGCCGTGGCGCGAGGTCAGCGCCATCTGCTGCTGCATAAGCTTGTCCACCTTGTCTTCCACCAGCTGCTGGTCGAGCAACTGACGCGAGGTGACCCGATCGACCTGCGCACGAAGGGCCGCAATGCGATCTTCATAATCATGCTGCATGCGGGCTTGGCGCGCCATGGTGGCGCCGATCAGGTCGTCGCGAAGGACGAGGTAGGAGGTTGCAAGCAGATAGCCGATCACGAAAACGGCGGAAAAACAGAAGCCGAGGGCTGCCATCCACGGCTTTATGGTTACGTGCCGGACCTTGTCGCCACTGGCGAGAATGAGGATATGTTCCTGCGAACGCTTGCCGAATACGCGATTATGCTGTGCATGCGTCACGGAGAATCTCCCAATTGATGCGCCCGTGCTTCGATCAGGAATGATTACACACTGTTATGGTTAACAAATGCCTTAGCGGGCATATTAATGCACGCATAGGTTTATAGATTGCTGGTCGACGTCAATGAGCGATAGAAAGAAGGCGTGAGGCCGGCTTCGGCGCGCGCCAGGTCGTTGAATGGCGGTTTTAGCGGACCGCGGAAGTTTGCACGCACCAGCTCCTTGAAGGTCTGGGCCGGGTCGCGGCGCTCGCGAGCGCAGAGAAAGCGGAACCATTTGGCGCCGATTGCCACATGCCCCTTTTCGTCATTGTAGATAACATCGAGGACGGCCGCACTTTCGAGATCGCCGGTTTCACGCATCTTCGCCTGCAGCGAGGGCGTGACATCCAAGCCGCGGGCCTCGAGAATCAGGGGAACGACGGCAAGCCGCGCCGTCAGATCGTTTCTGGTCGCGTGCGCCGCCTGCCAAAGGCCGTCATGCGCGGGCATATCGCCGTAATCGGCGCCAAGATCGCGCAGCCGCCCGCGCACCAAGCGGAAGTGCTTCGCCTCCTCGAAGGCAACCTGCATCCATCCGTCGAAGAAAGAATTGGGGACCGCTTCGGTGGCAAACCGCGCAACGATATCGAGCGCCAGGTCAACGGCGTTGAGCTCGATATGGGCGATCGCGTGAAGAAGCGCGATGCGGCCGTTGATGGTGTGCAGCGAGCGTCTCTCGACCTGCGTCGGGGGTACCAGTGTCGGCTTTTCCGGGCGGCCCGGCCTATCCGGCAGCGACGCATCGCGCGGCGAACGTAGGGAAACCCTCCGTTCGAACCAGCGGGTCGCAGCTTCCTGCGCCAGAGCTGTCTTGCGATCGAGATCGGCGGAACGGATGGCCTCGATCGCGCCACCGCGCAGCGATGTCATCGAAAGCGTGCTCACGCGGTAAGGTTCCTGAGGGCCTTCAAAACGTCTTCGGCATGGCCGGGTACCTTGACCTTCTGCCAGATCATCGCGACGGTACCATCGGTGCGGATCAGAAAGGTCGTGCGCTCGACACCCATGAAATTGCGGCCATACATGCTCTTTTCCTTCCAGACGCCATAGGCCTGCAGCGTCGTTTTCTCCTCGTCCGAGGCGAGCGCAACGGAAAGGCTGTACTTCTTGATGAAGCGTTCGTGGCATTTGACCGAATCAGGGGACATCCCGACGACCGCCGCTCCCGCGGCATCGAATTCGTCGGCCAGAGCGGTAAAGGCCAGCGATTCCGCGGTGCAGCCGGTCGTATCGTCCTTCGGATAGAAGAATAGAACCAGCGATTTTCCGCGGAAATCGGCAAGCGATACCCGCCCGCCGCCGTCGCGGGGAAGGTTGAAATCCGGCGCCGTGGCGCCGATGCCGAGAACCGCCATATGTGGAAACCTTTCTTTTGCCGGGTTTATGGATGACACTATGTTCCGCGGATATATATTGAAGCTCAAATCGTCCCGCCAGACCGGGCGGCCACATTCTAACTCGGGGTTATCCAAAGCGCATGTCGGTGATCCGCGGCGAAAAGATTACGTTTCGCAAAAAAGACATCGTCGCGCTGCATGAGCTTCCCTCCGCACAGGCCGAAGACCCCATCATCGTGCATTGCCCGCCGCCGCGGCGTTCACGCATGCGACGTGCGGCCAATGTGACGGCTGGTTGCTTTGCCGCCGTTCTCTTTGTTCTGGCGGCGATCATTTTCATTATCGAAAGCGGAATGTTCGACGCGACGCTGTCGCGCCAGGCTCAGACCGCGTTGAATTCGGCGATAGGTCCCCGCTACCGGGCAGAGGTAGGGTCGACCGTCATCCGTTTCACGTCCGGTGCACAGCTCGCGCTTGAAGCCCGTAACGTCAATATGGTCGATCAGGAAAGCGGGCAGCATCTGTCGACGACCGGCGCGATGCGCATGGCGCTCGATCCGTTTGCGCTTTTTCGCGGCCGGGTGGCCGTGACGGCGATCGAAGCCGACGATATTGCGCTCGACACGGCCCTTCTGCCGTCCGGCAGCCCGCTGGACTTAAGCAAGCTTCGCATCGACGCAATTCCGCAGGCGATGGAAGCTGCGTTTTCTCATCTCGATATCCTGGACGATTTTGTTGAGCGCGGGGGTACGGATACCGTGCGTCTCTCCGGCATCGACATCAAGCTCGCCGATACCGCGAATGGTCCGCTTTCGATCGTGGTCGACAATCTGGTCTTTGCGCATGCGGGGCCATCTTCGCTGCATTTGACGGGCGAGGTGGCGATCAACGGCGAAGTGGCGATGCTGGACGTGCTTGCTGAAAAGAGCGCCGGGAAAGCGTCGCGGTTCATGGCAAAACTCACCCATGCCGATCTGACGCCATTTACCTTGAAGAGGAACGGGCTCGGGGAAATTCGGCAGGGCGTGAACAGTTTTGCGGACGTTGCCGTTTCCGCCGTGCGGGGTGCGGGCGATGTTGCGCCGTCCCTGGCCGCGAGGGCGGATCTTGCGCCCGGGTCGATCTATGTCGACGGGGACGAGCAGCAGCTTTCCGGCGGCCGCATCAATCTCGGCTATGACTTTACGAAGCAGACGCTTGAGATCGCAAGATCGCAAGCGCAGTTCGGCAACACCGCCGTCCCGTTCAACGGCGCAATCATCGACCTCGACAAGCTCGATCCGGCCGTCGGCAAGGGTTTTGGCATCGATCTCCTGATCAGCGGCGGCACGGCTGCGCCGGTGGGGTCGGGCGAACAGCCGCTCCCATTCGATATCCAGACGACCGGCCGCTATCTCGTCGCCTCGCGGGAACTGCAGTTCGCGGGCATGACAGTTTCTAGTCCTCTGGGGCAGCTGTTCGGATCGCTTCATGTCAAATTCGGCGACAAATCGCCGGAAATCAGCTTCGTCGGACAATCGCAGCAGCTTCAGACGGCTGCGATCAAGCAGCTCTGGCCCTTTTGGATGGCGCCCAGGGCGCGCGAATGGGTTCTGGGAAATCTCTTCGGCGGCACGGTCACGAATGCGTCGATCTCCGTATTCATTCCGTCCGGGAAATTGGACGAGGCCGTCGGCAAGGGGCTGAGACTCGGCGATGAGCAAATCCGTATCAATTTCGATATCGCGAATGCGCGCATGAACGTGGCAGGCGATATTCCGCCGATCCGCGATACGTCCGCCCATTTCGATCTGACCGGCCAGAGGGCGACGATTTCGATCAAGAGTGGCACGTCATATTTTGCGTCGGGCCGTTCCGTCAGCCTCGGAGAGGGTCAGTTCGTACTGCCCTCGACTTACCAGAAGCCACTGATGGCGGAAATGAAGCTCGCGATTTCCGGCGATGCCGATGCGGTGGGCGAACTCCTGACCTACAAGCCGGTCCAGGTCCTGCAGCGCGCCGGCCTCGTGCCTGGTGACCTGAAGGGCAAGATCATCGCCGACGTCGAGGCGCGGCTTGGCCTTCTGAGATCGCAAGATCCTCCGCCGCCCGAATGGAAGGCGACCATGCAGCTCAGCGGCGTCGATGTCGGCAAGCCGGTGTCGGGCCGGATGATTACCGGTCTCAATGGCGCGCTCGACGCCGATCCGCAGCAAGTGGCGCTCGACGCCGAGGGGCAGATCGACGGCGTGCCCGCCGAGATCGAGCTTGTCGAGCCGACCGACAAATCGTCCGGCGTCAAGCCGCAGCGCATCATCACGGCGACGCTGAACAACGCTCAGCGCGCAAAGGTGCTTCCTGGCCTATCCGGGATCATCGACGGCAGCCTGACGATGCAGTTGACGAAAATCGATGAGGAACGCCAGAATGTTCAGATCGATCTCGACAAGGCGTCGTTGCAGCTTCCCTGGATCGGCTGGGCGAAGGGAAGCGGGATCGGCGCAACGGCGGAATTCGAAGTATCGGGACCGCCCGAGAAAACGCAGATCAGGAATTTCCGTCTGAAGGGCGACGGCTTTGGCGCCAGCGGCTCGTTTGCCCTCAGCAAGGGCGACCTCGAGTCTGCCGATTTCGACAGCGTGAGACTTTCGTCCCTTGATGACTTTGCGATATCGATCCGGCGCAACAGGGGCAATTTCGACGTTTCGGTATCTGGGAACACTGCCGATGCGCGTCCGATCCTTGCACGACTGAAGAACGGACAGGGCGACAGCGACGGGGATGGTGGTGGCAGTGCCAGCGTCTCTGTTCGTGCGAATCTCAACAGCGTCGTTGGCTTCAACGATGAAAAGATCGGCAATTTCGAGGCCAGGTACGTATCGAGCGGCGGCCGGCTGCAGGCGCTGAACTTTTCCGGCATCACCGGCAGCGGCGAGGCAGTCGTCAGCCAGACAAGGGAAGGCCGTGCCTTGAATATCACGAGTGGCGATGCCGGTGCCGTCTCGCGCTTCGCCGATCTCTATCAGCATATGCAGGGTGGGCTGCTCAACATGTCGGTCAGGCTCGGCAACGGCGGCAATTGGGATGGCTCGGTCGATATACGCCGCTTCGCCATCGTCAACGAACAGCGCCTGCACTCGATCGTTTCAACGCCGGTCGGCGACAACCAGCGCAGCCTCAATTCCGCCGTCAAACGCAATATCGACACTTCCGCGCAGCGCTTCCAGCGCGGCTTCGCGCGCGTCGTGTCCCGCGGTGGCGTGGTCGGTATCGAAAACGGCGTGGTGCGCGGCGATCAGATCGGGGCCACCTTCCAGGGCGTGATCCGCGATCAGCGCGGCAACATGGATATGACCGGCACCTTCATGCCGGCCTATGGCTTGAACCGGCTGTTTGCCGAACTGCCGGTCATTGGCATCATTCTCGGGAACGGCTCGGATCGCGGCCTGATCGGCATCACGTTCAAGCTGACCGGCAAGTTCGACCATCCGGCCTTGCAGATCAATCCGCTGTCGATCATTGCGCCGGGCGTTTTCCGCAACATCTTCGAGTTCCAATAAAAAAGCCGGCGCGAAGGCCGGCTTCCTTGGATTTCGATACCGTGTGGCTCAGGCTGCGCGGCGGATCAGGATGTGCTTCTTCTTGCCGAGCGACAGCTTGATGACGCCATCGGCGGTGATTTCACCGCTGCCGATCAGCCGACGCTCGTCGCTGACCGCTTGGTCGTTGATGCGCACGGCTCCGCCCTGAACGTGACGGCGGGCTTCGCCGTTGGAGTGAGCAAGGCCGGCGCGGACCATCAGCGAAAGCAGGCCGATACCGGCGTCGAGTTCGGATGCGGGAACATCGACGGAGGGGAGGTTCTCGGCGATCCCGCCTTCTTCGAAGGTTTTGCGAGCCGTTTCCGCGGCCTCTTCAGCAATGGTGCGGCCATGCAGGATCGCCGTTACTTCGGTTGCGACTATCTTCTTTACCTCGTTGATTTCCGAGCCACCGAGCGCAGACAAGCGTGCGATCTCGTCCATGGGCAAGGTGGTGTAAAGCTTGAGGAAGCGCGGGATGTCCGCATCTTCGGTATTGCGCCAGTATTGCCAGAAGTCATAGGCCGAGAACATATCGGCGTTCAGCCAGACGGCACCGGTCGCCGACTTGCCCATCTTGGCGCCGGAAGATGTCGTCAGAAGCGGTGAGGTCAGGGCATAGAGCTGTGTAGTCCCCATGCGGTGACCGAGGTCGATGCCGTTGATGATGTTGCCCCACTGGTCGGAACCGCCCATCTGCAGCTGGCAGCCGTAGCGCTTTGCCAGTTCGACGAAGTCGTAGGCCTGCAGGATCATGTAGTTGAATTCGAGGAACGAGAGCGACTGTTCGCGATCGAGACGCGTCTTCACGCTGTCGAAGGCCAGCATGCGATTGACCGAGAAGTGGCGACCGACATCGCGCAGGAAATCGAGGTAGTTGATCGAACGCAGCCATTCGGCGTTGTTGATCATCAAGGCGTCCTTCGGACCCTCACCGTAGGTCAGGTAATTCGAGAAGACACGCTTGATCGAGGCGATGTTGCTTTCGATCGTTTCGACGGTCATCAACTGGCGTGCTTCCTCCTTGAAGGACGGATCGCCTACCATGCCGGTGCCGCCGCCCATCAGTGAAATCGCGCGGTGGCCGGTTTTCTGCAGCCAGTGCAGCATCATGATCTGGATCAGCGAGCCTGCATGCAGGCTCGGCGCCGTGGGATCGAAGCCGATATAGGCCGTCACGGTTTCCTTGGCGAACAGATCGTCGAGGCCTGCTTCATCGGAGATCTGATGAATGAAGCCGCGCTCTTTCAGGATGCGCAGGAAATCGGATTTGAACTCGTACATGACTTCGTCTCTTCGGAGGTGTCGGATTGATACTTGTTGAACTGCCGCGGCGCGTTTAGCACTGTTTTGCCGAAAGTGCACTATTCCGTTCGGAATGTTTTGGAGGATGGATGGGTAAAATAAGAACCGCAATCGGCCTGATGAGCGGAACGTCGATGGACGGGATCGATGTCGCCCTGGTTCGTACGGACGGTGAAGCCAGCGTGGAACGCGGGCCGTTTCTGGGTGTGCCTTACGATCCGGCCTTTCGCAACAGGCTGAAGCTTTCGCTTGAAGGCGCAAAATCCATACTCAGGCGCAAGGAACGCCCCGGCGAACTTGCAACAATCGAGCGAGAGCTCACGCTGCGTCATGCATCTGCCGTTACGGAGTTTCTCGACCGTTGCGGTCTGGATCGAAGCTCGATCGATGTCGTCGGATTCCACGGCCAGACCGTGCTGCACCGGCCGGACGAGGCGCTGACCGTCCAGCTTGGCGACGGGCCGCTGCTTGCGAGCGAGACCGGCATCCCGATCGTCTACGACATGCGGGCGAACGACATGGTGCATGGCGGGCAGGGTGCGCCGCTCGTGCCGGCCTATCATGCGGCGCTTTCTGGGACTCTTCGAGACGCAAAGCTGCCGGTCTGCTTCGTCAATATCGGCGGCATCTCGAACCTCACCTATATCGGCGCCGACGGCTCGATCGTCGCCTATGACAGCGGGCCGGGAAATACCTTGATCGACCAATGGGTCGAGACAAATGCCGGAGTTCCGTTCGACCAGGGCGGTATGATTGCTTCGGAAGGCAAGATCGTCGCCGAACTGGCCGAGCTGTATCTGGAAAGCCCGTTCTTTACTGCGGGGAAACGCCGTTCGCTCGATCGCAATGACTTTCTACCGCCCAGCGGAGCGGACGCCGAGCTCGCGGACGGTGCGAGGACGCTCGCCTATGTGGCTGCCGCCTCGATCATCAAATCGGCCGGTCACCTTCCGGTGATGCCGACACTCTACATCGTCTGCGGCGGCGGACGGCTGAACCGCACGATCATGCGCGATCTTGCTGATCTCGCTGCCCGCCAGAATGCCGACGTGATCTCCGCCGAGGTTGCGGGCTTCAACGGCGATGCCATGGAAGCTGAAGCCTGGGCCTATCTAGCAGTCCGGTCGCTGGAGGGACTGCCGCTGACTTTTCCGGGCACGACCGGCGTCAAGGAACCAGTCAGCGGCGGCATTCTTGCGAGGCCATGATGGTGGGAACGCTTATTCTCGAAACGTCGCGGCTGCGGCTGGTGATGTGGGACGCAAGCGATGCGGGACTCGTCCGCACGCTGCATTCGACGATCGGCACAACGCGTTATATGTCCGGCGGCGCGCCTTGGAGCATCGAGAAGTGCGAGGAGCGGCTTGCCAGCTGGTTCAAAGAGAATGCGCAGGACGGTACGACAAAGTACAAGCTCCTGAGCAGAGATGACGGCCGCTTCATCGGCCGCGCTGGCATTTCGATGCATGACCGCGACGAGAACGAATTCGAACTCGGTTATGCGCTTTGCGAGGAAGAATGGGGAAAGGGCTATGCGACGGAAGTGGCCAGTGCGCTTGCGATGTGGTTCTTCGACAAGGGCTTCGCTACGCGTTTCATCGCTTTCACGCATCCGGAAAACGTCGCCTCGCAGCATGTCCTGAAGAAGATCGGAATGCGGCCAGTCGCGCCGCGGCTGATCGACGGCTTTGTGGCGCCGACATTCGAGCTCGGCGCCACCGACATTTGATTGTCAGCGAATACGCTTCGCTGCCGGTTCCGGCACCAGTTCGCCGTTCAGGCGGCGGTCGAGATAGTCCTCGCATTCCGCCATCAGTGTTTCGACCTGGCCGTTGAAGAAGTGATTGGCATTCGGCACCGTACGGTGAGTGATGAGGATGCCCTTCTGCGTCTTCAGCTTTTCGACCAGACCGTTGACATCCTTTTCCGGCGCGACCTTGTCGGCTTCGCCGTTGATGATCAGGCCGGAAGACGGGCAGGGCGCCAGGAACGAGAAGTCGTAGGTGTTCGGTTGCGGCGCAATCGACATGAAGCCTTCGATTTCCGGGCGGCGCATCAGCAGCTGCATGCCGATCCAGGCGCCGAAGGAATAGCCAGCGACCCAACAGGTCTTCGAATCGGGATGCAGGCTCTGCACCCAATCGAGCGCGGAAGCGGCATCCGAAAGCTCGCCGGCGCCGTGGTCGAATTCGCCCTGGCTGCGGCCGATTCCGCGGAAGTTGAAGCGCAATGTTGTGAACCCGCGCTTCTGGAACATGTAGAAGAGCTGGTAGACGATCTGGTTGTTCATCGTGCCGCCGAACTGCGGGTGCGGGTGCAGGATAAGGGCGATCGGCGCGCTTTTTTCCTTGGAGGGCTGGTAGCGGCCTTCAAGACGGCCGGCTGGGCCGTTGAAAATGACTTCGGGCATCGGTACTCCGGGTTTTTATTTTCGCGTTCCTGCTGCTTAGACTTGACGAACGTTGTCAGCTTTTCTAAAACGCAGTTTAGAACAATTCGAAACTTGCATGCGATCCACGCATCGTGGACGTGTCATAAGGCAAGCCCGGCGGAAATTTCAAGGAAAATGAACCGTGGCAGCCTAGCAGGATCAAGCGCAGGACAAAAGAGCATGGCGCCGCCCCGCCTTTATCTTGATTGGAACGCGACATCGCCGCTGCATCCCGCAGCGCGCGAGGCAGTTCTAAGCGCGCTTGCTCTGTTTGGAAATCCGAACTCTGTTCACGGCGAAGGCCGCGCCGTACGCGCTGCGATCGAGGGTGCGCGCCGCCAGATTGCGGCGCTGACCGCGGCTGAACCCGCAAATGTGATTTTTACCAGCGGCGCGACGGAAGCGGCCAATATGGTGCTGACGCCGGATTTCCGCATGGGGCGCACGCCGCTTGCGATCGACCATCTCTACTATTCGGCGGTCGAGCATCCGGCCGTGCGAGAAGGCGGGCGCTTTCCTGCTGAGAAGACGACCGAGATTCCAGTTACGTCCGCAGGTGTCGTGGATCTGGCAGCACTGGAGAGATTGCTTGCGGGCCACGACAAGGCCCCGGGCTTGCCGATGGTGGCGATCATGCTCGTCAACAACGAGACGGGTATCGTCCAGCCGGTCCGCGAAGCCGCAAAGATCGTACAGACGTATGGCGGACTTCTCGTAGTGGATGCGGTGCAGGCAGCAGGACGCCTGAAGCTCGACATCAACGAGCTCGGTGCCGATTTTTTGATCGTGTCCTCACACAAGCTCGGCGGGCCGAAAGGCGCCGGCGCGCTTGTTTCGCGCGGTGAAGCTCTGATGCCGAGGCCGCTGATCCGCGGTGGTGGCCAGGAAAAAGGTCACCGTTCGGGGACTGAAAATTCCGCCGCCATCATTGGCTTCGGTGCCTCCGCAGCCGCGGCACTTGCCGAATTCGACGAGCGCAATAGCAGATTTGAAAGGCTTCGCGACCGTCTTGAGGCCGGAATGCGGCGCGCAGCGCCCGGTTTACTGATTTATGGCGCGGACGGGCCGCGGGTATCGAATACGAGCTTCTTCACGCTTCCGGGCCTCAAGGCCGAGACCGGCCAGATCGCCTTCGATCTCGAAGGCGTTGCGCTTTCGGCGGGCTCCGCCTGCTCGTCCGGCAAGGTCGGCGAAAGCCATGTTCTTGTGGCCATGGGCGGCGACCCGAAAATGGGCGCGCTGCGCATCTCGCTCGGTTTTGCGACGACGGAAGAGGAAATCGACAGGGCGGTCGCCGCCTTTGCGAAGATAGCCGGGCGGTGCAGGCCGGCCGGAGAGGCGGCCTGACGGCCTCACTAAATTGCGGAAACACAAATTTCCGCTTGCCAATCGGGCTGAAAAGCGCCTTTTGGCCACCTACATACGGGGTAAGGAAAATTTCCCCAAGACAAGCTGCCGGACCTTTCCCCGGCGAGATTGGAGAACGACATGCCCGCCGTCCAAGAAACGGTTGAACGCGTCCGCCAGATCGATGTGGACCAGTACAAATACGGTTTCGAAACCATCATCGAGATGGACAAGGCACCCAAGGGCCTGTCCGAAGAGATCATTCGCTTCATCTCCGCCAAGAAGCGTGAGCCTGAATGGATGCTCGAATGGCGCCTTGAAGCCTACAAGCGCTGGCTGACGATGGACGAGCCCACATGGGCGCGCGTCGACTATCCGAAGATCGACTTCAATGAAATCCACTATTACGCTGCGCCGAAGAGCACATCAGGCCCGTCGTCGCTGGCTGAAGTCGATCCGGAGCTTCTGAAGGTCTATGAGAAGCTGGGCATCCCGCTGCGCGAGCAGGAAATCCTTGCCGGCGTTGAGAAGCCGAAGATCGCCGTCGATGCGGTTTTCGATTCCGTTTCGGTCGTGACGACCTTCAAGGAAGAGCTGAAGAAGGCCGGCGTGATCTTCATGTCGATCTCCGAAGCGATCCGAGAACATCCCGAACTCGTGCAGAAGTATCTCGGCTCCGTCGTTCCCCAGACCGACAATTACTACGCGACGCTGAACTCCGCCGTCTTCACGGATGGCTCCTTCGTCTTCGTGCCGAAGGGCGTCCGCTGCCCGATGGAGCTCTCGACCTATTTCCGCATCAACGAGAAGGATACCGGCCAGTTCGAGCGCACGCTGATCATCGCCGAGGAAGGCGCCTATGTGTCCTACCTCGAAGGCTGCACGGCGCCACAGCGTGACGAAAACCAGTTGCACGCCGCCGTCGTCGAACTGATCGCACTGGACGATGCCGAAATCAAGTATTCCACCGTCCAGAATTGGTATCCGGGCGATGCCCAGGGCAAGGGCGGCATCTACAACTTCGTCACCAAGCGCGGCGATTGCCGCGGCGACCGATCGAAGATCTCGTGGACGCAGGTCGAGACCGGCTCCGCCATCACCTGGAAGTACCCGTCCTGCATCCTGCGCGGCGACGATAGCCGCGGCGAGTTCTATTCGATCGCCGTGTCCAACGGCCATCAGCAGGTCGACAGCGGTACCAAGATGATCCATCTCGGCAAAAACACCTCGAGCCGCATCATTTCCAAGGGTATTGCCGCCGGCGTGTCGCAGAACACCTATCGCGGTCAGGTTTCGGCCCACCGCAAGGCCTCTAACGCGCGCAACTTCACGCAGTGCGACTCGTTGCTGATCGGCGGCAAGTGCGGCGCGCATACGGTGCCCTACATCGAGGCAAAGAATTCGACGGCACATTTCGAGCACGAGGCGACGACCTCGAAGATCTCTGAAGATCAGCTCTTCTATTGCCTGCAGCGCGGCATCCCGGAAGAAGCGGCGATCGCGCTGATCGTCAACGGCTTCGTCAAGGAAGTCCTGCAGGAACTGCCGATGGAGTTCGCCGTCGAGGCGCAGAAGCTGATCAGCATCTCGCTCGAAGGCAGCGTGGGCTAACGCCAACCGAAACGACTACGCGATGGCGCGCGCGGCGCGCCTTTCTACGATTGCTTTTTATGGGACATAACCATGCTTGAAATCAGAAACCTGCACGCCCGCATCGCCGAAGACGGCACCGAAATCATCCGCGGCTTGGACCTTACGGTGAAGGCCGGCGAAGTCGCTGCCATCATGGGGCCGAACGGCTCTGGCAAGTCGACGCTCTCCTATATTCTCGCGGGTCGCGAAGATTATGAAGTGACCGAAGGCGACATTCTTTACAACGGCGAGAGCATCCTCGAGCTCGACGCTGCCGAGCGCGCCGCCAAGGGCATTTTCCTCGCCTTCCAGTATCCGGTTGAGATCCCGGGTGTCGCCACCATGCAGTTCTTGAAGGTCGCGATGAACGAGCAGCGCAAGGCGCGCGGCGAAGAAGAGCTGAAGACGCCAGATTTCATGCGCCTCGTCAAGGACGCGGCCGGCAAGCTGCAGATCAATACCGAGATGCTGAAGCGTCCGCTGAACGTCGGCTTCTCCGGCGGCGAGAAGAAGCGCGCCGAGATCCTGCAGATGGCGCTGCTTCAGCCGCAGCTTTGCGTGCTCGACGAGACCGATTCCGGCCTCGACATCGACGCGCTGAAGATCGTTGCCGATGGCGTCAACGCACTGCGCTCGCCGGACCGCGCCGTGGTCGTCATCACCCATTACCAGCGCCTGCTCGATTACATCGTTCCAGATACCGTTCACGTCCTCTACAAGGGCCAGGTGATCAAGTCCGGCGACAAGACGCTGGCCTATGAGCTCGAAGCCAACGGATACGCCGACATCATCGGAGCGGCAGCCTGATTCAGGCGGAAAGGACGGGTCTCATGAACATGCAGACGACGAGCCGCCTGACTGCCGCGGAAGCGGCGCTCGTTGAGGCTTTCAACAATCAATTCGGCGATCTGCCGGGCGACGGCGCCGTGACGGCGACCCGCGACCGGCTGCTCGACGACCTGAAGAAGGGCGGCCTGCCGACACGGAGGATCGAGGCCTGGCACTATACCGACCTCAAGAACCTGCTGCGTGAGGTGCCGGCCACTGCCGGGGACGCCGCGTCGAAAGAGATCGAGCCGTTGATCGAAGGTTCTTCGGTTCTTTCGATCGTGCAGGGCCATGCGGACCCTAGCGTAAGGGCGGGCGACCTCGAAATTTCCAGCTACGCGCAGCGCCTGATCGACGGCTCGGCCGCCGCCGCGCTCGGTGCGCTCGGCGCCGATGACGCCGTCGGCCGCATCAATGGCAGCTTCGTGCGCGACGGCTATGTCGTCGATATCCCTGCAAAGACTGAGTTCGATAAGCCGCTGGAGATCGACGTCGTTCACGCCGGCGGCCAGATCCATACTCGCCTGCCGGTGTCCTTCGGCGAAAACGTCAAGGCAACCGTGATCGAGCGTCACCTGTCGGTGACCGGGGATGCGGCATTCGTGTCCCATGTCAGTGACGTCACGATCGGCGAGGGCACGGAACTTATCTGGATCATCCTGCAGCAGCAGGGCCGCGAGGATACGCATCTCGGCCAGATCCGTATCGATCTCGGCGCCAATGCCAAGCTGAAGCTCTTTTTCATCAACGCTGGCGGCAAGCTGGTGCGCCAGGAAATGCATATCAAGGTGACGGGCGAGGGTGCGGACCTGACGCTCCGGGGCATCAACCTGCTCGGCGGCGATACGCATACCGACGTGACGATGGTGCTTGGCCACAACGTTCCGCACACCGGTTCTACGGAGATCATCCGCAACGTCGTCTTCGACCGCGCCAAGGGGGTCTTCCAGGGCATGATCCGGGTTGCGCCTGACGCGCAGAAGACCGATGCGAAGATGTCCTGCAACACGCTGCTGATGTCGGACGATGCCGACTTTTCGACAAAGCCGGAGCTTGAGATCTTCGCCGACGACGTCCAGTGCGGCCACGGTGCGACCGTTACCGACATCGATGACAATCATCTCTTCTATATGATGGCGCGCGGCGTTCCGGAGAACAAGGCCCGCGCGATGCTCGTCAATGCCTTCGTTGCGGAGACCGTCGAAGAACTTGAAGACGAAGCCCTGGTCGAGGCGCTGGAAGGCGTCATCTCGGCCTGGCTCGAAAAGCACGCCTGATCGGATAAGCGCCATGGACAAGATAGTACCGGCAGCCACCTACGACGTCGAAGCCATCCGCAAGGATTTTCCGATCCTTGCGCGGGAGGTCTATGGTAAGCCACTGGTCTATCTCGACAACGGCGCGTCCGCACAGAAGCCGCAGGCCGTCATCGACGCCATCTCGCGGACCTATTCGACCGAATATGCGAATGTGCACCGTGGCCTGCATTTCCTCTCCAATGCCGCAACCGAAGCCTACGAAGGCGCGCGCGAAAAAGTGCGCCGTTTCCTGAATGCGCCGTCGGTCGACGACATTGTCTTCACGAAATCCTCGACGGAGGCGATCAATACGGTCGCGCATGGCTGGGGCATGCCGAAGATCGGCGAGGGCGACGAGATCGTCGTCTCGATCATGGAGCACCACTCCAACATCGTCCCTTGGCATTTCATCCGCGAACGGCAGGGCGCCAAGCTGGTCTGGGTGCCGGTGGACGACGAAGGTGCCTTTCATATCGAGCACTTCGAGAAGAGCCTGACGGAGCGCACCAAGCTTGTCGCGATCACGCATATGTCGAATGCGCTCGGCACGATCGTTCCGGTCAAGGAAGTCTGCCGTATTGCTCATGAGCGCGGCATTCCGGTCTTGATCGACGGTTCGCAGGGTGCCGTGCACCTGCCTGTCGATGTCCAGGATATCGACTGCGACTGGTACGTCATGACCGGCCACAAGCTCTACGGTCCCTCGGGAATCGGCGTGCTCTACGGCAAGAAGGACCGGCTTCGCGAGATGCGTCCATTCCAGGGTGGCGGCGAGATGATCTTTGAGGTGACCGAGGATGCGGTCACCTACAACGACCCGCCGCATCGCTTCGAAGCCGGGACGCCGCCGATCGTTCAGGCGATCGGCCTCGGTCATGCGCTGGACTATATGGAGAAGGTCGGGCGCGAGGCGATTTCGCGTCATGAAGCCGAACTGACGGCCTATGCTGGCGAGCGGCTGCGGTCGATCAATTCGCTGCGCGTCTTCGGAACGGCACCCGGTAAAGGTAGCATTTTTGCGTTCGAACTCGCCGGTCTTCACGCTCACGACGTTTCGATGGTCATCGACCGGCAGGGCGTTGCGGTGCGTGCCGGCACGCATTGCGCCATGCCGCTCTTGAAACGCTTCGGCGTCACCGCCACATGCCGTGCATCCTTCGGCATGTACAATACACGTGCCGAGGTCGATGCCTTGGCCGACGCGCTGGAATATGCGCGCAAGTTCTTTGCTTGAGGAGTGTCCGTATGAGCCTGGACGAGAGCGAACAGAAGACCGACGTGCGCGAGGGCATCGTGCATTCGAGCATTCCTGCCGATGAACTGGCGCGCCTCAGCGACGACGTCATCGGGGCGCTGAAAACCGTCTACGATCCGGAAATTCCCGCCGACATCTTTGAACTCGGTCTGATCTACAAGATCGACATCGAAGACGACCGCATGGTGAAGATCGTCATGACGCTGACGGCGCCAGGCTGCCCGGTTGCCGGCGAAATGCCGGGTTGGGTCGAGAATGCCGTCGGCGCCGTCGAAGGCGTATCCGGCGTCGAGGTCGCAATGACCTTCGATCCGCCGTGGACGCCGGACCGCATGTCGGAAGAGGCGCAGGTGGCCGTCGGCTGGTATTGAGGGTCAGGCGGCCGACGTTTCATTGGGCGTGATGGGAGCAAGGCCGATCCCGAGAGCTTTCATTTCTTTGATGATGGCCGCTCAGCGCCTTGTAAAGCGCGGAGCGGCTCATTCCAACCTCGCGCGCGCCGGCTGGCTCATGTTTTTGGCACTTGCCAGAACGCCCAAACGCCTGGCGATGAGAGGACATACATCAATGAAAAGGCGTAAGACGAATTTCGCGTTTGATTAAGGGATTGAAGCATTAGGCATAACTGCCTAAATTGAAAAGATGAAGCGCCGGATCTTGACCCCGGTGTGGAAGGAGAATGAGCCGATGGGCTTTGCAGTGATGAGCATGACCGGCACCGCCGCGGCGCGCGTGAAGGCAATCGTTGAAAATTCCGGGCCGGACGCCAAGGGCATCCGCGTCGGCATCAAGAAAGGCGGTTGCGCCGGGATGGAATATACCATCGAGCTGGTGAGCGAACCCAATGCCAAGGACGACCTGATCGAGCGCGACGGCGCCAAGGTCTGGGTGGAGCCCTCTGCGGTCCTCTATCTGCTCGGCACGGAAATGGACTTCGAGACCACGACGCTGCGCTCGGGCTTCACCTTCACGAACCCGAACCAGACATCGGCCTGCGGCTGCGGCGAATCCGTCGAGCTCAAGCCTGCCGATCTCGCGGCGCTTGCCGCGCGCGGCGACGCGGTGGTGCCTGCCGCGCACTGAATTCTTCGAGACCGCAACCGAAAGCCGCCAGCGATGGCGGCTTTGTTATTTTGATTTGTCCCTTTCAGCAGCGAAACAGTTTCTACCTTATGATCATCGAAACGCTGCTACTGCTCTTTGCCAAAGGCGCGCTCCTCGGCCTCATCGTCACAGCGCCGCCGGGGCCGATCGCGACGCTCTGCATCAACCGCAGCCTTCATCGTGGTTTCGGATCGGGTGCAGCCATCGGCATTGGGGCAGCGCTTGGCGATGCGTGTTACGCGCTGGTCGCGGCCGCCGGTCTCGCGATGGTTTCGGATATCGTCGATGACTATTCGCTGCCGATTGCGGCGGCCGGCGGTGCACTTCTGATCTTTCTCGGCATCCGAGACCTGATGACGCCGCCCGCCGGTGCCTTGCAGGTCGGTGCGCGCGATCTCTTGCGCACGATCGCCTCGACCTTTCTGCTGGCGATTTCCAACCCCGGCGCGCTTCTGTCCTTCGGGGGCCTCTTTGCTGGCCTTGGTTTGGTCGATGGCAAAACCGTCACCGAGGTGGCATCGATCGTCATCGGCGTGTTCTTCGGGGCCATGGTGTGGTGGACGGCGCTGAGCGCGGCGGTGAATCTCGCCCGCGACAGGATTTCAAGCGATCTCACGCTGCTGATCCGCCACATTTCCGGG
Organism: Rhizobium sp. CC1099; assembly: GCF_029714385.1. NCBI lineage: Bacteria > Pseudomonadati > Pseudomonadota > Alphaproteobacteria > Hyphomicrobiales > Rhizobiaceae > Rhizobium > Rhizobium sp. CC1099. Next base: position 1,781,936 of record NZ_CP121641.1, on the reverse strand, counting down.
GGCCTGATCATTGCCTTCGGCACCGTCGTTCTCGGCTTTGCCGCGCGGCTGCTGCTTGCGTAGAGAGTTACAGGCGCCGGTCAGTCGCGCTTGATGCTCATCAGTAGTTCCCAGATGTCAGCGCCCGTCTCGAAGACGACAGCATTTGCCTTGAAGCTTTGCTCGGCCTGGATCAGGCCTGTCAGGTCCGTGGCGGGATCGACACTTTGGCCTTCATCGGCAGGCAGCCTATCGAGATCGATGCGGCCATAGCCCGGCGTGCTGATACTCGCCACGTTGCTGGCGATCGCGCTGACCTTGTTGGTCTGCGTGCGCATGCCGGAAAGAGCGGTGTTCATGACGCTCGACACATTCATCAGCCCTTCCCTCATGTCTCTATAGGAGCCGCTGTACAGCAGAGGTTTTAGGGAAAGCTGAACGCAGTTCGTTAATGCCGAGCTTGGACCGTCGGCATAGCGTCCGGAAATGGCACATTGTCATGCCTGGGCATCCGATTGGCCGGCCGTGGCGGAGCCAATCGTCAAGCGTTGAAATGGCGCTCGTTCCAAACCCTCGAGCAGATGCGAGGGAGCGAAGATTGGCGGCCGATCACGGCGGCGATGTCCTTGAAGCGCCGCCTTGTCCGGCGCCGCCGTGATTGCATCCGCCCGCCTGGCCCTTTTTTCGAGCGCCGACGGTAGAGGGGGCCGGCGTCGAGACGGTGGACCGCCGGCCATTGGTTTTGACCTTCACGCGTTTCGCGGTTTCGGTCTTCTGGGCGCAGTAGGCGCGGGCCGGGGTCATCGGAAGTACTGCGGCGCTGGTCGATGAACTCTGCCGTTCCAGGGCAACGTTCGAGGCGATATGGCCCAAATATCATGTCGGCAATTGCGGCCTGGGCGCCAAGCACTCCCGTGACGACAAGGTCGGGAACTCGCCTCGAATATTCAGCCTTCGCCGGCGACGCCGGAGGATTTGGCCAGGGTGCAGAGGCTCGGCGAGGGAAAGGCCTAGGCGACGGCCTTTGCCCTAAGCTCCTTTCGGCGCAATATGGCCATTGCCAATGACCGCTTGGCCGCCCTGCCAAGTGCTCAGTTTTAACTGCCATGCCTCTGGCTGATGGAGCTTTCGATGTCCTCAAGCTTTAACGTTCACAACGCGGCCGGCTACGAGCAGCTCATGGGACGCTGGAGCCAAAAGCTCGCGTCGCCATTCATTGGGTTTGCGGGTCTTGCCGCTGGTGAGAAGGTACTTGATGTCGGTTGCGGCACGGGCAGCCTGACATTTGCCCTTGCCAAGGCCGCTGATCTCAGCGAGATCGCTGCCGTCGACTATTCGCCAGTCTTCGTCGAGGAGGCAATTCGGCGCAACATCGACCCGCGCATCAAGATCGGGCAGGCGGACGCTTGCTCTTTGCCTTTCGAAGACGGAGGCTTCGACCGCGCGCTCGCACTGCTCGTTCTTCATTTCGTGCCCGAGGCCGGCCGGGCCGTTGGAGAGATGCGCCGCGTCGTGCGTTCGGGCGGGGTAGTCGCCGCAGCTGTCTGGGATCATCTCGGCGGCATGCCCGGCATGCGAATGATGGTCGACACGGTGGCGGCGCTCAGCGAGACCGGGCGGCAGCTGCGCAATCGCTATTGCTTTCAGCCGATGATGCAGCCTGGCGAAATGAAGCGGACTTTTGTCGAGCAGGGTCTGCTGGACGTTACCGAAACCCAGCTGGTAATCCGCATGGAGTACCAAAACTTTAATGATTACTGGGCACCTATTGCCGCAGGCGAAGGCCCTCTTGGCAAATATGTGGCGACGCTCGACGCCGCTGAGCGGGCGCGCATCGATGCTGCCGTACGCGACGCATACGAGGCGGGCCGGTCCGATGGTCCAAGGTCGTTCGCAAATGTTGCATGGGCCTGTCGCGGCATCGTTCCCTGAGCCGGCAGCCAGAGGTCTGATCGGCCCAGCCGTTTCTTACACGCACGATCCTTGATCTTGGAATCGAAGGCCCCTCCGACGAGGAGCCTTCCAGCCCCGCTTCAGGCTCGGGGCATTCGTCGCTGCAATCGATTGACCGGATCGATCGGCTCGGGCTTTGCCCGACCGCTTCTACTCCGCAGCCTCTGCGTAGCTCTCCACCGGCGGGCAGGTGCAAACGAGGTTCCTGTCCCCGTACACATTGTCGACGCGGTTGACCGGGGACCAGTATTTGTCGACACGAAAGGCCCCGGGCGGGAAGCAGGCTTGTTCGCGGCTGTAGGGGCGGTCCCATTCGCCGACAAGGTCTTCCACCGTGTGCGGGGCGTTCTTCAGCGGGTTGTTGACCTTGTCCATGCGGCCTTCCTCGATGGCGCGGGCTTCCTCGCGGATCGCCAGCATTGCCTCGCAGAAGCGGTCGAGCTCGGCCTTGGTTTCGGACTCGGTCGGCTCGATCATCAGTGTGCCGGCGACCGGCCAGCTCATGGTCGGGGCATGGAAGCCGCAGTCGATCAGGCGCTTGGCGATGTCGTCGACCGTGACGCTCGCGCTGTCGGCCAGCGGACGCGTGTCGATGATGCATTCATGCGCGACGCGGCCGCTCTCGGACTTGTAGAGCACCCCGTAGGCGCCCTTCAGGCGGGCGGCGATGTAGTTGGCGTTGAGGATCGCAACCTTGGTTGCCTGCGTCAGGCCTTCGCCACCCATCATCAGCACATAGCTCCAGGAGATCGGCAGGATCGAGGCCGAGCCGAAGGCCGCTGCCGAGACGGCGCCTGAGCGTCCGTCCGTTTCCGGGTGGCCGGGCAGGTGAGGCGCCAGATGGGCCTTGACGCCGATCGGGCCCATGCCGGGACCGCCGCCGCCATGGGGGATGCAGAAGGTCTTGTGCAGGTTGAGGTGACTGACGTCGGAACCGATGTCACCGGGACGCGACAAGCCGACCATGGCGTTCATGTTGGCGCCGTCGAGATAGACCTGGCCGCCGTGCTTGTGCACGAGATCGCAGATCTCCTTCACCGTTTCCTCGAACACGCCATGCGTCGAAGGATAGGTTATCATGCAGCAGGAGAGATTTTCCGCATGCTCCTCCGCCTTGGCGCGGAAGTCGTCCATGTCGATGTCGCCGTTCCCGCGAACCTTGACGACCACGACCTTCATGCCGGCCATCTGCGCGGAGGCGGGGTTGGTGCCGTGCGCCGAGGTCGGGATCAGGCAGACGTCGCGATGGCCGTTGCCGTTGGCGATATGGTAGTTGCGGATCGTGAGCAGGCCGGCATATTCGCCCTGCGCGCCGGAATTTGGCTGCATCGAGAAGGCGTCATAGCCGGTCACGGCGCAGAGTTTTTCCGTCAGATCGTCGATCATTTCGCGGTAGCCGAGCGCCTGATCGACCGGAGCATAAGGATGGATATCCGAAAACTCCGGCCAGGTGATAGGCAGCATTTCCGCCGTGGCGTTCAGCTTCATGGTGCAGGAGCCGAGCGGGATCATCGCGCGGTCGAGCGCGAGGTCGCGGTCGGAGAGCCGGCGGATGTAGCGGGTCATTTCGCTTTCGGCGCGGTTCATGTGGAAGATCGGATGCGTCAGATATTCGCTGGTGCGCAGCAGATCCTTCGGCAGGCGGTAGCCTGGCTCGAAATCGGCCACGGCGAAATTGCCGCCGAATGCGCGCCAGGCGGCTTCGAGCGTCGCGGGGCGCGTGCGCTCATCGAGGCTCATGCCGATCTTGGTCGTGCCAACCTTGCGCAGGTTGATACCCTCGGCGACGGCCGCGCGCAGGATGAGGCCCTGCATGTGGCCGACATCGACAGTGAGCGTGTCGAAAAAGGTTTCGGGCTCTATCCTGTAGCCTAGCTTTTCTAGGCCCTTAGCCATCAGCACGGCCTTCTGGTGGACCTGCTGGGCGATCGCCTTGATGCCCTTGGGACCGTGGAAAACCGCATACATCGAGGCCATGACGGCGAGCAGCACCTGCGCGGTGCAGATGTTCGACGTTGCCTTTTCCCGGCGGATATGCTGTTCACGGGTCTGCAGCGACAGCCGGTAGGCGCGATTGCCGCGGGCATCGACCGAGACGCCGACGAGACGGCCGGGCATGGAGCGCTTGTGCGCATCCTTGACCGACATATAGGCGGCATGCGGTCCGCCGTAGCCGACCGGAACGCCGAAGCGCTGCGACGAGCCGATCGCAATATCGGCGCCCATTTCGCCCGGCGACTTCAGAAGCGTCAGCGCGAGGATATCGGCCGCGACGATGGCGATCGCGCCCGTCTGGTGCAGGCGGGAGATCAGGCCGGTGAAATCATGCACGTGGCCGTGCGTTCCCGGATACTGGAAGATGGCGCCGAAGACGTCCACCGGATCGAGATCCTTGAAGGGGTCACCGACGATGACGCTCCAGCCGAGCGGTTCGGCGCGGGTCTGGATGAGCGCGATCGTCTGCGGATGGCAGGCGGCATCGACGAAGAAGGCCTTGGCCTTAGACTTCGCGACGCGCTCGGCAATCGCCATGCCTTCGGCAGCAGCGGTCGCTTCGTCGAGAAGCGAAGCGTTGGCGACGTCGAGACCGGTCAGGTCGCAGATCATCGTCTGGTAGTTCAAGAGCGCTTCCAGACGGCCCTGACTGATCTCCGGCTGGTAAGGCGTGTAGGCCGTGTACCAGGCCGGATTTTCGAGGATGGTGCGCTGGATGACCGGCGGCGTGATGGTGCCGTAATAGCCTTGGCCGATCAGGGAAACGAGGACCTTGTTCTTGTTGGCGGTCTCGCGCAGCTTGTCGAGCGCCTCGCGCTCCGTCATCGGCGCGCCCCAGGCAAGCGCCGCCTTCTGTCGGATCGCAGACGGCACGGTCGCGTCGATGAGGCTGTCGAGGCTGTTGTAGCCGACGACCTTCAGCATGTCGCTCATTTCGGCCGGCGACGGGCCGATATGACGGCGGTTGGCGAAGTCGTAGGGCTGGTAGTCGGTAAACTGGAATTCTGTCGGCGTCGTCATTACGCGGTGAGCTCCTTATAGGCCGCTTCGTCAAGCAGGCCATCGGCATCGGCCGGATTCTTGAGCTTCAGCTTGAAGAACCAGCCGGCGCCCTGCGGGTCGGAATTGACCAGCGACGGATCGGCAGTGATCGCTTCGTTGACTTCGGTGATCTCGCCATCGAGCGGACAATAGACTTCCGAGGCAGCCTTCACGGATTCGACGGTGGCGGCATCGTCATTCTTGGAAAAGGTCGCGCCCACTTCCGGCAATTCGACGAAAACGAGGTCGCCGAGCTGTTCGACGGCATAATTCGTAATGCCGACCGTCGCCACGCCGTCTTCGAGCTTCAGCCATTCATGTTCTTCGGTAAATTTCAGCATGGTTTTGTTCCTCTCTGGAAATATCTTAGCGTTTGTAGGTCGGCGTGATGAAGGGCAGGGCGGCGACCGTAGCGAGGAGATACTTGCCGCGCACCTCAGCGTAAATTTGGGTTCCAACGGAGGCATGCGAAACCGGCACATAGCCCATGGCAACCGGGCCTTCGACACTCGGGCCGAAGCCGCCCGAAGTGACTTCGCCGATCTCGGTCTTGCCTTCGGCATCCGCATAGAGTTTGGAATGGCCGCGCACCGGCGCCTTGCCTTCCGGCTTCAGGCCGACGCGGCGGCGTGTGGCACCATTGTCGAGTTCATCGAGAATGCGTGCTGCACCCGGAAAGTCCCCCGCGCGCGCTCCGCCCGTCCTGCGGGCCTTCTGCATGGCCCATTCGAGCGCCGCCTCGACCGGCGTTGTGGTGGCGTCGATGTCGTTGCCGTAGAGGCAGAGTCCGGCCTCCAGACGCAGCGAATCGCGGGCGCCGAGGCCGATCGGCTGCGCATCGGGATGTTCGAGCAACCGCCTGGCGACATCCTCCGCCTTGTTAGCGGGTACGGAGATCTCAAAGCCGTCCTCGCCGCTATAGCCGGAACGGGAAACGAGACAGGAGATGTCGTGCAAGCGGCAGTGACGCACGTCCATGAACTTCATCGCCGCGACATCCGCCCAGAGTTCGGCCAGCACGTTGACTGCGCGCGGACCTTGCAGCGCGACTAACGCGCGGTCGAGAAGGGTTATGTCGCAGCGGTCGCCGATATGCTTTTGCATGTGCGCGACATCGGCCTCCTTGCAGGCGGCGTTGACGACGACGAAGAGATGGTCGTCGAGATGGGTGATCATCAAGTCGTCGAGGATGCCGCCGTTTTCGTCGGTGAAGAAGCCGTAGCGCTGGCGGCCTTCGGCGAGGCCGAGAATGTCGACCGGTACGAGGCTTTCGAGTGCGAGGGCGGCATCTTCATATCTGCCGGACTTCGCCCTCACGACGACCTGACCCATGTGGGAGACGTCGAAAAGGCCGGCGCCGGCGCGCGTCTGCAGGTGTTCCTTCAGCACGCCGGCCGAATACTGAACGGGCATCTCGTAGCCTGCGAAAGGCACCATGCGGGCACCGAGCGAAAGATGCAGCGCGTGTAGCGGAGTTTTCTTGAGGGCAGCAGTATCGTCCAACGACGCCTCCGGGGTTTGCGCGTGGAATTCCATGCGCGGGCTCAATCTGAAGGCGCGGCTACGCCTTGCTTTCGAGCCCCCTCTGTCCCTGTGCCTGAGATTGTTATCCCTTCGGCGAGCGTTTCGAGAACACTTCTCTCCAGAGTTCCGTCTGCCCCTTGCTGGTCCTTTGGCCTGAGAGTTTCCGGGGCGGTTGCTCCTTCGGCACCGGCCGTCTGTAGACCGGATTCTCCCAACAGGGTTGCGGCAATTATCCGGCGGAGCAGGCTCTTGGCAAGGGGGAATGTCGCCGCCGAACAAATTTTTGTCGCGCCGTCTTTCGACAAAGTGTTGAACTGCGTCAAATGGGCTTTTGCTTTTTTCGGATAAAGTGCTTAATCGCGAAATCCGCTAAAGAGGATCCAGATGATGAAAACGGGCCGAAACGCTGGCATGCTGACGCGCATTCTCTGCGCGCTGAGCTTGCTTATGCTTGGCCTTGCACATCAGGCGCCGCAGGCGGCTGCGGCGGACGCGGACTATAATAGCGTTGCATACGTCCTGCCGGACGGCACCCACGCCTCGCTTTGCGTGACCGCTACGGACAGCAGCGGCAAGACGGTCCCTCTGAAGCCGAATTGCGAAGTCTGCCGGCTTACGGCTTTCGTCATCCTGCCGGTGCCGGATAACGGCTCCTGGCTGCATCTCGAGTTCGCGACGCTGCATAACCCCCCGGTTGTTGCGGACACCCCCATCGGGGTGCCCGCCGTCGACCGGCCGAAGTCCAGGGCACCGCCGGTTCTGGCCTGATCTCCAGCCACCACCGAAATGACACGACAATGCCGGTGCGCCAGCCATTGGGAGCTGCAGCCGGCGAGGAGATACCCGATGAAGACAATCAAGACACTCAGCGCTGCGGCCCTGGTTTTCGCAGCCGCATTCACGGCAGCGCAGGCGCATGTCACCTTTCTTAATCCCGAAGCCCCACAGGAAAAGACGTTCCTCGCAACGCTGCAGGTGCCGCATGGCTGTGACGGCAAGCCCACCAACGAAGTGCAGGTGAAGCTGCCGGAAGGCTTTGTGTTCGCCAAGCCGCAGCCGAAGGCCGGCTGGGAACTTGAAGTGATCAAGGGCGACTATCAGAAGACCTACGACAATCACGGCACCAAGGTGAAATCCGGCGCAGTCGAAATCCGCTGGATGGGCGGCAACCTCTCGGACGATTTTTATGATACCTTCGTGATCCAGGGCAAGGTTTCGGGCGTGGATGCCGGAACATCGCTGGCCTTTCCGGTGAAGCAGCTTTGCGGCGATGCGGCCGAGGCATGGGACCAGGTCGCAACCGATGGCGGCGATCCCCATAGGCTCAAGAGCCCGGCGCCGTTGCTGAAGGTCGTTGCCGGTGGCGACAATGGCCATGACCATGGCGACATGGCCGGGATGGACATGAATGCTGCAGCAGGCGGCACTGCAACACTCGGCGACCTCGAAATCTCCGGCGCCTTTACGAAGGCAATGCTGCCCGGCCAGCCGGTCGGCGGCGGCTTCTTTACTGTCAAGAATAACGGCAAGACCGACGACAGGCTCGTCGTCGTTTCCTCGCCGACCGCGGGCGAAGTTCAGATGCACGAAATGGCGATGCAGAACAATGTCATGAAGATGCGTGAACTGAAGGATGGGATTGCCATTCCAGCGGGCGGGACGGTGAAGCTAGCGCCTGGCGGCCTGCATCTGATGTTCCGGAAGGTGAAGGCGCCTTTCAAGCAGGGCGAGAGCGTGCCGGTGACGCTCACCTTTGAGAAGGCGGGCAAGATCGACGTGACGTTGGAGGTTCTCTCGGCCCAGGGCAAATAACCAGCAACAGGCCTGCGGCAGTCGCCGCGGGCCTTCTGCTTTCCAAAGGTGAGAAACTCAAAAATCCTCGTAGGATTTCAATGCCTGCTGCAATCCTGCCTGCGGCTGCTTGTTGCCCTTGGCCATCAGGTCGAGCGCCACTTCGGTGGACTGAATGATGCTTGCCGTTTCGTTCAGCTCCTGGTCATGTCGGCCCTTGAGCTGACGGTCTGCGATCCGGCGCGCGTCCTTTGCCGCCATGCTCGTCGGCACGCGGGGAGCAATCCTCAGCGTTTCGAAAGCGGCGGCGGCCGTGCTCGCGGATATGGTGACGACCTGTGTCATAGGACGTTTGATACACATCGCCGGTTCGTGCGCGGCTAAGGAAATCATTCGCATTTTAATGAACGGTAGGATTTCTTCTCATCCAATTGGAAACGGTCAATTCGTCAGGTAAACCAGAACGATGATCCAGGCTCTTCTTGTCGGCGCCGGCGGCGCTATCGGCTCGCTTTTGAGATATTATGTCGGCCAATGGTCGCTGCGGCTCCTGGGGCCTGGCTTTCCTTGGGGCACGCTGATTGTCAACGTCGTTGGCTGTTTCGCCATTGGCGTTTTTGCCGAAATGATCGCGCGCCGGTTCAACGCCTCCGTCGAAATGCGCCTGCTGCTCATCACCGGCTTCCTCGGCGGCTTTACGACCTTTTCCGCCTTTTCTCTGGACGCGATCTCGCTTTTCGAGCGGGGCGAGGCCGTCGCCGGCGGACTTTACGTCGCCGCAAGCGTCGGGCTTTCGATTGCCTCTGTCATGGCTGGTCTCGCGCTTGTGCGTGCTTTGATCTGAAAGGCAGTTTCCGCGCGGAGAAAAATGCTCTAAAGCCACCGGCAACAGCCGCGCGTGGCGCGCCCAAGTTTTTCCGAAAGAACAAGAATGGCCGGAATCGAACATATCAAGGTGGATGCCGACGAGGCGGGAATGCGGCTCGACCGGTGGTTCAAGATTCATTTCCCTGGCCTCGGCTTCGGCCAGCTTCAGAAGCTGCTGCGTTCGGGCCAGGTCCGCGTCGACGGTGGACGCGTAAAGACCGACGCGCGCGTGCAGCCGGGCCAGATGGTTCGCGTGCCGCCGCTCGATGTCGATGCGAAGGTCAAGAGCGGTCCGATCGCCGGGAAGGATCTGAAGCATTCCAGCGATTACGAACTTCTTCAGCGCATGGTGCTGCATGAGGACGACAAGGTGATCGTGCTCAACAAGCCCGCCGGACTTGCCGTGCAGGGCGGTTCCGGCCTGACCCGGCATATCGACCAGATGCTGGAGGCCTGGACGAGCCCCAAAGGCGAGAAGCCGCGGCTCGTGCACCGGCTTGACCGCGACACATCGGGCGTGCTCGTCATTGCCCGCACACGTGGTGCCGCTCAGAAGCTGACGGCTGCCTTTCGCGAACGCGACACCAAGAAGACCTACTGGTCGTTGGTGAAGGGCGTGCCACGCAAGCATGAGGACAAGATCTCCACGTGGCTCGTCAAGGAAGCGACTGCCGACGGCGATCGCATGCGCATTGCCAAGCACGGCGAGGAGGGTGCGGATCATGCCGTGTCCTACTACCGCGTGATTGAAACGGCGGCGCAAAACCTGGCCTGGCTCGAGATGGAGCCATACACCGGCCGTACGCATCAGCTTCGTGTTCATGCGCTGCATATCGGCCATCCGATCATCGGCGATCCAAAATACTTCATCGACGACCCGAACTGGGACTTTCCCGGCGGCATCCAGAAGCGGCTGCACCTGCATGCCCGTCATATCGACATCCCGCATCCTGCAGGCGGACGCCTGCGCATCACGGCGCCGCTGCCGCCGCATATGGTGCAGACCTGGAACCTTCTCGGCCTTGATCTTGCCGGTGCGGAGAGGATTGACGAATGAAGCTTATTCTCTTCGATTGCGACGGCACGTTGGTCGACAGTGCCGCCCTGATCCATGAGGTGATGGCCAGAACCTTCGTTCAATTCGGTCATTCACGGCCGGATCTTTCCAGCACCAAATCGATCATCGGTCTGACGCTCGATATCGCGATTGCCCGCATGCAGGGCAAGCTGCATGTCGATGACGAGGCGATCGCCATGACGGCCCACTACAAGTCGATCTACATGGATGTCAGGCAGGAGTCCGGCATGGATGTGCCCCTTTTCGCCGGGATAAAGCCGATGATAGACAGGCTCGCCGCACGGGAAGACATCCTGATCGGCGCCGTCACCGGAAAGTCGCGCCGCGGGCTTGTCAATGTCCTCGAAACACACGGTTTCACGCCGCATTTCATCGTCTCGCGGACGGCCGACGATTGTCCGTCGAAGCCGCATCCGGCCATGGTAACCGAATGCTGCGACGAAGCCGGCATGAAGGCCGCTGATGCCATTGTCATCGGCGACGCTGTCTACGATATGCAGATGGCAAAGGCTGCAGGCGCAAAGGCAATTGGTGTATCTTGGGGTTATGCCAGCGTTGACGACCTGATTGCCGCCGGCGCCGATACTGTCGCTTACCATCCGAATGACGTGCTTGACCATTTTTGAGGTGACGCCATGCGCGACCTGCTGAACGACCTTTCCGAAGGACTGAGCCACCCCGATCCGATCCGCCGCGCGCAGATCCAGATGAAAAGGCCGCTGCCGAAACGCTTCTACAAGAACGTCACGGTTGCCGAGCGGGACGACGCCTTCGCGATCGAGCTTGATGGTAAGGTCGTGCGCACGCCCGCCAAACAGGTTCTGGCGGTGCCGGTAGAGGCTCTGGCCGAGCTCCTCGCCGCCGAGTGGGATGCACAGGCTGAAGTGATTGACCCGGCGACCATGCCCGTGACACGCCTCGTCAATACCGCGCTCGACGGCGTCGCGATGGACACGCAAGCCGTCTTCGAAGACATCCTGCGGTTTTCCTCGAGCGATCTTCTCTGCTACCGCGCCGAAGGACCGGAACTCCTGGTGCAGCGCCAGACCGAGCAGTGGGACCCGGTTCTCGATTGGGCGGCGAATGATCTCGGCGCGCGCTTCATCCTGATTGAAGGCGTGATGCATCACGAGCAGCCGCGCGAAGCGGTCGCAGCCTTCGACGTCACTTTGCGCAGACACGATAGTGCGTTGGCACTTGCCTCCCTTCACACGATAACGACGCTAACCGGGTCGGCCCTTCTGGCCCTGGGGTTCGCCGAGCGCCATCTGACCCTGGACGAGGTCTGGTCGCTTGCCCATCTCGATGAGGATTGGACGATCGAGCATTGGGGCAGCGACGAGGAGGGCGAACTGCGCCGTGCCAAGCGCTTTGAGGAGTTCAAGGCAGCGGCGGAGGTTTTTTTGGCGCTAAAGGCCTGAAACATATTGCTTTGGCAGCCATTATGGCGAAATCTGCGACTCCGAGCGGGAGAGGTGCGGAATTCAGCATGAATTGGTTTAGGTCGCTTTTTTGTCAGCTGGGGCTGGTCTGCGCCATGCTGACGTCCTGCATGGGCCTGACCTCCGATGAGCCGGCCGCTCCTATCTACGATGTCCGCAGTGCCGTGGTTCTCGGCGGTCCCAATACACCGCCCGAGCTGCTTTCAGGCATCGGCGACCGCATCAATGCCGCCATCAATGCAACGGTTCGGACCGAGGTCTATCCGCGCGTCGTGCTGACGATTCGCATCGCTTCCCTCCAGAAAGTCACAGGCTTCGACAAAAACAGGAATATCGCCAAGATCAATATCGATGCGGCGTCCGTCGACGAGGGCTCGGTCATCGCCGTCAGCTCGTTCGAGGTGACCAGCACTGCCAACGATCGGGCCATGGCGGATCAGATTCTAGCGGAGGATATCGCCGCGCGAGTCCGCTCGGCCTTTAAGCTCAATACCGGCCGCGGCTGAAGATCATGCCGCGATCGAGCGGCGAGGGGAGATTTCATGAAGGAAGTTCTCGACGAACTGGAGCGGCGCCGGGAGATTGCTCGGCAGGGCGGCGGCCAGGCGCGCATCGAAGCGCAGCACAAGCGCGGCAAGCTGACGGCACGCGAAAGGATCGACCTCTTCCTCGATGAAGACTCTTTCGAGGAGTTCGACATGTTCGTTGAGCATCGCTCGACGGATTTCGGCATGGACAAGAGCCGGATTGCCGGCGACGGCGTCGTCACGGGCTGGGGAACCGTCAACGGCCGGACCGTCTTCGTCTTCGCCAAGGATTTCACGGTGTTCGGCGGCTCGCTTTCCGAGGCGCATGCCGAGAAGATCATGAAGGTCCAGGACATGGCGCTGAAAAATCGGGCGCCGATCGTCGGCATCTATGATGCGGGCGGCGCGCGCATCCAGGAAGGGGTTGCTGCGCTCGGCGGCTATGCCGAAGTCTTCCAGCGCAATGTGCTCGCCTCCGGCGTCATTCCGCAGATTTCCGTGATCATGGGCCCATGTGCCGGCGGCGACGTCTATTCGCCTGCAATGACCGATTTCATCTTCATGGTGCGCGACACCTCTTACATGTTCGTGACCGGTCCGGATGTCGTCAAGACCGTCACCAACGAGACCGTGACCTCCGAGGAACTCGGCGGCGCCTCTGTTCACACGACGCGTTCCTCAATCGCCGACGGCGCTTACGACAACGATGTCGACACATTGCTGCAGGTCCGCCGCCTCATCGATTTCCTGCCGCTTTCCAACACCTCGCCGGTGCCGGAGATCGAATGTTACCAGTCGGTGATGGATGGGGATCAATCGCTGGACACGCTCATCCCCGCCAATGCCAATAAGCCGTATGACATCAAGGAGCTGATCCACAAGGTTGCGGACGATGGCGATTTTTTTGAGATTCAGGCAAGCTTCGCCAAGAACATCGTCTGCGGTTTCGGGCGCGTCGAGGGCTCGACGGTCGGCTTTGTGGCGAACCAGCCGATGGTGCTTGCCGGCGTGCTCGATAGCGATGCATCACGCAAGGCCGCGCGTTTCGTGCGCTTTTGCGATTGCTTCAGTATTCCGATCGTCACCTTCGTCGATGTTCCGGGCTTTCTGCCGGGCACGGCGCAGGAATATGGCGGTCTTATCAAGCATGGGGCGAAGCTGCTTTTTGCCTATGCGGAGGCGACCGTGCCGAAGCTGACAGTCATCACCCGCAAGGCGTTCGGCGGGGCTTACGACGTAATGGCCTCCAAGCATCTGCGTGGCGATCTCAACTATGCCTGGCCGACGGCGCAGATCGCAGTGATGGGTGCGAAGGGCGCAGTCGAGATCATCTTCCGTAAGGACATCACCGATCCGGAAAAGATTGCGGCACACACAAAGATGTACGAGGACCGCTTCCTGTCGCCCTTTGTCGCGGCCGAGCGCGGCTATATCGACGAGGTGATCATGCCGCATTCGACGCGCCGCCGCCTGGCGCGCGGTCTGAAGATGCTACGCAACAAGGATCTCTCGAACCCCTGGAAGAAGCACGACAATATTCCGCTCTGAGGTGTGAGAATCGTGAAAATCAAGCGAAATCAACAGGAAGTGAACGCACGTCACCGATCCGTGTATTCATTCCTCTCGTTTAGGAAATTAACGCTCGACTGTGTTATCTCAAGGGAGAGCCCAAATGTCCGGTTTCGAACGTCTCAGCGCCTATCAACCCTACGCGCTGGCCGCTCTTAGGATCATCACTGCGCTTCTGTTCATCGAGCACGGCACGATGAAGTTGTTTGAATTCCCGATCCCGCAAGGAGAGGGCGGCCCGCTTCCGCCGCTCATGCTCGTGGCGGCGCTTCTGGAATTCGTCGGCGGACTGGCAATTCTCGTCGGTTTCCTGACACGTCCGATCGCGTTCATCCTGAGCGGCCAGATGGCTGTTGCCTATTTCATGGAGCACGTGCCGATGGGTTTCTACCCGGCCGTCAATCAGGGCGAATCGGCGATCCTCTACTGCTTCGTCTTCCTGTTTCTGGTTTTCGCCGGTGCAGGCGCCTTTTCGGTCGACAAGCGCAACGCCTGAGAAGAATGCCGCGGGTTCGTCCCGCGGCATTCATCGTCATACAGTGAGCTTAAGTCCGACAATGCCGGCGATGATGAGTGCGATGCAGCCGAGGCGGGCCGCGGTGACGGGGTCGCCGAGCAGCCAGATGCCGAGCAGCACCGTTCCGACGGTGCCAATTCCGGTCCAGACCGCATAGGCTGTGCCGATCGGCAGCGTTTTGACCGCCAGACCGAGCAGCACGATGCTGATCACCATGGAAATGACGGTCAGGACCGTCGGCATGGGCCGCGTGAAGCCATCGGTGTATTTCAAACCGATTGCCCAGCCACATTCAAAAAGACCTGCAAGAAACAGCAGAAACCAAGCCATCTCACTCTCCTTTTTAAAGAGCGAGGCCGTCCCCGCGACGTTTGCGCCCGCAGGAGAGCGGGCGCCGCAGTCGTCTGCGTTGGTGCTCATATGCGCGGATTGACTGTCGTTGCAAGGTAGGAATTGGCATAGCTGCCATGCCACCGTTTCTTGCGTTCCTTATCCGAGCCGCTCGGCGTGCCACGTCAGGTGATTATCCATGAAGGTGGAGATGAAATAGTAAGAGTGGTCGTAGCGCTCATGCAGCCGCAGCGTGAGCTTGATATCCGTGTCCTTGATCGCCTCTTCGAAAAGCCACGGCCTCAGGCCGTTGTCGAGGAAGCCGTCAGCCTTACCCTGATCGATCAGAAATTCCGGGAAGCGTGCGCCGTCGCTTACCAAGGCGCATGCGTCGTACTTGCGCCAGGCCGCACGATCGGAACCTAGATACTTTTCGAATGCCGGCGCCGACCAATCGGCGGTCGACGGCTCGACGATCGGCGCGAAGGCCGAGCAGCTCCTGAAGCGGTCCGGGTTCCTCAATGCGATCGTCAGTGCCCCATGACCGCCCATTGAATGGCCGAAGATGCCCTGGCGGCTCATGTCGATGCGAAATTGCTTGGCGACGAGGGCCGGCAGCTCCTCGGTGATGTAGGTGTACATCCGATAGTTTTCTGCCCAGGGCTCTTCGGTGGCATCAAGGTAGAAGCCCGCGCCTTTGCCCATCTGCCAGTTGGTGAGCTCGTCGGGAATATCATTGCCGCGTGGGCTTGTGTCCGGGCAGACGATGATCAGGCCGAGCTCGGCCGCCATGCGCCGGTACTCGCCTTTTTCCATGACGTTGGCGTGCGTGCAGGTCAGCCCGGAAAGATACCAGAGAACCGGGCAGGGCTCCTTGATGGCCTTCGGCGGCGCAAAGACTGCGAAGGTCATCTCGCATTTGCAGGCTTCGGATTCGTGCGAATACACGCCCTGCATGCCTCCGAAGGCGGTCGCCTGGGAAATGATGTTCATTTTTGATCTCCCGTTCCTGGGGCTGCCGCCTTGGCGCGACGGCAAAGCCGGTCGAAGGTTTCGAGGAACCGCGAACGGTCCTTCGGACTGAAGGCCGCATTGTAGCCCTTGCTTTCGCCGGTTTCCCGCAGGTGCGCGCCGAGATCGCGCATGGCGCTCGCCATGCCGATATTTGTGTCGTCGAAAACGCGCCCGGTGGGGCCGCACACCAGTGAACCACCCGCAACGCACCGCACGGCGAGCGGCACGTCCGCAGTCACCACAACGTCGCTGTTGGTTGCGTGTTCCGCAATCCAGTTGTCGGCGGCATCGAAGGCATTGGAGACGATGACGTTACGGACCATAGGATCACGTGAGGGCCGCAGGCCGGAATTGGCGACGAAGGTCACCTCGATGCCGTGGCGTTCGGCAACCTTCAGGATTTCCGGCTTCACGGGGCAGGCGTCTGCATCGACATATATTTGCGGCATGTGTCGTTCGTTTCTAATCGTCGAAATAGCGATGGTAGTCTCGTGCCGCATTGAGAATGCGGATCAGTTCCAGGCCTGCGCCGTCCGGCAACGGATCGTAGATGATGATGTCGTCCCGATACTGGAACATCCTGATGCTTGGATATTTCGGAAAGCGCTGTACGCTGAGAAGCGGGTTTCAGCAAAGATTTGATATCGCCTTTCCAATTCGAGAATGAACGCATCTGAGCGGCTCAAGCGCTGGAATGCAGCCGTATCTATCAATCGGCCGGCTGCAATGCCAGATCGATTTTAAATTACCGACACGAGATCAATACAGCACCACGCCCCGGATGCTTTGACCGGAATGCATGAGTTCGAAGCCCTTGTTGATGTCTTCGAGCGGCATCGTATGGGTGATCATCGGATCGATCTCAATTTTGCCTTCCATGTACCAGTCGACGATCTTCGGCACGTCGGTGCGGCCACGCGCGCCGCCAAAGGCGGTGCCCATCCAGCTGCGGCCGGTGACCAGCTGGAACGGGCGGGTGGAGATTTCCTGGCCGGCACCGGCAACCCCGATGACGACCGACTTGCCCCAGCCGCGATGGCTGGCTTCCAGCGCCTGGCGCATCACCTTGGTGTTGCCGGTGCAGTCGAAGGTGTAGTCGGCACCGCCGATCTGGTCGGCGCCGCGCTTCGTCATGTTGACGAGATAGGGCACGATGTCGTCGCCGACCTCCTTCGGATTGACGAAATGCGTCATGCCAAACTTTTCGCCCCACACCTTGCGGTCATTGTTGATGTCGACACCGATGATCATGTCGGCGCCGGCAAGCTTCAGGCCCTGGATGACGTTGAGGCCGATGCCGCCGAGGCCGAAGACGATCGCCGTTGCGCCGATCTCCACCTTGGCGGTGTTGATGACGGCGCCGATGCCGGTGGTGACGCCGCAGCCGATGTAGCAGATCTTGTCGAAGGGGGCGTCCGCATTGACCTTGGCAACGGCGATCTCGGGCAGCACCGTGTAATTGGCAAAGGTCGAGCAGCCCATGTAGTGATGGATCTTGTCCTTGCCGATCGAAAAGCGCGACGTGCCGTCCGGCATCAGGCCCTGGCCCTGGGTGGCGCGGATCGCCGTGCAGAGATTGGTCTTGCGCGACAGGCAGGACGGGCATTCACGGCATTCCGGCGTATAGAGCGGAATGACGTGGTCGCCCTTCTTGACCGAAGTGACGCCCGGTCCGACATCGACGACGATGCCGGCACCCTCATGGCCGAGGATTGCCGGAAACAGGCCCTCCGGATCGGCGCCAGACAGCGTGAAATCGTCCGTGTGGCAGATGCCGGTCGCCTTGACCTCGACCAGAACCTCGCCGGCCCGCGGGCCTTCCAGCTGCACGGTCATGACTTCCAGCGGTTTTCCAGCCTGAACGGCAACGGCGGCGCGAACATCCATCGTCTGATCTCCTCGTGATTTTCCGGCGTAACCTTGGCATGCCGGGCGACGGCGGCTCAAGCGAAAAGGAAAGGCGGCGACGACATTAACGCAAAATCAGCTACTTGCGACAACCAGTTTGCTCAGAGCGTCAAAAGAGCTTTTCTGCCGAAAAAATAACGGCATAGCCGTGAATGAGGATCGCAGCATAAAGACCGAAGGTGACCAGCAGGCGCTCGCAGGCCTTCATCTCCTCGAGCTTGTGGCGAGGCTTGAGGGATCCCGCGCCAATCATGCTGAGCAGGATGAAGACGGCGAGCGCCGCAGCCAGGATGCCGCTGGAAACGCCGACCTCCCAGCCGATGACGAGAATGCAGGCCGTAATGGCAAAGCTCGCTCCGATCAGCGAGCGAGGTGTCCTGAAGATCTGCCGCAAGACCTGACCACCGTCGAACCTTTGCATTGGCAGAAGATTGAGCAGGTTGAAAGCGCCGAGGATGAGCAGGAAGATCAATAGCGGGCCGCGGAATTGCTCCGACAGCAGGCCATGTGCCGCAATGTTATCCCCGGCAATCAGGATAGGCACGAAGAAGGCCGAGATGCCAGGCCCCATCAGCGCACAGGTGGCAACCTCGAAATGGCTCTTGTAGGGTCTGCCGCCAATCGCGATGCCGCCGAGGAGCGGCACGAAGATCATGCGCACGGATTCATGTCCGAAAGTCCGGTAGGCGGCGAGATGCCCGAGCTCGTGCACAGCGATGACGAGGGTAAGAAATGTCGAGATCATCAGCCCGGATGTCGTCAGTCCGAAGAACGGCCAAAGCAAAAACGTCGAAAGTATAGCCAGGCCGCATTGAAACGTGGGATGTTCGAAATATCCCTGCGGAACCGATGCACCGGTTTCAAGCCAACCTTCGAGCGCACGCAGCTCGCGGCGCAGCATGACATATCGGAAAAGAAGGAAGGCGAGGCCGCGGTAACGATCCGTCTGCGTAATTTCGATCTCGGCGCCGTCGGGCAGGCGGCGGACGATCCTGCTTTCGCTGAAATCCCGCCAGAAGGCCAAATCAAGCGTGCTGTCGTCAGCGACGCGCGAACGAAAGCCGCGTCCGCCGGCGGCCGGCAACGGCTCCAAAGCCAGCAAGCGGCGCAGAGGTGCGCCGTTGCGGTCCAAATGGCTGTAGATCTGCTCGACGATGCCTGTGCGGTTTTTGAGCGGCTTGCTGCTGATGACGGAATGGTGCCAGTCGGCGTCGGTGCCGGCGGGATCGATCGCTCTCCACAGCTCCTCCGGCGGTCTCTGGAATGTCCGCGTCAGGCGAATGGTGCGCACGCCGAGTGGGATGCGCATGAGCAGCCAGAGCAGGCCAAGATTGATGAAAAGCAGCAGGGCGGCAGATTGCAGCGCCGTCATTCGTGTCTCCGAGGCCCCAGCCACAGGACGAAAACGCCGCATACTAGGCTGCAAGACCTTAACAAATGCGAAGTCGCGTCAGCGGCGGCGCAGACGGACCTGTGCCAATCCGGATCAGGCGAATTCCAGGATCACGGCATCGACGGCGAGGCTCTCGCCAGGCTTCGCATTGATCTTGCCGACGACCAGATCGCGTTCGGCGCGCAGCACGTTTTCCATCTTCATAGCTTCCACGACGGCAAGCGTCTCGCCGGCCTTTACCTCCTGGCCTTCCGCGACGGCGATCGAAATCACCAGCCCCGGCATCGGGCAAAGCAGCAGCTTCGAGGTATCCGGCGGGAGCTTGACCGGCATCAGGCAATCGAGTTCGGCGTGGCGCGGCGTGAAAACCGTGGCGCGGACCGCAAGGCCCTGCCAATCGATGCGCATGCCGTTCAGAACCGGCCGGATCTGGGCCGTCACCGCCCGTCCGCCGATTGCCCCGTTCCAGACTGGCGCACCGGGTCGCCAATCGGTGACAACATGGAACTTTTCTCCCGCTGCTTCCATCTCCATGTCGAACGGGATGGTCACCAGTCCATCGGCAAGCCTCACCGGCACATAGTCCGTGCCGATCTTCACGACCCATTGCTTGCGAAGATTACCGTCCGAAGCGCGCAATCGGTCGATATGGCGTTCGCGGCGATTGGCTTCGATCAGCGCTGTGGACAGCGCTACGGCCGCAAGCAGAGCCTCCTCCCGCTGATCCGGGGCCATCGGCGCAAAGCCGTCCGGATATTCCTCGGCAATGAAACCAGTCGAAAGTCTGCCCTCGCGCCAGCGCGGATGCTTCATCAATGCCGAGAGGAACGGCAGATTATGCGCGATGCCGTCAACCACGAAGCCGTCGAGTGCCTGGCCCATGGCCTCGATCGCTGCCGAACGGTCCGGCGCCCAGGCGCAAAGCTTGGCGATCATCGGATCGTAATACATCGAGATTTCGGCGCCCTCGAAGACACCGGTATCGTTGCGGACGATCGTGCTGCCGTGCCAGCCTTCCGCGGGCGGGCGGTAACGCGTCAGGCGGCCGATCGACGGCAGGAAGTTGCGATAGGGATCTTCGGCGTAGAGGCGGCTTTCGATCGCCCAGCCATTCAGCTTTATGTCCTTCTGGCTGATGGGAAGTGTTTCGCCCGCGGCAACCCGGATCATCTGCTCCACGAGGTCGATCCCGGTCGCCAGCTCCGTCACCGGATGCTCGACCTGCAGCCGCGTGTTCATTTCGAGGAAATAGAAATTGCGGTCGCGGTCGACGATGAATTCTACCGTTCCTGCGCTCTGATAATCGACGGCCTTCGCCAGTGCGACGGACTGCTTGCCCATCGCCTGTCTGGTCTTTTCGTCGAGGAAAGGCGAGGGTGCCTCTTCGACGACCTTCTGGTTCCGCCGCTGGATCGAGCATTCGCGCTCGCCGAGATAGACGGTATTGCCGTGCGCATCCGCCAGCACCTGGATTTCGATATGGCGTGGATCGACAATGTATTTCTCGATGAAGACGCGATCGTCGCCGAAAGAACTCCTTGCCTCCGAGCGGGCACGGTCGAAACCGTCGCGGACTTCCGCCTCGTTCCAGGCGATACGCATGCCCTTGCCGCCGCCGCCGGCCGAAGCTTTGATCATCACGGGATAGCCGATCTCACCGGCGATCATCTCGGCATGCGCTGCATCCTCGATGACGCCGAGATAGCCCGGCACCGTCGAAACCTTGGCGGCATTGGCGAACTTCTTCGATTCGATCTTGTCGCCCATCGCCCTGATGGCCTTCGGTTTCGGCCCGATGAAGACGATGCCCTCCCTTTCGAGGGCCTCGCAAAAGGAGGCCCGTTCGGAAAGGAAGCCGTAGCCGGGGTGAACAGCTTCCGCGCCGGTCTCCTTGCAGACGGCGATGATCTTTTCGGCGACGAGATAGCTCTCGGCTGCCGCCGCCGGGCCTATATGCACTGCCTCATCAGCCATTTCGACGTGAAGGGCATCGCGGTCTGCGTCCGAATAGACCGCGACCGTTGCAATACCCATGCGGCGCGCAGTCTTGATCACGCGGCAAGCGATCTCGCCGCGGTTCGCGATCAGAATTTTCTTGAACATGCAGACTCCAACCGAAAAATGCGTCCAGAAGTTCTACGCAGAAACGCCGGGACGCACAATCGTGCGAAATCTGACGGTGGGGAAGGGACCTGTCCTAACGCAAGTCACGCAACGGCTTGTTCGTCGTCCACGATCCGCAGCCAGCGGCTGGTGCGCGGTTCGGCGTAATCCCGAAGCTGGAGCGCCTGGAGGATTTCAGCCCAGCGGGGATGATTGGCGGACGGCAGCGTTTCCGCTTCGATCCGGCGCAAGACGCTGTAGGTGAGATGCGAAACTGGAATCACACCGCCCTCGCAGATGTTCCGCAGCACGCGCATCACGAAATCGATGTCCTGGCGGGCGATGCCTTTGCGGTCCACTGCACGCGACAGCTTGTAGCCGCCGACATCGTCGGTAATCGCAAGGCGCAGCTGATCGAGCGCAAAGGCGCGCAGCTCGTCCGGTACATGGGAGGAAATCTCCATGATGTGCAGTATGAGTTCCAGTTCGAGCGCCGAATTGATGACGCCGTCGGTCGCGAACATGCGCATGATCCAGGCGACATTGATCTCGTCCAGCGAGCCCTGCGGATAGCTGTAGTTGACAATGAAACCGGCGAGTTCCTCCACGAAGAAGGCGCTCCATTCCGGGCATTTTTCAGGACAGGAATTGTTCAGTGCAAGCATGACAACGACGTCGTCGGCCCTCCGGACGCCGTGCGGAAAGCTGTGCTTGCGCAAGAGGCTGATATCGTCGGCGGCCAGCCGATGCTTTCCCGCGATCACGCATGCCGGAAAAGCGAGTCGGAATTCGCTCATCTTTCATCTCCAGACTTCTTCATGAAGCCAGAAATGATTTTAGCCCAGCGGAATTGAAGAACCCTCAACGACAAGGGTTAATCGACTACGCAGGTGTTTCCGATGATTTTAGCGATCTTGACTGAACGCGTTCGCGCCAGATGATGAAGAGGCCGGACGCGACGATGATGAAAATGCCGATCCATTTGGAAAAATTGGGAAAATCGTTGAACAGCGCGTATCCGAGCACGGTCGCCGAAATGATCTCAAAATATTGGAACGGGGCAAGCAGCGACAGCGGCGCAAGGCGGAATGCCCTGACGATCAGCATATGCGCATAGCCGGAGATGGTGCCGAGGACGAGCAAAAGGACGAGGCCCAATACCGACGAGGGAAGCGACATTTCGAAATCGGGCATTGAAAGCGCATTTCCGCCCAGGAGCGCTGCCCCCATGAAGAGCGTTCCGCCGATTCCGGCCAAGGTCTGCATCGTTAACGGCGAATCGGCTTCACCGATTGCCCGGTTGAGGAAGAGATAGAGCGAGAAAAGGAAGGCACAAAGCACTGGCAGCAGCGCCTTCAGGCCGAAGATTTCGTAGCTCGGCTGGATGACGATCATCGCACCTGCGAAGCCGACGACGATCGCCGCCCACCGCCGCCAACCGACCTTGTCGCCGAGGAAGAGCGCCGAAAGAGCCGTCAGCATGAATGGTTCCACGAAATAGATCGCGAAGACATCCGCGAGCGGCATGTATTTGACCGCGACGAAGAAGAGCAGGCTGGCTGCGCCATGCAAGGCGCCCCGCAGCAGGTTCATCCATGGCCGCTTTGCCGAAAGCGCCTTCCAGCGGAAGACGGCAAGCAGGATAGGAAGCGTGCAGGCGACCTGAAAGAAGAAGCGATAGAATGTCACCTGCCCTGGTGACATCGCCTCGAAGGTCGCCATGTATTTGGCGATCGCGTCCATGGCGGGCAGGACGACCATGGCTCCGGCCATGATGACCATGCCTTGAAGCGGGTTATGCGGAGATTGTTCTTGGGACATGGTGCAGGCTTTCGAAAACGAAGCCATCAACCACAGGAATGCATGCCGATCAATATGGCCTAGCGTTCGCCCACCGTATTGCCGAAGACCGATTCGAAGGCTTCGCGCAGGCGGATATCCACATCCGCCATCATAACCGGCAGGCCGAGATCGACAAGGCTGGTCACGCCGTAGGCAGAAATCCCGCAGGGTACGATGCCGGTAAAATGGTCGAGGTCGGGATCGACATTGAGCGACAAGCCGTGAAACGTCACCCATCTGCGAAGCCGGATGCCGAGCGCAGCAATCTTGTCCTCGCTCATGCTGCCGTCCGGAAGATGCGGTTTCTCCGGCCGTCTCACCCAGACGCCGACGCGGTCCTCGCGCCGCTCGCCGCGTACATTCATCGAATCGAGCGTAAGGATCACCACTTCTTCAAGCGCCACGACGAAGGCGCGGACATCCTGCCGCCGGCGTTTGAGATCAAGCATCACATAGGCAACGCGCTGGCCGGGGCCATGATAAGTGTATTCGCCGCCGCGGCCGGTCGCAAAAACCGGAAAACGGTCCGGCTGCACAAGGTCCTTCGCATTGGCGCTGGTGCCTGCCGTATAGAGGGGCGGATGCTCGACGAGCCAGACAAGCTCGTCGCCGCCCTCGGCGATCAGGGCCACCTCGCGCTCCATCGTCTCGACGGCTTCGCTATAAGGAATGAGACCATCGGAGATGCGCCAACGCACCGGCTTTGAGCCTTCAAGCGGAAACATCGAGAATTGTAGATCGGTGCGCAGCATAGACTTCCCTCGCCGCACGGTGATCAGAGGCGGCAGATCGCCTATATGGCCCCGTTTGACGGGCAATTCAAATGCTGTGATTTGTTTTGCAAAAATCTGCCATATCGCCCTTGTGCACCCCAAATGCTTTTGCTACATGCTGCCCCGCCGACGCAAATCGGCACCTACCACGATGCGGTCGTGGCGGAATTGGTAGACGCGCAGCGTTGAGGTCGCTGTGGGGCAACCCGTGGAAGTTCGAGTCTTCTCGACCGCACCATTCTCTTCCAGAGAAATTTTTAGAACGTCCCATCTCGCGTGCGACATGAAAAATGGGCCGGTGTTTCCGGTCCCTTTTCGTTTGCGGCATGCCCGACGGTTCGATTGGCCTTGGGACTTCAATCCTCGTCCGATAGATGCGAATCAACACCGATCGTTTCTAGCCGGTTGCGGATATGGTGGACGCCATCAACTGAAAGGGCACCGAGTTCGACCTTCCGGGCCATTCCGATGGTCTCGACCGCGCCTTCCAGCGTTACGGTATGGCCGTCGGCGTGAACATCGATGCTGTCGAGGTTCAGATCCGGGATGTTTTCCAGGTTCTCCGTCACGCGCGCTTCGAGGTCATCGCTTTCGTCGCGATGGATCGTATCGGCCCTGAGCGAATCCTTGAGCCGGTTTTCGTTTCCGTCTCCGTCCGTGCCGTCAACGCGAAAGCCGCTGTTAGGCTCGCGGTCGAAGTTTGCGGGCGTTTCGCCGTAGGCTCGATTTTGCGGTTCAGGCGATCGCGCACCTGCTTCGTCGGAGTAGGGCCAGCCGTCGTCAAGATTGCGTTCTTCGTAATCGCGATAATCGTCTTCGCGCGAAAAGGTGGTCTTGTCGTTCTTCTTTGGCATCGTCATTCTCCCTCAGGCGTTACCTTGATCGAAGAACGCTCGTGGTCCGGAATGGTTCGCCAAAGTTTCGTGAAATCACAGCGTCGCTTTTTCCCATTTCCGGATCAGGCGGTCGCGCTTCAGCTTCGACAGGCGCTGAAGCCAGAAAATTCCGTCAAGCTGGTCGACTTCGTGCTGAATGCAAATCGCCAGGAAGCCATCGGCATGCTCTTCATGCTGGACACCGTTGATGTCCTGGTAGCGGAAACGGACTGCGCGGGGTCTTGTCACCTCGTCGGTCACGCCCGGCATCGACACGCTTCCTTCGGTCTGGCGCATGAGTTCATCCGAAACCGACATGATATCGGGGTTGATAAATATCCGAACCCCGTCCGCCTTGTTGAGCTCGATCACGACCACCCGCAGGAAGACGCCGACATGGGCGGCCGTGATGCCGACGCCGGGTGCGACGCGCATCGTCTCCAGCAGATCGTCAGCAAGCCGACGCAGTGCCGAATCGAAGACCGCCACCGGTTCGCAGACTGTCTTCAGGCCGGGATGCGGATAGCGAAGAATGGGGCGAATGGCCATCGGCGGCGGTCCTTGTTTGCTGGCGCGCGGAAACTATCGGCAAGACGGCGCATTGTCATCTGCGCGATGCGCTTTGGCGCTAGACGACACCGAGCATTTCGGTTAGCAGGGGCTGGAATTCGGGCGGGCCGAGAGGGCAGGCGGAATTCGTTTATCCGCTTGTTGACAATGCTTTTTCAGCCGCCATTCTCGAATGCGGCGCGACAGTCGTTAATCTTGGAATGCGAGGACGGCAGATGACGGAAACCGGAGAAGACGACCGCATCCGCAGACGTCCGGACGACGAAGGAGCCGACATCTACGACGAGGACGGCAATGTCCGCAGCGACTTTCTGGCGCTTGTCGGCGCTGCCATCGCCGACCGCGATACGATTTTTCTCCGGCAGAACGTCGCGCGTCTTCACGAGTCCGAAATAGGCGACCTGCTGGAATCGATCCAGCCGGATCAGCGTCTAGCGCTTGTCCGCCTCCTCGGCGACGATTTCGACATGACGGCGCTGACGGAGGTCGATGAAACGATCCGTCGCGAAATTGTCGATCAGATACCGAACGAGCAGATTGCCGCTGCAATCGGCGACCTCGATTCGGACGACGCTGTCTACATCCTCGAGGACCTGGACAAGGAAGACCGGGAAGAAATTCTGGCGCAGCTGCCGTTCACCGAGCGGGTGCGCCTGCGTAGGGCACTGGATTACCCGGAAAGCTCTGCCGGCCGCCGCATGCAGACGGAATTCGTGGCGGTGCCGCCCTTCTGGACTGTCGGTCAGACGATCGACTATATGCGCGAAGAGGAGGACCTGCCTTATTCCTTCACGCAGATCTTCGTTATCGACCCGACCTTCAAGTTGCTCGGCGCCGTCGATCTCGACCAGATTCTCCGCACCAAGCGGCAGACAAAGATCGAAGCGATCATGCGCGAGACGACCCGTCCGATTCCAGCCGAGATGGACCAGGAAGAGGCGGCGCAGCTCTTCGAGCAATACGACCTTCTCTCAGCCGCCGTCGTGGACGAGAACGAGCGTCTTGTCGGTGTTCTTACCATCGACGATGTAGTCGACGTCATTCACGAGGAAGCGGATGAGGACATCAAACGCCTCGGCGGCGTCGGTGACGAAGAGCTGTCCGACAATGTCATATCGACCGTCCGCTCGCGCTTCCTTTGGCTGATGATCAATCTCGGCACGGCGATGCTTTCGGCCAGTGTCATCGGCCTCTTCGACGCCTCGATCGAGAAGATGATCGCGCTTGCCGTACTGATGCCAATCGTGGCCTCCATGGGAGGCAATGCCGGCACGCAGACGATGACCGTGACCGTGCGCGCGCTCGCGACCCGCGACCTCGACATATACAATGCCGGCCGCATCATCCGCAGGGAGGCGGGCGTCGGGATCATGAACGGCATCGTTTTTGCCAGCATCATGGGCACGATTGCCGGCGCGTGGTTCCACGACTACCAGCTTGGTATGGTCATCGGCGCCGCCATGATCATCAATCTGGTGGCTGCGGCGCTGGCGGGCATTCTTTTGCCGCTTCTTCTGGATAAAGTCGGCGCGGACCCGGCTATTGCGTCGTCCGTTTTCGTAACCACCGTCACCGACTGCACAGGCTTCTTCGCTTTCCTCGGTATCGCCACCTGGTGGTTCGGTATCTGAGCCGGACTTGCCTAAATTGACTATTACGTAAAAGTCAATATTATGGGCTACGAGAGTGGGAAGCCAATGCCAGTGAACAAGTACTATAGCATAACGGAGCTGACGCGCGAATTCGGAGTGTCGACGCGCACGCTTCGCTTCTACGAAGACGAGGGCCTGATCCATCCGGAACGCCGCGGGCGCACGCGCCTCTTTCGTCCGGCCGATCGGCGCCTGATCCAGGAAATCCTGCGCGGCCGCCGCATCGGCTTCACGATCGCGGAGATTCGCGAGATCATTCAGGTCTATAAGGACCCGCCGGGGGAACTCGGCCAGCTCAAGCTTTTGATGAAACGTGTTGACGAAAAGCGGGAAGACCTGCGCAAGAAGCGCAAGGATATCGACGACACGCTGACGGAGCTCGACAATATCGAAGAGGCCTGTCTCGGCCGGCTCGCCGAAATCGGCGTGGGCACCTGAGCGTCAGATCCAGCGTCTGGTTCTTCTGCAATAGCTTTCGAAATCGCAGCCGAAGCGGGCCTGCAGGTGTCTTTCCTCGCGCCGGATCGCGACAAAGGTGGTGACGATCGCCGCGAAGACCGCTGCGACGTAGAACCAGCTGTTTGCCGTCATGAGGCCGAAGGCGACCGTTGCAAGCGTGTAGCCGAGATAGATCGGATTGCGCGTGTAGCGAAAGGGTCCGCGGGTGACGAGATGGGCTGTTGCGCGATGCGGCATGATCGTCGTCCCGCTCTCCAGCAGGGTCTTGATCGCCCATATGTCGAGCGAGACGGCTGCGACGGTGAGCGCTGCGCCTATGATCCAGCCAAAGGCGGCATGCATCCGGGGTACCGGAAGCCCGGCGATTTCGCCGAGCAGGAAAGCGGAGAAAAAAGCGAGGCCGTATAGAACCGGCGGCCATGGAAACTTCAGCGGCTTAGAACGATAGGCATTCATCGAACTGCCTTCATTGCGCTTCGGTGCTGCACTCCAATGCGATACGCTGTACCCTTTCATCCTTATCCGCCTGGATTGCGCCAGACTGGAGTGGCGTGAACAGGTTCTCACCCTGCAATCTTTCGAGCGTGCACTGGCAGAAGCTGCGGCAAAGCGCTTCGCCTTCCTGGACGACGCAGGAGGACTGGCATTGCTGCAAGTAGGTCTGCACGGGATCCGGCTTTGCGGGCGGGACGGTGATCGAAAGCGCATAGGCGATCGAGATCAGGATCGGTTGGTGGATCAGGTAGATGGCAAGGCTGTGGCGGCCAGCTTTTGCGAGCAGAGTGGTGCCGGTGCCAAACTTTGCCAGCCATTCCGCCCAGCCCTGTTTCAGCGCTATGCTCGAAACGCCCATGCCGATGAGAAAAGGCCCAATCCAGGGTAGAACCGGCACATAATCGTTCGATCGCGGAACCGTTTGGGATAGGCCCACCCACCAAAGCCATGGCGTATCGAAGAATGAAGAGCGCAGATAGAGCGGGGCGATGACGGCCATAATGCCGGCGGCGATCGTTATAATCCCGGGCATGCGCAGGAAGAGCAGGCCAATGACGCTTGCCGCTGCGATACTGTGCAGAATACCGAAAAATATCGCGCCCTGTGGCATCGCCATTGCCGTCGCGGCCGTGATAAGAGCCGCGGCTGAAACGATCATGCCAAGCCGCCGGAGATAGGCTTGGCGCCTGATGCTTGGTGTGCCGGAAAGCACCAAGCTGACACCGGCGAGTAAGAGGAATGTCGAGGCGATCGCGCGGGCATAGATCTTCAGCCACCCAGCCTCCGCTGTGCCGCGCGCCAGATAGCCCATGAACTCCATATCCCAGGTGAAGTGGTAGGTCGCCATGGCAATCAGGGCCGCGCCACGCGCCGTATCGAGCAGGCCGATGCGCGGCGGCCGGGAGGACGCACCGTTTTCGTTCGCCGAAATAGCCATCATAATCCCCCGGGCAAATCACTTCCGCCACCTGGCGGCATATCGCGGCGAATAGCAGAAAGGTGGAGAATTGATGGCGGGTTGGCATCCATGATCGCCAGCCGCGCCTCCGAGAAGAACTGCCTGCGCGTGAGCACCACGACGATGATCGCCGTCGTCGCCATGAAAACGTAAGCGTTCACGAACCATCCGAGATAGCCGATCGACAGGAAGATCGCGCGAAGGCCTTCGTTGAAATGTCCGCCGGCAATCACATTCATGCGGATGACCCGTTCGGCGGCGCGCTCGGCGGCGATGATATCGGTCTCGCTGTCGCGCACCATTGGGATCGAGCCGAAGAGGATGCTGCAGTAGTTGAAGAGCCTATAAGACCAGCCAAACTTGAAGAAGGCGTATGCAAAGAGCGCCGTCAACCCGCCGACCTTGAGTTCGAAGCTCGCGGTGCCGCTGCTGAATACATAAGGCAGATCGGCGAAGATGGCATTTACCTTGTCCGTCGCGCCGAGCAGTGCAAAGCAGCTGCCGATCGCGAACATTGAGGTCGATGCAAAGAAGGCCGTGCCGTTCTGGAGCCCGGCCATGATCTGCGTGTCGATCATCTTGAGGTCGCGGCGCAGCGAATTGTAGATCCATTCGCGCCGCCGTTCGGTCATGGCGTGGGTGAGGCTCGTGCGGCCGAAGAATGTCCTGCCGCGCAGCAGCCAGGAATAGCCGAGCCACAGAATGGCGAAGAAAGCCAGTGCGATATAATCCGCAACCGTCAGCATCAATGTTACAATCCTGCATTCGACGCCGCCACTCTACAGATGCAATTGCATGCTGCAATGATTGGCAAGACGCGCCCTTCGTTTTAGTGTCGCGCCAATTAAACGCGATGTCGGTTCGTCGCGAGTGCCGGAATAGCCTTTTGGATAGTCTGGCGGAAGATTTTCACAGGAAGCTGGCATGTTCCTTTCGGTATTCGACGTTTTCAAGATCGGTATTGGCCCCTCGAGCTCGCATACGATGGGGCCGATGTCGGCTGCCAACCGCTTCCTCGACCTGATCCTTTCGAGCGAATGGCCACGTCCGTCCTCTGGCGCGCAGGTTGCCTCGATCAAGGTCAGCCTGCATGGCTCGCTTGCGCATACCGGTATCGGCCACGGGACGGGCAGGGCGGTCATTCTTGGCCTGATGGGCGAGAAGCCCGACAGCGTCGATCCAGACAAGATGGACGGCATCATCGACCAGGTGGAGCGCTCGGGCCGCATCACGCCGCCCGGCCACCCGACCTATTTTTTCATGTCGAAGAACGATCTGGTCTTCAACAAGAAGCAGCCCTTGCCGGGCCACGCAAACGGCATGTCCTTCTGCGCCTATGACAGGGACGAACGCCTGCTTCTGAAACGCGTCTACTATTCCGTTGGCGGCGGTTTCGTTGTCACCGATACCGAGCTCGAGCAGATGCGCGCCAAGAAGAAAGCCATCGCGGGTGCGACCAAGGTTCCCTATCCCTTCGCCACCGCCAAGCAGATGCTGGAAATGGCGGAGCGCTCCGGCCTCAGCATCGCGCAGATGAAGCGCGCCAATGAGGAGAGCCAGCGCAGCCGTGAGGAGCTCGACGAAGGTCTTGACCGTATCTGGGAAGCCATGCGCTCCTGTATCGAGCGCGGCCTCAAGGTCGACGGCGTCATGCCGGGCGGTTTGAACGTCCGGCGCCGTGCGAGGAAGATCCATGACAAGCTGCAGGAGGAGTGGAGGAGCAACCGCATCAATCCGCTGCTCGCCAACGACTGGCTGAGTGTCTATGCCATGGCCGTCAACGAGGAGAATGCGGCCGGCGGCCGCGTGGTGACCGCGCCCACGAACGGTGCAGCGGGGGTTATTCCCGCAACGATCCGCTATTACGAGCATTTCCACGAGGATTGGGATCAGAACGGCATCCGCGACTATCTCCTGACTGCGGCTGCCGTCGGCGGCATCATCAAGCACAACGCCTCGATTTCCGGCGCCGAAGTGGGCTGTCAGGGCGAGGTCGGTTCTGCGGCTGCGATGGCGGCTGCGGGACTTGCGGCGGTGATGGGCGGCACGCCCGCCCAGATCGAGAATGCGGCGGAAATCGCGCTGGAGCACCATCTCGGCATGACCTGCGACCCGGTGGCCGGTCTCGTCCAGGTGCCGTGCATCGAACGCAATGCGCTCGGTGCCGTCAAGGCCGTTACCGCCGCCTCGCTTGCCGTCAAAGGCGACGGCCAGCATTTCGTGCCGCTCGACGCCTGCATCGAGACGATGCGCCAGACGGGCTACGACATGAGCGAGAAATACAAGGAAACTTCGACCGGGGGTCTCGCTGTCAACGTCGTCGAATGCTGAGCCTGTGGACTTGCGACCGTTAGTCGCTTGACGCTGCCGGTCAAAAGGATTTCAACGACGGCATGGCATTGCATCTCATCAAATTATGCGTCGGCGCGGACTCGATCGACGATTTGCGCGAATGGGTGGCGGAGCGTTCGCTGCGGGCGATTGCGGCTGGCCTCGAGCCGCATTCCGTTCACACAACGCGCATGGTTCCGAAACGCGTGGACGAACTGCTTGACGGCGGCTCACTCTATTGGGTCATCAAGGGGCAGGTGCAAGCGCGCCAGAAGCTCTTGGATATCCAGACCTTCACGGACGGCGAAGGGATCGGCCGGTGCCACCTGGTTCTTGGGCCGGAAGTGATCGAAACTGCCGTGCAGCCGAAGCGCGCCTTCCAGGGCTGGCGCTATTATCCGGAAGAAGACGTGCCGCGGGATATCACGACGCTCGGAGAGGGTGTTGCCGAGATGCCCGCGGATTTGCGCCGCGAGCTGTCGGAGCTTGGATTGCTGTAGCCTCAGCGCAGCCGCAGCATCACCGGCGATTTGCCGTCCGGGCAGGTGACGTGCAAGTGGATGCTGGCTTCCGGCTGCGAGTAGCGCCAGGCGCGCGCGCCGTGGCAGAGGAGCAGATTGATGAGATCCTTGGTCTTCGCCGATTTTGCTCTCGGCCGGTGCAGGCCGATCTCAGCAAGCCGGAGCGCTGCCTCGTGCAGCGGGTGAAAGCCGAACCGCGCCGGCTTGCCTGAACTGCGGGGCGGAAAACCCGTTACATTTCCATTGGTCGCCATAATCATCCCCGTACGCATTACAAATCGAGGTTATGAACTGTAGCCGGCGCCGCAAACACCGATTCCGGCCGTGAACGGCGCCGGCAGGAATGCTGGCCGCACCGTATCTCTCATTGGGCTGCCGCCCAGCACTTGACGCCTGCGCGCTTGAGCGCCTTGCAGGCATTTACGGCTTCGCGCTGGTCGTCGAAGCCGCCGAAGCGGGCGCGATAGACCTGATCGCCGCCGTTTGCATAGGCGACTGCGAAGGGCTTTGCGGAGCTCAAAGCCTTGCCGCCCTTGCTCTTTGCATTCTCCAGCAGATCCATCGCCATTTCGCGGCTCGATGACACGCCGATCTGAACGACCCAGCCGCTGGGCCCCTGGTCGGCAACCGGAGCCGGTTTCGCGGCAGCGGCGGCGGGACCCACCGAGGCGGTCGTGAGAGCATCGACGGGATTGCCGGCGGGCTCTTCCGGCGGCATGTAGGCAGGGGCCGGAGAGGGGGCAGCAACGGAGGCTTGCTTGAAGCTCTTGGTCTTCACCTTGGTCGGAGCCGGAATCTCGGTCTTCTGTTCGGCAACGAGCGGGTTTTCGGATTTCGCAGCAGGAGCGTCAGTATAGGCGACGACAGCGGACGCTACCTCATAGCGCGCATCCGGCGTCGGGCCTTTGCGCGGCAGGTCGACATCGGCGGCCGCGACAGGAATTTCAGCCGCAGAATCAACAGGTGACGGAACCGGCGTGGGCGCCGTCTGCGCAATCAGGTTTGAACCGCCGCGCGTGGAAGCCTTCGGAAGATAGGTCGCAATCAACTTACGCATCTGCCCATCGCGGGCAGGCGTGGAGGTGCCACCCATGACGACACCAACGATCGACTTGCCGTCGGCCTGCACTGAGCTCACAAGATTGAAACCGGCAGCCCGGGTATAGCCGGTCTTGATGCCATCGACGCCGCGCACCGAACCGACAAGGCGGTTGTGGCTGCGGATGACGCGTTTGCCGAACTTGAAGCTGCGCGTGGAGAAATAGCTGTAATACTGCGGAAAATGCTGGCGAAGTGCGATACCGAGGCGGGCCTGATCGCGTGCCGTGGTCATCTGTGCCGTGTTCGGCAGGCCGTTGGCATTGCGATAGGTAGTACGGGTCATGCCGAGCGCATGCGCCTTGGCGGTCATCGTCTGCGCGAACCGGCTTTCGCTGCCGGCAAGCAATTCGCCAAGGGCCGTTGCCGCGTCATTGGCGGAGAGTGTCACAAGGCCAAGGATGCCCTGTTCGACGCTGATCGAACTGCCGGCCTTGACGCCGAGCTTGGTCGGAGCCTGAGATGAAGCGTAAGCCGAGAAGGGGACACGCGTGTCGAGACGGATGCGACCCTGCTCAAGCGCCTCGAAGACCATATAGAGCGTCATCATCTTCGTCAGCGACGCCGGGTATTGCAGGCGATCGGCATTCTCGCTGTAGAGAACGTTGCCGGACTTCGCATCGACGACGATGCCCGCATATTTCGAATTTGCGGCTTCTGCTTCGGCTGTGGCCGACTCAACGAGGAAAGCCGTTGTTGCGATCGCGATCGCCGCTAACATCTTCACCAGGAAATTGCCGGATCGTGGCGATGATACGAAGGATATTGACCTTGACACTATTTCACTCTTCGCTTGCATTTCAAATATCGGCCTACACACGTCCTCGTTGTCTCGGCCATTGTCTTTTGAATCTAACCGAGCAGGGTTACCAATCCGTTTATGATTAATCGTTTGCTTCGCCGTGCAGCTGCATTTTAGCGGGGTGTTGCGGAAAGGGTCACAATACGGGCCTCCACAAATCCGCGAATAGCGGCATCAATATGGTCCCAGTCCTGCAAATGGCGGCTTGAGAAGCGGTAGAGGACGCTAAGGTCTTTGCCGACCTTGATGTCGCGCTGGCAGTCCCCGCTTGTTGGGCTAACCGCCGCGGAGGGCAGGATGCAGCGAACGGCATATGTGGCCTCATTGGCGCGCGGTGCAGTCAGCAGAACCTCACCGCCATAGCCTGCCTCGGCTTTCAGATTGTGAAGCGTCAGTCCGTTGCCATAGGGCACGGCGGCGCCTTCCATCACATGCGTATAGATGAGCTCGACGCGACCGGACATGTCGCGCGACATCGTGCTCTGGGTGATCTGCAGAAAGATGAGATTGGCGGACTGCGAGACGTCGTCGAATCGCTCGCGGTGTTCCTTCGTGTAGCCCTGCAATTCCGGCCAGGTGAGATAGACGTCGGCGCGTTCGGCGGCACCGCTATGCCTCTGGCTCGGGAAGCGGATCACGTTTTCGGGTAGATTGAGCGTGTCGCGGCCGATGGTGATCGTGACGATGGCGGTATTGTCGGTATTGCCCGCCAGCGTAATGTGCCGGCCGATCCAGCGACCGCCGATGCTGATACCCAGCATCAGAATTGCAAGCATTGCGACAACTGCGGTCAGACGGAGGATGAAGCCGTTCGAGAAGAGGGGCGACTCCTCGGATGTGCCGGTGCTGAGGGCGAGGTGGCTCATGGCGGTTCTTCAGTGTCTGACCGCCGCGAAAGAGACTGGAGTCGCCGGTACCTGGATGAATCTCACGGTATCATCGGGCGGATGCAGTTAAAGAAAGATTAACCCCGATTGCCGAACGTCCCTCAAAAAGGGCGAGCCGCTCCCGGGACAGCGGGAGCGGCTCCAGGGCGCCGGTCGGGACGGGGATGTAGGGGACTGACCGGGCCGAGTGGACCCGCCGGTATTTCCGGCGGGGCAATTTGACTTAGCGAACGCTACCAACCGCGACGGCACGGCCGTCCTGCAGCTTCATCCAGCGTGCCGGATCATCGGCGGACTGGCGCTTCAGGAAGGTGTATTCGGTATCCGCCCAAAGCATCACCTTGTTGCGCATGTTGTCGAGGATGAAGTCGCCATGGTCCGTGCGGACTGTCAGCACGGCATGGCCTTCGCCGTTCGGCTGCATGACAACCGTTATCAGCGTATCGGATGGCGAGATGCCGGCGTCTATCAGCATCTTGCGCTTCAGCAGTACGAAATCCTCGCAATCGCCGACGCTGCGCGGGTAGGCCCAGCGCTCCTCGACGCCGTAGATTTCCTTGTCGGTCATCGGCTGGATCTGCGAGTTGACCTCGTAGTTGACCTTGAGAATCGCCTTCCAACGCTCCTGGGTTAGGATCGCGGGGCCGGCGTCGCCACCGTCATAGGCGCATTCGCTCGAGTTTGCCTTGCAAAATTCATAGTGGCCGATCGGCGGACTTGTGTTGCCTGCAAGCGTCATATTGGCAGGCGTCGCTTGGCCCGAGCCCGTCATTGCCATCATCAGGATACCGGCCAGAAAGGTGCCTTTGAGTGCATTGAACATTGTCTTTGTCGTCCCCGTTTTGTGAGGATGACAATGACACGGACGTTTTTATCCAGCGCAAAATTACGCAGTAAAATTAACATCTTAGTTGATTCAAAAGCACGTAAAACCTGATTAAAAACAAAATCGAATACGCGTAAAACTCGTCGCAGTTTCGACGTAAATTCGAATAAACTTTTATGTTTCGACGCAAGCCTTGAGGGCGCCGCAGGTGCTGCCGTTCCGTAAAAAAGTTAACGGCAGCGACCAGTTCGGCTAAATATTGCAGCGCGCTGCCCGGTGCGGAGATAGCGCGCGCGGCATGGAGAAGACGCGGAAATTCTGAATAGGGTTGCTTCGAACCGCGGTTGCGGCTCGTTTTTCGCAGCGATGCCTCAAAATTATTTTTGGGAAATTTCGCGAAATTCGTCGGTTGCGGCGATGATGGCGGAGGAGATTGCCGTGTTCGACGTCGAGTGCGCGGCGTTTTCAACCACGACAAGGCGGCTGCCGGGCCACGCTTCGGCCAGTTCCCAGGCGGTCGTCAGCGGCGCTTCAAGGTCGAAGCGGCCCTGTACCAATATGCCGGGTATTCCTGAAAGCCGTCCCGCGTTGCGAAGCAGGACACCGTCATCAAGCCATGCGCCGTTGAAGAAAAAGTGCGTGACGATCCGCGCTCGGGCCAGCACATAGTCCGGATCGCGCCAGCGGCGGGGCAAACCATCCGGATCGGCGAGAAGTATCGGTGCCGCCTCCCAGTCGTGCCAATCGCGCGCCGCCTTTATGCGGACTTCCTGATCAGGCGCATTCAGCAACTGGTGAAAGGCCGAAAGCATATCGAGATGGCGAAGGTTGGGCGGTATCGCCTCGCGCAGCCGCCCCCATTCCTCGGGAAAGAAGCGTGCCATGCTGTGGCAGAGCCAATCTATTTCGGTACGGCGGGTGGTCGTCACTCCAGCGATCGCCATGGCTCGCACGCGATCGGGATGGCTCTCGGCATAGGCGAGCGCCAGCGTCGAGCCCCAGGAGTTCGCGAATATGACCCAGGCCTCGACATCGACGTGAAGCCGAAGCCGCTCTATGTCGTCAACCAAATGCCACGTGGTGTTTGCCGCAAGGTCCGTATCGAACTCGGCGGCACTCGGCAGGCTGCGGCCGCAATTTCGCTGGTCGAAGAGCACGATGCGATAGACTGAAGGGTCGAAATAGCGTCGTGCGGTTGCAGAACATCCCGAGCCGGGACCGCCGTGGAGAACGAGCGCAGGCTGGCCGACGGGATTGCCGCAGCATTCCCAGTAGATCCGGTTGCCGTCTCCGGTCTCCAGGAATCCTGTGTCATAGGGCTCGATTTCAGGATAAAGCGAAGACATGAAAGGTCGCCTGTTCGGGCGGCCTTCATCGGTCATATCCATGACGTTGAAATGAGCAGCCGCTTAGAGGAATTCGCGCAACGTCTCGCGGGACTGAAGCGAGAGGAACTCTAGCGCGACGCCCTCGCTGAAATGGCGCACGACGCGGCCGCGCATGTTGCCGAGGCGGACTGGCGTGCCGAGAGCGGGGCGCACCTCCACGTCAACTGCAGCACCCGACAACGACAAGTCCATGATGCGGCAGGTGTAGCGCGTGCCATCCTCAAGCGTTAGCTCTGTCTTCGTCTCACGCGGGGTCAGACGATCATGACGCCGGTCTTCCGGCAGGCCGAGCTCATGCTTGTTGGCAAGCCAGGTGAGCTGTGCGGCAAGCTTCTCCCGCTTGCGCTCGGTTGCGTTGATCGACATCGTGAAGCCACGCACGTCGACGGTCAGAACGTTGCCTTCGACACGGCCGAGATGATCGATACAGGCGACGACGCGCTCATTGGCGCGCGGCCGGCCGGCGCAGGTGACATACATGTCGCCGGGCGACATGTCGATCACTGTGCATTCGTATTCCTCGTAGTTCGCAAGCATGAGGCGGCCCTGCATATTGATGGGCACGCGCTGGAAGACACCCTGCTCAGGGCGCGGCACTGTTGTCCGTTGCGTCTGGGCTTGCTGGAATGAGTGCATGAAAGCGCTTCTTCATAAAATGTTATACGACAATCATTACCCGCAATCCCTTAACAGAAGGTTGTCCTGAAGGGCGCGATTACACCTTGCAGCATAGGATAAGGCTGTGCCGGAATGAGACGGTCAGCGCGGTGCCACCCCGGAAAACAATGAAGACATCATGCGGCCGAGGACCACACTAAAGCCATGCGGAGGCTCGGCGACAGCTGTGTATGGCCAGTTGCTCCCACCGCCGTTCTGCCCGGGCTTATCGCGCAGCAGGCGGCTACGGTCGAGCGCCAGAAAATCGAGCGGCACGATTTCCAGCCAGCTTGCCGCAGCGGACGGCGCAATGGCGCCGAGCAGCCGCGCGCGGCAGCCGTTTTCACAGCGCAGCGGCATGACGATGATCTCGAAGGTGGCCTGATGCCCCGCCGTGCTGTAGCCGGTCGCGTTGAGCAGCGTCGGGATGACGTGATGCATCGCACCCAGAAGCGTTGCCTCAATGTCATCGGCATGGCCGTCGCCGAAGAGTTCGGCAAAGCTCTCGTCACGCAGATCCCGCCCGAAGAGATCGCAGATTCTGGTGCCGGCAAGCCGGAAGGTGACGGCGCCCAGGTCGTCGTTTTTCTCAAGGATGAAGAGGCTCGGCAGAAGGTGGCCAAGGCTCGACGGTTCGATCTGCGATTTCAGCGGTGCATCGCTGGCACCGCGCAGGCGGTTCCAGTAATCGTAAATATCGATGATCGTCTGATGACGCACGGCACACCAACCTGTTTCATTTCGGTTCAAGTTCAAGCCCGAACGGCTCTTCTGATGCTTACCAAGCGGATTTCATGCCAACTGCGGGCAGTTAAGGTTAAGGAAAGGTTTCGATTGCGGCCGGTGACATGCCGTGCAACTGTTGGGTATCGCTTCGGAAACGAAGTTCAGCACTTCACTGATCGGGCGCGGGGTCATTCTCGGGGCATGCTCGGCAAGCCGTCCGGTTTATCCGGGCGGCTTTTTTTTTGATCTTCGCTCCTGTAAGGCTGAGACCTCAATCCGGCGAGGACGCATATGGACGATCACAGGACGGAGCCGGAAACGGTTAAGGAGATCCCGATTGAAAAGAACCGGACGCCGGTTTTCAATCTGCCCGGCATCCTTTTGGCGACACTCTGTCTGCTCGGCGCGATCTATGCGGTCCAGTCGTTCATCCTCTCCGCAAACGCAGTCGACTGGCTTTTCATCACTTTCGGCTTCATTCCGGTACGCTATGTGATCCCGTTCTCGGAGCAGGGGCTGCAATGGCTCTGGTCGCCGGTGACCTATTCTCTGCTGCACGGCAGCGTGGAGCATATCCTCTTCAATGGGCTGTGGCTGATGGCTTTCGGCGCGCCGGTCGTGCGCCGCATCGGAAGCTTGCGCTATGTCATCTTCTGGATTCTCTCATCGGTCGCCTCGGCAGCGCTTCACGCCGGATTGAACTGGGGCGATCCGACATTGCTCATCGGCGCTTCCGGTGTCGTTTCCGGGCTCATGGGAGCGGCCTGCCGTTTTGCGTTTCCACCGGAGCGGAAGGTGACGCGTCCGGCACATCTCAATCCGCGCCTGTCGGTGGCCGAGTCCTTTCGCAGCCGCACGGTGGTGGTATTCACGCTCTTCTGGCTGATTGGCAACGGGCTGATCGCCGTCGGCATTCCACTGATCGGCGACCCGAACCAGCCGATCGCCTGGGACGCACATATCGGTGGTTTCGTTTTCGGATTCTTCCTTTTCTCGCTCTTCGACCGGAATATTCCTGCGGAGCCTGAGGTTTCGGAAGAGCCGGATATATTGCAATCTTGAGCTTTGGAGTGCACCATTCGGGCTGATCCGCGTTGGGACGAACAGCCCTTCGCAGGTGCCTCTGTTCAGTTAAGTGTTTCACTTTAGACATGGGAGGTTTCGAATGTCCAACACCGTAAAAGCCATCCTCGACCTGAAGGGCCGCAACGTCGTCACGGCCGGCGCGAACACGACCGCCGGCGAAGCGGCGAAAGTGCTCAGCAGCCGCAAGATCGGTGCCGTTGTCATTGTCGGCGTGGAAGGCCGTATTGCCGGGATCTTCACCGAACGCGATCTTGTCAATGCCGTTGCAAAGTTCGGCAAGGACTGCCTCGATCAGCCGGTTGTCTCGCTGATGACATCCAGGGTCTTCCGTTGCCACGAGGACACGACCGTCAACGAATTGATGGAACTGATGACCAGCCGGCGCTTCCGCCATCTGCCGGTTGAAACAAATGGAAAGCTCGTCGGCATCGTCTCAATCGGCGACGTCGTGAAGACGCGCATCGCAGAAGTCGAGCGCGAGGCAGAAGAAATCAAGGCCTATATCGCGGGCTGAGGCGTTCGGCCCACCATCACGCCTGGGTGGCGAACGCTTCCTGCATCCGCCGGAGTTCGGGAAGCCGCGCTCTGGCTTCCTCGTATCCGCGCTCTATTGCTTCGCCAGCCCGGTGGAATTCCGACAGGCCGACGTCGCTGAGACGCGGATGCAGCGAAATGTCCGGCGGATCGCCGGCAAGGCGCGCGCGCGAAATTCTGTCCTGGATGATGTTGAAGGCTTGCACCATCACGCCGGTCATTCCGAGGCGCGCATAGGGGGCCTCCTCCTGCTTCTGCATCTCCTGAAGCGTCAAGGTCGCATTGTGCTTGACGACTGCGGACCGGCCGAAGAGGTCGTAGTTCAGATTGACAGCCACGACGAGCTGCTGTTCGTAGCTGCGGCAAACGGAAACCGGCACCGGATTGACCAGCGCGCCGTCGACCAGCGTGCGGCTGTTGCTGCGAACTGGCTCGAAGATGCCGGGCAGGGCATAGGATGCACGCAGCGCCGTAATCAGCGAGCCGCTGGAAATCCAGACCTCGTGGCCGGTGTTCACCTCCGCAGCCACGGCGACAAAGGGACGGTCGAGGTCTTCCACGTTCAGACCTTCGAGATGCTCCTGCATGCGCTTCGTCAGGCGCATGCCGCCGAAAAGTCCGCTGCCGCCGATGGTAAGATCTAGCAGGCTGGCAATGCGGCGCATCGTCAGCGAACGGGCGAAGGCCTCGAGCTCATCCAGCTTGCCGGCAAGATAGCAGCCGCCGACCAGCGCGCCGATCGAGGTTCCAGCGATCATGCCAACTTCGATGCCGGCCTCGTCCATTGCGCGCAGCACGCCGATATGCGCCCAGCCGCGCGCCGCACCGCCGCCAAGCGCCAGCGCAATCTTTGCTCTTTTAGGGGGAAGGGCGGACGTCGGAGGAGCGGTCATATCTGGAACTGTCGAGACACCGGAACCTGAACTGCCTGCTTCAGAGCTCTGACGATGCAAACTCCAGTTCAGCATGGTATGCCTCCTCCAGGCAGAAATATTTCAGTTTGTTATAGTGTCCCCGTTCCCTTTCCAAATCGTATACAGCAGCGCTATCTGTCTCAATAGCGAGCAGGTAACTGACACGCGCGCTATTTTCCGTAGACGTCTTTCGGGTCGAAATGCCGCTCGTCATCCACGATATCGAGCATTGGTTTCCCGTCCTGGAGCGTCACCGTGCGGTAGAAGCAGGAACGGCGGCCAGTATGGCACGTCGCGTCGTGGCCGGCGACCTCTACTTTAAGCCAGATTGCATCCTGATCGCAGTCGGTACGGATTTCCTTCACCGTTTGGATGTTGCCGGAGGTTTCGCCCTTCATCCAGAGCTTGCCGCGCGACCGGCTGAAGTAATGTGCCTTGCCCGTCTGGATCGTCAGCGCCAGCGCCTGCGCGTTCATGTGCGCAACCATCAGGATTTCGCCGTCATGCACGTCGGTGACGATCGCGGTGATCAGGCCGCGATCATCGAAGCGGGGCGTGAAATCGCCGGCATCTTCCAGTTCGGATTTGTCGTCTGACGGCGCATTGAATGCAAAAGGCATCATTCGGCTCTCTTAATGGAGCCG
The DNA here is from genome assembly GCF_029714385.1 of Rhizobium sp. CC1099. Taxonomy (NCBI): domain Bacteria; kingdom Pseudomonadati; phylum Pseudomonadota; class Alphaproteobacteria; order Hyphomicrobiales; family Rhizobiaceae; genus Rhizobium; species Rhizobium sp. CC1099. The sequence goes on along the minus strand of NZ_CP121641.1, from coordinate 1,740,867 downwards.
TGTCAGCGGCTCCGCACCATGGTCATGAATCGCGCCTGTTCGGCGGGCTCGGCCTTGAAGATTCCGGTAAAGGTCGTCGTCAGCGTCGTGGAACCCTGTTTCTGTACGCCGCGCATCGCCATGCACATATGTTCGGCTTCGAGCATGACAGCAACGCCGCGCGGAGCCAGCGTATCATCGATCGCCTTGGCGATCTGTGCGGTCATGGTTTCCTGCGTCTGTAGGCGGCGGCCATAGATCTCGACGACGCGGGCGATCTTGGAAAGTCCAAGTACCTTGCCGTCAGGCATATAGGCGACATGTGCCTTGCCGATAATCGGCACCATGTGATGTTCGCAGTGCGAATAGAACGGAATATCCTTCACGAGAACCATATCATCGTAGCCGGCGACCTCTTCGAAGGTGCGGCCCAGAACGTCTTCCGGGTCCATTTCGTAGCCGGCGAAAAGTTCGCGATAGGCTTTGGCGACACGGGTAGGAGTATCGATCAGCCCTTCGCGCGACGGATCGTCACCAGCCCAACGAAGCAGAACGCGAATTGCGTCTTCGGCTTCCTTCTGGCTGGGGCGTTCGGCGTCACGGCTGGTCTGCGGAAAATTCTTTACGATGGCGTCCATACTGCTCAAGTCTCCTGGTCCACGAACTTTTGGACCGTCTTTCGGACTCGCCACTGGTATCCCTTGTCAGGAATGTTGCACCTTTGGCAGGCTCCGGGGCTTTCGGGGCAACTTATAGCCCGTCCGGCACGGTTTCCCAATCAAACTTACCCGAGGACCATTGCATTTTCATGGTCTTCGAACGACATACATATAGGAAGACGGCGTCTTCATGTAAGTATGCTACCACGACACGGTGTGTTTTTTGTTTATGATACAATGACCGCCGAATAAGCCGATCCGCGGCAATCTGGAGCGGAATTCATCATGGACGACATCTATAACAGCAAAATCCTCGAATTTGCAGGCAATATTCCGCTGACAGGCAGCCTGGCCGATGCCGATGCAAGCGCACAGGCGCATTCGAAACTCTGCGGTTCCAAAGTGCGGATCTGGCTGAAGATGGACGGCGATACCGTCACCGCGTTTGCCCATGACGTCAAAGCCTGCGCGCTCGGCCAGGCATCCTCCTCGATCATGGCCCGGCACGTGATCGGCGCAACGGCCGGCGAACTCCGCAAGGCCCGCGAAGACATGCTCGTCATGCTGAAAGCGGACGGAGAAGGTCCAGATGGCCGCTTCGAGGACATGCGTTACCTGCGCCCGGTCAAGGATTACAAGGCTCGCCACGCGTCCACCATGCTGACTTTCGACGCTGTCGTCGATGCGGTTGGGCAGATCGAGGCAAAGCGCGCGGAAATGGCCGAGGCGTGAACATTGAGCGCTCCGCAATGTAACACCCCCCTCTGTCACTTCGTGACATCTCCCCCACAAGGGGGAAGATCGGGATCGTGCGGCACTGCCGGCGCCTCCTCAAGACGCGGAGGTTAGGCCATGTGCGAATTTTGCCCTCTTCAGCAGGACGACGACGAAGATCTGCCGAAACGCAGGGTGTCCGGGATAATCTCGCCGGAAATGTCGCGAAGTGACAAAGAGGGGTATTCCGGGCCGGTGGCCAGATACTCCCGAAACTATACCGGCCCTTTCCGCAAGACCCCTGACCGGCTGCTCGGCATGGGATTGATCCGGCTTTATCAACTGACCTTATCCGGGTTTATCGGCAACTCATGCAGGCATATTCCGACGTGCTCAGAATATGGCTACGAGGCGATCGCACGCCACGGCCTGTGGGCCGGCGGGTGGATGACGCTCTTTCGTGTCGGGCGCTGCGGGCCGGGCGGAACGAGTGGTCTCGATCCCGTGCCTGAAGGACTGGAGCAGCGCTTGCTTTGGTGGACGCCGTGGCGCTATTTTGCGCTCGGACGGAAAGCGGGCTGACGGCAAACCCATGCCACGTAAAACCGTCTACGTCGCGCTCCTTCACAGCATTGTGCTCGCGCCCGGTCGCCGGGTCGTGATGTCCGATCTTCGCGATATGGCCGCGGCACTCGGCTACGGCAACCCGCGCACGCTGGTCTCGACCGGCAATGTCGTCTTTGAAGCAGGCAGTGCGCCGCTCGGTGACATCGAAGCCAAGATTGAAGCTGCCTTCAAAACGAAATTCGGCAAGCCCGTCGATATCATCGTCCGCAAGGGCGCGGATTGGCTGAGACTGGCGAATTCAAATCCGTTTCCGGATGGCGATGGTAGCCAAGTGATCGTGCGCGTGATGCGCAAGCCGCTCGATCGGTCCGCCTTAACCACGCTTCAGAAGTACGTCGAAGCCAACCAGCGCTTGGCGATAACCAATGGCGATCTCTGGATCGATTTCGCCGGCAAACCCAGTGAATGGAAGCTGCTCTCGGCGCTCACGACCAGGCGTATGGGCGTCGGCACGCTGCGCAATTGGAACACGGTGCGAGGCCTTGCCGAAATGATCGGCTGATCAGGCCTTGCCTTTACTCACACGCCAAATCTCGGTATCAGGCGGCAGCGCATTCGTGCCGACGAAGCGCTTCATTGCAACCACCCGCATTCGTTGGCGGGACTGGACAAGGAGAATAGCGATATGTCCCAATCCGTTTCCCTGACTTTCCCCGATGGCAATCAACGCAACTTCGAGCCCGGCACGACCGGCCTCGACGTCGCCGAATCCATCTCCAAGTCGCTTGCCAAGAAGGCTGTCGCCATTGCGATCGACGGCACCGTGCGCGACCTTTCCGATCCCGTGACGGCGGGCAAAATCGAGATCATCACTCGCAGCGACGAGCGCGCCCTGGAACTCATCCGGCACGACGCAGCGCATGTCATGGCGGAAGCCGTGCAGGAGCTCTGGCCCGGTACACAGGTGACCATCGGGCCAGTCATCGAGAACGGCTTCTATTACGACTTCGCCAAGAACGAACCCTTCACGCTCGACGATCTGCCGAAGATCGAAAAGAAGATGAAGGAGATCATCGCCCGCAACGCGCCTTTCACCAAGCAAGTGTGGTCGCGTCAGAAGGCGAAGGAAGTGTTTGCCGCCAAGGGCGAGCAGTACAAGGTCGAACTCGTCGATGCCATCCCGGAAGGCCAGGATCTGAAGATCTACTATCAGGGCGACTGGTTCGACCTTTGCCGCGGCCCGCACATGGCATCGACCGGTCAGATCGGTTCGGCTTTCAAGTTGTTGAAGGTGGCAGGCGCCTATTGGCGCGGCGATAGCAACAATGCGATGCTGTCCCGTATCTACGGCACGGCCTTTGCAGAGCAGTCCGAACTCGACAACTATCTCCACATGCTCGCCGAAGCCGAGAAGCGCGACCATCGCCGTCTCGGCCGCGAGATGGACCTGTTCCACTTCCAGGAAGAAGGCCCGGGCGTCGTCTTTTGGCACGGCAAGGGCTGGCGTATCTTCCAGGCGCTTGTCGCCTATATGCGGCGGCGCCTCGCTGCCGACTATCAGGAGGTCAACGCGCCGCAGGTTCTTGATACTTCCCTTTGGGAAACCTCGGGGCATTGGGGCTGGTACCAGGAAAACATGTTCGCGGTGAAATCGGCGCATGCGCTGACGCATCCGGATGACAAGGAAGCCGACAACCGCGTCTTCGCACTGAAGCCGATGAACTGCCCGGGTCACGTGCAGATCTTCAAGCATGGGCTGAAATCCTATCGCGAACTGCCGATCCGCCTGGCAGAATTCGGTACGGTCCATCGTTACGAGCCGTCAGGCGCTCTCCACGGCCTGATGCGGGTGCGCGGCTTCACGCAGGACGACGCGCACATCTTCTGCACCGACGAGCAGATGGCCGCCGAGTGCCTGAAGATCAACGACCTGATCCTCTCGGTCTACAAGGACTTCGGCTTCGACGAGATTACCATCAAGCTCTCCACGCGCCCGGACAAGCGCGTCGGTTCGGATGAGCTCTGGGATCGCGCCGAGAGCGTCATGATGGACGTGCTCACCACCATCCAGCAGCAGTCGAACGACATCAAGACCGGCATCCTGCCGGGCGAGGGCGCGTTCTACGGCCCGAAGTTCGAATATACGCTGAAGGACGCGATCGGCCGTGAATGGCAGTGCGGCACCACCCAGGTGGACTTCAACCTGCCGGAGCGCTTCGGGGCCTTCTATATCGACAGCAATTCGGAGAAGACGCAGCCGGTGATGATCCACCGCGCCATCTGCGGCTCGATGGAACGCTTCCTCGGCATCCTGATCGAAAACTTCGCCGGTCATCTGCCGCTCTGGGTCTCGCCGCTGCAGGTCGTGGTCGCGACGATCACCTCGGAAGCGGACGGTTATGGCGCAGAAGTTGCCGAAGCGCTGCGCGAGGCGGGACTCAACGTCGAGACCGACTTCCGTAATGAGAAGATCAACTACAAGATCCGCGAGCATTCCGTTACGAAAGTTCCCGTCATCGTCGTCTGCGGGCGGAAGGAAGCCGAGGAACGGACTGTCAATATCCGCCGCCTAGGCAGCCCGGAGCAGACCTCGATGCCGCTCGAGGCGGCAATCGAGAACCTTGCCTGGGAAGCGACGCCGCCGGATATCCGCCGCAAGATCGAAGCCAAGAAAGCGAAGGCTGCCTGATTTCTGTCAGACAATTGTCATCGCTTTGAAATATAGCCGTCCGGTCTTCCACCTGAGGCCGGACGGCTTTGCGATTCAAACAGCTATCTTATGCGAGGGAAAGCGATCCGCGTCTCAAGCGCTGGCTGATCCGCTCGATCGAGGGGCTCTCCGGCCGCGATCGTTACGTGCAGCTCTACGATATCTGGCGCAGCGATATCGTTCCGACGCGCGAAGGCGTATTCGGCAAACTCCTTGATCTCCTAGATGTCCGCCTCGACATCAATGGTGCCTGGCCACCACAACTAACCGCGGATCGGCCGCTTGTCATCGTCGCCAACCATCCGTTCGGTATCGGAGACGGCATTGCCGTATTGGCGCTTGCCGAACGGCTTGGAAGGCCATTCCGCGTTCTCATCCATAACGAATTGCTCAAGGTTCCGGAAATGGCGGCCTATTCGCTTCCGGTATCCTTCGATGAGACGAAAGAGGCCGTCGGCCTCAACATGGAGACGCGCCGGGAGGCGGTCCGGCTTCTGAAGGATGGCGTTGTCGTCATCATCTTCCCGGGCGGCGGCGTCGCCACCGCGAAGAACGGTTTCGGCCGCGCCGAGGATTTGCCCTGGAAGATTTTTCCTGCCAAGCTCGTCCAGGCGGCCGGTGCAAGCGTTCTGCCCATCTATTTCGAGGGCCAGAACGGGCGGCTCTTTCATATCGTCAGCCGCTTCTCGCTGACGCTTCGCCTCTCATTGTTGATCCGCGAATTCCGCCGACTGTCAGGCAAGACGATCACAGCGCACGCAGGTCCGGTCCTGCCTTACGAAAAGCTGAGAAGGAACGACCGCAAGGCCCTGCTGGCAGCGCTTTACGATGCGGTCTTTTCGTTGGGTTCCGACATCAAACGAAAGCGCATCTGAAAATTCAATCGGTATCGGCGCCCGTCGTGCCGCTGCCCGGCAGCAGTTGCTCATAGGAAGGGAGCGGCGCCTGCGCGGAACTCTGCGGCTCGCCGGCGGCTGATGGCTGCGGTTCCTGCTGCAGCGTCGTCGCCGCGCTTGCCGGTTCCTGCGGCTGCTCGTTCTTCATCAGCACTTCGACATCGGTATTCTTACCGGCCTCGACCTTGAAGTCGCGCTGATAGATCTTGTCCTTGTTGCGCGCGACGGCGGAATATTCGCCTTCGGCTAGCACCATCGTCGGAAAAGCGCTGACGCTTTCGCCGACGCTATCGCCCGCAGCCGTCAGGATCGACCAGGCCGTATCAGCGATCGCTTCGCCGCCGGCTTCGGAAACCAGCTTGAAGGTGATCTGTGCTGCACGGTGCTGAATAGTCGCTTCCGTGAGCGCTCCCGCTTCCACCTGGATATCGGCGCGGATGACGGCGTTGACGTCGCCATATTCAGAAACGATGTGGTAGGTGCCGGCGTTCAGCCTGACGACGGTGTTCGGCGAGACGTCTGCCGTCACCAATCCGCGTTCGCCGTCGTCGCGTACTTCCGACGAGTAGATGGAGAAGCGCAACTGATCCGGGCGGATGCGAACGTCGGAGCCGGACACAGCGTTGAGCAGCAAGCCGCCCGCATCGAGCACCATCACCTGCTTGTCGAGCTTGCCGCTGTCGGGAACATTCACCTTCCGGGTAACACCGGCGCGGCCGAAGGACACGTTTACCAGATAGTCGCCCGGCGCCAGTTGGAAAGCCGCCGACCCGCCACGGGCGCTCGCCACCAGCGGCAGCTTGCCGTCAGCGCCGGCGATCGGGCTGAACACGTACCAGGAAAGGCCGTCTTCCACCGGCTGGCCGTCGGCCGTCAGCTTCGCCTCGATCTCGACCTCGTGCAACGCGGTCCCTTGCGGTGCGCTGCCGGGGGCGATGAAAGCGTTGAGCTTCGGCATTTTCGCCGTCGTATCGAGCTGCTTGAATTCCTTGAACGCGTCCTGCGCGCTTGCGCCAAAGGGCAGCCAAGCCGCCAGAACAAGCGCAAGAGCCATACGCGCAAAAGGCAAAATGCCGGGCATGTGTTTCCTGAACAAGATTGACTTCTGAAATCACAGAGGCCACTTCAAGACCAACGCGATGGCAAATTCAAGACCCATCCATCCCGCTGTCATGAAAATGAAAGTTTCTCCCGCATGAAATCCGATATCAAGCTGATCGATTACCTCGCCGTGCGCCGCTCCATCCCCGCATTCCAGATGAGCGAACCGGGACCGGAAAAGGCGGAGATCGAGGAAATCCTCCGTCTGGCATCTCGCGTTCCCGACCACGGCAAGCTCGCGCCCTGGCGCTTCATCGTCTATCGCGGCGAAGAGCGCGTCCATATCGGAAAGGAGCTTCTGAAGTTGGCGCTCGAAGCCAAGCCCGATCTTTCCGAGGACATGATCGAGGTCGAGCGTGCGCGATTCACCCGCGCGCCGGTCGTCATCGCCGTCGTCAGCAAAGCCGGGCCGCATTTCAAGATTCCGGAATGGGAACAGATCATGTCGGCAGGCGCCGTTTGCCTCAATATTATCTTCTCGGCCAACGCCCATGGCTGGGTGGCCAACTGGCTGACCGAGTGGTTCGCCTATGACGAGCGTGCCTATCGGCTGCTTGGCGTCCAGCCAGGCGAACGGGTTGCCGGCTTCGTCCATATCGGCTCGACAAATTTTCCCGCAGTTGAACGACCGCGTCCGGAAATATCGGAAACGGTCACTTGGGTTGGTGGGGACGCTTGATGTTCTACCCGACCGAAACGAACAGGCATGGCCTGTCGCACGATCCGTTCAAGGCGATCGTCGCGCCGCGTCCGATCGGCTGGATCGGCACGAAGGGCAGGGACGGCTCGCTGAACCTCGGCCCCTATTCTTTCTTCAACGCCGTTTCCGACCGGCCGAAGTTGGTGATGTTTTCCTCCAGCGGCCGCAAGCACAGCCAGCGCAACGCAGCGGAAACCGGGGTCTTCACCTGCAATTTCGTCAGCCGCAACCTTGTCGAACAGATGAACCTGTCATCGGCGGCGCTGCCTTACGGCATCAACGAGTTCGAGCTGGGGGGCCTGACGGCAAAGCGGGGTGAGCTTGTCGATGCGCCCTATGTCGGTGAGGCTTTCGCGGTGCTCGAATGCAAGGTGACCGAACTGATCGAACCCAAGACCCTCTCGGGCGAGCCTTCGGAGAGTGTCATGGTTCTCGGCGAGGTCGTCGGCATCCATATCGACGAGCAGATCATCCGCGAGGGGCGCCTGGATATGTCGATCGCGCGGCCTGTCGCACGCATGGGGTACATGGATTACAGCGAAGGCAGCGACGTCTTCGAGCTGCTGCGCCCGCAAGTGCCGAACGATCTGATCGCGGCTGGCAAGGGTTAATGAATATGATGAACCAATCGTAAACCATTTCTCAGTAGCCTCATTCCAAGGGTAGAGCGCGAAGGAATCGCGTTCGCAGGTTGGGGCGTAGTGTGATCGTAGAGGCTTTTCTTCGCTGGGTTGAAACTGCCAAGGCCGGAGACAGGGCTCGCGCCGCAAGCGCGCTTGGCCGTGCCTATCTACAATCCGAAATGCTTCCCGAGGAACGCAGGGCCGCCGAAATGGCGATGACCTTCCTGCTCGACGATCCATCGCCGCGCGTGCGTCTGGCACTGGTCGAAGCGATCGCTTGGTCTGACGAAGCGCCGCGCGCCCTCATTCTTGCCCTCGCCGAAGACCAGCCGGAGATCGCCTGCCATGCGGTGACGTGTTCCCCGCTTCTTTCGGACGCCGATCTCGTCGATCTCGCAGCCCGCGGCGGCAGCGTCACCCGTATCTTGATCGCCGCACGCGCATCGGTCTCGCGTGCTGTTTCAGCCGCTCTTGCGGAGGTCGGCGACGAAGAGGATATTCTCTGCCTTCTCGAAAATGAGGGAGCCGCGATTGCTCCAGTATCCCTGAAGCGCATTGCGGCGCGGCTAGGCGACTGTTGCGATATCCGCAATCTTCTGCTTGATCGCGCCGATCTGCCGGTCGATGCCCGTCAGCTGCTGACGCAGCATGTCAGCAATGCATTGGTCGCCTTGCCCTTGGCGCAGGCCGCAATCGGCCTCAATCGTCTGGAGCGCATCAGCCGCGAGGCGACGCAGGCGGCCGTCGTGTCGCTTGTCGGCGATATCCAGCCGCGCCAGATCGCCGATCTCGTCGAGCATCTGCGTCTTAATGGCCATTTGACGCCGTCCTTTCTCATGCATGCCCTCTGCTCCGGCAAGGTGGATTTCTTCGCCGGCGCCATTGTCAATCTCACCGGCTGCACCGAAAAGCGCGTGCGCTCCATCCTTGCCACCGGCCGCATGCATGCGGTACGCGCCCTCTACGAGGCGGCCGGGCTCACCCGCGAGATCAGCACAGTGTTCGTCGAGGCGACGCTTCTCTGGCGCGAAGCTTCCAAAAAGACCGCAGGCACAATGCTTGCCAACGTTTGCGGCAGGCTGCTCGAACGCTTCCGTCACCACGACGGCATTCATGGCGCCGTCAGCGAGTTGCTCGATCTGGTCGAGAAGCTTCACATCGCTGAGCAACGCCAATCGGCCCGCAGCTACGCATCGCTGACAGCGCTCGCGGCAGCCTAATTTAATTCTTGAAGCGCTGAACCGCCCAGGAATAGCCATCTGAAACGAAATGCACCGGCTTCTCCAGCGTATGCTTGACGCTTTCGCCGGTTGGCAGGTGTGTGTGAACCTGATCGGCAATGCGTATCGCGAAAGCGCGAATGCCTGTCTTTCCAGTCTCCTGGCCAGTCTCCTGGACGGACGGCACCGGGGCGGGCAGAGCTTCGGCGACTTTGGGCTGTTCCGGCGCGATCGCAGGCTTCGGTGCTTCGCAGACGGCGATCACGGTCGGGTAGTTGGCATCGGCGAAGGACTTGAGCCGCTTTTCCGACTCGGCATCGCACATGGCCACCGTGTCCCAGTGCTTATCGACCGTTGCGACATAATTGCATTGCGTCACCGAATCATTGCACCCGAAAATGGTCATGGCGACGAGGATGGCTTGCATAATCGAACCCTTTGGTTATTGAAATCCACTGTCATAGACGGGGCAATTCCAACCGAAAGATGGCGGCTGCATTAACCTTTCGTCATGCGCCGCGACAGGCCCCGCAAAACCGGGGAATGCCATGTCCGTCACCGTCGCTCTTGAATCGCCGCGCCAGCCGGAGATCATCCGCTTGCTCGACCTTTCGGATGCCTATACGCAGTCGCTTTATCCTGCCGAAAGCAATCACCTGGTCGATCTCTCGACCCTGGAAAAGTCCATCGCAAGCTTCTTCGTGGCGCGGAATGCAGGAGAAATCGTCGGCTGTGCGGCACTCCTGGAGGCGGGAGACGGTACGGCGGAGATCAAGCGCATGTTCGTTGATCCGGAGGCGAGAGGACTGAAGGTCGCAAGCCGCCTGATGGAGCGGCTGGAGCAGCATGCCCGGGCGCTGGGTCTCGATGCGATCCGGCTCGAGACCGGCATCTATCAGCCGGAGGCGGTCGGTCTTTATCGCAAATACGGCTATGCCGACGTCGGACCCTTCGGCTCGTACCTGCCGGACCCGCTCAGCCTCTTCATGGAGAAGCGGCTGAAATGATCAGCCGTCGGCCGCGCGCTGCACCGGCGGCGCCTGCTCGTCGATCATGACTTCCGGGCCGAGAGCGGTCTGATCGTTCGTCTTCACTTCGTGCATCCATTCGCGCCAGATCGCGACGAGCAGTGCCATCAAGACCGGGCCGATGAAGAGACCGAGGAAGCCCATGGTCTTCACGCCGCCGACGAGGCCGAAGAAAGTCGGAAGGAAGGGAAGCTTGATCGGGCCGCCGACAAGCTTCGGACGCAGCGTCTTGTCGACGATGAAGAGTTCGACCGTGCCCCAGATGAAGAGCGCGACCCCGGCGACATGCGATCCGCTGGCGACGAGATAGATCGAAACCAAGGTGAACGAGAGCGGCGCGCCGCCGGGTATCAATGCCATGATGCCCGTCAGGACGCCGAGTGTCACAGGCGAGGGGACGCCGGCGATCCAGTAGGCGACGCCGAGCACGATGCCTTCGCCGATCGCGATCAGCGTCATACCCATAACGGTGGAACTGATCGTTGCCGGAACGACGCGCGAAATCCGCTCCCAGCGATTGGGCAGGATGCGTTCGCCAAGCATGTCGATCTGACGCGAGAAGGACGCGCCGTCGCGATAGACGAAGAACAGCGCGATCAGCATGAAAAGCAGCGTCAGGAGCAGGTGGAACGACGCGCCGCCGGCTGCGAGAACCGCGCGGTAGATATTGCCGATATTGGCGCCGCTGACAGCCTGGATGACTTCACCCAAAGAGCCGGGACTGCCGATATATTTCGTCCAGAGATCGTCGAGATAAGGCCCTGCAAAAGGCAAAGCGAGGATCCACTGTGGTGTGGGCGCGCCCTGCCGGTTGGCGTGAATGATCCAGGCGACCCATTCGCGCACCTCGCCCGTCGTATAGGTGATCGCAAGCCCGATCGGGATAACGAGGAAGGTCACGATGAGGATGATCGCGATCGTGGCCGCGATCGTCGTATTGCCGCCGACGCGCGCAAGAAGTCTGCGATAGAGGGGCCAACTCGCAAAACCGATGACGAGTGCGGCCAGAACCGGAACGACGAAGCCGTAAAAGAAATAGACGCCTGCCGCAACGATGAGGATCAAAAGCCAGCGGGCCGCGGAAATCGAGGGAATGAGCGGCGTGCGTGTGGGCGCAGAAGGCCCAAGCCACCGCGGCTCGCCAGGCAGTTTCTTGTTGTTCGAGAGGCTCACGTCGCTTTTTATTCCTTCTTCTCAATCACGGATATGCGCCATTGGGAGCCCGGACGCAAGCATATCGATCGTCTAAGGGCCGGCCTCTTCCAATCGAAGGTGCGCCAAGTCGTCAGGGCAACGGGATATCTTAAACCTCTGTACGGAATGTGACGGAATTTTCTTCCGAACCTTGCTAGCCCATGAAAATGGCCGCACGTTGGGCATCAGGATTCATAGGGATCGTTCGGACGATGACGAAATTTTCAGCGGAAGTATCATGGCAGCGCGGCGGGGGCAGTTTCACGGACGGCAAGTACAGCCGCGGCCATATGTGGAATTTCGATGGCGGCCTTTCGGTGCCTGCTTCGGCATCGCCGCACAACGTGCCGCTTCCGTACTCGATCGCCGAGAACGTCGATCCCGAGGAGGCCTACGTCGCGGCGCTCTCCAGTTGCCATATGCTGTTCTACCTGTGGCTTGCCTCGAAGAAGGGCGTCGTCGTCGACAGCTATCTCGATACTGCGACCGGGATCATGGAGAAGATCGACGGAAAAATGCTCGTGAGCCGCGTCGAGCTGAAGCCGGCCGTGGTCTATGCGGACGAAGCGCCGAGCCGCGAAATGGAGGAAAAGCTCCATCACGAGGCCCATGAGCTCTGTTTCCTCGCCAACTCGGTGAAGACGAAAATCGAAGTCCGCCTCGACTAGCTGCACAATCCCTCGGTTGCTATTGCGGACGGCGCAGTATTTTGAAGGCGTAGAACTGCGTCTTCTGGCTGGTCGAGAAGTTGTTGTCAGAGCCGAGGATCAGCGCGTCGCTCCCGTCCTTCGCCTTGCCGATCGCCACGGACTCGATATTGTCCGGCACCAGGCCGGCTGCACGCAGATCGAGAACTTGGCTCTTGCGGACGGGAACCACAGGCTGATCGGTCTTCGCAAGCGAGGCGATCGCCGAGACGTCTGTAGCGCCGTCGAGATCGATCATGAAGATCTTCACGTTGTTGCCGACGCCTTGGGCATAGCTGCGCTCGACGGCGAGCAACCGGTGACCGTCGAGTGCGAGGATCTCCGACATGCCGTTGTCGTTGCCGCCGTCAGCCTTCGCCGCCGCCTGTGGGATAGGCAAGATTGGATAGACATACTGCGCCTTCGGTTCGCCGGTCGTCCCATCATAGCGGATGATGCGCGCAAGGCTGCCGTTCACAAGGGAAGCTGCCGGGCCGTCCTGGTAGAGCGCCGCCTCGATGGCAACGAAGACATCGCCGGAAGGCGCGATCGCAAGGTCTTCGAAGGCGAGGTTGTCGCGGATGCCCGTCGACTTGTCGGCTGTCGGAGCAAAGCCTTCCGGCAACTTGAACTCGCGCATGAAGGCGCCGTCCTGCGAAGCGACGCGGACGAAGGGGGCGATCAGCGCCTTGCCGTCGCCTTCGCTGCCCCAGTAGATGCCATCCCGGCCGAGCCGGATCGACTCGGGATCGACGGTGCGCCTGGCGAAGGGTTCGCCGTTTTTGTCCTTCAGCGTCACCTGCTTGACGACGGCAACGCCCTTGAGGCCGGCGCCGTCGACATAGACTGCGAGCTCGTAAAAGCGCGCCGGGCCTTTTTCCGAGCGGTCGTCGCTGATGGCGATGTAGTGGCCCGTTGCCGCGTCGAAATCGAGGCCGGAAATGCCGCCGAATTCGACACCGTTTTCCACGTGGCCTGTCGGGATGACGAATTCACCGAGATAGGAGAGGGAGATGCCGGCCGCGCAGTCGCCAAAGGGGCAGGACGTCTCGAAGGTCGCGCCGATATCGGTCGCGTGGAGAGTGGCGGCGCTGGACAGGAGCGCAAAAGCGGCAATCGCGAGAAAACGCTTGATCATGGCATACATCCGGCTGGCAAGGGGTGAAGAGCGGAACGAACCGCGCGGCCAATCCCCGAAGGAACGGCGCGCCGCTCGCGGCGCTTCTCATGCACCGGTTATTTGACGGAGTTGTTACGGTTCTTCGTCAGTTCCGTGAAATAGCGGAAGCTCAAATATCGAGATTTTCGGCAAAGGCAGCACGCTCCTGAATGAAGCGGAAGCGCGCATCCGGCTTCGTGCCCATCAGGTCGTCGACCGCGGTGCGGGTTCCTTCGAAATCGACCTCATCGATCACCACGCGCAGCAGCGTGCGCTTGCTCGGATCCATGGTCGTTTCCTTGAGTTGCGCCGGCAGCATTTCGCCGAGACCCTTGAAGCGGCTGATCTCGATCTTCGCCTTGCCCTTGAATTCCGTTTCCATCAGCTCCTGCCGGTGGGCGTCGTCGCGCGCATAGGCGGACTTGGCACCCTGGGTGATCTTGTAGAGCGGAGGCACGGCAAGGAACAGGTGGCCGCCGCGCACGAGCTCGGGCATCTCCTGATAGAAGAAAGTGATCAGCAATGACGCGATGTGGGCGCCGTCGACATCGGCATCGGTCATCACGACGATGCGCTCGTAGCGCAGGTCTTCCTCGCGATATTTGGAACGGGTACCACAGCCGAGAGCCTGAACGAGATCCGCAAGCTGCTGGTTGGCGCCGAGCTTTTCGCGGCCGGCGCTCGCAACGTTCAGGATCTTGCCGCGCAAAGGCAGGATCGCCTGATTGGCGCGGTTGCGCGCCTGCTTGGCGGAACCGCCTGCCGAGTCGCCTTCGACGATGAAGAGTTCGGCGCCCTGAGCGGTGTTCTGCGCACAATCGGCTAATTTGCCCGGAAGCCGCAATTTGCGCACGGCCGTCTTGCGGTTGACTTCCTTTTCCTTGCGGCGGCGCAGACGCTCTTCGGCGCGCTCGATTACCCAGTCGAGCAGCTTTTCGGCCTCGTTGGGATTGTCCGCCAGGTAATGATCGAAGGGATCGCGAAGCGCGTTCTCGACGATGCGCTGCGCCTCGACGGTCGCAAGCCTGTCCTTGGTCTGGCCGACGAATTCCGGCTCGCGGATGAAAACCGACAGCATGCCGACGGCCGAAATCATCACATCGTCGGTGGTGATCTGCGCTGCGCGCTTGTTCTGCGTCAGGTCGGCATAGGCCTTCAGCCCCTTGGTCAGCGCGATGCGCAGGCCTGCCTCATGCGTGCCGCCCTCTGGCGTCGGAATGGTGTTGCAATAGGAGTGGATCTGCTGGTCGCCGCCGTACCAGGTGATCGCCCATTCGAGCGAACCATGGCCGCTTGCTTTCTCTGTCTTGCCGGCGAAGATTTCGCGGGTGACGGTGAACTCCTTGCCCATCGTCGCCTGCAGGTAGTCTTTCAGCCCGCCGGGGAAGTGGAAGACTGCCCTATCCGGGATTTCCGAGCCTTCCGGGAGCACGCCTTCATCGCAACTCCAGCGGATTTCGACGCCGCCGAAAAGATAGGCTTTCGAGCGTGCCATGCGGAAGACGCGCCCGGCATCGAATTTCGCATGGTCGCCGAAAATCTGCGGATCGGGATGGAAGCGCACGCGGGTGCCGCGGCGGTTATGCACATCGCCTAGCTCCTCGAGACCGCCCTGCGGCATGCCGCGCGAAAAACGCTGGCGATAGAGCTTGCGGTTGCGCGCCACTTCAACCTCGAGATAATCCGACAGCGCGTTGACGACCGAAACGCCGACGCCGTGCAGACCGCCCGAGGTCTCGTAAGCCTTGCCGTCGAACTTGCCGCCGGCATGGAGCTTGGTCATGATGACTTCGAGCGTCGATTTGCCCGGAACCTGGGGATGGTTCTCGACGGGGATGCCGCGGCCATTATCACTGACCGTCAGATAGCCCTGGATGTCGAGATGCACCTCGATAAAATTTGCATGGCCGGCGACCGCTTCGTCCATCGAGTTGTCGATGACTTCGGCAAAGAGGTGGTGCAGCGCCTTTTCGTCCGTGCCGCCGATATACATGCCGGGGCGCATGCGCACCGGTTCCAAGCCTTCGAGAACCCGGATGGAGGACGCGCCGTAGTCGTCCGGGCCCGAGGCTGCCGGGGCAGGGCGCAACGCAGGGGCCGCCGCAGCAGGCCTTTCGGCTGGCTTTGCGGCCGCCTCCTGCTTCGGCATCAGGGGCATTCCGGAAAAGAGGTCGTTGCTGTCATCCATGGAGTCGTTCAGATCTTCAATCCTGTCTTGGGCCGCACGTACGCTTAGGGCCAGACCCAAAATCACCGCATTTGATGTCACGTTAGCGAATCAGGCAGATTCTGCCAGAAAGCGTCTCGTTACGCGACGCCGCCCGATTTGGCGGAATTCTATGGAATTGGTTTGCGTTGCCGGGCCTAGAATGGCAAGCGGCATGATGTGTAGGAAACCGCCCGCATGAGAATGTCCACAAGTCATTGCATGATTATCGCCGCAATTGCGACCTTTTTCCTGTCCGCCGGAATCGGCAGCGCCGCAGCCGACACGCTGCCGCCTTACAAGGACGAACTTTTCTCCAGACAGAACGTGTTGCAAACCGCCGATGGCGGCGCCTTCGAAGCCGTCGAATATGACGAGATGCGCGACATCAACGGTCGCGACCAGATCCCGCAAAAGCGCGCGCAGCAGAAATACGTGTCGCTCGCTGTCCGCAGGCAGCAGCAGGACGAAACACTGTCGCTCAATGGCCGCAGGGTGGATCTCACCAGGGTGGGACCGACAGACAATGCGCAATTCACCGTGATCTTTATCCACGGGCGCGACGGCGACCGGCGGCTCGGCGTCAACGACTACAGCTTCGGCGGCAATTTTAATCGGCTCAAGAACCTGGCCGTGGCCAATGGCGGCGTCTATTATTCGCCGACAGTGCGCACGTTCGACGGCGAGGGCGTGGCTGACATCGCCGGGCTGATCCGCTATGCGAGCGAGAAATCCGGCGGCCGCCCGGTGATCCTTTCCTGTGCTTCCATGGGCAGCCAGGTCTGCTGGGGCATTGCGCGCGATGCGGTCAGTGTCAAATGGCTGAAGGGCATGGTCGTCATGAGCGGCGTCACCGATCCGGACTTCACAAAGAGCGCGTTCTACAAGGCGAAGCTGCCCCTTTGGTTCGTCCATGGCAGCCGCGATCCGGTCTATGCCGCTGCCGGACAGCAGGCTTTCTTCGTAAAACTTCATGAGGCGAAATACCCTGTCCATTTCACGCTTTTTCAAGACGGCAACCACGGCACGCCGATCCGCATGATCGATTGGCGGAGGGTTTTGAACTGGATTCTCGCTTCTTAGACAGTTGCGCCGCCAAATTTTAAGCATTTGCGCGGCAAATCGGCCTTATTTCCGTTACGTGAAGGTTCAAAAGCTTTTCAATGCCGAATGCTTTTGCTAAGGCCGCTCAATACGGAAAAATTTGGGAAGGCTGGCATGACACCTGACGTGCGCCCGCTCGTGGCGGGAAACTGGAAAATGAACGGCACGCGCGCCTCCCTCGATCAGGTCAAGGCGATTGCGGAAGGCGTGAATTCGCCCCTCGCCAAGAAGGTCGAGGCGCTCATCTGCCCGCCCGCGACGCTGCTTTATGTCGCGACCGCGCTCTGCACCGACAGCCCGCTTGCGATCGGTGCGCAGGATTGCCATCAGAGCCCGTCGGGCGCGCATACCGGCGATATCTCAGCCGAGATGATCGCCGATTGCTTCGGAACCTATGTGATCGTCGGCCATTCGGAGCGCCGGACGGACCATGCCGAGACCGACCATCTCGTCCGCGCCAAGGCCGAGGCTGCCTTCGCTGCCGATCTCACCGCCATCATCTGCATCGGCGAGACGGCGAACCAGCGCAAGGCCGGGCAGACCCTTGACATTCTCAAGCGACAGCTTTCCGCCTCCGTTCCAGACATCGCGACGCCGGAAAACACCGTGATCGCCTACGAACCTGTCTGGGCGATCGGCACCGGCCTCACGCCGACGGTGCAGGACGTCGAGAAGGCGCATGCCTTCATGCGGGCGGAACTCGTCGCCCGTTTCGGCGCCAATGGCGGGAAAGTCCGTATTCTCTATGGCGGCTCCGTCAAGCCCGGCAATGCCAAGGAACTGATGGGCATCGCCAACGTCGACGGCGCGTTGATTGGCGGCGCTAGCTTGAAAGCATCCGATTTCCTCGCCATCTACGGCGCATACGAAGCGCTGCTCGCGTGATGCCATATATATTCTGGGCCGAAGGGCTTGGAATAGCGGATCACCTCATGTAAACAGCGCCAGATTTTATTCGATGCCCGCCGCATGCGGGCAGGACTGGACCCATGCAGACAGTATTGATTGTCATCCACCTCATGATCGTGCTGGCGCTTGTCGGCGTCGTGCTCATCCAGCGCTCGGAAGGCGGCGGCCTTGGCATCGGCGGCGGTTCCGGCTTCATGTCGGCGCGCGGAACGGCCAATGCGCTGACGCGTACGACTGCGATCCTTGCAGCGCTGTTCTTCATCACCTCGCTCGGCCTCGGCATCCTGACGCGCTATCAGGGCAGCCCGACCGATATTCTCGATCGCATCCCGGCAACGAGCGGGCAGGGCAACGGCATTCTCGATTCGCTCGGCGGCGGCACTCCGCAGCAGCCCGCGAACCAGCCTGCCGGCAACGGCGTTCCGAACGGCGGCGCAGCCGCTCCCGGCGCTCAGGCGCCGACGGCGACCGCACCTGCGACGCAGCCGGCCCCGGCAACGCCTGCGACTCCGGCAGCCCCGGCACAAAACGGAACCGGCGTCCCAACGGGACAATAACCCGGTCAACCAAATAAACCGCCGGCAGGCCCCTGGGTCTGCCGGTTTTCTTTTGTTCGGATTCCAAGCTGGCACCAAAAGTTCTGGAAAAGAATTTTTGGGCTGGTGGAATCGTTTTTGAAAAGGTATCCGGTGACTCCCATGGCGCGATACGTATTCATCACTGGCGGCGTGGTTTCCTCTCTCGGCAAGGGAATTGCGGCTGCGGCTCTCGGAGCGTTGTTACAGGCCCGTGGCTATCGGGTGCGGCTTCGCAAACTCGACCCCTATCTGAACGTGGATCCGGGCACCATGAGCCCGACCCAGCACGGCGAAGTCTTCGTCACCGACGACGGCGCGGAAACCGACCTCGATCTCGGCCACTACGAGCGCTTCACCGGGCGTTCGGCGACCAAGACCGACAACATCACCACTGGCCGCATCTACAAGAACATCATCGACAAGGAACGCCGCGGCGACTATCTCGGCGCGACCGTCCAGGTCATTCCGCACGTCACCAACGAGA
This sequence comes from Rhizobium sp. CC1099, assembly GCF_029714385.1. Taxonomy (NCBI): domain Bacteria; kingdom Pseudomonadati; phylum Pseudomonadota; class Alphaproteobacteria; order Hyphomicrobiales; family Rhizobiaceae; genus Rhizobium; species Rhizobium sp. CC1099. Next base: position 1,722,350 of record NZ_CP121641.1, on the reverse strand, counting down.
TCAAGGATTTCGTGGTCGAGGGAAATGACGACTACGACTTCGTCATCTGCGAGATTGGCGGCACGGTCGGCGATATCGAGGCGATGCCCTTCATGGAAGCGATCCGCCAGCTCGGCAACGACCTGCCGCGCGGCACTGCGATCTACGTCCACCTGACGCTGATGCCCTACATTCCGGCTGCCGGCGAGTTGAAGACCAAGCCGACGCAGCATTCCGTGAAGGAACTGCAGGCGCTCGGCATTCACCCGGATATCCTGCTGGTGCGCGCCGACCGCGAAATTCCGGAAGCCGAGCGCCGCAAGCTCTCGCTCTTTTGCAACGTACGTCCGTCCGCCGTCATCCAGGCGCTCGACGTCGCTAACATTTACGATGTGCCGATGGCCTATCACAAGGAAGGCCTCGATAGCGAAGTGCTCGCCGCCTTCGGCATCGAGCCGGCGCCAAAGCCGCGTCTTGAACCGTGGGAAGACGTCTGCAACCGCATCCGCACGCCGGAAGGCGAAGTCACGATCGCGATCGTCGGCAAGTATACTGGTCTCAAGGATGCCTATAAGTCGCTGATCGAGGCGCTGCATCACGGCGGCATCGCCAATCGCGTTAAGGTCAATCTCGAATGGATCGAGTCGGAGATATTCGAAAAGGAAGATCCGGCGCCGTACCTCGAAAAGGTCCACGGCATTCTCGTTCCCGGCGGCTTTGGCGAGCGCGGCTCGGAAGGCAAGATCCATGCGGCCCGCTTCGCCCGCGAGCGCAAGGTGCCGTATTTCGGCATCTGCTTCGGCATGCAGATGGCGGTCATCGAAGCAGCACGCAACCTTGCTGACGTCGAGAATGCCTCCTCCACCGAGTTCGGCCCCACCAAGGAGCCGGTCGTTGGTCTGATGACCGAGTGGATCAAGGGCAATGCGCTGGAGAAGCGCACGGCTTCCGGTGATCTGGGCGGCACGATGCGCCTCGGCGCCTACAAGGCGTCGCTTAAGAAGGGCACGAAGATTTCCGAAATCTATGGCTCGACAGACATTTCCGAGCGCCATCGCCACCGCTACGAAGTCAACGTCGACTACAAGGACCGCCTGGAAAACTGCGGCCTCGTCTTCTCCGGCATGTCACCGGACGGTGTCTTGCCGGAAACGATCGAGTATCCGGATCACCCCTGGTTCATCGGCGTCCAGTATCACCCGGAACTCAAGTCCCGCCCGCTCGACCCGCATCCGCTCTTCGCAAGCTTCATCGAAGCCGCAACCGAGCAGAGCCGGCTGGTGTGATTTCGCCTCTGAAACACGTCGCCTCCATGTTACTTGTAGCCAAGAGGCGACAATGCCTGGCAATGTCAATGAACGAGTGCGAAAGCGGCGCGACTCCCTGCTGGCGGCGGGATTGCGCCCAAACCGCAGCGGTACGAGGATCGCGACAGCCGCATCCGTCTCGATGCGGCTAGGCAGGCATTCATCTCGGCGCAGAAGCTCGAGATGCTGGTTAACAGCAGCATGGTGTTTCTGAGCAGCCTGCTGATGGTGAGCCTGATCGGCCACGGCGGGCTCGATGGCATCACCCTGCGCGTCGAAGCGGGCGAAAAGGTCGGCCCTAGTCAGCGAACGCGGCGGGAAGCTTTCCGGAGGCCAGCGTCAGCGCATCGCTCTTGCCCGCGCCATCCGCGGGGCGGCATCTATGCCGGCCTTTGGGCCCGGGAGTCGGGCGGTTTCCTCGGTATCGACAATGCCGAGCGAAAAGCTTGCAGATCCGGCGACAGGCGTGAACCTGCCGCCGGAACTCTGTTCAAGCCGCGATCGGAAAAGGACCGACATAGACAGCCTTCGGTCTGATCAACCGGCCTTCGAGCAGCTGCTCGCGCGCATGCGCAATCCAGCCGACGGTGCGGCCGATCGCAAAGACGCCGGTGAAGGCCTCGCGCGGGAAACCGAGCGATTCCAGAAGCAACGCCGTATAGAATTCGACGTTCACGTCCAAGGGACGATCCGGCTTGCGTTCCTTAAGCATTGCGAGCGCCGCCTTTTCGATCGCCTCGGCCAGAGTGATCCGCGACCGATCGACCTGGCCGGTTGCGACAAGCGGCTTCAGTGCATTTTTCAAGGCGTCGGCACGCGGGTCACGGACGCGATAGATGCGATGGCCGAAGCCCATCAGCCTCTCGCCGCGGTCGAGGGAAGCCGCGAGCCAGGTCTTTGCATGGCTTTCGGCGCCGATCGCATCAAGCATGTCGAGAACCGGTCCCGGCGCGCCGCCATGCAGCGGACCTTTCAGCGCGCTGATCGCCGCGAGCACTGATGACGTAAGGCCGGCATGCGTCGAGGCGATCACCCGCGATGCGAAGGTCGAGGCGTTCAACCCGTGATCGGAGATCGTCACCAGATAGGCGTCGAGCGCAGCCGTTTGTTCGACGCTCGGCAGCCTGCCCGTCATCATGCGTAGGATGTCTGCGGCTTGCGATATTGAGGCATCCGGCGGAACAGGCGCTTCTCTGCGCTGCATCCGCAGAACCGCCGGCAGGAACACGGCGGGGGCCGCAAGGAGCCTGAACGCCGTTTCGAAATCCTCGCCGTCCGGCAGTCGCGCAATCAGTGCCCGCATCGCATCGAACGGTGGCAGGGCGAGGAGGGTGGCGTCGGCCACGACATGCGCGTAGACTTCTGCGCGTGCCGCTCCGAGCCGGCCTTTCAAACCCTCGGCATTGACGTGCGCTTCCATCAATCCGTCGAGCAGCAGCGCCGCGACGCTTTCATAGGTGCCGTCCGCAACGAGGTCATCGAGCCACACGCCGCGGATGATCAGCCGGCCGGCCGGACCGTCGACATCCGAAAGCCGGGTCTCCGCGGCAACCACGTCTTCCAAACCGTTTTTCATAGGCATTTCTCCTTTACGGAAAAGAAGATCGGTCCTAGATTGATTGACGTCAATCTTGATGAAATTGATCAATATGAGGCTCAATGTCCTGGTTGACTGCAGAGGAAGCGCTGAACCGTCTCGGTACCAAGCCGCAGACGCTTTATGCCAATGTCAGCCGGGGACGCATTCGCGCCAAACCCGATCCATCCGACCCGCGCCGCAGCCTCTATTACACCGCGGACGTCACCCGGCTTGCCGAGCGCCATGCAGGCCGGCGGAAGATCGAGACTGTCGCAGCGGAGGCGATACAGTGGGGCGATCCGGTCCTTCCGTCAGCGGTTTCAACCGTCGTCAATGGGCATCTTTACTATCGCGGAGTTGATGCCGCCAAACTTTCCGAATATGCAACGCTTGAAGAAACGGCGGCACTGCTTTGGAACAAAGGTACGCCTATCAACATCGCCGCCGGCGGGAGCGTGCCATCCGTTCCGTCCGTGGCTGCCGCTTTCTCGGCGCTCGCCGCCCGCGTGCCTCAAGACCTGCCGAGCCTCGGCCGTTCGCTCCCGGCGCTGCGAGCCGAAGCGCAAGATATCATGACGACGATCACTTCCGCGCTCGCGCCAGGCGCATCGGACCAGCCTCTCCATCGGCGCCTTGCAAAAAGCTGGCGCCGGCCAGAAGCCAGCGATGCGGTGCGCCGCGCCTTAGTGCTGCTTGCCGATCACGAACTCAATGCATCGGCCTTCGCCGCACGCGTCACGGCTTCCGCGGGCGCCACCCTTTCCGCATCGGTGCTTTCCGGACTTGCAACGCTGACAGGTCCGCTACACGGCGGCGCTTGGGAGGCCGTGGCAACGCTTTCCGAGACGGCTAGGCGCATCGGCGCCAAGGAAGCCATCCGCCGCATCCTGGCGCAGGGCAGCCGGCTTCCGGCCTTCGGTCATCCGCTCTATCCAGACGGCGATATCCGCGCCGAAGCTCTGCTTGCGCATATCACGCCAACGGGGATTTTCCTCGAAATCCAAGTGGCCGGCGAAGCGATGATCGGCGAGCGCGTCAACATCGATTTCGCGCTGACGGCAATGGCGGAACACTTCGAGCTTCCACGGGATGCGCCGCTCGTCATCTTCGCGCTCGCCCGCAGCTGCGGATGGCTGGCGCATGCGATGGAACAGGTCGAGAGCGGCCATCTCATCCGTCCAAGAGCCCGTTACACCGGCCCCTCTATCGAAACCTCTGGCGCATAAGGCCGGCCGGCCTTGCCAGTCTGCGCTTTTCTGCATACGAAGCCCTTGTTTTGTTTTATGGTGACGGTGCCGGGACAAGCAATTGACCGCATGGCGAACACCATGCCGGTGTGGGGTGCTTGCGCGAGGTGGGGACGTATCATGAGCGTAATCTCAGCATTCCTGTGCGGTTCTACCGCAACCGCCCTTGCGGCATTTCTGCTGCCGGCGGGCGCAGCACTTGCCCAAACGGGCGGCTGCACTGTCGAGAATGCAGCGGGCGGGCGTGAGGTTCTCCGCTGCCCGAACGGGGTAACGGTGACGGCCGAGGCGGGTGCCGCCTTCAGGCTGAATGACCGCAACCGCGATGGCAGCCCCGATGTTGTGTCGCTGCGTGGCAAGGCAATCCTGGTCGATGTCGACGACGCTCGCCACACAGGTGGCTTTCAGGTGGTGACGCCGCAGGCAATCGCTGCCGTGCGCGGCACGCAATGGGCCGTCGACGTTGCAGGCGGCCGGACCTCCGTGCTTGTGGTCCAAGGCTCCGTTGCCGTGCGCCGTCCTGCGGGCGATCCCGTGGTGCTCGGCCCCGGCGAGGGCGTCGATGTTGTGAGCGGCACAGGCGCGCTTGAGGTGCGCCGCTGGCCGGCCGCCCGCGCCGCCGCCCTGCTTGCCCGCCTCGGCCAGTAGAACCCTCATGCCGCGCCAGCGATTTCTGATCACTGCAGCCCTTCTTCTGTCCGCACTCTGGGGAGGCTTTCTGGGCTCCATGCATCTGACTGGCAGCGCCGGATTCCTCGACCGGATGGAAGCTTCGCTGACCGATATTCGAAGCGTGCTGATCGGCGGCAAGACGCCGCCGCCTGCCGTCGCGATCATTGCGATAGACGACCGCACCGCAGCTTCGCACGGTTTTCCCATCGATCGCGCAACGCTTGCCCGCGCAATCACCGCCGTTGCCGCGTCGAGGCCGAAGACGATCGCACTTGATCTGCTCTTGCTCGATCCCGGCACCGAGGAAGGCGATGGCGCACTTGCATCGGCCCTCAGGCTTGTGCCCTCCGTCATCGCGGCTGCCGCCGTCTTTCCGGAAAGCAAGCAGATGGTGACGAGCGATCCGAACGATCCGCTTTCAGGCATTCCCGTCGCCGACAGCCTGCTCCTTCCTCTCAAGCGTTTTTCCGATATCGCCGCTACCGGCGTCGTTAATGTCGCAACGGATGAGACGGGCGTCCCCCGCTTCATTCCGCTGATCTCGCGCAGCGCCGGGCGTGTGGATCCATCGTTTCCGCTACGCGCGGCGTCGCTGGCGCTCGATCGCGATCCGGCCTTCCAGCCGGGCAGCATCTCCTTTGCCGACAGGCATATTCCGACCGATACTGGTCAGCGCCTGCCGCTGACCTTCTACGGCCCGCGCCGGACGATCCCGACTTTCAGCCTGATGGATGCGCTCGATGGCAAGGTGCCTGCAGACGCAATCGAGAACCGCGTCGTCGTTATCGGCGCAACCGTCACGGCCGGTGGCGACGTTTTTCCGACGCCTTTCGACCCGGTTCTCCCCGGGGTCGAGGTCATTTCGACCGCGATCGCGCATCTGATCGCCGGAGACAGCATCGTCCGCGATCATAATATCCGCCGGCTTGACGCCACGGTCGCGGTGCTTCTGCCGCTTGCGCTCGTCGGCCTGATAGCCTGGCGGCGCAGCCTGATCGGTTTCGTCTTGATCGCTCTCGTTTTTGTGGTCTGGGCGACCATCAATCTTGCCATGTTCAAGGCAGGCTATTGGCTGAGCGCAGCGTTGCCGATCGCCGCCGCGTTGCCTCCGGTTCTCATCTTCGGCGCAGCGCAACTCCTTCTCGGACGCCGTCAGGCGCGCCATTTCGCTGCCCAAAGCGAGCTCCTGCAACGCATCGAAGCACCCGGCCTTGGAGAATGGCTCGCACGCGATCCATCCTTCCTTGCCGAGCCAGTCCGGCAGGATGCTGCGGTGGTCTTCATCGATCTCTCGGGCTTTACCGGGCTTAGTGAAGCGGTCGGAGCGGTAACCGTGCGCGAGGTCCTGAGCGGCTTTTTCGAGATAGCCGATCAGGAGGCGCGGGCACATGGCGGCGCGATCACGAGCTTCATGGGGGACGGTGCGATGATCCTGTTCGGGCTGCCGCACCCGGCCGAAGACGACGCTTCGCGCGCCGCCGCCTGCGCGCTGGCGCTCGCAGATCGCATGCGCTCCTGGCTCGATTCGCACACAGCTCTCCAAGGGGGACGGAAGATCGGCTTCAAGATCGGCGCCCATTGCGGGCCTGTCGTCGCCTCGCGGCTCGGCACCGGCGATCGCCAGCAGATCACCGCGACCGGAGACACCGTCAATGTCGCCAGCCGCCTGATGGAAGTTGCGGCCAGTCGCGGCGCTGAGGTCGCCTTCAGCGCGGCACTTGTCCGCGCAGCATCCGCCGGCGCCGGCCCGTTGCCGGCCGGTCCGCTCGAAGGTCCGCTGGAGACGAAAATCCGCGGCCGCTCCGGCAGCATTGACGTCTGGCTGTGGCACTGCGCCGGCTGACATTGCCGCTTTGACATTTGCCGTCTTAGCGGGTAGGAACGCGCCAACCGTTCTGCCGGCAGGTTCCGGCCACGGCGCTTCTGCGCCCGATATTCCGAAAGACAGACAGATGACAGATCTCAACAGCGTCGTCCCGGCGATCGCCAAGGCGTTGGCAAAGCGCGGCTATGCAGCGCTGACCCCCGTTCAGAAAGCCATGCTCGATCCGGCACTTGTCGCTTCGGATGCGCTGGTTTCGGCGCAAACCGGCTCGGGCAAGACCGTCGCCTTCGGCCTTGCGCTCGCGCCGACGCTGCTCGAAGGCGAGGAGCGCTTTGCACCCGCCGCCGAACCGCTGGCGCTTGTGATCGCGCCGACCCGCGAACTTGCCTTGCAGGTGAAGCGCGAGCTCGAGTGGCTGTACGAGATGACCGGTGCGCTGATCGTCAGCTGCGTCGGCGGTATGGATATCCGCAGCGAGCGCCGTGCACTGGAACGCGGCGCTCATATCGTCGTCGGCACCCCCGGACGTCTTTGCGACCATATCCGCCGCAAAGCTCTCGATATGTCCGCATTAAAGGCCGTCGTGCTCGACGAGGCGGACGAGATGCTCGACCTCGGCTTCCGTGAAGATCTGGAGTTCATCCTCGACGCGGCGCCCGACGACCGCCGGACGCTGATGTTCTCGGCAACTGTTTCCTCCGCCATCGCCAAGCTCGCCAAGAGCTACCAGCGCGACGCCGTGCGTATTTCGACGCAGACAGAAGAGAAGCAGCATGTCGATATCGAATACCGCGCGCTTGCCGCTGCGCCGGCTGACCGCGAAAATGCGATCATCAATGTCCTGCGCTACTATGAGGCGACCAACGCCATTGTCTTCTGTTCGACGCGCGCTGCGGTCAATCATCTGACGGCCCGCTTCAACAACCGCAATTTCGCAGTCGTAGCACTCTCCGGCGAACTGACGCAGAACGAGCGGACGCACGCCCTGCAGGCGATGCGCGACGGCCGCGCTCGCGTCTGCATCGCAACGGATGTTGCCGCCCGCGGCATCGACCTTCCGGGCCTCGACCTCGTCATCCATGCCGACCTGCCGACCAATCCGGAAACGCTGCTGCATCGCAGCGGCCGCACCGGCCGGGCAGGGCGCAAGGGCGTCAGCGCACTGATCGTGCCTCTCAATGCCCGCCGTAAGGCCGAGCGCATACTCGATGCCGCTGGGATTGCCGCCACCTGGGCTCTTCCGCCGTCGGCCGAAGATGTGATGCGCCGCGACGACGAGCGCCTGCTTGCCGACCCGATCCTCAGCGAGGCCGGGCGCGACGAAGATCAAGCACTGGTCGGCCAGCTCATTGCAAATCACGGCGCAGAGAAGCTTGCCGCGGCCTTCGTGCGCCTCTATCGCTCCAATCAATCGGCGCCGGAAGATCTGATCGAAGTCTCGATCGAGGGCGACCGCAAGCGTCAGCGCCGCGATAATGCCTTTGAGCTGCGGGAGCCGAGCCAGAAGGGCCCGCGTGACGACTTTGGTCCGAGCGTCTGGTTCTCGGTTTCCGTCGGCCGCAAGCAGAATGCCGAACCGCGCTGGCTGATCCCGATGCTCTGCCGCAACGGCAATCTGACGAAACGGGAGATCGGTGCGATCAAGATGCAGCCGGAAGAGACCTATGTGGAAATTTCTGCCGATAGCGCCGAAGCTTTCCTGCAAGCGGTCGGGCCGAACAAGACGATGGAGCGCGGCATCCGCGTGACGCGTCTGAACGGCACCCCGGATTTCAGCCGTCCGGTTGCTGCGAAGCCTTATGCCGGCAAGAAGACGTTCGGCGAGCGGCGTGACGAGACATCCTATGACGATCGCCCTAAAGGCAATTTCAAAAAGGATTTCAAGGGTAAGGCAGCTCCCGCAACCGGCGATCACAGTGAGAAACGCGACGCCAAGCCTTGGGGAAAAGCAGCGGGAAAACCTAAATTCGAAGGCAAGGGTGGCTTCGCGCCGAAGGGCAAGTTCGCTAAGAAGAAGCAGGGTTGAGGAGAGACGGACTGACAATTGGCGCCTTCCGTTTATGCTCTCCGAGGAGGCAGCCATGACAGAGATCGTGATTTTATCCGTTCCGCTCTTCAGCACCTTGTGCAACGAAGCTTTCAAGTTGCGTCGCTCCGTCTTCATCGGTGAGCAGAATGTGCCTGCCGATGAGGAATTCGATGAAGCCGACTTAAGCGCCCACCACATCGTCGCCATCCAGGCCGGCGAAGTTGCGGGCACGCTTCGGGTCGTCTATCTCGACGATTACGTGAAGATCGGGCGCGTGGCCGTCGGAGCGCATTGGCGCGGCCATGGGATCGCAAGCGCGATGATCCGCTTTGGGATGGAGGCGCATCACACGGCACGCGGCAACCGCTTTTACCTGACGGCTCAAAGCGACAAGATCGCGCTCTATGAGAAGTTCGGCTTTACTGCGTTCGGCGATGAATTTCTCGACGGGGGCATGCCGCACCTTGCCATGAAGAACTACTGATTCCGCGGGCGCCGGTGGACATGGGGGCGCCGCCAATGACAGGCAAAGACAGCCCGCAATATCTTGCAGCGGCAGATTTCATTCGCAAGAACCTCCGCCTTCAGCCTGTGCCGTCAGTTCCCGAGATAATGCTCTATACAGCACATTCGGGAAGCGGGCTGGGGCGACTGACAAGGCTTGACCGCGCGGGTTCCACCGCGCCGTACTGGGCTTATCATTGGGCTGGCGGAGCGGTGCTCGCCCGCCATATCCTCTCGCAGCCCCAGACCGTCAGCGATCGCCATGTCCTCGATCTCGGTTCAGGCTCGGGCCTGGTCGCTATTGCTGCCGCGAATGCAGGTGCTGCCCATGTCACCGCGATTGACATCGATATTCATGCGATTGCCGCGATAGACCTCAACGCTGCTACTAATGGTACCAAGATCGAAACGCTTCAAGCTGATATCCTCGACGCTTCGCCTCCCGCTTGCGATGTCATCCTGGCGGGCGACGTGTTCTACGATGCAAGGCTTGCAAGCCGCGTCCTGCCGTTCCTCGCCCGCTGCCGCGCCGCTGGCATCGACGTCCTGATCGGCGACCCGGGCAGGGCGCCTTTGCCCCGCGAGCGGCTTCGACTGGTGACGACATACGCGGTCGCAGACTTCGGGGCGGAGATGGAGAATGTGAGCGGGGTGTATTCGCTTTAGATCAGCGGAGTCGCGACGGATCGCACTTCTGCCATAAGTCAGCCGAGAAGCTCCGGCCGGAGCAGCGTCACCGGGCAGGGGGATCCCGCCGGAAGCTGCGGCGCATGGGGCGGGCGGATGATCAGGCAGTCGGCGTGGGCGAAGACCTTCATCATCGACGAATCCTGCTTGTCGAACGGCTCCGCCAGCCACTTGCCGGAGGAGGACTTGGCGAGCTTCGCCCGCACATAGTCCTGGCGCTGATCGTTGGAGGCAAGGGTGACAGCCGCCTCCACCATGGCGTCGCGCTTGACCGGCGGCAGCGAGGCGAGCTTGCGGACCAGCGGCTCGAGGAACAGCAAGGCGCAGACGAGGCTTGATACCGGATTGCCCGGCAGACCGAGCACGTGCGTACTTCCGAGGCTGCCGACCATCAGCGGCTTGCCCGGCCGCATGGCAATCTTCCAGAAATCGAGTGTCATGCCCGCCGCAACCAGTGTGGCCTGCACGAGGTCGTGGTCGCCGACGGAGGCGCCGCCGAGCGTTATGATGACATCGGCACCTTCGGCCTGTGCCCTGCGGACCGCTGCCGTGATAGCAACCTTGTCGTCGGGCACGATACCGAGATCGAGCACGTCGCCGCCGGCCTTGTGCACCAACGCCGCGATACCGAACGTGTTCGACGCAACGATCTGCGAGGGCCCCAGGTCGCTTCCTGGCGTCAGTAGTTCGTCGCCGGTTGCAAGGATCGCCACAAGCGGCTTGCGCAGCACGTCGATCGAGGCATGGTTCATCGCGGCGGCCACTGTCAGTCGCGTGAAATCCATGACGGTGCCGGCGGAGAGCACCCCCTCGTTTTCATTAAAATCCTGTCCCCGGAGACGGATATGCTGGCCCTGGCGGATGGGATATTTCGTTCGGATGCCTCCATCGATTTTCTCAGCGTCCTCCTGCAGCAGGACGCTGTCGGCGCCGGAGGGAACCGGCACGCCCGTGAAGATGCGGACCGTTTCGCCCTTGCCCACGGTGCCATCGAAAGCGTGTCCTGCCGCAGATGTGCCGATGAACTTGAGTTCAGCGCCGGGTTCCGGTGCATCCTCGCGGCGCAGCGCGTAGCCGTCCATCGCAGACGCATTGAAGGGCGGCTGCGTCAGCCGCGCCGTCAAGTCGGCCGCGAGCACGCGCTGATCGCCGTCGGCAAGCGAAACGGTCTCGACATCGGAAATCGGCTTGGCGCGCCCAAGCAACCTGCCTTGCGCCTCGGCGACCGGAAGGAGGCTCATCGGCCAGCCTCCGGATGGCGGAAGTCGCCGGATTTGCCGCCCGATTTTTCGAGCAGCCGGATGCCGCCGATCTCCATCGCCTTGTCGGCGGCCTTAGCCATGTCGTAGATCGTCAGGCAGGCGACGGACACGGCGGTTAGCGCTTCCATCTCGACGCCTGTCTTGCCGGTGAGCTTGGCGGTCGCGATGACGCGCAGGCCGGGCAGGGCGACATCCTCCTCGATCTCGACGCTCACCTTCGTGAGCATTAGGGGATGACAGAGCGGGATAAGGCTGGACGTCTGCTTGGCCGCCATGATGCCGGCCAGTCGCGCCGTGCCGATGACGTCGCCCTTCTTCGCGTTTCCTTCACGGATCAGTCGCAGCGTTTCTACCGCCATCTTCACATGGCCTTCCGCGGTTGCAATGCGAACCGTATCGGCCTTGCCGCCGACATCGACCATGTGGGCCTCACCGGAGGCGGCTATATGGGTAAGTCCTGGCTTCTCGCCGCTCATGTTATTCCGCCGCGATTGCCGCTTCGCCGAAGAGCAGAGCGCGGGTCGCAGCCGTCACGTCATCCTGGCGCATCAGGCTTTCTCCGACGAGGAAGGTGTTGATGCCGGCCGCCCGCAGCCGCTTGCAGTCGGCATGGGTGAAGATGCCGCTCTCGCCGACCAGCAGCCGATCGTCCGGCACCATCGCCGAAAGCTCTTCGCTGACGTTCAGGCTGACCTCGAAGGTACGCAGGTTGCGGTTGTTGATGCCGACGAGCGGTGAGGAGAGCTTCAGCGCCCGCTCCATTTCTGCGGCGTCATGCACCTCGACCAGCACGCCCATGTCGAGCGTAAAGGCTTCATCCTGCAGTCGTTCAGCCTCGTCATCGGAAAGCGAGGCCATGATCAGCAGAATGCAATCCGCGCCCCAGGCGCGTGCCTCGTGCACCTGGTAGGTCTCGAACATGAAATCCTTGCGCAGCGCCGGAAGGGGGCAGGCTTCGCGTGCAGCCGTCAGGAACTCCGGCGCGCCTTGAAAGCTTGGCGTGTCGGTCAAGACGGATAGGCACGCGGCACCGCCGGCTTCGTAGGCTTTGGCGAGCGCCGGCGGATCGAAATCCGGGCGGATGAGGCCCTTGGAGGGGCTTGCCTTCTTGATCTCGGCGATCAGGCCGTAGTGTCCGGCATCGCGCTTGGCAACGAGCGCCTTGTGGAAGCCGCGCGGCGCGGTTTGCCCTGCCTGCATCGCCTTCAGGTCGGCAAGCGAAACCTTCGCCTTGGCGGCGGCGACTTCCTCGCGCTTGTAGGCCTCGATCTTTCTGAGGATATCGGTCATCGGCCAATCCTAGTCGATATCGTTCGAAACGGCGATCAGTTTATCGAGGGCTACGGCGGTCGCGCCGCTATCAAGCGATTCGGTCGCGAGCTTCATGCCGTTGGCGATCGTCTCCACCTTGCCGGCAATGACGAGCGAGGCAGCCGCGTTGGCAAGGGCGATATCGCGATAGGCGTTCTTCGCACCGCTCAGCACTTCGCGAAGTGCAGCAGCATTGGCGACGCCATCGCCGCCCTTGATCGCCGAAAGTGCACAGGGCGAAACGCCGAAATCCGCCGGCGAAAGCTCGAAGGTGCGGATTTTGCCGTTTTCAAGCGCTGCTACGCTGGTCTTGCCGGTGGTGGTGATCTCATCGAGGCCATCGCCATGCACGACCCAGACGCTCTCCGAACCAAGGTCGCGCATGACCTCAGCGATCGGCACGACCCATTGCGGCGCAAAGACGCCGAGCAACTGGCGGCGCACTCCGGCCGGGTTCGTCAGCGGCCCGAGCAGGTTGAAGATCGTCCGGGTGCCGAGCTCGACCCGGGACGGCCCGACATGGCGCATCGCGGAATGGTGCTGCTGAGCAAACATGAAGCCGACGCCTGCCTCATTGATGCAGCGCGTGATCACTTCAGGCGCAATCTCAAGCTTGACGCCCAGAGCTGCCAGGCTATCAGAGGCTCCGGATTTCGAACTCAGTGCCCGGTTACCGTGCTTGGCGACCGGAACACCGGCGCCGGCAACGATCAGCGCCGCCAGCGTCGAGATATTGTAGGTGCCGCTGCCGTCACCGCCGGTGCCGACGATATCGATCGCATCGGCAGGCGCTTCCACCCGCAGCATCTTCGAGCGCATGGTCGTCGCAGCACCGACGATTTCATCGACCGTCTCGCCGCGGACGCGCAGCGCCATCAGGAAACCGCCGATCTGCGAAGGAGTCGCCTGACCGGACATCAGGATTTCGAAAGCCTCGCGGGCCTCGTCGCGGGTCAGCGGTTCGCGGCTCGCAGCCTTGGCCAGAAGCGGCTTCAGATCGGTCATGCGCTACAGCTCCTAGCGAACGGCTGCCTGATCGGCGAGCGTCTGGTTGATCGACGCACCGTAGTGCGTTTGCAGTAGGTTCACCATCTGGTCAAGAATGTCGTCGCCGGCAGCGTTCGCCATGGCAGTGATCTGCGCATCCTGATTGTTCAGCACATCACCCGTCGGCTCCGTGTTGACGCTGGTGACCTTCAGCAGGATCTGCGTGCCGGGATCGCCGCCAACGGCATTTGCAACAGTATCGACCGGGCCCGTGAAGGCAGCGGTCACGCCGGCGCGGCCGAGAACGGCATCCTCGGTGCCGCGCGTGATGCCGCTCTTGCTTTCGACGGCAATTCCGAGCGGAGCTGCGATGTCGGCAAGCGTCTTGCCCTTCTGCGCTTCCTGCTTCAGCTCTCCGGACTTCTTGGCAAGTTCGAGCTTCTGCTGTTCGGCGGTCCAATCCTGCACGGCCTTGTCGCGCACTTCGGCCAGCGGGCGGTCGCGCTCCGGCGTGATTTCGCGCACGTCGAACCAGACATAACCGTCATTGCCGAGCGACAGCGCCGGCGCCTGAATGCCGGATTCGGTCTTGAAGGCTTCACCGATCAACTGCGGCTTCGCGGGGATGTCCTTGACCTCGTTGCCGTCCTTGTCCAACCCGCTCGGATCGACGGCGTCGATCACGACGGCCTTCAGCTTCAGCTGTTCGGCAATCTGCTCAAGTGTCTGGCCGGAGCCGCGCAGATCCTCGATGCGATCGTGCACGTTGATTACCTCCTGCGACGCGTTGACGAGCGCCAACTGCTTGCGGATGTCTTCCTTCACCTCGTCGAAGTTCTTGACGCTCTCCGGCTTGATGTTGGAGACGCGGAGGATGACTGGGCCGAAAGTACCGTCGACGACCGGCGTCGTGCCGCCGTCCCTGGCGACTGCGAAAGCGACATCGGCGATGGCCTGGTCCGGAACCTTGTCCTTGGTGAAATCGCCGAGCAGCACGTCGCTTGCAGTCTTGCCCTGGTCGGTCACGAGCTGATCGAAGCTGGTGCCGCTCTTGAGCGCCGTTTCGGCAGCCGTCGCCAGATCCTTGCTGGCAAAGGTCAGCTGCTCGATCGTGCGCGTTTCCGGCGTGCGATAGCTGTCCTTACGCTTGTCGAAATCCTCGCGGATCTGATCGTCCGTGACGGTCGAGGCATCCGCAATGTCGGCAGGTTCGAGCTTCAGATAGGCGATCTTGCGATATTCCGGCGCGCGAAAGCGGCTCTTGACGCCGTCGAACCACTTCGAAAGCAGATCCTCGGCCGGAGCCTTGATGGGCTCGATGTTCGCGTTCGTCAGCAGCAAGTAGTCGATGTCGCGGCTTTCCTGACGGTAGAGCTTCAGCGCGTCGACGAGCGTCTTAGGAGCGGTGAAGCCGTTCGACACCGCATCGACGATCTGGCTGCGCACAGCGACCTTGCTGCGCTCGCTGATATAATCCGCCTCACGGATGCCGGCGTTGCGCAAGCGCGAGGTGAAGAGCGTGCGATCAAACTGGCCGTTGACTGCCTTGAAACCTGGATCGTCAGCGATCAGCTGGGCTAGACGATCTTCGGAAAGGCCGAGATTCATGTCGGCGGCAAGCTGGTCGAGCGAGGCGCCGGCCACGAGCTGGGCGATCACCTGCTGCTCGACGCCGAAGGCCTTGGCCTGCTCGGGCGTCAGACGCATGCCGAACTGCTGGCTGAGGCTTGCGACCTGTCGCTGGTAGGCAAGGCGGAATTCGGTGGCGTCTACCTGCTGGTCACCGACGGTGACGACGGCCGTGCTGCTGCTGCCAGTGAGCAGCGAACTGGAGATGCCCCAAATACCGAATGAAGCGACCAGGAGAAGCATCAGGAGCTTGGCGACCCAGGTCCGGGCGGCTCTTCTCAGGAAATGGAACATCGAAACGCAAACCTCGCATTATATTTCGCCCTTTCACGGGCAAAGCTTTCGACGTTCCTTAGAACAAACGCGTAAGGAAATGAAGCGTCCGCGCGCGAAAACATAGCAGGTGCCGGCGAAGGTCCCGGAAGGCGACCACGTTTAAGAAATGAAGCGGTTCAGGGAACCTTTCGGCCCTCACGTCGTTGAAGCCGCATCCGCAAAAAGAGGAGCAGACAATGGCCGAACTCAAGACCGCCTCCGGACAAACGACGGGCGCACGCGTGAAGGCGGAAATCGCAGCAGACGATCTTTCGGCTCAAGTCACCGCATTGCGCGAGGATTTGGCACGGCTTTCCGAGAGCGTCGTTGCCTTGGGGCAGGGCGCAAAGACCGCCGTTGCCGACGAGGCTTCTGTCATGACCGAGCGTGTGCGCGAGAAAGTGCGTGAAGAGCCGATCTTCGCACTCGCCGTAACCGCCGGCATTGCCTACGTCTTCGGCCTGATGAGCCGCCGCTGAAGCGACGCGGCAACAAAAGACAGCAAAAAGCCGGGAGCTGTAGTCCCGGCTTTTGCGCGATTGAAATCAGCGCCGCACAAGGCGTCCGAGCGCAATAAGAATGCAGGCGCCGACGAAACCGGTGATCAGGTATCCGAGCCAGCCTACGAGCGGATGGATGTTCAGGACGCCGAGAATGAAATTGGCAACGATCGCGCCGACAATGCCGAGAACGATATTCATGAGCAGCCCCATATTGCTGTGCATGAATTTTTCCGCGAGCCAGCCGGCGATACCGCCGATGATGATCGCCGCAATCCAACCTACGCCTTCGCCTTCCATGGTGATCTCCCTCCTAGAGAAGCAACAAAATGAACGCAAAACCTGCAGAAACGTTCCTTGCCGGATCAGGGTAGCAGCAGTGTTACCGGCTTGTGAAATGGACAAGCTATCAACAAAGAAACAGGCCGGGGAGGGCAGGAACAGCAAAACCCGGCGGCATTCTGGAACTCTCGTTGCACATTTCTATGCAGCCCTGTGATTCTGGAGGATAGATCATTCGCTTTGCGGGGCAAGCTAAATATTAACAGGCGGTTAACTGCGAAGTTTGAATTAAAACGGCTGTCTCTAATAGGGACCGCTGGATAACGTCACCGCGATACGCGCGGGCTCTGCGCCGCGATCGGCATCGATCCAGACTTTCTCTGAAGACTGATTCTCGGTGTCGTTGCGAATATACAGCTGTTCTCCCAGCTTCGGCTCTACAACTAGCGCCATATAGGATTGGAGCGCTTTACGGGCGCCGGAAAAATCCAGCGCCAGTTCTTTGCGACGCTCCAGCACGGCAAGCAGCTCGACGGCTTTCACATATTCAATGCCTGACGTCTGATTTTCATCGGCTGTCAGGACGATCGAGAAGCGGTAAGTCCTCGTCGAATATTCGCAGCCGCCGCTTTCGACGCTCAAGTCGATATTCGGGGTGAGCGCTATGCTCTCCGAACCGGAGCCTTTCTCCTTGTCGAGCTTGAAGCTGCCATTCTTCAGCACAGATTGCGGATAATCCAGTGTGCAGCCATTGTCCGGCCGGTAGTTGCCGGCGGCCGCAGGTAGTGAAACGAGGAAAATCACCGGCAGTGCGGCAAGTCGCTTGATCATGGTATATCCGGAAGGCAGCAGGAGCTTGGAAAATACAAGCAGATTGCACGCGGCATGGGCCGAAAAGCAACCTGCTCCCTCCAGAATCCTGTTTCAGGAAAGTTGTCGCTTCCTTGTCCGTTTACCGGAAGGTGAAGGTGCGCCAGTTCGACAGGCGGGCTTTCGCGAGCACGGTTTGTGCCTCTCGCACAAAAAAGAAAGCGCCGAAGATCGCTGCGATCGTGATGAAATCCCAAAACATAGGCGCGCTCCGTTGATGGAAAGTAAAGAGCGGGTCGAAGCTTGCGCCCCCGCCGATGCTACGACCCGCTCCAAATCCGAGCGCCCGCCAGGCGCTCAAGGACATACAACCCTTATAGGGCGTCAATGAGTCCGGATATCGTAAGATATAGGGATGTGGGCGGCGTGGCAAAGCAGATCGATGTTTCTGCTGTCTGCTGAAAACCCAGAGCAGACAATACCCGCCACGGCGTGCCTTCGGGTCGGACAATGTCGTTTCTGGCCGACCACCAATGGTCAATATGAGTCCTGTGTCTACGCCATAATCCTCTGGCTCCGGATGTCGCGGAAAACAGTATTGCGAGAGGGGTTCAGCAATGGTTCGGAAACGATTGACGACATGGCGACGTTCGACGTGTGTCCGCAGCAAATGGGTCCGGACGGAGAAGCGGGCCATCGTCGCGGCCGCTGCCGCCTTCATACGCGACGTCCTGAAGCCGCGCTTTCTGCCGGAGATCCGGTCGAGTGAATGAACTGTCCGGTGGATATTCGCGGCGACTGGCGCGGTGGGCAGCCGCGCTGTTCGGTTTCATCCTGGAGCGGCGAACCGTAATGGCGCTGATTTCGTCGTCTGCGGCGGGCGCCGGAAATGGTGTTGCCCCGCCATGCCGCCCCGGAGGCGATTGGCGCGCCTCTGCAGCTGTTGGTACAATTGCGCGCCATCCCCTGAAATCGAATGGATGCACCAGCGATACGCGGAACTGCACGCCGGAGCTTGTGAGCAGCAGGGGGCGAATATTTCAGTTGGCCCTCAGAATACCAGATTCCGCTGCTGCTGCGATGAAAGCGGCCTGAGGATCTATGTCCGGCTTTTTGCCCTCGAGGGCTCGCAGACAGGCCTTCCGAGCTGCCGCATATGCGGGGCCCTTGTGACCGGGCCAGGACGTCATCAGAAACTCAACAGCTTCTCTCGTATTTTTTACGGTGCGGAAATGATCGTCGCAGTCGATCAACTCGATGCTGCGTTCCCAGATGTCCGAGCTCATGTAATGCAATCTCCGTTGGCGATCATGTCAACGGATAGCCATGAAGTCTGTTCCGAGAATCTGTTCCGAGAAAAAGTGTACAGGCGCCTACGACGGAAACAGGGCGCGGCATGATCTCAGTGAGATAGCTAAAACGGGAATACCCGCCTACCAACGGCTGATGACCGCGGCGAAGGGCAGCCATGCTCCTTGGGCGGAGTAACGTGGAAATAGCCCCTGCCTTCACCGTCGCGCACCTCCAGCGGAGGGTGCCGCCGGCTGATGCTTCCGACAATACCAGAGCGTGATCGCGCTGTTTTCCTCAAGCCATAGTAGCTCCATTCCGTGCAGCGGGGCAACTATATCTTAGCCGGCAGCGTTTTACCGGCACACTGAAAATCCTGGAGGATAACATGAAGAAAGTGGTCATCTCTGCCGTATCGCTGTTTCTGACGCTCGGGGGGGCGGCGGTCGCGCAGACAGCGACGGTTACCGTTCCCGGCGAGGTCAGAACCTATGTTCTTGAGCAGCAATCGCCATCGGTCACGTTTGAAGGTGATGTTGCAATCGGTACGGCACTTCCTGACACGGTCGAGATCCACACGATCCCCGATCAGCCCGATTACGGTTATGTGGTCGTCAACAAAAAGCGCGTGCTCGTCAATCCGAAGACCCGCGCGGTGATTGAGGTCGTCGAATAACTTGAAAGCACTGCGGGCCCCCCCGGGCCTGCGATTCCTCTCCATCAATCCACCTTCCTCCCAGTTCAAAGACTAGTCGTCCTTTCCGCTGTTGAGACATCGATGCAGCGGCTGGCTATTGCGACTTCTGAGGATCGTCCGCCGGGTTGACATACTTGATGGCCCATGGGCCAGTCGTCGTAATTTGGATGACCGTCGGTTCGTCGACGCGAGCGAAATGCGCCATGCCGGGCGGCAACGCGATGAAACTGCCTGCAGGCAGTGCCTTCGTGGCGCTCGGATCGGCGGTTTCGCCCATTCCGAGTTTGAGAGTCCCTGATACGACTGTGACCACTTCATGCACAGGATGCGTGTGCGGCGGGACCGCATAGCCCGACGGCACCTTGAGCCGGAGGGCAAACAGGCCTTCCTTACTGGGATCGCCGAACAGGACCGCCGCCTCTGCTCCAGCAGGAAGCACCTTGGGGGCCGGCCCCCACTTAACATCATCGGGAGTGACCATTGTGTGTCCACCCTCTGCCGCAGCAAAGGAGGCCATCCCGCATAATCCGATGAAGCCGGCTGCGAATATCGATGCAACTCTCATGACAAACCTCCCTCTCTCGCCGGGCCTTTACCTCGGCTGAGCGCAGGGGCAGGCTCGCGAAACGTAGATAGTACGTCCGCGGACCACGTCTAAGCAAGCTCTACCCTAATGGAGTTGAGAATTGCCTAATGGACTGAGGGATGGCAAGAGCTCCTCGGAAGCCGACGAAGTCTCTCCTCGCCAAAGAGGCCGCAAGTGTCCGTACCAGAGCCACAAAACCACGCGATCCGGCCCAGCCGAACCTTCCCCTCGATCCCATGCCGGACCGCATCGACCTATGCCTGACGCTTTTCAAGCATCAAGCCGCCGAGGGGCGAGCAGCGGGTTTACGAAATCAAATGGGGCGGGCATGACTGGACGCATCGCTTTCCGGCGATCGGTCAGGCCCGCCAAGCAGCTCGGCGTGGCGACGGCGGTTCTCGATGGCGAGGCGGTCATGCTCGACGAGCAGGGCCGGTCCGATTTCGGACTGCTGCAGCAATCGCTCGGCGGCCGGGAAGGCAAGCGGGCCTCCGGCGAAGCGATCTTCATGGCCTTCGACCTCCTCTATTTCGACGGGCGCGACCCGAGGCAGTCGAACTTCTTCGCGGCGCCATATGCTCAAGGACTGGTCACCGATCGAGAGGGCGAAAAAGGCCAAGCGAAACTCGCAACGACCTTTCTCGATCCGTCTCAATAACAACGGTCTTGCAGGCGTGGCCTAGAGACAGGCTCTACTGCTGCGCCGGAGCTGCAGGAGGAGAAGCCGGCGCCGGGGTTACATTGTTGCTGGTCGGCGCAGTCGGCGTTGCCGGTGCTGGAGCAGGCTGCGTGGAGGGCGTCGTCGAAGATGTCGAGATCGGATCGGTGTCGGGCGAGCCACCCCACTCGAACCATACAACGCCAGCCACCAGAACCACCGCGATAATGGCGACCCATGCGCCCCACGAAGAGCGACTGCGGACCGGAGTAGTGCGTGGGTCTGATCTGCGATCAGGGAATTCCGGGTCGTGAGTCATGGCAGTTTTCTCCATCTTTAACATCTTCCCCCGCTTGAAAGCGGGGGATTTCCGAGGGGGCGCGAAGCTCCGCCGATCGTTATCGCTTCAACGGAGAGCCGCTGCCCTTCCTCCACGATCATAGACGCCGTGTTCCGACGCAGGATGTTGATTGCAGCATTGTGGTCGGCATGGGCGACACGTCACCAGCGGTTTTGGCAACGGTTTCGTAGGTATTTCCGGGTGAGAATCCAGCCTCGCTCGTTTCCGGCAAGTGCAATGCCTAAACAGTGCTCATGGCGGAAGAGGTGGGATTCGAACCCACGGTACGGTTTCCCGCACGCCGGTTTTCAAGACCGGTTCCTTAAACCACTCGGACACTCTTCCTTGCGCGCCTTATGGCGCAAAGGATATGGCCAATGCAAGGGTCGGGCGTAAAAATCTGCCGCCGGAAGACCCGGCTGGATGACGATTGCGCGATGCGCCGTTAGGGGTTTGTAAACCATGATCATTAAAATTGTTTCTATCACCGCGAAATCATTCGCAAATTCGCCATGATGGCCGCCGAGTTAAAGTCTCGTTAGGTGAGTGGGCGTAGGCATGACTGGCCCGTTGTCGGGCAGGTTCTTAACCATACGATCTTGGGCGGCGTGGGACATATGAGACTGGAATGCGGGGCGACCTCTTTCGCAACGGGTACGCGGTGGCTGGCGTTGGCGTTGATGTGCGCCACCGTCACGGCTTGCGGTACGACTTCGCAGGCGCCAAAGAAGCGCGCTCACGGCAAGGAATATTTCTCCGAAAAAGAATATGGCGTCAAAGCCAGTCCGCGCGTTGCCAGTGGCGCCAACATACCGAAGGGGGGCGGGCGCTACATCGTCGGCAACCCTTATGAGGTCAAGGGCAAGTGGTATTATCCCAAGGAGGACTTCGCCTATAACAAGGTGGGCGTAGCCTCGTGGTATGGCTCCGCATTTCACGGCCGGTTGACGGCAAACGGCGAAGTCTACGACCAGATGCATCTTTCCGCGGCGCATCCGACTTTCCCTTTGCCGAGCTACGCACGTGTCACAAATCTCGAAAACGGCTCGTCGGTGGTCGTGCGCGTCAACGACCGCGGCCCTTATCATGAAGGCCGCATCATCGATCTTTCCAACAAAACGGCGGACATGATCGACCTGCAGCACAGCGGCACCGGCAAGGTGCGCGTGCAGTATGTCGGCAAGGCGCGCATGGACGGGCACGACATGCCTTACCTGATGGCGTCCTACGTGCCGAAGGGAAGCCGGATTCCGGGCGTCAATCCGGGAGGTCAGATCGCAACCGGGGTGATGGTGGCGTCGAACAGCAAGCGGATCACCGGCGATCAGCTGCAGAGCCTTGGGACTTTGACCGTGGATCAATCGCGTGTGCCGGTGCCGATGTCTGCGACGGCCTATGGCGGCTCGACGCCGAGCGCTCGCTACAATGCGGCACCGGTGGCGACACCAGCTCCCGTTCTCGGAAATTCAGGACAGGCTTTCGGGCAGATGGTCGTGCTTCCGGAAATCGGGCCCGTTCCCTATGAGCGTCCATATGGTTACGGGCAGGACGGTTCGCTCGCGATGGGCTACCAGGACGAGGACGTGAAGACGGTGACCGTAGAGCTTGCTTTCGACGCCGTCATGGTCCGCAATGACGGGCTGACGCAGGATTCGATCCTCGCCTCCCTCAAGCGCCAGCAGGCAAAACAGATCGCGCCCTGATTGGAAGCGATTGCGCGCAGCGCGCGCTGCCTCTAACGTCCGGAGTCGAACCTTCGATCCTATGGAGCCTCGATGTTGAAGCGTCTGCTTCGTCTTTGTGCGTGCCTTCTGCCATTCGCTTCGCCATCCTACGCTGCCGAAACCGCGCCCGCCGGCTTTGTAACCAAGGCCGCACAGGCCTACATGATCGAGGCATCCACCGGAACGGTGCTGCTTGCAAAGAACGAGGAGCAGAGTTTTTCACCCGCCTCGCTCGCAAAGCTGATGACGATGGATCTGGTCTTCGGCTCGTTGAAGAAGGGCGAGATCACGCTCGACACCGAATATCCGGTTTCCGAATATGCCTGGCGAACGGGAGGTGCTCCGTCGCGGACGGCAACGATGTTTGCCGTGCTGAAATCCCGCATCCGTGTCGAGGACTTGATCAAGGGCGTCGCCATCCAGGGTGCCAACGACGGATCCATCATCCTTGCGGAGGGCATGAGCGGCACGGAGGGCAATTTCGCCGCCGCAATGACGGGGCGGGCGGAGGTGCTCGGCATGCCGAAAACGGTCTTTGGAAACTCGACCGGCCTGCCGGACGGCAAGAGCAAGGTATCGGCGCGTGACTTGGTGACGCTTGCGATCGATCTGCAGCAATCCTATCCCGAATATTATCATTATTTCGCGCAGCCCGATTTCGAGTGGAACAGGATTTTCCAGCGCAACCGCAACCCTTTGCTCGGCCTTGGACTCGGCGCGGACGGACTGGCGACCGGCTTTGCAGAGGGCGAGGGATATTCGATCGTCGCCTCGGCGGAGCGAGATGGAAAGCGGCTCTTCCTGGCGCTCGGCGGCATTGCTTCCGACAAGGAACGGACCGAGGAGGCAAAGCGCATCCTGGAATGGGGGCAGACGGCCTTCGAGGACCGGCAGCTTTTCGCGGACGAGGAAATCGTCGGCGCGGCCAGCGTCTATGGCGGCCAGGCCGGAAAAGTGGACCTCGTCGCGAAGGGGGCTGTCAGCGTCTACATTCCGGTCAGCAATCCTGACAGGCTCTCGGCGCGGATCGTTTACCGCTGGCCGCTGATGGCGCCCGTTGCTGCCGATGCCAAAGCGGGCACGCTGGTCATATCGGCGGGCGGCCGCGTGTTGCGCGAGGTGCCACTTTACACCGCGCATGGCGTCGAGCAGGGTTCGCTGACGAGCCGGGCGGTCGACGCGCTTCTGGAACTCGGCGAATCGCTGTTCTTCTCGTGGCTCTGGGACAATGCCGAGCCCACCTGATCGCCATATTCATTGCCTAAATTGCCGGGGAAGGACCGGAAGGCGCCTAGCCTGAAGGTTTCGCTTGGCCCTGTCTTCGGATAGATAGGAAGAAAGCCCGGTGGCGCGGGCGCTGAAGAATACGGGAATGTGTCATTGTCATCCGGTACGGGATTGTTCGTTACGTTTGAAGGCGGGGAAGGGGCTGGGAAATCCACGCAGATCCGCCGGCTGGCGGAAGCGCTGAGGGCGCGCGGCCATGAGGTTCTGCTGACGCGGGAACCCGGCGGGTCGCCTGGTGCGGAAGCCGTGCGCCACGTGCTGCTGTCCGGTAGCGCGGAAGCCTTCGGCACGCGCATGGAAGCCATTCTCTTCGCCGCAGCCCGTAACGATCACGTCGAAGCGGTCATTCGCCCGGCGCTTCTCCAGGGCAAGATCGTGCTGTGCGACCGGTTCATGGATTCCTCGCGCGTCTATCAAGGCGTGACGGGCAATCTCGAGGCGGACTTCATCGAGACGCTGCAGCGGATCGCCGTCAACGGCGTCGTACCAGATTGCACGCTGATCCTCGACATTCCGGCAAGGCTTGGTCTGGAGCGAGCAAAGAAGCGCAGTGCGGCGACGGCGGACCGACCGGACCGTTTCGAAAGGGAAGAACTTGAGACGCACGAAAAACGCCGCGAAGCCTATCTCGACATAGCCGCGCGCGAACCGGAGCGGTGCCACGTCGTCAACGCGACGCAGGACGAAGAGCCGATTGCCGCGGAAATTCTTGCGATCGTCAATCAGCTTCTTGGGCCTGTTGCCGTCGCCAAGATGCCGGAGGCCGCGCATGAGTGACGAGCGGCCGGGGCTTCTGGACGGCGCCATCTGGCCGGCCGAAAACACGAAACTTTTTGGGCATGACGAAGCCCAGGCTTTTCTTTCCCAATCCTATCGCTCCGGCAAGGGCCATCACGCGGTCCTGATCGAGGGGCCGGAGGGCATCGGGAAGGCAACCCTTGCTTTTCGCTTTGCAAACTACGTTCTGTCGAATCCCGATCCGGCAACGGCGCCTGCAACGATCGGCGATCCTGATGCGGCCTCTGCCGTCA
Organism: Rhizobium sp. CC1099; assembly: GCF_029714385.1. NCBI lineage: Bacteria > Pseudomonadati > Pseudomonadota > Alphaproteobacteria > Hyphomicrobiales > Rhizobiaceae > Rhizobium > Rhizobium sp. CC1099. The sequence goes on along the minus strand of NZ_CP121641.1, from coordinate 1,697,812 downwards.
GCCGCCAGATCGCTTCCGGGGCGTCGCATAATCTGCTCTATCTTTCGCGTCCCGTTGACGAGAAGACAGGCAAAGTGAAGTCGGCGATCACGGTGGACGAGGTGCGGCGCGCCGGACGCTTCTTCTCGCAGACCTCCGGAACAGGAAACTGGCGCATCGTCATCATCGATCCGGCAGACGACATGAACCGCAATGCGGCCAACGCCATCCTGAAAATTCTGGAGGAGCCGCCCAAACGCGCGCTTTTCCTCGTGCTGTCGCATGCGCCGGGAAAGCTTCTGCCGACGATCCGTTCACGGTGCCTGCCGCTTAAGCTTTCGCCGCTGGATAATGGCGCCCTGGGCGCGGCACTCGCCAATCTCGGCGTAACCGGCAGCGATGCCTCGATGATATCGATCGCGAAAGGCAGCGTCGGGGAGGCGTTGAAGCTCCTGAACTACGGCGGCGGCGAGATCATCGCGGCATACAACGAGGTCGTGTCGGCTCAAGGCCCGACGGCTCGAAAGGCAATGCATCGTTTGGCGGAGGCCTTGTCCGGCAAGGATAGCGACACGATATTCGAATTCTTCGTGAGCCATGTCGGTGACGACCTGATGCACCGGGCGCGCCACGCGGCGCAAGCAGGCGAGCTTTCCGCCGCCGAACGGCTGGCACGCCTGCAATCCGATATCAACGAGCGGCTTGCCGTTTCCGACGCTTACAACCTCGACCGCAAGCAGACGATCCTCAGCATTCTCGGCGACATCAAGCAGCCGGGCCTCTGATCAGCCGGCAAGCAGTTTCCAGGCGACGATCGCGAGCGTGAGCGCAAGCACGATGCGAATGGTGCGTTCATGCAGCTTCGGCGCCAGGAGGCTGCCGGCGATGATGCCCGGAATCGAGCCGACCAGCAGTGCCAAAAGCAGGAGCCAGTCGATCTCGCCGATGATCCAGTAGCCCATGCCGCCGATGAGCGTCAGCGGCACCGCGTGGACGATATCGGAGCCGACGATTTCGCGGACATCCAGTCGCGGATAAAGCACAAGCAAGATCGTTACCCCGAGTGCACCGGCACCGACCGATGTCAGTGTGACAAGGATGCCGAGAGCCAGCCCGAGGATGACGGTGAGAACGGCAATCGTCGCCGGACGGGGCGGGGCGCGCTCGCCAGTGACCCGGCGAGCAAAGCGGAGAATCTGCGCGCGGAAGACAAGCATCACGGCCGTCATGACGAGCAGCCAGCCAAGCGCTGCGGTAATCGTATGGGTAACCTCGACGCTCTTGCGGTCGACGCCTGCCATCAGCCAGAGCATCAGGAGCGCTGCCGGAACACTTCCCGCCCCGAGCGCACCGACAACTCGCCAGTTGATACGGCCATGCATGCCATGGACCGCCGTGCCCGCCGTCTTGGTGACGGCGGCATAGAGCAGGTCGGTTCCGACCGCGGTTGCCGGATGGACGCCGAATAACAGGACGAGCAGCGGCGTCATCAGCGAGCCGCCGCCCACGCCGGTGATGCCGACAAGCGCGCCGACGAAAAAGCCGGAAAGTGAATAGAGAGGCTGAAAATTTTCGAGAAACGTCAAGCGACGGACCTCTGACAGACAGAGAAACGGCTTTTGCCCGCTGCTGGAAATCTCACTTCGGTTGCGCCCTGTTCTTCAGTTTCGCAAGGCCTAGAATGTGGCAGAAAGCGAGTCAAGCTCAGCGCTTCGGCAAACCGCCAAATCATAAGCGCTTTCGAAACTTAGTGTTTCTCTTCTTCATGACATGCGCTAAGAGCGGCTGATATTTCGAGAGAGTAAGCCGGACACGATGGCCGCCATGACAGACAAGACGCCCTTTTACATTACCACCGCGATTTCCTACCCGAACGGCAAGCCGCATATCGGCCATGCCTACGAGCTGATCGCGACGGACGCCATGGCGCGCTTCCAGCGTCTTGATGGCCGTGATGTCTTCTTTCTGACGGGCACCGACGAGCACGGCCAGAAGATGCAGCAGACGGCGCGCGCGGAGGGTATTACCGCCCAGGAGCTTGCCGACCGCAACTCCGGCGAGTTCGAGGCGATGGCCCAGCTGCTGAATGCCTCGAACGACGATTTCATCCGCACCACGGAACCCCGCCACCACGAAGCCTCCAGCGACATCTGGAAGCTGATGGCGGAAAACAGCGACATCTACAAAGATTCCTACGCCGGCTGGTATTCTGTGCGCGACGAGGCCTACTACCAGGAGAACGAGACGGAGCTCCGCGCCGACGGCGTGCGCTACGGGCCGCAGGGCACGCCCGTCGAATGGGTAGAAGAGGAAAGCTACTTCTTCAGGCTTTCCGAATACCAGGACAAGCTCCTCAAGCACTATGAGGACAATCCCGATTTCATCGGTCCTGCCGAACGGCGCAACGAAGTGGTTTCCTTCGTCAAGTCCGGCTTGAAGGACCTTTCGATTTCGCGCACGACCTTCGACTGGGGCATCAAGGTGCCCAACGATCCGTCGCATGTCATGTATGTCTGGGTCGACGCGCTGACCAACTACATCACAGCGACCGGCTATCTCCAGGATCCGAACGGCCCAAGAGCGAAGTACTGGCCGGCCGACATTCATGTCATCGGCAAGGACATCATCCGCTTCCATGCGGTCTATTGGCCCGCCTTCCTGATGTCGGCCAGGCTGCCACTGCCAAAGCGGGTCTTTGCGCATGGCTTCCTGCTCAACAAGGGCGAGAAGATGTCGAAGTCGCTCGGCAATGTCGTTGATCCCGTCAATCTGGTGAACCATTTCGGTCTCGATCAGGTGCGGTATTTCTTCCTGCGCGAAGTCTCCTTCGGCCAGGACGGCAGCTACAGCGAAGAGGCGATCGGCACGCGGATCAATTCCGATCTTGCGAACGGCATCGGCAATCTCGCGAGCCGTTCGTTATCTATGATCGTCAAGAATTGCGACGGCAAGATACCGGAATGCGGACCGTTGACCGACGAGGACAAGGCGATGCTGGCGCAGGCCGATGCGCTGCTCGCGTCGACGCGCGAGGACATGGACAAGCAGATGATCCACAGGGCGCTCGCTTCCATCATCGCCGTCGTTTCGGAAACCGACCGTTATTTTGCAAGCCAAGAGCCGTGGGCGCTGAAGAAGACCGATCCGGCGCGGATGGGCACCGTGCTCTATGTCACCGCTGAAGTCGTCCGCCAGATCGCGATCCTGCTCCAGCCGTTCATGCCGGAATCGGCGGGCAAGCTGCTCGACCTCGTTGCCGCGCCAGCCGATGAGCGCGGTTTCGCGGCATTGGGCGAAGCCGGACGCCTCGTTCCCGGAACGCCGCTGGAGGCACCAAAGCCTGTCTTCCCGCGCTATGTGGCGCCGGAAACCTGAGGGTCTGCCATGCTGATCGATACGCATTGCCATCTGGATTTCGCCGATTTCGAGGAGGAGCGAGACGATATCGTCTCGCGCGCTCACCAGGCCGGTGTGAAGCAGATGGTGACGATCTCGACGCGCGTGCGGAAACTCGAAAAGCTGCTCGCGATCACCGAGAAATATCCCTCGGTCTTCTGCTCGGTCGGCACGCATCCGAACAATGCGGATGAGGAGCTCGACATTCAGACCGAAGATCTCGTGCGCCTCGCCAAGAAACATGAGAAGGTCGTCGCGATCGGCGAAGCCGGGCTCGATTACTTCTACGACACGCAGACGCCGGAGAACCAGACGACAGGCTTTCTGCGCCATATCGCTGCCGCTCGCGAAACACAGTTGCCGCTGGTGATCCATAGCCGCAGTGCCGACGAAGACATGGCGGCAATCCTGACGTCAGAAACTGGGAAGGGGGCCTTCCCCTTCATTCTCCATTGCTTCTCGGCCGGTCCCGCGCTTGCCCGAACCGGCGTCGAACTCGGCGGCTACATTTCTTTCTCTGGCATCCTCACCTTTCCGAAATCCGAGGAGTTGCGGGCGATCGCAAAAACAGTCCCGCACGACCGGTTGCTGGTCGAAACCGACGCGCCTTACCTTGCGCCGAAGCGCTGGCGCGGCAAGCGCAACGAGCCGTCCTATGTAGTGAACACCGCCGAGGTTCTCGCTGAAACGCTCGGCGCAAGCTATGCCGAGATGGCGCGGATCACTACCGAGAATGCTTTCCGGCTCTTCTCGAAGATGCCGAAGGTCTAGCCGCGTGAGCTACCGGCGGCGCTTCACCATTCTCGGCTGCGCGTCGTCGCCCGGCGTGCCGCGCATTACCGGCGATTGGGGCGCCTGCGATCCCGCCAATCCGAAGAACCGCCGTACGCGCGCAGCCTTCATGGTGCAGCAATACGACGACAACGGCGGGGTCACGACCGTCGTCATCGACACCGGATCGGATTTCCGCGAGCAGATGATTGCCGCCAAGGTGCAGCACATCGATGCTGTGCTTTACACGCATCCGCATGCCGACCACATTCACGGCATCGACGATCTGCGCGGCTATTTCCACAACGCACAGCAGCGCGTGCCGATCTATGCCAATCCGTTCACGATGGACCGCATCCGCCAGGTCTTCAGCTATTGCATCGAAACGCCGCCCGGCAGCAATTATCCGCCGATCGTCGAGCCGATCCTGATCGAGGATATGACGCCTATCGCCATCAGCGGCGCTGGAGGCTCGATTTCATTCCGGCCGCATCTGCAGCAGCACGGCGACATACATTCGCTTGGCTTTAGAATCGGTGATGTCGCTTATTGCAGCGATATCAGTGACTTCCCGCCCGAGACTGTCGCAAAGCTTCAGGATCTCGACATCCTCATTATCGACGCTCTGCAATACCGCTATCATCCAAGCCACCTGTCGCTTGAGCAATCACTCGACTGGATCGGCCGGCTGAAGCCGAAGCGGGCGATCCTGACGCATATGCATACGCCGCTTGACTACGACACCGTGATGGCCGAGACGCCCGAACACGTCGAACCCGCCTTTGATCAGATGCAGTTCGAGGTCAAAGTGGATGAGCTCCGAGCAGACTAGCACGACCTGGGAACGGTCGGCACCGGCTAGCGAACCTCAGCGACAACGACATGAGCACGTAGGTTTCCATGAATCCGTCCGCTGCCAAAGCGCTGTTCGAACGCTGCGGCGACCGCTTGAACAGCCTTTTCGTCATCGGCAGCGCGCGCGGCGATCTCCATTTTCAATGGCGTACCCCGACAGAATGCTATTGCGACGTCGCGCGGCGAGGGGGCATGCGCGGCCATGTCTATCGTATCGATCGTCACTTTCCGGAAGCCCGCGTGCCTGAGATCATTCTCGATCGTCTCTCGCTCGTAATAGCCATGCGGCGTTCGTTCGAGAAAACGCGTGGGGTCGTCAGGAAAAGCCGCGACGATTGCCTCGGAAACGGTGCGGGCAATTTCGTTTTCGGCAAGCGAGGCCCAAGTGTTGAAAAGAAACGTCCCTCCAGGCTTCAGCACCCTCAGTATCTGCCCATAACCGCGCTGCTTGTCCAGAAAGAACATCACGCCGAACTGGCAGGCGACAACATCGAAACTTGCGCTGTCAAAGGGCAGCTCGAGTGCGTCCGCCTGTTTCCACTCGACCTGACGGCCAACGCCCTTCTTCGCTGCGATATCGAGCATCGCCTGGTTCAGATCGGTAGCGACGATTTGGACCTCCGGCGCAAGCCTGGTCGCCATCGCCCGTGTCAGCACACCCGATCCTGCGGCGACTTCCAGAACGCGTTCAGGATGGCAGTCCGCGACGCGGGCCGCCAAATCCGAGGCGTATCCCTCGAACAGGATCGGCACGAGGAACTGCTCGTAGATCGCGGGAATGTCTCCTTGGAAATGCGCATCGGTCGCGGTCATTATCTTCTTCTCCTTGGCTTGCCGGCGCATCGCGCCGAGCGAGCGACGCATGACACAGCGGAGCGCTGTCTCTCGATACTTTCCTTGTTCCGAGTAAAGTGTCACACTCGACAGCCAAGGCAACTAGCCCAAAAGACCTAGTAAGGACCACACCTCGACGGTCAACCGGGACGTCCCACACTGTGAGGGTTGTCCTTCGCAGCGGCATCCTGGTCGGATCCACGCATCCAAAGTCTCGACAGCAGGGCAACACGACCCAAAGGTCATTCTGCCGTTTAGTGTCTCCGAGATCGATGAGCGCACCACCAGGCGGGGACTTGCGTTTGGTGCCCCGTACGAATTCGCCGGCGTGGAGAGGGGATGTCGACGGAGCGGCGGCCGCGCCGTTTGTGGCCGTATGGCTGGACAGGTGTTTATATCCCAGTGAATGCCAACGGAGCAGTTTCCATAGTGCTTTATGCAGCAGCCAGTCGGCGGCGAGCGGAGAGGGACCGAACACATATTAAAGCGGAAAGTATGACTGGCAGGCATACAAGGTACGCTGTCCTGATACCAGCGTGCTCCGCCACAAAACCGAGGAGCGGTGGAGCGAGGAAGAACACGACAAACGACATTTGGCCCAATGCCGCGACATTGAGATGGGAGGCTCGGTCCGAGCGCCGCGCCGCTGCAGAAACGGCAAGGGGGTATACCACGCTACAACCGCCGCCCATGAGCGCAAATCCAACAAGGGCGATGTATTGATGCGGAGCAAGCCACACCGCGCAAAGCCCAACGGCTGACACGAGGAGCAGTGTCAAAGCGACCGTTCGGGAGCCGAAGCGATCGACAAACGGATCTGCAAATAACCTCGTCAAAGCCATGAAGAAGGTGAAAAACGTGAGGCCCAGCCCTCCGACGAACGGTTCGGATTGGAAGACGTCGCGCATATAGATCGCCGACCAATCAATGCCCGCGCCCTCGACCAGGAATGCGGCGATACCAATGACACACAGAGGAAGCAGTGCAACTGTCGGAAGCGCGATACGCCCCGCGTCTGAATGATCAAGCGCCACTCTTGCAGGGGCATTGCGCATGCCAGCGATTACTATCGTACCGGCGATCAGGACAAACCCGAACGTCAATCCTAGATGAAGCTGCGTTGATACGCCGGCCTGGCGGACTGCGGCCGAAACCAGGGCTGTGACGAAGAAGCCAAGGCTCCAGAATCCATGTGCCCGGTTCATGACGCCCCGTCCAAGCTGCGCCTCAATGCGGTCAATCTCGACGTTGAGATTGATCTCCAGCGCTCCTGCCAGCAGTCCTTCGCACAAAAGAATGCCGAAAACCAAAGGAGCAGCACTCACCCAAGGCACAAGAGCAAGACACGCGGACGTTGCCAACACGGTAAGAAAAGCGGTGGTACGTGCTCCGAGGCGGGCAACGATGGGGGACGAAAACGTTAGTGAAACCAACGCGCCGACCGCGGCTCCAATCAGCGTCAAACCGAGCTCAGATTTGTCAATCTGGAGAGCGTCTTGAATGTCCGGAAGACGCGACAGCATAGCGCCCATCGAAACAGCGAACAGGAAGAAGCAGACATAAATCCGCTGCTGCGGTCCGATGTGCATGTTGTGGCTCCGGAGTCTAGAACGGTGGGAGACCTCCTTTTAGGAGAACTGCCCCCCGATAACAACATGAATGCTCGCTCGTAAGTGGTGTAGGCACGGTTTGTGGCGTTTAGTTGCCACGACGCATCTCAAACGCAGAGGCAAGCGAGCGACGCTAAGAAGCGTTGCCGCCGACTGCCGAGGCTTCTGGGTGTGGCTGTGGAACCGAGGACTAAGCGCGCTTTCGGTGAATGGCCGCAGCGATCGATGCTTGTAGTTCGTGTTCGCCCGCAGTGTCGGCTAACGCAACCACCAAAATGCAATGCGGGAGCGGAGCTCGTTGGTGGGAGCCAAGCACGCGGAAGATTATTCTGGCTCGACGGTTTGTGTCGTTCTAGGTTCCTGATGATGTACGGAATTCGCCTGTTTGTGCCAGTTCTGCTCCGTTCTTACAGGCTCCTTCCTCACCAGCGAAGCGTTTGTTAGTTCCATAATCTATCTTATGTGATGTTTGTGTGTAGCCGCAAAGTTAAAGTGTCCTGATTCTGCAAAGTTGGAATGTCACATTCTCCCCGGTTTTGATGACGGCGGAGATTGCGGATGGGACTGATTGCGATGAGCGAGCGTGATCTGCAGCGGATCGAGATTTTGTCGAAGGTGATCGCCGGCCGCATGACGCTGGTGTCGGCGGCGCATGTGCTTGATCTGAGCACGCGCCAGGTGCGTCGTCTGCTGGAGCGGATCAGCACGAGCGGCGCGGCATCGATCCGGCACAAGGCGATCGGCCGAGCCTCGAACAACCGGATCAGCGACGGCATTCGCGATTATGCGCTGGCGCTGGTTCGCGAACGTTATGCCGACTTCGGTCCGACATTGGCGGCCGAGAAGCTTGCCGAACGCGATGGATTGCGTGTGTCGCGCGAGACCTTGCGCCAATGGATGTCGGCGGCCGGTCTGTGGCTGTCGCGCAAGCAGCGGCGGACGTTTCATCAGCCGCGGCTGCGTCGCGAAGCCTATGGCGAGCTGGTGCAGATCGATGGCAGCGAGCATCGTTGGTTCGAGGATCGCGGACCGGCCTGTTCGCTGCTGGTGTTCATCGACGATGCGACCGGCAAGTTGATGCAGTTGCGGTTCGTACGATCGGAGAGCACCTTCAGCTATTTCGAGGCGCTTGAGCTCTATCTGAAGGAGCATGGTGCGCCGATTGCCTTTTATTCCGACAAGCATACGGTGTTCCGGGTTCCCAAAAAAGACGCCAAGGGCGGCCAGGGCATGACCCAGTTCGGGCGTGCGCTTTGCGAGCTAAACATCGAGATTCTTTGTGCAAACTCGAGCCAGGCCAAGGGTCGGGTCGAGCGGATGAATCGGACGCTACAGGATCGTTTGATCAAGGATCTGCGCCTGGAGGGCATCTGCGGCATGGACGACGGCAACGCTTTCCTGCCGCAGTTCATGGCGCGGTATAACCAGCGGTTTGCCATCGCCCCTACCCGTTCCGACAATCTGCATCGGCCGGTGAATCTCGCGTTGGACCGGCTCAGGGACATTCTGTGCAAGCGTGAGCAGCGTTACGTCGGGGCGCAGCTGACGTTTTCGTTCGAGCGCAAGCGGATCATGCTGGAAGAGACGGAGGTGACGCGCGGACTGGTCGGTCGCTATGTCGAGACCTATGCCTATGCCGATGGCCGGCTGGATGTGCGCTGGAAGGGGCATTCCCTGCCCTACCGGGTGTTCGACAAGGACCAGCGGGTGACGCATGCGGCGATCACCGAGAACAAGCGGCTCGGTGATGTGCTGGCCTATATCAAGGAGCGACAGGATCAGCAGACGAAGCCAGTTGTGAAGACCAACAGTGACAAAAACGGCTACGTCAAACGTGCTCGCGGCCCGGGACGGCGGAAGGATTTCATGGGCGATCCGGTGGTGATTGTGCGGCGGGAGAAGGCGTTAGCACGGCAGGCATTGGCCGAGTGAACTTTCGAGATAAGGTCAATGGACGCTGATCGGGGCTTGCTTATCGGCTTCCAGCTTTAAGCAGGCGTCCCACAACGGTGTCTTGCGATAGGTTCCGTCCTGCCAAATGGTCAGTCCCTCGCGCTCTTCGTGTAGCAATCCCAGCCAGCACAGCGGCTGGATGATGTCGTAGCGGAGCGACGACCGTTCCGTCCAGGTTTCGACCGTCATCTCTGCCGGCGCTGGGTACGTTTCGCTCGGGTATAGCTCGTTCGCCAGGTCGTCGAGAGAACAATGCGTTCCTGCTTTCATATTGATAAGATTGAGAAAGACGTGCCACCAACGCATCCGATTGCGGACGGCCTCCTGCGTCTGCCCATGATGGATATAAGCATAAAGATAATCCGTCGCGACCAGATCAAAGTAGGCTCTCGGCCTTGCGAGGAAGTCCCAGCCACGTTTGGTCGGCAGTAGTAGGTCTTTCCTTCGACGAAGAAGTTTGAGGTGGTAAGCCATGTCGCGCACCACCCAAAGCGGTGGCATGTCGGATTCGTTGAGAACTTTGTTGATGCTATATAGATCATCGACGGTGAAGCCGGGCCACTTGAAGTGAACGGCGGCCCAATGAACGAATTTCCGGTTCATGGCCCCTGTTGCTGTCAAGCCGATACCCGCTTGCGTGTCGGCATAGGACAGAGCCAGGATCATGCCGCGCATCAGCGGCGAGAGAGCGGCGACATCGACGTCACCCAGCAGCCTGATTTCTGGAAGCATGCGCGGTCCTGACTTCAACCCTGCACCATGCAGGTACCGACAAGTATCAACCGGCGACAGAACAATTGCTACTGAGAAAGCTAAAGCCGAAGGGATGGCCCTCACCCGCCCCGATCTTCCCTTGCAACCCGGACCAGCCGGTTAGATCGGGGCTGGTCGGCGTGCCTTAGGGCAGCTCAAATTGACATTTTTACTTTGCGCTAAAGCGGACAGTTCAACTTGGCTGCCACATTGTGTGTGTAGCGGGGTGGGTTCAAGGATGAAGTGCGACTTGCGATAGATACCAATGGGTTATCACTCGCAAGGAATGCTCATGAGACGCACCTACTCCCAGATCGATATGGATGAACGTGTAAGATCGCTCGCTGGCGAGCGGCCGGCCTGAGCGCCACGGTCATTGCCGAGAAGCTTGGACGGCATCGTTCGACGATTTTCCGCGAGCTCAAGCGGAATGCGTTTGAGGATCCGCAGATGCCGGATCTGAGCGGCTACTATTGCGTGACCGCCAACGAGATGGCACGTGAACGCAGAGCCAAGCTGCGCAAGCTCGCCCGCTTCGTCCATGTGCGCCAAGCGGTGATCGAGCGGATCATGCATGGCTGGTCGCCACAGCAGATCGCCGGCCGCATGCGGCTGGAGCGCCATCCGATTTGCGTCAGTTACGAGACGATCTACAAGTTCGCCTATTCCGCAGACGGTCAGGCCATCAAGCTGTGGCGGCACCTGCCGGAGCGTCGCGCGAGACGGAGACCGCGGCATGCCCGACGCCGTCACGGTCGCCGCTTCAGCCCGGAACTCAACATTCTTCACCGTCCTGACACGGTCGCCGAACGCAAGCAGTTCGGGCATTGGGAGTGCGATCTCATTCAGTTTCGCAAGAAGTTCGGCAAGGCCAACGTGACGTCACTGGTGGAGCGGGTCAGCCGCTTTGCTGTCTTCCTGCGCAACAACGACCGGCAATCGAAGCCGATCATGGACGGGCTGATTGAGGTGCTCCAGCCCCTACCCCACGCCGCTCGACGCTCGATCACCTCGACCGCTGTCACTTGAAATGCAGGTAAATACCTGTGCTTGACATGCAGGTGGATACCTGCATATTGTGGTTTCACATTCGAGTGAGACCAATGGACGTTGACAAGGTTTTCAAAGCGCTGGGCGACCCGACACGCAGAAAGCTGCTTGACCTTCTTTGTGAAAAGAACGGGCAGACGCTCGGCCAGCTTTGCGACAACCTGGACATGGCCCGGCAATCCGTCACGCAGCACATCGGGATATTGGAGGCGGCCAATCTAGTGAGCACGGTTAGGCGCGGTCGGGAAAAGCTGCATTTCATCAACCCCGTGCCGCTCCACGAGGTCTACGAACGGTGGGTGCGGAAATTCGAACATCAGCGGCTTAGCCTGCTGCATGATCTGAAGAAGGAACTCGAAGGAGAGCAACAATGACCAAAGAGATGACCAGCTTTGTATACGTGACCTATATTCTCTCGACACCGGAAAAGGTGTTCGAGGCCATAACGAAACCGGACGTCGCAAGGCGCTACTGGGGCCACGAGAACGTCTCCGACTGGAAGCCCGGATCGAAATGGGAACATATCCGTGCCAACGATGAGCGGACTGTCGAACTCGTTGGCAAGGTCATTGAGGTCTCGCCGCCGACCCGTCTCGTCATCACCTGGGCGAATGCTTCGCAGGCCTCCGACCCGGCAAGCTACAGTCGGGTGACGTTCGCGATCGAGGAATACGACAACATGGTCCGGCTGACCGTCACCCATGACGAACTCGAAGCCGACAGCGGGATGGCGAAAGGCATCAAACAAGGTTGGCCGGCCGTCCTGTCCAGCCTGAAATCTTTCCTGGAAACCGGCAGCGGCATTGACCTTTTCGCCAAGCCAAAATCGGCCTGATCCCTTGCGGTGCCAATCAACAAGTCTGCCAGCGGGAGAATGATAATGACCAAGACTTATGCCGGCGGATGCGCGTGCGGCGCGATCCGCTATGAAACGAGGAGCGAACCCATCTTCGAGAACCACTGCCAATGTCGGGATTGCCAGAAACGAAGTGGCACGGGGCATGGATCCTATCTGACCTTCCCCCGGCGAGCCGATGTGACAATTACGGGCGAACCGAACACCTGGCGGGTAGCGGGCGACAGCGGGAACGAAAAGGTCCACGCCTTCTGCCCCACCTGTGGAACACCGGTCTATCTGACATCCGTCGCAATGCCGGAGCTGATTGCGGTCCCCGCCACCAGCCTTGACGACCCTGGCCAATTCAACCCGCAGGTGGTCACATACACCATTCGCGGCCATGGGTGGGACACGATTAATTCCTCGTTGCAGAAATTCGAGCGAATGCCACCCGGATAAATTCGGTTGAGAGCAATACGAAACTGCCGGCAATGTTTGCTGGTGCTAGGGCTTGATTTAAGCCGTTTGTCGCGGTTGTTGGGGGACCATTCTGAAGCTCGGCATCTGAAACCAGACTTTGAGCCGGTTCGCTCACCCGGATCCGCCAAGATCGATCAGTCCTGAAGGATTTCTGTGTTGGTTGGTGTGCCGCCGTCATGCGGTCTTCATCACAACCCCTTCAATGGCAACCCTCGGTGACACAAAATTGCCAAGAGCAGTGCAGACAGCGGCCTGTACTTCTGATTGAACGGGTGTGGTTCCCATGATCTATTCCTTCCGAGCGAGTGCTTTGATGCAGCCCCCCTCACAGAGCGCCGGCCGCTGTTCACTGCTCATGGGATCTAAAGCCCATGGCTGGGTGATGCACCCGCCCCTATCTGCCTTGCAACCCGGACCAGGCCGGTCAGATCGAGGCTGGTCCGACCGTTTGACCTTAGAGGAGACGCAACATGGACAGATTCACCGGCGGTTGCCTGTGCGGCAACGTCCGAATTGTGGCGTCGGGACTCCCATACCGGGTCGGCCTTTGTCATTGTCTCGACTGCCGGAAGCATCATGGGGCTCTTTTTCACGCTTCCGCGATCTTCCCTCAGGATGCGGTGACGATCGATGGCGAAGCACGCGACTACGCGGGGCGGTGTTTCTGTCCCCGCTGCGGCTCACCCGTTTTCGCACGCACCGCAAACGAAATTGAAGTGAACCTGGGATCCCTGGATGCCCCTGACCAGCTGATGCCAACCTACGAAAGCTGGATCGTCCGTCGCGAGTCCTGGTTGCCGCCGTTTCCGCTCACGAGACGATACGACCGCGATCGTGACGCCACGAGCCGCTTTGAGGAATAGGTCGCACGAACGGTGCGAAGGCGCCGATACAGCAGCCTTCGGATTGAATGGCCGTTTGGGAGGGTCACTCCGGAAGACCGGCCTTGCGGTAGCCATCAACGAAATGCTCGAGCGTCGCGGCGTCGCGGAACGGCTCCGTCGTGGCCCAGTGGCGGGTTGTGAAATGCGGGTTGCCGACGAGGAACAGTTCGACCTCTGCGCGCGCCTCGTCGAGCCGGCCAAGTTGGGCAAGGCTTGCCGCCAGGAAACGGCGTGAGCTTGTACGATAAGTCTCCTCCCGACGCAGTGTCTCGATAGCGGCTTCGTATTCACCGGCCGCATATAGCGCCTGGCCGAGCGTCAGATAGTACCAGCTTGCCGGAAGCGGATTCAGCCGGAACGCCTTGCGGATGTGCTCAAGGCCCTCCTCGACCCGCCCGGCCAGGACCGTAATGTCGGATAGCGCCGCCCAGGTGTCGGCTTCGTTCGGGTCGAGCTCGATCGCCTTGGCGAATTCCGCGTCCGCCTCGGCGAAGCTGCGCTCATAGGCAAGCAAGTAAGCAAGGCTCCAGCGACAGCCAGCATCGTTGGGATCGAGTGCTACAGCTTTGCGCGCAAGCTTCAAAGCGTCGCTGCGGGCAGCTTCCGTTGGTCCGCCGCTATGTACCCATCCCATCCAGTGGTTCACGGCAAGCCAGCGATAGGCCTCGGCATATTCCGGATCGAGCGAAACCGCGCGCGTCAGCATCAGATGCGCTTCCCGCGCCGTCTGCGGCGAGTCATCCATCAGCTTGCGCGCCCGCACGCAGAGATCGTAAGCCTCGAGATTTTTGGGCCGATTGCGCGGCGGCGGTGCACGCAGCCGGCCGAGCAGCGCCTCCACGATTTTGCCAGTGACCTCGTCCTGAACGGCAAAGATATCGTCCAGGCTGCGATCGAAGCGTTCCGCCCATAGATGATCGCCACTCACCGCGTCGACGAGCTGGGCGTTGATGCGTACGCGCCCCGCGGCACGTCTTGCGCTCCCCTCCAGGAGGTAGCGCACGCCGAGGTCCTCAGCGATCCCGCGCACATCCATCGCCTTTCCCTTGTAGGCAAAGGCTGAGTTGCGCGCGATGACGAACAGGCCGGAGATCCTGGACAGGTCGGTAATCAGGTCTTCAGTCAACCCATCCGCGAAGGATTCCTGCTCGGGATCGTTGCTGACATTCACGAAGGGCAGCACGGCTATCGATGGCTTGTCGGGCAGTGGCAAAGGTTTTTGCTTCGCGCCACCGAGGTATTCGATGGCCCCCGTGAAGCGGTAGCCGACGCGCGGAACCGTGGCGATCCATTCACCGCCATCGGTGGCCGGACCAAGCAGCTTCCTGAGCTGCGCGATCTGGACGGTGAGGTTACCTTCCTCGACGGCTGTGCCCGGCCACGCCGCGTCCATCAACTCGGCCTTGCCCAGGATTTCGCCAGGCCGTCCGACAAGCGCCGCAAGCAGCTTTAGTCCGCGGTAGCCGACGGCAACGGGATCATCGTTCCGAAGGAGCGTTCCCGCACCCGGATCAAGCACGAACGGACCAAAGGCAAAGCGCGATCCCTGCATACGGCGCATCTATAGCCTGTTTGCAAGTTTTTGGAACTATTTGGGGGAGCTTAATTACGGCGCCGTTCGTATCCTGCAGAATTCATCCTCTTTCAGGTCGAGGGCTCTGGACCCTCAAACCATATGGAGGTTGCCATGAACGATGTTCCCCGCGTGGAGCTGGCGAAAGTGTCGCGTCGGACTTACAGCCTGGCGACCCTGCGAAGCGTTATCGCGACCTGGGACGAGCGCAAACGCCTTCGCTGGCAACTTGAGCAAAAGTCAAAGGATGATCCCCATTTGATCGACGATATCGGTCTGACGAGGCGGCAGGTCGAGGCAGAGATCGCCAAGCCCTTCTGGCAGCGATAAGGCGAATGCTGCAATGACACCGGAGCGCCAGTTTCCGCGTGCCGCAACGGTTTGCCGGCACTTGCACAGCACGACATCCCCGCGAGAGGATCGGATCCCTTGGGCCGCGATGGCGGGCATCATCGCGACCGTCACGGTGTTCGCCGTGGCACAGGGGCTGACTTATCCGCTGCTCAGCTTCATCCTGGAGCGGCAGGGGACGGCGCCCGGCCTGATCGGCTTGTCGGCGGCGATGACGCCGCTGGGTTTCATTGTATCCGCGCCCTTCATTCCGACGCTGGCGCGGCGGGTGGGCGCGGCGCGGCTTGCGATCCTTTGTTCCACCCTCGCCGGGCTCATCCTGATCGCGATTGCCTGGAAGCAGGAGGTCTGGGCCTGGATGCCTCTGCGCTTCCTCCTCGGCTTCTTCGCCAATCCGCTTTACGTGATCAGCGAAACCTGGCTGATCGCGATCACGCCCGCGCCACGCCGGGGCCGCATCATGGGCCTCTATTCATCGATCGTTTCGAGTGGCTTCGCCATCGGCCCGCTGTCGCTCGGCCTTGTCGGCACGCAGGGCTGGCCGCCCTTCATGATCGGCATCGTGGCCTTCCCTCTCTGCGGCTTGATCGTACTTGCGGTCGTGCCGCGCCTGCCGAAGATGCCGCATGAAGGTGAGGCAACATCGGTCGGCGGCTTCTTCGCACGGGCACCCCTTCTGTTGTTCGCGGTTTTCACTGCTGCCGCCTTCGAGCAGGTCGTGATTTCCTTGTTCACGGTTTATGGTGCCGCGCTTGGCAGTGCCGAAGCACGTATCGCTTCGCTCATCGCCTGTTTCACCGCAGGCAATGCCGTCCTGCAGATATTGCTCGGGCGCGTGGCCGAACGATTCGGCTCGACGCGGACCATGATATTCTGTGCCTTGGCTTCGCTGGCCGGCTGCCTGCTGCTGCCGTCGCTCTTCAACGCGTGGCTCATCTGGCCGCTCGTTTTCGTCTGGGGCGGGGTCTCATTTGGGATTTACACCATGTCGCTGATCCAACTCGGCGAGCGTTTCATCGGTCAAGCCTTGATCGCCGGAAACGCGGCCTTCGCGTTCGTATGGGGTATCGGCGGCATCGTGGGCTCGCCCGCGACAGGACTAGCGATGCAACTGATCGGACATCAAGGGCTGCCATCGTTCCTTGGCCTTATGTGTTTTGTACTGGCGGTGTTTCTGATGGCGGAGAGACGGCGGGGCTGATCGAGGCACTTGCCTCGCGCCGCATCGATGGTATGCCGGATTTTGCCAAGGGAGCCAGCATGACTGCCGAAGATCTCCCAATTCAAAAGGGCGTGCGGCCGCGCTTGCTTCCATCGGGACCGCCGTTGCTGGCGGCACACCAACTCGCCGCTGCAGACGGAGGACGGATGTCGCTTTCGGTCTTCGACACAGATGCAAGGTGAAAGCGCAAGGACTTCCGCGACGGTGGAGGACGCCGTGCGACGTGACAGTCTGCATGAACGCAGCAACTGCCCCACTTTCCAAATCTGCAAAGTACTCTACACTCCGCTTTATATCGCCGGAGAGAAATCCATGCGCGCTTTATCCTCTGTGTCTGCGCTGTGTGCTGCTTTGATCTTTGTATCGATACTGGCGCGGGCCGAAGATCCGGTCGAGACGACGCGGCATATCATCGAGGATCAGATTACGGCCTTCCTGAAGGATGATGCGGAGACGGCCTATTCCTTTGCAGCGCCCGGCATTAAGGCGATGTATCCGGACAAGGGCGTCTTCTTTGCGATGGTGAAGAAGAGCTACGAACCCGTCTATCATCCCGGGAACTATGCTTTCGGCCGCAGCCGCTCCATCGATAACGGCGCGATGATCTATCACGAGGTCCTGATATCCGGCCGGGACGGCAAGGACTGGACGGCGATCTACCAGATGATGCGGCAGCCCGACGGCGGCTACAAGATCAACGGCGTGCAGATCGTGCCGAACACCGACAGCAAAGGCATTTGACGGCGGTGCAGCCAATCCTTTTCCAATGCATGCAGGAAAGAAGGATCGCCAGGCCGCACTAGCCGCTTATGCCTGAAAATGCGAGCGCGGCGCCGAGAAGGCCGGCGAAAGCAAAAGCAGCCGGATGAAGGAGAAATTCGCACAGCACCGACAACAGAACCAGCGTCCCGACGGTGATCTGGACCTGCCTGAAGATCGTCAGGCACGGCGCGCCCTGGCTCGCGCCGACAACCGGCAGACCATCGGCCTCAAGCGCGCTCGAGATCGCCCTTTGCCCATTCCTCCTGGGTTTCCGCCATGAAATCGGCGAAGCGACCCTCGGCAATCGCCGTGCGGATGCCCTGCATCAGTTCTTGATAGTAGCTGAGATTGTGCCACGAGAGCAGCATGCCGCCGAGCGCCTCGTTGGCGCGGACGAGATGGTGGAGATAAGCGCGCGAATAATCGCGCGAGGCCGGGCAATTCGACTGCTCGTCGAGCGGACGCAGATCCTCCGCGTGGCGAGCGTTGCGGATATTGACCCTGCCGCGGCGGGTAAAGGCCAGGCCATGGCGGCCGGAGCGGGTCGGCATCACGCAGTCGAACATGTCGATGCCGCGGGCAACCGATCTCAGGATATCGTCGGGCGTGCCTACGCCCATGAGGTAGCGCGGCTTTTCGCCGGGCAGCACCGGCAAAGTTTCCTCGAGCATCTTCAGCATGACGTCCTGCGGTTCGCCAACCGCAAGACCGCCGACCGCATAACCCTTGAGGTCAAGCTGTGCCAGCTCTTCGGCCGAGCGGATGCGGAGTGCGGGAATGTCACCGCCCTGCACGATGCCGAACATCGCCTTGCCCAGCTGGTTGCCGAAGGCGACCTTGCAGCGTTCAGCCCAGCGCAGCGAAAGCTCCATTGCGCGTTCAATCTCGCGCGGTTCAGCCGGAAGCGCCACGCATTCGTCAAGCTGCATCTGGATATCGGAGTCGAGCAGCCCCTGGATTTCGATCGAGCGCTCCGGCGACATGTGATGCAGGCTGCCGTCGACATGCGACTTGAAGGTGACGCCTTGCTCGTCGAGCTTGCGAAGACCTGAAAGTGACATGACCTGGAAGCCGCCGGAATCCGTCAGGATCGGATGTTCCCAGCGGATGAGGCTGTGTAGGCCGCCGAGGCGCGCCACGCGCTCTGCCGTCGGGCGCAGCATCAGGTGGTAGGTGTTGCCGAGAATGATGTCGGCGCCCGTTTCGCGAACCTGGTCGAGATACATGGCCTTGACGGTACCGACCGTGCCGACCGGCATGAAGGCGGGCGTGCGGATGGTGCCGCGCGGCATTGAGATTTCGCCGAGGCGGGCGCCTGCATCGGTCCTTCTGAGCGTGAACTGGAAATTCTCGGTCATCTGTCTTTCCGGAAAAGAAGGCTCGCATCCCCGTATGAATAGAAACGGTAACCTGTCGAAATGGCGTGTTTGTATGCCGCCTGCATGGTTTCGAAACCCGCAAAGGCCGAAACCAACATGAAGAGCGTCGAGCGCGGCAGGTGGAAATTGGTCATCAGGATATCGACTGCCTTGAAACGGTAGCCGGGCGTGATGAAGATGCCGGTGGCGCCCGCCCAGGCGCGGATTCCTCCATCGTCCGCGGTCGCGCTTTCGATCAGCCGTAGCGATGTCGTGCCGACACAAATGATGCGCCCGCCCCTCGCCTTGACGGCATTCAGCTTTGCCGCCGTCTCGGCGCTGACATAGCCGCTTTCGAGATGCATCTTGTGATCGTCAGTATCATCGGCCTTGACCGGCAGGAAGGTACCGGCGCCGACATGCAGCGTCACGAAATGGCGCTCGACGCCGGCCTTGTCGATTGCCTCAAAAAGTCGTGGCGTGAAATGCAGGCCGGCGGTGGGCGCTGCGACGGCACCTTCCTCGCGGGCATAGATCGTCTGGTAATCGGTGCGGTCGCGTTCGTCGTCCGGACGCTTGGCGGCGATGTAGGGCGGCAGCGGGATATGGCCGACGGAGGCGATTGCCTCGTCCAGCGCCGGGCCGGAAAGATCGAAGGCAAGGGTGACTTCACCGCCCTCGCCTTTCTCCTCGACGGTGCAATCGAGCTGGCCGAGGAAGCAGCTTTCACCGCCGTGGCCGAAGGCGATACGATCGCCGACCTTAATGCGTTTGCCGGGCTTGGAAAAAGCCTTCCAGCGGCTGGCGCCGACGCGCATATGCAATGTCGCCGAGACCTGCTGGCCGCCTGCCCCTTCACGATGGCGGACGCCCTCGAGCTGCGCGGGAATGACCTTGGTGTCATTGAAGACAAGCGCATCCCCTGCCCGCAGGAACGACGGCAGCTCGCTGACGGCATGGTCGCCGAGAGCCGGTTCAGCATGCGGATCGATGACGAGCAGGCGCGCGCTATCGCGTGGCTCGGCGGGCCGCAAGGCGATCCGTTCAGCCGGAAGGTCGAAATCGAAAAGGTCTACGCGCATCGGGCACTTTCAGGCAAAGCGAAACCCGCCCGGCGCCTTCGCGCAAGGGCGGGTTTCAGCAGAAATCACAATCAGGCGTCGGCGGCAACCCGCATCGAGACGATGGAGTCCGGATCGCTGACCGGTTCGCCCTTCTTGATCGTGTCGACCACATCCATGCCTTCGATGACCTGGCCCCAGACGGAGTATTGCTTGTTCAGCCACGGCGCATCGGTGAAGCAGATGAAGAACTGGCTGTTTGCCGAGTTCGGACTTTGCGAGCGCGCCATCGAGCAGGTGCCGCGGACATGCGGCGTCGCGGAGAATTCTGCCTTCAGGTCAGGCTTCGACGAGCCGCCCATGCCGGCGCGGCCCGGGTTGAAGTTCTCGCCGCCCTTCTTGCCGAACTGGACGTCGCCGGTCTGTGCCATGAAGTCAGGGATGACCCGGTGGAAGACGACACCGTCATAGGCCTTTTCGCGAGAAAGCTCCTTAATCCGGGCGACATGCTCGGGGGCCACCTGCGGCAGCAGCTGGATGACAACCTTGCCCTTGGTGGTTTCCAGGATAACGGTGTTTTCCGGATCCTTGATCTCGGCCATTTTCATTCTCCTCTTTTCACTAAATCACTTGCCGGCGGTAACTTTGACCATGCGGTCGGGATCGGTCACTTCGCCGTTTTGGCCGGCGCCGCGCTTGATCTTGTCGACGTTTTCCATGCCGGAGACGACCTTGCCGACCACCGTGTACTGGCCGTTCAGGAAGGAGCCGTCCGCGAACATGATGAAGAACTGCGAGTTTGCCGAATTCGGATCCTGGGCACGCGCCATGCCCACCGTGCCGCGAACGAACGGCTTCTTGGAGAATTCGGCCGGAATGTTCGGCAGATCGGAGCCGCCGGTGCCCGCAAGGCTCGGATCGTAGCCCTTCGACATATTGCCGTACTGCACGTCGCCGGTCTGCGCCATGAAGCCGTCGATGACGCGGTGGAAGGCCACGTTGTCATAGGCCCCCTTCTTCGCCAGCGCCTCGATCTGCGCTACGTGCTTGGGAGCCGCGTCCGGCATCAGCTGGATCACGACGGGACCATCCTTGAGTTGGATCGTCAACGTGTGGTCGGCCTGGGCAAACACGTCGCCAACGAAGGAGGCGAGGTAAAGCACGCCGGCAAATGCAATATAGAAAAGTTTCATGTGAGCTCCGTTGCGGCGGAAAACGCCTCAAGATTTGCGCTTGGATCGAAGGGCCTTCAAAACGGCGGCCGGCACAAAGGCGCTGACGTCGCCGCCCATGGCCGCGATTTGACGGACCAATGTGGCGGTAATGGGCCGTGAGGCCGTCCCTGCCGGCAGAAAGATGGTCTGCACATCCGGTGCCATCTGCCGATTCATGCCCGCCATCTGCATTTCGTAGTCGAGGTCGGTGCCATCACGAAGGCCGCGGATGAGCAGCGCCGCGCCATGCATGCGCGCGGCATCTACGACCAGATTGTCGAAGGAGACGACAGAGATGCTGCCGCTTTTCTGCGGCATGGCATCGGCAAGCGCGTTTCGGATCAGCTCCGCCCTCTCCTCGAATGAAAACAGCGGCGCCTTGCCGGGGTGGATGCCGATCGCAACGATCACTCTTTCGGCGATGTTCAGCGCCTGGACGAGCACGTCCAGGTGTCCGTTGGTGAGCGGGTCGAAGGACCCCGGATAAAAAGCAGTCGTCATAGGACCCGGCCGTTTTGTTCGATGCCTTTTGTCATGGATACCCGCATCCCGCAAGTCATTTGCCGCCCTGCTGAACGGTCGATGAATGCCGCGTTCAACGCGGTTTCAGATGCGGTACGCATAATCGGAAACAGCAACGCAGCCGATGCCACCCGCATCGGACACTTCCGAAAGATATCGACATGCTGATCCTGCTTCTCGCCCTTGCCGTCGTTCTCTCCCTGCTTGCGGAGCTGGCATATGGCTACCTGCAGGACCGCTATACGATGCGCTGGGTGCGCGCCGAAGTCAGCGAGCATCACGCCATCATGCGGCAGCTCGGAAGGGCGCGTTGAGACCTGCTCCCGAATCTGAACGCCAGATGAACAAGGCATTCAAGGTCGCTTCAGACCGGGCTTGCTAAACGACACGCCAACATCCGCCGGAACCATTTTCAGACGGATACGTTCACTTAACCGAAGCGTAGATGCGATACGCTGCACGAAGGGAAAACAAGATGCCCGATAAGATTACCATCATCAATGTATTCTGGATGGCAATGATCACGGGAATGCTTACCGCAACTGTCGCACTCTATGACCAGAAGACCGATACGTCCAAGGTATATGGTCCTTATGCTTCGGCCCGCACGGCCATCATAAGCCAGTACTGAGGAACGTGAACGCAACTTCGGAAAGGACTGCCCATGTTCACGATCTTGACTGTTCTTACCGCTCTCATCAGCGTCATGTTCATCGTGTCTGTGGCGTCAACCGTTTCCGCGCTTCGCCGCGAAAGCGAAGAAGTGAAGGCGTTCAGCGAGAAGAAGCACAGCACTTTCTGAGTTGAGTTCCCCTGCCCTTGAGCGCCTTCCCCTCCAGCGCTCGGGGCCATTCAAAAAGCCGGACGCCGTCCCCGCGTCCGGCTTTTTCTTTGGATGGTTTCAGGCCGACCGCCAGGCTAGGCAGCCGCTTTTGCGGAAACGCAGCACCATCAAGACACCGGAAGCGTAGGGCCTGCGCACACAATCAGGACTGCCGCCGGTCACGACGCGAATGCAGTGCCCCAGCCCAGGATCTTCACGCTCTCCGGCAGCGCGACCGGTCCCTCACCCGGCGGACGGAAGACCATGGCGCCGGGGCATCGCCGATCGCGATGAAGACGGCTGCAGACAGCAGGACGACCGTTGCGACGATTGATTCCTGCAAATGCCCCCGTTTTCGCGATCCGCGAAGCCACTGCCATGGGCGCCTTCCTTGTTGGAAGGCGAATATATACTCGACGCAGGGATCAGCAATCGGCTGTCGCGCAGCAATTTGTGCGAGAGCGGCAATCTTCACCGAGACAAGCAGCCTGTCGCTTTCAAACCCAGTACGCGGGAACCGCGATCAGCTCGCCGGGCGGTGGCCTCTGATCGGCCTGCCGCACCGTGAACGACGCCACGATGTCGTCAATGCCGACAATTTCGCGGGATCGTGCCTCGTGCTTTGGCAATATCCGAAAGAATGTGGGTGAAACGATCTTAGCGCGGCGGTGCGAACATCGGATTTGCGCATAAAAAACCGGGCGGCAGGGGCCGCCCAGTTCTCAACCAAAGCCTAGTTGAATTATTATTCCGTTGCAGGTGGCGCCTCACCGCTCTCGATCGGCGTTTCGTTGACGATCTCGCCAACCTCCTCGCCGTCATCTTCCGGCTCGCTGATGCGCTCGACGGAGACGACCTTTTCATCCTTGGCGGTCGAGAAGATCGTCACGCCCTTGGTGGCGCGGCTGGCGATGCGGATACCGCCGACCGGGACGCGGATCAGCTGCCCGCCATCCGAGACCAACATGATCTGGTCGCCCTCGTCGACCGGGAATGCGGCGACGAGTTCGCCGATCTCGCTCGTCTTGGAGGTATCGGTGGCGCGAATGCCCTTGCCGCCGCGGCCGGAGATGCGGAAGTCGTAGGAAGACGACCGCTTGCCGAAGCCCTTCTGTGATACTGTCAGCACGAACTGTTCGCGTGCCTTCAGTTCCTCGTAGCGCTCGTCTGTCAGCAGTCCCTCTTCGGTGACTTCCTCGCCGACCAGGGCGATATCCTCCTCGTCGACGCCCGTGGCGCGGCGTTCGACAGCGGAACGCTTGAGGTAAGCAGCACGCTCCCAAGGTTCGGCATCGACATGGCCGACGATAGTCATCGAGATGATGCGGTCGCCATTGCCAAGGTTGATGCCGCGCACGCCAATCGAATTGCGGCCCGCAAAGACACGGACATCATCGACCTGGAAGCGGATGCACTGGCCGAGCGCCGTCGTCAACAGAACGTCGTCATGTTCGGTGCAGGTCTCGACGGAGAGGATTTCATCGCCCTCCTCCTCGAGCTTCATGGCGATCTTGCCGTTACGGTTTACCTGGACAAAATCTGACAGCTTGTTGCGGCGAACCGTGCCGCGTGTCGTCGAGAACATGACGTCGAGGCTTTCCCAGCTCTCCTCGTCCTCCGGCAAAGGCAGGATCGTGGTGATGCGTTCGCCAGGTGCCAGCGGCAGCATGTTGATCAGCGCCTTGCCCCGAGACGTCGGGGTGCCGATCGGTAGGCGCCAGACCTTTTCCTTGTAGACGATGCCGCGCGAGGAGAAGAAAAGGACTGGCGTGTGGGTATTGACCACGAATAGCCGGCTAACGAAATCCTCGTCGCGCGTCGTCATGCCGGAGCGGCCCTTGCCGCCGCGGCGCTGGGCGCGATAGGTCGTCAGCGGCACGCGCTTGATATAGCCGAGGTGCGAAACGGTAACGACCATGTCCTCGCGGGCAATAAGGTCCTCGTCGTCCATTTCGAGGCCGCCGTCGACGATCTCGGTGCGGCGCGGCGTGCCGAATTCGTCGCGAACCGATGTCAGCTCGTCTTTGACGATCGTCTGGATGCGGACGCGGGACGACAGGATGTCGAGATAATCCTTGATCTCGTCGCCGATCTTGTTGAGTTCGTCGCCGATTTCATCGCGGCCGAGCGCTGTCAGGCGGGCAAGGCGGAGCTCGAGGATTGCCCGCGCCTGCTCTTCCGAGAGATTATAGGTCATATCCTCGTTGATACGATGGCGCGGATCGTCGATGAGGCGGATCAGGCTTTCAACATCTTCCGCGGGCCAGCGGCGCGTCATCAGCTCTTCGCGCGCGGACTGCGGATCGGGCGCCTGGCGGATGACGCGGATCACTTCATCGATATTGGCGACCGCAATCGCGAGACCCACCAAGACATGCGCACGTTCGCGCGCCTTGCGAAGAAGGAATTTCGTTCTCCGGCTAACGACCTCCTCGCGGAAGAAGATGAATGCGCGGAGCATATCGAGCAGGTTCATCTGTTCGGGCTTGCCGCCGTTCAGCGCCACCATGTTGCAGCCGAAGGAGGTCTGCAGCGGCGTGTAGCGGTAAAGCTGGTTCAGGATGACTTCGGCATTGGCATCGCGTTTCAGCTCGATGACGACGCGATAGCCCTGGCGGTCGGATTCGTCGCGGAGATCGGAGATGCCCTCGATGCGCTTTTCGCGCACCAGCTCGGCCATTTTCTCGATCATCGTAGCCTTGTTCACCTGATACGGGATCTCGGTGATGATGATCTGCTCGCGGTCGCCACGCATCGGCTCGATCGCGGCAACGCCGCGCATGATCACGGAACCACGGCCGGTTTCATAAGCCGAGCGGATGCCGGCGCGGCCAAGGATTTTCGCACCAGTCGGAAAATCCGGACCGGGAATGATCTGCATGAGCTCCGGCAGTTCGATCGCTGGATCATCGATCAGCGCGATGCAGCCGTTGATGACTTCGGTCAGGTTGTGCGGCGGAATATTGGTCGCCATACCGACGGCAATGCCGCCTGCCCCGTTGACCAGAAGGTTCGGGAATTTCGCGGGCACCACGACGGGCTCTGAGAGCGTGCCGTCGTAATTGTCGCGGAAGTCGACCGTTTCCTTGTCGAGGTCGTCGAGCAGAGAATGGGCCGCCCTTTGCAGACGGCATTCCGTGTAACGTTCGGCCGCCGGCGGGTCTCCGTCGACGGAGCCGAAATTGCCCTGGCCGTCGATCAGCGGCAGGCGGAGCGACCAATCCTGCGCCATACGGGCGAGCGCGTCGTAGATCGCGGCATTGCCGTGCGGATGGTATTTACCCATCACGTCACCGGTGACGCGGGCGCATTTGACGTATTTTTTGTTCCAGTCGATGCCGAGCTCTGACATCCCATAGAGGATGCGCCGGTGCACAGGCTTGAGGCCGTCGCGCACGTCCGGAAGCGCGCGGCTGACGATGACGCTCATCGCGTAATCGAGATAGGACCGCTGCATTTCCTCCATGATGGAGATGGGCTCGATGCCCGGCGGGAGCTTCCCGCCACCTGGGGGTGTTTGTTCAGTCAAAACAGATCACGATCTCTTTGTAGAATCACTGAAAGATTTATAGCGGAAAGGCTTGCCCGGCGCCAATTTGAGCCGCGGTTTTGAACAGACTTTGCGGCGGAAGGGCGGCAATCAAGCGATTTCGACCGCTTTTAGCGCCGGCCCGCCGCCCGTCATTTGCCAAATGGAAAACCTCGCTTCACAATCGCGAATAATCGAGCCTTCATATGGCGTTCCGGAGAGACGATGGCAAGCGCCGACCAATTGATCAACGCTTTCACGACGCTGCTCGTCACGATCGATCCTCCCGGACTTGTGCCGATCTTTCTGGGACTGACCAGCGGCATGAGCCGCAGCCAGCGCAAGCAGGTGGCGCTGCGCAGCTCCGTCATCGCTTTCATCATCCTCGCCATCTTTGCGCTGTTCGGCGCAAGCGTGCTCGGGGTGCTCGGCATTTCCATCGGCGCCTTCCGCATCGCCGGCGGGCTGCTGCTCTTCTGGATCGCCTTCGAAATGGTGTTCGAGAGACGGCAGGACCGCAAGGAAAAGACCAGCGAAGTGGCGATCACCAAGGATCACATCCAGAATATCGCGGTCTTTCCGCTCGCCCTTCCTCTCATTGCCGGTCCGGGCGCGATCTCGGCGACAATCCTGCTTGCGGGCTCGCTGCCGACCTCCGTCGAGCGCGCGCAGCTTCTCATCGTCATTGCCGGCAATCTTCTCTTGATGCTGGCTGCGCTGCTGATCGCCGACCGCCTCGACCGCTTCCTCGGCGTGACCGGCCGGGCGATCCTCACCCGCCTGCTCGGCGTCATCCTGGCGGCACTTGCAGCACAGTTCGTCGTGGACGGCGTGAAGGCCGCGATGGCTATCAGTTGAAAAGTGCGCCGCCGCAAGGCACACCAACAGCGCTTGACTTCCCGCGGGCCTGCAGCACATGATTGGGTCTGGGGTCGCGATCACCCCACGAGGCGACAGCTGAAGTATCGCGTCCGATAACCCGTACAACGGAGGACGCGTCATGCCGTCATTTCTGGAAATTTCATCCGACAAGCTCAACCGCATCATCGGAACGCCGAATGTGCCCGTCATTATCGACGTCCGCACGGCCGAGGATTTTGCCGCCGACCCACGGCTCGTCCCGGGGTCGATCCGGCGCAGCCACACCGATGTCAGTGAATGGAGCCACGAGGTTGCCGGCACGGCTGTCATCGTGTGCCAGAGGGGGCAAAAGCTCAGTCATGGCGTGGCCGCCTATCTTCGCCATTTCGGAACGGACGCGGAAGTTCTCGAAGGAGGATTCGAGGCGTGGCTGCAGGCCGGTGGCCAGGTGGTGCCCTATGTCAAGCTGCCGGCGCGTGACCCGCAGGGCCGTACGGTCTGGGTGACGCGGGCCCGTCCCAAGATCGACCGGATCGCCTGCCCCTGGCTGATCAAGCGTTTCGTCGATCCCAATGCCGTCTTCCTGTTCGTTCCGGCATCGGAAGTGCCGGCCGTCGCCGACCGTTTTGGCGCGACGCCTTTCGATATCGAGGACGTTTTCTGGAGCCATCGCGGCGAGCGCTGCACCTTTGACGTGATGATCGAGGAATTCAATCTCACTTCCAAACCACTGCTGCATCTCGCCACCATTATTCGCGGCGCTGATACTGCCAGGCTCGATCTCGCGCCGGAAGCAGCCGGCCTGCTCGCCGCTTCGCTCGGACTTTCGCGGATGTTCACAGATGACCTGCAGCAGCTCGACGCCGGTCTGACGCTCTATGACGCGTTTTACCGCTGGTGCCGCGACGCCACCGACGAGACCCATAATTGGCCCAACCCGAGGCGGGCGCCGTGATGTGGCCGAAGTAAATGGATATGGAACGGGACGCCCCGGCGAGCCGCGACATAGTCCCTCTTGGTGAGGCGGCGAAAGTGTGGGCAAGAGTTGCGGCGCTCAGTTTCGGCGGACCGGCGGGACAGATCGCCGTCATGCACCGCATCGTCGTCGACGAAAAACGATGGATCGGCGAACATCGCTTCCTGCATGCGCTCAACTACTGCATGCTGCTTCCGGGGCCAGAGGCCCATCAGTTGGCGATCTATATCGGCTGGCTGCTCAACAGGACGATTGGCGGCCTGATCGCCGGAGCTCTGTTCGTGCTTCCGGGGTTCATCTCCATCCTTGGGCTGAGCTACGTCTATGCCGCCTATGGAAACGTAAGCTATATCGCCGGTCTGTTCTTCGGCCTGAAGGCCGCGGTGCTGGCGGTCGTGCTGCACGCGGTGTTCCGGATCGGAAGCAGAGCGCTTAAAAACAACGTGATGATAGGCATCGCTGCCGCCGCTTTCATCGCGATCTTCTGCCTCCACGTCCCGTTCCCGCTGATCATCATCACAGCTGGCATCGTTGGCTTCCTCGGCGGCCGCGCGGGATCGCCCTTGTTCGAGGTGGGCGGCGGACACAAAGGCGGTTCGGGCGATATCCTCGAAGATCGCGATTCCCTCCTCGGCGAAGATACACCACTCCATGCCCGGCCGAACCTCGCCTGGTCGCTGCGGGTGTCCGGCAGCCTTGCGGCTGCCTGGCTTCTACCAGTCGCGTTGTTACTGGTGACGGTGGGATCCGGCAGTGTCTTCTCGCAGGTCGGGCTGTTCTTCAGCCAAATGGCTGTCGTGACATTCGGCGGCGCTTACGCGGTCCTTGCCTATGTCGCTCAGGAAGCGGTCCAGCATTTCGGATGGCTGAAACCGGGGGAAATGCTGGATGGTCTCGGCATGGCCGAGACAACCCCGGGACCGTTGATCAGCGTCGTCCAGTTCGTCGGCTTCATGGCCGCCTATAGGAACCCCGGGCCGCTCGATCCAATGCTCGCTGCCACACTTGCCGCCGTCCTGACGACATGGGTGACCTTCATTCCGAGCTTCCTCTGGATCTTCCTCGGAGCGCCGTTCATCGAAAGGCTGCGCGGCGACCCTGCGCTGACCGGAGCGATGTCAGCCATCACGGCAGCGGTCGTTGGCGTGATCCTGAACCTTGCGATCTGGTTCGGCGTCCATGTGCTTTTTGCCGACGTGCGCACTGCCTCATGGGGACAAGTTTCAATCGATGTCCCAGTTCCAGCCTCGCTCATCTGGCCGTCGCTGGTACTAACGGTGCTTGCCGCCTTAGCGATTTTTCACCTGAAGCTTTCGGTGATTACGACGCTGGCGATTTGCGCTGCAATCGGCGTCGCATGGACCATTCTGACAGGTTTCGGCGCAATCGCGCCGTAACCGCCGGAACATCGTTCGCGCCGAATGCTTATGCGGAAAAACACCAAAAAAACCGCTGACAAGCAGCGGTTCTTAACAAGAGGTGCTTCTTCTCAGAACGGTAATAGGGAATGAAACTGTAAACTGAGAGAGAGAATACCAACAATATCAGTTTTCTAAAGGAACAATCATCACGATGTTCCGATAAAATGTAAATATATGATCCGATTCTAGGCCAAAACGGGCCTGTAGTTTACAAACGGCTAAGACCGGGCGTGAAGGCTGTGCATACAGCCGATCCCTGACCTGCGCCCTGCTACCTGGTAGGGTTGAAGTAGAGGGGCACGATCAAATGCCGGACCTGGAAGTCCCGTCCCGTATTAACGTGCGTGTGGACCGATCGCCGGAACAGTCCTTGTGTTATGGCGCCGTCAAACCTGACATCCTTCCGTGCGACAGAGAGCCTTGACTGGTATTCTGAAAGAACGAGATCCGCCCTCGCTCCGAAGCAGTAGATGATCATCTCCCCGGCATCCTGACCCGCAATTCCTGTGCTGTATCTGCGGTCGAGCTGTTCGAACCCTGCTAGCAGCCAGTCGTAGTCCTTGTGTTTCTTGGCCTCGGCGATCCAAAGGAAATCGTCTCGGGCCTCGACGACGATGTCGCAGTGGCCGCCATACTGCGTGTCGTGCGCGGCCTGGAAGCCCATCGCCTTCAGCGACGTGACGATCTCTACAGTCAGGGTGTCCTCGCCCATCGCCTGCCGGACGTGACTTGTCTTCACGAACTCCTGAGCCACCCAATCCACTGCCCGCTCGACCAGTGTCAGGCGCTGCTCATGTGCAGTCGCCATAATCATGTCGAGCATTATCTGAGCAGGGGTCGAGTGGCTTAGCGAAGCCTTGATAAACGCGATAGAATCCTTCAGATCAGGCATCTGTGAGCTCACGTTGCAACTCTTCGGTCGGCGCGAAGAACGGTATGACACGGGATTCGAAATCTGGAACTAACGCCCCGGTTTCCGGATGTCTCAGCATTCCAGTCCGTCGCGCCTCCGCGAAGTCCTCGAGCGAGAGCTCATACTCGGTATTGTCTTCGTCGACGAGCATGGCATGCACCTGCAACACCGCGGTCCTGGATCCAGTCAGCAGGTTCACAGCAGCAAGGACATCCGTGTCGATAGCTTCCCTGCCCGCCGCCTGAGAGAGCGTCGTGAAGGTGAGGAACTTAAGTTGATCGAGCGGCCTGGATGCTAGGAAGTCGATGATATCAAGGCACACCGAGCCAACCGGGAGTCCGCCCCAGTTGCTTCGATATACCTCCCTGATCTCGTCAAGAGTCACGTCCGGCTCAATCGCCACAACGGTGTCGTAGAGACCGTAGTGCCTCAACCCTTCATGGCTCTCGATACCCGTGTAGCGTAGCGAAGCATCTTCATATCGGCGGAAAGCGAAGACGGCTTCGTTCATCCGCTCGGTATTGAACACCTTCAATCTCACTAGGAGGTGGAAATCGGCGACGGTCAAACCAGTCACAGTCCGGAAAAGGTCCGGCTCGATCTTGGTGATAACATCCTGAAGCGTGTTTTCGCGGAAGTCCGTGAGATACATGAAGGCCGGGATGCGGGTGGCGAATTTGATGAGCTTTTCCTGGACGAGCTTGCGCTTGGATTTATATTCCTTTTCCTCGTCGCTTAGCTCTTTCTTCTCTTTTGCGGTAAGCTCGCCTTCCTTCGCCTTGTTCTTGAGCTCCTTGACCTTATCGCTCTTGTTGATGATCGTTTCGATGATGTTGTCGCCAAGTGCCCGCCAGCCCTCGATACGCTCGACGGCTGCCATCGCATCGGGATGATTGAGAACTCGGGCGAGCGTGGCGTTGTCCACGTTCACCAGTAGCGCCGATTCCCACTTGCGGGCAAGCAACGTCGCCGAAGTGCCTGCCATCGCAATGTCCAGAATGCCGCCCGCGTCGATCTGCGTCATGTTCGCGCCGTCATAGGCCAGCACTGGCAGGAATGAGACAAGCTCCCGCACGGCATTTTCCGGATTCGGTTCGCCCGGAGAAAGACCGATGCCATATTCCGACAACTGCCGCAGCGCGCGTGTCGGCGCGAAGTCGAACACGAAGCAAACGGGCTTGAGGATTTCTTCCTCATTCGGGTTGTCGCCGTTGGGATTCTTGATCGACCAGGGCGATTGCACCCGGAACGCCGCCTGAAAGTAAGTCTCCGGAGATTTCAGATTGCGCAGCATCAGGATCGAGGACCACTGCGCCACCGTTACGCCAGTGGTCAGCTTGCCACAGGAAAGTATGATGGTCTTCGTATCGAAACCGCTGCCGACAGCCTGCCGGACGGGCGGCAAGGCTTCGAGTCCGATCCCCGCCGATGTTCCCGCCGCGACGATCACCCTGTAATCGTGCCAGAAGGCATTCTGCCGTTCCGCCAGCAGGTTCGCCATCGCGTGGCAGGCGGCGACGTTGGGCAGGAACCAGAATGAATGTTGCAGGTAGGGAAGCAGCCGGACGTCCGAATAGGGAAATGGTGGCCGCGTGCCAGATTTCAGGCTGTCTACCGCTTGCGGTGCATGACCGCCCCGAATGATGTCGAGCCATTTCTGCACATCGGTCTTGTGCCTGAATGTCGCCGTTTCGCCTGTGCCGCGGGCGGCAAAGAAGGCGTTGAGGTCAAATTCATCGAACTCCCCGGCACTGGCGATCGCAAGCAACTCATCGGGCATCTGATAGGTTAGCAGCCGCATTTGTGGCAGTGCACCATAGGGGTTGCGCTTTCCGGGATTCTTCTCGGCAAACTCTGCCTTGGCGCGCTGTTCGTCCGTATAGGTCCAGTTGAATATCTGTTCCTCAATGAACTCGCCCGTTGCCAGCGCCTTGAACGGTGTGCCGGAGAGATATAGATAGGCGCGCGTGGTGATGGGTAGAAACTCCACTTCACTCTCTGAAAGCACGCCAAGCTCTTCGTTCATCTCATCCAGATCGGCAGCATATTCGAGACTGGTTTCTTTCCTAGCGACCGCTGCATCTTCGCCCTCGAACAGTTCCTTGGCCGTGTCGCGCCATGCTCCGAAATGGTATTCATCGAACGCCACGAGGTCCCAGTTGATCGAGTGAATCCATTCGTTGCGCGGCTTGATATTGCCCGCCTTATCCCGTCCAAGAAGGTCCTGGAACGAGGCGAAATAGACCAGCGGCGTTGCTGCCGCGACACCGCGCGGGTCGCCAGCCGCGTTCTGCGACATGTATCGCCAGCCGTCGAAATCGACGTGCGATTCAAGGTCGGTCTGCCAGGCATCTTCCACGGCGGGCTTGAAGGTCAGCACCAGCACCCGCTTCGCATTCAGCTTCTTGGCAAGCTGATAAGTCGTGAAGGTCTTGCCGAAACGCATCTTGGCGTTCCAGAGGAAACGCGGAACGGCGTTTGCGTCCTGCTGCCAGCGGGATTGAAAATAGGCATAGGTCTGTTCCACCGCCGCCGCCTGTTCATCGCGCGGCGGAAAGGTTTCGTGGTGCGTGCCTGTGAATATCTGCCCCGTGCGCAGTTCGGTCAGCACGGTTTTCACATCGGCGACCGTGCATTTCACCCATTCCAGCATCGGGTTGGCGAAACCCTTGCGCCTGAGCGCATCGCGCACGTCATGATCGGTGATGATGCCGCTGTCGTCGCGCTCGGCGGCTTCGTCGAGCTCGATGGTGTAATTGGTGATCGCGGCGGTCTTGAGCTGTTCAGCTACACGTTGCTTCACGTCGCGCGTCGTCTGGCCGACCTTGAGTAACCCGGCATGCGCTGCGTCGGCGATGGCATAGGCATAGATGCGCGGACGCGCTTCCGGCTTAGGAGTGAGGATTTCCTCGATGGTCTTATTCGTCATCGTCCACGCCGACTTGATCAAACAAATTGTTCGTTAAATCCATTGGGCGGACGATTTTCTCGACGAACGCAATTTCCTCGTTGGTGAGGCCGTACTTCGTGTATAGGGCGGCATCCGTCCACTGCTTCGTCCAATCTTGCTTTGGCACGGAAGCATACACCTTGCTTGTGACATGCTGAGAGGGCTTGCGCAGAAGCACCAGCAGGCGGGTCAAGCGACAGGAAAGATAGGACAAGACGCTCTGGGCTTCGCTCTTGGATTCGAGCGGGCCAATGCAGAGGTAGGTCTCAGACGAGATGCTGCCTGGCTCGCCGACAAACGGCGTGCTGATGATCCGATGCGGGTAGGTGTCCTTGTTGCCAGTGCCAGGGGCCGCGTAGCTAACGAAAATCTTCCACTGATCTATGAGGTCAGTACCACTGGTAATAGAGTTTCTCGCAGCGTACCCTATTCCACCGTTTTGATAGACTAACACGTCGCCAGCACGCTTGGTTGCTTTGCCCTTGAACTTTGTTTCAAGACCGAACGGCTTTCGAGAACTAACCAATCGGTCGAAACGTTTGCTTTCGGGGAGTGAGAGCGATTGGGTTTGACCAGTCTCGACGGCGATGACCTTCCTGAGAATCGAGAGCCCTTCGTTGAAGCGGATGAAGACATCCGCACCTTCTTCCAGCAGCGGGCGCGTAGCCGAGGAAACGGGCCAATCTTTGAAACGGGTGGTCACACGACACTGGCCGGGGTTGTCGCGTTCCCAGAGTAAGTAGCACACGCCGCCCTTGAGGCCGACACCGGGGAAAACGTCCGCTGCGCTGAGGTAATCATTGATTTCGCGAAGTCGGTTATCTTTGAGCATCGCCTCGCGGAACTCGTCCAACCCTTTGCCACCAGCAAACCAACGGGAAGGAATAATCATGGACAAATAGCGCGGTTCGAGCTTCTTCGCCTGCTCTACGAACAACTGATAAATAGGCGCGGCGCTCGTACCAAATCCGCCATCGTCAAGCTGATACGGCGGATTGCCGATGATGACGTCAAATTGCATGTCGCCTCCGAAAAGCTCGCCCATGCGAGTCTTGATGTCGTTGGTGTGAATGAACGCATAGGCGTGGGTTTCCAATCCCCCGCCACGGCCAAGCGTCTCCTTGCTTGCGCCGCAAAATTCGCAATTCCCGTTGCTCCACGAGTGCTCGATCCGCTCGAACCAGATATTGCCTGCGTCGTTGGAAAAGCTCCTGGCGACAGAATGCTCGCCGTCCGCGTGCTTAGAGCAATACAAGCTTCGGCGCGCAAGCAGGCTGGTAAGCCGAGTGATGCCTATGCCGAATACCTGCCGGGTCAGGATATGATCCACCCGTGTTTGCAGATCGGGGATTTCCTCCGCCAGCCCGGTGATCAGCCGCGTGGTGATTTCCCGCAGGAACACACCGGACTTGGTGAACGGATCAAGGAAGCGAACCGAACTATCGGCCCACATATTCGCGCCATTGTTTTGCGCGGCCCACGACTTGGCCAGCGTGTCCAGCATTTGGTTGGCGAACGCGGGCGGCGTGAACACCTCGTCGTTAGAAAGGTTGGCGATGCAGGTCAGAACATCGGGGTTGCGGCCCCGCAGCGTAAATCCTGCCTGCTCGTTCATGCGGCTTCCCCCGAAACATCTCCGCCCGCCAGATCGCGCACCGTCACGGGAGGATATACTCTGGCTGGCGTAAATATTTCGTGCTTGCCGAGATGGGCGAACAGCGAGTCTTCCGCGCTGAAGCTCGCCATCCCTGTCAGCACATCGAGCCGGAAATCCCGCCGCTGGAATTTTCCCTTGCCGAGATAGCCCCATTCCACCACGCGGATGGGCGCGCCTTCCGTGTCGCGCATGGTCATGGCATCGCCATGAACGAGATTGAGCGACAGCACGAAGGACGCTGCGTGATAGAGTTCGTCCGACTCATCAAGATTCAGGTAGTCGGCGAACACTTCCAGCATGTTCGCGCGGCATTCGGCGATGTTGTCATCCAGCAGTTCGATCCCGTAGGCGCACATCAAGGCCAGCAGGGCATAGTGGCGTTTCTCGAAATCGGACTTGCCGAATTTCAACTCCACGGCCGCGAGCTTGCGTTGCAAAATGGGAACGAGAAAATTCCCACTGCCGCAGGCAGGCTCCAGAAAGCGGGAGTCGATCCGCTCGCTCTCGCCCTTGACGAGGTCGAGCATCTCTTCAACCAGCCAGGGCGGCGTGAATACCTCCCCGTGATCGGCAACGCGCTTTTTGGATTTGATAAGACTCACTGCAATACCCCCGATAGAAACAGCCTTTTAGACTCATTTGCGGCCTCCGGCGATAGATAACGCGACATGCCTCCATCACACCTAGAAGCAACTGCGGAGAGTCCTTGGCAACCCCGGCTCAAGCGGGTGATTAGATACGAGAACGTTAGTCCGGTCGTTCATCGGCCCGCACCTTGCTCGGCAACGAAGTTCCATTAACGCATCTGCGTAAGGCCCAGCGGACAGGCTACCCGAGCTATTGGAAGCCAATATCGGCATATGCCCACGCAGATCGAATTTTGCGAGTGAATTCGCATTTGTCGAGGACGTCCAACAAATGGCGAACTACTCTTATTCCAGCCACGACGAGAAGCCTGTCCCTGTCAGTGAAGTGCACCTTAGAACCATGGAACAAATTGTTGCGGATCGTTCTAACCTGAAGAAGCAGTTGTACCGACGTTTGGGGAATCTGGCCGTCTACGAATTTGCACGCACCGGCTTCGTTTTTCACCAAAATCCGCGCGGGTTCGCGAAAAAGAATATCGACCTCCTGGTCGGCGATGCAATCCGCAAAGAACGACTTGTGCAGATCGGTCGCCACCCGGTCCCACGTGACCCATGCATTTGTTCCAACCTCTCCCCCGGAATAGCCGGAGGAGAGAAGAGCGAACTCCAGACGCGAGAAAAGCGCAAAAAACTCGATGATGATGTAGGGGATCGAGCCTACGTCGTCGATGATTACATCCATATTTCTTTCGGCACATTCATTTTCCTCAGAATGCATATTTCCTCCCTCGGAGTTCGAACGCATCACGTCCTGCCTCCACCTTATTGGTGATAGTCGCTCTTACGGTCGGTATCTTTATAGCGCCGTCAGCCTCGATCTCGATCCCGGCCGCTTGGGAATCGGCCGGCGTGTCCGGCTCAACGCTCGGAGTAGTCGCGGGCGCGTTCACCGGGCCAGCTATGATACCTATTAAGAAATACGAAGAGCAACTTGGGAGCCGATCGCAAAAGTTGTCAGCGAAACACAGTAAATTGATCGCCGGTGAGAGGCCGGTAGTCAATTCCTTCTCTGTTGCTGATCTCTTGCTGGCCAAAATGATCCCGCAGCCACTCAGCCCCATCACTCATTCAGCCGCTGACAGGCGTCGACTTTCAAAACCGAAACCCACCGGCGCACCGTCGATGTTTGAAGTGGCGGAAGTAACCCCAATTTCTTATGCCGGATCGCCGCTCGCAATGCTGTGATGCAAAGGTTGGACGACAACTGCATCCATCGCTGGACAATCCTGAGTGACATCCAACGTAGAGCACAGGCTCGCCCATTGATTGCATGATCGCACTCGGTTAGATCATTTGGCCGTTCAATGAGGTTTACGATGGCCGGATCTTTGGAAGTTTCTACGGAACTGCTCACGCTGCTCGGTCACGACGGAGTTGGCGACGAAATCAAGATGGCGTTAAGGCGATCCGAGGGGGCACGCTTCTATAAGTGCGCGTTCCAGGTCAACCCGTTCGAATACGGTGCTCGACATTCTGCCGTCGCGAACACATTTGCAACCGAAGCGGAATACAATGAAGCCATGGTACGCGCCTGCGTCGCCGCCGACGTCAAGGTCGTCGGGCTTACCGACCACTTCCGTGTCTCGTCGACAGCGTCGTTGCTCGAAACTCTGGAAGCCGCGGGCATTGTCGTCTTCCCAGGATTCGAAGCCAATTCCAGCGAAGGCATTCATCTCTTGTGCCTTTTCGCACCAGGGACGCCGCTATCAAAGATCGAGCGACATATCGGGGCCTGCGAGATTGTCGACCATTCCGCCACGTCGCCGATCGCGCGGAAAACGTGCGAACAGATACTTCAGATGGTCGCCGAGTCCGAAGGCGTTTGCATCGCAGCGCATGTCTGCAGCGCGAGCGGTCTTCTTACAACGTTAAGAGGACATGCTCGGGCGCAGGCATGGAAGAGCGAACATCTGCTCGCTGCGGCGATCGCAGGGCCGAGAGAAGATGCTCCGCAGAACTGCCTGGATATCCTGAAGAATACCGACCCGACCGCAAAGCGCGACCGTCCCATATGTGTCGTTAACGCGAACGACGTGAGTTCGCCGACGGGATTTGCCGACAAGAGCAGCACAACGCTCGTGAAGATGAGTTCCGTCTCGATCGAGGGACTACGGCAAGGGTTCCTCGATTGGGAATCTCGCATCAAGCTGAACTCAGACCCAGAAGACGACGAGCATACGGAGATTGTTGCCGTCGGCTGGGCCGGTGGCCTTCTCGATGGTCAGGCCCTCCGGCTCAACAACGGGTTGAATGTGCTGGTCGGCGGACGAGGCGCTGGCAAGTCGACACTTATTGAAAGCCTCAGATATGTGCTCGGCGTCGATCCTAAAGGAGACGAAGCAAAGCGGAGCCACGGCGCAATCCTGAAGCAAGTCCTCAAGCCTAGTTCGGTCGTGTCCGTCCTGATCAGGCTGCCGAGACCTTCGCCACAGTACTATCTCATCTCGCGCATCATGGGCCAGTCGCCGGTCGTCCTCGATCAGAATGGAAATCGGTTGCCGGACCTTTCACCTGCCGATCTTATCGGAGACGTCGAAATCTTCGGCCAGCACGAGATATCGGAACTGACCCGACATCCGGACAAGCTTGCGCAAATCCTTCGCCGATTCACCTCGGGCGAAACGGATGTTGGGGAGGAGCGTCGGATCTTACGCGAGAAGTTGCAGAAATCGAGAAACGACATTACCTCCACGAAATTCAACCTCGGTCAGATAGAAGAGCAACTGGCCGCCCTGCCCGGCTTGAAGACTAACCTCGCACGCTTTGCAACCGCAGGGCTGGAAGAGCGACTGAGCGAGAAGACCGGCTTCGACGCCGAGGCGAGAGTTTTCGACACAGCTTTCGACATCGCGTCGGATGTGGTCACGGCAGCAGAAAAGCTCGCGCCGACGGAGGAAGGAACGAAACTGACTCCTGGCGAAGAAGTCCCTCTTCCGGACAGGGATCTTCTCGAAAGATTGGATCAGGTAGCCGCTCGGCTCGACGACGCAAGGCGGAAAGCCGTTTCGGACCTTGAGGCAGCCTCGGCCTCCGCGAAATCCGCCATCGAGACCATTAGGGCCGAGTGGGCGCCCCTTAACGAGGCTGCGGAGCGTCGGTACGCCAGCCTAGTTCGAGAGCTCGAATCTGAAGGGCACGAGCCCCGGCGTTTCGTTTCGATCAAAAATCAGGTGGAGATGCTCAAACCGAAGGAAACTTTGAAACAGAGCATCATCGACGAGCTCGCGTCCATGACAACGGAAAGACAGGACCTTCTTGTCGAATGGGAGCAGTTCAAGGCGAAAGACTACCGTTCGCTAGAGCGAGCCGCCCGGCGGGTGTCCCAGCGGCTGGAAAACCGCGTCCGTGTCCGTGTGCGTCAGAATTCGGACCTTGTCCCTCTGGAAAACATCCTGAAACAAAGAGTGGGAGGCAATCTAGCCCAACCCCTGGAAAAGCTTCGATTGCACGAAGCTCTCGGACTAACTAACCTAGCGAACGCCATTCGAACCGGGTCACAGACTCTTCAAAGGACCTACGGGTTCTCGCTCGCCAGCGCCGATCGCATCGCGCAGCAAGGCGATTCGCTCGCGCTCGAGGTCGAAGAATGCGAGCTGCCGGCGGAAGCGGTTGTCGAACTAAACGTCGGGCCCGAAGGTTTGCCGACATGGAAGGAGCTTGATGAGCTATCGACCGGCCAGAAGGCCACGGCAGTCCTCCTGCTTCTACTCCTCGAGTCCAATGCCCCCCTCATCGTCGACCAGCCCGAAGATGACCTCGACAACCGCTTCATCGCCGACAGCATCGTACCGGCAATGAGGCTTGAGAAACGCCGTCGACAGTTCATCTTCTCCAGCCACAACGCGAACATTCCCGTTCTTGGCGACGCCGAACAGATAGTAGGCCTTCAACCGGTTATCGACGGCGGAGTCGAACGCACCGTCATCTCGGAGGAGCTGTGTGGATCGATCGATGTGCCGAAGATAAAGGATCTCGTGAAGAATCTGTTGGAAGGCGGGCAACGAGCTTTCACGACGAGGCGTGCGAAATACGGCTTCTGATAAATGCTTGCAGTGGTGGCTGTTCGGAGGGTCGCTTTCGAGTGCGATCGTATGGCTCATCCCTTCCGAGACGGCCAAGCGAACCTTCAGATGTAATTCCACCGCGTAGCGCGTGTCCCTCCAGCGTTCATTGTAGAAGGGAAATGGGTGGCCGGTTCTGACTCCGTCCGCAGCAGGACTATCCCGCCGCTGCGTGGCCGGTTTTTCCACCGCCGTTCTCAAAACCTTAAGGCCGGCCAAACGGCGCGAGCTCGTCGAAAAGGTGCTTATTTCCCTTTCTTTTCGTCATCCCGAAGCTCTTCGCGCGAACGGTCTCGGCTGGCCGGATACCTTCGGAGCTTCTCCCTGGGGCGACCCTGCCCCACTATCAACCGCGCTCTACGGAATGCGCGAAAACCGAACTCCTTGAGCTCATCGAGGAGGCTCTTCGTAGGTTCTTCTTTCATCAGGCCACACCTAGCTATCGGCAACGCCAGCGCCGAATCCTTGGCTGGCGCAGCGATCCTCTTTATGAAGATAGACGTGGTTCCGACGCCAGCAGGCCATCAGCTCACATGTCGCATCGAACTCGGCGCAAACTGCTACGCCGCATCCGCTGTTCCCCCGCGTTCGATCCTGACAATGCGATGATTAACCGCATCCGTCGCCAGGCAGAGCAGACGATCCCGCTCCGCGGTGAGCATTGCAAGGACCCGGTCATACTGCGCCCACACGATTTCCATCGCTTCCTTCTCCAAGGATTCTGGCAATCCTCTCTCGGCTAGTTCTTCGACGGGGGCGATAAAGACCGGTTTCGAGCCGAGGCCGTAGCTGCCGACCATTCGCCGAGCAATGGACGAAGCCCGCTCAACATCGCTGCCAATCACGCCGCCTGATCCGGCTGAACGATCGCCGAAGACGACTGCCTCTGCTGCCATTCCGGCCATAGCCACGGCGATGCGGTTGAGGAGGCTCGTTTCCGTGGGAAGATGGTCTTCCGTCAGATCGTAACAAGTTAGTCCCCCCAGGTATGCCGGAGCCGATGCATCAAAGGAGTCCTTGACTTCGATCGTGGCGCTCGTCGCGTATCCGGTCGCGAGCGCGAGCAACGCATGACCGGCCTCGTGGACAGCGAGCCGGAGCAGCACGTCCGGACTGTAGTGGATCCTTTCCGGAAGCTGAGCCCTAAGATCCTGGAGTTCCAGCTCTCGATCCTCGCCCCTCGCTCTTCTCCGCGCTTCGCGCACCAATTGCTCGAGGGCGGCGCCAGACTTGCCATCCAGCGTCTCGGCGATCTCCGACAAGGATTCTTGCGGCAGATTTCCCTCGACATGGTAGTCCAGAATCTCGGCTCGTGTGACCTTGTCCGGGAGAGGCAGCGTGAAATGGTGCTCCAACCGGCCGGCTCGCAGAACTGCGGGGTCGATCCAGTCCGGGAAGTTCGTGGCGCCAATCACAACGACGCCATCTCCCAAACTTGATAACAGGCTCAGGAACTCGTTGAGAACGATCTGCCAATAGTGGTTGTTGCGATGACCGGTGGGCTTGCTCGACCGGGAGCCGATGCTGTCAATTTCATCTATGAAGAGGACAGCTCCTCGCCCGTCGTTCGCTGCCTCGAAACAGTTCCTCATCGCCATCAGGGTCTCATCCAGCGTTCCCGCCGACTGCCATTCTCCGATGGTCGTGGAGATCAGTCTCAGTCCGAGTGCGTTCGCAAGGGCGGCTGCAAAGAACGTCTTGCCTGTCCCCGGGGGACCGGAAATCAACGCACAACCGCCGACCTCTTTCCATGGCAGCCCGCGTCCCCGCCACCGCGCCACATCGGACTGAAGTCTTCTAGCCCAGAGCTTCGCTTCCTCGTAACCCGGCAACTCGAACAGGCTTGGCCCTTCTGCGTCCGGACGGTCTAGCTCGTCGAGCGCGGCAATCTCCCGAGCTCCGATGTCCCTTTTGAAGATTGCCGCAACCATGATGTTTTGCGGCTTCTGACCGAGTAGAAGAGCATGCTCTTCGGAGATGGGAGGTCTTCCCGAAAGGCGACGCGCTGCATGAATATGTTGTGCTGAGGGAGGCTCGACAAACAAAACCGACAGGGCAGCGAACCGTACTTCCTTTGGAACCTCACTGAGGTTCCTGGCAATCAAGACCGCCAATCCAGGAAGATCGAAGACCGTTACCGGTTCATGGAGCTTACTCTTCTTCTTGGGGGGATTGGCAAGGCGTATTTCTTTATTCAGCGGCGCCCACCCCTCTCGGTCGGCACCGATCACGTCGTAGGCAGCAACTTCGTAATCGTGTGTACGGTATCCGGCAGGCACCACGAAGACAACAAACCCACCGGCGCCTGGCCGCAACGATTGGCTGTTTTCTTTCAGAGCTCGACGCAAGCCACGATAGGCCAGATATATGGCCGGATCCTTGATCACCGTACGGAAGCGATCTCTCGTATCTCTCCCCCTCATATCAGTGCCCCCGATGCCCGGAGCCGCCCAGCCGGTACCAGCGGTTCATGGTGCGTGCCAATCCCAGTTGCTCATCAAGGAAGAAGAGCTGGCTTGTGACGACTTTGTTCCCGTCCTGCAGGCGAGGATGTCCGTGGACCGTTCCGCAGAGAGCGTGGGACCAACCAAGGACAAGTTTGTAGCCGCTCAGTGTCGGGGCCTCGGCAAGTACAGAGGATACATCCAGTGTGCCGTCGTCGAGCTGTCTGAGATCGTCAAACAATCGCCGTGCTGTGGCCGGACTGTCGAATCGAAAGGTCAAAGATCCATTCCTTCATGGTAGATATTCTGGGGGCTCTATAACATGCGAATCCTTGGGCGTCACGCACGACGCCCAAGGCGTCGTTCATTTCTTTGAATCCTCGGATTTCCCTTCTTCGAGAGTGAATACATACGATCAAAGATTGCTCAGCATCGCGACACATGCGATCTGACATGAATGATCGCACCGCCCAATGTCCTGCGCGCCGCACGAGAGTTGCTTGGCCTAAAGCAAGTGGAAGCTGCCCAAGCGGCAGGGATTTCGAGACGGACAATTCAGCGTCTTGAGTCGGGCGAGCTTGATCGGACGCATGCCTCGATCCTGCTTCAGACCTGCTACGAGGAACAGGGTGTCGTGTTCGTCCGGCCCGCAAGTGGGCAAGGTTGGGGCCTAATCGACAATTCACAGCAATCAAAGCCGACCGGCAGCAGTTAGCCGGGGACAGCGTCTCGGCGGATCTGACAGCGAAGCTAAGGGCTCATTGCCGCCCCTCTGATGCCCCGGAGGGGCATCATTCACCCGCTAGGATATTTGCAGTGAACGATTTCCATGGTACTCAGGACCACGGTACAGCCGGGGACGGCGATGACCGTGTGAACGATGACGGACTGGCTCTCGCCAGTCCGTTCTGTTTGAGGTCATGAGCAATGTAGCGTCGGCCCAATTGGTCAGGATTCAAAGAAGACGAACCGATTGGGATGAACCTCGGTCTCCCCACCCTGCGATAATCTGATGTCGTAAAGCTCGGCGTCCCTGATCGTGACCGCCATCTCGTAGCCGCCTGGATACAACTGATCGACGCGGCGGAAGAAGTGCTTTGCGAGCTCTGCATCACAATCAAAGTGTTTGTCTAGCAAGCCTTCGATCCCAGCGACTCCCCAAGCTTCGTCAGTCTTGCCATCGGGGAGCGTAAGGAAGTGCAGCGTCTCGTCGAAGACAACGGAGGAGAAGACTTCCATCTGGCGCGTGGTTTCCTGCAAGGTAGTTCTCCATTGATCAGGTCGTGTGGAATTCGCCTTGAACTGCGTTTGTTGTCGAGCGCAGCTCCAGCGAGCATCCTCATAACGACACAAGCGCAGTTT
This sequence comes from Rhizobium sp. CC1099, assembly GCF_029714385.1. NCBI lineage: Bacteria > Pseudomonadati > Pseudomonadota > Alphaproteobacteria > Hyphomicrobiales > Rhizobiaceae > Rhizobium > Rhizobium sp. CC1099. The sequence goes on along the minus strand of NZ_CP121641.1, from coordinate 1,654,702 downwards.
CATTGGATCTGAGCGTGAGAGCCACGTCCCTGTCCAGTGATCTGGGGTGCGGTCGGACCCCCTTGTTGAACCCTACCTCGGAACCTACGAGGATGACCCGGTCGATCGCCCGCGTCACTGCCGTATAGATCATCGCCCGATCCATGTTCGCCGTCGGCAAAACGGGCATGACCACGTTCCTGAACTGGCTGCCCTGAGCCTTGTGGACACTGATGCAGTAGGCAAGGCTGAGTTTTAGGATTTCGCCGGGCCCAATCCGGTGGCTTTTCCCATCGAACACCGCGACGACGGCGTCGCCATCGAAGCCTGCGACCATTCCCATCGATCCGTTCCAGAGATGTCGATCGTAGTCATTGACAGTCCAGATGCAGGGATCGCCCTCGGCGAACCCATGCATCGCGTCGAAGCCAGCTCGTTTCCGCAGATCGTGGAAATATGTGTTGATATTGTCGATCCCGGCGGCTCCGGCATAAACGGCCGCAACCACCTGCACCTCCTCGCTCCGAAGGTCATGGAGTACGTCCTCGATAGTCTCGACGATCCGGTTTTCAGGAGCGGCCGCGAAGCTGCAGCCGGTGCACTCCTTGTGATATACGGGGATCCGCGGGACAGTGCCCTGACGGATAGCGAGGGATACTTCCGGGATGCCGGATTCCGCCGAAGCTCTCAGGATCCGTGTGAGTTCCGTCTTCGGTATCCGGCATTCGAGGACGAGACGGTGCAGGGTGAGGCCGAAGCCGATCGGCGGAAGCTGTGCAGTGTCGCCGACCAGCAGACAGCGGGCGTCTTCCGGCAGATGAAAGAGGATTCGATAGAACGTGGGAAGGTCGAGCATCGACGCCTCGTCGACAATGACGAGCGTGTGCCGCCCGAGTTCTATGCGTCCGTCCGCCACCCCCTTCAGCCAGGACGCAACGGTCTGGGCCGGCTGTCCGGTCGTCTCGGCGATCCGCCCGGCGGCGCGGCCGGCGATGGCTAGCTGGTAGACGTTCATGCCGAACCGCCGGGCACCCGCGTTGATGGCTCGGAGTGCGGTGGTCTTGCCGACGCCAGCGCCGCCGATCAGCAGTGAGAAGGTGTCCTGCATCGCCATCCCGACCGCATTGCGCTGCTCGTCAGTCAGGGCTCGGGACGGATCGAACCCGGAAAGGAAACTGGCGATGTCCTCTGACCGGATGCCATCGAGGTACAAGTCCCGGCCAGACGTCCTCCGGAGATACCCGTCGATCCGAGCTTCGATGAACCGTTCCATGTAGGCCGCGCCCGCAGGCTGGAAGCCGCCTTCGATCGGTATTGCCGCGCCGTCCTCGACCGCCAGCTCCACCGCCGCTGCGGCGTGCTCGGTCGTCGTGGCGAGCCGCTTTGCCACGAGGCCGACGAGAGCGGGCCCGCCACACCAGGTATGTTTGCGGTCGAGGCGGTCGTAGAGAACGCTTTCGACAGCAGCAACAAGCCTACGGGGATCGTCCTTACGGATGCCGAGAGCAGTCGCGACCCGGTCGACCTTCGGCCATGTGCATACGGTCAGCAGCCGATACGGATTGTCCCTCATCTTCAGGACAGCTTCATCGCCCCAGAAGTCGACCGCCTTCCGGGAGATGCCGATCTCAATCCCGTGCTCGTCGAAGAACACAACGCAGTCGGCGAGCGCCTGCTGGTTCCGCCAAGCCTCGATGACGATCGCAGCCTGATTGCGGTCGAGCAGCTCCGAGAGGCGGTCGATGTCGCCATCGCCGAGGATGGCGTAGAGGTCGGATCCGAACCGCTCCCACAGGCGTGCGGCCGTCGCCTTGCCTACGCCGACGAACTCCGGTCGCGAGGCGAGGAATTCGACGATGTGGCGGCCGCGCGGGATTGCCGTCATAGGATCACCCGCCTCCCAGTCAGCGTCGCATGCTCGTACCTTGCGAGCTTTCGCCGCAGTTCGTAGTTCTCGCCCCTCAGCGCTGCGAGCTGCTGCTCGAGCATGGTGATGCGCGCCTTGTCCGCGCCATCTCGGCGTGGCGGCTCAGGGGCGGTCGGACCTTCCAAGCCCAGCACGGTGACAGCCTCGTCCAGCCGCTGGTCGAAGCGCTTGTTCTGGGTGAACGTCTCCCGATTAAACCCGCACGCCGTAGCGACGGCCGTCTTGTTGACCTTGCCGCCTCTGCTCGGAAGCTTCAGGCCAGCGCTCTGCATCTTCTCGATGTACGCCTCGAGACGAAGGAAGTTTTCCTCGCTGATCTGCTGGAATGAGTTGAGGCTCATCGCTCCTTCGTGCTCCAGTCCCGGTCCACTTCTGGCAGATGTCTGTTCAGGTCAAGCTCCGAGATTCCGCGGCTTCGCGCATTGTAGAGCCAGGTGGCGAACTTCTCCTCGTAGCGGCCTCGTTCGGCCTCCATCATAGCTATCTTCGCCCGTAGGCTGTCGATGGTGTTCTTCATCAGTTCGATCTCGGGCAGCGCCTCCGAATACGTCGGCTTCTGTTTGCGGATGCGATCCTTGGCCTGCTGATATGCGATCTGGATGTTGTCCTGCTTCGCCAGCCCCTGCCGTGTAAACGGGCGGCGAAGAAGTGTCTCGACGCGCTCGAGCAACAGCTCCCAGCTCAGCGTTCCGCGCCATGATGTCAGCAGCTCGACGATCCGCTCGATTTCATCGCTCGTGAGACGGGCCTTGGCCATCGGTCAGTCCTGCCAGATGTCAGCGAGAAGCTCATCCGCCGCGTCGTCGTCTGCCTGATCGGTCGCAGCGCCGCCGCCGCGCTCGTCCCTGTCGCGGAGTGCCATCGCCACCTCGCTGTCGCGCGATGCGCCCCGGAGGCTGACCACGGTGCCATCGGGTACCGTCGGATCGTCATGGATTGCGATCATCTCCCGCATCTTTGCGATGCTGGCATCGTGGGATTGGACCCATCTATCGGCGCCGAAGTAATCGGCACCCATTGCCCAGAGCGCATCGTCGAGCTGCTTCTGAGTGAGGACAAGGCGCTTCTCGATCCTCTCGCGATGCTTCGCGTCGCCCTTGATGAAGACGTTCTCGGAACAGCCGAGGCAGTCTCCGTGCGTCTGGCACGGAAGCAGCGAGTAGTCGTGAACGCAGATTCCGAGTTCCGTCGTCAGGGCAGCGCCAACCTGGGCGTCGGCAAACTCCTTGCGATCTACGGGTCGGTTGATGCCGACCATCCTGCCCACCTCGAACATGGGGCCGATTCCGGTGCCGTCGTCAAACGCGGCCCTGATCTGGCTGAGCGTCTCTTCAGGTGTGACGTGGTCGTAGGCCTTGTTCTGCTGGATCTCGCGTCCGCTCCAAATCGCGATATCGAGTTCGCTCATGCCCTTCAACTGGGCGACCGTGCTAAGCCAGTGGCGGAAGTTGTGACTGCTGAGTTCAATCCGACTGCCATCGCCTTCCGCGTAGCCCCATTCCTCGAAGACGCTCCGCTTCTTTCCACCATCATGGCCTGACAGCCAGTGATCGTAGGACTGGATAGTCACCTGCTCGACCAACGTGCTATACGTCCCTCTCTGGGCATGGGCCTGATTGACATACAGCAGTGCCAAAGTCTGCGAATAGGTCTGATCGTCCCTCCCATTGAACTTCGGAAAGCGTTTGGGAAGATCCTGGAGGAGGCGGTCGGCCAGCGATGAGAGGCGCACCTCTTTCACGCTGTTGCGCGTCCCCTCGCAGCGGCATTCGACACCATTCAGGCGAATCCAGGACGCGGTCGCGGGCAAGTCCCGTCCGGTAAGCAAGGAGGGAACGTGTTCGATGGGTATCCAGTCGCCGTCGCGAAAGCGCTCGAGATGCTCGGGCAGCCACAATTGACCGGGATTGGCCTCGTACCAAGCCGCGAGGGCGCGTGCCGGGGCACACATCTCGCGGATCCGGGCCACGGCGTTCTGCAGGAATGACACCATTTCGGTGGCCACCCATTTGACCTGCGGCGGATTTCCTTTTCCGGGAAAGACCCGGATGCCGTACCCGTCCACCGCCTCCCCTGTTTCAGGATTATTCACCGTTCCGTAGACCTCGCAGTCGTTGCGAAGCTGCAGCACCTCATGGATCCGGATGGGGATCGCCACGAATATGGCGGTCATCGCGGAATAGAGACGATCCACAAAGGTCTTCGAATGCCGATAGATATGGGCCAGCGCGTGGTAGGCCCGCGGGCTGGGAAGCTTCTCGTCTCGCCACTTTCTCGCTTCCTTGCCGATCTGCTCGGTCTTGTCCTTGGGCTTCCTGATCCCGTGCTTCCACTGGAACGGCGCGATGAGGAACTTGCGGTCGAGACAGAAGCGATGAATCTGCTGGATAGAGATCGCGAATTGATAGTGACGTCCTGCCCCCACGCCCTCCTTGGCGATGGAAACGGCCGTATTGAGCACTGTAACGTTCAGGTTCTCGATAAGCGGCTTGAGGTTGAGTGACCGGAAGCTGGCCTCGATAAACTGTAGCGCGCCGAGCCGCTTGGCGGTTGGCTCAAAGAGGACAGGCGACGCCGAATGCAGATACCTGATGTAAGCCTTAGCGAACTCCTTGAACGGAGCAGCGAGCGGAGCCCCACCGATCAGTTCCTGCCTGTTGGTCAGCGTCGTGTCGCGATTGTAGAACGCAAGAACTCGGTTGTCCCGGTTCTGACCCTTTGTGATAAACGATTCGCCAACAGACCAGACGTCCAGGTCCCATTGATCGTTCGATACCAGAGCCTCGATTTCACGAGCCAGAGCAACAAACTCGGCAACGCGGTCGGAGGGGTATTCCGTCTCGCTGCTGGTAAACTTGAGAATAGTGCCGCTCATGCCAGCACCTCTCGAGTTTCCCTCTCGGCGGAACAGAGCTGGATCACTTCCGCCGCTGCCAAAATCGCCCGATCCCTGATGGTGAAGATCTTGGGCGATATTCCATCGTCCTCCTGACGCTTGCGATCGGCGATCATCGCGGCCATGAACTCCTCGTGCGGCCCGTCGATCCATGGCTGAAAGTGACGGCAGGTGTAGCATGCGAACGGCGCGGCCAGACCACAGAAGCTCATCTGCCCGCATGTCCCAAGGGGATCAGTGATGTTGTCGACAAGCGTCCGGTCGTAGATACGGCTGGTCCGATCCCCGCCGCGCCGCGCCTCCTCCTCAGTCTCGACGACGACGCCAGCAAAAGCTTGGGCGATAGGCGCCAGTTCCATCGCAAGGTGGCGGTCGAGACGCAGGACCATTGCAGGGCTGGCCTCGAAGTACACCTCGACATTCTGGGTATCCGAGTGGTCGAGTAGCTCGGCGACCGTCCACTTGTCCTTGCCATCGTCAACGGCTCGTTGCGCGAGGGTTATCCTGAATCGCTTGGAGTTGCCCTTCAGACCGCTCAGTCGACGTGTTGCCTGTAGTACGGTCTGTCCGATACTACGCGAAGTTCGGTGGTAGGGTAGTTCAGGCAACTCTCCCTGTTCCCGCGCCCAAAACATCGGAGCGTCACCTTGCGCGAGATTGCTCTCCGCCCGCCTATGTGCATTACGCTCGATCACCCTCTCGAGCAGAACGCCGATCTGCTTGCTGCAGTACCGCGCGTTGAAGAGGTCGCGGTGACCACGCCCTCTCTGCTTTCCGCGAGGAATTCGAAGCGCATATGCCTTGCCCTCGCTGTTCTCTGAGACAACCAGGTCCATTTCCTTCATCGAAGCGATCTGGATCGGGCGACAGCCGTAGGCGAGGAACAGCCACACAATGGCAAAACCATCAATGCTGATCTCACCACGGGCGTAAGCATTGTTGAGAGAAGACTGAATCGCCAAGAGTTCGGTGTCGCTGAACGCTCCCTGGTTGGGATTCCGTGTGCGGATGGACGTTCCCTTGATGTTGCCGCGTATGGTGGAACTATCGAGGTACTCGATCACCTCGTCCGACGCGACTCCAAAGCCGAGCTTGCTCATGTCGGCGAGCACAATACGCAGTACCCCTAATTTCCATTCAGTGGAGCCGTTGAGCAGCGCCTTGTAGTTTAGGATGTGCGAGAGTTCGATGCGCTCGCAAGACGAGTTCAGCAGCGAAAGGACCGAGCGATAGAACCAGAGGAAGTTACTGAAGAGGTTGGACGCATGGGCGAATGACATCTCCCGTAGCTGCACGATCATCAACCATTTCAGCCGATGCACCACGCCGCTTGAGAGGCGGTCGAACTCATCAAACCTCAACGTGCGGCGGAACATCAGGCCGCCCACCGGCCAATGAGCGAGCCGCGGGTCGAACACTATTCCATCGCGGGTCGTTACGCTGTCCGGAAGCGGTGGCAAATCTCCAGAACTGGCGGCGCCGTCAATCGGTCTCATGCATCATCCCCCCCTCGTCGCCCATCCTGATGTCCAAGCCTTCCTGTATTTCTGCGAGAAACTCGTTCGACCTCCGCCGTGTCGTGCGGCGCAGATAGTGCTGTGCTGTCGCATCGCTCCGCCATCCCATGAGCCGCTTCCTCCACTTGATCTCGTTTTCCGGCGAGACGTTGCCCTTGCGGTCAATCTGTTCCGAGAAGGCATCATTCCACGAGTGGCGCAGCAGATGCGGCCCGAGCTCGTCGGGCAACCCCGGCACACGCTTCCGTATCGCCTGGAAGATCTTATTGATGTTGGACAGCGACATCGGCTTGCCGTCGGGGATGGTGACGATCAGGAAGGGATTCCGCCTTGCGAGCGGTAGCTTGGACCGGTACTCGACAACCCATTCGTGAACCAGTTCCGTCGCGCGACCGCTCAACGGCAGAACGCGCGCGGCAGTCTTGGCGGCGGGCTTTTCCCGGCGGCCGTCATGTTTGTCATCTGGCCGTCGGTGAATGGTGACGGTGCCCTTCGCGCCGCTGAGCGCCATGTCGACCACATAGAGACCGAGAAGCTCGCCGCGCCGTATGCCAAGCTCGATGAGCAGCCTGACAATGAGATAGTTCCGGAAGCGAACTTCCGGTCGGAAGGGATTGTCGGGGTGGTCGGGCTCGACGATGGCCAGCAGCCTCTTCACCACCTCGGGGTCGAGGCCCTCCTTTTGTCCGACATCGTCGCGGTTCGGCGCCCGGATCGCTCCAATGTACTCGCCCATCCGGTCGAGGCATTCCCGACGCATCTTGTCATATACCGACCAGCGAGCAGGCCATTTCTGAAGTTCGGAAAGGTGGTCAGCGCTCGTGAAGTCAAGGAACCCGCGGATCACGGTCAGTCGGTTCCGCTTCTCGCCGGACTGGACGGCGTCCTCTTTCGGCGGCGTCCTCCGGTTCACCAGCGCGACGACGTTCGAGCGACGCTGCTCTAGTTCGGGAAGTATGTCCGCGAGGTATCGGCCACAGAACCCGACCAGATCGATGATCTCACTCAGGGACAGGAAGACGCCGTCCCTGAGGCGCTCGCTGACATCGATCCCCCGGAGGTCAGCCCAGAGGTAGAGGTGCATCAGCGAACGGAGTTCGTTGAACAGGGTATTCGGCTGCATGCCGAGCGCCCTTCGGTGGGCAGTGATCCAATATGTGGGGGATTCCAGCGGAAGGCCGCTGGTCACAGAAATAAGCAAGGGCATCCGCTCGCCAGATGAAAAGCGACACCATCGAACGAAGTATGGATTTTTACGCAAGCAAAAAACCCCAGCTATCAAACATAGCTCGGGACCATCACCTACGAATCAAGGCAATGCAATAGCTGATCTATATCTTTTTTCTAAACACTGTTCAACTTATTTCGTGAACAGTGTTTACTTTTTCCAGATCTATCTTCGAAAACACCATTGCAGCGAGGCGTTAGTTTACAGTTTTTCAGCGCTCCTCTACCAAACAACACGTGGAACGCTTCCCCAATCTGTAAACTTTCGAAATTCCCTCGCTGCCTCAACATGATAGATGGGGTAGTTTACAAAAGCTGAAACGTTCCTCCCTAGAACGGGATGTCGTCATCGAGATCGCGCGAGAAATTCCCGCCGCCACCGCTGCTGCGACCGGACGGCTGCGCCGGGGCGCCGTAATTGTCTCCGTAATTGCCCCCGCCACCGAAATCGTTGCTGCTGCCGCGTCCGCCGCCGGCGCTCGCACCGCCGCCTTCGCCGCGGCCGTCGAGCATCGTCAGCGTCGAATTGAACCCCTGTAGCACGACTTCCGTCGAATAGCGGTCGTTGCCGTTCTGGTCCTGCCATTTGCGGGTCTGGAGCTGGCCTTCGATATAGAGCTTGGCGCCCTTCTTCACATATTGCTCGACAACCTTGCAAAGACCTTCGTTGAAAACGACGACGGTGTGCCACTCGGTTTTTTCGCGGCGCTCGCCGGAATTGCGGTCACGCCACGTCTCGGACGTCGCGATGCGAAGATTGGCAATCGGGCGGCCGTCCTGCGTCCTGCGGATTTCGGGGTCTGCGCCCACGTTTCCGATCAGAATTACCTTGTTCACGCTGCCAGCCATACTTCTCACCTTACTGCCGCCCTGCCCGGCGGCGCTTGAAACAATCGCTGTACCTTAAACTATAGAGCCCCGGCCATGCGCGTCCATCGCCGGTTCATCCACAAGGAATTTTGTTCTTTATTTGTTCTAGTTTATGCTTATGATCCTGTCAACAGAATCGAAAACCTCGCAACAGATGGATATTCAGCCTCGACTCGCCCGGCGGCATCACTAAATAAGGGGCTTACTCCAGCACAGAAGCAAAATTACGATGAGTGAACTTAAGACGATTTCCATCCGCGGCGCGCGCGAGCACAACCTCAAGGGCATCGACCTCGACCTGCCGCGCAACAAACTCATCGTCATGACCGGCCTTTCCGGGTCCGGCAAGTCGTCGCTCGCCTTCGACACGATCTATGCCGAAGGCCAGCGCCGCTATGTCGAAAGCCTTTCGGCCTATGCCCGCCAGTTCCTGGAGATGATGCAGAAGCCGGATGTCGACCAGATCGACGGCCTGTCGCCGGCCATCTCGATCGAGCAGAAGACGACCTCGCGCAATCCTCGCTCGACGGTCGGCACGGTCACCGAAATCTATGACTACATGCGCCTGCTCTTTGCGCGCGTCGGCGTTCCCTATTCGCCGGCAACCGGTCTGCCGATCGAGAGCCAGACCGTCAGCCAGATGGTCGACCGTGTGCTCGAGTTCGAGGAAGGCACGCGTCTTTATATTCTGGCGCCGATCGTTCGCAGCCGTAAGGGCGAATACAAGAAGGAACTGGCGGAGCTCATGAAAAAAGGCTTCCAGCGCGTCAAGGTTGACGGCCAGTTCTACGAGATCGCCGATGTTCCGGCGCTCGACAAGAAATACAAGCATGACATCGACGTCGTCGTGGACCGCATTGTCGTGCGTCCCGACATGGCGTCTAGGCTTGCCGACAGCTTCGAGACCTCTCTGAAGCTCGCCGAAGGGCTTGCCATCGCCGAATTTGCCGACAAGCCGTTGCCCCCGGAGGAAACGTCTGCGGGTGGGTCCGCCAACAAATCGCTCAACGAGACGCATGAGCGCGTGCTGTTCTCGGAAAAATTCGCCTGCCCCGTTTCCGGCTTCACCATTCCGGAGATCGAGCCGCGGCTTTTCTCGTTCAACAATCCGGCCGGTGCCTGCCCGACCTGTGACGGCCTTGGCTCGCAGCAGAAGATCGACGCGGCGCTGATCATCCCCGAACCGGAGCGAACGCTGCGCGACGGCGCCATCGCGCCGTGGGCAAAGTCGAGTTCCCCTTACTATAATCAGACGCTGGAAGCGCTCGGTAAACATTACGGCTTCAAGCTCGGCAACCGCTGGAGCGATCTGCCCGAAAAAGCGCAGGACGTCATCCTGAACGGCACGGACGAGAAGATCGAGTTCCACTATGCCGACGGCGCGCGCTCCTACACCACGCATAAGAGCTTCGAAGGCATCATCACCAATCTCGAGCGCCGCTGGAAGGAAACCGATTCCGCCTGGGCGCGCGAAGAGATCGAGCGCTTCATGTCCGCAGCCCCCTGCCCGGCCTGCAACGGCTTTCGCCTGAAGCCGGAAACGCTGGCAGTGAAGATCAACAAGCTGCATATCGGCCAGGTCACCGATATGTCGATCCGTGTGGCACGCGACTGGTTCGAGGCGCTACCCGCGACTTTCTCGGCCAAGCAGAATGAGATCGCAGTCCGCATCCTGAAGGAAATCCGCGACCGCCTGCGCTTCCTGAACGACGTCGGCCTCGAATATCTCAGCCTGTCGCGGAATTCCGGCACATTGTCGGGCGGCGAAAGCCAGCGCATCCGTCTTGCCTCGCAGATCGGCTCGGGCCTGACAGGCGTGCTCTACGTTCTCGACGAGCCGTCGATCGGCCTGCACCAACGCGACAATGCGCGGTTGCTCGACACGCTGAAGCACCTGCGCGATATCGGCAATACGGTGATCGTCGTCGAGCATGACGAGGATGCGATCTTGACGGCCGACGACGTGGTCGACATCGGTCCGGCAGCCGGCGTGCACGGCGGCCAGATCGTGGCGCACGGCACGCCGCAGGACATCATGGCGAACCCGAGATCGCTGACCGGCAAGTATCTTTCCGGTGAACTCGGCGTGCCGGTGCCCGACGAACGGCGCAAGCCGAAAAAAGGCCGCGAGATCAAGGTGGTCGGCGCGCGCGGCAACAATCTGAAGAACATCACCGCCTCCATCCCGCTGGGTGTCTTCACGGCTGTGACGGGCGTTTCGGGGGGCGGCAAATCCACCTTCCTGGTGGAGACGCTCTACAAATCGGCCGCACGTCGCGTGATGGGCGCGCGCGAAATTCCGGCCGATCATGATCGCATCGACGGCTTCGAGCACATCGACAAGGTAATCGATATCGACCAATCGCCGATCGGCCGCACGCCGCGTTCGAACCCGGCAACCTACACCGGCGCATTTACGCCAATCCGCGACTGGTTCGCGGGCCTGCCGGAGGCGAAAGCCCGCGGCTACCAGCCGGGGCGGTTCTCCTTCAACGTCAAAGGCGGGCGCTGCGAAGCCTGCCAGGGGGACGGCGTCATCAAGATTGAAATGCACTTCCTGCCGGACGTCTACGTCACCTGCGATGTCTGCCATGGCAAGCGCTACAATCGCGAGACGCTGGACGTGACCTTCAAGGGCAAGTCGATTTCGGACGTGCTCGACATGACGGTCGAGGAAGGCGTGGAGTTCTTCAGCGCCGTGCCGGCGGTACGCGACAAGCTGCAGTCGCTATTCGATGTCGGCCTCGGCTACATCAAGGTCGGCCAGCAGGCAAACACGCTTTCGGGTGGCGAGGCCCAGCGCGTCAAGCTAGCCAAGGAACTGTCGAAGCGCTCGACGGGCCGGACACTCTACATCCTCGACGAACCGACGACCGGCCTGCACTTCCATGACGTCGCCAAGCTGCTCGAAATGCTGCACGAGCTGGTGAACCAGGGCAATTCCGTCGTGGTGATCGAGCACAATCTCGAAGTCATCAAGACGGCCGACTGGGTGCTCGATTTCGGCCCGGAAGGCGGCGACGGCGGCGGCGAGATCGTTGCGGCCGGCACGCCGGAAGCGATCGTCAAGGAAACCCGGTCCTATACCGGCCACTTCCTGAAGGAACTGCTGGAGCGCCGGCCGGTGAAGAAGACGTTTGTCGCGGCGGAATAGGCGTGTCGCGAAGAGCTCTGGCGACGGCGGAACAACGGGAGGAACACATGAGCAAATCCGGCAGCATCCGCGTCGGCGTCGGCGGCTGGACTTTCGAGCCCTGGCGCGACCACTTCTACCCATCCGATCTCAAGCAGAAGGACGAGCTGCATTATGCCAGCCGGCAGTTGAAGGTCATCGAGGTTAACGGCACCTATTACAGTTCGCAGAAGCCGGAGACCTTCGCCAAATGGGCATCCGACGTGCCGGAGGGTTTCATCTTTTCGCTAAAGGCCAGCCGCTTCGTGACGAACCGGCGCGTGCTCGGCGAGGCGGGCGAATCCATGGAGCGTTTCCTGACGCAGGGGCTGACGGAGCTCGGCGGCAAGCTCGGTCCGATCCTCTGGCAGCTCGCGCCGACCAAGAAGTTCGATGCCGAGGATTTCGAAGCCTTCCTGAAGCTCTTGCCGGACAAGCAGGACGGCCTGCCTTTGCGGCATGTGGTCGAGGTGCGCCACGATTCCTTCAAGGTGCCGGAATTCATCGCGCTGCTGGCGAAATACGGCGTGGCGCCGGTCTGCGCCGAGCACTTCGACTATCCGATGATCGCCGACGTCACGGCGGATTTCGTCTATGCCCGGCTGCAGAAAGGTTCGGACGACATCAAGACCTGCTACGCTCCCAAGGACCTGAAGGCCTGGGCCAAGCGCCTTGAGACATGGGCTGAAGGCAAGGTGCCGGATGATCTGCCGCTGATCGACAAGGAGCGGAAGGTCAAGAGCGAGCCCCGCGACGTTTTTGCCTTCATGATCCACGAAGGCAAGGTCAATGCACCGTTCGGCGCGATCGCTCTTCAGGAAGAGGTCGGGAGATAGCAGCCGGCCTAGAACGGCTGCACATGGGCCACGAGATCTTCGGCCGTCAGGCCCTTGCCGGCGCGCTGCCCGGCTTCGCCATGGAGGTAGACGCCGAATGCAGCAGCCTCGAATGCGGGCAAACCCTGCGCCAGAAGCGCCCCGATCATGCCGGAAAGGACATCGCCTGAGCCAGCCGTCGCAAGCCAGACCGGTGCGTTCGTGTTGATCAGAGCCCGGCCATCCGGCGATGCGATAACGGTATCGGCGCCCTTGTAGACGATCGCCGCATTGGCGCGCTGTGCAGCCGCCTGCGCTTTGTCGACCTTGCTGAGCCTCTTGTCTGCCGCGATATCCGGAAAGAGCCGTGCGAACTCGCCTTCATGCGGCGTCAGCACGAGATGCGGCTCGCCTTCCGCAAAGAGGTTGAAAAGCTCTCGCGGGTCGTCCTTGAACGACGTAATGCCGTCTGCGTCGAGCACGAGATGGCGACCGCTGAGCGCGGCGGTGAAGTCTCTTGTCTTTGCACCGATCCCGAAGCCTGGTCCGAGGACGAAAGTCTGCAAGCGCTCGTCGGCCAGCCAGTCGCGCAAGGCCATCGCGTCATCGACAACATGCAGCATGACAGCCGTCAGATGGGCGCTGTTTTCAGCCATCGCATCCCTCGGCGCGGCGATGGTTACGAGACCGGCCCCGGCTTTCAGCCCGGCCATCGCAGACATCCGCGCAGCACCTGTTTTACCCGCGCCGCCTGAAAAAACAGCAAGATGTCCGCGCTTATATTTATGCGTCTCCAGTTTCGCAGAGGACAGCAGGTGCGCCCATTTTACCGGCGTGTTTTCCGAAATCATTCCGGACGAATGAGCCTTGATGATGCGCGCCGGAATGCCGATGTCGGCAACCTCGACGCTGCCGCAAAGCTCCCTGCCCGGCATCAGCAAGTGGCCGGGTTTGCGGGTCATGAACGTGACCGTGTGGGCCGCCTTGAATGCCGCACCCAGCACCTCGCCGCTGCGGCCGTCGAGCCCGGATGGCAAGTCGACGGAAATCACGGGGACCGCAGCGCCGGTCACCTGCTCGATGACGGAACGCACCTGCGGCGGCACATCCCGTCCGAGCCCCGCCCCGAAGATCGCATCAACAACAACATCGCCCGGCCCCGGGATATAGACAGCGAGCGGCTGCGAGGCGAGCGCGCATTCGGCCTTTGCCCGCGCGGCATCGCCGTGAAGCCTGGCCGGGTCGCCGAGATGGAAGACGGCAACCCCGGCGCCGCTTTCCGCAAGCCGACGGGCCGCGACATATCCGTCGCCGCCATTGTTGCCAGGGCCGCAGAGAACGGCGAAGCGCAGTGCGCCGGGATACTGCCGAAGCGCGGCACCCGCGACGGCCGCCCCCGCGCTCCACATCAGCCCGAAAGAGGCGATGCCCGATTCGGCCGTGGCGGCATCGACGGCAGCCATTTCTGCAGGCGTAAGGAGTAGGTCACCCAGTTTTTCTGCCATGCGCCATTCAATTCAAAAAACGCCTAAAAAACAACCTGATTTACGATCACTTCTGCAGCTTAAAATTAAGTCATTTGCCTAATTTTAGGGCATCTGACGTGCGGCGGATGCAAGAAGAGCCACTCCGCATTTTTCCCGCTTTTGCGCGATTTTTGAATTTCCGATAGCAATCCCAACCGGTTTTGCTGGAAAAAATGCCTCAAAAAGCGCCGCGAAGCCGCGAATTCGGGGGGAATTGACATATTTTTTCGCTCTCCAGCGTTGCGAACTGGCACGATACCTGCATCATGTCTCGCGAGCGGCAATTTGCCCGCTTTAACGGGAGAAGCGGAGAGTCATTTTCTCATGAAAAAGATCGAAGCGATCATTAAGCCTTTCAAGCTGGACGAGGTGAAGGAAGCCCTTCAGGAAGTCGGCCTGCAGGGCATCACTGTCACGGAAGCAAAGGGCTTCGGTCGCCAGAAAGGCCATACGGAACTTTACCGCGGCGCTGAATATGTCGTCGACTTTCTGCCCAAGGTGAAGGTCGAGGTCGTGCTCGCCGACGAGAATGCGGAAGCCGTCATCGAGGCGATCCGCAAGGCCGCGCAGACCGGCCGAATCGGAGACGGGAAGATCTTCGTATCCAACGTCGAAGAAGTTATTCGAATCCGTACCGGCGAGACCGGCATCGACGCTATTTAAGGCGGCTCGCCCGACGCGGCGAATTTATTCATCGTCATTGCAAATGAAAGGGAGATTTCATGGCGACCGCGAACGAAATTCTTAAGCAGATCAAAGAAAACGACGTCAAGTTCGTCGATCTGCGCTTTACCGACCCCAAGGGCAAACTGCAGCATGTCACGATGGACGTTTCCTGCGTCGATGAGGATATGTTCGCGGACGGCGTCATGTTCGACGGTTCTTCGATCGGCGGCTGGAAGGCCATCAACGAGTCCGACATGGTGCTGATGCCGGACACGGAAACGGTTCACATGGACCCGTTCTTCGCCCAATCCACCATGGTCATTGTCTGCGATATTCTCGACCCAGTTTCGGGCGAAGCATATAACCGCGATCCGCGCGGCACGGCAAAGAAGGCTGAGGCCTACCTCAAGGCATCCGGCATCGGCGACACGATCTTCGTGGGTCCGGAAGCTGAATTCTTTGTCTTCGACGATGTGAAATACAAGGCCGATCCCTACAATACCGGCTTCAAGCTCGACAGCAGCGAACTGCCGTCGAACGACGACACCGACTACGAGACCGGCAACCTCGGCCACCGTCCGCGCGTCAAGGGCGGTTACTTCCCGGTTCCGCCGGTCGACAGCGCCCAGGACATGCGCTCGGAAATGCTGACGGTGCTTGCCGAAATGGGCGTCGTCGTCGAGAAGCACCACCATGAAGTCGCCGCTGCCCAGCACGAACTGGGCATCAAGTTCGACACGCTCGTCCGCAACGCCGACAAGATGCAGATCTACAAGTACGTCGTGCACCAGGTCGCCAACGCCTACGGCAAGACGGCAACCTTCATGCCGAAGCCGATCTTCGGCGACAACGGCTCGGGCATGCACGTGCACCAGTCGATCTGGAAGGGCGGCAAGCCGACCTTTGCCGGTGACGAATATGCCGGCCTTTCCGAAACCTGCCTCTATTATATCGGCGGCATCATCAAGCATGCCAAGGCGATCAACGCCTTCACCAATCCGTCGACCAATTCCTACAAGCGTCTCGTTCCGGGCTACGAAGCACCGGTGCTCCTTGCCTATTCGGCCCGCAACCGCTCGGCCTCCTGCCGCATTCCGTTCGGCTCCAACCCGAAGGCTAAGCGCGTCGAGGTCCGCTTCCCCGACCCGACCGCCAACCCGTATCTCGCTTTCGCCGCCATGCTGATGGCCGGTCTCGACGGCATCAAAAACAAGATCCATCCCGGCAAGGCCATGGACAAGGATCTGTACGATCTGCCGCCGAAGGAATTGAAGAAGATCCCGACGGTTTGCGGTTCGCTACGTGAGGCCCTCGAAAGCCTCGACAAGGACCGCAAGTTCCTGACGGCCGGCGGTGTCTTCGACGACGATCAGATCGACGCCTTCATCGAGCTGAAGATGGCAGAGGTGATGCGCTTCGAGATGACCCCACATCCGGTCGAATACGATATGTACTATTCGGCTTGATCGCTCAGCGGAAGGCTCCGGTTCCGCCGGGGCCTTCCTTCCTTGTCACTGAGGCTGATGGCGACATGACACTCATGTGACAAAGACCCGCAAAAATCTTGATTTGAGCGGGCCCAATCACCAGATCAGGTGATGAAAGGAAGTCGTACCATGAAAGAAAGAGTAGCAAAGTTCAGTATCGGTGAAGTGGTCCGGCACAAGGTTTTTCCGTTTCGCGGCGTCATCTTCGATGTCGATCCGGAATTCGCGAATACGGAAGAATGGTGGAATTCGATCCCTCCCGACGTCCGCCCTGACAAGGACCAGCCCTTCTACCACCTGCTCGCGGAAAATGACGAAAACGAATATGTCGCTTACGTCTCCGAGCAGAACCTGGTGAATGACGAAAGCGGCATTCCGCTTCGCAATCAGCAGGTTTACCAGATTTTCGATCAAGCGCCGTCTGGCCAGCTCAAACCCAAGATGAGCTTCGCCCACTAAGACGCGCAATCGATTATGATTTTAAACCCCGCTCCGGCGGGGTTTTTGTTTGCCGTAACAACAAAAACCCGGCGCGGCGGCCGGGTCCTTGTTCATTCTCTTGCCACCTGGCAGGATTACTGCGCCTTAGCTGCGTTCTGCGCGTCTTCGAGCTTCTTGCGGGCTTCTTCAGCCTTCTTCTGCATGCTGTCCTGAAGGCTCTTCTGGCTTTCGGCGAGCTTGTTCGGCGAAACGGCTTCGCCATCATAGGCGCCGGTAAAGCCTTCGAGCGAAATCTTGATCGGGTTCGGCGCGCGGCGGAAGTTGATCGACGTGAAGATCACGTCGCTGCCCTTCTTGAGGCCGGCGATCATCGCATCTGTCAGCGGGATTTCGGCGGTGCACTTGTCCGGCAGGCAGACGGCGTAATCGAGCTTCTGCCCCTTGTTGTTATCGACCTGCATCATGATGCCCGGCGGAATCAGGCGAGCGGTCGGTACGGATACCTGCAGAATCTTGCGGTTGACCTTGCCGGAGATACTGATAAGGCCGACAGCCGTGACGAGCTGGCCGCCGTTGGCGAGGATCAGGTTCTGAACGACGCAGATATCGTTGTCTTGCTGCTTGCTGCAGGTCTTGTACCAGCCAAGGCGCGGCGCGCCGGCAGCCTGTGCGGGTGCATCCTGCGCGAAGGAGGATACCGGGGCCGAAGCGGCGCCGAAAGCTACTGCCAGAACGGACAGAGCTGCCCGCAATTTCTTATCAGACTTGAACATCATAACGGATTCTGTCTCCTGATACCCATTCGGGACCGCGATCTGCCGTCCTCTCCAACCGGGGTCATTCGGCATTCCACCTCTAAAAACATTAAGGCAAATGCATGTCCCCCAAAACCCGGGACCACCTGTTACATTGAGGTGATCCAGATATCCAGTATTTCTTTGGCAATTTCTGGATGGGCCGAAAGATTTCGGCATGTGAATGTTCGATTTCCTGCCGTGCATGATAGTCTTTGGCCGAATCGTGCCTTTTGCCGGAAAGGATTTGAGCATGCTCCGGGTTGTTTTCCCTCTTGCCTTTACGCTGTTTTGCGGCGCCGTTGCTGCCAGCCCGCTGCATGGTATCGCCATGTACGGAGAACCCGCACTGCCCCCGGATTACAAGCATTTCTCCTACGTCAACCCGGACGTGAAAAAAGGCGGCAAGATCACCTACGGCGTCGTCGGCACCTTCGATAATCTCAACCCTTTCATCCTGAAAAGCATGCGGACGACAGCGCGCGGCATGTGGGATCCGGACTATGGCAACCTCGTCTACGAATCGTTGCTGCTGCGCTCCCGGGACGAACCTTTCACTCTCTATGGACTGCTTGCGGAAACCGTCGAATGGGACGAGGACCGCACGTTCATCCAGTTCAATCTCAATCCGAAAGCCAAGTGGTCCGACGGCCAGCCGGTGACGGCCGACGACGTCATGTTCTCCTTCGAGTTGCTGCGCGACAAAGGACGCGTGCCCTTCGCGAATCGTCTCAGCCTTGTCTCTAAGATGGAGAAGGTCGGCGAGCGCAGCGTGCGCTTCACCTTCAACGACAAGGCAGACCGCGAAACGCCGATGATCTTTGGACTTTTTCCAGTCCTGCCCAAGCACGCCATCGATCCCGAAACCTTCGACCGGACGTCTCTCGTGCCGTCGCTCGGCTCCGGCCCTTACAAGATCAAGACGGTGAAGCCCGGCGAGAGTATCACCTATGAGCGCGACCCGAACTATTGGGGCAAGGATATCCCCTCCAAGGTCGGCATGGACAATTACGACCAGATCACCGTTCAGTATTTTCTTCAGGACACGACGCTCTTCGAGGCCTTCAAGAAGGGCGATATCGACGTCTATCCCGACGGCAGCCCCGGGCACTGGGCGACGGCCTATAATTTTCCGGCGGTTTCTTCCGGTGCCGTGATCAAGGATACATTCCAGTCGAAGCTGCCGAGCGGCATGTTCGGCTTTGTCTTCAACACGCGACGGCCGCTATTCGCAAACATCAAGGTTCGGGAGGGACTCTCGCTGATCTTCGACTTCGAATGGGCGAACAAGACGCTCTATTCCGGTGCCTACAAGCGTACGCAGAGCTTCTGGCAGAATTCGAAGCTTTCGAGCTTCGGCGTTCCGGCCGATGCCCGCGAACTCGACATGCTAGGCCCGATCAAAGACAAGATCGACCCTGCCATCCTCGACGGCACCTACAAGCTGCCTGTGACCGATGCTTCCGGACGCGACCGCACTGTGCTGAAAAAGGCAGTGCAGGTGCTGAAGGAAGGCGGCTATTCGATCCAGGGCGGCAAGATGGCGGATGCCAGCGGCAAGCCGCTCGCCTTCGAGATCATGACGCAGAATGCCGATCAAGAGAAACTTGCGATTGCCTTTCAGCGTTCGCTCCAAACACTGGGCATTGCCGCTTCGGTCCGCACAGTGGACGATTCGCAATATCAGAGCCGGACCAATAGTTTCGACTATGATGTTATCCTAAAATCTTATGTGTCGTCGCTCTCGCCCGGCAACGAGCAGCTTTCCTATTGGTCCTCGGCTGCGCGCGACCGCGAGGGCAGTTCAAGTTTCGCGGGCGTTGCCGACCCAAATGTCGATACGTCGATCAAGCATATTCTTACCGCGCGCTCCGACGAGGATTTCACCGCCGCCGTCAGGTCGTATGACCGATTGCTGCTTTCCGGCCATTATGTATTGCCTCTCTACCATATCGACCAGCAATGGGTCGCACGCAACAAGCGGCTCGGCCGTCCCGACGCTGTGCCGCTTTACGGCTACCAGCTTCCGGCCTGGTGGGATCAGAGCGTGCAATAAGCCTGCCGGAGCCGGTTCCTTTTTCCTGCCTGGTTGAAGTCGGACGCGTCAGGGCATAGATGGCGTGGAAAGCCTCGGACCGATGAAAGGAACCACCATGCAACGCATCACCATCGACGTCGTATCGGATGTCGTCTGCCCCTGGTGCTATCTCGGCAAGGCGCGGCTTGAGCTTGCTATCGCGGAAGTGCAGGACGAGGTGGGCGTCGACATCAACTGGAGGCCCTACCGCCTCAATCCCGACTATCCGCCCGAGGGCGTCGATCAGAAGGAAGCGCTGGAGCAGAAGCTCGGCGGCGCCGAACGCGTCGCGCAGGCCCACAAGATGCTGACCGACTTCGGCCGCGAGGTCGGCATCAATTTCGACTTCGAAGCGATCAAGATCGGGCCGAATACACTCGATGCGCACCGCCTGATCCATTGGGCCATGGTGGAGGACCGCGAGAAGCAGGACCGCGTCGTCAACGCACTCTTCAAGGCGAACTTCGAGGAAGGCAGCAATGTCGGAGACCACGCCGTATTGCTCGACATCGCCGAGCAAGTCGGGCTCGACCGCGCTGTCATCGCCTCCCTGCTTGCTTCGGATGCCGACCGCGACCTGGTGATTGCCGAGATCGAGGCGGCCCAGAAGATGGGTGTCAACGGCGTCCCCTTCTTCATCTTCGACCAGCAATACGCTGTCAGCGGCGCTCAGACGCCGGACGTGCTGGCAGGCGCGCTTCGCGACATCGCCAAGGCGAAGGCGGAAGCGCGCGCCGGGCTGAACTGACCGGCCCTACGGCTTTGCCATTTCGGCCAGCTGCGTCATGACGACGGCCGCGCCCTGCAGCCGCTTTTCCGGCGTCGGTAGGTCGCGGGTCAAAAACACGCTGTGGTCCGGACGGATCTTCGCCATCGTGCCCTGCTTGGCGATATACCCGACCAGGTTTGCCGGGTTCGGGAATTCCTTGTTGCGGAATTGGACGACCACACCCTTCGGGCCGGCGTCCAGCTTTTCGACATTGGCGATGCGGCAAAGCGATTTGATGTAGACGATCTTCAAAAGATGCTGCACCTCGATCGGCATCGGACCGAAGCGGTCGATCATTTCGGCGCCGAAGGCATCGATCTCCTTGAGCTCAGTGATCTCGCCGAGGCGACGATAGAGCGCCATGCGCAGATGCAGGTCCGGCACGTAGCCGTCCGGGATCATCACCGGCGTCCCGACCGAAATCTGCGGCGACCAGCCGGTATCCTGAATTTCGTCCACGCCCTTCACCTCGGCGACCGCCTCTTCCAGCATCTGCTGGTAAAGCTCGAAGCCGACTTCCTTGATATGGCCCGACTGCTCCTCGCCCAGAAGGTTACCCGCCCCGCGGATATCGAGGTCGTGGCTGGCGAGCTGGAAGCCGGCGCCGAGCGTATCCAACGACTGCAGCACCTTGAGGCGACGCTCGGCGGTTGCCGTCAGCACCTTGTTGACCGGCAGCGTGAAGAGCGCGAAAGCGCGGACCTTCGAGCGGCCGACGCGGCCGCGGAGCTGATAGAGTTGCGCCAGACCGAACATGTCGGCGCGGTGGACGATCAGCGTGTTGGCTGTCGGGACATCGAGGCCGGATTCGACGATGGTCGTCGAAAGCAGCACGTCGTAACGGCCGTCGTAAAAGGCATTCATGACGTCTTCGAGTTCGCCCGCCGGCATCTGACCATGGGCGACGGCAACCTTCAGCTCGGGAACATCCGACCGCAGGAAGGCATGCACGTCCTCGAGGTCCGCCAAGCGCGGACAGACGTAGAAGCTCTGGCCGCCGCGATAATGCTCGCGCATCAGCGTCTCGCGGATGACGAGGCTGTCGAAGGGCGAAATGAAGGTGCGCACCGCCATGCGGTCGACCGGCGGTGTTGTGATCAGCGACAGCTCGCGAACGCCGGTCATCGCCAGCTGCAGCGTGCGCGGGATCGGCGTTGCCGAAAGTGTCAGCACGTGGACGTCGCTCTTCAGCTCCTTCAAGCGTTCCTTGTGCTTCACGCCGAAATGCTGCTCCTCGTCGATGATGAGGAGGCCGAGATTGGCGAATTTGATGCCGGCGCCGAGCAGCGCGTGCGTTCCGACGACGATATCGGTCTTGCCCTCGGCCACCTCCTTCTTCGTAAGAGCGAGTTCCTTCGCACCGACAAGGCGCGAGGCCTGCTGGATACGCACTGGCAGGCCACGGAAGCGCTCGATAAAGGTCTTGAAATGCTGCCGCGCAAGCAGCGTTGTCGGTACGACCACAGCGACCTGAATACCATTCATCGCCGCGATGAAGGCGGCGCGCAGCGCAACTTCCGTCTTGCCGAACCCGACATCGCCACAGACGAGGCGATCCATCGGGCGCCCGGCGGCAAGGTCGCCGCGCACGGCCTCGATGGCATTGTCCTGATCTTCCGTCTCATCGTAGGGGAAGCGGGCCGCAAACTCGTCGTAAAACCCTTCCTGTGTCGTCAGCGCCGGCGCGTGGCGGGTCAAGCGCTCGGCCGCAATTCGGATCAGCGCGTCCGCCATGTCGAGCAGGCGCTTCTTGAGTTTCGCCTTGCGCATCTGCCATGCGCCGCCGCCGAGCCTGTCCAGCTGCGCTTCGGTCCCCTCACCGCCATAACGTGACAGGAGATCGATGTTTTCGACCGGCAGGAAGAGCTTGGCGTCATCGGCATATTGCAGCTCTAGACAGGCATGCGGGGCGCCCGCCGCCTCAATTGTCTTCAGGCCGACGAAACGGCCGATGCCGTGTTCGGCGTGAACGACGATCGAACCTTCGTCGAGACCCCCAACCTCCGAAATGAAGTCGGCAGCGCGCTTTCGGCGTTTCGTGCGGCGAACCATGCGGTCGCCGAGAATGTCCTGCTCGCCGATGACGATAAGGTCACCGATCTCGAAGCCCGATTCGAGGCTGAGCACGGCTGCCGCTGCCTCGCCCCTGTCCAGCGAATCGACGGCCTTCAACGCTTCGACCGGCTTGACGCGTTCCAGGCCATGCTCGTTCAGCACCTGCAGCAGGCGTTCAAGCGAACCTTCCGTCCAGGCGGTGATGAGAACCTTCGCGCCGCCTGCCCGCCTTTCGGCGATATGCTTGACGACAACATCAAAGATGTTGACGCGCTCGGCATTGCCGCCGCCTTCGGCATTCGCCCGCGCCCAGCGCTCGCCCTGGCGCGCACCGATATTGACGACGCGCCTTGCCTCGCCCTCGTGCTCGTTGAAGGGCGAAATCCGCATGGTATTAAACGCATCCAGAGCCTTCGCAAAGATTTCGCTGTCGAGATAAAGCTGACCGGGCGTCACAGGCTTGTAGGGTGTTCCCTGCGCCATCTGGCCCTTGACCTGCTGGGCTGAGTTCAGGCGGGCATCGAAGTAGTCGAGAACCAGCTTCGAGCGCTCCTCGGCGGCCTCACGCACGGTATGATCCGTGACCATCCGAAAACCCTTCAGGTAATCGAAGACAGTCTCCAGCCTCTCGTAGAAGAGCGGCAGCCAGTGCTCCATGCCGGGATAGCGGCGCCCTTCGGAAACGGCAAGATAAAGCGCGTCGTCGCGGGTCGCGGCGCCAAAGGCCGAGAGATAATTCTTGCGGAAGCGGCTGATTGTATCCGGCGTCAGCGTCACTTCGCTCATCGGGTTGAGATCGAGAGAACGCACCTGCCCGGTCGTGCGCTGGCTTGCCGGGTCGAAGCTGCGGATACTCTCCAGCGTATCGCCAAAGAAATCGAGACGGACCGGCTCTTCGGATCCCGGAACGAAAACGTCGAGGATGCCGCCGCGCACCGCATATTCGCCGACCTCGCGCACCGTCGCGACCCGGTCGAAGCCGTTGCGCTCCAGACGGCCGGCGAGGTCGTCCATGCGCACCTGGTTGCCGGGGCGCGCCGAGAATGCCAGGCTCTCGATCACATCTTGCGGCGCCACCTTCTGCAGCATTGCGTTGACGGTAACGAGCACGATTGCCGCATGTGGCTTCTTGCGATGGGCGATCAGGCCGCTCAGTGCCGCCAGGCGGCGGGCCGAGGCATCGGCGCTGGGCGAAACGCGGTCGTAGGGCAGGCAGTCCCAGGCGGGCAGCGTAAGAACCGGGATGTCGGGCGCGACAAAGCCGAGCATTTGCTCCAGGTCGGCCATGCGCTGCCCGTCGGAAAGCACGTAGGCGACCGGTCCGCCAGCGCGTGCCAATTCGGCGAGCAGGAGCGGTTCCAGGCCGGACGGCACATTGCCGATCGTCAGCGGCTCGGCGGCGGCTGCGAGCTTGCTTGCATCAAATCCTGGGATCATTCCGGCTTCCTGGATGTGGTGTCGGCTGGGTATTCGAAATCCGGCTTGAAGGCTGCGAGGCGTTGGAACATCGGCGTTTGAAAGCGCTGCGGCACGGGCCATGTGCCCATAACCCAGCGCAGAAGGTCGTTATCTTCCTCGCCCATAATGGTTTCGAGCTCGTCGAGCTCTGCTTCGGACAGCGTCGCCACCTCGGCTTCGGCGAACTGGCCGAACACCAGATCCATCTCGCGCAGCCCGCGATGCCAACAGCGGAACAATATGCGGCGGCGGCGCGGGGCGAGACCGGCACTCGAGAGTGTCACACCTGTCATGGCATCACCTTCCTGTTGATGCGCCTCTATAGCCCCTCGAAAGCGGCTTGTCAGCCTTGCCAATGCCCTATTCTTCATCGCATTTTGCAGCATGCGCCCCACCATCCTCGATCCGTTGTTTTCCCCCGTTTCGGCTCTTTCGGGCGTCGGCCCGAAGATTGCTGAGCTGCTGGTGAAGCTGCTTGGACGCGAGACACCGGACGATACGCGGATCATCGACCTGCTCTTCCATGCGCCGCATTCGCTGATCGATCGGCGCAACCAGCCGGGAATTGCACGCGCGCCGCAAGGTGCGATCGTGACGATCACGGCGCGGGTCGACCGGCACCAGCCCCCGCCGAAGGGCAAAAGCAATATCCCCTACCGCGTCTTCTTGCACGACGAGACGGGAGAACTCAGCCTCGTCTTCTTCCGCGGACAGGCGGCGTGGCTGGAAAAGCAGCTTCCGATCAACGAGGAGGTCACCGTCAGCGGCAAGATCGACTGGTTCAACGGCCGGGCAACGATGGTGCATCCGGACTACATCGTAAAGGCAGGCGATACGGAGAGCCTGCCGCTCGTCGAGCCCGTCTACCCGCTGACCGCCGGGCTCTCACCGAAAACGCTGCACAAGATCATTGAGGCGGCGGTGCTGCGCATGCCGGAACTGCCGGAATGGATCGATCTTTCGCTGGCGCAGGCACAGGGGCTGCCTTCGATCGCCGACAGCTTCCATATGCTGCATGAACCGCGCGATCCAACAGACGTCGATCCGCAGGCCCCTGCCCGCCGAAGGCTCGCCTATGACGAATTCCTTGCCGGACAGTTGTCGCTCGCGTTGGTACGCCAGCGTCTTCGCAAGGTCCCCGGGCAGCCGGTCCATGCCACCGGCAAAATCAGCGGCAAGATCCTGCAGGCGCTGCCCTTCTCGCCCACGCGCAGCCAGACGGAAGCAATCGCCGACGTCCTGAAGGACATGGCTGGCGAAGACCGCATGCTGCGACTGTTGCAGGGCGATGTCGGCTCCGGCAAGACGCTGGTGGCGCTGATGGCCATGGCCGCGGTGATCGAGTGCGGCGGACAGTCCGTTCTGATGGCTCCCACCGAGATTCTCGCGCGTCAGCACTACGCGACGATCTCCAAATTCGCCGCTTCTGCCAGTCTCGGTATCGAGGTGCTGACGGGCCGCACCAAGGGACGCGAGCGCGACGATATCCTGGGACGCATCGCTTCCGGCGAGGCCCAAGTCATCATCGGCACGCATGCGCTCTTCCAGGAGAGCGTCAACTACAAGAATCTAATGCTGGCAGTCGTCGACGAGCAGCATCGCTTCGGCGTACACCAGCGGCTGCGGCTGACGGCGAAGGGGATCTCGCCGCACATGCTGGTGATGACGGCAACACCCATTCCACGCACGCTGGTGCTCGCCGCCTTCGGCGACATGGATGTCTCGAAACTCACCGAGAAACCCGCCGGCCGCAAGCCGATCCAGACGATCACCATACCGAGTGAACGGACCGGGGAAATCATAGGGCGGCTGCAAAGCGCGCTTGCCGAAGGCAAGAAGGCCTATTGGATCTGCCCGCTGGTCGAGGAATCCGAAGAGCTCGACCTCATGTCCGCCGAAGAGCGGCATGCGACGCTGGTCTCAACGCTCGGACCGGGCATCGGCCTTGTCCACGGCCGCATGAGCGGACCGGAGAAAGATGCCGTGATGATGGCGTTCAAGAACGGCGAACTCAGACTGCTGGTGGCGACGACCGTCGTCGAAGTGGGCGTCGACGTGCCGGATGCGACGATCATGGTGATCGAACATGCCGAACGCTTCGGTCTCGCGCAGCTCCATCAGCTTCGCGGCCGCGTCGGCCGTGGCGACGAAGCTTCGACCTGCATCCTGCTCTACAAAGGCCCGCTCGGCGAAACCGGCCATGCGCGGCTTTCGATCATGCGGGAGACGGAGGACGGCTTCCGGATTGCCGAAGAAGACTTGAAACTGCGCGGCGAAGGCGAACTGCTCGGCACCCGCCAATCCGGCACGCCCGGCTTCCGGATCGCGAGCCTCGAAGCGCACGCCGACCTTCTGGAGATCGCCCGAAGAGATGCCGCCTATCTGATCGAGCGCGACCCGGAACTCACGAGCGAACGCGGTTCCGCGTTCCGCACCCTGCTCTATCTATTCCGGCGCGACGAAGCGATCCGCTTTCTTCGCGCGGGCTAGCAGTCTCGGTTTTCCCGGAACCGCCGGTTCCTTGGACGGCTTGGCCGGAAATTCTGGCGCCACGAGGCCGCCGGAGACGAGCAGCTTGGCGCCGTCTTCCGCGCTCATGTCGAGCACGACGATCTTTTCGCGCGGCACGAAGATCAGAAATCCCGCGGTCGGTATTGGCGTCGGCGGCAGGAACACACTCACCATATCCTGGCCCATCGCATTGAACTTCGAAGCGATCTCGCCTTTTGCATCGGTTGCGATGAACACCAGCGCCCAGAGGCCGGGGCTCGGATACTCGATGAGGCCCACCTTCTTGAAGGAATTGCTGCGTTCCTCGAGCACCGTCTCGAATATCTGCTTCACGCTCCTGTAGATGCTGCGCACCAGCGGGACGCGGCGTACCACCGACTCGCCGAACTGGACGATGGTCCGGCCGATGAGGTTCTTGCCGAGAAAACCGATGATGGTGATGAAGATCATCGCGATCACCAGGCCGGAGCCGGGTACGGCGAAATTCAGGTAGCTGTCCGGATCGTAACGCGCGGGAATGTAAGGCTTCACCCAGCTGTCAGCCCACCGTACGACGGACCACGTGAGCCACAGCGTGATCGCAATCGGAGCACAGATGATAAGGCCCGCAAGGAAGTTGTTTCTCATGCGGGTCGCTATCGGCAATCGGGGCAGTTTGTGCGCCATCGCTCGCGATGAACTCCCTTGAATCTACCGGCTGACGTGATCAGGCGCTCCCCCGCACCTGGAACGAAGCTGCCAGAATTCGGCCCCTTTCACAAGCCTTCCGGCGGCATTCCGATTCACTCCACCGTGACCGATTTTGCAAGGTTTCGTGGCTGGTCGACATCCGTGCCCATGAAGACGGCGGTGTGGTAGGCGAGCAGTTGGATCGGCAGCGAGAAGATCATCGGCGCGATGATCTCAGGGACGTTCGGAAGCGCGATCGTCGCCATTGTCGGCAGCTTGGAGGCAGCAGCGCCTGCTTCGTCGGTGATGAATATGATCCGGCCGCCGCGGGCTGCGACTTCCTGCATGTTCGAAACGGTCTTTTCGAAGAACCGGTCGTAAGGCGCGATCACGATGACCGGCATGTTCTCGTCGATCAGCGCGATCGGCCCGTGCTTCAATTCGCCCGCCGCATACCCTTCCGCATGGATATAGGAAATCTCCTTGAGCTTCAGCGCACCTTCCATCGCCAGCGGGAAGCTGGTGCCGCGGCCGAGATAAAGCACGTCGCGGCACTTGGAGAGTTCGCGTGAGAGACTTTCCATCTGCGGCTGGACGAGGTTCAGCACACGGCTCATGACGCGCGGCATTTCGGCGAGTTGCCGGACGAGCCCCTTTTCCTCATCGGCGCTGACGGTGCCGCGCGCCTTGCCGGCACCGATCGCCAGAGACGCGAGGACGGCCAGCTGGCAGGTGAAGGCCTTCGTCGAAGCAACTCCGATTTCAGGACCGGCCATGATCGGGAAGACGGCATCGGATTCGCGCGCGATCGTCGACTCCTGCACATTGACCACGGCGCCGATCTTCAGGCCGTTGTCCTTGCAGTAGCGGAGCGAGGCCAGCGTGTCTGCGGTTTCGCCGGACTGCGAGATGAAGAGTGCAGCCTGCGACGGCTGCAGCGGCATTTCGCGATAGCGGAATTCCGAGGCGACATCGATCTCTACCGGCAGGCGGGCATAGCGCTCGAACCAGTATTTGCCGATCAGACCGGCGAGATAGGCGGTGCCGCAGGCCGAGATTGCGAGGCCGCTGACTGTCTTGAAATCAATCTCCGACGCATTAGCACCAATCGTGTTCTCGGCAAAATTCATGTAGTGGCTGAGCGCGTGGGAGATGACCTCCGGCTGCTCATAGATTTCCTTTTCCATGAAGTGACGATGGTTGCCCTTGTCGACGACATAGGCCGTCGCCTGCGATATCTGCCGCGGGCGATTTAGCGGGTTGCCGGAGAAATCGACGATGGCCGCACCGTCGCGGGTGATGACCGCGCAGTCGCCGTCGACGAGATAGGTGATTTCGTTGGTGAAGGGCGAAAGAGCGATTGCATCCGAGCCCAAGAACATTTCGCCGTTGCCGAAGCCGATAGCAAGCGGCGGGCCGGAGCGCGCTGCCAGCAACGTGCCCGGATCGCTCTGCAGCATGACGACGAGCGCATAGGCGCCCGTCACGCGGTTCAGCATCCTCAGCATGGCAGCGCGGGGCTCAAGCCCTTCGCGTAGGTATTTCGCCATCAAGTGGGCGACGACTTCGGTGTCGGTCTGGCTTTCGAATACCGCACCTTCAGCGTTGAGCTCGTCACGCAGGTCCGAGAAGTTTTCGATGATGCCGTTGTGGACGACCGCCACGCCCTCGACGAAATGCGGGTGCGCATTGGTCTGGTTCGGAACGCCGTGCGTTGCCCAGCGCGTATGGGCGATGCCGGTCGTACCAGGCAGCGGCTCGACGTCGAGGCACTTCTCGAGATTGAAGAGTTTGCCCTCGGCGCGGCGACGGCTCATCACGCCCTCGTGGATCGTCGCGACGCCCGCCGAATCGTAACCTCGATATTCGAGCCGCTTCAGCGCATCAACCAAACGTTCCGCGACCGGCTGACTGCCCACGATGCCCACAATACCGCACATGAAAATCTCCCCAACGCTTCGAAAATAACGAGCCAGTCCTAGCGATTTTCTGTTATTTCTCAATCGGTCAGCCGGTCACATTCGATTTCCGGCCGTTACTCAGTCTTGGCTTGCTTTGCGGCCTTGATCGCCTGCGCGCGCTCGCGGATCGCCTTGGCGCGCTCCGGTTTCATTTCCTGGCGCGCCCGGCCGAAAGCGAGCGCCTCGGCAGGGACATTGTGGGTGATGACGCTGCCCGACGCAATATAGGCACCGTCGCCAATGCTGACCGGAGCAACCAGCGCACTGTTGGAGCCGATGAAGGCGTTGGCGCCGATACGGGTCTCGTGCTTGTTCACGCCGTCATAATTGCAGGTGATCGTGCCCGCGCCGATATTGGCCCCGGCGCCGATGACCGCATCACCGATATAGGTCAGGTGGTTGACCTTGGCGCCCTCACCGATCTGCCCGTTCTTCACCTCGCAGAAGTTTCCGACCTTCGATCTCTCGCCGAGATCGGCGCCCGGCCGCAGGCGTGCAAAGGGACCGACCGTCGCACCGACGCTCACATGCGCGCCTTCGATATGGGAGAAAGCATGGATCACCGCGCCGCCGTCGATCACCGCGCCCGGACCGAAGACGACGTTCGGCTCGATCAGCGCATCCTGGCCGATGACAGTGTCGTGCGACAGGAAAACCGTTTCGGGGGCGATCATCGTCACGCCGGAGATCATCAATTCGTGGCGGCGGCGCTCCTGCCAGAAACGCTCGATCGCCGCGAGTTCTGCCCTGTTGTTGCAGCCGGTCATTTCCACTTCCGGCGCATCGACGGCCGTGACTCGGCCGCCGAGCGAGCGGGCAATCTCGACGAGGTCCGTGAGATAGTATTCGCCTTTGGCGTTGCTGTTTTCAATGCGCGCAAGGAGATCGAGGGCCTTGCGGCCGTTGATCGCCATCAGGCCGCTATTGCACCATTTGACGGCGCGCTCCGCATCGGTCGCGTCCTTCTCCTCGCGGATCGCAATCAATTCGCCGTCCTTGACGAGTAACCGGCCGTAGCCTGTGGGCTTGCTCGTATGGAAGCCGATGACGACGATATCGCTGCCCTCCGCCAGTCCCTGGCGCGCCGCCTTCAGCGGCCCCTCGGTCTGTAACGGGACATCGCCATACGTCACCAGGATATCGTCGTAGCCGCGGGCGATCGCTTCGCGTGCCGCAAGAACTGCATGTCCGGTTCCGAGGCGCTCCTTCTGCAAGTGTGCCTCGACCTCGACGCCGCCGATTCTGGCGGCCTTCGAGACTTCGTCGGCATCACGCCCGACGACGAGAGCGACCGACGAAATGCCGGCCTTCGCCACGGCGTCCACGACGTGTGCGATCATCGGCCGGTTGGCGACCGGATGCAGCACCTTCGATTTCGAGGATTTCATGCGTGTGCTGTCGCCGGCGGCAAGAATGATGGCAAGGCAGGTGCGTTCCATGGGGCAGGCTCCGGGAATCCGTTGTTCAGCTCTGCCTCATAGCAGCAAGGCGAACCGGCGACAAAGATGAATTTGGATCAGGCGGAAACCTCGGAGAACGCCGCATAGGCGTCACGCACATGTTTGCGGCCTTCAACGATAACATCTTCCATCGCCTTGCGGGCGCCGGCAACGTCGCCGGCGACGATCGCATCGACAATGCGCATATGCGTGTCGGCAATGTTGGCGAAACCGTTCTGCGATGGCGGCGTGCTCAGGCGGAACATACCGACGAGGGCCGCCTCGATCAGACTTCCGAGCGTGCGCATGAATGGGTTGTGGGAAGCATCCGCGACGGCGAGATGGAATTTCAGGTCGGCGAGCGCAAGGCTCTCGGTCGTGTGGCCGGGCGCAGCCATATCGAGCGCCAATGCACGCAGCGTCGCGATGTCATCGGCGTTTGCACGTTCTGCCACAAGGCCCGCGGCAAAAGGTTCTACAGCAAGGCGGATGTCGTAGAGTTGCAGCAGGAATTCTTCAGTGACGCCGTGGTCGAAGTGCCAGGCAATGATCTCGCTGTCGAACATGTTCCAGAGGTTTTTCTCCGTCACACGCGTGCCGACGCGGGCCTTGGCAACAACCATGCCCTTGGCTGCAAGCGTCTTCATCGTTTCGCGAAGGACGGTGCGGGAGACCTTGAAGCGCTGGGCAAGCTCGACGTCGC
Source organism: Rhizobium sp. CC1099 (assembly GCF_029714385.1). Taxonomy (NCBI): domain Bacteria; kingdom Pseudomonadati; phylum Pseudomonadota; class Alphaproteobacteria; order Hyphomicrobiales; family Rhizobiaceae; genus Rhizobium; species Rhizobium sp. CC1099. Next base: position 1,623,743 of record NZ_CP121641.1, on the reverse strand, counting down.
CGGGCAAAATCGAGCCGACCGGATAGGTTCCGGCGACGATGGCCTTGCCAAGCTCGTCCACGACCTGCGCGTGGCTCGTGCGGGTCTTCCGGCCGGTCCTTCGTGTCTCAAGCAAACGGTTGCGCAACAAGTCCTCCGTCAGGCGTACCTCTTGTTCAAACTGGACAAGAACAGGATGGCCTTTTGCATCAGGATAAACGCAAAGAGCAAAAAGCCGATCAGGATTTTCGTCCACCAGCTCGAGAGCGTCCCGTCGAAGGTGATGTATGTCTGAATAAGCCCCTGTATCAGGAGACCGATGAAGGTTCCTGCTACGAATCCTGCTCCCCCGGTCAGAAGAGTCCCCCCAATGACCACCGCCGCGATGGCGTCAAGCTCGACACCGACCGCCGCCAGGGAATATCCGGCAGACGTATAGAGCGAAAAAACGATTCCGGATAGGCCCGCCAAAAAGCCGGAGAGCGCGTAGATCCGGATGGTCGTCGGGCCGACCGGCACACCCATCAACTCCGCCGTCTGGACGCCGCCGCCGAGCGCGTAGACATTTGCTCCGAAGCGGGTGCGATGCGCAATGAAGACGCCGGCGATGAAAACCAGCAGCATGACTCCGCCGACCAGCGTCAGGCGTCCGCCGCCCGGCAGACGATAGTAAATGCCGGTCAGCGTCGAATAGTAATCGTGATCGATGGGGATACTGTCGATCGAAAGCACGTAGGACATGCCGCGCGCCAGGAACATGCCGGCAAGCGTCACGATGAAGGCCGGCATCTTCAGATAGTGGATCACCGCGCCCATCAATCCACCGAAGGCAGTGGTGATGACGAGAACCAACGCAAAGGCTACCAGCGGATGAATCGAGGTGTCCCGCAGCACGACGGCAAGGAACACGCCGGTAAAGGCGATGACCGAGCCGATCGAAAGGTCGATACCGCCCGAGATGATGACGAAGGTCATGCCGACCGCGGCAATTCCCAAAAAAGCGTTGTCGGTCAGCAGATTGCCGGCGACGCGGGTTGAGAGCATGTTCGGGTACTGCAGCGCGCAGGCCGCATAGGAAAGGACGAAGATGACGATGGTTGCCAGGAGCGGCAAGTATTTCGAGTTCATTTCAACAGCTCCGCTCTGACTTCCGGCTTGCGGCTGAAGAAGACTGCGGCGGATTGCAGCGCAGGCGACTGGATGATGAGAATGATCAGGACGATCACGGCCTTGATGATCAGGTTGAATTCCGGGGGGAAACCGGATAGCAGGATGCCGGTATTGACCGCCTGGATGATCATCGCCCCGATCAGCGAGCCGAGGATGCTGAAGCGCCCGCCGAGGAGAGAATTACCACCCACGACGACCGCAAGGATCGCATCGAGCTCCAGCCAGAGACCGGCATTGTTGGCATCAGCACCCTTGATGTCGGCGGCCACGATAATGCCCGCGATCGCCGCACAGAGCGCGCTCAGCATATAGACCGCCATCAAAAGAACGGGCGTGCGAACCCCGGAGAGCGTGCTGGCACGGCGATTGATGCCGACCGATTCGATCAGCATGCCGAGTGCGGTCCGCCTGACGAGCAGGATCACCATCGCGCCGGCGATCAGCCAGATCACGACGGGCATCGGCAAAAAGGCGAAGGAGCCGCTGCCGAAGAATATCAGACCCGGATCATTGAAAGTCATGATCACGCCTTCGGTGATCAGCTGGGCGATGCCGCGTCCGGCGACCATCAGCACAAGCGTGGCGATGATCGGCTGGATATTCAGGATCGCCACCAAGAAGCCGTTCCAAACGCCGCAAAGCAGCCCGACGCAGAGCGTCGTGATCAGAGTGTAGGCCAGCGAATTACCGGAGACGATCGACGATGCGGCAACCGCACCGCAGATCGCAATGACGGCGCCGACGGAAAGATCGATGCCCTTCGTCGCGATCACCAGCGTCATGCCGATGGCGAGCAGGGCAACGGGGGCGCCGCGGTTCAGGACGTCGATCAGACTGCCATAGAGGCGGTCATTCTGAACGACGACATTAAAAAACTGCGGAAACATGATGAAATTCAACAAAAGAATGACGGCCAGCGCAATCAATTGCGGCGCCAGGCGTATGGCAAGCGCCCTCAGCGAGGAACTCATGCATCCTCCATTTTCTGTTCGGCCGCGACAATCGCGTCGATGATGTGGGATGCCGTCAAGCGGTCTCCAGCAAGCTCGGCAATGTGCTCGCGGTCGCGAAGGACGACGACGCGTGAACTATAGGCGACAAGCTCTTCCAATTCAGATGAAATCACGATCAGCGACATGCCCTTTGCACAAAGCTCCTCGATCAGCCGGATGATCTCCGCATGGGCACCGACGTCGATGCCGCGCGTCGGCTCGTCGAGGATCAGGAAATCAGGATTGGTGGCAAGCCAGCGCGCGAGGATGGCTTTCTGCTGGTTGCCGCCCGAAAGCAGCCGGATCGGTTTCTCACGGTCGGTCGTGCGGATATCGAGCGCCTTGATATATTGGTCCGCAAGAGCATTCTGTTCGCCGCGCGACAGCGGTCTTGCCCAGCCGCGGCGGGCCTGAAGCGCCAGCGCGATATTCTCTCGGATCGACAGATCGCCGATAATCCCGTCGGTCTTGCGGTCCTCCGGGCAGAAACCGAATCCGTGCCTGATCGCAGCGCGCGGGCTCGACAGCGCCACAACCTTTCCATCGATCACCGCCCTGCCGCTGTCGGCATGCTCTATGCCGAAGAAAAGTTCTGCCGTCTCGGTACGTCCGGAACCGAGCAGGCCGGCTATGCCGACGACTTCACCCACGCGAATGTCGAGATCGAAAGGCTTTACCTTGCCGCGCTTGCCATAGCCCTCGAAGCGATATTTGACGCTGCCCGCAGCGGCCGTGCGTTCCTTTGCGGCCTCTTCCGTCTGCGCCAGTTCGCGGCCGAGCATCATCGGGATCAGCGCCTGCCGTGGCAGTTCCGCCACTTCCCGGGTGCCGACAAGCCTGCCGTTGCGAAGCACCGTGATACGGTTGCTGATCTCGTAAACCTGTTCAAGAAAGTGTGTAATAAAGACAATGCCTAATCCACGCTTCTTCAAGTCATTGATGACATTGAAGAGCATCGCGACTTCGTGCGTATCAAGGCTCGCGGTCGGCTCGTCGAGGATCAGAACCTTGCCGGAAAGATCGACTGCACGGGCAATGGCGATCACCTGCTGGACGGCGACGGAGAAGCGCTCGAGCTGTGCCGTGACATCGATGTCCAAGCCATATTGCGCCAGCAGCTCGCGCGCCATCCGGTTCATCGCGCGCGTATCGACCATGCCGAAACGGCGCGGCTGACGGCCAAGGAAAAGGTTCTCGGCGACGCTGAGATTCGGCAGGAGGTTCACCTCCTGATAGACGGTCCCGATGCCGAGCCTCTGTGCCGCCAGCGTATCGGCGGGATCGATCTCGCTGCCCTCGAGCGCAAGTCTTCCCTCGTCGCGGCGATAGGCGCCGGTCAGGCATTTTATGAGTGTGGATTTGCCGGCTCCGTTTTCGCCGAGCAGCGCATGGACTTCGCCCTTGCGAAGCGTGAAATCGACCTTGTCCAACGCGACGGCGCCGGGGAAGAATTTCGATATTCCGGACGCGACGAGAACGTTCTCGAAATCGTGAATCATGGCTCGATATTTTCCAGATATGACCGCTCATGCCCTTGCACTTGCCGGACATGATGTCCCGCTCGCACGGGCAGCGCCGCACCGGTCCATGAGGGACCGGTGCGGCAACAGTGTCAATTAGTAACCGAGGCCCTTTTTGGCTTCGTAGACCTTCATCGGATCATCAGCCGGCGTGTAGAGCTTCGATTCCGTCTGGATCCACTTCGGCGGCTCCTTCTTGTCCTTCAGATAGGCGTCAAGCACATCGAATGCCGGGCCGGCCATGTTCGGCGTGAGCTCGACCGTCGCGTTGGCTTCGCCTGCCGCCATCGCCTGGAAGATGTCCGGAACGGCGTCGATCGAGACGACGAGGATATCCTTGCCGGGCTTCAAACCGGCTTCCTTGATCGCCTGAATGCCGCCGACGGCCATATCGTCGTTGTGGGCATAAAGCGCGCAGATGTCCTTACCGCCGTTTTCAGCCTTCAGGAAGCTTTCCATGACTTCCTTGCCCTTGGCGCGGGTGAAGTCGCCGGTCTGGCTGCGGACGATCTTGAAGTTGTCGTGGCCGGCAAGCGCCTCCTCGAAGCCCTTCTTGCGGGCAATCGCCGGCGAGGAACCGGTGGTGCCTTGCAGTTCGACGATGTTGCACTTCTTGTCGCCGGCATTCTTGACGAGCCACTCGCCCGCAACCTTGCCTTCATGGACTTGGTCGGAGGTCACAGCCGTCAGATAGAGATCATCCGGAGCCTTGATGGTACGGTCGAGCAGGATGACCGGGATTTCGGCTTCCTTGGCTTCCTTGAGGACATCGTCCCAGCCGGTTTCGACGACGGGAGCGAGGAAAATCGCGTTGACGCCTTGTGCAACGAAGGAGCGCAGCGCCTTAATCTGGTTCTCCTGCTTCTGCTGGGCATCGGAAAATTTCAGATCAACGCCGCGCTTCTCAGCTTCCTGCTTCGTCACCGTCGTCTCAGCGGCACGCCAGCCGGACTCCGAGCCGATCTGTGAAAAGCCCACGACAAGCTCAGCTGCAGATGCGGAACCGAACATGCAGGCAGCCAGAACCGTGGCACTCAAAAGTGCATTTTTCAATTTCATGATTGTCTCTCCCAAATGCCGCTCCTCGCGGCGCACGAGAGAAAAAATCATATAGTATTACTTTTGTAAATTACTATTTTAGGATGGCTCGCAAAAAAAGGCGCTCAGAGAGGGAGCGCCTTTTGCAACTGTGAAATGCAGCGATTATTGCGGCAGTTTGTCGTCGACGCCTTGGATGTAGAAGTTCATCCCGAGCAGCGTGCCATCATCGGCCTTCTCGCCATCCTTCAGCCAGGGCGTACCGTCCTGCTTGTTGATTGGGCCGGTGAAGGGATGCAGTTCGCCGGACTTGATCTTGGCCTCGGTTTCTTCGGCCATCTTCTTCACGTCGTCCGGCATGTTCGTGTAGGGCGCCATGGTCAAGATGCCGTCTTTTAGGCCGTCCCAGATCTGTTCAGACTTCCACGTCCCGTCGAGCAGGGCCTTTGTGCGCTTGGTATAGTAAGCGCCCCATGTGTCGACGATTGCCGTCAACTGGGTCTTCGGACCGGCCTTGATCATGTCCGACGCCTGACCGAAGGCCATGATGCCGCGTTCGGCAGCAACCTGCATCGGCGCCGTGGTGTCGGTGTGCTGTGTCAAGATGTCGACGCCCTGGTCGATCAGTGCCTTGGCGGCGTCGGCTTCCTTGCCCGGGTCGAACCAGGTATTGGCCCATACGACTTTCAGCTTGAAGTCGGGATTGACGGACTTCGCGCCGAGTTCGAATGCGTTGATCCCCATCACCACTTCCGGAATCGGGAAGGAAGCGATGTAGCCGGCGAGGCCCTTCTTCGACATCTTGGCGGCGATCTGGCCCTGAATGTAGCGGCCCTCATAGAAGCGCGAATTGTAGGTCGCGACGTTTTCCGCTGCCTTGAAGCCCGTTGCGTGTTCAAACTTCACCTTCGGGAACTTCTGGGCGACCTTGACGGTGGCATCCATGAAGCCGAACGAGGTGGTGAAGATCAGCGAGCAGCCGGAGCGGGCCATGCGCTCGATCGCGCGCTCGGCATCCGGGCCTTCCGGAACGCTTTCGAGGTAAGGTGTTTCGACCTTATCGCCGAATTCCTTTTCGACCTGCAGGCGGCCGTTTTCATGGGCTTGCGTCCAGCCGCCGTCCGTGCGGGTGCCGACATAGATGAAGCAGACCTTAGTCTTGTCTGCGGCTTGTGCGGCCGAGCCGACGCTGATGACAAGCGCAGCGGTTGCCGCAAGTGCGAGTGCTAGTTTCTTCATTTTAGCCCCTGTTGGTTGGGAGTTTGAAACCCGTCTGTTGTTGTGCGTCACCGGTCAGGCACGAAAGCCTTGCCAAGCGATGCCGGCGTGTTGATCAACGTCGTGCGCCGATTATGAGAAATGATGATGAGAACGACAATAGTCGCGGCATAAGGCAGCATCGAAAGAAACTGCGACGGAATGCCGATCCCAAAGGTCTGCGCGTGAAGCTGGCCGATCGAGACCGCACCGAATAGATAGCCTCCCGCAAGCACCCGCCACGGCCGCCAGGACGCAAAGACGACGAGCGCAAGCGCGATCCAGCCGCGTCCCGCCGCCATGTTCTCCACCCATTGCGGCGTATAGACGAGCGAAAGCTGGGCGCCGGCAAGCCCGGCACAGGCGCCGCCGAACATGACCGCCAGGTAGCGGGTACGAATGACATCGATCCCGAGCGCGTGTGCCGAACTGTGATTGTCGCCGATCGCCCGCAACTTCAGGCCCCTGCGGCTTTTGAAGAGGAACCAATTGATGCCGATGACGAGCGCGATCGACAGGTAGAAAACCAGATCCTGATGAAAGAGCACCGGTCCGATGAAGGGAATGTCGGAAAGATACGGAATGTAGACCTGCGGAACCTTGATACCGGGGATGCCGACATAGCTCTCGCCGAGCATCCCGGAGGCCCCAAGCCCGAGGATCGTCAGCGCAAGGCCGGTCGCGACCTGATTGGTTACCAGCGTCAGCGTCAGGAAGCCGAAGAGAAGCGAGAACACTCCGCCGGTCGCGATACCGGCCAGCAGGCCGATATAAGGCGATCCGGTGGCCTGGGCAGCCGCAAAGGCGCCGACAGCGCCCATGATCATCATACCCTCAACGCCCAGGTTCAACACTCCGGCGCGCTCCGTCACAAGTTCGCCGAATGCAGCGATCACGAGGGGCGTGGCGGCCGTGATGACGGTCAGCAAGATGGCTTCGAAGATCATTGCGCCACCTTTCCGGTGACTGCCTGCACCCGCGACCAGACGATCCTGATCCTGTAGAAGATCAGCGTGTCGCACGAGAGCACGAAAAACAGCAGGAGCCCCTGGAAGACGCGCGTCACCTTGTCGGACACCCCGATCGAGAGCTGTGCCGCCTCGCCGCCGAGATAGGTAAGCGCCAGCACTAGGCCGGAGGCGATGATGCCGAGCGGATTGAGGCGTCCGAGAAAGGCGACGATGATCGCCGTGAAGCCGTATCCCGGCGAAATGGCCGGCTGCAGGTGGCCGATCGAACCAGACACTTCGGAAATACCGGCGAGACCGGCAAGCGCGCCGGACAACAGAAAGCTGAACCAGATCATCCGCCTCGAGGAGAAGCCCGCAAAGCGCCCTGCCCGCTCGGACTGGCCGAGCACGACGATCTCGAAACCCTTCAGCGTATAGCGCATCATAAACCAGACGAGGATCGCCGCGAGGATCGCGAAGACGAAGGCCCAGTGCGCGCGTCCCGACTCTTCCCAGATAGCCGGAAGGACCGCCTCCGGAGCAAAGTCGCGCGAAACGGGAAAATTGAAGCCCTTCGGATCGCGCCAGGCACCACGGATCAGCCAATCGAGGAAAAGCTGGGCGATATAGACCAGCATCAGCGAGGTCAGGATTTCATTGGTATTGAAGTGCGCCTTCAAGAGTGCCGGGATGGCGGCGAAGAGCGCGCCGCCGATGGCGCCCATGATGAGCATCAGCGGCAGCACGAGCGGCGAATGCCAATCGTAGAAGACGATCGGCAGGATCGAGCCTGCGATCGCGCCGATGGTGAACTGGCCCTCGGCACCAATATTCCAGTTGTTCGAGCGGTAGCAAACCGAAAGGCCGACTGCGATCAGGATGAGCGGCGCGGCCTTGATCGCCAGTTCGTGCAGCGACCAGACTTCAAGCAAGGGTTCGACGAAGAAGGCGTTCAGCGCCCCGACCGGATCCTTGCCGAGCAGAGCGAACATGATGCTACCTGCAACCAGCGTCAGCACCAGTGCCAGGAGCGGCGAAACGAACCCGAAGAGTTTCGAGACCTGTGGCCGTTTTTCGAGTTCAATGCGCATCGGCGGTCTCCGCGGCAGGCCCGCTTTCATGCAGACCGCCCATCAGTATGCCGATCTGCTCGCGGGTCAGTTCACCGGCCGGGAACGGCGGCGAAAGACGCCCTTCCGAGATGACGGCGATATCGGTTGCGACTTCGAATATCTCATCGAGGTCCTGACTGATGACGACGACGGCAGAGCCGGCGCGTGCGAGATCGACGAGCGCCTGACGAATGTGGCTCGCAGCCCCCGCGTCGACGCCCCAGGTCGGCTGATTGACGACGAGGACCGCCGGCTGGCGGTCGAGCTCCCGGCCGACGATGAACTTCTGGAGATTGCCGCCCGACAACGCCCCTGCGTCGGGATCCTCACCGCTCTTGCGGACGTCCATGTTTTCCGAAATGCGTTTTGCCGCACTCCTCACCGCTCCGCGCCGGATGACCTTGAGAAAGCCACCGCCAAGGAACGCCTTGCGGTCCGACTGGCTGCGCGCGAGCACCACATTATCCGAAAGCTGCATGGCCGAAACTGCGGCGTGGCCGTGGCGTTCTTCTGGAACGAAGCCTGCACCGAGCAGACGGCGGGCGGTGATGCCCTGCGTGCCGACAGGCTTCCTGCGGATCATGATCGCCTCAGGCTGCGCCACCGGATATTCGCCGGACAATGCGTCGAAAAGCTCACCCTGCCCGTTTCCGGCGACACCGGCAATCGCCAGGATCTCGCCGGAGCGGACCGCAAGCGACACATCTCTGAGCGGTGTGGCAAAGGGCGTGCGCGGAGCGATCGAAAGGCTCGTTACTGCAAGTTGAACGTCCCCCACATTGCCGCGATCGGGATGGCTCACGCTCGGCACGTGGGAGCCGACCATCATTCTGGCGAGGGAACCGGGAGTCTCCCGCTTCGGATCGCAGGCGCCGGTAACCCTGCCGTGGCGAAGCACGGTTGCGCGATCGCAAATGCGCTGCACCTCCTCGAGGCGATGGCTGATATAGAGCACAGAGCGGCCCTCCGCCTTCAGCTTGAAGAGCGTTTCGAAGAGTTTGTCGGCCTCCTGCGGCGTCAGAACCGAGGTCGGCTCGTCGAGGATGATCAGCTTCGGATTTTGCAGCAACGCGCGGACGATTTCGATGCGCTGACGCTCCCCGACGGAAAGGTCGGCCACATGGGCGTGCGGATCGAGCGGCAACCCGTAAGCGCGCGACAATGCCCTCGCCTCTTCGGCGATCCGGCCGATCGGAATCTTGTCATCGAGGGAGAGCGCGATGTTTTCGGCGACCGTCAGGGCTTCGAAGAGCGAAAAATGCTGGAAGACCATGCCGATGCCGAGCTTGCGGGCTTCTCCAGGCGCGCCAACCGCAACCGGCTTTCCCTCCCAGATAATATCGCCGGCCGACGGCTCCAAAACGCCGAACAGCATCTTCACCAGCGTGGACTTGCCTGCGCCGTTCTCTCCGAGAAGCGCGTGGATTTCGCCCGGAGCGATATCGAGATCGATTTCGTTGCAGGCGGTAAAGCTACCGAAGAGCTTCGTCAGTTTCTGGACCGACAGTAACGCACCGGACGGCAGCGCATTCAATGACGACACGTTCCCCTCATTTCCCTCTGCCGACCTGTCCGTTCCGGATCGTTTATGGGATCAGCAGCGTAGTTCCCGTAGTTCTTCTTGTTTCTAGATCCGTGTGAGCCCGTCCCACCTCACGCAACGGATAGGTTTGGTTGATATTGATACGCACTTTGCTGCTTAGCACAATATCAAATAGCGCGTTTGCACAGGCGGTCAGTTCATCGCGCGTGGCAATGTAGGTGAAAAGCGTCGGCCTCGTTGCATAAAGCGAGCCCCGCTGCGCCAGCATCGCCATCGTGAAATTCTCAATAGCGCCAGAGGATTGACCGAAGGATACAAACATGCCGCGCGGCTTCAGGCAGTCGAGCGATTGCGGGAATGTATCACGGCCGATCGAGTCATAGACGACGTCCACGCCCTTGCCGCCGGTGACCTCACGAACGCGGTCGAGGAAGTTTTCCGTCCTGTAGTTGATGACGTGATCGTAGCCATGCTCAAGCGCGAGCTTCACCTTGTCTTCCGAGCCGGCGGTACCGATCACGGTTGCGCCCAGCGCCTTTGCCCATTGCCCTGCGATGAGGCCGACGCCGCCGGCGGCAGCATGGAAAAGCAGAACCGTCTCAGGACCGACCTTGAATGTCCGGTTCAGCAGATATTCGGCGGTCATGCCCTTCAGCATCATCGCGGCTGCTGTTTCCAGGCTGATCGCGTCGGGCACCTTGACGAGGTGCTTGGTCTCGACATTCCGCTCGACGCTGTAGGCGCCGTCGGCACCGGCATAGGCAACCCGGTCACCGACTGCGAAATCGTTGACGCCAGGTCCGATCGCCGTCACGGTGCCTGCCGCTTCCTTCCCGGCGATGAACGGCAGATGCGCCGCCTTATAAGTTCCATCGCGGAAATACACGTCGATGAAATTGAGCCCGATTGCAGCGTGCCTGATCTGGACCTCGTCGGCGGATGGCGGCGGCAAATCGACATCGACATACTCAAGAACTTCAGGACCGCCAGTGCGGCTGAAAGCAATCGCCTGCGTCTTTGTCATAACCGCCTCCTATTCGCTACGTCCCAGCGCCGGGAAGTACTGCAGTACGGCGCCGATGCAATAAAGATAGACACCGCTGATCACGAAGAGAATAATGGCCCATTGCGGCATGCTGAAGTGCATGAGCAGTGAATACATGCCGAGCGCCGACCAGAAGAAGAAAACGCCGAGATTGATGAACCGCAGACGCTGGACGCGCACCGGATGCAGGAAATTGATTGGCAAGAAGGTAAGGATCACCGAGACGATCACCACCGTCAGGGCGGTCGCAGCGCTTGCGTCGATGACGAAGAGCGTAAAGACGATCATATTCCAGACGACAGGGAAACCGGAGAAGAAATACTCCTCGGTCTTCATGCCCATATCGGCATAGTAGATGGCGCTCGACACGACAATCATGCCGGCGGCGGCAAAAGACCACGGTTCACCGATCATGCCGCTCTGGTATAGTGCGAAAGCCGGCAAAAGCACGTAGGTGACATAATCGATGATATTGTCGAGCGTGTCGCCCGACCAGTTGGGCAGCACCTCCTTCACCCGCACCTTACGGGCGATGGGACCGTCGATGCCGTCGACGAGCAGAGCAAGGCCCAACCACCAGAACATGTCGATGAAGCGGTGTTCGGCGGCGGCGACCACGCCCAGAAATGCGAGGAAAGAGCCGGACGCCGTCAAAATATGGACGGAAAAGGCGCGTATCTCTGCATAAGGAACGCGCTTGTAGTTGAAAATCTTCATGTTTCGCCGTACCGCCTGCCGCCGCTTAAACCTGTGGGCAGCGTTTTGGCCTAATATGCATCCTTTGCCCCGCTTCGCCAGCGCAAAAGCAACAAGATCACGCAGGCATTGATTCATGACAATGATACGCATATTTCCTACTGATAGCGTCGCAGAGAATGGAATGCCTTTAATTTCCAGCGTATTTGTAATATCTGCCTCGCATCAGACCGATCATGCGACGAATACGGGATCCGATACCGAATGAACGCTCCAGCAAAGACCGAAGATTTCGCCTCCGCCGTTCCGGCAAATGTCTATGCCGAAACGGTGCTGAGCGTCACGCACTATACGGACCGGCTCTTCCGCTTCACGATGACCCGGCCGCAGGGTTTCCGTTTCCGTTCCGGCGAGTTCGCGATGATCGGCCTCATGGTCGATGGCAAGCCGATTTTTCGTGCCTACTCCATTGCAAGCCCAGCCTGGGCCGAAGAACTCGAATTCTTCTCGATCAAGGTGCCGGACGGCCCGCTCACATCGCATCTCCAGGGCATCAAGCCGGGCGATCAGGTTCTGATGCGCAAGAAGCCGACGGGTACGCTGGTGCTCGACGCGTTGACGCCCGGCAAGCGGCTTTACATGTTCTCGACCGGAACGGGCATCGCGCCCTTCGCAAGCCTTATCCGCGACCCCGATACCTACGAGAAGTACGAGGAAGTGATCCTCACCCACACGACGCGCGAGGTCGCGGAACTGAAATACGGCTTTGATCTGATAGAAGAGATCCGGAACGACGAACTGCTGAGCGAGATCGTCGGCGACAAACTGCGTCACTATGCGACGGTCACCCGCGAGGATTTCGAATATCGCGGTCGCATCACCGACCTGATCTCCTCCGGTAAGCTCTTTACCGATGTTGGCGTTCCGCCGCTCGACCCGGCAATCGACCGCGGCATGATCTGCGGCTCTTCCGCCATGTTGAAGGACACTAAGGAACTGCTCGAAAAGGTAGGCTTTGAAGAAGGCGCCAACAGCAAGCCGGCCGAGTTCGTCATCGAACGCGCCTTCGTCGGCTGACGGTTTTTGGATTGTTGATTGAACGGCTCCGGAGACGGGGCCGTTTTCATTTGTGGCTGAGATAGTCGATCAAGGCCGCCATTGCCTGCCGTGATTCTTCCACCTTGCCCTGCTGGATCGCGCGAATAACCGTGACGTGCAGCGTGATCGAGCGGTCCATCCGCTCCGGAGTGGCAGTCGAATACCAAAGACGGCGTGAATGTGTCTGCACGGGCCCGAGCGCCGCGGTGATGAACGTATTCGGGCAAGCCTCTTCGAGAAGCTCGTCGAATGCCTTGTCGGCAGCGAAGAAGGCGGCAAGATCGCCATTGACCGCGCAATTGGTCATTGTGCGGGCGCAGTCTATCAGCGCCCCTCGCTGCTCGTCCGTCGCATGCTTCGCGACCAGCGACGCAGCAATAGGCTCCAGTTCCCTGCGTACCTGCATGACATTGGCATGATCGTCCGGTTTGATCTCTGCCACCTGCAGCCCGACCCGCGGCCTGACGATGATGAGGCCCTGCCAGGCAAGCTTCTGTATCGCTTCGCGCACCGGCGTACGGCCGTGACCGGCAATATCGATCAGCTGCTTTTCGGTCACCAGCGCGCCCGGCTTCAACACCAGCGTCACAATCGCGTGTTCAAGTGCGAGATAGGCCAGATGGCTTTGTGAACTCTGCATTCGATAGTCCATACTTCATTCTGATATATCAGATATTGACACGACGCAAATCAGATGGCAAGCTGCCGTGATATATCAGAGTCAAGGAGACGAACATGTGGCGCGGCGTATTTCCTGCAGTAACGACGAAATTCACTGAGAGCGGCGAGCTAGATCTTGCCGAAATGGAACGCTGCTTCGGGCTCCAGGCCGATGCAGGTGTCGATGGCATCATCGTCTGCGGCTCGCTCGGCGAGAACATGACGCTCGAGCCGGAAGAAAAGTTGGAAATCCTGAATGTCGCGCGCTCGGCTGCGGGTTCGAGGCCAGTACTGATGACGGTCTGCGAAAGCTCGACAAAGCGCGGCGCCGCTGCCGCCAAGGCCGCAGCAAAGGCCGGTGCGAGCGGCTTCATGGTCTTGCCAGGCGTGCCTTACAAATCCGCTCCGGAAGAGACGCTGACGCATGTCCAGACGATTGCCGCAGCCGGTGGCCTGCCGATCATGGTCTACAACAATCCAGTCGCCTATGGCGTAGACGTCACGATCCCGATGTTCGAAGTGCTGGCGAAGAACGATCTCGTCGTCGCCATGAAGGAATCGACCGACGATGTCCGCCGCGTGACGGACGTCTTCAACGCCTTCGGCGAACGCTTCGATGTGTTTACCGGCGTCGACAACCTGGCGCTCGAAAGCCTCTTGATGGGGGCGCACGGCTGGGTCGCCGGTCTCGTCGTCGCCTTCCCGAAGGAAACGGTCGCGATCTATAAGCTCGTTCAGGCGGGCCGCCTCGATGAAGCGCGCGCCATCTACCGCTGGTTCCGGCCGCTGCTCGACCTGGACGTCTCGACCTTCCTCGTCCAGAACATCAAGCTTGCGGAAGTCTACGCCATCCAGTCGAACGACCGCGTCCGCGCGCCTCGCCTGCCGCTTTCCGGCGAACAGCGCCTGCGCGTCGTTGACGTGATTGAAAAGGCGCTTTCAAACCGCCCGGAACTGCCGAAGTTCTGATCAATCGGCACACGGAGTGTTCCAAGGCCGGGCATCACCCGGCCTGGTTCATTCGTGCCGTAAGGCCTCGATCGGATTCAGCTGCGCTGCCCTTCGCGCCGGGAAATAGCCGAAGATCATGCCGATTGCGGCCGAGAAGACGAAGGCGACGGCGATCATCAGCGGGCTGACGACGAAGGGAACCTTCAAGAGCGTCACGGCAGTGAAGCCGATGCCTAATCCGAATACGATGCCCGTGATGCCGCCGAAGAGCGACAGCGCAACCGCCTCGACCAGAAACTGCAACAGTACCTGCATCTCCAATGCGCCGATCGCAAGCCGGATGCCGATCTCCCGCGTGCGTTCAGTGACCGACACTAGCATGATGTTCATGATGCCGATCCCGCCGACCAGAAGGCTGATTGCGGCGACAGCGCCAAGCAATCCCGTGAGCAATGTCGTCGTACCCGTCATGGCTTCGGCGATCTGCGTCATGTCGTTGACGTTGAAATCGTCTTCGCGGCCCGGAACGATCTTGCGGCGCTCGCGCAGCAGGTTCTCGGTCTCCGTCTGAACCTTGGAGGTCGAAACGCCATCGCGGGCCGAAATGACGATCATCTGGACATTGGCGTTGGCCCTGCCGCCGATCCGGCGCTGATAGATCTTCACGGGCATGATCACGACATCGTCCTGGTCAGTGCCCATGCCCGATTGCCCGCGCTTCGCCAGCACGCCGATGACGCGGCAGGACACCTTGCCCACGCGAATCTGCTGCCCTGTCGGATTGGCCGCGCCGAAAAGCTGCGATCGGACCGTCTCGCCGAGGATGCAACGGGCGCGGCCGCGCTCTTCGGCCGCCTCGAAGGTGCGGCCGAGGGCAATGTCCCAGTCCTGCGCGATAAAATAGTCGTTGGTCGTGCCCATGACGGTAGTCGAATGACTCTGGCCACCGTAGATCGCCGTCGCCGTCGTCTGGTTGAGCGGCGCGACTGCACGTAGGCCAGTTAGCTGATCGCGGATCGCATCGACGTCCTTAACGGTAAACCGTCTCGCCTCGGAGCTCGCGCGCCCCGGACCGAACTGGCCCGGACGCACGAAGAGCATGTTGGTCCCGAGCCGCGAGAGCTCCGTGGAGACCTGCTCTGTGGTGCCGTTGCCGATCGTCACCAAGGCGATGACGGCGGCAACGCCGATGACGACGCCGAGCACGGTGAGGAAGGAACGCAGGATGTTGCGGCTAATGGCGCGCAGCGCGAGTTTCAGTGTTTCAAGAAACATGATCCGCCTCGCCCTGATGCGCGACCTCGGCTTCGAGCTTTCCATCGACGAAACGGAGGATGCGCTCTGCATAGGCCGCAATGTCGGGTTCATGCGTGACCATGACGATGGTGATGCCCTGCTCCCGGTTCAGCCTCGTCATCAGATCCATGATCTCGGCGCTGGTTTTCGTGTCGAGATTGCCGGTCGGCTCGTCGGCAAGCAGCAGGGCTGGTTCGGTGACGATCGCGCGCGCGATTGCCACGCGCTGCTGCTGGCCGCCGGAAAGCTCCTGCGTCTTATGGTGCTCGCGCCCCTTCAGTCCGACCAAGCCAAGCGCTTCCTTGGCGCGCCGGTGGCGCTCGCCCGCTGCGACACCGCGGTAGATCAGCGGCAACTCTACATTCTCGACCGCCGATGTCCGCGCGAGAAGATTGAACCCCTGGAAAACGAAGCCCAGCATATGGCGTCTCAGCAGCGTCAGCTGACTGCGATCGAAACCGGTCGTGGAAATGCCCTGGAAGACGTAGTCGCCGGCGCTCGGAACATCGAGGCAGCCGAGGATATTCATTGCCGTCGACTTGCCTGAACCCGACGGCCCCATGATCGCGACGAATTCATGGGTGCCGATCCGTAGATCGACATGGTCGAGCGCGCGGATCGCCGCCTCGCCGTGACCGTAGATCTTCGATACCTGCCTGAATTCGAGAAGCGGCGGACTGGTCATCGTTCGCCCGCCTATTGCGTCCGTGTCGTCGCGTCGGTCACAAGCGCATCGCCTTCCTTGAGTTCACCGGCCGAGACCTGTGTGAACTGACCGTCCGAGGAACCAACCTGGATGACGAGAGGCATCTGGCGGCCTTCGCGCAACACCCAGACGCGCCGTTTGGCGCCGGTGAGCGCTTCACTGCGGTTGCCGCCGGAGCGAGGCCCCATACGCGGCGGGCGGAAAAGACCGAAGATGCCGCGGCTGCCGCGCGCTTCGGCTTCTGGCGGCGCATAGCGCAACGCAGCGTTCGGCACCATCAGGGTATCCTTGACGGCCTCGACGGTGATATCCGCCGTTGCCGTCATACCCGGGCGCAGCAGCAGATCAGCGTTGTCGACCGAAAGCACGGCCTTGTAGGTGACGACATTGTTGGTCGTCTCGGAGGCGAAGCGGATCTGCTCGATCTCGGCGGGAAAGGACTTGTTCGGATAGGCGTCGACCGTGAAGGTCGCCTTCTGCCCGACGCCAATCTGGCCGACATCGGCCTCGTCCACATCGACCTGCAGTTCCATCTTCCTGAGATCGCCGGCGATGGTGAAGAGAACCGGCGCCGAAAGCGACGCGGCGACGGTGGCACCCGGATCGACAGAGCGGGTCAGGATAACGCCGTCAACCGGCGAAACGATCCTGGCCTTGGCAAGGTTGACCTCGGCGAGCCGCAGGTCGGCCTCGGCAGAGAGCACTTCCGCCTCGTTGATCTGCTTCGTGGCTGCGGCGGACTCGTATTTGTAGGTCGCATCGTCAAGGCTCTGCTGCGTCGAGACGCTGCCTCTGACGAGGCTCCTCAAGCGCTCCAGCGAAACCTGCGCCGACAGCAGATCGGCATTCGCCTTCAGCACATTCGCCTTGGCCGAATCGAGCTTCGCGCGCGAGCTCTTCACATCGGCCTCCAGTTTGTTCGTATCGAGAACCGCCAGCACCTCGCCGGATTTGACCTCGCTGTTGTAGTCGACATTGACGTCGCGCACGGTGCCGGAAAGTTCACTCGATATGTCGACCTGCTCCGTCGGCTGCACCGAGCCGGTCGCCGTGACGAGAACCGTCAGGTCGCCGCGCTTTGCCGGCTGCGTCGCATAGCTGTATCCGTTGCCGCTGCGGCCGTTGTAAAAAAAGGCACCGGTCCCAGCGACCGCGATCAATGCTGCAGCGGCGATAAGGCGGCCGCGCCAGCGGCGGCCCTTGCCGCGCTTGGCGGGGGCCGCCAGGACGGCAGCAAGATCGGTATTGGCTGCTGCAGCCTTCCTGCCGGTTCCGGAATCGTCCATAAAACCCTCAAGTCAAAAAAAGAAGCGCCTGCTCCGTTTACCATCTAGATAGTCATAGCGAAGATGAACCGGAAATTAGCGTTGGAGGCGCATTCGCACGGAATGACGAAAAATTGCAATTAAATCTTGGTAATGAAAGTCCGCTTTAGCCGGCATCTTCCTGATACTGGTCGGTCCCCTGCAGCGGATGCAGCCAGCTTTCGCGGCGTTTGATCCACACCTCGTAGAGCGGCTCGATTTCCATCGGCGCATCATCGAGAGATCCAAGCCGGAGCTCCGCCTCCTTCTCGGTAAGACAGAACAGCCGACCGCCGCATGCGGGACAGAAGCTGCGGCCTTCATATATCGCGACCGAACCGGAATGCTCGAATGCCGCGAGGGGCCATACGGCGTACGTGACGAATGCCGAGCCGCTCTCTTTCCGGCAGTCCGCACAGTGGCATAGCCCGGCACGAAGCGGCTCGCCCTTCACTTCATATCTGACGGCGCCGCAAAGGCAGCCCCCAGTGCGTATTCTCATCAGGCGTCGAAATCCAGGGG
The DNA here is from genome assembly GCF_029714385.1 of Rhizobium sp. CC1099. NCBI lineage: Bacteria > Pseudomonadati > Pseudomonadota > Alphaproteobacteria > Hyphomicrobiales > Rhizobiaceae > Rhizobium > Rhizobium sp. CC1099. The sequence goes on along the minus strand of NZ_CP121641.1, from coordinate 1,605,904 downwards.
CAGCCTCGGCGGCTTGCGCTTGGCGGCCATCAGGAGATCGAGTTCGGTCGCCGACGGTCCGAATTTTTCATAGAGCCGCTTGGCCTCCTTTTCATCCAAACGGTATTTCCGGGCGAATTCGCTTATGCTGTAAGGCCGGCCGCGCAACACTCTGCGCGTCGGCACCGTCTGATTGGCAGAGTCGGCCATGGCAACCTCCTTTATACAACCCGGAAGTTAGGGCGCTCAGGGCCGTTGGGAAGCTTGCTGAAGCCCGAAAAGCGACAGACTAAAGGCTCGAATCGTCGAGAGAGGTGCCATGCCCTCCGCGGATCGTGTCCATGGAAGTGGTGTAGCTCGCGGCTGATGGCCGTGCTTTCCGACATAGGGCCGGAGGGATATCAGCGTGCCACAGCGGGCAGACTGATTTGGGGATCATCGCTCATTTGCGCCATGGTCTCAAGTGTCAGGTATCTGGCGCGTTGGACGGCCCATTCATCATTCTGTTCGAGCAGCAGTGCGCCGACGAGACGGACGATGGCTTCGTCGTTCGGAAAGATGCCGACGACCTCGGTGCGTCGCTTGATCTCGCCATTGAGACGCTCGATTGGATTCGTCGAATGCAGCTTTGCCCGGTGCTCTTTCGGGAAGGTCATGTAGGCGAGCACGTCCTCTTCGGCATCGTCCATGATGGTGGCGAGCTTCGGCACTTTCGGCCTGATCTGATCGGCGACGCTGCGCCATTGAGCGCTTGCTGCCTCCGGGGTCTCCTGGGCAAAGGCCGTTGCGATGAAAGCGGATACGACCCGCCTGCCGCTCTTTCCGGCATGTGCCAGGACGTTTCTCATGAAGTGAACCCGGCACCTCTGCCAGGTGGCGCTGAGAACCTTGGTGACCGCGGCCTTGAGCCCTTCATGCGCATCGGAGACGACGAGCTTGACGCCACGCAGACCCCGGCGTGTCAGCCTGCGCAGGAATTCCGTCCAGATCGGCTCAGCTTCGGACGTGCCGACTTCCATACCCAGAACCTCACGCCGCCCGTCGCTGTTGACACCGACGGCGATGATGACGGCGACGGAGACGATGCGACCACCACGCCGGACTTTGAGGTAAGTCGCGTCGATCCAAAGGTATGGCCAATCGCCTTCGATGGGACGATCGAGGAACGCCTTCACCTTGACGTCGATCTCTTCGCACAGGCGGCTCACCTGGCTCTTGGAGATGCCGCTCATACCCATCGCCTTGACGAGATCATCGACTGAGCGCGTCGAGATGCCTTGGATATAAGCCTCCTGGATAACAGCCGTCAGAGCCTTCTCCGCCATCCGACGTGGTTCGAGGAAGCTCGGAAAGTAGCTGCCCTTGCGCAGCTTGGGAATGCGAAGCTCGACCGTTCCGGCTCGCGTCTCCCAATCCCGATCACGGTAGCCATTGCGTTGAGCGAGCCGCATCGGGTTCTTCTCGCCGAAGTCAGCGCCGGTGGCTCCGCCAACCTCCAGCTCCATCAGCCGCTCGGCTGCAAAGCCAATCATCTCGCGCAATAAATCGGCATCGGCGCTCTTCTCAACAAGCGAGCGCACGTTCATCATGTCATTGGTCATCGGTGGTCTTTCCGTCAGGTTGGTCTTGAACAACCCGACCCTACCGGAAAACACTGATGGCCACCTTACTCCTCAAAACCTACACCACGTGCCGGGACACGATCCCTCCGCGGCGCATAGCGAAACACTCGCCGTCAGTTGGTGTGGGAGACTCCTTTGAATGATGCCTCGGATCGAAACGCATACGGTGGATATTAACCGGCTATTATCCTTACCGGTTCATTGAAATGGACCGACTCAACGAAAGCCGATCAACGTTATCGGGCCGTAGAACACCCCTCCCCGCTACGGCAGGAGACCTGGCAATCGGGCTACAGGAGGCCCGCGGCTGGGTCTCCGCCATTACAGTTCTCGGATCCGGAAATGTAAAAGGTCCACTCGACGGCAGGCCCGACTGTCAGCAATTCTGCTGTTTCTTAGCCGATCCGCATCGCGTCCATGATTTGATCTGTGGTTTGTCGACGTCCCCGCTTGGAGACATAGTGCTAAGCCGACCTATGTGCCGCAAGGGCTTCCGCAACCTTCTCAGTCTCTTTTCGTTCCGCCGTTAGCTTGCTGTTCAAGTACTTTTCCAGGCACCGAAGAGCAAGCCGAACACGCAAAAGAAGAACAGCACTGTGTACATGATTTGCTGGCTGGTCATTTTTTTCATCGCCTTGCTACCCCCGCCCCCCAAAAATAATCCATGTGTCACTTCCAAGTCACTCGACAATAAAGGTCAAGTATGTTGAGTATTTCTTGCTTGGCTAATCAACTTTCTGGGACTTGCGATACTTGCATGACACAAATCCGAAATGCACTTCTGACCGTTGAGGCATGGGCGCGATATCCTGTGTCCGACTCTGAGGAACTGGACGCCAACTTGCCGGGTCTCAGTGAGGCCTGGGAGATGGATCTAGTTGAGGAAAACAGTTCCGGCTTCGACCCCTGCATGCATTTCTCATTGACCCGCGCTGGTGTAGAGTTCCTTCACGGCCCTCAACCTTCGCTAAGTGATCTAATTTTTAGGTCGGCACGACGCCTATTCGGTCATATCGTTGGATATCCCATCGCCTGAACGAATGTCTTGAACGCGGTCAAGATTGCCACCTTAGCCGTGTCGTTCGCCCAATTGATATGCAGACCGTCGCCGATGCCGTAGTCAGCCTTGGATACATTGCTGTCGCGGGCGGTCGAGACGATGTCGGCTAGTTCGAAGACCGTGCCGAAGTCGCCAATGCCGGACTGGGAACGCGGCCACGGGTTCAGGGCGGTGTAGATCGCCACTTCCGCGCCCGTAAAATTCTGGTTGGGCGAAGGATCGCGAAGTGCGGGTGATGTCCTCGCGTTAGCCTTGGCGGCAAGCGTCGTATGGAAGCCCTGCATTTGCGTCAGGGTGGTTCCGATCGTTGATGCCAAGGAAAACGAAAGCGTCCTGGCAACCCTGGTTCTGGGCTAACTTCAAGCGGCGGTCGGCATTAACCAACGATGCCATGAGACGGCCAGTATAGCAGGGTGTCATCACCGACTGGACGCCCGAGAACGCGCCGTCAACTGCGCGTCGTTCTTGTTATCCGCTCTAACGCCCTGTCAAGCCACTCATGCAGGCCGCCGATGCGGGGTTACCCACGCCTTCGATCGCGCGAAGCAATTGAGCGGTGTGCTCCTGCATGCGGGCCTTGGATTGAGGCGCGCGAGGGGATGGCATTGGAGCGCAACAAATATCCCGCCTGCATTGTTATTTCATTTGATTCTAAATTAGACTTTAGTAGTGTTCTCGCATTAGGAGCGGGAGGATTTCCATGGAACGCGTTGAGCCGGAAAATGCAGATTCCAATATGGCAACGAAGGTCTGGTCGGTGACCGAGTTCTGCGCGCGACATCGATTGGACGAGGAAGAAGAAACGAGACTACTTCAGCTGTTTGGTCCATTCGCGACTGCATGCGAACTCATGCACAACGCCAAACGGGCACCGAAGTGGCGGTAATCCGTGCGACATGGGTACGGGCGCGTCCTCCTTCGTTTCCCTTGGAGAGGGCCGCTCGATAGCGGCCTCTGAATTCGTTTTGTATTTGTAACCGGATTTTTCCCGGAATTGGTGCGCACCGTGCTACGCCGGTGACATTGCTGGTCGCAATGTTATCGTTAATAGCTGTTAACTTTCTCATATTCATCCCTCCTAAAATATGGTACCGCGGTTCACCGTTTGGAGACTTTGCGATGCGACGTTTCAATCTTCGACATGAAGTCGATGACAAGTGGCTTGTTGTGGATGGGCTCACGATGGAGCCTGCCACGCTTGGTGACGTGAAGGTGAGTGGCATGTCTTGGGCCGAGGCCTGTGACTTTGTCGACTTGATGAACTCTCTGGATGCTATCGAACGAGATTCGAGCCGCTATGCAGCAACTTTCGCTGCGGAGTGATTTTCGTTCGCTGCCTACGGCGCTTCCCGGCGCTACTTTGCCCTTTCGTAGAGCGTGTCATGCACCTTCCCGGCCCGCAGCGTATGTGAAGCGCCTTCCGTCGGATGTTTCCATCAGCCGCAGTCCGTAAAGCCGCGCGTCCGCGCTCAGCGCAAGATCGAATAGAGCAAGGGTTCACACCCCGCCGCCTGGAGCGGCTACGGGTTCCAGGTTCATAACTCTCATTGATCAGCCGACCAACGTGCGGGTGCGATAGATGTTCCTAGCGCGAATAACGGCACAAACACCCAAACACCACTGCGGCAGCGAGAACGAAAAAGCCGATTACTGCACCCCAAGTCCCGAAGAACAAGAAGCCCAGACGAGGACTATCAATGCAAGTGGACCTGCGATCAGCCCGACTAAATTTCTGGACATGACCTCATTGCCAAAACCATCTCTCCGGCCGAAGGACATTACACCCGGTGTATTAACCGTTGGTTGTGGCGTTAACATCTTCCCCCGCTTGAAAGCGAGGGATTTCCGAGGGGGCGCGAAGCTCCGCCGATCGTTATCGCTTCAACGGAGAGCCGCTGCCCTTCCTCCACGATCATAGACGCCGTGTTCCGACGCAGGATGTTGATTGCAGCATTGTGGTCGGCATGGGCGCGCAAGCCGCATTGGCAACAGCGGAAAGACGCTTGGCTTTCGCGGCTTTCCCTGTCCACGGCTGCGCAGGCCGAACAGGGCTGCGAGGTGTGGCGGGGATCGACCTTGCACAGGTATCCGCCCCGTTCTTCGAGCTTGTCGGCCAACACGGTTTCAAAGCCGTGCCAGCCTTGTTCGAGGATCGCCCGGTTCAGGCCCGCCTTCTGGCAGACGTTGGTTCCGGGCGCGTCCACGGTTCCCCTGGCGCTGCGCGTCATGTTGCGCGTGGCGAGGTCTTCCAGCACGACCGTTGCGAAGCGACGGGCGATATCAAGACTGGCCTTGTGCCGCCAATCCTGCCGGATGCGGGCAGCACCGGCCTGCAAGGCTGCAACGCGGCGGCGGGCCTTGGCGTGGCGGCGCGACCCGCGCTTGCGCCGCGCCAGAACGCGCTGGGCCCGGCGCTTCCTGGGCTCGATCTCCGCAAGGCCGGCAGGCATCCACCAATGCTCCCCGGTCGAAAGCGTCAGCGTGTTCGCCACGCCCCGGTCGATCCCCACGGCGGGCAAATCGTTTTGCGGGACGGCATGGTCGATTTCGCAGGCGAAGGCGATGTGCCAGCCGTTCGCCGCCAGGCTCACCGTCACATTCATGGTCTTGCCACGCAGGCGCCGCGTGTCGCGGAACTTCACCCAGCCGATCTTGGGAAGGCGCGCGGCGGACCACTTGCCGTTCAGGCGCTTGACCTCGATCTCCCGCCCCTGAAAGCGGAAGGCGCCGTTCACGCCCTTCTTGCGGCGCGAGGGATATCCTGCGCGCCCGGCGAAGAAGTTAGCATACGCCTTATCCAGATCGCGCAGGGCCTGCTGCTGGGGCGTCACATGCACGGCGGCAATCCAGTCGAACGCGGCCCGCAGTGCGGTCAATTCCCGCGCCTGGGCGATGTCGTTCAAGCGGTTCCCGGTCTGCCGCCGGTAATGCCGCCACCAGTCCCTGCGCTGCTCCAGCGCCAGATTATAGACCAGCCGCACAACACCCGCGAACTGCCGCAACAGGACTTCCTGTTCGGCGGTCGGAGCGAGCTGGTAGCGGAAAGCGCGGTGGATCATGTTACGATTCTATCAATTGCTCCAAGGAGCGCAACCGTGGATCGCACCGGCAGCATGTCGTCTACATGCTCCATGGTCATTTGGTCTTTGTCACGAAATACCGCCGTGACGTTCTGTCAGACCCGGCAATCCGCCACCTGCGGCGCATCTTCGCCAAGCTGTCTCGCGACTTCGAGGCCGAATTGATCGAATGCGACGGCGAGGACGATCATGTTCACCTGCGGGTGCATTACCCTCCGAAGATCGCCCTGTCGAAGCTGGTCAACAGCCGCAAAGGCGTATCCAGCCGACGTCTGCGCGAGAGCCGCCCGGAAATCACCGGGCGCTACCACAACGGCGCTTTGTGGTCGCCGTCCTCCTTTGCGGCAAGCTGTGGCGGCGCACCGCTCTCGGTGATCGCCGAATATCTCAAATCCCAGCGCGAAGCGGCCAACGCCGCTCTCGCGTTCCTCCCCGGCCTGAACGCCGGGGTATCCCGCGAGGTTCACGATGACTGCAACGGGCCGGAAGCTGCCAAGGAGCCGCTTCCGCTTCGCGCCCGCCAGCAGCGGTCATTGAGGCAAATTCAGATGTGCATGGTATTTGAACGCCACGAAGCGCAGAAAATGATCAGAATCGAGCAAATGGTGAGGATCGAGCGCGCGCGGCGGCATTCTGCCGGTTAACGTCCCTGTCGTCACAACAGGGATTTTTTTGGAATGACCTCAGGACTCGCAACGAAACGCCGGACGTTTTTGACCGGCGTGGCGGCAGTTGCCGCAACATCGATGTTCGCTTCGGCCATCTCTATGCGACAGGCCGTCGCTCAACAATCGGGCCGTGCGCCGATCATGCGGCCGATCCCGAAAACGGGGGAGATGATCCCGGCGGTCGGCCTCGGCACATTCGAGACCTTCGACATCCGCCCAGGCGAACCGCGCGACCATGTGGGCGAGGTAATCCGGCTGTTCCATGAACATGGTGGAAGGGTCATCGATACATCGCCACTTTATGGAATGTCTGAAGTGTGCGTCGGCGATTTCATCATCGATCTTGACATCGCCGACGACATCTTCATCACCAATAAGACCTGGACCACCGGCGACTATCTTTCCGACAACAGCCATTCGGAACGGCAGCTCAGGCAGTCGCGGGAAAGGCTGTGGCGGGATCGGATCGATGTGCTGCAGGTTCACAGTCTCGAAAATCACGACCAGGTCCGTCACTGGCTGGCGCAGAAAAAGGCCGAGGGGTCTGTACGCTATATCGGGATCACGCAGTGGAGCCCGGAATACTATGACACCATGGAGCGTCTGGTGAACACGGGCACGTTGGATTTCGTCCAGGTCGCCTATACGATCCTGACGCGTGCCGCCGAACAACGGTTGCTCGATGCCTGCGCCGCCAACGGTGTAGCCGTCCAGGTCAACATCCCGTTCGAAAAGGCGCGGCTCTTTACGCCTGTGGCGGGACAACCAGTTCCAGACTTTGCCCAGGAGATGGGTATCGAGACCTGGGCGCAGTATTTCCTGAAATGGATCATCTCCCATCCGGCCGTCACAAATGTTATCCCCGCGACCAGCCAGCCACAGCACGTCATCGACAACATGGGCGCGCTCTACGGCGACCTGCCCGACCGGGCGATGCGTGAACGCATGGTGGATTATTATGCCGGGCTGACAGGCGTCGCGGACGCGCTTGAACAGCCTCCTTATCCTGGAAAAAAATATGGTGGCGTCGTCACATGGCCTTTCCCGCAACCGCCCCAACGTACCTGACACTCATCCTTATTGCGCTTCCGGCCGCCGCAATGGCCGGGAGCGACCGTGTCACGATTGAAGGTTTCGCTATCGACAGGAGCGAAGTCACTATCGCCGATTTCGCCGTCTTCGCTAACGCGACTAAGCTGAGGACGGCTGCTGAACGCAATGGTGGCGGTCACGAATGGGGAAGCGGATGGGAACGTCGTCCAGGCTGGTCGTTTCGCAGGCCGTTCGGCAAAGCACCGCAAGAAGTGGCCGAACCTGCCGTACATGTGAGTTGGTATGAGGCACGTGACTATTGCGCATCAGTCGGCGGCCGACTGCCGACTCGCGCCGAGTGGCAGCGTGCCGCCTATCGTGAATATGGTAGTGGATCGGCGGCGGGCTTCGTAGTCGGGAAAACGTATTCCTATCCGACGGGAGATACTCCTGAAGGGGCGAATACGAACGGTAGCGATCCTTGGCTTCAGCATGCCTCGACGGGAACCACTCGCCAGGGCGTGAACGGCCTTTACGACATGGGTGGCAACGTGTGGGAATGGCTCGCCGACCGCAACGGTAACAACGCGATCACAGCTGGCGGCTCGTGGTGGTACGGCCCAGACAAGATGCGGGAAGAAGCCATGCAGTGGAAGTCTGCCGACTTCTATGTCGCCTACATCGGCTTCCGGTGCGCCTACGACCTGAAATCGTAGCTTCACCTGCCGCGAGCCACGAAAACCTTTCAAGCACTCAACCCTCACGCACTTTTGAACAGCGAGGGTTGAAGACCTACGATTTCCTAAATGCATACGCCCGCAACCAGTCGTATCGTTCAGCATCTCACCTGCAAGATGTGCCTTGCAGGCGTATGGCTGGAGCGGGGCGTCGATGCAACAGAAGACCAGGATCGAAGGCTGGCAATTGACCCAACCGCCTCAGGATCATCTGCGAATAGAGTGGCCCGGCGGTCGTTTCGAAACCGCGCGGCGGGGGCAAACAGGAGAAGTCGAAGGCAAGATAGCACCAGACTTCCATCTGGTCATGGTGACGCTGAATGGCGGCGCAGCGCATCATGCATTTCGAACCGACGACGGATTTCGCTATGAGGGCCGCGACGTGAAGGGCATGGTTTCCTTTCTGCCTGCAGGCTGCAATCGCGAGCTTGTGCTCCGCGACGTCGCATGGGAATGGGGTGCGATTGCCATCGATCCGGTTGTGGGAAGCCCAAAGCTCCGTAACGCCAAGTCGTTCCTCGTTGATCGCGACGACTTCATTTATGGCATGACGGCGCAGATGTGCGGCCTCTATCATCGTGAAGGCAACCTGGATGTGACCTACTGCTCGACGATGGCTCTTGCTCTTTCCGAGTACCTCTCGAACAGAGTTGCAGGACGCGGTCAGCGCGGGACGTCGGTAAAGAACGCTCTAACGAGACGACAACTTCGTGACACCTACGAGAGAATTGATGCAAGGCTGGCAGAACCGATTTCGATCTCTGACCTGTCACTCCCACTTGGCATCTCGGAGGGGCACTTCTTCCGGACTTTTCGCGGAGCAACAGGCCAAACGCCTTTGGAAGTGATATCCCGCCGCCGCATGGACCGTGCAGCTCGTCTTTTGAGGGAAACGGACCTGCCTATCATCGAGGTCGCCGCGCTCTGCGGGATCGAGAGTCCGAGCCATTTTGCGCGGTTGTTCCGCGCTCACAAAGGCCATTCGCCCTCACGCTGGCGAAACAAATAAATTAACTGACCCCGTTCCAATATCGACCGCGGGCGAACTCTGTGGCGCGGCTCCGCCCATCGTCTTATTTCCTTTGATATATCGATCATGGTGTCCGCTTTGAGCGGTGAGTTCAACTGGTCGCTGCAACACACTCTGCAAACCTCTCCGCTGGGGTCTGATAAAGCAAGGTCTTTCTCGGACGTTCGTTGACCCGCACACCGCGCCCCGAGATCGCCCTTCGCCTCCCCCTTCGAGGAGGTCAATCCAGCACGGACCAGTAACTCCACAAGAGCTACTCCGCTCCTGCGCTCCGCATCATCCAACTGAAGCGTCGGCAGCCCTCTGCGGCCTCACCGTGCCCGAACGCCCGTCTCGCCGTACCCCCATGTACGCGCCTGCGATACCGAGGACGAAGGCGAAGCCGCTACCCCATCTCAATTGGATAACCATCGAGGCCATAGGTCACGACCATCTTGCCGTGATCAATCATCTTCTTCGCACTATCGTGATGATGTTTGCACAATGACTGCAGGTTCGACGGATCGAAGAAAAATTCGCCGCTGCCCTTGTGAGCTTTGATGTGGTCGACGATCGTCGCCTCGGTCACCTCTTCCCGTGATCAGGCAGAAACGACAAAGAGGTTCCATTGCCAACTGGTATTGGCGCAGTCGTTTCCACTCTGCTGTATCGTAAAGACGATGCCAGACTTTGGCCTCCGCTGAGCGCCGATCCGGAACCTTGGATTCCGTCATACGTTCAGCACCTGCAGTGGAAGGAGGCCAGCTATGGCAGACGACAAGAGCAAGCGTGGAGCCGCAGACCGCAACAAGGTCGCTGGCGGCGAACCTTACGAGGTTAGCTACTTCGCCAAGAAGCACGGCATCAGCCGGGATAAGGCTGAGGCAATTATCAAGAAGCACGGATCTGATCGTGAGGCCGCGAATAAGGCGGCAGAAAAGATCAAATAGCAAAAGCGGCAGGGAGGCGCCCGGTTTATCAGTTCCGGACGTCAGCCTGCCGCACGATCACCTTTCGTTCGCGGAGGAGGCGCGCCAGGTAGTGGCTGAACGACGCAAAAAAGGCGCCAACACGACTTATTTTATTTCTTTCTAAATTATACTTTGGTATAGGTCTCCCCAACTGTATGGGAGGAGTAACGTATGCAGCGAGTGGAACCGAATAACATCGGCACCGGAGCCACGACCCGTGTTTGGTCGGTCAAGGATTTTTCGAAACGGCGCCGACTTAAGGAGGAGGAAGAGGCTCGACTGCTACAATTGTTTGGACCATTCGCGTCCGCCAGCGAATTGCTGCACAACGCAACACGAGAGCCGCGGTGGCGGTAGGGTTCGGGACAGTCCCGGCGATCAACGCGAGTTAATACGTCCGCGGATCGGCAGCGCCCCAAATGGAGAAGGCCGCGCAATGGCGGCCTCTTTCATTTCCTATACGTCACAATGCGCCACGTTTGGGTACATGGGCTGCAACTTTCTCGTTATTGTTCGCCGCTGTCAGAGTTCTGGCAGCTTCACCTAGCGCAGCCTTACCAGCCCGGTCAGCGTATTCTTCGGCGTATCCAAGCCGGATGCCGATTGATTTGAGTGTGCCTCGACCGGCAACTTCTTCGATCACGGCTGCCGCTTCGCCTTGTTTGACCTCGGGCGTCTCCCAAGCTGGAGCGCCGCTGGACGTGTTTCCCTTGGGGTTTGACATGCCGCCCAGGAAAACTGCGCCCTTAGCTACCGCATCCTCACACTTCATTGCGCCGACAGGCAGAAGGGCATCCGCGTTATCGGCTCCCGCGACGAGGACCGAGAAAAGATCACGCCGCCGTCGAAAGCGACATTGGCAGCCTTACTGAAAGCAGCCGACGAAAATTTTGCTGTTCGCATCCGCTTTGCCGCAGCATCTGGACTGCGAGCATCTGAGCAATGGGCACTGAAGTAGAGCGATCTCGATCTTGATGAGGGGAGCGTAACTGTCTCACGGAGAATTGACGCACACGGCAGCATAGACACGACAAAGAGCGCTGCTGGACGCAAAACAGTTCCTCTCGGGAAGGCGACCATCGCTGCCCTCAAAGTTTGGCGCGATCGTAATAGGCAGACGGATAACGATGGATTCGTCTTTCCAGATGCCAGAGGCAACTTTACGCGCCACACTAATTTAATGAAGCCAAGTGGAAGCCTCTTATCAAGAGGGCCGAAGTCGACGCCCTCGGTTGGCACGCGCTCCGACACTTCGCTGTTTCCACTTGGATTGAGGCCGGCTTACGGCCTAAGGCAGTACAGGCCCTCGCGGGGCACGCATCCTACGCTATCACGATGGACCGCGACGGGCACCTCTTCCCCAGCGAGAATCACAAAGATGCATTCGACAGAACCTCAGAGGAGCTCGCATAAACGTGTGCCGTGCCAGATCATGTGCCGGTAATCCTGCCACATGTGCCGTAAACGCCGTGAAAATAGGTAATTTCGGCTCTGGATTTCGCCAGCAAACCATCTAGGGATGTCGGTAAATATCTGATTTCGCTGGTAAAATTTTGGTGAGAGCGATGGGGCTCGAACCCATGACCTACTGATTAAAAGTCAGTCCTGCTGTGTTTCACCGAGTTTCCTTGAGTTTCGCAACAGCTTGTTTTTACGCCGTTTTTCCCTTATATTAGGGAATGAAGCCTTACGATGTTTCACCTTGTTTCCGCGTTCGGTGGCGACTCGGTGGCGACTGCGAAGAAGAGAGGGACAACTTGCCGACAATCAAGATTAGCCGCAAGGCGCTGGCGGATATCACCCCTGGTGACAAGCCAGTCGTCTATTATGATGCGACTTTGAAGGGCTTCGGACTGAAAGTCATGCCCACCGGCGCGAAGTCGTGGATCATTGAATACCGCCCAGGCGCCGGCGGCCGCGGTGTTGCGAAGAAGCGCATCAAGATCGGAACGCTCGTGTCGCACTCGCCAGAAGCGGCCCGCGAGGAAGCTTCCCTCGCCCGCGTCACGCTCGGTTCGGATCCTGCCGCATCAAGGTCGGATGAGCGCAAGGGTCAGACCGTTGCGGAGGTGGCCGATGCCTGGCTCGCCGTTCACGTGCTGGTGAAGCGGAAGCCCAAGACGTACGACGAATACAAGCTGGCCGTTGAGCGGTACATCAAGCCCGTCCTGGGCTCTACGAAGTTTGCACTGGTCACCCCCTCGGACGTTAGCAGAATGCAGGCGTACATAGTTCGCGGCAAAGCGGACAAGGGAAATGGCGGGCGCACCATGGCGAACCGTGCGCTAGCCACACTTTCGTCGATCTATGGATGGGCTCAGGACCAGGAGCTCGTTGCCGACGGTTTCAATCCGGTGAAACGGATAGAGCGCTTCAAGGAAAACCAGATCGAGCGGTTCCTCACCTCGGAAGAAATTGGTTCCCTTGCTGCAGCGCTGATCGAGGCGGAAACGACCGGAATCCCGTATGAGGTCGACGCGAAGAAGGCGAAGGCTAAACACGCAGCCAGGCCCGAGAAGAGACGCACGATCTATGGCGAGCATGCCGTTGCGGCGGTCAGACTGTATCTATTCACTGGCTGCCGCCGAAGCGAGATCCTCAATCTGATGTGGAAAGACGTCGATCTTGAGCGAGGAATCCTCTTTCTGCCGGACTCGAAAACGGGCAAGAAGCCCGTGATATTGTCACCGCAGGCTCATGCCATCCTGTCCAATCTCACAAGGATCGGAAAATATGTGATTGCAGGAGCGGACGCAGGCACCAAGGATGAAAAGCCTCGCTCCGATCTCGATCGGCCATGGAAGGCGGTGACTGAGCGCGCTGGCTTGGCAAAACTTCGCCTGCATGATTTGCGGCACACGTATGCGAGCATTGGCGCTGGCGGCGGTCAAGGCTTGCCGATCATCGGAAAGCTTCTCGGCCACAAGAACATGACGACTACCCAACGTTATGCGCATCTGGATACCGACCCAATGAGACGCGTGGCCGGATTCATCGGCGATCATATCAATCGAGCCATGGGAGCCACCGATGGCAAAGCTGCCGCCGATTGACGTCCATGCATATTGGGTTCGCAACCTTCTACATCGCGGAAAACGGCCAGAGGCGTTGGCGCGATTGAATGCTGCGATCGACAGCGGAAAGGCCGGCCCTGAGACAATTGCGCTGGCGGACTATTTGGCCAATGCGAAACGCGGCCGACAGCCGTTCGGTGCGACCTATCTTTGGTACGAGATTGGCATCGATAACGATGAAATGCGTGCGGCTGGCATCGCTTATGACGAGCGGATGGACAGGCTCGGCGGCCGCTACATGCTGGCGAAGACGCAGATTGAGACAGCGGTTGCGAAGTTTGAGGCGAGCATGGATGCAGTGCGGAACGAGGAGCGCGACGGCGAAAGCTGAGGCTTACGTCAAGTCCCATCACTGGTTATCCCCGATATCCTTCGCTGTGGAAAACCGAAAAAACAGTTTCGGCCATGCTGTGAAACCTGTGGAATTGCGGCGTATCTAGCGTTTTTAGCCCGCCATTGCAATTGACCTTGCCAGCAAAGTACTGAATCTAAAGGCACTTTGATCTCTCAAGGTGCCTTCGTGTGTTGGCTTTGCGGTTTTGAGGCGCGCCGTTAAGCAAGCCGTGAGCCGCAACGCAGACCTAGCAATCTCGTGATAGCTCCCGAAGGCTTTTCAAGCAAGTGGCCGATAAGGAACTTAGCTATGGCTAAGGCACAGACTGGAAATAAGGCATCGTCGATCGCTGGCAAGGTTCTTGGCGGGAAGACACCGACCAAGGCCGAGATCAGAACACTGGCCGGATCGGTTCTCCGCCAGGATGAAACTAAAGGACCGCGCAAGTAGACGATGCACATTTTTGAGGGGCGGCTTCGGTCGCCTCTCTCTTTATGTTGTTGTTGCGCTGCTCACCATCCATACATAGCCACTGGCCCTGCTCTTAGTGGTACCAAAAAGATCCATCCGTGGGCCGCTGCTGTAGATGGATGGATTGATTTCGGATGAAACCTACGTTTCTATCTCGCTTATGGGTGGAAACTTGAAGACAACAGCAATTGCATTGTTGATTACTTTTTTATTCAGTCCATCGGCACGAGCTATGGACTACCCATCTTACGAGTCATTCGTTGACTTATTAAAAACCACGATGACCAAAGCATGCGAAATTGATCCGAGCTGCATTCAGAGGGTCACTAGCTTCGCTTACTTCCTATGGAAGAATCGAGACAAGGCAGATATTCAGTATAACGCAATGAAGTGTCTCGGTTCCTCAGCGATCAAGCGCGGCTATGTTTGGTCTCCAACTAAGGTACTCGACGACTTGACGCCGAAGACGTCGCAGGAAATCGCCTATGAAGTTTGCGATTGCGTCGTTGGATACTGGGGAAAGGACTGGGTTTGCCCCATTCCTAGGTAGTGCGTGCTCCTCCGACGACTCACTCTTGCTTGACCGCTGCGATGCAGATGAACGGCCGGCATTCGCGCCGACGCCGACTCGTTTTTCCACCTACCTGTGCTACCGGCTAAAAATCAAAATAGAGGGTCACTCCCGACCGCCGATGATAGCCGTAATAGTCAGGATAGCCGCCATAGTACCGAGGGTAGCCATAGTACCTCGGATAACCGCGGTACGCGTATGGGCGATAGTAGCAATTGCCGTAGTAACGGCAGGAACGGTAGGCGTATCGCCGGTTCCAATAGCGATCCGAACGCCAATGACCATGGCGCCGGTGTTTGACCTGCACCACATCGCCGGTTTGCACTTGTTCTGCTTTCGGCACAAAAACCGGCACGGCGTTTACCGGTAAGGCGAAGAATGCAGCCATGCCTACGGCTGCGAGGGCGGATAAGAGCTTTTTCATCGTGAACTCCTCCTCGCCGACCATCATAGAACCATCGAGCCTGAACCGCCAATGAACGTTGCGTGTGCCGCGACTTGCGCTTTTGCGGAGTTCTGCATGTTTTCCGGCATGCCGATTGGCAGCGTAGCAGAGTCAACCGGCCGGCGCGCTGCTTGTGTTGGCGCAGATGGTGACCGCGCCGGCCATTGGTAACTGGGAGCCGCGCCTTTCGGCGGGCCGGCGCGAATGCCGCGCCTAAAACTTTTTTTGTGGGGTGATGAGTTCCCACAACTCTCCGAGCCGGTATGATTTGAAGATCAGCCAGTCCATCGCTGATCCGCGCATCCCGTTGCACTCCCGGCATGCGACGGCGAGGTTGTCGCGATTCGTCCATCCCTTGCGGCGGCCAGTCATCAAGTGTTCGAGCGTGGCGGCGTCAGGTCGATTGTGGTCGGCGCCGCGAGACATGATGACCATTGGCTGATCGCAATAGCAGCAGTGACCGCCTTGTTTCTCGAATAGCTCACGTATCAGTGTGTGCTTGACGCCTGTCTTCATTTGGATTCCCGGATGGGATGAGACCGAAGCCATAGACCGTGCGAAACGGGCGACCAGCAATCTCACCCGAAATGAGTTGAATGTAGAATAGCTCTCGGCCCATCATTGACCGCGAGCGAGACAAAATGATTGCTTCACTGTCATGAAACATGACGCGATCGCCGATCTGGAAGCGGTATGGCGAATTGACGCGATAGGTGCGTCGTCTTCTTCCGACCAGACTGCGCGGCAACGCGATTCTATCGACTTCAGCTTTCGTTGCATACATTGCGGGGCTCCTCGTTGACTTTGGGTTAACGAAAATAACCCTAGCGGTTATCTATATTACCGTCAAGCACAAAAATGACCGCTACGTCTATTTTAATTGCCTTTAGAGACGCCATAAGGTATCTAAAGTTATGATTACGAACGGACAAATTCGGGCGGCGCGCGCTTTGTTGGGGTGGAAGCAGACCGAGCTTGCATCGGCGGCCAAGCTATCAGAAATGAGCGTCAAGAACATCGAGCGCGGAGTCACGGATTCTCGTATCAGCACACTTCAGGCGGTAAAGTCCGCGCTTGAAGCAGCCGGTATCATCTTTATCGATGCAAACGGCAACGGGCCAGGCGTCCGCCTCCGGGATCGTTAGCATGACCGCCCACCGCGATAATCAGAGCGTGCGTCGGGATGTCCGCAGGATCTCGGTTGCGCCCCCCAATGAGAAGCAAATGACGGTGTGGAAAGATCGTCTCAAGAAGGCTAAGTGCAATAGGGAGAGCTCTCAGCCATGACCGACACGTGCCAGCCCAGCATGCGCGACGTTCCACTGATGTTCAACGGCATGAACGTCTACAACGACGCCCCGAAGGCTCGCTCGGGCGACGATAGGAGATCCTAATGCTTGAAGTTAGCAACGGTTTGCCAAATCAGCTTATCGACGCGAAGGTGCTGTTTACCGGGCAGATCGTTCTCAGCCCTGATCAGGAGAAATTCAGATACACTGGCGAAGAAGGTATCCAGATCGAGTTTTGGTTTGATTTTAGGCCTGATGCCGTACCGCGCGTGCGGACCGAGAATGATGGCAATTCATACCTAGTAGTACTCGTCAACTTCGGCGATCCACTTGGAATGGCCGCTTCAGGCAAGATAAGCGCAGCATTCGCGGGAAGTGCGATAGGCCGTAGTGGTACGTGGCAATTGCGCTACAATCTCGTTGTTCAGAACATCGGCGAATCCAACCGACCTACCCGCTTGGTGACATTCACACTCGCCGAAGCGAGGCTAGCGTGAGCGGCCAACCTCCTCAACAGCCTTCGATCGGCTCTTCGATCGAGAACATCTACATCTCGAGAAGCGTGAAAGTTGCTCCTGTGTTCGAGTACGAACTCGATACGCTTGCTAGCAGCTCTTTTTCCTCGTCTATCTGGTATTCGGGCGCTGCCGGCCTCGTGTCTTTTGCAGCTGGTGTCTTTGTGAACGCCGCCTTTCAGGAGCAGTTAACGGCTAATGCATATTTGCTGACGTGGCGAATAGCTCCAATTTGCGCCCTTTCTTCGGTTGTCGGCTTCGTTATCGCTTGGATTGCGGGCAGAAGAGGAAGTCGCACACTCCGCGAGATACGGAAAAAGTTTGCAACTCACACGACTTAACCGGGAGGCTGCAGCGCTCCAAACTTGACCGCCCTCACCCGACTCACCTAGCTTCCGACCGCGGCCCACCAATCCGCATGCGATCCGTCACCACCGGACAACCAAAGCCTTGGCATTCGTGCCGGCGGCATTTTTATGTCTCTCTTGTTTGGTGGCTTGTGGTCGATTCCCGTATTCAAACTTCAGCACACTACTACGCCCGCTTCGCCGAGCCTCTCGACCCCGATAAAGGATGGCAACGAGAGGACGTCCAACTCGCGTTCGCTTTCGGTATGAAGGAGCGGTCCATCCGTCGGCTACTGAGCCTCAAAGAAGTTGCCGAACTTCTCGCCGTGTCCGTCTCAACTATCAAAGACTTGGTTCACCGCGGCGAGCTTGCGTATGTCAGCGCTGGCCGCGGCACGGAGCGACGTCACCTCACGTTTGCCCCTGATCAAATTGAGAGCTTCATAAAGCGGCATACCACGCGCGAGTACCATAACCCGGCGCCGACATTCCATGTCACCACTCGCAAATCAAAGGCGGATCTTGCTCTCGAGCGAGCATTGGCTGGCAGCGGCGACTTTACGGCTCAATACGAAGCTCGGCGCGCGGCGGCCAAGGCGAAGAAGAAATGACACAGAAAATTTCACCAGAAGAAAGCGTCATCCTCATCGCGCCCAAAGAAGTCTCACGCCTCACAAGTCTCAGCCGAACCCAAATCGATCGCTACCGGATGGACGGGCGATTCCCTGTTCCGGTGGTGCTTGGATGCAAGCGAATAGCCTTTGTGAAAGCCGAAGTCATCGCCTGGATCGAAGATCGAGTTGCAAATCACAGAAAGCTTGCATGAGACGCATACCTGACGAAGTCGCAATTCTCGTCTCGCTCAACGAAGTCGCCAGGATGACAAGCATGTCACGGACGATGGTGAACAAGTATCGCCAGCAGGGGCGCTTCCCACAACATGTGGATCTCGGCGACCGACGCATAGGATTCGTAAAAGCAGAGGTGGTCGATTGGATCAATGCCAAAATTGCGGCACGAGTGCCCCCGCCAAAGCCCGTTGGCCCAGATCAACTGCGCGCGAAGGTCGCCCAGGCATACGAAGTCATCGCAATCTTGCTGCTGGGAGAAGGCAAGTCGCTCGACGTAGCGATGCCCGAAGGCAAGCGAGCACTCGAATATTTCCGGTGCGCTGGTTATAACGCGCGATTTTTGCCGTTCGCTCATCCGAGTGCCAGGCCGAAGAAGGAGCGGACGTGACTGACCAGCCTCGCCTTATCGGCCGCAAAGAAGCCGCCGCTTACTGCGGTTTAACGCCTTCAGGTTTTTCGATGTGGGTTGCCACCCACAAGATGCCGCCGGCAATCCCCAGCACGCGAAAGTGGGATCGTAAGGCGATCGATAAATAGGACTCACGCCTGCGGATCCGAAAGATCTCTGCGAGCGGTGGATGAGGATGGGGGCAGATAGGTAGCTACAACTTGGCGTTTGAGATCAACCGTTGCATTGAGGGGCTCGGGGGCACATCTCTGAATGGCTCACTCCAGCCGTGGACAATCCCCTTTATTCCCACGTCTGCAGTTTTTATCTTTTTCACCTTCAGCTGCAGAGGACGCTCTGGCGTGATCGCTCCGCCCATGGGAGCAAATGTAATGCCGTTGGCGTCTACGCCTGGAAATGGTTTTTCATAGAATTTGGTCAACATCGGCTGGCCGTTGTTGACCTCGATTTGTACTTCATCCTGTGCATTTGCGACCAATAGAATAAAATTAGGATTGGGCTCCATATAATGAGATGCCTCAATCTGTAGAGCTATTTCGTTCTCGGCGCCGTCCTTGATGGACCACGTCAAATTAGAAAAGTCCTGATGCTGGGGCGTAAAGGAACTATTGCCCTGTACGACATTGACAATCTGATGGATGGCGACGTCCAAACCAACAGAATAGAGGTCAATGTAAAGATTTTGCCTCAGAACCTCAGGCAGAACAACGTTTCCGAGCCGCACGGGGATCAGCCTTGTTTCGCCCTTGGTCGCGCGCAGAAGTGCATTCTGCCACTCGATTTTGACGAGGCCACTTTCGAGCGCTAGCTTTGAAACGAAGAAGAAGACAAATTCAGGAGCACTCAGGCCTTCGTTCATTTTTTCGATGATGCCGTCTCCTGGTTTGATTGACCAAGAGTCATAGAAAATTGCCTCCTCTCCGAATATGTCTCGAAGCTTGAGAGCTACTGGTTCGACGACGGGCTTATCCTCGTGTTTGTGGCTGAGGAAAATTCGGTGAGGCATCGTTCTGCTCCGGCGAGTCATTTGGTGCATCTTAACGGATGTCGACGTGAGTACGCCACCTCCGATCACAACTTTTTGGTTTACCCACTCCGCGTCCAGATCGCGTCTTCGTGGTAAGGCTGGAACGGCACCGACCTACTCCTCTGAGAGATACCCCTCGACGTATCCGTTCACAAAGTCCCATCTCATGCCGAGGTCCTGCCTGACCAAGTCGTAGTGGTCGTTGAATCTCTTGATGAGAGCACCTTCAACATCCGGATCCCAGATTGTGGCCTCATGGCCCAGACGGACGCTGACAAAGACCGAAAATTCCCGGAGCCCGAA
This sequence comes from Rhizobium sp. CC1099, assembly GCF_029714385.1. Taxonomy (NCBI): domain Bacteria; kingdom Pseudomonadati; phylum Pseudomonadota; class Alphaproteobacteria; order Hyphomicrobiales; family Rhizobiaceae; genus Rhizobium; species Rhizobium sp. CC1099. The sequence continues at coordinate 1,586,110 of NZ_CP121641.1, read as the reverse complement.
TGGTCTTTCGTCATCTGCGCGCATGAGCTCGACGAATTCATCGGCAAGAGCGATTACTTCATTGGATTCGATATTCGACATACTGCAATCCTGCGCGCTAAAACTGTCAAAGATTAGCAACTCGCCACCTGAATTGTCTATCACCAGCGAATGTCGGGAAGACGTTCAATCAATCTCATAGATCCCCGCATTCTCATCCGGATCCCGCAGCCCCTTATATGACGACTGCCGCAGCTTTCCGTCACGCGTCCAGGCGCGCCGTCCCATTTGATTTCGAAGGCCCATTCCGGCCCTTTGGGCGGTCTGGGTTTCAGCAGTGCCAGGCACGGCTCTACGCGGTCTGGCATCGGATCGAGGGGAAGGTTCGGCTGCGCCGGATCTCGCGGCTTGCGCGGCCGGGATCGAACTGGCGCGTCGGTGGCGAGGAGAGGCTTGGAAGGTGGAGACTTTGCCATCTGATGATTACATCAGGGAATACTTAAAAAGAAAACGAAATTTGAGACAATGACGACGGAAGAATATCAGCCGAAATATAAGTGGCAGGAAACGTGGCCGGGTGAAGGGCACAAAGACTATGCCTGCTGGGATGGCGATTTGCAGTTCGGGCGTATTTACCTCGATCTAACCAGCGGATCGCGCGTCGGCCAGTGGCGATGGGCGATGGTACCATCCCTTGGCAGGGGCAGAACATCCTGCGACTGACAATTTCTTCTCCCACGAGTCGCATTATTGAACTTTGGATGATAATCTAGAATGATATACAGCAGGAGGGGAAAATGCTGTTCAGACTGTGCTTCGCATTCACGACGATGTTCGCAGGTTTCACAAGTACAACTCTGGCTCAAATGCCCTGCAACCCGCAGCCAGCGGTGAATCTGATAACCGATATGCAAAACGGCACTGTTAAATACCAGTTTGTAAGCCCATTTGTATATCAGACACTCATGGCGCAAAGTAATGGCTCTGGATTTTTCCCACAGCTCGCACAATTAGGGCCAATCGCGAACGTTGTTCCAATTGGCCGACAACCGCTTCCCTACGGTCTGGTCTGTGGCTTCCAAGTCCAATTTGTGTCTGGTGCGCAAATGGTCTGGCAGATTGCCGAGGCTTTTAATCAGATTCAGGGCATCAACTTCAACACAGTTCAGGCAGGGCCGACCCCCACTAGGCCCACTGGTGGAACAACACCGCCCCCCATCAACCGGCCAACATCGACCGACCCGGTTCCTAATGATCCATCTGAAGGTTGCCGACTTTACCCAACCCTCTGCAGCTGAGGAAAAAGCCATGCTGACCCGTCGCAATTTTATGAAAGGTTCGATGAGCGTTGCGGGTTGTTCTTTCTGCGGGCGCTACGCAAAGGCTCAGTCGGCCTCAACTTACAGTTCCTCGGCCGGATGTATGCTCGAAGATTGGGAAGCTGCGCCCCTCATGCAAGACGAAGACATCATTTCCTACGCAACAGGGAACGAGCCCATAATTCCGCAATCCGGAATACCCGGCTTTGATAGAGCGCTAGCAAACTCTCTTGCCCGGCTTACTGCCGTTTTCAATGTCCTTCCAGGATTTGGCTACTACGATGATACCGGCTCAAACAACGCATATGCAACACGCGCGAAGCGGATGAATAACGACGACGGAACAGTACTATTTGGTAAAAGCATGCTCCAGGATCTTCTCACACGTACCGAAGCTCCAGATGCAGCCGTTTTGGCAGTATGCGCCCATGAATATGGGCACATCGCTCAATACAAATATGGTCTACAAGATAGATTGATGGCCGGACAACCCACGGTCCGGCGCGCGGAATTAAATGCGGATTACCTAGCCGGTTATTTTGCAGGAAAGCGCAAGCTCGCAAATGCTAATTTCCCAGCTGTGATTTTCGCGACTACTCAGCAATCTTTCGGAGACAATAATGTAAACAGTAAGGGCCACCACGGAACTGGTCAGGAACGCGGAGCTGCGGTTCAAGCAGGTTTCGAAGCGGCTTTCACGCAGAAACTCGACCTTAACGGCGCGATCGCGGCTGGATTAGCTTATGTCGGCGCCTAGCTGTCGTCGATACCGCCTATACGAACAGATCAAAGGAATGCATGGACGCTAGCCGTCACTGAGACAGCGCCCGCAATATCTCCTGAAACTCCCTAAGATTGACGTTCGGCAGGCGTATTGTGTCTGGCTTAACCGCGCGGCCTCAGTGCGTTAGCCTGGGAGCCTGAGTGGTCGCCTCACCTATCGTCTCCGGTGATACCGTCCATCAAAAGTCGTTGCCTTTACAACACCCTCGGAAGCAGCTCGAAAATCAAATTCCGGCTTGTCTTCCCAGACTTGATCCAAAATTTTTGAGGCGATGGCACTTTTGTCCTTGGGCAAGAACCGCGCGTAGTACGCCAGGATCGTCCTCGGAACGTCGTGGATCACGTAGCTCGCATACTCAACGGAGCCCGTCGTCTTGAGAATATGAACGGCAAGCACGTGCCGCGCGCAGTGCGGTCCGTGAGGTAGCAGACCTTTGATAGCCCCGCGATCAGTGTATGGATTGTAGATGCCGTACCGTTGGACAATTAATCTCCACGCATCATAGAACGTCGATTGGGTGAATTCCGCGTTGCCTGGACGCCTGTCCAGCCATCGCACAAAAAAGGTGCCGGGGTCGTTCTGTCCGCCTAGGAGATATGGTCTATGCTTGCGAACGTACTCGTTGATGTAAAGATAAAGATTGCCTCTGTCTGCAAGCGTCATCTCAAAAGGACTGCCCTCAAAGAACTTTGATTTGTAATTCTTAAAGGCAACGGTCGGGACGAAAACTTCCCAGGCCCTCTTGCTCTCATTCCATCGCAATTCTCCCCGTTGCCCCTCTTCGAGCTCGGTTTCGCCGCGTGGATTTTGGCCAGGCATACGGACCAATAGCTCCCGAAGGTTCTTCGATCGGAAACCGAGAACCAGCGCCAAACGGATCATGAGCAGGGAGCGGACCGCAACCGCAGCTGAACGTGGCCGATCATTCAAATCGGGAACTCTGCGCTCAATCTCGTCTGCTATTTTCAAGTATTCTTTCAGCGGACTATCCGCATTTAGAACGGGGAGCACGGCTTCAAACGGATTTCGATGCCGCCGAGCCACGCGGTTGACGTCAGCGCGTCTTTTCACGATCTCGGTGAAAGAGCGTTCGCAGGTGGCTGGCCAATCGCCCTTGGCCCGTTCGACGTCCTCGACGGAAATCAAGCCGGGTATCGGCGTCAAAAACGCACCTAAATCCGGACGCTGCGTCAGCCAGCCAGTTTTTGGTTGCAGGAGACAAACAGCAGTGCCCATAAGGGTCACCTCCCCTAAGGTTAGGAGCCCTCCCCGGCGTTCCTGGCACCACCAGAGATACCAGTCCCACACACTCGAAAACGCCAGTATCCCCATCGTCAACTGGGGCAGCGGAACCCCGTGGCCATTCAGCTCACCGCCCGGTGACGCGGCCAGCGCCCCAAAGATCCTCCCCAGCCGCTGTATGGACATGAGCATGGAAAACTCCGTCCATACCCCCGAACGCCGAAATCCCGTTCTGGTAAAAGTTGATGTCTTGAAAAGCGCCAGATCCTTGATCTCTTCTGCTAGACGCGGCGGAGCGGCGATAACACCATGCGTTCGAGTGAGAGTCGCAGCAAAGCGGCGCTTGCCCATCCAGCGCCAATGCACAAGGCTACGGCCTTCATGCTCGGTCACGAACGGATTTTCAAATTTGATCGAGTATGGGGTCTTGGAGCGCGTTCTTTGATAAGCGTTAAAATCTGTTGATCCCCGCAATATCGATCGACGCACCCAGTCGACAATCTCTTCGCGTTTCTCTGCTGGAAGAAAGAAGAAATCGGACGGAAGGTGCCACGCGATTTCGTGCAGGTTACCCTGATAAGCCTGCCCTTGGCGTGCGCCATACGGGGCAGTTGGCTTGCCTATTCTCCGAAGAAAATATCCTCTCGGCAGCTCGTATCGGTCTTCAACGAATTCCAGTGCCTTGAAAGTGTGGGCCTTTCCCGGCTGTCCCTTGCCTAGCACCCACCTTCTAAGCGTGACAAAGGCAATTCTATGCCCGGCGTCCGACATCGCGTGCAAGAGAGACCACGTCGTCTCGTCGTGGTTCCTTATCTGATATCGAAGGGCCTCTGCGAAATCTGCTGGTTCGTCGCCCAGCATTGATTTTGACGGTGCGGCCATCTCGGTTCTCCTGCAAGAAGCCTAAGTGCTCGCCCTCCATACAGAGTAGATCACGGCACGCCTGGCCTGGGGCGGTGAGATGCTAGACCGGGCCGCGTAGGAACACGAACAGCAAGACTGCGAACGGAAGCGCGGCGAGAGCTAAGGTCTGAAGCCTGTCGCTCCTTTTCGCCAGTCGGAGAGCAAAGCCAACAGCAACGGGTGCGGCCGCGAGGCATATAAGCAATGCGATATCCCAAGTCATGATCACGTCCCCCATTGACATGATCCTATCAAAAATCACGACAATTTACGAACATCTCACGCTCTGGGCGTGACCACAAAACAATAAAAGCCGCCTCCCCGGCTAAGGAGAGGCGGCTGGATTGTTAGCGCGTCGTGCGCCCAAGGGCGTCAGGCTACTTGCCGAAATTTTCTCTTGTGATGGTCACGATCGATAGAATCGTTGCAGCGCCGTACAAACTTCGCCCTCACGACATCGCCAAGACTGACGCGCGATTTTTTGTGCAGCCAGCGAGCCACATCGACCCAGTCCCATAGCGGGCTTTCAGAGCTAACGCGCGCAACAGGGAGTGGGAACCCCTGGCCGCGCTCCCCTTTGGCATACTGACTTACGGCCGCGCGTGTGAGGCATGCCCGTTCGGCGATCTCTGATAGGCTGACGAGATAATCCGGCTCTACGCGCTCAATATCGGCGCCAGCTACCTTTACGTCCCGTATCGCTGATGTAACGGCATGCGCGAAGTTGCGCGCCTCCCGGCTGAACTCCAATAGGATTGCGCCGCGCGCAAACGTGATCGTTGCGTCATCGCAACCAGCCTCGTAGAAGCGGTCTTCGAAGTCTTCCGCCTGTGGATCCAAGCCAGAGGCTATGATCGTGAATTTAAAATTTCCCATCACTCGCTCCTCAGTGGGAACATCTTTTTCCACAGCGAATCAGCGCTTTGGCGTGTTCCTCTGGATTTTTTGGTGTTGACCACACCGATACTTGGCAGCCATTTCTATCATTATGAGGGCATAGCATCCGACCCCAGCAATGAGCACTTTTGCCAGGTTGCTTATAAGTCCATTTCAGGTCTTCAAGGTAAGCCAATGCAGCCTCAATTTCCTTGTTCGGGTGCTGAGGTCTGCCGCTCAAGTCGATGGCCTCAACATGATATCACTGTTAACAAATGTCAACACCATATTGTTCCATATAGGCCCCGCATGGTTAATTTTTTGCCAAGGCACAGTTCAACGAATGCAACTAGATGAGAATCATCTAGCACGCGGAACTGGAAAAATCTCTCGAGGAAAATGGTTCTGAAGGTTTTTTCTACCCACGCGAGGTTCTCGGCTTCGCTTGATTTTCGACAATGCGATCGACGCGCAATGTCATGTTGTCGACCGCTGCCTTGACGCCGCTGATCGCTTCCATGATTTGATCTGTCGTCTCGCGAAGTCCCTGCTTGGAGACATAATTCTCAGCCACGTAGAGCTTGTGGCCGGCTAACGCCTCGGCGACACGCTCAGTCTCCTTGCGGCTTTCCGCGACTTTGTTATCGATTCTCCACCAGATGCCCCATCCAGCGCCGGCGACCGTAAGGAAGAAGAGCACAGCCTTCATTATTTCTTCAGGCGTCATTTCTTCACCGCCTTGCCGCCCGCCAAAACAGCATCGCGATCGGCGTAATAGTCGCGGAGTGCCAAGTGGCCCCGAGCGCAGGACAGCAGTCGCTCGCGATCCTTGATCCACAACTTCTCAAGCTGCGCCTGCACCAGCGGCTTGTCGCCGAGGTCGACCGGACCAACGCACCGCTCGAGCAGCACGCTATCCGGTTTGCGCAATACGGGAGGCGGAGGGACGACGACTAGTTTATCGTATCTTGTTGATACGGCGCACGCTTGGAGCACCAAGCACAGGCTTGCCAGCATCAGGATCTTGATCAGCTTCACGCTGGAGCTCCTCAATTCGTTCTTGTAGGGATTGGTTAGCGGCCTGCATCTCGGAAATTCGAGCGGCCTCGCGTGCCTTGGCGGCGTTGTTTGCCGCGTCCTGGCGCTCGACTTCCTTGTTGCGCGCGTCGGCCGCAGCGGCCTTGAGTTCGGCGATCTGGCTCTTGTAGTAAGCCTCGGCGCGTTCATACCCGCGATGGTCGACATACAAGTACGCACCGCCCGCCAGCGCCGCCGCGAGAGCGGCAACGATTAGATAGGCGGCCAGGCTGTTGAGGCCGAGCGCCTTTGTGATCCAAGTCATGTCAGTTGATCCTCCGGAGTGGATGGCTTTGTGACTGGCTCGACGGGATAGTAGGCGCCGCCCGCGTTGTTCGCCGCCGTGAACGACTTGACGTAAGCGCGTAGGTCGAGGTGCCCTACCCCCATGTACGCACCAGCAACGCCGAGCACGAAGGCAAATCCGCTAGCCGCCACGTAAGCGGCTTGCAGATAGATGATGGCCAGATAGATCGCGCCCCATGCCAGCGCGACGTTGAAGGCGACAAGCCATTTGGAGAATCGGCGGCTGCTGGTCTTTCCGACCTGCCCAGTCATAGCCGGCCCGCCACGGCAGCCCGCAGCAAGTCGCCGCATGCCTTGGCTCCCTTAACCTCCGGTGCGAACGCTAGCCTCGTGAAGTCCCACTTGCCGCGCTGCTTGATGCCGAGATTGGTCTGCACTTCGGCGTGGCTCAAAACCGTCTTAGGGCTGACCGGGATGCCATAAGCGCGGCACAGATCAGCAACCACATCGGCCAACTTGTCCCACTGCGCCTTCGTCATCGGCGACTTGCCGGGATTGAACGGCGCTTCGGTCGCCAGGGCCATGCAGCACAGCGAAACACCGATGCTGCCGCTGTTTGCGTTGAGTGCATGAGCAGCATAGCCCTTCTTCGCCGGGGATTCGTTCAATGCAATTGATGGGCGACCGCGGACGACATTGCCGTCGGCTTCAATCAGAATGTGGTAATGCTCCTTGTCGAAGTCGGTGGCCTTGTGACCGCCGGCCGTCCAATGGCAAATCACGCGATCCATCTTGACGCGCGGAAGCCACTCCGCGGGCAGCGTAGTTGTGGTGGTCATTTGATTTCCTATTGGTCTGTTAACTATCCGAAGGCACGGCGAACCTCGTCGCCAACTCGCTTCGGTTCACCGTGCGTTTCCTTTGAAAAAGAAAATGGCCCGCCGAAGCGAGCCTTTGAAACTGGGCGCTGAGATTACGACTGCTATTCACGAAACTTGAATTTCTCGCTGCCCAGTGCGGGGTGGCCGAACCACGAGGCCATGCGTCAATCATCATTGATGGAATCGGCTATCGCCTTTGAAAGACAGGCTGTGCGGTCCATGCCTCACTACCGTTGCGGAATACCGGGCGAAGCGATGGCTGATGCGTCATCTTCAGCACATCCGCCATTATGGTGCCGTCGTGCCCCTGGTACATCACCCCGTAACCGTGCTGGGCGATTATGGTTATCCCGAATGCCGTGAATGCTGCTAGAGCATTCCCCAAGTTGGCGATATGTTGGTTCTTATAACGATCATGCTTGATCTGATTATAGGCGTCCCACCAATCGGGAGCCCTCTTCTCAAAAACATCAAAAGGCCTGAAGAACCCGAGATTTTCGTATTGAGAGTATTCTAGGCAATAGTGAGACAAGCCGGCATATGGCTCTATTTTCTGATAGTCACCAAAGTTGAGCCGTTTTACTGTCTTCTCCGGATAGGCGTTCGCGCGCAATATGCCTCTTAGCTGATTTTCCACTTCCATTGCACAGAGGAGTATGAGGTTTCGAATCCGATCGCCGAAAGCGCTGAGATTGCGTGAATCTGGATGCACATGTTCGAATAAAATTTGCAGATCGCGCCAGAGGATTCGAAACTGCCTGATCGCATCCTTCCTATGGGCTTGGTCAGATGGAGGCTCATCGGTGTCTGCAGACCCGGTGCCCACAAACGGCCTGTACAGGCGCGGGAAATAATGTCCGATATCCGTTTCAGAGGCTTCAAAGCAGAACTTCGACGGATCCTTATCCTTATAAAATTCCAGGCTGGGAACTAAACCCTTTGAAAGTATGACCGCTAGTTCTCTTAGGTTCGTCGCCGCAACAGTGATCGTTGGGTCGAAAACGTACTTGGCAATACCACCGTCAATTATCCAATGCGATGCGAAACCGCTGTTGCTGTCGAATGCTGTGATGGTCACTACCTTCGCCATCTTGGCCTCTTTGATTCGATGCCCATCAGCAATTTGCTTCATAACCTATGTTACAAGTACTGATTGAAAGCAGACTCGACAGCCTCTAGCGAGGATATTACTGAAACGATGGGTTGAGAGGCAAGGAGGACGAGACTTGGTCGATCAAAGAATCCGACCGCCAAGCGAGGCGGCGCATTGTTCAGTGCTAATTCGAACCTATTTTTGCGGCGGCGACGGGGACAAGAAGCAAATCGCGACCGCTAGTGGCTTTTTCTCACGGCTCGACGACACCATCTTTTTGATTACAAACTGGCACGTGGTCACCGGGCGGCATCCAGAAAGGCCTCGTCAGACATTGCCCGGCATCCCGATGTCACCCACCCATTTGTCGTATGCGCTTGTTGCGTCGGACCGGACCCCCATAGAATTGCCGCTGGTGCCACTTTATATTGAGGGAGAACCGATTTGGCGCGAAAGCCCGGAGGGGTTCGAGCAAGTCGATTTGATAGCGATCCCCATGGCCCCTGTTCGAGAACAGAACGTTTACACGTGGGTAGAACGGTTCGCGCCTTACATCGACAAGGCACTTTCTCCGGGCGTAGAAGTCTGCCTGATAGGCTACCCGTTTGGTTTGACGCCATCAAATCCATTCCCCGTTTGGAAACGCGCGATGGTCAGCTCAGAACCGTCATTGCCGCTTGAAGGGCGTCGGTGTGTATTTCTGGATATGCCTGGCCGACCGGGAATGTCTGGATCGCCTGTATACTTCGTAGGGCCAGGTTTTCGAGTTACCCCAGAAGAAGGAGCCGCCCTACATTCAGGTGATCTCGACAGAATGATCGGAACTTATCTCAGCATACCATCGGAACGAATGGCGGACAGTTTACCCGTGCTCGAGTTCGCTGGGGTCTATTCTGGGTCCTACGGTGATGAAAATCTGGACCGGCTAAACCTCGGCAGATTCTGGCCAGCCTATCATTTGAAAGAGATCGGTACGACCCCGCGTCGCGGGAGAAACCCCTATCCTCCCGTTTAGTAGAGTTGGGCTAGGCGAGAATCTCGCGCCCAGCCGTCTATCGTGGCGGATCAGGTCTCCAACACTTTGAGACGTGCCTCCTGTCGCTTGACGACCTCGAGCAGTGCCGAGAAAGCTCGTCCGTATTTGAAATCCTCGACTTCTCCATCCTCGCCGCGCACTACCAGCGGCTCAAGACCCAGCTCGGCTGCTTCATCCGCGATCGAGCCCATATGCAACTGATCTTGATCATCACCTGAGCAGAGACTGGTGTAGAGAACGCCGCGCAGCTTTAGGAGCGCGTCCAGCATTTCGTCTGGGATAGGCTGGACGTTCGTCTTGTATTTTAGGGCCGATGTGGAGCGGCGAGCGCGACCATCCGACTCGATGTTGACGTTGGCGGCATTGGCAGTCGTGTCGCTATAGATTGGCAGCGAAATTATGTTCGTGCCGTTGTAGCTCAGGAAGGTGACGCTGTTACGCTGGAAGGTGACAGTCCCTGCGCCCCATTTCTGATCGTAGGCAGTGCCCCACGAATTCTCATTGTTGGCAAGATAGCCCCAAGTATCGACCGCGTTGCCGGTCATCTTCTGGAGGTTGATCCTGCCTGCTGTGGCCCACGAGCGAATGAAGTAGCCGGACGTGCCGACCTCCCCGTCCGTCAGTTCATCGAACGTGCGGCGATAGGCCCCGGTTTCGAAGGTGATGCGCTTGCCGGCCTCGGCGCGCGGAACCCAGGTGATGGGCGTGCCGTTTGCCGCATTGTCGCCGGCGACGCTGTTCGCGGTCGAGAGGTTGCAGAAGAACTCGCCGCAGAAGCGAAGCACGTCGCCGGTCTGCGTGCAAGTGTTGGTGGTCGTGCGAATACGGCCGCGAAGCTGTTCGGTTGGAGCGCCATCCGTCGTCTGTGAGGCGACATAAGCCGCCGACGTTTCGACGAAGCATCGCTGCACCAGATCGACGTTCGACCAATAATCGAAATCGAATACCCAACGCGAGGCGGCATCAAAGCGGCAGCCAATGAAGCTCAAGCCCTGTGCGCCGCCGAGACCTGTGATCCGGTAATTAAGCCTGATCAGGTGTCCGTTTACGCCGGTTCGCGTTGCTTTCGTCGTGGCGGACTGTTCATTGTAGAACTCGCAAGCAATGAAAACCGTGTCGGAAATTCCGTTCGTGGAGAGCGCCACGTTCGGGCCGCCTTCGACCGCCAGCGCACCGCCGCCCTCAAAGCGGCATTGCTCAAAGTAATTGTTGGTCAGGCCAAAGTCGTAGATAGCCTTGTAATCGGCGGTGAACCACGACGGCAGGAAGGCGGTTGCCAGCATATTCGTGCTGGTTCGGCTCCATGTGGCGTCAAGGCGTATAGCGTCTTTTTTCCATGCGCCGCGAACGTCGAGGCCTTCGTAGCTCCCCCGAGAAACGCCGCAAATATGGATACCAACATCCCACGCGTCAGAAGTCGTCGGGGTCTGAAGCGTCATATTGCGGACGCCAGCATTCTCACCGAGGACCGCAATAGCGACCTTTATCGGTGTATCGCTGCCCGTACCGCTTTCATCCGTCCAGAGACGAGCCGTTCCAGCTCCATAGGTGTGGAGCACGCTGCCCGTATTCGGATGATCTACGCCGCCAGTCGTGTCGCCGTATTCGAGCAACACGTTATGACGGATATCGCCCTCAAGAAAGCACGACGCCGGGATGGCAAGGAAGTCGGAGAAATAGCCGAATCCCTTATACCTAACGATGCCGCCGCGCAGGTGATAGCGAAGATTGAGGGCCGCCTGAATTGCCGTCTGGTTCGTGGCCGCGGTAGTCGCGCCGTCTGTGCTGTCGACAAAGCCGAACCACTCAGCCCGCATGTCGCCAAACAGCCAGCCGCCGTCTTGCCGGACCCACGCGCCGGCGGTGGCGGCTATGTCATCCGCCTCAATATAAATACCTTCCTGCGGATCGGCCGCGATCAGTGTCGAGAAATCACCGGTTTTCCAACTGAAGGAACCCTGGCGTCCGGCTTCGGCGAGATACATGACCTGAAACGCGTCGGTATCTACAGCCTTGAGCGCCGTTCGAGTTGCGGCGATCCGACCCCCGATGTTTTCCTCCAGCCAAGTTCCCCAAGCCCTAATACGCGACTTCTCCGGCTGGTAAGGTTCTCCGCTAGGGCCGTCTGCCCAGATGGTGTTTGCATTCTCTGCCATAACGGCTCCCATAGAAAATCGCCCCGGCTCTGAAGCCAGGGCTAAAAAATACGATGTCTTGCGGATTAGGTGACGACGGTGGTTACCGACGCCTGCGACGCGGATGGAATGCCGGAGATGTTCTCAGCTCCGCACCAGTATTTGTATGTCCCTGCACCGGGCGTATCGTTGAAGTTAATCGTCTGGTTGGCAGTCACCGAATACTGTCCGATCAACGTTGCAGCGGCGAAGCTTTGTCCCGTCGTGCCGCGCTTGAAGATCAGATAGCGGGTATTGTCATTTGCCGCCTTTGCGCTGACCGGAACCGTTGTGACCGAGTTTGGAGCCGTCAGGTTTATCGGCGTCCCCGGCGGTGTGGAGTCTACCGTCGACGTGATGTTCGCCGTGATCGACCAATCGGAATATTTGCCTTTAGACGAAATGAACGCGACCTGTATGTCGAGCAGTTCGTCCGCTGGCACCGTCCCGGTTGCTAGGTCAACGTACCCGCCAAAAGCCGTAGTGTCTGGAAACTGCTGTTCAATCCATGCGCCGGGGTTGCCTGAACCTGCATCCGCCACGCGATACCGAACCGTCGGCGTCAGGCTGTCGTCATCCGGATCGATGATGACCACCCGGATATAGACGCTACCGGAATTGGATTTGGCCTGTACCAGATTGATGACGGGCGTCACCAATCCCGCCGGGTTTGGAGCGGGCGGAACAGGAGGCTGTTGCCCTTCGTCCGTCGCCGGCGTCCATGCATCGATGTTCTCGGGATGCTGGACGATATCCATCGTGAACCCGCCGCGTGTGATCGAAAGCAGAGCACGGCGGTTTTCGATGATCTCGCCATTCAGCCGAGGCAGCCGGTTCGGCGTCTCCAGCCGGTTCCAGCGGTTGTAGACCGCGTTGATGCCGGAGAGCCTGACATCGAGTGAGCCGCGCACCTTCTCCTGAATGCGCAGCCATTCGCGCTTGGCAAGTCTGCGGGCCTGCCGCCACTGATGAACCCATGTATATTCCGCTTCCTGCGCCAGCACGCGGCCGGCGCTGATCTGCGCATCCGTGTCCTCAAAATAATCGGTGTCAGCCGTCGCATAATCGATGGCCGGATAGGTGAACTTCGGAACGAGGCGGTTGATTTCGTCCTCGAACAGCACGTCGTACTGGATGTTATGTCCGACGATATCGGCATCCGCCAGAACGCCGCACCGGCTCTCGCGGAACTTGCCGACCGTCAGGATACGGGCGCCATCGCCGCGGGCTACCAGATGGCCGTCACAGGCCGCCAGAATGGCATTCGTCGCAGCCTTCGGGCCATTCTCGGTGGTATCGAAGCCGTTGCACTGGTAGCGCTTCTCCGTGCCGCCTCCGTTCACCGGTACGTCTTCATCGCAGATGTCTGCTTCTTCGATCCACAGATCTAGGACCGGAAGGATGGCCTTGGTGTAATCGAGCTTTTCACCGAACTCGGAAAAGCACAGATGCCATGCCAGGATGACGGCGCAGTTCTGTGTCCACTCCCATGTGCTTTCGTCGTCCGGGTCTTGCGCCGGGTCTCGGAAATCCCAGCAATAGGCAAGATCGGCCTCCACCGAAACGGACGGCGCATTGTAAGGAAACCGCGCGCTGAAGTTTTTCTGGTCCGGTGTCTTTGCGATCATGGCAACGGACGCTTGCCCATCGCCGCGATGCGCCGAAGTCCATGACTCGGGGATGAGCGCTACTATGTCGCTATATGCAGTTTCCGGGGTTAGCCCGAGCCGGGAGTAGAGCCTTACCTTCTGATCGGCATAACGACCACCCGGCAGGCCATTTACAAAATTGCCGGCGCCGATCGTTACTTCATCATCGTGCAGATAGTAGCGGTTGATTGATTTGATGCGATGGCCGGTGAGAGCCTGCACGGAAAACAACCGAGGGCCCTTCGCCTCCCATAGCATGTAGGCGCCGGCAATGCGGGTTCGACCGACGCCCCACCACCGATAAGGAATGGATTGCGCCTTCGGAACCTTGCCGTCTTCCGGCTTTGGAGTCTTGACGCTTGGCGCGAGCAGCAGCTGCAGGCCGACCGTCAACGCCGTGGTCGCGATGGCCGCTGCCGCACCAACTGCAAACGACGTGAGCGCGGTACCGGCCCCGAAGATCGGAGTGAACAACGCCGTAAAGATCGGCGTAAAGATCGGATCGAAAAGAACCTGGCTATAAAGCGAAGTTGTGCATGCCAGCCCGTAGCGCTGGAGCATCATTCTATGATGAAGACTCAAGATATTACGCTCCGCGGTTGGCGGTTGGCAGATGCCACGCGGCAACGAATTGAAGTGGTTTGGCGCGCACACCGTCGGGCGCTAAAAGCGCCCAGAGCGGACCAAATCTGATGGCGCCTATTTCTTTGATCTTTCCGTCAATCCCAGATGGTGCCAGAACAATTCCGACGTCTCCGGAAACGGGCTTGCGAGTTCGCTCATAACCAAGTGGCTCAAGTCCACTCGCAAAAAGCGCCTTAATCCCTCCGGCAGACGACAGCACTTGCAACGCCCCCGGCTCATCGCGATACGTGCCGCGCACCTCTGAGGCGGGATCCGTCCCGGTCTGCTCTGCAACCCAAGACGCACAGAACATGATGCAGTCTTCTCCGGCGCGGCCGCCCCACCGAAACCGATGAGGCAAGCGCAGATATTCATGCAGCGTCATGTGATATCCAAAAATTAGGTGTAATGCGGCCAGACGGGCTGGACGCCGCGCGATAGGCGAGCGGTGCCATCACAAAACAGGTCAGTTGGCGAAATCGCCTTCTGATGCGGACCAGACCACAGCGAGCGAGATGGCCGTGAGCGCGTCGTCTCACCAGAGACAACCGAAAGAGCCAATGTCAGTGTTGGCGACTGCGTCCCTTGCACGGCTGCGCTCGATTCCGATACGTGGGAAGCGGTGCCCGTCCAAATCGGAATAATATTGCTCATTGGCTGGAAATAATCGTCCAGCGTGGTCAGCCCGAGCTGCACAGCAGCTCCGCGCAGCGGCGGAAGACTGTCTAGCATTTTCCCGCCGGTCGCAGGATCGATTCCGGCAACGGTAAAGTCGACACTGTCTGCCGTACCGTTTACCAGAACCTCAAGCGTCGGAACGCCGATAAGGACGCCGCCACCCAGATAAACTGTGCCGTCTGGATCTATGCTATCGAAGCCAACTGGAATATCGTTGACGCCGAACCAGATGTGCAGCGCCGGATCAGTGTCTACGCGAAGAAATATGCCAAGCTGATGGCTGCCGCGCATCGCATCGACTACGGCATCAGGAACCCAACCCATAGTCCCTCCAAGGCTAAAAAGCCTCCGAAAATTGGATGCTTTGCTGCGTTACAAAGAACGCCTCAACAACTGACGGCAGAGTGAACTCCGCCTTGAATTTGGCAACGAACCGTGGGCGAGCGAACTCGATGCGCGTGTCCACGCTAACCGCCTCGCGGAGTGGTGGAGCAAGCGCCAGCGTGTAATCTCTGTATGATCCGACATCGTCCGTTCCGGATGTCGAGGCCAGCACATCCCAATATCGATAGGCGCGCCAGCCCTTTGCGGTTGCGTGGTAGATTGAAAACCAATCCGACCAACGCAATGGACGAGACAGACCGTAAACGCGCATCTTGAGAATGCCTGCGTTCAGGGCCGCGGCTTCCGTGACCACTCCCCAAACGGTAGCCTGGCTGTAACCAGAGCCATCGTCGAAGTAGGAACCATCCGAATGTGGAATGCCCGTAACGATCGGCGTCGGCAACTTGCCGATCTTCGGGAATGGCCCAAACCAATCGGTGATGATTGGAACGTTGATAAAGCGATAGCCGCCGTTCAATCTGGCGCCCAGCCAGTTTATGTACTCGTACTGCTCGGCGTCTTTTATTTTGCAGTCTTCATATGTCGCAATGACGATGCCGCCGCCGCTCATCTCTATGGTCTGACTTTCGCCGGTTCCATTGCGGCCGCCATCGATCGACGACCCAGCAACGTCATAGCTGGTCTTGACTGGCGACAGGAAGTCTGCCGCCAGCGTTGGCTGATTTAGGTAATTGGCCATCGTCAGCCCTTTTGAGATGTGAAGCGCGTTTGCATCGTCCCGAAGCCACCGCGGCGCTGGTTCTCGTTGTACTGGCCGAGACCTTCGTCTACGCCCTGCTTGACGATCGTTCGGACATGATCGTCGCCGTTGGCTCCATCAATGCGGACAACAAGAACGCCAGGATTGGCGTTATCGTTTGAAGCAGAACGCCCGCGCGGCGAAAGCGGGGGCGCGGTAGGGGCGCCAATCGATCTAGAATTTACTAGACCGCCCGTTGCAAAACGAGCGACTCGACCAGTGTTGATGGCCTCGAGCAACTGCCTATGCTTGCGCGTAGCGCGGGAGTTTATGACGAACTCACCATTCGAAAGCATCGCCGGGACACTGTCGTCAGTTGGCCCACCGGGACCGCTGACGTGACCGCCGTCGGCGAACAATCCGATACCGCCGCTCGCAGCCAACTGGCCCGATCCGCTAAATATCGTGCCGGACAGGAATGAAAGCCAGCCGCCCGCGCCGCCCTGTGCGCCACCTAGCTGCGAGCCAAGTTGCCCAAGACCTGAACCAAATGTACCGAGCCCCTGCGTCGCCGATCCAGCAGAATCCGCCACCTTGCCTAGTGCATTGGCTGCCTCTGTTGCTCGCCGTACTTGCACCTGCGTGGCATCAACCCATGACGTATTTACGCCATTGCTGAGATTGCCAGACAGCATCTGCAACTGGTCAACGCCGCCAGCAGAACGCATGGCGCCAGTAGCGAACCCGACATGACCGCCAGCCTGGTTAGCTCCAAGGCCACGGCTCTCAACGAGAACGTCGCCGCGCAGCACCTTGCTAGGATCAATCTTAGAGCCCCAATCCAAAAACGAATTGGCGGTTAACGATCCGGAACCTTCTACACCGACCTGCGCCAACGATGAATTGACGAAGGCCGCGCACCAAGCGGTCTGCGCCGCATCAATATCAACGCCGCCCTGCTTAAGGAAAGTGTTGATACTGCCGCGGCTTGTGCTCTCCGTGGAGCCGAGTAGTGAGAACGCCTTGTCAACCGCGCCGCTAGCGCCGCCAGAAGAGCCGCCGGAGGGCCGCCCACCTAGCGCACTCGCAATTGCGCCGCCTATGGCACCAAGACCACCGCCACCGCTCGTCGCCTGCCCGCTCCCGCCGCCAAGAATGGCGTTGGTAAGTTGATCGAAGACTTTATCCCAAAGCTTTGACGCTTGGTTCAAAAGCGCATTCTGAATGGCTTCGCCGAAAGCCTTGCCTATGTCGCCGCCGTTGTTCAGGAGCGCGCTTTTGAAGTCGCCAAAGAACGATCGAAGCTCCTCGCGCGCGCCTTCAATGCGAATGGATTGCCGTACCTGGCTGGCTTGTTCGCTGTTCAGGTCTTCCGGAAGGCCGTATTGACGCAGCGTTGTGGTAATCTGCTGATCTTCCTTGGATAGCGAGTTAAATCGCATATCCATAAGCAGATCTTGAGAAAGCTTGGCTTTCGCGAGCGTCTCGGAATACTGCTTGTAAAGTTCGACCTTCTTCTCAATTTCCTTGCGCTGCTGTTCGCTTAGCGATCTACCCTTATCTTCAGACTGCTGAAACAGGTCTAGCGCAAATCGCGCAGCGTCAGCCTCAGTGCCATACTTGCCGAGTAGGCCGATCTCCTGGCGAATCTGCCCGATGCGGTCGTCTGCGGCCTTTTGCAAATCGCGATAGGCGTTCGCGGCCCTGGTAGTGGCGGTTTCGGTCTTCTTGTCGACCTCTTCGCCAAGTTGGATTGGCTTAGCCGTTGGTGTCGGAACAGGAACCGGACGCCCACGACCTGTGTCGATGGTGGGATTACGGTTGTCTTCCTGCCGCTTCAGGTAACGATCGATCTCATTCGGATCGGTAAGCAGCGTCCCGCTGTCGGAGTAGACAGGCCCAAGAGTGCCGAGTGTCGGAAGGCGGCTCTTGCTGAAATTCTCGTTGAATATCGGGCTGTTTTTAAGCTTTTCAGACGCATCTCGAACGCCGTCTATCGACGCCGCCCATGTGTCGAAGACCTTGGCAAATTCCGATATGACCGGAATGCCAATATCCTTCGCAAGCGATGCGAGCTCCTCATGTACTGCCCTCGCCTGCTCGGCGTTGGCTGTGCCGTCCGCGATGCCGTTGGTCAATTCATTGAACGACCGCTGCAAGGTGGAGATTGATTCTGTCTCGGCGCCAGCCGCCTGCAACTGCGTAACGACGTCGGCAAAAGCAATTTTTGTATCGCCAGCAGTCTTGCGCAGTTCTTCCCATTGCGCGTTGGCAGCAGCGGCGGCAGCGTCTTTCTGCTCCTTCGCATCGAGCAACTTCTGCCGTTCATCGGCGTATCGCTTAAGCTCCGGAAGAACGTCACCCCATTTTTGAGCCACGCTCTGGATGAGCTCGGCTTCTTTCTTGAGGGCTTCTTCGGATTCAGCGCCGCCATTTGCGACCGACTGAAAATACTGAATCGCGGCTGCACCACCAGCGACAAGCGCGATCGTGACCAGCGAGACAGGACTGATAAGCGAACCGAACGCTGCGGCTAGACCAGCAACAACACCCTTGCCAGTTCCAAGCGTAGAAATCACCGACGAAAGCTGCGTGCCCTGCTGAAGGGCAATCTGCAGCGGATTCATCCCCATTGCTGAGGTTACGGCGATGTCTTGAAACTGCGCCGCGATGTTGGCGGTCTGGAAAGCGCCTACGCCCGCTCCAGCGCGCTGGGCAGGAGTAGCCGCAAGAGCAGCGTTGCGGCCCTTGATGGCCGCCGTTGACGCCAGAGCAGCCTGTCGCTCCTTGCTAATGGCGGATGCCATCTCAGTAGCGGAAATTGCACCGATCGCGTGAGCGCGCTTGATGTCGGCGACCGCCATCTTGTACTGATTGATGGTCGCAAACAGCGGCGAGTATTTGGCGCGAAGGCGCTCAAGTTCCTTGCCCTGATCGGCAAGCGCGCCGGTCCACTCCTTCGCCGCCGCCTTGCCAATGCCCATCGTGGCATTGATCCGCTGTTGCAGCGTTGATGAAACGGAATTGTCGATCGACTTACCGACCGCGGAAAACTGCTTTTGGACGCTGCCGGCCAACCCCGACAGATCGCGCTCGATGCGCTGGATGCTGCGGCGAAGCGTGGCCTGGTCAGTCGAGATACTGATAATCAGGTCATCGGTAGTGTCAGCCATGCGCGGCGCATCCCTAAAAAAGAAGAACCCGCGCGTGGCGGGCTCTTGTCAACCATATCGCGCCAGAAGCGCATCAATTTCGTTGGGTTTTGGTGCTGACGTCTCGGCCTCGGCGCCCTGCGCTTCGTTGTGACCGTTGATGGCCTCAAAGAACTCGGTCAGCGTGGCAGACCAGAATTCAGCTGGCCGCCAGCCAAGGCCACCAAGGCCGATCCGCATCCATTGGCGGAACGGCATTTCTTCTTCTGGCTGATAGCCGTCTTTGCCTACGCCGCCTCGTCGGCGGCCTCCACGTTTCCCTCATCACCGTCAAAGTGATGGGCCAAGATTGCAGAGAATGCGGCGGCACAAGCCGAAAAGTGCTTGAGCTTGATCTTGGTGATGGCCTCAAGCGCATTGCCCTTGACCGTCAGGAGCTCGATGCCGGCCAGCGTAGCGGCCGCCTCAACACCAGACAGACGCATGAACAGGTCGTTCAGAGACTTGCACTGCAGGCGCGTGGAAACGGCAGACAGGCGACCCATCTCGGCGGCAAGGACGAGCTCAACGTCGTCGATGAGGAGGCGCGCTTCGCCGCGCGCCTCTACGACCGGGTATTTGTAGACAGGCTCTGCCATGGTTTTCTCCTCTTTAGCCATGATTATGCTTCAGGCGTGAATTCGAGAACGTCAGCAGCAACGAACGTCGCGCTGAATTCCATGTTCGGCTC
The DNA here is from genome assembly GCF_029714385.1 of Rhizobium sp. CC1099. NCBI lineage: Bacteria > Pseudomonadati > Pseudomonadota > Alphaproteobacteria > Hyphomicrobiales > Rhizobiaceae > Rhizobium > Rhizobium sp. CC1099. The sequence continues at coordinate 1,566,583 of NZ_CP121641.1, read as the reverse complement.
TACATCGCCAGAGAAGGAGAAGTCGGTAACCATCCACGAGCCCTCATACGTGCCGTCGCCAGGCACGATTACCTGCGCGTTGAACGCAGACGCACCGCGGACGTAGCCCATGAAAGTGTCCATCGCCGTGCTAGACACGAAAGCGCCAGAGCCGGAGAAGGTGCGATTGGAAATGCCGGGACGGCTGGTCTTCTGAACCGGGCCTCCGGGGTTCGTGCACGACGGGATCGTGGTATCGATCTCGTTTGCCGACATGTTGAAGCTGCGGGTTTTCAGCCCGCACATGTTGTTGAAAACTTCCGGGTCTGCGCCGTCGCCGATTTTGATCAGCAAAAGTCTGCCGAGCTGTTGGCCGTCTGCCATTGTGGTCTCCTAATATGTGGTGTGGTGGTTAGCGCGGTTGCGCGTTTACTGCCGCCCGCGCTACGCAGTCGGCTTTTCGGTGTTAGCCACGAAATCGATGACAGCGTGGCTGGTCAGCCCGTCAGCATCGCGGAACGTCCGCGTCTGCCGGTGCATTAGAGAAATCAGTCTGTTCGTCGCCAGAGTGAGTGGTGCCAAGTGCAGCGACTCGGCAACCGCGTCCGCAATCTTCTTGACGGCCGGGTATCCAGTCAGGCGCGACCACGCATGCAGTGTCAGATAAACCTGACCGCCGCTAATGCACGTCGCGTCGTCACGTAGGGTCTGCGCCTCACCTAACGTCACGTAGGACTCTTTCGGAGTGGCCCAGCAGGTGTCGGGTGGCTGGTCGTAGACGCCGTTTATGAGCACCATGAGCGGTGCATCAGCCTTCAGGCGCGCGACAATCGCGCCCTGCAATTCAAGTTCTGCACTGGCCATTGACACCTGCCGTGGTTACTTCTTGCCCATGGCCTCGCGGACGGCCTTATTGACGGCGGCGCGTATCTTTCGGCCGGCCTTCTTTTTCATAGCGCGCCATGTCGTGAACACATGCGGACGAGCCGCCGTGCCTGGATGAAGATTGACCGGGCCACTGTAACTTTTGTTGCCGCCGCCAGGCGCTGTGTTGTGAGGCGCAGTTCCGAACTCCAGAAAGTGCCAAAACCACGGAGCATAAATGCCCGCCGCAGTCGGGTCTTTCGTCTGCGTAATGCCCACTTGCTTCTTGTTCGGATTGTTGGCGATAGGCTCGGCCTTTATGTTGGCCGCATACTCGCCAGTATTCTTTGGCGCCGCGTCTGCAATGCGCTTGGCGGCCTCCTTGGCGATCTCAAGCTTCACCGTTGCGGCGTATTTCTCGACGTTCGGAGCAAGCTTTTCAAGGCGCCGCATAAGAGCATCGCGGCCCCTCAGTTCAGCATTTATTGCCATGCCGCCTCACTCTACGCTGCTGCCCACGTTACGTCGCAACGCCATTGTCGACGAGAAGATCAAGCCAGGCGTTCTTCTGGTCTGGATTTGTGACCGTGCGAATGTTCAGCACCCTCGCCGCATTGCGCGCATCTACAGCCCGCCAGTCAGGCGTCACAGCGCGCGACGCCTCGCAACTGCGTATCCGGACGATGAATGGCTGAACGCCCGTCAGGCGCGATGCCATAACCGTCTCGGTGCCGCGTAACGGGATTAGCTCTGCAGCGGTGGTGAAAACGGTTTCCCACACCGTCTTGTCGTTGCCGTATTCATCCGGCTCAACGATGCGGTGTTGAAAATGCAGTCTTTCTCTCGCCCGTCCGGCGCTAGGTCTCTCCGCCATCGCGCACCACCCTTTTAGGTTTTGCCGTTCGCTCTGCCTTGCCGGCTGCTATCGCCTCGGAGCCACATGCGCGCGTCACCAGATAGCGACCATCCTTGAATGGGCCGCCGTCTGGCTTAAACACGAGGCTTGTTCCTGGCGTGGCTGCCCAGCAGTAACGCGCCAGAAACCGCACCCAAGAAGGCATTAGATCGCGACGCCAGCCGACACGATGTCAACGGCAAGAACGGTCGTCGACTTCGCAATGCCGAGCAGGCAGGTGTAGTCGCCGCTTGCCAGATCGGCCACAGGGCAAATGCCGCCGGCCGTTCCAGACAGGTAATAGGCAACGCCCTTCGTCAGCACGGCATTCATCGTCAGATCGCCAGACTTGTGAATAGCAACCGGCTGATTGAGTGCTGCGCCGTTAAGCGCAATGCCCTTGGCAACTCGAGCCTCGGCGGTCGCCGAATCCGTGTCGGCCAGCATCCACTTGTTGGTGGTCGAAGACTTGTAAACCGGCTGGCCAGCAGTAATTGCCTCGCCTGCCGTGCCGTGGTCGATTGTTGCGTTGCTTCCGGGCGTTACCGCGGAGGCGGTTATGACTAGATCTGCCATCTAAAATTCCTTTGCCGGCCTACGCGCCGCGCCTGTAATTACAAAGAAGAGCGTCGAGCGCTGTCCAATCCTCTATCTTCGCGTTCTCGCGCACCTCGTAGGCGTCGGCGATGAACAGAAGAATTGCATGCTTCACGGCCGCGGGTGCCGCTTCGTAACCGGCATCAGCCGTCACTGCGATGCGCGATCCTGGTCGAATAGGCGGCCACTGCTGGCCGTATTTCGTGACGATCGACGCCTCTAAGCCGTCAGCGCGCGTCTCGTAAACCGTCGTCGCAAGCGTCTGCTCAACGCCGTCGGTGTCGATGTATTTGATGGAAGTGACCGCCTGCACAGGCGCAACCGGCAGGCGCACCATATCGCACCAGCCGTCGCACTTCATTTCAACGGTCTGGCTGGCGAAGCGGACGTTGCAGTATTTCTCGGCATGATCGCGCGCCGAAGCGATCATCAGATCGATATCGGCGTCGTCGTCACTGAAATCTACGCGCAGACGACGCTTCGCGTCTGCGGCAGTGACAGGCTCACTTGTCGCCGCCACCGTTATTTTCGTGGGATACCACATCGGTCTTGCCCTTCTTGCCGCGACGTTCGAAGACGGGCAGCGCTACAGCGCGCTCAATCTTTTCCTCGGCAACCGGCACCGCATAACCAGCGTCGATCAGCCGAATTGCTTCCTTCTCTGGAAACTCCCGCTCATCGCCAGGCGCGAGCGAATACTCGTTGCCGGCGAGGCCGACCAACATTCTGATATTCATGTTCTCTCCTTGGAAGGAGGCGGGCTGAAGCCCGCCATCCAAGATTACGAAGCAGCCGTGATCAGGTGCTTGATTGCGGCCTGATCGCCGAGCTCGCCGTCGAACCGGATCAAACCAGCAATTCCCAAATCCGGCCAGAAGCGCTCACGCAGGACGCCGATGACGGGCGAGCCGACCTTACGGACGAAGTACTTGGAGAAGTCGCCGAACAGCATGACCTTCTTGGCAGCAGCCAGAGTGTCCATGTCGTCGTTGATCTCGTAGCGATAGCCGAGCAGAGTGCCAGGCTCGCCCTTCTGGATGTCGCCCATCGACCACAGATAGTTGCCTTCGCCATCCTTCAGCTTGCGGATAGCAGCAAGCGTGAGGTCGGCGAACATGAACCGAGCCTTCGGCGAACGGCGGTAAGCCGCGTTGACCGAATGCAGGAGGTCGATGATTTCGTCGCCGGTAATGGCAGCAACCGCGGTAGCGGTCTTGCCGAGCGAGGAAGCCGTAACAACGCCGTTCGGGTCGCCAGTGCCGTCGCCGATCGTGAGTTCTCGGTTGGCAATGCGGCCAAGGCGTTCGCCGAGCAGGCTGCCAAGGAGCGTCTCGATGTTGAAGATGGAATCCTGAGCAAGTTCCATAGAGAACTTGACGAACTCAGTGTCGTAGACGTAGGCCGACAACTCCTTGTTGCCGAAGACTGCATCCTGCGAACCGTCGTCGGCGAGCGCGGCGCCTTCGGTGTGCTTTGCACCGGTCTTAGATGTGTCATCGACCGTGGGAATGTTGATGATGTTACCGCCAGAGGTCGTTAGAACCGTGGCGATGTCTTCGTTGTACATCGGACCCCAATCCTTCATCGAGCGAATGATGAAGTTGGCAAGTTCGACGGGAACGGTATAACCGCCGGCGGATGCCGTGCCGGTCGTCTGGGTACGGAATTCCTTGGCGGACTGAACGCCGGCCTTCAGAACTGCGCGCTCTTCGCCGGAGAGCTCTGCAATATCGGCACCGCTAGCGATGAACTTGTAAAAGACGTCGCGATACTCGCTCTTGTCGCCATCGTCCTGGCCACGGGCCTCGCAGTCACCAGCGATCGGCCGCTTGCGGGCGCGCTCTTCAGCGGCTCGGTCTTCGAACCGCTTTTCGATTTCGGAAAGCTTCTGCTCACGCTCGATCTGCTTCTCGACCTTGTCGAAGTCGGCCATAATGGCGTCGTGACGGGCGTCGAGTTCCGCGGAGCGGGCTTCGTCGGTGTTTGCAGTGATTTCGTTCAGGGCTTCGCGCGCCTGCGTCACAAGACGGCCGCGCTTTTCCTGCAGTTCCTTAAGGGACATGCTGGTCTCCAATAAAAAAGGGCTGCCAGAGGCGAGCCGTTGTGGTTTGTGGTGAGATGGCAGGAAGCCCTGCCCTCCGGCGCGTCGCCGGGTGGACTACGAGACTTCCTGCCGGATGCCCCGAATCTTCTGTTCCATTGCTGCGCGCTTATCGGCTACACGCCGCGCCGCGGCGGCGGCGTTCCGGCTTGCGGATCCGCCCTCAGCCCTCGCCGCCTCAAGCGAGCGAAGGCCGATCGTTGTGTCTTCGTATGCCGGCCACGCAACTGCGGAGACTTCGTGAAGCTCAAGCTTTTCGATGGTACGGACAGGCACATCGCCGGTCTCATCCCAAGTCTCTTTGGTCACGCGGAAGCCAAAGCTCATGCCGCTGATGTCGCCACGCTCGACGAGCACCCAAAGATCGTTGCCGTCCGTGGTGTCTGGCACGTCAATCTCGACGCGCAGACCGGTGCCATCCTCGGCGAGACGGAGCGTACCACTCTTTGTCCGGCCAATAACGCGGCCAGGGTCATGGTCAACCAGCGCCCGAATATCGCCGCCAATAGCGGAAGCGAAAGCACCAGGCGCGATCTTTTCTTGAAAGTACCCGCCAATGCTGGCCAGGCGGTCGAACTTCGCCGCGTAGCCAACCAATGTGCGCTTGTCGCTAGCAGCACGATGCTCAACCCCGTCGGCACAACTGCGCTTTTCAATATTGGTCGTCATGCGGCGTCAGCCTCATCGTCTGGTTTGTTGTCATTGGTCGGTGACGTCGCTGGTGACGTGCCAAGCGGCACTGTCGCGCCTTGGATGTAGAGCTTGTCTGCCGGGCCACCCTCCGTGGGGAGGTTTTCCATGGCGCGGATCTCGTCTGGCTTGCGGATGCCGTTCTGAATGGCAATTCCGTAGCCTTCCATGCGGGTTTTGAAGTCGCCTCGCAAGATTCCATCGAGCACATGTTCAATGTATCGACCACCACCGCGACCGAAGAATTTGAGGTTCATTTCGTCCTCAAGCGCCTTGGCCCACTGGCCGATAAGGTGCTTGACTAGATGCAGATCCTGCTGCTCGGCATTGCTGAACGTGGCGCGTGTCAAATCCTGAAGAAATACAGGCGGAAGCTGCCAGCACCGAGCGATTTCCTCGACTTGGAATCGCCTCGCCTCGATCATCTGGCCCTTGGCGGGGTCAATGCCGACTGGCGACAGTTTGTAACCAGCCGGAATCGGAAAAATCGGCTCATCGGCGTTCTTCGCTGCGTCGACAGATCTCTTGATGTCGGCCTGCGCACGCTTCATCGCTTCCGCGCCAGCGGGCAGCGGACCCTCGAGGGCAAGCGGCGGGACGCCGCCACCGGCAAAGAAATTCGAGCCGTAGTCATTCATGGCGAGGGCAAGCTGGATTGCCTTCGATGCCTTGGCGATCGGGCCATAGTGCCGAAGACCGCATGGCTTTAGCATGAACGGAACATCGATGACGTCGGCCGCGTCGTATGTCTTGCCTTCGTACTCGTATGTGACCTTGAACCCAACACGCTTAATGTTGGTCTTTGTCGGGTCCATTGGCCACAGTGAATCAATTCCTTGCGGCGTGCGCTCGATGTAAGCAAGGCCTCTGCCGCCGGTAAAAACCTGCTGCCAGAACCATTGCCAGAACTTGAAGGCGCCCACAGTATCGTTCGGAGCCGAGTTCACGACCGTCTCGAGCCTGCCGCCGATGCGCTCGCCGCTGCCTTTGCGGGTGCGGTAAGCGTGCCTCGGCAGCGCAGCAAGGGTGCGCGACATGAATGCCACCGCAGCCATGACGGCCGGCACATTCAGGGCATTGTCGATCGTGACGTGAGGCAGGTTTGCGCTCTGCACCCCGAAGAACGCCAGAAAGTTATCGGCACTTACCGGAACTCCAGCATTTTCAGGGCTTGCGCGCGTTTCCAGCGCCTTCTCCGCGTTTTGGCGGGAAAACCAGTCTTTGATAGCCATTATCCCGCCATAAGTTGGAAGTTTGGATCGTCCCAAGGGCTAGTCGCTGCAACCTCGGGCACATATTCTTCGGCAACCGAAAGAGCCATAACAAGCGACACCATGCCGTCTATACGGCCACGGCTTCCTGCCTTGGTGAGCTTACGGTTGCCCGCGTCGTCCTTTTTGACCACCGCATTACCGGCGCACATTGTGAGAACGGGATGGTCGCCGTGCCGGATCTTGTTGTTAAGAAGCAGCGATTCAGTAGTGCGCAACGCCGGCGACATCGAAACGAAGCCTTGGCCGAACTCGACGAATTTTGCTGCAATCTCTTCCTCAGTGAAGCCCGCCTTTAGAAGCCATGGCCGCAGGTGTCTGAAATTGTACCGGTCGAACGCCATCCTCTGTAAGTTCATCTCGTCGCAGATATCGCGAATGTGCCGCGCGATGTGCTCATATTCTATGCTCTTGGAACCTTCGATAGCCTCAATGAAGCCATCCGCAGCCCAAACATCGTAGCCGACGCGGTCCATTCGTGACTTTGCTGCCAAGCCTTCACCAGGCAGCCAGAAGTGCGGACGAACATCCCATAGCGTTCCACCCTCGGCCTCGTCAGGGGCGACAAGTACAAGGCTGGTGAGGTCGTTGCATTCGCTGAGATCGAGACCGCCAAATACTGGCCGCTGCGCAAAATCCCGATTGGGCCGCGCTGCGTTTTCCATCCATATTTTGCGAGAAACAAACGGGTTGCTCGTCTCGACGCGCCTATTGAGAACCAAGTTCTCGAACTCCGCTGCACGAGCGGGCATGTTCCTGGCGTCTTCCATCATGCCCAAAACCTCTTCTTTGTTCATGAAGAGGTCGAACGCAGGATTGGCCTCCCTCACCGCCTCCACGGTGAACGGGTCGAGATCGACGGGGGCAGTCTGGAAACGCAGAACGGTTCGCGGGTCACGGCCCTTCTTGGCATCGTCAATGAGCACCGACAGCAGGTCAGCATCAGTCGGCGCTTGAGTGCTGATGATGATGGAAAGCGGTTCGCCCTGCGCCGCTGTCGCTGTCTCAAGCGCATCGTAAAGCGACGACCGCGGACCCTTCACCTGGCCGAGCTCGTCGTGAATGGTGAGGACCGGTGACAAGCCATAGGCTGTCGCGGCATCCGCCGAGAGAGCCTTGTAAATCGTGCCTAGCTCGCGACATACGATTTTCTTGCCACTGTCCTTCGGTTCGGCATACGCAGAAAGGACGGGAGACATCCGGATCATCTTCGCGGCAAGCTCGAACAAGATTGCGGCCTGGTCGCGAGATTGCGCTGCGCTGAACAGCTGGCTGTTTGGCTTCGCCTCCGGGCCACACAGGTGCAGCAGGAGGATCATTGCCGATTCCGTGGTCTTAGCGTTCTTTCGACCGCGGGAAATGATGGCTCGGCGTGTACCGTTCGGATTGTCATAGATGGCCCGGAGGTCATCCTTCATGAATTCGGCAAGCTTAATCGGCTGGCCAACGAAACGACCTTCGGGGATTCTGATGTGCTTCTCAAGCCAGCGGATATTCCGATCAGCGCGGCTAAGTGTCTGCACCGTCATCTTCCCATGGCGCGATGATCTGACCCGGCTTCTTCGCCGATTCAGCACGAACCGTTGCTTGCTGTGTGATCCGCATTCGCGTGGCCAGCGATGATATCGCCCTACCCTCGCGCTCTTGCATCTTGAGGAGCTTGTCGTATCCCTCGACGTCGAAAGCTTCGGCCTTCTCCGCTTTCTGGATCAGCAGTGCGATGCGCCGAGCCACAACCACGTGGCGGCAATATTGGGTGAGCATGGCGTGCGTTTCACGGGGGAACCAATCCGCCGGCATGCGATCGACGACCGCGCGCCATTCTATGCCCTGTTCAACAGTGAGCTCTCTTGGCGGCTGCGGCCGGTTGATCACCTCAATTTTGGAAGCGATCACGATCTCCGTGCTAGCCGCCGACTTACGTCCGCGTGCCGCCATAACATTTCCTCTTATAAAACTTTTTTTCTACAGGTTTAGCGCAAGTTGCCCCCGACGCCGGTACCCACCCTGATGGCGAGAGACCGGTGACCACCCCTACCATGCGATTGATATCATTTACCTTTTCTCCACTCCGGCCAACCGTTCGCGTCGATCCGCGTGTCGATCGCTCCTCGCTCCATCCTCTGCTTGGTGCCATCATGATGGGGCTTGCAGAGTGACTGGATGTTGGTGAGATCAAGGAACAGGGCGATGTCACCGTGATGTGACTTGATGTGGTCCACGACTTCAGCAGCCGTGACTTCCTCGGTCTCGATACAAAAGCGGCAGAGCGGTTCGATGCTCAGTTGATAGTGGCGCAGCTTCCTCCAGGCGGCAGTCTTATAAAGCCGCCTGTACTGCTTGGCCTCCGCTGAGCGCCGATCGGGAACCTTGGATTCCACCATACGTTCACACCTGCAGTGGAAGGAGGCCAGCCATGGCAGACGACAAGAGCAAGCGTGGCGCCGCAGATCAAAACAGGGTAGCAGTAGGCGGACGTTATGAGGTCACCTACTTCGCCAAGAAGCACGGAATTTCCAGCGAGGACGCGCGACGCATCGTTAAGCAACATGGCTCAGATCGCGACGCCGCCGACAAGGCAGCCGGTCGACTGAAGTAGATAGCAAAAGCGGCCACCTCAACCCGAAGGGAGGTGACCGCACGATCGCCCGTCGCCAGAGGAGGAGATGGCGCCAGGAGATGTCAAATCTACCAATAGATAAAAAAAGAACTTCGGGCACAAGATGTTGACGCTCGCGCCAGAATCATGCATTCTATCTTAGAACTCAGATGCGGATCGAAAGACGCATTCCTTAACGGAACAAGCGGACCGACAACCGAGATGAGAGAACGAGGCGCGCGCACCTCGTATTCATTGAACGTAGCTCTGCTACGCATATCGGAAGACGCAATAGCGTCAGTTTCAAAGAACGGATCCGTTCAGGTCTAATCCGCCTGAGTACTTAGGCATGTACGAGGAATCGAACATGCGATTCATTTACATTCGCGGCAAGGGCTTCAAACTTGAGCTCGAACCGCAACTCATTGCAGCAATGATCATGCTGATCCAGCTGCTTACGTAACAAGCGAGGCCGGCGCGAATGCCGGCCTTTTGGCTTCGGGACGGTCCCGGCGATCTACGCGAGTTTGAACGTCCGCGGATCGACAGCGCCCCAAAAGGAAAGGCCGCCAATGCGCGGCCTTGAAACTCTTTCATAAAGATACGTTACAGTGCTCCACATTTCGGCATACGGGTCGAAACTTTTTCATTGTCGTTCGCCGACAATATCTTCGCCGCTTCCACAAGCGCAGCCTTTCCAGCCCGATCCGCATATTCCTCGCCGTATCCCAGGCGGATGCCGATTGATTTGAGCGTTCCTCGCCCGGCCACTTCCTCGATCACGGCTGCCGCTTCGCCCTGCTTAACCTCTGGAGCTTCCCACGCTTGGGCGCCGCTAGACGTATTGCCCTTTAGACTTGATATGCCACCCAGAAATCCCGCGCCTTTCGCTACCGCGGTTTCGCATCGCGTTGCCGGGATGGGCAGCCTCTCGAATGGGACAGCGCCATCAATGCCCAGGCTGCGTAGGACCTGTCGACCTTCCTCGACACCGGTAAGAGGATCAAGCATGGGCGGCAGGGCTGGTCGGTCAGACAGGTTCCTTGGCAGAGGCGTGGCTTCGAAAGGTGATGGCGTCGTTGCCTTAGTAGCCAGATAGCGCTCAGGGCTACGCTGCGCGGTTTTCGCAGCGTTCGCCGGCGAAACGCGATCAACTGGCCGTAGTATGTGCCCCTTTTTCGTCACTCCCCATTTGACCAGTCGACCGCGAAGGAACTTGAGCGGGCCAAGAGAAATACGTTCGCCGGTTTTCTCGTCTCGTTCGGTCTTTAGGCTCGCACCTTCCGCTGCTTTCATGAGCTCGCCGATCGTGGGGCGAATTTCCTGTCGGCTGTCTGCAATCTCAGCCGACCACTCGCTCTCGGGTTTCGGCAGGGCGGCTGCTAACGCTGGCGCCAAAGCTGGATAATTGTCGAACAGCCAGCGGAGCGCCGGAAGCGTGCCGCGATAGCGTGGCTGCCGCACCTTACGCGGGCTATTGTCGTTGACTGCCATCGGGCGTTCCGCCGTCAGGGCATCCGCGAATGATTTGAATTTCACTTTGTCACCTCTTTGTACGTCAGTTCGCGGCCGTGCCACATGACTGTCTTGGGTCTGTTATCGTTTGCGGCCACGAGCGACCCGGCATCGGTCACATGCGGGCGCATCGCTGCGGCGTCGTTGAGTGCTTCGAACGCTGCTCGCTGGCCGCGAGGCAGGACTTTGTCTTTGGTCATGCTGGGTGCTGCGCCACGGCCTGGAAACGGCCCGCCCAGATTTTGTATGCGCGTTCTGATCATTTCCATCTCCATTTTTCGGGGAATTCCCCCCACCACCTGAATGCTGTTTTTCCGACACTCACACCCTCCACCCCACTCTAAAGGTGTGGTGGGGGTGGTGAGGGAGGGTGTTTTCTCCCCACCTTCCCCACCCGTTCCCACCTCAAAATTCGGGAGTGGGGAAGACTGGAACCAGGCAAGGACGTGGGGTTCCTTTGTGATCTTCGCGGATCTCAATGGTGAAGTGCCCATCCCTTGTCCACGCATCTAACATGCGCTTTACACGGCGCTTCTCGGCAGCATCGCCAACGTTGATCCCCAGTGCCTGAGCAACCTGGTAGCCCGCCCACTGCGGTGATTGGATGCTCTCTCGGCAGTCGAGACCACCGATCTTTCGCTTGATGGCTTCGAGGTCCTCTTCCGAAACATCTGCCGTCAACTCAGATGCTGATGGCCAACGCCATGCCTCAACGACGCCGACTTCGTCGCCCGTCTTAACAAGGCCCTTGCCGTTCCCTAGCGGGACCGATACAAACCGCCGCCATTGCGATGAGCCAGTGCTTGCAACCTTGTTCACTTTGCCGAAATCAACGCGAAAATATCCTCGCTCCTCCTTCAGGCCAGCCTTCTCGGCCTCCTCTCGTGTCATGCCATTAATGACGCGTACGGAACGGGCTGCGTCCTTTAGCGCGCCGCCTCCTCGTGCGGAATCCGCCGTTATCTCAGCGTTACCTTTTGTGGCATGGTGGATCAGTTCAATCGAGCAATTGGCTTCATCAGCAATCCGGCGCCACTGCTTCGCAACGCGCTGTATCATCGTGTTGTCGTTCTCGGGAACCTCGTGTGTCGACACAAACGGGTCAACGATGACGACGTCGATTTCGTTGTCACGGATCGCGGCGAGCATGTCTTCGACCATTGGCTCGCACACCTTGAAGTCCCTGTTCTCTTGCCTGACTATTACGAATTCCTGGTCGCGGCCTGAATCCGTGAAAAGGCGGTCACCGATTTGCTCTTCTGTTATGCTAAAATGCTTCGCGGCGGCGGCGAAGCCGCGTTCGATCTCGTCAGCTGGATCCTCGAGATTTAAGTACCACACCTTCAATTTTTTCCTCAGGCCGCCGAGATCAAGCAGCGGTCTGCCGGTGACCATGCATAGGCTCTCAGTAATGGCATGCGCCGTTTTTCCAACGCCTCCTGGCGCTACCGTCACCGTCACGTACCGGCGCTGATAGTGTCTTCCAAACAGCCACTCACGCATCGGTATCGTTGATGTCGACCGAAGTTTGAATACGGTAGCGTGCAACCGCTTTCGGGGGCTGTCGTCAACGGGAAAAGTGCCCCTTGCGCCGTAAAGCAGCATCTGGCCACCGCCATCAATGCTTACCTGTCCTGACTTTCCGTCAATCGTCGCCCCGAACAGAGTCCACGAGCGACCGGACATGCGGATGTCACCACCGTGGTCGCGCTGGATGGCCTGCAATCGTGCGAGATGTTGCGGATCGCCTTGCGGCACGTCACGCTTGTTATCGTTGGCGGCCGGCGTGGAGAAGCGACGCGCCGCAACAGGCTCGTGCGGCGTCTGCTCAGCGAGTTCGAGGGAGAGGCGCTGAACCTCTACCTCGACTAGCTCCTTTCCGTCTCGCCAGATTGCGGCGAGAGACGTCATGCGACCACCAAATTAAACCGGCCAGCGTGTTTTTTGTTGAGAGTATCGGAAATTACACGCCGCTCTGCTTGGGCTTTGAAATATGCTTCGATGTTGTCGCGGGTGTCGTCGATTTCGAAGCGCTCAAGCGCAGCTTCATCGGCTTCGAATGCCCAATCCCAAACTTCCAGTGCCCAAGCGATATCGTTGCAGAGTATCTTATCAACTGACTGCAAGCGCTTGAGTGGCGTCCGGCGCTGTTCATCAATGTAGACGCATCCTTCGGCCCCAGCTTCCAGCCAATCCGAGACGCAGCTATGAAGCCGGACCTCATCGCCATCGATATTATCCCCGCCAAGCCAGATGGCCTTCTGCCGCACCGTGCAGAATTCAAAATCCTCAATGAATAGTATGCCGAAATCGATGGTTTGGCCGTGGTCGATGATCGGGAAAACGATCGCGTTCGCTATGCCCTCGTCGTCGAATTCGAAGACAGTCCGGCCGCAGGGATTTTCAATGTGCTGCAGATCAAAGTCACGAGAGGCGGCGACCCGCACTAACTTGGGCTGAAACGGCAATTTGTCCGGATCAATATCGTTCTCAAGCAACCAGGCACGACCTTCATCAATGCCCCCGACTGCATCGAATCTGGCTTTCGAATCCTCGATTGGCTCTCGCGTCTTTTCCTCGACAGCTTCCCAGTGGAGGAAGTGGCTGTCTTCCCAAAGTTCTGAGATGCTTGAAACTTCTGACATAGGTCTCCTCTCGCCGGCGATGCCGGTCGGCAAAAAGTTGATGATGTGGATGTTGATGTATTGTCGGGATCGGCTGTGCCGATGTCCATGGCGACGCTAAGCTGCTCTCGCCGCACGGCTGTTGTCATTGGCGCCATTCCAAGTCTCGGTGCGAGCGCGCTCCGCCTTCCAGGCGTCTAGGTCCTCAGTGTCGTAAACTACGGCTCGGCCAAGCTTATAGTAGCGTGGACCGCCGCCGAAATGGCGCAGCTTGTCGAGAGTCGACTTGGAAAGCCCGATGTAGTGTGCTGCTTCCTTAACTCGTATATTTCGTTTCATGAGCACCTCCGTCGTTTCACGTTGATGCCCGGAATATGCTGTAAAGTTACACTCTGAGGTACTTTGGTTAAATCGGAGTGCAGCGATTCTCGCCGCCAAATGGTGCTAAGGCGCCCTGCCGTGCGGATACTAACAGCTAGACCGTGGCGACTCGGTGGCGACTGGAAAGGTTCCACAAAAAGAAGTTGATTCACTAAGTTGTTGATTTGTTTGGTGAGAGCGATGGGGCTCGAACCCATGACCTACTGATTAAAAGTCAGTTGCTCTACCAGCTGAGCTACGCTCTCCCTTGACGCCTTGAACTCAAAAACAGCCCCCGGCCGGAAGTGCGCGGAACATATGCAGGCGACCTATTGCGGTCAACCGAAAAATCTCCCTTTTTCGCCGCGTTAGGCATATTTCTTGCCGGGGCTCGAAAAGGTGATTGGCATTCGGTGGGTTGCGGCGCTAAACATCCGCCAGATTCAGACGGAGAGAATGCGTGTCGATTGCCGATATTTCCCTGTTGAGCGCCCTGCTTGCGGGTGCCCTCTCCTTTCTCTCCCCCTGCGTGCTTCCCCTCGTTCCGCCCTATCTCTGCTACATGGCGGGCATATCCGTCGAGCAGTTCCGGGGCGGCAATGCTGTCGCGGTTGCGCCCGACGTCCGGCGCGGGGTGCTGTTTTCGGCGCTGTTCTTCACGCTCGGGTTCGCCACGGTCTTCGTCGCGCTCGGCGCCGGCGCTTCCAGCATCGGAATGCTGCTGCGCCAGCATCTGGATCTTCTGGCAAAGATCGGCGGGCTCATCATCATCCTCATGGGGCTAAACTTCCTCGGCGTCTTCCGAATCGGGCTTTTCGCGCGCGAGGCCCGTTTCCAGAGCGGCGGAAAGCCGGCGACGCTGACCGGCGCCTATATCATGGGACTTGCCTTCGCCTTCGGCTGGACGCCCTGCATCGGGCCGGTGCTCGGCGCCATTTTGGGGGTTGCAGCATCGCGCGAGACCGTCGGTGCCGGCGCGGGGCTTCTCGCCGTCTATTCGCTCGGCCTCGCTATTCCCTTCTGGATCGCCGCCGGCTTTTCCGGTGCCTTCATGAATTTTCTGGCGCGCTTCCGCCGCCATCTCGGCACGATCGAAAAGATCATGGGAGGCTTCCTCGTGCTCACGGGGCTCGCCTTCATCTTCGGTTTCGTCAGCGATACTGCCATCTGGTTCCAGCAGACCTTTCCGATCTTGATGCGGATTGGCTAAAGGCAGCACATCATAGCCTGCATTGCAAAGAGTAAGCCGCCGTTCCGATTGCGATCAGATCAGCCTTTCTTCCGGCTGAATTTTTCCCGCAAGGCAGTCGGAATATCCCGCAATCCCCGACCCGGCTCGATGCCTTCGCGCATGACGACGCTGCGTAGCGGTGGAAACGCCGACAGGATGTGGAGGCCCGCGGCGCGCAGCATCTGCACCGGCAGGAAACCCGAGAGAAGCGAGCGGTTCAGCAAATCGACGCTGACCGTTCGCGTCATGATGTCGGCGCGGCGCCTGCGGTCAAACCGATCGCCCGAATCGGCTGGTATCGGCAGTTCGGCCCGGTCGCAGAGAATATCCGTCAACGCCATGATATCGCGCAGGCTGAGATTGAGGCCTTGTGCTCCGATCGGCGGGAAGACGTGCGCGGCTTCTCCGATCAGCGCCATCCGGCCCTTGCCGAAGCGGTGCGCAATCATGCCCGAAAGCGGCCAAATCTGGACGCCTTCCTCGACGCTCACCTTGCCGAGCAGCGACTGCATCCGCTCTTCGACGACATTGCTCAATTCGGCAAGCGACAATTCGAGGCCGGCGGCGGCATCCGACGGATTCTGTACCCAGACGAGGCTAGAGCGATTGCCGCACAAGGGCACCTGGGTAAAGGGGCCGCATTCGGTGTGAAATTCCGTCGAGGTGTTTTCGTGCGGCAGCGAATGGCTGAAATTCAGCACCATGGCCGACTGCGGATAGGACCAGTTGCGCGCGCCAATGCCGGCTTTTTCCCTAAGCTTCGATTTGCGACCGTCGGCGCCGGCAGCAAAATCTGCAGACAGCATCTCGCCGCCCGCCAGCATAATGGAAACGGCATTCTCGCCGATATCAATGCTGTCAGCAAAAGCAGTGAAGCGCGTGATATTGCCTTCGATGGCGACCGCCGCCTCGAGCACGTCGGTCAAAGCCTTGTTCGGGAAGTTGTAGCCGAAGGCGTCGAGCCCGACTTCGACGGAGCGGAACGTCGTGGTTGGTGCACGCAGCAGGCGACGTGTGCCGTCGATGATGCGCATGCTTTTCAGCGGCGCGGTCTCGGACTTCAGCTTTTCCCAGAGCGCCAGGCGATCAAGGAAGCGGATCGACTGATCCATAAGCGCCGTCGTGCGCCGGTCCTCGGTCGCGGCGGGAGGGGCAATCAGCGCCACGCTGCGGCCGCCGCGGGCGAGCGCGATCGCGGCCACCATGCCGGCAAGACCGCCACCGATCACCGCCACTTCGAAATGTTTCATTGCATCGCTTCCGTCATCAAAGACGGCGAGCCGGCATTATGCCGCCGGCTTCGCCTGACGGCGCCAACTATAGCCCTTGCCGACCTCCGCGTCACGCACAGCCGGCTGATAATGATGGGGAATTCCGGGCAGCCGGTTTTCGGAAAGGCGCTTGAGCGCCGTTTCATTGGTCACGGCGAAGCTGTCGATCCCGACGCGCAGCATCAACGGGATCTGGTCGATTAGCACATCGCCTACCGCCCGCAATTCGTTGGCATAACCCAGTCGCTCGCGCAGCAGCGAAGCATGGCTGAAGGCACGGCCGTCGCTGAATGCCGGAAAAGCAACGGCGACGATATCGAGGCGATCGAGGTAAGGCTCGAGCTTGCGGACGTCGTCGGCGGGCTTGATGAGCACACCAAGCCCGACATCGTTGCTCTCTCCGGCCATGGCGATCAGCTCGTCGAGGCCGAGCAGAGGATTCTGATCTTCGGTCGCTTTCACCTCATCGCTCTCGATCACCCAGGGATCGTTGGCGACAAAACCGGTTTCTCTCCAAATCTTCGTCATCATCCCCTCCTTATGCCGCTTCCGCGGCCGCGCCATAGAGCGCGTCCTTGAAAGGCTGCGGTCCGACGCGGCGATAGGCTGCAAGGAAGGTTTCAGACGGGTCCCGGCGGATGCCGAGATAGGTATCGACGATCGTCTCGATTGCGTCCGTCACCTTGTCCGGTTCGAAGCCGCGGCCGATGATCTCGCCGATCGAGGTGTGTTCGTCGCCGGAACCGCCAAGCGTGATCTGATAGAGTTCGGCACCCTTCTTCTCGACGCCGAGCAGGCCAATATGGCCGACATGGTGATGCCCGCAGGCGTTGATGCAGCCTGAAATCTTGATCTTCAGTTCGCCGATCTCCGCCTGACGCGCCGGATCGCCAAATCGCTTGGAAATCTCCTGCGCAACCGGAATGGAGCGCGCATTGGCGAGCGCGCAATAGTCCAGCCCCGGACAGGCAATAATATCCGTGATGAGGCCGGCATTGGCAGTTTCGAGATCGGCCGCGACCAGGCCGCGATAGACGGCTTCCAGATCGCCCAGCGCCACATGCGGCAGGATGAGGTTCTGTTCGTGGCTCACGCGAATTTCGTCGAAGGCATATTCCTCGGCGATGTCGGCAACAGCATCCATCTGCGCGTCAGAGGCATCACCCGGGATGCCCCCGATCGGCTTCAGCGAGATCGTTACCATGCCGTAATCGGGGTTCTTGTGGGGCGCTACGTTCTGCTGCACCCAGCGGGCAAATGCCGGATCGGCCCTCTTCCAGCGGGCAAGGTTCTCCCAGCCTTCGGCGCGTTCCGGCAGCACGGGCGGCGCGAAATAGGCGGCGATCGCCTGGACGTCCTTCTCCGGCAGCTTGAGCTCGGTATCCTTGAGCTGCACGAACTCAACCTCGACCTGGCGCGCCAGTTCTTCGGCACCGGTCTCGTGCACGAGGATCTTGATGCGCGCCTTGTACTTGTTGTCGCGGCGGCCATGCAGATTGTAAACGCGCATGATCGCGGTCGTGTAGGACAGCAGGTCCTCTTCCGGTAGGAAGTCGCGGATCAGCTTGGCGACCATTGGCGTGCGGCCCTGGCCGCCGCCGACGTAAACGGCAAAGCCGATCTCGCCCTTGTCGTTCTTCTTCAGATGCAGGCCGATATCGTGGACCTGGATCGCAGCGCGGTCGCGCTCGGCGCCGGTGACGGCGATCTTGAACTTGCGCGGCAGGAAGGAGAATTCCGGATGCACGGACGACCACTGGCGCAGGATTTCCGCATAGGGACGCGGATCGGCGACTTCGTCCGCCGCGGCACCGGCGAAATGATCCGCCGTGACGTTGCGAATGCAGTTGCCGGAGGTCTGCATGGCATGCATCTCGACCGTCGCAAGTTCGGCAAGCACGTCCGGCATGTCGGAGAGCTTCGGCCAGTTGAACTGCAGGTTCTGGCGGGTCGTGAAGTGACCGTAGCCGCGGTCGTAGGTGCGGGCGATATGAGCGAGCATGCGCATCTGGCGCGAGGAGAGCGTGCCGTAGGGGATGGCGATGCGCAGCATATAGGCATGGAGCTGCAAATAGACGCCGTTCATCAGGCGCAGCGGCTTGAACGCATCCTCGGCAAGCTCACCGGACAGACGGCGCTGGACCTGGTCGCGAAACTGCTCGACGCGCTCGGCGACAAAGGCGTGGTCAAATTCGTCGTAACGGTACATCAGCTTCCTCAGACTGCGATGAATTCGGGATCGGCCGGCTTGTAGCCCGGCGCATATTCCATGGTCGGGCCCTGGGCGCGGATGCGCTCGCGGAGGCGGAGCGGCCATAGAACTCCGTTGGTTTCCTGAACTTCGATGACGGCAACGTCAACGACCTTGTTGTCGGCATAGGATTTCTTGCCGATCTCTTCCAAAGCCGTCACGGCCTCGGCATGGCGGGCGATGAGCGCATCCTGCAGCGAGGTTACCCATTCGCCGCCGGCGTTAAGCCAGACCGCCACGCCGTCCGTCAGCCTGTTGGCGGTCAGAACCTTGTCGACCATGTTCAGCTCCTTGCAAATTCCGGCGCGGTCGCCTCATGGCGCACCAGTGGCTCGGACAGTTCGAAATTGGCGCCTGCGACGGCATCGCCGATAATGACCATGACCGGTCCGGTCAACTCGTCACGATGCTGCAAGTCGGGAAGATCGCGCAGAATGCCGTGCAGTAGGCGACGGTCCGCACGGCTGGCATTCTCGACGACGGCAACGATCGTCTCGGCGGGAAGCCCAGCGCTCATCAGCCGCTCGGAGACCGAAGCTGCGACAGTACGTCCCATATAGACGGCGATCGTCGCGCCGGACACGGCAAGGCTTGCCCAATCGGGCAGCACGTCGCCGGTCAGATCATGCCCGGTCGTGAAGACCAGCGACGAGGCAACGCCGCGTAGCGTCAGCGGCAGCTCGAAATCGGCCGCGGCGGCGAAAGCGGAAGTGATGCCCGGAACGACCTCGTAGCCGATGCCCGCGGCACGCAGCGCCGCCATCTCTTCCCCTGCCCGGCCATAGACCAGCGGATCGCCGGATTTCAGGCGCACGACGCGCTTGCCCTGGCGTCCAAGCTGGACAAGCAGATCGTTGATCTCTTCCTGCGATTTCGAATGGCAACCCTTGCGCTTGCCGACCGAAAGGCGCTCGGCATCGCGGCGGCCCATATCGACGATCGCCTGCGGCACCAGCGCATCGAAAACGATGACGTCGGCTTCCATCATCACGCGCTGGGCGCGCAACGTCAGCAGATCTTCGGCTCCAGGACCGGCACCGACGAGCCAGACGCGACCGTCAACCTTTTCCGCCGAGCGCAGGAGGCCGTTTGCGGCACGCCGCGCTTCGGGAAGATTGCCGTTTGCAACGGCGTCCGCCACGCGACCAGAGAAGAAACGGCGCCAGAAGACCCTTCTGGCGACGCCGCGTGGAACGAGATGTTCGACGGTCCTGCGGTAGCTCGTCGCAAGATCGGCCAGGCGGCCGAGCGACGGGGAAAGCAACTGATCGACCTGCGCACGGATCATCTGCGCGAGCACCGGGCCGGCACCTTCCGTGCCGATCGCAACGGCGACCGGCGCGCGATTGACGAGAGCGGGCGTGAAGAAATCGCAATAGTCCGGCTGGTCGACTGCATTGGCCGGAACTCTGACCGCCCGGGCAGCTTCCACGACCGCGCGATCTTCGGCAGCATTACCGGTTGCAGCAAAAACAAGCGTCGCACCGTCCACCTGCTCGGGCGAGAAAGCGCCACGGACCGTTTCGATTCGATTGGAAATCAGGAACGAATGATAATCAGCCTCGGGATGGTCCGCATAAGCAACAATGCGGGCGCGCGTGTTCAGCAGCAGGCGCACCTTGGCGAAGGCCTCGTCTCCATTGCCGAAAACGGCTGCGATCCGCCCTTCCACACGGAAGAATGCGGGAAACACCGATAGCTGTTCGTTGCTGGAAGGCATTATCATTCCACTTCGAAGTTTTCCGACTATGCCTTTTACGGTCAACGGATTGAAGAAACAGAAATTCGAAAGCCCCGCTGAGCGCGTATTCTTTTGCTCGCCATCTCAAGGATTTGAGAAAAGTCGCCCGGTCGTTTGAAAATGCTGCTGCAGCGCATCATAAGTTGGTGACAAATGCGCAGATTCGGCGGGATCATGCATTCCGCTTCCCGGCGGCAACCGGTAAACTGCACGAAACAGGAGAACACCATGCGGGAAAAGACGATTGCTCCCCGTCTTCTCGAAGTCATCGAGAAGCATATCCTGCCGATCACCGAGCTCGGCGTTTCCGAGGGCAGCAAGGTCTTCGGCGCGGCAATCCTGCGTAAGTCCGACCTGGCGCTGGTCGTCGCCGAAACGAACAACGAACTGGAAAATCCGCTATGGCATGGCGAAGTCCACACATTGAAGCGCTTTTACGAACTCTCCGATAAGCCCTCGACCAAGGATCTCATCTTTCTCTCGACGCACGAGCCCTGCAGCATGTGCATGTCGGCGATCACCTGGGCGGGTTTCGATAATTTCTATTATTTCTTCAGCCATGAGGATTCGCGCGACAGCTTTGCCATCCCGCATGATCTGAAGATTCTGAAGGAGGTCTTCGGCCTCGAACCGGGCGGATACCGCCGTCACAACGCATTCTGGAACAGCTTTGCGATCGCCGATCTCATCGAAACCGAGGACGAACCGCTGAAAACCGGTCTGAAAGCGCAGGCCGCCAGCATCAAGGCCCGCTACGATGCGCTGTCCGACATCTATCAGGCGTCCAAAGACGCCAATGCCATCCCCTTGAACTGAGATATCATGGACGCTTCAAAAGATATTTCGCGCCTGATCGAGATCATGGCAGCACTGCGCGATCCCCAAACCGGCTGCCCCTGGGACATCGTCCAGACCTTCGAAACGATCAAGCCCTATACGATCGAGGAAGCCTACGAGGTCTCCGATGCGATCGAACGCAACGACATGGACGACCTTTGCGAGGAACTTGGCGACCTGCTGCTGCAGGTCGTCTTCCATGCCCGCATGGCCGAGGAAGCCGGCGAATTCACGTTCGGCGACGTCGTCGAAGCCATCACGCGCAAGATGATCCGCCGCCACCCGCATGTCTTCGCGCGATCCGATGCCGACACGCCGGAATGCGTCAAGAAGCAGTGGGACGAGATCAAGCAGGCGGAGAAACACGAACGTGCCGAAAGGCGCGCAAGGCGCGGCGTTTCCGAAGATTTCAAGGCAGGCTTTCTTGGCTCCGTGCAGCGGAGCTTCCCCGCGCTCACAGAAGCGCTGAAACTGCAGGAACGCGCAGCAAAGGTCGGCTTCGACTGGTCGGCGCCAGAGCCCATCCTCGACAAGATTGAGGAAGAGATCGGCGAGCTTCGTGCCGCACTCAAGGAGGACAATCACGCGAAGGTCAGCGATGAACTCGGCGACCTGATCTTCGCCATTGCCAATATCGGCCGGCATGTACAGGCCGATCCCGAGCAGGCGCTTCGCGGCACGAACACGAAATTCAGGCGTCGATTCAATCACATCGAGAAAACGCTTGAAGCAGATGGCGAAACACTGGAGGCGGCAACGCTGGAGCGCATGGAGGAAATCTGGCAGGCCGCCAAGGCGATCGAGCGGGCGGTCGCGGGGGACTAGTGTCGAGGGTCGACGCTTATTCGTCGAATCTGCCGCCTTCGGCATAGGTGCCTGAAGGCGAAGCCGCAGGGCCTCGAAGGATCTCCTCCCCCGTAGATCGCCTTTGCGGTATGGATCCGCTGAATGACTGCCCATTGCCACCAGCGTCCATCCCATACTCGCCTCACAGGAAGCCAGCCACCGCGCGTCCGCGCGGTGAATGACTCACATGCCACGAGAGAAAAGTCTCCTGCACCCAAGGACTTGAGATCCCTGCACAGGCATAGGGATGAGAAAGGAGGCAAGGCGACATCAAACAGCGACAGCTTCTGTGCCGAACCGTCTTTTCATCCGCAACGGACGCCGGGTCTCGAATTTGCTTAGAAGCGGTCAGGAGTCTCGCTATTCCCAGTCTTCCTTCTGCGGCTTCGGGCCGTCGCCCATGCGCCGTTCCAATTCGGCGGCTTCGCTTTCGGCGAGCCTTACGTCGAGCGTCACCGTGCCGTCTTCATTGTCTTCGCGGCCGTCGACGATCGAATGTTCGTAAAGCCAGGGTAGCAGCGCCAGCCTGCCCAAAGGCAGCTTGATCGTCGTCGCGGTCATCACCCCGGAAAGGCGCTTGCTGATTTCCTGCATCAGGTGATCGATGCCCTCGCCGCTGATGGCCGAAACAGCGACCACGTTTTCGGCGCCCGCAACCTTCTGCACCATCGCATCATGCGTTTCCGGTTCGAGACGGTCGATCTTGTTCCAGACTTCGACGATGCGTCGTGCCCCTTCAGCCTCGTCGATACCGAGATCTTTCAGGATGCGCATCACGTCTGCGCTCTGCGCCTGATTGTCTGCATCCGACATATCGCGGACGTGGAGGATCAGATCGGCTTCCAGCACCTCTTCAAGCGTTGCGCGGAAGGCGGCGACAAGATGCGTCGGCAGGTCGGAGATAAAGCCGACGGTGTCGGACAGGATGACGGTCCGGCCATGCGGCAGCTTCATGCGGCGAAGCGTCGGGTCGAGCGTAGCGAAGAGCATGTCCTCCGCGAGCACGCCTGCGCCGGTAATGCGGTTGAAGAGCGTCGACTTGCCGGCGTTGGTGTAGCCCACCAGTGCCACGATCGGATGCGGCACCTTCTTGCGCTTGGCCCGGTGCAGCTGGCGGGTGCGGACGACCTGCTCCAGCTCGCGCTCCAGCTTGATGATCCGATCCTGCAGCAGACGGCGGTCGGCTTCGATCTGCGTTTCGCCCGGGCCGCCCATGAAGCCGCCGCCGCCGCGCTGGCGTTCAAGGTGGGTCCAGCTGCGGACCAGACGGCCCTTCTGATAGTTCAGATGCGCAAGATCGACCTGCAGCGTGCCTTCCTTCGTGGAGGCGCGGCGGCCGAAAATTTCCAAAATCAGGCCCGTGCGGTCGATGACCTTGGCATTCCACTCCTTCTCGAGATTGCGCTGCTGCACCGGCGTCAGCGGGTGATCGACGATCACCAGGCCGGAATCATGCTCATCGAGCTGCGCCTTGATGTCCTCGATCTTGCCGGTGCCGAGCAGCGTAGCCGGACGCGGGTCGGAGATCGGTACGATCGCGCCGTTGACCACATCCAGATCGATTGCCTCAGCGAGACCGGTCGCTTCCTCAAGGCGGCTTTCCGGCGAGCGGGTCGCAGCTCCTTCGATGGGCGCACTCCTACTCCGCGCCTGCTTGAGCACAGGCACGACGACGGTTGCCCGCATATCATCCCGAAGTCTCTGAGCCTCCGGGATGATGGAATCATTCCTGGTATCGCGTGTCGAAATGACTGCTGACCTTGTTAGGACGCTGCTTCTTCGCTCTCGAACATCTGCATGGGCTGACCTGGCATGATCGTTGAGATCGCGTGTTTATACACGAGTTGCGAATGGCCGTCACGGCGAAGAAGAACGCAGAAATTGTCGAAAGAAGTGACAACGCCCGTGAGCTTTACGCCGTTAATGAGAAAAATTGTGAGAGAAATCTTTTGTTTGCGAACAGTATTGAGAAATAAGTCCTGCAAATTCTGAGAACGTTCCGCCATCGCGCCGCTTCTTTCTTTATTGCCGGCTTGATCTGGCCGGTGAATATTAATCAACCTCTCCTGAAAGACGGATGGTAACCCTCATCCCTTCCGTCCAGCAAATCTTGGTATCAAATCGCAATCTTTTCCGCAACGTCGAAAAAGACTTCTCGAATATTCTGCGAGATCGTGCCGGGATGACCGTTGGCAATTGTCTGCCCGTCGATGGAAACGACGGGAAAACAAATGCTTGTGGCAGCCGTGATGAAGACCTCGCGTGCCGCCAGCATTTCGGCGACGGTGAAGTTCCGCTCGGCGATACTGAGGTCAAGCTTCACCGCGACATCCATCAGCGTCGTGCGCGTGATGCCGCGCAGAATACCATGTTCGGCAGGGCGCGTGATCAAGGTGCCGTCGGCGTCGACCATCCAGACATTGGTCGCGGCACCTTCTTTCACGCAGCCGTTGGCATCGACATAGATGGCCTCCTGGGCGCCGGCTTCCTTCGCCTGCTGGCGGACCAGGGCATTCGAAAGAAGACCGACCGTCTTGATATCAACCCGATCCCAGCGATTGTCCGGAACGGTGATCGCCTTGATGCCGTTTGCGTTTTTCTTCGCGATGACCGCGGGATCGGTGCTTTTGGCCGTGATGACCAGCGAAGGCTTGGTGCCTTCGGCTGGAAACACATGGTCGCGGCGCGCCACGCCGCGCGTCACCTGCAGATAGAACAGGCCGTTGCGTACCCTGTTGCGGCGCGCCGTTTCACGAATCACATGGATCATCGCCTGGCGGCTCATCGGCCAGGCGATACGCAACTCGCCAAGCGAGCGGTTCAAGCGGTCGAGATGGCGCGTGATATCAACGATGAAGCCGTGACGTATTTCGCAGACCTCGTAGACGCCGTCCGCGAACTGGTAGCCGCGGTCTTCGATATGGACCATCGCATCGGCGTGCGGCACGTAGCGGCCATTTACATAGGAAATTCTCGGCATGGAAAACCTGCATCCAAGGCAATGAAATGGGAAACCGGCGCAGAAAATTGCGCCGGAGCAATCAGACGCCGAGCGACTTCAGCTTACGATGAAGCGCCGAGCGCTCCATCCCGACGAATTCCGCGGTGCGCGAGATATTGCCGCCGAAGCGGTTGATCTGCGCGATCAGATAATCCTTCTCGAACATCTCGCGGGCTTCGCGCAGCGGAAGTGTCATGATGTGGTAGTCGTTCTTGGCGGACACCTTGGGCAGCATGTCGCCGAGGTCCGTCGGCAGCATGTCGGCTGTGATCGGCGCATCCGGGCCATCCGAGCGTGCAAGGATCATCAGCCGTTCGATATTGTTGCGCAGCTGTCGGATGTTGCCTGGCCAGTCATGAGCCTGCAGCACCGCCATTGCATCGTCGCCGATACGGCGCAGGCGGATGCCCGCCTGCTCGGAAATCTGACGCATCAACTGATCGACAAGGAACGGGATGTCCTCCCGGCGTTCCGCCAATGCCGGTACGCGAACGGGGACGACCGCGAGGCGATGGTAAAGATCCTCGCGGAACCAGCCTTCGGCGATGCGGCTTTCCAGATTGTAAGCCGTCGAAGAGATGATACGGACATCCACCTTCACGCGCTTCGATCCGCCGACGCGCTCGAACTGCTGGTCGACTAGCACGCGCAGGATCTTGTTCTGCGTCTCGCGCGGCATTTCCCCGACCTCATCAAGATAGAGTATGCCGCGGTGGGCTTCTTCCAGCGCCCCGGTCTTGCGCGCTTGGCCAGGGGAGCCTTCCGTCCCGAAGAGGGCGACTTCCATGCGGTCCGGCGTAATGTTCGCAGCGTTCAAGGCCACGAACGGCCCGTTGGCGCGCGCCGACTTCTTGTGGATCATCCGCGCCACCAGCTCCTTGCCGGAGCCAGATGCGCCGAAGATCATGATGCGGCTGTTGGTCGGCGCGACCTTTTCGATCGTCTGGCGAAGCTGCGAGACCGCGACGGAAGTGCCGATCAGTTCGACGGCGTCGCCTGCGCGCCGCTTCAGCTCGGATACCTCCCGCTTCAGCTTCGAGTTTTCCAGCGCGCGTTCGGCAATTAGGATCAGGCGATCAGCCTTGAAGGGCTTTTCGATGAAATCGAAGGCGCCGCGTTTGATGGCGGAAACAGCCGTTTCGATATTGCCGTGGCCCGAAATCATGACGACCGGGATGTCGGGATGGCGCGTCTTAATCTCGTCCAGCAATGAGAGACCGTCGAGTTTGCTGCCCTGCATCCAGATATCCAGGAAAATCAAGCGCGGCGCGCGATCGGAAATCGCGGCGAGCGCGCTGTCGCTGTCATGCGCGGTACGGGTCTCGTGTCCTTCATCAGAGAGGATGCCGGAGACGATCTCGCGAATATCATGCTCATCGTCGACGACGAGAATATCAGAGGCCATACACACTTTCCTTGTCATTTGACGCCGGGGCGGCGGGAACCGGCTCGAGACGCGGCAGATGCACGCGGATCATGGCTCCCCTTCCCTGGTCGAAATCGGCGGGCGCATCATGCAGTTCCAACTGCCCGCCATGCTCTTCAATGATCTTCTTGACGATTGCGAGGCCGAGGCCGGTGCCCTTCTCCCGCATCGTCATGTAGGGCTCCAGGATGCTGTGCCGGTTTTCCACCGGCAGTCCCCGGCCGTTGTCGATGACGTCGACCGTGAAGCGGTCGCGGCTCTCGTCCAACGACGCCCTGACGAGAACCTTCCGTTGATCGCGCTCGCCGCTCGGAACAGCCTCGATGGATTCGACCGCATTCTTGATCAGGTTTCCGAATGCCTGGCCCAGCATGCGGCTGTCGAACTGGCCCTCCAGCGGTTTGTCGCCGAATTCCTGCAGGAAGCTCACATGCGTATTGCCCATCTCACGCAGGAAGATGGCATCGCGGAGAATATTGCGCAGATCGGTCTGTTCCTTCGTCGGCTTGGGCATGCGCGCAAAAGCCGAGAACTCGTCCACCATGCGGCCGATATCGCCAACCTGCCGGATGATCGTATCGGTACACTGATCGAAGACTGTGCGATCCTCCTGATTGATCTGCTTTCCGTAACGGCGCTGGATGCGCTCGGCGGAGAGCTGGATCGGCGTCAGAGGGTTTTTAATCTCATGGGCGATGCGCCTTGCCACGTCGCCCCAGGCCGTCGAGCGTTGCGCGATCACGAGATCGGTAATGTCGTCGAGGGTGATCACGTAGGAATCGCTTGTATCGCGAACTTCCTCGCGCGTGACCTGCACGCTCAGCGTTCGCACCGTTCCGCCGCGCACGAGGGCAATCTGCTTGCGGAAATCGCCGCGGTAGCGCGATGCGGCTTCGGTCAGCACCTGATCGACTTCGGGAGCAATTTCATTCAACTGCTTCCCGAGCATCTCGCGCGCCGGCAGCGACATCAGCGTCTCAGCAGAACTGTTGACGATGGTGATCCGCCGGTCGTTCTCGACGCCTATCACCGCGGCAGTGACACCCGACAGCACGGCCTCGATGAAGCGGCGGCGGTCGTCCACCTCGTCCTTCGCCTCCAGAATCTCGTCACGCTGCGTGCGGATTTCCGAAATCATCTTGTTGAACGTGCGGGATAGGTTTGCAACGTCGCCATCGACCGCATGAACCGGCACGACGATATCCATGTTGCCGGACGCCACGCTGTCGGCCGCAGTGATTAGCAGGCGGATCGGGCGGACGATCCGGTCGGCAACGGCTATAGCCGTCCAGATCGCCGCAAGCAGCACGATCAGGGCAAAACCGATATAGAGAACCGCGAACGCGATCTGCAGCGAGACGCGACCCGCCTCCATCGAGCGGTATTCCGTTGCGTTTTCCTCCATCATGCGCATTGCGCCCATGACCTTCGGATCGACGGCGCGCACGGTGTAGAGGAACGCGCTTGGAATCTGCTCGAGTTTGATGATGGCGCCGACAAGGTTGGTTACGCCCGGCGGAATGAGCGTCGGCTGGCCAGCGGCTGCTTTCTGCAGGGCATCCTGCGGGATCGCTGGTAGCGGTTTCTCGGTCTTGATGTCCGCCTGAACGATGACAGTGCCGTCGCTTTCAACTAGGAATGCGCCAAGCAGCCCGCGGCCCCGCGCCTGACGCGTCATCAACTCCCCGAAGCCCGTGCGGTCGAGGTTGTAAAGCACCCGGTTGCGTTCCAGGTCGTTCGCCATGGAGATGGT
The DNA here is from genome assembly GCF_029714385.1 of Rhizobium sp. CC1099. Classification (NCBI taxonomy): domain Bacteria; kingdom Pseudomonadati; phylum Pseudomonadota; class Alphaproteobacteria; order Hyphomicrobiales; family Rhizobiaceae; genus Rhizobium; species Rhizobium sp. CC1099. The sequence goes on along the minus strand of NZ_CP121641.1, from coordinate 1,538,731 downwards.
CTGGCCCTGCAGATAGCTGGCGTTCTCCATCATGTAGGCCTGGCCGATATTGCGCGACGAACTGACGATGGATTGCGTGCGCAGCGCGAACCAGCGGTCGAGCCCCGCATTCAGCGTGATACTTGCAAAGATCGCCACCAGGATCGCCGGCGTGATGGCGACGATCGAGAACAGGACGACGATCCGGATGTGCAAACGGGCAGCGGCGCGGCCGCGGGTGCGCGCTTTGAGCAACCGCGCAACTTCGCGTCCGATCAGTGCTATCAGTGCAAGCACGAAGAAGGAATTCACCACGACCGAAGTGATGACGACGCGGGTCGTCGGGTCGATCGGCGTCACACCCAGCAGAATGAAGAGCGTCAGCGTCGCGCAGAGCAACGCGCCGCCGGCCAGGACAAGACCCGGCAGCGCAAACAGCGCCCGGCGATCGGTAACGGTCGAGACCGTATCGCTGTCTGCCGCAGGCGGTGCCGCATCCTGCTTCATCAAGTCATCACTCCAAGCGGCAGAAGCCGGTATGTCACGGTTCATCGACTGGATATGATCGCCATGCATGCAAAGCCCCCGGCGTCTCAGCCTTCTGCTGAAACGGCGCCGGACAGCCTGAAACATGAGCTTCAGCAGCCTCGATGCGATGGCGAAGTCCAAACCCTATGCGTGACCTTTAAGCAACGCATTGTGGCGAAAATGCAACGCGGCCTGCAGCCTTGTCAAGCTGTTCGAGAGCTTCTGTAAACGGAGACGCCGAGTTCGCGGATCTTTTTGCGCAGCGTATTGCGGTTGAGTCCGAGCAAATCCGCCGCTTTGATCTGGTTGCCGCGCGTGGCCGTCAATGCGGCGAGGATCAGCGGATATTCCAGTTCCGTCAGCACCCGGTCGTAAAGGCCCGGCGGCGGCAGATTATCGCCGAAACTTGCGAAATAAGTCCGCATGTTTTCTTCCACTGCCTGGGCAATCGTCATTGATCCTGCACGGATCGGCCCCTTGTCGATCGGGCTGTCCGGCACGTCGGAACGAAGCTCGGCTTCGATTATCTCGCGCGTGATCACGTCCTGTGGATAAAGTGCCACCAAGCGGCGGATAAGGTTCTCCAACTCGCGCACATTGCCCGGCCAGGCGTAGGCCTTCATCAGCTCGATAGCTTCCTGGTCAAACCGCTTGGTACCGAGCCCTTCCTTTTCGGCCTGCTGGATGAAGTGCCGAACCAGGTCCGGAATATCCTCGGCGCGGTCGCGCAACGGCGGAAGCCGTAGCGGGACGACGTTCAAGCGGTAATAGAGGTCCTCGCGGAAGAGCCCCTGGTTGATCGCCTGCTTCAGATCCTTGTTGGTCGCCGCGACGATGCGGACGTCCGTGCGGATCGGCGTACGCCCGCCGACAGTCGTATATTCGCCCTGCTGCAGGACGCGCAAAAGACGCGTTTGTGCGTCCATCGGCATATCGCCGATTTCATCGAGGAAGAGCGTGCCGCCTTCGGCCTGTTCGAAGCGGCCGGTGGAACGGGTCTGCGCCCCGGTAAAGGCACCCTTTTCGTGGCCGAAGAGCTCGGATTCGATGAGGTCACGAGGGATGGCCGCCATGTTGATCGCCACAAACGGTCCGTTGCGGCGCTTGCCGTAATCGTGCAACGCGCGGGCCACAAGTTCCTTGCCGGTACCGGATTCACCCGTGATCATCAGCGTCAGGTCGGTCTGCATCAGGCGGGCGAGGACGCGATAGATTTCCTGCATGGCCGCGGAACGGCCGACAAGCGGCATGCCGTCCTGCATGTCTTCGTCGAGCTTGGCTGGCTTCTTTTTCGGCTCCGCCAGCGCGCGACCGATAATGCCGATGAGTTCCGTCAGGTCGAATGGCTTTGGAAGATAGTCGTAAGCGCCCTTCTCAGAGGCTTTGATGGCCGTCATGAATGTGTTCTGCGCGCTCATGACGAGCACCGGCAGCTCGGGACGAGCCTTCTTAATTCTCGGCAGCAGATCGAAGGCATTCTCGTCCGGCATCACCACGTCCGTTACGACCAGATCGCCCTCGCCAGCCGAAACCCAGCGCCAGAGCGTGGCGGCATTGGAGGTGATGCGAACATCATAACCTGCACGGCTGAGCGCCTGGTTTAGCACGGTACGGATGGCCGCGTCATCATCCGCGACGAGGATCGTTGCTGTCATCGAGAAGTTCCTGTTGGGTTTGCAATTGCCGCATCATCGGCCGAAGCATCCTTGGAAGCCGGCATAAGGACGCGGAACGTCGTCTTGTTGTTCTGGCTGTCGCATTCGATGATGCCGCCGTGATCGCCAATGATCTTGGCGACCAGTGCAAGGCCGAGGCCGCTGCCGTTCGTCTTCGTGGTGATGAACGGATCGAAGAGATGCGGCAGCAAGTCGGACGGCACGCCGGGACCGTTGTCTTGCACGCAGAACTCCAGCGGCAGCGAGATTTTTTCGCGCGTTCCGGCGACAGAAAGGCGGATGCCGGGGCGATAGGCCGTCGTCAGCATGATCTCGCCGTCCTGCCGGTCTCCGACTGCTTCGGCTGCATTCTTCACGAGGTTGAGGAAGACCTGCACGAGCTGATCGCGGTTGGCGTAAACTGCAGGCAGCGACGGATCGTAATTCTCGGTGATGCGGACGTGCCGGGCAAAGCCTGCCTTTGCCACCGCCTTCACATGGTCGAGCACCGAATGGATGTTGACGGGCAGACGATCGACAGGACGTTCGTCTGAGAAGACCTCCATGCGATCGACCAGCGACACGATGCGGTCGGTCTCGTCGCAGATGAGCCTCGTCAGCGCGCGGTCCTCATCGACGACCGACTGCTCGAGAAGCTGGGCGGCACCACGAATGCCGGAGAGCGGATTCTTGATTTCGTGGGCGAGCATGGATGCAAGGCCCGTCACCGACCGGGCGGCCGCCCGGTGCGTCAGCTGACGGTCGATCTTGTCGGCCATCGAACGCTCCTGGAACACCACGACGACGGAGCCGGGCTCGCTGATCACCGGCGCGACGTAGATATCGACCAGCTTGTCCTGGCCAAGACGGGGCGAACTCAGGTCGACGCGGTATTCGTTGACGGGCGCCCTGCGCTCCCGCACCTGATCGATCAGGGCCAGTAGCGGGCTTCCGAACGGAATGAAGGTGGAAATCTTGTAGCGGGCAAGGTGCGACGCGCTAGCGCCGAAAAACGATTCCGCCTCCCAGTTCGCGAAGGCGATCAAGCCCGCCTCGTCGACCATCACCACCGGATTCTGGATCGCGTTCAGCACTGCCATCGCAACGCCGCCGGTATGATCGGCTTGAACCTTGTCCATCATGCCGCCTCCCGGCTTTTTGAAATTTCCAAACCGGCCGCCAGCGCATCGCGAAGGCGCGAGACTACTTCTGCCCGTGTATGCGATGTCATGATTGCCGCTTTCTGCGAAACCGGCAGCAACGGTGCGAAACGCTCCAGATACCAGCCGAGGTGCTTGCGGGCATGGCGGATAGCCGTCGCCTCGCCATAGAAATCCAGCATCATTTCGTAGTGCTCGACGGCAATGTCCGGTATTTTCTCCGGCGACGGCGCGGGTGCTCCAGCCAGCACGCCTGCATGCCATGGCCGCCCCTGACAACCCCGCCCGATCATCACCACATCAGCGCCCGAGCGGCAAAGGATCTCCTGCGCATCTGCCTGTGTGTCGACATCGCCGTTTGCGATCAGCGGAACCGAAATTGCGTTGCGAACGGCGCGGATCGCGTCCCAATTCGCCTTGCCTTCGTAAAACTGCATCCGCGTACGGCCATGAATGGTGATCAGCTTTACCCCTGCATCTTCGGCACGCTTGGCGATCTCTGGTGCATTAATCGAATTGTCGTCCCAGCCGAGCCGCATCTTCAGCGTCACCGGAACATCGACCGCCTTCACGGTTGCCTCGATAAGGCTCAGCGCATGATCCGGATCGCGCATCAGCGCCGAGCCGGAATAGCCGCCGATCACCTTCTTGGCCGGACAACCCATGTTGATGTCGATGATGTCGGCGCCGCTATCGGCCGCGATCTTGGCCGCCTGCGCCATCCAATGCGCCTCTCGGCCGGCGAGCTGCACCATATGCGGCTTGAAGCCGGCAGCCCTCAGTCGCGACCATGATTCGGCCGAATTGTTCACGAGCTCCCTGCTCGCTACCATCTCGGTTACAACCAGGCCTGCGCCATGGCGCCAGGCGAGTTGCCTGAAGGGCATGTCGGTGACGCCGGACATCGGCGCCAGCACAACGCGGTTGCGCACGGAGACATTTCCGATCTGCAAGGGCGCCGCAAGATTTACTGGATGCAATTGATTATCTTTCAGGCATACGATACTGCTGCACTATTTTTAGCCATACTAAGGGGGCTTGCCAAGAGGCTTCGGTGAGAATTGATATTTTTTGGGCAGATGCTGGAAAGCGGACCGCGAAGGCGATAGAGCAGTCACGCCGCTTTCCGCACATTTTTAGGGATTTATGCCGCAAATGCATTCGAAGCAACCGATCTCGGCTGGAATTGTCATCGTTGCTGCCGGCCGCGGCGAGCGGGCGGGCTCGCATGAGGAAGGTCCGAAGCAATACCGGTTAATCGGCGGAAAGCCGGTTATCACGCATACGCTTGAAAACTTCATGACATGGGAGCACGCCGCCCACATCGTCGTCGTCATCCATCCCGACGACGACGCGCTGGTGGCAAAGGCATTTCGCCAGGTGCTGTCCGCCACGCCGATCGAAGCCGTTCACGGCGGTGCAACGCGACAGCAGTCTGTTCTCGCCGGACTAAGGCACCTGAAAAACAAGGGCATTACGCATGTCCTCATTCATGACGCCGTTCGCCCCTTCTTCGACCACCAGCTTCTCGATCGCATTGCCGATTCACTGGCCGGCGGCGCGCCGGCGGTCCTGCCCGCAATGCCTGTTGCCGACACGCTGAAGCGGGCTGACGGTACGGGCACGGTTCTGGAAACGGTGTCGCGCGAGCATCTTTTCGCAGCCCAGACGCCGCAATCCTTCGTCTATGACACCATCCTCTCGGCGCATGAAAAGGCAAGCGAGATCGGCCGCACGGATTTCACAGACGACGCATCAATCGCCGAATGGGCGGGGATTCCCGTGACGATCGTCGAAGGTGCTGCCGACAACGTGAAACTGACGGTCAAACGGGATATCGCCCTTGCCGACGACCGGCTTTCGTCATCGCAGCTGCCCGACGTGCGCACCGGCAACGGCTATGATGTGCATCAATTGGAAGCCGGCGATGGGGTCACGCTCTGCGGCGTCTTCATCCCGCACGACCAGCGGCTCAAGGGCCATTCGGATGCGGACGTCGCGCTGCATGCCCTGACGGACGCTCTGCTTGCCACCTGCGGCGCAGGCGATATCGGCGATCACTTTCCGCCTTCGGACCCACAATGGAAGGGTGCCCCCTCGCGCATCTTCCTCGAACATGCGGCGAAGATCGTGCGCGATCGCGGCGGCACGATCATGAATGCCGACGTCTCGCTGATTGCCGAAGCGCCGAAAGTCGGCCCGCACCGCGACGCGATGCGGACCAATCTCTCCGAATTTCTGGGTATCTCGATCGACCGCTGCTCAGTGAAGGCCACGACGAACGAGACGATCGGCTTTGTCGGCCGCCGCGAGGGCATTGCGGCGATCGCAACCGCGACCGTCGTCTATCGCCGAGCAAAGGGGTAAGTATGTTCACCGCCGACATTCTCTCGCTCGCGGAGACCATCGTGCGCGATTTCACGACGGCAAAGAAAATGATCTCAACTGCTGAATCCTGCACCGGGGGGCTGATCGCCGGCGCGCTCACCGAAATCTCCGGCTCCTCGGCAGTCGTCGATCGCGGTTTCGTCACATATACCAATACCGCCAAGATCGAGATGCTCGGCGTTCAGGAACGCACACTCGAAAGCTTCGGCGCCGTTTCCGAGGAGACTGCGCTGCAGATGGCGCACGGCGCCCTTTTTCGCTCCCGCGCCGACGTCGCGGTCGCCGTGACGGGGATTGCCGGGCCGAGCGGGGGCTCGCCGCAAAAGCCGGTCGGACTGGTTCATCTGGCGGCGAAATCGCGCACCGGCGCCCTCATCCGCCGCAAGATGCTCTATGGCGATATCGGCCGCGACAAGGTGCGTCTTGCAACCGTACAGACCGCGCTGGAAATGCTGATCGAACTCCAGGAAAACCGCGCCTAATCCTGCGCTTGGAACAAAGAGCACTGGCGCCCGTTCCTATGCCGGATTTCATTCCGCAAGGGGTTACGTCGATGAGATATCTGGCCGCAATGGGAGTTGCTTTGAGCCTGGGCTGCGTATCGGCTGCCGAGGCACCGTCAAACTATCAGACATATCATGGAATCCGCGTCGATTCCGACCCTGTCTTGCTGGCTAAATACGACCGTGCGCTTGGATATTGCCAGTACGAGGCGATGTCCTGGCGAAGAGGGTCGCCCAACCGGTACAGCCTCGTTTACAACGCGGCCCTGAGAAGTTGCCTGTCCCGGCGCAACTTTATTGATCGGGGGGCATATGCCTATCCGGCAAATCGGTACTTCTATCACTTCTTCGATCGGTAAGGCTGTCAGGACACGGCCTTTCTGACGGCTATCGGTAGATCGCTTCCGCCCTCTTTTCGAAGGCCTCGGAAAACATGCGGAAGGCGCGGTCGAACATCGAGCCCATCAGCGCACCGAGGATGCGACTCTTGAACTCGTAGTCGATGAAGAAATGGATGGTACAGCCGTCACCGACGGCCTCCTCAAAGCGCCAGCGATTATCGAGATACCGGAACGGCCCGTCGATATATTTGACGTCGATGAAGCGCTCCGCCTTGTTGAGCAGCACCTGCGTGGTGAAGGTCTCGCGGATCGCCTTGTAGCCGACGGTCATGTCGGCAATCAGCAAAATCTTGCCGTCGCGCTCCTTGCAGCTGCGGATGCTCAAGGCTTCGCAGAGCGGCAGGAATTCCGGATAGCGTTCCACATCGGCCACGAGGGCGAACATCTGATCGGCGGAGTGCGGGACGCGGTGATGCGTTTCGAATTGCGGCATGATCGGCAGTTAAGCGGGAGAACCGAGAAGATCAAGAAGCTCGCGCATCTGATGGCGTGATTTTAGCTGGAGAACCGGGACATCGGGGCCGTGGGCGGCCATGGCGGCGAGAACCATGGGCGAATGCTTCTTTTCGAAATTCCAGATGTAGCGCAGGAATTCTAGATCGACCTTCTCCGGGCAGCCCGGCGTCATTTCCGGCCGTGTACGCCCAATCCACTTCAGCCAGCGGCTGACGGCGCCCCAAACGCATATCAGACGCGGCATGCGGACCCATAGGACGATATCGGTCCGGGACAGCCGGAGATCAAAGCTCGACGTGTTGGTTCCGTCCATGATCCATCGATCTCGCTTGATCCGTTCGGCTATCAACGCCCGCTGCTCCGGCCGTGCGCGTGCGACCCAGCCCGGCAGCCAGAAGAACTCGCGATCCATGGAAATGAAGGGCAGGCTGAAGCGCGTTGCGATCGTCCGCGCAAGCGTGGTCTTGCCGCCGCCGGAGCAGCCAATGACGAGTACGCGATCAGCCGTCTTCAGCCGGTGGGCGGCATCCCTGACATCGCTCAACCAGGCCATGGCATCCTCCAAAGAAAAAGCCGCGGGACGATCGCCGCGGCTTTCAGAAAATGCAAGCCTTCGTTGATTATTCCGCCGCCATCAGCAGCTTCTTTTCGCGTGCCGCCCTCAGTCGGGTGAAATCGTCGCCGGCGTGGTGCGAAGAGCGGGTGAGCGGGCTCGATGCCACCATTAGGAAGCCCTTGGTGTAGGCGACGGTTTCGTAGGACTTGAATTCATCCGGCGTCACGAACTTCTCGATCTTGTGGTGCTTGCGGGTCGGCTGCAGGTACTGGCCGATCGTCAGGAAGTCGACGTCGGCGGTGCGCAGGTCGTCCATCAATTGGAGCACTTCGTTGCGCTCTTCGCCAAGGCCAACCATGATGCCGGACTTGGTGAACATCGTCGGGTCCAGTTCCTTCACGCGCTGCAGCAGGCGAATGGAGTGGAAATAGCGGGCGCCTGGACGGACCGTCAGGTAGTTCGACGGCACGGTTTCCAGATTGTGGTTGAAGACATCCGGCTTGGCGGCGACGACGCGCTCCAGGGCGCCCGGCTTGCGCAGGAAGTCCGGCGTCAGGATTTCGATCGTGGTTGCCGGAGAGGCGGCGCGGATCGCCCAGATCACCCTCTCGAAATGCTCAGCACCGCCGTCTTCCAAATCGTCGCGGTCGACCGAGGTGATGACGACGTGGGAAAGGCCCATCTCCTTCACGGCCTTGGCGACGTTCTCAGGCTCTGCCATGTCGAGCGCGTTCGGCTTGCCGGTCGAGACGTTGCAGAAGGCACAGGCACGGGTACAGATCTCGCCCATGATCATGAAGGTCGCGTGCTTCTTGTCCCAGCACTCGCCGATATTCGGACATCCGGCTTCTTCGCAGACGGTGACGAGCTTGTTTTCCTTCACGATCGCGCGCGTTTCGGCATAGCCCTTCGAGGTCGGGGCCTTGACGCGGATCCAGTCCGGCTTGCGCATGACTTCCGTATCAGGGCGGTTCGCCTTTTCCGGATGCCGCACGCGCTTGGCGTCGGGATTGACCGTGTCGAGAATGGTTACCATTGCAGTATCAACTTTCCGCCGCCCATGCGGCTTCGTCATCCGTCTGCACATAAGCGTTTTGCTCGAACCTTACAATTCAAGTCGTGATGCGCATTATCGCCGCACGAGCCGGGCGATGAATATCAGCAGGCAGGCGCCGAGGAAGCCGGTGACGAAGTAGCCGAGCCGTCCTGCGGCCACCTCGACGTGGAATTGCGCCAGGATGGCGGTCGCAACCACCGAACCGACGATGCCGAGCACGATGTTCAGCACAATGCCATATCGCGCTTCCATCAGCTTGCCGGCGAGCCAGCCCGCAAAACCGCCGATGATGATTGCCGCTATCCAGCCGACGCCTTCCATGATTGTCGTTTTCCCTAAGCTATCGCCCTTGCAATCAACACCACGACAATGGCGCCGACTGTGGCGTGAATGATCTGCACGACCAACGCATTTTCAATGCCGAGCGATATACCCAGCGCATTGAACAGAAACCCGCCCACGAACGCGCCGATGATGCCGCTGAGCAGACAGCGTATCAATCCGCCTCCGCCGACGACCAAGCTCGCGAGGAAGCCCGCAACGAGGCCGATCAGGAGGAAGACAAGCAATGCCTGCGTCTCCATAGACATGATGATTTCCTTTCGTTTTTTCTACCTTCGGATAGACGGTGGAAAGGGAAATTATCAAGCGTTCAACACCCGGCCGTAAGCGTCCAGCACGGCTTCCTTCATCGATTCGGAGACGGTCGGATGCGGGAAGATCGTGTGCATCAATTCTTCCTCGGTCGTCTCGAGATTCATCGCGACGACGAAGCCCTGGATCAGCTCGGTTACCTCAGCGCCAACCATATGCGCTCCGAGGAGTTCGCCGGTCTTCTTGTCGAAGATCACCTTGCAGAGGCCCTGGTCCTCGCCGAGCGCGATCGCCTTGCCGTTTGCGGCGAAGGAGAAACGGCCGACGCGGATGTCGCGGCCCAGTTCCTTGGCCTTTGCTTCCGTCAGACCCACAGAGGCAACCTGCGGCTGGCAATAGGTGCAGCCCGGAACCTTGACCTTGTCGGTCGGATGAACATTCGGCAGGCCGGCGAGCTTTTCGACGCAGACAACGCCTTCATGTTCGGCCTTGTGGGCCAGCATCGGCGGGCCTGCGACATCGCCGATCGCGTAGATGCCGGGAACGTTGGTCTTGCCATAGCCGTCAACTACCACGCAGCCGCGATCCGTTTTCACGCCGAGTGTTTCGAGACCGAGATTCTCGATATTGCCCTGCACGCCGACGGCCGAGATCATATGGTCCGCGGTGATGTGCTGGATCTTGCCATCAGCCGTCTCGACATGGGCGGTGATGCTGCCGGCGCCCTTCTCGACCTTCGCCACCTTGGCGCTCGTGAAGATCTTCATGCCGCGCTTTTCCAGCTGCTTGCGGGCGATGGCGGTCACTTCCGCATCCTCGACCGGCATGATCGTCGGCAGGACTTCGACGACAGTGACGTCGACACCCATCGAGCGGTAGAAGCTCGCAAATTCGATGCCGATGGCGCCCGAGCCCATGACGATCAAGGACTTCGGCAGGACATCCGGCTTCAGCGCCTCGAAATAGGTCCAGATCAGCTTGCCGTCCGGCTCGATGCCCGGCAGCGCGCGCGGACGGGCGCCGGTCGCAATAATGATATGCTTGGCGGTGTAAGTACCTTCCTGGCTCTTGATGTTCTTCGGCAACGGATGCTGCGGCTCAACAACCGGCTTGGAAGTCTTGGAGACGACGATCTCGCCGGGTTTGGTGATCTTGGCTTCGCCCCAGATCACATCCACCTTGTTTTTCTTCATCAGGAAGCCGACGCCGCTATTGAGGCGTGCGGAAACGCCGCGCGAACGGGCAACAACGGCCTTCACATCGGCACTGACCTTGCCTTCGAGAACGAGGCCGTAATCCTTCAAATGAGTGGAATGGTCGAGAATTTCGGCGGAGCGCAGCAACGCCTTGGTCGGGATGCAGCCCCAGTTCAGGCAGATGCCTCCCAGGTGCTCGCGTTCGACGATCGCGGTCTTCAGACCGAGCTGGCCGGCACGCACGGCGGCGACATAGCCGCCCGGACCGGAGCCGATGATGATGACGTCGTAATTCTCAGCCATGTATTCCTGCCCTTTTTATCCGGCGAGGCGGGTCAGAAGCACCCACTCGTGTTTCCTGCTGTTTTCGAAAAGCGCCACGGCCTCAGCGCGGGCGGCTTGCGAAAATCCATTCTTCTCGTACAGCGCGAGCGCTGCCTCATTATCACTTGCGGTGATCAGGCTGACAGCCCGCTCTCCCGCCTTCTCGATCTGGTCGCCCAGCAATCGCTTTCCGATGCCGATGCCGCGCAGATGGCGGTAGACGGCCAGCGTGCCGATGAACCAGTTTCCGGCCGCCTGCTTTTGTAGCGCTATTACCGGCTCCAGCGCAGGACGATCCGCCGCGATCGCTCTGATCTCTTCGCCAAGCGCATAGCCCACCGCCGTTCCGGCGATCTCGCCATAAGCCTCGGCAATCACCGCGCTCTGCCAATTCCCCCATGCGCCATCGCGGCTCATCTTCATCCGGCCCCGCTCCAACGGCGTGTCGGCGCTGCTGCCCGCCACCTCCGCGAACCAAAGCCAGGAAGCAAAGCCGTGCGAGCCGATGTCCACGAGGATGGCCAGCTCCGCCGCGTCCCGCCGTTCTGCCGGCCGCAGCGCTGCCAAAGCGGCCATGGTCAGAGCCCCAGCATCATCCGTACAGTTGATTCCAGCCCGCGCCCGAGAGCGCGGGTATTTTCCGCATCGAGATGGATGCCGTCGACCGGTGTCGTCTTCGCGACGGAGTTGCCGTCGAAGAATCCGCAACCGAGTTCGTCGGCAAGGTCACGATAAAGCGTTGCAAGTTTTGCCGATTCCTCGATACCGCCCGGGAACGAAGCGGCAAAAGGCACATTCCCTGTCGCGCAGATCGCCGGCGGTGCTATGATTAGGATGTCCGGCCCATCGAATTCGAAGGGCCAGGCATGATTGCGGATCAGGCGCACCAGGCGGCCGATGCCCTGGCAGGCGGCAAAAGCCGATCCCGCCACGACCGACTTCATGTCGTTGGTTCCGAGCATGATGATGACGAGATCAAGCGGCGCATGCGTCTGCAGGATCGTCGGCAGGACGCGCGCACCGTTGCGGTCGCAATCGGCGAGATGGTCGTCGAAAGCGGTCGTCCGGCCGTTCAAGCCTTCCGGAATGACATGCGCCGCACCGCCAAGCACTGCCTGCAGCACGCTCGGCCAGCGGTCCTCATAGGCATGCCGCCTCAGCGAAACCGGATCGTAGCCCCAGGTCAGCGAGTCGCCATAGCAAAGAACGGTCTTCGTCATTTCCGTCTCCGCTCAATGATCAGACAAGCATGCTCATCGGGTTTTCGATATAGCCCTTGAAGGCCTGCAGCAACTCGGCGCCGAGCGCACCGTCGACGCAACGGTGGTCCGTCGAAAGCGTGATGCTCATCACCGTCGCGATCGCCATTTCGCCATTCTTGACTATGACGCGCTGCTCGCCGGCGCCGACCGCAAGGATCGTCGCATGTGGCGGGTTGACGACGGCTGCGAAGTCCTTCACGCCCATCATGCCCATGTTCGAGACCGAGGTCGTGCCGCCTTGGTATTCCTCGGGTTTCAGCTTGCGGTCCTTGGCGCGCTTGCCGAGATCGCGCATCTCGTTGGAGATAGCGGACAGCGTCTTTTCTTCAGCCTTGCGAACGATCGGGGTGATCAGCCCGCCTGGAATGGAGACGGCGACGCCGACATCGGCATGCTTGTGCTTGACCATGTTGTTTTCGGTCCAGGACACATTCGCGTCCGGAACGTCTCGCAGCGCGAGCGCCATCGCCTTGATGACCATGTCGTTGACAGAAAGCTTGTAGGCCGGGGCACCATCCTTGCGCGGGGCGGAATCGTTGAGCTGGGCACGGAGCGCCAGCAGAGCATCCAGTTCGCAATCGACGGTGACGTAGAAGTGCGGGATGGTCTGCTTGGATTCCACCAGACGGCGGGCAATCGTCTTGCGCATGCCGTCATGCGGCACCAGCTCGTAGGAGCCCGGCTCGAAGAGCTTGAGGACAGCCTCTTCCGGTGCACCCTTGGCTACAGCCGGAGCCGGGGCCGCAGCAGCCTGCTGCGCCGCCGCAGCAGCGGGAGCCGCTTTAGCGCCACCACCGGCGACGGCGGCCTCGACATCGCTCTTAACCACACGGCCGCGGGGGCCGGAACCGGCAATTGCGGAAAGGTCTATACCGGCTTCCTTGGCCAGACGCCGCGCGAGCGGCGAGGAGAAGATGCGTGTGCCGCCCTCGCCCTTCGGGGCGGCCTGCAGCGGCACCTCAGGTTGAGGGCTCACATTGGCATTTGCGGCAAGCAGGGCAGCGGCTGGCGCGGTGCCTTTCCCTGCCTCATCGCGGGGGGCGGAAGCGCTTTCGGCTTTCGCTTCGAAAGACGAGGCAGCAGCCGAACCCGCGCCGCTTGCAGCGGCAGCAACGTCCTCGCCTTCGCCGGCAAGAACCGCGATCAGCGCATTGACCTTGACACCTTCCGTACCGGCCGGAACGACGATTTTGGCAATCGTGCCCTCATCGACGGCTTCGACTTCCATTGTCGCCTTGTCTGTCTCGATCTCGGCGATCACATCGCCGGACTTGACGGTGTCGCCTTCCTTGACGAGCCACTTGGCCAGATTGCCTTCTTCCATCGTCGGAGAAAGGGCTGGCATCGTGATGTTGATAGGCATCGAAATACCCTCCCCTTGTTATTTGTAGCAGACGGCCTTCACCGCATCGACGACTTCGCCGACATTCGGCAGAGCCAGCTTCTCGAGGTTGGCGGCATAGGGCATTGGAACGTCCTTGCCGGCAATCGTCAGGATCGGCGCATCGAGATAATCGAAGGCCTGCTGCATGACGCGGGTGGCGATTTCCGTGCCGACGGACGACTGCGGATAGCCTTCCTCGACGGTGACCAAGCGGCCCGTCTTCTTGACCGATTCGATGACGGTGGGCAGATCCATCGGACGGATGGTGCGAAGGTCGATCAGTTCGACGTCGATGCTAAGTTTTTCGAGTTCGGCGGCGGCCTTCGTGGCATAGGTCATGCCAATGCCCCATGAAACGACGGTCGCATCCTTGCCTGGACGGTGGATACGGGCCTTGCCGATCGGCAGAACGAAGTTATCGAGCTTCGGCACGTCGAAGTGCTGGCCGTAGAGGATTTCGTTCTCAAGGAAGATGACTGGGTTCGGATCGCGGATGGCGGCCTTTAGCAGGCCCTTGGCGTCCGACGCCGTGTACGGCATGACAACCTTGAGGCCCGGAATGCTCGAGTACCAGGCAGCGTAGTCCTGGCTGTGCTGGGCGGCAACGCGGGCAGCCGCGCCGTTTGGGCCGCGGAAGACCATCGGTGCGCCCATCTGGCCGCCGGACATGTAGAGCGTCTTGGCGGCGGAATTGATGATCTGGTCTATCGCCTGCATGGCGAAGTTGAAAGTCATGAATTCGACGATCGGCCGCAGGCCGGCCATAGCAGCACCGACGCCGATGCCGGCAAAGCCATGTTCGGTGATCGGGGTATCGACCACGCGGCGCGAGCCGAACTCCTGCAAGAGGCCCTGGGTTACCTTGTAGGCGCCCTGGTATTCGGCAACTTCCTCGCCCATGACGAAGACGCTCTCGTCGGCGCGCATTTCTTCGGCCATGGCGTCGCGAAGCGCTTCGCGAACGGTCATCGACACCATCTCGGTGCCTGTCGGGATTTCCGGATCCTTCGGAACGAATGCCTTAGGCTCGGCCGGAACGGACGCCTGGGCGGCCGGTTTTTCCTCGGCCTGAGGAGCCGCAACCGGAGCCGCCTGTGCGGCGGGCGCTGCGGTGGAGATGTCCGAAGCCGATTCGCCATCCTGCAGCAGCACGGCGATCTTGGCGTTCACCTTGACATTTTCGGTGCCGGCCGGGACCAGCAGCTTGCCGATCACGCCTTCGTCGACGGCTTCGACTTCCATCGTCGCCTTGTCGGTTTCAATTTCGGCAATCACGTCACCGGAAGTGACCTTGTCGCCTTCCTTCTTGAGCCATTTGGACAGCGTGCCTTCTTCCATCGTCGGAGAGAGGGCGGGCATGAGGATATCGATAGGCATAGGTTCCCTCCCCGATTAGAGCAGAATGTCGGTGTAGAGCTCGGATACATCCGGCTCTGGATCGGCCTGGGCGAAATCGGCGCTTTCGGCGACGATATCGCGCACGTCCTTGTCGATGGACTTCAGGTCATCTTCCGACGCCCAGCCCTTCTCGATGAGGCGCAGGCGCACCTGCTCGATCGGATCGGATTCGGAGCGCATCTTCTGCACTTCGTCCTTCGAACGATACTTCGCCGGGTCGGACATCGAATGGCCGCGATAGCGATAGGTCAGCATTTCGAGGATCATCGGACCCTTGCCGGAACGGCAGTACTCGATCGCTTCATCGGCAGCAGCCTTGACGGCGCGCACGTCCATGCCGTCCACCTGCATGCCCGGAATGCCGAAGGACGCGCCGCGCTTGGAGAAATCGGCCTGCGCGGTCGCGCGGGCGGTCGACGTGCCCATGGCGTAGCGGTTATTCTCTATCACGTAGATGACGGGCAGCTTCCAGAGCTGCGCCATGTTGAAGCTTTCGTAGACCTGGCCCTGGTTGGCCGCGCCGTCGCCGAAATAGGCGACGCTGACATTGTCATTGCCGCGATACTTGTTGGCGAACGCGAGGCCGGTGCCGAGCGAAACCTGGGCGCCGACGATGCCGTGGCCGCCGTAGAAATGCTTTTCCTTGGAGAACATGTGCATGGAGCCGCCCTTCCCCTTGGAATAGCCGCCCCTGCGTCCCGTCAGCTCCGCCATCACGCCGCGCGCGCTCATGCCGGTCGCCAGCATATGGCCGTGATCGCGGTAGCCGGTGATGACCTGATCGCCTTCCTTGAGCGCGAACTGCATGCCGACGACAACGGCTTCCTGGCCAATATAAAGGTGACAGAAACCGCCGATGAAGCCCATGCCGTACAGCTGGCCTGCCTTTTCCTCGAAACGGCGGATGAGCAGCATTTCGCGATAGGCCTTAAGTTCGGTATTGCGGTCGAAATCGGCGATAGCCCCGCCATTCGATTGCTTGCTCTGAGGTTTTGCGCTGGTTTTGCGGCTGGAAACGGTCGCGGTCTTTCGCGGCGCCATTCAACCCTCCCTATGGGTTTGTCGTTTCTTAGGTGGCGCGTACCATAGGGAAGAAATTTGGCCACAGCAATGCCATAAATGCATGGCACGTATTCTGCTTTAAATAATTGATAAAGCTACAGAATTGTCAATTAACCTATTTCCGGTTAATTGGCGTAGGAATTGAATATGACGATTTCGTCGGCCCGCGACATGTTCAATTGATAGCGGGCTTTTTCGTCCAGCATGTCCTTGTCGAGCGAGCCATCGCTCAACAGCGCGACTTGCTGCTCCAGATGTTCGCGTTTCGCCTTCAAGACCGCAAGCTCACGCTCGCGCGCAATTCGGCGCTTCTCGAAGCCTTCCGTGGCCCGGAGACCATAGTCGCCGTGAATGCAGTGATAACCGAAATAGGAGAGAAAAGCGACCGTCATGGCCGGAATGACGAACCGGCCGATCTTTCTCTTCTTATGATGCTTTGTCCACATACGCACACATGCTCTCAAACGCATTACCTATTGAACGAGCCTACGCCTGAGAGATTAACCGTCCGTTGACTATGAATTTAGAGCAACAAAAAACCCGCGCCGGTGAAGCGCGGGTTTCAAGGATCTGATTTTTAAAGGCTATCAGCCACGGATGATCGAGCGGCCGGCGTAGCGAGCCTGCGGGCCAAGGCCCTCTTCGATGCGGATCAGCTGGTTGTACTTGGCCAGACGGTCGGAGCGCGACAGCGAGCCGGTCTTGATCTGACCGCAGTTGGTCGCGACGGCGAGATCGGCGATCGTGGAGTCTTCGGTCTCGCCCGAGCGGTGCGACATGACGGCGGTATAGGCTGCCTTGTGCGCGGTGTTGACGGCGTCGAGCGTTTCGGTCAGCGATCCGATCTGGTTGACCTTCACGAGGATCGAGTTGGCGACACCCATGCGGATGCCGTCGCGCAGGCGCTCCGAGTTGGTGACGAAAAGATCGTCGCCCACCAGCTGCACCTTCTTGCCTGCGAGGTCCGTCAGGGCCTTCCAGCCGTCCCAATCGTCTTCAGCGATGCCGTCCTCGATCGAGATGATCGGGTACTTGCCGGCGAGATCGGCGAGGTATTCAGCCATGGCGCCCGATTCAAGCGTGCGGCCCTCTCCTTCGAGAACATACTTGCCGTCCTTGAAGAACTCCGTCGAAGCGCAATCGAGACCGAGGCAGATGTCATCGCCCGGCTTGTAGCCGGCTTTCTCGATCGACTTCATGATGAAATCGAGCGCTTCGGGCGCGCTCTTCAGGCCCGGCGCGAATCCGCCCTCGTCGCCGACATTGGTGTTGTGCCCCTGGGCCGAAAGCTCCTTCTTGAGGACGTGGAAGACTTCCGAGCCCATGCGAACCGCTTCGCGGATCGAATCGGCGCCGACCGGCATGATCATGAATTCCTGGAAGTCGATCGGATTGTCGGCATGCGCGCCGCCGTTGATGATGTTCATCATCGGAACCGGCAGCAGATGCGCGCTCGCGCCCCCAACGTAGCGATAGAGCGGCAGGCCGGCAGCCTGGGCGGCAGCCTTGGCGACGGCGAGCGATACGCCAAGGATGGCATTGGCGCCGAGGCGGGACTTGTTCGCCGTGCCGTCCAGTTCGATCATGATGTTGTCGATCTGGATCTGGTTCTCGGCATCGATGCCGCCGATCGCGTCGAAGATTTCCGTGTTGGCAGCCTCGACGGCCTTTTCAACACCCTTGCCGAGATAGCGCTTGCCGCCGTCGCGAACTTCGACGGCCTCATGCGCACCGGTCGAGGCGCCGGACGGCACAGCCGCACGGCCCATACTGCCGTCTTCGAGATAGACATCGACTTCAACGGTCGGATTGCCACGGCTGTCGAGAATCTCGCGGGCGATAATGTCGGTAATTGCAGTCATGATCTCTTCCTGCTCGGTGGGTGATAAATCGTTCGAAGCCTGTTTAATCGAAGGCACGCAAATTACAATGCCACACCGACGACACACGGCATGGCATGGCCTATAGCCCGAATATGTCAGGCTTTTGAAGAAGCCGCTCGCACCCCATCGATCCCTGCCGAGAGCTTGCTCAGGCGTTTCGGAACCTCAGGTTTTGAAATGACACCCGTCACTTTCGATCTGGTTGTAAATTTATCGGTCAGTAACCAATCAATATTATAATTAATACTCATTGAGGAAATACTGCCCCGCTCTCCGGCAAGTAGTATTGCATGATGCGTTTCCTCGTGCGGTCCAAATCCGCCTGATATACGGACCTTCACGATTTCAGGTCCCCTCGGAAATCGCTTCGATCGGCATACAGAATTATGCCTTCAATAAGCTGCGGGTGAACGGCGAGATGTACAAGCAAATCATCTACGGCAAGGATCTCGTCGCCGATATCCTGCCGCCGCCCCTCTACCTCGTTGAGTCTAACATGCTTGCGCTCGAAGCGGTGCAGCGCCCCGACGTTGCCAAGAAGAACGTCTAGCGCATCGAACATGTCCTGAAACCCGCCTACGAGGACCGCCGCAAATATTGGCTGGCGACCGCGCTCAGCTCGGACCTTAAGCAGAAGCTCTTGAACGATGTCCTTGTCAAAGGCGACGTGTTCTGGAAGGTGATGCAGGAGGAACTCGCGCCGGCCATTGTCAAGAATGACGCCGCAGTCATTCCGGCGTCCTTCGAAAAGCTTGCGACGAATTTCCATATCCATGAAAACGCCGTCAACGAACTCGTCGATATGGCGAACACCTTCCTGGCGTCCGCTGAAAAGGACGCCGCCGAACAGACACGCATCCTTTCGGCTATCACGCTCGCGGCTGCCGCAGTCTCGCTTTGCCTGCTTCTTGGCGGCCTTTACGTCTTCCGCCGCCGCGCCATCGTGCCGCTCTCGGCGATGCGCGACTATATGGCGATCCTTGCTGGCGGCGACTATTCGAAGGATGTGCCCTTCAGCCGCCGGGCCGACGAGATCGGGGAGATGGCGCGCGCCGTCACCGTCTTCCGCGAATCCGCCGAAGAGCGGAACAATATCCGTGCGCGCCAGGATGCCGAATGTCAGGCCCAAGCACAGCGCGATGCGGCGCTTGCCGCTGCCAAGGCAGACGAGGAAGCCGTCCGCGAGGGCGTCATCGCCAGCCTGAGCCGCGGCCTGGAACGGCTCTCCGGCGGCGATCTCACGGTCCAGCTTAGCGAGCCTTTCGACGCAGCCTACGAGAAGCTGCGCGAGCAGTTCAATTCGAGCGTCCGCACGCTTTCTGAGGCAATGAGGGAAATTTCGACCGTGACGAATGTAGTAAGGACCGGCTCCGGCGAAATCGCATCGAGCACAAACGATCTGGCCCGGCGAACAGAGCATCAAGCCGCCTCGCTGGAGCAGGCGGCCTCGGCGCTCGACCAGATCACGGTCACCGTCAAGAACTCGTCGGACGGGCCAATGAAGCCAACGTGATGATGACGGCGACGAAGGAAAGCGCCAGCTATTCGGCAACCGTCGTGCACGAGGCGGTCGCTGCGATGGAGAAGATCGAGACATCATCTGCGCAGATCGGCGATATCATCAACGTCATCGACGAAATCGCCTTCCAGACCAACCTGCTCGCGCTCAATGCCGGCGTGGAAGCCGCCCGCGCGGGCGAGGCCGGAAAGGGTTTTGCGGTCGTTGCACAGGAAGTGCGCGACCTTGCCGGCCGCTCCGCCAATCTGGCAAAGGAAATTAAGCAGCTGATCGAGACGTCTTCCAGCCAGGTTTCGGCCGGCGTTGCCTTGGTCAACCGCACCGGTGAAGCGCTCAGCAATATCGATCAGCAGGTTCTGAAGGTCACCGCGCTGATCGAGTCGATCGTGCGTTCCTCCACCGAACAAACGACCGCTCTCCTGAAAGTCAACGCCGCCGTCAACACTATGGACAGCGTCACGCAGCAGAACGCGGCGATGGTTGAACAGACAAGTGCCGCCTGCCGCGAGCTCGGTGACGAGGCGATACACCTCAATCACCTGCTGGCCCGTTTCCTTCTCGACGACGTAACGGCGTCCGCCGCAACGCGGTCGTACTCAAGCCAAAGGATGGCGCTCGCCGGTTGACGGCGGGCACCTTCCGCCAGTATCAGGCCGCCTTGGCGACGGCGTCGAGGGCCAGCAGCTTTTCCAGAAGCCGCGGCATGTCGTTCAAATACACCATGTTGGGGCCGTCGCAGGGGGCATTGTCCGGATCCTGGTGGGTCTCGATGAAGACACCTGCAACTCCGACCGCAACTGCCGCCCGCGCCAGCGTCTCGACGAACTGGCGCTCCCCGCCCGACGTCGTGCCCTGGCCGCCGGGCTGTTGCACGGAATGGGTCGCATCGAAAATGACCGGAGCCCCCATGGCCGCCATGATCGGCAACGAGCGCATGTCCGAGACCAGCGTATTGTAACCGAAGGACGCGCCACGCTCACAAAGCAGAACATTCGAATTGCCGCTCTGATTTAGCTTGGCGAGAACATTCTTCATGTCCCAGGGAGCGAGAAACTGGCCCTTCTTGACGTTGATGACACGGCCGGTCTTCGCGGCTGCGACAAGCAGGTCCGTCTGACGGGAGAGGAAGGCCGGGATCTGCAGAACGTCCACGACCTCGGCGACCCGCGCGCATTGCTCTTCCGAATGGATATCTGTCAGAACCGGAATGCCGAGTTCCTTCTTGAGGTCGGCGAAGACTTCCAAGCCCTTCTCTAGACCGATACCGCGTTTGCTCGACAGCGAAGAGCGGTTCGCCTTGTCGAAGGAGGTCTTGTAGACGAGCCCGATGCCGAGCTTGCCGCAAAGCTCCTTGAGCGTGCCCGCAACCATGAAGGCATGGTCGCGGCTCTCCATTTCGCATGCGCCGGCGATCAGCGACAGCCTGCCACTGTTTGAAAATACGACGCGGCCGGCACCTTCGCCGACTGCGACTTCGGAATTCGTATTGCTCATCGGATCTCCTCGAAGGCGAAGATCGCACCTTGGCCGGGCGCAGGCTTCACCAGGACTCTGTTGTTCTTGCGTGTATAGGGCATCCCGTTATCAGCCAAAAGCGCTTCTGTCACGGCAAGATCGGTGGTGCGGAAAACGATAGCGCTGCCTCTTAGCCCCTTATCCACGGATAACGGCACCGAATCGAAATAAGCCTCCATCCCTTCCGGCGACAGAAGACTGATCCTGGCATTCGCTGCCGCGATCGCCACGCCAAACGGTGTCCGCTCGATTTCCGTCGTAGACACGGCCAACTGAAGGAACGAGCCGAAGGCTTCAGGCTCGGGCGCGCTTAGCACCATCTCCGAGATACCGGTTGCACCGTTCGCATGCTTTTCCAGCGCGCTCCGATCGGCCGGAAAGGCGTTGATGCGCTGGCAGTCAAAGAGGAAGAAATCCGGCACCCGAAGATCGGCGGCAAAGGCAAGCTTGAAAGTGCCTGTCGATTGCGACCCGTCCGGCATCTTGATCAGGCGCGAAAACTCCAGCATGGCGCCGCCGCTCTTTCTCGCACGCACGAAATGAGCATGGTCGGCGTCCGCGTCCTCCGTGCTGAATGCGGCCGCAGAGAATCCGTCATTGCCGCACCGGAAACGAAAGGCCTGGTCGCGCGCCACAAAGACGTTTCCGTGCCGCACTGATTCTTCACATTCTTTCGCGCTCGCGACGCCAAGCGGCTCGAGATAGGTCTTGTCGGCGAAAAAAACGCAAGCATTCACCGTACCGAAAGGATGACGGCCCTCGGCGGCAACCGTGAACCCCAATCGTCCCAGCCGCTCCCGCGCGAGATCGATGTTGGTGACCGGTAGAACAAGATGATCCAACGGATGCAGCATGGCGTCAGGTCTCCATTTAATGTGCTGAAGATGTGTGCCGCTATGTGGTCAATGCAAGCTGAAAGCGCTGATCCGGCAAACAAAAGTTTCCAAAAATGAACGCAGTTGAGACGAAGTTTTACGAAAATTTAGGTACTTGCGGAACACATATGGAACATATAGTGTCCGTTCTGGCTTTGTTTCACGAATTTGGGGTTAAACTTCGATGCTGACACGCAAACAACAGGAGCTTCTCCTCTTCATTCATGAGCGTATGAAGGAATCCGGCGTTCCGCCATCGTTTGACGAAATGAAGGATGCGCTGGATCTCGCGTCCAAATCCGGCATCCACCGGCTGATTACCGCTTTGGAAGAGCGCGGTTTCATTCGTCGCCTACCGAATCGGGCCCGCGCGCTTGAAGTGATCAAGCTGCCGGAAGCCTACAGCCCGAGCATCCAGCCCCGCCGCGGCTTTTCGCCGAGCGTCATCGAGGGCAGCCTCGGCAAGCCGCAGCCTGCTGCCGCCGCGCCGAAGCCGGCGAACGAAGACAATAACAGCTCCATTTCGGTTCCCGTCATGGGCCGTATTGCGGCAGGCGTGCCGATCTCGGCGATCCAGAACAACACGCACGACATCAACGTTCCGGCCGATATGCTCGGCTCCGGCGAACACTACGCGCTTGAGGTCAAGGGCGATTCGATGATCGATGCTGGCATCTTCGATGGCGACACGGTCATCATCCGCAACACCAGCACCGCCAATCCCGGCGACATTGTCGTGGCACTGGTCGATGACGAGGAAGCGACGCTGAAGCGGTTCCGCCGCAAGGGTGCGTCCATCGCGCTGGAAGCGGCGAACCCCGCCTACGAGACGCGCATCTTTGGACCGGATCGCGTAAAGGTTCAGGGTAAGCTCGTCGGCCTTATCCGCCGCTACCATTGACCGGCAGCGCGTCGCCGGCAAAGGCGACGGCGCGCCACTCATAGGCGTGGCGGGGGCGATCGAGTTTCTCGAAGGCGGTTGTCCAAAGCACGGTTCGACGGCGCCGGTTTTCCGCAAGGTTTCATTCGCGAAATGCACTGCGCCGCATCGGCAGGCGCCGAACCGCAGCCTTGCCCGCGTGACGACGATGTCCGCGGCATCGCAAGCCGGGCGTGGCACCGTTCCGCATCGCATTTCTTGCCTCTTCCTGCTGCTCCGGTGAAATTTCGCTTTCCCTCCGTCTTTCGCGGGTCGCAGCGCCTTCACGGCTGCTTTCGGTCAAAGCCAAAGCGCTGAGCGAAACATTCGTGCCGGACGCAAACCAGATCGCCGCCCCAAGCCCGAAAAAACCGTCGCAAAGCGCAGGCGTGTGCCCTGAGCGGCTCCTTAGCTCGCCATTTGCAGGCCGAAAGCCTTGGGTATGCAGCCACAATGACTGATCGGTGGCTACGGGACTGAACGGTGGCTATTGACGGGCGAGAGCTCTGCTTTTGCCAAAGGCTTCTTCCCGCATTCCAAAAGCGCAAGCCGGGAAGCGCGCACACTGCTTGTCCGCGACATCTGCTGAAGCGGAATGCGCAGCTCGGCCGTTTTCAACTCCGGCATGCACCCAGCCCGCTGACACCCTATGAATACAACCAGAATGCAGCCCTGAGGGCGTTTCAGCAACAATAATCGATTGAAAAAAGTCCAAAAAAATGGATTGCAAAAAGCCGAATTAAATCATTGGCTTCCGCTATGCGCCTCCGGCATCGCAGGAGTGTCTAAAAGTTGATACTGCGATGCACAAAATGGCGCCACGGTAACTTGGCATTGGCGCCGTGATCATATAGCTATCGGAGAGGACGCTTAACCCTATGGCGCTTTTATGGCGCCGCCGCCAGTTTGGAGGATCAGCATGACGGATCAAAGCGCAACAATCAAAATCGGCGACAAAACCGCCAATCTTTCCGTGAAAAGCGGAACGATCGGTCCGGATGTCATCGATATTGGTGCACTCTATAAAAACACCGGTTCCTTCACGTACGATCCTGGTTTCACCTCGACCGCTTCCTGTGAATCGAAGATCACCTATATCGACGGCGATGAAGGCATTCTGCTGCATCGCGGCTACCCGATCGAACAGCTTGCCGAACATGGCGACTTCCTGGAAGTCTGCTATCTGCTGCTTTACGGCGAATTGCCGACGGCTGCCCAGAAGAAGGATTTCGACTACCGCGTCACGCATCACACCATGGTGCACGAGCAGATGTCTCGCTTCTTCACCGGCTTCCGCCGCGACGCCCATCCGATGGCCGTCATGTGCGGCTGTGTCGGCGCTCTGTCTGCCTTCTACCACGACTCGACAGACATCACCGATCCGCATCAGCGCATGGTCGCAAGCCTGCGCATGATAGCCAAGATGCCGACTATCGCGGCCATGGCCTACAAGTACTATATCGGCCAGCCGTTCGTTTATCCGAAGAACGATCTCGACTACGCCTCGAACTTCCTGCGCATGTGCTTCGCGGTACCGTGCGAAGAATATGTCGTGAACCCGGTCCTCTCGCGCGCCATGGACCGTATCTTCATCCTGCACGCCGATCACGAGCAGAACGCCTCGACCTCGACGGTTCGCCTCGCCGGCTCTTCGGGCGCCAACCCGTTCGCATGCATCGCGGCCGGCATTGCCTGCCTTTGGGGCCCGGCTCATGGCGGTGCCAACGAGGCGGCGCTCAACATGCTTTCGGAAATCGGCTCGGTCGAGCGCATTCCGGAATATATCGCCCGCGCCAAGGACAAGAATGACCCGTTCCGCCTCATGGGCTTCGGTCACCGTGTCTACAAGAACTACGATCCGCGCGCCAAGATCATGCAGAAGACGACGCATGAGGTTCTCGCCGAACTCGGTCACAAGGACGATCCGCTTCTCGAAGTCGCGATGGAGCTGGAACGCATCGCGCTGACCGACGAATACTTCATCGAAAAGAAGCTCTACCCGAACATCGACTTCTATTCCGGCATCACGCTGAAGGCGCTGGGCTTCCCCACGACGATGTTCACGGTGCTCTTTGCGTTGGCCCGCACGGTCGGCTGGATCGCCCAGTGGAACGAGATGATCGAGGATCCACAGCAGCGCATCGGCCGTCCGCGCCAGCTCTATATCGGCGAACCGCTGCGCGACTACGTTCCGGTTTCGAAGCGCTAAGCCGCTTCCGCCCGAAAAAACCCGGTCAGAGACGGCCGGGTTTTTTCTTGTCCAGAATGTCGAGAACGAGATCCGCCGCTTTCTCGCCCGGCGGCTTTTCCGTCTGCATGCGCTGCCAGACAAGGTCGAAACCTTCGAGCATTGCGCGCCGCTGGAGCGTGTCGCTGGAAAGGCGTTCCATCCAGCGCGCCAGGCTCGCGCCACGAACGACCTCGTTGATATATTCCGGGACGACGGCATAGTCGGCGATCAGATTAGGAATTGCTCCTGTCCACGTCTTGATGCGCCGCGTCATCATAGTGATGATCCAGTCTGTCTTATAGACTGAGACTGTCGGCACGCCTGTAAGTGCAAGCTCGAGGATGACAGTCCCCGAGGCAGCCATTGCCGCATCGGCCTCCGCGAAAGCCCGCCATTTCTGTTCATTGCCAGTCAGGATCTCCGGTCTCGTTTCCCAGTCCTTCACGAGGTTGCGAACCATCGATTCCCTGCGGCTGACGGTCGGCAAGAGAAACCGCATTGTGCCACCGCGGGCGACGAGCTCATTGACGGCATCGCGAAAATAGGGAAGCAGCTTTGTGATCTCCGACGAGCGTGAGCCCGGGAGCAGCATGATCGTTTTCCGGCCCTCCGCGACGGTCTTGAGCTTTTCTGCCCGGCCGCGCCTGGCGGCAATCAAATCCGCATCCGCCGTCAGCCGGTGGCCGACATAGGTCGTCTGCGGTCCGCCGAGCTGCTCCATCACCGCGGGCTCGAATGGCAGAACGGCCAGCACATGGTCGATATAAGCGAGCATCTGCTGGGCGCGATATTCCTTCCACGCCCAAACGCTGGGACAGACATAATTGACGACCGGGAGTTCCGGCAGGGCTTCGCGAACACGTTTGGCAACGCGATGGGTGAAATCCGGGCTGTCGATGACGATCAGAATATCGGGCTTTGCCGCAATGATTGCAGCCGTCGTCTGCCTGATGCGGGCGACAAGCTTCGGCAAGTTTCCAAGCACCTGTGTGACGCCCATAATCGAAAGCTCGGAGAAGTCGAAGAGCGACTTCAGCCCCTGTGCCTCCAGCGCGTCGCCGCCGACGCCGACAAGTTCAATCCCGGCATGCCTGCGCTTCAGCGCAGCCACGAGATCGGCGCCGAGAAGGTCTCCGGAAACCTCGCCTGCCACAATCGCGATCTTCATCACAGCCCCCATGACGGTAGGCCGCGATCGAGCCCGCAGACAAAAAGCCCGGCTTCGTCGGCTGCCCTGATCACAGCCTGGCGATCCAGCACGAGAGCACGTCCCGCCTCGATTGCAATTCCCGCCAAGCCCGCCGCCTTGGCATTCGTCACCGTGGAGAGGCCGATCGACGGAAGGTCGGCGCGGACATCCTGCTGCGGCTTGCAGAGCTTGACCAGCACGCCACGGCGGCGCGGCGATATACGCCCGGCGCTACGCAGCGATGCGACGCGCTCAAGCATTCCGTCGGTCCCTTCCGCGCCTTCGAGCGCCACGATGCGTCCGCCGACGGAGACTGCGCCCTGCCCGACGTCGAGCGCACCAAGCGCTTCGGCGGCTGCTGCCGCCTTCAGGATATCGATCTTGTCGTCATTCCCCGGCGACATGACGCCGATCGGCCCGACAGCCGCCAGCAGGTCGGGGGCAATATCCTGCGCGCCGACGACGCGCCGGCCGTCGTCTTCGATGAGCTTGATGACCATCTGCAACACCGTATCGTCGCCGCCCGAAAGCAGCGTACGCACCACACCCGGCATCTTTGCGACCGTCCGCCAGGTTGGCCTCACTTCCCGCCATTCGGGGCGACGGCGAACGCCGCCAGACATGACGACGCGGGTGATGTTGTTGCGCTTGAAAATTTCTGCCAGCGCCGACAAATCACCGACGCCGATGACTGCATGGTCATAGTCCTCCCATGACCGGTCAAGTTCACCCTTCAGCGAAATCACGAATGGATCCTCGCCGGCTGCCCGCGCCGCCTCGGCGACATAAGACGGCAGAAGACCGTTTCCCGCAATGATCGCCAGACGGCCTTTGTCGGTATCACCGGCGGGAGACAAGGTCAGCCTTTCTGTCCTCGCGTCGGCGATGACAGCGCGCGGTCGCTTTCCGCGGCAATGAAATCGAGGATATGCATCACCGGCTCGCAATCGGCATATTCGTCGCGGATCGCTGCCGCGTTGTCGCGGATCGAACCTGATCCTTCAAAAATCGCCTTGTAAGCGCGCCGCACCGTATGGATGACAGCGCGATCAATCCCGGCGCGCGTCATGCCGACAACGTTGAGACCGCCCAGCAAACCGGGATTTCCATTGAGCATCCCATACGGAATGACATCGTAGCTGACAGCCGAAAGGCCGCCGACGAAGGCCTGGCGGCCGACACGCGTGAACTGATGCACGGCCGATCCGCCGCCGAGAATGACCCGATCCTCGATCGTCACATGCCCGGCGAGCATGACATTGTTCGACATGATGACGTGATTGCCGACACGGCAGTCATGGGCGACATGAGAATTGGCGAGAAACAGGTTGTTGTCGCCGACGATTGTCTTGCCGCCGAAATCTGCGGTGCCGGTATTCATCGTCACGCCTTCGCGGATGGTGCAATTCTCGCCCACCGTCAGCATCGTCTCCTCGCCGCCATGGTGCACGCTCTGGGGATCGCCGCCGATGACCGCCATCGGGAAAATCCGGGTGCCTTTGCCGATCTCGGTTCTGCCGGTCACCACGACATGCGCCAGCAGTTCGGCATTGTCATGAAGAACAACCTTCGGACCGACATGGCAAAACGGACCGACGGTCACGCCTTCGCCGATGACCGCGCCATCCTCGACAACGGCCATGGCATGGATGCGGGCGCTCCCTGCGATCGTGCTCATGCCTCGTCCTTACGAAGAATCATCGCGCCGATATCAGCTTCCGCGGCCAATGCGCCGTCGACCTTGGCGTCGCAATGGAACTTCCAGATATTACCGCGCTGCTTCTGCTTCTTCACATGAAATTCGACCCGATCGCCCGGGATGACGGGCTTGCGGAAACGTGCATTGTCGATGGTCATGAAATAGACGAGGTTACCGCTCGTTCCATCCTTGCGCGCGCAGATCGCACCCGCCGTCTGCGCCATGCCTTCGATCAGCAGCACACCCGGCATGATCGGCGACTCGGGAAAGTGGCCGGTGAAATGAGGCTCGTTGGCAGTGACGTTCTTGATGCCGATCGCGGAATCATCGCCATCGATCTCAATAATCCGGTCGACCAGCAAGAACGGATAGCGATGCGGCAGAAGCTTCATGATCTCCATGATGTCCGCCGAAGCAAGCGTCTCCTTGACCCCTTCAGTCATTCTTGATCTCCCGTTTTATGAGCCCGAGCGCTCGCGCGCGCCATTATCTCCGCCGACTCTCGAAGAAAATCCTTTACCGGACGTGCCGGAATGCCGCCATAACGCTCACCGGCAGGAATGCTCTGAATGACGCCGCTCTTTGCCGCGATCTGTACGCCATCGCCAATCGTAATATGGCCATTGATACCAGTCTGACCGCCGATCTGCACACCGTTTCCAATAACCGCACTGCCGGCGATGCCGACCTGCGAAACGATCGCGCAATGACGCCCGATCCTGACGTTGTGGCCTATCTGCACCTGGTTGTCGATCTTCGTTCCCTCGCCGACGACCGTGTCGTCCATCGTGCCGCGATCGATCGTCGTGTTCGCGCCGATCTCGACATTGTCCTGGATGATGACCCGGCCGATCTGAACGATCTTGATCATCCCTCTGGGGCCTGGCGCATATCCGAAGCCATCCTGGCCAATACACGCACCGTTGTGCACGATCACGCCATTGCCCAAGAGCGCGCATATCACGCTGGCACCGCCGGCGATCGTGCAATCGCGGCCGATCTTGACACCGGGACCGATAAGCGCGCCGGCGCCGATCCGTGTTCCCTGACCGATTTCCGCATTCGCGCCGATGACAGCCAAAGGCTCGACGATCACGCCCTGTTCCAGCCGCGCCGTCGGATCGACCGCCGCAGTCGCCGCGATCTCTGCCGTCGAAGACATTGTTGCCAGTGGCTTCAAAGCAGCCGGATGGAGATGCCCGCCTGCCATCGCAAAAGCGGCATGGGGGTTCTTCGACAAGAGAACCGGAATATGAGGGGGTACCGCCGATCTTATCGCGGGCTCGCAAAGGACTGCCGACGCCCGACAGGTTTCAAGCTCGGCACGGCTCCTGCGTGAGATGATGTAGCAAAGATCACCGGCCTTCGCACGGCTGACCGGCGACACCGATCGGATAAGGATGTCGCCATTTTCAGGGTCGGCAAGTTCCGCCCCGAGATATTGCGCCAACTCTGAAAGTTTGACGCCGTCGCGGGGCGGAAAGAAATTGTTCTGCTCCACCGGCAAAGCTCCAGTTTTCGATTCTGGATTGCCGATATCAGAATTGGTTGTTGATGCCAAACTTGAAGTACTGTGTTTGGTCGTAATCTTCCTTCACGACGGGGATCGCGTAGTCGACGCGCAGCGCGCCGAACGGCGATTGCCAGACAAGGCCAACACCGACGGACGCACGAAGTGCTGCGCTATCGCCTCTCACGAATTCTGGCGAACTCACGTCAACATCATTTCCAAACAATGTACCCGCATCAGCGAAGACCGCGCCACGAAGACCAAAGTCACGCGGGAATCCGGGCATCGGGAAGGTCGCTTCCGCCGAGACGGTAAAATAAGTCGTTCCTCCGAGCGGATCATCCGGTCCGCCACCAACGCGAGGACCGATCCCCTTGTTTTCGAAGCCGCGGATGTCGTTATTGCCCAATGTGAACTGGTCGAAGATGTTTAGGTCTTTGCCGAGGCCGACAACATGGCCCGCACCGGCCGCAACAGATCCAATGATATCGGCATCGTCAGCCAGCAGATGATAATAGCGCGCCTTCCCGTAGATCTTGTAAAACTGCGAGTCGCCACCCAAGCCGGCAATTTCCTGCGTCAACGTCGCGTATATCCCCTCGCGCGGGAGCGTCATGTCATCGAGCGTGTTATAGGTCAGCGTATTGGAAATCGATGAACGGATCCAAGGTCCATCGTTCACAAGATCCTGATAGGGTGTCGAAAGATCGCTCAGATCGCTGCCGTCGGCATCGTAGTTCATCCGCTTGAAGTTGTAGCGGAACGTCGTCGCCAGATCCTCGGTGATCGGCGCCGTCGCGCGGAGAACGACGCTATCTTCGGTATAGTCGTAATTATCGTTGCTCGAGGTTTCGCTGTGATTGAGGTCGAAACCGGTCGCAAGGCGATAACCGAGGAAGTAAGGCTCGGTGAAGCTCAAACCATAACTCTGCGAGCCTTCGACACCGCCACCGGCAGAAACCCTGATATACTGGCCGCGACCCAGGAAGTTCTTTTCTTCAATGGACGCTTCCAGGATCAGACCGTCGCCGCCTGCGGCGTAACCGGCACCGATACCGAACGAACCCGTCGACTGATCCTGAACATCGACGATGACAACGACGCGGTCAGGCGAGCTGCCCGGCGCGGTCGAGATATTCACCGACGAGAAGAAGCCGAGCGCTTCGAGACGGCGCTTCGCCTTTGTGATCATCTGCTGATTGAAGGCGTCACCTTCGCTCATGTCGAATTCGCGGCGGATGACGTAATCGCGCGTGCGGCTGTTGCCGCGGATTTCGATGCGCTCGATGTAGGCACGTTCGCCCTGGTCGACGAGGTATTCGACACCGATCGTATTGTTGCCGAGGTCGCGGTTGCCGCGCGGCGTCACGCGGGCGAACGGATAGCCTGCCGAAGCAACCTGATCCGAAATAGCTTCCATGGACCTCTGGACGTCCTTGGCGCTGTAGACTTCGCCTTCACGCGTCACTACCAGGCCCTGAAGCTGCTCGCCGGTTACGCCTTCTACGGTCGACTGTACGGTTACCGGACCGAAGTCGTAACGCGGTCCTTCCTCGATATTGAAGGTCAGCGTGTACTTGTTCGTGGCTTCGTCAAAAGTAGCATCCGAAGAGATGATCTTGAAGTCGGCATAGCCGCGGTTGAAATAGAACTGGCGCAGCGCCTCTTCGTCGGCATGCAGGCGATCTTCGCTGTAAACGTCCTTGCGGGTCAGGAACGAGAGGAAGTTCGAGCGCTTGGTGCTAATGACGGCAGCTAGACGACCGGTGCTGTAGGCATTGTTGCCCACGAAATTGATGGCTGCGATCTTCGTGCGGTCGCCTTCATCGATGACGAAAGCGAGGTTGACGCGACCTTCGCCAAGCGGAACGACCTGCGTCGTGACCTGCACTTCGCTGCGGCCCGTTGCCGCGTAGGCTTCCTTGATCGCCGCGATATCGGCCTGGATCAGCGCATCGTTGTAGGGACCG
Organism: Rhizobium sp. CC1099; assembly: GCF_029714385.1. NCBI lineage: Bacteria > Pseudomonadati > Pseudomonadota > Alphaproteobacteria > Hyphomicrobiales > Rhizobiaceae > Rhizobium > Rhizobium sp. CC1099. Next base: position 1,507,519 of record NZ_CP121641.1, on the reverse strand, counting down.
GAGGCATGCGTCTGTACAACCGAGGCCAGCTTGTCGTCCTTGACCTTGCGATTGCCGTTGAAAACGACCTGATTGACGAGCTGGGCTTCCTCGACGGTCACTACCAGCGTGCTGCCGGAGACGGAGATTTTGACATCGGAGAAGTACCCCGTGCCGTAGAGCTGCTTTACCGAGTCATCGATGTCGGTATTCGAGAAGTTCCTGCCTGGGGCGATGGTGAGATTGGACCGGACTGCCTCAGCGCCGACGCGGCTCGCTCCACGTACATCGATCCGCTGGATAACCGCTGCTTCCGCAGCCGTCGCAGAGACGATTGTAATTGCGCCTGCGCCCGAAGCAACAATACCTGCAGACAGCGCAACCGCCGATACTGCGTTCAAAAATCTTGAACCAGCCTTCATTTCACCCATTACCTTTTTTCTCGTCCCCGTCGCCGGGCGAACCCGATTCCGGCACGTGTGTCGTTTTACCCGCTTTTGCCCTACAAGCAAGGCAGCAAGTTAATTTCTGTTTACTTCATTTCGAAGCGTGACCCATTCGCCACTACAGCTTTGAAACATCGTAAATAAACGGTAATTTCCCCTCACCGCGCGCGTTAACCTATCAACGCGCTAATGTCGTTCCAGGTAGCAAAAACCATCAGTGAAAGGACCATAGCCAGACCAATGCGAAATGCAATTTCCTGGGCCGATGCCCCTAAAGGTTTACCCCTCACTGCCTCAATCGCATAGAACATCAAATGCCCGCCATCAAGTACCGGAACAGGCATCAAATTCAGTAATCCGATGGAAACGGACAACACCGCGGCAAGCTGAAGCAGGGCTGCAACACCGAGCGTTGCCATCTGGCCGGACGCCTGGGCCACGCGGATCGGTCCGCCGAGCTGATCGGGCTTCATGTAGCCCGCGAAAAGATTGCCGATATATTTGAAGGTACCGGTGACGATATGCCAGGTCTGAACGGCGCCTTCCTCCAAGGCTGCGAGCGGCGTATATGTCTGCACGCGGAAATGGCCGACCTCCTGGTTCGTCACGATGCCGATCAGACCGATCTCCATCTTGTTGCCGAACTGGTCCGTCATGTCGGTGCGCTTCGGCACCATCGGCAGGTCCATCTTCTCGCCGTTCCGCTCGATGGTAACGACGATCCGCTGTTCCGGGCGAACGCTTACATAGCGGCGCACATCGTCGAACGTATCGACCTTCCCGCCGTCGATTGCGATCAGCAGGTCACCGGGCAGGATTCCGGCCTCGGCGGCAGCGCTCTCCGGCTTCACTTCGGCGACGACCGGATCGGCGATCGAGCGGCCGTAGATCGAGAAAAGAACCGCAAAGATGATGATCGCCAGCAGAAAGTTGGCGATGGGACCTGCGGCCACCGTCGCTGCGCGCTTCCAGAGCTTCGCGCCGGCAAATGAGCGCGCTCTATCCGCTTCCGACATCGATTCGAGCTTATCCATGTCCGGCTTGCTCGAGGCGTCCTCGTCGCCGAAGAAGCGCACATAGCCGCCAAGCGGGATCGCCGAGATCTTCCAGCGCGTTCCATGCCGATCGGTAAAGCCCGCAAGCTCTGGTCCGAAGCCGACAGAAAAAGCGAGCACGCGGATGCCGCTCCAGCGGCCGACCAGATAGTGGCCCATCTCGTGCACGAAAACGAGCAGCGAGAGGACCAGAACGAACGGAATGATATAACCCGTTAGAAAGCCGAATATACCGGTCATGCCTTCCATAAATCCTTCCGCTGCGCCCTGCGCAGATATCAGAACCCGAACAAAGCGGCGCCAAGCGGCGCCATGCCGTCACCCTTTATCAGGGAAAATAATGTCGCGAGCAAGAAGGCTGCAAAACAAGCGAATATCAGCCCGTCGACGCGATCCATAACGCCACCGTGTCCCGGAATGAGATGACTGGAATCCTTCACACCGAATCGCCGCTTGATGAAGGATTCGAAGAGATCGCCTGCCTGGCTGCAGACGGAAAGAATGAAGGCGACGGCGGCCGCCATCAGCCAGTCCGCCTCGGGAATGAAGAAGTAGGCGATGACACTGCCCGCAATCACAGCCGAAACCGCGCCGCCCAAAGCGCCGGATTGCGTCTTTCCCGGCGAAATCCTCGGTGCGAGCTTTGGCCCGCCGACTGCTCGGCCGACGAAATAGGCAAGGATGTCGGTTGCCCAGACCACCGCGAAGACGAAGAGCATGGCTTGCAGCCCTGCAGCGTCCCCGCCCCGGATTTCGGCAAGTGCGATGCCGGTCAGTCCGGCATAGACGATGCCAGCCGGAAACCAGCGGCTGGCGCTCTGCGCCGCCACGAAGCCGACAGCAATCGCAAAAAAGAAAACAAGCAGGCTCAACGCAAAATCGAAGCGTCCGAGCAGGATTGCAGCCGCGATGGCCGCCTGCCCCACCCAGCCTGCCACATTCGCGACCGGCTGTTCGGTTTGCAGCCGCGTGATTGTCGACCATTCATAATAGATAAGCAGGGCAATTACGGCCGAGAGCAGGCGGAAGGCGAAGCCGCCGTACCAGGTCACCGCGAGCACGATGATTGCCAGAATGACACCGGAGATAATGCGGAGTTTCAGTTCCTGCTGCATCAATCAGGTGCCTACTGCCGCGGCCTGCGGCGACAGGCCGCCGAATCGGCGGTCGCGCGCCGCGAACTTCTCGAGCGCGGCATAGAAGAGCTCCCGGCCGAAATCCGGCCAGTATTCCGGCACGAAGACGAATTCGGAATAAGCGGCCTGCCACAAAAGGAAGTTCGAAAGGCGCTCCTCGCCGCTGGTGCGAATGATTAGATCGGGATCGGGAATGCCGGCCGTATCCAGCCGGGCATTGACGAGCTCGGGTGTGATCTCCCGGGCTCGCAGCCGCCCAGCCTCGACATCTTCGGCAAGGCTCACCATGGCTCTGGCGATCTCGTCGCGCGAGCCGTAGTTGAAAGCGATGACCAGCGTCAGCGCGGTATTGTCCCGCGTCGTCTCTTCGGCTTCGAGCAGGAGGTTGAGGATATCGCTGCGAAGACTATGCCGGTCGCCGATGATCCTGATCCGCACATTCTGCGCATGCAGTTCGGCGAGGTCGCGCCGGATGAAGGCCTTGAGCAATCCCATGAGGTCGGAGACCTCCGCTTCCGGCCGGCGCCAGTTCTCTGAAGAAAAGGCAAAGAGCGTCAGGTACTTGATGCCGGCATCGCCTGCGGCGCGCACGGTCTCGCGAACGGCTTCCACACCTTTGCGGTGACCCATCGCGCGCGGCAGCCCTCGCTGCTTTGCCCAACGGCCGTTGCCATCCATGATGATGGCAACATGTTCTGGCATACTCAAGAATACTGGTTCCGACATTTCCCGTCCGGTCTCCAGGGGCGCAGGCAAAGCCCTAGACCTGCATGATTTCCTTTTCCTTGTCGGCAAGCAAGCGATCGATCTCGGAAATCATCTCATCCGTCATCTTCTGCACACGATCTGATTGCGCCCGGCTTTCGTCCTGGCTTATGACACCGTCCTTTTCGGCTTTCTTAAGGCCGTCCATGCCGTCGCGGCGTACATGGCGGATCGCAACCTTGCTTTTCTCGGCGTAGTCATGCGCGACCTTGACCAGCGACTTTCGACGCTCTTCGTTGAGTTCCGGCAAAGGAATGCGCAGGTTTTGGCCGTCGACGATCGGGTTGAGTCCGAGGTTTGACTCGCGGATCGCACGTTCCGTCGCGCTTACCATCGACTTGTCCCAGACGGATACCGAAAGCATGCGCGGCTCCGGCACGGTGATATTGGCGACCTGATTGAGCGGCAAGCGCGAACCATAGGCTTCGACCGTCACCGGGTCCAGGATGTTGGCCGAGGCGCGGCCGGTACGCAGCGACGCGATATCGTGTTTGAATGCGGAAATCGCGCCGTCCATGCGGCGCTTCAGTTCCTTGATGTCTGTAGCTTCAGTCATGCTCAATACTCCTGTCAGTCGAAGACGCGCGGCCGTCCAGCGCCGTCTCTCTATCAGTTGTCCGATACGATGGTCTTGAGGCCACCGCCCGTCAAGATTTCAGCAAAACCGCCTTTCTCGTGGATCGAGAAGACGATGATCGGAATGGAATTTTCGCGCGCGAGGGCGACAGCCGCGACGTCCATCACGGCAAGGCCCTTGTCGAGCACTTCCTGGTGCGTCAGCCGGTCGAAGCGCGTCGCAAACGGATCCTTCTTCGGGTCGGCGGAATAGATTCCGTCCACCTGGGTGCCCTTGAAGATCGCCTGGGCGCCCATCTCGGCGGCTCGAAGGGCTGCGGCAGAATCGGTCGTGAAAAAAGGATTGCCAGTGCCGCCCGCGAAGATGACCACGCGGCCCATCGACAGATGGTAGAGCGTCGCGCGCTGCGAGAAGCTCTCGCAGAGTTCCGGCATGGAGATTGCCGAAAGCACGACCGTATCGATGTTCAGCTTGCGCAGCGACGTTGCGAGCGCCAGCGCGTTGATCACGGTACCGAGCATTCCCATGTGGTCGCCCGTCACTCGGTCGCCGCCCTTGGAGGCGACGGCTACGCCGCGGAAGATATTGCCGCCGCCGACGACAACACCGACTTCGACGCCCATCTGGCGGGCTTCGGCGATATCCGACGCGATGCGGTCCGCTACCGCAACGTCGATACCGAATCCCTGGCTGCCCATGAGCGCTTCGCCGGAAGCCTTGAGTAGAACGCGTTTATAGACAGGCTCTGACGACATCTTGGCTCCTCGTATGTTGGCATGATTGCCGGATACACGAAGGGCACCGCGTTGTCACGCGATGCCCTGCCGTTTTCACATTATATGAGGTTTTATCAGCCCTTGGCGGCAGCCGCGACTTCGGCTGCGAAGTCGGTTTCTTCCTTCTCGACGCCTTCGCCGAGCAGCAGGCGTGCCATGCCGGTGATCTCGATCGGCGCACCGACGGTCTTTTCAGCTTCCTTGAGTGCGGCACCGACCGTCAGGTCCGGATTGATGACGAAAGCCTGGGAAACCAGCGCGACTTCTTCGAAGAACTTGCGCATGCGGCCTTCAACCATCTTTTCGATGATGTTGTCCGGCTTGCCGGAAGCGCGCGACTGCTCGATGAAGACGTTGCGTTCGCGCTCGGCGACAGCGGCGTCGACTTCTTCCGGACGGATGGCGAGCGGCGAGGTCGCAGCGATGTGCATGGCGATCTGGCGGCCGATGGCGTTCAGCGCCTCCTTGTTGCCGGTCGACTTCAGCGCAACCAGAACGCCCAGCTTGCCGAGGCCGTCGGAAACGGCGTTGTGGATGTAGGTGGCGACGACGCCGTCCTCGACGGAGAGGGCAATCGAGCGGCGCAGGTTCATGTTTTCGCCGATCGTCGCGATCGCGTCCTTGATCGTGTCAGCAACGGACTTGCCGGAAGCCGGATAGGTCGCAGCAGCGACGGCCTCGACAGAACCGTTGGTCGAAACGGCAACCTTTGCGATGCCGCGGACGAGATCCTGGAAGGCGTCGTTACGGGCAACGAAGTCGGTTTCGGAGTTGACTTCGACCACGACGGCCTTGGTGCCTTGGCTGGCAACGCCGACGAGACCTTCGGCAGCGGTGCGGCCCGACTTCTTGTCAGCCTTGGCGATGCCCTTGGCGCGCAGCCAGTCGATCGCCGCTTCCATGTCGCCATTGGTTTCAGCGAGAGCCTTCTTGCAGTCCATCATGCCTGCGCCGGTCTTTTCGCGCAGTTCCTTCACCATTGCAGCCGTAATCTCGGTCATAAGCTTCCTCTTGTCGGTTTACGGTGGTCCGCAAAATGCTCTGCGCCACCGGATTGAGGCACGAAATGTACCTTTATGTATGACAGCGTGATGAAGACGCGCCATATCAGAACTCGTTGGGCGGACCGGCCTGAACCTACCGCCCTAAAAAGGTCAAGGCCGCCGGAGCTTCGCAAAGTCTCGCGCGGCCTTTCCCAATCCAGTCAAGCTGGACGGACCTTTAGGCCCGTCCGCCTGTTTATCAGGCTTGAGCCTCGTCGAGCGTCGGCTCGATCGGAGCTTCAACGGAAGCGCCAAGGTCGCGGCCCGATGCGCTCTGCTGACGGGCGATACCGTCGATAGCGGCGCGGGAGATCAGGTCGCAGTAGAGAGCGATAGCGCGCGAAGCGTCGTCGTTGCCCGGGATCGGATAGTCGATCAGGTCCGGATCGCAGTTCGAGTCGATGATTGCGACAACCGGGATGCCGAGGCGCTTGGCTTCGTCGATCGCGATCTTTTCCTTGTTGGTATCGATGATGAACATCAGGTCCGGGGTACCGCCCATGTCCTTGATACCACCAAGAGCCTTGTCGAGCTTTTCACGCTCGCGCTCGAGGTTCAGACGTTCCTTCTTGGTGAAGCCCTGGGCTTCGTTGGAAAGGATTTCGTCGAGCTTGCGCAGACGCTGGATCGAGTTGGAGATCGTCTTCCAATTCGTCATCATGCCGCCGAGCCAGCGCGAGTTGACGTAGTACTGGGCCGAACGCTTGGCCGAGTCAGCGATGAGCTCGGAAGCCTGGCGCTTGGTACCGACGAAGAGAACGCGGCCGCCACGGGCAACGGTGTCGCTGACAACCTGCAGTGCGCGCGAAAGCATCGGAACGGTCTGAGCCAGATCGATGATGTGGATGTTGTTACGATCGCCGAAAATGTACGGCTTCATCTTCGGGTTCCAGCGATGGGTCTGGTGGCCGAAGTGAACACCAGCTTCCAGAAGCTGGCGCATAGAAAAATCAGGCAATGCCATGCCTTTGACTCCTTTTCCGGTTGAACCTCCGCAAGGCGAACAGCATCCTCTTCGAAGATGCCACCGGCGGAAAAATCCGGATTTCTCCCGGACGATCCCATGCCTTACGTGTGGAATGCGGCTGCCCTTACCGTCGATCCGCCGAAAATGCAAGGCGTTCGCTCAAAAAAACTGGCATCTGGCTGCCCCTAGCCCTGCACTTGGATAAACTCGACCGGTCCGCCGGCCAGCGAATCTTCAAACACGGCGCACGAAAGCGGACCGCCGAACACGCATCCGCTGTCGATATTCGTGCGGTTGCCAACGGTCAGCGGATTCGCGTCCGAGGGCGTGTGTCCATGACACAGGTGTTTTCCCCAATAGTCCGCTGAATAGTCGTCGGGAACCCGAAGCCAGAGCAGGTCTTGGGGGGCCTGCATCTCCAGCGGTAAATCCGGAACAACGCCGGCATGCACAAAGATCCGGTGGCTATCGGCATACATCAACGACAACTGACTGGCCCACAGCATATGGTTTGCGGCTACTTTGCCCCCATAGGAAAGCTCCGTTTCAATCCCGCCGTTTTCCAACCACCAGATACGCTCGTCATCGTTAGCGCAGGCGCGCAGCATCATATCCTCGTGGTTACCCTTCAGACATACCCATCGCCAGGACTCGCTGCCCGATCCGTTCATCAGGAGATCAATCACTCCCTTGCTGTCAGGGCCGCGGTCGATATAGTCGCCGATGAAAACCACCGTGCCGGCGCGTGCGTATGCCCCGATGCGATCAAGCATCTCTCTCAACGGCTCCAGGCAGCCATGGATGTCGCCAACCGCAAATGTGAAATTCATGCCGGCGCCTCCCGCGGGACATTGATTTCATTGCCACCGTTTGCGCGCTCACTCAGTCCGTTGCGCAGGGCCAGTTCTTCGGTATCGTAAGACCGGAAGGAAGCTTGGTCGACGTATCGCCGCAGGCCAGTTCGATCTGCGACTGCTGAAGCCCGGTTGCTGCGGAGAGATCGAGCCCCTCTATTCTCGTCAGGAACATGAAGGCGCGATCGAAATCGATCGAACCTTCGAAGCTCGCGCCGCTGAGATCGGCGCGGGAGAGATTGGCAAGCGCAAACCTGGCTCCGGTCAATACGGCCGTTTCAAAAGTCGCGCGCCCGAGCTCGGCCTTTTCGAAGTTCGCACCTGAAAGCTGTGCGCCAGTGAAATCCGCGCGCTGCAGCTCAGCGCTGATGAAGGAAGCGCGCTGCGCCGACGCATTCTGGAACACGACCCGGTAGGCTTCGATCTTGTCGAATCTGGCCTCGTCGGCCTTTGCACCTTCAAGCCAAGCCCGTATCAGGGTCGCTTTCTCGAGGTTTGCCGCGGCAAGGTTCGCATTCTTGAGGCTGGTCTGCGACAGATCCGTGCCTGCGAGACTGGCTTTTTCGAAGTCGCTGCCTTCAAGCATCAGGTTCTTCTTGGTGCATTCGCTCCAGTCAACGCCTGCGTTAGGCGTGTCGTGGCAATCGGCCGCCATCACATGACCGCCCGATACCGCGGCTGCAGCAGCAAGCAGCGCCACCGCAAGACCTGAACGTGCAATCCGTGACAAGTTCTTCATATCCCACCCCTATCGGCCCCGCCCCGTCAACGGCGGCAGGCCCGGGCAGGACAACGTCCGTCCTGCACTTCTATTATGCACCAGAAAAAGAGAAATAGGGCATAACACGTTGTCTAAGATGCGCCTCCATGCCGCCAGCGGTTCACTTGCAGGTGTCGGCCTTGTTATCCAGCATTTCCAGCTTCGCGAGCCTGCCGGTCAGAACGAAATCACCATAATCCATGGTGAGATCGCGCGTAATGCCGTTCTCATAAAGCTTGAATGACATGCGATAGACCGGTAGCGCGTCTGATTTCGTATTCTCGTTGAAATAGGAGATCGTCACCGGCCAGACGGCCGTCTTGGAAAACGCGCCGGCATTGCCCGCATCCGCCTCGTCACCGGCAACCGGCGTAATCTGCTTGCCGACCACGGTCGTCGTCGCCAGGGGCTTGTCCCCATCGTCCGAGCCATCGAAGACGCGGGCTTCAAAGAAACGCCTGCCCGCCTTGGCATTCTCGATCACGTCGAGCATGTGCTCGGTCGGGAAGCGGCTTTCGGCAAGCTGCAGTTCCTTGCTTTGAGGGCGGGTCAGATCGACTGTCACGCCGTCCGGCTTGTCGTTTGCCTCGCCGTTGACTTCCTTGTCGAGCTGATCGTCCGTGAAAGACTTCGTTTCGAAGGTGAAGCGGCGGTCCTTCACGTTTTCGAAGGTCTTCGTCTGCTGGTCGCTGACGCGGGTGCTGTCGCCGGTGTTGATCTGCGTCACGAAGCGGAAATTGGTGGTGAAGCCGTCGCAATAATTGCCGTTGAATTCGTAGACCATCCGGCCGTACATGCCGGCGATGCCAGAGCGCTCGGTCGCGTCCTTCAGTTCGAGATCGTAGATCGCCCGGTGGGCGACAAGACCGGAGGCGATCGCAGCGCCGGAGGCAGGCGCGGCCGCCCAGGCACCTGTTGCGACGCCGGCAAGAAGAAGGGCGGCAAGACTCGGTCGGAACATCCATTATCTCCTGTTGGACTCGGCCGCGATGTTATAAGAACGCTTTCGGCCAAATCGAGGCTCGAAACCGTCATACGCAAGATTCTAGTCCCGATGCATAATTTTTTGAAGAACTGAAACAAAAAGCGGAGACGAAAATGTCGATTGAAATCGCGGCCCGCCTGACGGAAATGGGGATAACTCTGCCGGAAGCCGCCGCACCCGCTGCCAATTATGTTCCCTATGTGATCAGCGGCAACCTTCTCTATATTTCCGGCCAGCTTCCGCTCGAAGGCGGCAAGGTCGCCGTGAGCGGCCATCTTGGCAGGAATGTCGACGTTCCCGCAGGCCAGCGCGGCGCTGAGCTTTGCGCCATCAACATTCTCGCTCAGGCGAAGGCTGCGCTCGGCGGCGATCTCGGCCGCATCAAGCGCGTCATCAAGCTCAACGGCTTCGTCGCCTCTACCCCGGAATTCGTCGAACAGCATCTTGTCATCAACGGTGCATCAAACCTGATCGCCAGCGTCCTCGGCGGGGCCGGAAAGCATGCCCGTGCCGCCGTCGGCATGGCGGCGCTGCCGCTCAACGCCGCCGTCGAAATCGATGCCATCATGGAAATTGCGTCATGACCTCCGCCGCCTGGATCAAGGAACTGCCGGTCGCCCATCGCGGCTACCACGACACCAACAAGCTCGTCTGGGAAAATACGCTCACCGCCTTTGCCCGCGCCGTCGAAGCCGGCTTCGCGATCGAATGCGATCTCCATTATGCCTCCGATAGCGTGCCGGTCATCTTTCATGACGAGAACCTCGAACGTCTCTGTAGCATAAAGGGCGATATCCGCGAGCGCACCTCCAGGGAACTCGGCCTGCTGTCCGTCGGCGGCACGACCGACAAGATCCCGACGCTCAGGCAATTGCTCGATCTCGTGAAGGGCAAGGTTCCGCTCGTCCTCGAACTGAAGGGCCGCGAGGCGGATGACGAGGGCTTTGCCGAAGCGGTGGTCGAAGTGCTGGAAGGCTATGACGGCAAGGTCGCGCTCATGAGCTTCGACCATTGGCTGCTGCGCGACCTCAAAGCCTTGAACGCGCCCTACCCGCTCGGCCTTACCGCCGGCGGCAACAAGCCGGAAGAATTCGCCAACCACGAACGGGCCATGGAAATCGGCCTCGATTTCATCTCCTATTTCTTCGCCGATCTGCCGAATGCCTTCATCACCGGCCAGCGCGCGAAGGGCATCCCGGTCATCACCTGGACGGTCCGCGACGAGAAGGCGCGCAAGCACACCGTCGAGAATGCCGATCAGATGACGTTCGAAGGTTTCGATCCCCGCGGTTCGGTTTGACGCTCGCTTTTTGGACAAGATCGTGCGCAGACTGAAGGGGAGCCAATATCCTCCTCCCAAGGGCCTCGCATTTGCTCCATGACAGACGAACTATCGATCCGCGTCGAACGGTCCTTCACCGCGATTTCCCCGGAGAGCTGGTCCCGGCTTTCCGGAACGTCCAAGGAAGGCAAGGCGCTCGCCTATAACCCCTTCCTGTCGCACGCCTTCCTCTCCGCGCTCGAAGAGTCAGGCTCTGCCACCGCGCAAACCGGCTGGCTCGGCCATCATCTGCTGCTTGAGACGGACAGGGGCGAGCTGATCGGCGCTCTGCCCGCTTATCTGAAGAATCACAGCCAGGGCGAATACGTCTTCGACCACGGCTGGGCAGATGCTTTCGAGCGCGCGGGCGGGCGCTATTATCCGAAGCTGCAATGTTCGATCCCGTTCACGCCGGCGACCGGTCCGCGCATGCTCGTTGCCGAGGGCCTTGAACGGCGGCCGATCCAGAACGCCGTTGCCGACGGCCTGAAGGAAGTCGTCCGTCGCCTCGGCGTCTCATCGGCGCACGTCACATTCGTGCCTGAAGACGAGATCGGCGTCTTCGAGACCGACGGCTACCTGCACCGGACCGACCAGCAGTTCCATTTCATCAACGAGGGCTATGCCAATCACGAGGAATTCCTCGAAACGCTGGCCTCGCGCAAGCGCAAGGCGCTGCGCAAGGAGCGCCGCACGGCGCTCGAAAACGGCATTAGTATCGACTGGCTGACCGGCAGCGATCTCACCGAGCGCATCTGGGACCAGTTCTTCGCTTTCTACATGGATACCGGCGGCCGCAAATGGGGGCGGCCATACCTGACCCGCAAGTTCTATTCGCTGATCGGCGAGCGTATGCCCGAAGATGTCCTGCTGGTGATGGCCAAGCGCAACGGCCGCTATATCGCGGGCGCCATCAACTTTATCGGCGGCGATACGCTCTACGGCCGCCACTGGGGCTGCGTCGAAGACCATCCCTTCCTGCATTTCGAGGTCTGTTATCATCAGGCGATCGACTTCGCGCTCGCCAAGGGCCTGAAGCGCGTCGAGGCGGGCGCGCAGGGCGAGCATAAGCTCGCGCGCGGTTACCTGCCGGTGACAACACATTCGGCGCACTATGTCGCCCATGCCGGCCTGCGTCGCGCGATTGCCGACTATCTGGAACGCGAACGCGAGGACGTCGAGCACATGAACGAGATCCTCGCCGAGCACAGTCCGTTCCGCAAAGGCGAGCGGCAGCAGGAGGATTGACGCTCGCGCCTTTGCTGCGCTACCCGATCACCGGAGAACGAGGAGATTTCGAGATGACCAGCGCCGCTTACGATGACAGCAATATCTTCGCCAAGATCCTGCGCGGCGAGATCCCGTCGCACCGCATCTACGAGGACGAGCATACGGTAGCCTTCATGGACGTCATGCCGCAGGCCCCCGGCCATGTCCTGGTCATGCCGAAGGCGCCGTCGCGCAATATTTTCGATGCCGACCCCACGGTCCTCGCGCAGACGATTCCCGTCGTCCAGAAGATCGCGAAGGCCGTGAAAGAGGCTTTCGATGCCGACGGTGTCCTGGTCTGCCAATTCAACGAACCGGCCGCCGGCCAGAGCGTCTTCCACTTGCACTTCCACGTCATCCCGCGCCACGAGGGCGTTGCCCTCAAGCCGCATTCCGGCAAAATGGAGGATGGCGGCGTGCTTGCCGCGAATGCCGAAAAGATAAAGGGTGAGCTTGGGAACTAGTTTCAGGACCTATTAATTTGCAGAGCCCGTCGAATGACTGCGGCGAGCCCAGCCTTGACCGTTCCGAACTTCGAGCAGCTGAGATCGGTCAAGATCGGCGTACACGTGTCAGAAAGGAAAGGCTCTTCAGCCTTATCAGTCAGTCCGGTGGAGATACACGTAGGTTTCCCGCCTGTCGATTTTCGGCGGGTTCGCGACCTCCCGCCAGGGGTCCAGAGGCCGCTGATCGCGCCAAAGCTCAAAGATGTTGACACGCTCAGTTGGAGCGGCCTTGCGCCCCTGAAAAAAACCTAGAAAAATCAAAGGCCGCATCGCTGCGGCCTTCTTCATTCACGTCACGGCGACGGACTATTTCCTCCGCGGTACCTTCGGCACTGCGCTCGCCTTCTTCGGTGCGTCCCTGACCTCAGCCTTCGCCTTCTTCACCGCCGTCTTCTTGGCTTTTGCCTTCGTCTTCAGCTCGCCGTCATCCTCGTCGTCGGTTTCCGGATGAACGGTTTCGGCTTCCGGCTTCGGCTTGATCGGCGCGGATTCGGGGATCGCTTCGAGGATGATACCGGGCTTGCCGTCTTCCTTCGGGCCGACCGTGACGTTCACGACGCCGCCCTTCTTCAGCTTGCCGAAGAGGATTTCGTTCGCCAGCGGCTTCTTGATCGCATCCTGAATGACGCGGGCAAGCGGGCGGGCTCCCATCTTCTCGTCGTAACCCTTTTCCGCAAGCCAGTCGATCGCTTCCTCCTGCAGGTCGAAAGTGACGTTGCGTTCAGAAAGCTGAGCCTCCAGCTGCATGATGAACTTCTGCACGACCTTGTGGATGACGGCCGTAGGCAGTGACGCGAAGGGAATGATCGCGTCGAGACGGTTGCGGAATTCCGGCGTGAACAGGCGGGTCAGCGCCTCCTCATCCTCGCCGGTGCGCTTGGACGAACCGAAGCCGATTGCGGCCTTGGCCATTTCCGACGCGCCCGCATTGGTCGTCATGATCAAGATGACGTTGCGGAAGTCGATCTTCTTGCCGTTATGGTCGGTCAGCGCGCCGTGGTCCATGACCTGCAGCAGGATATTGTAGATATCCGGATGCGCCTTCTCGATCTCGTCGAGAAGGACCACGCAATGCGGATGCTGGTCGACGCCGTCGGTCAAAAGCCCACCCTGGTCGAAGCCAACATAGCCGGGAGGTGCGCCGAGCAGGCGAGAAACCGTGTGCCGTTCCATATATTCCGACATGTCGAAGCGCAGCATCTCGACGCCAAGCGACGATGCGAGCTGCTTGGCCACTTCCGTCTTGCCGACGCCGGTCGGGCCGGAGAAGACGTAGGCGCCGATCGGCTTGTTCGGCTCGCGGAGCCCGGCACGCGCCAGCTTGATCGAGGTCGAAAGGGCTTCGATTGCCGTATCCTGGCCGTAGACCACCGAGCGCAGTTCCTGCTCCAGGTTGGCGAGAACGGCTTCGTCGTCCTTCGAAACGCTCTTTGGCGGAATGCGGGCCATCGTCGCGACCGTCGCCTCGATCTCCTTTTCGGTAATCAGCTTGCGGCGCCTGGATGGCGGCAGCAGCATCTGAGCGGCACCCGTTTCATCGATGACGTCGATCGCCTTGTCAGGCAGCTTGCGGTCGGAGATATAGCGGGCCGACAGCTCGACCGCCGACTTGATGGCGTCGTTCGAGTAGCGCAGGTGGTGGTACTCTTCGAAATAAGGCTTCAGGCCCTTCATGATTTCGATCGCATCATCGATCGACGGCTCGTTGACATCGATCTTCTGGAAACGGCGAACCAAAGCCCGGTCCTTCTCGAAGAACTGGCGGTATTCCTTGTAGGTCGTCGAACCGATGCAGCGGATCGCGCCGGACGAAAGCGCCGGCTTCAGAAGGTTCGATGCATCCATCGCGCCGCCAGAGGTGGCGCCCGCACCAATGACGGTATGGATTTCGTCGATGAAGAGCACGGCCCCCGGATATTCTTCGAGTTCCTTGACGACCTGCTTCAGGCGCTCTTCAAAATCGCCACGGTAACGCGTGCCGGCAAGCAGCGTGCCCATGTCCAGCGAGAAGATGGTGGCGTCGGCGAGCGCTTCCGGCACCTTGCCTTCGACGATGCGCTTGGCGAGGCCCTCGGCAATCGCCGTCTTCCCGACGCCCGGATCGCCCACATAAAGCGGGTTGTTCTTGGAGCGGCGGCACAGCACCTGGATCGTACGGCTGACTTCCGAGTTACGGCCGATCAACGGATCGATCTTACCGCTCTTGGCCTTCTCGTTGAGATTGACGCAATAGGCCTTCAGAGCATCCTGCTGCTTCTTGGCGCCGCCTTCATCCTCACCGCCGCGCGATGCAGTCGGCTTGCTTTCCGCTTCCTCGTCGGCGCCCCGCGGCGTGCGCACTTCCGAAGAGCCCGGGCGCTTGCCGATTCCGTGGGAGATGTAGTTGACCGCGTCGTATCGGGTCATTTCCTGCTCCTGCAGGAAATAGGCCGCGTGGCTTTCGCGCTCGGCAAAGATCGCGACAAGGACATTCGCCCCCGTCACTTCTTCGCGGCCGGACGATTGCACATGGATCACGGCACGCTGGATGACGCGCTGGAAGCCGGAGGTTGGCTTGGAGTCCTCGTCATATCCGGTGACCAGATTGGAAAGTTCGTTGTCGACGTATTCGATCAGCGTCTTGCGCAGCGCGTCGAGGTCGACATTGCATGCACCCATGACAGCTGCCGCATCGGCATCGTCGATCAAGGCGAGCAGCAGATGCTCGAGCGTCGCATATTCGTGATGCCGCTCGTTGGCAAAGGTCAGTGCCTGATGGAGCGCCTTCTCAAGACTAGGCGAAAATGTTGGCACGTTGAGATCCTCACTTCTTTTCCATGACGCACTGCAGCGGATGCTGGTGCTGACGGGCGAAGTCCATCACCTGGCTTACCTTCGTCTCCGCTACCTCGTATGTAAATATCCCGCATTCGCCGACGCCGTGGTTATGGACATGAAGCATGATGCGGGTGGCACTTTCACGATCCTTCTGAAAAAAACGCTCCAGAATGTGGATGACGAATTCCATGGGAGTGTAGTCGTCATTCAGGATGAGCACGCGGTAGAGATTGGGCTTCTTGGTCTTCGGCTTTGTGCGTGTGATGACCGAGGTTCCGCGATTTCCGTTGTCCCCGTTCCTTTCGCTGTCGTTCTGCATCCGGATCGGCTTTGCGATCATTGTCATTCATTCCTCGGTCTATCCGGTGGTGCATGGGAGGCTGCTTTACCCGCCGGATATCTGAAACACTAACTTAGTTCATAATAGAGCGATTTTAAGCCCCTTGTTTGCGACTGCAATCACAATTCCGCAGGACTCGACGCAAAGACTAAAAAAGTCCCATTCGAATTCTTGAAGGGCTTCTGGAAACAAAAAAAGACCGGCCGCAGATGCGTTGCCGGTCTTCGTTTTTCAAGGGTGCGCTGTTCGCACCATCGCATTTAGGCAGCTGCGGGCGTCACCTGAGGAGCCTTGGGCGACTTCGCGGACGGAGCCGATACTGGCGGTTCGTAAGGCTTATAGGCGCCCTTGGCGAGATCGGCGTACATTTCCCCCATCTTCGTCGCCTCGGCGATAAAATTCTCGTAGGAAGACTTGATGAAGCCGGTCTGCAATTCGAAGACCGTTTCGAAGCTTCGGGCGCCCGAGAGCGTCTCGAAATGATTGACGGCGTCCTGGAAGGATTTCTTGGAATATTCGGCAGCTTCGGTGGCGATCGCCTGGACGCCCTTGGCCGTGTCGGAATAGCTCTTCAGCATCGTGTCCATGGCTTCCTTGCTCTTCCGGCTCGTGTCGTCGAAGTTGAACATGTTCGTCTCCTCCTTTTGTGGTACTGGCTGTTGCAAAAGGTAGCTGCGTCGCACAAATAGTCAAGCGATTTTGTGCGTTGCACAACTACCGGGGATTGCATGACGCTGCTCTAAAGCGCCTTGAAAAAAGAGCAACGTACGTCGCCGATTGATTTTCAAAACATATATCAGGGGTCCACAACCTGAGGCTTCATACTGAGGCTTCATAAAAAATCTCGCGAAGCCACAATCTTGAGGTCGGCAAAGGGTGTCTCAATCCATCAGATCTGCGGGAACCTTGCCGCCATTTTCGGACAGCTTCTTCATGAGCGCCTTGTGAAGAAACATGTTCATTTTGGCGGAATCGCCTGTGTCTCCCGAATATCCGAGCTCCGCGGCAAGTTCCTTGCGCTCGGAAAGGCTCGCATCCATACCGACCGCTTTCATCAGGTCGACGATCGAGTGCCGCCAATCCAGCTTCTGTCCGCTCTTTTTGACGGCAGCATCGAGAATCGGAACGATATCAACCGTCGTGGGCGCGGTCGTTGGGGTTACGGATGGTGCTGCCGATGGCGCGGACTGCCTCTGCGCAGGTTCCATTTTCGGCGCGGCCGCCTCGGTCACCGGTGCTGCCTGCGCTTCGCCGCCGAAAATCGCGTTCTTGATTTTATCGAAAATACCCACGTCTCATCCTCCAATTTAGTTCGGTTGCATTCGCAGAAACTAAAATGGGGCGGAGGACGAACTCATCCAGCGCGGATGGCTAAATTGTTGCCGAGCAGGCTGCCGACGAGCCGATGCCGTCCGGCAAGGCAAGCCGCAATGATGCGGCCCGCCCTAGGATCAGAGATCGACGTCGAGGATCGCCATCGAAAAGTTGTAGGAACGATCGCCGTCTTCGTCGTCGACATAGACGATACCCAGGAATTCTTCGCCGAGATAAACTTCCGCGGAATCATCCTTGCGCGGGCGCGCCTTGACGACGATCTGCGGATTGAGCGTCTTCTTGAAATAGGCGTCGAGCTTCTTGAGTTCTTCAGGCTTCACACTTGGTCTCCTAGCGGTCTTCGTTGGCCGCTTCTTGCACAGGAAAAGCGGAGCTGTAAAGGTTGCCGCGGCATATCTGCCCCGGCTTTCCCCTCAGGATTTCGCCAGCTTTTCCGTTCTGACAAATATAATCGGATCAGATATCGGCGCCGATCACCTGGTCCATGATGCGCGACGGTTCCGAACACCCGGCCTCTCCGACCACCTTCGCCGGCACGCCAGCAACGGTCGTCTTGGGCGGGACGGCCTTTAGAACGACCGAGCCGGCCGCCACACGCGAGCAATAGCCGATCTGGATATTGCCGAGAATCTTCGCGCCCGCCCCGATAAGCACGCCGCTGCCGATCTTCGGATGACGGTCAGCACCCTCCTTGCCCGTGCCGCCAAGCGTGACGCCATGCAGGATCGAGACGTTGTCGCCGATTACCGCCGTTTCGCCGACGACGAGGCCGGTCGCGTGATCGAGGAAGATTCCCCGGCCGATGCGCGCTGCCGGATTGATGTCCGTCTGGAAGACGCTGGACGACCGGCTCTGCAGATAGAGCGCCAGATCCCGGCGCCCGTGATTGAGGAGCCAGTGGGCCAGGCGATGCGTCTGCAGCGCATGGAATCCCTTGAAATACAGCACCGCCTCCATGAAGCGCAGGCATGCCGGGTCGCGGTCGTAGACGGCCTGAATATCGACCCGCAGGATATCGCTCCATTCCGGCCAGTCTTCGAGCATTCCGTCGAAGACTTGGCGAAGCAGCGTCGCCTGCATGTCGGGATGGTCGAGGCGTTCGCAGATACGATGAATGACGCATTCTTCCAGCGAACGGTGGTTGATCACCGTCGAATAAAGGAAAGCCGCCAGCACCGGATCCTTCTCGGCAGCAACACGCGCTTCTTCGCGCAGGCTGTCCCAGATCGGATCCATGACCTTCAGCGGGTTTGGTGCCTCAAAACGAACGTCAGTCTTCGCGACCATTCCAGGTCTCCTCGTTTCCGTCGGAACAACATTATATAGGGCATAATGCCCAGAACATAAATGGGTGCCGGTCCTATGCTTTTTTAGGATGATTTTTCGGTAATCATGGCACTCTGAGACGGACTGTCACCGCCCGGCGACTCTCTCATAGAACTCTAGAACCGCCTTCTTGAATACCTTGTCTCCAACCGCCAACATATGGTCGCGGCCCGGAATGTCCAGCGCCTCGGCATGCGGCATCAAGCCCGCCAATTGCTCTGCCGAACCTGCAATATCGTCTTTTGTTCCAACGCCGATCAAAGTCGGCGCATCGATCCTGCCCATGTCGGCCCGCGCCACGAGATCGCGCGATCCCCGGATGCAGGAAGCGAGCGCCTGCCGGTCGCTCCTGGTCTGCTCAGCGAAGGCGCGGAACATGCGCCCGCGGGCATGCGTGACGTCGTCCAGCGAGGGCGCGAGCAGCGCATCGGCAATCGGATCCCAATCGCCGACGCCATCCGTCATCCCGATGCCAAGGCCGCCGAGCACCAGCGAACGCACGCGATGCGGATGGGCAAGCGCCGTGAAGACCGAAATCCGCGCGCCCATCGAGTAGCCCATGACATTGGCTTCCGGAATGCCTAGATGGTCGAGAAGCGCCACGGCATCTTCCGCCATGATCCACGGCCGGTAGGCTTCGGCATCGTGCGGTTTGTCGCTTTTCCCGTGGCCGCGATTATCCATCGCGATCACCCGATAGCCTGCATCGCCCAGCGTCTTCACCCAGCCAGGATGCACCCAGTTGACGTTGGCGGTCGAAGCAAAACCATGAATGAGCAGCACCGGTGGGCCGTTGGGATCCCCTTCGTCGAAAAAGACAAGTTTCAGGCCGCCGTGGGTGAAACTGGAAAATGCGGGCGTATTCAGATTCATAATGCCGTCCTTTTTGGCCGGACCATATTTTATCGAGCAGCGGAGGTGAACCCTCGCCGCGCCAAAAAACCATGTGCCGTGCGGCGCTTTGGCTCTACACATTTGAGGCGAAGGATTATAATGTCCGCGCACATTTCAAAGCATTCGGAGACAGACATGGCCGGCCACAACATTCCCCACTTCCAGAACGACGGCGGACACCGCGTGATCGAAGTCGGCGTGAAGGAGTTCATGTGCACCGGCGCATCCGTGCCCTTCGATCATCCGCACATCTTCATCGACATGGGCGACGACAACGAAAAGGTCTGCTCCTACTGTTCGACGCTTTATCGCTTCAACGGCGCGCTGAAGCCGACGCAGACGAACCCGGCCGGTTGCGTCTTCCACGTCAAGGCAGCGTAAATTCACTCAAGATCGGACATCAGATGCCGGTCGAACACGCCGCCATCATCGGCGCCGGAACTGCGGGCCTGACCGCGGCTCTGGCCCTGGCTAAACGCGGCATCAGTTCGGATATTTTCGAGCAGGCTGCCGCGCTTGCAGAGGTCGGCGCCGGCCTGCAAATCTCGCCGAACGCCTCGCGTATCCTCGCAAAACTCGGCGTCCTGCAGGACATCGAAAAAGTCTGGCTCGAGCCGCAATTCATTCGCCTTTTCTCCGGCGATACGCTCCGCCCGCTTGCGGCCGTTCCCGCAGGCGACTTCGCTCGCATCCGCTGGGGCGCTCCCTACGGCGTCGTGCACCGCGCGACGCTGCAGGGGGCGCTGCTTACGGCAGTCGAAGCAAACCCTCGTTGCACGATCCATCTCGGCCATCGGATCGCCTCGGGCGCACTTCCTGAAACCACCCGCCGGCCGGATGTAATCATCGGTGCCGACGGCGTCTGGTCGACGCTGCGGCAGTCGATCAAGGGAAGTCCCTCGCCGCACTTTTCCGGCGACATAGCCTATCGCTTCACGATCGCCGGCAATTCCGCGCCGGCGTTCCTCGATCGCGCCAATGTCTCGGCATTCCTCGGGCCGTCGGCCCATCTCATCTGCTATCCGCTGAAGGAGACCGGCAGCCTCAATCTGGTCGCCATCACGGCCGGCAATGCTGCGCCGCAGGACTGGCGCAACGATCCGACGGAGCAGCAATTGAAGCAGCTCTCATCGCGCTTTTCCGGATGGAGTGCCGATATCAAATCGCTGTTCGGTGACGCCCGGATTACCTTCTGGCCGCTCTACGAGGCGACGGAGGGCAACTGGCAAAACGGAAGTGACACCGTCCTTATCGGCGACGCGGCTCACGCCATGACGCCTTTTGCGGCCCAAGGCGCGGCGATGGCAATCGAAGATTCCTACGAGCTCGCGGCGCTGCTTGCAGCCCATCCTGTAAAGGAAGCTCTGCTTCGCTTCGAACAACAGCGCGCGCCGCGCGTCGCAAAAATTCGCAAGCGCGGCGCCTTCAACCGCTTCGCTTATCATGCCCGCGGTCCGGTGCGCATCGGCCGCGATATCGTTCTTTTGCTGAAGGCGCCGCAAAGCCTCGCGGCGGATCTCGACTGGGTCTACGGCTACCGTCCGACCGACTGATCAGACGGCATTGGCGGCTGCAAAACCACGTTCGATATCGGCCTTGATGTCTACCACGTCTTCAAGACCGATCTGAAGCCGGATGACGGGCCCTTCCTGCGGCGCCTTGCGGATACGGCGATCATTGAGATTGACGTGGACTGCAAGGCTCTCGAAGCCGCCCCAGGAATAACCCAGGCCGAAGATCTGCAGTGCGTCGAGGAAAGCATGCGCCTTCGCCTTGAATTTCTCCGGCGCATCGGCTGCGAGCACGAAGGAGAAGATACCGCTCGCTCCCTTGAAATCACGCTTCCAGAGTTCGTGCGACGGGAAGCTCGACAGAGCCGGATGCAGGACGCGCGCGACTTCATCCCTGCCCTCAAGCCATTTGGCGATCGTCAGCGCGCTTTCATAGTGCCGCTCAAGCCGTACACCCATGGTGCGCAGGCCGCGCAGGATCTGGTAGGCGTCGTCCGGAGCGCCGCAAATGCCGAGCGTGATATTGGCTTCCTTCAACTGCTCCCAATGCGTGGCATTGGCCGAAACCGTGCCCATCAGGATGTCGGAGTGGCCGGAGGGATATTTTGTCGCGGCATGGATCGAAATATCGACGCCGAAGTCGAGCGGCCGGAAATAGACCGGGGTCGCCCAGGTATTGTCCATTGCAACGACCGCACCATGCTTGTGGCCGATTGCGGCAATTGCCGGAATGTCCTGCATTTCGAACGTATTCGACCCTGGCGCCTCGGTGTGCACCAGCTTCGTGTTCGGCTTGAAAAGCTGCTCGATGCCGGCGCCGATCGCCGGGTCGTAATATTCGACCTCGACGCCGAGACGCGTCAGCAGCGTGTCGCAGAAATGCCGCGTCGGCGTATAGACCGAATCGACGATGAGAACATGATCGCCGGACGAGAGAAATGCGAGCAACGGCACAGTAACGGCGGCAAGGCCCGTAGGAACCAGGATCGTTCCGGCAGACCCCTCAAGCGCATTGATCGCATTGCAGAGCGCATCCGTCGTCGGCGTCCCGCGGGTGCCGTAAGTATATTTCTGCGACCGCGTCTCCATCGTCCTGGCATTGGGGAAGAGCACCGTGGAGGCATGGACGACCGGTGGATTGACGAAACCGAAGTAGTCCGAAGGATCGTTGCCGACATGCGTCAGGCGCGTATTGATGCCCGCGTTCTGCAGTAAATTGTCTCTGTCTTTCATAATCTGGAATGGCCCTTGGCGGAATGATGCAAAGCTGCACTTCTGGACCCGCCCCGCGAAACGGTCAACCCCGGCGAAGACTACGCAAATTCCCCAGTTCGTTACTTTATCAGATATATCAGTGGATTACGCGACAATTTTCCGCAAAGGGCTGCCCATTTCCTGCTCAAATGCCTATCAGGGCGGCGCATTTTACCAAAATGCTAATTTCTGCCGCAATTGTGAACCGCGACACTTGACCGTGGTGATATTTGCGACTGTGATAGAACCGCTCGCGCCGGGAGGGTGTCGAGAATTGGGGGGCGAATGGTTTGCTTCAGCCGTCCCCTCCACAAAAACATAAGACAACAGATAAAGGTTGGGAAAAATGAAGATTAAGCTCCTGTCCGCCGCCGTCGGCTCAGCAGTTTTCGCCCTTGGCGCCTCGCCTGCCTCGGCAGCCACTCTCGCTGACGTGAAGGCAAAGGGTTTCGTCCAGTGCGGCGTCAACAGCGGCCTCGTCGGCTTTGCTCAGCCTGACGCGTCCGGCAACTGGGCCGGCTTCGACGTCGATTTCTGCAAGGCGGTCGCTTCAGCCGTGTTCGGCGATCCGACAAAGGTCAAGTATACGCCTCTTTCCGCGAAAGACCGCTTCCCGGCCCTGCAGTCCGGCGAAGTCGACGTCTTGTCGCGTAACACGACCTGGACGATCAACCGCGATACCGCTCTCGGCTTCAACTTCCGCGCGGTCACCTATTACGACGGTCAAGGCTTCATGGTTCGCAAGGGCCTGAACGTTAAGTCGGCTCTCGAGCTTTCCGGCGCTGCCGTCTGCGTTCAGGCTGGCACGACCACCGAACTCAACCTCGCCGACTACTTCAAGGCCAACAACCTTCAGTACAACCCGGTCGTTTTCGAAAAGCTCGAGGAAGTCAACGCCGCATACGACTCCGGCCGTTGCGATGTTTACACCACCGACCAGTCCGGCCTTTATTCTCTGCGTCTGACGCTGAAGAACCCCGACGAGCACATGATCCTTCCGGAGATCATCTCCAAGGAACCGCTCGGCCCGGCCGTTCGCCAGGGTGACGACCAGTGGTTCGATGTCGTCTCCTGGACGGCCTTCGCTCTGGTCAATGCTGAAGACTTCGGCATTACCCAGGCCAATGTCGACGAGATGAAGAACTCGCCGAACCCGGATATCAAGCGCTTCCTCGGTTCCGAAGCCGACACCAAGATCGGCACCGACCTCGGCCTCACCAACGATTGGGCGTATAATGTGATCAAAGGCGTCGGCAATTACGGCGAAGTCTTCGAGCGCAACATCGGTCAGGGCAGCCCGCTCAAGATCGAACGCGGCCTGAACGCTCTGTGGAGCAAGGGCGGCATCCAGTACGCGCCCCCGGTCCGCTGATCGCTGGCCTGGAATGAAATACCGGAAAGGCGGGCAACCGCCTTTCCCACGTCCAAGAAAAAAGCCCAAAACGGGCACATAGGGGAATTGGCTCGGCATGACGCAAGAGGCTCTGGGCACGACACCGTTGCCTAAAACCGGCGGGACCTTCCGGTCCGCCATGTATGATCCCAAATACCGGGGTATCTTTTATCAGGTTCTCACCGTCCTCGTGATCGCCGGGGTGGTCTGGTGGATTGTGGACAACACGATCGAGAATCTCGCACGCAGCAATACGGCCTCTGGTTTCGCCTTCCTCAGAGGACGCGCCGGCTTCGAGGTCGGCCAGTCGCTGATTTCCTACTCCAGTGACTCGACCTATGGCCGCGCCCTCCTCGTCGGCTTCTTGAATACCCTCCTGGTCGCGGTTACGGGTATCATCACCGCGACGATCATCGGCTTTATCGTCGGCATCGGGCGCCTGTCGCACAACTGGCTGATTGCCAAGCTGTGCACGGTCTATGTCGAAGTGTTCCGCAACATCCCGCCGCTGCTTGTCATCTTCTTCTGGTATTCCGGCGTTCTTGCCATTCTGCCCGCGGTCAGAGAATCGTATCACCTGCCCTTGAACATGTTCCTGAACAATCGCGGTCTGGCTTTTCCGAAGCCGATCTTCGAACCAGGCATGTGGGCGGTTCTGATCGCCTTTATCGTCGGCATCATCGCCGCCATTATAACCGCGCGCTGGGCGCATAAGCGCCAGGCCGCGACTGGCCAGCCGTTCCATACGATCTGGGCATCGATCGCACTGATCGCCGGCCTGCCGGTCCTTGCCTTCCTGGTGACCGGCCTGCCGATGTCATTCGACGTTCCGGTCGCCGGCAAGTTCAACCTGACGGGCGGCTCGGTCGTCGGCCCGGAATTCATGTCACTCTTCCTGGCGCTTTCCTTCTATACGGCAGCCTTCATTGCCGAGATCGTCCGCGCCGGCATTCGCGGCGTAGCCAAAGGACAGTCGGAGGCGGCAGGCGCACTCGGACTGCATCCTTCTGGCATCACCCGTCTTGTGGTGGTGCCGCAAGCCTTCCGCATCATCATTCCGCCGCTGACGAGCCAGTATCTGAACCTGACGAAGAACTCGTCGCTCGCCATTGCGATCGGCTTTGCGGACCTTGTCGCCGTCGGCGGAACGACCCTCAACCAGACCGGCCAGTCCATCGAAATCGTGCTGATCTGGATCGTCGTCTATCTCAGCCTCAGCATCCTCACGTCGCTGTTCATGAACTGGTTCAACGCCAAGATGGCACTGGTGGAGAGATAAGATGTCCGTTGCCAACACCCCCTTTGTCAGAACGGCGATCCTCACGGCTGAACCGCCGCCGCCCGGCGAACGCGGCGCTGTCGCCTGGGTCAGGCGCAACCTGCTTGCAACGCCCAAGGACATCCTGCTGACGGTGCTTGCGATCGCCGCCCTCGCCTGGGTCCTGCCGCAGATGATCGACTGGCTGTTCATCCAGGCCGTGTGGACGGGTACCGACCGCACCTTCTGTGCAACCGCGGTTCAAGGCGGCATTCAGCCCGATGGTTGGAGCGGCGCCTGCTGGGCCTTCGTCAATGCGAAATTGGATCAGTTCGTATTCGGCCGTTATCCGCTCGACGAGCGCTGGCGTCCGACGATCGTCTTCATCCTCTTTGCACTGCTGCTGATCCCGATGCTGATCCCGTCGGTACCGCGCAAAGGTCTGAACGCGATCCTGCTCTTCGCTGTGCTGCCGATCGTTTCGTTCTTCATGCTCTATGGCGGCTTCGGCCTTGAAGTCGTCGACACGCCGCTCTGGGGCGGCCTGCTCGTGACGCTGGTCGTTTCCTTCGTCGGCATGGCGGTCTCGCTGCCATTCGGCATCGTGCTGGCGCTTGGCCGGCGATCGACAATGCCCGTCGTGAAGATGGTCTGCGTCACTTTCATCGAAGTGATCCGCGGCATACCGCTGATTACGGTCCTCTTCATGGCAAGCGTCATGCTGCCCCTCTTCCTGCCGACCGGCTGGAATGTCGACAAACTGATGCGCGCGGTGATCGGCGTATCGATCTTCGCCTCCGCCTATATGGCAGAAGTCATTCGCGGCGGCCTGCAGGCGATCCCGAAGGGCCAGTATGAGGGAGCCGACTCACTCGGGCTCGGCTATTGGCAAAAGATGCGGCTCATCGTGCTGCCGCAGGCGATCAAGCTGGTCATCCCGGGCATCGTCAACACGTTCATCGGCATGTTCAAGGATACGTCGCTCGTTTCGATCATCAGCATGTTCGACCTGCTTGGTATCGTCCGCCTGAACTTCACCGACGCCAACTGGGCAAGCTCGGTCACGCCGCTGACAGGCCTCGTCTTTGCAGGCTTCGTCTTCTGGATCTTCTGCTTCGGCATGTCGCGCTATTCCGTGTTCATGGAACGCTACCTCGACACCGGCCACAAACGATAAGAATGAGGGAATAAACATGGCTGAACCCAAGAAAATGACCGTCTCCGCAACGGATGTGGCGGTCGAGATCATCAACATGAACAAGTGGTACGGCGATTTTCACGTACTGCGCGACATCAACCTCAAGGTCATGCGCGGCGAGCGCATCGTCATCGCTGGCCCGTCGGGCTCCGGCAAGTCGACGATGATCCGCTGCATCAACCGTCTGGAAGAGCACCAGAAGGGTCACATCCTCGTTGACGGCACGGAGCTCACGAACGACCTGAAGAAGATCGACGAAGTGCGCCGCGAAGTCGGCATGGTGTTCCAGCACTTCAATCTGTTCCCGCATCTGACGATCCTCGAAAACTGCACGCTGGCGCCGATCTGGGTGCGCAAGATGCCGAAAAAGCAGGCCGAAGAGGTCGCCATGCACTTCCTGAAGCGCGTCAAGATCCCGGAACAGGCGAACAAGTATCCCGGCCAGCTTTCCGGCGGCCAGCAGCAGCGCGTGGCGATTGCCCGCTCGCTCTGCATGAACCCGAAGATCATGCTTTTCGACGAGCCGACCTCGGCGCTCGATCCGGAAATGATCAAGGAAGTGCTGGATACGATGGTGGGTCTTGCGGAAGAAGGCATGACGATGCTCTGCGTGACCCACGAAATGGGCTTTGCCCGTCAGGTCGCAAACCGCGTCATTTTCATGGACCAGGGCCAGATCGTCGAACAGAATTCGCCCGCCGAATTTTTCGACAACCCGCAGCACGAGCGCACCAAACTCTTCCTCAGCCAGATCCTGCATTGAGCCAAAGAACTGCCTTGAGAAAAGCCGCCGGAGAGGTCCTCGGGCGGCTTTTTTTATCGCCAGCGAGCATTCTCATCGCTCACAACCTGGTTGCCGAAATACCCGCCTGAACGGCAGCGTACACTGAAGGATCGGCGTTCGTTCGGCCATGGAAAAGCGGAGGGGTATACCTATCTAGGATAGCATTGCCGACCCACGTCATGGAGCACTTCGATGAAAGCCAAGTTTGCCGCAATTCTTATCGTGGGGGCATTGATCGCAGGATGTACGGCCGTAGGCGACATTTCCGGTCCCGGCTTGGAGCCCATCCCCGGCAGCATCACCTATAGCGGCCAGCCCCGCACGAAGCTGACGAAATCACCGATCGGTTCCTCATTCCCGCATACATTTTACGATAACAGGGGACGCGAGGTGGAGGAGACCTACATCATCCGTCCCGACCGCAGCCTGATGATCGCAAGGCGCGTCTACCGCCCGTTTTTCGACTGGGGTGATGACCGCTAAGGCGCCGCGACAGGGCATGGTGGCATTCCAGCCCACCAATTCGCCAATGCGCGGTTTGCTGAAATGTCGTCAAATGACGTCATGCAACGGTCTGCTTTAACTCTTGATTAGGCATCCACTTGCTTCAGCGTGAAGTTATGCGATGCTCTTTGCCTAAAATGGCGCCTGAAATAGCACGGGGTCCAAAACACGGGGGCAGAGAAAATGATAGAAATTCAAGGTTCTCAGCATGCAAATGGCAGACCGGAGCATCCTCTGAACTGCCGCACGGAAGTCGAAGCCGCGATGTTCGAAATGATCAAGCGCTTGCAGCAGCACGGCTGGACGCCTGCCGAAGTGGCGCTCGCGCTTGCGGACGCGGCCGAAGACTATGTGATGCTGCTCGCCAGCAAGAAAGCCGGAAGCCACTGACGGATTCACCTCCCGCCTAGCCGCCCTGCGAAGCGTACAGTTTGCGCGCATTCCAGGGCGGAAACGCGGACCATATCCACCGACGAGACCCGGATGCCCAAAGATGGCGCAGCCGCGGGAGCTGGCGAATGTTTGACGCGGAAACGAACGGATTTGCGTCCCAGCCGGCCTGCCTCGCCACCGCCACGATTTCGGGCTGGTCGTCGAAAAATATCGGGCGCTCGCCGGAGCCGATGCTCAATCGGGAATTGATCGCCTCGAAAAAGCGGATGTCCTTCTTCGCGTATCGAATTTCCGCACTGTAAAACATACGGTCGAACAGCTTCGAGAAGCCGAGCTCGTTCCAGAGAAATCGCGCCCGGTGATGCTCCTGGCCGGTTGCGACGTAGAGCTCGACATCACTGCCGCTCCTTATGCTCTCGACCAGATCAAAGACCTCCCTGTTGAGATTCGAATCCTTTTCGAACCAATATCTCATGAAGTCCTTCGCATCGCCGTGATATCCAACCTCCGGGAGAATCTCGGCAAGCGCCTCAGCGAGATCGCGTTTGCCGGTGATGCATTCAGCCATAAGCGAGATCGAACGGTCGCCCGCATTTCCAAAGAAGAGGTTGCCGAATGCTTCCCGGTCAACGCCGAGATCAGCCTCGATCGTCGCATCCCAGGGCTTGCGAAGCGACGGATCTGAATGCCAGCCATCGATGAGAACACCATCAACATCAAAAAAGATTTTCACCATCCCAAATCCTGCATCGAAGCCCAGCTAATCGCAAGTCAGCGGGACTGTCCCGGCACGGCACTTGCCTTGCGGGCATCAAGGGGCGCCTCGCGGCGATCTCCATCGAAATACCGGCCACCTTTGCGAGCCAGTTCCGCTTCTGTCAAACGGCAAAGCTCTCCAGCCCGCCCTTCAGCGGCGCGTTTGAAACCTATGTCGAACGTCTCAAACAACTCGTTGTCGAGCTGCTTCAGAAGGCGGGGAATCCATTTTCCTTTCCCGGACCATGTGCCGCGTCCAAGAAGCATCAGATCGGCAAGAGGCTGATGAAGCTGGGACGCAATCGCGCGGATTTCAGCTCCGCTGCGTTCACCCCGAAGATCGTCCAACAAATCGGTGATCAGATATCGGAGAGCGTCCAGCTCCTGTCCGGCAAGCTCAGGTGGACCGTCCTTCAGCAATTGCGCAGCATGGCTTTGCCAAACCCGGCCGTTCTCCTTGCCCGGCCCTATAATCCGTCCGGACGCTACCATGTCTACGATGAGCGGATGGCCGGAATTCAAGTCGCGCTCAAAAAACCAGTTGAGCGTCTCTGGATCATGTACGAACGCTTCAAAGGGGAGACCGTTGTCAACGAACGACTCCCTCCATGCACGATCGAGCCTCTCGAACACGACCACCAGGTCGATGTCGGAGTTTTCTGTACCCTCCCCGCGAATGATCGAACCAGCAGCAAATGCGAAAGAATAGCCATCAAATCGCGCTGAGAGGACGGGGCCGGTCATCCGCAAGGCTTCGTCGATCTGCTTCGGCATCCTAACTCCATCATTGGACATTCAGAGACCAGATTGGCAACGCCTCTAGTTACGGCAAATTTCACTTTAAAATCAATATGCCTGCCCGAGAGATGGGTGACGTTTTGTGCCGTCCAAGAGCACGG
Source organism: Rhizobium sp. CC1099 (assembly GCF_029714385.1). Lineage (NCBI taxonomy): Bacteria > Pseudomonadati > Pseudomonadota > Alphaproteobacteria > Hyphomicrobiales > Rhizobiaceae > Rhizobium > Rhizobium sp. CC1099. The sequence continues at coordinate 1,478,418 of NZ_CP121641.1, read as the reverse complement.
TGCATGCCGTTCTCGACCGGCACGGGCTGGTCGCCCATGCCCGTAAACGCCACGCTTTCGCGGTAAGAAAACGGCCTTAGCTCATCCCTTGCTGCCGAACGATCTGTGGTGCGCCGCCTTCAAGGGCGAGTTCATACTAATTTGTTTACGCAAGGGCCGGTTCAGTCGGTTCGGCCATGGCAGGCATTCTGACTCGCCTCCCCAGGTCTGGCCGAAAGCGGTCGAGCGATCACTTCCGGAAAGCGCTAATTGCCGTCGTTGGCTTACACCAGTTTTTGCGATATGAAGTCGGCATGATCAACGCATCGAGTACCCCTACATCGTGCTCCCGCGCTAACGCGAGGAGCTCAGCGAGAGTCTGAACGGCTTCTCGCCTTGCATCCGTTTGCCATGGCGCAAGCGATCAGGAAGCGTATGTAGAGAGAACATCGATGAACAACTATTTCGAAAGCCCTTTCAAGGGCATTACGCTCGACAAGCAGGTCACAAATCCCAACATAATCGTTGGGCGATACAGCTATTATTCGGGCTACTACCATGGCCACAGCTTTGACGATTGCGCCCGCTACCTTCTGGACGAAGTGGGAGCCGATAAGCTCGTAATCGGGAGCTTCTGCTCAATCGGGTCGGGCGCTGCCTTCATTATGGCAGGTAATCAGGGGCACCGTCATGAATGGATCAGCACGTTTCCGTTTTTCTGGATGCCGGAGGTACCCGAATTCAGCGGAGCGGAAAACGGATACCTGCCAAGCGGCGACACCGTGGTCGGCAACGATGTCTGGATCGGCTCTGAGGTTGTCGTCATGCCTGGTGTCAAAGTTGGCGATGGAGCATTGCTCGGAACGCGTGCAGTGGTAACACGTGATGTCGAACCGTACACCATAGTTGGAGGCAATCCCGCCAAACCAATCCGCAAGCGTTTCGAGGATAGGAAAATTGAACTGCTGCTCGAAATGAAGTGGTGGGATTGGTCTGATGCCCAGTTGAGGAAGGCGATGCCAATCTTGACGAGCGGCGACGTGGAGGCACTCCATCGCCACTGGCTGTCGCCCAATCGCCAAGGCTGACACAAAGAGGTTCGTCCGGAATTCAACCGGACGGACCGTCACACCTGCCTGACAAGTTGACATAGCGGTACCGAACATTCAGCAGTCGGGTCGGCCGCAAAGCGCGCCAAAAGCAGCCCCAGCATCAATCGCGAGCCAGTGCCAGGCTATCCCATTTGCGTACTACTTTCGACCGATTGCCATTTCTTCTCTGACCGCTGGATCGTCATCGAGAAACTCAGGCTCGACCGTGGCACCCACCGCATCGAAATAGCGGCTCATGAAGCTGCGGAACGAGGCGGCCAATGCGACGTCGGCTATGTTGGCATCGGTGAAGCCGCGTTCCCGCAGCCGCTGAATATTGGCTTCGGTTATCTGCGATGCATCGCGGGTAATCTGCTCCGCGTAGGCGAGCATCTCGACCTGCTGATCGTCAAGTCCGGCGTTCCGGTAATCTCTTCGAACCGCCAGCGCCTGCTCCCTGCCGAGCATCTCAGAAAGGCCGCGGAAGTATACGTGAGAGCAGTAGCTTGAAGGGACATGCTGGGCCGCAACGAAGGTGATCAGTCGAAAGTTCAAGAGACCGAGTGAAAAGCCATCTCGTATCTGATGCAGCAAGTTCTCAATTGGAACAATAACGTCGGGGCGGGCGGACCAGCATTGCGTCGCCTGCATCACGCGGCCCATTGATTTTTTCTCGGCATCGTAAAGCGATGCGATTTCGCCCGTTGCCTCATCGGGTTCGATCGTTTTAATGAACATGATGGCTCTCCAATGCGGCTGTAGGCCGGCGAGGATAGCAAGCACCGGCTGCAAAGCGAATCTTTTTATGGATATGCTACCTTCAACTCGGCAGCCACCACACCCACATCGGGCGGTGGATTGGCTGACTGCTTCGGGGCCGAAAGGTGCCCGCCATCAGGTCTCGAACGCGGACTCAGCGGTGCGATTCAGCGGCCGATGACATATCCGCCGCCGCCGCGACAATGGCGCGCCTCAACCAGATGTGCCTGGGAGTGTCCTGCTGACGCGCGTGCCAGGCGAGACTCATCGTGAAGCTTCCAAGATCAAGGGGCGGCGGCCGCGACACGAAGCGCCTCATGTCGGCGGCGGATCGCGCCAGGCTCGACGGCAGGGTCATGATCAGGTCTGAGCGGGCGGCTATCTCCACCGCTGCAAAGAAGTTCGGCACGCGCAGCTTCACCCTTCGCTTCCGCCCCATGAGCGCAAGCACCTCATCGACGGGCGCAGGCCCGACGCCGGTGACACTGACCACGATATGCTCAAGCGCCAGAAAGCGGTCGAGCGTGAGTTTTCCGACAGCGGCCGGATGATCCGCGCGCATCAATGTCACAAGTTTTTCGTCATAGAGGCGGCGGCGGCGGATGCCGGCGGGTGCTTCGTCGATCAGCGCCACCATCGCATCCGCGTCATCGTGCTCCAGCGCTTCGATTCCGTTCGCGCCCGGCGCGACAATGTCAAGATCAAGGGACGGTGCCTCGCGTGCGAGGCGGGCGAGCAAATGCGGCGCGAGCGCGGCTGCCTGAAGATCGGGCATCAGAAGCCGAACTTGACCCATCGCCGTCGCGGGATCGAACGGATTCGCCTCCAGCATCTCGCCGATGCCGGCCAGTATCCGGCGCAGAACGGGGCGCACCTCCTCAGCGCGGGCGCTGAGGAGGTAACCGCCCGGCCCGTTGACCAGGAGCGCGTCCGCAAACAGCGCGCGCAATCGCCCCAAAGCACGGCTTGCGGCCGGCTGGCTCATGCCAAGCCGGTGGGCTGCCCGTGTGACGTTCATTTCGGCCAGCAGCGCATCGAGCGCCACCAGCAGGTTGAGATCGATCTGACGTAAATCCATTTCACGCATACTGACTATATACCTCATGCATTGGACGCATGGAAATCCCCCGTCTATCGTCTTTCGATCGACCAACCAATGACGGAGAAGAAGTTATGTATGTTGTGCTTGGAGCAAATGGGCGCGCTGGCGGCGAGACAGCGCGCGCCCTCATCGAACACGGCGAGGCCGTGCGTGTCGTCGTGCGTCACCCGGAACAGGGTGAAAAATGGACGGCTCTCGGCGCGGCGGTCGCCGTCGCGAACATCGAGGATACCGAGGCCTTGGCCGATGCACTGAAAGGCGCGTCGGGCGCGTTCCTGCTCAATCCCCCGCCGGTGAGCGGTGATCCGTATGCACGCACGGACGAACTCGGTGCTGCGCTTGCCGAGGCAGCACGGCGGGCGCATCTGGCCAAGGCCGTTGTCCTGTCGTCGATCGGAGCGCAGCATGCTTCGGGCACTGGCGTCATCGCCACCCTCAACCGGTTCGAGGCGCGGCTTGCCGGCGTGGCACCGGCGACCGCCTTCCTGCGGTCAGCCTATTTTGTCGAGACGTGGAGCGAGGTGGCAGGAACCGCCGTGTCCGAAGGCCTGCTCCCGACCTTCCTCGAACCGTCTCAGGAGATTCCAATGGTGAGCACGATCGATGTCGGGCGCACTGCGGCAGCCCTGCTCTGCGAGGACTGGACCGGGAAGCGCGTCGTGGAACTGGCCGGACCGGAAGACTGGAGCGCCGGTGATGTGGCATCGGCCTTCGCGGAGGTTCTCGACCGCCCGGTGGTGCCGATGCTCGTCCCGCCGGAGGGTCGCGTCGCGCTTCTTGCCGAGGAAGGCGTGCCCGCCGAGGTGGCGGACGCGCTTCTCGGTATGTATGAGGGCATCGCCAACGGCCTGTTCATGCGCCAGGACGGCAGCGAGCACCGGCGCGCACGATCTCCCTAGCAGCGGCGATAGAGCGCATTGTCGCAACGGTTGAACCAGCCGATCGGTGCTCTGCGTCCCAGTAGCGGGCCTTAGGGATGTGCGCACCGCTTCTCGGGGCCCGCCATTCCCGTAGCTTGCACAGTGCCAGATTCGAATGCAGTTCAATGGCCACTCTGGGTTCAGGGGTAGACGGTCCGGTCCACTTCCGGATTGTGCCACTTCGGGACCTTTGGCCGCAATCGGCGAAGGTCGCGGCTCGTACTTCGATGCGGATACTACCGCTGCATTGCTTCGAACGCGGCAGATCAATGGCGCAGAGGGAAAAGCAAGTCTTGCGAGCACGCGGTGTTCACACGCCCTCCAAGGCGACTAAACAGCTGCATGCGTTGGCGAGGCGGAACGGCTTGGCGATGGCGTACTCGCTTGAGTTGTACCATGCCTGCAGCGTCGCCATGTCAGGAAACTCCAGCAGGACAAGCCTCGTTGGCATCCAACCTCCTTCAAGGACCTCCTGGTCTCCGCCACGAGCCAGGTAGCGCCCACCGAACTGCTTGACCGTCGACGACGCCCTCTTCTTGTATTCCTCATACGCCTGAGGGTCGTGGACCTCTATGTCTGCGATAAGATAAGCGGCCATTCGAATGCCCCCTGTGTACGGTACGCTGACCTAGTCGACAATCCTCCCTCGCCGCCGCTGATGCAATAGCCACTTTCCACCTGTTGAAGACATTGGAGTGGCCGCTTGGGCCGGAAGCAATCCCTCTTGGCTGTTCACCGGATCGGACACAGGCGGTGAGCGCGCCGCAGCCATCCTGTCACTCGTCGAATCCGCGAACGCAGCTACAACTATTTGTCAGCATCCCGGGTCCGGAAAGCGCGCCAGGCTGAGATGATAGCGAGCAACAAGAACAACCCTGCAAAACCCGCCCACAAAGAACCGCCTTGCGTTAGATTGTCACCGTCGGGAGTGAGGCAGCTGGATAATGCTTGGGATATGCAATCTCGAAACTTCCAGTACCTTTCATAGAATAACCACCCAGAAAAAATCGACATAAACGTAAAAACAAATACTGAAGCGTATTTCATTGGCAAAGGGCAGAACCGCGAGCGCGGGCCGCGCCGGAACCAAACTAAGACCGTCTCCTGCCCCTGCCGCTGAAGGTACGAAGCGGTAGCCGATGCGCGGGATGGTCGTGATCCACTCCCTCCCGTCGGTAGCACCGCCGAGTGCCTTGCGAAGCGCGGCAATCTGCACGGTCAGATTGCTTTCCTCGACAATCGTGTCCGGCCAGCCTCGCTCCATCAGATCGGCCTTGGACACGATGTCTCCTCCGGCATCCAGCAACGCCTGAAGAAGCGCGAGGCCACGCTGGCCCAGAGCGACAGGCTCGCCGTTCCGCCGCAGCAGTCCGCGGTCGGGTTCGAGCACAAAATCGCCGAAGGCATGAATGGGCTCCACCATGATGAGAAAATACCTGACAGTTCTAGATTGGGGAACCGCCGCACCGCGACCGCACCGCCCCGCTGCGAGATATCGTTCCTAGGGTCGACAGTCTTTCGAACGCGTCACACGGTTGTGAAGTAGGTCCGATGCGCTGGGAGACGACGATCCATTGATGCGAGGCGTGCGCATGGGCGTGCGACGGTTTCCCGAGGGCTACACTCTGCGTGTCCGCCTCACCCTCGAGACCGTCAACGAAATCGGCTTCTCCAACCCTGCGGCGGAATATCCGGAACCGACGGAACCATCTTATCCGGCGGCCGTGGGCATGGCCGGAGCGCCCTTTGCGGACCCAAACCTCAAGCTCGTCGTGCTGTCTTTGCTTCTCGACGCGAAGCAGATCGATCTCGGCACCCCGGCACAGCTCGCGAGCCACGTCTTGGGACGCCCCGTCGATCTCGAGGATGAAGGCTACGAAATCATTCCCGAGGCACAGGACTATCTGGAGCGATATCCGCTGAGCGACGAACTTCTGGCCGCCGTGGAGGAGATCGAGTTCGACGGCGGAGGAACGGCTTATCGGTTCGCCTGGTATTTCTGGGACGGCGAGGACGATGTCTTCGACGTGAAGGACCTGTCAGGTATCGAGCTTTGCAGGAACCTCAGAAGCTTTTCTGCAATCTCGATGATCGGAAACGTCGACGTTTAAAACGGCCGGGTATCCAGTTCATGTAAAGGCCCCTGTCGCGCGGCCTTGCATCGCCCGCTAGCTGAGTAATGGCTCTTTCGAATGCCTGAGACCAGGTCTGTTGGCCGTCCGATGAATGTCAACAGTTGTCTGACACCTTCCCATTCAAGCATTTGACTGGCTAGCATTGTCTACGATCGCAGCGAACTTGAGGGGGTGGAGGCTTCAAGCCTCCTGTTGAGCTCAGTTCCGCGGGGAAGCCGACGAGACCTCTGCCAACCTGGGATTAAGAACGATCGTTTTTCAACTTCGGGTGACGTGTCCATCTGGGGCGCTAACACTGCTAAGAACCAGCCCGTCACGGTAGGCGTTCATGCTGCCACCCCGAACGGCACGACTCTTGCACAGTTACCAATGTGTTTGCCGCTAGGAGTTCAAGTGTAATGAACTGGCACAAATTCGGAGCGTTCGCGCCGCTGATGCTGGTGATGAATGGCTCTGAAAAATACAGGTTGGTGAAGTCGCTGGGAGACGCTGCAGAAGCCCTGTTCGCGTCTTGGCCCCTCGACGATGGCGAGGAATACCTCGTGGCCGTTAAGACGTGTTTGGAGGCGTTGCACGGCACGACGTCGCCGGCAGAGGCGAGATCCGCACTCATCCGAGCGGCCGAGGAAGCTGGCATTCCGGTGATCACTGTCGTTCACTGACGTTCGCAGGAACAAATCAACGCTGGAATGGTTTGGGACCATAGAAGGGAGCCCTCCATGACGACCATTCCGCCTGAGCCGACGCCAAGCCCAAAGCCTAGGCCGGTTCCTGATCCCGATGTTCCCGAACCGCCCATCGAAGAGCCCATTCCGGATTTGCCGCCGGAAGAAATTCCGAATCCAACCCCGCCTCCAAAAGAGTTTCCGCCGACGATGAAGTGAGTTCAATCGCTCCCTCATGCCGCCCTACCTTTCAGATGCTGTGTGAACAGCGCCTTGCGATGTTTGTCTGCTGTGGCAGGAGCGCCATGAACGCGGCTTCGTACCGCCGTACATGGAGCTTTGTGCCGCGCCAGCAGATGGCCAATGCAAAGGCCTCGGCGGCGTTGTGGGCGATTGTCTTCTGCGGCGGCAAGGTGTGCCCGGCACTCGCATTCAGCCACGGCTGCAAGCCTTCCAGTTCTTCTTGCCTTTGGCGTCGAGTGTTGGCGGGAAGCACGACCGAAGAAGATGACGCGCCAGGACGTGGCCGGGATCGTGCCATACATGTGCATCATCCCAATGGCGCCGATTTCGGCAAGCTCGTCGTCCGCCGGCTGGTCAAGGTCAAGACGGTCAAAGTTCCCGTTTGGGAAGACGCCACGCTTTAGGAGACCTCAGTGGCATCAAGACGAGATAATCCACTGGCTCGCTCGCGCCTCAACTACGAGCTGCCTTTCCATGTGGGAGCAATTCGACCGGCCGGAAAATAGTGTGGAATTTCCCGACGTTCAGAGAGCGTGGCGAGGTCCTGTCGTCATGTCTGCGGATCGATAGCCGGTGCAGGCAGTATCACGCCCATCTCGACGGCGACACCTATCTTATCTTTTGCTTCTCGACTCGCGAAGCTGCCTCAGAATTTCAATCACGCTGGAACGGACAGTTCATCGACACAGACGAAGTTTCGAAACGCGGCCATTGGGAGCCGAGGGAGGGAAATGTGTGCAATCTCTACCGGATGCTGAGCAACCAGGAGGCAATCCGCTCCATCACCCGAGCGATGATCGACAGCACCGGCAATCTGGAGCCGATCGAAGAGATATGGCCAGACAGGATGGCGCCGATCGTCCGCAACACACCGGCCGGCCGGGAGCTCGCAAATGTACGATGGGGGCTCCCGAGCTCGTCACAGGCGCTGTTTCAGGCGCGACCAAAAGAGCGGACACTTTGCGAAAGAAAGGCAAGGAGGTCGATTTCCAGGAGATCCTGAAAATGGAGCCGGACGGCAACATGGTTCTCTACATCAATGGTCTCGCCGATCCCTCAAAGGCAGTTGCGCAGAAGGTCTTCAGCCCTCCTTTCCTTTGCTGATCAATTCATCCCGGCCGGGGGCGTCGTAGGTTTCGACGACCCGGGTCAGCACACCCTCGGCAGCTGTGAGCGTTTCAGGCATTGCGAAGAAACGCAGCTTGTTCATGATGGCGTATAGCGAAAACCAGCTTTGGCCGGATCCGCGAGACCGTCACGAGAGCATCGCCGTAGGCCCGCGACGCCTCGTCAATGTATTCGGCGAACAGCCGTCGCGGCGCGACGCTTCCCTGCTGCGCCGATCCGCAAAATCGTCATGGCGCTGAGTGAGCCAAGTCGTGGCCAAGGACGGCAGGGCACCCATCGCGGAGCAAGTGCGATAGCCGGAATGGATGCAGCGTTCAATGGCTGCTTCGGGTGCTGCCTGACGCCCGCAACTCCACCGTCACCTTCTCCCGGCATCCGTTACCTCCTAGTTTGGCGCGGCGGCTGCGGTTTCGCCCGGCGGCAAGATCCGGAACATAAAGGTTGAAACCTTCTCCCCTGGCTTGAAAGGACCAGGTACCTGATGGCTTACCGGTTTCAGGCTTTGAAGGAATGCTGCAATCGATGTCACGTCTTCTTCGGTGAGCCGCGCGAATGCATGCCACGGCATGATTGGCGCCAGGGCGCGACCGTCGGGCCGTTGCCCGGTCTGAATCGCAGTCACGATCTGCTCCCTGGTCCAGCTGCCGATGCCGGTCTCCTTATCAGACGTAATGTTGGGGCTGACGAAAACACCTTCCCCCGGGATTTCAAACCCGACATCCGAGCCGCCCAGAAATCGCGAGCTGTCCGGTTTTCCGAAGAAATATCCCGGTGTGTGGCAGTCGTTGCAGCCGCCGATCGTGACGAGATATTCGCCGCGCGCAATCTGCGTATCGTCGGCAGCCGCTGCCATGGACGGCTGCAGACCCAATGCAGAGGCGGCTAAAAACGCGAACCGAGCGCTCAATCGAAACATCTTACCCTCCGTGACTTACCTCGCAACTGGAAACGAACTGAATAACACGACGAACCTGCTCTATATATTAGCCATTTGGAATTATCGATTGCGCGGAAGAGGTCCGCTATTTCAGGCAGCGTCACGGCCATTCAGGAGGATCTTCCGGAAATGCGAAAGGTCACCGATGATGTTCAGCGTTGGAAGCTGTTGGGGATCGGCGCGCTTGCCGACATCGGCATCGGCGGCATGGCGATGGGCGTTACGTTCGCAGACGCGATCCGGCGGACAGGGCGATTATTCTTGGACGGTAGTGCCATACGACGAAGGGCTACCTCGTCGCCACCAGCGTTTACTAGTCAACAAGAGACCTAGGATACTCGGGAGCGGGCGGCGCGCAAACCTCATCGAGCCTCCCCACGATCGCACCCGGCGAACTCATGCCGGAACTGACGAGGGCGATGGCCTGCGTTAGCGCAGCCTGGCCGTGTTCGCTTTTGACATCGACATGATTTCTCTCTGACCAACGGCCGACTACGGACGTTATCAGTTCAATCTCATCATCGGTAAAGGAAATTAATTCGAAAAGAGACATAACAGCTCTCCTATTTCAGGCAAGAGCAGATCGTCTCTCAAGCGGCCCGGGGCACCCGGTTGAAATTGTCGGACCGATAACTAAGAATACGCTTAAATGCCCCATGAGGCAAACGAAGCCATCTTTTTGTTTGTCCAGCGCCGGCCGCATGGGAGTCTTCGAAGGTCAACCGGACTGCCGAACGGGTAAGTTGCCGGCACAGCCGGCGCTCCTTCGCCTTCACATTCGCTCCTTCATTAAAAAGAGCCCCGCCGAAGCGGGGCTAGGAAGCCTTCGGCCTAGAGCAGCAGGAGGGCCCGATCCCTCAGAACCTTGCGATAGCTTGCCAGGGCGGATCGGAGTGATTGCGTTCTTGTAACGAAGCCTCTTGAGCTCGGCGCATAGGCCCGGAAGACCTGTGCCGCCGCGGCGCTGAAGAGCCCAGTGGCGCCGAGTCCCACCGCCATCCGAACCATTCGGCAGCGAAAGCCGCACCGAGGCGAACGATCATCCCGCCAAGGCAGAGCCGGCGATGAAGAGCCCCATTGCCGGGCTGATGGCCGATGGCACAACCTCCTCAGAAACATAGGCCATCGCGACTGCCGGCACCCCCGCAAGCGCGATGCCGGCCAGGCATCGCAGCAAGAGCAGACTTTCCCAACTCGGCGCCAAGCCCGCGAGCGAACCGTATACTGCAGCGCTCGCCAGAGAAAAGACCATGATCGGCCGGCGACCGACACGATCGGCGATCCAGCCGGCGAAGATGATTCCAATGGCCATGGGGCCCGTTGCAAGCGAAACGGCCAGGCTCGCCGTCTCCGGAGAGACAGCAAAATGCCCCGTGAAGAACGGACCAGCGGCTGCGCACTGTAGAGGAGCGAGAATGTCGAGAAACCGGCCGTCACCATAGCGAGGGCCAGGCGCCGATACTCGCGCGTGCCGAGAGCGATTAGAGCGGTGCTATTGTCCATGGCGCTGTGCCGACCAGGCGGCGACATAGGAATACGACATCTTTGCTCCTCCCCCCGACACGCGGTCGTTGGTTTACAGGCGGATGATCACCGATTTCAGTTGCGTGTAGTGCGACAATGCGTCGATGCCCTGCTCGCGGCCGTAGCCGCAATATTTGAAGCCGCCGCAAGGGGTCTGCACGAAGCCACCGCTATACTCGTTGACGACGATACGGCCCGCTTCGAGTCCAGCGGCGACACGATGCACGCGGCCGATATCTCTCGACCAGATGCCTGCGGACAAGCCGAGCTCGGAATCATTGGCAATGCGGATGGCGTCCGCCTCATTCTTGAACGGGATCACGCACAGGATTGGGCCGAAGATCTCCTCTCGGGCGATCTCCATGTCGTTTCTGACGCCGGTATAGACAGTAGGCTCAATGTAGTTGCCGCCCTCGAGCTCGGCGCCGACCGCAACTTTGCCGCCGATCGCTGGCGTCAGGCCATCGCGCTCGGCAACGGCGAAGAAGCTCTTGATCTTGTCAAACTGGGCTTGCGTCGTGATCGGCCCATTGGAGGCGTCGAAATCGGGTCCAAGGCGCAACTGCGCGACGTTGTCGATGAGCTTCTTCACAAACGCATCGTGAATGTTCTCCTGGACGAGCAGACGCGTTCCCGCCGCGCACCACTGCCCGCTGTTCCAGGTGAACGCACGCGTGGAGCCGACCGCCGCCGCTTCGAGATCCGCGTCGTCGAAGACAATGTTGGCGCTCTTGCCGCCAAGCTCCAGTGTCAGGGGAAGGACGCGCTCCGCCGCTATGCGTCCCAACTCCTGGCCGGCTTTGAGGGCGCCGGTGAAGGAGATCTTGCGCACGCCGGCCATTGCCGGTCCGATGGCGCTTCCCTTGCCGACGACGACGTTTAGGACACCGGCCGGCAGACCGTGGTTGACGGCGAACTTCGCGAAGGCCACGAGGAGCCGGAGGTGTGCTCCGATGGCTTGGCAACGACCGTATTGCCCGTCGCCAGGGCGGGAGCGATGGCACGGGCAGCCTGGTGCAGCGGCGCGTTCCAGGGCAGGATGACACCAATGACGCCGAAGGGATCCCGCCGGGTATAGACGTGATAGTCCGGCCCGACATTGATGACTTCGCCATCCATGACGTTGACGATGCCACCATAGAACTCGAAATACTGCGCCGTCAGGTCGAGAAGCGTCGCCATCTCCCGGCCGGGTTTGCCGGTTTCCTGGCTTTCGATGTCGACAATGTGCTGTCCCTCTTCGCGAAGCTTGCGGGCGATATCGACGAGGATGCGCCCGCGTTCGGAAGGCCGCATGTCGCGCCATGCCGGCAGCGCTGTCGATGCCGACGCGACAGACCGAGGACATCGCAGAGCCTTTCCCACCGACCGCCATTGTAAGCGGCGAGCATGAGCCAGCCGTCCGCGACTTCGAACGCCTCGTTCGGCGCCGAATAGGGCGCGGCGCTCCCGATCTTCTCCGGCACCTCACGGTCCGCGAGGTAGTTGGTAAGTGATACCTGCTGCAGCGCGATGGACGCGCCAAAGAGGTTGACGTCGAGGTGGGCACCGAACCCGTTGGCCTGGGTTTTGCGCAATTGCGCAAGGATACCCATTACCGCGACTTAACCGGTGAAGACATCGACGACCGGTGCCTGCACCTTCGCCGGCTCAGCGCCTTCGCTGCCGATAATGCTCATGAGACCGCTGTCGGCCTGCATGATGCCATCTACCCCGGCGCGATCCGCATAGGGGCCCTCCTGGCCATAGGCGGAAATGGAGCAATAGATCAGCCTAGGATTCAGCGCCTTCAGCGTTTCATAACCAAGGCCCAGCCTCTGCATGACACCTGGTCGCATGCTTTCCACCAGAACGTCAGCTTTTTCCACGAGCCGCCTCGCCACATCCACCGCACTCTCCGCCTTCATGTCAAGGCTGAGGCCGAGCTTGTTTCTGTTGAAGCCGTGAAAGAGGGCACTGTCTTGCCCAATCCAGGTCGGGCCGCGCGAGCCCCCAGGTCGGCCATCAACATGGTGCATGTCGGCCCCGCCCCAACATGGGTGAAATCGATGACCGTGAGATTGTTCAAAGCATCATGCAACATGGTCGTCTCCTTGTCCTGGCACGGCGCAGAGCGTTTGTAAGCCGGCGACTGCCATTACAATGCAGCTTGGGTTCGGCGCGCGATCTCGGCGCCCGCCAAATGCTCGAGTTCCTTGACCACCACGGTCATGTCTTCAGTTGCATGACCGTGCGCCTGGCCGATCTCGTAGAACTGCTTGGCGAGCGCCGAGACCAGAAGCGGCGCGCCGGCGGCATCGGCTTCGCTGGCGCAAAGCCGCAGGTCCTTGCGCATGAGCTCCAGGCGGAAGCCGAAGTCGAACCTGCGGTCGAGGATCCGGCCCGCCCGAATTTGGTCGGTCACATAACTACGCGCCGTGCTGGCGTTGAGCATCTGCAGGATGACGTCAGCGCTGAGCCCCGCCTTCACTCCGAACAGGATCACCTCCGCGGCAACGACGAGGTTCGTGCCGACGATCATGTTGTTGATGGGTTTCAGGATCTGCCCCTGCCCGACGTCGTCGCCCACGTGCACGATGTTCCGGCCGAAGCTTCGAAACGTGGGTTCGAGCCTTTCGTAGGTCAGGCGGCAACCGGAAACCATGACGGAAAGGGCCCATCTTGCCTGATCGCCCATCGGCGCGGACTGACAGGTGCACTGACATCGCAAGAATGCGACAGCGGCCGAAAGCGGGAGACGGCGCATGTTCACCAGGGGAGCTAATTCCTCCACGTCTAGTTCACAGATGGAAGGAGAATGATCATGAAAACCTGGTTCATCACCGGCGCCTCCCGCGGCTTTGGCGCAAGGGTCGCGCAACTCGCGCTCGCACAGGGCGACAATGTCGTGGCCACTGCACGGAACGCCGCCAGTGTCACGGACAGGCTGGGCCAGCATTCAAACCTGCTGGCGCTGCCGCTCGATGTCACCGACGAGGAGCAGGCCCGCGCGGCGGCGGCGCGCGCCGTGGAGCGGTTCGGTCGCATTGATGTGCTGCTGAACAATGCCGGCTTCGGCCTGCTCGGGGCTGTCGAGGAAGCCACGGCTGAGGAGGTTGAGCGCCTCTATCGCACGAATGTGTTCGGGCTGCTCGGCGTCACCCGCGCGGTGCTGCCTTCCATGCGTGCGCAACGCTCCGGACGCATACTCAATATCTCTTCTATCGGCGGCTATCGCAGCGCGGCGGGCTTCGGCGTCTATTGCTCCACCAAATTCGCGGTAGAAGGACTCTCCGAGGCACTTAACCAGGAGCTCGCGCCGCTCGGCATCCATGTCACCGTCGTCGAGCCAGGTTATTTCCGGACCGACTTCCTGGATTCGTCGTCTCTGTCGGTGAGCCCTACACGCATTGAGGATTACAACGGCACGGCTGGCGCCACACGCGGCCGCGCAACCGACCTCAACCACAGCCAGCCCGGCGATCCAGCCAAGCTTGCCAGCGTGCTCGTCGCCTTTGCGGATGCGCTCAATCCGCCGGTGCGGCTGCCGCTGGGGAGCGACACTGTCGCTGCAATCGAAGCGAAGCACGCCGCCGACTCAGCGATCGTGGCAGAATGGCGGCAGGTCTCGCTTTCGACGGACTTTGCCGCGCCTGAGCCGGCGAACGCCTGAGTTCGTGCGCGCCGGCGTACACCGCCTGCCGGCGCGCTTCAAGCGTGGCGACTCGGGCACTCAAAAGTGCGAGGGGTTGTCACCGATCCCGAGTATTCTGAGCAACCGTTCGGACAACCTCGATGAGGAGCGCTCAAAATGTCCAAGACCAAGCCGTCGGCGCATTCGCATGCGCACCACGTATCGAGAATGAGCGGTCGCGATCCACATGACGGCCATCGTGCGGCAACCCCGCTGGAACTGCTCTTCGATCTGACCTTCGTGATTGCCTTCGGTCTGGCTGCCTCACAGCTCGCACACCTCCTGGCGGACGGGCATTTCAACGCCGGCCTGATCGGCTTCGGCTTTGCCAGCTTTTCGATCTGCTGGGCTTGGGTGAACTTCTCCTGGTTCGCGTCCGCCTATGACACGGATGACTGGGTTTTCCGCATGGTGACGATGGTGCAGATGGTCGGAGTGCTGATCCTCGCCGTCGGGCTGCCTCCGATGTTCGAATCGATCGACAAGGGCGAGCATCTGGACAACGGCATCATGGTGCTCGGCTATGTCGTCATGCGCGTTGCGATGGTTTTCCAGTGGCTTCGGGCGGCGCACCAGGATCCGCTGCGCCGCAAGGCCTGCATGACCTATGCGGCGGCGATCGCTATTGCCCAGCTTGGCTGGGGAGTGCTGATTTTCCTCGACTTCTCGCTTCTCATGACCTTTGCTTTCGTTGTCGTGTTAACGGCGGTCGAAATGACCGGGCCCGTGATTGCGGAATCACACCAGGGAGGAACGCCCTGGCATGCCCATCACATCGCCGAGCGCCACAGCCTGCTTGCCATCATCGCGCTTGGCGAGGGAGTGGTCGGAACGGTTGCCTCAGTAACGGCCGTTGTCGAAGGGCAAGGCTGGAACCTCGACGTCGCTCTCGTCTGCATCGCCGGGACAGGATTGACCTTCGGCATGTGGTGGATCTATTTCCTGCTTCCGAGCGCGGAGATCCTGCACCGGTTTCGCGATCGCTGCTTCGTCTGGGGCTACGGACACATCCCGATTTTCGCCTCGATTGTTGCGACCGGCGCTGGGCTGCACGTCGCGGCCTACTTTATCGAGCACAAGGCACATATTTCCTCGGTGGCGACCGTGATGACTGTTGCTGTTCCGGTCGCGATCTACGTGGCGCTGATCTACGCGATATACACTTATCTGCTGCGCCGTTCGGACCGCCTCCATACTTGGCTCCTGTCGGGGACGGCTCTGGTGCTGGCGGCGTCCGTTGCCGCTGCCTTGGCAGGCATTCCTATGTCCGTGTGCCTGATCATCCTGATGCTGGCGCCAGTGGTTACGATCGTCGGCTATGAACTTGCCGGCCATCGCCACCGGGCCCATTCGATAGTGCTCGCGCTTGGCGACGATCCGAGCGACACGAGCACGCTTGGAAGCACCGGCGGCAGGTAGCCGCCCGGCCAGAGTATCTTGCAGGCTACAACTGTTTGCCAGCAAGTATGGGCTGCCAAACAGGCGAGACCTCTATTGGGTGCCGCCCTTGCTTGAATGAGCTTAGGTCCCCAGCCCGCCCCCCAACAGCGCTCTGCGATACTCCGTCGGCGTGGTGGCTGTGACCTTACGGAACGCCGCAGCGAATGCCGAGGGCGTCTGGTAGCCAACCGAGAGGGCGATCTCTGTCACCGGCAGCTCGGGCATGGCCAGCAACTGCCGCGCCTGCGCAATCCGCAAATTGACCAGCCATTGGTGCGGCGTCTGTCCTGTGGCACGCCGGAAGGCGGTGCAGAAATGGAAGCGGCTGAGATTGACCGTTGCCGCTAGTTCATCGAGCCCGATTTCCTCCTCAAGGTGCTCGCGCATATAGGCGGTCACGCGCTTCACCTGCCAGTCCGCGAGCCCTCCGCGAGGTTCCTCGACCGTCAGCGCCCCAAAGGAGGAGTGTCCACGCACGAGTTGCAGGCACAGGAGGTCAATGGCCTGCTCCACGAACAACCGTGACGACGGGTCGTCCAGCCGCGCCTCGCGGCTCAACAATTCGAGAATGCGCGCAGCCGAAGGGTCTTCGAAGCCGACGCGCCCGATCAACTCGACGCGTTTGCCGCCGGCGAGGAGATCAGCGCTCGCTTGGAGCCGCTCCTGAGGGAAATAGACGTGCGACACCTCGATCGGCCCGGCGATATCCCAGCGCCCGTCATGACCTTCGGGAATCAGCGTGATCGTTCCGGGCCTTGTCCGTGAAGCATGGCGCGTGCCACCGCAACGCCAGGATATCTCCTGGTCGGCACCGTAATAGGTCATCACCACATGGCTCGACAGCCCTGGCAGCGAATCATGCAGCGCCCCATGGCTCCAGCGCGTGGTCAGTCGGGTTTCACTTCGAAGCGCCTCGCCCACCAGGGCGGGTGGACGGTCCAGGATCCTGCCAATGCTGTCGACGGCATCACCAGCCAGGCCAATGGATGCCTTATCGCGGGCATTTTCCGCAGTCGTTGCTCGCGTTGGAAATGTCATCAACCCCTCTCAGAGAGCGATAGCCGCAATCTACGAACATTCGTCGCAACCGAGCGACGGCCCGACTTCCGCACAATACGTAATTCTTTTCCTCGACGGCAACAACGCCTCACCGCAGAAAAGGAGACTGATCATGAGCAAGAAAACCATCCTCATCACCGGCGCCGGCTCGGGCTTCGGCAAGGGCGCCGCCATCGGCATGGCCAAGAACGGCCACGACATCATCGCGACCGTCCATGTGTCGTCGCAGGTTACGCCACTGCGTGAGGAGTTGAAGGCGCTGGAGCTCGACAATGTCCGCGTCGAACGGCTTGACCTGACCGACCACTATGACATCGCCCAGGCTCAGGCGTGGGACTTCGATGTCCTCTGGAACAACGCGGGCATGGGCGAAGCCGGCCCGGTCTGGGAAATCCCTATCGACCTCGTCCGCAAGAACTACGAAGTGAACGTCTTTCTGCCGCTCGTCCTCACGCAGGGCGTGCTGCGCCGCTGGGTGTCGGAGGGCAAGAAGGGCAAGGTGGTCTTCACCTCGTCTATGGGCGGGCTGTTCACCCCGGCCAACTGGGGCACCTACGTCTCGACCAAGCATGCGTTGGAATCGATCGCCGAGGCGCTGCAGCAGGAGCTGGCCGCATACGGGATCAAGATCCAGACGATCAATCCTGGCGCCTATTACACTGGCTACAACGAAACCATGGCCGACAATCCGTTCCGTTGGCTCGACGACAGCAAGCACTTCACCAAGCGCGCCGACCTGCGCAAGGGCTTTGACGACTTCTTCGCCACGCCCGAGGGTCGGATGGACCCCGCCGAGATGATCGAGCGCATGATCGAAATCGTCCCGGCCGACACCGGCAAATTCCGCAACGTCGTTCCGAAGAAGATCGAGGATTTGCTGAAGGAACACCAACTCGCCGCCTGGGAAAATCAGATCTGACCCCCATCCGGCCGTAATGCGAACAACCCCTGCCCCGTCACGTTACGGCCGGACCTTTCTCTCGAGGAGCACTGACATGAGCATTAACCAATCTCAGGCCGAAGCGGCGCTCGCCGCGGCCCGGCAGGCCGCCGGGGTAATCGGCGTTCCGATGAACATCGCCGTCCTCGACGCCGGTGTTCATCTGAAAGCCTTCTCCCGCATGGATGGGGCCTTGCTGGGCTCAATCGACATCGCTCTTGGGAAGGCCAGGACCGCTGCCCTGTTCGGGCTCAGCACCGAGGCGATTGGGGAATTCAGCAAACCGGGCGGTACATCGCCCGGCCTTGAGCTGACGAACGGCGGGCTCGTCGTCTTCGCCGGCGGCCTGCCGATCCGCGACGAGAACGGCGTACTGCTCGGCGCGGTCGGCGTGTCCGGAGGGGCGGTCGCCCAGGACCTCCAGGTCGCGCAAGCCGCAGTCGCAGCCGTCCAAGACGGTTAGCCGCCGCTCACGTCATGGCGGCTAGCAAGAGCTCCCAGACCTGCCGAAAAGTCCCTTCTGGCAAGCTCTGGGACTTCTCCGAGATGGAGCGCCGCACCGCACCAGACGTTATAACGCGACTACCGCTACCGTTAGATTCTCGGGCACACTTCGTGGGCCGAAACTTGTCTCGAAACGGCGGGCCCGCCACCACGATCCCCCTCGCAACCATGCTCGGACTCGAGACCTCAGGGACGAGCTTGCTTGCGGAGAACCGCGCTACGGATTGAACGCATGTCACTGGTTCGGAACGGTAGGGCTCGCCTGGCGCTAGCCATGCCCCGTCATAGAGACCTGCTCCGACACATGAGGAGACGCGAGCTGGACGACCTCTTCGAAGCCTATGCTGTAGTGGCGGAGGCGCTTGAACGTCACCGAAGGGAGATTCCGCACCGGCAGGAACTGATACTTGGGTACGAAACTATGTGGCTAAATATCAAGCCGATGTCTTGGCGCTTCTGGAAAGGCTAAGCCGGCCAGCAAATAGCGTCCCGCGGCGCCACGTCCACCTTCCCGCAGCCGCTCGCCGAATTGGCCGCCGCAACGATGCTGTCGTCGACCCACCGGCGAAAGCTCCGAAAGCTGGGTAAAGGTCCAGGCTCCGTCTCACCTCCGATCCCGCGCTCTTTTCAAGCTCTGATGATAGAACGTGGTCTGTTCAAACAGCCACAAGCATCAGGAAAGGAAGCGCAGCATGAGGCGCGGTGATGGAATAATCCTTTCCCTTGCCCCATGCGGCGAATCGGAAGATCAACATATCGACCGTGCTGGCCGGCCAGAAACTGGGACTCAAGGAAGTCGACGACGGCATTGCTCGTCAGCTTCATGCATTATGATCTGGGATATATCGACCTGGAGCAGAGGACCTTGCAAACCATCGACAACCCGTTCGGCACGAGGTTGTCACCTATGTCTTAGGTACGATCTGTTACCCATGTCTTCTCTATTCGGCGTGTTGGGGTCAAGCGCTTACGAGCGTCTCCGCCTCTTCGGGGCATGACATCTTCCGCAGGTCCTCGCTTCTCTTCGGGATCGGCGTTTCGCCCTCCCAGCATGGGGTTAGGAGAATGAGGCGGTTCAATCTCCGGGACGTGATTACCGCGTGATGCGATCGGCACAGACATCGGTTCGAACTTGCCTCATCCATCGTCCTGCGAAGGACGTCCTTCCGCCGACTGGCGGAACTTTGTGTCGTTCTCCTTCCGGCCTTTGGTCAGTTCGCTGATGTCATGGCTTCCCGCATCCAGCGGAATTCAGTGCCGTCGAGCCACATGCGATGCATGACGACCGCTAGGCGACGAGCGAGTGCTACTTTCGCTTTCGCCATGCCGCGCCGCTTGGCGACCTTCATCGCCCAGGCCTTCAGCCACGACCATTTCCTCACGCGCGTCAGCAGCAGCTGGGCGGCCTCATAGAGCAAAGTGCGCATCGGGCGGCAAGCAATGGCTCCATGATCGCCGCGAGATCAGGCATGCCTTCGATGAGCTCGCGAATGCGCTCTTCGAACTTCGCCGTTCTCACGGCGCCAACCTTCAGCCCAAAATTGCGCAGAAGGCCGCGGATGTCGTTCTCGATGGCGATCGCCTTTTCCTGCAGCAGCTTGCGGGCCGTTAAGAGCGCCCGCCGCTTCTGGCTCGTCAGCGTCTTCACATGCACTGGGCGATACAGATTGACGCGCATCATCTGCGCGATGCCGCGCGCATCGTTGCGATCCGTCTTGTTGGGCTGCGCCTTCAGGAATGCCTTCACATGGCGGGTCTCGATGCAGATGACCGGCAATCCCGCCCTGGCCAGCCCCTCGAATAACCACTGCGACAAAGGTCCGGCTTCAAGCCCGACCCGCTCGACGTTCCAGGTCTGGCCCTTCAGCACCGCAATGAGATCGTCAGGGTGGCTGACCACCTTTACCTCACGGCAGAGCTTGCCGGATTCGTCGATAATGCAAACGGCGGTCTCTTTCACCGAGACATCGAGGCCAATAAAGTGCTTCATGCTGCGCTTCCTTTCCTGATGCTTGTGGCTCTGTTTGAACAGACCACGTTCTATCATCAGCTCGAAGCGCAGCACCTCCCTGCATCACCGTAGAAGATGGGGCGCAAGCCGAATACCCCATCTCCGGGTCGGACACAGCATTTTTGGCGACCCCTGCAGGACTCGAACCTGCGACAACCTGCTTAGAAGGCAGGTGCTCTATCCAGCTGAGCTAAGGGGCCATCCGGCCGCTGCGTCCGTGCAGCGGCGAGAAGCGGCATGCCTGAGCGCTCAATGCGTCCAGGGCTGCGTGCGGGTATAGCGAAAATTATCAGGATAAGCGACTGTCTGGCGAGCCGGTTCCTTCGGCGCGATCACGCGGTATTCGATGCCGGTGCGCTTGGCATAGGCTTCCGCCAGTTCCTGCGTCTCGAAGGTCAGCCTCACCTGCTGGCGCATATCGCCGGAGGACGTGTAGCCCATAATGGGATCGATCTTGCGCGGCTGCTCCTGATCGAATTCAAGCACCCAAAGATGCGTCTTCGCCTTGCCGGACTGCATGGCGGTCTTGGCTGGACGGTAGATCTTGGCAGACATCAGCTGCACGCCTCCGGATATGCGGGCCTGACCCGCTGTAACTTACCCTTCCACCCGTCTCCGGAATGGTCTTCATCGCCTCGATAACGCGAAGAGATGAATTTTGCTTAGCCGCGAATCTCTCCACTTTCAAGAAAAAAGCCAACTGAGGGGAATGCTTGCGCCGCAAGCCAGGATCCAGTCCGCTGGAGGGCTTGGTGATTGAAACGACAATGCCGTGTTGAAGACGCGAATTAGATATTGCGGGGCCGGGGTGAAGCGTGTATTGCCCCCTCTCACGGAGTGTAGCGCAGTCTGGTAGCGCATCTGGTTTGGGACCAGAGGGTCGGGAGTTCGAATCTCTCCACTCCGACCATCCTTTCAAAAAATGTTGTCTTCGCAGACGGCCAATGGCCCTGCGCAGGAGCCGTAAATGCAAGTTGAAGTCCCCTGCCCCAAGTGCGGCAAGACCCGGATGAACTTTCCGCGCCCGCAGCCGCTCGATAGCGACATCATCACCTGCTATCACTGCGACTTCGAACTCGGCACCTACGGCACCATCAAGCGCAAGATGGCGCTGTTCATGGAGCGACTGATCCAGGCCAAGGCCAAACCGGTGAGAAAGCAGTAATTCTAAGAGAGATCGGGCGGACGCTTCGGCGCCGCTACTTTTTCCTCGTCACCGTGGCGCTTGCGACCTTGTCGCCGACCTTGATTTCGAATTTCCTGACGATGCCGGCATTCAGCTCGACGACGTATTTCACCTCACCCATCGAATCAATGATCGCCCTCGAATAGGGCACGGCATTTTCCTTGATGTGGCGGATGGTGCCGCCGCTATCGATGAAGAGCATGTCGAGCGGCAAAATGGTGTTCTCCATCCACATGGTCACCCGCCGCGGCTGTCCGAAGTCGAAGATCATTCCGGCATCCTCGGCCATTTCCTTGCGGAACATCAGGCCGTACTGCCGCTGCTCATTGCTGGCGGCAATCTCCACCGTGAAATTCAGCATCCTGCCGGAGGCAGTCTGGATCACCAACGGCTCCTTGTCGAAATGCGGTTGCTGCTGGGCAAAGGCGGAGACGGCCAGGATGAAAAAAAGCGCCAGAAAGGCGCCTTTGATGGCCTGCATTGCCATGCCGCGAGGCATCAGTGCGACCGGCTTGCCGGGCTTGGCATATCCGGGTGGATTTCGGCTGCCATCAGGCCCTTGTCGCCATCGCCGTAGCGGACGAGGACGACCTGGCCGGGGCGAAGCTCCGTCAGGCCAAAGCGGCGAAGCGTTTCCATATGCACGAAGATATCTTCCGTACCCTCGCCGCGCGTCAAGAAGCCGAAGCCCTTCGTGCGGTTGAACCACTTCACCAGTGCCCGCTCGAGGCCGCTCGTCGGGGTGACCTGCACGTGGGTGCGCACCGGCGGCAGCTGTGACGGATGGACGGCGGTCGACTGGTCCATGGAGAGAATCTTGAAGGCCTGATAGCCGCGCTCGCGGCGTTGGATCAGCGCGACGATGCGCGTGCCCTCGAGGATCGTCTGGTAACCGTCGCGGCGAAGGCAGGTTACGTGCAGCAGGACATCCTGCATGCCGTTGTCCGGGACAATGAAGCCGAAGCCCTTGGCGACATCGAACCACTTGACGACACCGGTGATTTCAACGAGGTCGACGGCATCCCCGGACAGCTCGTCGATATCGGTGAATTCCTTCGATGAAATCCTGTCAGCCATGTCGCCAGCCCCTCAATACGCGTCACACTGTTACGGTTAACTGATTCTTGAAATCAAGATTAACATCTTGGTAACGGATAAGCGCAAGTCCTGTTTTCGGTTATTCCCAACTGCTCATTTTAGTCGCATGCCTTGCCCGAAGCTGACCCCCCGCCACATAACGAAGCAGCTCCCACATTTTAGAGAGGAAATAGAATGCGTTATCTCCACACTATGATCCGCGTGAAGGATCTGGATGCCTCCCTGCATTTCTACTGCACGCTGTTCGGCCTGAAGGAAATCCGGCGCTCCGAAAACGAAAGCGGCCGTTTTACCCTGGTTTTCCTCGCCGCAAACGAGGATATCACAAATGCAGAGAAAAATGGCGCCCCCTGCCTCGAACTTACCTACAATTGGGATCCCGAGGAATATACCGGCGGACGCAACTTCGGCCACCTCGCCTACGAGGTCGACGACATCTATGCGACCTGCCGGCATCTGATGGACAATGACATCACCATCAACCGTCCACCACGCGACGGCCGCATGGCCTTCGTTCGTTCGCCGGATGGGATTTCCATCGAAATCCTGCAGAAGAATGGCAGCCTTCCGGCGGCCGAGCCGTGGCTTTCGATGGGCAATACCGGCGCCTGGTAAGCTGAGGCTTTTGCGAGGCTTGTGGTTTTTGCGATTTCGGGCCGCCGCGCCCGCTTCGCGCTTGCCGCAAGCCCGCCCGGTAGGCACTCTCCGGCCGACTCGAAGCGGAAGACGACACGGTTGAATCGTTCTCCGCACCAACGGAGACCGTCGCTTGCTCATTCTCCAAAAGCGGATGCCCGCCACGGGCGCGCTTCTCATCGCTGTTGCCGCGGTTGCGCTGTCGGGCTGCGTCTCGAACCAGAAGGCCCTCGATTCCGCAGCTGCCGTGGCTGCCGATCCTTCAGCCGAGCAGCTTGCCGGGAACACGCCGGGCAAAACCGCCAACGGCGCCTATCGTGATCCGATGGTCACGAATGTGTCGAACGCGCAGCAGACGGCGGCAGCGCAGGATACCGACGCCGCCACCATGTCCGCCGGCACTGCGGCCACGCAGCCCGCCAATATCGGCGGCTTGGCGATGCAGCCAAGCCGCATCAATGCGAACGCCATGAGCATCTTTTCCGCCCAGCCGGCGAGGCCGCAGAACAACACGACCTCAACGATCATACAGCCGGCGGACGCCAACGCCTATGCGCCCGTTCAGGGCATCGATGCCGCGCGCAGCAGCGTCTTCAGCGCGCCGCCGCCCGCCCAGCCGGCACAGGGCGGCGAGATGCTTCTGCCGCAGCAATCCTCCGAAAAAACCAGCACAAGCCTTGCACCTGCCTATCAGACGACATCGCTCGCGACGGGTAACCTGCAAGGCGGGTCGATGAATGCGCTCTATGCCGCTCCGAAGCAGAACCTCGTCGGCGGCCTCGCCGGGCTCCTTGAGAAGGCGTCTCTGCCGGGCATGACGCGCGTGGCACCGAACGGCCTGCACATCCAAAATGGCAATGTCGAAGTCGGCTGCTTTAAGCCCGGGATGCTCAATGTCATCAAGGCGGTCGAAACCCATTTCGGCAAGCCGGTCATCGTCACCTCAGGATATCGCGACGCGGGGCATAACCGCATGGTCGGCGGCGCCGAAGAATCGATGCACAAGACCTGCGATGCCGCCGATATCAAGATCGACGGCGTGTCCAAATGGGATATCGCCGCCTTTATCCGATCGCTGCCGAACCGCGGCGGCGTCGGCACCTATTGCCACACCGAATCGGTCCATCTCGACACCGGTAAAAGCCGTGACTGGAACTGGAGCTGTGGCGCCGGACGTACCAGGACACCGAACGCAAGAGCCATCTGACGGCAGCGCGGCATCCCGCATCACGTTGCGGCAACGCCGCAGCATCCCGTTATAGGAATTGTCGGCAGCCTATTGATTCAGATCGGATAATCGGCCTCCCACACAGGCTCTGATTTCCTGTCATTTTTTTGAAAGAAATCCGAAATTCCCGCTTGCGGGATCCAAAGCGCCTGACTATAAGGGCGCCACCACGAAGGAAGCGCCCTTCGTCTATCGGTTAGGACACCAGATTTTCATTCTGGGAAGAGGGGTTCGACTCCCCTAGGGCGTGCCACTTTTTATTTCCATTTTGTCTATTTATCAGTACGCTTGCGAAAGCGGCTGCGCGTTCCTATTTGCAGCCGACGCAACGCGCCCTTCGTCTATCGGTTAGGACGACAGATTCTCATTCTGTAAAGAGGGGTTCGATTCCCCTAGGGCGTACCACGCGCGTGCAGCGCGCCAGCCTCCTGAGCCTGGCGGGTTCCCGTACACAAGCGGTTTCTAAACCTTCTTGGCGTCACATAATCCGCAGCCGCGGGATGGCGACGACGAAACGTCCGCCCCGCGCCGAGGTGATCTTGCTTTCGAGATTCCACGGCAGAAAGGGATTCGACTATGGCGTCTGCCCAAGATCGGCAAAGACCGTCGCAAGGGACGCGCGGCAGAACCGGCAATGATACGTCATCGGAATTACAGGCCGTTCACGAAAGCATTGATCCGGCTGCGGGTAAGCTCCAAAGCGTTCCACCGTTCCGCCAGCCGTCATACCAGGGGTCTCGCGGCATTTCTTCGGGCTGGCTGAACCGGGGCTACAGCCGAGAAGCGCAGCCGCCCGCGACGGATCGAGGCCGAGCCAGGGGCATTTCGCGCGGCCTGTCGCCCGCGGAGACGTCATTCCAGTGCGGACCAAGGGTTGCGCGGCCAGGTGCAGGATGATTTCCGGATCGGCCTGCCGCAACGCGGCTATCGCGCTGATTTATATCAATTCAAAATCGGGTGGCACACGGAACGCCGGCGCGAACACCGGCTTTTCCACAAGCCTCGAAAAAATCTGCATTTTCGCATTTTGCCGCTTGCGGTGCACAAATGTGCTGACTATAAGGGCGCCACCGCGAAGGAAGCGCCCTTCGTCTATCGGTTAGGACACCAGATTTTCATTCTGGGAAGAGGGGTTCGACTCCCCTAGGGCGTGCCATTTTTCTTGAAATTATTGGGCTTTCTAACACTCCGCCCAAAATGCGCCCATTATTTTGTGGGAGCGCCCGTTTCCCGAATGAAAAGCCGGTTCATCGTACAACGCGAAGGTTGCCGCGCCGCCTTGCCTGATCGCGCCTTTCCTCGCGTTCGTTGACCGCCCGCGTGATGTCGACCATTGCGCGGCGCTTGTTGACGTCGCGGACATACGAGTCTGATACCGCCATCGAACTATGCCCGAGGGCGTCCATGATCTGCCGGGCCTGCGCGCCGCATTCCGCAATCATGGTGCCGAAGGTACGGCGCAAGCCGTGCAGCGTATGGCCTGCTGGAAGCCCGGCCTGCTCGGTCCATTTGCGCATGGCGGTGGTCAGGCTCTTTTCGCTGAATGCCTTGCCATAGGCTGTGCGCAGTACCGTGGCACCGGGCGTGCGCTCCAACGGCTCAAGCGCCGAGGCGAGCTTGTCGATCACCGGAAGAAACATTTCGCGGCCACCATGGCGGTTACGCCCCTTGCCCTGCCGGAAATCAAACGCCTCGATGACGACGATTTCGCCGCTGCAGAGCTCGATCTCCTCGACAACCAAATCATCCCAGCCGATGTTCGCAACATCGCCGCGCCGGTTTCCCATCCATAACGCGAGGCTGTAGCAGGTACGCGCCGCGCTGCCGGGTGGATGCTGCGCCTCGAACGCCTCGCGAGCGGCAAGCTGCCATGCGGGGTTCGCGACCGATTTCGGCGGACGAACCCGGATCGAAAGCGACGGATCGGCTTCCGGCTTGATCCATTTCTCCACGTCCGTTGCGATCCACAAAAGCTTGCGGACGGCGTTGAGCAGATGCTTGGCCGTGGTTCGATGCGTCCTGAAAATGCCCTCGACGATGCCGCGCAGATGATCGGCGGTCATGAATTCGACGGGCGTATCCCGCCATTTCAGCGCCGACTTGCTGGCGTCCACCGGCATTTCAAGAAAGCGCTCAATCAGGCGCGTGTTGTAGGCCCGCGTCTTCTCGTCGTAATCGCACCATTCCATGGTTGCCTCAAGCCGCCGCTGGGCATGACCGAACGTCTTGAGGAGCGCCCTGCCCGGCAGATCGATGATCTCGAATTTGGCCAACTGGCCGCGCACAGCCTTCTGATAGGCGATCTCGAAGCACTCATCGCCGGGGGCGCCGGGCAACTTGATTTCTGGGGAGCCCTTGGCGCGGTACCGCCAATAGATTTCGCCCTTGCGATCGACCCGAGATGCGATGCCGGGATGGTCCGGATATTTATGCGCGCGTCCCATAATCGCCTCCGATCTTCAATGCCCTCATGCCCAGCCGCAACAAGCCGGGATAGGAAAAGCCCCGCCCCTGCTCGATGCCTTCCAATGTCCGCGGCGGAATACCAAGCGCCGCCGCCGCCTCTTTTGACGTGCTCCTGCCGCGCCATACCTTGACCTCGGCCGCAAGCTTTTGCTTTTCCTCATCTGTCATCCGAATCCCTTTCCGTTGGTGGTGACCCGCTGACACATATTACGCACCAAGCGTAGTCGGAAGTCCTCCGAACGGCTATTTTTGCGGGTGCCCCTCGCGCCTGCTAAACCGATTTCAGCGGGTGCCGTTTCATGAGTTCTTCAAGCCCGGACTTTTCGGTGGGTAGATCGTTGAAGGCAGCGTCCAGTGCGAAACGATCCCATATCGTGCGCCCGTCGATGCGGCGCGGCTTCGGCATGCGGCCATCGGCGACAAGCTCGCTAAATTTCGAACTGGACACGCCAATATATCTCGCGGCCTCTTCCCGGCTTAACCCGCGCGGCGGATAGGAAATCGCATCGGGCCTGATCATGGAAATTCCTTCCGTGAATTTCAGCCATGGGATTTTCCTTTCAGGGCTTTGGAGGGTTGCGGTGTGTTTAAGGCTGCGGATCATATTGACGCGCTTTCCACGCGTCGCAAGCAGCTCTTGGGATGCCGAAAAGCGCTGTTTCAAAAAAATTGAACCATAAGGCCGCGAAACTTTAGAAGCCCTATAGAAAGACGATCCCAACCTTTAGTGCCACTAAAGTAAGTATATGAAAAGATGTATAAATCGACGTTGAAACCTCAAATTAATTCGATTGGCTGCAGCGCAGATTTTCGTCACGATCTCTCTTGCAACGTTCCCAAAAGTAACGGAACGCCCCTCAAAAAAGCGAGAGACGCCGGTGATGACTATCGATGAGAAGACCTACCCAGACGACTTCGATTTCATTGATTACAAGTATATTGAAGACGACACCGGCAAGAGACGGCAGAGCGTCTGGGCGGATTGCCGAGAGGGCCGATTCCCCCCGCCGGTGAAGATCGGCAAACGCTCCGTTCGCTGGTTCAAGCGCGATTACAGGCTCTGGAAAGAAC
The DNA here is from genome assembly GCF_029714385.1 of Rhizobium sp. CC1099. NCBI lineage: Bacteria > Pseudomonadati > Pseudomonadota > Alphaproteobacteria > Hyphomicrobiales > Rhizobiaceae > Rhizobium > Rhizobium sp. CC1099. The sequence continues at coordinate 1,450,623 of NZ_CP121641.1, read as the reverse complement.
GGCTAGCAGCAGAGCGGGACGCGGCTGTAGCCTTCAAGCCTTCGGCGTTGTCCGAACCGACTGAGCGTAACAGCGGTCGCCCGAAAAAGCCGCCCTCACAAAAAACAGCCGAATGAGAGAAGCCACCGGGGCTGCGACCACGGCGGCTTCGGGCATGTCAACGGTCCTTGAGAACGGCCCGATAATGGCATCACCCGAAACCTATCGCAAGCACCCCCATCCTCATCACGACGATTCGTTTCGGGGAGCGCCTAATGGCGAACAGACACAAACGCAAGGGCAAGTCTAAGTTCGTTGCACTGGACGGGTATTTGCTCCGTTCGGCGGCTTGGCGCTCGCTATCCGCGATTGAGCGGGCCGCGTATCTCGAACTGAAATGGGCCTACGACGGCAAGAACAATGGTCGTATCGGAATGGCAGTCCGGACACTGGCCGAAGCCGTCCATGTTTCGAAGAGTACGGCGAGCCGCGCGCTTATAGGCCTTCAAGAAAGAGGTTTCATCGTTCTCGTCAAACAAAGCGGGTTCAATGTCAAAAGCCGCATCGCGACCGAGTGGCAACTGACCGAATACGAATTGGACGACCGACCGGGAACGGCAACCAAGGACTTCATGAAATGGACCCCCGAAAATTCAAACAACAGTCCCGCCAGAAGGACAAACAGTCCCAGCGGAGGGACCGTGAAGGCAACAGGGCGTGAGAAACATGGCTTCACAGTCCCACCAGAAGGACCGTGAGGGCGTTTTTTCAAAATCCACAGTCCCGTCAGAGGGACACATATACATTTACCATATGGATATAGGTCATGAGCGAGAAGCACAGAGAAGACAGAACCCGTCTTGAATTGGTCGAAAATCCAAATTTCGGGAGCCTCCCAAAAAATCGGCCCATCACGAAATCCAGACCGAGCGCCATTCCCGGAAGCATGGGAGTTCGGCCATGGCGCGCATAACAGTCGGCACCCACGTCGAGTTCAACAGCCAAGCCTACGTCTGTTTCGCAATCCAGCCATTCGAACGCCGCAACAACGGGCGCGTGACGGAAATCGCGCGGTGGGCAAGCGCATGCCCCGAATGCGGCGCGATGTTCGAAATAACGACGACGGTTCGGCGCGGCATCGTTTCGCCGAACAGGAGATGCGAACGGCATCGAAAGCCCGGAATCAAGGTTCGCATGGACGCCAACGCCGGGGGCGACGGCCCGGCGATTCAGGAGGAATAAACATGGTCATGAGCATGAATGATCGAGACGGGGCGCTTGCGGCGTTTCTGGCGGACAGGTTGTGTGCAAACACCAACACGGCAACCGGCGCTTTTGGCGCGGCCTTCCCAGATGTCGATTTCTCGGATGTTTTCGATCAGCTTCAAGATAATCCCGATACGCCGGATTACCGTTGCCGCTGGCTTGCTGCGCTCTATGCCGACTTGGAAAGATCAATGTTCCAGGACGCGCTTGAGCGTTTTGGCAGTATGACAAGGTTTGAATTTCTAGAGGCTCGCGATCAGGCGTTCAGCCTGATTGAAGACGATGGATGGTTGAACGGCAAGCCGACGACGCTGAAGACGATTCAATAGCCGCGCGTCGATTTCGTCTTGCGAGCGCATCGGCAACGGCACGATAGGCGACATGGGAGTTTCGTATGCGATATTGTCCGTGATATTGCCGGGCCGCCCGGCGTTGATTGGCGCGGCATTCTAACCGCCGTGTCGCCATAGCGGTTGTTGAAGGTTCGCGGGGCTTCGGCCTCACTGTGCGCACGCACAATAACCGGGGCTCTTTACGCCACCTTCATGCGTATTATCTCATCGGCCACCAAAACTGGATGTAGTCGTTCTGCGATATCTGCTAGGGCACCGGCAAACACAGAAAGGTTTACGCCCTGCTGCCTTAGCCACCGTTTGTGAAGGATGTAACCAATCACGTCAGCGGTAGCCCCGAACGCCGAACGCTTTGTGACGTATAGGACTTCTCCCAAGTTTTTGAAGTTTATCGAAACTGAGCCTGAGAGACGGGGCGCTTGTGACACCAAGTGTTCAACGTTTTGAAGCGAACCGGCGAAATGCATATCCTGCTCTCGGGTGTTGTCGGTCTCCATAACCGGCCAGATAATCGCCTCATCTAGTGTTGTGTGTAGCGCCCACAGGAAATTGAGGAAACATAGGCCAACTATTTGATTTTCTGAGCGTGCATAGGTCATACTGTTCGTTAGGTAACCACTGTTGAGAACCGCAATTTCCAGGTTCAAGAGAATATCCACCAATTCGTTCGCAAAGCCAATTCGATCGCTGTCGCTCACGTTTGGTAGCGCGCTAAATAAGGTCATAGCGTGTACCTCCGGGAGAGCGGGAACAGTCGCGTGCTGAGCCGGTTGAACTCGAACCAGCGCATTGTAGTAAGCTGTCCTAAACGCGCGATGTGATTCAGAAGGGACAAGCAATCCTGTAAGCTTGGTGACGCGCAACTTTCCTCGCGCGCCGGATTGCGCTTTGCTCTCGTCCATAAACAGGAACGCGGTTTTCAATCTTGGTTTGCCCTCTCAGCTTCCGATCGCAAATCGAATGACGATCGTAGCTACACCTATTTATCATCGCCTGGAATGGTTCAATCGCGTTCGGCATGCCCGGGAATATTGGAGCGGGCATGTTAAGCGGGCACCCCCACAGATCGCCAGCCGAGGCCGTGAACGCGCATAGCGATAGACGACGCGGCGCGGGAAATATGGGTATTTGAAACCTCGCCCATTTGGGGAAAGGTTGCGGCGTTGCCCTGATGGCCTTCCGGGTTTGCCATGGCCACGACCATTGCCCGCTGACCTTTGTTCATATGGCGGCGGCGCTCGCCGACCAGAACTATTCTACAATTTCTAGGACTTGCTCAAAACGGAAGGACAAATTTAACTTGCGTGTATCAATGTATGTATCGTTCAGCTAATACATAGGGCGAATCAAATGTTTGTTGTGTCGATACTTGAGGGTGAGGACGAGCGTAACTTTCTTGCTACAGGTCTGACATTCCAAGATGACTTCGTTTTCATAGATGCCGGGGTAAAGCATCGATTTCGGCGTGCCGACATTTTAGAAATCCGTCCGGTCTACGATTCTAAAGCGTGCCGTGATTTGCCGACGCGTTGGTGCGGTTGGCCTCGGCCTTGCGAAGTGCTGCCTGAAACGGCAACCCGGCAATAACGCCCTCGGCTTCGTCGCCCGCTTTGATTTTATCAACGTCGCCGGGCGCGTATTTCAGAACAAGCCGCGCCTCGAATATGCGATTTCCAGAAACCGTGCGATTTATGGAAGGGTTTTCGTACTTGCGTCCGCGCCCGCTGTATTCGGTAGCACAGCAGCTTACGGCCCAATTGCTGCCGTTCGCCCGCGTCAGATCGAATGGCAGCAATGGGTGGAAGTGGTCATTTGTTCGAGCCAGGTGAATGACGCAGATGAACAACGAACGGACATTGACGCCCCAATGGCCCCTGCGATTTGCAGGGCAAGGCTGAGGACGTCCCCAAAGATTCTTGTGCTAGGTCTACTGTGCTTCATCAGCCATTGATCCCGTGCAGAAAAAAGCCCGGCTGTCGGGCCGGGCCCTCATTCAACCTTGTTGGGACCGGTTGTCGGCCGCCGAGTTTGCGATAGGACATCAAGGTTCCTGTCATTTGATCTCCCACGTCGTGTTATGCGGGATGTCCATCGCAGTATAGCCGCCGGGACCAGCCAGCGCAGGCATCGCTATACAAGCAAAGGGCTCACGCCCCGTGATGCCCGCGTACTTGCCGGTGCCGCCGGTGATAATATGGGTGCCACAATCCATTTCCGGCTGCGACTTGTCGAGATCGCGTGTATCGAAGGTCGAGAAGATCTTGTCGCCGTCCCGATCGGCCAGCACACAAGCGCCATCAATGTAGTTCTTGTCGCCCGAAGCAACGCTTACCGCCGTGCAATGTGCTGACATCTTGTCGAGCATCGCCTCTCCCTTCATATTTTCGGTGGTCCCGACCGCCTCCAGCGCGGTGGCCGTACCGACTCCGGGAATGTCAATGCTCATCAAAGGCCGAAAAACGAAATGCGTGACATAGGGCGTGGTCCCCTTCTTTTCGATCGGCTGTCCGAGGACGACTCCAGGAGCTAAGCCCAGGAGTAATCCGGAGAGAAGCGCTGTTTTGACAGGTGTCATCGCTGCGGCGCATGCCGCGATTGTGGGTTTCATTGGTTCCTCCATGGTGCGAGCGGTGGATCCAAGCCGATGCTCAGCGCCGCCGCAGATTTAGAGGCGACCTGCTTGCGCTCGAGACGTGTGTGGTTTCACCGAGCGCCTGTTCCCCAGATCGAGATCAAGCGTGCGGTCGTAAGTCAGCCCGATTGGCTGCGACAGCGCCTGGGACGAGGCTGCATCTTCGATCGCCGATGCCCCGGACTCCTCCAAGCTCATGCCGTAGCCGACGCATGAGCAACTGCCTCTTCAACTAAGATACCACAATTAGCGTGCCGAGCCACGTTCCGCGTGTCTCCGTCAAATGGAGTAGCCTTCCTTCGGATGGAGGATGCGTGGGCCTCCGAGGCAATGCACAGCGTCGTGCTACGATGGGCACTGAACGACCGCAACGGGGTCTGGACTTGTCCGTCAACTTCTCCGCGGCAAGGTCTGAGAAGGGTCGAATCCGGCCATTTGTTGCACCTGCTGTCAATGACTGGAATTGGCGCAATGCCGCCGTCCCACTTGATCGCCAGCCAAGGCCACGCCCACTCTCCCGGCGTTCGGTCTAGATCGCGGTCACCGTACTGCTGATGAGATATGCACATTTAGTATGGCTAAAACCTAAGGCGGCGGCAATTAAATGCCACACGCTTGGTCAAATACGCGGGACGGTTGCATCCCGGGGCGGGGAGTTCGAAAAGTAGGCCATACCCGGTTCCTGACCGCCCCCTCTTTCTCTTACGAAAACTCGCGAAAAAAATATTTGGACCCCTCGAAACCGAAGCAGCATCGGCTGCACCCCACAGTTGATTAATTTTAATCCTATAGCTCCGCTATAATTGCAAAAATGCTGGCCAGATTTTATGGAACGTGGTAGTTTTTTAATTGAACTTCCCAGGGATGGCCGCGCGGGAACGGCACTATTCGGATCGACGGCCATCCCCCAGCCACGCGAGGGGGATTTTTTATGTCGAACGACGCCGTTTCAAGAAGCGAATTCTTAGACCTCGCCCGAAAGACCGAACACGCCAAATCTGCCGCCGTCAGCGCGCAAAGGCGACTTGACGGGCTTCGGCAGGCAAACCGCCCGCAAGGCCGATCGCCCGATCCTTCTGCAGCGCTTATTCAGGCCATGGCCGCATCGCTACGGGCTACGGTCGCGCGCCGGTCAATCGATGATTTTGTGGTGGCCCACTATCCGCAGGCCGTCGCCGAGAATATCATTGAGATTGCTAAAAAACCGACGAAGGCAGTCACCCAACCGGCCGCAACCACCGGCGCGGGTTGGGCCGCCGATCTCTCTGCTAGCGCGGTAATCGCGCCGATCTCGCTACTCGCTCCCGCCGCCACCTACAGTCAGCTACAGCGCCGCGCAGGTGTTAGCCTCTCCTTCGATGGTTTCAGCGCTGCACGGCTTCCAAGCCGATCAAGCGAAGGCGATATGAGCGGCGATTGGGTTGCCGAGGATTCGGCAATTCCGGTTCGTAGAACCACGCTCACGTCTGCGCAAATGCTTCCGCACAAAATCGGTGTGATCGTCAGTTTCACGAAGGAAATGGCGTCCTATTCCGCCGAAAACTTCGAGATCGTCGCGAGGGACGCCATCGCCGAGGATACCCGCAACACCGTCGATACGGCGCTTCTCGACGCCACCGCCGAGACTGCCATCCGGCCTTCAGGGCTGCTCTTCGGTGCCACGCCGATTACCGGCGAGACAGGCGGCGGGCTTGCGGCCATGTCCACCGATTTGGCGGCGCTTGCGGCTGCGGTTCCATCGGCTGTTCGACCGGTATGGCTGATGCGGGAAGAAACGCGCGTGAAGCTTTTAACGACATCGCCGGGGCTGGTGGGCCTCGATATCGTCAACGCCCCAGCGCTCGCTGCCGATCAAATCGCCTATCTCGACGCAAACGATTTAGCCGTCGCTTCCGGTGATCTGATTTTCGATATTTCGGAAGACGCCGTGCTCGTCCTGAACGACAGTCAGCCGGTTCCGGACGTCATGGCGCAATCATCCGTCAGCTTGTGGCAACAGGGCTTGATCGGCTTGAGGATGCTTGCCCTGACAACATGGCAAATGCGGAAGCCCGGCCGGATCGCCGTTGTCGAAGAAATCGGATGGTGATCGCCATGGGCAAACCGGTTCTCGTCCCTCCCGAATTTTGCGAAGCGCTCGGCGACGAGCTTGCCAAACTGCTGGACGACGAACGCCGCGTCACCAACGAAGCGCTGCGCAGGCTTGAAAGCCGCACGCATGCGCAGCTTGTTACCGAAGTGCGAATCCTCCGGGCGAAAATTGCTGCGCTCAAAAAGGGGCGGCCATGAGCGCCGCCGTTGTTAGAGAAAGGAAGCCCGCCATGAAAGAGACCAGCCTTGCAGCATTCGAGAGCCGCAGCGAGATTCCGGCTGACGATTTCTTTTCCAAAAGCGAACTTAACCAGGCCACTGCCGCGTTGCGGCAACTTGCCGCCCGCCTGGTCGATCTTGCGGAAGGCAACCCGGACGATGTCAGTTGCTCGTTCGAAACCATGCCGGATGGAACTGGACGCTTCAATTTTCGGGCTTTTCGGCGGGCGGCAAGCTAACCCCCTCGATTCATCGAGCAGGCATGTTCCGTCTGCCGGGCGGGGCCTTCCAATAGCAATCCGTCCGCTTGCCGGTTCCGGTGGCAGCGCGGGGCAGGATAGCCGCCAAGGCGTTGATTGTAGTGGTGATGAACGATTTGCCCATCCGGCTTGCTGACAGCATATCCGTCCGGCGTTGGGCGAGTCTTATAGCCGCCCGCCACGGCTGTTTCCACTATCAGCAACAGTAGGGCGGCACACTGTGCGCAGCGCGTTGAAAGCTGCCAAGCAACCGTCAACATTTGCATATCTGGACTCCGCATCGAAGTAGCTGCACGGTTGCCTTCCACTCTTGGGGGCGAATCGATGTCAGAAATATTCTTCAGGCAAATCTTTGGCGTGATGATCTATGGGCTGCCGACCGCAATTCTATCATTCGGACTGACATACTTTATCGTCAAGAACCTGTGCGTACGCCAACCAACCATGGCCACGGTCGCTGTTTCGTTCCTGATCGCTTTGGGAGCGTACACGCTGTCCGCCCTGTTTTTGTTCGATGGCCCGGCGGAGAGTAAAGCGAGCATATGGCCTATCGCAGGAATCGTGGCGCTAGCTTCAAGCGTTAGCCTCTTGCTGATTTCATCGATGAAGCGGGGCTAAAGCCCCGAACCGATCTGTGGGCGTGCCGGGGTCGCATAGAAGACGTCGGAAACGATCATAATAATTTGCGATTGTGCCGAAACTTCCGAAATGCGACGGGGGACCATGGCGAGCCGCCCATCGCGAGTATTCAGATTTGGGTGCGGCGTCAGATGAAACGTTCAAACGGAGATTTATTTAATGAGAGTGCTGCTTGCTGTATGTGCTTTGGCCGCAACCACTGCCCCGTCCTTCGCTCGCGACGTCAAGCCGAGCGACGTTCCGACCGAGACCAAGATCGAAATCAAAGCGCGTTGTGAGGCAACGTGGGGAGACCATGCCGACAAGTACGCGATGATTGCATACTGCATAGATAAGGAAATCACCGCGTGGGCAAAAGTACAGAACTTTAACTGAGACGTTATCCGAAGTGTGCTTCTCGGTGACAGTTTGGACAAAGCGCGACCGCGTTCTCAAGAGTGTCGTCACCGCCTTCGGCAAGAGGTTTGACGTGATGCACCTCTAGGTACGGCGTACATCGACGCTCGAACGGGGCTTTTGATCCGCATGAGCCACAGGTGCCTTTCGCTTGGAAAAGAGCTTCGGCCACGACGTCTGGGTTTCGTACATACGCGCGAACAGCTTGGTAATAAAAAACGGGCCTCTTCGGCGCCTTCGCCAGTCGCTTTTGTCGTGCCGTCGAGCTTTCTGACGCAGAGGCCCGAACTGCGGCTTGGAAGTTGGTTGCGTCATTTTCCGAAACGGACCGGATGACCTGAAACCCAGCGCCGATCCGTGGCAATTCAGCAATTGGTGTGCTGGTGTTGAACGAGCGGGTCGGGACATCATTCGCTAACGCCCAAATTGCCTTCAGGGGATAAAGTCGTCCTGACCTATTGTCGATGACGTACCAGGCTTTGGGTGTGCCGTACGTTTCAGGACGCTCGCCGGCTTCGAAACGGCGGAAAGCTCGTCTAATTGCTGCTTCGGTGATCATGTCTGTTGCCAACCAAAGAGAAAGGCCCGTGTGAGCGAGCCTTTCGATTGAGTTTATTTTCGTGTTGGCTTAGTTGCCGCCGTCGCGCTGGTCAGATGCGCGACCGCCGCAGCTTGAACCGTCCTTGGCTCTCTGCCAGGAATGGTCGCAACTGCCAGCGAAAGACTGCGGTGTCAGAGAAGCGGTGACCAGCACTATTGCAACGATAAATTTAAACATAAGTCCCTCCAAGGATTTCTTACGGTTGAAGGGCATACCGCATGGCGGTTGAGTCCACACGGACCTTTTTTGGCATTATTCATCCTAAAGATGTTCCAAGCACCAACGGAACCCGAAACCCGGCTTGGAGCGAGAGTGGGGGCGTATGGAAGGCACAGGCGCGCAAGGCCATTCCCGATGTTGGATACCGGCGCAGCGTTAGCGCGCGCTTTAGCGGCGGCTGGCGGGGTTTGCTGCCCTATTAGGTTCCTTGCCTCCTTCTCGGCAGCATCGAGCGCTTTCGCGATCGCGCCGGACGCGCCGGACGCGCCCACAATAGCGGAACAGCATGGAAACATTGGCAATTTGCGCCCGTAATTTGCGCAATGAATTCAATTCTGTTGGCACGCCCCTAGGGCGTGCCATTCTAGCTCTATGTCAATGCATCTTCGATCTGTGCAATTCTTGCATTAAGCTGCGGGAATGAATTCTGCCAATAACGGTAGGTATTCAGCAGGTTGCGATATGACGCAGGCAAATCGCTTGCTGGCAAATAGCCTTTTTCAAAGGCAAGATTAAGCACGTCCTCATAATAGGTGATCGCATAGATGAACTTCCAGTTGATCTGCGGGTTCGAGGTGGCTTTCTCATGACGCCTAAAGTACGAGAGCGGCGTGGGATGGATGACGAAATCGCCGAGTTGAGCCAATTCAACCCACGCCGACAGGTCAATCAAGCCTCGGAAGAGATCACCTTCCATGCGATACAATCGGAATTGTCCATCGCTATCAAATGCGTCCGCCTTCCGAAATAACGCCGTTGTGTACTCCCCAACAAGATTCGCATGATTGAGGGCCGTCAATCTTAGGAAATCACGGCCGGAAACCATTTTTAGGCCGTCTCCGGAAGCGTTGAAATGGTTGACGAAACCAGTCGTATGATTTCGCTCGTCGATCAGATGGCGTGGCGAAAACGCAAGGCGCGTATTTCTATCCTTTGTCGCATCGAGTGCCTCCAACAGGAATTGTACGCAAAAAGGATGGAGCACGTCATCATCGAACAGGAATTTTATGAATTCGCCGTTCGCAATCTCCACCAGTCGACGCACGTTGCTCTCCGGCCCGGGATTTGCATTACGGCTATATTGAACAAACGGGTCATATTTCTCACATATTACCTTGATCGCATCGGTCGGGCAGTCGTCGGACACAAGAATTTCAACATCGACAAAGCTCTGGGCCAGCGCACTTCGAAGGCATAACTCGAAATAATCAGGGTTATATGCGGGAATACAGATCGATACACGCGGCATCGATACCCTCCGGACTTAAGAAGATTGGAGTTGGACGCAATTACCGCGTCCCGCCAGCTTCACACATAAGGAAAATACTGGCGCAAAGATCGGGATAGATTTGTCCCAGTTGATAGCATCCCTCGAGATATTCGCTGGAGATAATGTCGGTCTGCAACAGCCGATCCCACTGAAAATTGGCCAACGCTTTGAAGAAAATGCCAGAGCGATGCACCACATTTAGTCCCGCCAATTTAGCATCACGCTCCAAGGTGTCCAACGAGTATGTGATCCGGTGACCGTGTTCCAACTCCGCTCGCGTTATAGCCGAATTGTGACGTATCAAACCCATTTTGACCGCGATCTGACGTGATGGAGCGTTCGCATTTGGGCAAACCAAGAAGAGCCTACCACCTTCCGACAACCATTCCTCGTTGACGCGTCTAAGCACTCTTACAGGATCATCCAGATGCTCGAGAACGTGCGTCAGCAGAATATTGTCATAGCGCTTGGGCAACGTCACGCCTTCGAATACGTCGTTGATAAATATCAGCCCGTCGCCTAGATCGCGTTTCGCTATGGCTATCGCCTCGTCGGATGCTTCGACGCAGGTGACGTCGTCAAAATGCGGCATCACTCGTTTTGTGAAATCGCCTCGAAAACTTCCAAGCTCAAGTAAACTCCCCCGACGAAAGAATGGAATAAAGGACTTCAGCATATAATGATGCATTACATCGAAATCGAAATTGTAAGCATAACGATGATCACTCGTGTCTTTTATTTCATTGTTATAGTCACGCCTGTCGGTCACTTTTTTGCCCCCAAATCCATCTTCATCATGAGCGTTGACTGCCCGCCACCCAAAGGCACAAACCCAAATTTTCCGTAGACTGCGACTGCGGCCACATTCGCTGCCTCTACTTCAAGGCGTATTGTGTCGAAGCCTTTTTCGTCTGCGTGAGTGATGCATTGCTCAAGCAACGTCCCCGCTATTCCACGGCCTCGCCAATCCTCAAGCACGCTCACATTCGTAATGAATGCCGACTTCTGCTTGTCGTCGTTGCAATACATAGCCAAGAATCCGACTAAAATGCCGTTCGACCATGCCTCGAAGCGCTCGGCATTTAGAAGAATTTTCTGCGCATAGATCCCAATGTCGATTCTTGCACTGAGCCCAGTTGCAAAATTCCCGCCACACTCATTCAAGTGTCGGGCTATCTCACCTACCGAAGCGAAGTTGCGGCTCCAATTTGGGGTCAAGCGGTCCGCTCCAAGATCGCGGCGCCGAATCCATACCGACCGAACTGGTTTCCATTGTACAAAAGGTAAATAGCACCGTCTGACTCAAATACATGCGGATAGCAAAGCATGTCAGAATCCCACTCACCGCTTGTTCCTTCGATTGCTAGTTCGACGTCATCGCGCGACCAGTTAATCAGGTCGTCCGAACAGGCGTGGCCGATTTGATAGCCACGGCTTTTATTCGTGCGAAAATCTGACGATTGCCGGTAGCAAAAGAACATATGATGGCGCCCCTCGATCTCGATGACCGTAGGTAAAGCCTGGCTTTCATCTGGACCAAGCCGATCAGCGACAATCTGTCGGGCTTCTTCCTTCTGCCAATTGATGCCATCCCGGGATGTTGCGTGACCGATTTTATAGGTGCGGTCTGGCGCGGCTTCGGAGGAATATACTTTCCATCCAGTTCCGAAAATGTACCACATGTGGAAGGCGCCGTTGATGAGCTTTACGAAGCCATCGCCGACCAAGCAAGGCTCGCCGAGCGACGCAGACAAAACTGGCCCATCGCCGATCCTCTTGAACGACAACCCGTCGTCATCACTGACGGTGAGGCCGATTGCAGTATCAACCGATACCGCAACCCTTCGATTCCAACCGCACGAGTAGCCGTAGATCTTTCCTTCATGTCGTATCACGTTCATGGGAAAGATGCCGTGCTCGTCGAAACAGCCTAGTTTCCCAAGCTCTATAACGGGCCGGTCGGAAACTCGAACAATCCGATCCATTGTCTTATCCATATCAACGAAAGCGATATGGCTGAGGTATTTGCCATTCGTGTCAACGGCGCGAGTTGAGAAGTATATTCGGATAAAGTCGTCGAAAACGAGTGCTTGAGGTGACTGCGCATATTCGACACATCCTGCCGGTAGCTGATGGCGGGTGGGATCGAAGATCTTGCCTAGCTTCTTCCAGCGCATCTTCGTCATACATCACCCAGCTTTCCGTCGAGAATAGCAAGACCGAAGCCATTGCGACCGACCTGATTGCCGAGATAAGCCATGTAGGTCTTGCCATCGAACTCAAAGACGTGCGGATAGCTGACCATCTCGTTGTCCCATCCCGTATCCGATACAGTTAGGCCGGCCTTGGCATCGTCGCGATGCCAGTTGATCAGATCAACGCTCGACGCATAGCCGATTCGATAGCCTTTTTCTTTACCTCTATAATTCGTGCTATACCGGTAACAGAAGAACATGTGGTATTTCCCCCCGGCAAAAATCACATCGGGGCTGGCCTGTGCTTCGTCAGCTTCGACAACGCTGTTGATCAGGTTTCTATTTAGCTTTGTCCAACGGATGCCGTCTTCCGATGTAGCGAGCCTTATTTTGTAGACAGGCTCAGCGCGCCCGTCGGCTATCTTCCACTTGGAGCCAGCGATGTAAAAGAGGTACCAGGTATTGTTAAAGCGCCGAATTTTGGGACCGCTCAAAACAAACGGCTCGTCGGGCGAATATGGCAGCACTGGTCCACGACCTGCCTTCACGAAGGTTCGACCTTCATCGGTACTTAATGCCAGGCCGATACCGACGTTGAAAGGCACGGACTCGCAACGAGTCCAGCCGGCATAGTAAGCCCGAACGATATCGCCATCTCTTGCTACGGAAATCGGATAGGTACCAAATTGGTCAAATTCACCAAGGCCACCTAATTCCAGAACGGGACGTTCGCTGATGTGCCTGACTTTGAACAAATCAGCTCTGTCCACGTCGATATAAGCGGAATGCGACACATATTGCCCGGCTTCGTCTGCCGGTGGCCGGCAGGAAAAGTATACGCGCACAAAATCATCGAAAATCAGGGTTGCTGGCGCCTGAGCAAACTCCTTGAGCCACGGGCGATCCGTCACATCTTGCGGCGTGAACACCTTGCCCAGCTTTTGCCATTTAAACATCTACGTCACCGACTGGATTTCTTGATGGAGTCCGGACTGCCGAGTGAGGCACCCTCGCCGCGACTACGGCTAAATAAGCTCATATTCGTTGAGTATTTTCGTCTGGATACTCTCGGCTGAGTTGAACATGATCACGTCGATGATCGATAACCAAGGCATGAATTCCGCTCCAAACTGGGGATATTCGAAAGGCTTCGATTTGATGAATTTCAGGTCGATGTCACGCGCATTGAACGTTTCGCGCGAATAAAGTTCCACTCCCCCGATTGCGTTTATATAGACGCTTGCACCGGCCTCTTCACATAGAGCCAACACCTTTGTCTCTGCCCTAAGACCGTGATTTATTGTCATTTTGGAAGAGACGATGAATTCTGTCTTGATGCCGAGATAATCGCAGATTTTCGTGATTGAATTGAATATGTAGGAATAGAGGTTGCTGTCTTGGAAGCGAATTGCCTGTTCTATCACTGGAAAAGCATGTGAAAAAAATGGTGCACGTCGATAGGCGCCTTGAATTTGATTGACTAGCTTATTGCGATCAAACTCTGTCGACAGCGTGCGGTCGCATATATCTAAGCTGTCCGACGCGGCCTTGATTGGTAGAGAAAATGTGAAATCTTCTCCATTCTGCAGTATGCGGTTTCGATTAATCCAACCCTTTTTTGTATATTTTATGTTGTCGTAGACAACAAATTTATCGACCGCGTGGATTAGCTGAAAGTAGCCAATATAGGGGAAGAAATATGGCTGCATGATAGCCAGTTTCATCTCATATATCCCTACTTACGGTGAAAGCACCTGTGCTCAATGAAGCAATGAGCGCGCAAACCTTGTCGACGATCTCCATCTCCATGTCCGGATAAATGGGAAGGCAGAGCACCTGCTGGGCGGCTTCGGTTGCGACCGGCAGGTTCGATGGCTGCGCGGACGGCAGACTGCGATACATCGAGAAGCTCGAAATCAGTGGATAGAAGTAGCGGCGCGGGTGAATGCCGTTCTCCTTCAGCCTCTCATACAGTCCGTCGCGCGAGATGGGATAGCCAGGGCGTACGAGGATCGGGAAATAGGAGAAGTTGGAGACGGTCTCGCCGGAACGGTCCAGGCATTCGATGCCTGCAACGCCGCGAAGCCGCTCGCGATAGGCGCGGTCGATCACCTCGCGGCGTTCGAGCGCGAGTTTGATGTATTTCAGTTGCAGCAGGCCGAGCGCGGCGTTGAATTCGCTCATCTTGCCGTTCGTGCCCGGCGCCACCACGGTCACTTCATCGACGTAACCGAAGTTCTTCAGCTGGTCGATCCGGGTCTTCGTCTTCGCGTCCGGGCAGATGATCGCCCCGCCTTCGAATGTGTTGAAGACCTTCGTCGCATGGAAGCTTAGGACGGAAAGGTCGCCGTGGTTGAGAACGCTTCCCCGCTCGTCTTCCACGCCAAAGGCATGGGCGGCGTCATAGATGACCTTGAGATTGTAGAGATCGGCGATCTTCTGGATCGCGTCGACGTCGCAGGGGTGGCCGTAGCAATGCACCGGCATGATCGCCGTCGTCTGTTGCGTGATCGCCGCCTCGATCTTTGCCGGATCGAGATTGAGCGTCACCGGATCGATATCGACGAAGACGGGTTTCACGCCGTTCCAGAGAAGCGAATGCGAGGTGGCCACGAAGGAATAAGGCGTGGTGATGACCTCGCCGGTGATGCGGAGTGCCTGAAGTGCAGTCAGCAACGCAACGGTGGCGTTGGAGAACAGACTGATATGCTTCACACCGAGATGGCTGCAGAGTTCCTGCTCCAATTGCTGATGAAATGGTCCGCCATTGGTCAGGATGCGGTTGTTCCAGATCGCTTCCAGCGATGGAATGAATTCCTCGAGCGGCGGCAGACTGGGTCTCGTTACAAAGATCTTCTCGTTTTTCATGACCGCCGTCCAGAGGTTGGGCATATCGCGCAAAGTGGGCTTGGTCCAACATCATGCTTCAACCTGTTCCCAGGCTGACCAGCGAAAGTCCGCGCGAACAGTGTGGCGCAAGCTTCACGTCCAATAGTCGGCACCCAAACAAGCCCGAATGCCGTTCGTGGATCACGGAGACGGCAGCCATGTGCGAAGGACGATGCCTTGACGATCAATCAGCCCATTTCCGCTCTGCCGGCCGGCCTTCCTGATCTGGCGTTTCTCACGGAAAAAGCTGCCAACACCGGATCGGTCATTATCTATCAGCCTTATCTCGATCCTTCGCAGCGCGGCCAGCTTGACAAAGCCGCAGTGCCGCTCGACATCTCATTCAATACGCAGGCTTCGACCCGCGAATACGAGCTCTTCCGCATCCTGCATCACCATCACGAGGCGATCGGCCTTGGCGACGACGTGTTCTGGGGGCTCCTTTCCAGCAAATTCGAGATGAAGTCCGTCACCAGCTTCGCCTCCTTCGTCACCGAGGCGGAAAGGGCCAGGGCGGAAGGTGCGGATGCCTATCTCTACAATCCGCTGATCGGCCATGCGGCAATCTACAGCAATGTCTGGGAACATTCTCTGCTCGGCGGTCATCCCGGCATGGAGCCGATCTTCCTGCATATCCAGAAGCTCGGTCATCCAATCGCGCCGCCGCAGGACAAGACGGCCTTCATGTTCTGCAACTATTTCTGCGGCAACCGGAAATTCTGGTCCGGGTATTTCGCCTTTTGCGAACGCATTCTCGAATCGCTGGAAAACGAAGCGCGTCTCGGAACGGCGGCGGGCACCGCCTATGCAGGTGCGGCCCACTATTCACGCGATGCCAATGCGAATATGCGTCCCTTCGTGATCGAGCGTCTGCTCGGGCTTTATGTCCAGGAGGCTGCCGCCTCCGGATTGAAGATCACCGCCTTCGTACCGACAGTCGCCGATTTCGAGTGGAAGTTCGGCGTCCGCCTCGGCCGCATGCTGCATAGCCTCTTCGCCGCCAAGGAAGCCTTTCTGCAAAGCCGCGACCAAGCTCTCCTGACTTCCTGGCAAGAGGGCCGCCAGCCGCTGATCAAGCAGCCGCATCTCATCTGGGGCGCCGACGACCCGCCTGCCTGGATGCCGCGCGGCCAGTTCATCGGTGGCCGCGAATTGATGCGCGCCGATGCTCCGCAGCCTTCTGGCACCGCCCCGGCGAAGCAGCAAGCGGGACATGCCGAAATGCCCGTGGCGCCTGCCGCACCGAAGATCGAGCAGCCACTCCGCAACGCAATACAGCCCTTTGCCGGCGGATGGCAGGCGCACAAGGACCGTCATTGCATCTGGATCGTGACACCCGCCAATTACAACCATAGCCACGCCTTCGACGAGGTCGCGCTCGGCCTGCAGGGCGCCTTCGAGGAACTCGGTGGCTCCGCACCGATCGTCCGCGACATGAACGCTTTCGCGGGTCGTGCGCCGATCATCTACGGGGGCAATCTTCTTTCTGCCGAAATCGTTGGACACCTACCGAAGGACAGCGTCGTCATCAATCTCGAGCAGGTCTCCGAAGAAAGCATCTGGATCAATTCGCGCTACACCTCGATCCTGAAGTCGCTGCCGGTTCTCGACTACAGCCCGCGCAACCGGGAAAACCTCGCCGCCAAGGGCATTGAACACGCCGGCGTGCTCGAAATCGGTTACAGCCGCTGCCTCAGCCAGATAAAGCACGCCCCCGTCAAGGACATCGACGTGCTGTTTTACGGCTCGATGAACGAGCGCCGCCACCATATCCTGAAGACTCTGTTACAGGGCGGGCTGAAGGTCGCACATCTCTTCAACATCTATGGTGCGGAACGCGATGCGGCCATTGCCCGCGCCAAGATCGTCATCAACATCCATCATTATGCGAGCGGCGTGTTCGAGATCGTGCGCATTTCCTATCTGCTCGCCAACTGCGTCTGCGTGCTGACCGAAGGCGACATCCGCGATCCGGACCTCCAGCCGTTCATCGGCGGCCTGGCGATCGAGCCCTATGACGCCTTGATCGAGCGCTGCCACAAGCTGATCGCAGATGCCGATGAGCGCGATACCATTGCCGCAAAGGGTTTTGCGGCAATGCAAAGCCGCTCGCAGGCGGACATGCTAATGAGCGTCATGAAGGCCGACGCTCGATGAAAACCGCAGAAAAGGTGCGTCATGCTTATTGAGACCACGGCCATCGAGGGCATCGTCGCGATCACGCCGCCACGCTTCGGCGATCACCGCGGCTACTTTTCCGAGGTGTTCAAGGATGCCTGGTTCCGAGAAAATGTGGCCGACGTCACCTTCATCCAGGACAATGAATCGCTTTCGGCTGAGCCCGGCACCGTCAGGGGACTGCATTTCCAGATACCGCCCTTCGCACAGGGCAAGCTGGTGCGCTGCCTTGCCGGCCGGATCATGGATGTCGTCGTCGATATCCGCACCGGCTCACCGAGCTTCGGCAACTGGCTCTCTCAGGAGCTCTCGCCGGAAAACGGCACTCAGCTCTGGGTGCCGCCCGGCTTCGCGCATGGATTCGCCACGCTCGAGCCCAACAGCCTCATCAACTACAAGGTGACCGCTCCCTACAACCCGCAGCATGATCGCGGCATTGCCTGGAACGACCCGGCGATCGGCATCCGCTGGCCGGTCGACGAGAAAGCCATGGTGCTGTCCGACAAGGACAGGACGCTGCCGAGGCTCGCCGACTTGCCTAACTACTTTTCTTACTCAGCAAAACAAACCAAGGATTGATCGACGATGCGCATACTGGTCACGGGCGGAGCGGGCTTCATCGGATCGGCACTGGTGCGCCATCTCGTCGGCGATATCGGCGCCGAGGTGCTGAATGTCGACAAGCTGACCTATGCCGGCAATCTGGCATCACTGACGTCCGTCGAATCGGCGCCGAACTACCAGTTCCTGCGCGCCGACATCTGCGACCGCGCCAAGATCCAGGAAGCATTCGCCTCCTTCCGCCCGGACATCGTCATGCATCTCGCCGCCGAAAGCCATGTCGACCGCTCGATCTCGGGCGCTGCCGATTTCATCCAGACCAACATCGTCGGGACGTTCAGCCTGCTGGATATCGCGCGGCATTATTGGGAGGGCCTTGACGCCCGTGGAAAGAGTGCCTTCCGCTTCCTGCATGTCTCGACGGACGAAGTCTACGGCTCGCTCGGCGACGAGGGTCTTTTCGAGGAGGCGACGCCCTATGATCCGTCCTCGCCCTACTCCGCCTCCAAGGCGGCAAGCGACCATCTGGCGATCGCCTGGCACCGCACCTACGGCCTGCCGGTCGTCGTCTCCAACTGCTCCAACAACTACGGTCCCTACCACTTCCCGGAAAAGCTCATTCCGCTGATGATCCTGAATGCGCTGGAAGGCAAGCCGCTGCCGGTCTACGGCAACGGCGCCAATGTCCGCGACTGGCTCTACGTCGAAGACCACGCCCGCGCGCTCTACACCATCGCCTCCCGAGGCCGCCCGGGCGAAAAATACAATGTCGGCGGCCGCAATGAGCGCCGGAACATCGATGTCGTTCAGCGCATCTGCGCCATCCTCGACGGCGTCTACAAGGACAATGGCCCGCATGCGCAGCTGATCACCAACGTCACCGACCGCCCCGGACACGACGCACGCTACGCGATCGATGCCTCCAAGCTCGAAGGCGAACTCGGCTGGAAGGCCGAAGAGACCTTCGAAACCGGCATCGAGAAGACCGTACACTGGTATCTCCAAAATGAATGGTGGTGGCGGCCGCTGCGCGAAAACGTCTATTCCGGCGAACGCCTCGGCGTCTTCAAGGGGCGATAGCGATGCGCATTGCCGTCACCGGCAAACAGGGCCAGGCCGTCCAGTCGCTGATGAGACGCGGCGCCGAGAAGGGCGTCGAAATCATCGCAGTCGGGCGTCCGGAAATGGACCTTGCCGACCCCGCCAGCGTTGCAGCCGCCTTTTCGCTCGTGCATCCCGATGTGATCGTCTCGGCTGCAGCCTATACGGCGGTCGACAGGGCCGAGAGCGAGCCCGACCTCGCTTTTGCCGTCAACGCGGCAGGTGCTGCGGCGGTTGCCGAAGCTGCCGCACGGATCGGTGTGCCCGTCATCCACATTTCGACCGACTATGTCTTCAGTGGCGACAAGCCGTCAGCCTATACTGAAGAGGATATGACCGGGCCGATCTCCGTCTACGGGCAGTCGAAGCTTGCGGGTGAATGGGCCGTGGCGGCGGCAAACCCAAATCACGTGATCCTGCGTACCGCCTGGGTCTATTCGCCCTTCGGCGCCAATTTCCTGAAAACGATGCTGCGGCTTTCCGAGACGCGCGATCATCTTAGCGTCGTCGCCGACCAGACCGGATGCCCGACGTCTGCGCTCGACATCGCCGAGGCGATCCTTGCGATCGCATCGCGCCTCGTCACGGATCCGGCACCATCGCTCCGCGGTACCTTTCACTTGACCGGCAGCGGCGAAGCGAGCTGGGCGGATTTCGCCGAGGAGATATTCGCCGAACTTCACAAATCCGGCGGCAAGAGCATTCGCGTCGAACGCATCACGACGGCGGACTATCCGACCCCGGCGAAGCGTCCCGCCAATTCGCGCCTCAGTGGCGACAAGCTCGCCAGCATATACGGAATCCGCCTACCGGACTGGAAGCAATCCATGAGGATTGTCATGCAAGTCATTTTTAACAAAAGCTTTTAGGGAGATATGGATGAAGGGGATTATTCTGGCGGGGGGTACCGGAACTCGTTTGCACCCGATCACCCAGGCCGTCTCGAAACAGCTGATGCCGGTCTACGACAAGCCGATGATCTACTATCCGCTGACGACGCTGATGCTCGCCGGCATCCGGGACCTCATGATCATCACCACGCCGCATGACGTCGAAGCCTTCAAGCGCCTTCTCGGCGACGGATCGCAATGGGGCATTTCGCTGACCTATGCCGTGCAGCCAAGCCCGGACGGCCTCGCCCAGGCTTTCATCATCGGCGCCGACTTCGTGCATGGCGACACCTCGGCACTCGTCCTCGGCGACAACATCTTCTATGGCCACGGCCTGCCGGAAATCATGAAATCCGGCACGAGCCGCCTTCAAGGCGCGACGGTCTTCGCCTATCACGTCACCGATCCGCAACGCTACGGCGTCGTGGGCTTCGATGCGAACATGAATGCGCTGTCGATCGAGGAGAAGCCCAATGAGCCGAAATCGAACTGGGCGGTGACCGGCCTCTATTTCTACGACCAGCAGGTGGTCGATATCGCCGCCAATCTGAAGCCGTCACCGCGCGGTGAATTGGAGATCACCGATGTCAACCGCACCTATCTCGAGCGCGGACAGCTCTTCGTGGAACTGATGGGCCGAGGCTATGCCTGGCTCGACACCGGCACACCGGACAGCCTGCTCGACGCCGCAGGTTTCGTCAGCACGCTGGAGAAACGCCAGGGCTTCAAGATCGCCTGTCCCGAGGAAGTCGCCTGGCGCATGGGATACATCTCGCAGGATGACCTCGCCAAGCTCGCCGAAAGGCTCGGCAAGAGCGCCTACGGTCAATATCTGACGAAGCTCTCCTCCGACTGGTGAGCCGCTCGGTGACTACCGCGCCGGCGCCGCGTCGCAGACACGCAGCTGGATGCGTCGCGCGCCCTGATAATGCTCGGCGCCCAGCATTCCCGCGACATGCAGGTTCGCCCCGCGGGAATTGAGCAGGAGGTTGCCAAGCGAGGTGTCCGCGGCCCGGAAAGCGATGCCGTCGAGGCGGGAGCCGTCCATCGCCTCAAGCGTTACCTTCACATGTTTCTCGCCGACCATCCGCGCGTCGCGCAGGCGATGCGCGGGCACTGCGAAGATCGGCTGCGAATGCCCCGAGCCGTAGGGCCCGGCCGTTTCCAGCCGGTCGATCAATTCGATCGTGGCACCGCTGGCGCCGATCGCGCCGTCGATCTTCAGCGTTTCGTTGGCGACCAACGCCGCCACGGTTTTTTCGGCACGTTCTGTAAAGAAGTTGCGCAAGGCTCCGAGCTTTTCGCGCTCGACGGTCAAGCCCGCAGCCATCGCATGTCCGCCGCCCTTGAGGAGCAGGCCTTCGTCGACCGCCGCGCGCACCATCCTGCCCATGTCGAAACCGTTGATCGAGCGGCCGGAGCCCGTTCCGCGGCCCGACGGGTCGAAGGCGATGGCGAAGGCCGGACGCTTGAATTTCTCCTTCAGCCGCGCAGCCAGCAGGCCGACGATGCCCGGATGCCACTTGTCCCGTGCGGTGACGATCACCGAAGCGCCCTCGCCGTCTCCATACTCGGCAAGCGCCTCCGCCTCGGCCTCCTGCAGCATCGCCGCTTCCATCGCCTGGCGCTCGCGGTTGAGCTCGTCCAGCCGCTGGGCGATGACCTCCGCCTCGCCGGTATCGTCCAGCGTCAGAAGCCTGCTGCCGAGTGCCGCGTCGCCGATGCGGCCGCCGGCATTGATGCGCGGACCGATGAGGAAGCCGAAATGATAGGGCGTCACCGGCCCGGAAAGGCCCGCCTTGCGAAAAAGTGCCGTGAGCCCGGCATTGCTCTGGTGGCGCGCGGCGACCAGGCCCTTGACGACATAGGCCCGGTTCAGCCCCTTGAGCGGCACGACATCGCAGACCGTCGCCAGCGCCACGATGTCCAGCCATTGCAGCAAGTCGATCGCCGGAATTCGCTTGTCGCCCGCCTCGCGCAGCAGCCTCAGCGCCGCGACTAGTACCAGGAAAACGACACCCGCAGCGCAGAGATGCCCCTGCCCCGAAAGATCGTCCTCGCGGTTCGGGTTCACCAGAGCATGGCAGTGCGGCAGATCATGTGTCACCTGGTGGTGATCGATGACGACGACGTCGATATTCCGCTTTTCGGCAGCCCCCAGAGCTTCGTGGCTGGTCGAGCCACAATCGACCGTCACGATCAGCTGCGCGCCGTTGTCGATCAGCTGATCGATCGCCGCCGGATTGGGTCCGTAGCCTTCGAAGATGCGATCGGGAATATAGATATTGGCCTTCACGCCGAAATGCGTGAGGAAACGGTACATCAGCGCCGAGGAAGCCGCGCCATCGACGTCATAGTCGCCGAAGATCGCAACGTTCTCGCCGCGCCGGATTGCCTCGACCAGGCGTCTGGCCGCCTTCTCGCAATCCGTCAGCGTATAGGGATCAGGCATTAGGCTGCGGATAGTCGGATCGAGAAATTCCAGGGCCTCGTCGACCCCGACGCCCCGCCCGGCAAGCACGCGCGCAATCAAATCCGGCAGGCCGTGCACCTGGGATATGGCAAGCGCGCGGTTCTGTCCCGCCTGATCCAGGCGCGACACCCAACGGTTATCGAGGACGGATTTCTCCACCCCCAGGAATGCCCGCTGTACCGGATCGGCGGCTATATCCACAACGCCCCTCTGATCGCCCATCGCTTGTCACCGCCCCGGGACCGGGGCGCTGTCGGCAGATTTATGTGGCTTTGGTGGAGCACACAACGATTTTGGACGCCAAGGCGCATGTTAGCTGTGGACGAGAATGCCCCGGCCGCCTCGCTCATCAGTTCTTTTAAGGAAGACGGGTTCTCAATCTTCTTTGGGACGCTCGATGCGGATCACCTGCGGTTCGCCGACGAGGTAGCCTTCGCCCTTGATAGCAGCAACAGCCTTGCGCACGGAATCCTCCATCGTCGCATGGGTGACGAGGATGATCGTCTGGTGGTGCGACGGCGCCAGGTGCTGCTGCGACCGCTGCACAATGGATTCCAGTGAAATGTGGTTTTCCGCCATGCGCGTCGCGACGCTTGCAAAAACGCCGGTGCGGTCAAGCACCGTCAGGCGGATGAAGTAGCCGCCTTCATGGCTCTTCATCCGGGCCTTGCGGTAGGACTCCAACGCCTTTGCCGGATGGCCGAGAACCGGTACACGCTGCGCGCCAGGCTGGCTCTTGGCGATGTCGGCAATATCGCCAAGCACCGAGGATGCAGTCGCATTGCCGCCGGCACCCGGGCCAACCATCAGCAGTTCGCCGAGAATATCGGACTCGATCGCCACAGCATTGGTGACGCCGTCCACCTGGGCGATGACCGAATCGACAGGCACCATGGTCGGGTGCACGCGCTGTTCGATGCCGGTATCGGTGCGCTGTGCGACGCCGAGCAGCTTGATGCGATAGCCGAGCTCGGCCGCCGCATGGATATCCTCGATCGAAATATTCGTTATGCCTTCGAGGTAGATGTCGTCAGCCGCGATCTGGTTGCCGAAGGCAAGCGTCGTCAGGATCGAGAGCTTGTGCGCCGTATCATTGCCCTCGATGTCGAAGGCCGGATCGGCTTCAGCGTAGCCGAGACGCTGTGCTTCCTTCAGGCAATCTGCAAAGGAGAGGCCTTCCTTCTCCATCTTGGTCAGGATGTAGTTGCAGGTTCCGTTCATGATGCCGTAGATGCGCGAAATCGTGTTGCCTGTCAGCGATTCACGCAGCGCCTTGATGACGGGAATACCGCCGGCCACGGCCGCTTCGAAATTCAGCAGCGTGCCCTTTTCTTCCGCGATCATCGCCAGTTCGACGCCGTGATAGGCAAGCAGCGCCTTGTTGGCCGTCACCACATGGAGACCACGTTCGAGAGCGGCGCGCACCGAACTGTTGGCCGGGCCGTTGGCGCCGCCGATGAGCTCGACGAAAAGGTCGATGTCTCCTTTTTCAGCCAGGTCTTCCGGCCGGTCGAACCACTCGATGCCGGCAAGATGAAGGCCGCGGTCCTTGGTCTTGTCGCGAGCCGAAACGCCCGTAATCAGGATCGGCCGCCCGCACGTGGCAGCAAGCTCGTTGCTGCGGTTCTGAATGATACGGACGAGCGAAGCACCAACGGTGCCAAGGCCCGCAATGCCGATTTTGAGGGCGTCTGTCATGGAACGATCCTGCGTGTTTTATGAGAGGCAGCCGCCAAAAAGCGGCTGCCGTTGAAGTGTGAAGATATCAGCGGTGCGCGTTGAGCGAGATGACGTTGTGCATCGTCTCGTCGGCCGTCGACAGGAACTTCTTGATGTTGCGGGCGGCCTGGCGGATGCGATGCTCGTTCTCCACGAGCGCCAGACGCACGTAATCATCGCCCTGCTCGCCGAAGCCGACGCCCGGTGCGACCGCGACATCGGCCTTTTCGACGAGCAGCTTGGAGAATTCCAGCGAACCGAGATGACGGAACTTTTCCGGGATCTTGGCCCAGGCAAACATCGTGGCTGCCGGCGGCGGCACGTCGAAACCGGCCTTGCCGAAGCTCTCAACCATCACGTCGCGGCGGCGCTTGTAGACGTTGCGGACTTCCGCGATGTCGGAACCGTCGCCATTCAGCGCATGCGTCGCCGCTACCTGGATCGGCGTGAAGGCGCCGTAGTCGAGGTAGGACTTGACGCGCGTCAGGGCCGCGATCAGCCGCTCGTTGCCAACCGCAAAACCCATGCGCCAGCCGGGCATCGAGAAGGTCTTCGACATCGAGGTGAACTCGACGGTGACATCCATGGCGCCAGGAACCTGCAGGACGGACGGCGGCGGCTCGCCATCGAAGTAGATTTCCGAATAGGCGAGGTCCGACAGCACGATGAGGTCGTGCTTCTTCGCGAAGGCAACGACATCCTTGTAGAAATCGAGCGTCGCGACAAGGGCCGTCGGGTTGGACGGATAGTTGAGGACCAGCGCTAAGGGCTTCGGGATCGAGTGGCGCACGGCCCGCTCCAACGGCTGGAAGAAGTTCTCGTCCGGCTCGACGGGGATCGAACGGATCACACCGCCCGCCATCAAGAAGCCGAAGGCATGGATCGGATAGGTCGGGTTCGGGCAGAGAATGACGTCGCCCGGCGCGGTGATCGCCTGCGCCATGTTGGCGAAGCCTTCCTTCGAGCCGAGGGTCGCGACGACCTGCGTATCCGGATTGAGCTTCACGCCGAAACGGCGGGCGTAGTAGGCGGCCTGTGCCCGGCGAAGGCCGGGAATGCCCTTGGAGGAGGAATAGCGGTGCGTGCGCGGATCCTGGACGACCTCGCACAGTTTGTCGACGATCGCCTTTGGAGTGGGGAGATCCGGATTTCCCATGCCGAGATCGATGATATCGGCGCCGCCCGCTCGCGCGCTCGCTTTCAAACGGTTGACCTGTTCGAAAACGTAAGGCGGCAAACGCCGGACTTTGTGAAATTCTTCCATCTCTTTCCCCATGGAAATGCGGCCACCATGACCGCGCTCGAAGCTCGTTTGTTCCCGGCTGCCTGCGACACGAACTTCACAATCGCAAACGCCGTATTCATCAGACTTTCGTCCCGCGGCGAATCTTTGACGAAAGGCCGCGACAGACGCGTATTATCGGGAAAATTGCGTCTCCCGCCAGCTGCGGAAGGCTTTGCGTCCAAATCGCCTGAAAGGCAAGGCTTAATTGCCGATTGCAGAGAGCGCGTCTGTGCCGTGCTCGGCGGCAAGCTTGCGATATTCGGCCACCCGCCGCTGATATTCGGCTTCCGAAATCGTGCCTGCCTTGCGCTGGACGCGGAGTCCCGAAAGCTTCTGCCCCAAGCTTGCGGCTTCCTCGTTGCTCATCTGGGCGTTTGCTGCCGTCAGCGGCGCGCCGAAGCTCGGATAGCCGTCCGGATAATGGGCAAGGCCGCTTTGTGCCGGCTCCTCGCCCTTGGTCGGCGTCATGACGACGGCCGTCGGAGGCGCGCGGCGCGCCGCGGCGGCCGCCTTCTGCTCCGGCGTGTATGCGCATCCAGCAAGCGTCATCGCTGCGGCCGCGGCAGCGAGTGCCATGCGGGTTGCGAGTGCGATGCCTAAAATGCCGTTCGTCGTCATGCCAGATCTTCCAAATCCTGAAGCCTCAGCGACTGTTAAATTTGTCGCAGCAACAAAGCAATAGCACGAGTGCGCTTGCGTTGAACTTGTTTTCTCGATCCGGGACGATGTACAACTCGATTTGCAAGAGGATTGCTGCCTCCGGAGGAGACGCGTGACCGACAGCAAGCAGGAAAATGGCGGGAAGACGAAAACCCCGGGTTTCGAACCGAATCTCGATCCTTACGTGTTGAAGGATCCGGAGGCGATGGCGGTGAACATTGCCCGCGCCCTGGAAAACCTCGGCAAGGCGGCCTCCGTCTGGCTTGCGCCGCGCAAGAGCGGGGAAACCAACGACCGGCTCGCCGCGCCGATGACCGACATGGTCAAGACGCTCTCCAAGGTCACCGAATACTGGATGTCCGATCCGCGCCGGACTTTCGAGGCGCAAACACAGCTGATGAGCAGCTATTTCGGCGTCTGGATGCGCTCGATGCAACGGTTGCAGGGCGAGGCTGGCGAACCCGAGCCGGAGCGCAAGGACAAGCGCTTTTCCGACGCCGACTGGCAGAAGAACCCCTTCTTCGATTTCCTGCGTCAGGTCTATTTCATCACCGCCGACTGGGCAGAGAAAATCGTCGCCCAGACCGAGGGGCTCGACGAGCATACGAGGCATAAGGCGA
Organism: Rhizobium sp. CC1099; assembly: GCF_029714385.1. Taxonomy (NCBI): domain Bacteria; kingdom Pseudomonadati; phylum Pseudomonadota; class Alphaproteobacteria; order Hyphomicrobiales; family Rhizobiaceae; genus Rhizobium; species Rhizobium sp. CC1099. Next base: position 1,424,127 of record NZ_CP121641.1, on the reverse strand, counting down.
GCTTCTACGTGAAGCAGATCACCGCTGCCCTTTCGCCGAGCAATTTTGTCGCCACCAACCCGCAGCTCTACCGCGAAACGATCGCGACCAGCGGCGAAAACCTGGTGCGCGGCATGAAGATGCTGGCAGAGGACATCGCGGCCGGCCGCGGCGACCTGAAACTGCGCCAAACCGACATGACCAAGTTCGCCGTCGGCCGGGACATGGCGCTGACCCCCGGCAAGGTGATCGCGCAGAACGACATCTGCCAGATCATCCAGTACGAGTCGTCCACGGATACGGTGCTGAAACGCCCTCTCCTCATCTGCCCGCCGTGGATCAACAAATTCTATATTCTCGACCTCAACCCGCAGAAATCCTTCATCAAATGGTGCGTCGACCAGGGCCATACCGTCTTCGTCATCTCATGGGTGAACCCTGATGCCCGCCATGCCGGGAAGGATTGGACGGCCTATGCCCGCGAGGGCATCGATTTCGCGCTGGAAACGATCGAGAAGGCCACCGATGAAAAGGATGTGAATAGCGTCGGTTATTGCGTCGGCGGCACGCTGCTTGCGGCAACACTGGCGCTGCACGCCAAGGAGAAAAACAAGCGCATCAAGACGGCGACGCTGTTCACCACCCAGGTCGACTTCACCCATGCGGGCGACCTCAAGGTCTTCGTCGACGAGGAGCAGCTGGAAGCACTCGAGGCGCATATGCAGGCGACCGGCTATCTCGACGGCTCGAAGATGGCAACCGCCTTCAACATGCTGCGTGCCTCCGAGCTGATCTGGCCCTATTTCGTCAACAACTACCTGAAGGGCGAAATGCCGATGCCCTTCGACCTACTCTTCTGGAATGCCGATTCCACCCGCATGGCGGCCGCCAACCACGCCTTCTACCTGCGCAACTGCTATCTCAGGAACGCGCTCACCGCCGGCGAAATGATGCTTGGCGGCAAGACCGTATCGCTGAAGGACGTGAAGATCCCGGTCTACAATCTGGCGACACGCGAAGACCATATCGCTCCTGCGAATTCCGTCTTCCTCGGCAGCCGGTTCTTCGGCGGAAAAGTCGATTTCGTGCTGGCCGGCTCCGGCCATATCGCCGGCGTCGTCAACCCGCCCGACAAGAAGAAATACCAGTTCTGGACCGGCGGCCCGACCAGGGGCGATTACGATACCTGGCTTGCCAAAGCCGAGGAAAACCCCGGCTCCTGGTGGCCGCACTGGCACGCCTGGATCGATGCCAAGGACGCTAAACGCGTGCCCGCGCGCAAACCCGGCGGCACGGCGCTCAACGCCATCGAGGAAGCACCGGGCAGCTACGTCATGGAGCGGGCATGACGGGACGCCTCGCAAGGCAAACGCGTTCATTGAAGGGCGATGAGGCTCGCCGGCGACGGCGCCAGCTCCTTTGTTCCCGCATCGCGAAAACCGGCAAGCCGGGCCATTTCGGCCAGCCAGATAATCCCGTAAAGGAATTAGTTACCATAGTGCGTCATGCTTCTCGGTAGTCGGCAAGTCGCATCGGGGCCTCATTTTGGCCCTCTTGCTTCATTAGCGGCTCCGGCGGGGGCGTTCCGCGTAAGCCGCCGGTAATGTGACGCGTTGGGAAACCGAGTAGTATGGCGTTTGCTGTTGAGACGCATGAAAGCGTCAACCCTTTCGGCTGGGCTTTTTTTCGCTCAGCCAGACCCCTCCGGCTCATATCCGGAACTGCTGCAATTGGCATCGCGGTCACTCTGTCCGCCTGGACGATTGCCTCTATCGCGGCCATGCACACCTCCGCCATGCCGCAACCCGCAGCTGCGACGATCGCCGATGTCGCGATCGCCCGAAAGCCGGCTCCGCACGTTGCCACGCCTGCGCATCCGCTGATCCGCGTCAGCAAGTTCTCGCGCCTTCCGGGCAAGACGACGGTTTCGGACCGCATGGTTGCCGAACCCTCGCCGAAATCCTCCAAGGATATGGTCGCCCTCTTGCAGCGCCGCGGCCTGTCGCTGCTTGCCATGCGCAACAACAGCGCGGCGATGGCCGCAGCGCTGAAGCAGCAGGCGCAGGTGCTTGCAAGCGCCGCACCTGTTCCGGCGGTCACCGCGCCTGCGGCCCTTCCGGCACCTGATTATTCGATCCGGACCGCCTCCGCCAAGCCGGTTGAACCGGCGTCAAGCCTCGCGCTTGCGGCGACGCTTCCTTCCGCCCAGCCGATATCCGCCGTCGCTCCTGTCGAAACCGCCTCCGCCGAAACGGCAACGTCCGATGAGCCTTTCGGCCTCGTTCTGGGCCCTGGCACCGATATTCCGCTGCCGATGGCACGCCCCGGCAAGCCGAAGATCGACGCGCCCGAAGCCGGACCGGCTCTTGCCTATGCGCGAACGGAAGATGACGACGAGGAGATGCCGGCATTCGCCAAGCCGGCCTTGATGCCGAGCGCCCGCAATGGGGTGGCGATCTACGATATCGAGGCCAGCATCGTCTATCTGCCGAACGGCGACAAGCTCGAAGCCCATTCCGGCCTCGGCGCCATGCGCGACAAGTCGCGCTACGCCGACAAGAAAATGCGCGGCCCCACCCCGCCGCACACCTATGACCTCGCCATGCGCGAAGCGCTGTTCCATGGCGTCGAGGCGATCCGCCTCCATCCCGTCGGCGGCCCGCAGAAGATCCACGGTCGCGTCGGCCTGCTCGCCCACACCTACATGCTCGGCAAGCGTGGCGATTCCAACGGATGCGTCTCGTTCAAGGACTACCGCCGCTTCCTTGCCGCCTTCAAGCGCGGCGAAGTCAAACGCCTCGTGGTCGTGCCGCGCCTGAAAAACCCGCCCTCTCCACGTCCAAGTCTCGCATCGCTGTTTTCGAAACGAAGCTAAGCAGCGCCTCGCCTGGCTGGATGGCCTTTGATCCATCTTCTTGCGAAAGTAGGACGCGACGGGATAGCTGGCGAATTGGAGCAATGAGATGCCGGTGGGCTTTGCAAAAGGCCTCTGCCTTGATGCGAACAGGACGAATTGGGAGGGTAGCGGCCCCCGGCCTCTTTCCTGGGCGGCCTGGTATCCTGCGGATGACGGCGCAGTCGAGACGCCCGTATCTGACGCATCTTGGTTTTGTTTGAAGCCTGTTGCGCGTGACGCGGCTCTTAAACCGGCAGCGAGGCCCCATCCCCTCGTGCTGCTCTCTCATGGCACCGGTGGAGTTGCCGCCGGTCTCGAATGGCTGGCCCATCGCCTGGCGCAGCGGGGCTTCGTCGCCCTTGCCGTCAATCATCACGGCCACACCGGTGCCGAACCCCATAGACCGGAAGGCTTCCTCTGCCTCTGGGAACGGGCAAGCGACATAAGTGCAATGCTCGACGACCGCAGCTGGCGAAGGCAACTGGGCTGAATGATCAGCGCTCACGCCTGCGTCGCTGGTTTTTCCGCCGGTGCCTACACGGCTATGTTGCTCATGGGCGCACGCGTGGCCTATTCCCAGTTTGAATCTGCAAACCCGATCAAGAGTCCGCACCGTGGACCGCGGGAGCTTCCCGATCTGGCGGACCACATATCTCCCCTGCTGGAGCGCAGCGCCGTTTTTCGCGCGTCGTGGAGCCGCAGATCAAAGGACTATAGCGACCCTCGATTTGATGCTGCCCTCGTCCTTGCGCCTGGCCGCTCGGTGTTGGGTTTTTCGGCCGAGAGCTTGAAGCGGATCGCAAAGCCGGTTCGAATTGTCGGCGGTGATGCGGATACCATCGCGCCTGCGCAGGAGTGCTGCAGCTGGCTGCACAGCCATCTGCCGGGCGCTGGGCTGGATATTCTCAAAGGCGGAGTTGACCATTACGTTTTTGTGCCGGAACCGACGCCTCAAGGCAGGAAACTGGCACCGGACATTTTCACGGATGCCGACGGCATCGATCGGCGTTCTATTCACGACGAAGTCGCCAGCATCGCGGCTCGGTTCTTTGGTTCCGTTGTCTGAAAATCGTCTCCGCCGCCTCTTTCGCCATTAGCTCGCAGCGAAACCGCGGTCCGACATCGTCTCGAGCCATATCACGGTATGGCGGGTCATTGCCGGAGTATGGCGGGAATCGTCCGGTAGCTCTGCCAGTTCCGACAGCCTATGAATACCGGTGAGGATCGCGATACGGCGCCGGTCGAGCGTCCGGCCCGACGCCTTTTCATAAGCCGCAGCGATCCGCTCGGTGAGATCCGGCGATATGAAGTTCGAATAGATGAACTCCTGGTGGACCGGACCAAAGCCGGAATCAGCAAAATCGTAGATGCCGTTGAGGCGGCCCCGCACACGGTCGAAAGCCATGTTCCATCCATGGCCGTCGAAAAAGCCATAGGTCTGTCCGTGGGGATCGGGCGGAAGCCGCTCGAGTCCTGCGATGATATCCTCTGCCACGCCACGAAGTTCGACCGGAAGGGCCGGCACGGCTTTGCCGCGAAGCGTTGCAGGGCTTTGCCATGCGCCGATTGGCGCGGCGCCGGCATCCGCCATTTGCTCCTTGTCGAGCCGGTGAAGCTCGGTGTAAAACTGCCCCAATGCCTCGCCAAGGCACTGGCGCGCATCCTCCGGAAGCCTGTCATATTCGGCCGTAAGCAGATGTTCGCCCCTCAGCTTCTCATGAAGAGAAAACAGGTGCCGGCCTCTCTCGAAAATGCGCAGCTCCGGGACGGCCATTGTGACCCTGGGCCGGACGACTGCAAGCAGTGCGGCCTCTCTCACAAGCGCCTTTTGTGCGACCTCATTGCGGGGAAACTTGAAGATCAGCCGGTCATCCACGTCAACGGCGATCGAATCCCAGCCTACCGGGGCGAGCTCGAACGTCGATGCGGCCAAGTCCGGATACTCGCTGAGAATGATGTCCCGGAACTGATCTAACTTTTCCGTTGTCATGGTGGCTTTCGTCGATCATCGAGCCGCGCTGCAAGGTATGCAATTCGGAAGCACTGGCAACGCCGCCTCGTAATCACGGCCAATGCACTCTTGGGTCAGTTTCGCATCACCCACCGAACGCCGGCAGCGGCGGCCAGCCCCAGAACTGGCCATATCGCCCAGAATATCCCGTGCCACGACAGAAGGTTGATCGCGATCATGCCAAGCCCGGCGACGCCGAGGGCGGCAATGCCCCGATCGACGCGGTTCTGGTTCCGCACCCATATCATTGCCGTCAGGACAGCAAAGGCCAGAAGCGGCCATGCCGCCCAGAAGACGCCCCGCCAGGAGAGAAGATTAATGACAACCAGCACAGCGCTCAACAAGGCGAGCAGACCAAACATCTTGCGAGCCTTTGCGCCAAGCGGCCAATTGGTCACTGCCGGAGCCTTCGGTCGGTTTGCTGCAGCCTCCGGCTGCGGGGCGCTCTTTATGCCTTCGCCGATGCGCACGGCGTAGCTCGGCACGGGCTCCGTGACATTCTTCACCACCAAAGGCCCGAGAAAATCGAAACCGACGGCCACCTTGTTGCGGACCTGGTCGTAGACGGTATTCGATATCACGATCCCGCCGGCGGTGGCAGACGCCTGCAGCCGCGCGGCAATATTGACGCCGTCGCCATAGAGATCGGCGCCTTCGACGATCACATCGCCGAGATTGATGCCGATCCGGAACAGCATGCGACCGTCCGCCGGCCGCGTAGCGTTCATGCCCGCGAGCTCGTTCTGAACGTCGACTGCCGCACGCACCGCCTCGACGACGCTCGGAAAATCGGCGATCAATCCGTCGCCCCAGGTATTGATCACCCGCCCTCCGTGCAACGCGATGAGCCGCGACATCGCATCGCGATACCGCTTCAGCATCGCCAGCGTGCCCTCCTCATCCGCACCCATCAGGCGCGTATAATCCTGCACGTCGGCGCAGAAGATGGTGGTCAGCTTGCGTCGCGTTTCGCTCATGATGTCCCGCCGCGTCTCCTAGTGTCCAATCAGCAAAGCTAGGGCAAGTCGTCAATAAATCCGGTTCTGTAAGCGCGATTTGCGCAATGTCCGTTTCGCTGCGAAAAGTATTTTGGCTGCCGTTAGAAGCATTCGAGCGGTCTCGGCTTAATCCGGCAGCGCCGCGACTGCAACGATCTCAACAACGATCGTGGATTGTGCAAGAGCTGCAACCCCGATCACCTCCGAGCGCGGCGGGTCGTTATGGCTGCAGTGCTTCGGGCAATGCTCGGCAAAGAACGTCCATCACGTCCAGGCGAAAATTGGGAGAACTCAGAACGCCGCCATCGGGAACCGGCCCCTTAACAAAGAAGGTCAGCTGGATGCGATATTCGAGCGCGCTGCCAGTTCCTCCAAGTCCGATTAGATGTTCGTGAGAATTGCGCGCCACTGCCACCATTTCATCGCCACACTTGGCACCCATGCGATACTGCCGCTGTCCCGTCACGAATGCACCGCGCGGCGTCGCGCCGAGACGGGACCGGCGCCGGGTGCGAAGGGAAATCCGCAAGACCTGGCATTCGGGAGGCGGTCGGGCAGCAGTGCTTGGCCGGTGTTTCCGCACGTGCTCGGCTGGTGCGGCTTTACACCCTTCCTCCCGCAAAGACCGGGACTGGGTAGCCGCTCATCCCAAAGCCCTGCGCCCCAATAAGGCGCGGCATCCGAGCAGAGAGGCCGAGTTGCGGAAAAAACCGCCGAACGGGGTGCCGGCAATCGTCATATATTTCACTTCAACGCGGCAATTTCCAGCGCGCCGTTTGAGTGGAACGCAAGACGCAAGATACGGGTGAAGCCCACCGCGTGACTGGAAAGGCATACCGATGCACCGTATCGAAGTGGTACAAATCTCGTGGTTGCGGTTGATCGCGATGGACGAACGCGGCATAGCTGCATTATGTACGATGAGGACAATCTCCGCTAAGGCCCTGCAATGGTGAATTATATCGAAGCCTCTTCCGCGCCGCCGAAGAATACCGGCGCCATCCGGCTCTATGGTCCCGAGGCCTTCGAGAGCATGCGCAAGGCGTGCCAGTTGACCGCCCGCTGCCTCGACGAACTCGCGGCGATCGTCAGGCCGGGGCTTCCGACCGACGCGATCGATCGGTTTGTCTTCGAATTTGGTATGGACAACGGCGCCCATCCGGCGACGCTCAATTATCGCGGCTATACCAAATCAACCTGCACCTCGATCAACCATGTCGTCTGCCACGGCATTCCGGACGCAAAACCGCTTCGCGAAGGCGATATCGTCAATATCGACGTCACCTTCGTGCTCGACGGCTGGCACGGAGATTCCAGCCGCATGTATCCGGTCGGGCAGATCAAGCGTGCCGCCGAACGTCTCCTCGAAGTCACGCATGAAGCGCTGATGCGCGGCATTGCCGCCGTCCGCCCCGGCGCGCGCACCGGCGCGATCGGCGAGGCGATCCAGACCTACGCAGAAAGCGAACGCTGCTCGGTCGTCCGCGATTTCTGCGGCCATGGCGTCGGCCGCCTCTTCCACGATTCGCCGAACATCCTGCATTACGGCCGGGCCAACGAGGGTCCGGAGCTGCGCGAAGGCATGATCTTCACGATCGAGCCAATGATCAATCTCGGGCGTCCGCATGTGAAGGTGCTTGCCGATGGCTGGACGGCGGTCACCCGCGACCGGTCGCTTTCTGCGCAATACGAACACACCGTCGGTGTCACGGCCGGCGGCTGCGAGATCTTCACGCTTTCGCCCGGCGGCCTCGACCGGCCAGGCCTGCCGCTCAACGGGTGAACGCAGATCGCGAAAGGTCCTGTGTTCCACCCGAACGGTGAACTGAACCGGTTTGCCGCCCAAAGGACTGCGCACGCGCGACATCTACATTCCCGAACTTTATCTGGACACGATTAAGGTGAAGACGCGGGATTTCCGCTAGTGTCGTCAAATCCAGACTGCTGTTGTGACGACAGGCCCTATCAAACCTCCGCTGCATCCGGTAGGTTTAGGCCTTCGCCTTACGGGCCTTTACCTTCAGCCGCACCAGCGGCCAGATCGTGCGGACATCCGGGGAAGAGCCAATAGCAATGTGACCGTCACGAAGTCCGCAAGGAGTATCGCATGAACAAGCCCCTGGGCCAGAGCGAGACGCCCTTCACTAAGTCCCGTCACGAGGCGGAACCGCACTCAGCAATCGTCGCGATCCCCGCGAACATGGCGATCGAGCACATCCTTCAGGCTCTACCGGAAGCCGTCTATACGACCGATGCCTCAGGGCTGATAACCTTCTACAACGACGCGGCCGCCGAGCTGTGGGGAGTGAGGCCGGAGCTCGGGAGGAGCGAATTCTGCGGCTCCTGGAAGCTATATTGGCCGGACGGCACGCCTCTGCCACATGACGAATGCCCTATGGCCATGGCGCTGCGCGAAAAGCGCCCGGTGCGAGGGCTCGAAGCATTTGCCGAGCGACCGGATGGCCGCCGGGTCCTGTTCCGGGCCTTTCCTACACCGATCTTCGACGCCGAGGGCACGCTGGTCGGTGCGGTCAACATGCTCGTCGATCAATCGGACGCTGCTGTCGCCGACGAAGCCACACAGCGGGTCGCAGCTATAGTCGAATCATCCGACGACGCCATCCTGGCAAAGGATCTCAACGGCACAATCACCGACTGGAACCGCGGCGCCGAGCGGCTTTTCGGCTATACCGCCGAAGAAGCCATCGGCCGCTCGGTCACCATGCTCATCCCGCTGGATCGAGCCGATGAGGAGCCCAACATCCTCGCCCGGCTTCGACGGGGCGAAAAGATCGACCACTACGAGACCATCCGCCGGCGCAAGGACGGGAGCCTTGTCGAGATATCCTTGTCGGTATCGCCGATCCGAAATCGCGCAGGCCAAGTGATCGGCGCATCCAAGATCGCGCGTGACATCACCGAACGCAGGCGCGCGGAAGAGCAGCAGCACCTTCTCCTCCGAGAGATGGATCACCGCGTCAAGAACCTTTTCGCGCTGGCGAGCAGCGTCGTGTCGCTGAGCGCGAAAAGGGCGACGACACCGCGCGAGCTCGCCACAGCAGTGTCTCAGAGGCTGGGAGCGCTCGCCCAAGCTCACGCCTTGACGGTGACGCGGACGTCCCATGCGTCGGACCGCATCGAGCAGGCGACCACGCTCCATACCCTGTTGCGGACGATCCTTGCGCCATATGATCGCGGCGCGGACGCAACCACACCCCATGCGGTCGTAAGTGGCCCCGACGCGACGATCTCCGGGGGGTCTCTCACGAGCTTCGCGCTCCTGCTGCACGAGTTTGCGACCAATGCCGCGAAATATGGGGCGCTGTCGACCGACAAGGGCTGCGTCGAAATCGCGTGCGAAGAGGAAGGCGACACCTTCATCCTCACCTGGACCGAGCGAGACGGCCCGCCCGTAATGCAGGCCGCTGACGGGGACGGCTTCGGCACGACTCTCGGCCGCGCCACGGTCCGTAGCCAGCTCGGCGGCGAAATCCAGCGAGACTGGAAGCCGGAAGGCCTCGTCATTCGGCTGTCAGTCCCGCGCGATCGTCTGCAAGCCTGACGGCAGGCCGCGCAACGGCTTCGGCCGGCTTGGGCGAGCCCGAGCCGGGGTCCTTCAGCCTTGTGTCACCACATCGCGGCTTCCGGTCGGTCCTGGCATCGACGCGACATCCGCTTGCTAAGGTTCACTCGAACCGCAGATCGTCGGCGCTATCGCCACCGCCTTACATGCTCAACCAAGGCGCGTAGCTTCGGGGCGAGATTCCGCCGGTTGGGAAAATAGAGGAAAAAGCCCGCAAACGGCGGGCAATACTCTTGGAGGAGAGGCACCAGTTTGCCGGATGAGACGAAGGGTCTGAAGGTCTCCTCCATGCCAAACGTTATGCCTCCCCCCGCGCAGGCCGTGCGGATCATCAGCCACATATCATTGGTGGTGATCTGAGGATTGACCGCCACGTCGAACTCACGTCCATTTTCGCCAAACTCCCAGCGGTAAGGCGCGGTGTGCGGTGCGGGACGCCAGCCAATACAGCGATGCTGGGCCAGTTCCGAGGGGTGCGACGGCTTCCCGAAGCGCTCGATATAGGAAGGCGCGGCAACCGCGCTTTGACGTTGCTCGCCGGACACCGGGATAGCGATCATATCCTGGTCTATCACCTCGCCAAGCCGCACCCCCGCGTCATATCCCTCCGCCACAATGTCGAATTCTTCGTCCGTGACGGACAGATCGATCTGAACGGCGGGATAGGCGTCCGCAAAGCTCGACAGCAGCGGTCCTGAGATGAACCGTTCTGCGATCGAGGACACTGCCAGCCGCAAAAGGCCGCTCGGAGCGATGTCTCGATCCGCGGTGGCGTTCAGGGCCAGGCCGACCTCTGCAATGGCTGGCGCCACGCGCTGGTAAAGCTGCTCGCCAGCCTCTGTCAGGCTGACGCTTCGGGTTGTTCGCTGAACGAGCGCGACGCCAAGCCGATCCTCGAGGCGACGGATCGTCTGGCTCACCGCTGGCCGCGTGACACCTAAGTGCTCGGCGGCCGCGCGGAAGCTTCGTGCCTCCGCGACGGCCAGAAAAACAGAGATGCCATTCAGATCCACAGCCATTGGTTAGTCTAACTTACCAGCCTGGTTACGATTGGGCAAGTTGTCTGCTCCTCTAGCAGCCGCTACTTTTGGCTCGGTGAATTGGAGATGGCTAACCAAGATGATGCTCGAGAACTACAAACTGCTAGGACGCTCAGGATTGCGTGTTTCGCCCATAAGCCTGGGCACCATGACCTTCGGGTCGGATTGGGGTTGGGGCGCCGACAGTATCGAAGCCCGCCGCATCTTCGATCTCTATGTCGATCGAGGCGGCAATTTCATCGATACCTCGGTGAACTACACCGACGGCGCCGCCGAACGCTTCCTCGGGGAATTCGTCGGCGACAAGCGTGAGCGGCTCGTCCTCGCGACGAAGTTCACGATGGCCCGCGAGCCTGGCAACCCCAATTCGGGCGGCAATCATCGCCTCAACATGATGCGCTCTGTCGAGCAAAGCCTCAGGCAGCTTGGCACTGATCGCATCGATCTCTTCTATCTGCACGGATGGGACATGACGACCCAGGCAGACGAGGTGATGCGCGCCCTCGACGATCTCGTTCGGTCGGGAAAGATTCTCTATATCGGCATCTGCAATACGCCGGCATGGCGGATTGCCGAAATGCAGACGCTCGCCGACATGCGCGGCTGGTCCCCCTTCGTCGCGCTTCAAATCGAATACAGTCTCGTGGAACGCACCGTCGAGCATGAGCTCATGCCGATGGCTGCATCCTTAGGACTCGGCGTGCTCCCGTGGTCGCCGCTAGGCGGCGGCGTGCTGGCCGGCAAATACTCCCGAGCGGACGTTCAGGATTCCCGAGAAGCGGCCGTGTCTCCCAGCCGCAAGGGCGTCATCGCCTCGTCGGGGCATCTCAACGAGCGCTCGATCGAGATCGCGCACGAGGTTCGCACCGTTGCCCAGGAAATGGGCTCGACACCGTCTCGGGTAGCGCTTGCATGGACCCTGGCCAATCCCACGGTCGTGTCGCCCATCATGGGCGCCCGCACCGTCGCCCAGGCGGAGGAAAATCTGGGCGCTCTGGAAGTGGCGCTGTCGCCGGAGCAGCTCGATCGCCTGAACCGGGTAAGCGACCCAGGTCCGATATTCCCTGCCCGTTTCGTAAATCGCCCATTGGTTCAGCAACTCATCTTCGGCGGAGCTTCCGTGGCTCGCCGCATCTGAACTCAGACGAAGAAGACCAACATGCGTGAAGGCGGTTGCCCAGACAGCGGCCTTTCAGCAACCCAAGAAAGGAATGATTCCATGACCCTTTCCTCACTGACCGATCGCCTCACCGCCGCGGGCCGCAAACTGCTGGTCGCCTCAGCATTCTTGGCCAGCATCGGACCGGCGCATGCCGAGACCAGCGCGCCGGACGCCCGTGTCGAGATCCAGGAGACCAATATCGAGAGGCAGAACAAGGCCATCGTGCGCAAGGCGTTTGAGAAATGGCGTGCAGGCGGTTCCGTCTTTGCAGAGCTTCTCGCGCCCGACGTCGTCTGGACAATCCATGGCTCCGGCCCCGTAGCCGGCACCTACCGTAGTCTCCAGGATTTCGTCGAGCGAGCCTCTGCCCCCCTGGTCAGCCGTCTCACGACCCCTGTGTTGCCGGAGGTGCATGACATCATGGCCGATGGAGACATGGTCATCATCCGCTTCGACGGCACGGCCACGACAACCTCGGGAGCACCTTATCGCAATCAGTTCGTTTGGATATTCCGGATGAAGGACGGCTCTGTCGTCGAGGCCGAGGCCTTTCTGGATCTCGTCGCCTACCAGCAGGTTGTCGAGAACAACGAGCCGCGTGCGCAATAGCCGGCGGTCATGAGTTCGCCTGTGGGCCGGCCTCTGGCATCGTCAGCCGCCAAGACAGCCGGACCCCAGGCCCATGCAGAACCTAATTCGGCTCCGGCAGCCAAGATATAAAATAAATGTTTAGGAGCCCGATCATGCGGCATGCATTTGCAATCGTGTTGACCGCCACACTCTTGAGTGAATCCGTACAAGCCGAGGAATCCAAATTGCAGGCTAGCCATCCGTATACCGGCATGTGGGTGACCGACGACGGCCATGTCCGCCACGAACTCCTGCCGAGCGGGCGTTATGTCGAAGCACGCGGCAAACGCGAACGCGCCTATGAAGGGCGTTACGAAGTGACCGGCACACATATCGAATATTGGGACGACACCGGCTTCACCGCCGATGGCGACTTCGTCGACGCAAATACCTTGCACCACGGCGGTATGGTTTTGCGCCGCCTTACGGATCGTATCGCAGACCCCTCCGTCTCGAAACGATAGTGGCGCAGCACCGATCTGGTTTTGGTACGATCTTCCGCGCCGCGGTCGAAGGGCGTCTTCCTTCACATCGGCGATGCTGCGTCGCAGAAGAAGAGTTGTCGTACGCCATCTCAGCAGGTCCCATCGTCCCACACCCTTTTGGTGCGAGGGAACTGATTGAAGACTGAAGGGCGCGGCAGCGCGGGACCCGAGCTTCTTCGCCTCGAAAGCGTGCGAACAGCTGGGCGCACGTTGTCGCTGCCATCCTTGACAAGGTCAAAAATTTTTGCCGAACAGAAGCCAATCCCAGCAGAAGTTCTTGAATAACCACGACCACATCATTATCGGCAAGGACGGGCCTGCCGCCAATCGAGGGGCAGACGCTTAAAAAGCGCCACCATTCAGGTGTCTGTCAGCTTCGGGTCGCAATGAGCGCATGCTGCCTCGCAGGTAGCGTTCCGGGGCAGAGGCATTCGATGACGATAAAATTCCTGCCACGCTACGGGAAGGCAGCGCTAAGGCTCTTCGGCCTATTCCTGCTCACCGCAGGCGGCTATTTCCTTTATCTGCAGGCAACGGACAATTTCGCAACGGTCGTTGCCGGCGAAGTCTACCGTTCGTCGCAGCCGTCCGCCCAATCAATCACAGAGCTTGAAAAACAGTATGGCATCAGGACGATCCTCAACCTCAGGGGTGAAGCCGACAGCTCCAAATGGTACGCCGACGAGGTTCAGCAGGCGAAAGCATTGAACATCGTCCATATCAACTTCAAAATGTCCGCCGGAAGGGAACTGAGCCCGGAACAGGCCAAGGACCTCATCGCCATCATGCGGGACGCGCCGAAACCGCTGCTGATCCATTGCCGCGCCGGTGCCGATCGCACCGGGCTTGCCTCCGCTCTCTATCTGGCCGCCGTCGCCGGCAAGGACGAAGAGGCTGCCGAGGGCCAGTTGTCGCTTCTCTACGGGCACCTGCCCTTCCCGTTCAGCCGCGCTTTCGCGATGGATCGCACGTTCGAGAAATTGGAGACCTTCGTTTTCGGCAATTCCTGACAGTAGCCGAAAGACAATCTGTAACATTGACCAGCTACCCGTGGATGAGCGACATTTTGCGTCGCAATATATGATTCCAAATTCCAATTCCGGGGCCGAGCCATGTTTCAGTACGATCTTGTTGTTGTGGGCAGCGGTCCGGCGGGACGCCGAGGCGCCATCCAGGCTGCGAAGCTCGGCAAGAAGGTCCTGGTCATCGAACAGGGCAAGCGTGTCGGCGGTGTTTCGGTTCATACCGGCACCATCCCTTCCAAGACGCTGCGGGAGACGGCTCTCAATCTCTCCGGCTGGCGCGAGCGCGGCTTCTACGGCCGTGCCTATCGCGTCAAGGAAGAGATCAGCGCCGAGGATCTGCGCCGCCGCCTCTTGATCACGCTCGACCACGAGGTCGAAGTGCTCGAGCACCAGTTCGCCCGCAACCGCGTCCAGCATATCCGCGGCAGGGCAAGCTTCGTTGATCCCTCGACGCTGCAGGTGATCAAGGATGACGGGGAGACCATGCAGGTCAGCTGCGCCAGCGTCCTGCTTGCCGTCGGCACCAAGCCATTCCGCCCGGACTACATCCCCTTCGACGGCAAGAGCGTGATCGACAGCGACGAACTGCTCGATATCAAGGAACTGCCGCGTTCGATGGTCGTCATCGGCGCAGGCGTTATCGGCATCGAATATGCGACAATCTTCAGCGCCCTCGATACGGCCGTGACCCTGCTCGATCCCAAGTCGACCATGCTCGATTTCATTGACAAGGAGATCGTTGAGGATTTCACCTACCAGCTCCGCGACCGCAACATGAAATTGCTGCTCGGCCAGAAGGCGGACAAGGTGGAGACGCTCGACAACGGCAAAGTCGCGCTGACGCTCGACAACGGTCGCCACCTGACGACAGACATGGTGCTTTTTGCCGCCGGACGCATGGGGGCGACGGACGCGCTCAACCTTGCCGCCGCAGGCCTCGAGGCAGACAGCCGCGGCCGACTGAAGGTCAATCCGGAAACCTTCCAGACCTCGGTGCCGAACATCTATGCCGCCGGCGACGTCATCGGCTTTCCGAGCCTCGCCTCGACCTCGATGGAGCAGGGCCGCATCGCCGCCCGCGTCGCCATCGGCGCGATCGCCAAGGAGCCTCCGAAATACTTTCCTTACGGCATCTATGCCGTGCCGGAGATTTCCACCTGCGGCCTTTCGGAAGAAGAGGTCAAGGAGCGCGGCATTCCCTACGAATGCGGCATCGCCCGGTTCCGCGAGACCTCGCGCGGTCACATCATGGGCCTCGAAACCGGTCTCCTGAAGATGATCTTTTCACTGAAGACACGCCGTCTGCTCGGCGTTCACATTGTCGGCGAAGGGGCGACCGAACTCGTGCATATCGGCCAGGCGGTGCTCAACCTCAAGGGCACCGTCGAGTATTTCGTCGAGAATACCTTCAACTATCCGACGCTTGCGGAAGCCTACAAAATCGCCGGCCTCGACGCCTGGAACCGCATGGGCGACATCAAGTCGGAACTCTGAGCCGCCCGCCTCATTCGGCCAGCGCTGCCCAGCACAGCTCTCGCATTGCCGCCCAAAGAAAAGGCCCCGCCGAACCCGGCAGGGCCTTAAATTTCAGTCCTTAAAGAACCGATTACTCGGCGTCGCCTTCGGAGGCCTTCTTCTTCGGAGCGGCCTTCTTTTTGGGAGCAGCGGCCTCTTCGCCTTCGGAAGCTTCAGCCTTTGCGGCTGCTTTTTTCTTCGGCGCGGCCTTCTTGGTTTCCTTGGCTGAACCTTCGCCTTCTTCGTCGGCGAGCAGCTCTTCCTTGGTGACCTTCTTGTCCGTGACGTCGATCTCGGTCAGCAGATGATCGATGACCTTTTCCTCAAAGATCGGCGCGCGGATCGAAGCGGCGGCGCCCGGCTGGCTGCGGAAGAACTCGAGGATCTGCTTCTCCTGGCCCGGATACTGGCGCAGCTGCTCGTAGATCGCGCGCTGCATTTCGTCTTCACTCACTTCGACACCGGCCTTTTCGCCGATTTCGGAGAGGACGAGGCCGAGGCGGACGCGGCGTTCGGCGAGTGTCTTGTATTCTTCCTTGGCCTTCTCTTCCGTCGTGTCTTCGTCTTCGAACGTCTTGCCGGACTGAGCGAGATCGTTGTTCACCTGGCTCCAGATGCCGTTATATTCGGCTTCGACGAGCGACTTCGGGGTCTCGAATTTGTACATCTCGTCGAGCTGGTCGAGGATCTGGCGCTTGACCTTCTGGCGGGTCAGCGAGCCATACTGCGACTCGATCTGGCCGCGGACGATTTCCTTCAGGCGATCGGCGGATTCGAGGCCGAGCTTCTTTGCCAGCTCGTCATTGATTTCCACGTCGGCCGGAGCAGCAACTTCCTTGACGGTGACGTCGAAGGTGGCTTCCTTGCCGGCCAGGTTCTTTGCCGGATAGTCGGCCGGGAAGGTCACAGTGATGGTCTTCTCGTCGCCAGCCTTGACGCCGACGAGCTGGTCTTCGAAACCCGGGATGAAGCGGCCTGAGCCGAGGACGAGTTCAGCACCCTGATCGGTGCCGCCTTCGAAGGCTTCACCGTCGACCTTGCCGACGTAATCCATCGTGACGCGGTCGTCATTGGCAGCCTTGCCCTTCTTGGTTTCGTAAGAACGGGCGCTTTCGGCAACCTTGAGAACCTGCTCGTTGACTTCTTCGTCAGAAATATCAACAACTTCGCGAGTGATCTTGATGCCCTCGGCGGACTTCAGTTCGATCGGCGGCAGAACTTCGTAGGAGAGCGTAAATTCGAAGTCCTGCTCAGCGGCGAGGATCTTGTCCGCTTCGTCCTTGTCTTCCGTCATTGCGATTTCCGGCTGCGTGGCGGACTTCTCGCCACGGCTGGAAAGGATCTGGGTCGGCTGCTCGCGAACGATCTCATTGACGAGATCGGCCATGATCGACTTGCCGTAGACCTTCTTGAGGTGGGCGACCGGGACCTTGCCCGGACGGAAACCATTGATGCGCACCTTGTCCTTTACGTCGGCAAGGCGCTCGTTCATCTTGTTTTCCATGTCCTTGGCCGGGATAACGACCTTGATTTCGCGCTTCAGCCCTTCAGCGAGCGTTTCGATAACCTGCATGTCTTCCTACCTTCATTTCGTGGCGGCCGTGCCCAGACGCCGTTCGTTTCGATGAGCACGACGCCGGAAAATTGCCGCGCGTGGCTTTTGTCAGATTCCAATGCATCCCACCCAAGGGGGGACGGCGCCATCCTGCCGGGTAATTGGGGCGACCTATCCCGGTCCTCCCACCTGCAAGCCAGCTTTGGTGCGGGTAGAGAGACTTGAACTCCCACGCCTTGCGGCACCAGAACCTAAATCTGGCGTGTCTACCAATTTCACCATACCCGCGTTCGCAAAACCGCAATGCATTTGCCTGCACATGAGGCCTTCCGGAGCGCGGCGTCTCTATATCACCCGATTTGGTGGAGGCAAAGGAAAAATGAAGGCCAAATGACAGGGATTTTTTGGGCTGCAAGGCCCCTCTCCTGGCATTTCGCCAAAGTCAGTAAAGCGGCTCCTCATAGGCGGGCTTGCCGTCTACGAGCAAGCTGCGGATCTGAGCCGTGCCATCGCTTGAAATACGCGCAGCAATCGAAACGCTGCCGTCCTGCCGGGCCTCCTCCAGCGGCTTGCCTTGGCCTTCCGGCACATAATAGCGTTCGATCCCGTATTCGGCGCGGATCGTGTCGGCCGTGCGCACACCGTAGCTGTAAAATGGACGGCTCTTGAGCACGGCGCTTTCCGCTGCCTCGGGGAGCGGCTGGAACGACGATTCGGCGATTGCCCAAAAGCCGTCCGGCTGCTTTTTCAAGCGGACCCAGAGCGTCTGCTCGCCCGGTACGGTGGGCAGTTCGCCGACCACCGTCTGTGCCGGAACCGACGAAATCTCGTAATTCAGCACGACGTAGTCGCCACGCAGGAAATCACGTGGATCGACAGGTGTCGTCTTCAGCAGGACTTCGGTGCCGCTACGCAGGATCGCCGCGCGGCTTTCGATTATGTATCCCAGAATGATGGTCTGGAGGGCGGCAGCAATGACCGCCGCAATCAGGTAAGCCCTGCCCGATTGACGTTTTGAAGACAACGCATTCATTCCGTCACCTCCGTCGACCTTGCACCGAAACGTCTCTCGAGGCGGATCACCACCCAGGCGACGATCGCCACCAGCAGACCGGACAGAAGAAAGAGGCTCGACGTTCCGAGGATCGAACCGACTGTGACGGAAGCAAGATAGAAAACCTCGGCGGCAAAGGTGGCGTAGGCAAGATAGCGCACGGCGCCGTTGTCTCGGCCCTGCAGCGCGATCGCAAGCACGGCCATTGCGAGCGTTGCCATGCCGACCACAACAAGCGGCCAGCCTTCATCGTGCTCTATGTTGAGCAACAGCAATCCGACTGCCGCCACCAAGAATGCGTAAAAGGCCGGCGCAGCACCCGCAGTCCTTATGAATGCAAGGCCACGCAGCGGCGGCAGGCTGACGGCCACGAACGCGGCCATGCCGCAAAGCACGAAGGCGAACGCCATCCGGATATCTTCATGCAAGGTGTAGAGCCATGCAAGCCAGCCCACAGCAAGCAGATAGGCAAGATGCCGTGCACGATCGGCGCCGGTAAAGCGCACCAGTGCGACAATGACCACGGCCATGACGGGCGGCGCCCAGGGATCGAAGCCCACCCAACGCGCGCCGTAGTCCGTCAGATAGACAGCGAATGAGGCCCAGGACAGAAAGCCGGCTATGGCAGTCACGGCACCTGAGCGGAAGAGCGCGGCAGACACGGTCGCGACCGCGAACCAGAGATACATGACAGTCTGCTCGTCACCCGACAGATGATACATCTGGCCGATGAGGGAGATCGCGCCGCCGAAGCTCAGGGCACCGACGACGAGGAGGCCGCTCGCAACCGCCGAAGCCCCTCGGGCAAACAATAGTGCGGCGCCGAGATAAACAGCCCAGATCAGGGCGAGGATCGCGCCGACGCGGACCAGCCGCGGGATCGCCTCCCAGTTGGAGGCGATGAGCAGCAGGACTGCCGCCGCAAGCAAGACCGCGGCAAGCACCATCAGCACATTGCCGAGACTGAAACTTGCAGGCCGGCTGTCATATTCGACAAGCAGCAATTCCGCCATCGCCTCGGGCAGCAGACCCTTTTCCACCCAGAGCGACAGATCCCGCTCCAACCGACCCCGATACATGCCTGCCTCCGTGCCGATTCCAGCGGCTTTCCCATCAATCTTATAGACGGAGCAGCTTCTTTCGCAATCTCCCGAACCTATGCCGTTCAAGATACTTCACTGTGCGAACTTGGTACGGAATTAACCGGGCATTAACAGCAGCGAGCTAGTATAGAGTCGTTGCAGACAAGGCATGCATGAAACGCATGGCCACCATGAAAATATTGCACTGCAAAATAATCATTAGTCATACTATATTGACCATCAAGAAGCGCGGGTATGGCAGCCCGGCCCGGTTTACCGGATGCCAGCAGATGATGTCCGCAACGAAATTCGGAGCAGCGCACTCCTCCTCCCAGCGCCCTCCGATAGACTGACAACACTCCTCCTCCCAGTTGTCAGTCACCAACATGACGCCCACCGGATCCTCCCCCGGTGGGCGTTTTGGTTCGCGCGGCATAAAACGATTAGCCTGCCAGTTTGCAAGGATTTCGCCGAGACCCTCGCCAAGTCGTGAAACGCCGGCTCCGACGGTTTGGGAAACGCGCCGGCCCCTTGCCAATACCAAAACTGTGTCGAAGGGCGAGATGGTGGTGGTTCGAATATGAGAGCGGCCATAGCGGCCGGCTGACGGCGATTTGAGCAAATCGAGCTTAATGCATGCCCGCCAAAAAACATTCTGCCTATTCGTTGACCAGAAGGCGGCGGAATCACGTAATTTCCCGCCAGAGACTTGCGTCGAATGCATAGGTGGAATGAAATCTTGTCTCTGTTAGTTCTTCGCGGCGCAACATATATTCTGGTCATCAAACGCAAGCCAGCGCTGATGGGCAGCAGCTGGCAGATGGCAAGCCCTCGGAAAGGGGATTAAAATGAACTTCTCACGCTCGTTCAACAACTGGCGCAAGTACCGTCAGACGGTTACCGAACTCGGCCGCATGACCAACCGCGAATTGCACGACCTCGGCATCGACCGTTCGGACATCCATCGCGTTGCTCGCGAGGCTTCTGGCCGCTAATTCAAGGCGATCGGCGTCCTCCCAAGCTGATCTCCTCCTTCAAAACGCCCGGTGCCTTCGGCAACGGGCGTTTTCTTTTGTTCAAATTTAACTTTCGCAACAGTTGCAGCGAAAAACGCCTTCTCATTACCGCTCAAAAAATGGCTCCTGCGTATTTATCGTGCACCACATTGCACAAATGCATAGCAGATGCCTTTTCTTTGCACTGCACAATATGACCGGGATCCACTATATGAATGTCAACCGCAGAGACGGCGATGGCGCCGCCCGCGAGGCAACGTTCTAAGGAAGATGACAATGAACCCGATCCGCATTGCTAAGAGCTGGATTAGCTACCGCCGCACGCTCAATGAGCTGGGCAACCTTTCGAACCAGACGCTCTCCGACATCGGCATCAGCCGCTACGAGATCCGCAACATCGCATCCCGCTCGTTCCGCTGATCGCGGCAGGCGTGATACACCAAAAACGGCGCCGCTTTGGCGCCGTTTTCGTTTTAGGCCCTGTCAGCCCCAGGCTTTGCGCGCCAGCGAAACGAGCAGCCTCGATCTCTCACTTGGTGAAACGTTCGTGGGCCTGGTGGGAATATTTCCCGATCGGTTAACTCTCCCACCACCTAAGCACCCGCATCGCCCGGAGGGTCACCCATCGCGAGGGCTCGCCCTGCCCGTCGTCGACCTCGAACCACACCCGCCCCGTCAGGCTCCAGTCGAGGGGCCAGGTGCCGTTCCCCAGGCGTCTGGAACGGACGTGGCCGATAGCCTCGCCAAGTCGCGGGTCGGGATCGGCGCCGGTCAACATCGCAGAGAAGCGGAAATAGTCGAGCGCACGCAAGACGTCGTAGCGCCAACGGTTCGGATGCAGGAAGCGCAGAAACCGCTCGTCTGCCGGCTCACCCGTGCCGAGACGGCGGAAGAGGTTGCGCGCCAGGAGATACTCCTCGCCAGACTTACGAGCCTCTTGAGATTGACGCGTACCCCCCGTGGCTCTCTCGTACTCCAGGAGCCCTTCCAGCACGTTGATCGTGCTGGCGAATGACGAGCGGACCGAGCCGTTGAGCCTCTCACAGTTCCAGCCGCCGTCAGCGAGACGCTCGCCTACCAGCCTGTCGACAATGGACGAGACGTCAACCCCAAAATAGGCGCCATCGGCAACGGTCCGGCCGTTGATGCACTCCTCGACTTCGCCCTCCCAGTAGGGCTGGCCGCCCTCATCCCAACGTGCGTTAGCGCCGATCAATTCGACAGTTCGTTTGGCCCGATCCGACGATGGATTGAGACCAAACTCCCGCAGCTGCGACAACGAAAAGGTCGTGGCCGTCCACGGCTGACCGTGCTCCTTCCACTCGCGAGAATCAAAATCGGCTGGGACGAAGGAGCCGCCCGCCCATTGCCCGTCCTCGTCCTGGTAGGAAAGAAGCCTGGCGCCCCAGCCCTCGGTCTCCACCTTCGTCCGCTCCGCCGCCCACTCCGGCTCCGGGGCGTCAATCAGGTCGCGCATCACCTGCCATCGGATCGATGGGTCGGAGTGGAGAAGCCAGTCGATCACCGAGCCAGAGTGTGTCATGCCGGGCGTGCCTATCAGCAGATCGGGGTCGATAGCTCGCTTATAATCCACTTCTGCTGGCCTGCGCCAGCCCGGTGCAGTCGTGAGAAACCGGGCTAGCCATCCACAGCTCTTGGTCGATGACGCCTAGTTCGTCTCGTCGCCCTTGATGACCCTCCAGTTGGGACGGCCGAGATTGAAGGGCCAGGCATGGACGTCGCGGTCGTTGAAATAGACGACTTCTTCCAGTTTCGGAAAATCGCTGTGCTTCAACGTGACGGTATCGATCCACGGCCGCATGTAGGCGTCTCTCCCTTCATAGCCCAGTTCGGCTACCCAGATGGGCTTGCCGTATCCCGAGACTCGGCGGTAGCCGTCCGTCAGCGCCTGGCGGAAGTCACGCGGACCGCCATAAGCGAGTGTGTCGTAGGGCTCCAGGCCGAAGACGGAGAGGCCAACGAGATCGACATAATCGTCACCCGGATAGTAGGCATCGAGTCCGTCCAGTCCCTTCGGCGACCACATCACTTCCACCCCAGGTGCCTCGGCACGCACGATATCCATCATCCGCCGGTATGCGGTGACATAGTCGCGCGGGTTCCAGCCAGCCCAGGAGAACCGGCTGTTCTGATCTTCCATTTCCTGCCCCCAGCGGACGATGACCGGGCTCTTGAGCCTTGTGATCATCTGGGCGATCGCACGCATGTTGACATCGTAATCGCCGCGTAGGACCTTCTGGCGCAGCTCATCGGAGGTCAGCCGCCAGTCGACATCCCATGACCAGGGTTCGACGGAAATCAGCAGGTTGCGTCCCCTCGCCTGCGCATAGGCGTCTGCCGCCTTCAGCGTTTCGAGATCGACGTCTTCCCACGGCAGGAACAGGTGTTCGGTCGCGACACCTTGCTGCGACGTGAAATCGCCGTGCGGGTCATAGGCGCCGAACTTGATGCCGTCCGCATGCAGAACGGGACGCTTGTCAACGATTGTCTGGTTCAAGGGTGCTGGAACTCCAGCTGCTTCCTGCGCCAGGCTAGGCGTTACGGGGTCAGCTGCGACCGACAGCAGCAGCGCGATCACGGTGGCCGAGACTATTCTTTCCCTTAGCTTCTTCATGGCTTTCTCCTCTTACCTGCGAGCCATCAGCTTCTGCCTGTAGGCATCCGCATTGGCGCTGACGGTGTCGGCCGGCACGAGCTTGAGATATTCATCGCCGGCGCGCGCTGAGGCGTGGCGGAAGATGTACCAATTGCCGTCGGGCTGGCGCTTCTGATAAATCACCCTGCCGATCTTGCGGTGACCGAAGCAGGTGCTGACGCGGGCCGGGCCCTGTTCGTTCGTCCAGGTGGCGCGCATGCACATCTGTCCGAGATCGTCGACGGCCCACCGGCCCTCGGCCACCCATTGTTTTCCGCCGTCGTTCGTCCAGGCGACGAAGCGGCGGCCTTCGTCCATGAAGCGGCCGCCGCCGGCGCCCCAGGTCCAGGTCTTGTCGCGATAGAGCTGGTAGAGTTCGTAGGCGCTGAGCGGCATCGGCGCTTTCTTCGCTTCGGCTCCCGCCGCCGCGCCCGGCAAGCAAAGTACCAGGCTAAGGACGGCAGCCGCCGCGCCATATGTTCTTGTTCCTATTCTCATTGCACCCTCCTTCAACCGAAGCGCACCCGCCGACATGGCTTTGACTCTACGCGCTCGGCTCCACTCTCTTTGATCCTGCGGCAGCCTGCTGCCGGAACCCATTCCACTTGAAGCGGAATTTGACGATCCGCGTCTTGCCGCCGCCGAGACCGGCGCCTGCGACTGCGAATTTTGCTTCCGTGAAACTGACGATGCCCTGGCCATGCGACAGCGCTTCGAGGCTGCTCAGGCCGTGCAGGCGGATTTCGCCGCTGCCGGCGACAAGAAGCGTCAGCGCGCTGGCCGCCACGAGCCTTAGACCGCGTGAGCGGGGCATAAACGGCAAGCCGTTCTCGCGTGCGTGGTGCGCGACGATCAGCATGGTCAGCGCGGCATAGATCACGGCGTTGATGCCGGCGAAGATATAAAAGCCGCGGGCAGCGCCTTCGGCAGGTGCCAGCACCATCGCGGCAAGGGAAATACCCGCCAGCAGCACATAGGGAAGCAGAACGACCGGCGGCAGCGTCCTCTGCGCTTGCGTGCCCTTTGGCGTGATGCGGAAATCGACAAAGGAGCCGGTGACGTGATCGCGCAGCGCAGCCAGGCTTCCGGCAAGCGACCACGGCCAGCGTAGGAGAACGAAGGCAATGCCTTCCCAGCCGAAAAGCTTGGCGTCATATGGCCGGAACGTTGCGCTGTGCCTCCAGAAGAGAGCAAGCGCAATCAGCACAAGAGACAGCGGCGAGAAATGCAGCAGGAAGTCCGGATAGGTGACGCCGACGAAGACGTGACCTGTCAGCAAGGCCAAGACCGGCAAGGCGAACATTAGCGCCATGAACGCCGAAAACAGCGGATACCAGATCTGCGAAAACAGGAACTGGAACTTCAGCTTCAGCGGCAGCTTCGGCACGTAAGTGCGCGAATATTGCAGCAGGATCGTCACCAGGCTCCGCGACCACTGGAATTCCTGGACGACGAGATCGGCAAACGTCGCCGGGCCGTCGCCATGGGCGATCGCATCGAGCGCATGCACGCCGCGCCATCCGCCGGCATTCATCATCAGCGTCGTCGAGTGATCTTCGGCAAGCTCCGGCCCGAGGCCGCCGATCTCACGCAACGCTGCGGTGCGCACGGCATAATGCGAGCCGATGCAGAGCGGCGCCCAGCCGCCATTGTAACCCGCCTGAAGCGAACCATGGAGGCTTGCCTCGGCATAGAGCCTGCCTCTTGCGGCCCAACTGTCGGCGGCATTCGCATCGCAGATGCTGGGAGCCGAGACATAGCCGACGCGTGGATCGGCGAAGGGCTTCATGACTTCCTGCAGATAGGTCGGCTCCGGTACGTGGTCGGCATCGAACTGCGCCACGAAATCATAGCGGTCATAACCGTAGCGATCATAAAAATAAGCAAGGTTGCCTTCCTTGCAGCGCGTCCGGCGCGGCCACTCAGTCCGGTGATAGGCGGCAACGCCCTTGCGCGTCGAAATAAAGATGCCGTGCCGGGCGCACCAGCGCTTCGTCTCTTCCGCCGGATCCTCGTCGGCGAGCCAGATATCGAACTCGACGCCTTTCTGATCCAGCATGGCGAGCAATGTCTTCCGCACCACCTCGAAGGGCTCGGAGGGCACCTTGGTGACCACCATGGCGATGCGGCCCAGGGGGACGGCTGCCGAAGGCTTCATCCGCTTCGCATTGACGAAGATGAAGATGAAATAGGCCGGGATCAGCGTGACCCAGGCAACGGTCGCCGTCGTCATGATGAATGCCGGCGTTGAGATCACATGGGCGGGCTGCAGCCACCATGTCCAGAAATAGGCAAGCGCGGCGAGCCAGCAGGCGACGCCGAACCAGTAGGCGGCGCGGCTCCAGCCTGCAAAGATGGGCTCGAGCGCGTCCTGCCTAGCAGCACGAGCCGCCGTCGACCTTCTCTGTCTGGTCACGAATGGCGCCACGTTCATGCGCGTACCTCCAGACCGAAGGTCGGGCTCGCCGTGCGGATGATCGTGTCGATGTCGGAGAACTGCGGCGTGAAGCCGAGAACCGCCCGCGCCCGTGCGGTATCGGCAAAAAGCACCGGCGGGTCGCCGGCACGGCGGATATCGTAGTGAACGGGAACCTCGTGTCCGGTGATGCGATGGATGGCGCTCAGTATCTCGCCGACGGAGGTGCCATGGCCGGAGCCGAGATTGACTCGCAGCGTTTCGCCGCCGCTTGCAAGGTAGTCGACGGCGGCAAGGTGGGCCTGCGCGAGATCGCTGACATGGATGTAATCGCGAACACAGGTGCCATCCTCGGTCTCGTAGTCATTGCCGAAAACCTCCAGGCACGGCAGACGGTGTGCAGCCGCCAGCAACGCCCGCGGGATGAGATGCGTTTCAGGTTCATGACGCTCGGCAAGATCGCCCTGCGGATCGGCGCCGGCGGCATTGAAATAACGCAGCGACACGAAACGAAGGCCATAGGCGGCGGCATAATCCTCCAGCGCCATTTCGAAGATCAGTTTCGTTCGTCCGTATGGATTGACGGGCAGCTGAACCATCTCCTCGCGGATCGGCAATGCCGCCGGAATGCCATAGGTCGCGCAGCTGCTCGAAAAGACGATGCGATCGACTTGCTGGTCCAGGCATGCTTCCAAAAGCGCAAGGCTGCCGGAAACATTGTTGCGATAGTACTTGCGCGGGTCTGCGACCGACTCGCCGACATAGGCATTCGCCGCGCAATGGATGACGCATACCGGCTCGAACCTACCGAGCGCCTTTTTCAGGGAGCCGACATCGGCGATGTCGGCATCGATCAACGGTCCCCAGCGAACGGCATCCTGATGGCCGGTCGAGAGATTGTCATATGCGACCGGCGTGAACCCCGCGCCGGCCAGCGCCTTGCAGATGTGGCTGCCGATGAAGCCGGCACCACCCGTGACGATGATGTAGGGAGACATCTCATACGGCCTCCGCTACCTTTGCCGCGGAAAGACGTGCCTCGAAATATTCGATCGTCTTTCCAAGGCCGGTTTCCAGCGCGACACGCGGCTGCCAGCCGAGTTTTGCCTGGGCCCGCGAGATATCCGGCCGCCGCTGTTTCGGGTCATCTGTGACCCGAGGCAGATGAACGATACGCGAGCGCGAGTTCGTCATCTCGCGGATCATCTCGGCGAGCTGGCGCACCGGGATTTCGGCCGGATTGCCGAGATTGATCGGCCCGGTGCATTTCTTCCTGGCGTTCGAGAAACGAAGGAACCCTTCGATCAGATCGTCGACATAGCAGAAGGAACGGGTCTGCGAGCCATCGCCATAAATGGTGATGTTCTTGTTCTGCAGCGCCTGGACGATGAAATTCGAGACCACGCGGCCGTCATCCGGACGCATGCGCGGCCCGTAGGTGTTGAATATCCGCCCGACCCGGATATCGACGCCGTAGGTTCGATGGTAGTCGAAGAACAGCGTCTCGGCACTGCGCTTGCCTTCGTCATAGCAGGCACGCGGACCGACCGGGTTGACGTTGCCGCAATAGCTCTCCCGCTGCGGGGTGTGCTCCGGATCGCCGTAGACCTCGGAGGTCGAGGACTGCACGATCGTCGCCCCGTTGCGCCGTGCGAGATCGAGCGCATTGACGGCGCCGAGCACATTGGTGAGCAAGGTTCCAACCGGATCGCGCTGATAATCCGGCGGAGAGGCCGGAGACGCGAAATTGAAAATCAGCGCCGCATCCACGTCAAAGGGACTGCGAACATCGTGCTCGATGATCCGAAAACGTGAAAATGGCCGGAGATGGTGGACGTTGGATCGGCGGCCGGTCGAGAAATTATCCAGACAGATGACTTCGTGGCCGCCCTTGAGAAGCCGCTCGCAAAGATGGGAGCCGAGGAATCCCGCGCCTCCGTTGACGAGCACTTTCTTCGGTGTCCGGCCCGATAGATTATCATAACCGGAACATATTTCGTTGGGAACGAAACTACGCATTACAAACCCCTTCCCAATAGGACCAAGAACACTGATCCTTATTTTTTAATAGATCTCCTTCAGTCTCCAGAATTACTCCGAAGCAAAATAGATAAATACTTGAGCTATCCGAGTAGTTTTTGGCCTAACCCGCCAATTCAAGTCTATCTATGGTTGATGATATTAGGCTTTTATATTCCGTCAATATGAAAAGCGTGGGCTATTTCGAATTGATTACTCTTGTAATACAGTTGATATAAGCGTGTTTAATCATGCTTAACCATGTTGGATTTGATTATAGAATCGACAATGCAAGCTTCGCTCAACCAATACGTTCTAGACATGGGAGCGGAAGGCAGGCAAAAGGCTGCCTTGTTGAGGGGAACGAGCGATGCGGAACTTCGATTTCACCGGAATGCGGACGTCGGATGCCGTTCGCAGGACTGCGCTAGCTTTTGGGCTAATGCTCATCGCTGCAGGACCGATTTCATGTGCGGCCGTCGATGACGACCTGGCACTTGCGTCCAATGCAAAGCCGGCAAAAACCGTGGTTACCAAAGTGCCGCGCAGCAGCAAGGTCTACAGCTATGCGGTGGCGAGCAACAAAGCGACGCCAGTGAGCGCGGGGTCCAAGGTTTATTATGGGTCCGCGCCCTGGATCTGCACGCCGAGCGGGTTCGGCCAGAAGTCGCGCTGCTTCGCGCGACCGGCCACCTGACGACCCTGAGGGTCTAGTTTCGCCACCTGCCCGATGCGTTGCCGGCTTCATTGTTGAAGAAGCGTGAAGCGGCCTCAGTGCGGTTGCGGACATTCATCTTCTTATAGATGTTGCGTACGTGAACCTTCACTGTGTTTTCGGAAAGGTGCAGCTCATCGGCGATGATCTTGTTCTGCGTACCCTTGCAGATCAGATCCAGGATCTGGACTTCGCGGGTGGTGAGCGCGGAAAGATCGCCTTGGCGAAGCCTCAAAGTGCCGGCACCGGCTGCAGCAACCGACTTCGTGTCGTAAAGCGATTTTTCCGGCTGCGCGGCCGTGAGCCGGTTAAGCAGCGCCGAGGGGAAATGCTCGCCGCCCTTCATCAGAAGGTCGACCGCCGCCATGAACACGTCGAGGCGGAGATTGAGCGGCAGCACGCCATCGATGACCCGCGCTTCGACCAGCCGGTTTATATAGGGCTCCAGCATGTCGATCGCCTCGACGACGAGACCGATCGACGTCGACGGGTGGTTTTCCCGCACGACCTGAAGCGCCTCGTTCAGCTCGGGGCCCGCTATATGATAGAAGAGCACGAGCTTGGCGTCATTTGCGTCGTTTTCCAGCATGGCTTTTGAATAGCCCTTGCTCACCACTTCGCAGCCTGCGAATTTCTTCGCCAAAGCCTCTGCCAGGCATTCGGAGAACAAATCCGCATTTGCAATGACCAGTATTGTATCTCCGGCCGGGCCGAACTTTCGGCTTTGGTCGGCATCCCCCGTCTTTGACGCCGTCATGAACATTTACGCCTCCCCATAGCGTTACACGTTACAGATGCTTTGGGCGATAATGTGAAAACACCCAAAGAGGTGTGCCCTAAAAATTTCCGTCTTAGTTAGTTAGCCATTTCTTAATTATGGTAATATGAACAGATACGAAAATAAATGGCCCAAATGGGTTAGTTTTTGCAGATTTAAAGTGATATTTCCTATTGTTCCGGTTGTATCGGCGTAAGTACAGCTAACTTGTGGGCTATATGTTCCAATATTTTTGCCTCGAAATGGTATTTGTGTGCCAATATAAAAGACAGACTAATTTTGGTATTTTACCATCGCGGCAGCGAACTAAGAAGTTACTTATGAAAACGTTCTGGCCGCAAAACCAGCAAGCTGAACCTTCGGAACGCCAGGCCAGCGGCCTTGCGGCATCAGTATGCGAGGGCGCGACTGGATGCCCGAGTGCTTCGCTGGTCTATTTTCCATGATTACTTCCGGCTGCTTGCAGTAATTCCTGATTCGCTAGCCCGAATTGGTATCTATCAACATAATATTTTCTCGGCCACAGTCGCATCGTTGCCAAATGGCGACATGGGAGGCGTCGAATACCACCTAGTGTCTGCGGTATCGCGGCGCCTTAGCTGGGGTAAACTCAAAGAAATAAGTGCATCAAGTCTGCAATCTTACAATTGCGGATCAGGATACCTGCGCCTTTGTACTTAGTAACGCGCAGTTCAATGAGGGTTTGATCTACAAACCGGAACATCAAACGCAGGTGACAAGGTAGTGCTTACATCTGCCGATCTGTAACAGTATCGGAGCAAGCGCGAGCAAAATCCCGTTGAGATGAAAGGGATTTCGAAAGCTGCTCCGAATTTTTTTGGAGAAATGCGAAATGAGCTACAATTATCCGAATGGCGGCGATGAAACGAATGTCGGCGCACTTGCCGACGGCTTCGCCAATACTGCAATCAACGATACTGACGTAGATGACGGCTCCACTGGCTATGTCGGCGGTGTGGCAAACGGCGACAACCGCAACAACAGCGACAGCAGCGTCGATGTGGACGTGGACTCCAAGATCGATGTCGATGCCAACAACGGCGACAACCGCGACAACTCATACGACTGGAGCTACGACAGCAAGTCGTACAGCGACAACGACAACATCACCAACACCAAGACGACCACTATCACCGATACGGACGTCAAGACCGACTATGACTGGAGCTACGACAGCAAGTCGTACAGCGACAACGACACGTTCACCAGCACCAAGACGGACACCGACATCAAGACCATTACCGATACCGATATCAAGACGATCACGGATACTGACACCGATATCAAGACGATCACCGATACCAACAGCCACAATACGACGACGACCGACAGCTTCAACAAGACGGACACAGACTTCGCCGTTCTTGAAGACGTCAAGGATTTCGACAACCTCGGGATCGCCGGCGGCAACCTCAATATCGGTGACAACTTCTCGTTCACGCTTGATGTCGACAACATCCTCAACGGCTCGCTCGGTGCTGGCGGCAACGGCTTCAGCGCTGTCCAGGCAAATCATCTTGCCGACCAGGACAGTGCCTGGAACATCAAGATGGATAACGAAGGGGCCCGCAACCATCTCGAAGCGGACGGCGGCAAGGCCTTCGGCTCGGAAGGCATCGACATCAGCGACGGCGGTTGGGATGGCGGCGCAGGCGACGACGTCACCGGCACGAGCACGGCAGACGCTTCGGCGATCATTGCCAATTCCGGCTTCCATCTGGAAGTCGTTCAGGGCGCCAACCTGCTCTCCAACACCTTCGACAGCAGCGTCGTAGGCGGCAACCTGGCGGGAGACGACGCAGACTCTGGAGCCTGACCTCCAACCAGTGCGGAAACAAACTGCACCGGCAATCCGCCGGTGCAGTTTGGTGGCTTGAGAAGCGGCTGAGAAGAATAGCTCGTCATCGATGAGTTTGCTGCCTTTCGGGCCGGACACCGTGTTGAACCGGGGGGCCGTCATGCATGCAGAGAAGATTTCGGAAATCGTTGCCCATTTTATCGGCTTATTCGGCGCTGCAACCGACGAAGCGCGGATGCGAAGCAATTACCTGGACGGCGCCCGTCCGCGCGAAGCAGATCCTTCGCTTTCAGAGGACGAGGCTTTCAGCCCGGCCTTTACTTCGAACCTTCAGCTGAAAGATTACGATCCAGGCGTCGATTACCGATCCGTCAGCTATGATATTAACTACGGAGATCCGCGCCACTTCGGCGGCGTATTCGAAGAGACCCTGAAGAAGCTGGCCGAGATTGCATCGCGCGATCTCAGCGCTCCACACTTCGGCGCCAATGTCTACCTTCCCGGCGAGGAGGAGGAAGAAGAACTCGAAGTCTTCCAGGGACCAGGCTCGGTCATCAGCCATGTCGCCCAGGCGAATATGCTGATCGACGACGACCACCTGAATATGACCGGCGATCAGCCGGAGCTGCGCGACACGAGCTTCGTCACACACCGCCTCATGGAATTCAGCGAGAAGGCGGACGCCTTTACGCCCTTCTCTTCCTATGATCGCGTCGATACGCAGGAGGGCCTGCGGGCGATCGCGGACGATATCCACGAGTACATCCAGGCGGCGCGCGAGAGCAGCGCCACGACGATGGAAAGCGGCGAACCGCAGATCATCGTACTCCCAGACAACCAGATCGACGGCATTAGTACTTATACTTATGTGAACGGTCAGCTCGTCGAAGAAGCGCCTTCGATCGACGACTTCATGCCCGACCGCGGGATCGCAACGCCGCCCACGGAGCCTGAGAAAAGCGACGTACCCGTGGAACAGGACGGCGGCAGCGAAAACAGCCTCGATGTGGCCGCAGGCGCGAATGTGCTTGCAAACGTGGTGGAGATCACCGAGACGGCGATCATATCGCCAGTTATCGCCGTGATGGGCAACTACCATCAGATCGATGCGATTTCGCAGTTTTACGTCTACAGCGATCGCGACGAGATCGCTTCCGTCTTCAATCATGACGATAGCGCGACGACCGTTGCGAACAACATCGCGATTTTCGAGCGCAGCACTTACGACGACGGAAAGCCGGACACGGCAGAACCGGCGGCTGAGACGATCTTTCCGACCGCATGGCGCGTCAGCGTGATCGAAGGCGATGTTTCCTTCGTGAACTGGATCGAGCAGTATCACTTCATCAGCGACAACGACACGATGACCGTAACGACGACCGGTTCGGAGGCAACCGTGCTGACAGGTGGCAATGCCGCCGTCAACCTTGCCTCCTTCCTCGGCATCGGCATGCAGTACGACCTGATCATCGTCGGCGGCGACATTCTCGACATGAATGTCATTTCGCAGATCGCCCTGCTCTACGACAACGACTGGGTGCGCGCCGAGGACGGGGCTCCGGGAGCCACCGTGCAATCCGGCAACAATCTGATCTGGAACCTCGCATCTATCCATAACGTCGGCGCAAACGACCGTTTCGAAGCGATGCCCGACTATGTGGTGCAGACGCAAAAGGCAATCGAGGACCGCGATGCGGCGATGCCGTCGGGGCTATCGCATAACGGCAATTTCGAAGGTTATATCGGCCTCAACGTCCTCTACATCACCGGCAATCTCTACGATGTGAACATCATCAAGCAGGTGAGCATCCTTGGCGATTCCGACGACGTGACACAGGCCTTATCGAACATTCTCGAGCACAACCAGGGCGCCGATATAACGATCGACACGGGCAGCAATGCGGTCGTCAACATCGCGCAGATTACCGATTACGACAGCTTCGGCCAGACGACCTACCTTGCCGGTCAGCTCTATTCGGATGCCATCCTGATCCAGGGCGGCCTGGTGGAGCACGACACATCGCAGCCACAGCCGAACAGCGATCATCTCGCCAATGAAGTTATCGCATTCCTCGGGGAGGACGAGCCGCTTGGTGGATCCGAGGACGCGGTCATCAACGCAGGTCATGACCTTTCATGGACGCTGGCTCAACCGGCCGACGTAATGCAAACCGTCGTCGCCTAACCGGAGCCAGAGGGAGACGTTACGTGAATCATATTTCAAAACAGACGCTTTCCGCCGATCGCTCGCTCAGATTTGGCAGTACCGGCCGCGTCGACGAAACGCTGACGGTTGCCTGCATGTCGGCGATCGACGAAGCCGTTGCGAGCCTGCGGAAGCTCACGGAGAACCGCACGGCGCCGGCCCAGTCCGTTTCGCCCGCCGAGCCGAAGGCCGAAAAAGCCCCTGAGCCGATCGAATATCCTGCCGAGGAGACGGTCCCGCTGATCCCGCTACGCTCGCGCGCCATCCCAGGTCCTGAGCGGTCGACAAAACAGGCGAAGGCCGGGGAAACCGTTGCCAAGGCAACGCCTGACACGCCCATCGTGCCGCTCAAGACGCCGGGTGATCAGAGCGAGGCAAAGGCCAATCCCGCAATTCCCTTCGGCAAGACGATCGACGGCAATCGCGGGCCAATCAGGGAGAACGAGCGCCGCCAGCGTAACGACGGCGGCAACAACGGCAAGACCCCCGATTTTGGCGGTGGTGGCGGTGGCGGCGGTGGCGGCGCCAGCTTCCACAAGCGCAGCGAACCGGTGAACTTTGCCGTTAGTCTCGCAAGGGGTATCGCAGCTGTCCGGCGCAACATGGTCATCGTCATGGCCTTCACGATCGCCATCAACGTGTTGCTGCTTGCGATCCCTCTCTATCTCTTCCAGATTTCCGACCGCGTGCTCACGAGCCGTTCGATCGATACGCTGGTCATGCTCACGGTTGCCGTTCTGGGCGCCGTCATCCTGCAGGCCTTCATGGATTCGATCCGGCGCTTCATTCTGATGCGCACGGCGGTCGAGCTCGAAGTGCAACTCGGGGCGCCGATCCTGAGTGCCGCCGCTCGCGCATCGCTGCACGGCAACGGCAGGGACTACCAGACGCTGCAGGATCTGCAGCAATTGCGGTCCTTCCTGACCTCTGGCACGCTCATCGCCTTTCTCGATGCACCGCTGATGCCGCTCTTCGTCGTCGTGGTCTATCTGGTGCATCCACATCTCGGTCTCATCATTATGACCTGCTGCGCAGTGCTCTTCGTCATCGCCTATTTGAACCAGAAGTTCACGGCGCGGCAGTTCGCGGAGGCGAACGGCTATCTCAGCCGCGCGAACTTCCACCTCGATTCCATGTCGCGCAACTCGCAGATCATCAATGCGCTCTCCATGATCCCCGAGGCGGTGAAGATGTGGGGCCGAGAGACGGCCGGCTCGCTGAAATCGCATGTCTCGGCGCAGGACCGGAATATCGTCTTTTCCGGCGTCTCGAAGGCCTGCCGCATGATCACGCAGGTCGCGCTGCTCGGCTGGGGCGCGCATCTGTCGCTTTCGGGCGAGATGACGGGCGGCATGGTGATTGCGGCCTCGATCGTTTCGGGCCGCGCGCTGGCGCCGATCGAAGGTGCAATCGAAGGCTGGCAGCAGTTCAACAAGTCGGCGTCTGCCTTTGGCAGGATCAAGCAGCTGCTGATCACCTCGCCGCTGAACTTTCCGCGGCTGCGGCTGCCCAATCCGGAAGGCCGGCTGGATGTCGAGCGTATTCTCTTCGTACCGCCGCCGCAGAAGAAGGTGATCCTGAACGGCATCTCCTTCTCCCTGAAGAAGGGCGAATCGCTGGCGATCATCGGCAATTCCGGCTCCGGCAAGACGACGCTCGGCAAGATGCTCGTCGGCTCGATCCTGCCGACTTCCGGCAACGTGCGCCTGGACCTCATGGACCTGCGCAACTGGGACCAACGGCAGTTCGGCGAAAGCATCGGCTATCTGCCGCAGGACGTTCAGCTCTTTCCCGGTACGATCAAGGCCAACATATCGCGCATGCGCGACGACGTCGAAGACCAGCAGATCTACGAGGCGGCCGTGCTTGCCGACGTGCATGAGCTGATCGCGAGCTTCCCACAGGGCTACGAGACGATCGTTGCCGCCGATGGTGCTCCGCTTTCCGGCGGCCAGAAACAGCGTATCGCGCTTGCCCGTGCGTTCTTCGGCGATCCGAAGTTCGTCGTTCTCGACGAGCCGAACTCCAACCTCGATTCGCAGGGCGAGGCAGCGCTTGCACGTGCCCTCATCCATGCGAAGAAAAAGGGCATCACGACGGTAACGATCACGCAGCGCCCCGCCCTGCTTCAGTGCGTCGACAAGATCCTGCTTCTGAAGGAGGGCTCCGTCGCCATGTTCGGCGAGCGTACCGAGGTCATGGAAGCGCTTTCCAAGAGTAACGGCCGGCAGCCGCCGCGTATCGAAGGTAACGACAATGGTGAGTAAAAAGCCGCAACCGGCCGGCAACCCGATCGAATGGTACAGCGAGGTGCCGCGCTCCATCCGCTATCACAGCATCATCGGGCTCGGCGTCCTTTTCGCTTCCTTCGGCGGCTTCGGCTTCTGGGCGGCAACCGCACCGCTTGCCTCCGCAATCATCGCGCAGGGCAGCTTCGTCGCAACCGGCAACAACAAGATCGTGCAGCATCTCGAAGGCGGTATCATCAAGGAAATGAGCGTCAGCGAAGGCGATGTCGTCAAGGAAGGCGATGTTCTGGTGACACTCGACCCGACGGCCGCGCTCTCCAACGAGCGGATGCTGAAGCTGCGGCGCCTGCGCCTTGAAGCGGTGGTGGCTCGGCTGCGCGCCGAGGCCCAAGGCGCCCGCCAATTCAAGATACCCGACATCGTCATGGCCGAGGCGAGCGACCCAGACGTCAACGCGATCATCCAGAGCCAGAACGTTGTTTTCCACAGCAAGCAGATCAAGCTGGAAGAACAGCTCAACCTCATCGATAAGAACATCAAATCGCTGGAGTACCGCTTCAAGGGATACAACGGCCAGAAGGAGGCCTTCGAGCGCCAGCTGTCTCTTCTGACCGAAGAGCGCGATTCCAAGGCGCGTCTCGTCAAGGTCGGCTATAT
The DNA here is from genome assembly GCF_029714385.1 of Rhizobium sp. CC1099. Lineage (NCBI taxonomy): Bacteria > Pseudomonadati > Pseudomonadota > Alphaproteobacteria > Hyphomicrobiales > Rhizobiaceae > Rhizobium > Rhizobium sp. CC1099. Next base: position 1,388,581 of record NZ_CP121641.1, on the reverse strand, counting down.
GCGCAAGACCGACCTTCTGGCGATCGAACGCGCCATGGCCGATGCACTGGGCGATATATCGCGGCTGACGGGCGAGCTCAATGAAAGCGAGGCGGAAGTCGCCAAGTTCCGTCAGGAAGCGGTCATCGCCGTCAACTCCAATAAGCAGGCCGCACTCGACGCGCTGGAAACTGCCGAATCCGAGCTCGACAGCGTGCGCGAGCAGGTTCGCGAAGCAGCAGGCGTCCTCGAGCGCACGGTCATCCGCTCGCCGGTCAACGGCACCGTCGTGCGCAGCTATTATCACACCGCAGGCGGCGTCATCACCACCGGCAAGCCGATCATGGAAATCCTGCCCGCGCATGTGCCGCTCATCATCGAAGCGCAGGTACTGCGCACGTCGATCGACCAGTTGCATGAGGGCCAGACGGCGGCCATACGCCTTTCGGCGCTCAACCGGCGCACGACGCCGGTGCTCAACGGCAACGTCTTCTACGTTTCCGCAGACTCGATCGAGGAAAATGCCGGCCAGCAGGTGAAGGATGTCTATATCGTGCGTGTCCAAATACCCGACGACGAGATCAGCCGGGTTCACGGCTTCCATCCGGTGCCCGGCATGCCGGCCGACGTGCTGATCCAGACATCCGAACGCACTTTCTTCGAGTATCTGACGAAACCGATCACCGACAGCATGTCGCGTGCATTCAAGGAACGCTGATGGCAGCAGTCAGCAAAAGAAAACAAAAGCCTCTCACGGCGATCTGAAGTATCGTTTCACCAGAGGATCGACGGAGGGAGGCTTTCATGGCGGCTATGTCTGACGTGCTGCTGCGGGTCGGCCGCCTGAACTATGTCTGGACCAATACGGAAAGCCTGCTGATCTACATCATTGCCCACCTTCTCAAAATCCAGAAGGACGCGGCGATCGTCGTGTTCCTGACGCTCAACACGACACGGGCGAGGATCGACCTGGTCGAGCGCCTCGCAAAGCTGCATTCCACGCCAGCAGCAGACCGCAAGGCCGTTCTTCACGCCATGTCGCGCATGAAGAAGGAATCCAAGATGCGCAACAAGTATAACCACTGCATCTATTCCTTCGACGACAAGGGCCAGATCTCCGGCACGCAACTGATGCGCTTCGTCGAGGACGACAAGGAAATCAGCTACGGCAAGGTCGAGCAACTCGACGAAAAGGAGATTGCGGCGCTGGAGAAATCGATCGCCGAGATCGTCTCGATCAGCCAATCGCTCTGGAGCTTCATCAACGCAAGCTCGCATGTATCCGGCGAGCTTTAGCCCCTGCTCCTAACCCCCGGCGGCTAATCATATTTAATACAAACGTTTCATCCGAACGGCATATTTGAAGCCCTGCATTTGCCCTTAGAATGAAGCCTCCCGAATGTGTTATGGGTATTGGGAGGGGACCATGCGCATTGACGTGATCGACACCGAGGCCGGCTTCGAGGCTGTCCGCGAAGACTGGGATCGGGTCTATATGGACGATCCTCATGCGCAACACTTCCTGTCCTGGATATGGCTCAAGTCCTATCTTTTTCATCGCAAACGCTGGTTCATCTTAGCGCTGCGCGAACGGGAGGATCGCTCTCCCTACGTCGCCTTCTTTCCTCTGCGTGTCACCACCCAGCATGACAAGAAGACCGGCGTCTTTTTCGACGAGATCATCATGGCCGGCAATTTTTCGGCCGACTATACCGGCTTCATCGCGCAGCCGGACTATGAGCAGCACGCGATCGCCGGATTTGCCGCCTATCTGAAACGGCAGAATTGGACGCATCTGAAGCTGGAGTATTTCAGCGGCCCTCCGCAACGGCGCGAAGCACTGGTTCGCGCGCTGCAGGGGCCGGAGGTGATGTTCCGCGACAGCTCCCCGCAAAATCCCGAGAACATAGACAACTGCATCTGCCCGGTCGTCACGCTGCCACCGAGCTTTGACGACTATCTGGAACAGAAGATGAGCAGCCAGACGCGCCAGAAACTGCGGCGCTTCCTGCGCAAGGTCGAGAGCGACGACGACTATCGCATCACGATGGCGACGCCGGAAACCATCGACCGCGACCTCGATATTCTCTTCGAGCTGTGGCGCACGAAGTGGATTGGGCGGAAGGGCAAGGAACGCACCGAACGGCTGATCGGCGCGACGCGCCAATTGCTGATGGACAGCTTCAAGGACGGCAATCTCGATGTGCCGGTGATGTGGTACGGCGACCGGCCGCTCGGCGCACTGGCCAACATCGTCGACCGGCAGAAGAAGTCGATCCTCTTTTACATCACCGGCCGCGACGAGACCTGGAAGACGCCCTCGCCCGGCCTCATCCTGCATGGCTACTGCATTCGCAGGGCGATCGCGGACGGATTCAAGACATACGACTTCCTGCGCGGCAACGAGCCCTATAAATACATGTTCGGCCCCGACGAGCGCCGGATCAGCTGCACATTGTTCCGCACGCGCAGCGGCCGCAATCTCGGTGACGTGATCCATCCCCGCAGCATCCCCTTCGTCTACGACCAAGCGCTGCAGATGTACCGCGACGGCGCCAAAGCTTTTGCCGAAGCGGCGTTCCGGCAGCTTCTCGAAACCGTCCCCAGCCATATGGGTGCGGAGTTCGGGCTGGCGAGCCTGATGTTCGAGAAGGGCAAGCTGCACGAAGCCGAGGCCGGCTTCACGGCGCTTATCGGCCGCATCGACGACCCGAATCCGGTCTATCTGCGTCTTGGAGACACGCAACTCGCGCTCGGCAGCTACGAGGAGGCTGCGAGGACTTTCGGCCGCATCATCGAACGCTCGCCCTACGACGCGCAGGCGTACTACAAGCAAGGCGTGGCACTGGCGGCGGCGGGCCGCCAGCCGGAGGCTGCACGCGTCTTCGCCATGGTCGAGCAATATAACTACGACAATCCAGTGCAGCGGAAATTCGCTGAAAAGTCGCGCGAGGCTTTGCGGCGGATCGTCAGCGAAACCGAACAGGCCGCAGCGGCGCCGGTTGCTGCAAGCAAACGGCAGAAGACGTCGCGACGGGACCAGACCGGCAGGGTTTCGGCAAAATTCGAGTGCGGAGCGACGGAACTGGTGCCGGCATGAGGCCATGCTTTTTCACAGAGACTGCCGCACCGATATAGACTGGCACGCGCGTCACGAGATCCGCGTGGCGCTCGCCAGAGAGCCTATGGATTCGACGGAATCCACGCCAAGGAGGAAGTGCTGGGCAATTCCTCGACGACTGCGACACACGATCCCCTGGTGCAATCGCCAGCCACAATTTCGGGATCGGTATCTTGTGGCATTTGCCGCCTGGTTCGGCTTTTTCACGCCGGGAGTTCCCTGTTCGCGCCGGGCGTGATATCAGCCGCGCATGAACAAGACCTCTTCCTATTCCCCTATCCACGTCGTCGGCGGCGGGCTCGCCGGCTCGGAGGCCGCATGGCAGATTGCCAATGCCGGCGTGCCGGTCATCCTGCACGAAATGCGTGGCGTGCGCGGCACGGATGCGCATAAGACCGACGGCCTTGCGGAGCTCGTCTGCTCCAATTCCTTCCGCTCCGACGACGCGACGAGCAATGCCGTCGGCGTGATCCACGCCGAAATGCGCATGGCAGGCTCGCTCATCATGGCCTGCGCCGACAAGCATCAGGTTCCAGCGGGCGGGGCGCTCGCCGTCGATCGCGAGGCCTTTTCCGACGCGGTGACGAAGGTGATCGACGACCATCCGCTCGTCAGCGTCGTTCGCGAGGAAGTGACCGGGCTGCCGCCGAAGGAGTGGGATCTGGCCATCGTTGCCACCGGACCGCTGACGGCGCCGTCACTGGCTGCGGCAATCCAGGAAGAAACGGGTGCGGACGCGCTTGCCTTCTTCGATGCGATTGCACCGATCGTCTATCGCGACAGCATCGACATGGACATCTGCTGGTATCAGTCGCGCTACGACAAGGTCGGTCCCGGCGGCACCGGCAAGGACTATATCAACTGCCCGATGGACGAGGAGCAGTATAATGCCTTCGTCGACGCGCTGATCGCTGGCGACACCGTCGGCTTCAAGGAGTGGGAAGGCACGCCCTATTTCGACGGCTGCTTGCCGATCGAAGTGATGGCGGAGCGCGGTCGCGAGACGCTTCGCCACGGGCCCATGAAGCCGATGGGGCTGACCAACGCGCACAATCCATCCGTCAAAGCCTATGCCGTCGTGCAGCTTCGTCAGGACAATGCGCTAGGTACGCTCTATAACATGGTCGGGTTCCAGACGAAACTGAAATACGGCGCGCAGGCGGAAATCTTCCGGATGATCCCGGGCCTGCAGAACGCCGAATTCGCCCGCCTCGGCGGCCTGCACCGCAACACCTATATCAATTCGCCGACGTTGCTCGATCCGTCGCTGACCTTGAAGTCGCGGCCGGGGCTGCGGTTTGCCGGCCAGATCACCGGCTGCGAGGGCTATGTCGAAAGCGCCAGCGTCGGGCTGATGGCGGGGCGTTTCGCCGCCGCCGAACGCAAGGGCGAAGCGGTATTGCTGCCGCCGGCGACCACGGCTCTGGGTTCGCTGCTTGGACATATCACCGGCGGGCATCTCGTCACCGACGAGGAACCGGGCAAGCGCTCCTTCCAGCCGATGAACATCAATTTCGGCCTGTTTCCGGACCTGCAGCCCGGCTCGATCGTCAAGCCGGAGGGCGTCAAACGCTTCCGCGGCAAGGACAAGACCATCCTGAAGCGGCAGCTGATCGCCAAGCGCGCGCTTGCCGATTGCGCCGCATGGCTCGGCCAGAGCGCGCCCTTTGCAGAGAGCGCCTGAGTTTTACTGATTGTTGGCTGCCGGCCTTTCGGTCGGCGGGAGCGCAAGGTCTGCGTCGGCGACGTAATTGCCGAGCAGCCAGAGCGAAACTTCGGCCGCCTCCTTGGCGGAAGCGAATTCGAAAACGCCGTTGTGATGCGGGTGATCGAGGAAATCGATGACCAGGCCCCTTCCCGTTTCCGAACTGACGACGCGCACCCTGCCCGGCTCCAGCACATGGCAGGAGAAGTGGCGGTGCATATTGCGCATGAAGCCCGCCTTGTTGTCGTGCAGTCGCACGAAAACCACCTGACCGTCGGCCGTCGCCTGAAGCTGGCGGATCGCCTCGTGCGGGAAGGCACGATTGAATTCCAGGATGGCGAGACCGGTATCGTGAAAGCCCTCCTCATCCTTGTTCTGCGCCGCCAAACGGGTCGCGACGAAGGCCAGGAAGACCACAAGGGCAAAAATGACGGACCAGACGATCATGCTCAACGCCGTTTTCTCCGATTCAGGCTTAGCGGTTGTCCGCTTATAGTGTCCGAGCCTTGCGCGAATTTGAACAGATTCAGATTTTCTTGCGCATCAGCGCCAGCGTCATGCCGAGCTGACGGCGCCATTGCGGCTGTTGCAGCGATTGATCAAACAGTGCAGCACCAGCCTTCTGCGCCTTCATCAGCATTGGCTCGGCAAGCGTCACAGGCAGGAAGGCTGGGAAAATGGCGGGCGGGAGCACGACCGCACGAGCCTTTGCGAGATGATCGCGGCCAAGACCGACGAAGGCTTCGATAGCAGCGGAAATGCGCGCCTTGTCCTTGCCCGCCAAAAAGCTATCGCGATCGAGTCCGGTGGCGCTCAGAATTTCGAGCGGAATATAGAGCTGGCCGCGATGGCGGTGCAGCGGCATCAGCAGCAGCATGCCGGCAATAGCCTGTGCGACACCGGCATGGCCCGCGGCCTCCGCGGATTTCGCCGCCTCGTCCGCCGACAAGACGAGGCTTGCCAGCTGGATCAGCGCGGAGGCCGTCTCTCCGGCATAGCCTTCGAGTGAGGTGCGCGTTTCCATCGGATCGTCGTAGAGATCGAAGATGCGCGCATCGATCATGTCGATGAGCGTCTGGCGCGGCAGGCGGTGGGCCTCGATCGCGCTCAGCAAGGATGCGGCAACAGGATTGGCCTCGGTCGAGCCGTGGGCGCTGCCTTCCAGCAGATCGCGCCAGTATTGCATGCGCACCTCACCGGGCAGCGGCTCGTGCACGAGATCGCGGATGCGGGCGAGTTCGGCATTGAAGGCGTAAAGGGCTGCGAGTGCGCCGCGCTTGTCCTGCGGAGACAAAAGGCAGGCGAGATAGCGATCGCGGTCGCTGTCGCGCAGCATCGCCAGGCAGATCTCCTGGTTGCTCATCGGTTTGTCCGTCATTGTCAGACCGCGATCAGGGCCGCCGCGACGGCGCGCGATTCTGCGAGCATGATGTTGAAGGTGCGGACGGCAGCACCCGTGCTCATCGGGTCGGAGGAAATACCGCGGGCCTTCAGGGCATCCTTCAGCTCCGGCGGCAAGCGGCGAAGCTCGGTGCCTGTCCCGACGAGCAGAACCTCGATGTCATCTGCCTCATCCAGCACTCTCCGGAAACTCTCGACGGAGAGCGCCTTCGACATATCCATGTCCCAGCCGTAGATGCCGGATGGAAGGCAGAGGATGGAGCCGCGATGCGACATATCGGCAAAGCGGAAGCCGCCATTTCCGTACGTGTCGACGGGAGCGCGGCCGGGGAAATGGGCCTCGCGGATTTCGATGCCTTTAGCCATGGCTTACACTGTGGCCTTTCCGGATTTTTCATCGGTGGCCCCATCCTCTTTCTCGTCGAGGGTCTTCGGGCGAAGCCTGAAGAGGATCAGTACCGGTGCTGCAATATAAATGGAGGAGAAGGTTCCGACGGCAACGCCGAAAAGCATGACGAGCGCGAAGGAGCGGATGACCTCGCCGCCGAAGAGGTAGAGCGCAAGCAGCGCAAGCAGCGTCGTGGCAGACGTCAGGATCGTGCGCGACAGCGTCTGGTTGATCGAGGCGTCGATCAGGATCGGTAGCGGCATCCTCCTGAAGTGCTTCAGGTTTTCGCGCATGCGGTCGTAAACGACGACGGTGTCGTTCAGCGAATAGCCGACGATCACAAGCAATGCGGCGATGCTCGTCAGATTGAATTCGATCCCGGTGACGACGAAGGAACCGAGCGTCAGGATGACGTCGTGCAGCGTCGCGATGATGGCGCCGACGGCGAACTGCCACTCGAAGCGGAACCAGATGTAGACGAGGATCGCCGCAAGCGAAGCAAGAACGCCGAGCGTCGCCGTCTTCGTCAGCTCGCCGGAAACGGCGGGGCCGACGACTTCGACGCGGCGGAAATCATACTGGTCCGCAAGCTCGCTGCGCACGAGGGTGATTGCCGACTGCTCGGCATTTTCGCCGCCGCCCTGCGCTTCAATGCGGATGATGGCGTTTGAGGCATCGCGCAGGCGCCTGGCCTGGATATCGCCTATATTCAGTTGGCTCAGCCGCGAACGGATATCCTCAAGATCGGCCGGTCCCTGCTTGGATCTCACTTCGATGACGGAGCCGCCCGTGAAATCGATGCCGAGATTCATGCCAATCGTCGTTACGGCCAGCATGGAAACGAGCGAAAGGGCCGCAAGCGCGGTGAAGCTGTAGCGGCGGATGCCCATGAAGCGGATGTTCGTGCCGTCGAAGAGATCGGTGTGGACGCTCTTCGGCAGATGCTTGAGGCGGCGGTGGCGCACCCAGGCAACGACCAGCGGGCGTGTGAAGAGGAAGGCAGTGAACGCCGTCGTTAGAATGCCGATCGCAAGCGTGACCGCAAAGCCGCGTATCGCATCGCTTCCGAGGTAGAAGAGGATCGCGGCGGCAATCAAGGTCGTGATATTGGCATCGACGACGGTCATAAAGGCTCTGGAATAGCCTACGCCGATCGCCTGATCGAGATGCGCGCCGCCTTTGACCTCTTCGCGGATGCGTTCGTAGATCAGAACGGTGGCATCGACCGCAATGCCGATCGTCAGCACGATGCCTGCAACACCCGGCAAGGTCAGCGGCGCTCCCGACAGACTGAGAATCGCAAGGATCATCATGATGTTGACCACAAGCGCAGCGCCGGCAATCACACCGAGGATACCGTAGAACGCTACCATCAGGCCGATCACGAAAACGGCGCCGACAAACCCTGCGACGAGGCCGGAGAGGATGGATCCGGCGCCGAGACCGGGATCGATCGTCCGCTCTTCGACAATCGTCAGCGTTACGGGAAGCGCCCCGGAGCGCAAGATTGCGGCGAGGTCTTCCGTTTCTTCCTGCGAATAGTTGAGCGGTATCTCGCCCCTATTGCCGGTGACCGGTTCGCGGATATCGGGTGCGGCAATGACCTGATCGTCCAGGAGGATCGCGAGGGACCGCCCCACATTGTTCTGCGTCAGCTCGGCAAATCGCCTGGCACGCTCGGGATTAAAGCGAAAGGTCAGGATGGAACTGTCTTCGTCGTTGCCAGGCTCGACCTGGAAATCGCTCAGATCGGCCGACGACAGCACTTCCGTGCGCTCTACAAGAAAGGCGTTCGGCGGGTCGTCCTGCGAATAGACGATCCGCGAGCGCGCCGGCACGGTGCCGCTCATCGCATCCTGCGGCGACATGCTGCTATCGATCAGGTGGAAGGAAAGCCGGCCATCCTGGCTCAAAAGATCCTTGAACCGCTGCGGGTCGGCGAGACCCCGCACCTGCACGGACAATCGATCCGGGCCGCGGGTTTCGATGACAGGATCGATCCCGCCTGCCTCGACGGCACGGCGGCCAACGATATCGACCGATTGTGTGAGCGCCGCCGACAGGCTTCGGCCGATCGCCTTGCCGGTGATTTGCAGCGTCAGCTGGCCGTCATTGCCTTTCGAGAGCGTGACGTCGGGATCCCGGGCTCCGGTTGCGGCAGCTATCAGCGGCGTCAGAACGCTGACGGCCCGATCGATCTGGTTCGGATCGGTGATGCGGACCCGAATGGTCTGCCCATTGCCGGCAAGGCCCGTATAGCGAATTCCCGCTTCGCGCAGCCTGCCGCGCACGCTCGCAACGGTGTTTTCGAGCCGCTTCCTGACGATGTCGGATCGCTCCGCCTTCAGCACGATATGCGAACCGCCCTGAAGATCGAGGCCGAGAGCCACCCGCTTGTGCGGTATCCAGCCCGGCAGCGAGACGTCCGTGAAAAGATTTGGGGCGGCGCCGAGCGCCGCCACAAAGACAATGAGCCAGATCAGAACTGTTTTCCAACGGGAAAGATGGAGCATTTCAGTCTCGACACCTCTGATCCGGCTGATCTGCCTGCCGGAATTACGCGGCGTCTGCCTTTACGGGCTCGCCCTTCACGCGAACGTCGGCGATGCCGCTGCGGACCACGCGAACGCGCACGCCTTCAGCGATTTCGACTTCCAGTTCCTTGTCGTCGACGACCTTCGTTACCTTGCCGACGAGGCCACCGGCCGTGACGACCTGGTCGCCGCGGCGGATCGCGCTTAAGGTTTCTGCACGCTTCTTGGCCTGGGCGCGCTGCGGACGGATCAGCAGGAAGTACCAGACGACCATCAGCGGCACGAACAAGATGATCATTTCGAAGCCGGAGCCGAAGGGCGACGCAGCGGCATCCGGTGCGGCCTGGGCAAATGCCGGGGTGATGAACATGGATAAGCTCCTCAACTACGGGCGGCGTATATCCGCCTCTCTTTTTCGGGTGGCCGGACTATAGTTGCGGCAAGAACGAATGCAACAAAAACAGCCTGCGGGCGTACCGATTCCCCTGTCTCATAACCTTTCCGCTGTGGAAAGGCCATGCTACTGCGCGTCGAAACCCTCGGGCGCGCATGCCGCGGCAGGAAATTCAGGAGGACATGCAATGGCCGAAGAATTGAACAGCGTCATTTTGCAGGAGCTGAGGCGGCTTGCCAATGCGGTCGAGCGGCTGGCAGGCCCGGCGCCCGGCGTCAACGACTGGAATGGCGCCGACTGTTTCGTCTGGTCGCCTGCCCGCACGCATCTGCAGCCCGTCGCGCGGCCGAACCGTGTTGCCTTGAAGCTCATCCGCGGCGTCGACCACGTGCGTGACATCCTGCACGAAAACACGGTGCGCTTTGCCGAGGGATTTGCCGCCAACAACGTGCTGCTCTGGGGCGCGCGCGGCATGGGCAAGTCGTCGCTGGTCAAAGCCGTGCATGAGGACGTGCGGCGCGAAAGCGGCGTTTCGCTGAAGCTTGTGGAAGTGCATCGCGAAGACATTGCGAGCCTTCCGACCCTGCTTGATATCCTGAAGGAGGTGCCGCATCGCGTCATCGTTTTCTGCGACGACCTTTCCTTCGACCATGACGATACCGCCTACAAGTCGCTCAAGGCAGCGCTGGACGGCGGCATCGAAGGCCGTCCGGACAACGTGCTTTTCTACGCTACCTCCAACCGTCGCCACCTGCTGCCGCGGCATATGATGGAGAACGAGCAGTCGACCGCGATCAATCCATCCGAGGCCGTCGAAGAGAAGGTATCGCTTTCCGACCGTTTCGGCCTTTGGCTCGGCTTCCACAAATGCAGCCAGGAAGACTATCTCACGATGATCGACGGCTATGCCGAGCATTTCAAGCTGACGCTCGATCGAAAGAAGATGCATGCGGAAGCGCTGGAATGGGCGACCACGCGCGGTGCGCGCTCCGGGCGTGTCGCATGGCAGTACATCCAGGATCTCGCAGGGCGCATGCGCGTCGTGCTCGCCCGCGACTGAGCCGAGCTACGGCTGCTGCAAAACGACAAAAGCCCGGCGGTCAGCCGGGCTTTTGCACTTCCCCGAGACGCTTTACCTACTCGAGGAAGGTGATCGGATTGACCGGCGAGGCGTCCTTGCGGACTTCAAAGTGGACCTGCGGTTGCTTGACGCTGCCGCTCATGCCGGAGACGGCGACGGTCTGGCCGCGCTGGATCTTCTGGCCACGGGCGACGCTCAGCGTGTCGGCATTGCCGTAGACGGTCACCGTGCCGTCGTCGTGGCGGATGAGGACGGTGTTGCCGAGCTCCTTCAAACCGTTACCGGCATAGATGACCACGCCGTTTTCGGCGGCCTTGATCGGCGTGCCCTGCGGCACCGAGATGTCGATACCGTCGTTGCGGCTGCCATTGACGTTCGCGCCGTAAGCGGCGATGACGGCGCCGCGCACCGGCCAGCGATATTTGCCGATGCCGGTCGATTCGGGGGCTGCGGAGGCGACATCGGACTTCTTCTCGACTTCGTCGACGGTCTGCGTTGCGACCGGCGCCTGGTAGGCGGCCGGCTGAGCGGACGCCGTTTCAACTGCGGCCAGAGCAGCAGGCTTCGGTTCGGCTTTGGCCGGAATGGACGCAGTCTTCGTCTGATCGGCGGAACTAGAACCGTTCGGGATCGTCAGTGTCTGGCCGATGCGGATCGAACTTGCGGAAAGGTTGTTCGCAGCCTTGAGATCATCGATCTTCGTGCCGGTCGCCTTGGCAATCTTGGCCAGGGAATCGCCCGGCTTGACCGTGTAAGTGCCGCCGCCCGCATTCGGGTCCTTTCCGGCACCGGCCGCAATCTTGCCCGCGGCAGCATCCGCGCTTGCCTGCGACTTGTCGCGAGCAGCGTTTGCGCCCGGCAACACCGCGAGATTCTGGTCCGGCGTCTTCGAAGGCTGCGGAAGCTTCCCGGTCTTGGAAAGGTCGGCGGCCTGCGCGGAAGCCTTGGCAGCATTCCTGCCGCCGTTGAAGGTCGGGATGAGGATCGTTTCGCCCGGCTTGATGGCAGCCGCCGACTTCATGTTGTTGACGCGGAGGATTTCCTTTTCGGGAACGCCGTAGCGGTTGGCGAGCGTTGCGAGATTTTCGCCCGGACGCACCAGGACAGCAGGCGCGTTGGCCGCCGACCATCCGGACACCTTCGGCGTCGTGCCTGTCGTCATCGGATCGGGCGCAGCCAGCTTCGGGGCAGCCTGCCTCTGGCGGGGAGCCTGCGAGCCGGAAGGAGCCGCCGGGAACGGCTGCGCCATGGCGATCTGCTTTTCGCGCGACGGCGCGGGGGATGCGCCCGTCGGCGCGGCAAGTTCGGTGCGCTGGACAGAAACTGGAGCAGACGCAAGGCGCGCGCTGGAGCTTGTCGTTCCGGTCGTCGCCGGATAGGGCTGATTCAGTGCGTCATTGCTGGCATTGTATGAGGGCTGAGCCATTCCGGACTGAAGATCGGCGCTCGGGACCGGATCGCCCTGCGAGCCACTCATGTTCCGCCTCGGTACAGAACCGGTCGTCATCTGATCCTGGCCCGACCCGGCAAAGAGGCCGCCGAAGCGGGTCACATCCGAACTGCAGCCCGTCGCGGTGCTTGCCAGCAAGGCAATAAACAAGAGATTGCCGGCCGGCTTTCCGAACTTTGGCGAAACGCTAAAACGCATGACTCGACCCACTCATAACTCAACCATTCGTGGGTATATTAAAGCGCGTTAGTGTTACCACCCGGTTAAAGCGCTGGAATCAGTGCGATTTTTTTGAGGAATTGATAACCATAGTTTTGCGGGTGAGAAATCATAGCCGCCGGACACACTGGAAATGCTCGCCAAAATGGCCTCAGAGCTGGGAAGCCAATCTCGGCACGATGGGCAAATAAGGTACGTCGAAAAGCTCTTCGCGCTCGAAGCGGCTGCCGGTCTTCGTCAGCCGGACCATGCGGCACTGGCCCTCGGAGATCATCAGCGGCGCGATCATCGAACCGCCGGAGACGAGCTGGTCCGCATAAAAGCGCGGCATGGAATTGAAAGCAGCCGTCACCAGGATGCGGTCGAAAGTCCCCTCGCCCTGCAGGCCGTTGCTGCCATCGGCTTGCCGGACGACGATGCTGCGAAGGCCGAGCTGATCCATGCGGCGCTGCGCATTGGCCGTCAGCGTCTTGTAGCGGTCGATCGTCAGCACGCGCTCGGCGATGCGGCCGATGACAGCTGCGGTGAAGCCACTGCCGGTACCCACTTCGAGCACACGCTGACCGGGCTTGACCTTCAGAAGATGCAGGATGCGAACGGCAAGATCGACGCCTTCCAGGAACGAGCCGCACTCGATCGGGATCGTCCGGGTGGAATAGGCGTCGTCGGAAAATTGCGGCGGCACGAAAAGCGAGCGCGGCGTCTGCTCGACGGCAGTCAGGAGATCGATGTCTGAGATACCCTCCGCCCGCAGCCTCAAGACGAGTGCCGCAAAACCTTCCTTCTCGACCAGCCGTGCCGTCAAAACGTCCTACTCCGTACCTGAAAGCGCCCGCGCCACGCGGTCCTTCACGGAATAATCGGTCAGATCCAGTTTCAAAGGTGTTACCGAAATCTTATTATGCTTCAGCGCGTGAATATCCGTGCCCTCTGTAAAGGCGCCGCCACGCTCGCCGAACTTCAGCCAATAATAGGGCAAGCCGCGGCCGTCGGAGCGCGCATCGATCTGCAGGTTGAAGGCGAGCTTGCCCTGGGCTGTGACTTCGGCACCCTGCACATCCTGCGGACGGCAGTTCGGGAAATTGAGGTTGAGGAAAGTGCCTTCCGGCAGGTCGACCGTCATCAGCCTGTCGAGTAGCGCCGGCGCATGGGCCTCGGCGACCTCCCACGGCACGATGCGCGCGCCGTCGGAATAGCTATAGGCCTGGCTCAGCGCAAAGGAGCGCACACCTTGCATCGTGCCTTCGATCGCGCCGGCGATGGTGCCCGAATAGGTGACATCGTCGGCGACGTTCGAGCCTGAATTGACGCCCGAAAGCACGAGGTCAGGCTTGATGTCCATCACCTGCTTGATGCCCATGATGACGCAGTCGGTCGGCGTGCCGCGGAGCGCGAAATGCTTGTCGGCCACCTGACGCAGACGAAGCGGCTCCGAAAGGCTCAGTGAATGAGCCAGGCCGCTCTGATCCGTTTCCGGCGCGACGATCCAGACATCGTCGGAAAGAGTGCGCGCAATCCGCTCAAGTGCCGCGAGACCATCGGCATGGATGCCGTCGTCATTGGTGAGCAGAATGCGCATCGCTTCAGGCCGCCCGTTCGATCTTCGTCAAACCGCCCATATAGGGCAGCAGCGCGTCGGGGATAGTCACCGAGCCGTCCTCGTTCAGGTAGTTTTCGAGCACTGCGATCAGGCAGCGGCCGACGGCGGTGCCGGAGCCGTTCAGCGTGTGAACGAACTTCGTGCTCTTGTCATCCTTGCCGCGATAGCGCGCATTCATGCGCCGCGCCTGGAAATCGCCGCAGACCGAGCAGGACGAGATTTCGCGATAGGCGTTCTGCCCCGGCAGCCAGACCTCGATATCGTAGGTCTTGCGCGAGCCGAAGCCCATGTCGCCGGTGCAGAGCGTCATCGTGCGGAAATGCAGGCCGAGGCGCTTCAGCACTTCTTCGGCGCAGGCCGTCATGCGTTCATGCTCGGCGATCGAGCTCTCGGCGTCGGTGATCGAGACGAGTTCGCACTTCCAGAACTGGTGCTGGCGCAGCATGCCGCGCGTATCGCGCCCTGCCGAACCTGCCTCAGAACGAAAGGACGGGGTCAGCGCGGTGAAGCGGAGCGGCAGCTTTTCCTGCTCGAGAATCTCACCCGAGACCAGATTTGTCAGCGTTACTTCAGCCGTCGGGATCAGCCAGCGGCCGTCCGTCGTCCTGAAGAGGTCTTCCGCGAACTTTGGAAGCTGTGCGGTGCCGAACACGGCCTCGTCGCGCACCATCAGCGGCGAGCTGACTTCGCTATAGCCATGTTCCGTCGTGTGGAGGTCGATCATGAACTGACCGAGCGCCCGCTCGAGCCTCGCAAGCGGTCCTGTCAGCACCGTGAAGCGCGAACCGGAAAGCTTGGCGGCACGTTCGAAATCCATGTAGCCGAGGGTTTCGCCGATTTCGAAATGTTCCTTCGGCGTGTGGTTCCAGCGCGGCATTTCGCCGACCGTGCGAGCGATGACGTTGTCGTGCTCGTCCTTGCCGACCGGTACGTCGTCGAGGGGCACGTTCGGAACGCGCGCCAGCGCGTCGTTGAGCTCGGCCGTCAGCTGGCGGTCTTCCTCTTCGGCCGCCGGCAGCGAAACCTTCATCTCGGCGACTTCGGCCCTCAGCTTTTCGGCAACCTCGCTGTTCTTCTGCGCCATCGCCGCGCCGATCTCCCTGGAGGCGGCGTTGCGGCGGGACTGCAGGTCCTGCACCTTCTGTACGGCGGAGCGGCGCTTCTCATCGAGAGCTATGAGGCTTTGGGCCAAGGGCTCCGCACCGCGCTTGGCCAGTGCTTCATCGAGCGCCTCGGGATTCTCACGGATCCATTTGATATCGAGCATTGTCGTTCCGGGTCGTTACGAAGGACATGACCGGCCAAAGCCTGACCGGGCCTCGACCGGATATTTTGCATGCGTTCAGGAGGGAATTTCGGAGAACCGCTCAGACGCTGTCCGTCTTGGCAACGTCCGCAGACCCGTCCGCCTCTTCGACCGCCTGCCGGGAACGCTGGCGCTCCACGATTCGCGCAGCGTAGATGGCAATCTCGTAGAGAAGGATCGTCGGCAGTGCAAGGCCGATCTGGGACATCGGATCGGGCGGCGTCAGCACGGCGGCGACGACGAAGGCGAGCACGATCGCAAACTTGCGCTTCTCGGCAAGCCACTGCGAGGTGAGCAGGCCGACGCGCGCAAGCAGCGTCGTGACGACCGGAAGCTGGAACACGAGACCGAAGGAGAAGACGAGCGTCATGATGAGGCTCAGATATTCCGAAACCCTTGGCAGCAGCGAGATCGCGACATCGCCTTCTCCCGGCGCCTGCTGCATGGTCAGGAAGAACCACATGACCATCGGCGTGAAGAAGAAATAGACGAGTGCGCCTCCAAGCAGAAACAGGACCGGCGATGCGATCAGGAACGGCAGGAAGGCCGCGCGCTCGTTCTTGTAGAGGCCGGGGGCGACGAACTTGTAGATTTGCGCGGCAATGATTGGGAAGGCGATCACAAGGCCGCCGAACATCGCGACCTTCACCTGCGTGAAGAAGAACTCCTGCGGAGCCGTATAGATGAGCTGCGCCTTCGTTACATCGAGGCCCGCCCAGCTGACTGCCCATTTGTAAGGGTAGACCAGGGCGTTGAAGAGATGCTTGGCGAAGATGAAGCAGACGATAAAGGCGACGAAAAACGCGCCGATCGCCCAGATCAGCCGCGTGCGCAGCTCCATCAGGTGCTCGATCAACGGCTGCGGCTTGTCTTCGATATCACCGCTCATGCCTCGTCCTTCTTCTTGGTCGCCGTCTTCTTCGGAGCGGCTGCAGTCTTCTTTGCCAAAGCAGGCTTTGCTGGCGCAGCCTTTGTTGCTGCGGCCGGTTCTGTCGCGGCGGCGGCGGTCTTTGCAGCAGCCGCACGCTTCGGCTGTGCAGCAGGAGCAACCCCGGTTGCAGCCGCAGGCAGCGCCTTTTCGGCGGCAGCGCGCGACTTGCGCACGGCCTTCGGCTTTTCGGCGACGGCTGGTGCGGGCGCCGCTTCCGGAGCCGGCGCGACGACAGGCGGCGTTTCGGGCAGGCTCATCGACGGCGCCGGCACGGTAACCGGCGGCGCTTCGGCCTTGTTTTCGACCGCCGTTGTCTTCTGCAGGTCGGCCTTGATGTCGTTGCCCATCTGGCGAAGCGGGTTCATCGCCTCGCGCAGGCTGTTTGCCGGATTAAGCCGCTGCGCATCGCTGATCGTCTGTCGCACGTCATCGAGATCCGCCTCCCGCAACGCCTCGTCGAACTGGGCGCGGAATTCGCCGGCGACCTTGCGGGCACGCTGCGTCATCTTGCCGAAAGCGCGCAGCATCGGCGGCAGATCCTTCGGACCGACGACGACGATTAACACGACCGCGATGACAAGCAACTCGGTCCAGCCAATATCGAACATTCAAGGCTCCTGGAGGGGAAGCGGGGCAAAAGCCACCCGTTCCCGGACTTGTTACTTCGGTTCGTCGGCCTTGTGATCGACGGTCTTCGCCGTGTCCGGCGCTTCTTCGTCGTTGATGCCCTTCTTGAAGCTCTTGATGCCCTTGGCAACGTCGCCCATGAGCTCCGGAATCTTACCGCGGCCGAACAGCAACAGCACGATGACCAGAACGATCAACCAGTGCCACATGCTAAAAGAACCCATTACGCATACTCCCTGTTGCGATCTTTCTTCGATGTAAGAGTTTCCGACATCGTTTCCAATATCGAAACTCCCCTTGAATTGACGCTTAATGTCACGGCTTCGCCCATAATGACAAGTCGTCCGGGTATCGAATTATAGTGATCTCTATTGTTTTCGTCGTCGGTGTCAAAACAAAGACCGGATGACACTAATCTTCGGAGGCGCCGCCGGGCGCGAGAAGGCCCAATTCCTCAAGGTCCATCTGCGTGATCGGATCCTCGTCCTCGGTCAGTTCGTCGCTCATCAAGGGCGATGGGATGTTGAAATTCGCGGGAATGCGGCCGGAAAGAAGGCCGGCACCCTTCAGCTCCTCCAACCCGGGCAGGTCGCGAAGTTCCTCGAGGCCGAAATGATCAAGGAAATCGCGGGTCGTGCCGAGCGTCACCGGCCGGCCGGGCGTGCGGCGGCGGCCGCGGAAGCGCACCCAGCCTGCTTCCATCAGCACGTCCAGCGTGCCGCGTGAGGTTTGCACGCCGCGGATATCTTCGATCTCGGCGCGGGTGACCGGCTGGTGATAGGCAATGATCGCCAGAACCTCAAGGGCGGCACGCGACAGCTTCTTGACCTCGTTGTCGTCGCGGCGGATGACGAAGGAGAGATCGGCGGCGGTGCGAAAGGCCCAGGCATCATCCACCTGGATAAGGTTGACGCCGCGCGGCGCATACTGCTCCTTGAGCCGGAGCATGACGGCGCGAACGTTGAAATTTCTCGGCAAGCGATCGGCGATGAAGGCTTCGGAAACCGGCTGCGAGGAAGCAAAGACCAGGGCCTCGGCGATGCGCTCGGCCTCCATCTCCGCCTGGAAATTCTCGTGAAAAGCGCCCTTGCCTTCACCACGGCCGATATCGTCTCTGGAATCCATCAAGCGGGCGTCTCCTGCTCGACCACCTGCAGGGTCGCATACTTCGGTCCCCGGCGCATATAGAGCGGCTCGAAGGCGGCGTCCTGGCGGATCTCCAGCTTGCCCTCGCGTACGAGTTCAAGCGAGGCGGCAAAGGCGCTGGCGATTGCCGTGACGCGCTCTTCCGGCGATGCCAGATAACGCAGCAGGTAATGCTCCAGCACCGTCCAGCCGCCGATGTCGCCAATCATGCGCGTCAGCAGTTCGCGGGCATCGGTCAGGGACCAGACGGTGCGGCGCGCGATCGTGACCTGGGTCACGGCCTGGCGCTGGCGGAGCGACGCATAGGCGGTCAGGAGATCGTAAAGGCTTGCCTCGTACGCGGATTTTTGCCGGTCCGGAATATGCTCAGGCGCGCCGCGGGCAAAGATATCACGGCCGAGACGGTTGCGATTGACGAGCCCGCTTGCAGCCTCGCGCATGGCTTCGAGGCGTTTCAGGCGGAAGGCAAGCGTTGCGGCCATCTCCTCGCCGGAGGGACCGTCGTCCTTGACCTGCTGCGGGATCAGCAGGCGGGACTTGAGATAGGCGAGCCACGCCGCCATCACGAGATAATCGGCGGCAAGCTCGATGCGGATGCGGCGAGCGGTTTCGATGAACTGCAGATACTGCTCGGCAAGCGCCAGCACCGAAATGCGCGAAAGATCGACCTTCTGGTTGCGGGCGAGGTAGAGGAGGAGATCAAGCGGGCCTTCGAAGCCGGCGACGTCGATCACCAGCGCCGGCTCATGGCTCGCGCGGTCGGCACCATTGTCCTGCCAAAGCTTGTCCATCGGCGTTGCCGCCGCCTGTGTCCACTCTGTGCCTTTGACCGTGTTCACCTCTGCCTCTCTTCCATCGCTCAGACGGTTGCGAACATTCCGTCGAATTCGGCGCGGATCGCCGCCTCGTCCGCCTGGTCGACTTTTGGGAAGCCCGCCAGCACGGCATTTGCCCGCTCCAGCGCGGCATGCGCCAATACCGGCGTGTTTGCCACGACCTGCTGCATCTCGTCCATATGGCCATTGCAATGCAGCACGATATCGCATCCGCCTGCAATGATATTTGCAGCCCGCTCGCCGATTGTCCCGGCTAAGGCGTTCATCGACGTATCATCGGAAAGCAACAGGCCCTTGAAACCGATGCGCTTTCGGATCACGCCGTCGATCACCTTGCTGGAGGTCGTCGCCGGATTGTCCGGATCGATCGCCGTAAAGACGACGTGGCAGGTCATTGCCGCAAGCTCGTCCTTCATGGCGATGAAGGGGGGAAAGTCGTGCGCTTCCAGTTCATCGCGCGAGACCGTGACGACCGGCAGTTCGTGGTGGGAATCGGCAAAGCCGCGGCCGTGGCCCGGCATATGCTTCATCACCGGCAGCACCCCGCCGGCCTTCAGCCCCTCGGCCGCGGCACGCCCCATATCGGCGACGGTTTTCGGATCGCCGCCATAGGCGCGGTTGCCGATAACGCTGCTGCTGCCTTCGACCGGCACGTCGAGAACAGGCAGGCAATCGACATTGATGCCGAATTTGAGAAGATCGAAGGCGTGCAACCGCGACATCAGCCATGCCGCGCGCAACCCCTGCTCGCGATTGCGCCGGTAGATATCCCCGAGCGCCTGGCCGGAGGGATAGTGCTGCAGGATCGGCGGGCGGATGCGCTGCACGCGACCACCTTCCTGATCAATCAGCACAGGCGCGTGCCAGCCGACGCTTTCGCGCATTTCGGCGACGAGATCGGCGATTTGCTGCGGTTCGGAGATATTGCGGCCGAAGAGGATGAAGCCCCAGGGCCGCTCAGCCTTGTAGAAGGCCTTTTCTTCAGGGGTGAGTGACAGGCCGCTACAGCCCAGGATCATCGCTTTTGATTCGGTCATGTCCGAATCATAGAGGCCTGTCGGGGAATTGCGAGTAAGGTCAAGCGCCATTCACAGGAAAGCAGCACACAAAAAAAGCGGCGGGACATGCCCGCCGCTCCGGATCAAACGATCAATCGTTTACTTCGAAATCAGGCAGCTGCCTCCGGCTGAGCGATATTGCTGGCAAAGGGCTGCGGCCTCGTCCTTCGAGCCGGCCGGGATCCGGACGCGGTAGAACGTGCCTTTACCGGCGATTTCGGCCTTTCGGATTTCAAAGCTGCGGCCGCCGAGAACGCTTGCAAACTTCTTCGACAGGCTCGCATAGGATTTGTTCGCCTCTGCTTCGGACGGCAACGACGCGATCTGCATGCCGTATCCGCCAGCCGTTGCAGCCTGCTGCGGCTTGGCAGCGGCAGGCTCGACGGATGCCACTTCAGCCGGCTTCGGCTGCTGTTCGGCCGGGCGGACATTGCCTCTTTCGGTCACGGTGCCGACGACATCGACCGGCTGCTCGGCCGGACGGGCCATAGGTACCGGCGCCGTATCGGCAGGCTTTTCAGCGGCGGGCGGTGCCTGAACCGGGGGAACAGGCTGATCGACCTTTGCATTTGCCGGATCTGCAGCGGCAACCTTTTCCAGGGTAGACGTGGATGGCTGCTGAGCGGCAGGCAGCGGCGCGACGGTGGTCGTTTCAACAGGCGTCGCGCGGATATCGGCAGAGGCGACCTCGTTGGCCGCCGGGAAGCTTGCCGCCGAACCTTTAGAGGCCGTCACAGCGGCAGGCGGCTGAACGGCGGGCTCTTCAACCGGTGCGGCAGGCTCTTCGCGGGCAACCAGCGTTCCGTCCGGCTTGACGATCATTGTGCGAACCTTGCGCGGTGCAACGGCCGGCGGACGATCGCCATCGGGGCCCTCTTCGGCCGCAGCACCGTTCTGCGCCGTGTCCTCGTTCGGAAGCAGACGCGGGTCCTGCGTATCGCCGACCGGCGTACTTGCCGGATTATCGGCGATGGGTCCGTCGTTGTCTTCCGGCAGAACTTCGGGCGTCAGGGTGCGCTGAACGACATCGACGGGCTCTTCGTCGGATGAAACGAGCGCCTTCTGCTTCGGCGCTTCGGTGGCACCGGCAACGCGGTCATAGACCGCCTTGTCCTGGTTTGGCACAGTCTTGCCGCCCGGATTTTCCGGGACGATCTTGACCGGTTCCTTGTCGGCCACGATCACGCGCGGTTCGCCGCCAGCAATGCCGAGGCCGCCGTCGGTAACAACCGAATAGACGCCGTAGGCACCGCCGGCGAAGACGACGATCAGAGCGGCAGCCGCAAGCAACCGCTTCATGGAACGGGCGCGGCCCATGTCCTCGGCCTCGGCCGCGGATTGGATACGGACCTCGGCCGGCGCTTCGGCGCGGCGAACGGGTTCACGAACGCTGCGGCGGAAATCCTCCTCGAGCGCACGCTCGAATTCGTCAAGTCCGCCGGCCGACTGCGGCCGAGCCGCCACCGGCGCTGCTGCAACAACGGCAGCGGCTGCTGCAGGAGCCCAAGCGGGTGCCGCTTCTGGAGCCCAAGCAGGTGCCGCCGCAGCCGGTTCCTTTTGGACCGACGTTTCGAAGAGGCTTGCAATTTCCGCGTCGACGTCGAAATCGAAGTCGTTTACCGGCGCAGCCGGCGCCGGCTGCTCGACGGGCGGCAGCGACGGCACATGCATGTCCTCGACAGTCTCGGGATGATGGTCGGCCTCAGCAATCATCGAGGCATCGAAGGGCAGATCTTCATCGGCATCGGCTGCAGCGGTCACGCTCTCCACGGCTGCGGGATGCGGCCCATCGTAAAGCGAAGCGGCAGCAACCTGCCCGACTGGCCGCGCGACAACCACGGCAGGCGGCGCTGCCGTAACGACAGGAGCAGGTTCCGGCGCCTTTGCAGGCTCGGCAAAATCTAGATCGGCGAGTTCGAGTTCGATGCCTTCGAGATCGAGTTCGAAATCGTGGCCGGCAAACGGATCTTCGCTGTCAGCATCCTGCTTGGCAGGTGCGGCCACAGCGGGAACTTCGGCGGCGGCAGCAGCAGCAGCAACCACTGGAGCGGCGACAGGTGCAGCAGCAACGGGCGTGACGACCAGCGGCTCCCACTCCTCGAAAGGTGCCGCCTTCGGCTCCTCGGGCGCAGAGGCCGCGCGCTGAGGAACCGGATAACGGGAGACGTCCGCCAGCAGATCATCGAAATCGAAGGCGATCGGCTGATCTTCGGGAGGTGCTTCAGTCAGCGCGGCGTCCGCCTGTACGACGCCTTCCGTTGCGGCAGCAACCAGATCGAAGGGTTCAGCTTCAGCCCGCGGCTCCATCGCAACCGGCGCCTCCACCGGCGCAAGCATTGCCTGGGTTGGCGCTTCATCCATGACCACTTCGTCATGGCGATCGAGTTCGGCCGGAAAGCCCTGCGGAGCAGCCGTTTCGAATTCCTCGGCCGGATCAAAGGCGACCGGCTCCATAACCGGCTCCATTACCGGCTCGGGCTGGATCTGGATAACGGGCTGAACATGCGCAACAGGCTCGGGCTGCTGTTCGGGAGCGGCGACCGCCTCGACAGGCGCAACGGCTTTTACGGGCGCTTCAACCGGCTCGTCGCGGCGGGCGGCATGGAAGTTTGCAAGCGGAAGCTTGATGCTGGCAGCCGACCACTGCGGCGCCTTGGCAGGGGCTGAAGCCTGCGGAATTTGAACCGTGGGACCGCCGATCGAGAGCTCGAGCTCCTCAATCAGATCGCGGGCGCCACCGAAAACCGGTTCGGACGCCTGGGGCGCGACCCAATCGGCGGCGGAAAGGACCTCGGCCTCCTCCCCGGCGGGCGATGCGGCAGCCGGCGGATCGACAGGCTCCGGCTCGACGATGGCCTCGGCTGCGGGATAGTCATATTCCTCGGCGGCAGGTTCGGCCGGACGATCGAGGCCGGCGAGCGGACGCGGAGCGTCGAAACGCTCGAATTCGCGAAGAAGCTCGTCCTCGAGATTGAATGCCGGCTCCTGCCGGGGCACGTCAGCAACCGTATTGGCGGCTATGCGCGGCTCGAAGCCTACGATACGCGCAAGCTCAGCCAGCGGATCGCCTTCATCGAAAAGCTCCGTCTTCTTTCGCGTATCATACGCCAGTTGTTTGTCAGCCATACTCATCCCACCCGTAAACCCACGCGGTCAAATGCCAGCGCAATGTGGGGAAATGGTGACGTTATCGCATTTCATCCGGTGCGGCAGTGCCTGTAATGGCGAGTCCCGACTTCAAAACCGAAGCGACAGCATACACCAGCCCAAGTCTGGCAATACTCGATTCTCGGTTCTTATCGTTAACAAATCGTAAGTCCGTTTGATCTTTACCTTTATTCCAGTGCGCATGGAAGAAACTTGCGAGATCATACAGGTAAAACGCGATGCGATGGGGCTCTTGCGACTGTGCCGCAGATTCGACGATGCGCGGGAACTCTGCAGCCTTCGCAACCAGCTGCAATTCCGTGGGATCGTAGATGCCGGAGACCGCTTCCGCAAGGTCTGCGGGCGATAGGTCAAGATCCGGAAACGCCTCCTTCGCCTGGCGGAAAACCGACATGCAGCGGGCATGCGCATACTGCACGTAAAAGACCGGATTGTCTTTCGAATGTTCCGTTACCTTGGCGAAATCGAAGTCGAGCGGCTCGGAGTTCTTGCGGTAGAGCATCATGAAGCGAACCGAATCGCGGCCCACTTCCTCGACCACGTCGCGCAGCGTCACGAAGTCGCCGGAGCGTTTCGACATCTTCACCGGCTCGCCGTTGCGATAGAGCTTCACGAGCTGGCAAAGCAGAACGGTGAGCTTCGATTTTCCTTGGGAAACGGCGCGGGCAACGGCCTCCAGGCGCTTCACGTATCCGCCGTGGTCGGCGCCGAGCACATAGATCATTTCGTCGAAGCCGCGATCGAACTTGTTCTTGAAATAGGCGACATCCGCGGCGAAATAGGTGTAGGAGCCATCCGACTTGATAAGTGGGCGATCCATGTCGTCGCCGACTTCCGTCGAGCGGAAGAGCGTCTGCTCGCGGTCTTCCCAGTCTTCGGGCACCTGGCCCTTCGGCGGCGGCAGCGCGCCCTTGTAGACGAAGCCCTTGAAGGTCAGATCATTGATCGCGGTGCGGATCGCGGCAGCGCCGGCATCATGCAGCATCCGCTCGGAAAAGAAGATGTCGTGATGCACGTTGAGAGCTGCGAGATCCTCGCGGATCATCGTCATCATCGCGGCGATCGCGCGATCCTTGACGATCGGCATCCACTGCTCTTCCGGCATGTTGTGCAGCCGCACGCCATAGTCGCCAGCAAGGGACTTTCCGACCGGGATCAGATAATCGCCCGGATAAAAGCCGGGCGGGATATCGCCGATGCTTTCGCCGAGCGCTTCGCGGTAGCGCAGGAAGACCGAGCGCGCCAGCACGTCGATCTGCGAGCCTGCATCGTTGATGTAGTATTCCTTCTCGACGGCATAGCCGGCGAAGGCAAGCAGATTAGCCAGCGCGTCTCCGACGACGGCGCCGCGGCAATGGCCGACATGCATCGGGCCGGTCGGGTTTGCCGAGACATATTCGACATTGACCTTCTTGCCGGCGCCAAGCTTCGAGCGGCCGTAGTCGGTTCCAGCCTCGATGATCGAAGCAAGCAAGCGCTGCCAGTAGCCGATGGAAAGCCTGATGTTGATGAAGCCGGGACCGGCGACGGAGACGTCGGCTACCTCGGCATCTTCTTTCAACTTGGCGATGATGATTTCGGCGAGCGCGCGCGGATTGGTCCCCAGCGGCTTTGCCAGCACCATCGCGGCATTGGTCGCGACATCGCCGTGGCTTGCATCACGCGGCGGCTCGACGGCGATGCGGCCGAAATCGAGCTCGGATCGCTTTTCCTTGACGATATCAATCTGTTCAAGGGCGTTCTTAATCCTGGCTTCGAAGTCGGTAAAAAGGTTCATCGCACTCTTCCATGCATAGGCTCTGCCGCAGCTCCTGCCGCGGCGCCCGCTGCCTATCGCAAATCCGGAGTGCGGTCAAACAATCGCCTGTGGGCGCTGATTGCATAGGTGTCGGTCATGCCCGCCAGATAATCGCCGACATGGCGGGCTTTCGGCGCATCGGCAAGGCCGGCAATATGATCGACCCAGTAATGGCTCTGCATCTCCTTCGGATTGGCCATGTAGGCGGCGAAAAGATCGGTGACGATCGTTGCGGCGCCTGCGCGGATGCGCATGATGTCGGGATGGCGGTAGATGCGCTTGAAGAGCATCTGCTTGATCTGCCTGTCGGTCTGCGACATCGCCTGCGAGAAGGTTGCGATCACCTTGCCGGCCTCGCGTACATCCTTCACGCTTTTCGGTTTCACCTCAGTCAGGCGCTCCTGGGCGACGGCAATGACATCTTCGACCATGCGCGTGATCTGCCGGCGCATGATCTCATGCGTGAACCGGCTCTTCTCAAGATGGGGGTAGCGCGCGCGGACCTCGGCCATCAGTCCGGCGAGGAAGGGAATTTCCTCCAGCATCTCGAACGTCAGGTAGCCCGAACGCAGACCATCGTCGATGTCATGGGTGTTATAGGCAATGTCGTCGGCGATCGCTGCCACCTGCGCTTCGAGGCTGGCGAAGGTCGCAAGTTCGAGGTCGTGGATTTCGCAGTAATCGAGGATCGGCTGCGGCACCGGCCCGCGCGTGCCCTGCCCGTCCTTCGTCAGCAGCGGCCCATTGTGCTTCACGAGGCCTTCGAGGCTCTCCCAGGTCAGGTTGATGCCGTCGAATTCGGCATAGCGCCGCTCCAGCTTGGTGACGATGCGGAGCGACTGGGCGTTATGGTCGAAGCCGCCATAGGGCAGGAGCACCTCGTGCAGCGCGTCCTCGCCGGTGTGGCCGAAAGGCGTGTGGCCAAAGTCGTGGACGAGCGCCACGCCCTCCGCCAGGTCCTCGTCAAGCTTCAGGGCGCGCGCCAGGGCACGGGCGATCTGGGCGACCTCGATCGTGTGCGTCAGGCGCGTACGATAATGATCGCCATCCTGCGCGATGAAGACCTGCGTCTTGTGCTTCAGACGGCGAAAAGCCGTCGTATGGACGATGCGGTCGCGATCGCGCTGAAATTCGGAACGCGTCGGGCTGCAGCTTTCGGCATAAAGCCTTCCGCGCGTCGTCCAGGGGTCTGCCGCATAGGTTGCCCGCTCGCCATTTCCAAAACCCAACGCCTGCCTGTCGATCTTCATTTTTCACCGTCATTCAACATCGCGCAGCCACCTCGCCCATTGACGCCGCATCGCGCTCTTCATACCTATAGCCAACATAAACGGCAAAGAGGCGCTTTCTTAACTGCTTTGCCGAATAATGCGTTCCGACAACGCATGTGGTAAATTCTTTTGATATCGGCCGTTTGACGTTTCATCGGCCAGTATCAATTCTCTCCGGATCTTGACCCCGGCAGGAGGAAACATGACGGATACAAGTGTAACCCTTTCCGACGCGGCGGCAAAACGAATCGCGGCGATCGTCGGTGCCGAAACCGGCAAGAACGCGCTGCGCGTTTCCGTCGAAGGCGGCGGCTGCTCGGGTTTTTCATACAAGTTCGATCTTACCGGCGATGCCCGGGACGATGACATCGTCATCGAGAAGAACAACGCCAAGGTACTGATCGACAGCCTGTCGCTGGTCTATATGGCAGGCTCGGAAATCGACTTCGTCGACAACCTTCTCGGTCAATCCTTCCAGATCAAGAACCCGAACGCGGTTGCAAGCTGCGGCTGCGGCACCAGCTTCTCGATTTAAAGCTTGCCTGTCTATCCACATCGAACCGGCCGAAGTATCCCTTCCGGCTGGTTTATCGTCTTGTCCGCACGTGGGACGGCACGATAAAAGATCAGGCACGAAGCCGCAAAAGGAACAACCTATGAAGATCGCGACCTGGAACATCAACGGCGTCAAGGCGCGCATCGACAACCTCACGCAATGGCTCAAGGATTCCGATCCGGACATCGTCTGCCTGCAGGAGATCAAGACGATCGACGAGGCTTTCCCGCGGCTCGAGATCGAGGCGATGGGCTATCACGTCGAAACGCATGGCCAGAAGGGTTTCAATGGCGTTGCGATCCTTTCCAAGACCACGCCGGACGAGGTGAGCCGCGGGCTGCCGGGCGATGCTCTCGACGAGCAGGCGCGTTTTCTCGAAGCCGTGTTCTCGATCCCCGGCAATCGCGCCCTTCGCGTCTGCTGCCTCTATCTGCCGAACGGCAATCCCGTCGACACCGAAAAATATCCTTACAAGCTCGCCTGGATGGAGCGGCTGCGCCAATTTGCGGTCTCGCGCCTCGCCTATGAGGACGTCTTCATCCTCGCCGGCGACTACAACGTGATCCCCGAACCGCACGACTGCTTCGATCCGAAGGTCTGGGAAAGCGATGCGCTCTTCCTGCCGCAAACGCGCGAGGCCTTCCGCAGGCTCGAAAATCTCGGGCTTACCGATGCCGTCCGCACCTCGAGCGACGCCGTTCAGCTCTATTCCTTCTGGGATTACCAGGCCGGCGCCTGGCAGAAGAACAACGGCATCCGGATCGATCACCTGATGCTTTCGCCGGAGGCCGCCGATCACATGACGTCGGTGGCGATCGAAAAGCATGTACGGGCCTGGGAAAAGCCGTCCGACCACGTTCCGGTCGTCGCCTATTTCGACTTCGCAGCTTAAGGTCGCAGATTAATCGCTGCCGGTCGCGATCTTGTGGGAGAGCGAAACAGCCGTGCGGCGATCACCTTCGGTCGCGACCGAGAAGGCCTGCTCCTGCAGCGATTCCATCCAGCCGCAATCCTTCGGCTTGCAGCGGTCGAGCGCCGCCGTCATCAGCGCCAGGCCGCGTGCCGACTGGCCTTCCTGGAAGAGAATATTGCCGAAGACCGACATGGCGCCGGGGTGGCCGCTCTTGCGGGCCTGGTTCAGCCACTTCTTCGCCTGCTGCGGACTGCGCGTGCCGCCGTCGCCCGACAGCATCATCTGCGCGAGCTGGAACTGCGCTTCAGCGACGCCGAAGGTCGATGCGACCTGGAAATAGAGCTGGCGGGCCTGGCTGAGATCGGTCCGCACCGGGCTGCCGGGAATGCCGTGCTTGTAATAGTTGGCGAGCGACAAAAGCGCGTTGATGAAGAAGCCGGTATCTTCGGAGCCGGGCTCCACGCCCTGCTGGGCGATTTCACTGTATATCTTGAAGGCTTCGAAATCGTCCTGGGCGACGCCATCGCCGTCGGCATACATATTGGCGAGCGCCCAGCGCGAACCGGTATGGCCCTTTTCGGCGGCGTATTTATAGGCTTCGATGGCCTCTTCCTTCTGGCCGCTCTTATAGGCCTTGAAGCCGAACTTGAAGAGATCGAAGGGACCGGATTCCTTGGTGACGCCTGCATTGATATCGAATGCCTTGGCCGGGGAGGATATCGCCGCCGAAAGCGCGATAGACAGCCCCATAAGCGTAAATCTGAAAAGTCTGAACTCGGATGTCAGCATTTCACTCGGTTTCTTTCGCTTCCATCGCAGACCGCCATGGCAGCATATACTCCGCTGCCCGGCTTCCCGGCGTATTCCTCCAGGCGAGCGATCCCGCGGCGGGCTCAATGGCCCCTTTGCCCGCGTCGCATCCAGCCTTCGGCCCTTCTTCGAGAGCCTGAATTTTTTGCGCATCGCGATAGACCACCCGCGTTCCGGCCTGGTCCGCCTGCAATGCCTGCGGCGTCATTCCTGCGGAGCGAACAAGCGTCCTTCCGCCTTTCAAATATTCGTAAACACCAAATGTGACCAAACCGGTGCTGGCGTGATCGCGGTGCCTGCGTGCGGCGACAATGGGCGCCGTATCATCGGGGGAAAGACAGCTTGGGTGCGTGACTTCTGAGTGAATTTTTTGGGCGGAATCGCCTTGCGGGAAAAGCTGAATCGCACAAGAAGCGGCATCAAAGCCGGCGCTCATACGCTCTTTGCCCGTCGCGGAAAAAACTCGACCCATCTTGCTTCTTAAACGTACCCTACGCCTGCCATTCCCTCGCCCGCAAATATCGCTGCGCCCTGTTTGTGGCGGGAAATGGACAAACTCGCCCCGCCGGCATGATATGCGAACTGTCGTAAAAATGTGTTGCTGAATCGTCACAAAATGAGATGACTTGGAGCAAGGTTAATACGGCGGGCGCAAAGAAAAGCCCGGCGTTTTTGCCGGGCTCTTCTACGTCGTTGATGCAAGATCAGAATTTGACTTTGAGGGATGTCGAGAGCGCCGTCACCAGATCGTTGTCGAACTCGTATGTCGCCTCGTCGCCCACACCAACACCGTCAATCGTGGTCGGAGACGAATCCCCGCTCGTCAAGATGCCGAGCACGCCACCAAAGCGGAACTCGACGTTCTTGTTCGGCGAATAGGAAACACCGGCACCGAGCAGCCAACTGTCGGTCTGCGAACCGAATTCCTGAGATGTGCCGCGGTCCCAAGTGACACTGACGGCGCCGCTCCACTGATCATTGAACTTGTGACCGACACCGCCGGTGATTGTCCAGCCGTCTCGATAACCCAGATCGAGGGAGGTGATTTCGACACCGCTATTGTAGAACGGGATGCGCTGCAATTGGCTCCAGTCCGTCCATTTGACTGAGCCGAATGCAAGCCAATCTGGTGCAATCCCTGATTGGAGCTTCAGTTCGACAGCATCCGGCATCGCCGTCGATCCCTCTACCGGAATGATCAGTCCTCCGAGGGGATGAAGGGCGGCCGGCACCTGCGTCAAGTCCACCGTTCCCGTGACTTCGTTGAGCTTGACTTCACTGTAGTACATCAAGCTCGCACGAAGCGCATATTCCGGAATTTCGTAAGCCACGCCGGCTCGCCATCCCCAGCCGTCCCCCTCAAGATCAAGACGACCCACACCGCTTCCAGGAAGCCCCAGAAGGCCAAGGAGCTCCGGTGGAACTAGGAGGCGTTCCTTGAAACCATCCATTTCGAGGTAATTGGCGCCACCAATCACGCGAAACTGACCTGGCCCCATGTCGAATTTGTAAGAGCAGGTCAGAGCATAGTTGTCGCTGTTGACCTTCGTCTCGATGTTGTCGTTTGCGCCCGCCCAGCGAGCACCTGGATTGGTGTGAGCACCATAGGGCTGCGAATAATCGAACATGCAGTCCGCATCGCCGATTGCAGCCTTGGCGCCGATACGGGGAGACCAGTAATCTTCGCTGTCATCCGCCGAGGTAGAGTATCCCGGGATCGCGTTGAGATCACCGTTCGCAGGGTTGATATCATCCACATTCTTCAGCTTGCGCTGCGGCATCACGAAAGTGGCCGTGGATTCGACCGCAAAGCGCGAAGGATCAAACAGAAGATCGATATTATACCCGCCGCGCTCCAGCCCGCCCGCAAACGATGGCGAGGCGATGGACGAAAGGACGGCGAGCGATGCTACGCCTTTGAAAAACATACGAGATGCCAACTGTGTCTCCCCCACTTAAGCACTCCAATGGCGGCAGAGTGCAGGCGATCGTGATAAATGGCAACTTGCGCCTTCTTGCAGCCACAATGCGGGAGAGGTGTTAAATTGACGTAAGGAATTGACGGGCACGTCAATATTTTTTGTTCATAAAATTTTATCCTAATACCCTAATCATTTATGGGTATTTTTGGATTGTCATTCCACACATCGGGTGATCTGTATCAATCTGACAACAGTCGTGATTTTCGCCCCGAGAGGCAGTTCATTTCATAAATTCGCAAAACTGTATGTTTGCAGCCGGGAATATTCAGCCAGGACGATCGAATCATTCCAACGGCGTAAAAAAGGCGTCCGACCAAACCGGACGCCTTCAGGTATTATACGCCAAGGGGAAGCCTAGGCTTCAATGACGCGCGACAGCGCTACCTTGAGGCTTGCGATCTGGCTCTGGAATTCGGCCAGCCTCTCGCGCTCCGCTTCCACTACGTCCGGATTGGCATTGGCGACGAACTTCTCGTTGGAAAGCTTGCCGTTGATGCGCGCGATCTCTCCTTCGGTCTTGGTGATTGCCTTTTCCAAGCGAGTTTTTTCAACCGAAAGATCGATCAGGCTGCCGAGCGGCAGGCAGGCGGTCGCTTCGGCGACGACGATCTGCGCTGCCCCCTTCGGGGCGCTATCGGCAAGCGTAATCGCTTCGACACGGGCAAGGCGCTTGATCGCGGCCTCGTGACGGGCAAGCCGTTCGCGCGTCAGATTGTTGGCCTTGACGACCGCCAGCGGCGCAGTCGCCGACGGCGGAACGTTCATTTCGGCGCGAACCGAGCGGATGCCGGAGACGAGGTCGATCAGCCAGTTGATCTCGTCGGCTGCAGCATTGTCGGCATAGGACGGCGCCGGCCATTCGGCATGGCAGATCAGCGTATCGCGCTCGACGCCTTCGCCTGCTGTATGCGCCCAAAGCTCCTCGGTCATGAACGGCATGAACGGATGCAGCAACTTGTAGATCTCTTCGAGAACATACGCGCTGCAGGCCTGAGCCTCTTTCTTCGCGCCCTCGTCTTCACCGCTGAAGACCGGCTTCAGCAGTTCCAGGTACCAGTCGCAGACCTGATTCCAGACGAACCGGTAAAGCGCACCGGCCGCATCGTTGAAGCGGTAGGATTCGATTGCTTCCGTTACGTCACGTTCCGTACGGGCAAGCTCCGTCAGGATCCAGCGGTTGATCGTCAGCCCCGTCGCCTCCGGTACGAAGTTCGGATCGCTTTTGACACCGTTCATTTCGGCAAAGCGCGTGGCGTTCCAAAGCTTGGTGCCGAAGTTCCGGTAGCCGGCGATGCGGGCCGGATCGAGCTTAACATCGCGGCCCTGTGCAGCCATGATCGCCAGCGTGAAGCGCAATGCGTCGGCGCCGTATTCGTCCATCAGTTCGAGCGGATCGATGACGTTGCCCTTCGACTTCGACATCTTCTGGCCGTTCTTGTCGCGGACGAGCGCGTGGATATAGACGGTATGGAAGGGCTCGATCGGATTGCCGTCCTCGTCCTTCATGAAGTGCAGGCCCATCTGCATCATACGAACCACCCAAAACGGTATGATGTCGAAGCCTGTGACGAGAACGTTCGTCGGGTAGTACCGCGCCAGTTCCGGCGTCTGCTCCGGCCAGCCGAGAGTGGAGAAAGGCCAGAGCGCTGAGGAGAACCAGGTGTCGAGAACGTCCTCGTCGCGCGTCAGGATTTCGCCCGGCTTGAAATTTTCCAAGAGGTCCTCGACATAGGCCTTCATCGGGCCTTCGTGCGAGAGGTAATGCTGGATCGCAGCCTGCAGCGCCTCCTCCTCGGTTTTCTCGACGAAGACCTGGCCGTCCGGACCATACCAGGCCGGGATCTGATGGCCCCACCAGAGCTGGCGGGAAATGCACCAGGGCTGGATGTTCTCCATCCACTGGAAGTAAGTATTCTCCCAGTTCTTCGGAACAAACTGGGTGCGGCCTTCACGGACCGATGCGATGGCAGGCTTCGCAAGCGTCTTGTTGTCCACCCACCATTGTTCGGTCAAACGCGGCTCGATCGGCACCCCGCCACGGTCGCCGTGCGGGACCGTATGTATGTGCGGCTCGATCTTGTCGAGCAGGCCCGCCTCCTCGAAAATCTCGACGATGATCTTCCGTGCCGTGAAGCGATCCTGGCCTTCCAGCCGGTCCCAGGCGCCATGCAAGGCGGCCGGATGGCCGAGACCTTCCAGGAAGTCCTCGTTGTCCTTGATGGTAACCGAAGCATCGGTATTGAGCACGTTGATCGCACGCAGGCCCGTGCGCTTGGCAACGTCGAAGTCGTTGAAGTCGTGTGCAGGGGTGACCTTGACGGCGCCGGTGCCGGCCGTCGGATCGGCGTAGGTGTCGGCAACGATCGGAATCTTGCGGCCGACGATCGGCAAAATGACGTGTTTGCCGATGATCGCTTTGTAGCGCTCGTCTTCGGGATTCACCGCGACGCCAGTATCGCCGAGCATGGTCTCGGGCCGCGTCGTCGCAACAACCAGGTAGTCGCGCGTTTCGAAGTCGGTGGGTTTACCCTCCTCGTCAAAGGCTACGGGATGCTGATAGGTGACGCCCTCTTCAAGCGGATAGCGCAAATGCCAGAGATTGCCTTTGACCTCAACCTGCTCGACTTCCATGTCGGAGATCGCCGTCAGAAGCTTCGGGTCCCAGTTGACGAGGCGTTTGTCCTTGTAGATCAGACCCTCTTTGTAGAGGGTGACGAAAACCTCGAGAACCGCCTCCGAGAGCCCGTCGTCCATCGTGAACCGTTCGCGCGACCAGTCGCAGGAAGCACCTAGGCGCTTCAGCTGGTTGAAGATCAAGCCGCCCGATTCCGCCTTCCACTCCCAGACCTTCTCGATGAAGGCGTCGCGGCCCATCTCGCGCCGGCCCGGCAGCTGCTGTTCCATCAGCTTGCGCTCGACGACCATCTGTGTGGCGATGCCCGCATGGTCCATGCCCGGCTGCCAGAGCACGTCCTTGCCGCGCATGCGCTCAAAGCGGATCATGATGTCCTGCAGCGTATTATTCAGCGCATGTCCCATGTGCAGCGAACCGGTCACGTTCGGCGGCGGGATGACGATCGTGAAGGTCTCGGCGCCGGGCTTCTTGTTGGCGCCCGCGCGGAACGCATCGGCCTCATCCCATTTCGCGGCGATTTTCGGTTCGACTGCGGCGGAATCATAGGTCTTGTCGAGCATTTTATGACCAAACTTCGGGGTTTTAGGATGGGGGTTGTAAATAGGATGGCTGACGGCAAGTCAATAAAAAAGCCGCCCCGGAGACCGGAGCGGCTTGTTCGATAAAAGCGGTCCCGGTCAGCGGCGCGGGCCGCGCGCCACGCGTTCGATTTCTTCGCGCACCAGCCGTTCGACAAGAGTCGGCAGGTTGTCGTCCAGCCACTCGCGCAGCATCGGGCGCAGCATGTCCTCGGCAATCTCGTCCAGCGAGCGGCGCTCGGCGCCATCAATCGCAAGCGCAAGCTCCTCGAACGAGCGTGCAACCTGCAGGCCGGCGCTCTGCGAAATCAGGCTCTGGGTTTCTTCGGCGACATTCGGCAAACGCTCTTCTTCAGCGTCGGCGGCCGGCGGGACGGCAGCCCGCTGCGCCGGTTCTGCGGCGGCTGGCTGCGGCATGTCAACGCGTTCTGCCTGCGCAACGGCCGGTGCCGGGATTGCGGCCGGCGGCGGAGCACCAAAAGGTGCTGAAACGGCCTCCGCCGGATGGCGGGCTTCCTGGTCGGGGGATCCGGCCGGTTCCAGTTGATGAAAGACCGGCGGCGCTTCGCGCTGCGGTTGCGGTGCGGTACGCTCCGAGGCGGCACGAACGCGGGCAGCAACATCGGCAAGCGACATCGCCCGCGCCGGCGCCGGCGCTTCGGCTTCGCGGCTGCCTGCCGAATTCGCCGCGACGAAACGCGGATCGGACATCATCATAGGCTCGGGGAACTCGACGTCAGCATAAGTCTCGTCGACCGTCAGATGGATGTTTGAGTCGCTCTCCTCGTCATCGGCGCCGTAGACAGGCGGCAGGGACGGCGAAATCGCCCTGCCCGCGCCCGGCTCATTGCTCTCGATGATCTGGCGGATCGACGCCAGAATCTCTTCCATGGACGGTTCACGCACTACGCTTGGCTGAGCCATATCTATCCCCGTTATCCCTGCAACAAGATCGGATTGCGTGGAGTGGGCATCCGAATCACCCAGACCTTAGAATACCCCAGACATGAAAAAAATCAGCGCGAATCAAATGAATGCGCCCGTGCACAGTTTTGTTGCGGCAGTCTAGGCCAGCGCCGCTGACGCTTTTGCGACAGGCCGAAAACAAAACGGGCGCCCCGAGGCGCCCGCTTCATAAATCCTGAAAATTGCGCTCAGAAGACGAACTCTCGAACCTTGGCAAAGCCCGGCAACGGCTTGACCGAAGCATTGAAGAACACGTTTTCCGAAACAGCGCCGTTTTCGCTGAAGAACACCTTGGCGCGGGCGGCGTTGCCGTAGCCCTGAACGGTGACAAGACGGCCGCCCTCGGCGAGCTGGTCAAGAAGGGCAGCGGGGATCTCCTCGACGGAGCCATTGACGAAGATCAGATCGTAGGGCGCGCCGGCACTGTTGCCCTGCTCCAGCGCGCCGGTGACGACGGAAACGTTGGCGTAGCCGGAAAGGTTCTTCTTTGCTTCGGCTGCAAGCGCTTCGTCGCATTCAAGCGCAGCCACCGAACCGGCAAGCATGGCCAGCAGAGCCGAGGTGTAGCCCGTGCCACAGCCGACTTCGAGAACCGCATCGTCCGTGGTGATGGCAGCAAGTTGCAGCAGCTTTGCCAGCGGCGAAGCTTCCATCAGGAAGCGCGCCGACTTGCCGCCCGCTGCCGGGGAGATTTCGACATCGTTGTCGATATAGGCCAGAGCCTTGGATTTCTCCGGCACGAAGGCCTCGCGGGGCACCGTCAGGAAGGCCGTCAGCACGGAATGCGACGTGACGTCCGTCGTACGGATCTGGTTGTCGACCATCTTTGCGCGTGCTGCTTCGAAATCCATCATATCCTCTCGCCCGTTGAACGCGGCATTGTCACCCGTCCTCTTAATCTCCGCGGCGTGCGCTTTCAAGGCACAGTAAACAACTGCGGCAAGAATCCTCCCGCTTGAACCGGCTGCCGTCCGGCGCGGCCGGGACTGCAACTCTTGTTTGGAACAAAAAGTTGGTTTGTGGTATTCTTACAACCGGAGGAAATGGAGGAGGTGCAGGCCATGTCTGCCTTTTTCGAGTATCTCACGCTGTTCGACTTCTTCATCATCGCAGCGCTGATCGCCATATTCTGCTGCGGGCTGCTGGACAGCGAGACGACACGATAGCGTCAGTGCGCCCAGAGTTGCGAAGTGCATCGCGCCTGAACGCCGCACTATGTGTATATCTGCGCGCAAGCGTCGCTCATCGACCTCGACAGCGCTTCGAATTTGACGGCCTGCCATCCCCGATGATCTTCGATCAGGCGGGCGGAAATCCAGAATTTCTCGCCATATTGCGATCCGTCCCAGCCGATGTCGCCGAGGGTTCTCGCACGGTTCAGCACGCGCACGATCTGCGTGCGCGAGACATGGTAGCGGCTTGCAAGATCTCCCGGCCTCAGTTCGCCACCATAGCAGCGCTCGGAAAGCGTATTGCCCGAGGGAAAACGGGCCACCAGGTCATGAATCACATTGCTGCCGAGATTGGTGAACGTGAAGGTCTTCACGCTTTCCGGCGGATCGTTCCAGCGCGGATCGGCGATGAGTGCCCGGGCAGCGGGCGGATGGGAATAGTAAAGCAGCCGTGGGTCGGCCTGGGAAAGAGCAAGCCGCTCTCCCCCCGTCCAACCTGTCCAGCGATGCCATATGGCTGTCGAACCAGTTGCGGATAAGATGCTCCGCCGCTTCGGAAAGCGCCAACGGCCGCAGTCTCTTGTCCTGGCTCTCCAGTTCGGTGAAGAGCTTGTACTGGCGCATCTGCGCTATATAGGAAGCGATCGTATTCCTGCTGGCGAATTGGTGCAGCGGCGCGAACTCGGTAAGACGCGTCACCGTCAGATCCTCGCCGCTCGCATCCGTCCGACGCTCGAAATAGAAGGCGAGCGCGGCCTGGGCGACGAGCCAACGGCGCAGATCAGACGTATAGCGCACCGCGCGCGGCGCCTCATGATAAATGGCTATGAGGCGGCTCGCCGCCTCCGTCAGCGACATTGCAAACAGCGGCGACGCCAGAAGCTCCCGAACGCTATAGCCGGGCGGAATGCGCGCGTCCTGTCGAATTTCCTGTTCAATGGCCGGCATATCGGATCACAGCGGATTGATTTCGGCAATTCAGCCAGACCGCAGCGCCCGGCTTTTGCCTTGGAGGTTTACTCCTGGAGAGGCGCTCATTTTCAAAAATATGATTGTTTGTCAAATAATTGCTTGGCGGACGCTGGATGCACCCGCTTTAAAAATCTCCGACCTGTTACGGTTTCGAGCTAATCCGATTGCGAAGTTTCCTTCGAGTCCAATCCGCTATATCTATTAGCACTCACGAATGGACGGAGGGGACAATGAAACGCACGCATCGGCAGTTCTGTTCTCGGCTGGCTTCGCGCCGGTAGAGGCTGCAATGAAGGTCGTAAAGCAAAAACCGACAGTTTCATCATTAGCCCCAGGCGAGGCCGTTCTATACGACGACAAGAGGTGCCCGGCCGGCATGATCGCGAGGTACGCCCGAGCTAAAAATCGGGATGAAATTAGACGCGGCCAATGCGTCCACCGGTGAACCGTACCAGTCACTCGCTACAAAAGCTTGCCTAATTGTATCTAACGCCGAAATGTCAAAGCATTGAGAAAGTTTGGGAGCCTCGCCCGGAATAACCAAGTCTAGCGCTTTCAAACGTTTGCCAGGGATGCCGCCACACTTGGCCTGAAATAAAATCCTTTGAAAAATCAACGTCTCTGCCACACCTTGCCACACCTTTTCGCCTATTCTATCTCGTAAATCCCGGCATTCTCCTCCGGCTTCATCATTGGACATGGCTTTGGCTTACCCTACGACAAGGATGAAAACAAAGAGTGCGCCTACCTAGATTGCGCCATAAACCGTATAGCAACCTCTAGTGTGTCATAGCGTTGTCGATAGATGGCTTTCAAAGAAGCTCGGTGGGTGATCGCGCCGCTCCAGACGCTCGACAACCTCTCTCAGCGCGATCTCGGACTTGATATCGTCGATCGCCTCGCGGAAGGTCTTCTCCATGTTCGGAGAAAGCGCGTCGAGGGCAGAGAGTTGCTGGCGAAGGGTGGCCATTATTCAGCGTCGACGCCCTTGCCTACCTTCTTCGGAGCGGGAGCCTCATCCTTGATGATCTGCCCGCGGCCGATGGCTTCGAGTGAACCCGCCTCACGCGCGGAATGTCGAGGATAGTTCGGGGCGTGCAGGCCCTATAGGTCTTATGCAGTAGCAACTTAGTCATAGGTGTTCCTTTCCATCGTTTCGGCTTTCGATGATACTCAGCCAAGCAGAGACACGGAGTGACGGATGGGAAATTTCGGGCCCGTGATTATCGCAAACATTCCCTATTCGGATTTGGAAAAGCTCTCAAATTCCGTGAAGAAGTGCGCTGGCGTTTACATACTCAAGGCACCAAGCGGCGGACCAGGAACACCTGGGGTCGACGCTCACTGCTGGTTCCCATCACTCGATGACAGCATCCAATTCGAGCGCGAATGGGCGGCGCCCCACGACGACTGAGGCGCAATCCTTCCTTGGACGACAAGGACGACGTTGGTCACGCCATCGTAATTGTTGGGATCGCCGTTGACGACGCGATACTGCTTGCCATTGGCCGTGACGGCGAGATCGCGATCCCCACGGACGAGATGGAAAGCTGCACGTCTCCGGCCTGAATGACAGTCCCGTCGATCTCGGGCGCCGTGTATTCCATCGGCACGAGCTTGGCCGTGTACGATCTTTTCGACCGGATCGCCGCCCAAGACAGGATCTCGAGGCGTGACGCGTGTTACGGTGCCGCTCTGGCCGACTTTCGCGATGAGGCGTTCAGCGGTGCCCTGCAAGCGCCTGTAGTTAAATTGTTCCATATTGCACTGCATATTAAAATTAGCAGTTGCTTGTGCACCTGCGAAATTGTGGCATCCTGCAAGCGGATCAAAAGGGGGTGCCATGACCGCCAAGCTATACTTTATAGGTAGACCGCAACCAACACGCATGAACTGCCGGCAGATCGTCGATGCTGCCCTGCTTGAATTGATCGAAAGGCTGCACTCACAAGGCCTTGGACGAGCTGAGGTGGCCCTCGCCCTCGCCGACGCATCCGAAGACTACGTCATCAGGCTAGCGAGTGAGGCGGCTCACAGGGCCTAGACTAAGAGCGCCCCCCGCCAGGATCGGGCACAGGAACGGCCAGAGCAGCCCCTCGATCGTGGTTACGACCGGGTGGCGAGCGCTACGATGTCGGCGATGTCCGTTGAAGCAGAGGTTGAATACTCGACCTCAAGCTGCTCGACCTTCTCACGCTTGACCGTGCAGAGCCGGTTATGATCGGTGAAAGACTGCCAGGATTGGAAAGCTCGAGGAAAGCGGCCTCGTAACTCGCGTTCACGATGGCGTCGGGGATTCAGTTATCCGACGTGACCATTTCCGGCGGGTGGTCATTCGTCACCGGCCGGCGAGCAGCACTCTTGAGCCTGTCCTCAGCGAAGACCTCGGCGCCCCGCGCGATAGACGCGCACCGTGCTCATGTCCGGTTTTCCCACGTCGGATCCCAGATAGATCTGGATGCCTGTACGGGCGATACGAGCGTTCGGCAACAAGGTAGCCGTCATCGCGCCGGCGCGTTCCCGCGACGGTTACAGCGTCGGTAAAATTCATTGTGGACCCGAGGTTAGGGGCGTAGCCGGGCACTATCCCAGTGGATAGGCTCGATATACACACGCACGATTCATCTTTTGGTGGCGAAGTGCTTTTCTATCGATGCTTCAAGAAGGAGGAATTCCCCATGGAAGCCCACAGGTATAACGTTCATAAGAATCTCAACATCTATTGGTCGGTGTTCGATGAAGTCACCGGGCAGAAAGCCGTGATCAACGGATTTGTCATGGACATGCTCACAGCCGAGGAGGCCAAGGAGTTGGTCGGAGCATTGAACCGCGAGGTAGATCAAGAATTTCTTCTGGCTGCGTGACACCAATGACACCGAGCATCAGACTTCCACTTCCCTCACGCTCGCAAGCCAGACGTCGATCACTTCCTTAAACACCTCCGGTCCGAGCAGGATCTCGCCCTGATAGGGTTCGACGGTCGCGAGTTCCGGAGTATCATCGTCGTAAGAGATGGTGATATGCAGCTGTACTCGCATAATCCCAGCTCATGTTCGACGCGAACAGCTCTCCAAACCGCTCCATCAGCCGCGGGCCACCCCGCGGGATTTTCACTTCGTCATCCCATGCAGAGCCCATCGCCATCCAGTCGACAGGTGTCCGGCTGTAGGTAATCGTCACATGCAGGTCGTCGGCCGGCAACGTGGTTTCGAAACCCTGCCCCTTTGTCTACCGCATTAATAACCTTACGGCTGACAACAGCGACCGTGGAGCGGCGTCGGCGGTCTGGCGAGCGTGACCCCACCTGCCGAGGGTTTGTCGCACTCTGTGAGGATGCTGCGGCGGCAAGCTCTTGCTCAGACGCTCCTGTTCCTCGACCGCGACATTCGAGCCCGGGCAGGACGCCATCCTCTACAAGCCGGTTCGTCAGACCTTCTACAGCCCCTTGGCACCCGACACGCGATAGAGGTTCGGCTTGCCGTACCATTCGGATCGGGGATCGCGGTCGATCTCTCCCGCCGTCATCCTCGGATTGGATATCCTCGGAATAGACGGCGGAAGGAAAACAGTGTTCCCTTCCTTGCCGCTGCAGAAGAATTTCGCCCTGGTTACGGGCCGTTTCTGTTCGCTCATGCGACTTCTCCATATTTGCCCGAAACCGCCGGCGCGGATGGTGCTGGCCCCAGGACCGAAACAAATGGGCCTACTTCGCGTTTATCCTATAGGCGCCACTCCTTACGGGGCGCCAGAAAGGAGGACATCATGTCTTCCGAAATCTCTCACATGCCATACGACCGCCGCGCAGAAGCAGACGGCACGTGGACCGTTGTTGATGCCATCACTGGCCATCCTGCTACGATCGGGTACAAGCAGTTGGACGACCTGACGGGCAAGGATGCCTCCGAATTCTTGGACATCCTCAACCGGAATACGGTTGGATCCACATGGCGTCGTCTCCCCAGATACGCAATCCAGGGACTTCCAGCACAGATAAGCGGCGTTGATCTCGATCAGGCATAGCCGCGGTCGCAGCATTGCTGATGGAATGAAAAACCGCCCACCGGGTGGTAATGAACTGACCCCCGAAAGTTGGACAACAACCTTCGGGGGTTTTTCATGTCCAAGCACAGCGAAGCTTTTAAGCGATCTGTTGTGGAGTTTTATCAGAAGGGTGAGCGAGGCACTCGCGGAGTAGGCCGGCATTTCGGCGTAGATCATAGCACGGTTCGTAAATGGGCGGCGAGTTACCCGGCGCACGGACCTTTAGGTCTGGCGAAGAAATCCAGCCACTACGATACAGCTTTCAAGCTGTCGGTTCTCCAGCGGATGTGGGAGGATGGTCTCCCCATGGTGGTTTCTGGTGCGGTCCAGCGTGGCAATGGCTCTTGTTTGCCCTACGGACGGCATGACATGGGCCGGAACAACCTGAATTCCATATTCAGCCAAGATGGCGAGTGCATCAGGATGTTCGGCGGGGTCCCGCTCCCCCGAAGCGTTCCGTCATCTTGTTAACGGCATGCCAGGCAGTCTTGTGCTCTCTGTTGAAGAGCTTGACGAGCACCGGATAGGAGACTTTGGGCTTAACGAACGTCGCGGGGGTAATCGCCGTTGAAGTAGGCGAGCAGATGCCGGTTCAGGCCCGTAAGGCTTCGATCTCCGTCGGGAACACGATCGGCTTGTCGCCCTCACCTATGATCGGCTTCGGTTTCCGTCTCGAGCAAAGCGGAGCATTCCCCAATGGCCACCGGGAACGGGGCGGGGTATATCCCGCGAACTCGTTCAACTCGCGGCTCCTGTTTCTTTTCTCCGGGATGGAACGATGTGGCGTGGCGGTGGATTAAATATGATCGATACCCCTACGATTGGAGCGCGGTCATGTTGGTGCACCGATGGAAGAAACCCCTCGTGCTGGGAGATCGCCGCATCCGCATTGTTGTCGGCTCCCCCGAGGAGGCCATGAACTGGCTTATCCACGAACCCAATCAAACGAGCGATAAATGGCGCCGTGCATGGCAAGCTTGCCGAGCCGCCATTGATGGTCGGATGGCAGCTGAGGACGCCAGGTCTGCGGTTCAGCTTGCGGTGGAGCGCTAAGTGACCTGCGAATTCATTCAGCTTCACCTGCCTTGGATCTTGCCTTTCTTGCAGCGAGCCGGAGCTTCGCTACCGCGATGATCGCAGACCGGACCTCCGGCTCTGCAGCCTCGTAGTCCAAGCCGCGACGGCCATTGAGGTAAGGCAGCGTTGCGCGCGGGAGCGGTTCCCAATTCGCGGGTCGGTGTTCGTCTTGTCGCCATCCAGGCACTTCGGGAACACGTCGCACCGCCCGAACTCTGCACAGAAGCCTTGGAGAGTATTCGGCGATCGGCGGTGTGCGGTTATCCTCAAGCCATGCCAATTCGTCGGCGCTCTAGACGATCCGAGAACCCTTCACTTCTCGCCTCCATCGGTGATGGCGACCTTGCCCTCGATCGTGTCAGGCTGCCGGAAGTTCGATGGAAGCATAGCCCCGGCGATCTGCAGCTTCGAGAGATAGGCCGCTGGCGTCATGTTGGACTGTCCAGCATCGAGGGGACGAAAGGCTCGAGCGATACGGCGTTGATGCGCTGATGGCCGAAATAAGATTCGTCTCCTATCGAGGACCGACCTCGAGTTTCAACAAAGCTGGGAAAACATCACGCAAGTGCTGGCCCGCGTCCAACTCTTGGGTGATTTTCACAAGGTGATTGTTTTGAAAGCGGACAGAAAGCCAATAGTTGGCCGAAAACCTCATGCCGCAGCCCTTTCATTCCGCTGCATCCGCAGCGCCATCAGCGGCTCTTGATACCGGCCGGCATGCTTCATTTCCCTGACACCACCAACAAATCGCAAGAGCACATGCCTCCGACGGGATGGAATCGGTTCAAAGCTGCGCCGCTGAAGGACGGAACTGAGGTCTGAAACGGGAACGCATTACCACACCTCGTTTTGGTGTGGCGGAACGGTTCAAGTCCAGATTGCCACCTGACAACAGCTGCGGCAAAATCAAGCACTTATAGGTGGTGAAAAGTTGATTGGAGGCCTCGCCCGGAATTGAACCGGGGTACAAGGATTTGCAGTCCTCTGCGTCACCACTCCGCCACGAGGCCTCACAGGTTCAAGTAATCGAACCGTGGCGAGCGTTTAGAACCATCCTAGAAAAATCGCAAGAGGCCATTTCTGAAAAATGTCCCCGGCAACTTCTGAACGGTGTTTCGAACCGTTCTTCACACGCTCTTTTCCTTGGCTGCTCCATCAGCCTGCGGACGTGTTCCGTCTGTGCCACCAGATGGAGAATCGGCGGCGGCATCTGCGGGCGAACGGGAGGTCGTGCGAGAGAACGATGAAGCCGAGCGGTATCATCCAGAAGCCGAGAACAGGCAGAAAGCCCAGGAGACCGCAGAAGATCAGCAGGACGCCTATGAACACACGGGCAATCC
This sequence comes from Rhizobium sp. CC1099, assembly GCF_029714385.1. Taxonomy (NCBI): domain Bacteria; kingdom Pseudomonadati; phylum Pseudomonadota; class Alphaproteobacteria; order Hyphomicrobiales; family Rhizobiaceae; genus Rhizobium; species Rhizobium sp. CC1099. The sequence continues at coordinate 1,345,526 of NZ_CP121641.1, read as the reverse complement.
GCGAGCGCGGCAGAGGGATGTGCAGGGAACCGAGAACGAGCTTTCCCGTTGTATGATCGATGCCGAAGCGCTTTTCGCGCGAGTTTCTGCTATTGTCTGTCCCGTCAGTCATGCACAGGAGATGGGAACAAACGCTGCAAATGCAAGCGGATGTCATTTTTTTGAAAAAACTGCTTGGCAAATCGAACAAGCATTTGTATTAGCCCACTCACGCCGCGCCAAGCGGTGATCCCTGGTAGCTCAGCGGTAGAGCATTCGACTGTTAATCGACAGGTCGCCGGTTCGAATCCGGCCCGGGGAGCCAGATTTCCAACCTAAGTGGTTGATGCTATTGCAGGAGTCGGTTCTTGATTGAATCGGCTCCTCATTTTATTCCTACTACTTGTTTCCTGTTGGTGATTAAACTCCTGCTGTTGGCTCCGATTTTGTGCAGGAATATATCTCGCACGGCCTTCACAAACGTGGCGAGCACCTTTTGCAGCAGGACTTTATATCGGCCTTCCTGTCGCTTCCTACGCCGGCTCAGAAGGCTCGAAGGACTATCCGCGGTATCTGAGGGTTTGAAGCGCCTCAAGACCTATATGTCGAACACCAAAAGACGCGTTTATAGGCCTACGTTGCCCGAGAACTGCATCGCATAATCTTAAAGGTCGCCGGCATTCGCGCCGACGGCCTGCCAATACATCGTCATCAGCGTTCGTCATTTAGCCCTTAAAAGTATCGTTGCAACCAACCTCGGTGCGACGCGTTCCTTCACGTGCGAAATCCGAGGATCAGTCATGAAACCCATCCTTTCCATTGCAGCCGTTGCCTTGGCATTGACTGCCGGCGCGAGCTTTGCCCAGCAGCCCACCGACACGCCACGGCCGCCAGACAACGCAACAGCGGCGCCTGAATCCACTCCGCCCGGTCAGCAAGCAGCTCCCTCAGATGAGGATCGTCCTCGTCTTGGTTGGCGCAGGGGACGAATGCGTGATCGTCCGCCGCCTCCTCCCCCATCAAAGGCCGCGCATTTTCACATCCAGGATGGAGACGTTGAAATCGACATCAAGTGTGCCGATGACGAACCGACAAAGGTTTGCGCCGACCTTCTCTTGCAGATGCTGGACAGATTGGAAGGGGCATCATCGTCCAGAGGCGATCGTGATGATTACCGGTAGGAGCCGATCTCAGGGTCTGCCCGATATCATTGGCCATCGATATTTCCTTTGCGATAGCGGAAAAAGCCAGCTCCTTAGCACGCATACGCTGAAGGCCGCATGATATTGGGTCGCGGGCATGTTATCATCGAGGCATGGACATCGATGAGGACAAGATCGACGACGCTGTCTTGGCACTACTATGGCTGACGCTGCATGACGGGCGTCGGGCGTGGAAGGGTTTTGATTGGAATGCAACAGATCGATTGTTCAAGAAGGGCCTGATCGGCGATCCGGCGAGCAAAACGAAGTCATTGATCTTGACGGATGAAGGCCTCCAGCGCTCGGAGGAGCTCTTTCGGGCGTTGTTTACGCGGCCGCCGCGATAGCAGCGCTTTTCGCTTTCCAGTTCCAAGGCAAATGCTCGGCAATCTTGCTGAACGGATGATCGGCGATGCGGGCGAGCACGTCGTCGAGCCAAGCTTGCGGATCGATGTCGTTGAGCTTGGCTGTGATGATCAGCGTCGCCATGAAGGCGGCGCGATCCGCAGCCGTGCCGGAAGCAGCAGCGAGCCGATGCCGGCCCGCGCGACCGTGGAAAGTTCATAGCCAACGATCACGAAGCTGTCGCTCTGCAGGCACTTGATTTTCACCCAGTCGCCAAGACGGACGGAGCGATATTCGCATGCCTTCGAGCCCATGCTCGCCTGTGTGCTTCGAGATAGCCTACAATCCTCGGAGCCTTCCGGGACTTCAAGCCCCACCGATCTCTGCCAGCGAATAGCTCGTGCTGCGGCCTCCGCCCTCATCTTTCACCAGGATGCTGCGCGTCACAAGGTCATTGATGTCGCGGAGCGCGGTATCTGGCGACGTCTTCGTCAACACCGCCCATTTCGAGGAGGTCAGCTTGCCGTCGAAACCATCCAGCAAGCGATTGATGACTTTACGCTGGCGTTCGCTGATCGTCTCTCCTGCAATCGCCTCCCAGAAACGCGCCTTGCGAAGCACATTCGCAAGAATCTGCTCGGCACCGTCAAAAGCACGATCGAGACATGTCAAAAACCATTGCAGCCATTCGGTGATATCGACGTCACCCTTCTGGGTTCTCTCCAGAATGGCATAATAGTGCTTTCGCTCCAGACGGATTTGAGCGGACATGCTGTAGAAACGCTGCTGATTGCTCTCGGATCGAGCAAGCGCCATATCGGCGATGGCACGCGCGATGCGACCATTGCCATCATCCAAGGGATGGATCGTCACGAACCACAGATGGGCGATCGCAGCCTTCAGAACTGGGTCGAGCCGCAGGTCGCTGTTAAACCAGTCGAGGAAGGCCGCTATCTCATTCATCAGTCGCTCGGCTGCCGGTGCCTGGTAATGGACCCTCTCTCTGCCAACCGGCCCGGACACCACCAGCATCGGTCCTGACGCTTCGCTGCGCCATGCACCGACGACAATCTTCGTCATGCCGCTGCGGCCTGTAGGAAAAAGGGCGGCGTGCCATGCGAAGAGACGTTCGTCGGAAAGACGACCCTGATAATTCTGAGTGGCGTCAAGCATCATTTCGACGACACCCTCGACGTTACGATCAACGGGAGCAAGTGCGCCGATATCCATGCCGAGACGCCGTGCGATGGAGGAGCGAACCTGCTCCTTGTCGAGGGTTTCGCCTTCGATCTCGCTGGATTTCAGGACGTCTTCGGTCAGGGTCTGGAGAACCGCTTCGGCGCGCAGGTCAAAGCCAAGTGCCTCCATCCGACCAAACAGGCGCCCTTGCCGATGCCGAACAGCCGCAAGCTGGCCTGCAAGCGCATCGGTGTTCCAATGAAACTTCGGCCAATCTTCTCGCTGGTGGATATACGTCGCCATTCTCCGCACCTCTGGCGGTGAAAATGGCAACTATTCTCCGCAAAGGCAAGGTCAATCACCGCAAAAAATGCGGATATTAATACCGCCAATCACCGCATTCAGCCGAGGGCATCCGCAAAGATCGCCGATTCTACGCTACGGCCTGTATTTGCACGACGGGCGGCTCCCCGTCCTGCCGGCCAAGGGCGACAGCGCGCGCTCTAAGGGAAGGTTTTGCGTCACCGGTAAGGCGAATCCGCTCGGCTCGGTCATGGTCTCGTTTGCGCATCCGAGGCATCAAATCTGGCGTAGTAGCAGAATAGAGGGGAAATCGATGACACAAAGTTCGCAGTTTCGTTCGGCTCGGGGAGCCAGATTTCATCAGTATCAACAGATCAATTGAATGAGCCGGTTCTTCGTGAACCGGCTCATCTTCCTTGGCCGCAGGCTGCACGAGCGACGTTACCCCAATCACTCCGCAGGATGCGGTGTCGCCGGATGGTGGCCGGACGAAGGGGGCGGATGCTTCCACCAGCGCGCCGAACGATTCACCAGCCGGAAGTAGAGGCCGTAGGGCATCAGCCGGAGGAGTTTCAGCATATAGGTGAAGCGCTTCGGAAAACTGACTTCGAAGCGACTGGATTTGAGGCCTGCCGCAATCTGCTCGGCGGCTTCCGCAGGCGACACGAGCGGCGGCATCGGGAAGCTGTTTTCGAGGCCTGCCGGCATATCGGCAAAGCCGGGGCAGATGATCTGGATGCGGATGCCCATCTTGTCGAGATCGAATTTCAGGCTTTCGGCCATGTTGATCAGCGCCGCCTCGGTGGCGCCATAGGCCGCGCTCGTGGGCAGGCCGCCATAGCCGGCGGCGGAAGAGACGATGGCGATCTGCCCCTGCCCCTTGGCCTTCATGTGCCGGATGGCAGGCAGGAGGCAATTGACGACACCGCAGAGGTTGACGGCGAAGCTTTTCTCGAAATCCGCGCGGTTCAATTCCTCGGCATGCACAGGCTGGTAAATGCCGGTATTGAAGATCGCCAGGGCGAGCGCGCCGTGCTCGTATTCGATCGAGGCGAGCACATGCTCCATATCCTCGGGATCGGTCACGTCGCCATCGAGAACGACGATGCTGCCGGAAAGGCCGCTTGCTTCGGTCTGAAGTTCGGCCAGCTCTTCATGATTGCCCGCGGTGACGGCGACTTTGTATCCCTCGCCTGCCAGTTTCAGCGCCAATGCCCGTCCGATGCCTGAATTCGCGCCGGAGATCCAGGCGATGCCATGTTCGGGACGGGCGATGAAATCACGCATGATTGACTTCCTCCAGACTACCGATTCAGCACAAAACCAGGACCGGAAGTTTCTCGCTGCCTCCCGGATTCATGCCTCTATCACGCTATTGTGGCTCATTTCAGCCGATCGGGCCGCCGATGATCCCGTCGAGGGTTTTGGTGTGCTTGAGGCGCGCAGCCCGACGCAAATTGCAAGTCACGCGGGATTTTTGAAAGCGGAAGTCTAATTTTATCGTCGCAGGCGGGGCCATGGAATAGCATTTCTTGCCAACCCAGCCTTGTGAAGGGAAAAGACCGTTCCTAAACTACCAGTTCCACAGAGGCAGATTCCATGACCTTCCACCCATCCGTCATCGAGGCGATCGGCAACACTCCGCTCATCAAGCTCAAGGGCGCATCCGAAGCGACCGGCTGCACCATCCTCGGCAAGGCGGAGTTCCTGAACCCCGGCCAGTCGGTGAAGGACCGCGCCGCGCTCTACATCATCCGCGATGCCGAGAAGAAGGGGCTGCTGAGGCCGGGCGGCGTGATTGTCGAGGGCACCGCCGGCAATACCGGCATCGGGCTGGCGGTCGTCGCCAACGCGCTCGGCTACCGCACGGTGATCGTCATCCCGGAAACGCAAAGCCAGGAGAAGAAAGACGCGCTGAAGTTGCTCGGCGCTGAACTCGTCGAAGTGCCTGCCGTGCCTTACAAGAACCCCAACAACTATGTGAAGGTTTCCGGTCGCCTGGCAGAACAGCTGGCGAAGTCCGATCCGAACGGCGCCATCTGGGCGAACCAGTTCGACAATGTCGCGAACCGCCAGGCACACATCGAGACCACGGCCGCGGAAATCTGGAAGGATACCGACGGCAAGGTCGACGGTTTCGTCAGCGCCGTCGGCTCGGGAGGCACACTTGCGGGCGTCGCGGCCGGCCTCAAGGCGTTCCGCAAGGACGTCAAGATCGGCATCGCCGATCCTGAGGGGGCAGCACTTTACGAGTTCTACAAGAACGGTGAATTGAAATCCTCCGGCTCCTCGATCACCGAGGGCATCGGCCAGGGCCGCATCACGGCCAATCTCGAAGGCTTCACGCCGGATTTCGCCTATCAGATTTCCGACGCCGAAGCGCTGCCCTATGTCTTCGATCTCGTCGAACACGAAGGGCTCTGCCTCGGCGGTTCGACGGGAATCAATATTGCCGGTGCGGTACGTCTTGCGAAGGATCTTGGCCCGGGTCACACCGTGGTGACGATCCTTTGCGACTACGGCAACCGCTACCAGTCAAAGCTCTTCAACCCCGATTTCCTGACCTCAAAGGGCCTGCCCGTTCCCACGTGGCTGACCACGTCGCAGGACATAAAGATACCCTACGAACCCGCAGCGTGAGACCCATGCCAGTCAATGCCCTCTATCGTGACGATTTCTATCTATCGACATGTGAGGCGGTGGTCACCGCCATCCACGAAGGCGGGGGCATCGAGCTGGATCAGACCTGCTTTTATGCAGCGTCCGGCGGCCAACCGGGCGATACCGGCTTTCTCGAGCGCGCCGACGGTTCGAAGATCGAACTTGGCCCGACGAAGCACGGGTCGACCAAGGATATCGTCGTCCACGTCCCGTCTGCGGGCCAGCCGCAGCCGGTGATCGGCGAAAGGCTCGTCCTGCATGTCGACTGGCCGCGCCGCTACCGGCTAATGCGCATGCACACAGCCTGCCACCTGCTTTCGGTCGTCTGTTCCTATCCGATCACCGGTGCCGCTGTTGGCGAGGACGAGAGCCGCATCGATTTCGACATGAGCGAGACGATCGACAAGGACGAGGTGACGGCGAAGATGATGGAACTCGTTGCCCAGAACTATCCGGTCTATGTCCAATGGATCACCGACGAGGAGCTGGCTGCGAACCCCGGCATCGTGAAATCGAAGAACGTGCGCCCGCCGATGGGACTTGGCCGCGTCAGCCTCGTCTGCATCGGCGAAAACTCGGCGATTGACAGCCAGCCCTGCGGCGGCACACATGTCTCCGAAACGCAGGAAGTCGGTCAGGTCCACATTGCCAAGATCGAGAAGAAGGGTAAGGAGAACCGCCGCTTCCGCATCCGCTTCGGCGTGCCCGGCAACGAAGCCTAAGACAATCAGGGAGAGATCAGAATGAGCGAAGAGAAGAGCCGTTTCGTCGTCTCGGCCGATTGGCTGCAGGGCGAGCTCGGAAAGCCGGACCTGCGCGTGCTGGATGCCTCCTTCTATCTCCCGGCGCAGAATCGCGACGCGGACACCGAATATGCAAGTGGCCATATTCCGGGCGCGATCCGCTTCGACCAAGACAAGATCGCGGATCATTCCACCGGGCTGCCGCATACCATCCCCTCGCCGGATTATTTCGCCGAAGAAGCCGGCAAGCTCGGCATCAGCGAGACGGACCGTATCGTGGTCTATGATGGTATCGGCATGTTCGCCTCGCCGCGCGTCTGGTGGCTCTTCCGGGTCATGGGCGCAAAAAACGTCTTCGTTCTCGACGGCGGACTCGACGGCTGGAAGGCGGAGGGCAGACCGCTGAAAACGGATGTCCCGAACTATAAGCCGACGACCTTCAAGACGAATTATGATGCAGGCCGTGTCGTTTCCCTCGAAACCATGCGAGACATCGTTTCCAGCGGCGCGCTGCAGATCGCCGATGCGCGCAGTGCAGGACGTTTCGCCGCCACCGAGCCGGAGCCGCGGGCCGGCATGCGCTCCGGCCATATGCCCGGCGCCCGCAGCCTGCCCTCCGGCGTTTTTGCCAATCAGGGCCGTTTCAAATCGCTGCCGGAGCTGAAGCAGACCATCGAGGGTGCCGGGATCGACCTTTCGAAACCGGTCGTCACCTCCTGCGGCTCGGGGATTACGGCCGCGATCATCACGCTGGCGCTCGAATCGATCGGCCATACCGACAACAAGCTCTATGACGGCTCGTGGAGCGAGTGGGGCAGCCGCGACGATACCCCGGTGGTGACCGGCCCGCCCGACCCGATCACGGTCTGAGACGCACCATGGCGAAGTCCCCCTCCTCGCTCACGGCGCATATCACCCGGCTGGAAATGACGGCGCCGCCCAAGGCAAGCCTACCGGTGCCGGTCAACATCCAGACGGCGATCATGCGTGCGCCGGGCATTCCGCTGCCGTTCTACCGCTATCTCTACCGCCAGGTCGGCGCCCGCTGGCAATGGGTGGACCGGCTGCGGATGAGCGACGAGGTGCTTACGGAAACTCTGCACGACAAGCGCAACAATATCAGCGTGCTCTATGTCAATGGCGCGCCTGCCGGCTTCTACGAGTATTTCTGCGAGGACGAGGATACGATCGAACTTTGCCATTTCGGCCTGATCGAGCACGCGCTCGGCCTCGGCATCGGCAAGTGGTTCCTGCTGCAGGCGCTTTACGCGATCTGGACGCTGAACCCAACGCGCGTCACGACAACGACCAACAACCTCGACCATCCGCGCGCCCTACAGCTCTATCAGATGTTCGGCTTCTCTCCAGTCTCAACCGGCACCGGCATCGTCCGGCCGCTCAGCGACAAGGAACTGCTGGAGATTGCCAGGAAGAGCTGAGCCGGCAAGAATCGGGTGGTTTGACCGGCTCTAAAAGCGCATTTCATGGCAATCACGAAGGAGATTTGCCATGTCAGACATCCGTTTTTCCGCCATGCCGACCGCCGATGCCGAGCACCTTTGGACCGGCGGCCGCGATGCCTATGACAATCTGCCGGAAACGATGGTTTCCGATGGACCGGGGCATCCCTGCCGTCATTGCCTGAAGAATATCGATGCCGGCGACTTGCTTCTTGTTTTCGCCTACCGCCCGTTTCCGGAATTGCAGCCCTATGCCGAGACCGGCCCGATCTTCCTGCACAAGAAGCGGTGCGAGCGTTATGAAGCGGAGGAAGAGCTGCCGCCGGTGCTGAAGACGAGCCGGGACTTTATCGTGCGCGGCTATGGCGAGAACAATCGCATTGTCTACGGCACCGGGGCCGTCACCGCGACCACCGATATTCCGGGCTATGCCGAAGAGCTGCTGAAGCGCCCGGAGATCGCATACGTGCATGTGCGCTCGGCGCGCAACAATTGCTTCCAGTGCCGGATCGACAAGCAAAAGGCGCCGGCCTTCAGCGAGACCAGCGCCTTCATCTAACGCAGCGTGATGGGAATTACGCTACGTTCAATACGCTTTCCGCTGCGTGGGCTTCATAACCCAGCGCGTCGGCGACCGGCTTGTTGGTGATGCGGCCTCTGTGGACGTTAAGACCGTTGCGCAGATGCTTGTCCTCAGCGATGGCGCGCAGGCCGCGGTCGGCAAGCGCCAGGCCATGGACGAGCGTTGCGTTGTTCAGCGCATGCGCGGAGGTGACAGGAACCGCACCCGGCATGTTGGCGACGCAGTAGTGCACCACGCCTTCGACCTCGTAGGTCGGCTCGGAATGCGTCGTCGCATGCGAGGTTTCGAAGCAGCCGCCCTGGTCGATCGCGACATCGACGATGACTGAGCCTTTCTTCATGCCGGACAGCATTTCGCGGGTGACGAGCTTTGGTGCGGCCGCACCAGGAATGAGCACGGCGCCGATGACGAGATCGGCGGTGAAGACCTCTTCCTCCAGTGCCTGGATGCTGGAATAACGCGTGTGGATGCGCCCGCCGAAAATGTCGTCGAGCTGGCGCAGGCGCGGCAGCGACTTGTCGAGGATACTGACATCGGCGCCCAGGCCGGCTGCCATCTTGGCCGCATGCAGGCCAACGACGCCGCCGCCGATGATTGCGACCTTGGCCGGCAGCACGCCGGGAACGCCGCCGAGCAGGATGCCGAGGCCGCCATTGGCCTTTTGAAGCGCCGTGGCCCCCGCCTGGATCGACAGGCGTCCCGCGACTTCAGACATCGGGGCAAGCAGCGGCAGACCGCCGCGCTCGTCGGTAACCGTTTCATAGGCGATCGCGGTGACGCCGGACGCGAGCAGGCCCCTGGTCTGCTCTGGATCGGGCGCGAGGTGGAGATAGGTATAGAGAAGCTGGCCGTCGCGAAGCTGCACCCATTCCGAGGGCTGCGGCTCCTTGACCTTCACGACCATGTCGCACTTCTCGAAGATATCCTTGGCCGAGGCGGCGATCCTCGCGCCAGCGGCGATATAGGAGGCGTCATCGGCACCGATGCCGGCGCCTGCCTTTGTCTCGACCCAGACGTCATGGCCATGGGCGACATATTCACGAACCGAAGCAGGTGTCAGGCCGACACGATATTCATGATTCTTGATTTCCTTCGGGCAACCGACACGCATCTAAGCGTTCCTCTCATTTTATGTCCGCTTGGGCGGAGCGTTTTGGATGACCCAAATCCAAACACCGGAGGCGCGAAATGTCCTTGCAAAGAGCATTTGCCTGAGAACTATTTTTCGAGGATTATTGCGAAAACGACCCTCTTTTCGAAGGTTCTTCGAATGTCTGAACTCGATACTATCGATCGTGCGATTCTGAAGGCGCTTCAGGCGAACGCCCGCATCACCAATGCCGATCTTGCGAACAAGGTGGGCCTTTCGGCTTCGGCCTGTTCCAGACGGCTCGACATTCTTGAGAAGAGCGGCGTCATCGGCGGCTATCACGCGCGCCTTTCACACAAGGCACTGGACTACAAGATGATCGCCATCGTGCACATCTCGCTCTCCGGCCAGTTTGCGAAGACCCTTGCGGAATTCGAGGCGGCGGTGAAGCGCTGCCCGAACGTGCTCGTCTGCTACCTAATGTCGGGCGAGTACGACTACATTCTGCGTGTCGCCGCACGCGACCTGGAAGACTACGAGCGCATACACCGCGACTGGCTCTCCGCCCTGCCCCACGTCGTCAAGATTAATTCCAGCTTCGCGCTCCGGGAAATCATTGACAGGCCGAATGTCGGGCTTTGAGGCCTTGCAAAGCGGCATGAATCCTGGCCTAGCTTCAGTCGTATGCGGGCCTCTCCCGCCTTACGGCAAGGCATGAAATCCAAGACGCAAGGCTATATCTTCGTCCTTCTGGCGATCACCATCTTTTCCGTGCAGGACGGCATCTCGAAGCATCTGGCGAGCACCTATCCGCCGGTTTTCGTGACGATGATCCGCTACTGGGCCTTTGCAATTTTCACGATCCTGCTCGCGTCGAGAATGCGCGGCGGCCTGAAGGCGACCGTGCGCACGAACCGGCCTTTGCTTCAGGTCACGCGTGGCGTGCTGCTTGCCGCGCAGGTCGTGCTGGCGATCACCTGTTTCGCGATCATCGGACTTGCGCGCACCCAGGCGATCTTTGCCGGCACTCCGATCCTGATCGCCCTCCTTTCCGTGCCACTGCTCGGCGAGCGCGTCGGGTGGCGCCGCTGGACGGCAATCTGCGCGGGGCTCGCCGGCGTTCTTTTGATCTTGAAGCCAGAAAGTGGCTTTTTTGATCCGAAGCTGCTGCTTGCGGTCTTGGGCTGCTTCCTCTTCGCCTTCTACGTCATCGCCACTCGCCTCGTCAGCCGTGACGATTCATCGATGACGAGCTTCTTCTATACCGGCGTCGCGGGCGGCATAACGATAACACTCATCGGTCCTTTCTACTGGACCCCGATGTCGGCCAGTGACTGGGGCTGGATGGCGCTTCTCTGCCTAACCGGCATCTCAAGCCACTATTTCCTGATCCGCGCCTATGACATGCTCGATGCCGCGGCCGTTCAGCCGCTTACGTATCTGCAGCTCGTCTACGCCTCGATCATCGGCGTCGTCATCTTTGACGAAGCCCTGAGCCTCAACACGATCGCCGGCTCGGTGATCGTCGTGGCTGCCGGCATTTTCACCATCTGGCGTGAGCATGTGGTGGCGCGCAGCGGCGCTGTGCGGAGATAGAACCCATCTCGTAATTTAGCGGTTTCTATAAAAGGATTTTTCAATATTTTCGCGATACAGTGCGCCAAGTATTCTATTGAGGGCTGCATAATGCGTAATCTGAATATCATTACTCGCAGGGCCGAACGCAAGTATTGCCGCATTTTCGGTAAGGTTCGCTATCTCAATAACGAAGTAGACGCCCGCATCCTCAATCTCTCGATAACGGGCGCTGCGGTGGAAATTCGAACGCCGCTTTATGCCGCATCGGGCAGCCGCGTACAAATCCTAGCGGAAGATCTTGGAACGCTGCACGGCATAATCCGGTGGAGCCACAATGGGCGCCTCGGTATCCAGTTCGACCCGAACTCCAACGCCCAGGCTCAGGTCGCATCCTACTTCCGCTTCTTCCACAAGGATGTGAAGCCGGTGTTAACGCGATAACATCCAAAGCCGGTTTGTCATTTTCCAGATGCACTGCCGTGCAAATCATCCTAGGCTCGCCGCCGGTTGAGCCATGGGTCATTTGCGAAGGAGTGTTCAATGTCTTCCATTCTTGATTTGCACCCGATTACCCGCCGGTCATTACTTGGCGGCATTGCCGCGACGTCGGCGCTTGTTCTGCTCCACCCCTTCACAGCGCGCGCGGCCGCCAATCAAGCGCATCTGCGGCTCATGGAAACCACAGACATCCATGTCAACGTTTTCCCATACGACTACTATGCCGACAAGCCGAACGACACGATGGGTCTGGCGCGCACCGCGACGATCATCGATAACATTCGCGCCGAAGCGGCCAACTCGCTGCTGATCGACAATGGTGACCTGCTGCAGGGCAATCCGATGGGCGATTACATGGCCTATCAACACGGCATGAAAGATGGCGACGTCCACCCGGTCATTAAGGGCGATGAACACGCTTGGCTATACTGTCGGCACGCTCGGAAACCACGAGTTCAACTACGGCCTCGATTTCATGTTCAAGGTGCTTGGCGGCGCGAATTTCCCGTTCGTCTGCGCCAACCTGACGAAGGGCCAGCTCGCCTCCGATCCGAAGAAGGACGATCTCTTCTTCAAGCCCTACGTGATCGTCGAAAAGCAGATCAAGGACGGCGCAGGCAACGAGAGCCCGGTCAAGATCGGCTTCATCGATTTCGTGCCGCCGCAGATCATGCTCTGGGACATCAAGAACCTCGAAGGCAAGGCGCAGACCCGCGACATCGTCGAGGCCGCCAAGGCCTGGGTTCCGGCGATGAAGGAGGAAGGCGCCGATATCGTCATCGCGCTTTCCCACTCCGGCATCGACGGCTCCGCCCCCTCCGAGAAGATGGAGAATGCCTCGCTGCATCTTGCCGCCGTGGACGGCATCGATGCGATCTTCACCGGCCATCAGCACCTTGTCTTCCCCGGCCCGAAGAGTTGGGACGGGATTGCCAACGCCGATCCGGTGAAAGGCACGCTGCATGGCAAGCCGACGGTCATGGCCGGTTTCTGGGGCTCGCATCTTGGCCTCATCGACCTGCTTCTGGAAAAGAACGGCAAGAGCTGGACGATCGTCGATTTCACCGCCGAGGCTCGGCCGATCTATCACCGCGACGACAAGAAGAAGGTCGTTGCCGACGTCGGCGACAAGAAGGACGTGATCGAAGCCGCAAAGGCTGAGCATGAGGCGACGCTCGCCTATGTCCGCACCCCGGTCGGCAAGACGTCGGCGCCGCTCTATTCCTACTTCGCCCTCGTTGCCGACGATCCCTCCGTGCAGATCGTCAGTCAGGCGCAGACCTGGTACATCAAGCAGATGCTGGCTGATACCGAATTTAAGGATCTGCCCGTCCTTTCGGCCGCTGCTCCTTTCAAGGCAGGCGGCCGCGGCGGCGCGGATTACTATACCGACGTTCCGGCGGGCGATGTCGCGATCAAGAATGTCGCCGACCTCTACCTCTATCCGAACACCGTGCAGGCAGTGGTTGTTACCGGCGAGCAGGTGAAGAACTGGCTGGAAATGTCGGCGGGCATGTTCAACGAGGTGAAGCCCGGCGCAACGGATGCGGAATTGCTCAACGGTGATTTCCCGTCCTACAACTTCGATGTCATCGACGGTGTGACCTACCAGATCGACCTCTCGCAGCCGCGCAAATACGACAATGACGGCAAGGCGATCAATGAAAGCTCGAACCGCATCCAGAATCTGCAGTTCGACGGCAAGCCGATCGACCTCAAGCAGAAGTTCGTCGTGGTCACCAACAACTACCGTGCGGGCGGCGGCGGCAAGTTCCCGGAGATCGCAGCGGACAAGGTCGTCTTCCAGGCTCCGGACACCAACCGCGACGCGATCGTCCGCTTCGTTCATGAACAGGGCACGATCAATCCGTCCGCCGACGGCAACTGGACCTTCAAGCCGCTGCCGGGCACGAGCGCCGTCTTCCAGAGCGGGCCGAAGGCCAAGCAATTCCTGGCCGACGTCAAGAGTGTCAAGCTGGAGGATGCCGGCGAGGGCGTGGACGGATTTGCAAAGTTCAGGCTGGTTCTCTAGCCGATGTGAAAGCCAGGCGAGGCGGCAGCGCCTCGCCTATTCCGCTGCAAGCGGCATTTCCGGTCCGCGAATCTCGTTTAGCGCCGCCGTGAAATCGGCGTGGTTGGGGCATTGGGACAGCCTGGTGCGGAATGCATCGATCATCCATGCCGCAGCTGGGCCTGGCGGATTGGCGAGGCGGCGCATGGCATAGATCGGATACTCGCCTTGCTCATAGGCCTCAAGGTCGAGATGAACGAGTGCGCCGCTCATCAGGTCGTCACGGATGATCGATGCAGGCAGGCCGCCCCAGCCGAGGCCGCCGCGGATCAACGCGTGCTTGGTCGCGATGTCGCTGACACGCCAGGTCTTGTAAGAAAGCACGTTGAAATCGCGGCCTTTCGTCAGCCCGGACGCATCGGTGACGACGAGCTGTACTTCCTCGCGAACATCGCCAAGCGTCAACGGCCGACCTATCTGCGCTAACGGATGATTGCGCGAGGCCACCGGCATCATGAAGGAATGGCCGATCTTTTCCATCAGCATCGAGTCGTCCGGCTTCAGGACGGCTCCGCCGATGCCGATCGTCGCCTTGCCGCTCACGACGGTCTCCATGACCATGCCAAGCTCGCCGACCGTGAGATTGAGCGCAACGGACGGAAATTGCTCACGGAACTCCCGCAGCACGTCCACCATTGCCGGAGACGGCACCATGACGCTGATCGCCACAGAGACCTCCGCTTCCAATCCTTCCTTCAGCCCTTTGACGCGGGCGCGCATCACCTGCAGATCGGTCAGCAGGCGGCGCGCATCTTCGAGCATGGCCTTGCCCGCATCCGTGAGCTTCGGCTGGCGGGCGCCGGAACGCTCAAAAAGCGGCATCTCGAGCTGTGCCTCGAGGTTCGCGATCGTGTAGCTGATCACCGACTGCGCGCGGTTGAGCGCGCGCGAGGCGGCGGAGAAGCTGCCGGTTTCTGCCACGGTAAGGAACACCTGCAGCTGATCCAATGTCGGGTTGGGAAGCATCTTCCATCCAATCTATCGATAATTTCGATCGACATTATCCCAGTTTTTTCGATAGCCGGCCAGTCCTATTTTCCTCTGAAGGCGGCTCGAACCTCCCAAGCGAGCTCGCAGCACTCCAATTCGAGAGGAAATTCAACTATGTCGTCCATCCTGCTCCTGACATCCAGCCCGCGCGCTGAATCGCTTTCGACCACCATTGCCACCGATCTCGCCGGCAAGCTTCAGGCCCAGAAGCCGGGCAGCGTCATCGTCCGCCGCGACCTCGCCGCCAATCCGCTACCGCACATCGATGACCTGTTTACCGCCGCAATCCGCAAGCCTGCCGAAGACCGCACGGCGCAGGAAGCCGAAGCCGTGAAGACCTCCGACGCGCTCATCGACGAGCTGCTCGCCGCCGACACCATCGTCATCGGCACAGGCCTTATCAACTTCAATATCTATTCGTCGCTGAAGACCTGGATCGACAACGTCGCCCGCGCCGGCCGCACCTTCAAGTACACCGAAAGCGGCCCGGTCGGGCTTGCAACCGGCAAGAAGGTCTATGTCGTGCTGGCCTCCGGCGGCGTCTACTCGCAGGGTCCTGCCGCCGGCATGAACCATGCCGTTCCGTATCTGAAGTCGGTTCTGGGCTTCCTCGGCATCACCGACATCGAAACCGTCTATGTCGAAGGCCTCGCCTTCGGTCCGGAAGCTGCAGAAAAGGCGATCGGCGCCGCCAAGGCCCGCGCCGAAGAGATCGCTCTCGCCGCCTAACCGCTTAACATCGCCCCCAGAAGCGGCCGGCTCTGTCCGGCCGCTTTTTGTTTCCGCTGCGCCATACCCGACGAGTCTGACGCTTGATATCCTGTCCGGAACACCTCTTCCGGCCCGTTGCGGACGTTGCAGTTGCTCAGTTTGAATGGCGCGAGGATAGTGCGTTGGCGGCCCTCGTCACTACTGATCAGGCGGTGTCAATCAAGCTTTCGCGTACTTTCACTTTCCTGTTGGGTGCGCCTGATGAAGTCGAGCATGAGCGACGCGGCCGCGTGCGTCTCGAGCAAGAGGTGGCCTGCGTCGAAAACGTGTGCTTCCATCCTGGGCATCGTCCGCACCCACGACAGCTTCTCGGCGAGGTCGAAGAATGCGTCGTGCGTTCCCAGGGCATCAGGGAGGGCGGCTGCCAGCGCACGAGATATTCGGCGATAACGTCGAACCGGGCGACATAGTTCGCATAGTCTGCAATGGGCGGCGCAACGGGCCGATAGCCACTGCGCCCAGGCCAGCACTTGTCCCGCAGACACAGAACTGCCGCTCGGGCGCAATCCAGAAGTAAACGTTCTTCCGCTCATGGCCCCATTGCATTCGTCGCAGCTTAGTTGGTCGAGCGAGCAGGCTCCGGAACCAAGTGTCAGATTAGCAGACTTTGACCAGACCGGTACGGCCGAAGACGCAATTCCGGCCATTCTTCTTTGCCCGGTAGAGCCGGTCATCTGCAGTAGAGAGAACCGTCATGAAGCTCACGCCATCTTCGTCGGCGGTCGCAACGCCGATGCTGACGGTGACGGGTCTTGCATCTGGTGTCCTGACGCTCGTCGCGATCGTCCATCGGAGCCGTTCTGCGACCAACAAGCCCTCCTCGTGGTCCGTGCCCGGGCAAATTGCAACGAATTCTTCGCCACCAAAGCGGAACACCCTGTCTGCAGAACGCAGGATCATCACCAGCCGGGCGGCGATCGACTTCAGCACCTCATCACCCTGCAGATGGCCGAAGTTATCGTTGACGTCCTTGAAGTGGTCGGCATCGATGATGATGACGGTAGTGAACTGCCCTTGCCGCAGGGCTTCCCGCATCATGACCGGTGCTTCGAGCTCCATACGCGAGCGGTCGTAGACGCCCGTCAGAATGTCCCTGCCCGTCCGCTCCAGAAGATCGTTGTACCGCTCGCGGAATGTCAGGTCGCCGAACAGATCGCTGAGCGAGCGTGCTGCCGCAGGAACGCCGTTTCGATGAATATAGAGCCGGTAGAAGGCAAAGAGCGCGGTATAGATGCAGACCGCAAACATCTTTGCCCTCCAGCCGTCCCAGAAGGCTGCAAGCGGCACGTCGAGAAAATAGTGCAGTGCGCCGAAGAAGCCGATCTGGTCGAAGGTCAGAAGTGCGAAGCCGCACAGCATGAAACGAAGGATCACCTTGCGCTTCATCCAATGACCAAGGCGTTCGTACAGCAGAATGATACCGAGCGCGTCGAGGTAGAGCAGCGCCGTACCCCAGACCATCAGCCAGCCCATCTCCTCCAGGAAGCTGAAATCGGCGGCATTGCCGGGTGAAATCTCGACGGTTTCATGCAGCTGCAGAACCCACGCGATCGCGACGGTCAGGAGATTGCCGAGGAACAGGCCGTAGATCGGCTGCCGGACCGTCGAAGCATCCTCCTCCAGGTAGAGCATCAGGATCATCATCAGCTTGCCGGCGAAGAAGACCGACGATCCGGGCGAGGCGACACCGAAAGGCAGCGACACGTAGAAGACGGCGGCGAGATAGGTTTCCATGAAATGCATGACGCCGAGCGCCGTCATGAAAACGCCAAGGCCCAGCCGGTGGCGGAAATGCAGCAGGCTCACCATCAGCGCGAAGTAGCCGACGGCTTCCACCACAATGAGACCGAGATTGACAATTGCCATCGCGCTTTCCGCTCTCCAACCGCTTCTTCATAGCGCGATACGGTTAAGAAACGGTCGCGTGACGTCAGGGTAACCCGCGGCCTCCCTGTATGGCTGCCGCCGCAAAGCCGCCCCGGCGAAGGCTTGGGAAGAGAGCGGCTAGACCTGCCGCTCCTTTGCACCGTCGCCGAAAAGCGAGGGGCCGTGCTGATCGATGATCTGGTGCGCTTTGCGCACCGTGCATTCGATCGCATCGTCCGACGAGGAGAACATGTCGGCGCGGATGAAATTGCGCACCAAAACCTCGCCGCCGACCGTCTTTTCGATGCGGCCTGCCAGGCGGAACTGTCCGCCTTCCTTGCGCGGCTCAGCGTAGATGGCGCAATCGGCGTAAAGCTGCGGCTCGCCCTTCGGGCCTGCGCTCGCCTCGGCCGATTTGCCGCCACCGGAAAACATCGAGAAAATGCTGGATAAGATCGAAGCCATGTTCCGCCTTTAACACGGGCCGCTCGCGCCCGCAAAGTCAAATGATGAGGTTGGCGAGGATGTCGTTCTCGGTGATGTCCTCGAAGCCCATGCCGGCCTTTTCGAAATTCGAAATCAGGGTGGCGAAGTTCTCCGGCGCCTTGGTCTCGATGCCGATCAGAACCGAGCCGAAGTTGCGCGCCGTCTTCTTCAGGTATTCGAAGCGGGCAATGTCGTCGTCCGGCCCCAGAAGATTGAGGAAATCGCGGAGCGCGCCGGGGCGCTGCGGCAGCCGCAGGATGAAGTATTTCTTCAGCCCGGCGTAACGCATCGCGCGCTCCTTGACGTCGGGTAGCCGCTCGAAGTCGAAATTGCCGCCGGAGACAACCGCCACGATCGTCTTGTCGCGAATGGTCTGCGGATCCATCGCCGCGATCGCCGTTAAAGACAAAGCCCCTGCCGGCTCCAGCACGACGCCCTCGACATTGAGCATTTCCGAGATCGTCACGCAGATGGCGTTCTCCGGCATCAACATGACCTGCGCGGCTGCAAAGCCTTTGAGCGCTGCGAAATTCAGGTCGCCGATGCGCGCAACGGCCGCGCCGTCGACAAAATTGTCGACCTTGGAAAGCGTCACCACTTCGCCGGCCTCGATGCTGCGTTTCAGACTCGGCGCGCCTGCCGGCTCGGTGAAGACAAAGACGGAATTCGGGACCGAGCCCTTGAGATAGCCCGTGATGCCCGCAGCAAGCCCGCCGCCGCCGACCGGCAAGACCAGCATGTCCGGCACCCTGCCCTCCGGCAGCTGCTGCATGATTTCTGCTGCGACCGTTGCCTGCCCCTCGATGATGTCCGCATGGTCGAAGGGCGGCACCATGACGCCTCCTTCCGCCTCGGCATGGTCGCGGGCGGCCTGATAGCATTGATCGAAGAAATCGCCGTAGAGCTTGATGGTGATGAATTCGGCGCCGAACATGCGCGTCTTGTCGATCTTCTGCTGCGGCGTCGTCACCGGCATGAAGACCACGCCCTGAACGCCGAAATGGCGGCAGACATATGCAAAGCCCTGCGCATGGTTGCCCGCCGAAGCGCAGATGAAGAGGCGCTCGCCGCTCCCTTCGGCAATCGCCTTGCGGAAGAAATTAAAGGCGCCGCGGATCTTGTAAGAACGGACGGGCGACAGATCCTCCCGCTTCAGCCAGATTTCAGCACCGTAGCGCGCCGAAAGATGGTCGTTGAGCTGCAGCGGCGTTGCCGGAAAGAGGCTGCGCAGCGCCTCTTCCGCGCGATCTACATCCTGTCTTGTGACGGTCATCGGTCCATTCCTGTCTCAAGACTTCGCTATGGCACAGGTCGGCTGCCAAAAGAAGTCCGTTTAACCGCCGTGCGGTTCGCTCTGCAGAAAGCTTTCTTCATCGCGCTTGGCGGATTGCTGCAGCTCCCCCGTGCGTTCGCTTTGCAATGCTGCTAACGTGAAGGGATGATGACATCCCGTTTTATGCGACCGCTCGCCTGGCTGCTGCTTGCCGCCATCATTTTCGTCACCATTTCGCCGATCGGCCTCAGGCCGCATACGATGACCAGCGTCAACGCCGACCGCGCGCTTGCCTATGCCGTCACCGGCTTCGTTTTCGCGCTCGGCTATCCGAAACAGTGGAAGCTCGTCGCACTGCTGCTGATCTTCGGCGCACTCGCCATCGAGTTCCTGCAATACCTGTCGCCGACACGTCATGCACGCCTGCACGACTCGGTCATCAAGGCAGCCGGCGCCATGATCGGCATTCTTACCGGCCGCGCTACTTACCGGCGCGGGCAGATGAAGCAAAGGATCGAGGCCGTTCCCGCTCCAAAGCCGCAAACCGGTGCCGCCGCCGGCGCTCTTGACTGAATCACTCCAGTCGTTAATTGAGGATCGCGCGCGGGCGTGGCGAAACTGGTAGACGCAAGGGACTTAAAATCCCTCGGAGAAATCCTTACGGGTTCGATCCCCGTCGCCCGCACCATATTTGAAATCATTGAATAAATTTGACTTCAACGAGTAGCCATCCTCGCCTGCGTAACAATGGGCTAGGGTACACGTGGGGGTACACCAAGCGGCCTTCCCGTTTCCCCGGCGCTATGGCATTCTCCGCAGTATGCCAGCGCCGTCAAAAGCCCGACTCCGACCGACCCTTGTCGAAAACCCGTACTATTCCCGCGCTCACCCGGCCGGTTCGACGAACCCCCGAACCATCCCGGTTGTCATCAACATCCGCGAATCGGCGATAACCACACTCGCCTCGCGTAGTGTGCTCGACGCCGCACAAGTCGCCGCTGCCAACAAGTTCCGGGCTCTCTGGGAAGCTATGGGCGGCAAAGGCGCCAGCGCCATCGACTATGGCCGCGAGCATGTCGACGGCGGCAAGGTCCGGGACCCGATCACCGAACGGCAAGTCAACGCGGGAAAGGAACTCGCCAGATGCCGGGCGCTACTTGGTGCCCGCCTCTATTCGCTGGTCTCGGCAGTCTGCGGCGAAGGCCGGGCTCTGCACGAGGTCGTTGGCGACGGAAAACGGGAGAGGTTGACGGCGGCCGACATGCTGCGAATGGGACTTGATGATCTCGCTGAAATGTGGAGGCTAGCAACGCGACGATAACCCCGCCCTTGGTTCAGCGGAGCAGGAAATGACTGATCCCACGTTTGACATGGCTTCCGAACTTAGAGAGGAATTCGAGCGCCAAGCAGAATGGCGGAGAGAGAAGGCGATTGAATTTCCGCACGACCGCCGCAATGCGGAAGCAGCGGCGCACTTGGATAAATTGGCTGCTTCCGTCAAGGATTGTCCGCCTGAAGTGCTTGAAGCCTTTTATGAGCTGTTTGAGGACGCCCCAGACTCAGAGGAATGGTTAGAAATGTTGCGCCGAGCCGGACTTGATCAATGGCCGGACACAGCCGAGCAACTCTGCCGAAACTTTATAGCCGCTCGCACGGGTTAGGGCATTGCAATGCGGCGCTGATGCCGCGTGCCGTGAGCGCGTTTTCCGGGCTTGCCCGAGGAAAAGATACCGGCAGGAGGAAATGGCAGCTGTGGCCCGGGCTCGGGGCGAGCAGGCGCTCAACAAAATAACGCTATAGCCACAGTAATGGATGGCCTAGTCAAGCGCGTAAGGCGTTCGGGATCGGATTTGATGACTGTATATCTGTACGCGGGTTTATTTTTGGTCTGGTTCGCATTTAGCGTGTATTCAGGATGGATGAATGCTTCACACGTAGTGGCTGCGAAAAGGTATGGCATCAGGAGCGCGGGAATATACTTCCGGTGGATCGATGTAAATGACCATGCTTGTCCGGAGTGGCTCAGGAAAAGTGTGAAAAAACTCAACCATATTTCATTCGTTGTTCACTCGTTATGCGCGATTTTATTGGCAATCTTTATATTGTTCGCGCCGACAAATTACTCGCTTAAGGGGATTTGAAATGCCTTCTACGCCGGCATAGTACAAAGCCCAGCCGTGTTTGCCCGTCATTCAAGATCAAGGAAGGACGGCGACCTTATACCTTGCCCTTCTTCGCCAGCACGTCGGCGGCATCGAATGCACCTTTGGCACCCGCCTCGTTGGCATGAAACATGACGACCGTGACGCCGATTTGGGCGGTTGGTGCATACATGGGAGTGCTGAACGACGAGCCGCTGTAGCTTCCATAAGCTGTGTTGCCGTAGACCGAGGCTTGCCCGAAACCGCTCGTATTAGTGTTCATACCCACAAAACGCGAACCCTGCGCGGTTTGAGCCTGTTCAAGCCTGAAATGGGTATATCCACGCTTCAGGGTAGCCTCTGCGGCCTTCTTCATCGTGATTGCCCCTGCTGCGCTGGTGAAAATCAACCCGCTTGCGTTCGTATCGAGCCGCACCATGTTCGGAGCGAGAGGCATTTCGCTCGTGGTTGCACAACTAGCCAACGCCACAGACAGCAGCGCGCTTGCAATAAGATTCCGTTTCATGATTTCCCCCAGCAAAATGCGGCTGCAGTAGAGCAGCCGGACTACAAATTGCAACCACGCGAATTGCACTAATCAACAGATCATATCGCTAATCAGTGCGGCGGCGGCGCGAATTGCGACCAGCCAAAACGTGCCCTGAGTGCGAATCGTATCGCCTTAAGCGCCACTCCATCGCTTTCATGCTCCAAGCAGATAACGGAAAGATCAAGCGCCGATAGACGTCTCGCATCCACCGATATCACCAGGAATATCCATGCAGTCCACAAGAAGGTGCTTTGGTCACCGAGATTGCGCGCTAAGATGGTTGCCAAATCGATTCGGCTAAGGCGTCATGCGAAAGAATCCAAACCTTATCAACAGTGTGGAAGTAAAGTATTTTCGCTCGATTAACACGCAACGCCTACGTGAATGTAAGCCGATAAATATTATTACGGGAAGCAACGACGTAGGAAAATCCAATTTACTTCGAGCGCTGAACCTGTTTTTCAATGAAAAGAACGAACACGGTGCCGACATCGTTTTTCGAGAGGAGTTTTCTCATTCTCGTTTGGACGCGGTTCGAAGAGAATCTATTAAAGGTCGGCAATTTATACAGATTGAAATCGAATTTAATTGCCAGGACTCGTTTCAAAAGACTCTACCATCTCGCTTTAAAGTCAGAAAGACTTGGTTCAGGGATAGCAAGAGCCCAAATTTTAGCCATGACCTCGAACGTTATATCTCATCCGGAAGTCTACAAACGACAAAGAACAAGGGATCGTGTCCATGGAAGTGGTGTAGCTCGCGGCTGATGGCCGTGCTTTCCGACATAGGGCCGGAGGGATATCAGCGTGCCACAGCGGGCAGACTGATTTGGGGATCATCGCTCATTTGCGCCATGGTCTCAAGTGTCAGGTATCTGGCGCGTTGGACGGCCCATTCATCATTCTGTTCGAGCAGCAGTGCGCCGACGAGACGGACGATGGCTTCGTCGTTCGGAAAGATGCCGACGACCTCGGTGCGTCGCTTGATCTCGCCATTGAGACGCTCGATTGGATTCGTCGAATGCAGCTTTGCCCGGTGCTCTTTCGGGAAGGTCATGTAGGCGAGCACGTCCTCTTCGGCATCGTCCATGATGGTGGCGAGCTTCGGCACTTTCGGCCTGATCTGATCGGCGACGCTGCGCCATTGAGCGCTTGCTGCCTCCGGGGTCTCCTGGGCAAAGGCCGTTGCGATGAAAGCGGATACGACCCGCCTGCCGCTCTTTCCGGCATGTGCCAGGACGTTTCTCATGAAGTGAACCCGGCACCTCTGCCAGGTGGCGCTGAGAACCTTGGTGACCGCGGCCTTGAGCCCTTCATGCGCATCGGAGACGACGAGCTTGACGCCACGCAGACCCCGGCGTGTCAGCCTGCGCAGGAATTCCGTCCAGATCGGCTCAGCTTCGGACGTGCCGACTTCCATACCCAGAACCTCACGCCGCCCGTCGCTGTTGACACCGACGGCGATGATGACGGCGACGGAGACGATGCGACCACCACGCCGGACTTTGAGGTAAGTCGCGTCGATCCACAGGTATGGCCAATCGCCTTCGATGGGACGATCGAGGAACGCCTTCACCTTGACGTCGATCTCTTCGCACAGGCGGCTCACCTGGCTCTTGGAGATGCCGCTCATACCCATCGCCTTGACGAGATCATCGACTGAGCGCGTCGAGATGCCTTGGATATAAGCCTCCTGGATAACAGCCGTCAGAGCCTTCTCCGCCATCCGACGTGGTTCGAGGAAGCTCGGAAAGTAGCTGCCCTTGCGCAGCTTGGGAATGCGAAGCTCGACCGTTCCGGCTCGCGTCTCCCAATCCCGATCACGGTAGCCATTGCGTTGAGCGAGCCGCATCGGGTTCTTCTCGCCGAAGTCAGCGCCGGTGGCTCCGCCAACCTCCAGCTCCATCAGCCGCTCGGCTGCAAAGCCAATCATCTCGCGCAATAAATCGGCATCGGCGCTCTTCTCAACAAGCGAGCGCACGTTCATCATGTCATTGGTCATCGGTGGTCTTTCCGTCAGGTTGGTCTTGAACAACCCGACCCTACCGGAAAACACTGATGGCCACCTTACTCCTCAAAACTTACACCACGTGCCGGGACACGATCGAACAAGGCGGAAGGAAGCCTCCAACGTTTCCTGAATTCTATCGTTTTTACGTACCTCCCAGTCATCAAGGACAGGAGTATTTTTCAGTCTGTACTCTCCGAGCTTCAGAGCGTTCTGTTTCAACAAAGTGAGACATCAGGCGATAATTTCATTGAAGATATTGAGAGATTCAGTAACGATTTGGAAAATCAAGCACAGGAGCTTCGCGAGGCGTTCGAAGAAATCACAGGTGTAGACGCAAGAATATCCCTTCCGTCAACCTACGCCGATCTGTTCCGTGCATTTAATATTAAGACGGCTGGTCCCTTCGAAGAGTCAGTCGCATTGGACAACAGAGGAGATGGTGTCCGAGTACGGTTTCTCCCTGCCATTCTGAACTACATCGCGGAACGCTCGTCAAAAATGCACGTCTGGGGAATTGAAGAGCCCGAAAACTCCATGGAATACAAACGTGCATTCGAACTTGCAGACACCATGACTAAATCATACTGCAAGAACGCCCAGATTTTTTTAACGACGCATTCACCAGCGTTCATAGATGTGAGTCGCGAAGGTCAATCGATCTACATGGCTCGACGCAAGGGTCATGATACCGAGTTTCTTCATTTGAACGGTGCGCGACGAAATCGCCTCGTCGTCGAGGATCCGTATATGCTGGTGGCTGATGAACTCGGTCACATCAAACTGATGAATGAGCTTCACGACAAACTCCAGGAGCGCATCTCAGTGGCGGAAGAAGCCGCCGCGAGCCTTGCCGCCACGATGGCTGAGGTTGAGGCTGTCAAAATTCCTGTCTTGCTGACCGAAGGAAAGACAGACGTACTAATTCTCAAGGAAGCCTGGAGAAAACTTAGGGAAACTGCCCCACCGTTCGCGATCAAATCTTGTAATGTATTGAGCGAAACGGAAAAGAACGATGCTGCTGGTGCTGCACAACTGGCAATCTCCTTGCGCTCAATTATGGCGGATAGTCACAGCGTCGTAATCGGTCTTTTTGATCGCGATGACGAGGGCCAGAAGTGTTGGGCTCTTGACGCTAATTTCGCTAAGCAGAACCTCTTCTCAGACGTTAAAGCTTCAAAGAACGGGAAGGCATACGCCATCCTGCTTCCTGTTCCTGACGGTGAACCGGATCTCGCGAACAGCAGCCATCATTGCCTGGAATTTATGTTTCCAATCGCTGCATTGAACGCGAAGATAGATGGACGCGGACTAATACTAAAAGGACTTCCTCTTGTCACCAAGTGCGGCAACAAGGTGGTCTCGTCCGTTGACGGGACAGAGATATGGCAGATGACGGTTGCGGACGGGAAGAAAATTTTTGCTGAAGAGATCGTGCCGACTTTGGATGCAGCCTACTTCAAGGAGTTTGAAAAAATCTTCGCCCTCGTTGAAGGAATCATTGCCGCGATACCTGTACAACAACCAGATGAGTCAGCCGTTGCTCGCGAGGATGAAACAGCACCCGCTGCTGAGGGTGTATTCGCCTGAAAGACCCTTTCTCGTTGGTGATGATCGACGTTAGGTCTAGGTCCGAATAACCCGCTGTGTTGCGGTCGGTGTCTGGACTGCCTCATACGTTCCCAGCTCGACACCCTTATCGCTTCGATTTCGAGCGCGTCGGCCTGTGTGCGCACAATCAGCCGCGAGGCGGTAAAAATGCCGACCAGCCATATCTGCATCGCAATATGAGCATGATCGCCTTTAAAGCCACGCTGTCGTCGCTGCAACTGGCGAGCCGATAAAGGTTCATGGCAAGGGCGGCTTCGAGCTTGGCGGCGGCTCGATCCAGTTCAGGACGGTAGTGCTTAAACAGGGTCTTTTGATCGACACCGATGATTTCCGCGATTTTGAGCGTCGGAACCGCATGAGACGCAGCCAACTCGACAATCCGCCGGTCCCTGGCGGACGGTCTGTGCGGTGGACGACCGCCTTTACCCGATCTTTTGGCCTGTTTTTTCATAACGGACTGGAAAAACCCATGAAACGGCCTCAGCCAATTTTCTGCCGGCGAAAAAAAATCTCCGCATGATGCCCGCGCGGGCCCCCGCATGCGCGGCGTCGGTAGTTTAACCGCCCCCCCGGGGCCTGGCGAGGCTAAACTTCCGCTGAAAGTAGGAAACGATCGCTCGCCTCGTCATGGCTCTCTTGCGCCAGAAGCTGTCGTTACGGAGAGGGTTGCAACCGGCCGTTACAGGCCAAGCACCACAACGCAGGCACGCTAGCAATAAAGACGAGCATAAGAGGAGGCACACCTTTTCCGGCCAAGTTCAACAACATAGTATCGGACCGATTGCTTAACAGGATTTCAAATGGCCATCCTCCCCAAACTGGATTTTATCTCAATCGCTCACGATGAGAGAATTCCGCCGGGATTAAAAAACACGTTCGTGATCCGGAACGACAACTGGAACGACTTCGGGAGCTATGTGCGATTTGACCTTTTCTGGTTCAACGAAAACGGCGCGCGGAGCACCATTGGCAAGACCAAAATTCTCCACGGCACCGAAGAGAAGGCCGCTTGGATCGTCGATAGTTTTACTACCCCCCCAAGGCATTTCAGCGCCGACATCGGATCCGACTTTATCTCGTTGGGCCAATCTGATGCTTACTACGCCTGGATGCATGAGACCTTCGGCGACGACACACAAAAGGTGCTGACAGCGTTGCGCGATATCGCCGTTATGCCCGGTCTTGCAGGCCGGTTCGAGCCCTCGACTGTTTTCCGAAATGGCATGATGCGAGAAAATGCGGCGTGGAGATCGCGCCGGTTCGGCAGCGCTTGGTCTTTGGGAGAAGAGCCGATCGAGAAGCCGTCCTTCAGTTATGCTTGCCAACTCTCCGATGATGAGCAGCCATTCCTGATCGAATTCGACTTCCGGGCTCATGATATCCTGCCTCGTCGGGTCGTCGGCATCATCGGCCGAAACGCCGTTGGAAAGACGCGCTTCCTCGCGCAGTTGGGTGCCGACCTCGCCCAGGTGAGACGGGTCTCTGCCGCGACTGTCGAGGAACGCAAGCGCAGGTTCCCAGGCGACCAGCCCCTTTTCACGCGAATATTGGCGGTGTCTTACAGCGCGTTCGACCGCTTCAGCAGACCGAGCACCCATGCCGAGAGCAGCTATATTTATTGCGGCATCCGTGATGAAAACGGTAATCTTTCGCAGACAGGGTTACAGCGCACCTTTCGCTCCAACAAGGCCCGGGTTCGGAGGCTGGATCGGCGCGAAGACTGGATTAGGCATATCGCCAAGATTCTGGGCGAAACGAGTGAGCTCGGTGAAGCGGACTTGCAACGCGAGATCGACAGCGATCTAGCAGATAGTGAAATGCTTGGCTGGTTGAGTTCGGGCCAGGCGATCCTATGCCATTTCGTGACGGGCTTGCTCGCATGGTTGCAACCCGAAAGTCTTGTGCTTTTCGATGAACCCGAGACACATCTCCATCCGAATGCCGTCGCAAACCTGTTTGTAGTCCTGACCGAAATCCTCCGTGATCATAGATCCTACGCGGTCGTGGCCACCCACTCGCCCATTGTGATCCAGGAAATACCGTCCAAGCGGGTCATGGTGTTCACGCGGGAAGAAGGTGTGACCTATGCCAATCCGCTTAAATTTGAGAGCTTTGGCGAGAGCGTGGCGGAACTGACCGAGCATGTCTTCAAGACGCAGGAAGCGGAGAGTCTCTATCGAGAGGTGCTCGATCGGATAGCTAGGAATATGACTTTGGAAGAGGCGCTCGACCTGTTCACAAATCGGCTGAGCATGAACGCCAAGTCCTATCTGGTTGCGCGCTACGCTCGGGATGCCGAGAAGTGAAGCAGCTTACACCGGTGACGACCCCACCCGCATACATCGATATTTTTGAGGAGATCCGGGACAATAAAAAGGGAGCGGCGAAGGCTGCGCTGTTTGGTGCGCAAGCCGCCATCCGTAGCCGCTTCACCGACTACGAAGCTCGTTTTACAGCCGACACGCTGCAAGGTATGCCCCCATCTACGCTCGCGGGCATCAAGACGGAATTGCGGTCCTGCTATGGTCGCAACAAGAGCATGGAGGCGCTGAAGCAGGCAATCAAGGATGCCCAGCCCAAGGGCCGCCTTCAATGGTGCCCCTATTGTGGGGCGACCACGCCCGGTAGTTACGACCACTACCTACCGGCCGAGGAATTTCCGGAATTCGCGGCGCACGCTCTCAATTTGGTCCCGTCCTGTACCCGGTGCAACTCCACCAAGGACGACGATTGGCTTCATGCGGGAGCCAGGCAATATCTCCATTTCTACCGGGATGCGATACCGGTCGTGCCATTTCTTACAGTCGTCATAACCTCCAACGCGGCCGCTCAAGCGGTCGGAGCAACCTTTGCCGTTCAGCAGGCAGGAATGTCTGCGGCATCATGGGCTCTCTTGGAAGCGCATTTCCGGAAGCTCAAGCTGATGGAACTTTACGACTCCTATTCCAACGATCTGATCAATACGGTGCTGAGAAGCGCCCGCTCGCACATCAATGCCGGTGGTCCGAGCGCCGCAGATTTTCTCGCCAACGAGGCGCAAGAGAATGCTGATCTATACGGAGATTATGGCTGGCGTGCTGTTCTACTGCGCGAGATGAGCGTCCACCCGCACCTCGATCAATGGATTGCATGGCTTTAAGACCTTTTTGTTGCCCCAGCGCACCCGGACGAACAACGACTTTGGTACTGACCGGTGGCTGACGAAACGACAGCGATGGGCGCAAACCTGCCGTTGAGGCAGCGTGAATCTTTGGTCCGCTTTGGGCCCGACTGCGGACGCTTAGCCTTGGCCGGATTGCGCCAACACCGGCCATTGCGGAGTGCTGCGAATCTTCTAAGCTCTTCTCAACACCGCAAACGGGCCAACTTGAGACCTGACTGAGATCTCCTGTGCGTGACGGACTCTCTTACGCGAACCGGATCGCCGTTCTCGCGCGCGCCTTTGCCGCTACTTCCTCGCGATCGCGAGGAGGTTGAGAGGTCTCCAGCGAATCGAGCAGCTCGCGGGACATGCCGCTATCGAACTGACGCGCTCGAATGCGGCCTCATTGCGCGCCAACACATCGTTTCTGGCAGCGGAGGTTCGATCCGCTGCCAGAGATGTTTCAACCAGTGGTCTGCTTATTTTGCCGGGGGCTTGTAGGAAGATGCGATTGTGCCCGCCTTCTCTTGCGCAGCCTTGAATTCCGCGCCCGTGTAGGCTCGCACGGTTTTGACATTCGATACGGCTCCCGATGCGCTGACGACGAGAAGTGCGGGGATCAGGTCAGCACCATCATCGAATTCCGTGATTGCCATCCAGTCGGTTTCGCCGGTCGTGAGGTAGAAAGAATGCAGTTTCCCGCCCGCTGCTTCCATGACGCCACGGGCCGCCTTTTCTCGGTTCGATGGATTGTCAATCATTCCCTTCGCTGACGTGGCTGTATAGCACCCTGTTGTTACGAAAAGTGGCATAGGACATCCTCCCTCGATAATTGGGCAGATCGGGTGATCTGCCCAATACTTATTATCTCAAAAAACTTGGCGTTAGGCGAGCGTCGGACCGCAGAGCGCTAGATTGGTCGATGGTGCTGATTTTGTCTTTCCCGAAAAGTTCTCTATCGAGCCTCGCGTCGTCGCTCGTGCGGTCATCAGCTCCTTGAGAGGTCTGCGTGAAAGCGATGCCGGACGCCATGTGGAGAAAAGCCTGGATCGGCGTCTTGCCGATCTCTTTACCCGTCAGCTCGGGCACGTAGGTTTGCACCGTGTCACCTACAGAGTGGATCGCACCTTTCGAGATCGCAATTCCAATCAGCATGGCAGTTATGGTTTTTGCCATCGATTGCGAAAGAAATCGGTCGTGATCGGTACGGCCATATTGGTAGTGTTCGTACAATATGGTCTGGTCGTGCGCTATCAGTAACCCCGTCGTTGGATTGCGGGCCAGATACTCCGCCAGAGTGGCAGTGCTTGAAGCGAAAGTATAAGTGTCGCCGAAAGTATACGAGACAGAAATCTCGGTCTGAGCCCGCAACAACGACGAAGTTTTTTCGGCGGCAGCTACCGTACGCGTCGGGGTCAACTGATCTGCATGGCTATAATTGCCGACTATATTCTGTGGCTTGTCCAAAGGCCAACCAACTGGATACCCAAGCTGCTGGCCGTGTTCATCGGCATCGGGTCCAGCGTTTGAGAAGATCGGTTCAGCCTTCGGGGGCTCTTGCGCATGTGCAAGGCACGCCTGAAAGATGAGTGACGATACCGCCGCCAGTACCATGCTGCGCCAATTGCACATGACTGTCCTCCGCGCGTCAGATCAAGGACACCAGCAGCTCTTAGGCTTTCGCTTTTGTGACGACTGCTGCTGGGAGGATTTCGCGTAGGTTACAGAACTTTTGTCGCTTGCGCTTCCTGTCCTGTGTGGTGGAGGAAGCGCGCCAATTGTCTAAGCGTGAAAACAATGGCGCGCCGGACGAGATTCGAACCTATTGTCTGGTAAGGTTGGAGTCGCCACCGGGCCGGGGCGCTTTCTGCAAACCACCGTTCTCCCTGATCGCAGGGAAGCACGGTCTTGGTCAGACCGGGGCCGCGTATAGGCCGGTGGGTGCTGTCCTAAGTTCTTGCTTGTCCTAATTCAAATTTCCGCCGCAGCTTGTGCGAGCCCCGTCCCCCGTCGTCCTGGGGATAGTCTGTGGAAGTTCTGCTTTGGTGTCATAATTTGCGATCTGCGCCGCCCAGGCGCATGATGCGGACGCGCGGCTCTCCACCACCAACAGATGTGAAGGGGAGGACACCATGAAGCCTATTGGATACGCATTTGCGGTTGTCATTCAGTCGTGGTTGGGGTCTCCAGCGAGCGCCGAATGCAATCGTCCGGAATATGGCGCGGTGCAAGAGTGGCTTGCCCCCTGCGCCAAGTTGGGGGTCGAATGGCAGGTCTGCCGCGATCAGTTCGCGACAGCGAAGGCCAGCGTTAACTGGGTCTTGTTTGAAAATGCGCCCGCTCTCGAAGCCTATCGTGCCAGCGTGAAGGAGCAGATCGCCTGCGGATATCCGCCGACACCACTGACTTACCTGCGCGCGGTTACGGTTGCGGCCAAGGCTCATAATCCGCTGGCGCAATGCATGATCCTGATGTGCACTGTTAAGGCCGGCTTTTACCTGCGGGAGCTGGAAGATCAGGGCAAATTGCCGAAAGAATAGGGGCCGTGCTTAAATTCAAAGCGTTTAGTCCGCCACTTCATTGACGCGCTTTTAAGAAGCCCGGTGGCGGCTCATTCCTTGCGAGCGGCCTGCCGTTCCAATTCCTCACAGTGCCGCGTGAACTGAAGCAGGGTGTAATGGAACGTGGTGAGTGAGCAGGTCTTCGGTCATGCTGGTGTCGTGTCCGCCAGCCTTCAGTTCCTCAATCAGCAACACCTGATCGTGGATCCGCTCACCGGCCTCTTTTACGTGCTTCCGAGCGAATGCCAGCCTTGCCAAGTCCATCGTCCCGCTTTCGCTTCGGCGCGGCATTGTGGGGCTGTGGGGCGTTCTGACGCTCCGTGACGCGAATGGTCTCCGGTGGCAATCCCTTCAGGGCCTTCTTGGGGGCTTTTGCCATTTTCTGAGCTCTGACGATACCGACGACGGTCGTAACCTGCCCAGCCTCCTGATACGGCCGCTGGACTCGTTGCATTCACCACTGAGTTGTCACCCACCGCGTTCGGCAAACTGGAACGCCGGCTCGCGGCAAAGGGGCTGTCACCGCGATGGATCGGCGTTGTTATGCAACGATCCCGACGGAAGCCGCATTCGACTGGTTCCTGCTGGGATGGAGAGATATGCCGGCGAATTCGTGGTGGCGTCAGAAAATGAACAGACAAGGCAATGACATACGCGTTCCCAGTTTCATCTCGTCCGGTGCGCCAGAGACGACCGGAATGACCGATATGAGGGCGCAAAGCGGACGTCCGCGCCGACATCGCCGAACGGCAGCTTTGGGCCGAAAGCGGTATTGCGCCTCGACACAAGCGGGCGCGCCTAAATTCACTGAAGTCTCGTCGTTGGCGCATCGGGTTCATCAAAATACCGGAACACCGCCGCAACGATCATCGCGGCTTCCTGGTCCGTGAGAGGCCTTCGCAGGTGCTCTTCGGCCAAATCCCAAGCCCTTGCAATCGCGCCGGCTATTGGAGGAGGTAAATCGATGACCATCATGTCGACGTCGATCCCGCCGTGGTGCGCTTCACCGGTTTGCCGCCTTTAGCTGCCAGTTGCCAGCAGGCTGGATCGCTGCCGGGTGTCGCGCCCTCCGCGACAGCCTTCAGGGCAACCCAAAGGCTCCCGGAATGCGTGACGGTATCGCCCTTCCAGTAAGAGTTCGCGCGCTGATAGTTCCCCAGGTATTTGATCCCGCTTTCCTCAAGTGCTTCGACGCGGGCAGAGAGCGCCTTCAGCTTCGCGGCTGTAGCAGCGGTCGTGGCCGCGATGAGCGCGTGAACCATACGCCTGCTCAATGGCCGTTCAAGCTGCACTTCCGTGAAGTTGGAGTCGAGGCCGGTTCTGATCTCCTCGGCGCGCGCCGCGATAAAGGCGAGCTGCTCGTCGTCGCCCTTGCCTGTCATTGCCTGACGCTCCCGATGATTTCCGCGACCTCGGCGCCTGATAGGCTGCGGCGCTGATCCAGGATTATGGCAAGGGTCTCGATCTCCTCACGGTGACTGTCCACAAAATTCTCGGCGAGAGCAGCAAGTGCGTGGCGCATCTCGGTAGTCGGGTTGGACCAGGAGGCGAGAAAAAACGCGTGCCGTAACAGAAGTTGGTCTGACTCCGACAGCCCGGTTGCAGGCGCCGCAGCTTGGCCGGCTAGAGCGATGATCGCGTATGTTGCGGCCAGCCGCCGTGGTGGTGCCCGCGCTCAAGGTAGTCGCCAGGAGACTCGAGGATAACCTCGCCCGCGTCAACCGACACACGGTGGACGTCGATCCCGTGCCTGAGAGCTGCTACGCAATGCGCCGCTTCATGTACGGCAATTTCGCTTAATGTTGATTCAGTCATTTCCCGACTGTAGCAAATCGCGACGTAGCGGGCCGTTACGCGTCATCGGCCAGCCCCCGGCAGAGCACCTGGATCATGTCATTAAGCGCCCGCTGGACCGCTTCGTCGTCGTCCGCGTTCACCGGGCTGCGAAAATTCAAGCTCTCCAACGCGGCGGCAAGTTCGACCTCGTCGACCTCAACCCGGACGACGCGGCGGCCAACCTTTCGCCGTTCGCGGTAGCGACGCTGGCGCTCACTGGAGGAATTGGCAGCCATTGTTCACCAACCCGCAAAAGCAGGAATTGCTAATGAGGGTGACCGAATTATCCATTGTCATTGCCGCACTCCTTTTCTGCCGACGCATTTCACGCGGCCCAGACAAAACGGACAAATGTTAGGATGGGGAAAATGTCCGTCCGCATTTCAAGGCTCCACACGGACATCTTTGAAATGTCCGCGAACGGCGTCCGCCTCATCGTCGCGACTGCCGAACCCAAGGGTCTAGATGCTCGCAGTAATACCAGTTGATGTTTTTGAAGGGATGGATCTGCTCGTCGTTGAAGCCGTTCTCGCCGAGCACGCGGATGCCGACAAATTCCATCGCGGTAAGCCGGTTGCGTCCGTCGACCAGCTGGTAACTACGCGAGCTCTCCTCCGGCGCCCACATGTAGATCGGCAACCGCAGTCCGTTCCGCTTGATATCTTCGCCCAGTTCGCGGAGTTCCGGGTCGCTCATCATCGGGAATAGATCGGCTGCCGGGTGTATCTTGATTGTATCGCGCCAGCTTTTCGCCTTGCTTTCCATGTCCATTACCTTTCTCATTTCTTTGAAACCTTCGGTGAGGTTTCGGACAGGTTTCACGGGTTTCGCTCGCTCAAAATCTCCCCATTCCGGCCATCCGATGACCACGGTCAACGGGCGACCACGGTCGTTTTTTCCATATAGCTCCTTAGAATCTCCTAGCCCCTAGGATGGAAAATCATCCGTTGTCGCCCGTTGACCGTGGGTGATGCAAACATGTCATTCTTCTTCTGCCAGGGGCGGACCCCAGGGGATATTGCCCCTCCAGTCTTTCTTTCGCCGCTCCCAGCCGATCCGGCTGAGAATGGCGATGATGCGGTTCTGGTCGGCTCTGCCAATGCGATTGGTTTCGAAGTGCAGCGCATCCTTGGCAATTTCGCCGACAAGCACTGTGCTCCGGTTCTTGATGAACGCTCGGATGGCTTCCTCCCACACATCCGCCTCGTAGCGCTGGGCTTGTTCCGGCGCGATGTGCGTCTTCTCAAAATCCTTGTCGGGCCACCATTGTTCGCCGTCCTTGAACCGTGCGACGGCCTCGGCGAAGATCTGCTCGCGGTCATGGCTGAGCGCGTCGATATTGATGCGGCCTGTCTTCACCGGCCAGAAACGGCGACCGCCAGTCGGGTCGCGAAGATAGGTGTCCTGGTTGGTGGTGCCGATGAATACGCATTGGCGCGGCTCTATGACCTCGGCGCGGCCGTAGCTTGGCCTGTAGCGCTCGGTGTCGCGCGAGATAAAGCTCTTGAGCATCGTGGCTTCCGCCCGGTTCATCGCGTGCATCTCGGCGACCTCGATCAGCCACTTGCCGCGAAGATGCTGCGATGCGTCCTTGCCGGAATTGATTTCCGGCAATGCATCGGAAAACCATTCGCCTCCCAGAACCCTACAGGCGGTCGATTTCAAGCTGCCCTGCCTTCCCTCCAGCACTGGCAAATGATCGGCCTTACACCCCGGCGAGAAAATCCTTGCGACCATCGAAATGACGAACATGCTCCCGATCTCTGCGGCGTAGGGTGTTGCCTCGCTACCGAAGTAATTGACGAAGAGGGACGGCAGGCGGGCGTTGCCGTCCCATTGCAGGCTGTCGAGCCAGTTCCTTACAGGATGAAACCTGCACTCGTGGGCGCGGTGCGTGACCGCCTGATGGACGACTTCCCTGCCGAGTTGTTTCAATCCAGCGTGTTCAAGCCGGTCCTGCACGATGCTGATATCGACATCGGTCACTGGCCTAGGCTGGAAACTACGCTCCGCATCGAGCGGATGCCGGAGAACGGGGATATGGGCCATCTCGTCGAAGCCGAAGGCATTGGGCAGTATGGCCCGCAGGCCGATGAGCGCGTTGGCAAGGATCGGCAAAGCGCTGCCGCTTGGGGCGAGGATGCATGAGTCGAGCCATTTTCGATTGATGCTGCTGACGACCTCTGTCACGCGGACCTCCTGTGGTTGCGCTGCGGCGCCGCCTCCAGGAGGAACACGTCCGGCATTCGCGCCGGACGCATGTGACGTCGATAAATCGGCAACAAGGCTTCGTCTACGGCGACGCGCGGGCACTCGCGCAGGTGATCGAATGCGTGACGCCAATCGAGCACGACGACGCCGTCGCGCGCGGCGCGCAGCCAGTCGAGCGGTGAGGCGAAGATGTTCAGGGCAAAGTTGAAAGAGTAGGTGCTCGCGTTGCTGATCGCGCTCTCGCCGAGGGCGAAGGCGCGGCCGGCCCAGGTCGCCAGCTCGCCGGTTCTTGGCCGCCAAAAGATTAGGTCGTCGCGCTCGGCAAAAACGAACCAATCGGGACCGGCCGGATCGGGCTCGAACCGTTCATCTGCGGCTTTGTGGCCGCGTGCGAGGCGGAGGGGATCGGGCTGGACGATAGCCGTCATTGGCACGCCGCAGGCGCGCAGCCAATCCAGGTGCCGCTGCATGAGCCAGCCGTAATGCCAAATGTCTGGATTGGCCGGTGTGAAATTCATCAGCAATCTCCTTGCGGAAATCGCCGGATTTGACGCGCTTAGACGGTGTTGTTAGATTCTCAGCCTTCGCCACCGAAAATCCTGATGCTGACTTGGGCCGTCGCGCGCGCAAATCGCGACGGCTCTTACGTGTCTATCTCAGCGACAGTGGGCACCTTGGCGGCCGGCAATCTATTTGATGCTTGAGTGTATCGGCCAGATGGTGGGTTTGCTTCCAGGCCCCGTCTATCGACGAGCATGTCGGCGAGCCACATGCAAAATAAACTTCGCGGATACAGAACGATCTTGCCGCTGAGCTTGAGGAAGCTGGGTTCTTCGCCCCGGACGCGTCGCTGTTTCACGGAAGCCGGATCGATGTTCAGGATCGCCGCGACATCCTCTTGGAGGAGGTTGTCGGGCAGCTCGGAATCTGCGGCGAGAGCTATATAAAGAGCGCGGCCAACAATACCCTTGCTGGTCCAGAACGCGCTGCGTTCGCCAAAAAGCACGGCAGTGGGGGTCATTTGCACAGCACCTTTCCTTAATGGAAATAGACGGTGCTGAACTATCTATGCCGAAAAAAACTATCCCGAAAGCCAAGAAAAATCGGACTATTTTTTCTTGGGTCGGAAATCTCTGTGGGCCTGCGCAATTTTGTGTCGGGGCCATTGCATTATATCGCCGACGAGTGCCCGCGCA
The DNA here is from genome assembly GCF_029714385.1 of Rhizobium sp. CC1099. Lineage (NCBI taxonomy): Bacteria > Pseudomonadati > Pseudomonadota > Alphaproteobacteria > Hyphomicrobiales > Rhizobiaceae > Rhizobium > Rhizobium sp. CC1099. The sequence goes on along the minus strand of NZ_CP121641.1, from coordinate 1,309,193 downwards.
TCCATCATCGTCATCCCTTTTATGTTGATCAGGTAATCAACATACCCACCGGCTGTCCTGTAGACTGTTTGCCTCCGGCCTTTTTTTGTTGGCGGCTTCGGGTTCAGGAATTCCAAAAGGCGGCGGCAAATATGGGGCAGCAAGTGCGGCTGCATATCCATCTCGCCATCGAGATACCGCCTGCAGACCATGTCCAGCACCTCGTCCAGATGCACATCTTCCGAAAGATCACTCATGCGACTTACCTATCGCCGCGACAACGTCTGCCGCAGGCTTGCCGAAGATGTTGATGGCGTTGGCGGCCCTTTCAGCACCGCGCCGTCCGAGGCTCTCGCTTTTTGACACGTAGCGGCTCGTCATCGCCAATGTTTTCCAGCCGAACGCTTCGCGCAATTCATGCGCCTGGGCACCGCCCACCGCCGCCCATGTGGCGGCGGAGTGCCGTAGAACGTGCGGTGTGATGGATTGGATTTCCGCGCTATTACAGACGTCCTCAAGCACTTCTCGCAAGAGTTTGTATGAGACCGGATAGAGGCCGGCACGGTTGGTGAAAACGTAGCCAACTCGCCCCGGTTGCCGGTTGATTAGGACGGCAGCATCCGCCGCAAGCGACCGCGTTTGAGCGCCCGTCTTAGTATCGCCAAGGTTAGCTACCAGCCGCTGCAAGTCGACCTCATCCCATCGAAGCAGACGCGCCTCTGAAACACGCCAGCCCGAAACGGCAAGGAAGCGGATCAACTCGCCGGCCGCACCCTCGACCGTGGCGAGGGCGGTGAGAAACTTTGGCAAATCGTGCTCGTCAAGCCATTGATCGCGCGCCATCTCGGAGTTGCGCTTCACACCACGGCAGGGATTGTCGGGTCGGATGCCTTCCTCGATAGCGTAAGTCATCATCGCAGAAAGCACGGCAAGGCCGCGATTAGCGTCTGTCGGGTTGGACCGTTTCTTGCGGTGGAATTCTTTCACCATCGAGGTGGTGATGTCGACGACCCGCTTTCCTTTAAAGAAGGGCATCAGCACGCGCCGGATACGGCCCTCATAGTCCTTTTTCGTGCCGGGCTTTTTCTTGTTGATATGATCGCGGCGGAAGTCTCCGACCAGCTCCTCAAATAGCGGCTGCGCTTTCTTTGCGGCGCGGATCGCCGCCGGATCGTCCCCAATCTTGACCGCCTGAAGCATCTTCTGCGCTTCCTCGCGTGCCGCCTCGGCGGGAAAGGTGGCATAATCGCCAATAACGATCTTGCGCCGCTTGGGCTTGCCATCCGCCCCCCGGGTCAGGTGCGAGATGAAGAAGGTCTTGGCGAGCGAGCCGTCGGCCCGGCGGCGGACACGGAGGACAAAGCCAGTGAGTTTGGTGTCGCGGAACAGCGCCTCGTCACGGCCTTCGAGTTTGATGCGGCGGACGAAATCTTCGGAAAGAAATGGCATGTGGACAAAAATCCCTTGAGTCGACTAGGGAGAGACTACCGCTCGGAAAATTCTTAAAATCCCTCGGAGAAATCCTGGGTTCGATCCCCGTCGCCCGCACCAGCACGCAGCCGTGGCGCGAGGTTTTTGCGACGCCGGGCAGTCCACTCACCATTTCATCCGGGGAAAGTGCCAGTAGTCGGAGCCGGTTCGGCGGGAGATGAGCTTCAGCGTTCCATCCGGCTGAACCACGTATCTTTCGTAGACCCGGTATCCAAACTTGTCCGGAAACTCGTGCTTGACGGTGTATCCCGCTCGCGCGGGAACGTGGACGACTCTGCCATAGGTGAGGCTGCCGCGGATGGGCTCCGGCGGAGCCGTGTTGCATCCGGAAAGGGCAAGGGCGACCAGCAGGAAAGCGATAACAGCGCGCATCAAAATCTCCGGTCCTATTGGCACACAGGACGAAATCGCAGGTCGTACAGCCGCGGCGGAAAGAACTATGCGCCTACTGGTCTCGCCCCACCATCTTTATCAATCCCAATAAATATGATTTTATGCCGGCGTCTGAAAGGCGACAGGGCTCGAAGGCGCCTTTGCGGATGCACGAATTACAGTGCCACGATGCGTGTAAGCTTGTCTTGTGGGAGTAAGACGATGGTTTACGATTGGAGTGGAGAAAGGGCGCGGCGTCTCAGGTTTTACAAAACAGCCGCTGCGTGTTTGTTCGGGAGCGTGCTTGCCGGGACCATGTTGCTGGTCATAGCCCTGCAGTTTCACGGGTAGCGGCCGACTTTGGCGCCGCGTGAATGCTGCTTCGGTTAAAATCAACAGGAATTGCACGAAAGCACCTCTTGCGGCCAAGCAACGGCGCAGCGATGAGCCGCGCCGCCTCTACCATTTGATCGGAAAGCGTCTTACCCGAGCTTCGCCGCGATCTTAGCGACGTGCGCGGCCTGGTATTTCGCGGCTTCCAGCTCGATTGCTGAAGGCTGGCGCGAGCCATCGCCGTCGGTGATCGTGGACGCGCCGTGGGGCGAGCCGCCCTTGATCTCATCGACACCCATCTCTTCGGGAACCAGGTCCGGAACGCCCTTTGCGGTGACTTCGGCGCCCGCAGACTTGGCGCCTTCCGCAACTGCATATGCCATTGTTTCGATATGGCCACAGGCCGAATAGTAAAGAACGAGGACCTTCGCCATGACGAACTCCCCTGCGGCACGGATTGAATGGTTGACCGGCCGAAGTTCTATCAGCGCGCTTCCTTGAGCATGACCTGCCTGCGCAGAACTCAGCGTTCAATGTATGTAGACTCAAATTCACTTACCGTTTCCTTCGCCTTCTGCCGCGACCGGGTGCCGCCATTTGCAAGCCGGGAAAACGGCGCTACCTATAGCAAAGCCCCATCATCGGATATCTCTCATGAGCACTGAAACCGTCATCACCGCCGCCATGCTCGCCATCGGCGATGAGCTTCTGTCCGGCCGAACCAAGGACAAAAACATTGGCCATCTGGCGGATATGCTTCAGCTTTCCGGCATCGATCTCAAGGAGGTGCGGATCGTCGCCGATGACGAGGATGCGATCGTCGAAGCTCTGAACGCCCTTCGCGGCAAATACGACTACGTCTTCACCTCGGGCGGCATCGGCCCCACGCATGACGATATCACCGCGGACGCAGTCTCGAAGGCTTTTGGCGTTCCCTGCGACCATGATGCTGCTGCCATGACACTGCTCGGTGACATGTACAAGCGCCGCGAGATGGAATTCACCGAAGCGCGCAAGCGCATGGCGCGCATGCCGCGCGGGGCGGCACACATCGCCAATCCGGTGTCGACTGCGCCCGGCTTCGTCATCGGCAATGTCTACGTCATGGCGGGCGTGCCGCAGGTGTTCCAGGCCATGGTCGACAATGTACTGCCGACGCTTCGCACCGGCCAGCGCGTGCTGTCGCTGGCGATCGCCTGCCCCTATGCCGAAGGCGATATCGGCATGCTGCTGGCCGCCATCCAGAAGGCGCACCCGGACACCAGCATTGGCTCCTATCCGCGCTATGTCGGCCAGAAATTCTCGACGGAGATCGTCGTGCGCGGCCGGTCGCAGGCGGCTGTCGATGCAGCGGGCGCTGAGGTTCACGCCATGATCGAGAACATTCGTAGGACCAGGGAGATTGACGAAAACCGGTCCGCCGAAGCTTAGAGCAGCAACACACCGCCCTCGAACAACCAAGGAACCGTTCCACCGACAACGCATTTCCTGCTTACGAAACCATTTTCAGCCGCCGAGGAGAATTGATATGCCTTACAAGACCATACTCGCCATTCTCGATACGGCCGACAACAGCCGTGCGGTCTCCGATTTTGCCTTTGCGCTTGCCGCCGAAAACGATGCCCATGTCATCGGTCTCCACGCCGAAAACATCTCGGCCGTGCCGCTGGTCGCTCCGATGGAAATTCCCGATCCAGTCGCCGTTCAGGCGCTGCAGGACATGGCGCATTCCGAGACCGTAGAAGTGGAGCGCATCTTCCGCCAGAAAGCCGAAGCGTCCGGCGCATCGTTCGAATGGCGCAGCTTCGCCACCTCGGCGGGCTACGGCTCAGCGCCGCTGATCGAGAGCGCCCGCAGCGCGGACCTCTTGATCGCCTCGCAAGCGGACCCTTCCAAGCCATCTGACAGCCAGGTCGATATCGACAGCTTTCTTTTCGAAAGCGGCCGTCCGGTCCTGATGATCCCCTATATCTTGCGGCAACCGAAAGCGATCAAACGCGTGATGATTGCCTGGAACGGCTCGAAGGAAGCCGCACGCGCGACATTCGATGCCATGCCGATCCTGAAGGCTGCCGACGAAGTCGAGGTCTTTTCCGTCGATCCGGTGGATTCTGCGATGCAGACGGCGGGCCTGGCGGGAGCGGAAATCGCAGCCACGCTTTCCCGCCACGGCGTGAAGGCGACGCTTGCCGTCGCGGAAGGCACCCATAAGAGCGCCTCGAATGTCATCGAAAACCGCCTCTCCGACAGCAGCATCGATCTCCTGGTGATGGGCGCCTACACCCATTCGCGCCTCTGGCAGATGATCTTCGGCGGCACGACGAAGTCGCTCTTGCAGTCGATGACGGCGCTCACCCTCCTCTCCCGTTGACGAAGCACCGGCGGGACTTGCGTTTTACCCGCAAATCCCGCTAATTGCGGCAACCGGTGACGGGCTCCGGAACTTCCTTTCGCGCGGGTTGGCCCTGCGCGATTTGCGTTTGACGGATTGCGCTTGGTCGCCGGCGGGTTTTCCTTTCATGCCGCGGAGCAGTTCGATGTCTTTTCCCGATAAAGCCTTTCCCGTTTCCTGGGATCAGTTCCATCGCGACGCCCGCGCGCTTGCCTGGCGCATCGCCGGCCTCAACAAGGAATTCAAGGGCATTGTCTGCATCACCCGCGGCGGCCTGGTTCCTGCGGCAATCATCTGCCGCGAACTCGACATCCGCCTGATCGAAACGGTCTGCGTCGCTTCTTATCATGATTACGTGAACCAGGGGGATATGGTGGTGCTGAAGGGCATTGCGCCGGAGCTCAAGGAAAATGGCGGCGAAGGTATCCTCGTCATCGACGACCTCACCGATACCGGCAAGACGGCGGCGCAAGTGCGCGCCATGCTGCCCAAGGCGCATTTTGCCTGCGTCTACGCAAAGCCGCTCGGCGTGCCGACGGTCGACACCTTCGTCACGGAGGTCAGCCAGGACACCTGGATCTACTTCCCCTGGGACATGGGCTTCACCTATCAGGAGCCGATCGCCAAGGGTCCGCGCTGACAGCGTCGGGCCATTCAGCACGAATAAACTCCACGCGGAATTGTCATCTTAGTAATACTGCAGATGTATGATGCGAGCCTGGCCTGCACGCGCGCATCCGAGCGCCGTGCCAAAATGCCGGGTCACGGATCGCGCGAGGGCGAAAACGCGCGGAGCAAGGAAGAGGGGAATGGCATACCGGGGTTGGGTTAGAGCGGTCGTCGCTTCAGGGCTGGCGATCCCCTCTTTGTTGCCCGTGCCGGCCTTTGCCGAACCCGCTTATGTCGCCGTCGTCCGCGAATATGTGGATACCGTCGTCCGGCCGATGGTCAGCACGCCGATGGTTCTCGCCGCGATCAGAGAGCAGAACGCCAAATTCAGTGACGTCAGCAGCACGGATATCCAGGTCCTTGATTCGACCTACCGATCCGAAGTGGAAACCGGCGCCCTGCAGATGGTGTCCGCCATTCTGTCCACGCCCGTTTCGCGCTACTTGAAGGAAAAACAGGATGCGTCGCAGGGCGTTATCGTCGAGTTCTTCATTACCGACAGGAATGGGCTCAATGTCGGTGAGAGCAGAGTGACGACGGATTTCTGGCAGGCCGACGAAAACAAATATCTGCAGACCTTCGCGCGCGATTCGGACGAGACTTTCGTCGATCGCGCCGAGCGCGATGAGACCACGCAGATTCTCGAGGCGCAGGCCAGCTTCACCATCCGCGACGAGGCTGGAGCGGCGATCGGCATTGCCACCGTGACCGTCGCGCTCGATGCGATGTGAGGCCTTCCGAATCGCGATGCCGATCCGGGCCGAAAATGCCATCCTTAGATTTGGATTCGGCTAACTTTATCTTTTTATCCTCGCTTTTCAGGTGCCTAAAGCCCGCAAAGCCCTGAAATTCAAGGCCTCCAGGCTTTTCCCCAGTCTTCACAGGACCGTCCACAATATGTTGTGGTGAACGCTTCGTTAAAAACCACCCCTTGACGGAATCGCCCATTTCTCACTTAATGGTTTCCGATGTTGCGGCGGCAGCTGGACCGGGTTTAACGAGGCCGGTTCTCTTCAAAATTCGAGCGTGGAATCAGGGTGTTGCATCCATGATGGATGGCAGCCGTGAGGGGACTTTTGCGCGATTTTTGACCTCCAAAAAAGTGACATCCGGGGCTGGCGATAATAAGCTGTTAATACTATATTTAGTGTTTGCAGCCACCATCACCACAAGATACAGGAAAGACATCTCCGGATGACACTCCTGTGACGGTACGGAAACGAGAACTGGCTGCGCATCTTCCGGCGCTGCCGGATGAGGAAACTTGCGTCCTGGTCAACGGGGATGGGGCGCGCAAACAGAGGTGCAAGGACATGCGCATAGAACGCCGTTTCACAAAGGCAGGCCAGAGCGCTTACGCGGACATCGAATTCCGCAAGGCGACGAGCGAGATCAAGAACCCCGACGGTTCGATCGTCTTCCGCCTTGAGAATATCGACGTTCCCGCGCAGTTCTCCCAAGTCGCGGCCGACATCCTTGCCCAGAAATATTTCCGCAAGGCCGGCGTTCCGGCAAGGCTGAAGAAGGTCGACGAAAACGACGTTCCCTCCTTCCTGTGGCGTTCGGTTGCCGATGAGGCAGCCCTCAAGGAGCTGCCGAAGGACCAGCAGTACGGCTCCGAAATCGATGCGCGCCAGGTCTTCGACCGTCTGGCCGGCACCTGGACCTACTGGGGCTGGAAGGGCGGCTACTTCTCGTCCGAGGAGGATGCCTCTGCCTTTCGCGACGAACTCGCCTACATGCTCGCTACCCAACGCGTCGCCCCGAACTCCCCGCAGTGGTTCAACACCGGCATGCACTGGGCCTACGGCATTGACGGCCCCGGCCAGGGCCACTTCTACGTCGACCCCTTCACCGGCAAGCTGACGAAGTCCAAGTCGGCCTACGAGCATCCCCAGCCGCATGCCTGCTTCATCCAGTCGGTCGAGGACGACCTCGTCAACGAAGGCGGCATCATGGACCTCTGGGTTCGCGAAGCCCGCCTCTTCAAGTACGGCTCCGGCACCGGCTCCAACTTCTCGTATCTGCGCGGCGAAGGCGAAAAGCTTTCCGGCGGCGGCCGCTCCTCCGGCCTGATGAGCTTCCTGAAGATCGGCGACCGTGCGGCGGGCGCCATCAAGTCGGGCGGCACCACGCGCCGTGCGGCCAAGATGGTCGTCGTCGACATCGATCATCCGGACATCGAGGAATACATCAACTGGAAGGTCAAGGAAGAGCAGAAGGTTGCAGCCCTCGTCACCGGTTCGAAGATCGTCGCCAAGCACCTGAAGGCGATCATGAAGGCCTGCTTCAATTGCGAAGGCGGCGCCGATGCGGATTGCTTCGACCCGTCCAAGAACCCTGCCCTCAAGCGCGAAATCCGCGCCGCCAAGAAGGACCAGGTCCCGGAAAACTATGTGAGCCGCGTCATCCAGTTCGCCCGCCAGGGCTACAAGGACATGGAGTTCAAGACCTACGACACGGACTGGGATAGTGAAGCCTACCTCACCGTTTCCGGCCAGAACTCCAACAACTCGGTCTCGATCCGCGACGACTTCCTGCGCGCCGTCGAAGCCGATGGCGACTGGAACCTGACGGCCCGCAAGGACGGTAAGGTCATGAAGACGCTGAAGGCCCGCGACCTCTGGGAGACGATCTCCTATGCCGCCTGGGCATCGGCCGATCCGGGCCTGCACTTCAACACGACGATGAACGACTGGCACACCAGCCCGGCCGCCGGCCCGATCCGCGCCTCCAACCCGTGCTCGGAATACATGTTCCTCGACGACACGGCCTGCAACCTTGCCTCCTTGAACCTCATGCAGTTCAAGGATGCGGCGACAAAGCGCATCAACATCGCCGACTACGAGCATGCCGTGCGTCTGTGGAGCGTCGTGCTCGAAATATCCGTGATGATGGCGCAGTTCCCGTCGCGCCGCATTGCCGAGCTCTCCTACGAATACCGCACGATCGGTCTCGGCTATGCCAATATCGGCGGCCTGCTGATGTCGTCCGGCATTCCTTACGACAGCGACGAAGCCCGCGCCATCGCAGGCTCCCTGACGGCGATCATGACCGGCATTTCCTATGCCACCTCGGCGGAAATGGCCGCCGAACTCGGCCCGTTCCCGATGTTTGCGCCGAACCGCGAGAACATGCTGCGCGTCATCCGCAACCATCGCCGCGCCGCCTATGGCGAGACGTCCGGCTATGAAGGCCTGTCGATCAACCCGGTCGCCCTCATCCACGGCGAAAACCCGGACCAGGATCTCGCCGCGCACGCCAAGAGCGCTTGGGACAAGGCACTGGAACTCGGCGAAAAGCACGGCTACCGCAACGCCCAGGCAACCGTGATTGCGCCGACCGGAACGATCGGCCTCGTCATGGATTGCGACACGACCGGCATCGAGCCCGACTTCGCGCTCGTCAAGTTCAAGAAGCTTGCCGGCGGCGGTTACTTCAAGATCATCAACCGTGCCGTACCGGAAGCGCTGCGCACGCTCGGCTATTCCGAAAGCCAGATTGCCGAGATCGAAGCCTACGCCGTCGGCCACGGCAATCTGAACCAGGCGCCCGCCATCAACCCCTCGACGCTGAAGGCCAAGGGCTTCACCGACGAGAAGGTCGAGGCCGTCAACGCTGCGCTGAAGTCCGCTTTCGACATCAAGTTCGTCTTCAACCAGTGGACGCTTGGGCTCGACTTCCTGAAGGGCACGCTGAAGGTCTCCGACGAGCAGCTTGCCGACATGAGCTTCAACCTGCTCGACCATATGGGCTTCTCGAAGAAGGACATCGAGGCTGCAAACATCCATGTTTGCGGTGCGATGACGCTGGAAGGCGCTCCGTTCCTCAAGAACGAGCACCTCGCCGTCTTCGATTGCGCCAATCCTTGCGGCAAGATCGGCAAGCGTTATCTCTCGGTCGAAAGCCACATCCGCATGATGGCGGCTGCCCAGCCCTTCATCTCGGGTGCGATCTCCAAGACGATCAACATGCCGAACGATGCAACCGTCGACGATTGCAAGAGCGCCTACATGCTCTCCTGGAAGCTCGGCCTCAAGGCCAACGCGCTTTACCGCGACGGCTCGAAGCTGTCGCAGCCGCTAAACGCTTCGCTGATCGAGGACGAAGGCGACGAGGACGCGCTGGAGGAACTGCTGGCCCAGCCAGCCGCCGCCCAGGCCGTCACCGTCACCGAGAAGATCATCGAGCGGGTGATCGAGAAGGTCGTGCGCAGCCAGGAAAAGCTGCCGGGCCGCCGCAAGGGCTACACCCAGAAGGCAAAGATCGGCGGCCACACGATTTTCCTGCGCACCGGCGAATATGACGACGGCCGCCTCGGCGAGATCTTCCTCGACATGAACAAGGAAGGTTCGGCCCTTCGTGCGTTCATCAACAACTTCGCGATCTCGGTCTCGCTCGGCCTGCAATACGGCGTGCCGCTCGAGGAATATGTCGATGCCTTCACCTTCACGAAGTTCGAGCCGGCGGGCATCGTCACTGGCAACGACGCGATCAAGAATGCCACGTCGATCCTCGACTACGTGTTCCGCGAACTCGCCATCTCCTATCTCGGCCGCCACGATCTGGCGCATGTCGATACGTCCGACTTCAACAACACGGCGCTCGGCCGCGGCGTGTCGGAAGGCAAGGCGGACGTCGTCTCCAAGGGCCTGACTCGCGGCTATAAGCCGACGCTGGTTTCCGGAAACTCGACCGAGCGCGCGGCATCGGAGATCAAGGGTGCTGCAACCGCCGCCCCTGTCCGCGCCTCCTCGGGCGCGACGATCACGGCGATTGCCGGCAACACCGTGCGCAAACTCGAAACCGTCGCCGCCTCCTCCGAAGTCGTCGCCTTCAAGCGCGATTACGAGGAGCGCGCCAAGGAACTGGCGGAGGAAATCGCCGAAGAGATCGCTGAGGAATCCAGCACGCTCTTCACCGACGCCGCCGCTGCCGACGCAGCCTCTGCCAAGACCGAAGCCAAGAAGGTCGAAGCCGAACGCCGCGCCCGCTCCATCATGCAGGGCTACACGGGCAATATGTGCACCGAGTGCCAGAACTTCACGATGGTGCGGAATGGGACCTGCGAGAAGTGCGATACGTGTGGAAGTACAAGTGGGTGCTCTTGATTACTCATCGTACTTGTCCCGTGCCTGAAGAAATGCGTCTAAGCCCCTGATTTGCGTCTGACGTACCCTTAGAAATGCGTCCACTCAGGCAGGAGAAGGCGTTGCGGTAATCCAACGCGACGAGTGCAGGATTAGTTGGACGACACTTTTGCCACGGTCCCGTCGTTGATGACCCCAATGAAGAAGGCACCCGAACGACGTTCGGGTGCCTTCTTGCAATCAGTCTTGAAGGGACAGTTCGCGATTTCGCTGGCGAGCTTCGGTGACGCCGCTGCCGGCAGCCGCCGCTTCCACTCGTGGTCGCGAGCGTAGAACTTAGCAGGGTGCAGCTTTGCAATTCGCAAGTATCGCTTCCCGAGCATTCATCAAATTTTCGCGGATTTTCGGAAGGTGGACACCGGGTTCTTCCCCCTTTGCTACGCGGTCACGCTCCCAACTCAATGCCGCCATCAAGGACCAGCGAGCCAGGTTCCGACAATCCAAGCTCGGCGCAATCACCTCGTTACGCACCGTTTACCCGCCGCGCGAACCTTTCAGTCATCTCATGGGCTTACAAGTGCCCTCAACCCGAGGGATCAGATGACCGATAAACACACTTACGCAGTTGGCGACGTCCATGGCCGTGCAGACCTTCTGGAAGGACTTCTGCGCTCGATTTTGATTGAGGCTACGTTAGGCGGGTTCGAATAGGCGTAGTTTTCCTCGGCGACATTATCGACCGAGGTCCCGATAGCCGACAGGCGATGCAGCTGGTCATTGACACCATCAAGGATCAACCAGGGTCCGCGCTGATCCTCGGAAACCACGACTGTGTCCTTGAAGCTGGAATGTTCGAAAGGGTACGGCAACGAGCGGATTATCGGTCCGACTGGAGCGAGAGAACCATCACTTACCGAGCTGTTGATACCCTCCTCGTCAATACAACCCTGACCGAAGAAAAAGCGGTGGTGGGGACGGACCCGGCGGTATGGGCGAACGAGTCGTTCCAGATCACGATCGATCCGTACGTCCTTTACTGCATCAAAGTCGGCGATTTGTGTCAGTACACAGACACGGAACCCAAGCTTGTTGAGGGAGCGCCGTTCAAGAGGGTCCAGATCACCCAAACCTACCTGGAAAAATTCGCGCCTATCGCCCAGGAGCGTGTTCGCCAAGCCGGATTTCGCCTGGCCCATTTGATCAATCTGGCTCTCGATCCCGATTACAAGGAACCAATCCAGAACTCGACTCAGTTGCCATGAGTCACCAATATCCTCCCTGACGTGGAGGAAATCGTGGACGCCGATTTCGACTTGACGGTCGCTTGTCGTCTTGTTGACCTTTGCGTTGTGCGTCCTTCTTCCGTAAATCAACGATCGCTTTTTCAAGGCGCGTGATCTTGGATTGGTACGAGGAACTGGTCACCGCGGCTCCCGGAGTCTCCTATGGCAGCCCGATTCCCTCTCCAAAAGCAAGCAGTGGCCACGCGGCATTCGGGATCGACTAATATTCGTTCGGAGCCAACCCGCGGAAGGCTTCGTTCGGCCGCGAGGCGCGTTTATTTGCCGTATCACTTGCCACAATTCCGGACCTGCGAGAAACTCGATATGAGAGGAGCGATCCATGGGCATTTACAGAGACGTCATCCTGCCGAAGCTCTGCGATCTTTCCATGCGCAACGAGCGCTTGCGCCCCTATCGCGAGCGAGTGATCGGCGCTGCAGAAGGTCGCGTGCTTGAGATCGGCTGCGGTTCGGGCCTGAACCTGCCATTTTACCGTAAGGCCGTCCGAGAGATTTTGGCGCTCGAGCCTGACCCAAACCTGCTCGCCATGGCCCGTGATGTTCTGAATTCCGGGATGCAGGTGAATTTCATCGAAGCGTCTGCGGAAGCAATTCCGCTCGACGACCGCAGCGTAGACACGGTCGTGACGACGTGGACCTTGTGCACTATTCCTAGATCGCATTCGGCGCTCTTGGAAATGCGCCGCGTCCTGAAACCTCAGGGCAGGCTGCTATTCGTCGAGCATGGCCTGTCGCCTGACCGTGGTGTTCGGTGGTGGCAGGATAGCCTTACGCCGATCTGGCGGCGCATCAGCGGTGGCTGTCATCTCAACCGGCCGATACGATCGATGATCGAGGATGCTGGCTTTCGGATCGATCGGATCGAGACGGGCTACATGCGAGGGCCGAAGCCGATGACCTTCATGTACGAAGGCGGCGCTCGGCCGAAGTAACAAATCCGAATGGCGAACGCGGTCTGTCACTGAGTTGTTTCCCGCTCACGACGGCTCATTTCCGCCTGATACTCGCGCTCCCGCTCCGGCCAAGTACTTTTGATGTAGGCGATGACGGCGCGGATATCGTCGTCGCTCATGATATCCCCGAAGCCCCGCATATCGCTTTGGTAGCTCCCGCCAACAACCGCTGCCGTTCCTTCCTCGGTGATACGGAAGAGCACGCCGTCGGCATGATGCCAGGTGTGTCCGGATGCATCGTGCGGCGGCGCGGGCATGCGTCCGGAGGACAGCAGGCTTTTCCAGTCCCGCTGGCCTTCGAGGTTCGCGCCGTGACAGGTGGCGCAATGCTTGGCATAGAGCGTCTTCCCCAGCGCGACTGTGGTGAACGAGGCATCGCCGCTCGAAGTCTGAGCGGCCAGCCAGGGCCATGCCCCTACGAGTCCGAAGCCCGCCAAGGCAATCCCCATCACTGAGAAGAGAACCATCCTCGCCGACATCGGTGCCTAGCTCCCTCGTGCTAGTGCGATCAGCCGCTTGATCCCGTCAGCGTCGCTCAGACCTCGCACGATCTCCTGGCCTGCGACGAAGCTCGGCGTACCCGCGATGTGCAACGCCTGTGCGAGCGCGATATTGCGCCTGATGGTCTCGTCAATTGCCGGGTCCGTCATGTCTTGCTTCAATTGGTCGACATCGAGACCGACATCGGCCGCGACTTCGAGGCTGGAGGTTTCCGTTATGCGGCCCTCGTAGGCCATCATCGCCTTGTGGAAAGCGAGGTATTTGCCCTGCTTCTGGCTTGCGAGCGCGGCTCGGGCGGCGAAGACCGAGCCCGGACCGAGGATCGGATATTCCTTGAAAACTAGGCGCAGTCCCTTGTCCTCCTGCTCGAGTTTGTCGAGCATCGGCGTCGCCTGACGGCAGTAAGGGCAGTTGTAGTCGAAGAACTCCACGACGACGGCGTCGCCCCGAGGATTCGCCCCGACCGGCGAATATGGATCGTTGAAGATTTCATCGCGTCGTTGCGCGATGACGGCGGTCGCTTCGCTCTGGGCCGCGGCCTGTTGGCGGGCCTCCATGCCTTGCACGGATTCGACGATCACCCCGGGGTTGTTGAGCAGATAGGCACGCAGTTGACGCTCGAGATCGTCGGTACCGCGAAGCGGTGGAAGAATTCCCGCCGCGAACAGCAGCGCCAGGGCGGAGAACACGACCGACAGCCCGGCCAGCGTAAAAGAGGCGAACACCAAGGGTCGCAAGCCCCCCGGCCGCTTTCCAATGTCGGGGTTCGACACGGGCGAACCGGATGGCAAATCTTTCGGCGCGTCTGCTACCATGGAAGCGATCCTTTGAGCTTGTCCCAGAAGCCGGGCTGCGGGTGCGGATGCGGTTTTTGGGTCCGGTTTGTCAGCGCATTGATGAAGACGACAAGATTGACCGGCTCGAACTTCAGCCCGTGAAACCGGGCGCGGAGACGGCCGTCCTGGTCGATCACGTGGGTGACGATCCCGTGCATCTGCATGCCGTCCTCGCCTTCGATGAATTTGAGACCGTAGGCCACGGCGATCTTGCGGGTCGTGTCCTCGGGCCTGTCCGCCGCAGACGTCAGGAAAACCCAGTTTACGGGTTCGAGTCCGTGCGCCTCGCCATAGTCGCTGAGGACTGGGCCGTTGTCGCGCTTCGGGTCCGTGGTGATGGTGACGAACTCGACCATCTCCTTCATCGGCGTCTGGTTGACCATCTTCTGAATCTCGGCGATCCGTTCCGCGTGGAGCGGGCAGACGTCCGGACAGTTGGTGTAGACGAAATTCAGGACGACGACCTTGCCGCGGAGATCGGAAAGGTTGACGACATGCCCGCCCGCGTCCCGCAGCGAGAAACCCGGCGCTTCGCTGTCGATTGCCTGGAAATATTTCTCCTTATCACGGAGGTCCTGGTCGACCTCCTCGAGCGAGTGCGCCGAGGCGTGGGCGATCAACGCGATCATCGTGGCGATCGCCAGCGCTGCCAATTGCAGGATGCGCGACGAGGAAAGGGTGAAGAGTCCGGAAGAAGAGTCGATCATGGCGTACTTTCCTTTTTCTCGGGGACGGCCATGCCTCCCGCCTCCCTTTCGACGATCGGCTTGAGGAACGCGACCATGTCCTTCGCGTCCCATTCGGCGGGACCCATCAGACGGCCGAGTTCGCGCCCCTCGGCGTCGATCAGGATTGTCGTAGGCAATCCGACCGCCGCAAGGCCGGAGAGCGCCTGACCGCTGGCGTCGACGCGCACGGCGAGGTTCCGCACCCCGATCTCCGAGTAGAACGCTTTCACTGTCTCCGATCCCTGCCGGTCGACCGAGAGGGCGACGACCTCAAAGCCGCCGCCGCCCAGCGCCGCCTGCAGCCGATCGAGTGTGGGCATCTCCGTGCGGCATGGCAGGCACCAGGTCGCCCACACGTTCAACAACACGACCTTGCCGCGGAAATCCGCGAGCGCGCGCGGCCGCCCCTCGCCATCGGTGAACCGGACATCCGGCACGGGCGTCGGGACATCGCTGAGCGCGAAGCCTTTCGGAGTGCCCTCAAGCGCCGGACCGACGGGGGCGCGGAGCATAAACATGCCCGCAAGCCCGGCGAAGCCCAGGACCGCCAGGAGAAGCAGCAGCCGTCGCCGCGGGGCGGACGCGCCGGATCGGTCAGCTAAGACGGTGCGGGGCATCCTGGTCATTCCGTCGCGTAAACCTCCTGTGCCTTGCCGTCCTTTGGCACGGTGTAGATCACGAATTTTTCAGTCTTCGTGCCAGTCATGCCAGGCGATCCCATCGGCATTCCCGGCAGGGTGATGCCGGCGATCGCGGGCTTCTCGGTAAGGAGCTTCCGGACAACGTTCACCGGCACGTGACCATCGATCACATAGCCGTCGATGAACATGGTGTGGCAGCCCTCCATTCCTTCCGGAACGCCCGCCTTGTGGCTGATCTCCAGAAGGTCGTTGGTGGGCTTCACCTCGACGTTGAAGCCGTTTTCGCGGAGATAGGCGGCATAGCCCTCGCAGCAGCCGCACTGCGGGTTCTTGAAGAGCGTCGCCTGAATCGGATCGGCGAGTGCGGGTGTCGCGAAGGCGATGAGAGCGGTGAGGCTGGTGAAGCGGATTGTACGGTTCATTTTGGTTCTCCTCTGTAAGTCGGTTTGGTTCAGGCGACGCGCAGCACGGTCATCAAGCCTGCCATTTGGTGGTCCATGATATGGCAATGCAGCATCCAGTCGCCGGGATTGTCGGCGACGAAAGCGACGTCGACGACGTCCCTCGGGGCCATCAGCACGGTGTCCTGCCACTGGCGATGCGGGACAGGTTTGCCGTTGCGGCTCAGCACCCGCAGGCTGTGCCCATGGAAATGCATCGGATGCCACCAGGCGGTTTCGTTGCGCATCGCCAGCATGATGCTGCGGCCGCGTTGGAACGTGAGGGCTGGCTCCATTCCGGCATGGCCGTCGCCTGTCATCGACATGCCGTTGACCGCCCAGACAGGGCCGCGGCCCATGCCCGTCATGCCGTGCATCATACCCCCACCTTGCATGGCTCCCATGCCGCTCATCATGCCGCCTTGAAGCGTCAGGTCGTGATGTTCGGCCGTGGCAGGGTCGGGTTCCGGCAAGGGGTTGCGTGGGAGGTCAAACGAGGCATCGAGTGGATGCTCGCGGAGGGGCGGTCTCTCGTCGTAGGCGAGCTGCGTCAGTCGATATGACAGGCCATCGTAGAAGTCGTCGACGACGCCGTAGCGCCGCCCCGGCTCTCCCTGCATGTCGAGCAGGATGTCGACGCGCATAGCGGGGCCGAGCAGGATGCGGCCGCCCTCGGGTTCGTGCGCATCGCAGGGCTGGCCGTCGATCGCCACGATCACGGGCCGATGCCCTTCGAAACGCAGCGCCATGATCCGCGCGAGCGATCCGTTGGCGAGGCGCAGACGGATACGTTCCCCTGCCCGGAACGCTTCCGCCTCCGAGACCCGACCGTTCAGCGTGAAGGTGTTGCCGACGCGGCCGGACATAGCCGCCTCCATCCGGTTGCCGAAGCCGGAGGCGATCCCGCCTTCCTCGTTCAGTCGCCAATCGGTGAGAAACCAGAGAATATCACGATCGACCGGGACGGCTTCGCGCTCCGCGACGATCACCGGTCCGGAAAGGCCGCGCCCGAGTTGTTCCAGGCTGTTGGCGTGCGGGTGGTACCAGAACGTCCCGGCATCGGGCGGGGTGAATTCGTAGACGAAGCTCTCGCCTGGCTTGATCGGCGGCTGCGTCAGGCCGGGCACGCCGTCCATGGCGTTGGGCAACCTGATGCCATGCCAGTGGACGGTGGTTTCCTGGTTAAGTTGGTTTTCGACGACGAGACGGGCTTTCTCGCCTTGGCGCAGGCGCACAAGCGATCCTGGTATGGTCCCGTCATAGGCCCAGACATCGGTTTCCGGGCGACCTGCACCAGCAAGACGCGCACGGGCTGCCGCCGCGACGATCCGATACTCGCTGGACCCCGACGCGCGTCCCGGCAATGGCGGCAATGCGGTCGCCAGCAGGAGGCCAGCGCCAGTCCGGAGCAATCCCCGGCGCGACACTAGGCTATTGGATTCGGTATTCACATTCGATCCTTCCAATCATCGTGGATGACGGAACGCATCGGCCCTTGATCGGTTTCTCTCACCTTATTGGTCGCTTGGCGCAAGACAGATGCGCATGCGTTCGCTTGTCCGGCACTGGCGCTTTGAAGCGACAGCCGGACATCAGCCGATGTCGGAGGTTCGGGGCGGATGGGGCTCGGGGGGTAATGCCCTGCCGTGCAAAGGCGGATCGCCCGCTACAATGGAAGCGGCCTCCTCGCCGACCAATACGGGAACCGCTGCAACGGGCAGCGTCGCAAGAACCGGGGCGGTGCAGACATTTGTGCAGGCCATCGCCTTCATGCCGTTGTCACCGGGCTGGTCGGGGCAGTCCCGACAGTCTCCATGATCCGGCACGTCCATCTCGGACATTGTCGCCATCGTCGCGGCCATGCTGCTTGCCTGAGCGACTGACAGGCTCATCCCCGCGGCGATAAAGACCGCGAGGAGCAAAGCGAACGGCTTTCGAGCCGGCCAGTGTCTCATGACACGAACAATTACGCCGAACGACGTTAAAAACAAGCCATTATCGCGCCTCATCCTATCAGGTCGGCTGCGACGTAATCGCCGGTCGCCGATACGGGCGCATGCGTCAGCGAAAGAACAGATATTTGACGAGCGCCGCGATCAAGAGAACGATCACGACGATCCCGATAAGGCCCGCGAGCCCCATGCCCCACGTTATCCAGCCGCCCATCATGTCGTTCATCATGAAATCCTCCTTTCATTCGGCCGCCTACCGCGGACGCCGGAAGGACGCCAACATGGGCAAGAACTCGGATTGATCTGGACGTGGGCAAATGAAACCTTCCTATCTCCTGGAACGGTAGGTGAGAAGGCCAGCGCGTTTGCAGTAACGAGAACGGTCGCCCGTGTCCGCGGGGATCGCCATCCAGAGCGTGGTGACCCCGGTGAGCGTGGTGACGAGAAAGATCGCCTTGAGGCCGAGAGCCAGGCCGATGTTCTGCCAGATGTTTCCGATGGTCTCCCGGGACAACGAAACGAGATCGGCGACGCCCGTGACGCGGTCCCGGAGGAGCGCCGCGTCGGCGGTTTCAAGGGCGACGTCTGTTCCGCCTCCCATGGCGACGCCGACGGACGCGGCCGCGAGTGCGGGAGCGTCGTTGATCCCATCGCCGATCATGGCAATGGGTCCTTTGGCTTTCAGTCTTCCGATCTCGGCAAGTTTCTCGTCGGGGCAGCAGACCGGCGCGTGATTCGAGACCAAGGGGTGCTGCGATTAGGCTGGCCTTGGCTTTACCACCTCAATCGCCCTTTCGATCGGCTTCGGGATCGAAGGCGTGTTTTGGTTAGGGAACCGAGAGTTTGGCCGGAAGTAGGGACAGTGTGCGGCGACAAGCGTCATGACACAGCGCCAACTTTATGACACAAAATGAATTCGGGGTGAAATGGCTCTGGTCGGCAAATCCCGCATTCAAAGCCGATTTCCACGATCGACAGCGTCGACTTCATCAGAAGTATCCGCGGTACGCCTGGTCCCTCAAAAGCACGCCACATTTACACCCTCGGCCACCAGGCGGCGAAACATTGCATCGATCCGCTGGGGCGGCAGTTCCGCGCCTCCGTCGAGCCACCAGGTCAGCACCGCCATGAAAGCACCCACGACGTAATGGACGACAAGGTCGCGTGGGATGGGGTCGGGGGATGGAGCGTCGGGTTTTGCGGCAAGTTCGTTGCGCACCAGATCGGAAAGTATCTGACGAATTGTACCAAGAGCGACCGTTCCTCCTCGACTGCCCGCCAACGCCAGGTAGAGATCGATGTGATCACGGGCATGTTCGAACATGGCAAGGCTGCCGCCACCTCTCTCCCCGCGACACGGGCAGCCAGGGACCACCCGCTGGTGATCGCTGATGATCATGACCCCTGGCTTCCGCAAGATCGCTCTCATCACGCATATCGTTTCCTCGGTCGGGTCGCTCGGCGCGGTCGCAGGCTTCCTCGCCCTCGCCGTCGTCGGGCTGACCAGTCAGGATGCTCAGGTGATGCGCAGCCTCTATGTTGGAATGGAAGTGATCGCGCGGTTCGTCGTAGTGCCTTTGGTTTTCGCCTCCTTGCTCACGGGGCTCGTCCAGGCACTGGGCACCACATGGGGGCTGTTCAGACACTACTGGATCTTGGTGAAACTCCTGCTGACCCTCTTTACCCTGATCGTCTTGCTGCTGCAGATGGAGGGAATATCCTACATGGCGACGGCGTCGGCCGAGACAACCTTGTTGAATACCGACCTACTCGGCCTGAGGCGCTCACTCGTTATCCATGCTGCCGGTGGTCTCGTCGTACTGCTCGTAACGACGATGCTGTCGGTGTACAAACCGCACGGAATGACCCGGTACGGGTGGCGCAAACATCAGGAGCGGCAAGGCGGCCGCACGTAAGTTTTCGCCTTCGTCAACGGAGCGATGAAGGCATGATAACTGTCCAATTTGCACGCCAGAGCGATGCCCAGGAGTGCGACCCAGGCAAGGCACAGACGGAGGATCGGACGCCGACCAGATCGTCAGATAACCAAGACCGTCGTTCCCAAAGGAGTGCGGTCGTAGAGTCCAATGACATCCTCGTTCGTTAGACGGATGCACCCGTTCGATACGGCTTGGCCTATTAGCCATGGCTCGTTTGTGCCGTGCAGCCGGAACAGGGTGTCGCGTCCGTCGCGGTAGAGATAGAGCGCACGGGCACCAAGAGGGTTGTCTGGTCCACCGGGGACGCCACTTGCATATTGCAATAGGCGCGGCTTGCGTTTCATCATACTTTCACTAGGCCTCCACGAAGGCCACACTTCTTTTCGCTGGATGGTCGCTCTACCCTTGAGAGTCAGTCCCTCCTCGCCGACCGCTACACCATAACGGGTTGCCCAACCGTTTTCCTCCACAGCATAGAGGAGCTCATATGTATTGACCACAAGGGTCCCTGGCGGCTCACTTCCATTGTATGGCACCTGCTGACGCCTATAACGCCGGTCTACTCTTGGGGGCGCTGCGAAGGCAGAGGAAATCGGCCGCCAAGCCTGTGGTATTGCAGGCGTGCATCCGGAAGTCATCAGTGCCAAGCTGCCCAGCACGAGCCCCCGGCGTGTAATGATTTCATCGTTCATTTCTGCCCTGCTTACGCGCAGACGAGAAATACTACACTCTTCTTAGCATTCCAGCACTTAACGGCCAAGCGTTAGAGAGTATTAGCTCTATATGCGGCCAGCTCTGTTTGTGGTACTCTACAACCAAAATTCGCAACTGAGGAGGCTTTGCATCGGCCCCCAATGCTTGATCCGGACCGGATCGGACCGAAGGCATACGGCGTGGCCGTCCAATCATCCAGCTTCGTGTGAACTTCGGAGTTCGTGAATGGAGTCGCTCATGAGCGGTCGCCTGTTATTTGTTACCTTGCTCGCACTCGCAGCAGCGGTTTGTCCGACGCGAGGGGAGACTTGGTCAGGTTCTTCGTCCGGCGACCGTGCAGCCGTTCCGACAGTCTCTGCGACGACACCACGGAATGTGGTCACGGCAGCGCGACATCAACAAAAGGTAGGGCGATTTTTCATTGAGTTCCGTTCCCGCTATGCCCTCAGCTACGGCCACACCTACGTGATTTTTGGGCGTATGGGCAAGACGGGCAACATTATTGATCGCGAAGTGGCCGGTCTGCACCCGGCTTCGAATAGCGCTTTACCCTACATCCTGGGCCACTATATACCGGTGCCAGCCGAGACCGGAGAGAGCGACGGAGACCTGGATGACAGGTACAGATCGGCTAGCTGGCGCGTTACGCTGAACGAACCGGAATACAGGAAAGTTGTTGCGTACATACGCAAGCTGCAGGCCACTTCCCGTTTCTGGCAGGCGACAGTTAGTAACTGCAATGCCTTCGTGGGGAAAATAGCACGTTCCATGGGGTATAAGACGCCCGGCATCTGGCTCCGCCCGCAGCAGTACGTGATCAAGCTAAGAGAGATGAACGGGGGGCCGAATGCGGTCGGTCACACCGGGCCCCCAGGTTAGATTCTGAGTATCTACGCGTTTTTCAGCCGACAGAGTCGCGGCTGTTCTCGGCGCATTTCCTACGGATGACTGTTGCTCCTCTACGATCCGGTCGGCCTTTTTCGGGAACTTGATCCGAGGTGAAATCGAAGCGGGCTAAGGCGGCTCACGAGCCGTCGCCTGTAGAGCAGCCGAAATCCTAGCGGCCACTGGCGTATTCAGCGAGCGACGCAGATGACATGCCGAGCGCACGGCGATAGTCAGCGCGGACGCTGCTCTCTTTACCTCAGAAACTCATCGGCGGAGCAAAAAAGCAACGCACTCTGTTTTCGCTGGGAAAAAGGCAGATGTGATAAGCACCATCCGGGGACTCTCTTGTTTCGGCCTGCGGGATGGAAAAGACGTGCTTGCGCGTGACCACGCGATGATCGCCAGGCAGAAGCGTTACTATATATCCGCCACCGCCAGGACGCACAGTTTTCGACGAAATTCTCTGGCAATCGCCGCTGTCACCGTTTCCGTTGCAGCAATATGGCTCATAGGTAAAACCCGACGGCGCTTTATGAGCGTGGGCAGCAGTAGCAAACACGATCATGATCCCCGCAAGTAACATTCGCATGGCGTCCTCGCTTTCAGATGCGCCGCTAGCGGAACGTAGCGCAATACACGCCCCGACAAGGTTCGTTATTCCGTTCCGTCGAATGGATCAGCCAACGCCGAAGCCGGGCGACTGATCGGATACTTGATGACAGAGACCTTCTCCGCGAGCTTAACATCGCCGTTTTCCTTTAGCAGCGCACGAAAGCTCGGATGCATTCCGCCATCCTGATAGGCCAGCGGCGTGAAACCTTTGGCAGCCAGCTCCTGGTATTTCTTTTCGTCAGCGGATGATTTGGCTACGACCGCAGGATCAGATTGATCGATGCGCACCGGACATGCGGCGAGCGGATCGTCGGGATCGCCGTCCTTGAATTCTGCGTCGAAGACGTACTTCCTGCCGCAGGCGGCAACCCTTGGCTCGCGCCGTCGAACTTCGAAAATATCGTAGCCCTCCTTGAGGTTCTTCCAGAAGGCAAAGTTCGAGTCATCACGATGCGCGGCAAGGTTTTGCGGCGTCAAGCGAAATGGATAGGCTTGCACCTGGAACGCGCCCTGCCCGCCCTTCAGAGCCTTTTCGATGACAGCGTAAATTTCACCGACACCCTGGTCGGTCAAAGCAAAGCATCCCGAGGATGAACACGCGCCATGCACCATCAGGGCCTCGCCGGAATAGCCAAGGGCAGCTTCCAAACGGTTCGGATAGCCGAGATTGAAGGAGAGATAGAACTGCGATTTCGGGTTCAGACCGCCTGTGGAAACGCGGTAGAATCCCTCCGGTGCCTGTCGGTCGCCGGTCTTCGTTTTCGGACCCAATTTGCCGGACCAGCGACACATCGGGTAAGTCTTGAGCAACGCGTATTTACCGCTGCTGTCGACTTTCCAGACCTCCAATTCGCTTTCCATTTTGAAGATGCGGATGAGAACCGGACTTTCCGGCTTCATACCTTTTGCCCGCATACTGGCCAGCAGCTTCGGCGGAATGTCATGAGAAGCTTCGCCGAGACCGTCGAGCGACTGTACACAGCCGCTCAGGAGCACGGCGACCACGGCAAGCGCCACCCAACGGAGCGATTGCCAGCCCCGTGCTATTTGATTCAAGATATTCGGTAATGACGATAAACCACTGCTGTGGCTTGCAAATAGAGACATGCGCAAAGTCATGCCCTTCCCTTTGGTCTGGAATTTCTAACGAAGAAAACTCAGACGAAAGCGATAGGGGGACGTTGCTCGACAGGCTCCAGAATGCCTGTGATCACGACGGAAGCGGTAATGCCAAACAATACAACGGTGGGTCGGGTATGAAGAGGTTCAGGAGCCAGCGCCACGATGCCATCCTGCTGACAGTGCGATCCCGAAACAGATCGGCCGTCACCGCGATGGTGCCCCCCGGAAGTCGAAGCGGCGCTAATGGAAACCTGACCCGCATGATCATGAACGGGCGCGGCGATGCTGGGTGCGGCAAGCGCACCCAGCAGCATTATCGTCGCGATAAAGACGTTGATCAGCAGGCGCATTGGCTCATTGCACGCGGGCAATCCGTGATTCATCGTCGCCATAATGATGAAGTTCATCTTTTCGGTCAACGCGCCGGGCCCTACCCTTTGCTTCTGCCTATCACACTTGACCTTCCAACGATGGAAAGCCTCAGCCTGCGAGAGCTAAAAGAGGAGGTTCGTTTGTTCATTCAGCCCGTCGACTATCTTCTTTTTATTTGGTTCATCCTCGCCGCACTCAGCACTGCCTATGTCGCGTGGGACCAGTTTCGCAATAATCCCGAACCAGCCGTAATGAAATGGGGTTTTATCCTCGTCACGCTCTACCTGGGTCCGGTCGGTCTGATGCTCTACGTCCTTGCCGACAAGGAGCCTCGGCCGAACACTCACGAGGAATTCGTCAAGCCGCTCTGGAAGCAAGGAATTGGAAGTTCCATCCACTGCGTCGCGGGCGATGCGACCGGCATCATTATTGCTGCGGCAATTACCGCCGTGCTCGGGCTCCCGATGTGGCTGGACATCATCATCGAATACATTGCTGGTTTTGCTGTTGGGCTGTTCGTGTTTCAGGCCCTTTTCATGAAAAACATGATGGGCGGAACGTATTGGCAGAACGTCCGCAACTCCTTCATGCCCGAATTCATCAGCATGAACGCGATGATGGCCGGAATGGCACCGGTTATGGCGATCCTCATGATGGAACGCGACATGCGAGCAATGTGGCCGGGCGAAATGCTCTTCTGGGGCGTCATGGCGTTCGGCATCGGTGTCGGGTTCGCGACCGCCTTCCCTTTCAATGTCTGGCTGGTGGCAAAGCAGCTGAAGCACGGTTTGATGACTGCGCGTGACGGCGAGCAGAAGGAAGACGCAACTAGCCGCGAACTTTCAGAGCGTCCTGCTAGCCGCAAGATGAGAATGAGCCATCAATCGAAAGCTCATCGCACCCTGAATGCATCTCATCAGCAGCACATGTCTCATGGGGATAGTCACCAACACGGTGAGGAACTGCCTCCGGCCCTCGCCCCGACCCGGACCCAAATCGCGGCAATGGCGGGCTTTTCGCTCATCATGTTGGCTGGCGGCTATGCTTATCCCTTCACGCAGGTAAACATGAGCCTGAGTGCCCATGACGTCGGTCGTGCGATCATGGCTCCCGGCATGATCATGACCTTCGATACGCCAGGTGATGCAATGAAGGACATGGCGGCGGTCGATCCGCGCGGGGTGACCTTTACCGCAAGCGCTGATGCTCGTGGTGCAGCCGTGCTCGAACCTCGCATCGAGAACGGCGTGAAAGTATTTGGTCTCACTGCCTCCGTTATCCGATGGACGATCTTGCCGGGCGTCACGGTGGAGGCTTACGCCTATAACAACCAGGTGCCCGGCCCGACGCTACGCGTAACCGAAGGCGACCGCGTCCGTATCAATGTGAAAAACTACCTTCCGGAAAGCACGACCGTTCATTGGCACGGCCTGATCCTGCCCAACGAGATGGATGGCCCGGCGATGATCACGCAGAAGCCGATAGAACCCGGCCAAAGCTTTTCCTACGAATACACCGTTGGCCAACGGGGCACTTATTTTTATCACACCCACGACCATGTCGACCGGCAGCAGGCGCTTGGCCTCTATGGGGCTCTCATCATCGATCCCAAAAATCCAGCGGATGTCATTCCGGCCGATGCCGAATATCTGGTCCAGCTTCAGGAGTGGATAAAACGGGATTGGCTGACCTTCCCTTCGATGCCGATGGAAGGAGCGCTGCCGAACTACTTCACGATCAATGGCAAATCGTATCCCGCGACCGAAACTGTTCATATGAAAGTCGGTCAGACGCTGAAGGTTCGGTTCATAGGATCAAACACCACGGCGATCCATCCCATGCACATTCATGGCGGACCGTTTGAGGTAGCAGCGGTTGACGGCGAGACGCTTGCGCCTTCCGCTCGCTACCTGGCTGACACAGTCAATATCGCGCCTGGGCAGCGATACGACGTCCTGTGGCAAGCACGACGGCCCGGAAAATGGCTGATCCATTGCCATATCTCGCATCACACGACGAACAACAACGTGGAGACACAGGGCGGTGGTGGCTTGATGCTTGTCATCGATGTCACGGGCGATTGAACGGCTAATCACGTCGCCGCTTGCCATCCCGCTGCTATTCTACCTATGTTTGCGGCAAGGCTTACAAAAAACGAGGACAAAGAAATGCCAACGGGAACAGTAAAGTTCTTCAACCAGAGCAAGGGCTTTGGCTTTATCCAGCCGGACGATGGATCGACAGACACGTTCGTTCATATCTCCGCCGTCGAGCGTTCGGGCCTTACCAACTTGAGCGAAGGCCAGAAGGTCAGCTACGAGATCGTCGAGGATCGCCGGTCAGGTAAATCGTCTGCCGAGAATCTGAAGCCCCTGTAGATTCAAAGGGAGGCAGGCACGTCAGGAAAAAAGAAGCGTTTCCGCTCCAACGTTGCTCTCGTTCGCGAGCATCGCTTGCGGCCGAAACGAGGCGTGCGTCGCGGCGTGCTCGCCAAGGCAAATCGCCAGATCGCACTGCTTGCTTCACTGGCAGCTCTGCTCTTCCTCTGTGCCGTCGCGTTGGAAACGCTCATCCTTGACTAAGATGGGCGCACGCTCATGAAAACTTCGGCCTTCCCGTCCTTCGACAGACTGTAGACGTCGTACGATGCTTGCGGATCGTTTCCCATTCCAAGTGATCCTGCTGGCATCCCTGGCACCGCCAAGCCCGTAATATCCGGCCGCTTGTTCATGACTGTTTCAACCGCCTCCAAGGGAACGTGTCCCTCGAAGATATAAGGGCCGGAGACAGCAGTATGGCAGCCCTGCATTTCCGCAGGAATCTTGTATTTCGCCTTGATAGCTGTCAGGTCATCGGGGTGTTTCACCGTGACAGTGAAGCCCGCGTTGGTCATCGCGTTTGCCCACTCGCAACAGCCGCAGCACGGCGATACGCCGCATGATCTCCGATCCCCTGCCGGTCCTCCAGGGCCATGATGGCGACGTCCGTCAATCATCTCCGGCGGACACGCTCGACCGCGAGCGGCCGTGGGTTCTGCGTCTGGATCGCGCTCAGTCGAACGGTGTTATAAGAGTGAGCTGATGCCAGGCTGAAAAACGAGCCGACGGCAAGAATGGAGATCGGGCATGGCGGACATCACTCTCCGCGACGTGGTCAAACGTGTGGCGCTTCTGAACCTTGGCTATTTCGGCGTCGAATTCGCGGTAGCCTTGTCCATCGGTTCGGTATCGCTCTTTGCCGACAGCGTCGATTTCCTTGAAGACACGTCGGTGAACCTCCTGATCTTGATGGCGCTCGGCTGGAGCGCCCGCAATCGCGCCCGTGTCGGCATGGCCCTGGCCGCGATCCTGCTCGTTCCCGGACTGGCGACCGTCTGGACCGCCTGGCAGAAATTCATGGCTCCTATTGCGCCGGAACCGTTGCCGCTCTCGCTGGCTGGCCTCGGCGCTCTCGCCATCAATCTCTCGTGCGCCATAATGCTGGTTCGCTTTCGCGAGCATGGCGGCAGCCTTACCCGCGCCGCGTTTCTCTCCGCCCGCAACGACGCGCTCGCCAATATCGCCATCATCGCAGCAGGTCTCGTTACAGCTTTTCTCTGGAACACCGCCTGGCCGGACCTGATCGTAGGCATCGCCATCGCCGCCATGAACGCCGACGCGGCGCGTGAGGTCTGGATCGCGGCCAGAGACGAGCATGGCGCTGCCGCCTGAGTATCCTGTGAACTCCCGGAGAACATGAAATGGCGAACTCCCGAAAAAACGCGCCGCCACCACTATTCTGCCGCTTCGAGACCGCGTTCGCGGTCCTTGACGAACTGATCGGACATCGATGTCGCCGTTGGCAACTTCCACCCCTTGACCAGCGCGTAGACCGCCGGGATGACGACTAGCGTCAGCAGCGTCGACGACACCATGCCGCCGATCATCGGCACGGCGATGCGCTGCATGATTTCCGATCCAGTGCCAGTGCTCCAGAGGATGGGCACCAATCCCGCCATGATGGCGACGACAGTCATCATCTTCGGCCGGACGCGCTCGACCGCACCGACCATGATTGCGCGATTGAGATCGGCTCTAGTGAAGTCCCGCTTCTCCGTCTCACAGACGGAGCGTCGCTCCTTCAAAGCTTGGTCGAGATAGATCAACATGATCACGCCGGTCTCAGCAGCGACGCCAGCCAATGCAATGAAGCCGACGGCAACCGCCACGGAGGCGTTGAAACCGAGCCACCACATCAACCAGATGCCGCCGACTAGCGCGAATGGCAAGGACAGCATGACGATCATCGTCTCCGTCAAAGCTTTGAAATTCAGGTATAGCAATAGGAAGATCAGCGCCAAGGTCAGCGGGACGACGATCATCAGGCGTGCTTTCGCCCGTTCGAGATACTCGAACTGACCGCTCCAGGCGACCGAATAGCCTGCGGGCATCTTCACGCTTTTTGCGACGGCCCCCTGAGCTTCCGCCACATAGCCACCGAGATCGCGATTGGCGATGTCTACGAAGATGTAGACTGCAAGCTGACCGTTCTCCGTGCGGATTGTCGTAGCCCCGCGTGTGCGTTTGACATCGGCTATCTCTCCTAAAGGCACCGACCCGCCGCCGGGCAGCGATACCTGCACGTCCCGGGCAATCGATTGCGGATCACTTCGGTAGGCCCGTGGATATCGTATGGCCACTCCGTAGCGCTCGCGGCCCTCGACGGTCGAGGTCACCACCTCAGAGCCGAGTGCCATGCTGATGACGTCCTGAACATCGTTGACCGTCAAGCCGTAACGGCCAAGAGCTGCCCGGTCCGGAACGATGTCGAGATAGTAGCCGCCAATGACCCGCTCGGCGTAGGCGCCGGAGGTCCCGGGGATCGTTTTCAGCACGCTTTCGATTTGGCGAGCGATCTTTTCCATCTCGCCGAGATCGGTACCGTAGACTTTGACACCTACGGGCGTCCTGATCCCAGTCGACAGCATGTCGATGCGGGCGCGGATCGGCATGGTCCAGGCATTTGATACCCCGGGAAACTGCAGAGCGGCGTCCATCTCCTGTTTCAGGCTGTCGGTCGTCACACCTGGCCGCCACTGCGACTTCGGCTTGAGAGTGATGATCGTTTCGAACATCTCCGTCGGAGCCGGGTCGGTGGCGGTTAGTGCACGGCCCGCCTTCCCGAAGACGCTCTCGACCTCGGGGAACGACTTGATGATGCGATCCTGCGTCTGCATCAGTTCGGCCGCCTTCGTCACTGATATGCCTGGCAAGGTGGTCGGCATATACATCAGCGTGCCTTCGTCGAGGTTGGGCATGAATTCGCTGCCGATGTGCTGGACCGGCCATGCCGTTGCCGCCAGGATCGCGACGGCGGCCAGGATGGTCAGTGTCTTGACCTTGAGGACTCCCGCGATGACCGGCCGGTAAATCCAAATCAAAAAGCGGTTCAGCGGGTTCTTATGCTCGGGCACGATGCGGCCGCACACGAAGAGGATCATCAATGCAGGAACGAGCGTGATCGAGAGGAATGCTGCCGCCGCCATGGAGAACGTCTTGGTGAAGGCGAGTGGCCCGAACAGCCGTCCTTCCTGAGACTCCAGGGTAAATATCGGCAGGAACGATACGGTGATGATCAGCAGACTGAAGAAAAGTGCCGGACCGACTTCGCTGGCGGCGTCGACCAGTATCTTGATCCTCGGCTTGTCCGGTGGTGCGCGTTCGAGGTGCTTGTGGGCATTCTCGATCATGACGATGGCCGCATCGATCATCGCGCCGATGGCAATGGCGATACCGCCAAGGCTCATGATGTTTGCGCCGATGCCGAGCATCTTCATCGCGATGAAGGCAATGAGGATGCCGACCGGCAGCATGATGATCGCCACGAGAGCACTGCGAACATGGAGAAGGAAGGCAACCGTTACCAGCGCGACGACGATGGACTCCTCGATCAAGG
The DNA here is from genome assembly GCF_029714385.1 of Rhizobium sp. CC1099. Lineage (NCBI taxonomy): Bacteria > Pseudomonadati > Pseudomonadota > Alphaproteobacteria > Hyphomicrobiales > Rhizobiaceae > Rhizobium > Rhizobium sp. CC1099. Next base: position 1,279,931 of record NZ_CP121641.1, on the reverse strand, counting down.
TGCCCTTCAGTGTCTCGATGGCGGACTCGATCAAGGTCGACCGGTCATAGACCGGCACGATCTCCGTTCCCGCCGGCAGGCTGCTTTGGACCGAAGCCAAACTCTTCTTCGCGTTGTCGATCACGGTCAGGGCGTTGGCTCCGAACCGCTGCAGGACGATGCCGCTTGCGACTTCGCCTTCGCCGTTCAGTTCTGTAATTCCCCTTCGCTCATCAGGAACGAGTTCCACCTTGGCGACGTCGCCCAGCCTGAGCGGCGTGCCGCCCTGCGTCTTGAGCACGATGTTCTCAATATCGCTGATGCCCTTCAGATAGCCGCGTCCGCGCACCATGAATTCGAATTCGGAAAGCTCGATGGTTCGGCCGCCGACATCCGTGTTGCTGGCCCTAACCGCATTGGAGATGTCGTTGAGCGATATACCCTGCGCCTTCAGCCGAGAGGGATCAACGACGATGGAATATTGCTTCACGAAGCCGCCGACGCTGGCCACTTCGGCGACGCCCTCTGACTTGGAAACGCCGTACCGCACGACCCAGTCCTGCAGCGAGCGGAGTTCCGCAAGCGTAAGGTTCTTGGCGACGACAGCATATTGGTAGACCCAGCCGACACCCGTGGCGTCTGGGCCGAGCGTCGGCGTCACACCTTGAGGCAGGCGGCTCGACGCCGCGTTCAGATATTCCAGCACCCGGCTTCTCGCCCAGTACGGGTCGGTGCCGTCTTCGAAGATCACGTAGACGAAGGAGACGCCGAAGAAGGAGAAGCCGCGAACGACCTTCGACTTGGGAACCGTCAGCATCGACGTCGTCAGAGGGTACGTCACCTGGTCCTCGACCACCTGCGGGGCTTGGCCCGGATATTCGGTGTAGACGATGACCTGGATGTCGGAAAGATCGGGAATGGCGTCGAGCGGCAGGGAGCGCAGCGCATAGACGCCGCCCGCGACGGCAAGCGCCGCGCCGACGAAGATCAGAATGAGGTTGTGGGCGGACCAAGCGATGACACGGGAGATCATGGCTTCACCTCATCTGTCGCCATGCCACTGAGGGCCGAGTTGAGATTGCTTTCGGCGTCAAGAAGGAAATTCGCCGCCACCACCACCTGATCGCCTACTGCGATGCCTTTGGTGATCTCGGTCTGCTCTTCACCGCGCATGCCGAGGGAGACATCCTTTGGCTCGAACTTGCCGTCACCCTTGTCGATGAAGACGACCTGCCGGTCGCCGGTATCGATGACCGCACTGTTGGGCACGGCGACGACTGGCTTCTGTACGCCAGCCTCGATCTCGACGTCGGCGTACATGTTGGCCATCAGAATACCGTCCGGGTTCGGAAGCTCGATCCTGACTTTCGTGGTCCGGGTCTCCTGCCGGATTTCGGGGTAGATGAGGTCGACGGTCCCTTCGAGGGTCCTGCCCGGGAGGCTCCGAACCGTCACGGCAACCGGGCCTCCTTTTTGAATGGAAGCCAGATCGAACTCAGGCACGTCGGCGATGACCCAGACATGGGACGTGTCCGCAATCCGAAACAACGGATCACCCGGTTTTGCCATCATTCCGGTTGTCGCCATGCGTTCAAGGATGACCCCGTTGCGGGGGGAAACATATTCGATGCTGGTTGGCACCTGATGCTTCTCGGCGATGCTCCGGATCACTTCGTCCGGTACGCCCAGGTTCTTCAGTCGAAGCGCCGAACCGGCATCGCTGTTGCGGAGATCGCCCTTCCCCGCAGCGAATTCAGCTCCGGCGGTGGCGATCTCCTTGGAATAGAAGCTGAAGAGGCTCTCTCCGTTGCCGATATGGTCGCCAGTTGTCACGTTTGCCACGTCATCTATGAAAGCATCGGTGCGCATAGAGATGACGCTGATGAGCCGCTCGTCCAAGGCCACCGTTCCGGGCACCCGGATTTTGCGGGAGATGCTCGCCATTTCCGCAGTGGCCGTCCTGACACCCGTGCGCTGCAGCTTGCCGAGCGAAACCTTGACCGTCGATGTGTCGGCCTGATCGCCTTCAAGGACCGGGATGTAGTCCATTCCCATTGAATCCCTCTTCGGCACTTTGGAAGTGTCCGGAAGGCCCATCGGGTTGCGGTAATAAAGGACCTTGCGTTCCGTCGCAGCCGATCCTGTCGCCGACATTTTCGGCTGGTTGGAGGTTTCGGCCGATTTGATGCCTGAGGCTGTGAAGCTGATGTCTTCACTTTCACGGACGGACACGAACTCGCGCCCATCGGGTGTTTTCCTGGGCTTGGCAGAATATTCGGGCAGCCCGTCCGGATGGCGGTAATAAATGACGGCCCCGGTCGGTTCAGGCTTGCTCGGCTGCGCTTCAGCGACGGCCATGTCGAAAAGCATGTGGAGTTGCTGCTGGCCTACTCCCTGGGCACCAGCCAGGTACGCTCCCCCGCCGACGACGGCGAGGGAGGTAACGGCGGCCAGCCATGTTGCGGTCTTCACGGGGTAGCCTTGACGACGACTTCACCGGCCACGGTGTCGCCTTCGCCCTGAACTTTCGCCCCAAGCTGGAAGCGCCATCCGCCTTCCATGCTCAGATTGGTCTTGAACTTATAGGTCCCCGCCTGTCCGGAGGGCAGTTCCTCGACAGGCGTGGTCATCGTCTCCATGCCCTCTGGAGCCATGTCCATCCGGGTGGTGAAAATAACCGCGTCAGATACGGGCTGCCCGTTTCGTTTATCAACGAGACGAACAGAGACTTCGGCATCAGGTCCCTGTTTCACCTCTGCTGACACGAGCTGAAACTCGTAGTCTTGAGGGCTGGCATAGGAAACCGTCGATGAGGCTGACAAAATGGCAATCGCAGCGAGGCTTCCTCGCGCAAAGTTCCTTGTGGTTTTCATAGTTCACATCTCTATAGGCGGGCCACGGCCTCGCCAAAAAACAGGTATCCGCACTCGCGCTCACGCAAGCAGCGACGGTCAAAAGAGGATGAGAACTAGACGCGTGGTGGGCGTGCCGGAGGTTCCACCACGGCAGATGCCAAACTCGCGTCATGACTGACTAGGAAGGGTGGCGCTCCCGGATAAGAAACCGATAGGCTGATGGCGTCTGGAGCCTGCACTAGGAGAATGGACGCGCAGATGAGCGCCAACGGGCAATTCTTCGAGCAGTCAATGGGTGGCTGCTTCTCGTCCGGACAGCAAGGCATCTCCTCGGTCGTGGAAGCGGTATCCGCAGACGCCATCTGCATGTCCATGCCTGCCATCGCGGCAGGTCCTGACGAGGCCATCGCGCTTTCCGCCACGCCCATACTCACGGGGCCAAGAATGACCCCGAGCATTGCAAGGACGCAAAGCAGGCGTTGAATGGCGGCGACGAACTTCATATGCCTATACTGGCATGCCGCTTTGGCCGAAGGAAGCGGGCTCACGAGAATTTGCGTGAAACTGTTCGATGCGCATTGAGTTTTCGGTCCCTGTGAAAGCATATTACAGTCGTCTCGAAATGTGGCGAAAGGCCTCGACGCACCTATTGGACCTGCATGAACGTTCGTATCTCGTCAGGCGTAACTTTGCCATCCTTGTTCGCGTCCACTCTGTCGAAAATCCGCTTGTGGATGGTTGTCACTTCTTGGAAAGAGAGAGCCCCATCGCCGTCGCTGTCTGCAACCGTGAACATGATTTTCATCATCTGTCCGCCCATCGGCATCCCGCCCGTCGCGCCGCCCGCCATCATGCCTGGCATCGCCTGCATTCCGTTCATCGTAACCCCAGGCATCATGTTCCCGCACATGCCCGGCATCATACCGGGAGTCATCGGCATCCCGCCCATCATGCCCCCGGGCGTCATCCCTGTTTGAGGAGGTTGCTGTGTTTGTCCCTGCATTTGCGCGAAGACCGTCGTCGCTGAACCGCTGGCCAGGAAAGCGGTAAGGATGCATACTTGCGTGACTCTTGCCGACTTCATCTGATTTCTCCTTTTGATTTCTCCTTTGGCGTCTGAATAAGCTGGATCATAAACCCAAAACACTCTCGCAAATTGCGCCAGATCAATACTGTCTGTTGCGCCTTGAGGCCGGACGCTGCTACCCGACTATGCGCCAGTAGATGATCGTTTGATACACAGGGTTAGCAATCCTTTGATTGCAAGCGCCAAGAACTATTCGATGGCTGCTCTTGACCTTCCCATGGTGGGAAGCCCCACATGTGAATGGTCGCAAATTACGGAGACCACCATGTACGAGTTCGACATTCAGAATATGACCTGTGGCCATTGCGCGAGCACAGTCGAAAAAGCAATCAAAGCAGCCGACCCGGAAGCGTCCGCTACCATCGATCTTACGGCCAGGACTGCCAGGGTGCAGAGCAAGCTCGAACCGGCGGCCATCAACGCTGCCATCGAAAAAGCGGGCTATCCGTCTAGCTTCAAGCACATTTGATTTCCGTAGCGGGCCGCCAAGTTAAACAGGTGTCCCCATCCGCTTACTGTCACCGGGGCAACTCATAGGTCTGCGGCGACCGTCGATATGCTTCTTCACAACGCGGCGAACAAAACCACGGCCCCTGCGGGGCGGCCCGCTTATAGGATGAATATGGTGCATGCATCTTGCACACAGGATCGATCCAGTCCGGGTCAGCCGACGGAGCAAGCTCGATCTCATAGATAGGGACTTCCCCGGCTACCGATCTAAGCGCCACCATTCCGAGGTCTCGCACTAGGATGCCTCTGGCGATAGCCGCCTCAGCAACGGGTTGAGTGGCAAGTAATTGACCATGCGATGCGAGCGCGGCGATTCGTGCTGCAATGTTGACAGTCGTGCCAAAGAGATCGCCTGCTCTGCGGATGACCGGCCCATGGTTCAGCCCCGCCCGAGTAAGGGGTAGCCGCGATTCTTTGCGGCATGCCTGCAACATCGTTCCGAGTACCTGGATCGCTGTATCGGGCTCAGGAAACGAGAGCATTGCCTCATCACCGATCCATTTAATCGGAGGCTCATAGCCGCTGAGGGCGTCGCGGACCATGCTCTCGAATACCTCAAGCACGTCAAGCGCGGCTGCGTCTCCATAAACATCCGCAATCGCGCTGAATCCCGCGATATCTATGAACGCAACGGTGGCCGGTGCTTTATCCAAAATCTCTCGCTGCCTCACATCTCTCTCCATGGCCCGAAGATTTGATCGCTAGCAACGCCGCATTCTCGCCTGCGTTCGCTTCCTAAGCAACTTCTGAAATTCATCGCCAACAAGAGCCCTTGACCTTCCCAGCATGGGAAGGATTACTTATGTATGCAGTTCAATGAGAGATCGTCCCATGACTGCCATATCACAGATCGAAAAATCGACCGCGCTGCCCATCCCGACGGAGTTCGGGATCGAAGGAATGTCCTGTGCTTCGTGCGTCGTCCGGGTCGAGAAAGCCATCAAATCTGTTCCCGGCGTCAATGCCGCGTCAGTCAACCTCGCGACAGAGCGAGCAACGGTAACTTTCAAGGATGCCGTCGATACCGCTGCCGTCCTGCAGGCCATCGAGGGTGCTGGGTATGAAGCAAAGATCGAAATGCAGGAATTTCTCGTCGAGGGTATGACCTGCGCGTCTTGCGTCTCGCGCGTCGAGCGTGCCCTCAAGGCGGTTCCTGGTGTCACGGATGCCAACGTCAATCTTGCGACGGAGAAGGCGACGATCCGTTATGTCTCAGGCGCAACGACGTCAGCGATCCTCTCCGCAGCCATCCGCAACGCGGGTTACGAGGCCAGGGCCGCTGTCAATGTTGCCACTGAGGATCAAGGAGACTGGCGCGACGTTGAAATTCGGTCGCTTGGTCGACAGCTTCTTCTCTCCGCCGTTCTGACTTTGCCACTCTTCGTAATGGAGATGGGATCGCACTTCATTCCTGGTGTCCATGAGTTCGTGATGGACACCATCGGCATGCGTGAGAGCCTGTACGTCCAGTTCGTGCTGGCAACCATCGTATTGTTTGGCCCGGGACTTCGTTTCTTCCGCAAGGGTGTCCCAAACCTACTGCGTTGGACACCTGATATGAATTCTCTCGTGGTTCTCGGGACAACGGCGGCGTGGGCCTATTCGGTCGTCGCCACGTTTCTTCCGAGCGCCCTGCCCGCCGGTACCGTCAACGTCTATTATGAGGCAGCGGCTGTCATTATCACGCTGATCCTCCTGGGTCGGTACCTTGAGGCTCGGGCGAAAGGCAAAACCAGCCAGGCAATTAAGAGGTTGCTCGGTCTTCAGGCCAAGACTGCCTTTGTCGATCATGGCGGTGAATTCGTGGAAATACAGATCAGCGACGTGGTCGTCGGCGACGTTATTCGAATTCGTCCGGGCGAAAAAGTGCCTGTGGATGGCACCGTGGCGTCAGGTGAATCCTACGTCGATGAGGCGATGATCACCGGGGAACCGATACCAGTCTTGAAGACCGCCGATAGCGAAGTGGTCGGCGGCACGATCAACAAGACGGGTTCGTTCACGTTTCGGGCGATGAAAGTCGGAAGCGACACCCTGCTCGCGCAGATCATCAAGATGGTCGAAGCCGCGCAGGGCTCTAAACTGCCGATCCAGGCTCTCGTCGACAAGGTGACTGGCTGGTTCGTGCCTGCTGTGATCGCCGCAGCTATCCTGACATTCGGCGCTTGGATGCTAGTTGGCCCCTCACCGGCTTTGAGCTTTGCGCTGGTCAATGCAGTCGCGGTCCTGATCATTGCCTGCCCCTGCGCCATGGGCCTCGCGACGCCAACCTCGATCATGGTCGGTACCGGACGTGCGGCCGAACTGGGCATCCTGTTCCGCAAGGGCGAAGCCTTACAGAGCCTTCGGGATACACAGATCATCGCAGTCGATAAGACGGGTACACTGACCAAGGGCAAGCCCGAACTCACCGACTTCCAGGTGTTGCCAGGCTATAGCCGTGATGATGTGCTCTCTTGGGTCGCCAGCCTTGAAACCCTCTCGGAGCATCCGATTGCGGAAGCTATCGTTGCCGCAGGAAAGGCTAGTGGGCTTCCGAACCTGGAAGTATCTGGTTTCGAGGCATCGCCGGGCTTCGGCGTGAGCGGTATCGTTGCCGGGCGTAAAATTCTCGTCGGTGCTGACCGAGCGCTGGCCCGCAAAGGCATTGAAGTCACAGCCTTCGCCAGCCTCGCGAGCGATCTTGGTCGCGAAGGAAAGTCGCCCCTTTACACAGCTGTCGACGGACAGCTGGCAGCCATCATTGCGGTGTCCGATCCGATAAAGGAAACGACGCCAGCCGCAATCCAAGCACTACACGCCCAAGGCCTGAAGATTGCGATGATTACCGGCGACAATCGCCGCACGGCAGAGGCAATTGCCGCGCAACTGGGTATTGATCACGTTGTCGCGGAGGTTCTTCCGGACGGCAAAGTTGAGGCCGTCAAACAGCTTCGCAAGAACGGCCAGAAGGTTGCGTTCATCGGCGATGGCATCAACGACGCCCCGGCTCTATCTGAAGCTGATGTCGGCCTTGCAGTGGGTACTGGTACCGACATCGCCATCGAAAGTGCGGATGTCGTGCTGATATCAGGCGATCTGACAGGCGTGGCTCGCGCCATTGCACTCAGCCGGGCGACGATCAAGAACATCAAGCAGAACCTGTTCTGGGCCTTCGCCTACAATGTCAGCTTGGTGCCGGTCGCAGCAGGTGTCCTGTATCCCGTAAATGGCACCTTGCTTTCGCCAGTATTTGCGGCGGGCGCAATGGCAATGTCCAGCGTCTTCGTCCTGGGCAACGCGCTTCGTTTGCGTCGTTACCAAGCCAACTGATAGCAGAGCTGCATCGCGGATTCCCGGTGCAGCTCCCTCGCATGAAGGAAAATACGATGAACATCGGACAAGCAGCGAAAGCCAGCGGCGTCTCGGCGAAAATGATCCGGTACTACGAGCAAATCAAGTTGATCACGCCCGCGCATCGCACAGAATCGAGTTACCGGACCTACACTGAGAACGACATTCATACACTCCGCTTCGTTCGCCGAGCACGCGATCTCGGGTTTTCGGTTGACCAGATGAAAACCTTGCTCGCGCTGTGGCGAGACCGGTCACGCGCGAGCGCAGACGTAAAGAGCATCGCTCTTGAGCATATTGCCGAACTGGAGCGTAAAGCTGGCGCGATCCGAGCGATGACCGAAACGCTTAAACATCTTGCAAATCATTGCCATGGTGATGACCGGCCAGACTGCCCGATCATCGAGGAGTTCGCGAACTCAGGCGAAAAAGAAGATGATCTGCCTGCCATCAATGCTCGTTTTGGAGTGAACGGCTTGAGGACGGAGCCGTCCTCGCCCTGACGACGTTTAAAGGTTGACGGCACAACATTTAATATGGCTCGCCGTTGTTGCGCTATATGAAAGGTTAGCCTGCCGCCGCTGCAGTCACTCCATCCTGAACCGAGAATGGCAGGTCGTACAGGTTTGCAGCATAAGGTGAAAGGCGTGCTCTGCCGGTATGGAGGACAACTGCGCCTCGTCCTTGACATGCGTTCCGAACGGTCCACCGCCCATCGGTTCACTTGGTTTCATGCGCATGCTCTCCGTCATCGCTGCAGGATTTTTGTCGGCGGCTGCGTCTAATGCGGTCGCGTATGCCTTCAGATCGTTTGCCAGACGATCAAACCGCTCGCGCTCTTCGACGATATTTGGTTTTGCCTTCGACTTTGGATCGGCGGCTTCGGCCGCAAAATGGCCGATCAGCACCTCCCCTGATTTGTCGCGAATGGTGTCGGCGGCCCACTTTAACTCGGCTGGGGAGTATGTCGCTGGTTCCTTAAACATTCCGGCGATGGTCTTCGTGGCGGCGGCAATCGCTTTCATATCCGCTTGCCTCCGTGCAACGATATCGTCAGCAGCAACGACCACCGACGCGAGCGCAAAGCAACAGATAACCGCATAGAGAAAAAAGCTGGGCTTCATTTCAAACTCTTCATTCTTTCCACCAACCAGTCGTGTCCAGCAGGTCCCTGCCGTGGATTTAGAAGTCAAAGGGACGGCAAAGTGCCCAAGCTCCTAACGAAAATGCAAATCGATGTATCTTCAAACACCCAAATTTACGAAAAATTTAGGCTAATTTTATCGATCTAAATCTGCTTGTTTCGGTCTGGAGAAAGAAAGTTTAGGTTGCACCAACACGTCCCTTTGTTGTGCCCCAATCTTTTCAGAGACAGTCACGGATCGTTGCAATGAATACCGTTGCCAATTCAGATTCTGCATATTTTCCTTCAGCGCGAAGTCTCTCATCTCAAACCACAGAGAAGGTGCAATCCAGGGCGGTTGGCCCCGATGTTCTCCGATCATTGGCGATCCTTCTCGTCATGCTCGTGCATCTCCCTGTCGAGGCTACACCGTCGATGCTCGTCGGCGTCCGTAACTATGCATGGGTGGGAGTCGATATATTCTTTGTCCTGAGCGGGTTTCTGATCGGAACTCAACTCTTCAAAGAGGTTTCACGGACAGGAGGCGTGGATTTGAAGTCCTTCTATCTGCGTCGCGCCTTCCGCATTTTTCCGGCGTTTTCTATTGTTCTCGGCCTCTACGCAATTTTTCCCATTCTCCGCGACGCCCCGACGATGCAATCGATCTGGAGCTTTGCGACCTTCACCGTGAACTTCAACTTCGATCCGCGCGTGGGCCGAGCCTTTACGCAGGCATGGTCGCTTTGTGTCGAGGAGCATTTCTATCTGGTCCTGCCGCTCCTCGTATTGCTCCTGCATCGCCGGATCAGCATGCGCTGGACGCTTCTGATCGCTGCGGCAATGGTGATTGCAGGAATGATCCTTCGATACACGATTTGGGAGAGCCAAGTTGGCGTACTCGTTGATGCCAACAAGCTGAGAGATGCCTTCGCCGTATATCTCCGGGACGTATACTACCCGACATACACCCGTATCGATGGCCTGATGTTCGGTGTGATCCTGGCTGCTGCGAGATTTTTCAAACCGGAACTCTGCAAGCGTTACGCGTCTCCGCGTGTGGCCCTGCCGATAGGCGTCAGCCTCGTCGCGGCCGCTCTTGTACTGTTTTCGGTTCGAGGGCCACTTGCCGGAACAAATCTCTTTCTCGTCTTTCAGGCGCAGCTTGGTTCTGTTGCGGGATTCCCGCTCATTTCAATCGGTATCGCTCTCATTCTCGGCGCTATGCTCGACCTGGAGCATGTACTGAAACGATGGCCGGTTCCGGGTGCCATGGTCGTCGCCACCTTGTCATATAGCCTGTATCTGACCCACAAGTCGGCCTTCCATGTCGACAGGCTTATCTTTGGGGAAGCGAACCTCCAGGGCAGCTCCGGCTTCGTCGTCTATCTGGTCACCAGCTTCGCCGTAGCAATTGTGCTGTGGTTCTGTGTGGAGAGAAGCTTCCTCCTGCTTCGGGATCGCATTCTCTTACCGAGCAAATGACTTAGACTTGCCAGCTTCGATCACAACTTGAAGCTGGCAAAAGTCAGTTCTTCGCGAAGGACTTTTGCAACAGCTCCAAAATTGGACCAGCGGTAGATCGTCGCTCCTGTCGCGTTGCCATCATCTTATCAACTCGGGTGAAGCAATCCACAAACGAATCCTACTGCAACCGCAGTGCGAGAAAAGCCCCTAACATACCCTCAGCAGATCGGAAATCTTCGACAGGCCTACTGATGCTTCTCCCGAAATCGAGCATGACATACTTTGCAGGTCTGGAGCATCAGGTGGAACGAGTGTTCTGCGGGGATCAAGCCAAGCCTTTCGGCCGAGACGTCCGTGCCGAAAGGGCCGCCGCCCATCGGCTTTCCAGGCTTCATCCGCATGTCGCTAGTCATCTCGCCGGGATTTTTCTGCGCCGCCGCTCCCAATGCATCGGCGTATGCCTTGAGATCGTCGGCAAGTCCGGCGAAGTGATCCCTTTCCTCAAGGATTTCGGCTTTGGCGTCGGACCCCGCCGCCGGTACTTCGAAATTGAAGTGCTTGATGATTGTCTGTCCAGACTTGGCGCTGATCATCTGGGCAGCGTTACCAAAAGCTTGTGCGTCATAAGTGGTCGGATCGAGAAACATGTCGGAGATCGCCTTAGCCGCCGCCGAGATGTCTTTCATATCCTACTTTCGCAGCGGGACCAGGTCACTTCCCGAAAAGCTTGGCTCCGCTAAAGAGCCCAATCCAATGACTAGAAGGAGACCTATAAAAAGCCTCTCCTGCGACTGTCTCATAATGATCACCGGTTCGCCCAAGAGAATGGATGCGCGATATAGGCTATTTGCAGTTTGGTAACATTATGATTTTGCAAGAGGAGGCGGCAGCCGCCTCCTCTTAGAGCAGCATTTAAGCCGCCATTTTCTCACAACTCTCTGCGCAACGACGGCATGCACCGACACAGCTGTCCATATCGCCGACGCGTTCGCAATCAGCCGCGCACTGGCGGCAGATTTCTGCGCATTCGCGGCAGGTGTGCTTGTGGTGCTCTGTGCCGATCAGCATGAAATGCGCCGACGTCCTGCAGATTTCGGCGCATGCCATCATTAGTCGAAAGTGATCTGGTTTCGTATGCTCACCGCCCATTGCCAGGCAGTGTGTCATCGCCATCGACAGGCATTCCTGATAACAGGCGAGGCAGTTGTCGATGCACTCTTTCATCTCGGCGGATACGTTATGCATGGTCGGCCTCCTGTTACTTTGCTTCCTTGTCGAGCCACTTGGTCATGTCGACGATCTCTTTCTTCTGAGCGTCGATGATCATCTGAGCCATCTCCTTGGCTTCCTTGTTGTCGCCGTACTTCAGCTCGACCTCAGACATGCTGATCGCACCCATGTGATGGGCGATCATTCCGCAGATGAAGGAGACGTCGGCGTCCTTCTTCATCATTCCCTGCATCATGTTCATGTGCATGGACTTCATTCCGTCCATCGATGCCTTCTGATAGTCGGTCATCTCGCCCATAGGCATGTCGCCGCTTGAAGACATGCCTATCTTCGACATGTCCATGCCTTCGGTTTTGCATTTCTCGGGATAGGTCATCTCCTGGGCCGATGCCGAAAGCGGAGCCAGCGACAGCAGAACAGTTGCGCCGACAACGGCGAGCGAGGTTTTTACGAGAACGTTCATTGGATGCTCCTTTTGAGATCAGTTGATGCTTGAAAACCTTCAGACGCCGAAAGCCTTCGGCGGTGGGTCAATCGGCCTGATCAGGAGAAGCGGACTGGAGCTGGCAACCGACGGGCGAACGACGAGCGGCTCCGAAAGTGGCTGCGCGGCGGTTGGAAGTGTGGGCATGATCGGACAACAATGCATGCTCACGCAGCACAGTCCCGGGAGACGATCCAGCTGATGACTTTGCGAGTGACCCGCAGGCACACGCAGAGAAATGCAGCCTTCATCGCCTGCATTGGCGAGGCGGCCCGGCATGTTGACGAAGGTCAACGCCACCAGCAGTATGACGGCTAGACGGCAGATTTTACTCCAGCTGACCATACTTCGAGATTCCCTTCCGCCGGAGAACTCTCGCGGTAGAAAGATGTTCCGGTACCCTCTGAATTGGATCAGCCGAGCTAGAAGGCAACAGTCTGGAAAGGCTTAACCGAAGTTCAATGGACGGGCGCTACGACTGGTGGCGTTGGGGGATTGAGATGACGCCGCGCTACTCGCTTTCGCAGATTTTGCTCCATTGGGCTGTGGCCGTGCTGATACCCATCCAGTATTGGACAGGCGGAAGCGTCGAGCGGACGCATCACGCGGTTCACATGGGCCTGTCCCCAGACCCATGGGACGTGATCCAGCATCACGTTCATAACTACGTCGGGATTGCTATCGGGGCGCTCATGGTTGCCCGGTTCAGTCTCCGGGTCATTCATCGCAGCGCTTTGAGGCATCCCGCGAAAAGCCCGGTGGATCGGCTTGCGCGAGCTATGCACTTTGCATTTTACGCTGCGATTATCGCTCAAGCAGCTATGGGCTTCATTGCAAGCTATTTCTGGTTCGGGATCGCTTCATTCCATGTCCTGGGCTCGCGCGTTATTCTGGCGCTACTGGCGCTGCATATCGCTGCGGCGGCGTGGCATACATTTGTTTGGCGCGACGAAACTGTCGACCGGATGATTTTTCCCAGACGAAGAACTTCTTGAATTTATGACATCAATTTTAGAGTGGCGAATGTCAGGACGACGTAGCGCCCTGTCTTGGCAATGAATACCAGGATCGTGAATGTCAAAAGCGGCTCGCGCAATACGCCTGCTGCGACGGTCAGGGCGTCTCCGAACAGCGGCATCCAGGATAGCAAGAGCGACCATTTCCCGTATTTATGGTACCACCGGGACGAACGTTCGAGGGTTTTCTCGCTGACAGGAAACCAGCGTCGATCACGAAAGCGCTCGATGCCTCGCCCGAGGAACCAGTTGATGACGCTTCCTAGCGTATTGCCAATGCTTGCAACAATTAGCAGCGCAACCCATGAAAACTTACCGCTCACCAAAAGCCCGGCCAGCACAGGCTCAGACTGCATTGGCAGGATGGTCGCGGCTCCGAGTGCAACTGCAAACAAACTTGCGTAAGCGGTGAAATTGAGCATCGGTCCCTTTGCAAAAAAACGCTCCAGCGCGGCTTCGAGCCGCTCCCCCGCCCATGTCACTTCCTGTGAGCGAGCTGAATGATGCAACGACGGCGGCGTGAAAAACGCGTGGCATCGCTCATTGATACGTTTGCACCCTCTGGACCGGAAAAAATGCAGCCGTCAAGAGCGACTGTTCACTTTTCTGAGTAAACCGCCCCCATTGTTCAATGCATGAAGGTGCGATCCGTTATGCGATGGAGGATTACAATTATGTATGAAGGCTTGTTTGCGACGAATAATCCCGGATGTTTTTGGCATTTAGGCATCGAGCCGACGGGCTGGCGTTTGTACTTTCGCATCGATGAGGACGAGCTGCGATACTGTTGTGCGAAGATTCATCTCTATTCCCCTGGTCGCACTAGAATCTGGTGGAACCTTAACGTCAGTACCACGAGCGCAGCAAAAAAGGCCGTCACAGAATTAATCACCTCAGCACGAATGGCTGGATTTGATCCCCCCGATGCAGGCTCGATTATTGGCCTAATCCCCGAGGACTTTGTTGAGACACATATTGCTTCCTGCCGTCAAACCGACGAACGCGGCTGAGAAACGCGCCCTCGCTATCATCCAGAAGCGCCCCCACAATCTTGGCACGACAAACGCTTGACCTTCCAACGATGGGAACGCTTACCAGAAGAACGAGTGCCGTTCGCGCCACAGAAACGACGCGAATCTTTGGCAGCTATTCGTCGCAATTGAAAACCGACTGCTTTGATAGTAGTCGACGGAATATGGGCAAAATGTACCGAATCGCACTGAGCAAACTGCTCTTGATTGTGCGGCTGGCGATCATCGTATCGCTGGCAGGCTACAGCTTGTCCAATGCGAACGCGGCCATGCATGGCACAGCGTTTCCTGAATTCGAGCAAAACGCTTCGCAGATTACGCAGCACGGCGACCATGACGAAGTCCAAATGTCTGGACACGGTCACTCCCACGATCATGCTGCTGGTGACAAAGACGGCACCAAATCGGTGAAGAAGGATTGCTGCAGCGACTTCTGTAGCGGCTTCGGCATTATTTGCGACGGTCTTCACGTCGACGAACCCGTGGTGACGTCAATTCGGCATTTCGTCGATGATCAGCAAAACTATGGCGAGCTGCCTCCCCTTCACCGCCCCCCGAATATCTGAATAGCGAGCCCATCCGCATGCGCGGATGAACCTCGGCTTGTCTCGGATCGCGTCTGAGACAAGCCGGACTGCACTCATATTTCGGAAAAATTCATGAGACCTTCTATTATATTGGTGGTCGCATTGCCGCTCATCGTAAGCGGATGCGCAGCCACAATTCCTCCTGACGTTGACACACCCGACGCTCAGCTTTTGTCCAGCGCCAATCCAGTACGGTATCGCAGCCCGATTTCCGGCTATGTTGATCGCCAGCCGGTTGATCCTAAGCCATGGCGGCAACAGAACCAGTCGCAGTCTCCTGCTGAAGGAGACCCGTCATGACGATCTCTTTCAAATTGATTGCCACACTCGCTTTGCCAATCGTGCTGGGCGGATGTGTTTCGAGCGAATACGCGCAGTCCGACGCTGGCTTCACAACCGTGTCCAACACGGCTGCGATTGCTACTACGAAGCAGACCGTGTGGGTCCAAAACCGGGTCCAGGCCCAGTCGGTATCCGCTCAGGTCAAAACGCTGATCGCCAAAGAATCAGTCGACGTTGAGACTGCGGTCCAGGTCGCCCTACTCAACAATCGAGGTCTGCAGGCCACGTATGCCGACCTGGGCGATAGCGCTGCCGATGCGTGGCAGTCGACGATGCTCCTCAATCCGACGGTATCCATCGGACTGACAGGGATCGGCACGCCAGAGCTGGAAGCGTGGAAGACCATCGAGGGTATGGTCGCTACCAATATTTTGGCGTTGGCAACCCATAAGAAGAACGTTGAGATTGCCGACACGCGGTTCCGTCAGGCGCAGCTAAGCGCGGCGGTAGCTACCCTGCAGGTGGCGGCCGACACCCGCCGGGCCTGGATCAACGCTGTGGCCGCGTGGGAAAACATCTCCCAGCTTCAAAGAGCGCAGGCAGCCGCCGACGCAGCGTCCGAACTCGCGTCCAAACTTGGCGAGACGGGCGCAATGACGAAGGGCTCTCAGGCCCGCGAACATGTCTTCGCCGCCGAACTCGCGGGCCAGACTGCGCAAGCCCGCCTCGCCGCCCGATTGGCAAAGGAAGAGCTGACCCGCCTTATGGGCCTTTGGGGTTCCTCGACCAATTATCAAATTCCGAACAGCCTGCCGCCGCTCCCAAAGGCGTTGGCTAAACGGGATACGATTGAAGCTGAAGCACTGCAGAAGCGTGTCGATCTGCAGGTGGCGAAGCTGGAATTGGCGGCAACCGCGAAATCGTACGGTCTGACGGACGCCACCCGTTATGTGACGGACCTGGAAATCCTGACCGGCTTCGAAACCGAACGGGAAATCGAAGATCAAGAGAAGAATGTCGACACCACCGGCCAAGTCGAGCTGGAGTTCGTCATACCGATCTTCGACACCGGTAGAGCCCGGCTCCGAAAGGCAGAACTCGCGTACATGCGAGCGGCAAACCAGCTGGCGGAAAAAGCCGTCAACGTTCGATCCGAAGCCCGCTCGGCCTACGAGGCTTATCGCTCAAACTACGAGATCGCAAGGCACTATCGAAATAGCGTTGTCCCGCTCAGAACCAAGATCGAAGAAGAGTCGCTCCTGACCTACAACGCGATGATCACAAATACCTTCGAGCTGCTCACTGACACGCGCGAAAAGATCAACTCCATCCTGCTTTCCGTAAACGCCAAGCGCGACTTCTGGCTGGCGGACGCTAACCTCATGCCCGCGATCTATGGCGGCGGCTCCGGCGAGGCACCCGGACCCGTTGAGACTGCGTCAGCATCTGAAAGCGGCGGCGGTGGACACTAAGGATCACAACCATGTTCAATAGAAGACAGATTATCGGAGCCAGCGCAGCCCTCCTTTCGACGGCCGCCTGGACGAAGACGTCGGCGATGGGCTTGCCGGACGCACCAACGATGGAATCGGCGGACATGCAGCCACCGCTCCAACCAACATCGGGACCAGATTACCAGCCAGTGGTTACGCTGAATGGCTGGACCCTGCCCCACCGGATGAACAACGGCGTCAAGGAGTTCCACCTGGTCGCCGAGCCCGTCGAACGCGAGATGGCCGACGGCATGACGGCCTATCTCTGGGGCTACAACGGCCAATCTCCGGGTCCGACCATCGAGGCAGTCGAGGGAGATCGCGTCCGAATCTTCGTGACGAACAAACTGCCGGAGCACACGACGATCCACTGGCACGGCATGATCTTGCCGTCCGGCATGGATGGCGTCGGCGGATTGACGCAGCCGCATATCCCTGTCGGCAAGACCTTCGTCTACGAGTTCGATCTCGTGAAGTCAGGCACCTTCATGTACCACCCGCATTCAGATGAGATGGTGCAGATGGCCATGGGCATGATGGGTTTCTTCGTGATCCATCCCAAGGACCCGAAGTTCATGCCCGTCGACCGTGATTTCGTGTTCCTTCTCAATGCCTACGACATCGATCCTGGCTCGTATGTACCCCGGATCATGGAGATGACTGATTTCAACATGTGGTGCTGGAACAGCCGCGTGTTTCCGGATATCAGCCCGCTCGTCGTTTCCAAGAACGACAGGGTGCGGGTCCGCGTCGGCAACCTGACGATGACGAACCATCCAATCCACATGCATGGCTACGACTTCGAGGTGACGTGCACCGACGGCGGCTGGGTGCGGCCCGAAGCGCGATGGCCAGAGGTCAGCATCGACATCCCTGTTGGTGCGATGCGGGCTTACGAGTTCGACGCCAAGTATGTCGGCGACTGGGCGATCCATTGCCACAAGTCGCACCACACGATGAACGCGATGGGACATGACATCCCGACTTTCATCGGGGCGGACAAGTCGAAGGTCGCCGAGAAGATCAAGAAGCTGCAGCCGGAATACATGCCCATGGGCACCAAGGGCATGGCCGACATGGGCGAAATGGAAATGCCCATTCCCGAGAATACCATTCCGATGATGACCGGCTGGGGGCCGCACGGCCCCATCGAGATGGGCGGCATGTTCTCGGTCGTGAAGGTCCGCGAGGGCATCTCGGCGGACGATTACTCCGATCCGGGCTGGTACGAAAACCCGCCCGGGACCCAGGCTTGGGAATGGACCGGCGAACTGCCGGACGCGACCAAGGCCAAGGACGCGAAAACGCAAATCACGCCCAAGCCGACAAACGGCTGAGGCTCAATCAATCTTCCACATCAAAAAGGATTTACCCATGAAGAACTATGTATTGGCACTGGCGCTGGTCGCCCTCGCAACCCCAGCCTTGGCTGCCGGCAATCATGCCGGCGGTCACGGTGAAAAAATGGCTGTCGGAGAGCCCGGCGACAAGGCCAAGGCGACACAGACGATCCGCGTCACGATGAAGGAAACCGACGACGGGAAGATGATATTCACTCCCGCCGTCTTCAATTTCCGCAAGGGGCAAACGGTCAAGATCGCGATCAAGAATGCCGGAACCGTCGACCACGAGTTCGTACTCGATCAGGAAGACAAGATTCTTGAGCATAAGGCGGTCATGGAGAAGTTCCCGGAGATGGAACATGACGATCCGAATTCGATCCGGCTTCCGGCCGGTCAATCCGGTGAGATCGTCTGGAAGTTCACCACCGACGGCCAGTTCAAGTTCGCCTGCCTGATCCCCGGTCACTACGAGGCTGGCATGCACGGCGACGTCACCGTCGCTGGAAAGTAATCGAAAACAAGGAGACACAGAGATGAAAACCGCAATGAAACTCGCCGTTGCTGCCTTGCTCTCGCTCAGCACAGCGTCTGGCGCTTTCGCCCAGGAATTCACCAAGGGCGTCGTCAACAAGGTCGACACCAAGGCAAAGAAGGTCACCATCAAGCATGAAGACCTCAAGGGCCTCGACATGCCCGCGATGACTATGGTTTTCCGCGTTGAGGACCCTGCTCTGCTGGAAAAGCTGAAGGAAGGCTCAAACATCGAGTTCGTTGCCGAGCGCGTGAACGGCAAAATCACCGTTACTGAGGTGAAGTAAACCGGCCCACCGTCGCTGAGGCGACTTTATACGCGGCCGTCGCTGGCGGCCGCGTACCCTCTTCTGCATCAAAGGTAACAGCGAGCGCTTCCGCCATAAAACCGGCAGGCGCAATCGAATAGCCCCGGTAACGACGGCCATGAAATCTGCAATCGGCGCTCATTGGGACTCCGCGCGAGAAATTCGTTCGATCCTTCTGCGCTTTGTCGCCTTCGCCATCCTTCTCGCCAACCTCTTGCTAGGCGGCAACGAAGGTGCCGAAAGGACGCATTTAATCGTCGTCGTCAGCTATCTCGTCATCAGCATCGCTTCCGTCGCGACAGCGCGATTCCTTCCTAATCGCTCTTGGCTGAAAACGCTCTTTGTCGTGCTCGACGCCTTGCTGGTCGTCTTAATTCTATATGGCCACATCCTTGGCGGACCGGTTACCGAGAACCACAATTTGACGACAACCAGCTTGGTGGTGGCATTTATCCTGCTCAACCATGTAGGCCTCAAGCTGGATCGGCGGCTGGTCCTTATCTTCTCCAGCCTCGTCCTCGTTTCCTGGATGACCATGCTGGCTATCACCGCTGCGAGACATCATACGGCTGATACGGTGTCGGTGATCGCATCGTTTTTCAATCAGGACCTGGGTCTCACGGTCAGCTTTGGCTTTACCGCCTTTGCAATCTATCTTCTCGCGAAGGACCACGACCGGACGCGCAAGGAGGCGCTGCGAGCGGATGAGCGACGCCTCAACCTTTCGCGATTCTTCTCGCCGCTCGTTGTCGCGGACCTTGAGGAAGGCAGCTCGGCGCTCGATCTCGAACGTCGCAACGCGGCGATCATGTTCGTTGATCTGCGAGATTTCACGAGCTTTGCCGAAACTGCGCCAGCACGCGAACTGGCATGGGTGCTGGGGGAATACCGGCAGCTTGTTTCCGGCACCATTTTTGAGCATGGCGGGACCGTTGATAAGTTTATCGGCGACGGGGTCATGGCGGTCTTCGGCCAACCCACCCCCACAGACGACGATGCAGATCGCGCCTTGGCATGCGCTCTCGACCTCGTCGATGCGCTCAGCGATTGGAAGAACCACAGCGTGCGAAATGGCTACCCTGCCCTCAACGCAGGTATTGGCTTGCACTACGGCACGGTCGTCGGCGGCGTCCTGGACAGCGGATGCCATAGCGAGTTCACCGTGATCGGTGATGCGGTTAACGTCGCCCAGCGCCTGGAGTCTCTGGCCAAATCATTCGATGCGCCGCTCGTCGTATCGTCAGCTCTGATGGCCCAGCTGCGTAAACCAGTTCCTACCGCCCTCTGGATATCGCAGAGTTCGGTTGTTCTGCCCGGACGTCGGCTCCCGATAGATGTGTGGTATTTGCGCCGCGAAGCGGGCCTTGCGCTCGCTGAGGATAACCTGCGCTACGAGACAGGGGGCGTGCAGACCGCCTTCCAAAGATCGTCCTTCCAGTCATCGCCTCCCGCGCCCGATGTGTGCACCGGATAGTCGATGCCTCGGACGGACACCTTGGCTGGATCGCCACATTTAACGAATGCTCGATGTTTTCCCGGGTCGCTGTAACCGGCACCCGCCGCATTGCCTTGTGAAAGCGAAATGAGGACATCGAAATCGTATCCAGCTCGCTCTGCGGTGTGGTTGCTTATAAGGCCAAGGCTGACAACGGTGTCGTCATCGAAATGCGCCGTATGAAAAATCAATGGTTCCATTGCCTTCGCATTAGAAACCAATGACAGCCCGGCGACAAATACGGTCAGGTACCAACGCATTCACCCCTCCCGTGGTTCATGCGAATGACAGATCATATCACTTCAACGGCCGGGCTGCTATCAATTCCCAGAGCTTCATGATCGAAGAGGAATCGCATTGGCAGTCGGTTGTGTCCAATAACGCCGCAGCCACTGCTTCATCCATTGATGGGATGGTTTGTCGAGTGCGTGGTAACATGCCATTCCCACGGCCATACACGCGACAAAGACGGCCGCAAAGAGGCTTAGCTGCTGGCTGAGCGGTTCGTTCCCAGGCTCCAACCCAGTTTTATCAAAGATGTACTCGCAGAACGCGATGGTGATCAGATGCGAGAGGTAGATCGCGTAGGAGGCATCGCCGATGTGACGAAGAAGTTCGAATTTCCGCTGGGTTCCGTTGCGCTCGTACGAGAGTGCACCAATCAATAAGAGCGCCGCAGGCAATCCCCACATTAAGGCTCTCCGAAATCCGCCCTCGGGCGGCTCCACCCAGAACGAAAGAGCGATACCTGCCACGCCTAGCGCGATAAAAAGCGTGTCCATGGCTTTTGGAAGCGCCTTACCGGAGAGGTACCAGACGGCGATGAAAACGCCCGCGAGAAACTCCGACAGCAAAGGTGACGCGATCACTTTAAAGGCGGCGACTTCGCTGGAGAAAAAACGCGCCAACATCAGACTTCCCAAGGTCACCGTGAGATAGGCTAAGCGATGCCTCTCCTTTAACAGCAATCCTAACGCGAACATGAGATAGAAGAACATTTCGAAGTTGAGCGTCCAGCCTACGGCAAGTGCTGGCTCGACAGCTCCGTTCCGGGCAGAATACGGAATGAACAACAGCGATTTCGTAACCTCAGAAACAGTCGAGGATGCGCCATCAAATTGCCCTGGAGACAGTGTCGCGCCAACGACAAATATTATGGTGAAGAGCCAGTAGAGCGGGACGATCTTGATAATTCGATGCGCAAGAAACTCGGCGGGCCTCACAGATTTCCCGGCGGTAACCGACCACATAATGAAGCCGCTGACGACGAAAAACAAATCGACGCCAGCCGCGAGTGGCCGCCACTCCCAGCCGAAGATGAAACCGATATGATAGACAGCGACTGCCGTTGCGGCGAACGCTCTGAGATATTGAACCGAGTAGATAATTGCACCTGATACACTGAGCCTAGCATCGCTCATTGTCGGTCTCCGTTTTCGAGGAGAGTCGCTGTTCGTCGACAGCCTTCACAGTTCGCACTGCCAAAAGGTCGACAATCTGCCAGCTTTGGCAGCGTTCGCTTTCGCCGAGCCACTTTCCTGTCGTTCTAGGATATTCGTGGATGATGAGGCGGCTTACCTGCGCCTCAAACGGCAAATACGAAACGGGGCGGCCGTTCGATTCCATAGCCGAGCTGCTTTGCTTGTTGGGATGGCTCTCGAAGGAAACGCGCACCTGCGAAAGCTCCGGAGCATCGATGTGATTGAAGCGCTGGATAGAATTTTTCGTGAGTGTGGTCGGAGCAATGTATCTCAGCTGCGGCGTCGGCCGCCGCTCGTGAAGTCAGTCGACTACAGTCGACTGAATGCTCTGCCTGGCTTGCCCAGGGGATTGAGGCCGAACTGATAGAGCTTAGTTCATGGACCAGCTGGTATCGTCCGGATAGCGGCAGAAGGAAAACGGTGAGCGCCGCAACCGCAACGATCAGCCTCACAAACCTTTTTCCTAAGCCGCGTTTCACCTTGTCACACTCCACATTCTTGCGCTTTGCAAGCAGGAAAGAAGAGCATAGCGAAACCTCGACTTCCTTGTAACTCGTCCAAAGGTACTACACCTATTTGGCCATGCGACAGGTCGATGAGTTCAGCCACCCGAACCTTCGCGCCGCACAAGCAATTGGAAAGTCAGGCATCGTAGATGGCATCTGGCCCGTACGTTTGAGGACGATCTTTGGATGCCTGTCGAAGAGCCGCCAAGTATTCGATGAAGGATAAGTCGCGCTCCTACATTTCGACGGTGAACGCCGGATCGAAGTTCGTCGCCTCGCCCGGATATCCGCGCGGGTTTGAGATCACCCTGCTCTCCCCGATCATGTAATCGTTGTGACGATGAACATGACCGTGCACCCACAGGGCCGGCCGCGTTTCGACAATGAGGCTTTCCAGATCGGAGGCGTAGCAGGCGGACAGTGGATCGTTCTGGAACTCTGGATCGATGGAGCGGAGGGACGGAGCGTGATGGCTTACGACCACCATCTTTCGTCCCTGGCCGTCTCGAAGTTCGGACGCGAGAAAATTCCGTGTCTCCTGATGCTTTCGGTAGGCATGGATAGGCCTGAATTTCCGATAGGGAAGCTTCTCAAATTTAATGCGCCTGTAGTCGTTCATCCCCGCCTGGGCGGCCGCCATTGCGACTTCAGGATCGCCTCCGAGGACCCGGAAGTCGGACCAAAGTGTGCCGCCGACAAACCTGGCGTCCCCGATATTCACGGCTTCGTTCTCGAGGAAGTGGATATTGGGATGCCGATCGGCGAGCGCACGGGCATCCCGGATGCTCTCCTGCATTGACGCTCCATAGTAGTCGTGGTTGCCTGCAGTGAACACGACTGGGATAGCCTCGGCGATATTGGTCGCCAGCCACGAGATGCTCGGAACGATGCCCCGTGTCAGCAGATCGCCGGCGCAAACCAAGACATCGGTGCCGTCGGGCGGGGTCTGCCTGAAAGGCCTACCGAACTCCAGATGTAAATCGGAAACGATCCAGATTTTCATGACCCGGTCTCCTGCTGGACGCCGTAGCCGTCATCCCGACTGGGCGAGCACGCGTCTAGCACACGCATTCCATATTCGGTCAGCAATGATCGGACCGAAATCTTGATGGTCACGATAATCCGAAATTTGATGCATCTACATTCCTCCCAAAGGCGAACCTCCTTAGGCTGATGTGCACTAAGAGTGCAACCATCGCCTGCGCCCAGATCGCCCTCAGCACGTTCAACGGAGCGGTCAAGCTGAACTCCTCAGATGCGCCCAGAGCGGACGTTGTCTCACTCTCAGGAGGGCTGTATTCTAGTAACTGCCGCTACCGTCCCAACGCTCAAGGTAATTGATGAAGCCACTCGACTTCCGTTCGAATTATGCACAATCCAGGGAGGGATTGTCAGAACTGACACGCTTCATAGGCGACATATTCGAAGTGGATGTTTCACCGCTAGATCGAATGGGCCATGACCCGAGCGTCGTCGCATTCGGTTGGTGGCTTGAGGATGAGTTGGTTGCCAATGTTAGCCTTTATGAGCGGCGATTGTGGCTGTTGGGCGAGCAGGTAACAGCCTTTGGCGTGCAATCCGTCGCGGTTCGACCAGAGTGGCGTGGGAAAGGTCTATTTCGCGACTTGATGGGACGAGCACTCAGTTTTGCCGACGCCAGGGTAAACCTCATTATTCTCGCAACCGGTACGCCAGGCCTCTACACGCAATTTGGCTTTCGTCAGGTCGAAGAAACAACATTTCGTGCTCGATTGGCGCAACGACCGACGCGACCAAGCTGCCGTCGGTTGTCCTTGGATGACGACGGGGATGTCGCGCTTCTATTGAATATATTTTCCCGTCGAACTCCGACTTCACTGGTGGCCTCGGCTTGCGACCACCCCGCCTTGTTCCTGTTAAAGACGGTGGAGACGCCCGAGATTGAATTGTTCCACCTTCTCGACGTTGATGCGGTCGTTGCGGTCAAAGGGCCTAATCGACAGTCGATGACCCTGCTCGACGTCGTCGCCCCATCGATGCCGTCGCTGGAGGAAATCGTTTCCGCGCTGGGCTACGTCGGGGAACGAATCGACGTACATCTGACGCCCGACCGTCTCTCTTGGACACCTGAGGAAAAAATCGCTGTCGATAATGGATACATGGTTCGCGGTGTCTTCGCAGCCGAGGGGCAAACCTTCATGCTCTCCGACATGCGAATTTAAAGTGACGTCCGCTTTGGGCCGCATCGCGCTGCATTTCCGGATGGCGTCAGGTAAATTCGCATTTCCGGTGATCTTAACGACCGCCTGGTGCGCTAAGGCGTTACCGATATATGGAAGCCTCCTCCTCCGGTAGCGGCCTCTCAAGCAAATTGGCGCACAATTCGAGGTGCTCCCGCGTTACAGAAAATGTGTCGGGCGGCAAGTCCTGGTTACGCGCCTCGACACGGTTAACCAGTTCCTCAAAAGGCGGGTCTAGGAAGATTAGTTGGGCCTCAGCGCCTGCCTTTAACGCCAGCGTTCGTGCATCGTCTCGCTCTACTCGACGGAAGAATCCAAATTCCAAGACCACGTTGCGCCCCAGACGAAGAACCCTATCAGCCAACTCCAACTGCAATTGCTGTACCGCACGTCGATCGTGTCCATGGAAGTGGTGTAGCTCGCGGCTGATGGCCGTGCTTTCCGACATAGGGCCGGAGGGATATCAGCGTGCCACAGCGGGCAGACTGATTTGGGGATCATCGCTCATTTGCGCCATGGTCTCAAGTGTCAGGTATCTGGCGCGTTGGACGGCCCATTCATCATTCTGTTCGAGCAGCAGTGCGCCGACGAGACGGACGATGGCTTCGTCGTTCGGAAAGATGCCGACGACCTCGGTGCGTCGCTTGATCTCGCCATTGAGACGCTCGATTGGATTCGTCGAATGCAGCTTTGCCCGGTGCTCTTTCGGGAAGGTCATGTAGGCGAGCACGTCCTCTTCGGCATCGCCCATGATGGTGGCGAGCTTCGGCACTTTCGGCCTGATCTGATCGGCGACGCTGCGCCATTGAGCGCTTGCTGCCTCCGGGGTCTCCTGGGCAAAGGCCGTTGCGATGAAAGCGGATACGACCCGCCTGCCGCTCTTTCCGGCATGTGCCAGGACGTTTCTCATGAAGTGAACCCGGCACCTCTGCCAGGTGGCGCTGAGAACCTTGGTGACCGCGGCCTTGAGCCCTTCATGCGCATCGGAGACGACGAGCTTGACGCCACGCAGACCCCGGCGTGTCAGCCTGCGCAGGAATTCCGTCCAGATCGGCTCAGCTTCGGACGTGCCGACTTCCATACCCAGAACCTCACGCCGCCCGTCGCTGTTGACACCGACGGCGATGATGACGGCGACGGAGACGATGCGACCACCACGCCGGACTTTGAGGTAAGTCGCGTCGATCCACAGGTATGGCCAATCGCCTTCGATGGGACGATCGAGGAACGCCTTCACCTTGACGTCGATCTCTTCGCACAGGCGGCTCACCTGGCTCTTGGAGATGCCGCTCATACCCATCGCCTTGACCAGATCATCGACTGAGCGCGTCGAGATGCCTTGGATATAAGCCTCCTGGATAACAGCCGTCAGAGCCTTCTCCGCCATCCGACGTGGTTCGAGGAAGCTCGGAAAGTAGCTGCCCTTGCGCAGCTTGGGAATGCGAAGCTCGACCGTTCCGGCTCGCGTCTCCCAATCCCGATCACGGTAGCCATTGCGTTGAGCGAGCCGCATCGGGTTCTTCTCGCCGAAGTCAGCGCCGGTGGCTCCGCCAACCTCCAGCTCCATCAGCCGCTCGGCTGCAAAGCCAATCATCTCGCGCAATAAATCGGCATCGGCGCTCTTCTCAACAAGCGAGCGCACGTTCATCATGTCATTGGTCATCGGTGGTCTTTCCGTCAGGTTGGTCTTGAACAACCCGACCCTACCGGAAAACACTGATGGCCACCTTACTCCTCAAAACCTACACCACGTGCCGGGACACGATCCTTTTGCGCGGTTGCCCAGTTCCCGTTCATACCTGCATTGAGGGCTGAAGGTTCTCAGGTGTGTTGAAGCCAACTAGGCGCGTCCCTGCCCGCTCTCCCGCGACGTGGACGGTATCGCCGTCCGTCACTGTGAACGATGACCAGACCTGCTCCGCCACATTCGGCGAATTGCCAGCTGTACCAAGAAAAAATTGCTTCGGGCCGGTCTCGAACCGTGAGTAAAGAAGGCCGACCATTGCGATGAGTGCCACAATCACTGCATCTCGGGCAAACTTTCTATTCCACCACCTGACCTGTCGCGGCAGGAAGGAAGATTTGCGATGTTGTGAGCGACGCGGGTATGGGGCCGAACGGAATGCCACTATCGCTTCGTGGCGCTGCGTTCCGTCGCGCCCGAGAATTTGATTGAGTTTCAGCATTTGCTTGTCGGTCAGGCGCGTCCTGCCACCGTATCTCTCCAGCCTGTGAAGCACGTCCGAGAGAAAGCTCCGCTGCCACGGACTGAGCGTCGCTTCGGCCAGTGCTGCGCGAATATTGGCTTTGAGATGCTCCGTCTCAAAGAGCACGAGCGCCGCACCGCCTGGCTTCGAAGCTGAATGGCGCTGTACCTAGCAAGACGGCTCGACGCGCCGGGTCGATTTTTTATAGTGAAGCCAGATCGCGGCAATGGAGCCAAGCATGGCGAAACAGTACCAGCCGAACATCAGGCCGAGCACCCACTGTTCCTCGCTATTGCGAAGACCAAACCCAGTGGCGATCAAAACAACATGAGCAATAAGAAGTCCAACAGCAACGAAGATCACGAACACAACCCCTGTTAGTGGAATCGTTGTACGAAAAACAACCGTCGCTTCCAAGATGACGCTGCGCTCAGATAGGAAGCTGGTAAATGCGCGGTTACGAAATGAGCGGAGCCGACAGTTCAAGATGTTCGAGGAGTGACGCCGAAGGCCTGCGTTCGTCAGTTTACAATCCCGTGGCAGCCGTGCCGACCGCCACGCAGATAACCTCCGCGACATCGAAGCCGGATGAATGTCGGAAGCATCGCGGAAGACGATTGCCATCATCCACCACGGGGATCATCGCGATTTCGGCTTTTCGCCAGTATGCCGCTTGAAAGTCCATTTCACGACGTAATCACCGTTGCGCTTCATCTTGGTCTTCGTCTGCACGCGAAACGCTCCGCCTAATGCCAGCTCGGCGGCTTCGAAAGCCTGGCGAGCCTCGGCAAGTGCCTTGTGATAGGCGCTGTTGTCGCGCTTTGGGCTTTCGGCCACCGCCTTAAAAAGGGCAGTCAGTTCGGGCTTACCTTCGTCCATCAATTGATTTGCTTCCTTTCGGCCCACACTCAGTCTCCGCTTATCTGTTATTTGCAGCCAGTGAGTTGAGGGTGTCACGCCGTCTGATATCAGGTCGATGGTATATGGTAGACGACCGAGCGGTATTTCGGATTGATACGCCGTCCCATTATTTTTCCGCCATAAGCTTCGGCTACCATAGACGAATGTCCCAGATATCCGGCACGCGTTTGCTCTCTGGATCAAACGACCAATCAATCTGTGAGATGAACCCGCGGACAACACCAGTTTTTCTGGCGAAATCTCCAAGAGCGAGGACCTGGTCCGAAAGTGCGGGCTTGCTTCGCTGTTGGTCGAGTATCTGCAGATAGTCGATAACGGCGACCGTTTTCTGGCCTCGACCCCGACAAATAGCGAATGATGTATTCCGCGCTGATTTCATCCGACGTCACGATTTCCAGACTGTCGCCAAGCCGTGAGAGCCTTCATCCAACGGGGGTCAGTTTCGAATGGGATGCCGACCTTCTTATTGCAGGTTTGGTCGCCAGTTGGCAGCGCTTGCCTGCTCCAGTTCTGAAAGACGCTCCTTACAAATCTCCTCGACAATCTCGTGAAGGTGTTCGGTCCGCTCAAGCAGCCAGCCGAGTGCCTCCTCTGTGATCTCGAAGTGTTTCGAGTAGCGCGCTTTCACATAGGCTTCGTTGAGGATGTTGTACCAGGCGGTATAGCGGTGCTGGTCACGGGGCCAAGCGTCGATCAAGCGGCGGTCCTGATCTTCAGCCAGTCCCCTCAGGAACTTCAAATTGTGCGATGGCGGGCTGTAATTCGTCAGCGTCAGGAGCGCCGTCGCAAATGCATGCTCATTTGCTTGGTGCAGGCTAAACGCTGCCAGACGTGCCCATTCAGTCGCTTCACCAATTTGGCTGACCTGCCATTGCGCGGTCCGAAGGGTTAACTGAGCCTCGGGGTAGCGCCTTTCGAAGTGCTCCTTCGCCACCCTATACGCATCGACTGCGGAGAGCTTTCTCGGTTCAGCGAGCGGCCGGTCGTCGAGCTCGTAGAGCACGATGCCCTCGCGCAGGATGTCGACGAAGAAATACTGGCCGTCGGCCAAAAAGTTGTTCACCTCCCGGGCACCATGGACGATCAGCCCGACCGGCGTTTTCACGTCTTTGTCCCACATCAGCCGGTCGGTCGCCTTGTCCCAGTATTGCGGTTCGGCCAGCTGCTTGGAATTGACCAGCACCAGGATGTCGTAGTCGGAGCGGTAGCCCTTCATCGTGTGCGGCTCGTCGACCCAGGTGCCGCGGCAATACGAACCAAACAGGATGATCTTTAAGATCCGGCCGCGCTTCTTGAAGGCGGCCGACGTGCCTGACAGCGCATCGGCGAACTCCTCATGGATGATCGCAACGACGCGGGCCAGCTCGCGCTGCTTTTCTTCCGGCAGATGTTCCAAGGACGATCGCATGGGTTCATCGATAGGCCAAAGACGATTCGCCGTCTACTACTAGAAACTGTAGGAACCGCAGCGACTTGCAAGGTGACGCAATCTCCTGCGGCTACGGTGGAACGGGATGATCCCCCTTGTCTTTTCCAGGGGGCAAGCTGAAGCTAGAGCACGTCCGCTGGTCTCGGAATCGGAATTGTGGTGACGGCTGTCGCTCTCCGGCCCACGAGAGTTTTCTCGGACCGTCCGTCGGCTCCAATGACTTTTCTGCCCCGCATTTTTACCCGCCGGAGCGCTGGAGCTGAGTCGGGGGAGTTTCGTCCGCGCCGTCCGCGCATTTGACGATAAGGCGAAGCTGGAATGTGCGGCGATCCAGCCTCGTTCAACGGCGCGCCGCCAAGAAGGAACAGAAATGAAGAGGCTACTAGCGTCAACGCTCGGCCTGTTCGCCGGCGTGTCGATGGGACATGCTTGCTGGTCATCGATCCTCTTCAACCGGAAATCCGCGAACGGTTCGACAGCGCAAACCAGCCTGTTCAGTCCTTGCATCAATCTCAGCAGTGTGTCGCGACCCACGGACCTCGCTTGCTGCAGCGCGCCGGAGAAGACCCCCAATCCGGCTTCGGCTTGGATTGCAATCACGCGGCGTCATAGGCGGTTGAGCACAGCAACACTGCTCTGTCATGCCAGACCACCGCTGAGAACCTCTTTCAATCCTTCAGGCGGTGGGTGGCTCCGCCTTTGACGAGTCGCTCCACGAGACGAGCCGCCTCCTCTGCGAGAGCCGGTATAGTGCCTGATTTCCGCGTCGATCCGAAATCGAGGCCGGCGAAATAGAGGCCCGGAACAGCACCGACGCCGTCGGCGTGGACAGGCTGGCCGACTGCATTGAGCGCGCCAGGGAGGTGGACCCAAGTGAAGTCGCCGGTGAAGCCGGTGCACCACACCACAGACCTGATGCCGCACGCCCTCCAGTCCATGGTACGGATCAGAGGATCGGGTATGCGCGGTTCGACCGTCTCGGCTGGATCTCCCTCGGCTGGCGGCGCATCAAGGCCGGCGCGCTCAATGTACTCGTCAACGAGGCGCTTGGTGTTCGCGGAGACTTCGTCGGCAAATCGCATATTGGCGTGGAGCTCATCGCCGAAAACGAGACTGTCGTTTTCCATGCCTCGGAAGCGGCCGAGCAACACGACGCCTTGTGCGCTCAGCGATTGCAGGCTGATCGTGTGCGTCGCACCGACAAGCGCGCGGGCCGGCACCTTGCCGGAAGGTAGGACGAGTTCCTTGCGCGGGACGTCGAGAAAGCCGGACAGCGTCAGCCAATTAAGTATGTTGCCTCCGCGATAGCGCCGCACCCAACGGCCGTTGCGGCTGGTCGCCAGAAACACGACGCGTCCAGCCAGCGCCAGGTCCTCAGCAATCTGGCCGCCCGACTGACCGCTGCCGACGACCAGCACCGCGCCATGCTCAAGCTGGGCCGCGTTGCGATAGGCCGAAGAGTCCACTTGGCGAAGTTCGACCGGCAAATCCGCCGACTCCGGCGGCCGGACCTGTCGATTCTGGTCGCCAGTGGCGATTACCACGTTGCGCGCCAGAAGGACGCCTCGGGCCGTGGTTACCTGAAACAACCCATTTTCTCGCGTCAGCTCCTTCACCGAGGTTTGAGTGCTTACCGGCAAGCAGTGTCGCTCCGCATAGTCTTCGAGGTAAGAGACGAACTCGTGGTGGGTTATCGCGCCCCAAGGGTCCGGTCCCCGATAGGAATCGCCGGGCAATACGGAGCGGATAGTCGGCGAGTTCAGTCGAAACGAGTCCCATCGCTGCGTTCGCCACGTCTCACCGATTCGACCTCCATCAAGCACCTTATGTTCGCGGGCTTCGCGCTTCAGGAAGTAGCTGATGCCGAGCCCAGTCGAGCCAGCGCCAAACACGACTACGTCGAGAACTTCGCCCATACGTCCCCCGCCTAAAGGTCTGGTGCATCCTACGCCTCGGGTTCAGGCGAGACTAGAGGAGGTTCGGCTAAAGGTTCCTTCAGAGTCTGCTTGGGGTCGTGACGGGACCTTCGTGGCATCAATATCAAGTACTGGATGTGGCTCGAAGCGGCCAACCTCAAAATAGCTCGTGGCATTTGCTACCGAATTCTGGAAAAGTCTAATGCGATAGCGTCGCGTTCATTCGGCAGACATGGGGCTGAGTCGTGGACACGAACGCATACGCTTCAAGCTTGGCTCCTGGACACGTCGGCCGTCGGGTGAAGCGGCGTCGACGCTACGGCGCTTGGAGGGATCAGATCGTGACAGCGTTTTTGCCGAAACACGCGTACTTTCTTGTCTGGCTACCGGCGAGTGCGGACCCGACCGCCGGTCGTCTTCTTGCATCGCGCGGAATGCGCGCGTTTGCGGACGGCCTCGTCAGCCTTTCGTTACCGATCTACCTCGCGTCCATCGGCTTCGATCTGTTCGAGGTAGGTGTGCTGACCACGGCGACGCTCGCCGGGTCGGCCATCCTCACCCTGTCCGTGGGCATGCTCTCGCATCATTTCTCCCAGCGCCGGATGCTACTGTCAGCCGCGATGCTGATGATGCTGACGGGTCTCGCATTTTTCTTTGTGAAGGACTTCTGGCCCCTGGTGATCGTGGCCTTCGTCGGAACGCTGAATCCGTCTTCCGGCGACGTGAGCGTCTTCCTGCCTCTGGAGCATGCCAAGCTCGCCCATAGTGTCTCCGACAGGGATCGCACCGCAATGTTTGCGCGCTACAGCCTGATCGGCTCGCTTTTTGGCGCTTTTACACCGCCGTGGGACTTGCGTCGTTTCTGGTGTATCGGCGCGTGCCGCGTGATCAGGCCGACGTCAACACATCCCCGGCTCAGCCGCTTCAAAAGTCGAGGACGCTCGTCCTGACGCTCGCCACCCTCTTCAGCCTTGACGCCTTTGCCGGCGGCCTGATCGTGCAGTCGCTTCTGGCCCTATGGCTTTATCATCGCTTCGGATTATCTCTTGCGGCGACAGGAGCGATCTTCTTCTGGTCCGGAGTTTTTTCGGCCGCCTCCTATCTGGTCGCGGTCCGCCTCTCCAACCGAATTGGGCTCGTGAACACGATGGTCTTCACGCACCTCCCTTCAAGCGTTTGTCTTCTGCTGATCCCCCTTGTTCCGGACCTTGCGACGACGATCGTCCTGCTTCTGATACGAAGCGCCCTGTCGCAGATGGACGTTCCGACCCGCACCTCCTACGTCATGGCGATCGTCACCCCCGGCGAACGGGCGGCGGCGGCAAGCGTCACGGCCGTTCCACGGAGCCTGGCGGCAGCGTCGAGTCCCCTTCTTGCAGGCTGGCTGATGTCCGTTTCCAGTTTCGGCTGGCCCCTCGTCGCCGCAGCGGCATTGAAGATCGTCTATGACCTCCTGCTGCTCTTCATGTTCCGGAAGCATCGTCCGCCAGAGGAGCGCTGACGACATCGACCGCCTCAACCGATCCATTAGCTTCATGCCAGGGACGCGCGCCGTCGGTCGGATAATTGGTCGTCGGGGATGTCGGGGGGACCGGTCTTCAATTCTCCAGGCGAGGTCATAGGTCTTGTTAGCAGAAGCATCGCACCATCGGAGGATCACGAGCTTGATCTGGCTTGGGCAGAGTGGTTGGCAGCGTCGGTCGCCCCTAGTATGTGGCCCGGCAGCTTGGGGTGCTGTGCGGATTGATCCTTGGGCAATTGAAGGATTCTTCTCAACAGAGTCATTACGCTAGCTGCTTCGCTAGGTGACGGCTTCGTCGCACGCAGCGTCAGCCAGCGGCTTGGTACGGACACTTTCATGGTCCATTCATAAGACCAGCGACGGTCCTGGTCTGCGAAGCGATGTTGCCGTCTGCACGACGGAGCATTTCGATCGGTACCGGTGCGTTCATTCAGTCGTCTAGGTAGAAGAATGAACTGTCGTTCGGATTGACGACAGCTTCGTCCCAAACTCCGATCAACCAGCCAGGTCGCTTTCGTTTGGAAACGGGCAACAATCTTAGCTGCTTGTCCGACTGGCAGTCGCCTCTGACCCCGTCTGCGGGGCCGCCGGGCAAGAATTTCGTTGCGGGCTGTATCTTGAGCATCTGAGCCTCAGCTGTGAGATGCAGAACGTGGAGCGCTCAGAAATCAACCGGATTGAAATACCAACCAAAGATCGCGCAGGGAAGGTCCGAGAAGGGTGGGTAAGCAGTCACTCGCCAAGGTAGCTCGTCATTGCTCTCTTGCGCCAATAGGGGCATTGCTATTTCGCACGGCGGACTGGTCTTCGGGCATGCGTCGCTATCGGGAAGCCGACATTCATGAGAAAATAAAATGGTGAGGGGGCTATCGTAGGGAGGAACACGCAGATGACAAAAAGAACTCTAAGAACCCTGGCGTGCGCTATTGCAGCAATGGGCCTTCTGGTCGAATCGGCCGCCGCGCTGGAGGTCACCAGTTCCGCCACTGTGGCGGGCAAACCGGATGCGGTCTGGCAAAAGATCGGCGACTTCTGCGCCATTCAAACTTGGCATCCCGCCATATCGAAGTGCGCGCAGAGCGAGGAAGGTGGTGCGACCTATCGCACGCTCACGACCTCCGACGGCGGCGCAGTCAAGGAGAAACTCGTCGAGCACACGGATACCAGCTACACCTATGACATCATCGATTCGCCGCTTCCCGTCGAGAACTATCGCGCCACGATCAGCGTCTCGGCAGAAGGAGATCGGACCAGGGTGGACTGGAAAAGCAGCTTTGACGCAAAGGGCAAATCGGATAGCGAGGCCAAGGACGTCATCAGCGGCATTTACAAAGCCGGTCTCGACAAGATCGCCGAAATGAGCGGAAACTGATCCGTAGGGTCGACAACGCGGGGAAGGATTGATCCCGTGTAAAAGAGCCCGGGGTCGTGCCGGGCTCTTGGGACCGATTGTCGGCCAGCGGGCTTGTGATGGGACATCGAGTTTCCCGTCACTACTTGGCTTTCAAATAGTCATTGCCGTAATTTCAAATGGTCACAAGTCTAGGGGACGTCTCTTCTCAGCGTCTCGATGAAGCGGATCACGTCGCCCACCATGCTGTCGTTAAAAATGTCGTTGTGACCCGAGCCGTCGTAGATCAGCATTTGCTTGGGTTCGGGAGCGATGCAGTATAACGCCTCGCCCGACGATAAGGGAATGCTGTCGTCACGTCGACCGTGGATGAACAGCTTCGGTTGTCTCACCTTCGCGATCTTGAGGTCTGAACGGAAGGGGTCCTTGATAAGAAGCGCAACCGGAAAGAACGGATAATGCGTCTGCGCCACTGACAGAACCGAAAGGTATGGGGACACCAGGATGACGCCGAAGGCCGGCCTCTGCCCGGCCGTGTTCACTGCGACGCCGGTGCCAAGCGACCGGCCTAGCGCAATGATCTTGCTTTTGGAGCGTACCGAAAGCCAGTCAAACGCGGCGATGCCGTCGGTCAGCAGCCCCTCCTCGCTCGGCGAGCCCGTCGGTTCCGGATAGCCGCGGTAGGAAATGGCCAGCATTCCAACGCCTCGCGCGGCCAGCGCCCGCGCGAGAAAGCCGTAATTGTCGACGAGGTCACCGTTTCCGAAAAACAGCAGCACGCAGGGCTTGTCGAATTCGCCCTGGCTGTAGAGTCCATGAAGCGCCTCTCCGTCGGGCGTTTGGATATATACGCTCTCGCCCCAGCGCGCACGCTCTGGAGTAGGTGTGGCGCTCGCACCGGGAAAGAGGAGAGCACGCTGAGAAAAATACACCAGGCCTACAAGGGCCAAGTAGACGAAAGCCGCCATCAGCGGCAGGATCAGTAGCAGTCTTCTGGCGCTCACGGCAGCATGTCCCCGCGTGGCCTTCATTTCATTCGGCCCAAGGCGCCACACTATGCATTGGATCTGATCCGCTCCGCAACCAGAGCCTGCAAGCGCCAAAGGTTGCGATCGCGGATGCCTTGCTCCTCGAGATGCGCTACTGTGTTGTGGAGATACTCGGCGCCGGAACCCCAGTGGCCGCAAGCTTCCGCCAGCACGTCGGCAACCTCCTCAGGTGGCAGTCTGCCCGTGTAGAAGCGCGACTGCCGGTTCATCACGAAGGCGATGGCGCGCAGCGATCCCTTATCCGTTTCGACGGTGACCCAGCGGGGGATGTTGTTGGGCGGCTTCACCGTGATCTCACGCCGCACCAGCTTGTCCAACTGGCTTTCCAGATCGTCCGGTGGTAGTCTGAAGACGACGCCCCGACATTGGCCGCCCCGGTCGAGCGACATCATCAGTCCCGGCTTGTGCTTGGTGCCCCGGAACCGCTCGATCCGGAAGCAGAAGGAGCGGTGCCACCCTCGGGCCGTAGCGCGGCGTGCCTCAACATGGACGAGCTCAGGTTTCCAGATCAGGGAGCCGTAGGCAAAGAGCCACGCGTCCGGCCCGCCAGGATGCGAGGCCAGCAGGCCCTGCACGATGGCCTTATAGTCTCGGTCGGCATGATAGGTCCAAGTTGGGTCCGGACCAGGATCCTCCAAGATGCGATGAACCTGAGCCAGATGCTCTGGCGTGAGCGCTATTTGACGGGTTCGCATGAGATCATACCGCTGAAGGAACTATTGCTGACGAATGATACTTCCAAGCAAAGCCCGTGCCGCCAGTTAACGCTTCGTAAGTAAGCATAAGCATCTTTCGCCTCCAGGTTCACGATGGGGGTTACACTCGAACTCACGTTGGATTGAGGTCAATAGTGTTTGCCTCCTTAAGACGCCAAGGAGCTGGTAGGCGTCAGCTCTCGACTTCATTTTCGGGGAAGCTGGCGGAGTAGTCCCTCCAACGAGATTTTCGAGCCTGTTTTCCGTAGCCGAACCATAGCTGGCGCATTCAGCAGGACCGACTGGTGTAAGGCGAAATGCGATAGCTTTCAGTGGCTCTTGTAGAGCGGCGGCGACACGTCTTCGGCGGCCAGATCGGGATAGAGCCTAAGCCTGATGCGTTCCAGCTCCTCCACGTTCCGCCGCTCCCGCTCCATCACCTCGATCGTCACATTGCGCCATGGAGATCCGGCCGGCTGGTCCCATACCGTTCCGCCGGATGCAATGAACTCGCAGAACCTCCTGCCCGATCTGATACGGCTGGTGATCTCTATGTAATGGTTGACGCGGTGATCCATGGAAGCCTCTCAAGCTCGTCCATGCCAAACGGTCGCTCTTAAAGATGACGAGATGATGACGCCTCCGGACAACGCTATTCGTCGATCAGCAGCAGCCCTCGTTTTTTGTCGCCGTCCATGGTGTCCATCGCAGAAAAAAGGCGCTCGCGCTCGATCAGCCAGGGCTTGAAGTCTTCGTTCACATCGAGAACGAACACCATGTCTTCGGTTTCCAGATAGCCGCCAATTGGCGAGTGGTGGCCGACGCCGGCGCCAAAAATCATCTCACGGCTGAAATTGATGATGTAGCGGCGGCCGGGATCGTTGGCTCGCCTCATATGCTCGTGAAACGCCTCGCTCGTAAGATCGCGGAGGACCGAAACGTCCCTTGTGGTCTGTGCCTTTGCGACTTCGGCGAGCTCATCAAGCGTCAGCCCCATGATGCAGACGCCCG
The DNA here is from genome assembly GCF_029714385.1 of Rhizobium sp. CC1099. Lineage (NCBI taxonomy): Bacteria > Pseudomonadati > Pseudomonadota > Alphaproteobacteria > Hyphomicrobiales > Rhizobiaceae > Rhizobium > Rhizobium sp. CC1099. Next base: position 1,243,473 of record NZ_CP121641.1, on the reverse strand, counting down.
TCCAGCATTTTCCAGTGCCGTCGAGGACCTCGGCTTCCGTCGTCTCCTCCTCGCCGATCGATCGGAACACATTTGCCACGCTCGCCGGGCCGCAACGCGAACCGTTCGATTGCCATGTGACGTTCGAATTGAAAGTGGCGGCTACCGGGAGCACCCAGGCGCGGCTGATCCGATCCGGCGCTTGGGTGACCGAGGCCTGGATCTGATCAGGCGAAACTTTGGACGGGCTGATGACATACAGCGCGGCGGCGGCCGACAGGCCGACGCCAGCAATCAAACCGGAAATCCACTCGCGCTTCATCGCCGAACCTCGACGTCGAAGAGCACCAGACGATACTTCAGAGCAGCCGCAACAGCAACGAGACACTAGAGGCAGGCAAGCCGTGGCTGCCCAAATGCGGGGAAATTTGCCGAACGTACTTCAATTTTTGCCCGCAGTAGCCTAACATCAGGCGGTGACTCCAGTTCCCCTGGGAAGACCTCCCAACCTTGGCCCGCTCCGGCGGGCTTCTTCTTGTCTCGGCTGTCCGGCTCGCAACGGCAGTTCCGGGCTGTCTCACACGCCGGCCACCGCCGTGGTTTACGCGAGGGGTGAAGGGCCCTAGATAACGAAAACGGCGGCGGTTCCTCAGTGCGGTGAGGCGAGCATGGATGCCGACACAGTCTGCCTGACCTTCAATGCCGGATCATCGACGCTCAAGATCGGCATCTTCGATGCCGGCTCAGGCGCCGCCCGGCCGATCGGCAAGGGAAAGATCGACTTCGACGACAGTGCGCTCGTCCTGCGCTATTCGCTGGGGGACGACAGCTTCGAGCGCCCGCTTTCGGGCGACAATGGCGAGCGGTTTGCCGAGGTCATCGAGGGCACGCTGGATCACCTGCTGGCTCAACTGCCACCCGGCTCCCTGAAGCTCGCCTCCCATCGCGTCGTCCATGGCGGCCTTCGGTTTCGTGAGGCCGCAGCGCTTGACGCGCAGACGATCTGCGACATCGAAGCGATGGTTCCGCTTGCCCCACTGCACCAGCCGCAGGCGCTGCGGGTGATCCGCGCGCTGCAGGATCTGCGACCCGACATTCTGCAGACGGCATCGTTCGACACCGCCTTTCACGCGACGCAGGACGATCTCGTCCGGCGCCTGGCGATCCCGCGATCGCTGCATGACGAAGGCTTGCGGCGCTACGGCTTCCACGGCCTGTCTTACAAATTCATCGCCGGCGCGCTCAAGGGGCAGGCGCCGGAGGTGGCCGGCGGAAAGGTCGTGGCCGCCCATCTCGGCAGCGGAGCCAGCCTCTGCGCCCTGCAAGGCGGCATCAGCCGCGATTGCAGCATGGGGTTCTCCGCCCTTGACGGTATCCCGATGGCAACGCGGCCGGGGTCGCTTGATCCAGGCGCCCTCCTCTATCTCATGCGCAAAAGAACGCGCGATCCCAGCGAGCTGGAACACTTCCTCTATCATGCCTGCGGCATGCTGGGCGTCTCCGGCATCAGCGGGGATACCCGGGATCTTCTGAAGGACGAGCGGCCGGAAGCTGCCCAGGCCATCGATCTCTTCTGCTTCCGCATCGCCAGCGAGATCGGCCGCATGTCGGTGACGCTCGGCGGCCTGGACGCGATCGTTTTCACCGCCGGCATCGGCGAAAACCAGCCGGAAATCAGGCGCCGCGTCGCCGCCCATCTCCGCTGGATGGGCCTTCATCTCGACGATGGCGGGAACGAGGCCAACATGACGGTCATCAGCACGCCGGACAGCAGGATTGCCGCGCTCGTCATCCCCACGGACGAGGAGCAGGTTATCGCCGACGAGGCGCTCGCTATTCTCCGTGCGGGGTGATCCAGATCAAGAACCGGCCCGGCGCAAGCCGCTAAAGTTGAACCTGAACACGTTTCGAACAGGTGAAATCCATGGAACAGCACGCCTCGAACACCGTCCCTTCCACGCTTTCCGACGCCGACCTCGCTTTGCTCGACCGCTACTGGCGGGCCGCCAATTATCTCTCCGTCGGCCAGATCTACCTCTTGGAAAACCCGCTTTTGCGCGAACCGCTGAAGCCCGAGCATATCAAGCCGCGTCTCCTCGGCCACTGGGGCACGACGCCGGGACTGAACTTCATCTATGTGCACCTCAACCGGATGATCCGTGCCCGCGACCTCGACATCATCTATATGTGCGGACCCGGCCATGGCGGGCCGGGCATGGTCGCCAACACCTATCTCGAAGGCACCTATAGCGAGATCTATCCGGATATTTCCGAGGATGCGGACGGCATGCGCAAGCTCTTCCGCCAGTTTTCCTTTCCCGGCGGTATTCCAAGCCATGCAGCACCCGAAACGCCCGGCTCGATCCATGAAGGCGGCGAGCTCGGCTATGCCCTCGTCCACGCCTATGGCGCCGCCTTCGACAATCCGGAGCTGACCGTCGCCTGTGTCGTCGGCGACGGCGAGGCCGAAACCGGCCCGCTTGCAGCCAGCTGGCATTCGAACACGTTCCTGAACCCTGCCCGCGACGGCGCGGTGCTGCCGATCCTGCATCTCAACGGCTACAAGATCGCCAACCCCACGATTCTTGCCCGCGCCAGCAACGATGATCTGCGCGATCTCTTCCAGGGATATGGCTACCAGCCCTTCTTCGTCGAGGGACACGAGCCGGCCGACATGCACAGCAAGATGGCGGCCGCCTTCGACGCAGTGTTCGACCGGATCAGGGACATCCAGGCGCAAGCGCGCTCAGGCGGCGCCGGCATGCCGCGCTGGCCGATGATCGTGTTTCGCAGCCCGAAAGGCTGGACGGGGCCCAAGGAAGTCGACGGCAAGAAGGTCGAGGGCTTCTGGCGCGCCCATCAGGTGCCGGTCTCCAACTGCCGCGGCGACGACGGCCACCGGAAGATCCTCGAAGACTGGATGCGCAGCTACGAGCCGGAAAACTTGTTCGATGCGGACGGACGCCTGAAGGACGACCTGCAGGCGCTGGCGCCCGAGGGCAATCGCCGGATGGGCGCCAACCCGCACGCCAATGGCGGCCTGTTGCGCAAGGAGCTCTCCGTCCCCGATATCCGCGATTACGAGATCAAGATCGGGGACCGTGGCAGCACCGCCGTGCAATCGACCGAAATTTTCGGTCAGTACCTGCGCGATGTGCTGAAGCTCAATGCCAAGAACGCGAATTTCCGCATCTTCGGCCCCGACGAAACGGAATCGAACCGCCTCGGCAGCGTCTTCGAGGCGACGGACCGCGTCTGGATGGAGAACATCGAGCCCTATGACGTGCATCTTTCCCGTGACGGCCGCGTCATGGAGGTCCTGAGCGAACATCTCTGCCAGGGCTGGCTGGAGGGCTACCTTCTGACCGGACGGCACGGCCTGTTCTCGTGCTACGAAGCCTTCATCCACATCGTCGACTCGATGTTCAACCAGCACGCCAAATGGCTGAAGGTCACCCGCGAACTGGCGTGGCGAAAGCCGATATCCTCCCTCAACTACCTGCTCACCTCGCATGTCTGGCGGCAGGATCACAACGGCTTTTCCCATCAGGATCCGGGCTTCGTCGATCTCGTCGCCAACAAGAAGGCCGATATTGTGCGCATCTACCTGCCGCCGGATGCCAACACACTGCTCTGGGTTGGCGACCATTGCCTAAAGACCTACGACCGCGTCAATGTCATCGTCGCAGGCAAGCAGCCGGAGCCGCAATATCTGCCGATGGATGAGGCGATCGAGCACTGCAAGGCCGGGATCGGCATCTGGGAATGGGCCAGCAACGAGGACAACACGATCGCGCCCGACGTGATCATGGCCTGCGCCGGCGACGTGCCGACGATGGAAACGCTTGCCGCCGTCAGCCTCCTTCGCGAGATGATCCCCGATCTGAAAATGCGCGTCGTCAACGTCGTCGACCTTTTGGCGCTGCAGGCCAAGGAGCAGCATCCGCACGGCCTGGAGCACGGTGAATTCGACCGCATCTTCACAAAGGACAAGCCGGTGATCTTCGCCTATCACGGCTATCCCTATCTCATCCACCGGCTGACCTACAAACGCACAAACCACGAAAACATTCACGTGCGCGGTTTCATCGAGGAAGGAACGACGACGACGCCTTTCGACATGACGGTGCTGAACGAGCTCGACCGCTTCCATCTCGCCATCGAAGCCATCGAGCGCGTGCCGGGATTGAAGGAGAAGGTGCCGGACGTTCTCGACCGGCTGCATGTGAAACTCGCCGAACACCACGCCTACGTCCGGGAATATGGCGAGGACATGCCCGAGGTCAGAAACTGGAAATGGCCGGCGTCATGAGCCGGGCGGCGGCGGACCCTGCCATTTCGAGGCTCCGCCGAACTCCAAGCACGCCGGCGCGCACAAAGACCGTCCCGCAGATTGCCGTCCGCGTTTTTCCGCCTATCCTTCATGCATCTAGAGGAGGATCAAGCCATGCCCTTCATCCACACCCCCGACGCGTCCGCCAGCGAGAAGACCGCGTCCATGTACGCGTCCGCCGAGTCGAACTACGGCTATCTGCCAAACATGTACCGCGCCTTCGGGCACCGGCCCGAGGTGATGGAGAACTGGGGTGCCCTGCTTTCGAGCATCCGCAGTCATATGAGCCCCAGGCGCTACGAGCTGGTGACGCTGGCGGCGGCAAAGGAGCTCAAGTCCTCGTATTGCATGCTGGCGCACGGTTCCGTGCTGTTGCGCGAGGGCTTCACCAATGACGGCCTGGCGGCCGTGGCGAACGAGACGGAAAAGGCGCCGATCGATGCCCTCGAGCGCGCCGTCATGGCCTTTGCCGCCAAAGTGGTGCGCGACGCGACCTCGGTGACGCAGCACGATGTCGACGGGTTGAAAAAGCACCAGCTCACCGATGCCGAGATCTTCGACATCACCGCGGCGGCGGCAGCCCGCTGCTTCTTCTCGAAGATGCTGGATGCGCTGGGTGCGGCACCGGACCATGTCTATGCCGAACGGCTCGACCCCAATCTCCGCAAGGCACTCACCGTCGGCCGCCCGGTCACGGGGCTCACCTGAGGCAACCTGAAATCGCCCTGCCGCTTTACCTCCTTGCGCCAATCTACGGGAGGGCGGACATGGCATATCGGAAAAGCAAGGGCAAAGACACTTGGCATTGGTGCCGCAATTGCAGCACCTGGCCAACATCGGATTACGAGGAAAAGCCCTCGAAATCGGCGGGGGCGACGCGCCGGCACCATTGAGGGCTGCGCGCATGCCGCCGCTCGCTCCTCTCGCCAGCTGCCTTGATGAGGTCACCGCGGCAAGAGGTGCCCCCAGAGCCCAGAACGCCTAGCGCTATTCCGCCTTCATCGCTTCGATCACTGCCCTGAACCCCGCCGGCATGTGGCGCCGGCTGGGGTAGTAGAGGTAGAGCGGCTCTTCCGGCTGGCACCAGTCGTCGAGCACCTGGATGAGTTCGCCGGCCGCGATCATCTTCTCCACGCGATCTTCCCAGACATAGGCGAGCGCCACGCCGCCAAGGGCTGCTTGGGTCATCAGTTCGTGGTCGTCGAGCGAAAGCGGGCCGGCCGGGTGGAAGGTAATCGCCTGCCCGTCCTTCTCGAAATCCCATGGGTAACGCGCGCCGGAGGGGAACATGTTCTGGATACAGAGATGGCGCTTCAGGTCGTGCGGTGTCACCGGCTTCGGCCGCCGTTTGAAATAGGCGGGCGAACCGACGACCACCAGGCGCAGCCGCGGCTTGATGCGCAAGGCGATCATGCCTTCCGTCACCCGCTCACCAAACCTTATCCCGCCATCGAAACCTTCTTCGACAATATCGACCAGGCGGTCCGTGGCGCTGATTTCGAGCTGCAGGTTCGGATTCTTTTCGAGCAGCGGGCCGATCACCCGGCCGATCACGAAAGGCGCGATCGAATTCGGAACGTTGATCCTGACCTTGCCGAAGGGCGTGTCACGAAACCGGTTCAGCGCATCGAGCGCTGCAGTGATCTCACCGAAGGCCGGATCGAGATGCGACTTCAGGAGTTCGCCCGCCTCCGTCAGCGAGACGCTGCGCGTCGTGCGATTCAAAAGCCGGACGCCGATCCTGTCCTCGAGATTGAGAACCGCATGGCTGACGGCGGAGGCCGTGACGCCCCTCTCCTCGCCCGCCTTTCTGAAGCTCCGGTGCCGGGCAACGGCGGCAAAAGCTGCCAGTTCGGAAAGCTCGGTGGCGCGCATTGCTGAATTTCACTCATCATAGTTTCGATAATAACAAATCTTATACAGCAGCGCATTTTCGGTCAAATTCCTCCCGTCGGCACAGAGATGCAGACACCCAAAAATCCTAGAGCTTGAAAGGAACGTGTCATGAAAGTCTGGTTCATCACTGGTGCATCCCGCGGCTTCGGCGCGCTGATGACGAAGGAAGCGCTTGCAGCCGGCGATGCGGTCGTCGCCACAGCCCGCAATCCGAAGAGCGTCACCGACAAGTTCGGCGACCACCCGAACCTTGTCGCCGTCGCCCTTGACGTCACCAATGAGGGACAAGCGAAGGAGGCCGCGGCAAAAGCCGTCGAACGCTTCGGCCGCATCGACGTCCTCGCTAACAATGCGGGTTACGGCCTGCTCGGCGCCGTGGAGGAAGCAACCGCCGAGGAAGTCGAAAGGCTTTACGCCACCAATGTCTTCGGCCTCCTGAAGGTCACCCGTGCCGTCCTGCCCTATATGCGTCGCCAGCGTTCGGGACACATCTTGAACTTTTCCTCGATCGGCGGCTATTTCGGCTATCCCGGCTGGGGCGTCTATGGTTCGACCAAGTTCGCCGTCGAAGGCCTGTCGGAATCCCTGGCCGCCGAACTCGAGCCCTTCGGCATCAAGGTGACGATCGTCGAGCCCGGCTTCTTCCGCACAGACTTCCTCGCCGACAACTCGCTGGCGGTCAGCCCGGCCTCGATCCCGGACTATATCGGCACGCCGGCCGGCAACATGCGCGATTTCGCAGCCGATGCAAACCATGCCCAGCCGGGCGACCCGGCAAGGCTCGCAGCCGGCATCATCACCCTTGCGAACGCGGCAAGCCCGCCGCTCCGCATGCCCTTCGGCAGCGATACAGTCGCGAAGATCGAGGAGCAGAATGCGAGCGTTGCCAAAGAGCTTGCCGAATGGCGCGAACTCGCCGTCTCGACGGATTTTCAAGCAGACGCCGCCGCTTGACGGAACTGCTGCCAGTCATTTCGCTCCGCCTGCGGAAAAGCCGAGGGCGGAGCGAAATTGCGTCCTATTGAAGCGTGCGCGTATGGATCTGCTGAGCGACGGCATCCGGTGCCGATGCGGAGAGCTCTGCGTCGAGGCCCGTTGCGACGACGGACACGCGGAACTTGCCGTCGAGATTGCGGTCGAAGATCGCGCCGACGACGATGTCGGCGTCGTCCTGCACCTCGTCGCGGATGCGGCTTGCGGCCTCGTCCACTTCGAAGAGCGTCATGTCCGAACCGCCGGAAATCGAGATCAGAACGCCCTTGGCGCCCTTCATCGAGATGTCGTCGAGCAAGGGATTGGCGATCGCCGCTTCGGCCGCCTTCAGCGCGCGCTCGTCGCCGGATGACTCACCGGTCCCCATCATCGCCCGGCCCATGCCGCGCATCACCGATTTGACGTCGGCGAAGTCGAGATTGATCAGGCCTTCCTTGACGATCAGGTCGGTGATGCAGCCGACACCGGCAAAGAGTACGCGGTCGGCGGTCATGAAGGCGTCGGCGAAGGTGGTCTTCGCATCGGCGATGCGGAAAAGGTTCTGGTTCGGAATGACGATTACGGTGTCGGCCGCCTGGCGCAGCGCCTCGATGCCGATATCCGCCGTCCTCAGGCGCCGGTTGCCCTCGAAGGTGAAGGGCTTAGTGACGACGCCGACCGTCAGGATGCCGGCGGAGCGTGCCGCATGCGCAATCACCGGCGCAGCACCCGTGCCCGTGCCACCGCCCATGCCGGCGGTGACGAAGCACATATGCGAGCCTGCCAGGTGATCCATGATCTCGTCGATCGATTCTTCGGCCGCTGCACGGCCGACTTCCGGCAGCGATCCGGCACCGAGCCCCTCGGTCACGTGCGCGCCGAGCTGGATGCGGCGCGACGCCTTGGACGTTGCCAGCACCTGAGCATCCGTATTGGCGGCGATGAAATCGACACCTTCCAGATTTTCGGAGATCATGTTGTTGATCGCATTGCCGCCGCCGCCGCCAACGCCGATCACCGTGATCCGCGGCCGCAATCCCGAAATCCCGCTTTTGGCGTCCGTCATCATATTCTCCTTTGATGCCATCTCTCGTCCCCGCCCTCGTTGCGGCAAACCGAATCGAGTGTCAGGCTAAGCGAGCAACAAGGCAGAGGCAGGGCGAAAGAACAAGCCGTATGCTTTCTGAAATACCCCATGGAACTTTTTTCCTGGTGGCATAGTTGAATTGATTCATGAATAATTTGCCGGAGGAGAACTGCTGAGATGCCTTTGTCAGCCGCAAGCCAGACTATCGCCTCGCCGCGCGAGCATATTCTGACAGTCCAGGAAGCGCTGGAACCGCTCTTTCTGGCTCTGGAGCAGGAGGTGGAGGTGAAGATGATCGCCGCTGCCGTCCGCGCCGGATGGTCGGCAGAGGACGCGGTTGCCGCGATCGATGAGCTCCGCCGCAATGAGCTTGTTGCGGACGTCACGTCCCATTGATGCGGGCGTCAAAAATCGGTTCATGAAGCGATAATTTCGCTCGCCATCCCGCGAGTGCGTCCTAAGTCTAGCGCGACAGCAATGATCGCGCGGAGCCTTCCTAATGCCTTTCAGGACTATCTGTATCTATGGCGCCGGCGCGCTTGGCGGTGCCATGGCGGTGAAGCTTGCAGCCGGACTCGGCACCGGAGCGACGATCTCCGTGGTGGCGCGAGGCGCCCATCTCGATGCGATGAGGAAGAATGGCCTTGACCTCTTCGAAGCAGGCTCCGAGACGCCGGTCAACGCCCGTATCACCGCAACGGATGATCCATCGGCGCTTCCGCCGCAGGATCTGATCGTTACGGGCCTTAAGGGCCATCAGCTTGGCCCGGCAGCCGAAGGCATCGCCAACCTGCTGAAGGACGGCACGCGTGTCGTCATGATCCTGAACGGCATTCCGTGGTGGTATTTTCACCGCGACAGGCAAAGCCCGCATGCCGAACTGCAGTTGGAGGAACTCGATCCGGGCGGCCGGCTCTGGCGCCTGATCGGTCCGCAACGTGTCATCGGCTGCGTTGCCTATCAGGGCGCGGAAGTGATCAATCCCGGCCAGGTGAAGCTCTCGAACGATGGCCTTCATCCTGGGCGAGCCGTCCGGTGAACCATCCGCCGATCTCGAAGCGATTGCCGCTCTCTTCTCCCGCGCCGGCCTCAGTATTACGGCCACGCAGCGCATCCGCGACGAAATCTGGAACAAGCTTACTGGCAACGCCGCCTTCAATCCGATCAGCGCCCTGACGCGAGCCCTGATGACCGACATCATGGCCAATCCGGCGCTTGCCGAAACCGTCGGCAAGGTGATGACCGAAGTGCGCACCGTCGGCCGCGCGCTTGGCGCCCGCTTTGACAGCACCATCGAAGAGCGGCTCGAGCAATCACGGCACGTAGGCGCAGTGCGCACCTCGATGCTGCAGGATCTTTTGGCCGGAAAGCCGCTCGAAATCGTGCCCCTCACCGGCATGATCGTCACGCTGGGACGGCTTGTGTCGGTGCCGACGCCGGTCTCCGAAACGGTATTCGCGCTGGTCTCGCAGCTCGATCGGGAGAACCAGCGGTAGACTGTTCCGGCACCTGCCAGGCGTCTTTATGACATTCTTATATCTTCACCCGTGAGCGCGAATGGATTTCCTATCCGCATCGGCGGTAGCCTTTGGCATCATGCAAAGGTGAAACGCCATGCGTCTGATGTTTCCGCCCTTTTCGTTTCCTCCTTCGCGCCACAAGACCGGAGCGCGCCATATGCGCGAACGCCGCACGGCGCAAATCCTGATGATCTTCGGCATCGTGCTTGCCTTTGTCGAACTCTACGTCGTCATCGCCAATCTCTGGCAGTTGTCGTGAGGTAAGATACCCGAAGCACTGACTGCGCTGCTCCCGCAGTCTTAGAGCAGGAGCGTCCGGCGCTTCACACCCTCGCGCAGCCCAACTCTTCCTTAACCGGCGTCCCCTAACATTAGCGGCAATAGACATTTAATCCGCAAAGACCGATGCCGAAACCGAACTTCCGCTTTACCCATTATGATCTTCACGAGCAGCGCGCCGGAACCGTTGTCGAGGTGACACTGAATGCGGTGAACAATGTGCGGCTGATGACGGCGCCGAACTATCAGCGCTTCACCGAGGTTCTCGATTTCAAGTATATTGGCGGAGTTGCCAAAAAATCGCCCATCAGGCTCGCCGTTCCCGAAAGCGGCCACTGGCATCTGATCGTGGACATGGAAGGCCATCACGGGCTTGCCGGTTCCGCAGTGAAGGTGATTGCCGCACCGGCGGGGCAGAAGCACGCGTCATAAAAGTCACCGGATGGCAACTAGCGCGGATTGCGCTCTTTTCTGAGCTTCGCCCAATATTCGAGCCGCTTGCGGATATCGCGCTCGAAGCCGCGCTCCGGCGGATCGTAGAAGGTCTGGCGGCCCATCTTCTCCGGAAAATAATCCTGGCCCGAAAAGGCGTCGGGCTCGTCGTGGTCGTAGCGATAGCCGTCGCCGTAACCTTCGCCCTTCATCAGCTTGGTCGGCGCGTTCAGGATATGCTTCGGCGGCAGCAGCGAGCCGTTCTCTTTCGCCGCCTGCGTGGCGGCCTTGAAAGCGGTGTAGACGGCATTGGATTTCGGGGCGGTCGCCAGATAGACGCAGGCCTGCGCGAACGCCAATTCACCTTCCGGTGACCCAAGGTAATCATAGGCGTCCTTGGCGGCATTGCAGATGATCAGCGCCTGCGGATCGGCAAGGCCGATATCCTCCACCGCCATGCGCACCAGCCGCCGCCCGAGATAGAGCGGGTCCTCGCCGGCATCGAACATGCGGGCGAGATAGTAGAGCGCTGCATCCGGATCGGAGCCGCGCACGGACTTATGCAGCGCGGAGATGAGATTGTAGTGGCCGTCCTGTGCCTTGTCATAGACCGGGGCACGGCGCTGCACGATGCGCGTAAGCGCTTCGGTATCGAACGTCTCACCGTCGCGGACGGCGCGCCAGACCTCCTCGGCAAGTGTCAGTACGGCACGGCCGTCGCCGTCTGCCATGCGCAAGAGGCTGGCGCGTGCATCCGCCGTCAGCGGCAGCGCCTTGCCTTCGGCTGTCTCGGCGCGCTTCAGCAGTTCTTCCAGGCTTTCTTCATCATGCGATTTGAAGATCAGCACGCGGGCGCGAGACAAGAGAGCGGCATTGAGTTCGAAGGACGGATTCTCTGTGGTGGCACCGACGAGGATGATGGTGCCGTCTTCCATGACCGGCAGGAAGCTATCCTGCTGGGCACGGTTGAAGCGGTGGATTTCGTCGACGAAAAGCAGCGTCTGGCGGCCGTCCATGCGGCGCAGGCGCGCGGCGTCGAAAGCCTTCTTGAGGTCGGCGACGCCGGAGAATATCGCCGAGATCTGTTCGAAGGCTAGGCCCGCTTCACCGGAAAGCAGCCGGGCAACGGTCGTCTTGCCGGTGCCGGGCGGCCCCCAGAAGATCATGGAGCCGAGCGAACCGCTTGCGATCATCCGGCGCAACACGCCGTCTTCGCCCGTCAGGTGTTCCTGGCCGGTGACTTCGGCAATCGTCTGCGGCCGGAGCCGATCGGCGAGAGGCCGCCTGTTGGCGACCTCCTCTGGAACACGCGGTGCGAAGAGATCGTCGCTCATCGGAAGAACTGCCTTATCCGCTGGCCCTCGCGCTCGATCTCGACGCGCCAGAAACCCGGGTCCGCGTCGGCCATCTGTTCCAACTCCTCCGTTGTCTGTACCGGTGCGCCATTGATCGAAACGATGATGTCCTTCGGCTCGAAGCCGAGACGCGCTGCAGGCGAGCCATCCTTCACATCGGCAACGACGACACCCGTCGATTCCGTCGGCATGCGCAGCTCGTCAGCGACGCGCGGCGACAGGTTCTCGACGACAGTACCGGTGAAGGGCGTACGCCCGCCAATCGTGCGCTGGTCGCGCGGCGAGGTTTCCGGCGCCCGGTCGAGCTTCAGCGCCACCTGCTGTTCGCCGCCATTCTCGGCCACGGTCAGGTTGACGGAGCTGCCGAGGCCCGCTGTCGTCAGGCGATAGAGAAGCGCGTCGGGATGCTCGACCGGAACTCCGTTCACCGCCGTGACGATCTCGCCGGCTCTCAGACCCGCCTTGGATGCAGGACCGCCATCCGTCACTTTCACGATCAGCGCGCCGCGTGCCTTGTCGAGACCGAGCGCTTCTGCAACCTCGGAGGTCACCGCGTCGAAGGTGGCACCGACATAGGGGCGTTCGAACGACTTCACGCCAGCGTCGGCCGATGCCAGGAACACCTTCACCAGGTTGGCGGGGATTGCGAAGCCGATACCGTTCGAGCCGCCGCCGCGCGAGAAGATCGCCGTATTGATGCCGATCAGTTCACCCTTCATGTTCATCAGCGCACCCCCCGAATTGCCGGGATTGATCGACGCGTCGGTCTGGATGAAGAAGCCGAACTCGTTCTTGACAACCTGGTTGCGCGCAAGCGCCGAAACGATGCCGCTCGTCACCGTCTGGCCGACGCCGAAGGGATTGCCGATCGCAAGCACGAGATCGCCAACCTCGACGGCATCCGAATTGCCGATCGCCAGCGTCGGGAAGCTCGCCTTGGTTTCGATCTTCAGCACCGCGAGATCGAGCCGGTCGTCACGCAGCACGACCTTGCACGGGAACTCGCGGCCGTCCGACAGCGCCACCTTGATGTCGTCCGCACCCTCGATGACGTGATTATTCGTCACCACTGTGCCGTTTGCTTCAACGATGACGCCAGAGCCGAGCGAGGATTGCTTTTCTGTGCGATTCGGCATCTGCTGGCCGAAGAACTGCTCGAAGAAAGGGTCGCCTGCAAAGGGAGATTGGCGCTGGATGATCTTCTCTGCGTAGACATTCACCACGGCGCCCGACGTCTGCTTGACGAGCGGCGCGAAGGAAAGCTGCAGTTGCGCCTGGCTTTGCGGCACCGCCTTCGCGTCCTGCGCATCTGCGCCGAACGGCAAAGCGACGACCAGCGCAAAGAGCGAAATGGAAGCGCGTTTCAACAGGCCTTGCATTGGAATCCCTTCTGAATTCGTATTGAGAAAGTGTTGTAGCGCTGGACGCTAGAAAGGAAAGAGGGCGGAAGCATGAAGGAATAAGGCAGGTTTGAAAGCACGTGAGGAACTTGCGGCATGGAACTGATATAAAAAGCGAAAACATGGGCGAAGTCACTGAGGTGTGACATTGCCGCATTATGGCTTGCCGCCCGCGACCCACGCGTTCCGTGGCTTGCAAAAGCAACGGCTGCAGCAGTGGCGGCCTATGCGCTTTCACCTATCGATCTGATCCCGGATTTCGTGCCCGTCCTCGGCTATCTCGACGACCTCGTCATCGTGCCGCTCGGCATTTTGCTGGTCGTCAAGCTCGTCCCGCTGGAGATCATGGCCGAACTCCGGAAGGAGGCCGCATTGCGCGCCAGCCGTCCGGCCAGTAGCAGAGCGGGGCTCCTTTTCGTCCTTGCCGTCTGGACTTGCTGCTTCATCTTTCTGGTACTGGCGTTCCTTTGAAACGCTACTTTCTGAAGCAGGAAGATTTGCATGAGACGTTCCCTCACCCTTGCCATACTTGCCTTGTCCGCAGCATGTTTGAGCTTTGGCGCAGCCCGCGCCGCGAGCTTCGACTGCGATGCAAAGGAGCTGAAGCCGGACGAAAAGGTGATCTGCGACAACCGCGCGCTCAATGATGCCGACGTGAAGATGACGACGACGTTCGATCTTCTTTCAGGCCTGCTCGCCATGGGCTCGCGCGGCACGCTGCAGGACGAGCAAACGGCCTGGCTGAAGAAGCGGCAGGAATGCAGGGCTGATGCCGCCTGCATCAAGGCCGCCTATGACGAGCGAATGAAACAGCTCGGCGAGACCTACAAGAACATCAACCGGCCGCTATAGCCGTGCCTGTTCAGCCCTCTACAAAGGAAGATATTCCGTATTACTCTGAACAGACAGACAAAACGGCGCCCGCATTCCGCAAGGCGCCGTCTCCTGATTGAGACTTGCAGTTCCTCAGCGGCCGCCGAGATCGCGCACCGCGCCGCGGTCCGCGCTCGTCGCGAAAGCCGCATAGGCCTTCAGCGCCGTCGTGACATTGCGCTTGCGGTGTTCGGCCGGATGCCAGCCCTTCTCTTCCTGCTCGGAACGGCGGGTCGCAAGTTCGGCGTCGCTGATGCGCAGGCTGATCGTGCGGTTCGGGATGTCGATATCGATCATGTCGCCCGGGCGCACCAAGCCGATCGTGCCGCCGTTCGCCGCTTCCGGCGAAACGTGGCCGATCGAGAGGCCGGAGGTGCCACCGGAGAAGCGGCCGTCGGTGATCAGCGCACACGCCTTGCCGAGGCCCTTCGACTTCAAATAGCTCGTCGGATAGAGCATTTCCTGCATGCCGGGACCGCCCTTCGGGCCCTCGTAGCGGATGACGACGACGTCGCCCGCGACCACCTCATTGCCGAGGATGGCTTTCACCGCAGCATCCTGGCTTTCGTAGACCTTGGCCGGACCGGAGAATTTCAGGATCGATTCATCGACGCCCGCCGTCTTCACGATGCAGCCGTCGAGCGCGAGGTTACCCTTGAGGACAGCCAGGCCGCCATCCTTCGAGAACGGATGCTCGACCGAGCGAATGACGCCATTTTCCCGGTCGGTATCCAACTCTTCCCAGCGGGCGTTCTGGCTGAAGGCGACCTGGGTCGGGATGCCGCCGGGGGCCGCGAGGTAGAAGTTGCGAACCGTCTCGCTGCTGGTGCGGGTGATATCCCAGCGGTCGATAGCGTCACCCAGCGTCTCGGCATGAACGGTCGGGCAGTCGCGGTTGAGCAGACCGCCTTTGTCCAGCTCGCCGAGGATCGACATGATGCCGCCGGCGCGGTGGACGTCTTCCATGTGCACGTCGGCCTTGGCCGGCGCGACCTTGGAAAGGCACGGCACGCGGCGCGACAGCGCGTCGATGTCGACCAGTGTGAAATCGACCTCGCCTTCATGAGCGGCAGCCAGGATGTGCAGAACGGTATTGGTCGAGCCGCCCATGGCGATATCGAGCGCCATGGCGTTTTCAAAGGCCCGCTTCGAAGCGATCGTGCGCGGCAGCGCCTTGACGTCGTCCTGCTCGTAGTATCGGCGGGCGAGATCGACGATCAGGTGCCCGGCCTCGACGAAGAGGCGCTTGCGGTCGGCATGGGTTGCAAGCGTCGAGCCGTTGCCGGGCAGCGACAGGCCGAGCGCTTCTGTCAGGCAGTTCATGGAATTGGCCGTGAACATGCCGGAGCACGAGCCGCAGGTCGGACAGGCCGAGCGCTCGATCGTCTGAACATCTTCGTCGCTGATCTTGTCGTCAGCGGCGGCAACCATGGCATCGACCAGATCGAGCGCATGCTTCTTGCCCTGCAGCACGACCTTGCCAGCTTCCATCGGGCCGCCGGAAACGAAGACCGAGGGGATGTTGAGGCGCAGCGACGCCATCAGCATGCCGGGGGTGATCTTGTCGCAGTTCGAGATGCAGACCATGGCGTCTGCGCAATGGGCGTTGACCATGTATTCGACGCTGTCGGCGATCAGTTCGCGCGACGGCAGCGAATAGAGCATGCCGTCATGGCCCATGGCGATGCCGTCGTCGACGGCGATCGTGTTGAATTCCTTGGCAACGCCACCGGCCGCTTCGATCTCGCGGGCGACAAGCTGGCCGAGGTCCTTCAGATGCACGTGGCCCGGCACGAACTGGGTGAAGGAATTCACCACTGCGATGATCGGCTTGCCGAAATCCGCGTCCTTCATGCCCGTCGCGCGCCAAAGGCCGCGCGCGCCCGCCATGTTGCGGCCGTGAGTCGTGGTTCTGGAACGGTAAGCTGGCATCGGTTTCTTCCTTGATCTGCGGAAATTGCGCGGACGATGCGGGACGGCAAGAAAGCTTGCAGGCCGGGCAGCCGCTGCATTTTGGAATTGTCCTAATCCAATCAGCCGGGACTGTCACTACCGGCAAGGGCAAATCCGGTACGCCGCCCATTTGCGCCCATCTGGCATATACGGTGGATCGCAGCCTTTTGTTACAGTCTATTCCATCACACCCGAACACAAAAAATTGGCTTCCCGAAAGCAATCTTCAAGGCCTACACAGTCATCCAAAGACGCTGCTGATGCGTTTATTGAGATATCGGGCCGTTCCCGCCCAGGAGGATTTCGAAATGCCGGTTTATCATCCGCCAAAGATCCCGTCTTCGGAGGTCACGCCGCGCCAGGTCTATCTCCGCCGCCGCGAGTTCCTTGGGGCTGCAACGCTCGGCGCCATGGCGCTCTATGGGGCCGGCAAGGCGAGCGCTGCGGCACTTTCCGTCATCGAGAGCAAGTACAAGGTCGATGAAAAAACGACGCCGCTGAAGGATGTGACGACCTATAACAACTTCTACGAATTCGGCCTCGACAAGGGAGATCCCGCGGCCCTTTCCGGCGACTTCAAGCCCCTGCCCTGGACCGTCAAGGTCGACGGCATGGTCGGCAAACCGGGCACCTTCGATATCGAGGCCCTGATCAAGGAATTTCCGATCGAGGAGCGCGTCTACCGCATGCGCTGTGTCGAGGCCTGGTCGATGGTGATCCCATGGGACGGCTTCCCGCTTGCAGCCCTGCTCGACAAGGTGGAGCCGCTGGGCAGCGCCAAATACGTCGCCTTTGAAACCGTCGTCCGGCCGGACGAAATGCCGGGCCAGAAAGGCATCTTCCAGTCACTCGAATGGCCTTATGTCGAGGGCCTGCGCCTCGACGAGGCCCGCCACCCGCTGACGCTGCTTGCCGTCGGTCTCTATGGCGACACGCTGCCGAACCAGAATGGTGCGCCCATCCGCCTCGTCGTGCCGTGGAAATACGGCTTCAAGGGCATCAAGTCGATCGTGAAGATCACGCTCACCGACCAGCAGCCGAAGAACACCTGGCAGGTCACCAACCCGCAGGAATACGGCTTCTATGCCAACGTCAATCCGGCGGTCGATCATCCCCGCTGGAGCCAGGCGAGCGAACGGCGCATCGGCGAAAGCGGCTTCTTCGGCGCCAGCCGCCATCCGACGCTGCCTTTCAACGGTTACGCCGATGAGGTCGCAAGCCTCTATTCCGGTATGGACCTGAAGGCGAATTTCTGATGACGGATTTCTCGCTTACGCTTGCGAAACGCTGGCAGCCGGCATCCGTCTGGCTGCTCTACGTGGCGGGGCTCCTGCCCGCCGCCTGGTATTTCTACCTCGGCGCCACGGACGGTCTCGGCGCCGATCCGGTCAAGACCTTCGAACTGTTTCTCGGCATCTGGGCAATCCGCTTCCTGATCCTGACGCTCGCCGTCAGCCCTGCCCGCGATCTCTTCGGCTGGAATTACCTGCGCTACCGCCGTTGCCTCGGCCTGCTCTGCTTCTACTATGTCGCAATGCATTTCACCGTCTACATGGTGCTCGACCAGGCATTGATCATTCAAGCTGTCATCGACGATGTCGTGAAACGGCCCTTCATCATGTTCGGCATGGCGGGCCTGACGCTGCTCATTCCGCTTGCGCTGACATCCAACAATTTCTCGATCCGCCGCCTCGGCCCGGCCTGGGTCCGCCTCCACCGCCTCGTCTACATCGTCGCAGCCTGCGGCGCGCTGCACTTCGCCCTCTCGACCAAGGTCTTAGGCCTCGAGCAATACATCTATGTCGGCCTTCTGATCCTGCTGATCCTCTACCGCTCCTGGAGGCCGATCGCCCGCAGCAGGAAGCGCGGGCAAGGACGGCAAGACAGCCGGGCGGCGGCGACCGCCGCTTGAGCCTGCAGTGTCAGGCTATAACGGTCCCTTGGTGAAACAGCATTTGCCATCCAATTTCAGAGTGCTTCCAAATTGAGCTGCGCAAAACATGTCGCTCAAATCCGTCCTCTCTTGCGCGACGAGTGCGATAGGTGAGCAAAACTGCGTCCGAAGATATGATGCTGAGTGAATAATCGTAGGCCAGCAACTCGCCAGGATCTTCGTTGTCGTTTTCCTGCACGAGAAGGTCGATAATCTCGTTACGGCGATATATCGCCCCGGAACTGCCGAACTCTACGAATTCCTCCGAAAGTAGCTCTTCTACTGCCGTTCTTGAACGGCGTATCTCGGGGCGGTGAAGGGCCTCTTCGAGAACGCGGATTTCACTCAGCAGTTCAGGTAAATTTCCCATGACCTCCACCACGCGTTGAAATCGCCAGCCGGGTCAGTTTCGCATAGCGCAATCGGCGTTCAACACGTCCAAAAGCGACAATCGGCATAGGGGGCGATCGTATGTGATCGCACCCCTGCCACACCACCCGGCATGCGGGTCCGCACCGGGCGGTTCGAGGGATTGAGGTCAAGCGAGTCTGGGCATTCCGAGCTGGTCGGCCCATTTGATCGTGAGGATGGAGTTGAGGAGCTTGGCGCTGTTGCGCCACCAGCGACGGGAGTTTCCCGCCACCTGCAGCGCCACATCGGCTTTTGCTCCCCTCGCCATCAGTTCCCGGAAGATCGTCCTGCTTATCTTCCATTGCTTGAGCTGGATGGCTCTCAGGCGGTGACGCATCCACTTGTCCAGCTTTCGCCAGACCCCAGGTGTTTGCGCCAGCCTGAAGTAGGCTTTCCATCCGCGCACGAAGACGCCCAGCTGTTCGACCACGGCCTGCAAGGACCGTCCCGTCACGCGGGACGTCAGCTCGCGGATGCGATCCTTGAACGCCTTGATTGCCCTGTCGGCGACACCTCGTTTGACCACACCCCCCGGCGCCACCCAGAAGGCGTAGCCGAGGAACTTGCGGCCGAAGACGCTGGCAACGGCGCTTTTGGTCTCGTTCACCGTCAGGTGAAGTCGGCCATAGAGGCGCCGCAGCAGAGCCATCACCCGTTCACCCGCCCGCTGCGACCGCACATAGACATTGCAGTCGTCGGCATAGCGGCAGAACGCATGGCCCCGCCGTTCAAGTTCCTTGTCCACCTCATCCAGCAGCAGGTTGGCCAGAAGCGGCGACAGCGGCCCGCCTTGCGGCGTGCCCCTGATCCGCTTGACGGTCGCATCCCCATCGACAATGTCGGCGTTCAGGTACGCCCGGACCAGGCGGATAATGCCGGGATCGGGGATTTTCCTGCGCAGACGGTCGATCAGGATGTCGTGGTCAACCCGGTCGAAGAACTTCTCCAGGTCCACGTCCACCACGACCCGCCGCCCGGACTGCACGAACGATTGCGCCGCCAGGACGGCATCGTGCGCACTCTTTCCCGGGCGGAAGCCGTAGCTGTGCTGGCTGAAGGTCGGATCAAGGATTGGCTGGAGGACTTGCAGGAGCGCCTGTTGGATCAGGCGGTCCAGCACCGTGGGGATGCCAAGCTCGCGCTCGCCGCCCCCGGCTTCGGGATCATCACGCGACGCACCGGCTGCGGCCGATACGTCCCTTCCTGTAGGCTGTCGCGGATGGCCGGCCAGCACTTGCGCAGCATCGCGGCCGTCTGGTCGATGTCCAGTCCGTCCGCGCCCGCCGCGCCTTTGTTGGCCCGCACCTGCTTCCAGGCCTGCAGAAGGTTCTCTCGCCTCAGGGCCGCGTCCAGCAGCCCCGCGCCTGTGTCGTTCCTGTGCCGCGGCGGGGGCTCGGCTTCGTCGAGATCGGAGCTCCGGCAGGCTTCACCCGCCTCCTTCTCCAATCGCCCGGACACTCCCGGCATCTGACGCAGGGCCTTGCTCATCCTCGGAGGAACTTCACTCTCTCGTTCGGCCCTTCGTTTGCACCAAGGCGCTCCCTACTACGGCCTCTGCTGACTTCTCGCTCCGGCTCGACACCGTCGCCCTTTCAGGCGCAAAGCGAGATCTCCCCAGGTAAGAACGCACTCCTTCACTGCACGACCGCCGGATTTACGCTGCCTCCCCTCGGTCACAAGGACTTCGCGGTTTGTTGCCCGCTCGCCCTGGTCGGCACCGCCTCATATCCGGTTCTTGTCCATCGGCCCGCAGTTTCGATCCACGCTTCCTCCCCACGGTCGGTCACCCTTCCGCAGTTGCGCTTCTCTTCGCTCGCTATGACCAGCTTACGGTGGGACTTGCACCCACAAGAATGTGCCCATGCTGGGCGCACAACAAAAACAGCCGGGCCTCTCGAGCCCGGCTGCTTGCTTCCGGTGAACCGGACAGTATTAGGCGGCGACGGCCTGCTCTTCGGCGGCGGAGCGAGCCTTGTCGGCTGCGCCCTTGGCGAAGGTGTCGCGGTCAACGAATTCGATGACGGCGAGAGCGGCGTTATCGCCCTGGCGGAAGCCGGCCTTCATGATACGCAGGTAGCCGCCATTGCGGGTTGCGTAGCGCGAAGCGATCGTGTCGAAAAGCTTCGAAACGACTGCGGCGTCCTTGATCTGCGAAATCGCCTGACGGCGAGCGTGCAGGTCGCCGCGCTTGCCGAGGGTAACGAGCTTTTCAACGATCGGACGGATTTCCTTTGCTTTCGGCAGGGTCGTCACGATCTGCTCATGCGTGATGAGCGAAGCCGCCATGTTGGCGAACATCGCCTTGCGGTGGCTTGCGGTCCTATTCAGCTTGCGGCCGGCTTTACCGTGGCGCATTGCTATTCTCCTTCACATGCAGGCATCTCGCCCGCCGTTTGATGGTTAGTACTGGTCTTCGTATCGCTTGGCGAGATCTTCGATGTTCTCAGGCGGCCATGCCGGCACTTCCATGCCGAGATGCAGGCCCATGGAAGCGAGAACTTCCTTGATTTCGTTCAGCGACTTGCGACCAAAATTCGGCGTGCGGAGCATTTCTGCTTCGGTCTTCTGAATGAGGTCGCCGATGTAGACGATGTTGTCGTTCTTCAGGCAGTTTGCCGAGCGGACCGACAGTTCGAGTTCGTCTACCTTCTTGAGGAGCGCCGGGTTGAAAGCGAGTTCGGTGACTGCTTCCTCTTCGGCTTCCTTCTGCGGCTCGTCGAAGTTGACGAAGACGCCAAGCTGGTCCTGGAGGATGCGCGCCGCAAAAGCGACGGCGTCTTCGCCGGAAACGGAGCCATCGGTTTCGATGGTCATCGTCAGCTTGTCGTAGTCGAGAACCTGTCCTTCGCGGGTGTTTTCAACCTTGTAGGACACCTTCTTGACCGGCGAATAGAGGCTGTCGACCGGGATCAGGCCGATCGGAGCATCTTCCGCACGATTGCGTTCGGCCGGAACGTAGCCCTTGCCGTTGTTGACGGTGAATTCCATGCGGATCTCGGCGCCCTCGTCGAGCGTGCAGATGACATGCTCAGGGTTGAGGATTTCGATATCGCCGACCGTCTGGATGTCGCCAGCCGTCACAACGCCCGGGCCCTGCTTGCGGACGACCATGCGCTTTGCGTCGTCGCCATCCATCTTGATGGCGATTTCCTTGATGTTGAGCACGATATCCGTCACGTCTTCGCGGACGCCCGGAATCGAGGAGAATTCGTGCAGCACGCCGTCGATCTGCACGGCCGTCACAGCGGCACCGCGCAGCGACGAGAGCAGAACGCGACGAAGCGCGTTGCCGAGGGTCAGGCCGAAACCGCGCTCAAGCGGCTCTGCAACGAGCGTCGCCTTGATGCGCGAGTTCGAAGAGAACTCGACCTTGTTCGGCTTGATCAATTCCTGCCAGTTCTTCTGGATCATTTTTTTGCCTTCCGTTCGTTGCCACCATCCAATCGTGGCAACCGAGCTTGAGAAGCACCGGGAGCGTCAACAAAACGCTCACCGGTGTTGTGAGTGGCGATGATCAGACGCGGCGCTTCTTGCGCGGGCGGCAGCCATTGTGCGGGATCGGCGTCACGTCGCGGATGGACGTGATCATGAAACCGGCAGCCTGGAGCGCGCGCAGAGCGGATTCACGACCAGAACCCGGACCGCAAACTTCGACTTCCAGCGACTTCATGCCATGTTCCTGCGCCTTCTTGGCAGCATCTTCAGCAGCGATCTGGGCCGCGAACGGGGTCGACTTGCGCGAACCCTTAAAGCCCTTGGCACCGGCGGACGACCAGGCGATTGCATTGCCCTGCGCGTCAGTGATGGTGATCATCGTGTTGTTGAAGGTCGAGTTGACGTGAGCCACACCCGACGAAATGTTTTTACGTTCGCGACGGCGAACGCGGACGGCTTCCTTGGCCATTGTATCCCTTTCTTGGATATCTTCACCGCCGTAATGCCAGCGGCTACACCGGAACGGCGCCTTGCAGCTCCGCCCCAAACTCAAAAGAGGCCGGCGCAGACCGCCAGCCTCCCACTCCCGGTTTCCCGGAAATTACTTCTTCTTACCAGCGATCGCCTTTGCCGGGCCCTTGCGGGTGCGGGCATTGGTGTGCGTGCGCTGACCGCGAACCGGCAGGCCGCGGCGATGACGCAGGCCGCGGTAGCAGCCGAGGTCCATCAGACGCTTGATGTTCATCGAGGTTTCGCGACGAAGATCACCTTCGACCTGATAGTCGCGGTCGATCGTTTCGCGGATCTGAAGAACTTCAGCGTCCGTGAGCTGGTGCACGCGGCGATCAGCCGGGATGCCGACCTTCTCGACGATTTCCTGTGCGAATTTCGAACCGATCCCGTGAATGTAGGTCAGCGCGATAACGACGCGCTTCGCAGTCGGGATGTTGACGCCAGCGATACGTGCCACGCCTATTCTCCTTGAGTTCCAGTTGCCATCCGGCAAGAGGGCTTCGATTATGCCGCCCTCCGAAGGGCCGCTCGTTCAAATTTGGGTTCGTAACATGTCAAAACGACCGAACCCGGAGTTCCTTTGGGAAATCCGCGCCGATCGCATCGAATATCGCGAGTTGGCGCGGTGTTTAGCGGAATCAGCGCTGAAAGGCAACCGGTCCCGCCAAGTTTATTTTCAAAGCCTTAAAGCTTCGAAAGGATGGTGTCGACCTCGCCAGTGACGTGGTCTATGTCGGCCATGCCGTCCACGCTCTTGAGCTTCCCCTTGGCGTAGTAATAGCCGATCAACGGCGAGGTTTCCTTGTAATAGACCTGAAGCCGCGCCGTCATCGTCTCCGGGTTATCGTCCGGCCGGCGCTTGAAATGCGTCGAACCGCACTTGTCGCAGACGCCTTCGCTTTCCGGGGCCTTGTCGGTGTCATGGTAGACGCTGCCGCATTGTGCGCATGAATAGCGCCCCGCAACACGGCGAATGAGCTCGTCGTCGTTGACCTTCAACTCGATGACGACGGAAAGGTCGAGACCCTTTGCGCGAAGCATCGCTTCCGTGGCATCCGCCTGGATCAGCGTCCGGGGGAAACCGTCGAGGATGAAGCCATTCGCACAGTCCGGCTGGTCGATGCGCTCGGAGACGATGGCGTTGACGACTTCATCGGGCACAAGCTTGCCCGCCTTCATCAAGGCATCGGCCCGCTTGCCGACCTCGGTTCCAGCGTGAACGGCAGCGCGAAGCATGTCACCCGTGGAAAGCTGCGGAATGCCGTACTTCTCCACGATCCGCTGGGCCTGGGTTCCCTTGCCCGCGCCCGGCGGCCCCAAAAGTATGAGTCTCATCGCCCCCTCTTTCCTCCACGCAACTTCGATTTCTTGATCAGGCCTTCGTACTGCTGTGCAATCAGATGACCCTGGATCTGAGCCACCGTATCAAGAGTTACGCTAACCACGATCAAAAGCGAAGTACCACCAAGGGCTAATGGGATGCCGGTTTGCGACACCAGGATCTCAGGCAGGATGCAGACGAAGACGAGATAGATCGCGCCGATGACCGTGATGCGGGTCAGCACGAAATCGATATATTCGGCGGTGCGCTCGCCTGGACGGATGCCGGGAATGAAGCCGCCATGCTTCTTCAGATTGTCGGCCGTGTCCTTCGGATTGAAGACGATGGCCGTGTAGAAGAAGGCAAAGAACGCGATCAACGCCGCGTAGAGCAGCATATAGAGCGGTTGGCCGTGGCCGAGCGCCGCAACGATCACCGTCGCCCAGGACGGCAGAGACGTCGTGTTGGCAAAGCCCGCGACGGTCGCTGGCAGAAGCAGCAGCGACGAGGCGAAGATTGCCGGGATGACGCCCGAGGTATTCAACTTCAGCGGCAGGTGCGAGGTATCGCCCTGGAACATCCGGTTGCCGACCTGACGCTTCGGATACTGGATCAGCAGCCGGCGCTGGGCGCGCTCGACGAAGACGATGACGGCGATAACGGCCATTGCGATCAGGATGACAGCGAGAATCAGCGACGTCGAAAGCGCACCGGTGCGGCCGAGTTCGAGCGTGCCGGCAAGCGCGCTCGGAAGACCGGCAGCGATGCCTGCGAAAATGATCAGCGAAATGCCGTTGCCGATGCCGCGCGAGGTGATCTGTTCGCCGAGCCACATCAGGAACATCGTGCCGCCGAGCAGTGTGATGACGGTGGAAATACGGAAGAACCAGCCCGGATCGACCACGAGGCCGCTGCCGCTTTCAAGGCCGACCGCGATGCCATAGGCCTGCAGTGCGCCGAGCAGCACGGTGCCGTAGCGGGTGTACTGGTTGATGATCTTGCGGCCCTGCTCGCCTTCCTTCTTCAGGTTTTCGAGCGCCGGCACGACCGAGGTCATCAACTGCACGATGATCGAAGCGGAGATATAGGGCATGATGCCGAGCGCGAAGATCGCCATGCGCTCGACGGCGCCGCCCGAAAACATGTTGAAGAGGCCGAGAATGCCGCCCGCCTGGCCGCGGAAGGCCTGGGCATAGGCTTCGGGATTGAGGCCCGGAAGCGGAATGTGCGTACCAAGACGATAGACGAGGAGAGCTGCCAGCGTGAACCACAGGCGCTTCTTGAGATCCTCGGCTTTGGCGAAGGTCGAAAAACTAAGATTGGAAGCCAATTGTTCCGCTGCAGACGCCATGCGATTCTCCGCGCTACCAATTCGGGCGCTTCGGGCGAGTGCCGGACCCGGAATCAGTAATCAAATTATTCACAATCGGGCTACGGACGGATTGCTGGCGCAACCTATGCCTCACCCTTGATTTCGTCGAAACCGGCATGCTGCGGAGTGCAACGATGCAGATTCTTGTGAGGCCCACATATGGGAGCAAAATCGCCCGGTGTGAAGCCACCCCGGGCGACATATCATAAGATTATTATTCTGCCGCTGCGGCAGAAAGAAGCGTGATCGACGCGCCGGCCTTTTCGATCTTCTCGACGGCGGGCTTGGAAGCGCCTGCGACTTCGAGCTTGATCTTTGCCTTCAGCTCGCCGTCGGCGAGAACGCGAACGCCGTCCTTGGCGCGGCGGATCACACCGGCGGCCTTGAGGGCTGCGGCATCGACAGTCGCCTTGGCGTCGAGCTTGCCGGCGTCGATCGCAGCCTGGATGCGTGCGAGAGAGACGACGACGAAGTCGGCCTTGAAGATGTTCGTGAAGCCGCGCTTCGGCAGACGGCGGTAGATTGGCATCTGACCACCTTCAAAACCGTTGATGGCGACGCCGGAACGGGACTTCTGACCCTTCACACCGCGACCACCGGTCTTGCCCGAGCCCGAACCGATACCGCGGCCGAGGCGCTTGCGGCTGTGGGTCGAACCTTCGTTATCTCTGATTTCATTGAGTTTCATGATGATAACCTCCGTCTCACTTCTCGTCGACGACGCGAACGAGATGCTGGACAGCACGGATCATGCCGCGAACGGAAGGCGTATCTTCCAGGGTGCGGGTCCGGTGCATCTTGTTGAGGCCGAGGCCGATCAGCGTCTGGCGCTGTACAGCCGGCCGGCGAATCGGGCTGCCGATCTGCTCGACGGTAACCGTCTTCGCTTCGGTCTTCTTGGTAGCCTTAGCCATGGGTCAGACTCCTCTTATTCTTCAGAGGCGTTGCCGGAGGCGGCACGGCGAGCCTGGAGCGTAGCATACTTGATGCCGCGCTGAGCTGCGATGTCCTTCGGGTGAACCTGGTGCTTCAGAGCGTCGAAGGTTGCGCGAACCATGTTGTACGGGTTCGAGGAACCGGTCGACTTGGCGACAACGTCGTGAACGCCGAGCGTTTCGAAAACGGCGCGCATCGGACCGCCGGCGATGATACCGGTACCGACCTTGGCCGAGCGCAGCAGAACCTTGCCGGCGCCATGGCGGCCATGGACGTCGTGATGCAGGGTGCGGCCTTCACGCAGGGGAACGAAGATCAGCTCGCGCTTGGCGGCTTCCGTTGCCTTGCGGATCGCTTCCGGCACTTCGCGTGCCTTACCGTGACCGAAGCCTACGCGGCCTTTCTGGTCACCGACGACGACGAGAGCGGCGAAACCGAAACGGCGGCCACCCTTAACAACCTTGGCGACGCGGTTGATCGCGACAAGCTTGTCGACGAATTCGCTGTCGCGCTCTTCGCGGCTCTGGCGATCTTCGCGAGAACCCCTTCTTTCCTGTGCCATTGTCCTCTTCCTTTTTCTTTTCCGGGTGCAATCGGCAAACAAACGAGGACCGCATCGGTCTCCCTTGCGGGAGCGTTTGCGGTCCGGTGAAAATCCGGCCGCTGTCCAAAAGACGCGCGGCCGGAAATCTCCTTAGAAGGTCAGACCGCCTTCGCGGGCTGCTTCTGCAAGAGCCTTGATGCGGCCGTGATAGATGAAGGCGCCACGGTCGAATACGACTTCCTTGACGCCGGCCTTGGAGGCGCGCTCTGCAACGAGCTTGCCGACGAGGGCAGCTGCTGCGGTGTCGGCACCGGTCTTCAGAGAACCGCGCAGATCCTTGTCGAGCGTGGAGGCAGCCGCAAGCGTCTTGCCGGCCACATCATCGATGATCTGTGCGTAGATGTTCTTCGAGGAGCGATGAACCGACAGGCGCGGACGGCCATTGGCCACCGACTTGAGTTGACGGCGCACGCGGTTGGCACGACGTGCAAGTGCTTCTTTCCTGCTAGCCATTTCGCGTGATCCTTACTTCTTCTTGCCTTCTTTGCGGACGATGCGCTCGTCAGCATACTTCACGCCCTTGCCCTTGTAGGGCTCGGGACCGCGGTATTCGCGGATTTCGGCGGCGACCTGACCGACCTGCTGCTTATTAATGCCGGTGACGACGATTTCCGTCGGCTTCGGAACAGCGATCGAGATACCGACCGGCGGCTCATAGACCACGTCGTGGCTGAAACCGAGAGCCAGCTGCAGGTTCTTGCCCTGCATGGATGCACGATAACCAACGCCGTTGATTTCGAGCTTGCGCTCGTAACCGTCCTTGACGCCCTTGAAGATGTTCTCGATCATTGTGCGGGACATACCCCACTTTGCGCGAGCATCCTTGGTCTGGTTGAGCGGCGTGACCACGACCGCGTTATCTTCGAGCTTTACGCCGACTTCGTCGTTTGCGACGAAGAACAGCTCGCCCTTCGGGCCCTTTGCAGTAACCTTCTGACCATCGACCGTAGCCGTGATTCCAGCAGGTACCTGAACGGGCTTCTTACCGATACGAGACATGTTTAAATCCTGTCTGTTCGCAATGGAGATCCCTGCCCTGTCTTAGAAGACAGAGCAAAGAACCTCGCCACCAACGTTCTGTTCGCGAGCCTGGTGATCGGCCATCACGCCCTTCGGAGTCGAAAGGATGGTGATGCCGAGACCGTTCGCGACCTGCGGAATGGACTTGACCGAGACATAAACCCGGCGGCCCGGCTTGGACACACGGCCGATCTCACGGATCACCGATGTGCCTTCGTAGTACTTCAGCTCGATGCTGAGTTCCGACTTGCCATTGCCGAAATCGACAACGGAATAGCCACGGATGTAGCCTTCGGACTGCAGGACATCGAGAACGCGTGCACGGAGCTTGGACGCAGGCGTCGAAACCGACGACTTGCGGCGGGAAGCGCCGTTGCGGATGCGAGTGAGCATATCGCCCAACGGATCAGTCATTGTCATCTAACCTGCTCCTTACCAGCTCGACTTGACGATGCCCGGCACCTTGCCGAGATTGCCCAGTTCACGCAGCGCGATACGCGACATGCGCAGTTTGCGGTAGTACGCGCGCGGGCGGCCCGATACTTCGCAACGGTTGCGAATGCGGGTCTTGGATCCATCGCGCGGCAGGGATGCCAGCTTGATCGAGGCCTTGAACCGCTCTTCGATCGGAAGAGACTGGTTCATGATGATCGCCTTCAGGGCTGCGCGCTTGGCAGCCTGATTTGCGACCGTAGTACGGCGGCGCTTGTTCTTTTCAACTGCGCTTGTCTTCGCCATGTCAGGTTCCTTTTCTACGCTCGTCGTTACGGTTACTGACGGAACGGGAAGTTGAACTCTGTCAGCAGAGCTCGTGCTTCGTCGTCCTTCGTTGCCGTCGTGCAAACGATGATGTCCATGCCCCACATCTGATCAACCTTGTCGTAGTTGATCTCAGGGAACACAATGTGCTCCTTGATGCCCATGGCGAAGTTGCCACGGCCGTCAAAGCTCTTCGGGTTCAGGCCGCGGAAGTCGCGAACGCGCGGAAGCGCGATGTTCACGAGACGGTCCAGGAACTCGTACATGCGGGCGCCGCGCAGGGTGACCTTGGCGCCGATCGGCATCTGCTCGCGGACCTTGAAGCCAGCGATGGAGTTGCGTGCACGGGTGATGACCGGCTTCTGGCCGGCGATCGCTGCCAGGTCGGCTGCAGCAATCGTCGGCTTCTTCGAATCAGCCGTTGCTTCGCCAACACCCATGTTGATTACGATCTTGTCGAGCTTCGGGATCTGCATCTCGTTGGCATAGGAGAACTTCTCCTGCATCGCCTTGCGGATGCGCTCGACATATTCCTTCTTGAGCCGCGGCTCGTACTTTGCCTCAGCCATCGATCACATCTCCAGAACGCTTGGCCACACGGACCTTCTTGCCGTCAACGACCTTGAAACCGACGCGGGTCGGCTTGCCGTCCTTGTCGACGATTGCAATGTTGGACAGGTGAACCGAGGCTTCCTTGCTGATGATGCCGGCTTCCTGCGTCTGCGTCTGGCGCTGGTGGCGCTTGACGACGTTGACGCCACGGACGACCGCGCGATCTTCCTTCGGCAGAACCTGGAGGACTTCGCCGGTACGGCCTTTGTCCTTGCCTGCGAGCATGACGACCTTGTCGCCTTTACGAATCTTCTGCATCGTTCCCGCTCCTTACAGTACTTCGGGAGCCAGCGAGATGATCTTCATGTGGTTCTTGGCGCGAAGTTCGCGCGGAACCGGTCCGAAGATACGGGTGCCGATCGGCTCTTTCTTGTTGTCGATGAGGACTGCTGCATTCGTGTCGAAGCGG
This sequence comes from Rhizobium sp. CC1099, assembly GCF_029714385.1. Lineage (NCBI taxonomy): Bacteria > Pseudomonadati > Pseudomonadota > Alphaproteobacteria > Hyphomicrobiales > Rhizobiaceae > Rhizobium > Rhizobium sp. CC1099. The sequence continues at coordinate 1,214,069 of NZ_CP121641.1, read as the reverse complement.
ATGATGCTGCCATCCACGCGACGGATTTCCTTGGCGGTACGAACAACCACCGCCTTCATCACGTCACCCTTCTTCACGCGGCCGCGCGGGATCGCTTCCTTGATCGAAACGACGATGACGTCGCCGATCGAGGCATACTTGCGCTTCGAGCCGCCCAGCACCTTGATGCACATGACACGACGTGCGCCGGAATTATCCGCGACGTCGAGGTTTGTTTGCATCTGAATCATATCAGGTCGCCTTCTTGTTTTACCGGAATGGTTGGGCTTGCGCCCCCTACCCCGGCTCATGAAAATTGTCAGCCCGCCGAACCCGCCTCAAGGGCGGGTACAGACACGGCAATAGCTTGAATAGCGCGGGAAAAATCGTGCCAAGGTGGTTTCCCGACGGGACCTTCCATGCGCTCAAAGCAAAAGAACGCCCGGCATTCGAGCGTTCTGACGCTGCTTCATACAGAAATTTCGGCGAGACGCAAGGCCTCGCGCAAAATTCTGTTACTTGCCCTGGGCGGAAATGACCGTCCAGCGCTTGTCCTTGGAGATCGGTGCGCATTCCTCGATGGATACGGTATCGCCGATCTTGTACTGGTTGTTTTCGTCGTGGGCCTTGTACTTCTTGGAACGACGAACGGTCTTCTGAAGCAGCGGGTGAGCAAAACGGCGCTCAACGCGAACTACGACAGTCTTCTCGTTCTTGTCGCCAACGACAACGCCCTGCAGAATGCGCTTCGGCATGTTATTCTTCCTTTACGCCTTTGCTTCTGCCGCCTTCTGGCGGGCAATGGTTTTCACGCGGGCGATGTCCTTGCGGACTTCGTTGATGCGCGAGGACTTTTCGAGCTGGCCGGTTGCCTTCTGGAAGCGCAGGTTGAACTGCTCCTTCTTGAGGTTGGCGAGCTTGTCCTTGAGCTGATCGGCCGTGAGGCCGCGGACTTCTTCGGCTTTCATCTGCCTCTCCTTACTCTGCAATGCGCTGAACGAAGCGCGTCTTGACCGAGAGCTTGGCCGAGCCGAGACGAAGCGCCTCGCGGGCGATTTCTTCGGTGACGCCGTCGATCTCGAACATCATGCGGCCAGGCTTGACCTTGCATGCCCAATATTCGACGGAGCCCTTACCCTTACCCATGCGGACTTCGGTCGGCTTTGCGGTTACCGGAACGTCCGGGAACACGCGGATCCATACACGGCCGGCGCGCTTCATGTAGCGCGTGATCGCGCGGCGGGCCGCTTCGATTTCACGTGCGTTGACGCGGTTGGGCTCCTGAGCCTTCAGGCCGAATTCACCGAAGGCGAGGTCGGAACCACCCTTGGCGACGCCCTTGATGCGGCCCTTGAATTGCTTGCGGTACTTGGTACGCTTTGGCTGCAACATTTTCTTATTCTCCGAACTTATCTGCCACCAACGCTATCAAGCGTTGTCGCGGCGACGATCGCGATCACGGCTTGCCGGACCCTGAGCGTCACCCTCGAGTGCGCGGCGCTCGGAGGCCAGCGGATCGTGTTCAAGGATTTCGCCCTTGAAGATCCAGACCTTGATGCCGCAGATGCCGAATGCGGTTTCGGCTTCAGCCGTACCGTAGTCGATGTCCGCACGCAGGGTGTGCAGCGGAACGCGGCCTTCGCGGTACCATTCGGTACGAGCGATTTCCGCACCGCCGAGACGGCCTGCGCAGGTGATCCTGATGCCTTCGGCGCCAAGACGCATTGCAGACTGAACAGCGCGCTTCATGGCGCGGCGGAAAGCCACGCGGCGTTCCAGCTGCTGGGCAATCGACTGTGCGACGAGCGTCGCGTCGACTTCCGGCTTGCGCACTTCGACGATGTTGAGGTGCGTTTCGGAGTTCGTCATGTCCGACAGCTTCTTGCGGAGCTTGTCGATGTCTGCACCCTTCTTGCCGATGATCAGACCCGGGCGAGCCGAGTGGATCGTGACGCGGCATTTCTTGTGCGGACGCTCGATGACGACCTTTGCAATACCAGCCTGCTTCAGTTCGCTCATGACGAACTTGCGCATCTTCAGGTCTTCGTGCAGGAGCTGACCGTACTCGGCATTGTCCGCGAACCAGCGGCTATCCCAGGTGCGGTTGATGCCAAGACGGAAACCGATTGGATTGATTTTCTGACCCATTATGCGGCCTCCTCTTGTGCCTGCACTTCGCGGACGACGATCGTCAGGTGGGCGAACGGCTTCTCGATGCGAGATGCACGGCCGCGGCCACGAGCGTGGAAGCGCTTCATGACGATCGACTTGCCGACATAGGCTTCTGCTACGACCAGCGAGTCGACGTCGAGATCGTGGTTGTTCTCGGCGTTGGCGATCGCAGATTCGAGCGTCTTCTTGACGGCGCCTGCGATGCGCTTGCGGGAGAACTCCAGCTCAGCGAGTGCGCGGTCAACCTTCTTGCCGCGGATGGCCGCAGCAACCAGGTTGAGCTTCTGTGGGCTGACGCGGAGCGTGCGGGCGACTGCTTGCGCCTCGTTGTCCTTCAGCCGGCGTTCGGCTTTTGCCTTGCCCATTGTTACTTCCTCTTTGCCTTCTTGTCCGCACCGTGACCGTAATAGGTCCGGGTCGGAGAGAATTCACCGAATTTGTGACCGACCATGTCTTCATTGACGCTGACCGGAACATGCTTGCTGCCGTTGTAGACGCCGAAGGTGAGACCGACGAACTGCGGCAGGATCGTGGAGCGACGGCTCCAGATCTTGATTACTTCTGCACGTCCGCCTTCACGAACCTTCTCAGCCTTCTTGAGAAGATAGCCGTCAACGAACGGACCTTTCCATACTGAACGAGCCATTGGAGACTTCCTCTCTTACTTCTTACGCTGATGACGCGAGCGCATGATCATCTTGTCGGTCGACTTGTTCGACCGGGTGCGCTTGCCCTTGGTCGGCTTGCCCCACGGGGTAACCGGATGACGGCCACCCGAGGTGCGGCCTTCACCACCGCCGTGCGGATGGTCGACTGGGTTCATGACGACGCCGCGGTTGTGCGGCTTCTTGCCACGCCAGCGCGAACGGCCGGCCTTGCCATCATTGATGTTGCCGTGGTCCGGGTTGGAAACGGCACCGATCGTCGCCAGGCAGGTGCCGTGGACGAGGCGCTGTTCGCCCGAGTTCAGGCGAAGGATCGCCATGCCCTGGTCGCGGCCGACGAGCTGTGCGTAACCGCCAGCCGAACGTGCGATCTGACCGCCCTTGCCCGGCTTCATTTCCACGTTGTGGATGATGGAGCCGACCGGGATGAACTGAAGCGGCATGGTGTTGCCCGGCTTCACGTCGACGGCCCTGTCGGAAGCGATGACCTTGTCGCCGGCAGCGAGGCGCTGCGGAGCGAGGATGTAGGCCTGTTCGCCGTCCGTGTAGGTTACGAGCGCGATGTATGCCGTGCGGTTCGGGTCATATTCGATACGCTGGACCGTGCCCTCGACGTCAAACTTGCGGCGCTTGAAGTCGACGAGACGATAGGTGCGCTTATGACCGCCGCCCTGGAAGCGGACCGTGATGCGGCCGGCGTTGTTGCGGCCACCCTTGGAAGTCAGGCCTTCCGTCAGCACCTTGACCGGCTTGCCCTTCCACAGGCCAGAACGGTCAACGATGACGAGCTGGCGCTGGCTCGGGGTCGTAGGATTGAATGTTTTCAATGCCATTTTCTTATTCCTCAGAGACCGGTGGAGACGTCGATCGTCTGGCCTTCAGCCAGCGTCACGACAGCCTTCTTCACGTCCTTCTGCTTGCCTACAAAACCGCGGAAACGCTTGGTCTTGCCCTTGCGGAGCAGAGTGTTGACGGCCGTGACCTTGACGCCGAAGAGCGCCTCGACTGCAGCCTTGATTTCCGGCTTCGTGGCCGCCTTGGCGACGTTGAAAACAACCTGGTTGTTTTCCGATACCAGCGTGGACTTTTCGGTGATCGCCGGCGAGACGATCACATCGTAGTGGCGAAGATCGGTCACTTGAAACGCTCCTCTAGAGCTTCAACGGCAGCCTTGGAAAGCACGAGCTTGCCGCGGCGCACGATGTCGTAAACGTTGATGCCCTGGATCGGCAGAACATCGATGTTCGGGATGTTCTTTGCTGCAAGCTTGAAGTTGCCGTCAAGCTCAGCGCCGCCGATGAAGAGCGCATTGGTCAGGCCCAGCGTCTCAAAAACGGATGCGAGAGCCTTGGTCTTTGCTTCAGCAGCGACCAGATTGTCGATGACGATGACGTCCTCGGACTTGAACTTGGCCGACAGAGCGTGGCGCAGGCCGAGAGCGCGAACCTTCTTCGGAAGGTCGTGCTCGTGGCTGCGGGCGACCGGGCCGTGAGCCTTACCGCCGCCGCGGAACTGCGGAGCGCGAGCCGAATGGTGACGAGCGCGGCCCGTACCCTTCTGCTTGTACATCTTGGCGCCGGTACGCGAAACGTCCGCGCGGCCCTTTGCCTGGTGCGTGCCCTGCTGCTTCTTGGCAAGCTGCCAGCGGATGACGCGGGCAAGAATGTCTTCGCGGGGCTCGAGGCCGAAAATCGCGTCAGAGAGAGAAACCTTCCCTGCGTCTTTTCCCTCGAGGGTCTTGACGTTGAATTCCATTGGTCCGGCTCCTTACTTCGCTGCCGACTTGACGGCATCGCGCACGATGATCCAGGCACCCTTGGAACCGGGTACTGCACCCTTGATCAGGATCAGACCGCGATCTTCATCGGTCGAAACCACTTCCAGGTTCTGAGTCGTTACGCGCGTCTGGCCCATGTGACCAGCCATCTTCTTGTTCTTGAAAACCTTGCCTGGATCCTGGCGCGAACCCGTCGAACCATGCGAACGGTGCGAAACGGACACACCGTGCGTGGCGCGCAGACCGCCGAAGCCGTGGCGCTTCATGGCGCCGGCAAAACCCTTACCGATGGTCGTACCCGTCACGTCGACGAGCTGACCTGCAGCGAAGTGACCAGCCTTGAGCTCGGTGCCGACCTCGAGCAGGTTGTCTTCCGAAACGCGGAATTCTGCGAGCTTGGCCTTCGGCTCGACGTTGGCGACAGCAAAGTTGCCGCGCATCGCCTTGGACGTGTTCTTAACCTTCGCCTGGCCAGCACCGAGCTGAACTGCGGTATAGCCATTCTTTTCTACAGTGCGCGTAGAAACGACCTGGCAGCCTTCCATACGCAATACCGTTACCGGGACATGCTCGCCGGCGTCGTTGTAGACGCGGGTCATTCCCACCTTCTGTGCAATCACACCTGAACGCATCGGTTCAATCCTTCCAAATCCGCTCGAGCCAGGCTCAGAGCTTGATCTCAACATCGACACCGGCGGCGAGATCGAGCTTCATCAGCGCGTCCACCGTCTGCGGGGTCGGGTCTACGATGTCGAGGAGGCGCTTATGCGTGCGCATCTCGAACTGCTCGCGGCTCTTCTTGTCGATGTGCGGGGACCGGTTGACCGTAAACTTCTCGATGCGGGTCGGAAGCGGAACGGGGCCCCGGACACTAGCTCCGGTGCGCTTCGCCGTCGACACAATCTCGCGCGTGGAAGCATCGAGAATTCGGTGATCGAACGCCTTCAGGCGAATGCGGATATTTTGGCCGTTCATTCGACGTTATCCTTGTGTTTGTTCTTCGCGTGCCAGCAAAACGGCACGGGCTGTTCTTCTTTTCCTAAGGCGGACCACCGGTTTCAAAGATCGAAGGGGACACCGAAAACGATGTCCCTTTCCAGTCTCCAGGCCTTAAGGCCCACCTTATCTGTTCATTGCCTGCCTCGAAGCCGAAGCAGACGCAAATCGCGCTCGCGCGCCATTTGCTACATTTTTATGTCATAAGCAAGCGGCCCTCGGCCGCTTGCTTAAAAGATTACTCTACGATCGATGCAACGATACCGGCGCCGACGGTGCGGCCGCCTTCGCGGATGGCGAAGCGCAGCTTTTCTTCCATGGCGATCGGCACGATCAGCTCGACGTCAACCGTGACGTTGTCGCCCGGCATCACCATTTCCGTGCCTTCCGGCAGCGTCACGATGCCCGTCACGTCCGTCGTGCGGAAGTAGAACTGCGGACGGTAGTTGGTGAAGAACGGCGTATGACGGCCGCCTTCTTCCTTCGTCAGGATGTAGGCTTCAGCCTTGAACTTCTTGTGCGGCTTCACCGAACCCGGCTTGCACAGGATCTGGCCACGCTCGACGCCGTCGCGGTTCACGCCGCGGATCAGTGCGCCGATGTTGTCGCCGGCCTGGCCCTGGTCGAGCAGCTTGCGGAACATTTCAACGCCGGTCACCGTCGTCTTCGAGGTCGGGCGGATGCCGACGATCTCGACTTCTTCGCCAACCTTGACGATACCGCGCTCGACGCGGCCGGTCACGACCGTACCGCGGCCCGAGATCGAGAACACGTCTTCGATCGGCATCAGGAACGGCTGGTCGATCGGACGCTCAGGCGTCGGGATGTAGGCGTCGACCTGGGCCATCAGCTCGCGGATCGCGTCTTCGCCAATCTTCTTGTCGGAATCTTCAAGAGCAGCCAGCGCCGAACCCTTGACGACCGGGATGTCGTCGCCCGGGAAGTCGTAGGACGACAGCAGTTCGCGCACTTCCAGCTCGACGAGCTCGAGAAGCTCGGCGTCGTCGACCTGGTCGACCTTGTTCAGGAACACGACGATTGCCGGAACGCCCACCTGGCGGGCGAGCAGGATGTGTTCGCGGGTCTGCGGCATCGGGCCGTCGGCAGCCGAGCACACCAGGATCGCGCCGTCCATCTGTGCGGCACCGGTGATCATGTTCTTGACGTAGTCGGCGTGGCCGGGGCAGTCAACGTGCGCGTAGTGGCGGGCAGCCGTCTCATACTCGACATGCGCCGTCGAAATCGTGATGCCGCGAGCCTTTTCTTCCGGCGCAGCGTCGATCTGGTCATACGCCTTGAACTCGCCGAAGTACTTCGTGATCGCCGCCGTCAGAGACGTCTTGCCGTGGTCAACGTGGCCGATCGTGCCGATGTTAACGTGCGGCTTGTTGCGCTCAAACTTGCTCTTTGCCATTTTCGGCTCTCCATTCTGCTAGTCCCCGAAGGGATCTAATTCTTGTTATCGGTCAATTGGTATTCCGGTCACTTCTGACCGGAATACTTTGCCTGGATTTCAGTTGCGACGTTCGACGGGACCGGCGCGTAGTGATCGAAGGTCATCGTGTACTGAGCGCGGCCCTGCGACATGGAGCGCAGGTTGTCGACGTACTTGAACATGTTCGCCAGCGGAACGTTCGCGTTGATGACGACAGCGATGCCGCGGCTCTCCTGGCCCTGGATCTGACCACGGCGCGAGTTCAGGTCGCCGATGACGTCGCCGACATAGTCTTCCGGCGTCACGACTTCGACCTTCATCATCGGCTCGAGCAGCTGAGCGCCAGCCTTCTTTGCTGCCTCACGGAAGCAAGCGCGGGAGGCGATTTCGAACGCCAGGACCGACGAGTCGACATCGTGGAAGGCACCGTCGATCAGCGTCGCCTTGACGCCGAGCATCGGGAAGCCTGCGAGAGGACCGGAGGTCAAAACGCTTTCGATACCCTTCTGAACGCCCGGGATGTATTCCTTCGGAACAGCACCGCCGACGATCTTGGACTCGAACTTGAAGTCGTCGCCTTCTGGGTTCGGTTCGAAGATGATCTTGACGCGCGCGAACTGGCCGGTACCACCGGACTGCTTCTTGTGCGTGTAGTCTTCTTCGTGCGTCTTCGTGATGGTTTCGCGGTAGGCAACCTGCGGCGCACCGACGGTTGCTTCAACCTTGAACTCGCGGCGCATGCGGTCAACGATGATGTCGAGGTGAAGTTCACCCATGCCGGCGATGATCGTCTGGCCCGATTCCTGGTCCGTCTTCACGCGGAAGGACGGGTCTTCGGCAGCCAGGCGGTTGAGCGCGAGGCCCATCTTTTCCTGGTCGCCCTTGGTCTTCGGCTCGATGGCGATCTGGATGACCGGCTCGGGGAATTCCATGCGCTCGAGGATAACCGGCTTCAGTGGATCACACAGCGTATCGCCAGTGGTAGTTTCCTTGAGGCCTGCGAGAGCAACGATGTCGCCGGCGAAGGCTTCTTCGATGTCTTCACGCGAGTTGGAGTGCATCTGCAGCATGCGGCCGACGCGCTCGCGCTTGTCCTTGACCGTGTTCATGACCGACGCGCCCTTCTCGAGCTTGCCGGAATAGATGCGGGCGAAGGTGAGCGAACCGACGAAGGGGTCGTTCATGATCTTGAAGGCGAGCATGGAGAGCGGCTCGGCGTCATCGGGGTGACGCTCGATTTCAGCTTCCGTCTTCACGTCGATACCCTTGATCGCCGGAATGTCGAGCGGCGACGGCAGGTAATCGACAACTGCGTCGAGCAGCGGCTGAACGCCCTTGTTCTTGAAGGCAGTACCGCAGAACATCGGATGAAACTTGACGTCGATGGTGCCGCGGCGAACGAGCGCGCGGATCTGATCGTTGTCCGGCATGTTGCCTTCGAGGTAGGCTTCCATTGCGGCTTCGTCGATCTCAACAACCGTCTCGATCAGCTTTTCGCGATATTCTTCAGCCTTGGCCTTCATGTCTTCCGGGATTTCGACGACGTCCCACTGTGCGCCGAGAGACTCGTCGCGCCAGATGAGAGCGTTCATCTCGATCAGGTCGATAACGCCCTTGAACTCGGTTTCTGCGCCGATCGGCAGCTGCATGACGACAGCCGTCGCGCCGAGACGGGTCTTGATCATCTCGACGGAGCGGTAGAAGTCCGCACCGGTCTTGTCCATCTTGTTGCAGAAGATCATGCGCGGAACATGATACTTCTCGGCCTGGCGCCAGACGGTTTCAGTCTGCGGCTCGACACCGGCGTTGGCATCGAGAAGTGCGATGGCGCCGTCAAGAACGCGCAGCGAACGCTCGACTTCGATGGTGAAGTCGACGTGGCCGGGGGTGTCAATGATGTTGAAGCGGCGCATCTTGCCGTCACGGCCCTTCCAGAAGGTCGTGGTCGCAGCGGAGGTGATCGTGATGCCACGCTCCTGTTCCTGCTCCATCCAGTCCATGGTGGCTGCGCCGTCGTGGACTTCGCCGATCTTGTGCGACTTACCGGTGTAATAAAGAATACGTTCGGTGGTCGTGGTCTTGCCGGCGTCGATGTGCGCCATGATACCGAAATTGCGGTAGTCTTCGATTTTATATTCGCGAGCCATTGTGGACTGCCTTTCGATACCGTTCGGAATTACCAGCGATAGTGCGAGAACGCACGGTTGGCATCGGCCATCTTGTGCGTGTCTTCGCGCTTCTTGACGGCACTGCCGCGGTTGTTGGATGCATCGAGAAGCTCGCCCGAGAGGCGGTCAACCATGGTCGTTTCGTTGCGCTTGCGGGCAGCAGCGATCAGCCAGCGAATGGCGAGAGCCTGACGGCGCTCCGGACGGACGTCGACCGGGACCTGGTAGGTCGCACCACCGACGCGGCGCGAGCGGACTTCGACGTGCGGGGCGATGTTATCGAGCGCAGCGTGGAAAACCGCAATCGGCTCCTGCTTGGACTTGCCCTGCACGACGTCGAATGCGCCGTATACGATGTTTTCAGCAACGGACTTCTTGCCGTCGAGCATGATGGCATTCATGAACTTCGTGACAACCAGATCGCCGAACTTCGGGTCCGGGTTGATCTCGCGCTTTTCTGCTCTGTGACGTCGGGACATACTTCTCGTCTCTTCAACTGTTAAGGCGCTTTACCACGCGGAGAACCTCGCGCAGCGCCGGAAAACCAAAACCGAATTACTTCGGACGCTTCGCACCGTACTTCGAACGGCGCTGCTTGCGGTTCTTGACACCCTGGGTATCGAGAACGCCGCGGATGATGTGGTAACGGACACCCGGAAGGTCCTTCACGCGGCCGCCACGGATCATGACGACGGAGTGTTCCTGAAGGTTGTGACCTTCGCCGGGAATGTAACCAATGACTTCGAAGCCGTTGGTGAGGCGGATCTTGGCAACCTTACGCAGAGCCGAGTTCGGCTTCTTCGGCGTCGTGGTGTAGACGCGGGTGCAAACGCCGCGCTTCTGCGGGTTTTCCTGCAGCGCAGGAACCTTGTTACGCTTTACACTTGCCTGGCGAGGCTTGCGGATCAGCTGGTTTACGGTAGGCATTCAACCATCCCTTACGTTTATCTCTCAAACCCTTGCGGGCGTAACTCGCGCCGTCTCCGGCAAGATCACACGGCTGTCGTCAATGCGCAAAATGTGGCCCGATCCGCTTGCGCAGATGGACCACTGAAGGCAGAGGACGCAAAAAAGACATGCGTCATGCGTGCAGGCATCATATCTTCAACGTGCGTTTCGAACCTTGTTTGAGGAGAACTCCAGGACGAGACGCCCCGGACAGCCATGCCTCACATGGGTTCCGATGGCGCGGGTACTACTGGTTTCCCGCTGGTTCGTCAAGGCCGGTTAAGAAATAATCTTCGGCGGATCGCCTTGAAACCCGGGCTGCGTGCGCTCTTTGAAGGCTTTTAGACGCAACGGACACCGCATGCCAAGTTGAACTTGGGCATCGCTGCAAAAACGGATAAGGAATCAGCGATCGCAGGCCGCGCGCCTGTCAAAAACGGATTCGAGTTTCGAATCGCCAGATATCCAAAGGACCGATGAATGATCGAGAAGCCCGACAACGACAATAATTCCGTAGGCCCGATGATCTTCATCATCATCGGCAAGGGCTACGAGTCCGATGGCGCCGAGGGCGTCGACCTGCACGTGATGTTGAAGGCCGCCGATGACGACAGCGCGGTGCGCGAGGCGCTGAACGCCCTTGCCGAAGAGGGCTTCATCGAAGCCGACCTCGATCAGATCGGCATGCTGACCGACGTTCCCGAAGAAGAACCGCATGCCTCGGCGTACCAAGGCGCGCTCGAAGGCGAAGTCGCCATCATCCGCTTCAACTGAAGACATGACGGGGCCGGATGCGCAAAAGGTGCTGATCTACGCCACCTGGCGCGGCCGACTCCTGGTTTTCGACGAGCCGGATTTTCCGGAGATCGAACTGCAGGTTCCGGGCGGGACGGTCGAACCCGGCGAAGACCCTGAGCAAGCGGCAACCCGCGAATTCGCCGAAGAGACAGGTCTTGCGCTGAGCAACACTCTTCGTCCGCTTGCAATCGATGACTACCGCTTCATCAAGAACGGCGCCGCCATCTACCACCGGCGGCATTACTATCATGCCGATATTGGAGGGCCCTACCCCGACACCTGGCTTCATCACGAGATGACACCATTCGGCGGCGGCGGCCCGATCCTGCTCCGCTTTTTCTGGATTGATATCGCAGCAGCAAAGGCCAGGCGCGGGTACGGAATGCAGAATTGCCTCATCCTGCTTCGCTAACCAATCCGAGCTTGGGAAATTACGATCGCTTCATAGTTCATCGCGCTGTTGGAGACGTGCACAATATGCACCTTCCACGAAACGATTATACGGTCTTTCAGCTCGGCAAAAACGTCCTGCCGGTTAAACGCAGCCGGCTTCGAGGTGGCCATCCCGCAGGCCAAAGCGGCATCGAGCAATGCAAGGTGTCTTTTCCTTTCATCGAAAAGCCGCATGCGGTTCCGCGCCATGGGAACGACTTCCGTAAGCTATATGGAGGCGAGCCTATAGTAGTTATCAAGAAAGAATGGAGAACTAATTTCGGCCTCCCCGCCGCCGCGAAACCAAACAAAAAACCGCCCGGATCGCTCCGGGCGGTTTTTCAATTCTGAGTCCGGGCTGCCGGCTATTCGGCCGCCGAAGCGTTTTCGCCGGCCATATCCTGGAGCATCGGGGTTGCGGCATCCGCGCCCGTGCCCTTGCGGCGCTCTTCGAGGATCATCTCATCGCGCGACGTCGCGATGCGGCGGATCGCCGTCATGGTGCCGCCGGTACCGGCCGGGATGAGGCGCCCGACGATGACGTTTTCCTTGAGACCCTGCAGACCGTCAGTCTTGCCGGCGATCGCAGCTTCCGTCAGCACCTTCGTCGTTTCCTGGAAGGAAGCGGCGGAGATGAAGGACGGGGTCTGCAGCGACGCCTTGGTGATGCCCAGAAGAACCGGCTCGCCATAGGCAGGCTTCTTGCCCTGCTCGATCAGGCCGTCGTTGACGTCCTCGAGCTCGATACGGTCGACGTTGTCGCCGACGATATAAGTCGAGTCGCCCGCATCGGTGATTTCCACCTTCTGCAGCATCTGACGGACAATCACTTCGATGTGCTTGTCGTTGATGACAACGCCCTGCAAGCGGTAGACTTCCTGGATTTCGTTGACGAGGTAGGAAGCCAAAGCCTCTACGCCCTTGATCGCCAGGATGTCGTGCGGTGCCGGGTTGCCGTCGAGGATGTAGTCGCCCTTTTCGATATAGTCGCCTTCCTGAAGGTGGAAGGGCTTGCCCTTCGGGATCAGGTATTCGACAGGCTCGACACCGTCTTCCGCCGGCTCGATGATGACGCGGCGCTTGTTCTTGTAGTCGCGGCCGAGGCGGATCGTACCATCGATCTCAGCGATGATGGCATGATCCTTCGGGCGGCGGGCTTCGAAGAGTTCGGCAACGCGCGGCAGACCGCCGGTGATGTCCTTGGTCTTGGCGCTTTCCAGCGGCGAACGTGCAAGCACGTCACCCTGGGAGACCTTCTGGCCCGGCTCGACCGAAAGGATCGCGTCGACCGAAAGCAGGAAGCGGGCATCGCCGCCGCGAGACAGCTTCGCGACATTGCCGCTTGCGTCCTTGATGACGATTGCCGGCTTGAGGTCCGAACCACGCGGGGTCGAACGCCAGTCGATGACCTGACGCTTGGTGATACCCGTGGATTCGTCGGTCGCTTCGAGAACGGAGAGACCGTCGACAACGTCTTCGAACTGAACGGTACCGGCCAGTTCCGTCATTATCGGACGGGTGTACGGATCCCACTCAGCCAGACGCTGGCCGCGCTTCACCTTGTCGCCCTCGTCCACATACAGCTTCGAACCGTAGGCAACGCGCTGCGAGGAGCGCTCAACGCCACGCTCGTCCAGGATCTGGACGGTCATGTTGCGGCCCATGGCAACGAGGATGCCTTCGGAGTTCCGCAGAAGGTTGCGGTTCTTGATCTGAACCGTTCCTTCATACGAGGCTTCCAGGAACGACTGGTCGACCACGGTGGCCGTACCGCCAAGGTGGAAGGTACGCATGGTGAGCTGCGTGCCTGGCTCGCCGATCGACTGAGCCGCGATGACGCCGACCGCTTCGCCCATGTTGACCGGCGTACCGCGAGCAAGGTCGCGGCCGTAGCAGACCGAGCAGACGCCTGTCTGGATTTCGCAGGTCAGTGCCGAACGGATGCGGATCGACTGGATACCAGCCTTTTCGATCTCGACGACATCTGGCTCGAGGATCATCTTGCCGGCATCGACGATGCGCTCGCCGGTGACCGGGTGATCGATGTTGTCGAGTGCCGTACGGCCGAGGATACGTGCGCCGAGCGAGGCAACGACCTGACCGGCATCGACGATGGCGGTCATGGTGAGGCCCTTGTCGGTGCCGCAATCCACGGAGTTGACGATGCAATCCTGCGCGACGTCGACGAGACGGCGGGTCAGGTAGCCCGAGTTTGCCGTCTTCAAGGCGGTGTCTGCCAGACCCTTACGGGCGCCGTGCGTCGAGTTGAAGTACTCGTTGACGGTCAGGCCTTCCTTGAAGTTCGAGATGATCGGCGTCTCGATGATTTCGCCCGAGGGCTTAGCCATCAGGCCGCGCATGCCGCCCAGCTGACGCATCTGGTTCGGCGAACCGCGGGCGCCCGAGTGGCTCATCATGTAGATCGAGTTCATGGGCTTCTGGCGGCCGGTCTTTTCGTCGAACTCGACAGCCTTGATGCGGGCCATCATCTCTTCGGCGACCTTCTCGGTGGCCTTGCCCCAGGCATCGACGACCTTGTTGTACTTTTCGCCCTGCGTGATGAGGCCGTCGTTATACTGCTGCTCGTATTCCTTCACGAGTGCTTCGGTATCGCCGACGATCTTCACCTTGGTATCCGGGATCACCATGTCGTCCTTGCCGAACGAGATGCCGGCGCGGCAGGCATGCGAGAAGCCGAGCTGCATGATGCGGTCGCAGAAAATGACCGTGTCCTTCTGGCCGCAATGACGGTAGACCGTGTCGATCATCTTGGAGATGTTCTTCTTGGTCATTTCCTGGTTGCAGATGTCGAAAGGCACCTTGCCGTTCTTCGGCAGCAATTCGCCGATGAGCAGGCGGCCCGGGGTCGTTTCATAGATCTTGGAGTACGGCTTGCCGTCCTCGCTGATCGACTTGAAGCGGCCGCGGATCTTGGTGTGCAGCGTGACGACCTTGCTTTCGAGAGCATGATGCAGTTCGCCGAGGTCGGAGAAGGCCATGCCTTCGCCCGGCTCGTTCTGGTTCATGATCGAGAGGTAGTAGAGGCCGAGAACCATGTCCTGCGACGGAACGATGATCGGTGCGCCGTTTGCCGGGTGCAGGATGTTGTTCGTCGACATCATCAGAACGCGGGCTTCGAGCTGGGCTTCGAGAGACAGTGGCACGTGGACGGCCATCTGGTCGCCATCGAAGTCGGCGTTGAAGGCCGTGCAAACGAGCGGATGCAGCTGGATCGCCTTGCCTTCGACCAGGGTGGGTTCGAAGGCCTGGATGCCCAGGCGGTGCAGCGTCGGTGCGCGGTTCAAGAGAACCGGATGCTCGCGGATGACCTCGTCGAGGATATCCCAGACTTCCGGCTTTTCCTTCTCGACCAGCTTCTTCGCCTGCTTGACGGTCGAGGAATAACCCTTGGCGTCGAGGCGGGCGTAGATGAACGGCTTGAAGAGTTCGAGCGCCATCTTCTTCGGCAGGCCGCACTGGTGCAGCTTAAGCTCCGGACCGGTCACGATGACCGAGCGGCCGGAATAGTCAACGCGCTTGCCAAGCAGGTTCTGGCGGAAGCGGCCCTGCTTGCCCTTGAGCATGTCGGAGAGCGACTTCAGCGGACGCTTGTTGGCACCCGTGATGACGCGGCCGCGACGGCCGTTGTCGAACAGCGCGTCGACGGATTCCTGCAACATGCGCTTTTCGTTGCGGATAATGATACCCGGCGCACGAAGCTCGATCAGGCGCTTCAGACGATTGTTGCGGTTGATAACGCGACGATAGAGATCGTTGAGGTCCGACGTCGCAAAGCGGCCGCCATCGAGCGGAACCAGCGGACGCAAATCCGGCGGGATCACCGGAACGACCTTCATGATCATCCATTCCGGACGGTTGCCGGATTCCATGAAGTTCTCGACGATCTTCAGCCGCTTCATCAGCTTCTTCTGCTTGAGATCAGACGTGGTGTCGGCAAGCTCGGAACGCAGATCGCCGGCGATCTTCTCGAGGTTCATCGATGCCAGCATCTCGTAGATGGCTTCAGCGCCGATCATCGCCGTGAACTGGTCTTCGCCATATTCGTCGACGGCGAGCATGTACTCTTCTTCCGAGAGGAGCTGATGTTCCTTAAGGGCCGTGAGGCCCGGCTCGGTGACGATGTAGTTTTCGAAATACAGGACGCGCTCGACATCCTTCAGCGTCATGTCGAGCAGCGTGGAAATGCGGCTCGGCAGCGACTTCAGGAACCAGATGTGGGCAACGGGTGCTGCAAGCTCGATATGGCCCATGCGCTCGCGGCGAACGCGCGACAGCGTGACTTCGACGCCGCACTTTTCGCAGATGATGCCCTTGTACTTCATGCGCTTGTACTTGCCGCAAAGGCACTCGTAGTCCTTGATCGGCCCGAAGATGCGCGCGCAGAAGAGACCATCGCGTTCCGGCTTGAACGTGCGGTAGTTGATGGTTTCCGGCTTCTTGATCTCACCGTAGGACCAGGAAAGGATCTTCTCCGGAGAGGCAATCGAAATCCGGATGGAGTCGAAGTTCTGTGCAGGCACCTGCGGATTGAAAAGATTCATGACCTCTTGGTTCATGCCTGTCTCCTTCATGGGCGAAAGCGCCCTTAGCTTGCGATGGTCGGCGGCAAATCCCGGGAGCCGCGCCAACGCTCAAAACGACAATAACCGCACAATGCGGCGGAAACGTCCCTGCCCGGCCAACACATTACGGGGCCATGGCGGGAACGGTGTGCGCCCTCTTAAGGCGCACACCCTATCAAGTGGTTACTCGGCTGCGTCCGGCAACTGGCCCGCCTGCTGCAGATCCTCGACCTTCGAGTTCTCCAGCTCGACGGAAAGGCCGAGCGAGCGCATTTCCTTGACGAGAACGTTGAAGCTTTCGGGAATACCCGCTTCGAACGTATCGTCGCCCCGGACGATGGCTTCGTAGACCTTGGTGCGGCCGGCAACGTCGTCCGACTTCACCGTCAGCATTTCCTGCAGCGTGTAGGCTGCGCCGTATGCTTCCAGAGCCCAGACCTCCATTTCGCCGAAGCGCTGGCCGCCGAACTGGGCCTTGCCGCCAAGCGGCTGCTGGGTCACGAGCGAGTAAGGACCGATCGAACGGGCGTGGATCTTGTCGTCGACCAGGTGGTTGAGCTTCAGCATGTAGATGTAGCCCACGGTCACCTGACGGTCGAACTGCTCGCCGGTACGGCCGTCATACAGCGTCGACTGACCGGAATCCTTGAGACCCGCCAGACGCAGCATCTCGTTGACATCGCCTTCATGGGCGCCGTCGAAGACCGGCGTTGCGATCGAAACGCCGCGCTTCCACTGGTCCGCAAGACGCAGAACCGAGTCATCGTCGAAGTCCTTGACCTGCTCGGCCTTCGGACCGTCGCCGACAACGTCGCCGATCGTCTTGCGCAACGGCTCGATATTGCCGTTCGCCTTGTAGGCTTCGATCAGATCACCGATCTGCTTGCCCATGCCGGCGCAAGCCCAGCCGAGGTGCGTCTCGAGGATCTGGCCGACGTTCATGCGCGAAGGCACGCCCAGCGGGTTCAGAACGACGTCGACATGCGTGCCGTCTTCGAGGAACGGCATGTCTTCGACCGGAACGATGCGCGACACAACACCCTTGTTGCCGTGACGGCCAGCCATCTTGTCGCCCGGCTGGATCTTGCGCTTCACTGCGACGAAGACCTTGACCATCTTCATCACGCCCGGAGGCATTTCGTCGCCGCGCTGGACCTTCTCGACCTTGTCCATGAAGCGCTGCTCAAGGCGCGACTTGGATTCGTCGTACTGGCCGCGGAGTGCTTCGAGTTCGCTCTGGACCTTCTCGTCCTCGACTGCGAACATCCACCACTGCGAGCGGGGATATTCGGAGACCACGGCGTTCGAAAGCTCGGCGCCCTTCTTGAAGCCCTTCGGGCCGGCGATGGACATCTGGCCGCGGAGCATCTCGATCAGACGGCCGTAGACGTTACGGTCGAGAATCGCCTGTTCGTCGTCGCGGTCCTTGGCAAGACGCTCGATCTCTTCGCGCTCGATTGCCATTGCGCGCTCGTCCTTTTCAACGCCGTGGCGGTTGAAGACGCGCACTTCGACGATCGTGCCGTAGGTGCCGGGCGGCATGCGCATCGACGTATCGCGGACGTCGGACGCCTTTTCACCGAAAATGGCGCGTAGGAGCTTTTCTTCCGGCGTCATCGGGCTTTCGCCCTTCGGCGTGATCTTGCCGACAAGGATATCACCCGGCTGAACTTCGGCGCCGATGTAGACGATGCCTGCTTCGTCGAGATTCTTCAGCGCTTCTTCCGAAACATTCGGAATATCGCGCGTGATTTCTTCCGGACCAAGCTTCGTGTCGCGCGCCATCACTTCGAATTCTTCGATGTGGATGGAGGTGAACACGTCGTCGGCAACGATACGCTCGGAGAGCAGGATCGAATCTTCGTAGTTGTAGCCGTTCCACGGCATGAACGCGACGAGCGCGTTGCGGCCGAGAGCCAGATCGCCAAGGTCGGTCGACGGACCGTCCGCGAGAATGTCGCCGCGGTTGACAACGTCACCGACGGTGACCAGCGGACGCTGGTTGACGCAGGTGTTCTGGTTCGAACGCTGGAACTTCTGCAGGCGGTAGATATCGACGCCGGACTTGCCGGCTTCGAGGTCTTCCGTTGCGCGGATGACGATGCGCGTCGCGTCGACCTGGTCAACGACGCCACTGCGGCGGGCGCCGATAGCTGCACCGGAGTCGCGAGCGACGACCGGCTCCATGCCGGTGCCAACGAACGGAGCTTCGGCACGCAGCAACGGAACAGCCTGACGCTGCATGTTCGAGCCCATGAGGGCGCGGTTCGCGTCGTCATTTTCCAGGAACGGGATAAGAGCGGCTGCAACCGAAACGACCTGCTTCGGCGAGACGTCCATCAGGTTCATGCTGTCGCGCGGGGCGAGCATGACTTCGCCGGCGTGACGGCACACGACGAATTCGTCAACGAAGGAACCCTCCCTGTCGAGCTCGGCGTTGGCCTGTGCGACGTAGTACTTCGCCTCTTCCATGGCCGACAGGTAAAGAACATCGTTCGTCACCTTGCCGTCGACGATGCGGCGGTAAGGGCTCTCGATGAAGCCGTACTTGTTGACGCGCGCAAAGGTCGCCAGCGAGTTGATGAGACCGATGTTCGGGCCTTCCGGCGTTTCGATCGGGCAAATACGGCCGTAGTGGGTCGGATGAACGTCGCGGACTTCGAAGCCGGCGCGCTCGCGGGTCAGCCCGCCCGGGCCAAGTGCCGAGAGACGGCGCTTGTGAGTGATCTCCGACAGCGGGTTGACCTGGTCCATGAACTGCGAGAGCTGCGAGGAGCCGAAGAATTCGCGAACGGCGGCAGCTGCCGGCTTCGCGTTGATCAGATCCTGCGGCATGACCGTGTCGATTTCGATCGAGGACATGCGCTCCTTGATCGCGCGTTCCATGCGCAGCAGGCCCAGACGGTACTGGTTTTCCATCAGCTCGCCGACCGAGCGGACGCGGCGGTTGCCAAGGTTGTCGATGTCGTCGATCTCGCCCTTGCCGTCGCGTAGCTCGACGAGCATCTTGACCACGGCTAGGATGTCGTCCTTGCGCAGGACGCGGACGGTGTCTTCGACGTCGAGGTCGAGACGCATGTTCATCTTCACGCGGCCGACGGCGGAGAGGTCGTAACGCTCCGCATCGAAAAACAGCGAGTTGAACATGGCTTCGGCCGATTCCATGGTCGGCGGTTCACCCGGACGCATGACGCGGTAGATGTCGAACAGCGCGTCCTGGCGGTTCTCGTTCTTATCGGCGTTGAGCGTGTTGCGGATGTAGGCGCCGACATTGATGTGGTCGATACCGAGAACCGGGATTTCGTCGAAACCGTTGGCGAGGATGACCGGCAGGGTCTTCTCGTCGATTTCGTCGCCGGCTTCGAGATAGATCTCACCCGTCGAGTAGTTGACGATGTCTTCTGCGAGGTAGTTGCCGTAGAGATCGTCGTCCGTCGCCTTCAGAGCCTTGAGACCCTTGTCGGAAAGCTGGCGGAGCAAACGCGGGGTCAGCTTCTTGCCCGCTTCGACCACGACTTCGCCGGTGTCGGCGTCGACCATCTCGGTGATCGCCTTGGCGCCCTTCAGCGCCTCGGGCTGGAAGGGAATGCGCCAGCCTTCGCCGTCGCGCTTGTAGAGCGACTTCGTGTAGAAGGTGTCGAGGATTTCCTCGCCATCCATGCCGAGGGCCATCAGCAGCGACGACACCGGAATCTTGCGGCGGCGGTCGATACGGGCATAGACGATATCCTTGGCGTCGAACTCGATGTCGAGCCAGGAGCCGCGATACGGGATCACGCGGGCGGCGAAGAGCAGCTTGCCGGAAGAATGGCTCTTGCCCTTGTCGTGGTCGAAGAAGACGCCCGGCGAACGGTGCATCTGGGACACGATCACGCGCTCGGTGCCGTTCACGATGAACGTGCCGTTGTTCGTCATGAGCGGCATGTCGCCCATGTAGACGGACTGTTCCTTGATGTCCTTGATCGACTTCGCGCCGGTATCCTCGTCGATATCGAACACGATGAGACGGAGGGTAACCTTCAGCGGCGCGGCGTAGGTCAGGTCGCGCTGGCGGCATTCGTCGACGTCGAACTTCGGCGGTTCGAACTCATAGGACACGAATTCCAGCATCGAAGCGCCGGAGAAATCCGTGATCGGGAAAACTGACTTGAAGACGGCCTGAAGGCCTTCGTCAGGGCGGCCGCCCTTGGGCTCTTCAACCATCAGGAATTGGTCGTAGGACGCCTTCTGAACCTCGATGAGGTTCGGCATTTCTGCGACTTCGGGGATTTTACCAAAAAACTTGCGTACGCGCCTACGACCGTTGAACGAAAGGGTCTGAGCCATCGTCGCTCCTTCAAAATTGCATCCGGGCCTGCAACGGACGGGAACCGCTGGCCAGGCGATCCCGTCGATCAATGGATAATTCAATCTCGTCCCACTTCCCGAAGCCACATGGCCGGATTGCCCTGCGCTTCGGTTCGAGACCATGCTCTTGAAGAACCCATTACCCAAAAGCCGTTTTCACGCGGCTTTTGGGTAATTCGTTCACAAAAACGGCAAATGGGAGACGGTGAAGACCGCCTCCCAGATGCAGTTCAAGATTACTTGACGTCGGCCTTTGCGCCAGCGTCTTCAAGCTTCTTCTTGATGTCAGCGGCTTCAGCCTTGGAAACGGCTTCCTTGACAGCCTTCGGAGCGGCTTCAACGAGGTCCTTGGCTTCCTTGAGGCCGAGGCCGGTGATGGCGCGGACTTCCTTGATGACGTTGATCTTGTTGGCGCCGGCATCCGTGAGGATGACGTCGAACTCGGTCTTTTCTTCTTCAGCAGCGGCAGCAGCGCCACCAGCACCACCAGCAGCGGCAGCAACAGCTACCGGAGCAGCAGCGGAAACGCCCCACTTTTCTTCGAGAAGCTTGGACAGTTCTGCAGCTTCCAGAACGGTCAGCGAGGAGAGGTCGTCTACGATCTTTGCGAGATCAGCCATTTTATCAGTTCCTTTTGTTCGGTTCGAACCGGTTTTCTATAAACAGCGAAAAACCGCCTTAAGCGGCTTCGTCCTTCTTGGCGTAAGCCGAAAACACGCGGGCAAGCTGGCTTGCCGGTGCTGCAACAACGCCTGCGATGCGGGTAGCCGGTGTCTGGATCATGCCCAGCAGCTTCGCGCGCAGTTCGTCCAACGACGGCAGGGTCGCAAGCGACTTGACTGCATCGGCGTTGAGCGTGGTTGTTCCCATGGCGCCGCCGAGCACAACGATCTTGTCGTTGCCCTTGGCGAAATCCACGACGACTTTCGGAGCGGTGATCGGATCGGCGCTGTATGCAATCAGCGTCTGACCGGTGAAGAGATTGGAAATCCCTTCCGCTTCCGTACCCTGAAGGGCGATCTTGGCCAGGCGGTTCTTCGCGACTCTGACGGTGCCGCCAGCAGCGCGCATCTTCGAACGGAAGTCGTTCATCTGCGCGACTGTAGCACCAGCATAGTGGGCCACGACAACCGAGCCCGAAGCCTTGAAGACTTCGTTCAGTTCCGTGACGAATTCGCGTTTTTCCGCTCTTTCCACTGCCTATCTCCAGTTGGCGGGACCGTGAAACGGACCCACCGGGTTGCCTTTGCCTCCCGGGATCAGAAGCGATCCCAAGCGGCGCTTGAGGATCCTGTCCCCTCGCGCTTCGCGCCAAAAGGCCGAAGGCACAAGGCATCCAAGGCTCGAACCAAATCCATGAAGCTGAGCTTCATCGAAATTCGGGTCTTACCCGTCTCATGCAGGCCGAAGTGATTAAGGGAAAACCACCTGCAATCTCGGACAGGATTCCGGATTTCTCCGGAATATTCCGGCCCCTTTCGAGGCCGGAATTCTTGCCACCGGGCAAAGCCCGATGAAATTCGTTAAGCGGCCGTGACCGACGACGGGTCGATCTTGACGCCCGGGCCCATGGTCGAAGAGATCGCTACGCGCTTGACGTAGTTGCCCTTTGCGCCAGCCGGCTTCGCCTTGATGACGGCATCAGCGAAGGCACGGATGTTTTCTTCCAGAGCCTTTGCATCGAAGGATGCCTTGCCGATGCCGGCGTGAACGATACCAGCCTTCTCGACGCGGAATTCGACGGCGCCGCCCTTGGAGGCCTTGACCGCCCCGGCAACGTCCATGGTGACCGTTCCGACCTTCGGGTTCGGCATCATGCCGCGCGGGCCGAGTACCTTACCGAGACGGCCGACGAGCGGCATCATGTCCGGGGTCGCGATGACACGATCGAAATCGATCTTGCCGCCCTGGACGATTTCGACCAGCTCTTCTGCGCCGACGATGTCAGCACCGGCTGCCTTGGCTTCGTCAGCCTTGGCGCCGCGCGCGAAAACGGCGACGCGAACGTCACGGCCCGTACCGTTCGGCAGGTTGACCACGCCGCGGACCATCTGGTCTGCGTGACGCGGATCGACGCCGAGGTTCATGGCGACTTCGATGGTTTCATCGAACTTGGCGACAGCCCGGTCCTTGACCATGCCGATAGCAAGGTTGAGAGCGTAGAGCTTCGTGGGATCAACACCTTCGTTGATCTTCTTGGTGCGCTTGCCAGCCATGGTCTTAACCTACCACTTCCAGGCCCATGGCGCGGGCAGAGCCCTCGATCATCGCCATTGCACCTTCGATATCTGCTGCGTTCAGGTCCTTCATCTTCGCTTCGGCAATCGCCTTGACCTGAGCCTTGGTCAGCTTGCCAGCGACAGAGCCCTTGCCGGGCGTCTTCGAACCGGACTGGATCTTCGCTTCCTTCTTAAGGAAGTAGCTGACGGGCGGCTGCTTCATCACGAAGGTAAAGGACTTGTCCTGGTAGTAGGTGATGACAACCGGGATCGGCATACCCTTTTCCATTTCCTGCGTGGCGGCATTGAACGCCTTGCAGAATTCCATGATATTGATGCCACGCTGACCAAGCGCCGGGCCGATCGGCGGGGACGGGTTTGCCGATCCTGCCTTGACCTGAAGCTTGAGCTGGCCTGCAACTTTCTTAGCCATAACTCTCTGCCTTTCATTGATGACCGGTTGCCCGGCCAGTGATGCCGGATTTCTCCGGCGGCTGCGGTTGCGTGGTGCGGATTTTAAGGCCCGGCTAAGACCCCTCACCTTCCACGCGATTGGCGGCTATCGCCGCGCAGAAGCCGGTCAGTACCGACCGACTTCCATCTCAAAAATCAGACCTTTTCGACCTGACCGTATTCCAGCTCGACCGGCGTTGCACGGCCGAAGATCGACACTTCCACCTTCAGGCGCGAACGCTCTTCGTCCACATCCTGAACCGTGCCGTTGAACGACGCGAACGGGCCATCGGAAACGCGGACCTGTTCGCCGACCTCGAAGGTAACCGAAGCCTTCGGCCGCTCGACACCTTCCTGGACCTGGCCGAGAATGCGCTCGGCTTCGGAGTCCGGAATCGGAACGGGCTTGTTATCGGAGCCGAGGAAACCGGTGACCTTCGGCGTGTTCTTGATGAGGTGGTAGGCCTCGTCCGTCAGGTTCGCTCGAACCATGACATAGCCCGGAAAGAACTTGCGCTCGCTGTCGACCTTGCGGCCGCGGCGCACCTCAACCACCTTTTCGGTCGGCACGAGGATCTTTTCGAAGAGATGCTCGAGCCCCTTCTGCCTGGCCTTCTCCTCGATGGATTCAGCCACCTTCTTCTCAAAATTCGAATACGCGTGGACGATATACCAACGTGCCGCCATCTTATATCTCCACCCGATCAGTTGCCGGTGTTGAGCACGTAGCTCAAAGCCCAGCCAATCAGCTGGTCAGCAGCAAAGAAAAACAGCGCGGCAAAGACGACCATCACCAGAACCATGATCGTCGAGATCATGGTCTCGCGGCGAGACGGCCAGGTAACCTTGGACGTTTCGGTGCGAACCTGCTGCAGGAACGCAAACGGATTGGATTTGGATGCCATCGACTGCCCACGCAATTACGGCACGTAAAGCTGAACATATCAGCCCCACGCACCGCGTGTCTGTTGAACCCTACATAAACACCGATTCCCAATTGCACAAGAGGAAAACCGACGTCTAGCGAAATTTGCCATAATACCCTCCCCGACGGACCGCTGCGAGAACGTCCGCGCTTTCCCTTCGAAGAAGATGGCAGGGGCAGAGGGGCTCGAACCCCCGACCTGCGGTTTTGGAGACCGCCGCTCTACCAGCTGAGCTATACCCCTTTACGCTTTACATTCAGCCCTTTGACCATGAGGGTCGAAGCGCTTCCTGCAAGCATGGCGCTCCCTTTAAGACGGTGGCACGGGATATGCAAGTGCGATTTTCGATTTTTCCCAATCCGCCATCACCCCGGCATGGCCTACCTTCAGAGCTTCACATATTTGCGCCAGTCGTGCTCTTCCTTGAAGCCGAGGACTTCGCGGATCTTGCGGTTGGAAAGCAGGCCCTCACGCTCCCCGATCTCGCGGGTGAAGGGAACGTTCGGAAAGAAGCGTTTGGCGAGTTCCTTCGACGGCATATTGGCGGTCACGGTATCGTTCACCGCATTGAAGACCTGGAAGCCCAATCCGCTCTTTTCGATACACAGATGGACGACCTGCGCGAGATCGCGGGCGTCGACATAGTTCCACGCATTGCGCCGGCGCGTCTCCGGATTGGCGATGAAGCCGGGAAACCTGTCATATTCATGCGGCTCGATGACGTTTCCGATGCGCAAGGCATAGATATCGGCACCGGACCGCTCGGCGAAAGCGCGCGCCGTCTTTTCGTTCAGCACCTTCGACAGACCGTAGCTGTCCATTGGATCGACGTCGTAGTCCTCCTCCAGCGGAAACTGATGGAAATCCTTCTTTCCCTCCGCGAAGCAGACGCCATAGGTGGTCTCGCTGGAGGCAAGGATGATCTTCCTGACGCCGAGCTTCACCGCTGCCTCGAGGACATTGTAAGTGCCCATCGTATTGATGCGGAACGTCTCGTTGTCCGTCTTGATCAGAATGCGCGGTATCGCAGCGAAATGCACGACAGCCTCGAAGCCTTGGACGCCGTTGCCCGGCTCCAGATCGGGAAGATCGCGATGCATGGACAGCGCGTTGAAGACCTGGCCGCTGTCGGTGATGTCGGCAATCAGGTTGGTGACGCCGGGACTGTCGAGCGGCACCAGATCGACATTGTGAACCTCATAGCCGGCATTCACCAGCCACGGCACGACATGACGTCCGGCCTTGCCCGAACCGCCGGTAAAGAGAATACGCTTCTTCATGAAATCTCCTCCGCATCATGAAATAGAAGGAATAGATAAAGGCTCCACAACAGGGCGCAAGGTGAAGGCGTGGCGATTGAGAAGCCACGGTCAGATTTCGCCTAAGCTGCTTCCAGTTCAGGATTCCGGCCAGCACCTCTTCCAGCGCGCGAGCCTGGATCTTGATGTCGTAGGCCACCTGCATATTCATCCAGAATCCGGCGATGTCTTGAAGGACTTGCCGAACCGAAGAGCCGTATCGGTGCTGATTCGACGTCCAAACGTCAACAATAATGCAACGCAAAAGCCCCGCCGTTTCCAGCGGGGCTCCTTCAATACAAGCTAATCCGAAGATTACTCTACGATCGATGCAACGATACCGGCGCCGACGGTACGGCCGCCTTCGCGGATGGCGAAGCGCAGCTTTTCTTCCATGGCGATCGGCACGATCAGCTCGACGTCAACCGTGACGTTGTCGCCCGGCATCACCATTTCCGTGCCTTCCGGCAGCGTCACGATGCCCGTCACGTCCGTCGTGCGGAAGTAGAACTGCGGACGGTAGTTGGTGAAGAACGGCGTATGACGGCCGCCTTCTTCCTTCGTCAGGATGTAGGCTTCAGCCTTGAACTTCTTGTGCGGCTTCACCGAACCCGGCTTGCACAGGATCTGGCCACGCTCGACGCCGTCGCGGTTCACGCCGCGGATCAGTGCGCCGATGTTGTCGCCGGCCTGGCCCTGGTCGAGCAGCTTGCGGAACATTTCAACGCCGGTCACCGTCGTCTTCGAGGTCGGGCGGATGCCGACGATCTCGACTTCTTCGCCAACCTTGACGATACCGCGCTCGACGCGGCCGGTCACGACCGTACCGCGGCCCGAGATCGAGAACACGTCTTCGATCGGCATCAGGAACGGCTGGTCGATCGGACGCTCAGGCGTCGGGATGTAGGCGTCGACCTGGGCCATCAGCTCGCGGATCGCGTCTTCGCCAATCTTCTTGTCGGAATCTTCAAGAGCAGCCAGCGCCGAACCCTTGACGACCGGGATGTCGTCGCCCGGGAAGTCGTAGGACGACAGCAGTTCGCGCACTTCCAGCTCGACGAGCTCGAGAAGCTCGGCGTCGTCGACCTGGTCGACCTTGTTCAGGAACACGACGATTGCCGGAACGCCCACCTGGCGGGCGAGCAGGATGTGTTCGCGGGTCTGCGGCATCGGGCCGTCGGCAGCCGAGCACACCAGGATCGCGCCGTCCATCTGTGCGGCACCGGTGATCATGTTCTTGACGTAGTCGGCGTGGCCGGGGCAGTCAACGTGCGCGTAGTGGCGGGCAGCCGTCTCATACTCGACATGCGCCGTCGAAATCGTGATGCCGCGAGCCTTTTCTTCCGGCGCAGCGTCGATCTGGTCATACGCCTTGAACTCGCCGAAGTACTTCGTGATCGCCGCCGTCAGAGACGTCTTGCCGTGGTCAACGTGGCCGATCGTGCCGATGTTAACGTGCGGCTTGTTGCGCTCAAACTTACTCTTTGCCATTTGAATGCTTCCTGTGAACGAAATGGGTGACCCCGGCGAGCCGGTTTAGTGCCGCCGTTTAAGGCTTTCGGCGGGATTGCGCAAGACCTAATTGCGAACGCCATTCTTGGCTTGCAAGCGCATATGGGAGACAATTCGCGCCGAGCAAGACGATTCGCCCCGAACCTGGCGAAAATCGTTGAAACCAAGGGGAAAATCTGGAGCGGGCAGCGGTATCGAATGCGTGATCGCGCAGGCACGTCGTTCAAGCTGTCCTGGTCGCGCGAACTCCCAAACGAGCGCGAGCGCTGCGAGCCTTGGCGGCTGGTCGTGTGGCTTAGCTCCAACCCTAATTCGGGATCTTGTTATAAAAAGATTCTGGATCGTAGACGCAGGCATAATCGAGGACGCAGAGCTTTCCACCGGCATCCCGCAAACTGGTCGTCGAGTGCTTGTCCCCCAGCCTGCAGCGCGCCGGCGGATAGCGGAAGCTGCGGCCGCCGATGCCGATTCGGACAAATACCGTTTTGTTTTGCCGGATGAACTGCGCGAGTTCGCCACAGCTGAGATCGCGAGCCCTGACTTCCACGGCCTCGGCGGCAAGGGCGACCGATGGAAGCAAAAATGCAGCGGCCAAAATCACGTTTCGCATGGCACCTCTCAATGGAGGCCAATTAAGCAGCAGTATCCGCGTCATTCAAACAGAAATTTTGCGCCCTCGAAGGCACGGCGCCAAAAAAAGCGCGCGCAATGCGCGGCATTGCCGAAGAATTGAAAGGCTTGGAGCGGGTAGCGGGAATCGAACCCGCGTATTCAGCTTGGAAGGCTGCTGCTCTACCATTGAGCTATACCCGCGGGGTGGTGCGATCCAAGTGACGAATGGTGGAGAGAGTTGGATTTGAACCAACGTAGGCTGAGCCAACGGATTTACAGTCCGTCCCCTTTAACCACTCGGGCATCTCTCCAGTTTTCGTCTGGATCGTAACCAAGCTCGAAGACCCAGGAGCGTTACCGCCCCTCGATCTGCGCCGCGTATATGACCGGAGCATTTGCCCATGTCAACATGAAGTCAAAAGAAAAAACACGAAAAATTTCATCGCCTGTTGAAAGCCGCCGCCGGCAAAGAAACCCTATGCGCGGTGAAGCACCGCCGTTATAAAGCCGCATGAGCAAAGACAACAAATCCGGCGGCAAGCCCGCAACCGACAAGTCCCCCAAGGATACGCACTACGCCACTTTGCGGCGTGCCCACCGCGATGCCAAGCGCGAGCGCGGCGAAATTCCGACGCCGCCTCCGCAGAAGCGCAAACGCGGCGGCGAGGATTGGAAGGCGCCGGCGCTTACGGCCGACCAGGTCTATCTCTACGGCCTGCATACCGTGCGCGCCGCAATCGAAAATCCCGAGCGGAAAAACGTCAAGCTGACGGTGACGCAGAATGCCCTCACCCGCCTCGAAATCGATGCCGGGCAGCTCGGCATTCCGGTCGAGATCGTCTCGCCGCAGGATATCGACAAGGTGCTCGGCCCCGATGCGATCCACCAGGGCGTAATGCTGGAGACCCGCCCGCTGCCCGTCCGGCGCCTGGAGGCGCTGAAGGACAGCCCGCTGCTCCTCGTGCTCGACCAGGTCACCGATCCGCACAATGTCGGCGCCATCATGCGCTCGGCCGTCGCCTTCAATGCAGGCGCCGTTATCACCACGCAAAGACACAGCCCGACCGAATCGGGCGTGCTTGCGAAATCGGCTTCCGGCGCGCTGGAACTCATTCCTTATATACAGATCACCAATCTTGCCGACGCGCTTGGTGAATTGCACCGGCTCGGCTTCTTCTCGATCGGCCTCGATTCCGAAGGACCGGCGCCGATCGAAGGCACGTTCTCAGGCGACAAGGTTGCGCTCGTCCTCGGTTCCGAAGGCAAGGGTCTCAGGCAGAAGACGCGCGAGACCGTCAGCGCGCTTGCGCGGCTCGACATGCCGGGCGCGATCAAATCGCTGAACGTCTCGAATGCGGCTGCGATCGCGATGTATGCCGCCCGGCTTCATCTGAAGAAATAAGCGGACGTCTCAAAATGAACGAATGGTGGGCCTAAGGTTCGCCGGAGCGCAGCGCAACAGCAAGAGAGAAGGAAAATACCCGGCATGGCAATCCGGCCCCTCCTGTTCGGCATCCTGTTCATCGCAGTCTTCGTCGCCATCATTCTCAGCATCATATGGGTCGATCCCACCCAGCCGACGCGCCAGCCGGATCCTCTGGCGCCTGTGACGCCGGTACCCACACCGACACCACCGGCGCAATAGCCGCCGGGAATCGCACCGGCGGCATCACGTTTGCTGATCGACGGCTGCTCCAGCAGCCCCATTCTCGGTATCTTGATGATGCCGCCCTTTTGAGCGCCGGCATCAGCAAGCCAGCGGGCGATCATAGGTCGATGCGGAAATACAAGTAGTGCGGCCGCTGATGATGACGCCAGTAATGACGTTCCCTCCACCTGCGTTCGGCGCGCCAGGGCCGGTAGTGGCGGCGCTCATAGGCATACGGATGATGGCGCCAGTAACGGCGTTCATGCCGCCACGAATGGCGCCCATGGCGGCGATGATCACGGTAGTGCACCTTCACGACGTCGCTCTTATCGACGGACGCAACAGGTGCATATACGGGAGCGGCAACCACGGGCTCGACGGCAACGACGGCCGATCCGAGCGACAGAAGCGCTGCAATGGCAAAACGGGCAATTCTCATGGCTCATCTCCTTGATGAAGGTGAGCGAAATCTGCGCCTCCTGCCCTGAACGCCTCCTGAATCGCTACTTCAGCTTTTGTTCATGAATTAACATCTTCCCCGCTTGCAAGCGGGGGATTTCCGAGGGGGCGCGAAGCTCCGCCGATCGTTATCGCTTCAACGGAGAGCGGCTGCCCTTCCTCCACGATCATAGACGCCGTGTTCCGACGCAGGATGTTGATTGCAGCATTGTGGTCGGCATGGGCGCGCAAGCCGCATTGGCAACAGCGGAAAGACGCTTGGCTTTCGCGGCTTTCCCTGTCCACGGCTGCGCAGGCCGAACAGGTCTGCGAGGTGTGGCGGGGTTCGACCTTGCACAGGTATCCGCCCCGTTCTTCGAGCTTGTAGGCCAACACGGTTTCAAAGCCGTGCCAGCCTTGTTCGAGGATCGCCCGGTTCAGGCCCGCCTTCTGGCAGACGTTGGTTCCGGGCGCGTCCACGGTTCCCCTGGCGCTGCGCGTCATGTTGCGCGTGGCGAGGTCTTCCAGCACGACCGTTGCGAAGCGACGGGCGATATCAAGACTGGCCTTGTGCCGCCAATCCTGCCGGATGCGGGCAGCACGGGCCTGCAAGGCTGCAACGCGGCGGCGGGCCTTGGCGTGGCGACGCGACCCGCGCTTGCGCCGCGCCAGAACGCGCTGGGCCCGGCGCTTCCTGGGCTCGATCTCCGCAAGGCCGGCAGGCATCCACCAATGCTCCCCGGTCGAAAGCGTCAGCGTGTTCGCCACGCCCCGGTCGATCCCCACGGCGGGCAAATCGTTTTGCGGGACGGCATGGTCGATTTCGCAGGCGAAGGCGATGTGCCAGCCGTTCGCCGCCAGGCTCACCGTCACATTCATGGTCTTGCCACGCAGGCGCCGCGTGTCGCGGAACTTCACCCAGCCGATCTTGGGAAGGCGCGCGGCGGACCACTTGCCGTTCAGGCGCTTGACCTCGATCTCCCGCCCCTGAAAGCGGAAGGCGCCGTTCACGCCCTTCTTGCGGGGCGAGGGATATCCTGCGCGCCCGGCGAAGAAGTTGGCATACGCCTTATCCAGATCGCGCAGGGCCTGCTGCTGGGGCGTCACATGCACGGCGGCAATCCAGTCGAACGCGGCCCGCAGTGCGGTCAATTCCCGCGCCTGGGCGATGTCGTTCAAGCGGTTCCCGGTCTGCCGCCGGTAATGCCGCCACCAGTCCCTGCGCTGCTCCAGCGCCAGATTATAGACCAGCCGCACAACACCCGCGAACTGCCGCAACAGGACTTCCTGTTCGGCGGTCGGAGCGAGCTTGTAGCGGAAAGCGCGGTGGATCATGTTACGATTCTATCAATTGCTCCAAGGAGCGCAACCGTGGATCGTACCGGCAGGCATGTCGTCTAGACGGCGAGGACGATCATGTTCACCTGCTGGTGCATTACCCTCCGAAGATCGCCCTGTCGAAGCTGGTCAACAGCCGCAAAGGCGTATCCAGCCGACGTCGGCGCGAGAGCCGCCCGGAAATCACCGGGCGCTACCACAACGGCGTTTTGTGGTCGCCGTCCTACTTTGCGGCAAGCTGTGGCGGCGCACCGCTCTCGGTGATCGCCGAATATGTCAAATCCCAGCGGGAAGCGGCCCAAGGCCGCTCTCGCGTTCCTCCCCGGCCTGAACGCCGGGGTATCCCGCGAGGTTCACGGTGAAGAGGGATTGGGTCTATGATCGATCACGAAATCGCGCCCAGGTCGGATTTTTCTTTACAGACCGGAAGAATCTGCTAGTTGGCACGCATTGCCCTTGTAGCTCAGTTGGTAGAGCACCTGATTTGTAATCAGGGGGTCGCGGGTTCGAACCCTGCCGGGGGCACCACATATTAGTTAATAAAATCAGTGACTTGATGCTAGCCCGCGCTTAGTTGGCGGGTTTTTCATGCGCCAATGATTTAACCAGAATTACCATGTTTTCCGGGCTTTTCCCGAGGGTAGCGGCCATTCGTCGGAACATGGATCGCGCATAAGAAACAAGACGCAGCATACCAAGGGTCTAGCTTGAGACAACCAACGTATAATGTCGGGAGGCGCGGTCCATTGGTATGTTGCGCTATCGCTTCAACACCCCAACCATAGAGGCGATCAGCTGCGCCAAGCTGCTATCGACTTCGGTGTCTCTCACCCCTCTCTCACCGTGGTCGGCGGATATCGAATCCGTGTTGACCGCCTCGCAGATCGGGGCGGTCTCTTTTTTTTGATGAGGCTGTAAAGAAAAACCCGCCGGCTGGTGAGGCCGGTGGGCGGGCTGTGGTGGTTTGCGGTCAAAGCGCCGGGATCGAAACATGCCACGCACCGGCCGGCGCGCAAATCGCGCCGAGAAAGGAACCGTCGGCCAGTTGAGAGTGAGCGTGTCGACGCCTACAAGAATGAGGACACAACGAAGTCAGTAGCAGGCATTCGGCAGGTGCCGTTGTCGTCGGCGATGCTGGCCGAGCTTCGAAAGTGGAAAGACACGGCCAAGAGCTCCGAGCTGATGACCTTGTGTTTCCGAATTCCAAGGGCGGATTCCTCGATCACAAGAACATTCTAAAGCGCGAGTTCCGGCCGCTGCTCGCAAGGCAACCGAGCACGAAGGCTTTCAACTGGCACGCAATCGGCCGCTTCGCGATCAGCCCATGGATGAAGGCTGGCATGCAGCCGAAGAACTGTCCACACGTTCGCCGGTCACTCCTCACTGGCCGTCACGATGAGCCGCTCAGTCCACATGTTTCCAAGCGACACGCACCGCAATCTAATGGATCAGGTTTCGTGCTCTATTTTCGGCGATGGCGCACAAATGGTGCATGACGCATAGAAGCACCTGTAGAATAAGCTTTCCATCCTGATTTGTGATCAGGGGTTCGAACCCTGCCGGAGGCCCATTTGCATCACGATTTTTTTTGGCGCACGGTGCCACACGCCCGTGCAGTCCGGACGCCCCGATCGCATCGTCTGCCGAGGGCAGGCTTCCATACTCGTCGTCAGTTGCTGCCGTCGTTCGAGCGTGACTTGCGCGCCTCGCTGTTGGTCGAGGATGCCGTCTTTCCGTCGGGTTGCTGGCCGAAATAGGTGCCGCCGAGATGGCCGCCGGCGCTGGTGTTTTCGACCTGGCGCTCGGCCCGCTTCACGAGCTTTTTGACGTCTGTTTTGCTCATTTTGACGCTCCATTGGCTGGTAGTGACATGGGAACAACGACACGCGGCCAAGAGAGTTCCCTCTTCCCGGGGAACCCGGCGCAACCGGACCGCGGCGTTGCTTTGAATGGCTGTTTCCTTGACAAATCTACCAAGCGCACGTGAAAGTACCTCGCTCGTGTACGCTATGACAATTATGGATTGCGATATCGAATGCCCAAAAAACCGAAACTCGAATACTCGGAACTTGCCGGCGAATTCACCGAGGACGGCATTACCGTGCTCGTCGATATCTTCCGGACAGCCGGCTCCAACGAGGACTGGTCGATGGAAGTCGTGACGCAGGAGGAGGATCTCATCCGCTGGGACGAACCGTTCGCGACCGACCGCGAGGCGTTTGACGAATTCCTGGCGACAATCGCCCGCGACGGCATTCGCTCGTTTCTGGACGATACCGAGCAATCCGTGCACTGACCGGCCCTGCATTCGCTATCCACCGACTGACCAGGCGTATTCGCGCTCTTGCTAAAATATGATATGGTCGCCGCGGGAGAGCGGTGATGCGACGGTATAATCTCCGGCATGAAGCCGATGATCGCTGGCTTGTTGTTGACGGAATGACAATGCAGCCAGCCGCCCTGGACGGTATCCCGATCTGCGGCATGCAGTGGGCGGAGGCCTGCGATATGGTCGATCTCATGAATACCCTCGACAGCATCGAACGCGCAGCGGATCGCTACGCGGCTTCGTTTCGCCGGAGCGCCTGACGGCCGCCTTTCCGTCTCCTGAAAATTTGCAGCCGCAGGCCCAACCGGCCCGTCCCCTTCCGGACTTGCTGTTGCCACAACGGAACAAATCCGCCGTCCACCGGTTCGAATCGTCAAGGAGGATCGAAGCATGGTTGCGGAGTATCTATGGCTCTTCGCTATCGCCGGCGGCGCCTTCCTTCTCGGCTGCGCGATCGCCTACGGCATGCTCACAAACCGCAAGCTCTCGCACAGTGAGCAGGACGCGCAGGACCGCAAGGTGCGGAAACTCTACGAGAAGCCGCCGCATGAGGCATCGCGATGAGCCGGCGGTATGCTTGGGCGGTCGCCATCGCGCTGGCGCTTGCTGCCGTCCTTGCCGCCGAGAGCGCCGGTTATTTCCAGTCGTCCGAAACGCCCGGCCGGCCCGCTCCCCACGCAATCGACCAGTCACAGTAGGAGCCAGTCACAGTAGGAGATCGACATGCCAGGTCAGGACAAGAGCTTTGATTCCGGCACGGATGATGCACGCTGCTCGGACACTGCGGCCGCTGCCGAGCGTCGGGAGGAAGCCAAATTGCAGGCCGCGCGCGGGCTGGCTTCCGGAATGGGCCATCCGCACGAGGCCTTGCTGGATATCAAGCCGGAGGACATCGATCGAGCGCGGGACCGCCCTTTTGGGGAAATCGAGCCCGATGAACGCGCGAAACAGGCCGCCCTGAAGGAACAGGCCCGCCTCCACGGCGATGTCTACATCGTCGAAACCGACCTGGAAGACAGGGATCAGCGCGAAGCAGCGCCGGGCACGCGAGAGCAGAAATAGCAGCCGCCCTTCCCTCTTCGGCAGCCCACAGCGGAGGCGGCAGAGTCTGCTTGCGCGCAAAATACCTTGTCGCATAAGCCCTTTATCCTTTAGCTAGGCGAAGATCATAAAGGGCATCACATGGGCCGTTCATTTCAGACGCTTTGTTTCCTCGCTTCCTCGGCAACGGAGGCGCTTGCCGCGCGGGAAGAGTTGATTCGCCTTTATGGGGAGGTTCCCGCCGAGGAAGCCGATGTCATCGTGGCGCTCGGCGGCGACGGCTTCATGCTGCAGACGCTGCACAGCACGATGAATTCCGGCAAGCTCGTCTATGGCATGAACCGCGGTTCTGTCGGTTTCCTGATGAACGACTATCGCACCGAGAAACTGCAGGACCGCATCTGCGCGGCCGTCGAGAATGCCTTCCATCCCCTGCAGATGACGACGGCCAACGCCGACGGCACCAATTCCACGGCACTCGCCATCAACGAAGTCTCGCTCTTCCGTCAGTCCTACCAGGCCGCCAAGCTGCGCGTCGAGGTCGACGGGCATGTGCGTCTCGCGGAACTGATCTGCGACGGCCTCATGGTGGCAACGCCCGCGGGCTCCACCGCCTATAATCTTTCGGCCCACGGCCCGATCCTGCCGCTGGAAGCGCCGCTGCTTGCCATGACGCCGGTCAGCGCCTTCCGCCCGCGGCGTTGGCGCGGCGCGCTGCTGCCGAACAAGGTGACGGTCGACATCCATATTCTCGAGGCCGAAAAGCGGCCCGTGAATGCGGTTGCCGACAATGCCGAGGTCAAATCCGTGCTGCATATCCGCATCGCCCAGTCGGAGCACATGACGGCGCGCATCCTTTCCGATCCGGACCGCTCATGGTCGGATCGCATTCTTGCCGAACAATTCGAGGATTGAGGCCATGCAGCTTCGAACCGCTCTTCTTGCCGCTGCGCTCATCACCGGCCCGGCAGGCCTTGCGAAGGCTGTTACGCCGGCCGACACGATCCTTCCGCCCGCCGTGATCTTTGCAACCAGCACCGGCTATTGGGAGGAAAGCCGTGCGGATATCGCGATCGAGCGTGCGCCGGGCGCAGCAAGCGATCCGGCAAAAGTGGAACCTCAGCCGCGCCGCGGCTATTACAAGCTCTTTTCCGTCCGCCAGCCGGACAAGACTTCGAAAATCTACCTGCAGCAGATCGCGCAGGCCGACAGCGGCCCGGAAATCGTCTCAAGCGTCGAGCTGCACGAGTTCACGCAGCTCAAACCCTATGTCACCGATATCCGTCCGGAAAGTTCCACGGGCATGGGCAAGCAGCCCGGCCTCTTCGCCACGGTCTACCTGAAGACCGATCCGAATGCCGAATCCGAGGGCTGGACCGTGCTGATCGACGAATTCGGCGAGATCACCATCGAGAAGGCGACGAACTGACTGCTCGAACCGGCGGCCTGCCCGCACAAACCTCCCGAACGCACTCGCGCAGCCAGCGATGCGCCGGATCGAGGTCCGTCCGCGGGTGCCACAACAGCGAGATCGTAATGTCCGGCGGCGAAACCGGCAGAGGGAAAGAGAACATCCCGTCACGCAGGTTTCCCGTATAGCGTTCGGGGACGCTGGCGATCAGATCCGAGGCACGCGCCAGAGCCAGAGCTTCCGAAAAGCCGCCAACGACCGTTACGATCTCCCGTTTCAGGCCGAATGGCTCAAGCGCGTCATCGATCGGTCCCCTGTCGAGCCCGCGCCGCGAGATGAGGATATGCCGGCCGGCAGCGTAATCCGCAGGCGTGATCGCAACCTCGCACAACGGATGCCCCATCCGGACAACGCCGACGAAGCGGTCTCGGAACAGCGCTTGCGCGCGCACCTCCGGCCCCATGGTTTTTCCGACGACGCCCGTTTCCAGGTCAACGCTGCCGTCGCGCAGCGGCGCGCTGTCCCTGTCCGGCTTTGGTACGAAACGCAACTGCACGCCCGGCGCCTGTTCGCCGACACGTGCAATGAGATCAGGTCCGAAATTCTCGACAAAGCCATCCTGGTTTCTGAGCGTGAATGTGTGCACAAGCCGTGTCAGGTCGAGGGTCTCGACGGGACGCAGAACGGCTTCGGCGTCCTGCACGAGCTGGCCGACGCGCTCGCGAAGCTCGAGCGCCCGCGGCGTCGCAACAAGGCCGCGTCCGGCCCGAACCAGCAGCGGATCGCCGGTCGCCTCCCGCAATCGCGCCAGCGCGCGGCTCATCGCGGACGGGCTTAGCCGCAGCCTGTTGGCGGCGCGGGCGACGCTGCGTTCCGTCAGAAGCACATCAAGGGTGATAAGCAGATTGAGATCGGGATGCGACATGCAGCGACCATAGCACGGCCGGTGCAAGATGACATGGCGTCAAACGCACGAATGAGATGCATATGATGCACCTTCCGCCCTATCTGGCCGTGAGCTATCTCCCCTCCTAACGCAATTTTGGAGTAGCTCTTCATGATATCGGTCCGATTTGTTCCTGCCGCCTTCGCTGTCGCACCGCTCGCGCGCCGGGTCGTCAACAGCCTCGTAGAAGCCTGAGGGGGAAGGGCCGATGACCTCCTGCACAGATGACGCCACCAACGATGGCATAACCTCGGCAACCTCGGTTCGATGGGCGCTTGCCGGCCTTTGCCTATCCATGCTGCTATCTTCGCTCGGCACCAGCATTGCCAATGTCGCCTTGCCGACATTGGCTCAGGTGTTCGCCGCACCATTCCAACAGGTGCAGTGGGTCATTCTTGCCTACCTCCTGGCGATCACGATCTTGATCGTCGGCGTCGGACGGCTGGGCGACATTGCCGGGCGCCGGCGGGTCCTCCTGGCGGGGCTGGTCGTGTTTACTGTCGCCTCGGCGCTCTGCGGCCTTGCACCCTCGCTCTGGTGGCTGATTGCCGCCCGGGCCGCGCAGGGCCTCGGCGCCGCCGTCCTGATGGCGCTTACGATGGCGTTCGTCGGCGAGACGGTCCCCAAGCAAAGAACCGGCAGCGCCATCGGACTGCTCGGAGCGATGTCGGCAATCGGCACCGCGCTCGGTCCGTCGCTTGGCGGCATTGCGATCGCCTGGCTCGGCTGGCGGGCAATCTTTCTCGTCAACATCCCGCTCGGTCTGCTGGCCTTTTTTCTTGCCCACCGTTTCCTGCCCGTCGACCGCGATACGCCGAAAACGGACCGCCCTGGCTTCGACGCTCTGGGCACGCTGCTGCTTGCAGGCGCGCTCGCCGCCTATGCTCTCGCCATGACGATAGGGCGCGGCCATTTCGGCACGCTGAATGCGACGCTCCTGATGTCTGCACTCACCGGCATCGTCCTCTTTGTTTTCACTGAGGCGAAAGTGGCATCGCCTTTGATCCCATTGGCAGCATTCCGCAATTCGGAGTTCAGCGCCAGCCTTGCCATGAACGCCCTCGTCTCGACGATAATGATGGCGACGCTGGTGGTGAGCCCGTTCTATCTCTCCCGTGCGCTCGGGCTCAACGCGGCGTTCGTTGGAATGGTCATGTCGATTGGCCCGGTTGTCTCGGCGCTGACCGGCGCGCCGGCTGGCCGTCTCGTCGACCGTTTGGGCGCGCCGTTCGGGGTCATCGTCGGGCTCATCGAAATGGCCGTCGGTGCAGTTGCCCTATCCGTTCTTCCGGCAATGTTCGGCGTTGCCGGCTACATTGCCGCCATCGCCGTCCTGACCCCTGGTTATCAGTTGTTCCAGGCAGCCAACAACACCGCCGTCATGACGGACATCCCCGCCGATCGGCGAGGCGTCGTTTCCGGCCTGCTCAGCCTGTCGCGCAATCTCGGGCTCATCACCGGCGCTTCCGTCATGGGCGCCGTGTTCGCCTTCGCCGCGATGACGGCCGATATCACGACGGCACGTCCCGAAGCCGTTGCCACCGGCATGCAGGTCACCTTCGCCGTCGCGGCGGCTCTGACCGCCGTCGCGATCGCCATCGCCGTCCAAGGCCGCGCCCTTGCCATGCGTCCCTCGCCTCGGGGAGACAGGTCGGCTTAAGGCGGCCTGAAGCCCCGCTTTCGCCGCTTTTTGACTCCCCGCCCGCCGCCCTTGCGGCGGGCCAGTGGTCAAATGCTTGCCTGCACGCTGTGCAGGTTGGCATAGACGCCTTCCTGCGCCATGAGGTCGTTATGGGTGCCCTGTTCGATGATGCCATCGCCTGTGAGCACCAGGATGCGGTCGGCATGGCGGACGGTGGAGAGACGGTGGGCGATGACCAGGGTGGTTCGGCCGTTCGCGAGATTGAGCAGCGCCTTCTGAACCGCCCGTTCGCTCTCGTTGTCGAGCGCGCTGGTTGCCTCGTCGAAGATCAGGATCGCCGGATCCTTGAGGAAAGCGCGCGCGATCGTGAGGCGCTGCCGCTGGCCGCCCGAAAGCTTGACACCGCGTTGGCCGATATCGGTCGCGTAGCCATTTGGCAGAGCCGTGATGAAGTCGTGAGCGTTGGCGGCACGGGCGGCGGCCTCCACCTCGGCATCGGTCGCGTCGGGCCGGCCGTAGCGAAGATTCTCCGCCACGGTGCCGGCAAAGAGATAGACGTCCTGCTGCACCACCCCGACATGTCGCCGCAGTGACGAGAGCGTCACGTCGCGAATGTCGGTACCGTCAACGCGGATCACCCCGGCCTGCACATCGTAGAAGCGCGGTATGAGCGCGCAAAGCGTGCTCTTGCCCACCCCTGAAGGACCAACCAAGGCCACGAACTCGCCCGGCGCAATGGTAAGCGAGAGCCGCTCGAGCACCTTGGGGCCATCGGACTCGTAGCCGAAGACGACGTCGGAAAAACTGATCTCACCCCTTGGAGCTGGCATGGGACGGGCGGCCGGGCGGTCGAAGACGTCCGGTGCGATCTCCAGGATCTCCATGGCCCGAACGAAGCCGGTGTAGCCCTCCTGCCAGAGGCGGACGAAATTGGCGAGCCGCTGCATCGGATCGACCAGCACCGCCACGCAGAGCAGAAAGGTGAGGATGTCCGCCACGGACAGCTCCGCCGTCAGGATGCGCAGCCCCCCGATCACGATGACAAGTATGGTGATGAGCTGTGCGAACGTTTCGGTGCCCACCGAAAACCAGGCCTCGCTGCGGTAGCCGTCGGCGCGGCCTTGCAGGAACCGCCGGTTCAGCTTGGCAAAACGCTCCTGCTCCAGCGCCTCGTTGGCGAAGGACTGGACGACGCGAATGCCCGCCAGTGCGTCCTCCACGCGTTCGTTGACGGCGGCGATCTGCCGCTTGCTCGCTTCGAGCGCGCGGTTCATGCGCCGGTTGAAATGCAGCGCATAAGCCGCCGCCACCGGCGTGAGCAGCAGGATGAGGCTGGCCAAAGGTGGATCGATGAAGAACAGCACCAGCATGGCGCCGCCATATTTGAGTACAGCGATGGAGATGTCCTCCGGGCCGTGGTGGAAGAGCTCGCCCAGCCACAGGGAATCGTTCGTGATGCGGCTCATCAACTGCCCAGTGCGTTGACGGTCGTAGAAGCTGAACGAGAGCTTCTGGCAGTGTTCGAAGAGCTCCTGCCGGACGGCGGCCTCGATACGGGCGCCCATCACGTGCCCCTGATAGTCGACGAAGAAGATGGCAACGGTTTGGATCGCCAGGATGGCAAGCATGAAGGCGCCGACGGCAAGGATCTGCTCGTAGGCCTCCGGCATGTTGGGCAGAGCCAGAAGGCGGCTTGTGACGAAGTTGGCACAGAGCGGCAGCGCCACCGCCGTACCGGCGACGAGGATTGCGCAGAGCAGATCCGCCAGCAGCAAAGGCAGGTGTGGGCGATAGTAGGAGAGGAACTTGCGCATGCGCAAGCGGCGCCGGTCGCGGTCGGCGTTGCGCGGATAGTCGCGGAAGAATTTCAGGAAGCGGTTATGGCGCGGCGGGCTTTTCCTCGCGCGGGAAAACAGAGTGTGCATGAAGCAGAATGTCCTTGTGGGCGATGTTTCCTTTCTGGTTGGACAGGTTCGCTTTCATGTCAGTCTCCCCGGGGATCGGACCAATGAGAGCCTAAGCATCGCGGACAACCGCGACCGATTCAACCCGGCAGCGGAAAGAGATCGGCCGGTGTTGTCACTATGCAACAGCCTTTGGCCCGCCGCTGCCGCTCAGCGTGTAGCTGGCTGCAGTATGGATTTCCGTCGCGAAATGAGAAGGCGACGAACTGTTCGCAGCAACTGGACGACGCATGTTTTTCGAAGTCGAGCTCGCTGAGATTATAAAGCGCTGTCGATATTTGTCCGCACCGCGTGGCATGAGGACGCGAGTGTCTGGGTCGCATCGACAACGACGTGGAAGCACTGCCAGTAGAGGCTGAAACGCTGGAATTGCTCGAGAAAACGGCTCTCGCTGCACTTTCCGATCTGATCGAACTGAACGGAATTGCGTCCTGCAAGCGGATTTAGCCGCTAAGCCGGATGCCACACGTTTAAGTCAGGCTCACCGTCTCTGACGGTTCTCCCTCCAATCTCAATCAACGTCCTCGAGAACAGCGTCCGGCTTGCCGCTGATGCGGTGCGCGAGCGCTGCTTCCATGAACTCGTTGAGGTCGCCGTCGAGCACGTCGCCCGGTGCCGTGCTCGAAACGCCGGTGCGCAGGTCCTTGACCAGCTGATAGGGCTGCAGCACGTAGGAGCGGATCTGGTGGCCCCAGCCGATCTCGGTCTTGGACGCCGCTTCGGCGCTTGCTGCCTCTTCGCGCTTCTTCAGTTCCGCTTCATACATGCGGGCGCGCAGCATGTCCCAGGCCTTGGCGCGGTTCTTGTGCTGTGAGCGCTCCTGCTGGCAGGCGACGACGATGCCGGTCGGGATGTGGGTGATGCGCACTGCCGAGTCGGTCGTGTTGACGTGCTGGCCGCCCGCGCCCGACGAGCGGTAGGTGTCGATGCGGCAGTCGCTTTCGTTGATCTCGATGTTGATAGAGTCATCGACCACCGGATAAACCCAGATCGACGAGAAGGACGTATGGCGGCGCGCATTACTGTCGTAGGGCGAGATGCGCACGAGCCGGTGCACGCCCGATTCCGTCTTCAGCCAGCCATAGGCGTTGTGTCCCTTGACGAGCAGCGTCGCGGACTTGATGCCCGCCTCTTCGCCGTCATGGACTTCGAGAAGCTCGACCTTGAAGCGCTGGCGTTCGGCCCAGCGGGTGTACATGCGAAGCAGCATGTTTGCCCAGTCCTGGCTTTCGGTGCCGCCGGCGCCCGAATGCACTTCGAGATAGGTATCGTTGGCATCGGCCTCGCCGGATAGCATGGCTTCCACCTGGCGGCGCGCGGCCTCGGCCTTCAGGATCTTCAGCGCGTCCTCGGCCTCCTTGACGATGCTTTCATCGCCCTCTTCCTCACCCATCTCGATGAGTTCGACATGGTCGTTCAGCTGCTGTTCGAGCTGCTTCACGCCGTTGATGCCGTCATCGAGCTGCTGGCGCTCGCGCATCAGCTTCTGAGCTTCGGCAGCGTCGTTCCAGAGATTCGGGTCCTCTGCCTTGTTGTTTAACCAGTCCAGCCGTCTTATCGCCTGGTCCCAGTCAAAGATGCCTCCTCAGCAGGGTGATAGCCTGCTTGGTTTCATCGACTACGTTTTCGATTTCCGCTCGCATTTTCCTGCTTCTTCGCGTTGGTCTAGAGTTGGTCCGTCAAATAGTTGCGGCGGCCGCGGATGTAAAGAGCCGCCGCCGTCGCATCCATGCGGGGATTGTTCAGTAGAGGCCGCCTGCGCCAGACTGCACGGCCTGGTTCGCCTGCGGCGAGGTCTTCAGGATTTCCTCCGGCGCCATGGTGCTGTCCATGCCGATGACGGACAAGCTGTCGGCCGGACCGGTGCCGGGCTTGAAGGCCTCGATAATAGTGTTCGGATCGCCCTCCATCGCCGCCATGCCGGTCTTGCGGTCGATCGGGATCAGGTTCATGCCCTGCGGGATGACGAATTTCGATTCCGGCATGTCCTTGACGGCTGCCTGCATGAATTCGTTGAAGATCGGAGCCGAGAGGCCGCCGCCCGTACCGCCGCGGCCAAGCGGCGCCGGATTGTCGAAACCCATGTAGAGGCCGGCCACGAGGTCGGGCGTGAAGCCTACGAACCAGGCATCCTTCTCGTCGTTGGTGGTGCCGGTCTTGCCGGCCACGTCGCGCCCGCCGAGGTCGATCTTGCCGGCCGCAGTGCCGCGAGTGATGACGCCCTGCATCATCGAGGTGATCTGATAGGCCGTCATCGGGTCGAGAACCTGCTCGCGGTTGTCGACGATGTTCGGCTCTTCCTGGTTCTGCCAGTCGCCGGCATTGCAGCTGTCGCAGAGGCGTTCCTCATGTCTGAAGATCGTCTTGCCGTAGCGGTCCTGGATGCGGTCGATCAGCGTCGGCTTGATCTGCTTGCCGCCGTTGGCGATCACTGAATAGGCCGAAACCATGCGCAACACGGTGGTCTCGCCGGAGCCGAGCGACATGGCAAGCAGCGCCGGCATCTTGTCGTAGATGCCGAAGCGCTCGGCATATTCGGCAACGATGTTCATGCCGAGGTCATTGGCAAGGCGCACGGTCATCAGGTTGCGCGAGTGCTCGATGCCGGAGCGCAGCGTCGACGGACCGTTGAACTCACCGCCGTAGTTTTCCGGCCTCCAGACCTGGCCGCCGGAGACGACCTCAATCGGCGCGTCCATGATCACCGAAGCCGGCGTGTAGCCGTTGTCCATGGCCGCAGCATAGACGAACGGCTTGAACGAAGAGCCCGGCTGGCGCATCGCCTGCGTCGCGCGGTTGAATTCCGATTGCCCATAGGAAAAACCGCCTGCCATCGCAAGAACGCGGCCGGTCTTCGGGTCCATGGCAACGAGGCCGCCCTGAACCTTCGGCGGTTGGCGAAGACGGTAGGAGGTCGAGCCTTCGCCCCCCAGCCGCTCGACATAGACGACGTCGCCCGGCGAAAGCACGCCTTCCGGCGACTTGGCCGTCTTGCGCTCGCCGGTCGAGGAGCGGTGGGCCCACTGCATGTTCTTCGCCTCGATCGTGCCATGCTCGCGCTCGGCGGCAGCCTTTCCCGCACCGTCCCTGGCGGGCTGGAGGCCGATGTCGACGCTTTCGGTGGAAACGGCAAGCACGACGGCGAGGCGCCATTCGGGCACGTCGGAGAGTGCTGGGATTTCCGCGAGCGCCTTGCCCCAATCGGCAGTGGTGTCGATCGACTTCAGCGGTCCATGGAAGCCGCGGCGTTCGTCGTAGGTCGTCAGGCCGTCCTGCAGCGCCTTGCGGGCGGCAAGCTGCATCTGCGGATCGAGCGAGGTGCGGACCGAAAGCCCGCCTTCGTAAAGCGCCTTTTCGCCATACTGGCCGATGAGCTGGCGGCGGACAGCCTCGGCGAAGTAATCCGAAGCAAAGAGCGAGGGGCCGTTGCTGCGGGCGGTCACGCCGAGCAGCTGCTTCTTGGCTTCCGCCCCGTCGCTCTGGCTCACATAGCCGTTTTCGACCATGCGGTCGATGACCCAGTTGCGGCGCTCCACCGCGGCATCCGGATGGCGGAAGGGATGATAGTTTGCCGGGCCCTTCGGCAGCGAGGCGAGATAGGCGGCTTCGGCAACGGTGAGTTCGGTGACCGACTTGTTGAAGTAGGTGAGTGCTGCACCGGCGATGCCGTAGGAATTCAGGCCGAAGAAGATCTCGTTCAGATAGAGCTCGAGGATCTTGTCCTTGCTGTAGGCCTGCTCGATGCGGAAGGAGAGGATCGCTTCCTTGATCTTGCGGTCGATCGTCTGGTCGGATGTCAGGAGGAAGTTCTTCGCCACCTGCTGGGTGATCGTCGAGGCGCCCACCGGACGGCGGCCGGAGCCGAAATTCTGCAGGTTGACGACGATGGCGCGCGCAAGGCCGCTCAAGTCGACGCCGGGATGGTTATAGAAATTCTTGTCTTCGGCCGAAAGGAAGGCCGCCTTGACGCGATCCGGGATCGCCTGGATCGGCAGGAAAAGACGCTTCTCCTTGGC
The DNA here is from genome assembly GCF_029714385.1 of Rhizobium sp. CC1099. Taxonomy (NCBI): domain Bacteria; kingdom Pseudomonadati; phylum Pseudomonadota; class Alphaproteobacteria; order Hyphomicrobiales; family Rhizobiaceae; genus Rhizobium; species Rhizobium sp. CC1099. Next base: position 1,169,976 of record NZ_CP121641.1, on the reverse strand, counting down.
ATATTCGGCCATCAGCGCACCGTTTCCGGCATGCACGCGGGTGGTGACCGGCGGCGCATAGCTGTTCAGGACGGCGTAATCGGGGAGATCCTTCGCGACGTTTGCCAGGTAGACGGCAACGACGGCAGCAGCGCCGAGAAACAGGACGCAAGCAATTCCGAAGAAATATCCAAGAAGTCTGATCATATTGAGCTACCGGTATTCCAAATTTTCAATCGGCGCAGGCGCTATATTTGCATCTAAGCGGGCGACTTGCACGTCGCGCGGGCTTACTCCATGAGCGCCATCGCGACAAGCCGTCCAGCCCGCCTGTCGAAAACATAGCGGCGAGTAACGGCCTGAATGTGAGCAAAATAGGGCTCCCCTGCCCCATTCACATGCTCCGCTTTGCTTTCGCCGCGGGTGTCACATCTCAGCCACGGCCTCAGCCACCATTGGCAACCACGGAGGAGCGGTAGCGCTTGACGGCGTCGGTCAACAGCTCGGCGATCTTCACCCGCCATTTCTCGTCGAGCAGCAGCTTTTCGTCTTCCGCGTTGGAGAGGAAACCGAGTTCGAGCAGGATCGAGGGCACATCCGGCGCCCGCAGAACCTGGAAGCCCGCATGCCGATGCGGATTGTTGATCGTACTGATCTGATCCTTGAAGGAGCCGAGCACGCTTTCGGCCAGCGAGATCGAGAAGGCCTGGGTCTCGCGGCGCGTCAGGTCGAGCAGGATATCGGCCACTTCCGGCGGTTCGGCGGCGGTTTCCTTGCCGGCGATCTGATCGGACAGGTTTTCGCGCTCGGCAAGATCGGCTGCAAGCTTGTCGGAGGCCTTGTCCGAGATCGTATAAACCGTCGCGCCGCGGATATCCTTCTGCTTCAGCGTATCGGCGTGCAGCGAGATGAAGAGGCCAGCATGGTTCTGCCTGGCGATCTGCACGCGCTCGGCAAGCGACAGGAATTCATCCTCGCTGCGGGTGAGGAACGCCTTGATGCCATGCTCGCGGTTCAGCCGGTCGGTCAGCGCCTTGGCGAAGGCGAGCGTCACCTGCTTTTCCTCGGTCTTGGTATCGACGCCGATCGCGCCGGTATCGATGCCGCCATGGCCGGCGTCGACGGCGATGATGAAATCGCCGGGCTTTGCCGCCTCGGGCGCCGGCATTGCGTTCGCCGGCTGCGGACGGTCTGCCGGATCGCTCCAGGACTGCGCCTTGACGAGGGCCGTGAACTCCTCCTTGCCGGTCATCTCGGCATCGAGCACGAGGCGGTAGCCCCTGCCATCCTCGTCCGCCTGCACCTTGGCCGTCGCCAGCTTCACCGGCTTGACGGCGCTCAGCACGATGCGGGCGCTGCCTTCGTCCATCGTGCCGTAGCGGATGTCCTTGAAAAGCCCCCTCGCCGCCAGATCCTTGGCCTGGAATCCGAAAGCGGTCGCCGGCAGATCGACGACGATGCGCTCGGGATTGGCTATATAGTGGACCGAAAAACTCGGCTGCCGGTCGAAATCGATGACGACGCGGGTTCGAGCGTCGTCGCCGATGATGCGGGCGCCATAGGCAAGCAACGCCTCGGGCTTCTTCGGATCGGCGGCAAGCGCGATGATGGCCTGGAGCGAAACCGCCGCCGCTGCGAGCACGCCTACGAATCTCATCTTCCGCTTGCCGGATTCCCCCGCTGCGGGCCGCACCCTCTTAAACAATCGACCGCACACCCTATCTGTCATTGCAATGGATCCTTGCGGCCTAATACACGCACCGCCCGGCTTTCAGCGCTTGTACGCCGCGCCGAATCAGGACCGCTATTTCCCCATTGTCTATGCGTTTCGAAATCCATCAATATTATGGCGCATTTGGCTTTTCCCTTGCTATTGTGACAGAGAAACCATACAACGATTTTCAGGTTAGAAAGTGTTGACGGGATAGAGTCGCCGCGCGGCTGCCAACCCCACGAGGACCTGGCGCCACAACCGGCAATCGTCCGCCGTCTTACGCGCTTCTCTCCACGGTAAACTGGATCCTGAATTTTCCGGCGTATGCGGAAACTTCATCGGTGGATAGCCACCAAACGCTCTGAGGAGCAAACTCATCGGACCCCAAGGGGTCTTAAGTATTGTCGATCTCGCTTGGTCATAATGGTTTCGCAGCAGGTTTTATCCAAAGTCTACAGGCCCCGGGAGAATGATTTCCCCGCTGTTGCCTGGCTGCTGCTGTCCCGCCCGAACCAAGCGCGACTTTCATTATCCGGCGCACCCACGTTCGACCGCATGCCCCCTGTTATCAATACAGGCGGGAATGCGCGTCTGCGGCTGCGCCGAGGAGCACACCTTACATGGCAGACAAAATGCTTATCGACGCGTCTCACGAGGAAGAGACACGTGTCGTTGTCGTTCGCGGGAACCGTATAGAAGAATTTGACTTCGAGTCGCAGCACAAGAAGCAGATACGCGGCAACATCTATCTCGCAAAAGTAACGAGGGTCGAACCCTCGCTGCAGGCCGCTTTCGTCGATTACGGCGGCAACCGGCACGGCTTCCTGGCCTTTGCCGAAATCCATCCCGACTATTACCAGATCCCGCTGGCCGACCGTCAGGCTCTGCTTCGCGCCGAGGCCGAGGAGCACCGCCGAGACGACGATGTCGAGCATGTCGAAACCGCGCCGGTGAGCGACCTGTCGACCCAGGAGCAGCCCGACATCGGCATCGTGCCGAAGAAAGAGCCGGCCGCCGAAGAGGTTTCCGAAGACGCCGCTCCGGTTGAAGCAAGCGCTCCGACCGCCGAAGAGGCTCCGGCCAAGAAGGCCAAGCCGCGCCGCAGCCGCAAGAAGGCCGTCGAAACCACCGCAACCGAAGATGCCATCCCGACCGATGTCGAAGCACCTTCCGCCTCAGTCGTCGACAATGATGACGAAGGCCCCGTCGGCGGCAGCATGGCTGCTGCTGTCGAGACCGACTCGATCTCCGAAGACGTCGATTCCCGCCGCCGCGGCAATGACGACGATGACGACGACGACCATGAAGAGGAAGTGATCGAATCCGTCGGCGCCGAAGACGCGATGGAAGAGGTTCCGGACCGCGTACAGCGCAAGCCGCGCAAGCAGTACCGCATTCAGGAAGTCATCAAGCGCCGCCAGATCCTGCTTGTGCAGGTCGCCAAGGAAGAGCGCGGCAACAAGGGCGCGGCGCTCACCACCTATCTCTCGCTCGCAGGCCGCTACTCGGTTCTGATGCCGAACACGGCTCGCGGCGGCGGCATTTCCCGGAAGATCACCAATCCGCAGGACCGCAAGCGTCTCAAGGAAATCGCCCGGATGCTCGAAGTCCCGCAGGGCATGGGCGTCATCCTGCGCACGGCCGGCGCCAACCGCACCAAGGTCGAGGTCAAGCGCGACTTCGAATATCTGATGCGCCTGTGGGAAAACGTCCGCACGCTGACGCTCGCATCCACCGCGCCCTGCCTCGTCTACGAGGAAGGCTCGCTCATCAAGCGCTCGATCCGCGACCTCTACAACAAGGACATCAGCGAAATCATCGTTTCCGGCGAGGAAGGCTATCGTGAAGCGAAAGACTTCATGAAGATGCTGATGCCGAGCCATGCCAAGGTGGTTCAGCCCTACCGCGACATCCATCCGATCTTCTCGCGCTCCGGCATCGAGGCGCAACTCGACCGCATGCTGCAGCCGCAGGTGACGCTGAAGTCCGGCGGCTACCTGATCATGAACCAGACGGAAGCGCTCGTTTCGATCGACGTCAACTCCGGCCGCTCGACGCGTGAACATTCGATCGAGGACACCGCACTCCAGACGAATCTCGAGGCTGCCGATGAAGTCGCCCGCCAGCTTCGCCTGCGTGACCTTGCCGGTCTCATCGTCATCGACTTCATCGACATGGAAGAAAAGCGCAACAACCGCGCCGTCGAGAAGAAGCTGAAGGAATGCCTGAAGAACGACCGTGCCCGCATCCAGGTCGGCCGCATCTCGCATTTCGGCCTGCTCGAAATGTCCCGCCAGCGCATCCGCGCTTCGGTGCTTGAATCCACGACCCAGGTCTGCTCGCATTGCGGCGGTACCGGCCATGTGCGCTCGCAGTCCTCCGTCGCGCTGCATGTGCTGCGCGGCGTCGAGGAATACCTGCTGAAGAACACGACGCACGACATCACCGTGCGCACCACGCCGGAAATCGCGCTCTACCTGCTCAACCACAAGCGCCAGTCGATCGTCGATTATGAAACCCGCTTCGGCGTCGCAATTGTCGTCGATGCCGATAGCGCAGTCGGCTCGCAACATTTCGCGATCGATCGGGGCGAACCGGTCGAAAATCCGGTCAAGATCGAAACCCTCTTCAACTTCGCAGCCATCCCTGACGATGACGACGAAGATATCGTCATCGAGACGGAGGAGGAAGAAGACGAGGAGCTTGAAGAAAAGCCCGCAGCCGCCGAGCGCGCGCCCCAGCAGCGCGCCGAAGGTGATGGCGAAGGCGGCCGCAAGCGCAAGCGCCGCCGCCGCCGCCGTGGCCGCAATGGTGCCGGTGAGCAGATCGCCGCCCAGGATACCGTTTCCGGCGAAACCGGCAACGAGGATGAAGGCGACGAGGAGGGTAGCGAGGGCGATGATACAGCCGCAGCAACCTCCGAAACGGGGGCTGAAAGCGAAGAATCCCAGCGCCGCAAACGCCGGCGCCGCGGCAAACGTGGCGGCCGCCGCAACCGCGAGGAAGGCGAAGAACTGAGCGCCGGCGCGGAAGCCGTCGACGAAAACGCCGCTGATGCCGGGGATGGCACCGAGGCCGAAACGCAGGCTGAGATCGTCGAGGCCGTTGCCGAAGAAGCCGCCGATGGCCAGCCGGCAATGGCAGCCGTCGAGTCCGGCGCATTTGTCACGGAAGCAAAGCCCGCCAAGGGCCGCAGCCGCCGCAAGGCCGCCGCGTCTCCCGTCGAAGAACCGGTTGCCGAAGCCGTACCTGCGGAAGCCGAAACGGCCGAAGCCTACGCCGATCTCGCGACTCCGGCAGAGGACGAAGCCAAGCCGGTCCGCGCCAACCGCGAATCGAACATCTCCTCTTCGGCGACCCCGACGGTCAAATCCACGCGCAGCGAGCCCGCCGAGGCCGACAATGACGGCAAGCCAAAAAAAGCCGGCTGGTGGCAACGCCGCGGCTTCTTCTGAGACGCCGACCCAGGATCATGAAGCGACAATCCGGCTGCGGCAACGCGGCCGGATTTTTTTATCCGCTCGTCTGGTTGCGCGAAGGATGTAGCAAGAGGCTCTGGCGAGGTTTGGCAGTTTGTAAAATCTTGCCCTTGGCCCTTGGCCAAGGCTTAGGTTTTATTGGTAAGGGGAATGCTACCCGCAGAAATGATCCCCTCTGGGCGGCGGTCGGACAGAAAATTCCGGGCCGGGTGTTACCGGACATGTCTGTGAGACACACAGACAGACCCCGCCAGGAAAGTGCGGCCGTTCATCCCAAAGCCTTGCGCTCCAACGAGGCGCCGGTATCCGAGAGAGAGAGAGAGAGAGAGAGAGAGAGAGAGAGAGAGAGAGAGAGAGAGAGAGAGTTGCCGATAAAAATCGCCGAAGGGGCGGTGGGAAGCCCCATATGCTTCACTTCAACGCGGCAAATTCCAGCCCGTCCGAGTGGAACGCAAGATGCAAGACGCGGGGTGAAACCCACCGCGTGAACACGAGACCATGATTGCGAATATTTTGATTCAAGTACTTTCAAAAATCCTTTCGAAATCCTCGGCAAGCCTCGGAAATCAGACTCTATTTCAGCCAGACGGCAATGCGCTCCACCGCCTCGGCGATCTCGGCCTCGGAGCCCGCATAGGACATGCGCATCGTCCTGTTGCCCTCCAAGGGATCGAAGTCGAAGCCGGGTGTGGCGGCGACATCGATTTCCGCCAGCATGCGCTTGGCGAAGGCCATGCTGTCATTGGTGAAGCGGGTGACGTCGACATAGGCATAGAAGGCGCCGTCCATGGGCGAAGCGATCGAAAGCCCGATCTCGGGAAGACGCCGCATCAGGAAATCGCGGTTCCTGGCATAGCTTGCCCTATAGACATCGAGCTCCGCCGTTGCGTTGAGTGCCGCCGTCGCGGCGATCTGGGAAAGCTCTGGCGGCGAGATGTAGAGGCTTTGCGCCATGCGCTCGATCGGCCGGACCAGACGCTCCGGCAGCACCATCCAGCCGATGCGCCAGCCGGTCATGCAATAATATTTCGAGAAGGAGTTGATGACGATCGCCTCGCCGGTCAGCTCCAGCGCGCTCGTCTCCTCGCCGGCAAATGTCAGCCCGTGGTAGATTTCGTCGGAGATGAAGGCGATCGAGTTGGCGGCGCAATAATCGGCGAGCGCCTTCAGCGCCTCCCTGCCCGTCACCGTGCCCGTCGGATTGGCCGGGCTTGCAAGCAGTACGCCTTTCAGCCTGACGCCGCCTTCCTGCTGCGCCGCCTCCAGGCTTTCCGGCGTCAGCGTGAAATGCGCCTCGGCCGTCACCGGCACTTCAATAATCTTCAAACCGAGCGCGCCGAGGATATTGCGATAGGCCGGATAACCGGGCCTGGCGATCGCCACGGCATCGCCGGCATCGAAGAGCGAAAGAAAGGCAAGGTTGAAGCCCGCAGACGAGCCGGTGGTGACGGCGATCCGCAGCGGGTCGATGTCAAGCCCGTGCCGGTCGCGGTAGTGCTCAGCGAGCGCTTGCTTCAGGCGTGCGGTGCCGAGGGCGTCGGTATAGCCGATCCTGCCCTTGGCGAGCGCTGCGCGTGCCGCATCGAGTGCTGCCTGCGGCGCGGGATGCGAAGGCTGGCCGACCGCCATGGAAATAACCGGATGACCGCTTGCGCGCCGTCTGGTCGCCTCGGCGAGCACGTCCATGGCGTGGAAGGGTTCGACTTCGCTGCGTCTCGATATGGAAAACAAGGCTGCATATCTCCGGAAGTTCACTTGCGGCCAGACAATTGCCGCAATAATCGGCTCATCACAATCCCGCGATTGTGTCGCGCCTGCGAAAAATCCTGTTTGAGGACGGGACCATGCGCCGTAATTTGGTGCTTCGCAGTTCTACCTGTTAACACGGCGATGATAAGATGCAGCAAATATCGCGCCCCATCCGCCGTAGACGAGGATAAAATGACCTTCTTCCCGAAAGCCTTCACCGCCCTTGCGCTCGCAGCGAGCGTTGCCCTGCCCCTTCCGGCGGCAGCCCTCGATGACGCGCAGAAGAAGGAGTTCGGCGAGTTCATCAAGGAATACCTGATCCAGAACCCCGAGATCATGATTGACGTTCAAAATGCCCTGCAGAAGAAGCAGGAAGAGGCTCGCCTCGTGAAAGCCAACAGGGCGATCGAAGACAACGAGAAGGAAATCTTCGACGCGAAATACGACGCGGCCATCGGCAATCCGAAGGGCGACGTCACGATCGTCGAGTTCTTCGACTACAATTGCGGTTATTGCCGCCACGCTCTTTCAGACATGCAGACCATGCTCGAAAAAGACAAGAACGTCCGTTTCGTGCTGAAGGAACTTCCGATCCTCGGGCCGGAATCGGCTGCTGCCCACAAGGTCTCGGACGCCTTCCGCAAGCTTGCGCCTGAAAAATACGGCGAGTTCCACATCGCCCTGCTCGGCAGCGGTGGACGGGCTGATGAGGAGAAGGCTCTCGGCGTTGCGGAATCGCTCGGCGTCAGCAAGGAGCAGATCCTCGCGGAGATGAAGAAGAGCCCGAGTGACGAGAGCGTTCAGAAGACCTATCAGCTTGCCCAGAACCTCGGCATCACCGGCACACCGTCCTATGTGATCGGCAACGAGCTGGTGCAGGGCGCGGTTGGCTTCGACGACCTGGAGGCCAAGGTCAAGAACATGCGCACCTGCGGCAAGACGAGCTGCTGAGGCCGCGCCCATCAATTCGCCAAAATCCAAGTGTTTCAGCCATGTGGACAAATATGGCACGATTCCGGCTGCCTTCCCCAAAGGGCTTTCAATCAAGGCATGGGGAGTCTATAGGTGGCCCTCGTGCTTTTGACGGAACATTCGATGACGCAGACCATTTTCGTCCTGAACGGACCTAACCTGAATTTGCTGGGCACCAGAGAGCCCGGCATTTACGGCGGAAAGACGCTCACGGATATCGAGACGGATTGCAAGGCGGCGGGCGGCGAACTCGGCTTGGAGATCGACTTCCGCCAGAGCAATCATGAAGGCGTCCTCATCGACTGGCTCCACGAGGCAAACGGCAAGGCGGCGGGCGTCATGCTCAATGCCGGCGCCTACACGCACACCTCGCTCGCACTGCACGATGCAATCCGCGCTATTTCCATTCCGGTGGTGGAACTCCATATCACCAACGTTCATGCTCGCGAAGAATTTCGCCACAAGTCGTTGATTGCGCCCGCGGTGAAGGGCGTCATCTGCGGTTTTGGCCCCCATAGCTATATCCTGGCGCTCCACGCGCTGAAGAACCTCACGGCATAAGAAGAAGACAGGGCACACTCATGGCTGAGACGAAAAAAGGTATCGATCAGGCGCTGATCCGCGATCTCGCAAACATCCTCAACGACACGGACCTGACGGAGATCGAGGTCGAGCAGGACGATCTGCGTATCCGCGTTTCGCGCGCCGGCAACACGCATTATGTCCAGGCGCCGATCGGTGTTCCTGCCTATGCTGCAGCCGCTTCTTCTGCAGCCGCACCGCAGCCTGCTCCCGCTGTTCCGGCCGCCGCAGTGCGTAACCCGGCCAACACCGTCAACGCGCCGATGGTCGGCACTGTCTACATGGCTCCGGCTCCCGGCGCCCGTGCCTTCATCGAAGTCGGCGCGACCGTCAAGGAAGGCCAAACGCTTCTCATCATCGAAGCAATGAAGACGATGAACCAGATCCCGTCTCCGAAGTCCGGTAAGGTCACGGAGATCCTCGTCGAGGATGGTCAGCCCGTCGAATACGGCCAACTCCTCGTCGTCATCGAATAAGGCAGGCGTCATGGTCTCCAAAATCCTCATAGCCAATCGCGGGGAAATCGCGCTGCGCGTGCTGCGCGCCTGCAAGGAGCTCGGCATTCCCTGCGTCGTGGTTCACTCCACCGCCGATGCCGATGCCATGCATGTGCGCCTTGCCGACGAGAGCGTCTGCATTGGCCCGCCGCCCTCGCGCGATAGCTATCTGAACATCCATCAGATCGTTGCTGCCTGCGAAATCACCGGTGCGGATGCCGTGCATCCGGGCTATGGCTTCCTTTCGGAAAATGCCAAGTTCGCGGACATTCTCGATGCCCACGACATCACCTTCATCGGTCCGACGGCGGACCATATCCGCATCATGGGCGACAAGATCACCGCCAAGACGACCGCGCTGGAACTCGGCATCCCGGTTGTTCCAGGCTCGGACGGCGAAGTGAAGACCGAGGAAGATGCGATCAAGACGGCAGCCTTGATCGGCTATCCGGTTCTCATCAAGGCAACGGCAGGCGGCGGCGGCCGCGGCATGAAGGTCGCAAAATCCGAGGCCGACCTCATCGAGGCTTGGTCGACGGCACGCGCGGAAGCGGCGGCGGCCTTCGGCAACGACGCCGTCTACATGGAAAAGTATCTCGGCAAGCCGCGCCACATCGAAATCCAGGTGTTTGGCGACGGTGAAGGCAATGCGATCCACCTTGGCGAACGTGACTGCTCGCTACAGCGCCGTCACCAGAAAGTCTGGGAAGAGGCAAACTCTCCGGCGCTTAACGTCGAGCAGCGCATGAAGATCGGCCAGATCTGCGCCGACGCCATGAAGAAGCTGAAGTATCGCGGCGCCGGCACGATCGAATTCCTCTACGAAAACGGCGAATTCTATTTCATCGAAATGAACACCCGCCTGCAGGTGGAGCATCCGATCACCGAAGCGATCACCGGCATCGATCTCGTGCACGAGCAGATCCGCGTCGCCTCCGGCCGCGGCCTCTCCGTCACGCAGGAAGAGGTCACCTTCGAGGGTCACGCCATCGAATGCCGCATCAATGCCGAGGACCCGCGCACTTTCGTGCCTTCGCCCGGCACGATCACGCATTTCCATGCGCCGGGCGGCCTCGGTGTGCGCATCGATAGCGGCGCCTATCAGGGCTACAAGATCCCGCCCTACTATGATAGCCTCATCGGCAAGCTCATCGTGCATGGACGTACCCGCGTCGAATGCATGATGCGTCTGCGCCGTGCTCTTGACGAATTCGTCGTCGACGGCATCAAGACGACGCTACCACTGTTCCAGGATCTCGTGTCCAATCAGGATATCGCCAACGGCGACTATGATATCCACTGGCTGGAACACTACCTGGCCAACCATCCGGCATAACGGAAATGGCAGGCTCGCGCAGGAAGTCCCCAGGCATTACCCCGGAGATTCTCCTGCGCGCCTATTCCATCGGCCTCTTCCCGATGGCCGAATCCGCCGACGATCCGGAAATCTTCTGGGTCGAGCCGGAGCTTCGCGGCGTGCTGCCGCTCGACAACTTCCATGTCTCTAAAAGCCTTGCGAAGACTATCCGCAGGCAGCCCTTCGATATCCGCTTTGATCATGATTTCGACGCCGTGATCGCGGCCTGTGCCGAGGCGACCTTCGACCGTCCGAGCACCTGGATAAACCATACGATCAGATCACTCTATTCGACGCTCCACCGCATGGGGCATGCCCATTCCGTCGAAGCATGGCACGACGATCAACTGGTCGGCGGCCTCTATGGCGTCTCGCTCGGTTCCGCGTTCTTCGGCGAGAGCATGTTCTCCCGCCGCACCGACGCCTCGAAGATCTGTCTCGTTCATCTGGTTGCGCGTCTGCGCGACAGGGACTTCACCCTGCTCGACACGCAATTCACCACCGAGCATTTGAAGACCTTCGGCGCCATCGACGTGCCCAAGGACGACTATGCGGTGATGCTCGCCGCGGCGATGGATTCACCGCACCTGAAGTTTTGAGGGCTGCGGCAAGCGTCTTTCCCGCGCCGCCCGCCCTCGCCCTTTGAGGGTCGCTTCGCTCTCGCCTCAGGGTGAAGGCTTCTCACGCGTCGGCGCTTGGCAAATATCGGTGCTGCCTCCATCCTCATCCTGAGGGGGAAGCTTACACGACGTAGCCTCGAAGGACGAGGATGGCCACGACGCTGCTCATGAAATGGAACGCTACTTCGCCGCACCTTCGGGCGCCGGCACCTCGGACTGCGCCTTGCAGTCCTTCAGCCAGACGTCATAAATCGGGTGTTCCACAGCGTTGAGGCCGGGGCTGTCTGCGAACATCCAGCCGGTGAAGATGCGGCGGATCTTTCGGTCGAGGGTGATCTCGTCGACTTCGACGAAACCGTCGATCTTCTGGGCTTCCGCCTGGTCGCGCGAATAGCAGGCCTTCGGCGTGACCTGAAGTGCGCCGAACTGCACGGTCTCGTTGACATAGACGTCGAAGGTGGTGATGCGGCCGGTGATTTTGTCGAGGCCGGAGAAGACGGCAACGGGATTGTCGATGCGTGCGGCAGACGCCGCCTGCGGCAAGAAGGAAGAACCAAGCGCCAGGGCAAACCCGGCAGCACGCAGGACATGATTCCGCGTGAAAAGCTTCATATCTACCCGTCTCCAGCGCATTTCAGATCAAGGCCGCAGCTCGTGCGACCAATCTGCGGGTAAAGGTCAATTGTGGCCAAAAGCGGGGCCGGACGGCTCGCTTGGCTGAGCGACATCAGTTGCCGGGCGTCCAGGCGTCGTAGTCGCCGGTCACCCGCGGGCGTTCGCCGGCAACGGCAAGCGAGCCCGGCGGGCGGTACGCCTGCGGAGAGCCGGTGAGGTTGGGACGGTGCGTCTTTTGCCATTCCTTGGCGACGTAGTTTTCCTTCGACGGCGGAACATCGGTGCGGTGGTGCATCCAGCCGTGCCAGCCCGGGGGGATGGCGGAGGCTTCGGCATATCCCTTGTAGATCACCCAGCGCTTCGGCAGGCCGTAGGAGGACATGCCGCCTTCATAGTAGACGTTGCCGAATTCATCCTCACCGACGCGCTTGCCGAAACGCCAGGTCGCAAAACGCGTGCCCAACGTCTGGCCGTTCCACCAGGTGAAGATTTGCAAAAGAAGGTTCTTCATGTCTTTTCCTTGTGCTTGCCGAAGGCGAGCGGGACTGGAATTCGTTCTTCGCTTATGCCGCCGGAACGCTGGATTGTCCAGCGATTCCCATGGGGCGAAACCTCATTTCAGGGCCATCTTGGAGCCCAAATGCGACGGCTTGAAACTGAGGCGCTTGGAGAAACGATGCGCATCCCGGCGCTTGGCGTTGGAGATCAATTGCAGATGCGAAAGGCCGCGGCCTTTTGCCTCGCCGACGTAGAATTCGATCATCGGCGCACCAATTCCGTTGCCGCGCATGTCGCCACGTCAACTTTGGCCATCGTTGCCGGTTCAATGGGGTTCGAGCTGCTTTTCAAGGATCAGCGTCGCGATCCCGGATTGGCCCGGTCCGTCGTTTTCGTTGCGGCCTGCGTCGGCAAAACCGTGCGCGTGATAGAAGGCAATCGCCTTTTCGTTCCTTGGCTCGACCTCCAGACGCATGATCTCTGCATCAGGAAAGCAGGTCTCGAGCTCGGCGAAGATTTGGCGTCCGATGCCCTGGCGATGCAGCGACGGCCGCACGTAAAGCAAATGCAGCATGACCGTCTTCGTCCTCTCGTCCGACATGGCGGCATAGCCAATGCCGCCCACGGCCTTGCCGTTGTCGGCGACGAGGAATTCCGCGTTCTTCTTCGCCAGCCGCGCCTGGAGCGCTGCCGGAGAAAACAGGTGCGCGATCAGCTCGCTCACCTTCGCCTCGCCATAGAGATCGGCATAGGCGGAACGAAACGCCTCGACCAGCAGGGCGCGGACCTTGTCGAGGTCCCGCTCGCTTGCCGTGCGCACGAAATACACGGTCCCTACTCCTCGATTCCGAGCTTGGCCTTGACGAGCGCCTGGACGGCCTGCGGATTGGCCTTGCCGCCGGTTGCCTTCATCACTTGGCCGACGAACCAGCCGGCAAGCGTCGGCTTTGCCTGAACCTTGGCCACCTGATCCGGGTTGGCGGCGATGATCTCGTCGACGGCCTTTTCGATGGCGCCGGTATCGGTCACCTGCTTCATGCCGCGGGCTTCGACGATCTCAACCGGATCGCCGCCTTCGTTGAGCACGATCTCGAAGAGGTCCTTGGCAATCTTGCCGGAGATGGTCTCGGCCTTAATGAGATCGATGATCGCGCCCAGCTGAGCCGGCGAAACCGGCGTCTCTTCGATGTCCTTGCCGGTCCTGTTCAAGGCGCCGAGCAGGTCGTTGATGACCCAGTTTGCAGCCGTCTTGCCGTCGCGGCCTTCGGCCACGGCCTCGAAATAATCGGCAATCGCCTTTTCGGAGACCAGCACCGAAGCGTCGTAGACCGAAAGGCCGAGTTCGCGGACGAAGCGCTCCTTCTTGTCGTCCGGCAGCTCAGGCAGGTGGGCTGCAAGATCCTTGATGAAGCCATCGTCGAATTCGAGCGGCAGCAGGTCCGGATCGGGGAAGTAGCGATAATCATGCGCTTCTTCCTTGGAACGCATGGAGCGCGTTTCGCCCTTGTTCGCGTCGAAAAGGCGGGTTTCCTGATCGATCGTACCGCCGTCCTCCAGGATGCCGATCTGGCGGCGGGCTTCGTATTCGATCGCCTGGCCGATGAAGCGGATGGAATTGACGTTCTTGATCTCGCAGCGCGTGCCGAAGGGCTCGCCAGGGCGGCGGACGGAGACGTTGACGTCGGCGCGCATCGAGCCTTCGTCCATGTTGCCGTCGCAGGTGCCGAGATATCGCACGATCGAGCGGAGCTTCGTCATGTAGGCCTTCGCCTCGTCCGACGAGCGCATATCGGGCTTCGAGACGATTTCCATCAGCGCGACGCCGGAGCGGTTGAGGTCGACGTAGGACATCGTCGCATGCTGGTCGTGCATCGACTTGCCGGCATCCTGTTCCAGATGCAGGCGCTCGATGCCGATCTCGATATCCTCGAACTGGCCTTGGCGGTCAGGACCAAGCGAAATGACGATCGTGCCTTCGCCGACGATCGGATCCTTGTACTGCGAGATCTGATAGCCCTGCGGCAGGTCGGGATAGAAATAGTTCTTGCGGTCGAAGACCGAACGTTTGTTGATCTGAGCCTTCAGACCGAGGCCGGTGCGCACCGCCTGCTTGACGCATTCCTCGTTGATGACCGGCAGCATGCCGGGCATGGCAGCATCGACGAGCGAGACGTTCGAATTTTGCGGCTTGCCGAATTCCGTCGAGGCGCCGGAGAAGAGCTTCGCATTCGACAGCACCTGCGCATGGACTTCCATGCCGATGATGACTTCCCAATCGCCGGTGGCGCCGGGAATGAAGCGTTTCGGATCAGGCGTGCGAACGTCGACAATGGTCATTTGATGCTCTTTGGAGGCTGTTCTTTTCAACTGGTGAGGTAAAGGAAATGGTCTGCCGGTGCAAGGCTTTCGGCACGTCAGTCAGAAGCTAGAGCCAGGCCCGTAACTGCCGTCGCCCTCGGTTTCCAGGTCCTTCGCCAATCCGACCGATGGTACGTCGCGGTCGAGCTTCGGATTATAGGCGATTGAAAGCCAGTGGATGGCGTAACCGTGCTTCTGGAAAAAGCTGATCGCCTCGGTATTTCCCGAATGCGTCTGCATTGCCGCCTTCGCGAAACCCTGCTCGGCAACGTCCTTTTCGATCTCTTCCAGGAGCGCAGAGCCGAGGCCCTGGCGGGTATAGGCCGGATCGATCCAGAAATCGGATATTGTCTCGTCCAGGTGCTCGCGCGCCGCCCAGCCGGCAACGATACCGTTAAGCTCGATCACCGTGATCGTCAGCCATGTGCCTTGCGTAAAATTGACGAAGGCACTGCGCGCCGCATCCAGCAGCGCGTCCGACTCGCCCATTGCCGTCATCGCCTTTTGCCAGGCTCTGAGGCCGATCTCACTCAAAAGGTCCGCTTCGCCCTCGCGGGCATTGCGAATGTGGATCAATGGCACCTCCGCTCAACGCTTTCAGTAGAACACCGAATCGGTGGTTTTTCCAATGATTTGCGCGCTCGCGCCATCGTTATCAGCCGATTTTCGCAAGCCCGGCGCCTGCTTGACCTCCTGTTCGAGGCGAGCTACCAAGTCCTTATGTTGAGCCATTCTCAGACCCGCTAAAGGCCCTGCCTGCAAGCCTGCTTGCGCGCATGGGCCAGAAAAAAACGAAGCCCCGACGCTCGCCTCGAACGCCGGATCGTTTTTTTACGCGCTTTTTCGGCGCGAAGACCGGATCAACATTCAAATGGACATTTCCCGCACGGAGCAGCGCATCCTGCACCTATTGGCCCAGGGCGGCCGCATCGAAATCACACGCGACGAAAAGAAAAAGATCGAAAAACTGCAGCTCTATACCCGCGAAGGCTGGGTATTCTCCGGCCTTGACCTGATCACCTTCCGCAAACTCAAACAGAAGAAGGCGATCAAATCTTCGAGCGGTAAGCCCTACCGCATCACGGAGCGCGGTTTGGTGTTGGTAAGAGCCGAGCAGGATAATCGATAGTTTCGCAGCATCATCCAAGCCGCGTGTCGTTTTCGGCGCGCGGCCTTGGCGGCGATGTCAGAGCTGCGCCGAAAGCTCGGCCCTCATCGCCGACCACTCTTCAGCCACGGTACCGGCTGCGCGCTTCTTACCCGCGCGTCGGTACCAGTAATCAGCATTCCAGTCGTCGCCTTCGATGCGATGGCAAAGGGCATGACCCCAGTCGAAGGGCTTTTCACCCTCGTGGGCCTGGCAGATTTCGTGCACGGCCTGCCAGTCTGCGCCCATGTGAAAACCGCCGGCCGCGAGACGATCGAATGCCTGGATCAACGGCGCGAGATCTGTCTTGTCCATGAAGCCTCCTCGCGCCGCAGCAATTGACGACTGAGTACCATCTCAAGATGCATCTTATCGGAAGCCGTCATCTTGCAGATGATGAGCCCGTTACCACCACTTCGCCGGCGTGAACTTGCCCGCGGCCTGTTCGATGACATGCGCGGTCTTGAAGAGGGTCTCTTCATCGAAGGGCTTGCCGATGAGCTGGAGGCCGAGCGGCAGGCCTTTGTGGTCGAGGCCGGCAGGCACGGCGATGCCCGGGAGGCCCGCCATGTTGACCGTCACGGTGAAGATGTCGTTCAAGTACATCTTGACCGGGTCGGAGGCGAGGTTCTCGTCGGCGATGCCGAAGGCCGAGGACGGGGTGGCAGGCGTCAGGATAGCGTCGACGCCGGCGTCGAAGGCGAGTTCGAAGTCGCGCTTGATCAGCGTGCGGACCTTCTGGGCGCGCAGGTAATAGGCGTCGTAGTAGCCGGCCGACAGCACGTAGGTGCCGATCATGATGCGGCGTTTGACTTCCTTGCCGAAGCCCGCGGCGCGGGTCTTCTCGTACATGTCGACGATATCCTTGCC
Source organism: Rhizobium sp. CC1099 (assembly GCF_029714385.1). Lineage (NCBI taxonomy): Bacteria > Pseudomonadati > Pseudomonadota > Alphaproteobacteria > Hyphomicrobiales > Rhizobiaceae > Rhizobium > Rhizobium sp. CC1099. Next base: position 1,153,539 of record NZ_CP121641.1, on the reverse strand, counting down.
GTCGACGCGCAAGCCGTAGCGCACGCCGTCGTAGCGGGCGAGGTTCGAGGAGGCTTCGGCCGGAGCCACGATGTAATAGGCCGGCAGCGCGTATTTGGTATGCGGCAGCGAGATGTTGACGATCTCGGCGCCGGCGTCCTTCAGCCAGGCGATGCCCTGCTGCCAGAGGGTCTCGATTTCTTCCGGCATGCCGTCGACGCGGTATTCGTTCGGAATGCCAATCTTCATGCCCTTCAGCGACTTGCCGAGCGAGGCTTCGTAATCCGGCACCGGCAGGTCGACGGAGGTCGTATCCTTCGCATCGACACTTGCCATCGACTTCAACAGGATCGCGGCATCGCGCACGTCGCGGGCGATCGGACCGGCCTGATCGAGCGAGGATGCGAAGGCGACCGTGCCCCAGCGCGAGCAGCGGCCATAGGTCGGCTTGATGCCGACGGTGCCGGTGAAGGCGGCCGGCTGGCGGATCGAACCGCCGGTATCGGTGGCGGTGGCGCCGGCGCAAAGATGGGCCGCAACCGCCGCCGCCGAGCCGCCGGAAGAGCCGCCCGGAACGAGCTGCTGGTTCGAGCCCGCCGCACGCCACGGATTGATGACCGCGCCGTAGTGCGAGGTCTCGTTGGAGGAGCCCATGGCGAACTCGTCCATGTTCAGCTTGCCGAGCATGACGGCGCCGTCGTCCCAAAGGTTCTGGGTGACGGTCGATTCGTAGCGCGGCTCGAAGCCGTCGAGGATGTGGCTGCAGGCCTGGGTGTGGACGCCAACGGTCGCAAAGAGGTCCTTGATGCCGAGGGGGATTCCTTCGAGATCGCCGGCCTGGCCTGCGGCGATGCGCTCGTCGGATTTCTTCGCCATGACGCGGGCGAGATCGGGCGTGACTTTGATATAGGCGTTCAGCCGGTCATTGGCCGCATCGATAGCCGAAATATAGGCTTCCGTCAGTTCGGTCGCGGTGATCTCCTTGGCGCGCAGCTTCTCGCGGGATTCGGCAATGGTCAGGCTGGTGAGTTTGCTCATCGTGTTCGCTCGGATTCTTGAATTGGCAACGGGGTCGGAAAAAGCGCTGGGCTTATTCGACGACTTTCGGCACCAGGAAGAAATTGTGGTCGCTGACCGGCGCATTGGCGACGATGTCCTCGGCCTTGCTGCCGTCGGTGACCTCGTCCTTCCGCTTTTTCATCGCCATCGGCGTGACGGAGGTCATCGGCTCGACGCCTTCGACATTCACCTCGGAAAGCTGCTCGACGAAACCGAGGATGCCATTCAGCTCGCCGACCATGCGATTTGCCTCTTCTTCCGAAACGGCAATACGGGCAAGGTGCGCGACGCGCTTAACGGTGGCAAGATCGACGGACATGGCATTCTCCGAATGGGAAATTTCCCACCCGCTATAAAGGCCATATCCGCCCAGTGCAACGGCGTTTTGCTTAGATGGACAGCGTCTCGCCCTGCTTCGGCGTCTTCACCTGCGTCTTCGAGCCTTCCATGCCGGAGACGAATTTTTCCGGCGTCTGGTCGATGATCGGGAAGGTGCCGTAGTGGCAGGGGATTGCGGTTTTGAAGTTGAAGTAACGCCGGCAGGCGAGTGCTGCGACGGCACCGCCCATGGTGAAGCGGTCGCCGATCGGCACGATGCCGATGTCCGGCTGGTGCAGTTCATTGAGGAGCGCCATGTCGGAGAAGATGTCGGTATCGCCCATATGGAGCAGGCTCGCCTCATCGTCGAAATGCAGCATCAGGCCATTCGGATTGCCGAGCGAATGGGAGACGCCGTCCTCGGTGATCTGGGCGGAGGAGTGCAGCGCATTGGTGAAGGTGGCGGTGAAACTTCCGAGCGAAACCGTGCCGCCCGTGTTGCCCATCTCGACCCTCTCGACGCCTTTGGAGCCGAGCCAGGCGGCGAGGTCTGCATTGGCGAGCACAACGGCTCCCGTCTCGCGGGCAAGCGAAATGGTATCGCCGACATGGTCGCCATGGCCGTGCGTCAGGAGGATATGGGTGATGCCGCTCGCAACCTGCTTAATGTCCTGACCGGCGAAGGACGGGTTGTGGGTGAGAAACGGGTCAATCAGTATCTTTGCCGCATTCGTCTCGATGCGGAAGGCGGAATGGCCGAGCCAGGTGATCTTCATGGAATCGCTCCTTAATACGTGATGCAAAAGCGGAATTGGATGCTAAGGACATATCCGGTATGGCCACAAAGAAAAGCGGCCAATGCTTCAATTTCTTTTGACGGGATGAACGACGATGACGGTGCTGACGATCGAGGAACTGGCGGCTGTGTTGCGGTCCGGACAGGCGATCGCCGGGCTAGATCTTGGCACAAAGACGATCGGCCTTGCGATGTCCGATCTCGGGCGGCGTTTCGCAACGCCGCGGCCGGTCATCAAACGGCAGAAGTTCACGATTGACGCCGAAGTGCTGCTTGCTTTTGCCGCGAAGGAAAAAGTCTCCGGTTTCGTCATCGGGCTGCCGATGAACATGGATGGCTCGGCCGGTCCGCGCGTTCAGGCGACGAGAGCCTTCGTGCGCAACATGGAGCAAAAGACCGCCCTGCCTTTTGTCTATTGGGACGAGCGGCTTTCGACGGTTGCGGCGGAACGGGCGCTGATCGAGATGGATGTGTCGCGCGCCAAACGTGCCGGGCGGATCGATTCGGCCGCCGCCAGCTTCATTCTTCAGGGGGCGCTGGACAGGCTCTCGCTGCTCGCCAGATCGGACGATTTCGAGGCCTGACGCGCCTTCCACCAGGCAATGAGCTTCCTGCGCTTGCGAAAGCCTATGATGGCGAAGACGACGAGGCTGTCGACAGCGATCGCGCGCGCGACAAGCGGCGGAATGGTTTCCGGCGGTACGCCGAGCACATCGCCGTAAATCTGGAAGGTCAGGTCATGAACCTGGCGCGTCAGCATGAAGATGCCGAAGTTCATGTCGTAGTAGGAAAGCCAGTACCAGCCGCCCAGAAAGGCGATCGGTCCCAACCAGAAGACCAGGAACCACTTCATGCGGCCTCCCCTTCCTGCCGGCTCAAAGACGCGTCGGGAGTGACCGCCCATGTCGACAATGCCATGACGCTCAAAACCAGTGCAGGCACGGCGATATCCAGCGCAAGCACCGCGAAAAACATCATCGCGGCAAAGAGCAGCATGGCTTTGGCAGCTTTGGTTCCCATGATTCCGACAGCTAAGATTTAGACTGCGGATACCCTGTCTCGTTAACCCGCAGGGTGCAATGTAAACCATTCGTTAAGGTTAACGGCCGGGTCGCCGCCTGTGGATGACACGAAGCCGCGTCAGCCGTAAACGCCGCGAACGATGCGCTTCAAAGCGGTTGCTGCTTTTTCCCAATCCTTGGGGGTCTTCAGCGCAAGGCCCGCACACTGGCCGCCTGCCGAAGCCGAGAGCACGAGGTGCTGGATCGCGGCAATGAGAATTGCGTTGACGGCGGCGGCATCGACGCCCTTCGGCGGCGCCAGCGAGCCCTTCATGCGCTCCAGCCATTGCGACAGCGCCTTCGAGCGGGATTCGGCAAGCCGCCTCACCTGCTCCGTATTCTCGGAGACTTCCCAGGCGACGATGCGGCGCATCAGCGGGTCGTCGCGAAGCGCCTCGAGGAAAAGCAACGCCAGGCGCTCCATGAGATCGCCGTAGGTGAGCAGAAACATGCCGCCGGTATCTTCCGGAATGCGGTCCCTGACCCAGGTGCCGAGATCGGCGCCGATCGCTTCGACAAGGCCGTTCAGACCGCCATAATAGCGATAGATCAGTTGCTTGTCGCATCCGGCCCGGCGGGCAACCGCGTTAATGCCGAAATTCTGAAACCCCTCTTCCGAGAGCAGCGCCTTGGCCGCCCTGAGGATCGCCTTTTCGGTCGCACCGCGGTCGCGGACGCGCTTATCAGCTTCGCTTGCAGCCTGCGGAAGAGCTTCAAGTACCGCGGATTCATTCAACATATCGGATCGCCCAGCCTGTCACTATGCGGTGAGTAGCGAAGCCTTAGCTTGCCGACAATGGGCAGGTCTCGGAAAGCCTGGGGATATTGTTTGAAATGGACGAATGTGTAATTCGGCCAAAGATACACATGCGGCCAACATGCGAACCAATGTAGACATCGACGACGAGCTAAGGGAACAGGCAATGCGCCTCAAAGGCTTGCCGACGAAAAAAGCGACCATCGAGGAAGCCCTGCAAGATCTCATCCGGCGCCGGGCACAGCGCAAAGCTATGGACGAACTCTGGGAGCGGTCACAGCCTGTTGCATCACGATTTAGATTTCGAACCCATGCGCAAGTACTTCGGGGTGTTATCTTGCCCTAACCTGCCGGCGGATAAAGCAGGTCCACGATGTAGGTCGCGTCGAAGCGGGAATCGAGCATGCCGTAGGTCGCTCGCCAGCCGCCTGCGAGACGCGTTTCGATGAAGGCGTCGGCGATGCGGCCGGCACCGAGGCGGTAGAGCTCGGCAGCGGCGGCGGCGAGCGCAAGCTGTTCAACCAGCAGACGGGCCGCGCCCTCGTCCCGTTCGCAGAGCGCCATTGCGGCGCGAAGGACGTCAATCGTCTTCTTGCCGGCCGGGCCGAGGTCGCGGGCAAGGCCGGTGAACACCGTTTCGAAGAGATCCTTGCCGCGCGTCAGCACACGCAGCACATCGAGCGCCATCACGTTACCGGAGCCTTCCCAGATGGCGTTGACCGGGGCTTCACGGTAGTGGCGGGCGATCGGGCGCTCCTCGATGTAGCCGCTGCCGCCGATGCATTCCATCGCCTCATAGATGAGCGCCGGCGCGATCTTGCAGCACCAGTATTTCGCAACCGGCGTCATGACGCGGGCGTAGGCAGCCTCTTCCGCATTGCCGCGGGCCTTGTCGAAAGCATCAGCGAGGCGGAAGGACAGAGCCGTTGCGGCCGCGACGTCGAGCGCCATATCGGCCAGCACGCGGGTCATGATCGGCTGGTTGACGAGCATCTTGCCGAAGACGCTGCGGCCGCGGGTGTGGTGCACGGCTTCGGCAAGCGAGGCACGCATGATGCCCGACGAGGCAAGCGCGCAGTCAAGACGCGTCAACGTCACCATGTCGAGGATCGTGCGGATGCCTGCATCCGGGCCGCCAAGCAGGAAGCCGAAGGTATCGCTGAACTCGACTTCGGAGGAGGCGTTCGAGCGGTTGCCGACCTTGTCCTTGAGGCGCTGGAATTGCAGGCCATTGGCCGAACCGTCTTCCAGCAGGCGCGGAACCAGGAAGCAGCCCACGCCTTCCTTCGTCTGCGCCAGCATGATGAAGGCATCGCTCATCGGCGCCGACATGAACCATTTGTGGCCCGACAGGCGGTAAATGCCTTCGCTGATCTTTTCGGCTGTGCTCTTGTTGGAGCGGACGTCGGTGCCGCCCTGCTTCTCGGTCATGCCCATCCCGATTGTCACGGCAGACTTCTGCATGGCAGGCTTGTTCGACGAATCATATTTGCGCGAGAGGATCTTCGGCGCCCAATCCTTCTGCACGGCAGGCGAAGCGGAGAGTGCTGCCACCGAAGCGCTCGTCATCGTCAGCGGGCAAAGGTGGCCGGATTCGAGCTGGGCAGTGAGGTAAAAGCGGGCCGCACGGATCTTGTGCGCCTGATCCTTGGCGTCGGCATCGGCCTGTGGATCCCAGACTGAGGAATGCAGGCCGACGGACATCGAGCGGCGCATCAGTGCATGCCATGCCGGGTGAAACTCGACGACATCCAGACGCTCGCCGCGCGGGCCATGGGTGCGAAGCTGCGGCGTACCCTGGTTTGCCATGCGCGCCAGCTCCTGCGCCTCCGGCGAGGTCACGTAGCGGCCCATGTTTTCCAGGTCCTCGCGCGTGCCGCGCGGCAACGCCGCAGTCAAGTCGACGATCAGCGGATCGGACCGGTAGGCATTGATGCCGGACCAGAGACTTGGCTGGTTCAGCTCGGCGAGTTTTTCTTCAGCGGATGTCATGAGTCGCTTCTAGTGCAAGAGACAGGCAAAGGGAAAGCGGAAGTTCGAGCTTTCCCGCTTCAGCTCTAGCGAATTTACGACAAAATTGCATGGGGACGTAAGCCTTTGTCCGCAGCACATGCTTGCCCCTCACCGCGCCACTCATTATAGAGCGCGTGACACAGCAAGAGGCAGGTTCATGGTCTTCTTTCCCCACCGCCACCTCATCGGCATAAAAGGCCTCACGGAGCAGGATATCACCTACCTGCTCAACAAGGCGGATGAGGCCGTCAAGATCAGCCGGCAGCGCGAGAAGAAGACATCGACCCTTCGCGGCCTGACGCAGATCAACCTCTTCTTCGAAGCCTCGACACGGACGCAAGCCTCCTTCGAACTCGCCGGAAAGCGCCTTGGCGCCGACGTCATGAATATGTCGGTCGGCAATTCCTCGGTGAAGAAGGGCGAAACGCTGATCGATACGGCGATGACGCTGAATGCGATGCGGCCGGACGTGCTGGTGATCCGCCATTCGAGCGCCGGTGCCGCCGCACTCCTGGCGCAAAAGGTCTCCTGCTCGGTGGTCAATGCCGGCGACGGCCAGCACGAGCATCCGACGCAAGCGCTGCTCGACGCGCTGACGATCCGCCGCGCCAAGGGCAGGCTGTCGCGCATCATCGTGGCGATCTGTGGCGACGTGCTCCATTCGCGGGTGGCGCGCTCGAACATCCTGCTTCTGAATGCCATGGGCGCGCGGGTCCGTGTCGTCGCACCGGCGACGCTGCTTCCGGCCGGCATCGCGGAGATGGGCGTCGAGGTCTTCCACTCGATGAAGGAAGGGCTGAAGGACGCCGATGTGGTTATGATGCTGCGCCTCCAGCGCGAGCGGATGTCCGGCGCCTTCGTGCCTTCGGTGCGGGAATATTTCCATTTCTATGGGCTTGATGCGGAAACTCTGAAAGCTGCCAAGGACGATGCGCTGGTGATGCATCCGGGACCGATGAACCGCGGGGTGGAAATCTCATCCGAGGTGGCGGATGGACCGCAGAGCGTGATTGCCGAACAGGTGGAAATGGGGGTCGCGGTGCGCATGGCGGTGATGGAGACCTTGCTTGTGTCTCAGAACCGGGGGCCGCGGGCATGACGAACTCGATCGTTCTCAAGAATGTTCGCATCATCGATCCTTCGCGCAATCTCGATGAGATCGGCACGATCATCGTCAAGGACGGCATGATTGCGGCAGCCGGAAAGGATGCGCAGAACCAGGGGGCGCCGGAAGGCGCCACGGTTCGCGATTGCAGCGGTCTCGTCGCAACGCCGGGCCTGGTCGATGCATGCGTCAATATCGGCGAGCCGGGCGCCGAACACCGCGAGACGATCGCTTCGGCGAGCCGGGCGGCGGCCGCAGGAGGCGTCACCTCGATCATCATGATGCCAGACACCGATCCTGTCATCGATGACATCGCGCTGGTCGAATTCGTCAAGAAAACGGCGAGGGACACGGCGCTCGTCAACATCTATCCGGCTGCGGCGATCACCAAGCATCTGGCCGGCGAGGAGATGACCGAGATCGGCCTGCTGATGGAAGCCGGAGCCGTCGCCTTCACGGATGGCCGTTCCAGCGTTCACGACACGCAGGTGCTGCGGCGGGTGATGACCTATGCGCGGGAATTCGGCGCCGTCATCTCCTGCGAGACCCGCGACAAATATCTCGGCGCCACCGGCGTCATGCATGAAGGATTGCTTGCCAGCTGGCTCGGTCTCGGGGGCATTCCGAAGGAAGCGGAACTCATTCCTCTTGAACGAGACCTCCGCATCGCGCAGCTGACACGCGGCACGTATCATGCGGCGATGATCTCGGTACCGGAGTCGGTCGAGGCGATCGAGCGTGCGAAGACCCGCGGCGCCAAGGTGACCTGCGGCATCTCGATCAACAACCTGGCGCTTAACGAAAACGACATCGGCGAGTACCGTACCTTCTTCAAGCTCTATCCGCCGCTGCGCTCCGAAGACGACCGCGTGGCGATGGTGGATGCGCTGGCGAGAGGCGCAATCGACATCATCGTTTCTTCGCATGATCCGCAGGATGTCGATACCAAACGGCTGCCTTTCGGCGAAGCGGCTGATGGCGCAGTGGGTCTTGAGACGATGCTTGCAGCGGCCCTGCGCCTCCACCACAGCGGCCAGGTGAGTCTGATGCGGCTGATCGATGCGATGTCGACGCGCCCTGCGCAGATCTTCGGCCTGAAAGCCGGCACGCTAAAGCCGGATGCCAAAGCCGATATCGCGCTGATCGATCTCGACGAGCCTTGGCTTGTCTCGGAAGACATGCTTCTCTCGCGCTCGAAGAATACGCCTTTCGAGGATGCGCGCTTCAGCGGACGGGCTGTCGCGACCTATGTCGCGGGGAAGCTGGTTTACGGATTGGAATAAATTGGGAGTTGCCCCTCATCCGCCTTGCCGGGCACCTTCTCCCCGCAGGCGTGGTGAAGGTGACTCGCAGCGCGCCCGCTGTGCAGGTTCCCTGGCCCCGCTTGCGGGGAGAGGTCAGGGTGAGGGGTAAGCCCATTGGACGAAAGGGATGGAGTAAATGATCTCTGACTTGATGACCTGGCAGATTACACCGCCGCTGGCGCTTGCGGCGGCCGCGATCGGCTACCTGCTGGGCTCCATCCCCTTCGGCCTTATCCTGACGCAGGCGGCGGGGCTCGGCGATGTGCGCAGCATCGGCTCCGGCAATATCGGCGCGACCAATGTGCTGCGCACCGGCAACAAGAAGCTTGCGGCTGCGACCCTGTTGCTCGATGCGCTGAAGGCGTCGGCCGCAGCCTGGATCGTCGGTTATTTCCTTGGCGGGGAAGCGGGCATCATTGCCGGCTTCTTTGCCTTCATCGGCCACCTCTTCCCCGTCTGGATCGGCTTCAAGGGCGGCAAAGGCGTTGCCACCTATATCGGCACGCTGCTTGGCGTCGCGCCGGTCATGGTTCTGCTTTTCGGCGCCGTATGGCTCGCGGTTGCCTTTACCACCCGTTACTCGTCGCTGTCGGCGCTGGTCGCGATGCTTGTCATCCCGGTTGCATTGTGGATATTGGGAGCCGAGAAGGTTGCAGCGGTCATGGCCGTGATGTCGGTCATCTCCTATTACAAGCACAAGGCCAACATTTCCCGCCTCATGAGTGGGACGGAGAGCAAGATCGGGGCAAAGGGATAAGATGGACGCGGCAAGCGCAAGGCCGAAGGGAATTGCGCTGAGGAAACGGCAACGGATTGCCTAGCTGCGGCTGATCGCTCCGAGAATGTCGGCCCCGCCCACCTTCCGCGACCTCATCAATCATTTTCGGCTCGCGCAAACCGCGCTCTCGGTGCTTTCGGAGCTCTCGCCGCGCGGCGGCGCCACGCGCGCAACCCGGATCGCGACCGAAGCCGAGGCGCATCGGGAACTGGAACCGGCGCAAATTCGGCGTCCCTTCGTCGACGTGAGACAGATCGAAGGTGCCCCGCTGGCGGAAGGGACATGCTGCCGGCCGATGTTCCCGAGCGCGCCAGGATCGTCGATGCGCTGGGCCGACACCGGTCGAGATCGATACGATCATCCGGCACACCGGGCTCTCCGTCCCGGCGGTCTATCTCGTTTCTGCTTGAGCTTGATATCGGCGCAAGGCTGCACCGGCATCCCGGCTACCTCGTCTCCCTTGCGATGGGCGATCGAGCTTCCTACATGCGGTTGTGAAGCTCGCCGGCCTCGACATAGGCCATCTCGATCAGACAGCACAGCATAATCCAGCTCTTCCTTTTCGGCGACCTGACGCAACTCGGCGAGCATTCTGGCGGATGGATGCGATTTTTCCCCGCGAGGCCGATCCATCGCTGTTCTTCTTTTCAACCTTAGGCGCCATGAAGGGTCTCTGGACGATTACGGACCGTTGCTTGCAAGGAGCCCTGGCCGACTTGAAAAACGATAACCATAATACCTTAAATTGCAATGCGTTCTTAATCGCTCTTTGGTTGCATTGGATTGTAACGCCTAAAATTCAGCAAACCCCTTGACCGGAACGATTTCCCTGTCCATGTCGGAGGGCCGGTATTCTTCGGGCGGCAAGTATTACGCTCTTCTCCTCGCCGGGCGCGGTAGTTTTTTAGAGAATCATGATGAATGTTGTAGTGGTGGAATCGCCTGCCAAGGCCAAGACGATCAACAAGTATCTGGGCTCCGGATACAAGGTGCTTGCCTCCTTCGGCCATGTGCGCGATCTGCCTGCCAAGGACGGCTCTGTTCTTCCTGACCAGGACTTCGAAATGCTTTGGGAGGTCGACAGCGCCTCGGCCAAGCGCATGAAGGATATCGCAGACGCGGTGAAGTCTTCCGACGGGCTCATCCTCGCAACCGACCCGGATCGCGAGGGTGAAGCGATCTCCTGGCACGTGCTCGACGTCCTGAACAAGAAGCGCGTGCTGAACGGCAAGTCGGTGAAGCGCGTCGTCTTCAACGCCATCACCAAGAAGGCGGTTCTGGACGCGATGGCCGAGCCCCGGGACATCGACGTACCGCTGGTCGATGCCTATCTCGCACGCCGCGCGCTCGATTACCTCGTCGGCTTCAATCTTTCGCCGGTTCTCTGGCGCAAATTGCCGGGCGCCCGTTCGGCCGGTCGCGTGCAATCGGTCGCGCTGCGTCTCGTCTGCGACCGCGAAACCGAGATCGAGCGCTTCATCTCTGAAGAATACTGGAACATCTCGGCCCTCCTGAAGACGCCGCGCGGGGATGAATTCGAGGCCAAGCTGGTTGCAGCCAATGGCAAACGGTTGCAGGCGCGATCGATCGCCAATGGCGAAGACGCCGCCAAGCTGAAATCCCTGCTCGAGGGTGCGGCCTATGTCGTCGACAGCGTCGAGGCAAAGCCCGTCAAGCGCAACCCGGGACCGCCGTTCACGACTTCGACGCTGCAGCAGGCGGCCTCCTCCAAGCTTGGTTTCTCTGCATCGCGCACGATGCAGATCGCCCAGAGACTCTACGAGGGTGTTGATATCGGCGGCGAGACGGTCGGTCTCATCACTTATATGCGTACCGATGGCGTGCAGATGGCACCCGAAGCGATCGATGCGGCGCGACGCGCCATCGTCGATCAGTTCGGCGAGCGCTACATGCCGGAGAAGGCCCGTTTCTATTCCACCAAGGCGAAGAACGCCCAGGAAGCGCACGAAGCAATCCGTCCGACGGATTTCTACCGTTCGCCTGACCGCGTGCGGAAATTCCTCGATGCCGATCAGATCAAGCTCTACGACCTGATCTGGAAGCGCGGCATTGCGAGCCAGATGGCCTCGGCCGAAATCGAGCGCACGACGGCCGAAATCACTGCTGACAACAATGGCCAGAAGGCCGGCCTGCGCGCCGTCGGATCCGTCATCCGGTTTGACGGCTTCATTGCGGCTTACACCGACCAGAAGGAAGACGGCGAACAGAGCGACGAAGGCGACGAAGGCGGCCGCCTGCCGGAGATTAATGCGCGCGAGAACCTCGCAAAGCAGAAAATCAACTCGACGCAGCACTTCACCGAACCGCCGCCGCGCTATTCGGAAGCGACACTGATCAAGAAGATGGAAGAGCTCGGCATCGGCCGTCCCTCCACCTACGCCGCGACGCTCGCAACGCTCCGCGACCGCGAATATGTGACGATCGACAAGCGCAAGCTGATCCCCCATTCCAAAGGACGGCTGGTGACGGCGTTCCTCGAGAGCTTCTTCACCAAATATGTCGAATACGATTTCACCGCCGACCTTGAAGAGAAGCTCGACCGGATCTCGGCAGGCGAGCTCAACTGGAAACAGGTGCTTCGCGATTTCTGGAAGGATTTCTTCTCGCAGATCGAGGATACAAAGGAACTGCGCGTCACCAATGTGCTCGACTCGCTGAACGAACAGCTGGCGCCGCTCGTCTTCCCGAAGCGGGAGGACGGTAGCGATCCGCGCATCTGCCAGGTCTGCGGTACCGGCAACCTGTCGCTGAAGCTCGGCAAATACGGCGCCTTCGTCGGCTGCTCGAACTATCCGGAATGCAATTACACCCGCCAGCTCACCTCCGAAAACGGCGCAGAAGCCGAAGGTGGGGCACAAAACGAACCGAAGAACCTCGGCACCGATCCGGTGACCGGCGAGGAGCTGACGCTGCGCTCCGGCCGCTTCGGCCCTTACATCCAGCGCGGCGACGGCAAGGATGCCAAGCGCGCTTCGCTGCCGAAGGGCTGGAAGCCGGAAGACATCGACTACGAGAAGGCGATGGCGCTGATCTCGCTGCCGCGCGACATCGGCAAGCACCCGGAAACCGGCAAGATGATCTCCTCCGGTATCGGGCGCTACGGCCCATTCCTGCTGCATGACGGCGGCTATGCCAATCTGGAAAGCGTCGAGGACGTGTTTTCGATCGGCCTCAACCGTGCGGTAACGCTGATTGCCGAGAAGGCGAACAAGGCTCCGGGCGGCCGCGGACGTGGAACACCGGCGGCGCTCAAGGAGTTGGGCGAGCATCCGGATGGCGGCGCAATCACCGTTCGTGACGGCAAGTATGGTCCCTATGTGAGCTGGGGCAAGGTGAACGCCACGCTGCCGAGGGGCAAGGATCCGCAGGCAATCACGGTCGAGGAGGCGCTGGCCCTGATCGCCGCCAAGGCCAGCAAGGCGCCGGCGGCCAAGGGCAGAGCAAAACCGAAGGCAAAGGCTGCCGCTTCCGAAGGCAAGGCGACGAAAAGCGCCGCCAAGTCCAAGGCTAAAGCCGCTGCGAAAGCGAAAGCGCCCGCGAAAACGAAGAAGAGCTGAGAGTGAGCAGGAATCCGCGCGAAAGAACGAAGACCATGGGCAAGCGCCCGGGGAAGATCGGCCGCGCGAGCCGCGATGCCGCTCCCGTCGAACCGCTGAACATCGTGCACGGCGCATTGCCGTCGCGCGAAGTCATTTTGCGCTTCATCGCCGAACATCCGCAAAAAGCGTCCAAACGCGAGCTCGCCAAGGCCTTCGGCCTCAAGGGCGACAGCCGCGTCGAACTCAAGCACATGCTACGGGACCTCGAACAGGAAGGCATGCTGCAGAAGACACGGAAGTCGCTGATCCGGCCGGGCGCACTGCCGCCCGTAACCGTCCTCGACATCACCACACGCGACAAGGACGGCGAACTGATCGCCCGGCCGGCGGAATGGCCGGAGGATCAGGGCGTTGCGCCTGCCGTCGCGATCCGCCAGACGTCGCCTGCCGGACGTCAGGGCAAGGGAAAGACACCCGTTGCCGGAATGGGTGACCGCGTCGTGGCGAAGATTTTCCCGGCGGCTGACCGCGGCGGACCGGCCTATACCGCGCGCATCATCAAGATCATCGACAAGCGCCGCGGCGCGACCATGGGTGTTTTCCGCACCGCCCCCGGCGGCGCTGGACGGCTGCTGCCGATCGAACGGCGCGGCGAAGAAATGCTGATCGATCCGGACTATACCGGCGACGCCAAGGACGGCGACCTCGTCGAAGTCGAGATCGCGCGCCTCGGACGCTTCGGCCTGCCGCGCGCAAAGGTGCTGTCGGTCGTCGGTTCCGTCGCCTCGGAAAAGGCGATCTCGATGATCGCGATCCACGCGCACGGCATTCCGCATGTCTTTCCGCAGCCGGTGATCGACGAAGCCGATGCGGCCAGGCCCGCGACGATGTCGCATCGCGAGGATTGGCGCGACGTGCCGCTGATCACCATCGACCCGGTCGATGCGAAGGATCACGACGACGCGGTCTATGCCGAACCGGACCCTTCCCCCGACAACCCGGGCGGCGTGATCATCACCGTGGCGATCGCCGATGTCTCCTACTATGTGAGGTCCAATTCGGCACTCGACCGCGAAGCGCTGAAGCGCGGCAATTCGGTCTATTTCCCCGATCGCGTCGTGCCGATGCTGCCGGAGCGCATCTCCAACGATCTCTGCTCGCTGAAGGAAGGCGTCGACCGGCCGGCGCTTGCCGTGCGCATGGTCTTCTCGAAGGAAGGCCGCAAGGCCGGACATACGTTCCACCGCATCATGATGAAAAGTGCGGCGAAGCTTTCCTACAGCAACGCGCAAGCGGCGATCGACGGCAAGCCAGACGACAAGACCGGGCCGATGCTGGAACCGATCCTGAAGCCGCTCTGGCACGCCTACGAAGTGATAAGGCGCGGCCGTGAGAGGCGCCAGCCGCTCGAACTCGATATGCCCGAGCGCAAGATCCTGCTGAAACCGGACGGCACGGTTGACCGCGTCGTCGTGCCGCCGCGGCTCGACGCGCACAAGCTCATCGAAGAAATGATGATCCAGGCCAATGTCTGCGCGGCCGAAACGCTCGAGAAGAAGCGTCAGGTGCTAATCTATCGCGTCCACGACGGCCCGACGCTCGCCAAGCAGGAGATCCTGCGCCAATTTCTGGCGACGCTCGGCATCTCGCTTGCTAAGGGCGGCAATGTGCGGGCGAACAGCTTCAACGGCATCCTGGCAAAAGCCGAGAACACGCCGCATCAGACGATGGTCAACGAGATGGTCCTGCGCTCGCAGAGCCAGGCGATCTACAGCCCGGAAAATATCGGCCATTTCGGGCTGAACCTGATGAAATATGCGCATTTCACCTCGCCGATCCGCCGCTATGCGGACCTGATCGTTCATCGTGCGCTGGTCGGCTCGCTCGGTCTCGGCGAAGGCGGCATCACACCGCAGGAAGAGGCCGCGCTCGACGACATCGCCGCCGAAATCTCCACCTTCGAGCGCCGTGCAATGGCCGCGGAGCGCGAGACGGTCGACCGGCTGGTCGCCCATCATCTCAGCACGCGTGTCGGGGAAGAGTTCAAAGGGCGCGTATCGGGCGTCACGAAATCGGGACTATTTGTCGCCCTCCCCGACTATGGAGCCGACGGCTTCGTACCTATATCTACGCTCGGCACGGACTACTTCATCTACGATGAGGCGCATCAGGCGCTGTCGGGTGAGAGGACCGGGCTGGGGTACCGTCTCGGAGACGATGTCACCGTAAAGCTTGCCGAAGCGATCCCGCTCGCCGGCGCGCTTCGCTTCGAGATGATAAGCGAAGGACGCAATATGCCGACGGCAGTGCGCTCGTTCCACAAGGCAGGCCGCCGTGACAACCGGCAGGCCCGCAAGATGGCCGGGACAAGGCCGCCAAGGGGGCGGCGATAGGGCATCCTTTTCGGGATGCTCTGCATTTGAAGTAAGGAGCGTCGCTTCTCCGCCAGGCGGCGGGTTGCGGCGCTTCGTGCGTGTAGGGACGCTCGAAAAGGAACGATCATGACCACTGCATCGACCGAACAACCGGTCCGCTATGGGGACGCAGAAAAGGCCGAGCGCCCGCTCGGCCGCTCCATCATGCGCGGCATGCTGAACCGTTGTCCGCATTGCGGCAGCGGCAAGCTTTTCAGGGCTTTTCTGAAGCCCGTCGACCATTGCGCCGCCTGCGGCGAGGCCATGCACCATCACCGCTCCGACGACCTGCCGCCCTATCTCGTCATCCTCGTTCTCGGCCACGTCGTGGTCGGCGGCTACATGATGACCGACATGATCTGGCCGCTGCCGCTCTGGCTGACGCTGGCGATCTGGGCTCCCATCACCGTTCTGACCGCCCTCGTCTCGATCCAGCCGATCAAGGGCGGCGTCATCGGCCTGCAATGGGCGCTTCGCCTGCATGGTTTCGGCGACCAGAACGACGATCACGACGATTACGATATCCCCGGCCGCGGGCGCTCATCGTAAGCAGTCCTGCACCTTCACCGTCCAGACATAATTCGCGTGTAGTGGGCAACGCTCGCCGGCGCTGCAGGATTGCAGCGCCAGTCCTGAGTGATCACGAGCTGGATTATTTGATCTATTGCCATCGGCACCGGACTTTCCGTAAAGCACAACCCGTCACTTGGATTTGGCACGCGTGTGTCTTTCTATGTGCCACAAACGGGCGATTCGTTTCAGTCATTCAAGGATGGATTCATGTCTCAGCCGAGAAACGGCACACCGGGCGATGTCGAGGAAATCCATTGGCCGTCGCTGGTTGCCGCCGTCTCGTCGATTTCCGCTGTCGGTATCGCGATCGGCCTCGGACTTCCGCTTCTCAGCATCATCCTGGAAAAGCGCGGTATCCCCTCAACGCTCATCGGCCTGAATACGGCCATGGCAGGGATCGCCGCCATGGCTGCCGCCCCGATCACCACAAAGCTCGCGCATAAATACGGGGTCGCCCCGACAATGCTCTGGGCGGTGGTGATTTCCGCGCTCAGCTCGCTCGGATTTTACTACGCCGAGAATTTCTGGCTTTGGTTCCCTTTGCGCTTTGCATTCCACGGCGCGACGACGACCCTGTTCATCCTGTCCGAGTTCTGGATCAATGCCGCCTCACCGCCTACGAAACGAGGCTTCGTGCTTGGCATCTACGCGACAGTGCTTTCGCTCGGTTTCGCGGCGGGCCCCCTGCTCTTCTCGATTCTCGGCAGCGACGGCATACTGCCGTTTCTGGTTGGCGCAGCCGCGATCCTGCTTGCGGCCATCCCGATCTTTATCGCGCGACACGAAAGCCCGATCCTAGAAGAGAAGCCGGAGCTGCACTTCATGCGCTACGTCTTTTTGGTACCGACGGCAACGGCCGCAGTCTTCATTTTCGGCGCGGTCGAGGCGGGCGGCCTTTCACTGTTCCCGATCTATGCGATCCGCGCGAACTTCACCGAATCGCAGGCGGCACTGCTGCTGACGGTCATGGGTATCGGCAATGTGATCTTTCAGATCCCGGTCGGAATGCTCTCCGACCGGATTTCCGACAAGCGCCCGCTGCTTGCCGCCATGGCCTTCATGGGCCTTATCGGCTCGCTGATGCTTCCGCTGCTGTCCCACAGCTGGATCATGATGGCAGGGGTCCTGCTTTTCTGGGGCGGTTGCGTTGCCGGCCTCTACACCGTCGGCCTCAGCCACCTCGGTTCCCGGTTGACAGGTTCCGATCTTGCAGCGGCGAATGCCGCCTTCGTCTTCTGTTATGCCGTCGGCACCGTTGCCGGCCCGCAGGCAATCGGAGTTGCTATCGACGTTGCCGGAAACAATGGTTTTGCATATGCGATTGCCTGTTTCTTCGGGCTTTATGCCTTGCTGGCCGGCATAAGACTGCTTTTCCTCCGAAAGCGGGCTTGACTTTTCGGGCCGGATTCGTAGTTTCGCGCCAGAATTTGCCGTGGAGCCCATCCGGCTTTCCACGGCTTTCATTTTCGTAAAGGCAGGACAACCATGGCCAAGGCTACCACAATCAAGATCAAGCTGCTGTCGACGGCCGACACCGGTTTCTTCTACGTCACGACGAAGAACAGCCGTACGATGACGGACAAGATGACGAAGACCAAGTATGACCCGGTCGCTAAGAAGCACGTCGAGTTCAAGGAAACCAAGATCAAGTAATTCTTGATCTCAGGTTGTTTAAAAAGCGCGCGCCGTCTGGCTGCGCGCTTTTTTCATTCCTGGATTGTGTTTTTGCCCTCTCAGCGCAAACAAAAACGCCGTCTTTCTCCGTGATGGGAAAGACGGCGTTTTTCAGGCAAAGGGGGTCGGCCAGCAGGCAAGGCGGCACGAGGAACCGCGAAAAGTTGCGAGCTAGCCGACCGGACCCCACGACCCAGGAGATGCGGCGGACCTGAGCATCATGGGGTATGCGGACTCCTCAAGAGGGAGTGCTTTTCTCTTATGAGCCAATAATTTGCGCAAAAAAGAAAGAAAATCAACAAATTCTTAATGATGAGCTATTCCTGCCTGTTCCTATGGTTAAAAGTCCAATTTTGGGGCAGGTGGAGATCAGCCTAATGACTTAGGCGCTCAGGAAATGAACCAGCTTTGCAAAGAAACCAATAGGCACATAGCAGTAACTTTACCGGATGTTGACGTTACGTAAGGTCGCAACATTTCCATTCGGGAAATAGCACTGCTTGCATAGCCGCCTGCCGCTATCCGTGTATTCTTTGACAGAGCGCCTTTGTTCTTCCAGCGGGGGCAGATGCACCCTAAGAGGGTCACCGACGGCAGTGATCCATTTCCGGGTCTTTTCCACAAAAGAAGCGTGTCCTTTGCCAAGGCCACGATTACAAATTTGTAATGTTCGGCGTTTTCCGGTGGAAAACGATGTCCTGCGCCGGTCCTGAGACAGTATTGCCTTCAGGCTGCGGCAGCAACGACGCGGTTCCGGCCGGTGTTCTTTGCTTCATAAAGAGCAAGATCAGCCTGCTTCATAAGCTGGTCCGGCGTGATGACCGAGGACAGGCGCGAAGAGATACCGAAGGAGGCGGTGACTTTCAGCTCCTGCCCTGCCGATTTCAACCCAAAAGGAATGCTTTCGACGGAGGCCCGCAGGCGCTCGGCAACCGCGGCAGCCACCTCAGGCGACGTATCCGGCATCACCACGACGAACTCCTCGCCGCCATAGCGGCAGGCGAGATCGGCGCCGCGGACGGTCGAGCGGATGCGGTTGGCAAATTCCTTGAGCACTTCGTCGCCGGCATCATGGCCGTGCGTGTCGTTCACCTGCTTGAAGCGGTCGATGTCGGTGATCAGCACGGATAGCGGCCGCCCCCGGGCCATCGAGCGGTTGAAGAGAACCTTGAGATGATTGTCGAGGTAGCGGCGGTTGTTGAGACCCGTCAGGGGATCGGTGACGGCAAGCTCGATGGTCTGCTTGACGCTGGCGCGCAGGCGGTCGTTGAAGCGCTTGCGGCGGATCTGCGTCAGGGCCCGGGCGACGAGTTCGTTCGTATCGACCGGACGGACAATGTAGTCGTTGACGCCGAGATCAAGCGCCCGGATGACCATGTCGTCAGCGCCCTGCTCCGTTATGATCAGGATCGGCAGAAAACGGGTACGCTCCAGCGATCGGAACTGCGAGCAGAGCCGCAGGGGATCGTAATCGTCGAAATTGGCATTGACGATCACGAGTTCGAAGGCGTTCTCGGCAGCTTCGAACAGGGCTGCCTGCGGGTCGGAGATGGCCGTGACATCGGCGATCGGCTTCAGCGCCTTGATGATACGCTCCTGCGAATTGGCGCGGCTGTCGACCAATAGAATCTGTCCGGCTTCTTCCGGGCGCCCTTCGCCGGCACGCAGCAGATCGTCGATCCCCATCGTCTCGGCCGTTTCGGCGCGGATGCGCAGTTCATCGCTCAGCGTCTTCAGTCGCAGAAGGCTCTTCACGCGGGAGATGAGCTGCAGGTCGTTGACCGGCTTGGTCAGGAAATCATCGGCGCCCGCCTTCAGGCCGCGCACGCGGTCAGCCGGCTGGTCCAGCGCCGTCACCATCACGACGGGAATATGCGAGGTCTTCGCGCCCGCCTTCAGACGCGCGCAGACCTCGAAGCCGTCAAGCCCCGGCATCATCACATCGAGCAGGATGAGATCGACCTGGTTGCGCTCGCATATCGCCAGCGCCTGATAGCCGTCCGCCGCCGTCAGCACGTCGAAATATTCCGCGAGAAGCCGCGCTTCGAGCAGCTTCACATTCGCCGGAATATCATCAACCACCAATATGCGCGCAGTCATAAACGTCTTTCAGATGCGCTAGGCATCACCGAGATAGGTCTTGATCGTTTCAATGAACTTCGGAACCGAGATGGGCTTGGAGACATAGGCTTCGCAGCCGCCCTGACGGATACGCTCCTCGTCGCCCTTCATTGCAAAGGCCGTCACCGCAATCACCGGGATGACATGCAGTTCGTCGTCTTCCTTCAGCCATTTGGTAACCTCCAGGCCGGAAACCTCCGGAAGCTGGATATCCATAAGGATCAGGTCCGGCTTGTATTTTCGAGCAAGATCAAGCGCTTCCATTCCGTTTCGGGTCTGAATTGTCGTATAGCCGGACGCCTCGATCAGGTCGCGAAAGAGCTTCATGTTGAGCTCGTTATCTTCTACAATCATCACCTGTTTGGGCATGGCACGCTTGTCCCTACGTCTCGTCCCTGCAGCCGATCGCGCCGTGACAGAAGACTGCGCGCACGAATCCAGGAAACCGATAGTGGTAAACTACCGGTATTTGGTTGAAGAAAAGGTAACTTACCCAGCGAAATGCAAAGCAACTTCAAGACTTCCAAACAATTGGCCGCAGATCCCCAGGAAACGGCGATTGCCGTTCTCAGCTGGCTGGCGAATGAACCCGACATGTTCTCGCGTTTCCTGGCGCTGACGGGCGTGGAGCCTGCCCAGGTCCGCAACGCCGTCCACGATCCTGGCTTCCTCGCCGGCATGCTGGATTTCCTGATGAACCACGAGCCAACGGCGGTGGCCTTCTGCGAGGCGACCGGCACGAAGCCAGATACGCTCGCTGCCGTATGGCGGCATTTCTCCTCTCCCGGCCTCGATTCCGGAGAATACTGAGCGCAATGGAGACCGGGACTTTCGACATCTCGCATGTGCGGCTCGGCGACCGGCCGCTGATCGTCTGCGACGTCGACGACGTCGTGCTGCAGTTCATCGATCCCTTTCAGCGGTTTCTTCTCAGCGAAGGGCATGAGCTTTTGCCGCGTTCCTTTCATCTTCATGGCAATATCGTTTCTAAAGATGGGGTTGCGCTCGAGGTTATCCATGTCAGCCGGCTGATCGAAACCTTCTTCGAACGGCAGGAGGAGTGGCAGCTGCCACTTTCGCGGGCCACGGAGACGCTCGGCAGGCTCTCCGCCACTGCCGATATCGTTTTCCTGACCGCAATGCCGCCGGTCTATGCGGATCAACGGCGGCGGTTGCTCGACCGCTTCAGCCTTCCCTACCCGCTGCTTGCGACCCGTCAGCCGAAAGGGCCGGTCGTCAAGGCGCTGCATGGCATGCGCCCCCTGCCCGTTGCTTTCATCGACGACATGGCGGTCAATCTTCATTCGGTGCGCGAACATGTCGACAACTGCCTTCTGCTGCATCTGATGCCGGTCTCCGAAATTCACCGTTTCGCGCCTGCGGCCATGGACGACATTCAGCGGATTCACGACTGGAACGAGGCTGCATCGCTGATCGGCCGTCATTTCACTGAAGCCGACGCGGCTCGAAGCCTCACTGCAGCAAATCCAACCGCATGAGCGGCCGCCCGTCCTTTCGCCGCGCCACCGGCTCGAAGCCCGCCGCATCGAAGATCGCGGTCGAGCCGATGCAGAGCGTGACCGACTTCGACTGCTTCGTATGGTCGATGGGACAGCCTTCGAGACAGCGCGCGCCGTTTTGCCGCGCGTGATCGATCGCGCCCTGCAGCAGGCGATGACTGAGACCTTTGCCACGCAGTGGCGGCGAAAGAAAGAAACAGCTCACAGCCCAAATGGACGGGTCCAGCACATCGCCCTCCGCCAGCGGCCGGGAAACCGTGCGCGGCGAGTTGAATTGGGCAACATCTTGGCGCGGTCCCACCTGCACCCAGGCGACCGGTTGGCCATCCGCATAGGCGAGAATGCCGGGCGGCGGACCGGCGGCGATGCGGTTTCTGATATACTCTTTCCGCTCATCCGGCCGCATTTTGGTGCGCACTGCATGCGGCAATCTGAGAGCCACGCACCAGCAGTCACAGAAGGCACCGCGCGGACCGAAGGCCGTCTCGAAATCTGTCCAGCGCTCCGGCGTCACCGGCTCAAAACGCAGATCGATATCCAAAGCCAAACCTCTCCAGTCTCTTGAGACTCGGAAGTTTAAGGCGTAGTCTCACAATGTTCAATCTTTGTTCTCACCACGATGACCCCCACCCCTGACAAGACACCCGGCTTCTGTCGCGACTGCCTTGCCGAGCAGAAGGGCGAGGCGCGCCGCTGCATGGCTTGTGGCAGCCCGCGCCTCGTGCGGCACAAGGAACTCTATGATCTGACCCTCGCACATATCGATTGCGACGCGTTCTATGCGGCGGTGGAAAAGCGCGACAATCCGGAGCTCGCCGACAAGCCGGTCATCATCGGCGGCGGCAAGCGCGGCGTCGTGTCCACTGCCTGCTACATCGCCCGCATCCACGGTGTTCGCTCCGCCATGCCGATGTTCAAGGCGCTGGAGGCATGCCCGCAGGCGGTCGTCATCCGTCCCGATATGGAGAAATACGTCAAGGTCGGCCGCGAGGTCCGCACCATGATGCAGGAGCTGACGCCGCTTGTGCAGCCGCTTTCGATCGATGAGGCATTCCTCGAACTCGGCGGCACCCAGCGCCTGCACCATGACCCGCCGGCCCGCACGCTCGCGAAATTCGCCCGTCGCGTCGAAAAGGAGATCGGTATCACGGTTTCCGTCGGGCTGTCCTACTGCAAGTTCCTCGCCAAGGTGGCCTCAGACCTGCAGAAACCGCGCGGCTTTTCCGTCATCGGCCGCGAAGAAGCCGTGGAGTTTCTGGCGCCGCGCCCGGTGACGACGATCTGGGGCGTGGGCAAGGCTTTCGCGGCAACGCTCGAAGCGGATGGCATCCGCACAATCGGACAATTGCAGACGATGGAGGAAACGGACCTGATGCGCCGCTACGGCAGTATCGGCCAGAGGCTCGCGCGCCTTTCGCGCGGCATCGACGACCGCGAGGTTCACCTCAACGATCCGGCAAAGAGCGTCTCCTCGGAGACGACCTTCTTTGACGATATTTCACGCTATGACGAGCTGGTGCCGATCCTGCGCAGTCTCTCCGAGAAGGTCTCCTGGCGGTTGAAGAAGAGCGGCATTGCCGGGAATACCGTCGTCTTGAAGATGAAGACGACGGACTTCAAGTCCCGCACGCGCAACCGGAAGCTGGAAGACCCGACGCAGCTTGCCGACAGGATTTTCCGAACCGGCATCGAGCTTCTGGAGAAGGAAACGGACGGCACGAAATTCCGCCTGATCGGCATCGGCGTCACCGACCTTTGCGACCCGGCGCGCGCCGACCCGCCGGACCTCATCGACCAGCAATCCACCCGGCGCGCGGCGGCGGAAACCGCGATGGACAAGCTGCGCGAGAAATTCGGCAAGAAGACCGTGGAGACCGGCTATACGTTCGGCAGCGGCAAACGCGACGGATAATCGGGCAATCGCAAGTACACGGCTGTGGCGGCCAAAGATCACCCATGCGTGAGCGCCGATCCAACGAACGCTCAAGCCTTCCTTAAGCATCGTGCCGTATATGAAGGACAAGTATTGCGTATTGGTTGGCTCACATGTTCTCGCGTTTTGTTTTCGGCCTCGGCTTGCTGTCGGCGACCGCACTCGTGCATCACCCTGCCTTTGCGGTGGATGCCCGCACCCTGCAAATCTTTGTTTCCAAGGACAAGCAGTCGCTTGTCGTCTATGACGGCACAGAAGTGATCGCGACCTCGAAAGTCTCGACCGGCAAGGCCGGCCACACGACACCGAACGGTATCTTTTCCGTTCTCGAAAAAAAGAAATACCACGAGTCCAACCTCTACTCGGCAGCTCCGATGCCGTGGATGCAGCGACTGACCTGGTCTGGCATCGCGCTTCATGAATCGAATTCCGTGCCGCGCTATCCGGCCTCCCACGGCTGCGTGCGCATGCCCGCCGCCTTTGCCAAGCAACTCTACAAGATGACGGATCTCAGCGTGCCGGTCATCGTCAGCGATGCCGAAGTGGCGCCCGAGCCGATCGCGCATCCAAATCTCTTCCGTCCCGATCTGCCGGAACCGCCACTGCTGCTTTCGGATGCGGAACTGCGCCCGGCGATCGGCGAAAACCGCGGAGAGCCTGTTCAGTTGGCGATGAACAACGCCGCGCCACCGCCTGTCGCGCAGGTCGCGGCACCGGAAAACACCGATCCGATCCGCATTCTCATCTCCCGGCGCACCGAGCGCGAGACGGTGATCGATATCCAGACCTATCTCAACCAGCTGGGTTTTTCGACGGGCACACCCGACGGCCTTGTCGGCACGGCCACCATTCAGGCCATCAACACCTTCAAGGCGCTGCGGCCTGCACAATTCAAAGGTGACAAAGAGCTCGTCAGCGACACCCTCCTTAGGGAAGTTTACGCTGCGGCAGGCAAGGGCGAGCCGCCGAACGGCATTATCATGGTGCGGCAGGATTTCATGCCAGTCCTCGAGGCGCCGCTGACGATCGACAATCCACGGCAGGCACTTGGCACGCATTTCTTCGCACTGCACGCCGTCGACGCCAAAAACGGCAAGGCCGACTGGCTCGGCGTGACGCTCAAGAACGATCTTTCCAGGCAGGCAATGAAGCGGCTCGGGATCGTCGCCAACGAGAGTTCGATCGTGACCGGCACGCCGATCGCCAACGCGCTCGACCGCATCACGATACCCGACGAAACACGCCGCCGGATCGGCGGCATGCTGGCCGCAGGCTCGACTCTGACGATTTCCGACACCGGCATCGGCCCAGAGACCGGCGCCGGCACGGATTTCATCACAATTACGCGCTAGAGCGCAAAGTCATCGATGGCTGGCGGCACGGCCGTCGTACCGGCAGCTCTTTTGCAGTTGGTTCCGGCACCGCCTGAGTTATCGATTTTGCAGGCATGGCGTATAACGCCTAATTGCAATCTCGTCGCAATCAATGAAATACTGGTTGCATGATAGAGCGATTCATTTGGAACGTTCGATCAACCAAGTGGTGGCCTGATCGAAAATGGAAATGCTCACGCATGTATGTCCTGAAACACGGCATCAAGAAAAATCCTGAAAAGCGGTGGGCGCTGCCTGACCGTATCTTCTTTGGCTATGGCGCCTGCCACATCCTCGCCGGTGTCTTCCTTCAGCGTCCGCCGCTCGAAGGTTTCCATGCTGAGCGGATCATTCCGAACGAGGGTTTTGCAGGAGGCCATATGTATGTGACGAACGGCATCATCGCCTTCGATTATCACGGTTATTCCGGGCGCGAACGGCTTCTGGAACACCATCGGAAGGGGTGGGCATCTCATAATCTTGGGTGGGGCTGCGCGATCGAGGGAGTCGATTTCGATCCGCTCAGCACGGCCGAGCTAAATCAACGCAAGATGCTGGGTCCCGATCAGTATCTGCATGACCCAATCCCTCGGGCACGCAACTTCATTGACCGCAGAGACCACACGCAGGATGCGGCGAAGGCGCTCAAAACAACCTTCGCTTGAAATTGAAAAGGCAGCGCAAGAAATCTTGATTTATGCGCATGGTCCTGATGATGTTCAGCATGGGCAAACGCCAGCCGTTCAATCTCGAAGCCTACCTGCGCGATATAGCGACAAGGCCCTGTTTTATCTGCGGGCTGGTGAGCGGAGATCCTGCGTTCTTCCATCATCGCATTTTCGAGGATGAGGAGACGATCATCTTTCTCAGTAAGTATCCAACGCTGCCCGGATACTGTTTGGTTTCCCCAAAGAAACACCGCGAAGACTTGCCTCAGGATCTCTCGACCGAAGAATACCTGCGATTGCAAGGGCATGTACACCTCTTGTCTCGGGCGCTGAAAAAAGCATTCGAGGCTGAAAGAATCTACGTTCTTTCACTCGGCAGCCAGCAAGCCAACAGCCACCTCCATTTCCATGTGGTTCCTCTGCCTGCGGGCGTACCCCTCGAAGAGCAACAGTACCACGCGCTCATGGCCGAGCATGGCGTGCTGCAGATTCCCGCCGGCGAGATGGCATGGCTAGCGGAGCAGATCACCCAAGCCTTTCTTCAGGAACGGGGCGTTCCCTGATTCTGGTTCAGGCAGTTCATGACCTAGACAAGCTCGACATCGACGATGCCGGGGGCGGCGCGCAAGGCGGCGGCAATTTCCGGTGTGATGCGGTATTTTTGCGGCAGTTCGACCTCGACCTCGCGCTTGCCGTCCTCCTTGATGACGATGAAGGAAACGAGGCCGTCGCCCTTGGCGTTCAGGTGCGCCGCAACGGCGCGCAGAGGACCGGAATCGCGGACATAAACGCGCAGCGACTTCTGCATCTGCAGCGACTTTTCCTCGAGCGACTGGATCGTCTGCAAGCGCAGACCGACGCCTTCCGGCCGCTCCTCGCCGGTGGCGGTTAGCACAAAGGACTTCCCGGGTTCCAGCACGTCGCGGTACTGGTTCAGCATTTCGGAGAACAGCACAGCTTCGAACTGTCCGGACGAATCCGAAAAGACGATGATGCCCATCTTGTTGCCGGTGCGCGTCTTGCGCTCCTGCTTCGAAATGACAGTCCCGGCAAGCCGGGCATTGGTTGCGCCCTGCTTCACGGCGGCGGAGAATTCCGCAAAGGTCTGGACCCGCATCTTCTGCAGGATGTTGTTGTAGCTGTCGAGCGGGTGCGCCGTCAGGTAGAAGCCCAACACCTGGAACTCCTTGAGCAGCCGCTCGGAAGCGAGCCACGGCGAAAACGGCGGCAGCGCGATTTTCTCCGGTCCGGACGACAGCGCGCCGCCGAAGATATCCGACTGGCCGCTCAGCTTATTTTCCTGCGCGCGCTGGGCATAGCCCAGAATGCGATCAAGGCCGGCTGCGAGCTCTGCGCGATCCTGGCCGAAACAATCGAAGGCGCCGGCATAGATCAGGCTTTCCAGCACGCGCCGGTTGACCTGGCGCGGATCGATGCGCAGGCAGAAATCCTCGATGCTGGCAAAAGGCTCGTCGCCGCGCACCTCGACAATGTGATCGACGGCATTTTCGCCGACGCCCTTCAGCGCCGCCAATGCGTAATAAATGCGGTTGTCGCCGGTTTCAAATTGGCGGAACGAGCTTTGAACCGAGGGTGCGATGACCTCGATGCCGAGGCGCTTGGCATCCTGCCGGAAATCGTTGACCTTATCGGTGTTCGACATATCGAGCGTCATCGACGCGGCCAGGAACTCGACCGGGTAATGCGCTTTCATATAGGCCGTCTGATAAGAGACGATAGCGTAGGCGGCGGCGTGCGACTTGTTGAAGCCGTAGTTTGCGAACTTTGCCAGCAGCTCGAAGATGTTGTCGGCTTGCGGCTTCGACACGCCGTTGCTGATGGCACCGTCGACGAAGCGTTCGCGCTGCTGGTCCATTTCCGCCTTGATCTTCTTGCCCATGGCGCGGCGCAGAAGATCGGCTTCGCCGAGCGAATAGCCGGACAGGACCTGGGCGATCTGCATCACCTGTTCCTGATAGACGATGACGCCCTGTGTCTCCTTGAGCAGGTGATCGATCATCGGATGGATCGACTCCACCTCTTCTTCCCCATGCTTGCGGGCATTGTAGGTCGGGATGTTTTCCATCGGGCCCGGGCGATAAAGGGCGACGAGGGCGATGATGTCCTCGATGCAGTCCGGCTTCATGCCGATCAGCGCCTTGCGCATGCCAGCACTTTCCACCTGGAACACGCCGACCGTT
This sequence comes from Rhizobium sp. CC1099, assembly GCF_029714385.1. Taxonomy (NCBI): domain Bacteria; kingdom Pseudomonadati; phylum Pseudomonadota; class Alphaproteobacteria; order Hyphomicrobiales; family Rhizobiaceae; genus Rhizobium; species Rhizobium sp. CC1099. Next base: position 1,126,332 of record NZ_CP121641.1, on the reverse strand, counting down.
TCGCCGCGAGAGAGCATCTCGTAGGTTTTCTTGTCATCGAGCGGGATCGCGGCGAGGTCCACCTTGATGCCGCGTTTGGCTACGAAATCGACCGCAACTTTCAGTACCGTCAGCGTTTTCAGGCCGAGGAAGTCGAACTTTACGAGGCCGGCCTGCTCGACCCACTTCATGTTGAACTGGGTGACCGGCATATCGGAGCGCGGGTCGCGATACATCGGAACCAGCTTCGAGAGCGGCCGGTCGCCGATGACGATGCCGGCGGCGTGCGTCGAGGCGTGGCGGTAAAGGCCCTCGATCTTCTGGGCGATATCGAGCAGGCGCGCCACCACGGGCTCCTTCGCTGCCTCCTCCTGAAGCTTTGGCTCCTCCTCGATCGCCTTGGAGAGCGGCGTCGGATTGGCCGGATTGTTCGGCACCAGCTTGCAGATCTTGTCGACCTGGCCGTAAGGCATTTCCAGCACACGGCCGACGTCGCGGAGGGCAGCGCGCGCCTGCAGCGAACCGAAGGTGATGATCTGCGCCACCTGTGCGCGGCCGTATTTCTGCTGCACGTAGCGGATCACCTCTTCGCGGCGGTCCTGGCAGAAGTCGATGTCGAAGTCGGGCATCGAGACGCGTTCCGGATTGAGGAAGCGTTCGAAGAGCAACGAAAAGCGCAACGGGTCGACGTCGGTGATCGTCAGCGCATAGGCGACGAGCGAGCCTGCACCGGAACCGCGGCCGGGGCCAACAGGGATATCATGCTGCTTTGCCCATTTGATGAAGTCCGCAACGATCAGGAAGTAGCCCGGAAACCGCATGCGCTCGATGACGCTGAGTTCGAATTCCAGCCGTTCGCGGTAATCCTTCTCCTCATAGCCGGGCGACATGCCGAGCGTCGAAAGGCGCATGTCGAGGCCCTCCTCCGCCTGCCGGCGGAGCTCCAGCGCTTCGGCGCGTTCCGCCTCCTCGGGATCGTCGGTGGCGCCGGTAAAGCGCGGCAGGATGGGCTTACGGGTCTTCAGTACGAAGGAGCAGCGGCGGGCGATCTCGACCGTGTTTTGCAGCGCTTCCGGCAGATCGGCAAAGAGTTTCGCCATCTCGGCGCGGCTCTTCAAATAGTGGTCCGGCGTCAGGCGGAAGCGGCTGTCGTCCGAGACGATGGCGTTATGGGCAACGGCCATCAGCGCATCATGGGCATCATAATCGTCGCGCGTCGGGAAGAAGGCCTCGTTGGTCGCCACCAACGGCAGATCGTGCTCATACGCAAGCCCCACGACCTTCTGCTCATGGCGCTTGTCATAGGTTCCGTGGCGCTGCAATTCGACATAGAGCCGGTCTGGGAAGAGGCGCTTCAGGGCAAGCAGCCGGGTTTGCGCCTGCGCGGCATGGCCCTGCTTCAGTGCCCCATCGACGGGACCGCCAAGCGCACCCGTCAGCGCGATCAGCCCTTCGGTTCCGGCCTCTTCCAGCCAGGATGCCCTGATATGGACCGCCTGGTTGTCGTCGCCGCCGAGATAAGCGCGGCTGACGAGATCGACGAGCCGCTCGTAGCCTTCCGCGGTCGCGGCAAGCACGACGATCGAGGGCAGCTTGGCCAGCGCCTGCTGACCGCCGCGCCTTTCTGTCTCCAGGCCGTCCATATCGATCGACAGCTGGCAGCCGATGATCGGCTGTAGCCCCTCTTCCATCGCCTTTTGCGAAAATTCGAGAGCGACGAACAGATTGTTGGTGTCTGTGATGGCGATCGCCGGCTGGCTATCGCCCGATGCCTTGTAAAGGATCTTCTTCAGCGGCAGCGCCCCTTCAAGGAGCGAATAAGCCGAGTGGACACGCAGATGCACGAAACCCGGCGTACCGCCGACGAAGCCGCTGTGCGCATCCGCCATTTCATACCCTTCCAATCGCCCGAATGAATCGGTTTGCATTGTCGGCGTTGATGACAGCGATGTCCAGAAGCAGTCCCTTGTGCGGACCGCATGAAAGCGATGCGGTCCCCTGAAAACTTAAAGTGCCATGAGGATCAATGAAAAGCTGGCAACGAACATTGCAATGGAGGTGAATGCTGCGATATCACGGATCATGTCAGTCATCTGGCTCTCCTTTACTCGTTATGTTTCCAATTTGTTCCGCTATTGTTCTGTTGTCAACAGGAATCATTTGCGCATAGTTAACGGCGGACCGGAGGAGAATTATGAGGGTTGTCATTGCATTCACCGCCATTCTCGTCGCAACGGCGACGTCGGCTGCGGACATAAACCCTGGCGCCATCGTCGATGGCGCGACGGGAGACTGGAACGGCGACGGCAAGCTGGATCTGGCTATCCTCGTCGCACCGGCCGATGCGGAGAGAAAAGAGCAGATCGGCATCTACATCTATCTGCGCGACGCCGACCACGAACTGCTCAGGCTTTCGGCAAGCGCGCCCAGTAAGATCTGGGGCAGCACGGATACAGACGGCGTTTTCGGCCAAGAGCCCACGATCAAGGCTGCCGGCAAATCCTCCATTGCAGTCCATTCCCAAAACAGCGCGATCGGCCGCGAGCGCTGGGATCTGACGCTGACGCTTGCCTACCGCAACAAGCAATTCGTTGTCGCCGGCTACACCCACAATCACTACGACACGCTCGATCCCAATGCCGGCGGTTCATGCGACTACAATGCGCTGACCGGCAAGTTGCAGAAGAACGGAAAGGACGTAAAAGCCGCGCCGCGCGTGATCACCATCGAGCAGTGGAACGACGAAACCGGTCAATCGATCTGCGGCCAATAGTCGCCAGTTCTCTTTTTGTTCTTTACAGGCATATGTTTTTGGGAGAGCTTCAGCGCGGGAGGCCGAGAGCCATGAATCTTGCTGCATTGAACGGCTTCATCGTCGAAGCGAAGGCAAATACCTATGTCGGCGGCGGGAGAAAGCTGGACCCCTGCCGCAGCGGATCGCACGACATCGGCTACGAGCGCGGAGAATGGCGCTATCTCGACAGCTATTTCGGCGGAACGGATTTCGCCGGACAAGAAGTCGTGTGGCTGGGCGGCGAGCCCGTCTGGGTGATGAACTATTTCGGCCGCATTGTCGAGCCGACGCTGATCGATGGGGAGAAGGCAGGCGCCGTCATCAAAGCCGCGCTTTCGACGATGTATGCCGAATACAGTCGCTTCCTGGGCGGCATGGAATTCGAGCATGCCTTCGGCTTTTATGCCGACCACAGCACCGGCGATTGCGATCACTTCAGCGGACGGGAAATGATCATCGTTGCAGAGCGGAGAGCCTACGAGCTGGACTACCGAGGCGGCCTCATCCGCCCCTAATCAGAACTCGACAACCTTACCGTCGCTGATGGTCACGCGACGGTCCATGCGGCCGGCGAGTTCGTGGTTATGAGTGGCGATCAGCGCTGCAAGACCGGACTGGCGGACGAGCGCCTCCAGCGCATCGAACACGTAGCTCGCGGTCTCGGGATCGAGGTTCCCGGTCGGCTCATCGGCGAGAAGCACGGTCGGCGCATTGGCAACCGCGCGCGCAATCGCGACCCGCTGCTGCTCGCCGCCCGAAAGCTCGCCGGGACGATGGCTGGCGCGGTGGCCGATGCGCATATAGTCGAGCAGCTGCTTTGCGCGTTCGCCCGCCTCCTTTCGCGGCAGACCGGCAATCATCTGCGGCATCATGATATTCTCGAGGGCCGAAAACTCCGGGAGGAGATGGTGGAACTGGTAGACGAAGCCAATCTCGCTGCGGCGGATCGCCGTGCGCTTCTCGTCGGTCAGCCCTTCACAGACTTGACCGTTGACGATGACTTCGCCGCCGTCCGGATGCTCCAGCAGGCCCGCGACATGCAGCAGCGTCGATTTGCCGGTGCCCGAAGGAGCGACCAGGGCGACGATCTCGCCGCTGTGGAGGGTAAAATTGGCGCCCTTCAGAATGGTGAGCACGGTATCGCCCTGGCCATAGTGACGCTCGACGCCGGAAAGCTTGAGAACGACGTTCCGTTTCATTGAAATCAGCATTCCTTATTCGTAGCGGAGCGCCTGCACCGGATCGAGCCGCGAGGCCCGCCAGGCGGGGAAAATGGTCGCGAGAAAGGAGAGCGCCAGCGCCATGACGACGACAGAGACCGTCTCGCCGAGACTCATCTCGGCCGGCAGCTGGCTCAGGAAATAGAGTTGCGGATTGAAGAGCACGGCGCCCGTGACCCAGGAGAAGAACTGGCGGATCGACTCGATGTTGATGCAGACGACGACGCCGAGCAGCACGCCAGCAATAGTGCCGACGATGCCGATCGCAGCACCGGTCATGAAGAAGATGCGCATGATGGCGCCGGACGTCGCGCCCATGGTGCGCAGGATCGCGATATCGCTGCCCTTGTCCTTCACCAGCATGATCAGGCCGGAGATGATGTTCAGCGCCGCGACCAGAACGATCAGCGTCAGGATCATGAACATCACATTGCGCTCCACCTGCAGGGCGGAGAAGAAGGTCTGGTTGCGCTGGCGCCAATCGGTGATGGCGATCTGACGGCCTGCCGCTTCCTCCACCTTGGGGCGGAGATTGTCGATATCGTCGGGATTGTTGGCGAAGAGCTCGATCGACTGAACGAGGCCCTCGGCATTGAAATAGAGCTGCGCCTCCTCAAGCGGCATATAGATAATCGCCGCGTCATATTCCGACATGCCGATCTCGAAGATGCCGGAGACCGTGTAGGATTTGACGCGCGGATTGATGCCCATCGGCGTCACGTCACCTTCCGGTGAAATCAGCGTGATGGTGTCGCCTGCCTGCAGACCGAGCTGCTCCGCCATGCGCGAACCGACGAGAACGCCCTGCCCCGAAGCAAATCCGACGAGGTCTCCGGACTTGATATTGTCGGAAACCGTCTTGAGCTTGGTCAGGTCTTCGGCGCGGATGCCGCGCACCAGTGCGCCGGTTCCAGCACCCGCCTGGCCCGACGCCAGCGTCTGCCCCTCGACCAACGGCAGCGCCATCCTGATGCCGGGCACCGCCGCGAACCTGTCGGTCAATGCCGCATAGTCGGTAAAAGGTCCGTCCACCGGCTGCACGATCATATGGCCGTTGATGCCGAGAATGCGCGAGATCAGCTCGGTGCGGAAACCGTTCATGACCGCCATGACGATGATCAGCGTCGCAACGCCCAGCATGATGCCGACGAAGGAAAAGCCGGCGATGACCGAGATGAAGGCTTCCTTGCGGCGCGCGCGCAGATAACGCCACGCCACAAGGCGTTCGAAGGCGGAAAATGGCCTGACCGCCGGACCGAAGCCGGATTTCGAACCCCGCTGGTCCACCGCCGCATCTGCCATTTCGCCTCCGTTCGGCCTTACGCCAAGAGCTTGTTGATCGCCGCGTCGATTGTCATCGTTTCGCGGGCACCGGTCTTGCGGTCCTTGAGTTCCACTTCGCCGTTCGCGACCGCGCGCGGGCCGCCGATGATCTGCATCGGTATGCCGATCAGGTCGGCGGTGGCAAATTTCGTTCCGGCGCGATCATCGGTATCGTCATAGAGAACGTCCTTGCCGGCCTTCGAAAGCGCCGCGTAGATCTTCTCGCATGCTGCATCGCAACCGGCATCGCCCGCCTTCATGTTGATCACGAGCGCATCGAACGGCGCAACAGAAGCCGGCCAGATGATTCCGTTGTCGTCATGCGATGCTTCGATGATGGCGGGAACAAGGCGTGTCGGCCCGATACCGTAGGAACCCATGTGAACGGTGTGTTCCTTGCCATCTGGCCCCTGCACCTTGGCGCCCATCGGCTCGGAATATTTCGTGCCGAAATAAAAGATGTGGCCGACTTCGATGCCGCGCGCCGAAAGACGCTCGGTTTCCGGGATGGCGTTGAATGCTGCTTCGTCGTGCATCTCCGAGGTGGCTGCATAGACAGAGGTCCACTTGTCGAAAATCGCATTCAGGCCGGCGGCATCGTCGAAATCGGTATCGGCCGGCGGGATATCGAAATTGACGAAATCCTTGTGGCTGTACACTTCCGATTCGCCGGTCTCCGCGAGAATGATGAATTCATGGCTGAGATCGCCCCCGATGGGACCGGTGTCGGCGCGCATGGGAATGGCGCGCAGCCCCAGGCGGTCGAAGGTGCGCAGGTAGGCCGTGAACATCTTCTTGTAAGAGTGCTCGGCGCCTTCACGCGTCAGATCGAAGGAATAGGCATCCTTCATCATGAACTCGCGCGAGCGCATGGTGCCGAAACGCGGGCGGATCTCGTCGCGGAACTTCAGCTGGATGTGATAGAGGTTCAGCGGCAGGTTCTTGTAGGACTTGACGTAGGAACGGAAGATATCCGTCACCATCTCCTCATTCGTCGGTCCATAGAGCATCGGCCGGTCCTGGCGGTCCTTGATACGCAGCATTTCCTTGCCATAGGCGTCGTAGCGCCCGCTCTCCTGCCAGAGCTCGGCGGACTGCAGCGTCGGCATGGAAAGCTCGATCGCGCCGCTACGATTCTGCTCCTCGCGGATAATCGAGTTCACCTTGTCGAGAACGCGCTTGCCGAGCGGCAGCCAGGAATAAATGCCCTGCGACTGCTGGCGGATCATGCCGGCGCGCAGCATCAGCCGGTGGGAGACGATTTCCGCCTCCTTGGGGTTTTCCTTGAGGATGGGCATGAAATAGCGGGACAGACGCATGACGGATTCCAGAGCAGTTGGGATTCCGCTCTCATGCGGAATCGACGGCGATCGTTGATATCGGGAGCGTCATAACCGCTTCGCGGCCGGAAAGAAACCCGCGTGACGCGCGAGCAGCCTATCGTATACGCAAGTTTGCGGCCGAAAAATGCCTATGCGAAAAAAAGCGGGCATTTCTAAAGGTTTGCATCAAAATCTTGTCAACAGGTATTTTTTTCTCAAGTGTAGCAAAAATGCAAAAAAAGCTGATGACAAAGCTTAATCTTTGAGCTAGCTTTAGCTCACAAAACAGGCAGGGAGATTAAATTCCTGTCGAATTCGCGGTCAAGTCTTGGGAGGATCAGATCTTAGGCGCGCTCGTCGCAGCCCCGGCAACGGTTACAGATCACGCGATACTTAAAACAAGGCTTTCAGCCTTGTTTTTTTTTGGTTTTTCCAACCTAACTCCGACGCAGAAAAGCCCTGGGTCTTACCTTACGGCAAGGCGTCATGCCGTTGCGTAAGTTCTCTGCGTCATTTCCGTGTCGCCCGTATGACTGCTCCGACTTTCCGGCAAGTTTACATATGCTCAAAGATTGAGCAAAAGCTCCATTTCATCGGAAGCTCGGGCCAATCTGCGGGAGGGCGTCGAAACCCCAGCCGAAATAGGTCGAGGAGATATACCAGGCGCCATAGATAACCGCCGAAACGATGGTCGTCAGTGAGAAGGTGAAAAGCGCCCGAAAACGCGTCGGCGCGCTCGGAACGGTGCCGAGAACCACATCATTGTCCTCCGCCTGCGTGCGGAGGCCGATCGGCAGCACGGCAAAAAGCGTGATCCACCACACGACGAAATAGACGGCAAAGCCCTGTAGAAAAATCTGCAGCATTTCTGTGTCCCGCGACGCCGTTGCAAACATTGCAACAGACGCGCTTATAGAGCGGAATGGTGGATAGCTCAAATCCCATATCCGGACGCTTCCGCAGTCAGGTCACTCTGCCGCAGCCTGCCTCAGACCTGTTCCAGCTCGATCAGTGTGCCGAAGAAGTCCTTCGGATGCAGGAAGAGCACCGGCTTTCCATGGGCGCCGGTTTTCGGCTCGCCGCTGCCAAGCACCCTCGCGCCCGATTTCGCGAGTTGATCGCGCGCCGCAAGGATGTCCGAAACCTCGTAGCAGATGTGATGCATACCGCCGGAAGGGTTCTTTTCGAGAAAGGCGGCGATCGGCGAATTTTCGCCGAGCGGCTCCAGCAGTTCGACCTTGGTGTTCGGCAATTCGACAAAGACGACGGTGACGCCGTGTTCAGGCAAAGCTTGCGGCTGCGAGACCCTGGCACCCAGCGTGTCGCGATAGCCTGCCGTTGCTGCGGCAAGGTCGGGGACGGCGATGGCGATGTGGTTGACGCGGCCAAGCATCGATCAGACCTTTGTGATGAACGCCGTGACGATCGGCTTCTTGCCCCAGGTCTGGTTTGCCGCAGCGCGGACCGCGCGGCGCACCGCCTCCTGCATCATGTCGAGGTCCTTGCGGCGGGCGCGCGGGATGCTCTCGATAGCGCCGACGACGGCGTCGAAGAGCGTGTCTTCCATCTCGTCGCCCTCGTCGTCATAGACCGGCAGGCCGATGGCCACGAGATCGGGATCGCCGACGATGTCGTAGCGGCTGTCGATCACGAGGTTGACCGCGACATGGCCGACATAGGAGAGCTTCTTGCGCTCGCCGATCCCCATCTCGTCGAAATCGCCGATGAGCATGCCGTCCTTGTAGATGCGTCCGTGCGGTGCCTCGTCGATGACCTCGACCGGACCGGGCGCAAGTCGCAGAATATCGCCGTTGCGCACGCGCGGCACGATGCCGATACCGGATTGTTCCGCCAGTTCCTTGTGAGCTGTCAGATGCGTCGCCTCGCCGTGCACGGGCACGACGATCTTCGGGCGTGTCAGCTCGTACATCTTCTGCAGCTCGTTGCGACGCGGATGGCCGGAGACGTGAACCAGCGCTTCGTTGTCGGTGATGACGTGCACGCCCTGCTCGGTGAGGCCGTTCTTGATGTCCTGGATCGCCTTCTCGTTGCCGGGGATGGCGCGGGATGAGAAGACGACGATATCGCCGGCGGCGAGTGCGACGTTGCGCATCTCGTCGCGCGATAGCTTGGCAAGCGCTGCGCGCGGCTCGCCCTGGCTGCCGGTCAGGATGACCACGACCTTGTCGCGCGGGATATAGCCGTATTCGTCCTCGGAGATGAAGGGTTTGACGCCTTCCATCAGTCCGATCTCGCGCGAGACATCGACGACGCGCTTCAGCGAGCTTCCGAGCAGCAAGACTTCGCGGCCTGCGGCTTCAGCGGCCTCGGCAATGGTGCGGATACGGCCGACATTCGAGGAGAAACTGGTGACCGCAACGCGGCCTTCGGCATTCTCGATGATCCTGCTCAGGCTTTCCGAAACGTCCTTTTCGGACGGCGAAACGCCGTCGCGAAGCGCATTGGTGGAGTCACACATCAGCGCTAACACGCCCTCGTCGCCGAGCTGGCGGAAGCGGGTCTCGTCGGTCAGCGGTCCGAGCGACGGCTCGTGGTCGATCTTCCAGTCACCGGTATGGATCACATTGCCGAGCGGCGTGCGGATCATCAGCGACATCGGCTCGGGGATCGAGTGATTGACAGCCACGCCTTCAATGCTGAAGGGACCGGCATTGATCGTATCGCCTGCCTTGAAGATCGTCACCGGCACTTCGCCGATCGCATCCTTCTCGAAATTGCGCTTGGCTTCCAGCAGGCCCGCGGTGAAGGGCGAGCCGTAGACGGGAACATTCAGGCCCGGCCAGAGGTCGGCCAGTGCACCGTAGTGATCCTCATGCGCATGCGTGATGATGATCGCCTTGAGGTTCTTGCGCTCAGCGGCGAGAAAGCGGATGTCGGGCAGCACCAGATCGACGCCCGGAAGATCCGGACCCGGGAAGGTGACGCCGCAATCGACCATGATCCACTGGCGGTGATCTGCCGGGCCGTAGCCGTATAGCGCGAGATTCATGCCGATCTCGCCGACACCGCCCAAAGGCAGAAATACCAGTTCGTCCTGCTTAGCCATAAGCTCCACTATCCAAAAAATACATCCCCGGCGGCAATCTGCATCATCTTGCCCGTGCCGGTTTTGAGCATCAACAAGCCATTATCATCAATCCCGGCGAATTGTCCGGAAATCGAGCGGTCCGGCAGATTGACCGTGATCTTCTCGCCGATGCCGCAGGCGACATCCCGCCAACGGGCGGTGATCTCGCGAACGCCTCGTCCCTCGTTCCAAATATCGAGCACCTCTGCCATCGAAGCAAAGAGATGGGCGAAGAGTTCCTCGGGGGCGGCGGTGCTTCCCTCTTGGCGCAGACAGGTCACCGGGTAGAGCGGATTGTCGGGCATGAGGGCGACGTTGATGCCGATCCCGATCACCAGCGCGTAGCGCTCATCTGCAAGCTTTTCACCTTCGACGAGGATTCCGCAGGTCTTCCTGCGGCCGATCAGGATGTCGTTCGGCCACTTCACCTCGAGCGGTGCTGCGCCAGGCGGCAGAACCATGCGGATTGCCTGATGCACGGCAACGGCGATTGCCAGCGGAAGCGACGAAAGGCGCTCCATCGGCGCCGGATCGATCAAGAGAAGGGAAGCGTAGAGATTGCCCCGTTCCGAAGCCCAGGCGCGGCCGCGGCGGCCGCGGCCACTGGTCTGCTTTTCCGCAGTCACCCACAGGAAACCATCGTCCCCTGCCCTGGCGCGGGCAAGGCATTCGCTGTTGGTGGAGGATGTTTCCGACAGCGCCTCGTGCCGGAAATCGCCGAGCGATATCCGGCGCCGCACGGGAAACATCATCAAAAGAGCGTCGCAGCCGCGAGCTCGGCCGCACCGCCGATCGGGCCACCGATGACGACATAGGCAAGAACGAACAGGCCGGAAAGGCCGAACACGAGGCGAAGTGGGCCGGAAACGCGGGCAAACTCATCCGTCGCTTCATCGAACCACATCAGTTTGATGACACGCAGATAATAGTAAGCGCCGACGACCGACGCGAGAACGCCGATGATGGCGAGCGCATAGAGCTTGGCTTCGATGGCAGCGACGAAGACGAAGTACTTCGCGAAGAAGCCTGCAAGCGGCGGAATGCCGGCGAGCGAGAACATCAGGGTCGTCAGCACCGTCGCCATGAAGGGGTTCGTGCTGGAAAGGCCGGCGAGATCGTCGACAGCTTCGACGACCGTGCCGTCCTTGCGGCGCATCGACATGATGATCGCGAAGGAGCCGAGCGTCATGACCATATAGATGACCATGTAGAGCATCACGCCCGTCACGCCGGTCTGGTTGCCGGCGGCAAGCCCGACGAGCGCATAGCCCATGTGACCGATCGAGGAGTAGGCCATCAGACGCTTGATGTTCCGCTGCCCGATGGCGGCGAAGGAGCCGAGCAGCATCGAGGCAATCGAGATGAAGACCACGACCTGCTGCCAGTCGGCAATGACCGGCTGGAAGGCAGTGATGACGATGCGCGTCATCATGGCCATGGCCGCAACCTTCGGCGCGCTTGCTAAAAAGGCGGTGACCGGGGTCGGCGCACCTTCGTATACGTCCGGCGTCCACATGTGGAAGGGGACCGCCGAGATCTTGAAGGCGATGCCCGCGAGGATGAAGACCAAGCCGAAGACCAGGCCAAGCGAGCGGGCACCTTCGGCGGAAAGCGCCTGGGCGATATCGTCGAAATGCGTATGGCCGGTGAAGCCGTAGACCAACGACATGCCGTAAAGCAGCAAGCCCGAGGAAAGCGCGCCGAGAACGAAATACTTGAGGCCCGCTTCGGTGGACTTCAGGTTCTCCCGGTTGATCGCCGCCACGACGTAGATCGCCAGCGATTGCAACTCGAGACCGAGATAGAGCGCGATCAGGTCGTTTGCCGAGATCATCAGCAAGATGCCGAGGGTGCAGAGCACGAGCAGGACCGGGAACTCGAACTTGTCGAGCTGGTTTTCCCTGGCAAGACCGATCGACATGAAGAGCGCTGCGAAGGAGCCGACGAGCGCGGTGATCTTCATGAAGCGGGAGAAACCGTCCGCCTGGTAGACGCCGCCGTAAGCGAGGCCATCGCCCGGCACGAAGATCAGCCACAGCGCAGATGCCGCAAACAGGATCAGCGCCAGAACGCTCACCATACGGCCCGACCGCTCGCCCGCAAAGACGCCGATCATGAGCAGGACAAGGGCGCCGACCGCGAGGATGATCTCCGGCGCGGAAAGATGCAGGCTTGCGAGAATGGTTTCAGCGGTCATGTCCAAAAAGTCCCGTCATCAATTCATCGACAGCGCAACGTCGTGCGCAGCGTTTACAGCGGCCGTATAGTTGTTCACCAGCATATCCACGGAGGCGGCCGTCGCATCGAAGACCGGCGCCGGATAGACGCCGAAGAAGATCGTCAGTGCCACCAACGGATAGAGGATCAGTTGCTCGCGCGGCGAAAGATCGAGAAGCGCCTTCAGCTTTTCCTTTTCCAGCGCGCCGAAGATCACGCGGCGGTAGAGCCACAGAGCGTAGCCTGCCGACAGGATCACGCCGGTTGCGGCGAAGAGCGCTACCCAGGTATTGACGCGGAAGACGCCCATCAGCGTCAGGAATTCGCCGATGAAGCCCGAGGTGCCCGGAAGGCCGACATTCGCCATGGTGAAGACCATGAAGGCGACGGCATATTTCGGCATGTTGTTGACCAGGCCGCCATAGGCCACGATCTCGCGGGTATGGGTGCGGTCATAGACGACGCCGACGCAAAGGAAGAGCGCGCCCGAAACGATGCCGTGCGACAGCATCTGGAAGATCGAGCCCTGCACGCCCTGCATGTTCGCCGCAAAGACGCCCATGGTGACGTAGCCCATGTGGGCAACCGACGAATAGGCGATCAGCTTCTTGATGTCGTCCTGCATCATCGCGACCAGCGAGGTGTAGATGATGGCGATCACCGACAGGGCGAAGACCATCGGCGCGAAGAAATCGGACGCGACCGGGAACATGCCGAGCGAGAAGCGGATGAGGCCGTAACCGCCAAGCTTCAGCAGCACGCCTGCCAGGATGACGGACCCGGCCGTCGGTGCCTGGACGTGCGCATCCGGCAACCAGGTGTGAACCGGCCACATCGGCATCTTCACCGCAAAGGAGGCGAAGAAGGCAAGCCACAGCCAGGTCTGCATGGCAGGCGGGAACTTGTAGGCGAGCAGCGCGGAAATATCCGTCGTGCCGGCCTGCCAGTACATCGCCATGATGGCGAGCAGCATCAGTACCGAACCGAGCAGCGTGTAGAGGAAGAACTTGTAGCTTGCGTACACGCGGTCCCTGCCACCCCAGACACCGATGATGAGGAACATCGGAATGAGACCCGCTTCGAAGAAGACGTAGAAGAGCACGATATCCAGCGACACGAAGACACCGACCATCATCACTTCAAGGATGAGAAAGGCGATCATGTATTCCTTCAGGCGCTTTTCGATGGAGAGCCAGCTCGCCAGAATGCAGAAGGGCATGAGGACCGTCGTCAGGACGACGAACAGCATCGAGATACCGTCGACGCCGACATGATAGCCGATGCCCGTGCCGAGCCAGCCATGCTTCTCGACCATCTGGAAGCCCGGGTTCGCATTGTCGAAACCGATCCAGATGAACAGCGAAACGATGAACGTGACGATGGTCGTGATCAACGAGATGTTGAGCACGTTGCGCCTGCCGCTCGGGCCGTTTTCGCTCATCAGCAGCAGAAGCACCACGCCGACGAGCGGCAAGAAGGTGACCGTTGAAAGAATAGGCCAATCGGTCATCAGAAGGAACTCCCGAGCATCATCCAGGTAACGAGTGCGGCAATGCCGATCAGCATCGCGAAGGCATAGTGATAGAGGTAACCGGTCTGCAGGCGGACGACGCGATTGGTGACGTCGACGACGCGGGCGGCAACGCCGTTCGGGCCGTAAGCGTCGATGACGCCGATATCACCCTTCTTCCACAGGAAGCGGCCGAGCGCCTTGGCGGAACGGACGAAGAGGAAATCGTAGAGCTCGTCGAAGTACCACTTGTTGAGCAGGAACTGGTAAAGCACGCGGTGCTGCTGCGCGAGAACGCGCGGCGTCGAAGGCGACTTGATATACATGTACCAAGCCGTCACGAAGCCGAGAAGCATCGCGATGAACGGGCTCAGCGCCACCCAGGCCGGCACGTGGTGGAATTCTTCCAGCAATTCGTTCTCGGCGCCGGTGAAGAGCGCGCCTTTCCAGAACTCGGCATAGTGGTGGCCGTAGAAGTAGCCCTCGAACAGGACACCCGCGAGAACGGCGCCGACCGCCAGAAGATAGAGCGGCACGAGCATGACCTGCGGCGATTCGTGGACGTGGTGCATCACCTCGTGCGAGGCACGCGGCGTGCCGAAGAAGGTGAGGAAGGCAAGACGCCAGGAATAGAAGCTCGTGAACAGGGCCGCGATCACCAGAAGCGTAAAGGCGAAGCCTGCAACCGGTGAATGCGAGGCGTAGGTCGCTTCGATAATCACGTCCTTCGAGAAGAAGCCGGCGAAACCGACCGGCGTGAACGGAATGCCGACGCCGGTCAGCGCCAGCGTGCCGATCGTCATCATCCAGAAGGTGACCGGGATGTGCCTACGAAGGCCGCCCATGTAACGCATGTCCTGCTCGCCGTCGACGGCATGGATCACCGAGCCGGCGCCGAGGAAGAGCAACGCCTTGAAGAAGGCGTGTGTGAAGAGGTGGAAGATCGCCGCGCCGTAAGCCCCGACGCCGAGCGCCACGAACATGTAGCCGAGCTGCGAGCAGGTCGAATAGGCGATGACGCGCTTGATGTCGTTCTGCACGAGACCGACGGTCGCTGCGAAGAAGGCGGTTATCGCGCCGATCATGGTGACGAAGACCAGTGCATCGGGCGACAATTCGAAGAGCGGCGACATGCGGGCGACGAGGAAGACGCCGGCGGTGACCATGGTCGCGGCATGGATGAGTGCCGAAACCGGCGTCGGGCCTTCCATAGCGTCCGGCAGCCAGGTGTGCAGCAGGAATTGAGCGGACTTGCCCATCGCGCCCATGAAGAGCAACAGGCAAATGCCGGTCAGCGCATGCGCCTTGTCGAGCTGCATGCCGAAGAGGTTAAGTACGACTTCACCCGCGGCTTCGGCACCTTCATGCGGCGCGAAGCTCGAGGCATTGGCGAAGATCGTGTCGAGGTTGATCGAACCGAACAGAACGAAGATGCCGGCAATACCGAGCACGAAGCCGAAGTCGCCGACGCGGTTGACGACGAAGGCCTTGATTGCGGCGGCGTTTGCCGACGGTTTCTTGTACCAGAAACCGATGAGCAGATACGAAGCCAGACCCACGCCTTCCCAGCCGAAGAACATCTGGGCGAGGTTGTCGGAGGTCACCAGCATCAGCATGGCGAAGGTGAAGAGCGAGAGATAGGCGAAGAAGCGCGGACGATGCGGATCATGGTGCATGTATCCGATCGAGTAGATGTGCACCAGCGTCGAGACCGTGTTGACGACGATCAGCATGACGGAGGTGAGCGTGTCGACGCGCAGCGACCAGGAAGCATCGATGCCGCCGGACTGGATCCAGCGCAGGACCTCAACCTTGATCGGCCCGCCTTCGAGATGCCCCATGCCGACGGTGACGAAGACGTACCAGGACAGGACAGCGGCGACGATCATCAGGCCGCAGGTGACGTATTCCGATGCCTTGGCGCCGATCGCACGGCCGAAGAGGCCGGCGATGATCGCGCCGATCAAGGGAAGAAAGACAATAGCCTTATAGAGGAACATGAGCCGCTCAGCCCTTCATCATATTAACGTCTTCGACCGCGATCGAGCCGCGGTTGCGGTAGAAGACAACGAGAATTGCAAGACCGATCGCTGCCTCAGCCGCAGCAACCGTCAGAATGAACAATGCGAAGACCTGGCCGACGATGTCGTTCAGGAATGACGAGAAGGCGACCATGTTGATGTTGACCGCAAGCAGGATGAGTTCGATCGACATCAGGATGACGATGACGTTCTTCCGGTTGAGGAAGATGCCGAAAATGCCGATTGTGAAGAGAATGGCACTAACCGTCAGGTAATGGGAAAGACCGATGACCATGTTCTTTGTTCCTTGTCCCTGCCTTTAGAGGCCCTGCCCCGGCTTGACCGTGACCACCTCAACGGCAGTTGCGGGCGTGCGGGCAACCTGTCTTGGAATGTTCTGCCGCTTGATGTTGGTACGGTGCCTCAGCGTCAGCACGATCGCACCGATCATCGCGACGAGAAGGACCAGGCCGGCGATCTGGAAGAAGTAGATGTAGTTCGTATAGAGCACGTCGCCGAGGGCGGCGGTATTGGTGCGCTCGGTAATGGCCGGGATCGGCATCGCGACGGTCTTTGCGACTTCCGGAGAGATCGCGCTGCCGCCGACAACGACGATGAGTTCGGCTGCAAGAACCAGACCGATCAAGCCGCCGATCGGGGCATATTCGAGAACACCCGCGCGCAGCTCCGTAAAATCGATGTCGAGCATCATGACCACGAAGAGGAAGAGAACCGCGACTGCGCCGACATAGACGACAAGCAGGATCATTGCCAGGAACTCGGCGCCGAGCAGCAGGAAGAGGCCTGCGGCATTGAAGAAGGTCACGATGAGGAACAGAACCGAATGAACCGGATTCTTCGCCGAGATGACCATGAACGCCGACGCTACCGCGACAAAGGCGAAAAGATAGAAAAATAGAGCCTGCAGACCCATGTTGGTGCCTTTTTCATCTTCCCCCGGGCAGCCGGGAGTTTCCCTGCCCGAATGGAGCTTGGCGTGACGTCAAGCCCGCAAAGCTCCGGTGCATGTTGACCGCGGGAGGCGAGCGCCCGCCGCGCGGCATTTCAAATTCCAATCAGCGGTACGGTGCGTCGATCGCCATGTTGCGGGCGATTTCGCGTTCCCACCGGTCGCCATTGTCCAAAAGCCGCTGCTTGTCGAAATAAAGCTCTTCGCGGGTTTCCGTGGCGAATTCGAAATTCGGGCCTTCGACGATCGCATCGACCGGGCAGGCCTCCTGGCAGAAGCCGCAATAGATGCACTTCACCATGTCGATGTCGTAGCGCACCGTGCGGCGCGTGCCGTCATTGCGGCGCGGTCCAGCTTCAATGGTGATCGCCTGAGCGGGACAGATCGCTTCGCAGAGCTTGCAGGCGATGCAGCGCTCTTCGCCGTTCGGATAGCGGCGCAGCGCATGTTCGCCGCGGAAGCGCGGGCTGACCGGACCCTTTTCGAAGGGGTAGTTGATCGTCGCCTTCTGGCGAAAGAAATAGCGCATCGACAAGAAGAATGCGCCAACGAATTCCTTGAGGAACAGCGAGCTGACGGCGTTGGACAAGCTTGCCATCTTCAACCTCCAAAATTGCTGGAAACGAGGGCGGACATCATCATGCCCATCCCATCAGCTTCAGCACGAATGCAACGATGACGACCATGGCGAGCGACAGCGGAAGGAAGACCTTCCAGCCGAGGCGCATCAGCTGGTCGTAGCGGTAGCGCGGCACGAAGGCCTTGACCATCGCGAACATGAAGAACACCAGGCAGGCCTTCAGCGTGAACCAGATAATACCCGGTACCCAGTTCAGGAACCAAACGTCAACCGGGGGCAGCCAGCCGCCGAGGAAGAGGATCGTCGTCAGCGCGCACATCAGGCAGACGGCCGCATATTCGCCAAGCATAAACATCATGTACGGCGAAGAGCCGTATTCGACCATGAAGCCGGCGACCAGCTCCGATTCGGCTTCTGGAAGATCGAAGGGCGGACGGTTGGTTTCGGCAAGCGCGGAAACGAAGAAGACGATGAACACCGGGAACAGCGCGAGCCAATGCCAATCCAGGAAGGACGCCGGCAGGCCGAGCATCGTTCCAAGGCCGTCTTGCTGCGCATTGACGATGTCGGTCAGGTTCAGCGAACCGACGCAAAGCAGGACACAGACGATGACGAAGCCGATCGAGACTTCGTAGGACACCATCTGCGCGGCCGAACGAAGCGCACCCAGGAACGGATACTTCGAGTTCGAAGCCCAGCCGCCCATGATGATGCCGTAAACTTCGAGCGAGGCGATCGCGAAGATATAGAGGATGCCGACATTGATGTCGGCAATCACCCAGCCATCTGCGAGCGGCACGACCGCCCAGGTGGACAGCGCCAGAAGCACGGCGACGAGCGGCGCAAGCAGGAAGACGACCTTGTTTGCGCCCGCCGGAATGATCGGCTCCTTGAAGACGAACTTCAGAAGGTCGGCGAAGGACTGGAACAGGCCGAAGGGGCCGACGACGTTCGGGCCGCGGCGAAGCTGCACCGCAGCCCAGATCTTGCGGTCGGCAAGGAGCACGTAGGCAATAAAGACCAGAAGGCAGACCAGCAGGAGAAGCGACTGGCCGACCATGATGATCCCCGGCCAGACATATGTGGAAAAGAAAGAGTCCATAGTCCCTGCCCTTACTCTGCCGCGACTTTGAAGTTGTTGCGGGCCAATGCCGAGCATTCGGCCATGACAGCCGAGGCGCGTGCGATCGGGTTCGTCAAATAGAAGTCTTTGACCGGTGACGCAAACCCGGATTTGTTCATCTTCCCGGCTTTTTTGGCCAGTGCGGCAATTTTGGCGCTGTCGCCTTCGGCGATCTCGTCGACGGCGGCGAAATGCGGGAACGCGGCATAGAGTTTCGAGCGCAGTTCGGCAAGCGAATCAAAGGGAAGCTTCTTGCCGAGGACGTCGGAGAGCGCACGCAGGATCGCCCAGTCCTCGCGGGCGTCGCCCGGTGCGAAACCGGCGCGGCTGCCCATCTGGACGCGGCCTTCGGTATTGACCCAAGTGCCCGACTTTTCAGTATAGGCGGCAGCCGGCAGAATGACGTCGGCATGGTGCGCGCCGTTGTCGCCGTG
The DNA here is from genome assembly GCF_029714385.1 of Rhizobium sp. CC1099. Classification (NCBI taxonomy): domain Bacteria; kingdom Pseudomonadati; phylum Pseudomonadota; class Alphaproteobacteria; order Hyphomicrobiales; family Rhizobiaceae; genus Rhizobium; species Rhizobium sp. CC1099. The sequence continues at coordinate 1,107,751 of NZ_CP121641.1, read as the reverse complement.
CGAGCCGATATAGACCGTGAGCTTGGCCTTCTTGGCGGTGAAGTCCAGCTCGTCGGCGCCGAGCAGGAAAAGCACGTCCATGGAGGCCAGCATGGCAGCCCCGTTGACGCCCTTGGCGCCGGGCACGAAGCCGAGGTCAAGGCCGCCGACACGCGATGCGGCCGTGTGCAGGACGGCAAAACCGTTCCAGCCTTCGACTACCGCGCCGACGTTGACGGCGAGCTTTGCGGCGCTTGCCAGAACACCCGCGCCATCCGTGCGGGAAAGCGCGCCCTGGCCGATGATGATCAGCGGCGTCTTGGCCTCCGTCAGAACCTTGGCGAAGGCATGGTTGCCATCCACCAGATCCTTCAGCGTATCCGGACCGGCACCGAGATATTCGTAATCATAACGCAGGTCACCGCCTTCGCCGATCACGCCGATCGGGAAGCCGCCGCGGCGCCAGCGCTTGCGGATGCGGGCATTGAGCACGGGAGCCTCGAAGCGCGGGTTCGCGCCGATGATGAGCAGCGCATCAGCCTGTTCGATGCCTTCGATCGTCGGGTTGAAGAGGTAGCTTGCGCGGCCGAGCGACGGATCAAGTGCCGTCCCATCCTGGCGACAGTCGAGGTTCTCGGAACCGAGCGACTTCACCAGTTCGGAGAGCGCGTACATTTCCTCGACCGAAGCGAGGTCGCCGGCGATCGCGCCGATCTTTTCGCCGGTCGTCTTGGAAACTGCAGTCTTGATCGCGCCGAAGGCTTCCGCCCAGGTCGCGGGCTGCAGGCGACCACCCTTGCGGACATAGGGTTTGTCGAGACGCTGCGTCTTCAGGCCGTCCCAGATGAAGCGGCTCTTGTCGGAAATCCACTCCTCGTTGATCGCCTCGTTGACGCGCGGCAGGATGCGCATGACTTCGCGGCCGCGGGTATCGACGCGGATTGCGGAGCCGAGCGCGTCCATGACGTCGATCGATTCCGTCTTGTTCAGTTCCCACGGACGGGCCGTGAAGGCGAAGGGCTTCGAGGTCAGCGCGCCGACCGGGCAAAGGTCGACGACGTTGCCCTGCAGCTCGGAGGTCATCGCCTGCTCGAGATAGGTGGTGATTTCGGCGTCCTCGCCGCGGCCGATCAGGCCGAGTTCCGAGATGCCGGCGACTTCCGTCGTGAAGCGGACGCAGCGCGTGCAGTGGATGCAGCGGTTCATGACCGTCTTGACGAGCGGGCCGATATACTTGTCCTCGACGGCGCGCTTGTCTTCCTGATAGCGCGAGGTATCGATGCCGAAGGCCATCGCCTGGTCCTGCAGGTCGCATTCGCCGCCCTGGTCGCAGATCGGGCAATCGAGCGGGTGATTGATCAGCAGGAATTCCATTACGCCTTCGCGCGCCTTCTTGACCATCGGCGTGTTGGTGAAGACTTCCGGCAGTTCGCCGTTCGGTCCGCCGCGAATGTCGCGAACGCCCATAGCGCAGGATGCCTGCGGCTTCGGCGGGCCGCCCTTCACTTCAACAAGGCACATACGGCAATTGCCGGCGACCGACAGCCGCTCATGGAAGCAGAAGCGCGGAACTTCAGCGCCGGCTTCCTCACACGCCTGGATGAGCGTGTAATGATCCGGGACTTCGATCTCGTTGCCGTCTATCTTCAGTTTTGCCATCGTCACTCAGTCCTGTTTCCCGTTCGCCGGATGGCGGCAAACAAACCTATTCTGCAACATGACCGCTGCCAGGCGGGATTTTGCCCCCGCAGGCACCGGTGTCGCCCAATTGTCCTTCCAGGATTCGGAAAACCCGAAACCCGATCGGCGCGCAGTTCGCAGGCCCCTGCCCGCTTGCCGCTTCGCCATCCCCCTCCGGCTGCTTGGGTCAGCCGAAAAGATCACGTCCGCTTCCGGCCCTTCGCACAAAGCGCCTTCGCCTGACCGGTCCAGTCGTCGCGTGCGATGCGGCCGTTGAAACCAAGTTCGGCGTCGAGCTTTGCGATTTCCGCATCCGTCCAGGCGGCAATCTCGGCGAAGGTCCGAATGCCCTTTGCGTTCAGCACCTGCTCGAGCTTCGGACCGATGCCGGCAATCAGCTTCAGGTCGTCTGCCTTCTTCGCGCGTGCCGCCGGCTTCTTCGGTGCCGTAGGCTTTGATCCAGTTGCGCCGACAAGCGAAAGCTTGGCCTTCTCCACCGCCGCCGGCCGGATATTCTCCGGCTTGATGCGCACTTCCGGCTTTGGTTCTTCCGGCGGCGTGTCGTCAAGCGCTTCCGCCAGCCTGTTGGTCTCCTCGAACGCGCCCTGCAGAGCGCCGAAGAAAGCGCCAGCTATCTGCGTCGAGAAACCGAAGCCGATCGCCGTTGCCGCAGCCATCGCCGCTACGGGCGGCGCCATCAGCGGATGCATCGGCAGAGCCCGCTCCAGCATCTCGGCTGCAAGACGGCCGAAGTCTGCCGGGAAATCGGCCGCTCCATCCTTCCCTGTGCTACCGGATGCCTTCGTCATCTTTCTTACTCCGCTGCCTCGAGAACCGCACCGTGATCCATTGCGCTTGCTGTGTACTGATCGATGCGCGCTTCGATCTCCGGACGGAAGTTACGGATCAGACCCTGCACCGGCCATGCGGCGGCATCGCCGAGCGCACAGATGGTGTGGCCCTCGATCTGCTTGGTGACCTGGAAGAGCATGTCGATCTCGCGCTTGTGGGCGTTGCCCTTGGCCATGCGCTCCATCACGCGCCACATCCAGCCGGTGCCTTCGCGGCACGGCGTGCACTGGCCGCAGCTCTCATGCTTGAAGAAAGCCGAGATGCGGGCGATCGCCTTGATGACGTCCGTGGACTTGTCCATGACGATCGCGGCGGCCGTGCCGAAGGACGAACCGACAGCGCGCAGGCCGTCGAAATCCATCGGGCAATCGATGATGTCCTTGGCGGGCACGATCGGGCAGGAGGCGCCGCCGGGAATGACGGCGAGCAGGTTGTCCCAGCCGCCGCGGATGCCGCCGGCGTGACGATCGACGAGCTCACGGAAGGTGATGCCCATTTCCTCTTCGACGGTGCACGGCTTGTTGACGTGCCCGGAGAGCATGAAAAGCTTGGTGCCGACATTGTTCGGACGGCCGATCGAGGAGAACCAGCCGGCGCCGCGGCGAAGGATCGTCGGGGCAACGGCGATCGATTCGACGTTGTTGACCGTCGTCGGGCAGCCATAGAGACCCATATTGGCCGGGAACGGCGGCTTCAGGCGCGGCTGCCCCTTCTTGCCCTCAAGGCTTTCGAGCAGGGCGGTTTCTTCGCCGCAGATGTAAGCGCCGGCGCCGTGATGGACATAAATTTCCATGTCCCAGCCGAGCTTGTTGTTCTTGCCGAGCAGGCCGGCATCATAGCATTCGTCGATCGCCGCCTGTAGTGCCTCACGCTCACGGATGTATTCGCCGCGGACATAGATGTAGGCGGCGTTCGCGCCCATGGCGAAGCTCGCAATCACGCAGCCTTCGATCAGCGTATGCGGATCGTGGCGCATGATGTCGCGGTCCTTGCAGGTGCCGGGCTCCGACTCGTCGGCATTGACGACGAGATAGTGCGGCCGGCCATCGCTTTCCTTCGGCATGAAGGACCATTTGAGACCGGTCGGGAAACCTGCGCCGCCACGGCCGCGAAGGCCGGACGCCTTCATCTCGTTGACGATCCAATCGCGGCCCTTTTCGAGGATCTGCTTGGTGCCGTCCCAGTGGCCGCGGCTCATCGCGCCTTTCAGGGACTTGTCCTTGAGGCCGTAGATGTTGGTAAAGATGCGGTCCTTATCTTGTAACATGCTTCACACCTCTTACCGCGGCTTCTTGCCAAAGACCTTGATATATTCCGCTTCGCCGCCCTTGGCGAGCGCCTTGGCCTGCTTGGCCCAGTCGTCGCGCTCGATGCGGCCCTTGAAATTCAAGTATCCATCGACCCATTCGCGTTCGGCCTTCTTCCAGCCTGCGACCTGCGCATAGGTGAAGATGCCGAGTTCGTTCAAAATGGCCTCGATCTTCGGACCGACGCCCGAGATCAGCTTGAGATCGTCCGGAGCTGTCGGCTTTTCGATGCCGACCGGCCGGTTCTTGTCGGTCAGCGCCGGCTTGCTCACGGCCGGAGCCGCGGCTGCCCTTGCGGGCTTTTCGGCCGGTGCAGGCAGCGGTGCAGCCTCGACGGCCTTGACATTCTTGGCCGCGGCCTTCGGCGCCGTATGGGGCGTCTTCAACGCCGGATTGGTTTCGGCGTCCGAGCTCTTCGGCCGGCCGGCCTCGGAGGGCGGAAGGCTGACGGCATCGCTGACGGCCTTTTTTGCGGAAGGCTTCGGCTTCGGATCCGGCGCCAGAAGCGTCGTCGGACCGCCTTCGGGCGAGGAAAAATGACGGTCGATCTGCGGGCCGGGCTTGATGCTCGCCCCATTGCCGACATTGAACGTGTCGATGATCTCTTCGAGGCGCTCCGGCGTCAGGTCTTCGTAAGTGTCCTTGCCGATCATCACCATCGGTGCGTTAACGCAGGCCCCGAGACATTCGACCTCTTCCCAGGAGAGCGTGCCTTCGGCATTGCGCTCGAACGGGTGATCGTGGATCTTGCTCTTGCAGACCTTCATCAGGCCTTCAGAGCCGCGCAGCATGCAGGGCGTCGTGCCGCAGACCTGGACGTGCGCGCGCGTTCCGACCGGACCCAGCTGGAACTGGGTGTAGAAGGTCGCGACTTCGAGGACACGGATATAGGCCATGTCCAGCATGTCGGCGACTTTCTCGATCGCCGCGCGGGTGACCCAGCCGTCCTGCTCCTGCGCCCGCATCAACAGCGGGATGACCGCCGACTGCTGACGGCCTGCGGGATATTTCTTGATCGTTTTGTCCGCCCAAACCGCGTTTTCGTCATTGAACGCGAATGCGGCAGGCTGGAATTGATCTTCGGCTAGTCGACGAACGGACATTCTTCCTCACGCCTTGTCAGTTTAGGGTCCCACACCGCGAGGCTGTCAGAGACTGCATCTCGCAAGCATAGGCCGACTTGTCTTTCTGCATAAACACAACGAACTTGTTGCCGTTCGGAACGGCAGCCTTGATTTCATAGCCCCGGGACAATAGCTCGCCCATGGAGGCCTGGCCGCCCGGAGGCGCTACATCCTGCGCGCCCAGCTTCTGGCCGAATCCCTGATTATCCTGAGCGAACGCTCCGGATGCCATGAGGAAAACGGCTGCTGAAAGCGCGGCAAGCTGCATCAGCGGTCCACCTCGCCGAACACGATGTCGAGCGAGCCGAGAATGGCAGCGACGTCAGCCAGCTGGTGGCCGCGGCACATGAAATCCATCGCCTGAAGATGGGCATAGCCCGGAGCCTTGATCTTGCAGCGATACGGCTTGTTGGAGCCGTCGGAGACGAGATAGACGCCGAACTCGCCCTTCGGCGCCTCGACGGCGGCGTAAACTTCGCCGGCCGGAACGTGGTAGCCTTCGGTATAGAGCTTGAAGTGGTGGATCAGAGCTTCCATCGAGCGCTTCATCTCGCCGCGCTTCGGCGGCACCACCTTGCCGTCGACCGACGAGAACGGTCCGGTGCTGGCATCGCCAAGCAGGCGGTTCACGCACTGCTTCATGATGCGGACCGATTCACGCATTTCAATCATGCGGATCAGGTAACGGTCATAGCAGTCGCCGTTCTTGCCGATCGGGATATCGAACTCGAGATCGGAATAGCACTCGTAAGGCTGCGCACGGCGCAGGTCCCAGGCAGCGCCCGAACCGCGGACCATGACGCCCGAGAAGCCCCAAGCCCAGCAGTCTTCAAGCGATACCACGCCGATATCGACGTTACGTTGCTTGAAGATGCGGTTGCCGGTCAGAAGATCGTCGATGTCGTCCAACGCCTTCAGGAACGGATCGCACCAGTCGCCGATATCCTGAACGAGCTTTTCCGGCAGATCCTGATGGACGCCGCCTGGACGGAAATAAGCCGCATGCATGCGCGAGCCGGAAGCGCGCTCATAAAACACCATCAGCTTTTCGCGCTCTTCGAAGCCCCAGAGGGGCGGCGTCAGCGCGCCGACGTCCATGGCCTGGGTCGTGACGTTGAGGAGATGCGACAGGATACGGCCGATTTCCGAATAAAGAACGCGGATCAGCTGACCGCGAATCGGGATTTCGATGCCAAGCAGCTTCTCGACGGCCAGCGCGTAGGCATGTTCCTGGTTCATCGGCGCCACATAATCGAGGCGGTCGAAATAAGGAACGGCCTGCAGATAGGTCTTGGTTTCGATCAGCTTCTCGGTGCCGCGATGCAGCAGGCCGATATGCGGATCGACGCGCTCCACAATTTCGCCGTCAAGCTCCAGGACAAGACGGAGAACGCCGTGCGCCGCCGGATGCTGTGGCCCGAAATTGATGTTGAAGTTGCGGACGTTATGTTCGGTCATGCTGCAAACTCCAAGCCAAACGCGCCGCTGGTTAGGCGAGTGGCGAATGGCGAATAGCGAATAGTTTCGTTCCGTTTCATTGTTTCTCCTGGAGACTCCGTATCAGCGCCCTGATCATCCGTCTGATCTCGTCGCACTTTTCGGTCATCTGCCTGAACGCAATCTCGCCGATCAACCGACGCGGTGAGAAATGAATATCTGTTTCCAATTCCTTCAACGAACCTGGGACATGCGCAGATATCGAATAAAGCTTCCAGTGACTTCACGTCCGTGCCCTTCAGCAATATTGGCAGCAATCGAATTTGCTGCCCTGCGTATCTTGGTCGTCAGACCGTCAAATCTCCAACTTGGGAAGATCCGTGGTCATCCGATAGCAGTCCACCGCGAGATCGATCGCCAACTGCCAGACCTTGAGATCCTTGTCGGAGTTTATCGTCTGCAACCCCTTCCCAACTCGTCGCTGTTCACTATTCGCTTCTACTGCTTCGCCTTCTCATCGCCCGGCAGCACGTACTCGGTACCCTCCCAAGGCGACATGAAGTCGAAGTTGCGGAATTCCTGCTTCAGTTCCACCGGTTCGTAAACGACCCGCTTTGCCGCATCGTCGTAACGGACTTCGACGAAGCCGGTCGTCGGAAAGTCCTTGCGAAGTGGATGTCCTTCGAAACCGTAATCGGTCAGGATGCGGCGGAGATCCGGGTGGCCGGTGAAGAGAACGCCGTACATGTCCCAGGTCTCGCGCTCGAACCAGTCGGCGCCGGGATAGACCGCGCAGGCCGACGGAACCGGCGTATCCTCGTCGGTCGCGACCTTCACGCGGATGCGCAGGTTCTGCTTCGGCGACAAAAGATGATACACAACGTCGAAACGCTTTTCGCGCTCCGGCCAATCGACGCCGCAGATGTCCGTCAGGTTGACGAAACCGCACTTGGCGTCATCGCGCAGGAACGCCAGAAGCGCGATCAGGTTTTCGCCCGTCGTCGTCAGTGTCAGCTCGCCGAACTTCAGTTGCGTCGCGGCAATCAGGCTGCCACGCGCTTCCGAGAGATGGGACGAAAGCTCAGTGAGGGCTTCGCTCATATGTCTTGTCCTTAACCCTTACCGCTCGATCGTGCCGGTGCGCCGGATCTTCTTCTGCAGCAGAAGCACGCCGTAAAGCAGCGCCTCCGCCGTGGGGGGACAGCCCGGCACGTAGATGTCGATCGGCACGACGCGGTCGCAGCCGCGCACCACCGAATAAGAATAGTGATAGTAGCCGCCGCCATTGGCGCAGGAGCCCATCGAGATCACGTAACGCGGCTCAGGCATCTGGTCATAGACCTTACGGAGCGCGGGCGCCATCTTGTTGGTGAGAGTGCCAGCAACAATCATCACGTCCGACTGGCGCGGCGAAGCGCGCGGCGCAAAGCCGAAACGCTCTACGTCGTAACGCGGCATCGACAGCTGCATCATCTCGACGGCGCAGCAGGCGAGACCGAAGGTCATCCACATTAGCGAGCCGGTACGCGCCCAGTTGATCAGTTCGTCGGTCGAGGTGACGAGAAAACCCTTGTCGGCCAGTTCGTTGTTGATGTCGCCGAAGAACCCGTCGTTGCTGCCGATCGGCTTGCCGGTTGCGGGATCGATGATCCCCTTCGGTTGCGGCGCCACGAGCGTGCGATTGCTTGAGGGGGTCACTGCCATTCCAGGGCTCCCTTCTTCCATTCATAGATAAAGCCGACGGTGAGCACGAGCAGGAAGACCATCATGGACCAGAAGCCGAACCAGCCGATGGCGCCAAAGGAAACCGCCCATGGGAAGAGGAAGGCGACTTCGAGGTCGAAGATGATGAAGAGGATCGACACGAGATAGAAGCGGATGTCGAATTTCATGCGAGCATCGTCGAAGGCGTTGAAGCCGCATTCGTATGCGGAAAGCTTTTCCGAATCGGGCGCCTTGAAGGCCACGGCAAACGGCGCAATCAGAAGCGCCAGGCCGATGACGAGGGCAATGCCGATGAAGATAGCAATCGGAATATAGGAACTGAGCAGTTCAGTCATCATGTTCATCCCTGCTTGCCGAATGCGCCAGGCAGCGCAACGGGCAAATGCCCGGCAAGCGAACGTGCGTTGCAACAAGCCGTGGTTAGCGCAGCCGGAGCCATGGCGCAAGACTTTTAGAAAGCCAATTCCACCTGTGAGGATGCGACATTATCAAGCAGATGCAACGATGTCGCGACAAATACGCACAAGTTGCGAGAGGTTGCATGGCAGCCAACCAAAAACTGCATGGCTCGGAGAAAAGAATGGCGCGAGTGACGGGGCTCGAACCCGCGACCTCCGGCGTGACAGGCCGGCACTCTAACCGACTGAGCTACACCCGCGCATCTTGAAGGAAAGGCCGGAAAGCGCCTTGCGGCACATCTTAAAATGGCGCGAGTGACGGGGCTCGAACCCGCGACCTCCGGCGTGACAGGCCGGCACTCTAACCGACTGAGCTACACCCGCACTTCATTTCAAGTCATCCGGAGCTTTCGCATCCTTGTCAAAACGGACAGGCCGCTTCGATGAGCGGCTAACTAAGGGGTTCGCATTTGAGTGTCAAGCAGGTTTGGAGACAAAACCATGACAGTCCGGAAATTGTTTTCGAGGCGAAGTCCAGCCGCCGCACAAGAGCTGAGCGTTGACAGGACTTCCGACGCATTTTCGCGCGTCTGACGCCGCTTCAGGCCTTTCCGGCATATTGCTCGTCGCTGACCTGCTCCATCCAGTCGGCGACACTGCCATTCAGTGATTCCTGGATGGCGATATGCGTCATCGCCGTTTCCGGGGCTGCGCCATGCCAGTGCTTTTCGCCGGCCGCGAACCAGACGGTGTCGCCCGGCCGGATTTCGCGGATTTCGCCGCCCCAGCTCTGCACAAGCCCCTTGCCGGACGTGACGATCAGCGTCTGGCCCAGAGGATGCGTGTGCCACGCGGTGCGCGCTCCCGGCTCGAATGTCACGTGCACGACCCTCACGCGGGCCGGATCCGGCGCTTCGATCAACGGATCAAGCCGCACGGTGCCAGCGAAATAGTCCGCCGAAGCCTTCGCCGATGGCCGGGAACCGGCTGTCTTGATTTCCATACTATTGCCTCTTCGTTGTTTGATCCGGCGCGTCCCTCACAGAAAGTAGGTCATCGGTCGGCCCATTTGAAGTGGAGCGGGAAGATATGCCAGACCAATCGGCACCGTCTCGAATAAGCAACGTCTGCGCCCTATTTCCCCCGCAGGCGCTTGTCCGCCCGGGGCCTGGCTGATAGTCGCCGTGCGAGCTTTTCATCACGAATGGAGGATTCCCATGAAACAGCATTCTTTCGGCCGCATGCCGTTTTCAGTCACCAATGTCGGGTTCGGCGCATGGCAGATAGGCGGTTCCTGGGGCGAGGTTAGCGAGGCTGACGGCCGGGCGGCCCTCAATGCGGCGCTCGACGCCGGCATCACCTTCATCGACACAGCGGACGTTTATGGCGACGGCCGATCGGAAAAGATCGTCGCCGACGTGCTGAAGAGCCGTGGCGGCACGCGCCCGATGATCGCCACCAAGGCCGGCCGAAGGCTGAACCCGCATGTCGCCGGCGGCTATACCAAGGCCAATCTCGAAGGCTTCATCGACCGCAGCCTGAAGAACCTGCAGGTCGACAGTCTCGACCTCGTCCAACTCCACTGCCCGCCGACCGAGGTGCTTTACCGTTCGGAAGTCTTCGACGGTCTCAACGAGCTGCAGAAGGCCGGCAAGATCAAGGGCTATGGTGTCAGCGTTTCGACGGTGGAGGAAGGCTTGAAAGCGATCGAGTTTCCGGGCGTTGAAAGCATCCAGATCATCTACAACATCTTCCGTCAGCGCCCCGATCGCCTCTTCTTCCAGGAAGCCCGCCGCAGGAACGTCGCCGTGATTGCCCGCGTGCCGCTCGCAAGTGGCCTGCTCTCCGGCAAGATCACCCGCGACACCAAGTTCGCAAGCGACGACCACCGCAATTTCAACCGCCACGGCGAGGCCTTCGATGTCGGCGAGACCTTCGCGGGCGTTCCCTTCGAGGTCGGCCTGCAAGCGGTCGAGGAGGTGCGCAAGCTGGTGCCGCAGGGCGCCTCTATGGCAGCCTTTGCGCTTCGCTGGATCCTGATGAACGATGCCGTGACCGTGGTCATCCCCGGCGCGCGCAACGCCGAACAGGCAAGGGCCAACGCAGCGGCCGCCGATCTCGCGCCGCTCTCCCACGACGTGATGGACGCGACCCGCGAGATCTACGAGCGGCTGATTGCACCGCATGTGCATCAGCGCTGGTAAGCGTAACTTTCAGAACCAAAAATGGCCGGGTTTGACCCGCCATTTCCTTTCAGTTCTGGGACCTCAGTTCGTGCCGACCAGGTTGACCGGGAAGAACAGGGTTTCACCTGAGGAGTCGCTGACCCCGTCGTTGTCGGTGACGGCATAGGCCTTGCCGCCAGCGTCGAAGGTGAAGCCTTCGATCTTGTCGAGCACGTAGCCGTTGGTGGCCGTCTTCAGCTCGTTGACGAAGTCGTAGGCTTCGGTCTTCTCGACGGCCGGCAGCTCGCCGCCGAGCTTGGCGGGCTTGAGATCGGCGATCGCCACCTTATAGAGCTTCTTCAACTTCGCTGCATCGCCCACGAGGTTGTCGCGCTCGATGATATAGACGTTGTCGCCATGGGCAGAGATTTCCGAAAGACCGACCCAGCCGTTTTCGGACTTGTCGAGCGGGTAGCGCACGGCGCCCCATTCCTTGCTCTTCAGATTGTAGGAGACGAGCTTGACGAAGCCCTTCTCGTCGTCCTTCCATTCGCGCTGAATTGCCATCCACAGCGTTGCATCATCGCCGGAGCCGATGATCGTCACGCCTTCGAAGCCGTAGCGGATTTCGTTGGCGGTCAGTTCCTTCGGCAGGGCGACCTCGGCCTTGATCTCGCCCTTCGGATTGACGTGGTAGAGCGCGTGCGGCAGCAGCTTTTCGCTGTTGCCTTCGGAAGCGAGCCAGAACCAGCCCTTCTCATCGACGGCGATGCCCTCGATGTCGAGCTTCTGGGCGGCAGCACCATCACGCTTGACGGTCAGCGTCTCGGTGATGACGGCGGGCTTCTGCGTCGCGTCGATCGTGTAGATCGTCGGCTGCATGCCGAGCACGCTGTCGCTGACCGCAAAGAGCTTGCCGGGCTTTTCCGGAACGGCAGCAAGGCCCGAAAGGGCGGCAAAGCCGACCGGGTTGCCATCCTTCTCGGCCGCGACGATCTGCGGATAGGCCTTCTCTCGTTCGGCAAGCTCGTAGATCATCACATGCGAGCGCGGGCCGCCGTCCTTTCCGAGATCGACTTCGTTGGCGGTCGCAAAGAGGTTGCGCGAGGGGATGGCGACAGCGCCTTCCGGCGAAACGCCCGATGGCAATATCTGCGAGAGCTCCGGGTCGGCGCCCGTGTCCTTGTAGACGCCGACAACAGAAGCGCGCTCGGCAAGCACGAAGAAATATTGCTGGCCTCCGAAGGTGGCTGCTTCCAGGCCCTCCGGTTCGACGCCCTTCGAGGAAGAGCGACCGTCCGGATAATGGCCGAGATCAGCCACGGCGCGCTCGAAGGAGCTGCCGGATTCGTAGAGAACCTTGCCGGTCTTATCGAAAATCGTGAACCCGCGCGAGCCGCCTTCATAATCGCCTTCGTTGGCGACGACGAGACGGTTGTCGTCCAGCCATTTCACAGCGTCCGGTTCGCGCAGAACACCCTTCAGTTCGCTAGCAAACTTCAGCGCCCCGTCCTTCTTCGCGTCGATACCGGAAAGGTCGGTGCTGCCTGCGGGGAAATGCGTCTTCACCTGTGCGGTTTTGGCGTCGATGATGACGATCTCGTTGTTTTCCTGCAGTGTCAGTGCGATCTCATCCTGGCCGTTGAAGGCGACGAATTCCGGCTCCGGGTCCTCCGGCGCGACGGCCGAGAGGCCGGTCAGCGCAACGTGCTTGATCGTGCTGCAATCGACCGTTCCGTCCTTGACCTGGAAGATAGCGAGATCGCCTGCCGGCATCTGCGGGATCTTGCCGTCGTTGACGTCTTCGTCGCGCTCGTTTTCGATGGCGATGGTGCCGAGCGTCTTGTCCTTGTTGAGCGCAATCGAATCCGGCTGACCGCCGAGATCGCAGGTGTTCTCGATCTTTTTGGTGGCAACGTCGACGATTGCCAGATGGCCGGAAGGCTTCTGCTTACTCTCGCCGGTGTTGACGGCAACGAGCGCCTTGCCGGCTGCCGACGTAACGGATGTCGGCTCGCCGTCCATCATCAGCGCGCCGACGGCCTTCGGGGCCTTGGCATCGATGATGTCGACGAAGCCGATCGCGCCGAGCGGGCTGTCGCTGTAAATCAGCGTCCTGCCGTCATCGGTGGCGGTGATGATTTCGGCGGAGGTCGTGGAAAGCTTGTCCTTGCCGGCGGGCAGGTTTGCGGCAACCGGGAAGGACGCAATACGATTGAAAACAGGCTCCGCAGCGGCCGGGAAAGCAACGGACGTGAGAAGCACGGCAGCCAGTGTTGCCTTGCGCGATGAAATGGTCATGAAATCCCCCATGTGTCGAATATCGAAACGGGGAATTTTTGAGGGACGCTGATGACAGACACATGACAGCCGGCGCGTTTTGCACCGCCCTGTCTATGCGGCCGTCTGCTCGCGGCGCAGTTCGTTGCGCATGATGAAGAGGGAGGCGCAAAAGATCCATGCCGCTCCGAGCCAGAGGTAACCGGTAGGCGCATAGCCGGAGACGAGCCAACCCGCTAAGACGTTGAGCGGCAGCTTGAGATCGTCGAAGGGCTGCACATAGGCAGCGTCGGCCGCTGTATAGGCAAGTGTGAGAAAATATTGCGCGAGCACGGTCAGCAGGCCGGCGAGTACGAAAAGCCCCAGCGTGACGCCCGCCGGAACCTCGAAGCCGGCCGCCAGCGCAAGCCCGCCATTGATGGGCGTCAGAAGCACCAGCAGCCAGACCGTGATGGTTTCGGGCCGCTCGATGCCCGTCAGATTCTTGGTGATCAGCGAGGAAGCGCCCCAGAGCAGCGCCGAGAGGATCGGAAGCAGGGCCGCCCAAGTGAAACTGACCGACCAGGGCTGCAAGATGATCATCGCACCGGCAAAGCCGGCGATCGTTGCCGTCCAACGGGCCGGACCAACGCGTTCCCTGAGCAAGAGTCGCGCACCGAGAATGATGAAAAACGGCGATGTCATCACCAGCGCGATCGCCTGCCAGATCGGCACGGAGGCGAGCCCCGTGACCCAGGCTTCGACGCCAAGCGCCGCACAGGCGACGCGCACGACATGGCGCCAAGGATAATTGGTGCGCATCGCCGAGAAGCCGGCTCGGTAGAGGAACGGCAGCGAGAAGACGAGCGCGAAGGCATATTGCCAGAAGGCAATGGACGCGGCCGGGAAGGCAAGCTTCATCGCCGCCCATTGCGTGACGACGTTGAGGATCGAGAAGGCCACGCCGGCCAGCACCATCCAGGCGGCACCTGCCATGGCACGCGACGTGGAAATAGTGAGGGAAGTCTGATTCATGTCATTCATCCAAGATAAAAAGGACCAACACAAATCAGGACGCATGAGCGCAACAACACCGCCGGGCAGTTCCCTGCCCTTCGTGCATGCGATCATTCTCTTTCATCCGGACTATGACCGTCGGCTCCGGCATCGCACCGGATCTGCTGACCCCTCCCCGCCCATCGGCGCGCGGAAGGCGCTCGCGGGCTCGGGCCGAGGCCCTTACCGCCGGTGGGGACTTTCACCCCGCCCTGAGAACAGAAAAGCCGTAGATAAAACTTGAAAAGCCCGCAAGACCTGCGGAAAGTGGAAAAGGGTCCGGCTTTCGCCGAACCCCTCCAAACCTGGGCTGCCAGTCTCGTTATCCGGCGGCCAGAAATCTCATTAGCCGTTAACGGCATCCTTCAGGCCCTTGCCGGGCGTGAACTTCGGCACGTTGCGAGCCGGAATATTGACTTCGGCGCCGGTGGACGGATTGCGGCCCTTGGTGGCAGCGCGATGAGAAACGGTGAAGCTGCCGAAGCCGGCGAGACGGATGTCGCCCTTCTTCTTCAGTTCAGCCTGGACAACGTCGAAAACAGCGTCGACAGCAGAAGCAGCGTCAGCCTTGGTGAGGCCAGCCTTTTCGGCAACTGCGGACACGAGTTCATTCTTGTTCATGTTTCCACCCCTTTCAATGGTTCGAAACGACTCAAATCTGTAAGCCAGGCACAGAATAAGTTTCATCAGGCCCGCCGCAACCCAAAAGCCCTGCAAATCAAGGAAAAGCAAGCGGCTCTGTGACGTTTTCACAAAAAAGGCTGGCGTTTTAAGCCAGCCTTTTCCGAGTTTTGCAGCATTTTGACATAAATGTGGCAGGCAGCGCTCAGTGAGCGATGGCTGCACCTGTCTCATCGAGGCCCTCGACCGTCGCGATGACCGGCGTTTCAACCGTTCCATCCCATTCGATCGGTTCAGGCCTGCGAACCAGCGCATGCCTGATCACCTCGCCCATGCGGGATACCGGGATGATCTCCATGTTGTTCTTCACGTTGTCCGGAATCTCCGCCAGATCCTTGGCATTTTCTTCCGGGATCAGCACCTTCTTGATGCCGCCGCGAAGCGCTGCGAGCAGCTTTTCCTTCAGGCCGCCGATCGGCAGAACGCGGCCGCGAAGGGTGATCTCGCCGGTCATGGCGACATCCTTGTTGACCGGAATGCCGGTCATGATCGAGACGATCGCGGTTGCCATGGCGACACCGGCCGACGGGCCATCCTTCGGCGTCGCGCCTTCCGGCACGTGCACGTGGATGTCGCTCTTGTCAAAGCGCGGCGGCTCGATGCCGAAATCGACAGCGCGCGAGCGAACGTACGAGGCCGCAGCGGAGATCGACTCCTTCATGACTTCCTTCAGGTTGCCAGTGACCGTCATGCGGCCCTTGCCCGGCATCATCACGCCTTCGATCGTCAACAGCTCGCCGCCGACTTCGGTCCAGGCAAGACCGGTGACCACGCCGACCTGATCCTCGCGCTCGGCTTCGCCGTGGCGGAAGCGCGGAACGCCCAGATAGTCGTCGATGTTGGCAGCCGTGACGGCGACCGACTTCGACTTGCCCTTGATGATCTCGGTCACCGCCTTGCGGGCGAGCTTCATAAGTTCGCGTTCGAAGTTACGCACCCCTGCTTCGCGGGTGTATTGCTGGCTGATCGCCATCAGGGCATCGTCGCTGACCGAAAATTCCTCCGGCTGCAACGCATGTTCCTTGATGGCCTTCGGCAGCAGGTGCCGCTTGGCGATTTCTCGCTTTTCGTCTTCGGTATAGCCGGCGATACGGATGATCTCCATGCGGTCCATCAAAGGTGCCGGAATGTTCAGCGTATTCGCCGTCGTGATGAACATCACGTCCGACAGGTCGTATTCGACTTCCAGGTAGTGATCCATGAAGGTCGAGTTCTGGGCCGGGTCGAGCACTTCGAGCAGGGCCGAGGACGGATCGCCGCGGAAATCCATGCCCATCTTGTCGATCTCGTCGAGCAGGAAGAGCGGATTGGACTTTTTCGCCTTCTTCATCGACTGGATGACCTTGCCGGGCATCGAGCCGATATAGGTGCGGCGGTGACCGCGGATTTCGGCTTCGTCGCGAACGCCGCCGAGCGCCATGCGGACATACTCACGGCCGGTCGCCTTGGCAATCGACTGCGCAAGCGAGGTCTTGCCGACGCCCGGAGGGCCGACGAGGCACAAGATCGGCCCCTTGAGCTTGGCTGCGCGCGCCTGCACGGCGAGATACTCGACGATCCGCTCCTTGACCTTGTCCAGGCCGAAGTGATCGGCTTCGAGGATCTGTTCTGCGTGGTTGAGGTCCGACTTGATCTTCGATTTCTTGCCCCACGGAATGCCGAGCAGCCAGTCGAGATAGTTGCGGACGACGGTTGCTTCGGCAGACATCGGGCTCATCTGGCGCAGCTTCTTCAGCTCCGCGTCGGCCTTCTCGCGCGCTTCCTTGGAAAGCTTGGTCTTGGAGATGCGCTCTTCCAGTTCGGCCATCTCGTCGCGGCCCTCCTCGCCGTCTCCGAGCTCCTTCTGGATCGCCTTCATCTGCTCATTCAGGTAGTATTCGCGCTGGGTCTTCTCCATCTGGCGCTTGACGCGCGAGCGGATGCGCTTTTCGACCTGCAGGACCGAAATCTCGCCTTCCATGAAGCCGAGCGCCTTTTCGAGGCGAGCCTTGACGCTGGTGGTTTCCAGCATCTCCTGCTTTTCGGTAATCTTGATCGACAGGTGCGAGGCAACCGTATCGGCGAGCTTGGAATAATCGTCGATCTGGCTGGCAGCGCCGACCACTTCAGGCGAGATCTTCTTGTTGAGCTTCACATAGCTCTCGAACTCCGAAACGACGGAGCGCGACAGCGCTTCCAGCTCGACCGGGTCGTCATGCGGCTCTTCGAGCACATGGCCGAGCGCCTCGTAGAAATCCTCGCGGCTGGTATAGGCATCGATCTCGGCACGGGCGCGGCCTTCGACAAGAACCTTCACGGTGCCGTCGGGCAGCTTCAGGAGCTGCAAAACATTGGCAACCGTGCCGACATTATGAATTGCTGAAGGATCTGGATCATCATCGCTTGCGTTGATCTGGGTGACCAGCATGATCTGCTTGTCAGAACCCATGACCTCTTCAAGCGCACGGATCGACTTTTCCCGTCCGACGAACAGCGGCACGATCATATGGGGGAAGACCACGATGTCGCGCAGGGGCAAAACAGGATAGGCAGTGCTGCTCGCTACAGACGTTTTCTTCGTCATTTTATTTCCTTTCCATCGTCCCGTTTCCGGGCTCTTTGCGCGGCCGCATGCGATTGGCCGGCGCTCTCACCTGGGCTACAAGTGGAGGTTCTGACTATGCATTTCAAGCCACGCTAACGCCCGCGTTCCACGGTTGTGACAGCTTTATTACAACGGAACGCTAGTACAATGAAGCGCCTAACTGGATCGACGCTTACCGCTTTCGAACCGGCTAAAACACAAGGCCGGAAAACTCGCTATGGAATCATTCCATCATCTTTAAGGACGGAACATTCCGCAACGTCAGCAATAGCGTTTTCCCAGTCTTGCCAGCCATTATTAACAGGACCATACACGGTTTTTCAAATAGAAAGGGGCCTGCCTTCGGCAAGCCCCTAAATCTAACCATACGAGGACCGGCATCAGGCCGAGGCGTTTGCCTTTTCCTCCTGACGGTCCGCATAGATGTAGAGCGGACGGGCAGAACCGCGGGCAACTTCCTCGGAGATAACGACTTCGCGAACGCCTTCCAGCGCCGGCAGTTCGAACATCGTATCGAGCAGGATCTTTTCCATGATCGAGCGAAGGCCGCGGGCACCGGTCTTGCGTACGATCGCCTTGCGGGCGATTTCGCGGAGCGCATCCTCGTGGAAAGTGAGTTCCACGTCTTCCATCTCGAACAGGCGCTGATACTGCTTGATGAGCGCGTTCTTCGGTTCCGACAGAATCTGGATCAGCGCATCCTCATCGAGGTCTTCGAGCGTTGCCAGGACCGGCAGACGACCGATGAATTCCGGAATGAGGCCAAACTTCACCAGATCTTCCGGCTCGAGTTCGCGCAGCACTTCGCCGACGCGGCGGTCATCCGGCGCCTTGACGGTCGCACCGAAGCCGATCGAGGTCTTCTCGCCGCGTGCCGAGATGATCTTGTCGAGACCGGCGAAGGCGCCGCCGCAGATGAACAGGATGTTCGTCGTGTCGACCTGCAGGAATTCCTGCTGCGGATGCTTGCGGCCGCCCTGCGGAGGAACGGAAGCGACCGTGCCTTCCATGATCTTCAGAAGCGCCTGCTGCACGCCCTCGCCCGACACGTCGCGAGTGATCGAGGGATTGTCGGACTTGCGGGAGATCTTGTCGACCTCGTCGATATAGACGATGCCGCGCTGGGCGCGCTCGACATTGTAGTCGGCAGACTGCAGAAGCTTCAGGATGATGTTTTCGACGTCTTCACCGACATAGCCGGCTTCGGTCAGCGTCGTTGCATCGGCCATCGTGAAGGGAACGTCGATGATGCGGGCGAGCGTCTGGGCGAGATAGGTCTTGCCGCAGCCGGTCGGGCCGACCAACATGATGTTCGACTTCGCCAGTTCGACTTCACTGTTCTTGGTGGCATGCGCCAGGCGCTTGTAATGGTTGTGGACGGCAACCGACAGTATCTTTTTCGCCTGCCGCTGGCCGATGACGTATTCGTCGAGAACCTTGATGATGTCCTGGGGGGTGGGAACGCCGTCGCGGGACTTGACCATCGAGGACTTGTTCTCCTCGCGGATGATGTCCATGCACAGTTCGACGCATTCATCGCAGATGAAGACGGTCGGCCCGGCGATTAGCTTCCGGACTTCGTGCTGGCTCTTTCCGCAGAACGAACAATACAGGGTATTCTTGGAGTCGCCGCCGTTGCTGCCGCTGACCTTGCTCATATCACTTTCCTTCCAGCACGCCGCATTTCAAGGTGAAATCGCGGTCCACTCAATGGCCCGCCGGCCTGCTCCCACCGGAGCATCAGCCGGCCAAGGCTTTAAGGGGTAAAAACCGGTACCCAACCAAAACATGCCCGGGTTCCGGCGGCAACGAACTCCCCTTCGAATGCCGAATGCTATGTCATACAGATTCAACATAGCATTAATAGTTACTATTAGCGTCTTCGCTACCGCATTAAACCCCTTGTTCAATCACAAATGGGATAGAACTGTGGCGGCAAAAACACCATCCCTATTAATTACTAGGCCTGATCGCCTTCCATTTCGATGCGCGACGTCAGGACCTTGTCGATCACGCCCCAGCTCTGAGCCTCGTCGGCATCCATGAAGTGGTCGCGGTCGAGGGTCTTTTCAACTTCTTCGTAGCTGCGGCCGGTATGCTTCACGTAGACCTCGTTCAGCCGGCGCTTCATCTTCAGGATATCCTTGGCGTGGCGCTCGATGTCGGATGCCTGCCCCTGGAAGCCGCCGGAGGGCTGGTGAACCATGATGCGGGAATTCGGAGTGGCAAAGCGCATATCCTTGTGGCCGGCGGCCAGAAGCAGCGAGCCCATCGAGGCCGCCTGGCCGATGCAGAGCGTCGAAACGGCGGGCTTGATGAACTGCATCGTGTCATAGATCGCCATGCCGGCACTCACGACGCCGCCCGGCGAATTGATATAGAGCGCGATTTCCTTCTTCGGGTTTTCGGCCTCGAGGAAGAGAAGCTGGGCGCACACGAGCGTCGCCATGTGATCCTCGACGGCGCCCGTGAGGAAGATGATGCGTTCCTTCAGCAGGCGGGAATAGATGTCGTAGGAGCGTTCACCGCGATTGGTCTGTTCCACGACCATCGGCACGAGGGCCATAGCGGTATCGACTGGGTTTCTCATGTGCGTCCTTTGCCAACGTCTGCCGGCTGCCGCCGGGAATCAAAGAAAATGCTTCATCCCTACATAGAGTGTCACCGCCCTCTTCTTCAAGACACGCATAAGGATAACGTTAAGAAGCGGAGCCGGCGCAGGATGAACCTCATGACAGGGCTATCTCCCAGCCGCCGCTTGACCGGGAGAGGCCACCAAGGGGGCTCACAGCTTTTCTCCGCGACAGGATGAACGAACCCTAAATACCACTCGGATAGTCCCGAGGCGGTTTACCTTGTGGAAAGCCTAATGGCGAATATAGGGCAGAAGGCGTTCCGGCATTAATCGACTGGAGAATTTCGGCGGCGAGAATGCCCGCATTCCAAGGGGTGTTGCCGTGTTTAATATTACTACAGGATTAGCCATCTGGTGCGCGGAAGCCATGACGCTCGCGTTGCTGCTGTTCATGGCCTGGCGCCATAACGTCCGCAACAGGGCCTATCTTTATTGGAGTCTCGGCTTCCTGTTGAGCGGCACCGGTTTTGCCATGATCGCGCTGCGCAGCCAAATCCCCGATATCCTATCGATCGAGGCCGGCAACGCGACCGCACTCCTCGGCCAGAGCGCCTGGGTTGCAGGCTTCATGGCGCTCGATCGCCGGAAGATCGAATGGTGGGCGCTGCTGCCGCCGGCGATATGGCTTGCCGGCGTTTACCTGCCCTGGGTCAACGACGACTCCGGCAACCGCGTCATCCTTTACAATCTTGCTTCGGCGACCGGCGCCACCGGCCTTGCCATGGCCGTCTGCAGCGCCGGCATGCGCCGCGAACCGACGCGCGGCAAACTTGCCGCCGTCTTCATCGTCCAGGCATGGCTTTGCTTTGCCGTGGCTCTGACGATGGCCGTGACCTTGCCGAGCGACGCGGAAGCGACCAACTACAGCGGCGCAGCTGCCATGGCGAGCGCCTTTCTGCTGACGATCGCCTTCGCATTCACCTGCCGCATGATCATGGAACGTTCGGAAAAGCACTTGCGCGCCTTGAGCCTCACCGATTCATTGACCGGCGTCTGGAACCGCCGCGGCCTTTTCGCCCGGTTCGATGCAATGCATGAGAAGGCCTTCGACGACAAGCGCCAGATCGCAGTCCTGCTTTTCGATCTCGATCATTTCAAACGCGTCAACGACCGTTTCGGCCATCAGGCGGGCGACGCCGTTCTTTCGGCTTTTGCGAGGACGGCGCGCCAGTTCGTGCCGGATAACGTCTTCGGCCGCATGGGAGGCGAGGAATTCGCGGCCTTCGCGATCGTTGCCGACCAGATGGAGGCAGAGGCGCTTGCCGAATCGATCCGCGCCGAATTCTGCCGCGTGCCGGTCGCAACCGGCGAGGCGATCGTGCCGGCCACCGTCAGCATCGGCATTGCGCTCAGTTCTGCGGCCGAAACCAATATGGACAAGCTGATTTCCGCAGCCGACCGCGCACTCTATGCGGCAAAGGCCGCTGGCCGGAACTGCAGCGTCATTTTCGGAGCGGAAGAAGCCGCCGCCCCCGCACCTGCGGAAATGGACAAGAATGCCGGCGAGCTGGTCCCGACGGTTGACGATCAGGTCGACGCGCTCCGGCGGATGGGCTCGCTGTCGCGCGCCGGCTGACCTTCCGATCCATCTTTTCGGGGCCTGTCAAATCCGCTAAGCCTGCGAACATGATGATAGCGCCCTTTTTCTCGATCGATCCCGCCACCCGCCGCGTTTCCCTCGACAGCAGCGATCCGGCTTTCTACGGCAATCCGAACGACGTCTATGAGGCGCTGCACTGCCATTGTCCGACCTTTTACTGGGAACAGCAGAAGCAGTGGTTCTTCACCGGCTACGACCATGTGAACGGATTGCTGCGCGACCGACGCTTCGGCCGCCAGATCCTGCATATCGCGACGCGCGAAGAGCTGGGCCTTGCCGAGCCGGAGCAGCATCTGGCAAATTTCGATCTGGCCGAGCGCTACTCGCTGCTCGAACTCGAGCCGCCGGAGCACACGCGCCTGCGCACCCTCGTCAACCGCGCCTTCGTCTCACGCCATGTCGAGAAGATGAAGCCGGAGCTTGCGGAGCTCGCGAACAAGCTCATCGACGGTTTCAAGGACAAGGGCGAGGTCGAACTGCTTTCCGCCTTCGCCGATATCATCCCGGTGACGATGATCGCCCGCATGATTGGCATTCGGGAAGAAATGGGACCGCAGCTTCTTGCCTGGTCACATGCCTATATCCGCATGTATCTTTTCGGCCGCACGCGCGAAGACGAGGACGGCGCCGAGCGAGCCGCAAGCGAATTTTCCAATCATGTGAAGACAGTGATTGCCGAGCGCCGCGCCAACCCGCGCGACGATCTGCTGACGCACATGATCCACACGGAGCACAAGGGCCAGTACCTGACCGATGCCGAGCTGGTCTCGACAACGATCGTGCTCCTCAATGCCGGCCACGAGGCGACCGTGCACCAGATCGGCAACTCGGTCCGCGTCATCCTGGAAAGCGGCTGTGATCCCGCCGAATTGTTCAAAGACGAAGCGGCGACGGAGCGCACGGTCGAGGAAACGCTGCGTATCTGCGCGCCGGTGCATATCTTCCAGCGCTGGGCCTTGGAGCCCGTCGAGATCGATGGCATCTCTTTCAATCGCGGCGACAAGGTGAGCCTGATCCTTGCCGCCGCCAATCTCGATCCGGCGAAATTCACCGATCCGCTGAGCTTCAGGCCCGACCGCAACGAAGCGCCGAACCTCTCCTTCGGGGCCGGCATTCACTTCTGCATCGGCGCGCCGCTCGCCAGGCTCGAACTCAACGTCGTCCTGCCGATCCTCTTCGAACGGCTGCCGGGCCTCAAGTTGGCGAAGACGCCGTCTGTGAAGGACGTCTACCACTTCCACGGGCTGGATGCGCTGAATCTCGCCTGGTGACGATTGTCCGCCAAAGCTCAGCGATGCCGGGCCTTATCGCCGATCGCTGCGATTTCGCTCATGTTGGAGATTTCGCGCAAAAGCTTGCGATAGATTGCCGGGGAATATTCTTCGGGAGCTGCGACTGGCTCAGCAAAGGCGTCTGGTCCGCCGATCACCTCGCTCCGGAAATAGGCAAGCAAGTTTTCGGGCGATATGACCTCTCCTTCATCGCCCAGCAATCCGCCATACACAACAGGTAAGGCATTGATGGTGATGCCGCGGGCAAGGACGCCGGCGCGGACGGGCATGACATCGCGCCCCTTGTTGTTGACGCCGTCGCCGGAGATATTGATGAGCGAGCGCGTCGCCTCATAGCCGCTGGAGCGGATCAGATAATCGGCATAGGAAAGTATGCCGCTGATGGACGTGCCTCGGCGTATCTTTGCCGGTAAACTCACCTCAAGCTTCAGCGAAAACATCCAGGAATCGATCTCATTCGTGATGATGGTCCATGGCATGACTAGCCTTCGCTGTCCGTCGCCGCCCCATTCGACATAAGTGACGGCGATCCGGCCGTGCCTGCCTGCTGCGATCGTTTCGATGATTTCCGGGCGCCGGAACGCTTCGACGAAGCCCCGCTGCTGCAGCGCCTTTTCCTCCGCATCCATTGATGTCGATACGTTAGCCGCGATCACCAGCTGCATATTCACAGGCTCGCCGGCCATGGCGACATTGAATATTGTCGCAGCCATCGAAAGGCCGGCAAGCAATTCAGCGATATGGCGGTGCCCTCTGGATGTTTCCCTCGACACCTGCATGTCACCCTCCCCAAGAAGAGTTGATTGATTGCGTGAAAAGAGGCGTACGGACGAAATTGCCGGCGCGAAGATCGGGCCGGATGGCGGTTTCAATAGTGGAAAGCGATCTCAAGTTAAATTAGCTAAATATAATATAATGAGCGAACGTGATTTGCTCGCGGTCAGCTGTAGTAATACTTCGGAATTAGCGCCTCGATCGAAACGGAACGCTTGCTCAAAAAAGGGCACTTGGGACTGCGTTGGTTCGCCGCAGTCCCAAGATAGGCGCGCCGCCTCAGGCCCTCGGGACACCATAGCGGGCGGCCGGGTGGTCGTGCGAGAGGTTGGGGCCAAGCGCCGAGCGGGCAGCGCTGAACGCGTTCCAGTCGGCATTGTCCGGAAGAGAGGGAATGGTGATGAGTTCGCCCTGATCGAAGCCTGCCAGTGCCGCATCCACCATGTCCGTCACGTCCATGATCATCGTCGGCGGGAAGCGATCGAAGGAGCTGCCGACACGGTCGAAAATTTCGGTCCGGGTCAATCCGGGAAGCACGGCCTGGACCTTCACGCCCTTTGGCCCCGCTTCGGCGTTGATCGCCTGCGTCAGATTGAGCACGAAGGCCTTGGTGGCGCTGTAGGTGCCGTTGAAGCGCTCGGCGATCAGCGCTACGACCGACGCGATGTTGATGATGGCGCCCTTGCCGCGTTTGGCGAATGTTTGCGCCGCGGCGATGCCGAGCCGGTTCACGGCTACGACATTCAATTCGATCATCGTTTCGAGATAGTCGATATCATCATCCAGCAGCGTGCCTTTCGGACCGATTCCGGCATTGTTGACGAGAAGCGTGATGTCTTCATCCTGACGCAGCCGTTGTTCGACGTTGCGGACATCTTCACGCTCCGTGAGATCGGCCGGCAGCACCTCTGCCTTGATGCCCCGCTCTGCCGTCAGCTTTTCGGCAAGCGCATGCAGGCGACTGGCATCGCGGGCGACAAGCAGGAGATCATAGCCGCGTTTTGCCAGGCGATCGGCATAGGTCGCGCCGATCCCCGAGGAGGCGCCGGTCACGAGTGCAGTTCCAAGAGACGAGCGAGACATTGGTAATCCTTTCCGAGATGAATTTAGTGGTATATGCCACCATATTGATCGGAACCTGATTTCCTGCAAGAGCAATCGATGGAAAATTCCCAAGTGGCGATTGACTGATCGTCAACAATCCGCAGACATCGCCTCAGGAGAGCGATTATGGACGAGAAGACGGAAGGCTTTGAAAGCTGGGCCAATTGCAGCAACAGCGCATTGCGCCGCGCCACCAGGCAACTCGGCCAGCTCTATGACGATGTGCTGGCACCAAGCGGGCTCAAGGCGACGCAATACGGCCTGCTCAGCCAGATTCACTTCAACGGCAACCCTTCCCTGAAATCCCTGGCCGATGGATTGGTGATGGATCTTTCCGCACTCGGACACACACTCAAGCCCCTCATCCGCGACGGGCTTGTGGGACTCGTGCCTGACGAGAAGGACCGCCGCGTGAAGCGGGCAAGATTGACGGAGATCGGCGTCGAAAAGTGGCAAGAGGCGCATCTGCTTTGGCGCGAGGCGCATTCGCGTTTCGACAACGCCTTCGGCGAAGAGGAATCGGCAGCGCTGCGCAATGCGATGAACCGCATCGCTTCACCGGACTTTGCAAAGAAATTCGTCGCCGGCCCTGAAAAGGACAGAGGCACTGCGCCCTAAACCCGGATCACATAATCCTTGCGAGTCGTTTCAACGACTTCCCAGGTTCCCTTAAAACCGCGCTTTAGAATCATCCGGTCGCCTGCCTTCAGATGCACCGGCTCGCCGCCGTCCTCGGTGACGATCGAGTGCCCGCAGAGCACGTTGAAATATTCCCACTCGTCATAGGAAATCCGCCATTTGCCGGGCGTCGCCTCCCAGATACCCGAATAGAGGCCGCCTTCGGCCTCCTCCAGGTTCCAGGTGCGGAACTGCGGATTGCCGGAAACGATGCGGTCCGCATCCGGTGCGCCGAACTCGGGTTCAGTTCCGTCTATGCCGAAGGTGATGTGGTTTGCCATGGACCTCAGATCTTCGAAAGCGACTGTTCAAGGTCGGCGATGATGTCCTTTACGTCCTCGATGCCGATCGAGAGGCGGACGACATCGGGACCGGCGCCGGCGGCGGCCTTCTGTTCGTCGGTCAGCTGGCGGTGGGTGGTCGAAGCCGGGTGGATGACCAGAGAGCGCGTATCGCCGATATTGGCGAGGTGGGAGAAGAGCTCCAGGCCCTCCACCAGCGCCCTGCCCGCCTCGTAGCCGCCCTTGACGCCGAAGGTGAAGACCGAGCCTGCACCCTTCGGCGAATAGCGCTGCTGCAGGGTGTGGTTCGGATCGTCTTCGAGACCCGCATAATTCACCCAGGCGATCTTGCTGTGTGCTTTCAGCCATCTGGCGACCGCTATGGCATTGTCGCTGTGGCGCTGCATTCTTAGCGGCAGCGTTTCGATGCCGGTGAGGATCAGGAAGGCGTTGAAGGGCGAGATGGCCGGGCCGAGGTCGCGAAGGCCGAGCACGCGGGCGGCGATCGCGAAGGCGAAATTACCGAAGGTCGAATGCAGCACCATGCCGTTATATTCCGGGCGCGGGGTGGACAGCATTGGATAATTGCCGGACTTTGACCAGTCGAAGGTGCCGCCATCGATGATGATGCCGCCCATCGAATTGCCATGGCCGCCGAGGAACTTCGTCAGCGAATGCACGACGATGTCGGCGCCATGCTCGATCGGCCGGATGAGGTAAGGCGTCGCCATCGTGTTGTCGACGATAAGCGGCAGGCCGTGCCTGTGGGCCACTTCGGCAATCGCCGCGATGTCGACGAACGTGCCGCCGGGATTGGCCAGGCTTTCGATGAAGATCGCCCGCGTCTTCTCATCGATCTGGCTTTCAAAGCTTGCCGGATCGAGGGAATCGGCCCAGCGCACCTGCCAGCCGAAATTCCCGAAGGCATTGCCGAACTGATTGACCGAGCCGCCGTAGAGCTGCCTGGCCGCGACGAAATTCTCGCCCGGACGCATGATCGTATGAAAGACGACGACCTGCGCCGCGTGACCCGAAGCCACGGCAAGCGCTGCCGTACCGCCCTCAAGGGCTGCCACGCGCTCCTCCAGCACCGCCTGCGTGGGGTTCATGATGCGCGTATAGATATTGCCGAAGGCCTGCAGGCCAAAGAGCGAGGCCGCGTGATCGGAATCGTTAAAGACGAAGGCTGTCGTCTGATAGATCGGCGTTATCCGCGCGCCCGTCGCCGGATCCGGCTGCGCACCGGCATGGATTGCCAGCGTGTTGAAACCCGGATCGCTCGTCGCCATGTCGTCCTCCCGTCGCTATCGATGGCGGGAGCATAGACTACGATCCGCAAATGTTAATCGCTTTGCGTTTCAACCATCGGGCGTCTGGAGAAAAATCCGTGCACTCACGCGGCAAGGCGCGGGATTTCGATTGCCGGGCAGCGGTCCATCACAACTTTTATGCCAGCTTCCTCCGCCTTCGCTGCGGCAGCATCATCGCGCACGCCGAGCTGCGACCAAATCACCTTCGGCCGCAAGGGAAGAGCCAGAGCCTCATCAACGACGCCATGGAGATATTCCGAGGCGCGAAACACGTCGACCATATCGACCGGCACCGGGATATCGGCAAGCCGGGCATAGACGAGCTGGCCCTGGATCTGCTTGCCCGCCTGCCCGGGGTTGACGGGAATGACATTGTAGCCGCGCGACAGGAGATAGCCCATCACGCCGTTGCTCGGCCGGGCCGGATTGGGAGACGCCCCGGTCAGCGCGATCGTCTTCACGGAGTTCAAAATTCCGGCAATGTAATCGTCCGGATAACGGTCGTGATTCATCAGCTTTCCTCCAGTCGACATTATTTGCAGAGCGTTGAAACTGACAGTTCCTTCGGGCGTATATATAGGCATCCGGGTTCCCAAGGAGGAATAACCCATGAAAAAACTCGCTCTCGCCGCAGCGCTTTTCCTTGCGGCCTCACCATCGCTGGCGATCTCCCGCTACAATCCGATGTCCATGACCTGCCAAAGTGCCCGCGCCGCCATCCACAATCAAGGCGCCGTCATCTTCCGCTGGACCTCGCCGCGCGGCCTTCCGCTTTACGATCGCTACGTCCGCAACAGTCGGTACTGCGACGCTAACGAATATGCGGAGTGGAAGAACATACCGACCAGAGACGACCGGTCCTGCCCGGTCCTCAATTGCCAGAGTATCGACAATCTTGACGGGATGTTCTTCGTACCAAACCACTCCCTGTAGCAGGTGTTCGGGACGCGAAAACGATTTCGCAAGAGCCGGAAACACGCAGCTTCCGGCCATTGTAAATCAGAAGCGGTTCGAATTGCTACTTGGATTTGCATCAAAATGGATATAGCAAAATTATAGAACAATCTCTATATTACAGAAGTATAAATCCAGAATGGACTAAGCGGAGAAATATTATCATCTATTAAACTTCTTTTGTCTTCGTTTTGTTCCTTTTTCGTTCTTGCGTCTATTAGAAACACCTCATAGTTGAGTGTGCGCGGCCAAAATAAACGTATTTCGAGCGCGCACGCTACGCCCCGATGATGCTGCACGTTAGCGCCGGAACCGAGCATGACGATTCTCATTTTCAAGCAGGAGACCAGCCACCGGTTGCAAAATCCGCTCGCAAGATTGATTTTCGCGTCAACACGGCCCATACCCATTCTCCCCAGATAGCCTTCCCTTTCATTCCGGTCCGCATCGTGCCCCTCGACGTCATTCTGCTCGTTCTCTTCGGTGCATTCCTGCATGCGACATGGAACGCGATCATCAAGGCGGGGACCAACAAGTCGCTGGACGCGGCGCTTGTTTCGGCCGGCGGGGCAGTGGCGGCGCTGCCGTTCCTGCCCTTTCTGCCGCTGCCGCAGCCAACGGCCTGGCCCTTCATCGGCGCGTCGGCCGTCCTGCAATTTGCGTATTTTCAATTGGTCGCGGCCGCTTACCGCGCAGGCGATATCGGCCTCGTCTATCCGCTGATGCGCGGCTGTGCGCCGCTCCTCATCACCGCCACAAGCGGCTTCGTGTTGAACGAAAGCCTTTCGGGCGGCGCGCTCATCGGCACGATGACGATCTGCGCCGGCATTCTGACCCTTGCCTTCGAGGCGCGGCGCGGCAGCAAACATGCCATCATGCTCGCGCTCGTCAACGCCTGCGTCATCGCTACCTATACTTATGTCGACGGCATCGGCGCACGCGTCTCCGGCAATGCGGTGTCCTATACGCTG
The DNA here is from genome assembly GCF_029714385.1 of Rhizobium sp. CC1099. Lineage (NCBI taxonomy): Bacteria > Pseudomonadati > Pseudomonadota > Alphaproteobacteria > Hyphomicrobiales > Rhizobiaceae > Rhizobium > Rhizobium sp. CC1099. The sequence continues at coordinate 1,078,905 of NZ_CP121641.1, read as the reverse complement.
TGGATGGCGCTGCTGCCGCCGGTGCTGCTCTTTGCATGGGCGATCTCGCGCCGCGGCCTTCTCGCAGTCGCGGTTCATGTCCGCTACAATTGGTGGCGCGGTCTGATTGGCGGCGCCGGTTCGATCGCCTCCTACGGGTTCGCCCTCTGGGCCATGACCAAGGCGCCCGTCGCCACCGTTGCCGCGCTGCGGGAAACGTCGATCCTCTTCGCGCTCATCATTTCGGTGCTGGTCCTGAAGGAGAAAGCCAGCCCATGGCGTTATGTCGCAGGCGTGATCATCGCGAGCGGCGGACTGATCCTGAAGCTCGGGTAAGAACTACGCGGCAGATTGCGCTGGAATAACCTCTTTTGAAATCCGCTCGCCCTTCTCACGTTCTGCAACAGCCAGATCGCAAGCAGATTGCAGATTGAGCCAAAAGCTGCGGATCGTTTCCCGTCTTCGCAGCGAAAGCATAGACGCCAAGGGCCATTGATTGTCGTTGCCCACTGACCTTTCCGATCGCCGCTCAATCTATGCAGTCCAACAGATTTAGCGGGCTTAAATCGTCGAGCGATTTCGCATATTAACATCTTCCCCCGCTTGAAAGCGGGGGATTTCCGAGGGGGCGCGAAGCTCCGCCGATCGTTATCGCTTCAACGGAGAGCCGCTGCCCTTCCTCCACGATCATAGACGCCGTGTTCCGACGCAGGATGTTGATTGCAGCATTGTGGTCGGCATGGGCGCGCAAGCCGCATTGGCAACAGCGGAAAGACGCTTGGCTTTCGCGGCTTTCCCTGTCCACGGCTGCGCAGGCCGAACAGGTCTGCGAGGTGTGGCGGGGATCGACCTTGCACAGGTATCCGCCCCGTTCTTCGAGCTTGTAGGCCAACACGGTTTCAAAGCCGTGCCAGCCTTGTTCGAGGATCGCCCGGTTCAGGCCCGCCTTCTGGCAGACGTTGGTTGCGGGCGCGTCCACGGTTCCCCTGGCGCTGCGCGTCATGTTGCGCGTGGCGAGGTCTTCCAGCACGACCGTTGCGAAGCGACGGGCGATATCAAGACTGGCCTTGTGCCGCCAATCCTGCCGGATGCGGGCAGCACGGGCCTGCAAGGCTGCAACCCGGCGGCGGGCCTTCGCGTGGCGACGCGACCCGCGCTTGCGCCGCGCCAGAACGCGCTGGGCCCGGCGCTTCCTGCGCTCGATCTCCGCAAGGCCGGCAGGCATCCACCAATGCTCCCCGGTCGAAAGCGTCAGCGTGTTCGCCACGCCCCGGTCGATCCCCACGGCGGGCAAATCGTTTTGCGGGACGGCATGGTCGATTTCGCAGGCGAAGGCGATGTGCCAGCCGTTCGCCGCCAGGCTCACCGTCACATTCATGGTCTTGCCACGCAGGCGCCGCGTGTCGCGGAACTTCACCCAGCCGATCTTGGGAAGGCGCGCGGCGGACCACTTGCCGTTCAGGCGCTTGACCTCGATCTCCCGCCCCTGAAAGCGGAAGGCGCCGTTCACGCCCTTCTTGCGGCGCGCGGGATATCCTGCGCGCCCGGCGAAGAAGTTGGCATACGCCTTATCCAGATCGCGCAGGGCCTGCTGCTGGGGCGTCACATGCACGGCGGCAATCCAGTCGAACGCGGCCCGCAGTGCGGTCAATTCCCGCGCCTGGGCGATGTCGTTCAAGCGGTTCCCGGTCTGCCGCCGGTAATGCCGCCACCAGTCCCTGCGCTGCTCCAGCGCCAGATTATAGACCAGCCGCACAACACCCGCGAACTGCCGCAACAGGATTTCCTGTTCGGCGGTCGGAGCGAGCTTGTAGCGGAAAGCGCGGTGGATCATGTTACGATTCTATCAATTGCTCCAAGGAGCGCAACCGTGGATCGCACCGGCAGGCATGTCGTCGACATGCTCCATGGTCATTTGGTCTTTGTCACGAAATACCGCCGTGACGTTCTGTCAGAACCGGCAATCCGCCACCTGCGGCGCATCTTCGCCAAGCTGTGTCGCGACTTCGAGGCCGAATTGATCGAATGCGACGGCGAGGACGATCATGTTCACCTGCGGGTGCATTACCCTCCGAAGATCGCCCTGTCGAAGCTGGTCAACAGCCGCAAAGGCGTATCCAGCCGACGTCGGCGCGAGAGCCGCCCGGAAATCACCGGGCGCTACCACAACGGCGTTTTGTGGTCGCCGTCCTACTTTGCGGCAAGCTGTGGCGGCGCACCGCTCTCGGTGATCGCCGAATATGTCAAATCCCAGCGGGAAGCGGCCCAAGGCCGCTCTGGCGTTCCTCCCCGGCCTGAACGCCGGGGTATCCCGCGAGGTTCACGATGAGCACGACTCGCCTTTTGGCCTTGTCTGCTCGTCCCGCAGAATGTCGAGCGCGCTACTCGCCGGTCCAACTCGGCACCCGTTTTGCAAGAAACGCGCCGATGCCCTCTTCCGCGTCTGCAGTCAGCATGTTGTCGACCATCACCTGGGCCGCATGGCTGTATGCCTCTTCTGTCGGCATTTCAAGCTGGCGGTAGAAGGCCTCCTTGCCGATCTTCAGCGTCAAGGGTGATTTCGAAGCGATGACGGAAGCGTATTTGCTCACGACCTGCGTCAGATACTGCTTGGGTACGATCCGGTTGACGAGGCCGAAGTCCTTGGCGGTCGAAGCATCGATCGTTTCGCCGGTCAGCAGCATTTCCATCGCCTGCTTCCGGTGCGCGGCGCGCGTAACGGCGACCATTGGCGTCGAGCAGAACAGCCCGATATTGACGCCAGGTGTGCAGAAGGTCGCGGTGTCGGTACAGATCGCAAGGTCGCAGGAGACGACGAGCTGGCAGCCGGCTGCGGTCGCAAGGCCGTCGATCTGCGCGATCACCGGTTTCGGCAGGCGGGTGATCTCCAGCATGAGATCGGCTGCAAGCGCAAATGTCTCCTCGAAGAAGGCCACCCCGCCATCGGCATCGGCACGATGCTCCGTCATCTCCTTGAGATCGTGCCCCGCAGAGAACACATCGCCGGTCGAGGCGATGACCACTACGCGGACTTCGCCGTCTTCAGCGGCTTTCTGAAGCTCGCCCATCAACAGTTCCATCACCGCGATCGAAAGCACGTTCGCCGGCGGGTTGTTGAGCGTGAGCCGCAGCACGCCATCGGCAAGCGAGCGGGTAACGAGGACACTCCCATCCTCGTTTGCGCCCTTCCGGAAGGATACGACTTCGGCCATGGTCTAACTCCAATGAAAGAACACAAGGGGCAAAACGCCTTTAACTGGCGGCTTTTCCTTGGGTTCGGTTATGGTTTGATCAGCTTTTTTGCCGATCGGCTAAATCTCTTTCTTTCGCTGGACAGGTTGTTGTTGCCGTCCTTCGGTTCTCGAACCAATCTCCAATGCGTGACCTGATGCGTTAGCTTCGGTCACAGAGTGACGTTCGGCTCCCGGTTTCCCATTCTCCTCCTTAAGGAGCGCAACCCGGGACTTGACCGGGCTCGCTAGTAGACCATCAGGACAACCGGGATATCGTCAGCACGCCTTCCATGGTGCTTTCGCCGCGCCGCTCATAGGCGCGCTGGTCACGCAGGATCTGGAAGGCGATCGTCAAAAGTTTGCGCGCAATGGCAACGCGCGCCTTGTTTACTCCTCTGAACTTCAGATGCTCGTATTGGGCGCGAAGCTGCGCATCGCTGGCGATGGCCGGAGCCACCGCCTCGACGAAAGCCCAGCGCAGCCACTTGTTGCCCTGCTTGATGATCTTGCCGTGAAAGGTCTTGCCGCCGGAGGAATAGGTCGACGGCACCAGTCCGGCATAGGCGGCCAGTTTCTTCGGGTTGCGGAACCGCGCTATGTCGTCGATCTCTGCATCGATCAGCCGGGCGAAGAACTCACCGATGCCGGGGATCGTCTTCAACAGCTTCACATTGGCATTGGCCTTGGTCATCGCCCGGATCGTCGCCTCCGACTGCTTGATCCGCACATCGATGTCGCCGATGAAATCGAGGCCACGATCGATCTGGATGCGGTCGATCTCTGACACCTTCACTTGAGCCAATTGGGCGCGGCCGGCCTTGCCGAACAGGTCGCCGAGCTTCTTCAGCTGCGCCGTCTGCTCCGGATAACGATCAAACACCGTGACGATACGGTTCTTCGTCATCGTGCGCAGCCGCACGTAAAACATCCGCTCACGAAGGGCGACGCGCAGTTCTCGGGCGCGTTCTCCAGGAGCCCAGGCCTCCGGCACCAGGTCGGCTCTGAGCAGATGCGCCAGCACCGTCGCATCGATCTTGTCGGTCTTGATCTTGGCGTCGGCAATCGCCTTGACCTTCCAGGGATGGGCGAGAACGACATCATCACAAATGTCGTCGAGCCAGTCGTAGATCACCATCCAGTTGCGGGTCGCCTCGACAACCGCATGCGAATTCTCCCGGTAGCGTTCCAAAAACCCACCCAGAGACTGGCGGTCGTTCTTCACCCGGCCGGATCTCAGCGTCTTGCCGCTGCTGTCCTGCACCACCAAGTGGCTATAGGATTTGTGGTAGTCGACGCCGATATGGTAATTATAAGAGGCAGTCATGCTTCCAACTCCTTTATTGAGATCTTGCGAACCCCAATAAGGTAAGCCGAAAGGCTCGAAGCGTGACTGTCCCTCGATCATCACCTGCATCTCAGTGATCCGTTCTCTCAGCGGGCGCGGCCTCTTTCATGCCATCTCCTTACATTGCGATTTCGTGCTAACAGTTCTGTCACAAGCTATCGGCAATTTCGAGGAGAAGCGATGCAGCCGGTCATGACGATCGAGGAGGTCCACCAGTTTCTGGAGACCGATTTCCCGCAGATCCACACGGACGGGCGCGTCTTTACCGTGACGGATATTACGCCCGGCAGTGTCTCGACGCGGTTCGATCCGTCAAAAAGGCATCTGCGCCCTGGCGGCACCGTGTCCGGTCCTGCCCTCTTCACGCTGGCGGACGTCACCGCCTATGCAGCGGTGCTTGCCCATATCGGCCCGGTCGCACTTGCCGTCACGACCAGCCTCAACATCAATTTCCTGCGCCTGCCGAAGCCGCAGCCGACAACCTGCACCTGCCGGATCCTCAAGCTCGGAAAGCGGCTCGCCGTTATCGACGCCGCCATCTTTCAGGAAAATCCGGCCGAGCTGGTGGCCCATGCGACGGCAACTTATTCGATTCCACCGCGATAAAATTACGGTATCATATTACCACATAATTAACATATTGATTTTGTTTGGTATTTTTTACGGTGGCGCAGACAGGTGATATTGACCGTTAAGGCCTTTCCCTCTATAAACCGCGCCAGAAACGCAGCCTTTCCGGGCTGCTTTCTTTTTGGCGCGCTTTCGGGTGCGTCAAACCAAGCAACAAGAAACGCCCTTGGCCCTCGGGTTCAGGGATCCAAAAGAGAGAATTACTATGGCAACCTTCTCCCAGAAGCCTGCAGAGGTGGAGAAGAAGTGGGTGATCATCGACGCCGAAGGGCTTGTCGTTGGCCGCCTCGCTTCCCTCATCGCCATGCGTCTGCGCGGCAAGCACAAGGCAACCTTCACGCCTCACGTTGACGACGGCGACAACGTTATCGTCATCAATGCCGACAAGGTCGTTTTCACCGGCAAGAAGTATTCCGACAAGGTCTACTACTGGCACACCGGTTATGCCGGCGGCATCAAGGAGCGCACCGCTCGCCAGATCATCGAAGGCCGCTTCCCGGAGCGCGTCCTCGAGAAGGCCGTTGAGCGCATGGTCCCGCGTGGTCCGCTCGGCCGTCGCCAGATGAAGAACCTCCGCGTCTACTCCGGTTCCAACCATCCCCATGAAGCACAGCAGCCGACCGTCCTCGACGTCGCCAAGCTGAACAAGAAGAACGTAAGGAGCGCCTGATAATGGCTGACCTCTCTTCCCTGAAGGACCTCGGCACGTCGTCGGAAGCAGCTGCTCCGGTTCACGTCCGCAAGGTCGACTCGCTTGGCCGCTCCTATGCGACCGGCAAGCGTAAGGATGCCGTAGCCCGTGTTTGGCTCAAGGCCGGCTCCGGCAAGATCACCGTCAACGGCAAGGACTTCACGGCATACTTCGCCCGTCCGGTCCTGCAGATGATCCTGCGCCAGCCGATCGTCGCTGCAGCCCGCGACGGCCAGTTCGACATCGTTGCAACGGTTGCAGGCGGCGGTCTTTCCGGCCAGGCCGGTGCCGTTCGTCACGGTCTCTCGAAGGCCCTCACCTACTTCGAGCCGGGCCTTCGCGGTGTGCTCAAGAAGGGCGGCTTCCTGACCCGCGACAGCCGCGTCGTCGAGCGTAAGAAATACGGCAAGGCCAAGGCCCGCCGTTCGTTCCAGTTCTCGAAGCGCTAATCGCTCCAGAATACGGATTTTGCAAAGGCCGGGTCTTTCCCGGCCTTTTCTTTTGCCACCGCTCGCAACCGGCCCTCAGATAGGCAGCTCTGTCGTCGACTTCAGTTCGCGCAGGACGAAGCTCGAAACCACATTGCGCACATGTGGATTGCGCATCAGGTAGCGTGTCATGAAGGCCTCGTAGGCTTCGACGTCGCGCGCCCTGATCTTCAGCATATAGTCGAACGTCCCCGATAGCGCATAGCATTCCATGATCTCGGGCCGGTCGCGCACTGCGGCGGCAAAGGCTTCGATCGCCTCTTCGTGGTGGTCCTCCAACGTTACATGGGCGATGATGCAGAGCTTGAGATCGAGCTTTGCCGGATCGAGGAGCGCCACACGCTTGCGAATGACGCCTTCCGTCTCGAGTTCCTGCATCTTGCGCCAGGCGGTGCTTTGCGACATGCCGGCCTTTTCCGCCAGCTCGGCGAGCGACAGAGTGCTGCCGGCCTGCACAAGCTGCAGGAGCTTGCGGGCCGCCTTCAAATTTTCTTTCATTCTTTCCCCTCCTCACGGATTATTCTCCCATTTTCCAACCATAATCCGGCAATGCTGAAATGTTTACCCGCATTCCCAGGGATATAATGGTGACATGACAGCCGGAGGTCGAAATCGCCCGGCTCATTGGATCAGAGGACGGGAGGCCGCTCATGACCAAGGAAAGCACCTACACGGCGAACCTGCCGGATGCGAACGGCATCTATCACTACACCGCTGAAGAAGACCAAATCTGGAGCGAGCTCTATCAGCGCCAGATGACGCTGCTCGCCGACAAGGCCTGCCGGGAATATCTGGACGGCGTGAAGACCCTCGGGCTGAAGCCGCAAAAGGTTCCGCAGCTTCGCGACGTCAATCGGCGTCTTAACGAAACCACCGGCTTCGGCGTGGAAGGCGTCCCAGCCCTCATCCCGCCGTCGCGCTTCTATGAATTGCTGTCGCAGGGCAAGTTTCCGCTGGCGACGTTCATCCGGCGCCGCGAGCATATCGATTATATCGAAGAGCCGGATATCTTCCACGAGGTCTTCGGCCATTGTCCGCTGCTGACCAACCAGAGCTACGCCAATTTCGTCCGCCGCTTCGGCGAGAAGGCCGTCGGCCTCGGCAAGGGGTATTCCTGGCATCTGTTTCGGATTTTCTGGTTCACTGTGGAATTCGGCCTCATCAACACGCCGCAGGGACGCCGCTGCTTCGGCGCCGGCATCGTCTCCTCGCCCAACGAGACGCGGGCGGCAATGGAAGGCAAGGCATGCGAATTCCGGCCTTTCGACCTGATGACAGCGCTGAGAACGCCCTACCGGATCGATATCGTCCAGCCGATTTACTACGTGATCGACAGCTTTTCGCAGTTGGAGTCGATCATCGAGGAAGATATCGGTGCCCGCATCAACGAGGCCAAGGCTCTCGGCGACTTTCCGCCGGCATTCGAAGCCAAGGCGTCCTGAGCGACAGGAATTTCGTTTCGTTCGGGGCTTGCCTTGTCGGCCGTGATTGTCCAACGTCCCGCCAACATGTGATGAAGGGACGCCATGGCAGAGAAGTCGATCGATCACGCCTTTATGGCGACCAGCCTCACATCGTCGGCCACTGACCCAACCTTCGCCGGAGCGCTCTCCTTCATGCGGCGTCGGTTCACCAAGGTTCTGACAGGCGCCGACGTCGTCGTCTGGGGTATTCCCTTCGATGCGGCAACCTCCAACCGGCCAGGAACGCGCTTCGGGCCGCAGGCGATCCGTCGCGCCTCGGCGATCTTCGACAACGATCCGCAATATCCCTTCAATCGCGATCTCTTCGCCGAAATGGCGGTCATCGACTACGGCGACTGCCTGCTTGACTACGGCAATCACCAGGAGACGCCGGCGGCGATCGAGCGGCAGGCGAATACGATTCTTGACAGCGGCGCCTTCCTGCTCACGCTAGGCGGCGACCACTATGTCACATGGCCGATCCTCAAGGCGCATGCGGCCAGGCACGGTCCGCTGGCGCTGGTGCAGTTCGACGCGCATCAAGATACCTGGCTCGACGATAACCGGCGGATCGATCACGGCTCCTTCGTCGCACGCGCGGCCCGCGACGGCATCATCGACCCGGACCGCTCCATCCAGATCGGTATCCGCACCCACGCGCCGGAGGATTTCGGCATTCGCATCCTCTACGGCCATCAGGTCGAAGAAATGAATGCCGCTGAGATCGCCTCGGCAATCGTCTCGCACACCAAGGACGCTCCGGCCTATCTGACCTTCGATATCGACTGCCTCGATCCGGCCTATACGCCAGGCACCGGCACGCCAGTAGCGGGCGGGCCGTCGAGCGCCAAGATCCTTTCGGTCCTGCAGCGCCTGCAGCAGCTCGATATCCGCGGCGCAGACGTGGTCGAGGTCTCGCCGCCTTATGATCACGCCGATATCACCGCCATTGCAGGGGCGACGGTCGCGATGTATATGCTGGGGCTCCGCGCCGAGAGGCACGCAGCGGCACGCTAGGCCGTTATCAAACTGATTCAACTTCATGGCACACTGATTCCGCAAGCAATCCGAACTCATTGAAAGCGCAGGATTATCATGGCACCGAAAATCTTCATCGATGGCGAACACGGCACAACGGGTCTGCAGATCCGCACGCGCATGGCCGGCCGCCGCGATGTCGAGCTTCTGTCCATTCCGGAGGCTGAACGCCGCAATGCCGCGATGCGCGAGGACATGCTGAACAGCGCCGATATCGCCATCCTCTGCCTGCCCGACGACGCGTCGAAGGCAGCCGTCCAGATGGTTTCGGCGAACAACAATGTGCGCGTTATCGACACGTCGACCGCCTTCCGCGTCAATCCCGGCTGGGCTTACGGCTTTGCCGAAATGGACAAGGAGCAGGCCGAAAAGATCAGGGCCGCCCGTTTTGTCGCCAACCCCGGCTGCTACCCGACGGGCGCCATCGGCCTCATCCGGCCGTTGCGCGCTGCAGGCATTCTGCCGGACGGCTATCCAGTCACCGTCAATGCGGTCTCCGGCTATACCGGCGGCGGCAAGCAGATGATCGCGCAGATCGAAGACCAGAGCCGCGACGATGCAATCACCGCGCCGCATTTCCTCTATGGCCTGCCGCTGACACACAAGCATGTGCCGGAGATGAAAATCCATGGCCTGCTCGACCGAGCGCCAATCTTCTCGCCTTCGGTCGGCAAGTTCGCGCAGGGCATGATCGTCCAGGTGCCGCTGCATCTCGACGATCTCTCGGGCGATGCGACGCTCGAAAGCATCCATGCGGCCCTGACAGCGCATTATGCCGGTCAGGATATCGTCACGGTCGTTCCGCTCGAGGAGAGTCGTACACTTGCCCGTATCGATGCCGTGGAGCTTGCCGGGAAGGACACGATGAAGCTCTTCGTGTTCGGCACGCCGGGCTCCAGTCAGGTCAACCTCGTCGCTCTGCTCGACAATCTTGGCAAGGGCGCCTCGGGGGCGGCCGTCCAAAACATGGACCTGATGCTCGCCTCGTAAACCTTCCGGAGCCCCAAGGACATGCCGATCGATACGCTTTCGGCCGGCGTTGCTGAATGGTTTTCCGCTGCGCTGCCGGATCACGGCATCTATGCGCTAATCTTCTTTGCCTTCATTGCCGGGCTCGCGCGCGGCTTTTCGGGCTTCGGGGCGGCGCTGATCTTCATTCCGCTTGGCGGCGCGATTGTCGGCCCGAAGCTGATTTCTCCCGTTTTGCTTCTCATCGACGGGCTTGCGACACTTGGGATGATCCCGCCTGCCTGGCGCAGCGCCAACCGGCGTGAAGTCTTCGCGATGGCGATCGGCGCGGCTCTCGGCGTTCCCGCGGGCACAGTTGCACTTGCGCTGATGGATACCTTGACGCTGCGCTGGATCATCACCGCCGTGGCTATATCGCTGCTGGCGCTCCTCGTGTCAGGCTGGCGCCATCACGGCGAGCCGCGCGCGCCGCTCAGTGCCGGGGTCGGCCTTATCGCCGGTCTTTTCAGCGGCGCGGCACAGCTTGGCGGCCCGCCGGTCGTTGCCTATTGGCTCGGCGGCAAGAGCGAGTTTACCCGCGTCCGGGCAAATGTCATCCTCTACTTCTCGATCTCCACCTGCTTCAGCGCAATCAGCTATTATGCCGGAGGGCTTTTCGTGCAGGCCGTCTTTGCTCTGACGCTCGTCATCCTGCCGGGCTATGCGCTCGGCCTCTATGGCGGCTCGAAGCTGTTCGGCTTGGCGAAGGAGAGCACGTTCCGGCTGATCTGCTATTTGCTCATCGCCGCGGCCGCCATCATCGGCATGCCAGCGCTCGACGGGATCTTGCGGTAAGCGCCTGACGCAACCTCCTGCTCAGTCCCTTTCCGCAATCATCGTGTCGTGCGCAAACTCACCGTAGAAGCCGCGCCAGTTGGCGACGGCGAAGCCCAAGACGATCAGGGCGCCTGCCTGATGTAAAAGACCCCAATGAAGCGGGACCTGCAGAAGGAGCGTAGCGATGCCGATTGCGGCCTGCAGCGTAACGAGCGCGAAGAGAACGACAGCGCGGCGGGCGTGTGTGGTTTGGGGAGCTGCGCGGAGCGCAACCACCATATTGATGAAAGCGAGCGCGAAGAGCACGTAGGCGCCGGCGCGATGGATGAATTGAACGGTCTTCGGGTTTTCGAAGAAATTGATCCAAGCGGGCTTTTGGATGAGAAGATCGGAGGGGATGATCGCGCCGTCCATCAGCGGCCAGGTATTGTAGGTGAAGCCGGCATCAAGACCGGCCACCAGCGCGCCGAGATAGATCTGGAAGAGCGCGAAAATGGCAATTATCGCCGCCCATGCCCGCGAGCTTTCGGTAGGCGCGGCGTCGTTCGAATGCGGGGAAAGGCCGCGCATGATCCACATGCAGGCGGCGAAAATCAGACAGGCCATGACGAGGTGCGCCGCGAGGCGATACTGGCTGACGTCGGTCCGCACCGAAAGACCGGACGAGACCATCCACCAGCCGATGAAGCCCTGCAGGCCTCCGAGCGCCAGGATGCCGGCGAGCGGCCAGCGCAGCCGCCGTTCGACCATGCCCGTCAGCCAGAAAAAGACAAGCGGCAGAGCGAAGATGACGCCGATCCCGCGGGCGATCAGCCGGTGCGCCCATTCCCACCAGAAGATGGTCTTGAAATCCTCCACGGCCATGTCGCTGTTTAGCTGCTGGAATTCGGGAATGCTCTGGTAGAGCTTGAATTCTTCCTCCCATTCAGCGGCAGTGAGCGGCGGAATGACGCCGTGGATCGGCTTCCATTCCGTGATCGAAAGGCCGGAATTGGTAAGACGCGTCGCGCCGCCGACGAGCACGAGACAGACGAGCGCGAGGAGCACGATACCCAGCCAGATGCGCAGTGCGCGGCGGTTCCGGTCCAACCTGCGGACCTCGCTCAAGATCGTCTGTTGCGTGGTCAAGTTCGCGACGGCCATGATTGTTCCTTCTTTCCGGCAGTTGATTTGCCCCAACGGCTCATGCAAAACAAGCCCCGAACCTTTGCGGCATGCCGTCGCGCGGGTCCACATACTCCGGAAAGAGAATTCATGCCCATCCGCTTGCGCAAATTCATCGGCACGATCCTCATCGTCGTTCTCGTGCTTCTTTATGCGCTTTTGGCGAACACGATTGCCGTCGCGACACTTGGGGAATCGTCCTGGTGGGTCCACCTCCTCTATTTCTCGGTGACGGGCCTTGTCTGGGTCCTGCCGGCGATGCTGATCATCAAATGGATGGCCGGTCCGCGGCAGAAGTGAACGCCGTTAACGCCGGAATAACCGTGATCCGCGGAAAAGACGGTCTGCCCTATTGCATTTAAGCCAAATGAAGGCGCTCGCCCTTTATGCTTCCGGCCAAGCCATCTTGACCGGAGAAGACCCGTGCAGACGCAAAAGCTCGATGCCCATCAACGACCGCTCGACGAAGCGGCGAAAGTCGAAGAAGGCATTGCGAACCCTCGCTCGCTGAGCGCGGAACTCGATGTCACGGTCTTCGACACAATGGCGCCGCTGGAAAAGGATTGGCGCGCCTTGGAGTTCGACAATCTGACGTCTCTCCATCAGGGCTATGACTGGTGCCATAGCTGGGTCGGCGCCTATCGGCGGCCGCTCGCCATTTTGCGGGGCGTCTGCGGGCCAGAAACGGCCTTTATCCTGCCGGTCGAAATCGAGCGCTCCCATGGCGTGCGGATCGCGAAATTCATCGGCGCCAATCACAGCAACATCAATACCGGACTTTTCACGGAGCATTTTCTGCGCCGCGCCGTTGACCTCGATGCGCACTGCTTCGCCGAGAGCCTTCGTCACGCCCTTCGCGGCAAGGCCGATCTGCTGCTCTTGCAGAACATCCCGCTGGAATGGCGCGGCCAGAAGAGCCCGCTCGGTCTGTTGCCATTGGTGCAGAACCAGAACCACGCCTATCATCTGCCGCTGCTTGAAAATTTCGAGGCGACGCTCAGGCAATTGAACTCCAAGAGCCGCCGGAAGAAGTTCCGGGTGCAGTCGAAACGGCTCGAAGCCATCGGCGGCTTCGACTATGTCGCTGGCGGGACGGCCGGCGAGCAGCACGCCTTTCTTGACCAGTTCTTCGCTCAGAAGGCCGAGCGCTTCAGGGCACTCGGGCTGCCCGACGTGTTTGCGGACGCCGAAACGCGGACCTTTCTCCATGGCCTGATCGATATCCGCGAGGGCGACGATTTCGGGCTTGAGATGCATGCGATCCGCCTCAAGGGCGAGAACGAAGGGCATGTCGCTGCGCTATCCGGTATCTCGCGCAAGGGCGATCACGTGATCTGCCAGTTCAGTTCGATCAACGAAAGCATTGCGGCGGATGCAAGCCCGGGCGAATTCCTCTTTTGGCAGATGATTTCCAAATTGCACGGGACGGGCGTCACCCTCTTCGATTTCGGTCTCGGCGATCAGGTCTACAAACGTTCTTGGGCACCGATCGAAACGGATCATCACGATATAGTGCTGCCGCTGTCCTTCGTGGGAAGGATCGCCGGGCTTGCGCACCGGGCCATCACGCGGAGCAAGGCCCACATCAAGGCTCGGCCCGGCCTCTATAAATTCGCGCAGCGCGCTCGTTCAAAGATCGGCGTCTGATCAGGCCGCGCGGCGCGGGAGGTCCTCCGCAATTGTCTCGTCGCCGGACATCAGCACGACGCGCTGATAGCCCGCCTTTTCGAATTCCGTCATCGCGACGACGAACTCCTCTTCGATCACGTCCGGCATCGAAAGGATGATCTCGACATCCTTGCTGCGCGTCAGGCGGGAGACGCCGGCAACATCGGCTGCACCGCACTCGACAATCACGAGATCATAGGCTGAGGACAATGCGTCGAGCAGCAGCGAAAGCCGGTCTGCGCCGCGCATCGCCTGACGGATGTCGCTGATGCCCTGCGGGATCAGATGAGCATCTGAATCACGGTCGCCATGGATCGTTTCGCCGAAAGCGGCAGCGCCGCAGAGCAGATCGGTGACGCCCGGCGCATTCGGGTCGTCGCCCATCAACTCGGTCGGATAGCCGGAGCCGGTCATGTCGACCAGAACCACGCGCTGACCGACGTCGGCAAGTGCGCGGGCCAGCGAAACGGTCGCCGCGGAACCATCGTCGCCAGTCGGCGATATCGCGACAGCGAGCGTTGCCCGGCTGCTCGTGAGATAATGGGCGACAGAGCTGATCGAGAATTCGCTTTCGTCTTCCAAAGGTGCAGGCGCCTCCTGCGCAGGCTCTTCTTCCACCGGTGCCGAAAGCATGCTGGGCTTGACGTCACGCTTGGCTTTCGGCGCAGCGGCGGCCTGCGTTTTTTCTTCGATCGGCGCAGCCGGCTCGACGCTGCCGTCGACCGGACGCAGTGCCCGGCCGCTGAAAAGTTCCGCGAGCATGATGACGATCGCGCTCATGACCAACGTCGCGACGGCAGCGACGACAACGATCGGCACGACCTTCGGGAAGTACGGATCGACAGGCTCGATGGCGCGCGAGACGATGCGCGCATCCGCCGGACTCGAATTGCTGTCGGCGCGGGAAGCGGCTTCCCGGTAGCGAGCGAGGTAGGTCTCGAGCAGCTGGCGCTGGGCGTTCGCCTCGCGCTGCAGGGCATTGAGGCCGACCTCGTCTTCGCCCGCCTGGGCGCTGTTTGCCCGCAACGTGCCGGACTGGCGCTCGAGTTCGGCAGTACGAAGGCCGGCGACCTTCGCCTCGCCCTCTACGCTGGCCAGGATCTTTTGCGTCTCCTGGCGGATCTGCGTCTTGATGTCTGCAAGCTGCGCCCGCAGGCTCTTCAACTTCGGATGGTTATTGAGCAGCGACGTGCTGAGATCGGAAATCTGCGACTGGAGGCCCGACTCAGTGGCCTTCAGCCGCTGCATGGACTGCGAGGACATGATGTCCGGCAACGTATCCGACGCCTCACCGGAGGCGAGCGCGTTGCGGACGGACTGGGCGCGCGCCTCGGCATTCGCCTTTTCGCCGCGTACGCGGGTCAGCTCAACAGAGATATCGTTCAGCTGCTGCTGCGGAAAGTTGCTGCCTCCGTTCGTCGGCAGGAGACCGTGCTTGGCGCGGTATTCGGCAACCTTCTGCTCGGCGTCGTTTACCTTCTTGCGAAGGTTCTCGATTTCCGGCTCGAGCCAACGGGTGGCCTCCGAGTTCGTATCGAGTTTGGCGCCGCTCTGCGTCGCGAGATAGACATTCGCCATGGCATTCGGAATGCGCGCGGCAATCTTCGGATCCTTCGACGTGAAGGTGATGCCGATGACGCGCGAACCGGGAACCTGGTAGACCTGAAGGCGCTCGATGAACGCATCGATCACGCGCTCTTCAGGCGGATTTTCAAGCGGGTTCTTCTTGATATGGAGCGCCACAAGGATGTCGCTCAGCGCAGAGCCGTTGACGGCATCGTCGAATTCAGGCAGCTCATAGAGCTTCTCGCTGTTGATGACCTGCTTGATGATATCGGCGGACTGCAGAAGCTGAACCTGGCTCGCAATGTTCAACTCGTCGAGCAGCGGTCCGGCATTGCCGTCGTTCGATTGGGTGTTGGCGAAAGCCGGTGCACGCTGCTCGATCAGCAGACGCGTTTCGGCACTGTATTTCGGCGAGATCATCTTGGCGCCGGCAAAGGCGACCCCTGCCCCGATCAGCGTGACGGCGACAACCTTCAGCCGGCGGGCCCAGACGGCTCGAGCGAGCTGGCCAAGGTCGATGTCCACATCCTGATTACCCGTTACGCCGGACATACTCGTACTCCGAGAACAAACATGGCGCGAAGCGTAAACGACTATAGTAACCCGAGGGTTAATGTTGCCCGGCATAAGCAAAGCGAAGCGTGACCGGGCAAAAAGCAAAAAATGCGGCGTATTTTTACCAGCCATTAACCCTAACGGATCGATAACGGCAGCACCGAGTTCGTTTCCTGTGAGCATAACGCGGATGCTTTTCGTCCAGCCCAAGACGCTTCTGGCTCTGAGCCTTGTCGCCATGACGGCGGCATTGAGCGGTTGCAACACCTATAAGCCCGCGCCGAGAGCTTTCAATCAGGCAACGATCCAGCCCTATACGCTCGACAGCGGCGACCGCCTGCGCATCACCGTTTTCGATCAGCCGAGCATGACCAATACCTATATGGTCGATCAGGCAGGCTACATCGCCTTCCCGCTCGTCGGACAGGTGCCGGCGCGCGGACGCACGCTGCAGCAGCTTTCCGGCCAGATCGCCCAGAAGTTGCAGCAGGGTTATCTGCGCGATCCCGATGTGACGATCGATGTCGACCGCTACCGTTCCATCTTCATCATGGGTGAAGTCGGTCAGCCCGGCCAGTATTCCTATGTACCGGGCATGACGGTGCAGAACGC
The DNA here is from genome assembly GCF_029714385.1 of Rhizobium sp. CC1099. Taxonomy (NCBI): domain Bacteria; kingdom Pseudomonadati; phylum Pseudomonadota; class Alphaproteobacteria; order Hyphomicrobiales; family Rhizobiaceae; genus Rhizobium; species Rhizobium sp. CC1099. Next base: position 1,062,688 of record NZ_CP121641.1, on the reverse strand, counting down.
GATCGCCGTTGCCGGCGGCTTCACCTCCCGCGCCAATCAGGGCACGGTCGACGTCACCCGCAAGATCAACGGCCAGGTGCTGACCGGACGCGTCAACATTTCGTCCTCAATCATCGCCGGCGACACGATCTATGTCCGCGAACGGCTGTTCTGATCGCTGATGGCAGAACAGCGCCCCCTCCGCATACTCCATTGTTTCAGATCGCCCGTCGGCGGGATATTTCGCCATGTCCGCGATCTGGTGGAAGAACACAGCACGGCCGGGCATGAGATCGGCATCCTCTGCGACAGCTCCACCGGCGGCGAGCACGAGGACCGGCTTTTCGACGATATCCGTCCCTTTCTCTCGCTCGGGCTGACGCGCATACCGATCCGGCGTTCCGTGGCGCTTTCCGATATCGGCGTGATATGGGAGACATACAAGAAAATCAAAAGTTTGCGGCCGGACGTGCTGCACGGACACGGCGCCAAGGGCGGCGTGCTCGCGCGCCTTGTCGGCTCAGCCTTGCGGGTGAACAGGTATCGCGTAGCCCGCCTCTATACCGCCCACGGCGGAAGCCTGCACTATTCCCGCTCGTCGCTCACCGGACAGTTCGTCCTGCGGATGGAGCGGTTGCAGGAATATTTCACTGATGCCCTCGTCTTCATCTGCGAATACGAGCGCGACACCTATGCGCAGAAAGTGGGCCGGCCGAGACCCATGACGCGGCTGATCTACAACGGGATCGGGGAGCGGGATTTCCAGATCATTCCCACACGATCCGATGCCGTACATTTCATCTATGTCGGCATGCTCCGGGACCTTAAAGGTCCCGATCTGTTTGTGGATGCATTTGCCAAGACCGAGCGGCTGATTGGTCGCCCTCTTTCCGCGCTGATGATCGGCGACGGGCCGGACCGGGAGAAATACCGCGACATGATGGTCGAGCGCGGCCTCGGCAAGCGTATCGGCATGCTGCCGCCGATGCGTGTGCAGGAAGCCTTCGCGATGGCGCAGAACCTGGTGGTGCCATCCCGCGCCGAAGCAATGCCCTACATCATCCTCGAAGGGCTCGGCGCCGGAAAGACGGTCATCGCCAGCCGCGTCGGCGGCATTCCGGAAGTGCTCGGCAGGAGCAGCCCTGCCCTCGTCGCGCCCGACAACGCGGATGACCTAGCCCGCGTCATGGCCGACGCGCTGACGACACCCGGCTGGCATAATGCCGTGATGCCTTCGATCGACTCGGTGAAGTCCGTTTTTTCCTCTTCCGTAATGGCAAGAGATGTCCTGAAACTGTACCACGCGCTCGCGGAGGGGTCTTCAGCCTCCGAAACCTATGAGGCATCCGTAAATCTTTCTTAGGGCCTTTCTGCTAATGCCGTTTGAAACAACGAGCGGCTGAAGCCTTATGAACAAAGCAGAAAAGAGCGATCAGTTCGACGTGGAAGCCCTGCGCAAGCGGGTTTCCGCTGCCAGCGCAGACGGTGGCGGGAAGGAAACCCCGGGAGAGATCAACGCCTATGCCCGGCAGATTGCCGAACAGTTCCGCGAGGGAACGCGTTCCCCGTCGATGGTCATCGGCCAGCTGCGCCTCTTCGAATTCGTCTCGCAATTCGCAATCGGGCTGCTCGCCTTCCTGATCTGGCCTGGAGACGGCAGCGAAAGCCTTGGCGCGCGGGCGGGCATAGCAGCCGCCGCGGCGGCGTTGGGCGTCATGGCGCTGCAGCTTTCGGATACCTATTCCATTCCGGCGCTGCGGGCCCGCATTCGCCTGCTGCCGCGCATCTTCGGCGCCTGGGCGGCTGCCTTTGCCGTAACGGAAGTGATCTTTTCGCTCTTCCGCGATCTCGCATGGGCAGAGATAAACCTGCATGTCGCCTGGTTCTCGCTTGCCTCAATCTTCCTGCTCGGCTCACGCTTCCTGGTCGCCTACGGCATCCGCAACTGGGCGCGCAACGGCGTCATGGAGCGCCGCGCCGTGATCGTCGGCGGCGGCGAACCTGCCAAGGATCTGATCCGCGTTCTCGAGCAGCAGGCAGACAACGACATCCGCATATGCGGCATCTTCGACGACCGGGGCGAGAAGCGCTCGCCGGTCATGGTCGCCGGCTATCCGAAGCTCGGCACCGTTGCCGAACTGGTCGAATTCGTACGGCTGACCCGGATCGACATGCTGATTATCGCGCTGCCGCTCAGCGCCGAGGCGCGCATCCTGCAGCTTCTCAAAAAACTTTGGATCCTGCCGGTCGATATCCGCCTTGCGGCACATGCCAACCGCCTGCGGTTCCGGCCGCGTGCCTATTCGCATATCGGCTCCGTGCCGATGCTCGACATTTTCAAGAAGCCGATCCGCGATTGGGACTCTGTCGCCAAACGCGGCTTCGACATCTTCTTCGCATCGCTTGCGCTTGCTTTGCTCTGGCCGGTGATGATCCTGACGGCCATTGCAATCAAGCTGACGTCCAAGGGTCCAGTCTTCTTCATGCAGAAGCGGCACGGCTTCAACAATGAGGTCATCAACGTCTTCAAGTTCCGTTCGATGTACACCAACATGAGCGATCACAACGCCAAGGTCGTAGTGACCAAGGGCGATCCGCGCGTGACGCCGGTCGGCCGCTTCATCCGCAAGTCCTCGATCGATGAATTGCCGCAACTGTTCAATGTGCTGAAAGGCGATCTCTCGCTCGTCGGCCCCCGGCCGCATGCAGTCCTGGCGCAGACCAAAGATCGCGCCTGGGGCGACATCGTGGAAGGCTATTTCGCCCGTCACCGCGTGAAGCCCGGCGTGACCGGCTGGGCGCAGATCAACGGCTGGCGCGGCGAGATCGACAATGACGACAAGATCAAGTTCCGCACCGCCTACGACCTCTACTATATCGAGAACTGGTCGCTCTGGTTCGATCTCAAGATACTGTTCCTGACGCCGGTGCGGTTGCTCAACACGGAAAACGCCTATTGAGCGCGATCGAGGCGGCATATTCCCACGTCGCCCAACCGCAGCGCGCCGCACTGCGCTTCATCGGCTCGGCGATGGTTGCCTTCGGCGTCTTCCTCGCTGGCTTCGTCATCAATGAGCCTGCGCCTTACGAACTGTGGATGGCGGGGCTCGTCGGCATCTGGTTCATCCTCGGCCTCCGAATCTCGCGCTTCACCGCGATGCTTCTGACCCTGCTCCTGACCTTCAATGTCGGCGGCATGCTTTCACTGACGCAAATGAAGGACATGACCGGCGGGCCGATGTATGTCGCGGTCTCGACCTTCCTTGCCCTGACCTCGGTCTTCTATGCGGCCATCATCGAAGACAGCGCCAAGCGGCTGCCGCTGATCTTCAATGCCTGGGTCTTTGCAGCCGTCATCACCTCGTTGCTCGGTATACTTGGATATTTCCATGCCTTTCCCGGCGCCGAGGTCTTCACGCTCTACGACCGCGCGAAGGGCGCATTCCAGGATCCGAACGTCTTCGGACCGTTCCTCGTCGTACCGTCCCTCTATCTCATCCACGGCATATTGACGCGCGACCTGAAGACCTCGCCGTTGCGCGCCGCCGCGCTGCTGATCGTTGCGCTCGGCGTATTCCTGTCCTTCTCGCGCGCCGCCTGGGGCCTCTTCCTGCTCGGTGTGGTGCTGCTCATCTTCCTGATGCTCCTGAAGGAGCGAAGCGGCGCTTTCCGGCTGCGCATCCTCATCCTCTCGCTTCTGGCGATCGTTTTGATGGTCGCAGCCCTTCTGATCGCGCTTCAATTCCCGCAGGTCAGCGATTTGTTCAGCACCCGCGCACAGCTCGTCCAGGAATATGACGGCGAATATCTCGGCCGTTTCGACCGCCACCGCATCGGCTTTCAGATGATGATGGAAAGGCCGCTCGGTCTCGGCCCGATGGTGTTCGGCACCATCTTTCCGGAAGACGAGCACAATATCTGGCTGAAGACGCTGACGACCTATGGCTGGCTCGGCTTCGTCTCCTACGTGTCGCTCCTCGTGTGGACGCTTTACCTCGGCCTCAAGAACCTCCTCAGGGATCGGCCCTGGCAGCCTTATCTGATGATCGCCTGGATCTGCATCATCGGCCACGCGGTCATCGGCAACGTGATCGACATCGACCATTGGCGGCATGTCTATCTTCTCTTCGGCATCGTCTGGGGGTGCGCCGCGCTCGAACATCGCCACCGGCAGAGTTTCCCCGGCCATAGCGCGGCCTGAGTACTTGAGAACGGCGGCATTCGCGCTAAACTTCCAAGCATGATCACAGGAATGCAGATACGCGGCGCGCGCGCCATGACCGGGATGAGCATCGATGAGCTTGCCGCTGCGTCCGGCCTGACGCCGGAAGCTATAGAGGCACTCGAAGACGGCGACGGAATGGGCGAGCCCGGCGCATTCCTTGCCGCCAAGCACGCGCTGGAAGCAGCCGGCGTGATCTTTATCGCAAGCGGCAATCAGGACGAGGGCGGCCCCGGTGTGCGTCTGCGGGCGCGCACGTCAAGCGACGACGGCATCCGCCCCGAAAACCTCAACGCCACCAACGACGACTGAGTGTGGCCCGCACAAGGAACCAAAGGGATGTTCACGCGTTTTTCCTTCGATATCAAAACGTTGGGGAAAACATCTTGAACCGCAACAATGTTCTCTATTTCGTCGTCGGCGCCTTGGTCGTCGTCATTGTCGGCCTTGGCGCCTATATTTTCAATGAGGAACGCAAGCCCGATGGCATCGAACTTCGCATCGGCCAGAACGGCATTTCCGTCGAGGAAAAGTGAGGGCTAGAGATAGGCCTTCGCAAGGGCGGCGAGTTTCGTGCTGTCCTTGGCACCCTGGCGATAGAGCTGGATGATCAGCGCGCCGAGGTGCTCGGCTTCGGGCGTGTTGCGGCTTAGTCCCCTCGCCTTGCAAACGACATCCAACACTCCGGAAATCACATCTAGGTCTTCCGAAAAGAGCGGCAGATCACGGGGATGAAAAGGTGTATCGAGCATCGAGCCGCACTTCACATGAGGGCGAAAGCACAACTGCATCATTCGCCAGCCGCCCATCCATGGCCGACGATATAGATAATATGCGCGCCGATTTCCGGCTTGGCAACTGGAACAAATGTCTCGGGGTCGCAGGCTGGGTTTCCGGCGCGCCTGCGCTTGTGCCGGCCCCCTGACTGGGGTTCTGCGTGCTTTTTTTGCATGCCAGTCGAGCTTACGCTTTCCTGCATAAAACAGAGCACCATTTACTTCGTGCGCCAGAGGCGCGCGACACGGAACGTTCCTCCGTTACACGGCAAAACATTTGAAGGCCAACAGTAATGGGAATTCGACCGACGATTTTGATAGCTGCACTGGTGTTATCCGGCTGCACCAGCAGCTCCGAAGGAATTGAGCCGATACGCGGAAGCATCACATATGGAGGCCAGCCACCGGTGCGGCTTAGCAAATCGCCGCCCGGCTCTGTTCTGCCCCATCAATTTATCGACCCGACCGGCCGATGGGTGGAGGAAACCTACATCATTCAACCGGACAGAAGCCTCAAGCTCGTAAGACGGCGTGATGTGGTCGACAGCGCTGATTGAGTGGACACAAGCAAAAGGAAAGGCCGGTGCGACACCGGCCTTTCCTTGGAAGCACATCGGTTACTTGTTACCGCATAGTTCTGCCATGGCGGTCTGGTCGTCGCCGCGGCCAGGAGAGGTCCGCGCCTTGTCGTACGCAGAGCAATTGCTTTCCATGGAGCCTCCCCGTGTCATGGTCGTGCTGCCGGTTACATTGGGATCAACCGCAGCAGGCGCATTGCTATTGTTGCCGAAAGGATAGTCTTCCCCTTCCTGCACCGATGGGGGCGAATTCGTTGAGCTGGCCGGAGCGCCTTGGCTCTGGGCATAGGAAGCCGATGTTGCCATGCCGAGGGCCAGAATGGATGCTGCTAAAAGTTTCATACGCATAACGTCCTCCAGTGTTGCGTGGGTGACGGCAGGCTAACCCTAAGAAGACGGGCTTGTTCCGGGAAAAACGGCGGTTCATGATAACAGCTCATCACGCTTTCGCGAGCGGCCGGTTTCTTCCGGCTCCGCTCCATGACGAGCTCTCGAAGTAACTGTTCCAGATAGAAATAGCGGCCAGTCGGACGCTTGCCCCACCAGCCGCCTTTCGGATGCCCAAAGATAACTCGTTGAATTAACGAGTAAAAATCTCGGAATGGCCGGATTTGAACCGACGACCCCTTGACCCCCAGTCAAGTGCGCTACCAGACTGCGCTACATTCCGTCATATGCGTCATTCGGTAGGCCTCAACAATTTCGCTGATCCTTATATCGAACCAGCGCCCCTTGATCCAGTCAAGTGCGCTACCTGGTTGCGCTACGCCTCGACCTGCCGAAACAGCTTGTTTCGTTTAGTTTTTCGTGTCGCCCAATGCAAGCGGAAAAAGCCGTACTCCGCGCAAAAAGCCGATGTGCCACTTAGGCTCCGACGATTCCGATTCCGATGCCGCCGATTTTCTTCACGGTCCATGCCTCGTAGTCCGCAATCGAGAAATGCGGTGTTTCGAAGGGCGTGGCATGTGTCGCGGTAATGACGGTGACATCGGCTCCTGCACCTTCTCCTGCAAGTATGCCCGCAACCGCGTCTTCGAAGACCAAGCAGCGTTTCGGATCGACACCCAGGCGGCTGGCGCCGAGCAGGTAGCATTCCGGGCTGGGCTTGCCTGCCTGGACTTCCTCGCCGGTGACGATGACCTTCGGCATCGGGATGCCGGCGGCGGCCATGCGTCGCTTGGCGAGTTCAAATGGGGCGGAGGTGACGATCGCCCATCTGTCGGCGGAAATGCCGTTCAGAAAGCGGATTGCGCCGGGGATCTGCACGATACCGTCGACGTCTTCCATTTCCTCGATCAGGAGTTTTTTCGCTTCAAGCACCGGATCCACACCGGGAAGTGCCAGTTGACGGATGGTGTCGCTGGCACGGACGCCGTGTATCGTCTTCAGGAACACTTCCGGCTCGAGGCCGTGATCCTTTGCCCAATCGCCCCAGATGCGCTCGACGACCGCTATGGAGTTAAGCAGCGTGCCGTCCATGTCGAAGAGGAATGCATCGTAGGCTTTGCCGGGTACATTGAAAGAGGACACAGGGGAATTCCTTGTGAAATGGGGCTTAGTAAGCAGAAAGGCGGACGGAGATCAGGATTGTCTCTCCCGTTTTTCTGGCGGTTCTCAGCACGAGTCCTTTCGTGCGATCCTCTCTAAACAGATGCCGGCGGCTTTGCCAAGATCGGTGCCACGTCAGCGCCGAAGCAGCAGGCGGCTGTGACCTTTTCCGGAACAACGGACCCATGGGGGCGTTTTTTCATCAAGGCTGGGTAGGAAAAGGAGATTTGTCCTATGCGCAAGACCATGCTGGCTACGGCCGCCGTAACACTGACGGTCTGCTCTGCCGCCTTCGCACAGAGTACGGTAATCGTCGACCCTGCACCCACCGGCGCCATCGTCTTGCCGGGCGAAGTTCGCACCTATGTGATGGAGCAGCAGGTACCTTCTGTCGTCTATGAGGGCGATGTCGTCGTCGGAACGATGCTTCCGGAGACCGTCGAAATCCACGAGGTCCCGGATATGGACGGTTATGCTTATACCGTCGTCAACAATCGCAGAGTGATCGTCGAACCTCAGACGCACCGCGTCATTCAAATCCTCGAATGACCAGATCAGGCGCGAAGCTCACAGCTTCGCGCCCATGTCCCTCCCAGAGCAGCAGACAGCACAGGCTTTCCATCCTCAGGAAGCCTTCTCAATGTTTGATCCAGAGCCGGCGATGAATAGACTTCCCGGCGCATGACGCGGCAGCTGTTCCGCCAGCCGCATGGCGAGCACGACCGCTGGTAGCGCCGGATTCGCCTGCCCTCCCGTCGGAAAGACGCTGCTTCCGGCGACATTTTCCACGGGAGAGGCAATCGACGTCGACGATGCCGCCTGGGAATTGGCCGACGTCAGGCCGATCTGGTGATCACCGTCCAGTACCTGCTCACGGACCGCATTCCCAGGGCGCAAGGATTTTTAGCGCACCTGATCGAGAAGGCGCTTGCATTCCAGAAGATCGTAGAGCGCCTCCTGCAGAAGCGCCCTGTCCTCCTTGCTGACGCTCGACTTGCCGATCGAGACTTCAGACTGATCGTCGTCGCCGGCGACGAAATTGAAGAAGCGGCGGGTAATCGGCGGCTTTGCGCGGCCGACCAGCTGATCTTCCTCCGCAATGCCGACGCGCGGTTCACCCGGAGCGCTGTCCCTGCCGCCCGCCGCAAGCGCCTCGACGCTGGCGAGATCGCCTTGCGCGACAGCGACGACGAACTTGTTGCCGTTTGTCTTCAGGAGCTTCTGAACGCCCTTGATCGTATAGCCATGGTCGTAAAGGAGATGGCGGATGCCCTTCAGCAGATCCACGTCTTCCGGCCGGTAATAGCGGCGCCCGCCGCCCCTCTTCATTGGCTTTATCTGCGGAAAGCGCGTTTCCCAGAAACGCAGAACGTGTTGCGGCAGATCGAGGTCGTCAGCGACTTCACTGATTGTTCGGAAGGCATCGGGGCTCTTGTCCAAGGTCGTACTCCCTACGCGATCACCGGGGCGGTCCAAACCGCGACTCATCATATTTCAACGGTTTGCGGCGTTGAATTCAAGTCATGTCTTCGCATAGCCCACAAGCCGGAAGCGCGGTTGGAGAAAAATGATCAGGAGGCAGCATTCAGGGACAGATATTCAACTTATCCCATTGCACCCTTACATGGCCGGATTTGCGGGCTTCTGCTTGACCTTGCGCAGGGTGTGCGCCTTGAGAATACGGGTCTTCAGGACGTTCGAAGCCTTGAAGGTCATCACCCGGCGGGGCGAGATCGGCACTTCTTCGCCCGTCTTGGGGTTGCGGCCGATGCGCTCGTTCTTATCGCGGACCTGGAAGGTGGCGAAGGAGGAAAGCTTGACGGTTTCGCCACGGACGATGGCGTTGCAGATTTCGTCGAGCACGGTCTCGACGAGTTCGGCGGATTCGGTCCTGGAGAGACCGACCTTCCGGAAAACCGATTCCGCCAGGTCTGCTCGCGTCACTGTCTTTCCGGTCATGGTCTCCCCGCCAATTCTACAAAATATTTTTTAAAAGCGAGCAAAGACTATTTGTCTTGCGCCTTACGGTCAAGCTCTTGTTCGTCGCCAGTTTTTTGCGATTCTTCGCCGTCACCAGCGCAGCAGCAAAGCACCCCAGGTGAAGCCGCCGCCCATCGCCTCCAGCATCACCAGATCGCCTTTCTTGATGCGGCCATCGCCTGCTGCAGTGGCAAGTGCGAGCGGGATCGAGGCGGCTGAGGTGTTGCCGTGCAGGTCGACAGTGATGACGACTTTCTCGGGGGCAATATGCAGCTTCTTGGCGGAGCCGTCGATGATGCGGCGGTTCGCCTGGTGCGGCACAAGCCAGTCGAGATCTTCGGCGGTCGTACCCGTCGAATCGAAGGCGGCCTGGATCACGTCGGTGATCATGCCGACGGCATATTTGAAGACCTCGCGGCCTTCCATGCGCAGCTTGCCGACGGTGCCGGTGGTGGACGGGCCGCCATCGACGAAGAGTTTCTCCTTGTGCGAGCCATCGGAGCGAAGATGCGCCGTCAGGATGCCGCGATCGGCTGTCGTACCCTCACCTTCGGCAGCCTCGATCACGATCGCGCCGGCGCCGTCGCCGAAAAGCACGCAGGTGGTGCGGTCGTTCCAGTCGAGGATGCGCGAGAAGGTTTCCGCACCGATCACGAGGGCACGCCTGGCGAGGCCGCCACGGATATAGGCGTCGGCCGTCGTCACGGCATAGACGAAGCCGGTGCAGACCGCCTGAACGTCGAAGGCGAAGCCGTGGTGCATGCCGAGACGGTTCTGGATATTGACCGCCGTCGCCGGGAAAGTGTTGTCCGGCGTCGAGGTGGCGCAGATGATGAGATCGATATCGGCAGGCGTCATCCCTGCCTTGTCGAGCGCCGCACGCGCGGCCCGCTCGCCGAGCGAAGACGTGGTCTCGTCATCGCTTGCGATATGTCGCTGGCGGATGCCGGTGCGTTGGACGATCCACTCGTCAGACGTATCGACGACATCTTCCATCTCGCGATTGGTCATTACGCGTTTCGGAAGTGCGGCTCCGAACCCGCGAACCACTGAACGGATCATTCTGGTTAAACCTCGTTGCTCATGCGGCTTCCGGCCCCATCGGGGGTAACCGCTTGGCATGATATTTCTTGAGATCGTTTTCTATTTTCTGATTGAGGCCATTCTTGGCCATATCATAGCCGACCTCGATGGCAGCAGCGATGCCGTCTGCATTGGCACCGCCATGGCTCTTGATGACGATGCCGTTGAGACCAAGGAATACGCCGCCATTGACCTTGCTCGGGTCCATCTTTTCGCGAAGCATGTCGAAGGCGCTCTTGGCAAAGAGATAGCCGATCCTGGCAAGCAGCGTGCGGGACATCGCGGCACGCAGGTATGCGGCGATCTGTTTTGCCGTACCTTCTGCCGCCTTCAAGGCGATATTGCCCGAAAAGCCTTCGGTCACGACGACATCGACGGTGCCTTTCCCGATGTCGTCGCCTTCGACGAAACCGGAATATTCGAGCGAATCGATATTGGCCTCGCGAAGCAGCCGGCCTGCTTCCTTGACTTCTTCCTGGCCTTTCATCTCTTCGACGCCGACGTTCAGCAGGCCGATCGTCGGCCGTTCGAGTTCGAAGAGGGCGCGCGCCATGGCGCCGCCCATCAGGGCGAAGTCCATCAGCTGCTGAGAATCAGCGCCGATCGTCGCGCCAACATCGAGAACGATGCTCTCGCCCCGCAGCGTCGGCCAAATGGCCGCAATCGCCGGGCGCTCGATATTGGCCATCGTGCGCAGACAGAACTTTGCCATGGCCATCAGAGCGCCGGTGTTGCCCGCGGAAACGGCGACATCAGCGTCGCCCGTCTTCACGGCCTCGATCGAGCGCCACATGGTGGAAATATATCGGCCGCGGCGCAGCGCCTGACTGGGCTTCTCGTCCATGCGAACGGCAAGTTCGCAATCGTGGAAGACGGACTTTTCCCTCACCTTCGGAAACTTGGCGAGAACCGGATCGCACTGCTCTTTCAGTCCAAAAAAGACGAAGGAGATATCCGGATGCCTTTCCAATGCTTTCGCGGCACCGGGGATGACAACCTGGGGACCAAAGTCGCCACCCATGAGGTCGAGAGATATTCTGATCACGCGTCCCTGATCCTTTTCTTTCGCCTGAGGGGAGCGAAAATTTCGGCCAAAATACCGGTTTTCCTATCGCTTACAACTGAATTGTGTCAAATACCCCACGGGTGTTCAGTCCTTCTGCCAATCCTTGAGTACCGCAAAGGCAGAAGGCTTCTTATCGTTTTCCCCCGTATCTTCGATATGGCCGGAGAACTCGACACCCTTCTTGCGGGGATAGGGATCGATCGCCAGCGCGGCGAATTCCATCACCACTTCTCCCGCGTCGATCGTGTCGCCAAAGAAGGTTTCAGGCAGGTCCGGCCCGTCGGGATCGAGAACCATTTCGCCGGCATCATTGGCCGGGTGCCGCGCGAGTTTCGAATTCTCGGGCACGTAGATCTGCTCGAACTGCTCGTCGATATCGGCAGGTACCGGGTCGAGCGTCACCACGCAGGCCTGAACGATCTTTGCCTGCACCCTGCCCTTCACGCGGACGCCATCCTTCTTCCAGCGATTGATCTGCAGGTCCGCGCGCAGATCGTCGACGGACAGTACATCCCAGCGTTCGGCAAGCGCTTTCCGCTCCTTCTCGTCTGCTTTGAGGTGCACTTCGACAGGGTTTGCGGAGATATGGCCGACCTTGACGAGGTAAGAAAATGCAATGTCGTCGTTGCGATGTTTCATGGCGTCCTCCTTACGCTGCCTGTGGCAGCGTCGCCGAGCCGGTGGCGATCCGCTCCTCGGACTGGGCCGACAGATCGGCTTCGGCGTCAAACATCCAGTTGGCAAGCGCCGTCATGTCGTAAGCGTCGGCGGCTTGCGGATGGATATTGCGGTTAAGGGCTGCGGCAAGGGCCGCGCGGTCGCCGCTATCGATTGCCGCCGAATAGGACTCGAGACGTCCGTAGAACATGCCGGCAAGCTTCTTCATGCGTTTCGGCACCCCGTTGTCGCTGATGCCGAGTTCGCGGATCGAATGGTCGATATCCTCAAAGAAGGCATCGACGATCTCCTGGGCAATCTCCTGTCCGCTGGTTTCGCAGGAGCGTGTGCGGCGGAAGAAGAGGATCATCACCAGCGACAGCATCTCGAAACGGCCCATCACGGTGTCCGGAACATGCATGGTCTCGTAGAATTCCGGCATACGGGCTGCGGCAGTCAGTACCGAATACTGCCGTTCGACGATCGCCTGATTGTTGTTTTTCTTGCGAAAGAGCCCGAAGATCATTGTTTCTTCCGGAAAAGCCTCGTTCTTCACGCGGAGTTGCGTGGGCCGTGTTGCATGATTTCGAAAGCTGGTTTACCGAAGCAGGCGCGAATTGCAATGCCGAAGGTGGCCACTTTCGGGACAGCGCCCTTGTCGGCTCGATCTCGGGGAATTGGGAGTATTCGACCCCGGAAAGGCCACAAAGGTTTTGCATCAGCGGTGATTGCAGGGCCGGAAAGCTGCCTATCGAGACCTCAAGGGAGTAGATGTCGTTGAAGAAACGGTATTTCAAGTCTGACATAAGATTCTTCAGCAGCGCAGCCATCGCCATCATGATTGCCTCAGCAGGCCTCACAGGTTGCCAAACGGGAACAGTGCTTAACGGCGGCTATATCGTCGACGAGCAATCCCTCAATCTCGTTCCGGAAGGCTCGAGCCGCGAACAGGTGCTTCTGTCGCTCGGCACGCCTTCGACGACGGCAACGTTCGACACCGAGGTCTTCTATTACATCTCGCAGAAGCGCACGCGTTCCGTCGCCTTCCAGAAACTGAAGGTCGTCGACCAGAGCGTGCTTGCGATCTACTTCGATAAGGACGGCGTCGTCACGCGCCGCGCGAATTACACGCTCCAGGACGGCAGGGTCTTCGATACGATTTCGCGCGTGACCCCGACCGGCGGCCGCGAACTGACCTTCCTGCAGCAGGTTCTGGCAGGCGGCGCGGGCGGTGCAGCAAAGAGCCTGTTCGGAACGCCTTCAGGCAATCCGCAGAATCCTGCAAGTATCCGATAAATATCCGACCCAACAAAGAATCCCGCCGGATCGCTCCGGCGGGTTTCTTCTTCGATCAGGCCAAGACCGCCAAGAGGAGCAAGGCGACGATATTGGTGATCTTGATCGCCGGATTGACGGCTGGACCTGCGGTGTCCTTGTAAGGATCGCCGACCGTATCGCCGGTGACGGAGGCCTTGTGTGCGTCCGAGCCCTTCATGTGGCGGACGCCGTCCTTGTCGACGAAGCCGTCCTCGAAGGACTTCTTCGCGTTGTCCCATGCACCGCCGCCCGACGTCATCGAGATGGCGACGAACAGGCCGTTGATAATGACGCCGAGGAGCGATGCGCCGAGTGCGGCGAAGGCCGAGGCCTTGGAGCCGGAGGCCAGCAGAACACCGAAATAAACGACGATCGGAGCCAGGACCGGCAATAGCGAGGGGATGATCATCTCGCGGATTGCGGCCTTGGTCAGAAGGTCGACGGCCTTGCCGTAGTCCGGCTTTTCCGTGCCCTGCATGATGCCCGGCTTTTCCTTGAACTGACGGCGCACTTCCTCGACGATTGCGCCGGCGGCGCGGCCGACGGCCGTCATGGCGATACCGCCGAAGAGGTAGGGAATGAGCCCACCGAAGATCAATCCGGCCACCACGTAGGGGTTGGAGAGATCGAATGAAATCTCCCCTATGCCTGCGAAGTAGGGAAACTTGTCGCCATTTGCCGCAAAGTATTTGAGGTCATAGGAATAGGCCGCAAAAAGCACCAGCGCGCCGAGTCCGGCAGAGCCGATCGCGTAGCCTTTTGTCACGGCTTTCGTCGTATTGCCGACGGCGTCGAGCGCGTCCGTCGACTTGCGGACTTCCGGCGGCAGATGGGACATTTCGGCAATGCCGCCGGCGTTGTCGGTCACGGGACCGAAGGCATCGAGCGCAACGATCATACCGGCAAGGCCGAGCATGGCGGTGACGGCGATGCCGGTGCCGAAGAGGCCGGCGAGCTGGTAGGTGCCGATAATACCGGCGACGATGACGATCGCAGGCAGCGCCGTCGATTCCAGCGAGACCGCAAGGCCCTGGATGACGTTGGTGCCGTGGCCGGTCACGGATGCCTGGGCGATCGAATTGACCGGGCGTTTGTTGGTGCCGGTATAATATTCGGTGATGACGACAATGAGCGCCGTTACCAAGAGGCCGACGAGGCCGCAGAAGAAGAGATTGGTACCGGTAACATCCACACCGCCGGCCTGTCCGAGCGACCCCCAGCCCACCGTCAACGATGTTGCAGCGCCTAGGCCGACGATCGACAGGAGGCCGGTGACGATAAGGCCCTTATAGAGTGCGCCCATGATCGAGCCGTTGGTTCCAAGCTTGACGAAAAAGGTACCGACGATCGAGGTGAGGATGCAGGCGCCGCAGATTGCCAGCGGATAGACCATCGCCGACTGCAGGATCGGTGCCCCGGCAAAGAAGATTGAGGCAAGAACCATGGTTGCGACAACGGAAACGGCATAGGTCTCGAAAAGGTCGGCGGCCATGCCGGCGCAGTCGCCGACGTTGTCGCCGACATTATCTGCGATCGTCGCCGGGTTGCGCGGGTCGTCTTCCGGAATGCCTGCCTCGACCTTGCCGACGAGATCCCCGCCGACATCGGCACCCTTGGTGAAGATGCCGCCGCCCAGACGAGCGAAGATCGAGATCAGCGAGGCACCGAAGCCGAGCGCGACAAGCGCATCGATGACTTCGCGCGAACCGCTTTCATGGCCGAGCAGGCCGGTCAGGATGAAATAATAGATGGATACGCCGAGCAGTGCCAAACCGGCGACGAGCATGCCGGTGATGGCACCGGATTTGAAGGCGATATCGAGGCCGGCCGAGAGGCTGTGCGATGCGGCCTGCGCCGTGCGGACGTTGGCGCGAACGGAGACGTGCATGCCGATAAAGCCGGCGGCACCGGAAAGCACGGCGCCGATCAGAAAGCCGATGGCGGCCATGCCGGAGAGAAGCAGCCAGGCTGCGATGAAAACAACGATGCCGACGATCGCAATCGTCTTGTACTGGCGCATGAGATAGGCCTGCGCGCCTTCACGGATATACCCCGCGATTTCCTGCATGCGGCTGTTTCCCTGATCGGCCGCCAGCACCGAGCGGGTTGCCCAGATGGCATAAACCACCGAGAGCAGACCGCATGCAATTACGCATAAAAGAATTATCATTTCGCTCTTTCCTCCAAAAGTGCCGGAGCACTCCTCCCTCCGGCCACGAACGCAGCCGAATCGTCTTCTCTCCACAGAAACGCTCTAGCTTTGCGTGCGGAGATTGCGGGGTGGGAAACACGACGTCAAGACCGCAAGGGACGAAAACCCTTGCAGTGCAGCGTAAAGCGCGAAATGGTCCGATAGTGGACGGAAGGCTTACTTCTTCGTTTCGCCGCGCAGCTGTTTGGCGATGCGGTCGAGCACGGCATTGACGAGCTTCGGCTCGTCATCCTCGAAGAAAGCCTGGGCGATCTCGACATATTCCGTAACGATCACGGCCACCGGCACGTCTTTGCGGTCGAGAAGTTCGAAAACGCCGGCGCGCAGGATCGCGCGCACGGTGCTGTCGAGGCGCGACAACGCCCAGTCGTCCTGCAGGGCAGAGGCGATCAAAGGATCCAGACGAAGCTGCTCGCGCACCACGCCGGAAACGATGGAACGGAACCACGCGGCATCGGCCTTGAGATAGGTCTCGCCGTCGATTTCTTGACCGAGGCGGTGAGCCTCATATTCGGCGACGATTTCCAGAACACCGGTGCCGCCGATATCCATCTGGTAGAGCGCCTGAACAGCAGCCAGACGCGCAGCGCCGCGCTGGTTTGCCGCCTTTACCTGACGCTCCGGATTTTCACTAGTCATTCGTATGCACCCAGTTTCTTCTTCAGCTCGATCATCGTGAGAGCTGCGCGAGCGGCAAAGCCGCCCTTGTCTTTGTCCGAGCGGCGGGCGCGTGCCCAAGCCTGCTCATCGTTTTCGACCGTCAGGATGCCGTTGCCGATGGCAAGGGATTCGCTGACGGCGAGATCCATCAATGCGCGGGAGGATTCGTTCGACACGATGTCGAAGTGGTAGGTCTCGCCGCGGATGACCATGCCGAGAGCGACATAGCCGTCATATTGCGTGCCGCCATTGTCGGCGCCGTCAAGCGCCATGGCAATCGCCGGCGGAATCTCCAGAGCTCCTGCAACGGTGACGACATCGTAGCTCGCGCCGGCTTCCTTGAGCGCAAAGGTTGCCCCTTCCAGAAGAGCGTCGGCCATGTCGTCGTAGAAGCGGGCTTCGACGATCAAAATATGGGGAGCGTTATCTCGCGCCATGCATCACCTTCGGTTTCTGAGGACTTTGCCATTTGGCAGGCCGCGGTCAAAACATGCCTTTCGATGAATGGCAAGCAAATTCGGATCATGGCCGGAAATCTCTGCAAGAGGATAGCGGAAATATACGCCGGCCGTTTGCCATGCACCCTCGCAAGCACCTTGAAAACGGCAAATCGAAGGCAATCGTTATGAACAATTTGTAATGTTATTTCAGGTGTTTAGCTCTTGATTCCACGCTGCGGCCGACCCAACTCAACAAGCGTAACGCTGACGATCCCCTGCACGACAGCCGACCGTCATAGCAGATGAAAGGATACCATCATGAACCGCGTTGCCACAATCGCCATCGTTTCCGCGTTCTCCTCCCTCGCGCTTGCCGGCGTCAGCCGTGCGGAAAGCTTTGGCATGAACAGCCCATCGGGCATCGAACAGACGCTCCGCAATTTCCGGGGTAACGACTTCAACGTAAAGCATTTCTACAACTGGCACGACGCAAGCCCCGAAGCATATGGTCCGCGCTCCGCTCCGCCACGCTCGGCCCAGGAAGTGCGCCAGATTCAGGCATCGATCGACGCCAACAAGATGCTGACGCGCAAGCTCGGCAATGACGGAATCAATGTCCGCAACGTCATCAATGCCGAACAGGCGGCCGATGGCAGCATTACCTTCTATACCGACTGATCGGCGCAGGGCGGCGCAGATCGCTGCGCCGCCCCCCCCGACAATTCTACTGACGCCTATTGAAAACCATCCCGAATTGATGGTCTGTTCGTCCCTGCAAAAGGGGAAAAGACATGCCACGGGACATCAAACCGGTTCTCAATATTGCCGACCTGACACTGGAGCGGTGGCAACAGGGCGCGCTCTACGAGGGCGCCGACACATCCTTCGGCCGCCTGCTTGGCCTTTCCAATCTCGGGATCAGCTACAACGAGGTGCCGCCCGGCAAATCGAGCTGTCCGTTCCACAATCACCATGTCGAGGATGAGCTGTTCTTCGTAATCGAAGGGACAGGCGAATACCGTTTTGGAAGCGAACGTTACCCCATCAGGAAAGGCGACACGCTCGGCGCACCTGCCGGCGGGAAGGAAACGGCACACCAGATCCTCAATACCGGCAGCACGACGCTGATCTATCTCGGCATCTCCACGATGGCGAAGACGGAGATCGTCGAATACCCGGATTCCCAAAAATTCCTCGCCAAGACAAATCATGACGTCGGGCGCTTCCGCTTCATCGGGCGCGCGGAGAACGATCTCGACTACTGGGACGGCGAAGCAGGCGCGTGAGACAGGTGTTCACAGAAACGATATCCAAGATGATCAATGTTCCGACCATCGAAACGAAACGGTTGATTCTGCGGCCGCACCGGCTCGACGATTTCGATGCCTACATACATTTATGGGCAGATGCGGACGTCGTTCGCTATATCAGCGGCGTGCCATCGACACGCGAGCAGACATGGTCCCGCCTCATAAGGGCGAGCGGCATGTGGCATCATATGGGTTTCGGCTTTCTGATCATCGAGGAAAAGCAAAGCGGGCGGCTAATCGGCGAAGCAGGCTTCCACGAAGCCCGACGTGAGATGTCTCCACCCATCGAGGAAACACTGGAAACCGGATGGGTGTTGCTGCCTTCCGCACACGGAAGGGGCTATGCGACAGAAGCGCTCACGGCGCTGATCGCATGGGCTGACTGTCATTTCCCCGGCAAGGAGATGACCTGCATCGTCAGCCCGGAAAACGCAGCTTCGCTACGCGTCGCGGAAAAGCTCGGCTTCCGCGAGGTGGCACGTACCGATTATCACGGCGAAATCATTCTGCTTTCGCGGCAGGGAATTCAGCCAGCCTAGCGGCATAGCGCGCCATCGTATCGACCTCGAAATTGACGAAATCGCCGGCCTCTCGCTCGCCCCATGTCGTGACTTCCAAAGTATGGCGAATGAGAAGCACATCGAAATCCGTGCCTTCGACGGCGTTGACCGTCAGCGACGTGCCATCGAGCGCGATCGAGCCTTTGGGCGCCACGAACTTCGCAAGATGCTCCGGGGCGCGCAGACGGAAGCGGGTCGCATCGCCTTCCGTAGTCACCGACAGGATTTCTGCCTTGCCGTCGACATGCCCTGAGACGATGTGGCCGCCGAGTTCGTCGCCGATCTTCAGAGAACGCTCGAGATTGACGCGGGTGCCTTCCTTCCAGCTTGCAAGCGTCGTGAGCCTCAGAGCCTCTTCCCAGGCCTCCACCTCGAACCAACGCCCGTTGCTGCCTTCGTCCGGCAGGCCGGTCACCGTCAGGCAGATGCCCGAATGGGAAATCGACGCGCCCATATCGATTGTCTTAGGGTCGTAATTGCTCACGACGCGGAGCTTCACACCCTCGTTCATGGGAGAAACGGATTCGATCATGCCGATATCGGTGACAATTCCGGTGAACATCAAAATTCTCTTTCGTATTCGTCCAGCCGGTCGTCGCCGAACATGAATGTGCCTCTATGGGCAAAACCGGATGGCATATCGGTCTTCGTCAATGGCGATTCAATACCGCCCTCGCCGATGATGAGCTGGCCCTGGTAAAGCTGGATTCGATCGACGAGACCGGCGTCGAGGAAAAGCCGCGCCGTCTTCGCACCGCCTTCGACGAGGAGCGAGGAAATGCCGCGTGAGGCGAGCGCCGGAAGCAGCACTTCGGGATGGTAAGGATGGCAATAGAGAATTTCAACGCCTGCAGCCCGCAGGGCTTCGGCGCGAGCCTCACCCCCCTCTGCCCTGCCGGGCATCTCCCCCACCAGGGGAGGGATCGGCAGGTTGCCGCAGCTTGCTTCTACTGGCACCTCATCAGTGGTGGCGTCGGTCCCGGCGGAAGAATGCGGGCGAGCGTTCACCCCATCTATCTCGCCCCTCGTTGGAGAGATGTCCGGCAGGATAAAGGGGGATGCCTCGCCTGCAACGGCAATGGTCGGCACCTCTCGTGCTGAACGCACAAGTTTACTGCCGAGCGGCAAATCAAGCCGCGGATCAAGCACGACACGCACCGGCGACAGCGATTGCAGGCCCGGCACGCGCACCGTCAGTTCCGGGTCGTCGGCGATCGCCGTGCCGATGCCGACGAGGATGGCGTCGGTTTCAGCGCGGAGCGCCTGGACCTGTGCGCGGGCGAGAGGACTGGTGATGGCGATCTGTCCCTCGCCTTTGCGGCCGATCATGCCGTCGGCGGAAACGGCAAGCTTCAGAGTCACATAGGGCCGGTTCTTCGTCTGCCGGGTGAGATAGCCGGCGAGCGAGCGCCTGCCCTCCTCTTCCAGCACGCCGGTATCAACCTCGATGCCGGCTTCGCGCAGAAGCGCGATGCCGCGGCCGGAGACACGAGGATCAGGATCGGTCACGCTGATGACGACGCGCGCGACACCAGAGGCAATCAGCGCGTCGGCGCAGGGCGGCGTCTTGCCGTGATGAGAGCAGGGTTCGAGCGTCACATAGGCGGTGGCGCCGCGAGCCAGTTCGCCTGCCTCGGTGAGCGCCTGCGGCTCGGCATGCGGGCGCCCGCCGATCGCCGTCGTGCCGCGGCCGACGATTTCGCCGTCCTTGACGATGACGCAGCCGACGGAAGGATTTGTGGAGGTCTGGCCGAGATGCAGAAGGCCAAGACGGATTGCCTCGGCCATGAAACGCTTGTCATGCGGCCCGGCGCTCAAGGCTCAGGACTCCAAAGTGTCGCGGCTGATCTTGGCGTTGATTTCGGAGATGACCTTTTCGAAATCCTCGGCATGCGAGAAATCCCGATAGACCGACGCGTACCGAACAAAGCCAACGTCATCGAGACTCTTGAGAGCTTCCAGCACCTGAAGGCCGATGGCCTCGGAGCTGATTTCGACTTCGCCGGAGCTTTCGAGGCGGCGGACGATGCCGGAAACAGCCCTTTCGATGCGGTCACGGTCGACCGGACGCTTGCGCAGCGCGATCTCGAAGGACCGTACCAGCTTATCGCGGTCGAAAGGCACCTTGCGGCCGGTCTTCTTGACGACCATCAGCTCGCGCAGTTGCACGCGCTCGAAGGTCGTGAAGCGGCCGCCGCAATCGGGACAGATCCGTCTGCGGCGGATGGACGTATTGTCCTCCGCCGGACGTGAATCCTTGACCTGGGTGTCTTCCGATCCGCAGAATGGGCAGCGCATGCGCTATCCTTAGCCGATGTAGTCGTACATTGGGAAGCGGTCGGTAAGGTCGACCACCTTGCCACGAACGGCTGCTTCGACTGCAGCGTTGCCTTCATCGGAATTGGCGACCTTGAGGCCGTCGAGAACTTCAACGATGAGGTTGCCGATTTCCTTGAATTCCGCTTCCTTGAAGCCGCGCGTCGTGCCTGCCGGAGCGCCGAGACGGACGCCGGAGGTGACGAAGGGCTTTTCCGGATCGAACGGAATGCCGTTCTTGTTGCAGGTGATGTAGGCGCGCCCGAGCGCTGCTTCGGCGCGCTTTCCGGTCGCGTTCTTCTTGCGAAGATCGACGAGCATCAGGTGGTTGTCGGTACCGCCGGAGACGACATCGAGTCCGCCTGCCATCAGCGTCTCGGCAAGCGCCTTAGCGTTCTTGACGATCTGCGCGGCGTAGTCCTTGAATTCCGGCTGCAGCGCTTCGCCGAAGGCGACGGCCTTGGCGGCGATGATGTGCATCAGCGGACCACCCTGGAGGCCCGGGAAAACAGCCGAGTTGAACTTCTTCGCCAGATCCTCGTCGTTCGTCAGGATGACGCCGCCGCGCGGGCCGCGAAGCGACTTGTGGGTCGTGGTCGTTGCGACGTGGCAGTGCGGGAACGGCGACGGATGCTGGCCGCCGGCAACGAGGCCGGCGATATGAGCCATGTCGACCATGAGATAGGCGCCGACGGAATCGGCAATCTCGCGGAAACGCTTCCAGTCCCAGACACGGGAGTAAGCGGTGCCGCCGGCGATGATCAGCTTCGGCTTGTGCTCTTCGGCCTTGCGGGCGACTTCGTCCATGTCGAGCAGGTTGTCGCCTTCGCGAACGCCGTAGGACACGACGTTGAACCACTTGCCGGACATATTGACCGGCGAACCGTGCGTCAGGTGACCGCCCGAGTTCAGGTCGAGGCCCATAAAGGTGTCGCCCGGCTGCAGCAGCGCCAGGAAGACCGCCTGGTTCATCTGCGAGCCGGAATTCGGCTGGACGTTGGCGAAGTTGACGCCGAAGAGCTTCTTGGCGCGTTCGATCGCCAGTTCTTCAGCAATATCGACGAACTGGCAGCCGCCGTAGTAGCGCTTGCCCGGATAACCTTCCGCATATTTGTTCGTCATGATGGAGCCCTGGGCTTCCAGCACCGCGCGGGAAACGATGTTCTCCGATGCGATCAATTCGATCTCATGCCGCTGGCGGCCGAGCTCCTTTTCAATCGCGCCGAAGATATCCGGATCGGTGTCGGCAAGCGAGCGATTGAAGAAGGTCTGCGTGGAAGCATTTGTCATGGGCGGGCTCCTCAACTGGAATGCGCGAAGGTATTAGCGTTCCGCCCTGCCGAGAGCAATACGAAGAACGACATTTGCTGGGCAATCTACGCGCAGGAGTGTCCTGGGCTTGGCATGTTATCGTGGGATGCGCCTCACCCTAATCCTCTCTGCGCCAGCTTGGAGGGGACGTGCCTCACAAAACTTGGAGATTAACCGAAGCGTTGCGACATATCCCCTTCATGCGTTTACCGGGAGAAGATCCCGACAAACGGATGTAGGGCAACCGCTCGCAAAGAAAAAACCGCGCCTTCCAGCGCGGTTTCCCAATTCATACGCATGACGCTTACTGAACCGGCTGTTCCATTCCAGCGGTCGTATCGAGAGCAAGCTCGGCGTTGCCGTCCATCTGGTAGATGTCGTCGCGGAACTGCACGAGGCCGTCCGGCATGCCCCAGGCGGAGATGTAGACGAAATAGACCGGGATTTCCTCGGCGAGCGTAATCGGCGTGTTGACCCGGCTGGCGATCACCTGCTCCATCTGCTGGCGCGACCACGGCGGGGTGTCGCGCAGCAGCCAAGTCGTCAGGTCGCGGACGTTCTGGACGCGGACGCAGCCGGACGACTCAAAGCGCATCAGCTTGTTGAACAGGCCCTGCTGCGGCGTGTCGTGCATGTACTCGCCGTTCTTGTTATGGAAATTGATCTTCGCCGAGGCCATGGCGTTGATCTTGCCTGGATCCTGACGGAACATCAGGTTCGGCGCCTCGCCATTCCAATCGATGGTTTCCGGGGCGACTTCGTTGCCCTTGCCGTCGATCAGGCGAATGGCGTTCTTCTCGAGATAAGTCGGATCCTTGCGCATCAGCGGCATGATGTCCTTCTCGACGATCGAGCGCGGCGCAGTCCAATAGGGATTGAGGATGACCTCGTAGATCTTCGAGTTGACGATATGCGTCGGGCGGCTGATACGTCCGACGACGGCCGCATGACGTGTCGCCACGCTGCCGTCCTCGACCGCCTCGACATAGGCGGCCGGAATATTGACCATGACGTGGCGGCGGCCGAGATCTTCCGGGAAGGTCTGCAAGCGGATGAGGTTGGTGTTCAGCTGCTGCAGGCGCACATCAACCGGAATGTTCATCGCCTTCAGCGTGAATTCGCCAATGACGCCGTCCGCCGGAAGGCCATGACGAGCCTGGAAGCGCTTGACCGCTCCATCGACATAGGAATCGAAGGCAGACGACATGCCTGCTTCGCGCGGCAGGTCGCCGGTGATGGCAAGGCGCTGGCGCAGAGCCTGAACGGAAGGATCCGTCACGCCGAGCTGGAGACGCAGGCCAGCCGGATTG
This sequence comes from Rhizobium sp. CC1099, assembly GCF_029714385.1. NCBI lineage: Bacteria > Pseudomonadati > Pseudomonadota > Alphaproteobacteria > Hyphomicrobiales > Rhizobiaceae > Rhizobium > Rhizobium sp. CC1099. The sequence goes on along the minus strand of NZ_CP121641.1, from coordinate 1,039,363 downwards.
ACCTCAGGCCAACCGCCTGCTGAGGCGATCTGCTGATACTCCATGATCGCCTGCTGGATGCTCGGAACCGATTGCGGGCTGAGGATCGGGGTATTGGAGACGGCGGCACTCGCCGTACGCGAGGCAGCCTTGGCATCGAACTGGTCATCCCAGGCGCCGCGGCGCGGTGCGTTGATCAGCGCATCGAGCGCGGACTGCGCAAATGCCGGGGCGGCGATTGCACTGGCGCCGACGGTTGCCGCAGACGCAAGAAAGGCGCGACGCGAAAGAGCTTCAATACGGTTTTTCTTCGACATAATCCCAACCACTCAATGCCGCAGCTTGAAAGGAAAACCGCGGGCTTTGCGATTCACTGCGCCACGGCCCAGATCACTACCATTCCGTTTTCCGGCGCATCACAGGTTTTCCGCGCCTGGCCATCACAAGATTGCGAGCCGGAAGCGCGGACGACTTTGAACTACCATCTGAGAAGCGCCGCTTGCCTTGCATGTCCGCTGTCATACCAATATGGCCAATTCGTGTCGCCGACGTCCAAGGTGCCTACCGATGGTCGGGAGCGGCACGGACGAAACCAATCGATCCGTCGTAAACGGTGCTGGTTAATAACGGCTAAAAAACGGCCTGAATACAGGACCTGAATACAGGCCGCTGTGCTTGGGTGCGATGCGTTGCAAAGATGACACGCTTGGCCCGGAACGGCAAAACCGGACGCGCAGGGACGCGTCCGGTTTTCTTCGACCTTGGAGGAGGTCTCTTACCTTAGAGCCGGTAAAGGATCTGGTCGTTCCAGAAGCGGTCGAGGCGCTGCAGGAGCTTGTTCATCTGGGTGAACTCGTCCGTGCCGATGCCGCCGACCTTGTCGATCGAGGCGATGTGGCGCTCGTAGAGCCTGGCGACTGTTTCGGCGACCTCAGTGCCGGTTTCCGTCAGGCTGATGCGGACGGAGCGGCGGTCGATGCGCGAACGCTGGTGGTTGATGAAGCCGAGATCGACCAGCTTCTTGACGTTGTAGGACACGTTCGAGCCGAGATAGTAGCCACGCGAGCGCAGCTCGCCGGCGGTCAGCTCGGAATTGCCGATGTTGAAAAGGAGCAGAGCCTGGATGGCGTTGACGTCGCTGCGGCCCTGACGGTCGAACTCGTCCTTGATGACATCCAGAAGGCGGCGGTGAAGACGTTCAACAAGGTGAAGGGATTCCATGTAAAGATCACGGATGTCCTGGTCCTGCTGATCACGGAGGTTCGATACCGCCTGCGGCTTGATTTTCGTATTCATGATGACTGCCTCACTGTTTTGTTTGGCGGTGTTGGTTTTCTTCCCGCCTTGAGACAGACCCTATCGAATACAAATAAAATTCTACTTAAACTGCAGGCTTAACAGCACCTTACCGGAAACCCCGCGTTGTATCAGGGTAAATCAACGCTTACTTTGCGGCGCTGGCGGCGTTTCTCCAGCCAGAGCGCCAGGCGGAAAACCAGATAGACCAAGGCAACCGCGCCATGCATCACAAGGATGAGCCGGTTGGAGCCGAAGGTCTGCGGCAGCAGGCCATACATCAGGATTTGTCCGCCTGCGGCGAGCACCCAAACGACCGGGCCCCAGGATACCGTCAGCCAGAGGCCGAGCGAAGCGACGGGGAAGAGAACGGCAAGGCTGGTGGCCGCAACTTTCCACGGCAAGCTCAGAAGATCGAAGCGCCCTGCCCCCACCAGTGAATAGCCAACAAGCATCGCCCAATATTGTAGGCCGAACCAGAAGCAGGAGATCGCGATCAGCCTCAGGAAGAGGATGAACAGGATGTCTATCAGCGTCCGCTTCGGCATCGTCGGAGAATCATTTTCCATGGCGCAGACTTTAGGGTTCCCGTTGCGGCTCCACCAGCGGCTGATCCGCCGCGGCCAATCGCCCGGTTTGGTTTTCCGGTCCGTCATGATAATGAGCGGACCAAGAAATGGAATGGCCAGGGACGAAAGACAATGCAGGACAAGACGCACCTCGTCGACGAGATCACCGGACACCGCCGCATGCGCCGCAACCGCAAGGCGGACTGGACGCGCCGGCTGGTGCAGGAAAACCGGCTGACGGTGGACGACCTGATATGGCCGGTCTTCGTGATCCCCGGTTCCGGCATCGTGGAACCGATCCCCGCCATGCCCGGCGTCAACCGCATGAGCATCGACAAGCTGGCGGATGCAGCCAGGGAAGCGGCTGACCTCGGCGTCCCGGCAATCGCCACCTTCCCGAACATCGAGATGGCACTACGTGACGAAACGGGCTCGAACAGCCTGGAGGCCAACAATCTCATCAATCAGGCGACGATCGCCATCAAGAAAGCCGTTGGAAACATCGGCGTGATCACCGACGTGGCTCTCGACCCTTTCACCAGTCACGGCCATGACGGCATCCTGCACGGTGGCGAAATCGTCAACGACGAGACCGTCGATCAGGTCGCGCGCGCCGCCGTCATGCAGGCTGATGCCGGTTCCGATATCATTGCCCCGTCGGAAATGATGGACGGCCGCATCGGCGCGATCCGCCGGGCGCTCGATGCTGCAGGGCACCAGAATGTCGGGATCATGAGCTATGCCACCAAGTTCGCGTCGGCATTCTACGGGCCTTATCGCGAGGCGATCTCAACCGGCGGCCTGCTGAAGGGTGACAAGAAGACCTACTATATCGATCCTTCCAATGGCACCGAGGCGATCCGCGATGCGGCACTCGATGTCGAAGAGGGTGCGGACATGCTGATGGTCAAGCCCGGCCTGCCCTATCTCGACATCTGCTGGCGGATGAAAGAGGCCTTCGGACTTCCGACCTTCGCCTATCAGGTTTCCGGGGAATATACGCAGATCAAGGCTGCAGAGATGAATGGCTGGATCGACGGCGAACGGGCGATGCTGGAAACGCTGCTAGCCTTCAAGCGCGCCGGCTGCGACGGGATCCTGACCTATTTCGCGATCGAGGTCGCCAGACTGCTGGCAAAGCGCTGATCCTCGCGCATTATTGTATCTCCGGCGGCCGACACCATATCAGTTGCATCGATTTCCAAAGGAGACCGCAGATGAGCCTTAATCCGAACCCGCTTTATGCCGCACCGGAAGACTGGCGCGCGTATAGCGGCACGCTGAGCCGGCGAGTCTTCGCGTTCATTCTCGACTACATCATTGTGCTGCTGCTCTGCATTCCCGCGGCAGTCGTGCTGTTTTTTCTGTCGATTCTGACGCTCGGCCTCGGCTTCTTTCTCTATCCGGCGCTCTTCGTGCTGGTTGCCGGCCTTTATTTCGGCTTGACGGTCGGCGGGCCGAACCAGGCTTCGCCCGGCATGCGGGCGATGGGGATCGCAATCGTGCGCGTCGATGGCCGCCCGATGGATTTCCTTTTGGCGATCGCTCATCTGGCGCTTTTCTGGATCCTTAATTCGCTATTGACGCCGCTGATTCTGCTTGCTGGTCTTTTTACCGAGCGCAGCCGGCTGATTCACGACCTGCTTGTCGGCACGGTTACCGTTCGCACCGACTGAGGCGGCAAATAAAATCCGCCGCCGGTCTTTGCCGGCCGGCCCGCGGCGCCATATCAAAAAAGAACAGAAAATTGATAGCGCGGATAGACCAGCCGCGCTGTTGACGTTTTCTATTCTTAGTTCATGCTGTCTTCAAATAGTCAGTGCGAAAGGACATTTCCCCGGCAGATGAATACGCAGGCCTCGCCATCACCGCAGTTTTATCTGACGGCTCCGGCTGCATGTCCGTATTTGCCGCATGAGATGGAGCGTAAGGTCTTCACGCATCTCGTCGGTCCGCGCGCTGCAGAAATGAACGACATCCTGACACAAGGCGGCTTCCGCCGTTCGCAGAACATCGCCTACCGCCCCGCCTGCGAAGCCTGCCGTGCCTGCGTCTCGGTGCGTATCCTCGCGCAGGAGTTCCAGCCGACGAATTCGATGAAACGGGTGCTCGCCCACAACGTCGACGTCATTGCGACCGAATTTCCGGCGCAGCCTTCCAGCGAGCAGTATTCACTCTTCCGCCGCTATCTCGACGACCGCCATCAGCAAGGCGGCATGTCCGACATGACGGTGCTCGACTATGCGATCATGGTGGAAGATACGCATGTGAACACCAAGATCATCGAATACCGCAAACGCGAGGAAGGTTCGGGGCTGGAGACCCGTCCGCGCGGCGAGCTCCTGGCTGCCGCGCTGACCGACACGATGAGCGACGGCCTTTCCATGGTCTATTCCTATTTCAATCCCGAATATGACAAGCGCTCGCTCGGCACCTTCATGATCCTCGATCATGTGAAGCGCACAAAGGCGCTCGGCCTTCCACATGTCTATCTCGGCTACTGGGTTCAGGGATCGCGCAAAATGGATTACAAGACGCGCTTCCAGCCGCAAGAGCACCTGACGCCGCGCGGCTGGGAACGCTTCGATCCCTCCACGGTGCCCGAAAGCACGCACGACTAAATGTCCCTTCCTGCCCTTTCCGGTCACCGGAAAGGCCTTGCCCTGACGGCAATCGGTGGCCTTGCCCTTTCCATGGACATTCCGCTTCGTGCGACTCGCCGAAGGAAAGATGTGGCCGATCCTTGGCCTTCGCAGCATCACGACGGTTCTGGTGACGCTGCTTATCGTCGCAGCGATCGGCGTGCTGAAAGGGAAAAGGCCGATCCTGATCCCGGGACGGCACGGCATCGCTGCGGGACTGCTTTACGGTTTCAGTTTTCAACACGGCGACGGCCGACGTCGTCTTCATCGTTGCCTTCAATCCGATGTTCGGCGCGCTGCTTTCGTGGATATTTCTGAAAGAGCGGCCGCCGGTTTCGACCTTGCTGGCGATGGCCGCCATGATCGTCGGCGTCGGGCTGATCGTGCATGACGGAATTTCGAGCGGCCACATCTTCGGCGACGCGACGGCGCTGCTGAGCGCGCTCATCCTTCGCGCGGCAATCACGGTCGGCCGGGCCTCTCGGCGCGACATGGGGTTCGTGCCGCTCCTTGCCGCGATGTTCCCGGCGATCCTCGGCTTCGGCATGGCGCTGCCTGCGGGCGTTTCGATCGATCATCCCGGCTGGATCATCTTCAACGGCGCCATCGTCATGCCCGTCGCCTTCTGGTGTCTGGCAACCGGCCCGCGCTATCTCCCGGCCCCCGAAGTCGGCATGTTCTACCTGCTGGAGACGGTACTTGCCCCGATCTGGGTCTGATTCATCTTCGCCGAAATTCCGACCGCGATGACACTCATGGGCGGCGCCATCCTCTTCATAGCGATCATGACGCATTCGCTCTGGATGGCACGCGGAAGCGGTGTTCGGCAGCGACGATAGCGTTCGGCGAGGACGATATCTTTGTCCTCGCCGATGCATATTTCATGGGATTGTCCGAAACCATCCTTTGATCGACGGCAACAAGCAGACCGGCTCCCTCGCTGCGTTCGCCTTCCTATATGTAAACGGCTGTCTCATTGATGCCGAGAATGCACGAATTGTTGCCTTCGTCGCCTCTGTCGCCGCCTGCGAAATAGACGAAGCGGGCGTGACGCGTTTTCTGCGCGATTTCAGCGTATCCTTAGCTCGCTAGCCGGTCCGTCTGTTCCAGCACCCGTTCCAGACCGTCCATCACACGCGTCCAACCCTGACGGGTCTTTTCTTCGAAGGCCCCCCATTCGGCGCACATTTCGTGGGACAGCGTCAGGCGGCTGCCGTTACCCAGCGGCTCGATGTCGATCTCGACGCGGTCGGGATTGTGGTCGTGCTCCTCCGCCGAGAAGCTGAAGGCCATGTGTCTCGGCCTGCGAAGTTCGAGAAATATGCCGCAGTGGCATGCGTCGCCGGTTGGGCGCCTGTCGATGATCAGAAAGCGGCCGCCGACATGGGGAGCGATTTCGGCGCGGATAACATGGCCATCCTTCGCCGCGAAAAGGAAGCGCCTGGCGATTTGCGGGTTGAGCCATGCGTCGTAGACGACGGAAGGCGGCGCATTATAGGTGTGATCGACATGCAGCTTGATGGTATTGGCAGACATTGATGCTCCTCCGTGTGGGGGCTGCGCTGCGAGCGCAATGCCCAACGGCCATTCCGTCCGTCCTCGGAATGAACCTGTTCCCAATTTTGATAACAGGAATGAAATAGAGGATGCGACCCGCTCGCCAAGAGCGGATCGCCAATTTGTTATTGCCTCAGCCGGCAAATTTGCCGCTGCGGGGGAAGCCCTTTGGAACCGTGCGGCCCGCAGAAGCGCGGTCGCCCAACCATTCGGCCAGTTCTTCCTTGTTTTTTGTGAACGTACGACCTGCGCTGTCTTCCCAGACGAGACCGTCGGCGATCGCGAAGCAACGGACGTCGGAAATGCCGCCATCCTTGTATCGCTGCAGGCGCACGCCCTTGCCGCGGCCCATCTCCGGAACCTGGGCCAGCGGGAAGACCAGCATCTTGCGGTTCTCTCCGACGACAGCGACGTGATCGCCGCCGACAGGCACGATGAGCTTGGTCTCGTCCGGCATCGCAACATTCATGATCTGCTTGCCCTTGCGGGTGTTGGCAGCCATTTCGGATTCCGCCACAACGAAGCCGTTGCCGGCCGTCGAGACGATCAGCTGCTTGCGCGCCGGATCGTGGACGAAGGCCGTCAGCACAGCCTGATCGTTATCCATGTCGACCATGATGCGCAGCGGCTCGCCATGGCCACGCCCGCCGGGCAGCTTGTCGCCGCCGAGCGTGAAGACCTTGCCGCCGGTGGTGACGACAAGGATCTTGTCCGTCGTCTGTGCCGGGAAGGCTATCTTCAGCGCATCGCCTTCCTTGAAGGTCAGGCTCGCGGTGTCCGCGATGTGGCCCTTCAGCGCACGGATCCAGCCTTTTTCGGAAACCACGACGGTGATCGGTTCCTTCTCGATCATCGCGTGCTGGATGGCTTGTTCGTCGGCTTCGGGCGCCTCGGCGAACTGGGTGCGGCGGCGGCCGATTTCGGTTGCCTTGGCGAACTTCTTCTTCACCTCGCCAATTTCCCAGGCGACCGTCTGCCACTGCTTTTCCTCGGAGGCGAGCAGCGCCTCGATGCCGGTCTTCTCCTTCGTGAGTTCGTCAAACTCGGTTCGGATTTCGAACTCTTCGAGCTTGCGCAAAGAGCGCAGCCGCATGTTGAGGATCGCCTCGACCTGGTTGTCGGTCAGTCCCCAGCGGGCCACCATCACCGGCTTCGGTTCGTCCTCCTCGCGGATGATGCGGATCACCTCGTCGATGTTCAGGTAGGCAATGAGCAAGCCGCCGAGGATTTCGAGGCGTCTGTCGATTGCGGCAAGGCGGAAGCGTGAACGGCGCTGCAGGACCTCGCGGCGGTGATTCAGCCACTCCTTCAGCACCTCGTTCAGCGCCATGACGCGCGGAATGCGCCCCATGGACAAAACGTTCATGTTCAGCGGGAAGCGGCTTTCCAGCTCCGTCAACTTGAACATCGATTCCATCAGGATCGTCGGATCGACGGTACGGCTCTTCGGCACCAGCACGACTCGGACGTCTTCGGCAGACTCGTCGCGTATGTCTTCCAGCAGCGGCAGCTTGCGGGCGATCAGCAGCTCGGCGATCTTTTCGATCAATCGCGACTTCTGCACCTGGAAGGGGATTTCGGTGACGATGATCTGATAGCCGCCGCGACCGAGATCTTCGATCTGCCACTTGGCGCGTACCCGGAAGCCGCCGCGGCCGGTCCGGTAGCTTTCGATGATGCTTTCGCGACCGTCGATGATGATGCCACCCGTCGGAAAATCCGGCCCCGGAATGAACTCGACGAGTTTTTCGACGGTCGCATCCGGATGCTTGATCAAGTGCAGTGCCGCATCGCAAAGCTCATGGGCGTTATGCGAAGGAATGGAAGTCGCCATGCCGACGGCGATGCCGGAGGAGCCGTTCGCGAGCAGGTTCGGGAAAGACCCCGGAAGAACGGTCGGTTCCTCGTCTTCCTCGTTATAGGTCAGGCGGAAATCGACGGCATCCTGCTCGATGCCTTCGAGAAGCAGCGCCGTGACCTCCGTCATGCGCGCTTCGGTATAACGGTAGGCGGCGGCGTTATCACCGTCGATATTGCCGAAGTTTCCCTGCCCGTCGACGAGCGGATAACGCTGGGAGAAATCCTGCGCGAGACGCACCAGCGCATCGTAGACGGACTGGTCTCCATGCGGGTGGAACTTACCGATGACGTCGCCGACGATGCGGGCGCATTTCTTAAAGGCCGCGTTCGGGCGTATGCCCATCTCGCTCATGGCATGAATGATGCGCCGATGAACCGGCTTCAGACCGTCGCGGACGTCTGGAAGCGCGCGGTGCATGATGGTCGAAAGTGCATAGGCCAAGTAACGCTCCTCGAGCGCGGCCTTCAGATCAACCGGGTGAATGCTGTCGTCGTCTCCGCCGGAAGGCGGCAAAATCTCTTGTCCCATGAGCCTTGCCTAGCCCAGAAGGCGATTCACGGCAAGGAATGAGCGGGGTGGCCCTGTGGATGACCTCCCGGAACGACATGAAAAGGTCATCAAGCATCGCCACCAATTTGGACTTTGTTTGCTTTCCCCTTCAACAGAAATTTAGAAACCTGCAAATATAAACCGCGTTCGATTCGCAGTAATTTCACTGCAATTTGCAACCGCCACCAAAGGACTTACCTATGACCTTTTACCGGACAACCCGGCTGATCCTGTCTGGCGCCGCGTTCCTGTCACTCGCCGGCTCCGCGTTCGCGCTCGACGGGCAGGATCTCCTGAAGAAGCTGAATGCCGCCTATAGCGCCCAAGGCGGAACGATCACTGCCGATGGTGTCGATGTCGACGACACGACGGTGACGCTGAAGAACGCGAGCTTCAAGCCCACTGGCAGCGAGGCCCTCCACATCGGCGACATCACGATGACCGGCGTCGAGGAAGACGAAGACGGCGGTTACTACATCGAGGAAGCAGCCTTTCCCGACATCAACATCACGGAAGACGGCGCGACCGTCAGCGCCTCCGAAATGACGCTCGGCGGCATATCCATTCCTGCTGATGTCAGCGGTGACGGCCTCGACTCCATACTGCTTTACGAAACGGCGCATGTCGGCCCGTTCAAGGTTACCAAGAATGGCAAGGAAGTCTTCTCGCTCGGCGAAACCCAGATGAACCTGTCGCTTCGTGAAGACGAATCCGGCTTCGACTTCGACGGCGCATTCAAGAGCATGAAGGCGGACCTCAGCGATGCTCCGGACCCACAGGCGAAGGAAGCGATCGAGAAGCTAACCCTGCAGCACGTCAACGGCGACATCACGATGAAGGGCGCCTGGGATCTCGGCCCCGGCACGATCGACATCTCCGAATTTGCCTTCGACGTGACAAATGTCGGCCGCCTAAACCTTGCCTTCAAGATTTCGGGATACACCCTGCCCTTCATGAAGTCGCTGCAGGAAGCGGCGAAGGCCTCCGAAGCGAACCCGAACAAGGAAGAAGCGCAGCAGGCGCTTGGCCTTGCCATGCTCGGCCTGATGCAGCAACTTTCGTTCAACGGCGCCGAAATCCGCTTCGATGACGCATCGATCACCAAGCGTGCGCTGGAATATGCTGGCTCCAAGCAGAACATCTCGGCACAGCAGATGGCGGATGCGCTGAAGGCTATGGCGCCGATTGCGCTGGCGCAGCTCAACATCCCGGAACTGCAAAATGCGATTTCGGCAGCGGTCAACACCTATCTCGACGACCCGAAAAGCTTCGCCGTCAGCGCCGCACCGGCCAAGCCTGTCCCCTTCCCGACCATCATGGGTGCTGCCATGGGCGCTCCGAACACACTGCCCGGCGTGCTCGGCGTGAAGGTGACGGCGAACCAGTAAGATTTGAACTCCACCAACAAATAAGCCCGGTAACGCACCGGGCTTATTGCATTGGAATAACTCAGTCTTTGTTGACCGGCGGGATCGGGCGGATCGCCAGTTCGCGCAGCTGCGCAGGCGTTGCCGGCGACGGTGCGCCCATCAGGAGGTCCTGGGCCTGCTGGTTCATCGGGAAGAGCGAGATTTCGCGCAGGTTCTTCGCGCCAGCAAGCAGCATCACGATCCGGTCGATGCCGAAGGCGGCGCCACCATGCGGCGGTGCGCCGTACTGGAAGGCGCGATAGAGACCGCCGAAGCGATCCTCGACGTCCGCCTGGCTGAGACCCACTTTTTCGAAGGCCTGGACCATCAGTTCCGGCGACTGGTTACGGATCGAGCCCGAAGCGATTTCGAAGCCATTGCAGACGGCGTCGTACTGGAAGGCCTTGATCGTCAGCGGATCCTGGTTCTGCAGCGCCTCCAAACCGCCCTGCGGCATGGAGAAGGGGTTGTGCGCGAAGTCGACCTTCTTCTCGTCCTCGTTCCATTCGAAGAACGGGAAGTCGACGATCCAGCAGAGTTCGAAACGGTCGCGGTCGATGAGGTTCAGCTCGTCGGCAGCGCGGTTGCGCGCTTCGCCTGCGAACTTGTAGAACTTGTCCGGCTCGCCGGCGACGAAGAAACAGGCATCGCCGTCATCGAGGCCGAGCTGAGTGCGGATCGCATCCGTGCGCTCTTCGCCGATGTTCTTGGCGAGCGGACCGGCTCCTTCGAGCTTCTCGCCTTCCTTGCGCCAGAAGATGTAGCCGAGGCCGGGCTGGCCCTGGCTCTGCGCCCAAGCGTTCATGCGGTCGCAGAAGGCGCGGGAGCCGCCGGTCTTTGCCGGGATCGCCCAGACTTGGACCTTCGGGTTGGACGCGATCATGTTCGCGAAGACCTTGAAGCCGGAGCCGGCGAAGTGTTCGGTCACGGCCTCCATGACGATCGGGTTGCGCAGGTCCGGCTTATCGGAGCCGTATTTGCGAATTGCCTCGTCATAAGGAATGCGTGGCCATTCCTTGGTCACCGGCTTACCTTCGGCAAACTCCTCGAACACCTTGGTCATCAGCGGACCCGTGGCGTTCCAGACGTCCTCCTGGGTCACGAAGCTCATTTCGAGGTCGAGCTGATAGAACTCGCCAGGCAGGCGGTCGGCTCGCGGGTCTTCATCACGGAAGCAGGGCGCGATCTGGAAATAGCGGTCGAAACCGGCAACCATCAAGAGCTGCTTGTACAGCTGCGGCGCCTGCGGCAGGGCGTAGAAGGTGCCGGGATGGATGCGGCTCGGCACGAGGAAGTCACGCGCGCCTTCCGGCGAGGAGGCCGTCAGGATCGGCGTCGAATATTCGGTGAAGCCGATATTGCCCATTTCACGGCGCATGGCAGAGATGATCTGCGTGCGCTTGACGATGTTCTTGTGCAGCGTCTCGCGGCGAAGGTCGAGGAAGCGGTACTTGAGGCGGACGTCTTCTGGATAGTCCGGCTCGCCGAAGACTGGCAGCGGCAGTTCCTTGGCGGCGGACAGGATTTCGATCTCCTGCGCGTAGAGCTCGATCTCGCCGGTCGCCATCGCCTTGTTGATGGTGTCTTCAGTACGCGCCTTCACGAGGCCGTCGATGCGGATGACCCATTCGCCGCGAACGGTTTCAGCGATCTTGAAAGCCGGCGAATCCGGATCGGCAACAACCTGGGTGATGCCGTAATGGTCGCGAAGGTCGATGAAGAGAACGCCGCCATGGTCGCGAACGCGGTGGACCCAGCCGGAAATCCGGACATTCGCGCCAACATCCGACTTACGGAGGGCTGCACATGTGTGGCTGCGGTAGCGATGCATAATGTCTAATCCTGGTATTTTGGCTTGAGACGGCAGCAGGGGCTCGAATGGCTCTCCGGTGCCGACAAGAAAATCGGGCGGAAAAGCGCATGGACGGTCTGATTTGTCAAGGCTTGGGCCGCATTGAGCACCACTTTGGCGCGGTTTATTCGGGCGCCTGATGCAAGGCAACTGCGGCAGTTTGGCCCTCACTTCCTTATTGATGAAAAGCGCAGTCAACTTTAAAGATGGCGCCATTGTTGTTGCCGGAGCGCCAGATGCCCCTACTCACCCGCCGCAATCTGTTGAAGGCGTCCGCCGTCGCCGGCGCCTACAGTGCCGGCATGGGCATTGCCGGCAAGTTCGGCTTTGCCGGCTCGGCGCCCGAACCGCAGGTGCTGAAGGCGGTGAAGACCGAGGCTTCGCTTACTGCTGCCGGACCCACGAGGGATGTCATGACCTGGGGCGATGGCGGCCCGCCGCCGGTGCTTCGCATGACCCGCGGCAGGCCCTATGCCGCACGCCTGACCAATGCTCTCGACGAGCCGACGACGATCCACTGGCATGGCCTTCGCATCGACAACAGGATGGACGGCGTGCCCTTCATGACGCAGCCCTACGTCTATACGGGTGACAGCTTTGACTACGCCTTCACGCCGCCGGATGCCGGCACCTTCTGGTATCACCCGCATTGCAATACGCTGACCCAGATGGGCCGCGGCATGACCGGCGTGATCGTCATCGAGGATCCTGCCGATCCGGCTTTCGATGCCGAGATCGCGCTCAACATGCGCGACTGGCGGCTCGGCGGAGATGGGCAATTCATCGCGCCCTTCCGTCCGCGCGAGGCGGCAAAGACCGGCACCTATGGATCGGTGCGCACGGCGAACTGGCAGCAGGAGCCGCAATATGATGCGCCGGCCGGCGGCCTTGTCCGCCTGCGCATCGCCGTGACGGATGTCACCCGCGTCTTCTCGCTGCGGATGGAAGGCGCCAAGGCGACGGTAATCGCCATCGACGGCAATCCGGTGCCGCAGCGCTTTCCGCTTGACCTGCTCCAGATCGGTCCCGGGCAGCGGCTGGACCTTGCCGTGCGGATGCCGGACAGCGAAGGCGGTGTAGCGATACTGGAGGATATCCGCGGGACCACGCCGAAAACGATCGCGAGCCTGCGCGCCGTCGGTCAGTCGCTGAAACGCAACGCGGGCGACCTTGCCCCGCTTGCCGCCAATCCGGTCGCGCAGGCCGATCTTTCCGCCGCCGAAAAGATCCCGCTGGTGCTCAGCGCCACAGCGGAAAGCGCCTCCGTCGACAGCATATGCGGCACACTCGGCTTCAGTTTCTGGGCGATCAACAGGCTGCCGTGGCCGGGCGACATTGCCGATCCGACCGCCCCGCTTGCCGAACTGAAGCTTGGCAAGAGCTACATCTTCCAGCTCGAGAACTTGACGCCGCACCTGCATCCGATCCATCTGCACGGCATGAGCTTCACGGTCATTTCGTCCTCGACACGCGAGGTGATGCCGCTCGTTTCCGACACCTATCTCGTCCAGCCCGATGAGAAGGTCGAGCTTGCCTTCGTCGCCGACAATCCGGGCAACTGGGTGCTTCATTGCCATATCATCGAGCATCAGAAGACGGGCATGACGAGTTATGTGCGGGTTGCTTGAGGTAAGCTAAAGCCCTCGTCCGCCTGCCGGCACCTTCGGCTTTAACGGGGCACAGGTGATATGCCGCAACCTCTCCGTCCTTCTCAGCCATTTCGCGAGGCAAGTCCCTCGCCCCGCTTGCGGGGAGAGGGTTAGGGTGAAGGGCTTCGGCATGACGCAGCCTCCTGCATCTTGTTCCTCGCCGATTGCATTACATCTCGGAGGAGGACGTGCACTGAGAGGGCCTACCCCTATGAGCGGCATCGCAATCTTCGCTTTCATTGTTCTGCCTGCGACGATCGCCGCCGGAGGCTGGATTGCCGTGCTCGCCATTAACATCTTCCCCCGCTTGAAAGCGGGGGATTTCCGAGGGGGCGCGAAGCTCCGCCGATCGTTATCGCTTCAACGGAGAGCCGCTGCCCTTCCTCCACGATCATAGACGCCGTGTTCCGACGCAGGATGTTGATTGCAGCATTGTGGTCGGCATGGGCGCGCAAGCCGCATTGGCAACAGCGGAAAGACGCTTGGCTTTCGCGGCTTTCCCTGTCCACGGCTGCGCAGGCCGAACAGGTCTGCGAGGTGTGGCGGGGATCGACCTTGCACAGGTATCCGCCCCGTTCTTCGAGCTTGTCGGCCAACACGGTTTCAAAGCCGTGCCAGCCTTGTTCGAGGATCGCCCGGTTCAGGCCCGCCTTCTGGCAGACGTTGGTTGCGGGCGCGTCCACGGTTCCCCTGGCGCTGCGCGTCATGTTGCGCGTGGCGAGGTCTTCCAGCACGACCGTTGCGAAGCGACGGGCGATATCAAGACTGGCCTTGTGCCGCCAATCCTGCCGGATGCGGGCAGCACGGGCCTGCAAGGCTGCAACCCGGCGGCGGGCCTTCGCGTGGCGACGCGACCCGCGCTTGCGCCGCGCCAGAACGCGCTGGGCCCGGCGCTTCCTGGGCTCGATCTCCGCAAGGCCGGCAGGCATCCACCAATGCTCCCCGGTCGAAAGCGTCAGCGTGTTCGCCACGCCCCGGTCGATCCCCACGGCGGGCAAATCGTTTTGCGGGACGGCATGGTCGATTTCGCAGGCGAAGGCGATGTGCCAGCCGTTCGCCGCCAGGCTCACCGTCACATTCATGGTCTTGCCACGCAGGCGCCGCGTGTCGCGGAACTTCACCCAGCCGATCTTGGGAAGGCGCGCGGCGGACCACTTGCCGTTCAGGCGCTTGACCTCGATCTCCCGCCCCTGAAAGCGGAAGGCGCCGTTCACGCCCTTCTTGCGCGGTGAGGGATATCCTGCGCGCCCGGCGAAGAAGTTGGCATACGCCTTATCCAGATCGCGCAGGGCCTGCTGCTGGGGCGTCACATGCACGGCGGCAATCCAGTCGAACGCGGCCCGCAGTGCGGTCAATTCCCGCGCCTGGGCGATGTCGTTCAAGCGGTTCCCGGTCTGCCGCCGGTAATGCCGCCACCAGTCCCTGCGCTGCTCCAGCGCCAGATTATAGACCAGCCGCACAACACCCGCGAACTGCCGCAACAGGACTTCCTGTTCGGCGGTCGGAGCGCGCTTGTAGCGGAAAGCGCGGTGGATCATGTTACGATTCTATCAATTGCTCCAAGGAGCGCAACCGTGGATCGCACCGGCAGGCATGTCGTCTACATGCTCCATGGTCATTTGGTCTTTGTCACGAAATACCGCCGTGACGTTCTGTCAGAACCGGCAATCCGCCACCTGCGGCGCATCTTCGCCAAGCTGTGTCGCGACTTCGAGGCCGAATTGATCGAATGCGACGGCGAGGACGATCATGTTCACCTGCGGGTGCATTACCCTCCGAAGATCGCCCTGTCGAAGCTGGTCAACAGCCGCAAAGGCGTATCCAGCCGACGTCGGCGCGAGAGCCGCCCGGAAATCACCGGGCGCTACCACAACGGCGTTTTGTGGTCGCCGTCCTCCTTTGCGGCAAGCTGTGGCGGCGCACCGCTCTCGGTGATCGCCGAATATGTCAAATCCCAGCGGGAAGCGGCCCAAGGCCGCTCTGGCGTTCCTCCCCGGCCTGAACGCCGGGGTATCCCGCGAGGTTCACGATGAATACAGCAATCGTGCGAAGCGCTGTATCGATCCCGGCGAATAACCCGCCGGCCACGCCGGCATAGGCACCTTCAACGTATTGACATATCGAGCGTAAAGGAGAAGGAAGGTTAATCGACCTTTTTCCTTGCGAATGAATTGACATGATAGAAACAACCGCCGAATTGGCGGCCGCCTGCAAAGAGCTGGCCAAGTCCGACTTCATTACAATCGACACTGAATTCCTGCGTGAGACGACATTCTGGCCGGAGCTTTGCCTGATACAGATGGCAAGCTTGACGACGGAAGTCATCATCGACCCACTTGCTAAGGGCATAGACCTTGCACCCTTCTTCGAGTTGATGGCCAACCCGAATGTGCTGAAGGTTTTTCATGCGGCGCGCCAAGACATCGAAATCATCTTCCATCGCGGCGGGCTGATCCCGCATCCGATCTTCGACACGCAGGTCGCCGCCATGGTCTGCGGCTTCGGCGACAGCGTTTCCTATGACCAGCTCATCAGCCGGACAAAGGGCGTGCAAATCGATAAATCCTCGCGCTTCACCGACTGGAGCCGCCGGCCACTTTCCGAAAAGCAGCTCGATTATGCGTTGGCGGACGTCACACATCTGCGCGACGCCTATCTCTATCTCAAGGCCGAACTGGAGCGCGAAGGCCGCTCGTCCTGGCTCTCGGAGGAGATGGATATTCTCGAATCGCGCGAGACCTACGACATGCATCCGGATGACGCCTGGCAACGTTTGAAGATGCGGCTGCGCAAACCGCAGGAACTTGCGACCCTCAAATATGTCGCGGCCTGGCGCGAGCGGGAGGCGCGATCGCGCAACGTGCCGCGTTCGCGCGTATTGAAGGACGATGCGATCTACGAGATCGCCCAGCAGCAGCCGAAGGACACCGAGGCCCTGAGCCGCCTGCGCACGATCCCGAAGGGATGGGAGCGTTCTGCCGCCGGTACGGCGGTTCTCGAAGCCGTCAATACGGCCCTTGCCCTGCCGAAAGCCGAGATGCCCCATGTGCCCCGCCACACGCAGGCGCCGGAGGGTGCTGCCGCCGCGGTCGAATTGCTCAAGGTACTGTTGAAGCTGATTTCGGAAAAACACGGCGTCGCGCCGAAAGTCATCGCCAACAGCGAAGACCTCGACAAGATTGCCGCGGACGGCGAGAAGGCGGAGGTCGCAGCACTCAGCGGTTGGCGCCGCGAATTGTTCGGTGCGCCCGCGCTGCAGCTTATCAAGGGCGAGATCGCGCTTCGTTTCGTCGGCAAGAAAGTCGATACCGTTTCGCTTTGATGGCCCTCGCCCCTTGAGCCGGCTTGCGAAATCGCTTGACCGAAGTGTCTCGCGTGGAAAAATGCGCGCGGGCGCCAACACAGGTCAGATGTCATGAGAGAGATTTCTCCAGCGCAGAACTGGCTTCTCTTAACGGCCGTGATGGCTGCAAGCGGCGTAGCCTATAGCCTGGTGGTCTATCCCGACGAACCGGTCATCATCGGCGCGGTCTTTGCGGTCTTTATCGGCATGCCGATTTTGGCCTTCGAGCGGAGAGCCTTCCTGCGCCCGCTCTACCGGCGGCTCCAGAAACTTCCGACGGCGTCGTTCATCATTTCAGCTTTGCTGATTTATGAAGCCCTCATGAACATCGGCTATGCGCTGGCCGCCTCGCTGCTGTCGGCGATCGGGCTGATCAAGCCTGAGTCGCTCTTGAACATCCTGGTGATGCCGTTCAACGTCTTCATGTATGCGCTGGGGGTCTGCGCCATCGTCATCTTCGTGTTGCGCGTGCGCGAACTGCTCGGCCGCGATGTTTTTCTCAGCATGTTTTCCGGCCGCTACCGGACCCCCGTCCAGGAGGAACGCATCTTCCTCTTTATCGACCTCGTCGATTCGACCCCTTTTGCCGAAAAGCACGGAGATCTTCGAGCGCAGCAATTGCTGAACTCGCTGTTTGCCGCTTTTGCCGAACCGGTGCGGCGGAACAAAGGGGCGATTGATGATTACGTCGGCGATTCCGCGATCATAACCTGGCCGCTCGCGCGCGGGCTGAAGGATGGCCGCTGCGTGCGCTGTATCTTCGACATCCTGAACGATATCGAAGCCGATGCGGAAAGCTGGCTGAAGCAATATGGACAGGTGCCCCGCCTGCGCGCAGCACTCCATGGTGGCTTCGTCATCACAGCGGAAATCGGCGTCGATCACCACAAGATCGCCTATTTCGGCGACACTGTGAATACAACTTCAAGGCTTGAGTCCCTTTGCAAGACACTGAACCGGCCGGTGCTGATCTCGA
Organism: Rhizobium sp. CC1099; assembly: GCF_029714385.1. Taxonomy (NCBI): domain Bacteria; kingdom Pseudomonadati; phylum Pseudomonadota; class Alphaproteobacteria; order Hyphomicrobiales; family Rhizobiaceae; genus Rhizobium; species Rhizobium sp. CC1099. The sequence continues at coordinate 1,021,681 of NZ_CP121641.1, read as the reverse complement.
GCGAGCTTGCCCAACGTCTGACGCTGCCTGAAAGGATCAGCGCGCAGGACCTGGGTGTTCATGCGCTCAAGGGCCGGGGCCAAGGACTCGGCGTCATGACGCTGGCACAGGCCCTGCCCACGTCGGCAGCGTCACCAAAGCTTCATTCAACCTTCAATTAGGCGCCATCAATGGACTGCTAAGCGAAACCGCCATTTCATTTTACTGGAGGTTTCCATGAAAGCTGCGCTTTTCAGTTCCGTCTCCCTCTTCTTCCTCGTCGCCGCCTCCGCTTCCGCCGACCAGCGGGCTTTTCCGGCCAAGCTCGCCGGCCAGGCGATCCTGCCTGCCAACACGCTGGTTCCGGCACCCGCCGACGCGCCCGAATTCCTGAAGCACGCCGGCAAGTTCACCACTCCGGACCGCAAGCGCACCGAAGCGCTCGGCTCCGTTCCCGGCAAGGATGGACAGCGCGTCACCGACATCAAGCTGCCGCTCGACGGCCAGCCTGTCCAAGGCTTTTCCGGCATCAAGTCGATGGAAGACGGCACGTTCTGGACGCTCTCCGACAACGGTTTCGGCTCCAAGGGCAACTCCAGCGACGCCATGCTCTTCCTGCACCAGATGAAACTCGACTGGACGACCGGCAAGGCCGACGTCGTCAAGAACATCTTCCTCTCCGATCCAAACAAGATCGCGCCCTTCCCGATTACTCTCGAAGGTGCCGAGAAACGCTATCTGACCGGCGGAGATTTCGACATCGAATCCATCCAGCCGGTCGCCGACGGCTTCTGGCTCGGCGATGAGTTCGGTCCCTATCTTTTGAAAGTCGATACCGAAGGCCGGTTGACCGACGTGATCGCCACCACGGCCGATGGCAAGCTGGTGATGTCGCCCGACAACCCGCTGCTCTCGGTTCCGGCAAATCCGGCCGCCAAGATGCCTGCCTTCAACCTCAAGCGCTCCGGTGGCTTCGAAGGTCTTGCCATGTCGAAGGACGGAACCAAGCTTTACGGCCTTCTGGAAGGCGCGCTCTATCAGGATGACGGCAAGATGGAATCCGTTGACGGCCACACTGCCATCCGCGTCATCGAGTTCGACGTCGCCTCCAAGAAATGGACGGGCCGCAGCTGGTTTTATCCATTCGAGGACAAGGGTGCCGCGATTGGCGACTTCAACATGCTGGACGACACGACCGCCCTCGTCATCGAGCGCGACAATGGCGCCGGTACGAAGGACAAGGTCTGTGCCGATCCCAAGGAGCCTAAGCCGGACTGCTTCCAAGCTCCGGCGGAGTTCAAGCGCATCTACAAAATCGAGCTCGACGATGCCAACGCCGGCAAGGCCGTGCGCAAGATCGGTTACATCGACCTGATGCATATCGAAGACCCGGACAACAAGAAGAAACAGGGCGGCCGCGAAGGCTTCTACGACATGCCCTTCGTGACGATCGAGAATGTCGACCGCGTCGATGCCACGCACATCATCGTCGGCAACGACAACAACCTTCCCTTCTCCGCCGGCCGCGCCGTCGACAAGGCAGATGACAACGAGTTCAGCCTGCTGGAAGTGGGTGATTTTTTGAGTGCGAAATAGATAGACGCTCTTGGGGATGGAGAGGGTGGCGCGTGAGTGCCATCCTCCCCTTCCTTGCGGCTGACTGCGGATGAGGCGTTGCTCGGCAGACCGTTTTTTCGTTCTCCCGCCTCATACCTGTGCCTGCCACAGAATCAGGTGCGCCCAAGTCCTTGAGGCGCGGGAGGTTCATTTTGATTTGCGGGAGAGTTATTCACGGCGCAGACCCGCCGTGGCTGGGTTCCTCTGACGAGAACAGGAATGACGGTGTTCAAGGGCGCTTCACCGCAGAACAAAATCCACGAATGCCCCCTACTCGAACCTGAACGCCAGCCGTCTGTTCGTCAGCCGCGAGAGCTGCTGCAGGCGGCCGTCGAGGCGTTCTCCCGCGAAGTCGCGATATTCCGATGGCACGACGAATTCGAGGTCGATGCTTGGATTGGAGGACTTGCGGAATGTCAGGTTCTTCACCAGGCCCGGCATGGAGGCCGAGAAGAGATAGACGACGCGCAGCATGCCGCCGAGCAGCTTGGCGCGCTCGACATATTGCGGGCCGGCGATCGTGGCAAGCGGTGCCGTCGAGCCGTCGTCATGCAGGCCTTGGAAGCGGTAGTAATTGGCGAGCGCGATGAAGGCCCGGCCGGGATGGCTGATGCCGACGAAGGAGGAATGGGCAATCAGGTTCAGCGCCTGCAGGCCGCGGTAGTCCGGATGCGCCCGCCAGCTGATGTCGGCGAGCAGGCACGCCGCCTGGCGGTAGCGGGCTTCCTCTTCCGTTTCCACAACCCCGAAATACGGCATCATGTAGCCGGTCCATCGCGCAAGCTCGCGCGCATGCTCAGGGGAACGCGCGCGCAGGATGGCAAGCTCGCCGGCCGCCGAAAGCAGCGGATCGGCGCGGCGCTCGCCCTCCGACAGCAGCGAGTAGAGGTAGCCTTCGCGAACGCCCTGCGCCGAGAAGGAAATGACACCGGGATTCATCGCGCTCAACACTTCCTTCATGGCAACGGCGCCGAAGGGCAGCAGCGCACGGCGATGCTTCGAGACCGCCTGGAAGGCCGGATCCTTGGAGTCCCTGGCTACTTCCACCTGATCGAGGAACTGCATCATCCCTTCGAGAGAAACCTCGTAGCCCTGCATCATGTGAAGCGGATATTGGGTAAGTTCCATGTGCAGCTTGGCGATGTTACGCCAGGTGCCACCAACCGCGTAGAAGGTTCGCCCGGCCCCCTTTTCCAGGATTTTCGTCGCGCTTCGAACATGCTTGCGCGCGAAAGTGCGGGCTCTCACGAGGGAGCCGCCGGCATATTCCGAAAGGCGAAGCCCCCCGAGCGGCAGGGTGATCCCCCTGCCGATCTCGCGCTCCTTGATGTCGATGAGTTCCAGCGAGCCGCCGCCGAGGTCGCCCGCGATGCCGTCCGGATGGAAGAAGCCGCTGATGACGCCGAGCGCGGAAAACTTCGCCTCCTCCTCGCCGGAAAGCACGCGAATCTTGCGCTGGAGGATCGTTTCGGCCTGGTGGATGAAGTCAGGCCCGTTGGAGGCTTCGCGCGCGGCAGCCGTCGCCAGCACATACATGGTCGCCGCGCGGGCCTGGTCGGAAAGTGCCTTGAAACGATGCAGGGCGGCCAGCGCGCGGGCGACGCTTTCCTCATCCATCCTGCCGTTCAGCGCGATGCCCTTACCGAGGCCGCAGAGCACCTTTTCGTTGAAAAGGATCGCCGGCGACCGGGACATGCCTTCGTAGATGACCACGCGGATCGAATTCGACCCGATATCGACGACGGAGACCGGGGCAATCCCTGGCAGGCGCCCCTGGGCTTCTGATTCAACCATGCAGGTCCAGTTTTATCTCTTGGTCCAGCCGGAAAGCAGGCCGGCAATCAGCTTGGGCGCACTGGATTTCAGGGCTTCACCACGGCCGGAAAGGCTGGGATTGGTCATGAAATACTGCTGCGCATTGAACGGTTCTTCGCCTTTGCGCACTTCCATGCGCCGAGACGTGCCGTCGGGCAATATCTCGTAGCTCTGCTGATTGTCAATGATATTGCCTAGCATGATCTGGGACAAAACCTGCTCGTGCACAGTCGGATTGATGAGCGGGACGAGCGTCTCGACGCGGCGGTCGAGGTTTCTGGGCATCATGTCGGCGGAGCCGATATAGACGAGCGCCTTGTCGGACGGCAGGCCGTGTCCATTGCCGAAGCAGAAGATGCGGCTGTGCTCCAGGAAGCGGCCGACGATCGACTTGACGCGAATATTGTCGGAGAGGCCCGGCACCTGCGGGCGTAGGCAGCAGATACCGCGAATAACCAGATCGATTTCAACGCCTGCCCGGCTTGCCGTATAGAGCGCGTCGATAATTTCCGGATCGACAAGCGAGTTCATCTTCATCCAGATCGCTGCCGGCGCACCGTTCTTGGCATGTTTGATCTCCTCGTCGATGTGACGGAGGATGCGCGAGCGCAGCGTATAAGGCGAAACGGCGAGCTTCATGCTCTCCTCCGGCTCGCCGTAGCCGGTGATGAAGTTGAAGATGTTCGCCATATCGTGGGCGATCACCTGATTGCAGGTGAAGAACGAGAGGTCGGTATAGATCTTCGCGGTGACCGGATGGTAGTTGCCGGTGCCGAGGTGGCAGTAGCTGCGAAGTCTGCCCTCCTCGCGGCGAACGACCAACGACATCTTTGCGTGTGTCTTGAGCTCGATGAAGCCGAAGACGACCTGCACGCCGGCGCGTTCTAGGTCGCGTGCCCAACGGATGTTCGCCTCTTCGTCGAAACGGGCCTTGAGCTCGACGAGGGCAGTCACCGACTTACCGGCTTCGGCAGCATCGATGAGAGCCCGGACGATCGGGCTGTCGTTCGAAGTGCGGTAAAGGGTCTGCTTTATCGCCAGAACGTCAGGATCGCGCGCAGCCTGGAGAAGAAACTGGACCACCACGTCGAAAGACTCGTAGGGGTGATGAACCACCATGTCCTTTTCGCGAATGGCCGCGAAGCAGTCTCCGGCATGCTCGCGAACGCGTTCGGGAAATCGCGCATTGTAGGGCGGAAACCGAAGGTCGTCGCGCGGTGCCTTGGTGATCTCGGAGACCGTATTGAGCGCGAGCAGGCCCGGCAAAACGGCGACACGATTGTCTGGAACGTTCAACGCCTGCACCACGAACTGGCGCAGCGATGCCGGCATCTCGGAATCCGTCTCGATGCGGATCACCTTGCCGCGGCGGCGGCGCTTCAGCGCGGTTTCAAAGAAGCGCACGAGGTCTTCGGCTTCTTCCTCCACTTCGATATCGCTGTCGCGGATGAGGCGGAATGTACCGGAGCCCTGCACCTCGTAACCGGGATAGAGCCGGTGAATGAAGATGTTCGCGACATCCTCCAGCGTGATATAGCGGATCGTGCCGGCGTCATCGGGCAAGCGCACGAAGCGATCGAGCGCAGGCGGCAGGCGAAGCAGCGCCGTCATCGGCTCGCGCCCGTGCTTGCTGGTCAGCTGCAAGCCGATCGAGAAACCGAGGTTCGGGATGAACGGGAACGGGTGAGCCGGGTCGATCGACAGCGGCGTCAGAACCGGAAAGATCGCCTGCTCGAACTCTGCGGCCAGCCACTGCCGGTCGGCGTCGCTGAGAGCGCCGGGACGGACGAACAGAATGTCTTCCTTCGCGAGATACTGCTGCAGGACGGCAAGCGAAGCCTGCTGCTCCATCTGCAGATTGTCGATCTCCTGCAGGATTGCATCGAGCTGTTCGGCGGGCGTCTTCCCGTCCGGCGTGCGAACCACGATGTTCTGGCGTACCTGGCCTTCGAGGCCCGCGACGCGCACCATGAAGAATTCGTCGAGATTGGCCGCGGAAATCGACAGGAAACGGACGCGCTCGAGCAGCGGGTGCTCAGTGTTCAGCGTTTCCTCGAGAACGCGACGGTTGAACTGCAGCCAGGAAAATTCACGGTTGATGAAACGTTCGGGACTAGCGAGCAGGTCTTCCAGCGGCGGGACTGCTGCCGCTGTTTCCGGAATGGGTTCCTGATGCTCTGCTACCGCACTGTCCATGTTCCGATCACCCCGTTTCACTCGTCCATGCGCAGTATATCAGTTTCACGACGGAACTGTGACAGTCAATCGGACGACGCCGAATTACCCAATTCATTCAACACTTCGGCAGCGAGAGACCGGGTGATTTTCGTGCCCCGTGCAAGGGCCAGCCGGTCGAGCCTTTCGACGATCGTCTGGGCCGCGTTCAGCGACCGCTCCATCCGGTTCACGATATAAAGGACGAGTTTGTCATCTATATTAAGCTGCCGGTCGGAGAAGAGCTTGACGATAACCTGCGACAGCAATTCCTCGTCCGGCTCGCCGATTTCGACGACGGTCGCAGCCTTGAGCCTCGAGCGCAGGTCGGCAAGCTCCACCGGCCACGACATCGGCCACAGGCGGCTCGTCATCAACAGGCTGTTGCCGTTTTCGCGCACGCTGTTGATGACGTGAAAAAGTTCGGTGTCATCGAAGCCGAGGCGGTCGACATCCTCGAAAAGGACAGGCCCGTTTGCCGCAGTAACGGCGGCATCCGATCCTCGCTTCGGATGGATGCTGACGGCACCGCTATGCTCTTTCCAGATGCTTGCAAGATGCGACTTTCCGGAACCGACCGGCCCGGCCAGAATGACGACCGGCGACTGCCATTGCGGCCAGGCGTCGATGATGGTCACCGCAGCGCTCAGCCGGTCGGAGACCAGCAGGTCGTCCCGGCCGCTTGCCGCATCATGGGAAAAGACCAGCGGGAGCTGTTCCCCCGCCTTGCGCTTCACGTCGTTCATTTGGATTCGGCTTTTGTCTTCCGGGCGTCGGCAGGTTGCGAACGGCCCGCATAAAGATCGCTCTGAAGGTAGCGCGAGAGCGCAAAGCGGACAAGGACGCCGACGGCGGCAGCGGCCGGCACGGCAACGAGCAGGCCGACGAAGCCGAAGAGCGCGCCGAACGCAAAGAGCGCGAACATCAGCCAGACCGGGTGAAGTCCGACGCTGTGGCCGACGAGTTTCGGCTGCAGGATATTGCCTTCCAGGAACTGGCCGCTGAAGAAGACAACGAGCACGGCGCCGACCCAGAGATAATCCGGCCAGAACTGAACGAGCGCCACGCCGACCGCAAGAACCAGCCCGACCAGCGAGCCGACATAGGGGATGAAGCTTATCATGCCGGCAAAGAGTCCGATGAGCAGGCCGAAGTTCAAGCCGACGAGCGACAGACCGACGGCGTAGTAGATTCCGAGGATCAGGCAGAGAGAGCCCTGCCCGCGAATGAAGCCGGCGATCGCTTGATCGATCTCATGAGCGATCTGGCGAACGTCGCTGACATAATCGCGCGGAATCCACTGATCGACCTTGGAAATCATGCGGTCCCAGTCGAGTAGGATGTAAAAAGCAACGACCGGCGTCACGACCAGCAGCGAGATGACGTCGACGATGGCCTTGCCGGAATTCCAGATCTGGCCAAAGAGGCCGGTCAGGAAGCCCATGCCTTCCGACAATATGCCGGAGAAATTGTCCTTGATCGTGCCGAGCTGGTTCCTGATCCAACCCGGCAGCACGGAATCCTGTACATTGGCGATGAAGGCCTGCAGCTGGCTGATATATCCGGGGAGCCGCTGGGCGAAATCGTTGAACTGATTGATCAGGACCGGAATGAGGATCATCAGGGCCAGCGCGAAGATGATGACAAAGGCGACCAGGATGCCGATTGTTGCCATCAGGCGGCTGAGCCCCAGACGCTGCAAACGGTCGGCCACGGGATCAAGGAAATAGGCGATCGCCATGCCGGCGACAAAGGGCAGCAGGATGGAGCTGAATATATAGAGAAAGACGATGAAGAAGACGAGCACGCCCAGCCAGAAGAAGACCTGCCGTTTGAGACTTGCTCCGCTGACCTGATGTGGCATCGCTTTCCCCGTTCGTCCGCCCGTGACGCAATCTTTTCGCGCCGCTACTCGAAGCACATAGGATGCGGGCCGGAAGATGGTCAACCCTGCGGCGGAAAATCCAACCCTCCCCTATGGAAAGAGCGGGAAATTGGGGCTTTTCTCCATCGCCGCCTTGCATAAAGCGCACTCTCATGCAATTGCGACCCGCATGTGACGCGGTCCATTATACCGCCCGAACCAGCCATCGGAGATCAGCATGAGCCAGTCTGGAAGAAACGGCCTGACCTATAGCGACGCAGGCGTCGATATCGATGCCGGAAATCTTCTGGTTGAGAAGATCAAGCCTGCCGTACGCTCCACGAGGCGGCCTGGCGCCGATGGCGAAATAGGAGGCTTCGGCGGCCTGTTCGATCTCAAGGCCGCCGGCTTCACCGATCCGGTTCTCGTCGCCGCCAATGACGGCGTCGGCACCAAGCTGAAGATCGCCATCGACGCGGATTACCACGAAACGGTCGGCATCGACCTCGTTGCCATGTGCGTCAACGACCTTGTCGTGCAAGGTGCTGAGCCGCTCTTCTTCCTCGACTATTTCGCGACCGGCAAGCTCGATCCGGAACAGGGTGCGGCGATCGTCGGCGGTATTGCTGCCGGCTGCCGCGAGGCGGGCTGTGCATTGATCGGTGGCGAGACGGCGGAAATGCCGGGCATGTATTCTTCCGGCGATTACGATCTCGCAGGCTTTGCCGTTGGTGCCGCCGAGCGCGGCCAGCTTCTGCCTGCAGGCGATATTGCCGAGGGCGATATCATCCTCGGCCTCGCCTCCTCCGGCGTTCACTCGAACGGCTTTTCGCTGGTGCGCAAGATCGTTGAGCTTTCGGGTCTCGGCTGGGAGGCGCCGGCGCCTTTCGCCGAAGGCACGGCTCTCGGCGAAGCGCTGCTGACGCCGACCCGCATCTATGTGAAGCCGCTTCTGAAGGCGATCCGCGAAACCGGCGCCGTCAAGGCGCTGGCGCACATCACCGGCGGCGGCTTCCCCGAAAATATCCCGCGCGTGCTGCCTAAGCATCTTGCCGCCGAGATCGATCTTGCCGCGGTCAAGGTTCCGCCGGTCTTCTCCTGGCTTGCCAAGACGGGTGGCGTCGAGGCGAAGGAAATGCTGCGCACCTTCAACTGCGGAGTCGGCATGATCGCCGTCGTCTCGGCTGAAAATGCCGCTGCGGTGACCGCCGTCCTGGAATCGGAAGGCGAGAAGATCGTCACGCTCGGCCGGATGATCGGCCGCGCAGAAGGTGCGCCGGGAACGGTTTACAAGGGCACGCTCGCTCTATGACCATGCCGCGCAAACGCGTCGTCGTCTTCATTTCCGGCGGCGGCTCCAACATGATGGCGCTCGTCGCGGCAGCGAAAGCTCCGGACTTTCCCGCTGAAATCGTCGGCGTGATTTCCGACAAGGCGGATGCGGGCGGCCTTGCGAAAGCCGCCGCGGAAGGCATTTCCACGTTCGCTTTCGTTCGCAAGGATTATGCCAGTAAGGAAGCCCACGAGGCGACGATCTTTGAAGCGCTCGACCGGCTCTCGCCGGATATTCTCTGCCTTGCGGGCTATATGCGGCTTCTGAGCGCGAGATTCATCCAACGTTACGAGGGCCGGATGATCAACATCCACCCTTCCCTTCTGCCGCTCTTCCCGGGCCTCCACACGCATCAGCGCGCCATCGACGCCGGCATGCGGATCGCAGGGTGCACGGTGCATTTCGTGACCGAAGGCATGGATGAAGGGCCGGCGATCGGACAGGCCGCCGTACCGGTTCTGTCCGGCGATACCGCCGAGACGCTCGCCGCGCGTGTCCTCACGGTCGAGCATCAGCTCTATCCGCAAGCGCTGCGGCTCTTTGCCGAAGGCAAGGTGCGGATGGAAGGCGGCAGGGCGGTGGGCGCAGAGATATCCGCCCGCCCCAATGCCAATCACATCATTTCCCTGATCGCCTGATCCTTCAGGCAACGAGCGCCCGAAGCTGATGCAAGGTGCCGTCGCTGTAGACGAAGCGTCCGCCGCAGAAGGTGGCGCGGATGCGGTGCACATCGCCCGGCTCGACGACGACCAGATCGGCGCGCTGACCGACGGCGATCTCGCCGCGGTCCGTCAGACCTGCGGAACGGGCAGCATTCCTGGTCGCCATGGCGACCGCGGCCGGCATTGCGGTGTACTCGGCGATCTTGAAGATGCCGGGCACGAAAGCCGCCGGGTGATAATCGGCAGCAATCACCGTCAGTAGCCCGGCCTTGGCGGCATCGAGCGCACTCAGATTGCCCGACATTGACTGGCCGCGAAGCGCATTGGGCGCTCCCATAAGCGTCCAGAGCCCGCGGCGGCGGGCCTCCACGGCAGCTGGTAGCGTGACCGGAAACTCGCTGATCGTCACACCGAGATCATGCATCTCGGCGACCTTTTCAGCACTATCGTCATCGTGCGAAGCAAGCGACAGCTTCCCCTTGAGCGAGAGGGCGACGATCTCCTTCAGCTTTGCCTCGATCTCCGGATTGCTGCGCATGGCAATGCGCTTGGCGACCATTTCCGCTGCCATTTCCTCGGAGATCGCCCGGCGCTCGGCGATGCTCAATATGTAGCTCTGGATGTTGTTGTACTGCCCCTGCCCCGGCGTATGGTCGGTCAGCGACACCATATCGATATGACCGGCTTCAAGCAGCTTTTCAAGCGCGGGCGCGGCACCCAGATTGGTGATCTCATAGCGCGCATGGACGCGATGGTCGATCAGCAGATCGTGCTTGAGCCGGTTGATCCCCTCGATGATCGCACCTGTTGTTTCGAGTGAGCGGACATAGCCGTAGACGCTCTCGGTCGCAAAGGAGATCGCCGCAAAAGCCGTCGTCACGCCGGCGGCCGCGAGTTTCTTGTCGAGTTCATGGATGCCGAAATCAATCGGCATCATGGCGTTCGGGCGCGGCGCGATCTCGCGCTCGACCATGTCGCCATGCAGATCGACGAAACCCGGCATCAGCAACCGCCCGCCGCCGTCGATCGCGGCATTGCCGACCGGCTCCGACCGTATCTCGGCAATCGCCCCGTCCTCGATCCGGATTGCGCCCCGGCTCACCACCTCTTCGGGAAGAACGAGCGTGAAATTGCTGAGCCACATAGGCACTCTCCTGACGGCATTCCATGATTTGATAAACTGCAGCGCTTAGGCGGGATTCGTGACAACGGTATGAACTTGGATGCTGCTGCGACAATCAACCCAAAGCACTTTCACAATACTTGATGAGCTGCATGAAAAATATGTCGGCCTGCTCGTGCCGTCCTTTGCCCATCGTGCGGAAACGGCCATCAATCTCGTACTCTGGAAATGGTCGAGCACGCTTGCGTATCAGGTGAGGGTCATCGATCCAACCGGTCGACTGCCGAAAGATCAACGGTCCTGGGAAAAAATGTCGATTAGATCAAGCTATCCCTCTTCATCGCCGCCCATTGCAGCAGGATGATCGTCTTCATGTCGCGGATATCGCCGCTTTCGATCATGGCTGTTGCCGTGTCCAGCGGCACGTCCAGCACTTCGATATCCTCATGCTCTTCGTCCAGGCCACCGCCGTTCGAGACGCGGTCGGACGTATCGATCGGCGCGGCGAAGAAATGCACGACTTCGCTGTTCGAACCGGGCGAGCTGTAGGCCCTGAAGAGGAACCGGACGTCGCGGACGCGGAAGCCCGTCTCTTCCATCGCTTCGCGGCGGATCGCTGCTTCCGGCTCCTCGCCGTCGAGAAGGCCGGCCGGCGTTTCGATCATGAAGGCGGGCTCGCCCCGAAGATCGGGCGGCAGGCGGAACTGTTTGACGAGTACGACGGAGCCGCGTTTCGGATCGTAGAGCAGGATCGTCGCGGCCGGCGTGCGGTGATAGACCTCGCGATGGAGGCGATGGGTAAGGCCGTTCGAATCCGTGTAATCGAGCTTATAAACGCTCAGCCGCGTCCAGCCCTCCGCGAGCGTCGTTTCCTCGACGACCTCCGCCCTTGCCTTCGCGAACTTCGTCATACGGCATCCTTGCGCAGCCAGACTTTGTTGTCGTGGACCGCCGCACCGCCATAGGGCGCAACGGGGTCTGCGCCGGTGAGCACATTGATGCCCTCGCCGTCGACATGCGCCTTGTTGGGCCACAAGCCTTCGGCGATCAGAACGCCCGGCTTGACCTCGGTCGTGACGTGGGCGTGCAGGCGCACCTCGCCGCGCCGGTTTCCGATCTGGACGAGATCGCCGTGGCCAATGCCGTTTATCTCGGCATCCTGCGGATTGATCATCAGTTCGGGACGCCCCTCCTTCTGCCGCGACGTCTTTGTTTCGGAAAAGCTGGAATTGAGGAAGTTGCGCGCGGGCGAGGTTGCCAGCCGGAAGGGATGTTCGGCATCGGCCATTTCGATGACATCCACTTGATCGGGAAAAGCCGGCAGCTCGGGATGCGGGCCGAGCAAGCCGACGGATTCCGGTGGACGGTTAGGCGCCGGCTGGTTCGCCCAATCCGGCCGAAAGCGGAACTTGCCGTCCGTATGCGCGAAACCGTTGAGGAAATGCGCGTCTTCGAAGTCAGGCTGGCGGTCGAACCATTTATGCTCGAGGAAGTGATCGTAGTCCGGCAGGCCGCTTGTTTCGAGAATGCGGTCAACCATTTCCCGGGCGCTAAAGCCGAAGCCTGGCTGATCCGCAACGCCGAGGCGCTTTGCGAGCTCCTCGATGACAAAAAGGTTGGTGCGCACCGTCGGCGGCGGTTCGACGAGTTTCGGGCCGAGCAGGATATGGTTCTGGCCGCCGGCGCGGTAGATGTCGTCATGCTCGACGAACATCGTGGCGGGAATGACGATATCGGCCATTTCCGCCGTCTCGGTCATGAACTGCTCGTGTACGGCCACGAAGAGATCGCCCCGCGCAAAGCCGCCCTTCACAAGGCGTTGCTCAGGCGCGATGTTCATCGGATTGGTGTTCTGAACAAGCATGGCGGTGACCGGTCCGCGATGGCGGAGTGATGCGGCATCGCCCGTCAGCACGCGGCCGATCTGCGACTGGTCGAGCATGCGGATATCCGGATCCTTCATCGATTTTCCAGTCAGCTCCGCGTTGTTCATGCGGAAGATGTCACTGTTCGAATGGAAGGCGCCGCCGCCCTCATACTGCCAGGAGCCGAGCACGGTGGCGATCGAGGCTGCGGCATGCATGGCGACCGCGCCGTTGCGTTGGCGGGTGAAGCCGTAGCCGAGGCGGAAATAGGTTTTCTTCGTCGTACCGACGAGCTTTGCGAAGGCTTCGATCTCATCCACCGAGAGACCGGTGATCGCGGCCGCCCATTCCGGCGTCTTCGTCTTGAGGTGCGCTTCGAGACCTGCCGGATCGTCGGCATATTTTGCCATATAGGCCCGGTCGGCGTAGCCGTCGCGGAAGGCGATGTGCATGACGGCGCAGGCGAGCGCCGCATCGGTGCCAGGCCTGACGATCAGCGCCATGTCGGCCTGCTTCATCGTCGGATTGTCGTAGATATCGACGACGACGATCTTCGCGCTGCGTTCCTTGCGCGACTTAATCGCATGCGTCATCACATTAACCTGCGTCGCGACCGCGTTCGTACCCCAGATGACGACGCAATCGGTGCGGCCCATCTCGCGCGGATCGGGACCGCGGAGCGTGCCCGTCGCCATCGTGAAGCCGGTCCAGGCCGGGTTGGTACAGATCGACGAGAAGAAGCCGGAATAGCGTTTGGCGTGGCGCAGGCGCTCGATGCTGTCGCGCTGCACCCAACCCATGGTGCCGGCATAGTAGTAAGGCCAGACCGCCTCGCTGCCATCCTTCCCTTCGGCCTTCATGAAGGCTTCGGCGATCTCGTCCAGAGCCTCGTCCCAGGAAATCTGCTGCCAGCGCCCCTCGCCTTTCGCGCCGATGCGGCGCAGAGGATGCATCAGCCGGTCCGGATGGTAGAGGCGTTCGGCATAGCGCGCGACCTTGGCGCAGATGACGCCGGACGTATAGGTGTGGTCGTTGGCACCGCGCACACGGCCGATGCGGCCGTCCTCCGCAATCTCCACTTCCAGCGCGCAGGTGGAGGGACAGTCGTGCGGACACGCGGTGTGCCCGACCTTCTTGCCGGGATCGGCGGATTTGGCGTGAATGGGGGTCGCAATGTTCATGGCTTTTCTATATTCCAAGCCGTCATCCGCCAAAAGCCGGAAATGACGGCTATGACATGAATTCATAACAGGCATCAGCGAAAATGAACTACCGCCACATCTATCACGCGGGCAATTTTGCCGATGTGCTGAAGCACGCCGTTCTGGCGCGTCTCATCCGCTATCTGCAAAAGAAGGACGGCGCTTTCCGAGTGCTCGACACGCATGCCGGCGTCGGGCTTTACGACCTCTCCTCGGAAGAGGCGCAAAAGACTGGCGAGTGGCAGGACGGCATCGGCAGGATCATGGAGGCCGAGCTTGCGCCGCAGGTGGCCGGACTGCTCGAGCCCTATCTTTCCGCGGTCCGGGAACTCAACCCGGATGGCGGCGTGCGCTTCTATCCCGGTTCGCCGAAGCTTTCGCGCATGCTCTTTCGCCCACAGGACAGGCTTTCGGCGATGGAACTGCATCCGGAGGACTATATCCGCCTTCACCGGCTGTTCGAAGGCGATCACCATGCCCGCATCACCGAGCTCGACGGCTGGCTGGCGCTCGGCGCGCATCTGCCGCCGAAGGAAAAACGCGGCATCGTGCTTGTCGATCCACCGTTCGAGGAGGACGGCGAATACGAGCGTCTAGTTGACGGCCTGGCGAGGGCCCACCGGCGGTTTCCGGGCGGCACCTATTGCCTTTGGTATCCGCTGAAGAAGGGCGCTCCCATCAAGGAATTTCACGAGGCGCTGCAGGCGACCCAAATTCCGAAGATGTTGTGCGCTGAACTCAGCGTGCGCAGCGACCGCAGCGTTACCGGGTTGACGGGCTCCGGTCTCATCATCGTCAACCCGCCCTTCACGCTGAAGGACGAGTTGCACGCGCTGCTGCCGGCGCTCAAGGATCATCTCGCCCAAGATCGGTTCGCCTCACAGCGCGCATTCTGGCTGCGTGGCGAAGCGAAGTCCGGAAACGCCGATTGACCGCTTGCTGCGCGTGCGAAATTTGTCCGCACCGAAACCGCTTTCGAGGTGAAACATGAAGCTGCTCTGCTCCCCGACATCGCCCTATTCCAGCAAGGTGCTGATGGCTGCGCATTATCTGGAACTCGGCGTCACCGAAATCCGTGTCGATACCAATGCCGGCCCGGCAATCCTCGTCGACAACAACCCGCTCGGCAAAATCCCCACGCTTCTGACCGACGAAGGGGTTTCGGTCTTCGACAGCGTGGCGATCATGCATTATTTCGGGCGGCTCAAGAACACGAAGCTCTACCCTTCGAAGAACGGCAAGCGAACCGATGCCGAAATTCTGGAAGCACTCTGCGACGGCATCTGCGACTGCCTGCTGGCGATCGTTTACGAGCGCCGCTTCCGCGACGAGGAGAAGGTGCACCAGCCCTGGATCGACCGGCAGTGGAAGAAGGCCGTCAGCGGCCTGAACCACATCAGCGCGCATCCACCGAAGATCGGCCGGAGGCTGAATGGCGGTCACTTCGCGCTTGCTGCGACGATCGGCTATCTGGAACTGCGCTTCAAGGGCCAGTGGGAAGCCGAACATCCGGAACTGATCGACTGGGCACGCAAATTCGAGAAGAAATTTCCTGCCTATCAGGAACTCAAGCCGCACGGCTGAGAAACAAAAAAGCCGGGCGCGAGGCCCGGCTTTCATTAGATGTGTTCGGCAGACTTAGAACTTGACGCCGATACCGACCTTGACGCTGTGTTCGTCATAGCCGCGGGATACGTTCGTGGCGCCGAGATCGAAGTCCTTGTTCTGATAGTCGCTGAAGCGATATTCGACACGTGCCGTGATGTTGTTCGTCACCATAGCTTCAGCGCCGGCGCCGACGGTGTAACCGAAAGCCGTATTGGTATCGGATTGACCGAAGCCGCTGACCTTGTTGTTCGCTGCAGCGGCACCAGCCGTGGCGTAGAGCAGGAACGGGTTCAGGTCGTAACCGACACGGCCGCGAACGGAGCCGTTGAAGCGGTTCTTGTTGGTGATGCCGTCAGACGTGCTGTCGAGGCCGGAATAACCGAGATCGGCTTCGACACCGTAGACGATCTGGCCGCTCTGCCAGTTGTAGCCCGTGTAGAGCTGGCCGCCCATCGCGTAACCGTCGCGGTCTGCACCGAAGTTGCCCTTGTTATAGGTGCCCGCGCCGCCGAGGTAAAAGCCTTCCCAGTTACCTGCCGGAGCGGCCGGCTCGGCCTGTGCTACCGGAGCTTCCGGAACCTGGTCGACTGCATCGGCGGCGTTGGCGGCAGAAAAGCCGGCGATCACGAAGGCGGACGCCATCAGACTAGCAATAAATGTACGCATACTCATTTCTCCTTTCGATCTCGCGCCCTTCGTGACTGTCCTACGCCGAAGCATTCGCGAGAAATTACAAGATGTCCCTCTCGGATCGAGGTCGAAAGTGGAGCGCAATTGCGGATTTGAGAGAGCCAAATTGTGAAATGATTGAGGCAGCGAAGCGGCTGAAATTTGATGTTGCTATAGAGCAACAGAATATTTGTTAACCATAACGATGGGTTAAATTGTCACTACTTATTCTAAGAAATTTATTTCTCAAATAATACATAGAATAGGTCTGCCACAAAGGCAATCGTGACACCCTATTTATATAGTCTGTGCCTGCCCCTATATAGAAACGCACTTAGACTCGCGGGACCAGAAGGCACGCTTTTGAACGAGAAAAGACTTAAGGCCGCGCTCATAACCGGGGCTGCCAAGAGAATAGGCCGGGCGATAGTCGAGGATTTGGCGGAAAACGGCTTTTCCGTTGCCATTCATGCCAATAGCTCGATCGACGAGGCGGAGGCGGTTGCGGCGGAATTGCGGCAAAAAGGCAAATACGCCGTCGCAGTGCAAGGCGACCTCACGAAAATAAACGAGACGGAAGCCCTGGTAAAAAGGGCCGCAGACCGGCTTGGTCCCATCGATCTGCTCGTCAACAATGCCTCCGTCTTCCGCGAAGATTCGGTGCGAAAGATGGATGCCGGTGTCTGGGACGAGCATTTCGCCGTGCATGTCCGGGCGCCGTCGATCCTCGCCGCCCAATTCGCCGCCCAGCTACCGGAAAAGTCCACTGGCCTCATTGTCAATGTGATCGACCAACGCGTCTGGGCGCTGCGGCCGAGCTTCTATTCCTACACCCTGTCGAAGTCGGCGCTTTGGACCGCAACACAGACGATGGCGCAGGCGCTTGCTCCGAAGATTCGTGTCAACGCCATCGGGCCCGGCCCCTCGATGCCAAGCGAACGGCAGTTGCAGGAAGACTTCCAAGCGCAGGTCGCAGCCCTTATCTTGAAGCAAGGACCTGCGTTGGAGGAATTCGGCCGGACGATTCGTTTTCTGTTCGAGACGCCTTCGATCACGGGTCAGATGATTGCACTCGACGGCGGCCAGCATCTCGCGTGGCAGACGCCGGATGTGCTGGAGATCAAGGAATGAATGCCAAGAAGCTGCCCGATGGCGGTGTTCTTTATGATGAAACCGATGAAAACGAAGACGATATCGAGGTGGAAAGCGACCTTTCCGCCTCGCCGCTTCCGGCTGCGATCGACTGGAATGAAGGCGGCGGCAACGAGAGCGGGCTTGCCGGCGCGGAACTGATCGGCGAATTCGTCAAGCGGCTGCCGAACAGCCCCGGCGTCTACCGCATGTTCAATGCCGATGGCGACGTGCTCTATGTCGGCAAAGCGCGCAGCCTCAAGAAGCGCGTCGGCAACTATGCGATGGGCCGGGTCCATTCCAACCGCATCGCGCAGATGGTCCGCCTGACCTCGCATATGGAATTCGTGACGACGCGCACGGAGACCGAGGCGCTGCTCCTGGAAGCGAATCTGATCAAGCGCTTGCGGCCGCGCTTTAACGTGCTTTTGCGCGACGACAAGTCGTTTCCCTATATCCTCATCACCGGCGATCATCGCGCCCCCTCGATCTTCAAGCATCGCGGCGCCCGCGCCCGCAAGGGCGATTATTTCGGTCCCTTCGCTTCCGCCGGCGCAGTCGGCCGCACGATCAATTCGCTGCAGCGCGCCTTCCTGATCCGCACCTGCACGGACAGCGTTTTCGAGACGCGCACGCGCCCCTGCCTGCTTTATCAAATCAAGCGCTGTTCTGGCCCCTGCACCCGGGAGATCAGCGACGAAGGCTATGCGCAACTGGTGCAGGAGGCGAAGGATTTCCTTTCCGGCAAAAGCCAGAAGGTGAAGGCTCACATGGCGCAGGAAATGAACGCCGCCGCCGAAGATCTCGATTTCGAGCGTGCGGCGATCTATCGCGATCGCCTTGCCGCGCTGTCGCACGTCCAGAGCCATCAGGGCATCAATCCGGCAGGCGTCGAGGAGGCGGATGTCTTTGCGATCCACCACGAGGGCGGGATTTCCTGCATCCAGGTCTTCTTCTTTCGCACCGGCCAAAACTGGGGCAATCGCGCCTATTTCCCAAAGGCCGACCCGCAGCTTTCGGGCGCCGAGGTTCTGAATGCCTTCCTCGCGCAGTTCTATGACGACAAGCCGGTGCCGAAGCAGATCATGCTGTCGGAAACCGTCGAGGAAATGGCGCTGCTGGCGGCAGCGCTCGGCGAGAAGACCGGGCACAAGGTTTCGATCCTGGTGCCGCAGCGCGGCGAAAAGCGCGATCTAGTCGACCATGTCGTTGCCAATGCCCGCGAGGCACATGGCCGCAAGCTCGCCGAGACTGCTTCGCAATCGCGCCTGCTCGAGGGCTTCAAGGAAACGTTCGGTCTACCCTATGCGCCGCAGCGGATCGAGATCTACGACAACTCGCATATCATGGGCACGAATGCCGTGGGCGGCATGGTCGTGGCGGGGCCAGAAGGCTTCGTGAAGAGCCAGTACCGCAAGTTCAACATCAAATCGACCGACATCACGCCCGGAGACGACTTCGGGATGATGCGCGAGGTGATGACCCGGCGCTTTTCGCGGCTCATCAAGGAGGAAGGCATCCCGGACCGGACGCAGACGGTATCGAGCGCTGAGGCCGCCGATCTGCCTTTCCCTGTTTGGCCGGACGTGATCCTGATCGACGGTGGCCAGGGTCAGATGACGGCGGTGCGCGCCATCCTCGAGGAACTCGCCATCTCGGACAGCGTCATTGCCATCGGCGTTGCCAAGGGCGTCGACCGCGATGCGGGGCGCGAGCGTTTCTTCCCGCCGGGGCGCGAAAGCTTTACGCTGCCGCCACGCGATCCCGTGCTCTATTTCATCCAGCGCATGCGGGACGAAGCCCACCGCTTCGCCATCGGCTCGCATCGCGCGCGACGCAAGAAGGAGATGGTGAAGAACCCGCTCGACGAGATCGGCGGCATCGGCCCGTCGCGCAAGCGGGCGCTGCTGCAGCATTTCGGCACCGCAAAGGCCGTTTCGCGGGCAGCGCTTTCCGATCTCATGGCAGTCGACGGCATTTCCGAAACGGTCGCAAAGCAGGTCTATAACCATTTTCACGACGATGCCGCGAAATAGGCGGCTACGGTCGCAAATTCCACGCAAAGGCGGCAGAAAAACAGAAAGAATGTTGACGGCTTGCGGTCAAACCCGTCATCTACAAGCACATAAATTCAGAGAACGGTTTCATGGCATCGCGCGCGTATAATATTCCCAATTTGCTGACCTACGGCCGCATTCTCGCGGTACCGCTGATCGTCCTGTGCTTCTTTGTCGAGGGACGGCTTGCGATCAGCAACACGGCGCGATGGGTCGCCCTTTGGATATTCATCATCGCTTCTCTCACCGATTTCCTGGACGGCTATCTGGCGCGCATCTGGAACCAGACTTCGAATATCGGCCGCATGCTCGACCCGATCGCCGACAAGCTCCTGGTCGCCTCGATCCTGCTCCTGGTTGCCGCGGATCAGACAATCGCCGGCTGGTCGATCTGGGCGGCAATCACCATCCTGTGCCGCGAAATCCTCGTTTCGGGACTGCGGGAATATCTCGCCGCCCTCAAGGTCAGCGTTCCCGTCACACGGATCGCCAAATGGAAAACGACGCTGCAACTGGTGGCTATCGCCTTCCTGCTTGCCGGTCCTGCGGGCGACGAGATTTTTCCCTATACGACGCAGATCGGCATCGGCCTGCTTTGGATCGCGGCCATTTTGACCATATATACCGGCTATGACTATTTCCGCGCCGGCTTGAAGCATATCGTGGATGACGAAGAATGACGCGTCTTGTCTATTTTGCCTGGGTGCGGGAACGGATCGGCAAGAGTGAGGAAGACATCGCCCTTCCCGCCTCCGTCGTCACCGTTGCCGATCTTCTCGGTCACTTGAAGACCCTGGGCGAAGAATACGAAACGGCGCTTCAATACGAAAACGTCATCCGCGTGGCGCTCGATCAGGAACACGCCGAACACGACGAACCGGTCGGCAATGCCCGGGAGATCGGGATTTTTCCGCCGATGACGGGCGGGTGACGGATGACGGACGCACGCTCGCGTTTCCGAGAAGACAAATGGAAACACTGCCTATGGAGACGGCTGCCCCACGCTTCTCCGTCATTCCTGTGCTTGTCACCGGAATCGAGCCACGGCGCGTCCACGCCGTGAATGACTCTCTTTGTCTTGCAAGAACTTCTTTCGCTCCCAAGGCGTTGGGCGCACCCGCTGCCTGTGACAAGCACAGCGATGAGGGAGTGCGTTTTGAGGTCATCGTACATCAGCAAAGGGGAAGCATGACGTGAGCCCAGCCCCCACCATCCGCGTCCAGCGCGAAGATTTCGACATGCAGACTGAAGTCGACCGGCTGAAAAAGGCCGCGCCCGGCGTTGGAGCGATCGTGACATTCTCCGGCCTCTGCCGCGACGAAGGCGGCACATTGGCAGCGCTGGAACTGGAACATTATCCGGGCATGGCCGAGGCGGAGATGACGCGCATCGCCGATTTGGCGATCGAGCGTTTTGGCCTGCTTGGGCTCACCGCCATCCACCGCTTCGGAAAAATCGCCGCAAGGGAAAATATCGTGCTGGTGATTGCCGCGGCGCCGCACAGGCAGGCGGCATTCGACGGCGCGAACTTCGTCATGGATTATCTGAAGACCTCCGCGCCCTTCTGGAAGAGGGAACATGGCACGGATGGCTCGGCAGGCGATTGGGTCTCTGCCAAGGACGCAGACGACGCTGCGCGCGACAAGTGGAAGTAGTCACGGAATGGCGCGCTCGCGCCGGCTCAGCACCAGCAGGAAGACGAGCAGCGAGAAGATGACGAAATCCCGCCAGAGGAACGGGCCGTAGGCGGTCCAGAGGGTTTCGGCAAAACCGATGCCTGCTGCACCGCCTGCGGATTTCAGCGGATCGGAATAGCCGCCGGCAGCGGCGATCATCAGCACCTTGAGGCCGAAGAGCAGACCCGCACCGAAATCCATCGAACCATAATAGAAGGTCGTCAGGATGCCACAGCAGGTGGCGATGAAGACGGCGGCCACATAGGCAGCGAGGAACACGCGGATTGCGCTGACGCCGCAGAGTTCAGCGGCGAGCGGATCGTCCGTCACTGCGCGCCAGACGCGACCCCAGGCGCTGCGGCGCAGCACCAGGCCGCCGACCGCGATCAGCGCACACATCAGCCCGGTATTGATAAGCTGGATATAGGTCAGCGTCACCTTGAAGGATGCGTCGCTCCAGAAAACGACGGTGCGGTTGAGGAAGGGCGAGAGCCAGAGCTCCCGCGTATCGGAGGCCAACCGCGCCGTCTCCATGAGCAGGATGGTCACGCCGAGGGCTGCGACGATGACCGTATTCGGTGAGCGTCGCACGAGCGGCTGCATGACGGAGCGGCCGATCCAGAAGCCGGCGCCGAGCGAATAGACGAAAGACATGACGGCGCCGATCGCGAGCGATGCGGGCAGGACCAGCCAGAGGCGGTTATAGGCGAAATCGGTGAACAGCAGCAGGATCTGTCCCGCGAAAGCGAAGACCGCACCATAGGTGATATCGGCGCGCTTGGTGACGCCGAAGGCAAGCGCATAGCCAAAGGCAAGTGCCGCGTAGAGCGCTGCCAACGGCACCGCGTTTGCCAGCTGCTGCAATAGATAACCCATCAGGAAACTCCGGATCCTCTGCAAATAATAACTGGCAAAACCTATTTTACCAGTTATATTTTCTTTATGATCTTTGCCTGGACCGCACATCGTTTCTCTGGCGGCGCGCTGGCGCTGGATGTCGCCAACAGCGTCATTCTGCGTCATGATATAGCGCGCAGCATCGACCGCTTTGCGGCGGATGAACAGTTCACGAGCTTTCCGCATGCAGCTGCGGAATTCTGCGCGGAGCGCGCACTTTTCAGGGAAGTTCTGCCGGTGGCGCCAGAAGACAGGCCGAATTTCATCGCGCTGCGCGAGGCGACGGACCGCTATTTCCGGCAACGGGTTTTGACAGGCAATGACGATCGACTCCTCGCGGACCTGCTTGGAAAACTTGCCGTAACCCTCCGCAATGCCCGGCCCAACGGGCTCGACGCCGCGACCGCGCATTCGGTGCTTCGCCTGATCGCGATGCCTGATGCGGAGCGCTTGAAGATATGCCGCAATTGCGGCTGGCTGTTCATAGACCGCAGCAAGAACAAAAGCCGTGCCTGGTGCGACATGGGCGTCTGCGGCAACCGCGCCAAGGCAAGCCGGCACTACCGCCGGAAGAAAGAGGACGCGACATGAAGATCAAGGTTATCACGGCGCTGGCGCTGAGCGCCGCGCTGCTCGCCGGCTGCCAGCGCGAGATGGAGAAGATGGTCGAAGTGAGCGGCCATATTTTCGTGTTCAACTACCGCGTCGCAAGCGCGACCTACCTCGTCACATTGAAGAAGACTGCAGCCATTCCCGATGGCGCGGTGGCGATCGCGGAATTCGAGAACCCGGCCGGCGGCGACCCAATCGTGCTCACCGAGAAGATCTATCCGGCCTGGGACAAGATCACCCTCCAGAGCCCAAAAGTACACTGCATCCGCAAGGATAGGCCTTATTCCGTAAAGATCCGTCTCGTCGATGCCGAGGGGGCGACGCTGCAGGAGTTGAAGACACAACTGGTCTCCGACGTCGATCAATCGATCCTGCCGAGCAAGCCGCTGGTCGTCGGGCCGCTCTATACGCAGAACCCGGATGTCTTCAAGCCGGACGGAACGACGGACTTCAGCAATACAGACAAGTGCCCTGCCGCATAACGAAAAAGCCGGAGCGAAGCACCGGCTTTCAGAAACATTTCAAAGGCTTCAGCCTCTCGGCTGAAATTCCGATTCAGCCGACGATTTCGGTGTCGGAGAACCAGTATTTGATTTCCTGCGCAGCCGTTTCCGGAGCGTCGGAGCCGTGAACGGAGTTTTCGCCGATCGAAAGGGCGTGCACCTTGCGGATCGTGCCTTCGTCAGCGTTTGCCGGGTTCGTCGCACCCATGATTTCGCGGTTCTTGAGGATTGCGTTTTCGCCTTCGAGAACCTGCACGACGGTCGGGCCGGAGGTCATGGTGTCGACGAGTTCGCCGAAGAACGGGCGCTCCTTGTGAACGGCGTAAAAGCCTTCAGCTTCGCGCTTGCTCATCCAAACGCGCTTGGAAGCAACGACGCGCAGGCCCGCATCTTCCAGCATCTTGGTGATAGCGCCCGTCAGGTTGCGCTTCGTTGCGTCCGGCTTGATCATCGAAAAGGTGCGTTCAATCGCCATTGGGTCAAATCCTCTGGTTTAGCGGGAAAAGTGGGCGGTCTTTATCCGCCCCTAGCCCCGAAAACAAGGGGGACGCGGCAATTTCACGCCGTTGTCATGGTGCGGCCCTGCCTTCATACAGATCAAGGCAGCGCTCGAACCAACTCTTGACATCTTTCCCCGCCCGAAAGGACGGAGATTTTCAGGGGCGGCTCAGGTCGCCCTTTCGCGTTCTCGGGAGACGTGTTTAACCGCCTTCGATGGCCGTGTTCCGGCCGCCAGGATGTTGACCGCCGCGTTGACGTCGGCATGGTCTGCCTGTCCGCAGGAGAGGCAGAGGAACTTCGCTTGGTTTTCGCGGTTTCCCTTGTCCCTCGACCCCGCATTCGCAGCAGGTCACGGACGTGTATCTCGGATCGACATTCACGAGGTTGCCGCCACGGTCTTGCCTTGATCGCGGCTTTCGGCCAAAACGCCGCGCATGATCACGATTACCGACATTTCTGCCCGCATCGCCGGGCGCCTTCTCCTCGACAATGCCAGCGTGACGCTTCCGGCGGGCACGAAGGCTGGCCTTGTGGGGCGGAACGGCGCGGGCAAATCTACGCTTTTCAGGATCATCACCGGCGATCTCGGCGCAGAAACTGGCTCAGTTTCCATACCGAAGAACGCCCGCATCGGCCAGGTGGCGCAGGAAGCACCGGGCACGGAAGATTCGCTGATCAAGATCGTGCTGTCCGCCGACAAGGAGCGCGCCGCGCTGCTTGTCGAATCCGAGATCGCGACCGATGCGCACCGGATTGCGGAAATCCAGATGCGCCTTGTCGATATCGATGCGCATTCGGCAGAGGCGCGGGCGGCAAGCATTCTTGCCGGCCTCGGCTTCGACCAGGATGCCCAGCAGCGCCCGGCCTCGGCCTTCTCCGGCGGCTGGCGCATGCGCGTGGCCCTTGCCTCAGTGCTCTTTGCCGAACCCGATCTGCTGCTTCTCGACGAGCCGACGAACTATCTCGACCTCGAAGGTACGCTCTGGCTGGAAGACTATGTGCGGCGCTATCCGCACACGGTCATCATCATCAGCCATGACCGCGACCTTCTGAACAATGCCGTCAATTCGATCGTCCATCTCGACCAGAAGAAGCTGACCTTCTACCGCGGCGGCTACGACCAGTTCGAGCGGCAGAAGGCGGAAGCCGACGAATTGCAGACGAAAGCGAAGGCCAAGAACGAGGCCGCGCGCAAACATCTGCAGAGTTTCATCGACCGCTTCAAGGCAAAGGCCTCCAAGGCGCGCCAGGCGCAGAGCCGCGTCAAGGCGCTGGAACGCATGGGCACGGTCGCCGCGGTGATCGAAAATCATGTGCAGCCGATCACTTTCCCGGAACCGGAAAAGCAGCCGGCATCGCCGATCGTCGCCATCCAGAGCGGTGCCGTCGGTTACGAATCGGGCAAGCCGATCCTCAAAAACATCAGCCTTCGCATCGACAACGACGACCGCATCGCGCTGCTCGGCTCCAACGGCAACGGCAAATCGACCTTCGCAAAATTCATCGCCGGCCGGCTTTCGGCCGAAAGCGGCGACATCAAACTCGCACCGAGCCTGAAGATCGGCTTTTTCGCCCAGCACCAGCTCGACGATCTCGTCCCCAACGAGTCGCCGGTCGAGCATGTGCGCCGCCTGATGCCCGCAGCGCCCGAGGCCAAGGTCCGCGCCCGCGTGGCGCAGATGGGGCTTTCGACGGAAAAGATGACGACCGCCGCCAAGGATCTTTCTGGCGGCGAGAAGGCCCGCCTGCTGATGGGGCTTGCTGCATTCCACGCGCCGAACCTTCTCATTCTCGACGAGCCGACCAACCACCTGGACATCGACAGCCGCCGCGCTTTGATAGAAGCGCTTAACGACTACGATGGCGCCGTCATCCTCATTTCGCACGACCGCCATCTCATCGAGGCGACGGTCGACCGTCTCTGGCTGGTCAACAACGGCACGGTTTCGAATTTCGAGGGCGATATGGAGGAATACCGCAATCTCGTCGTCTCTTCGGGCAAAAAAAAAGACGAAAGGCCTGATCTGAGCGAAGAGCCCTCCTCCAAGTCGGAGCAGCGCAAGGCGAATGCCGGCAAGCGCGCCTCGCTCGCGCCGCTCAGGAAAAAGATCAATGAAATCGAATCTTTGACGGCAAAGCTGGAGAAACAGATTCAGGAGCTCGATGCGGAGCTTGCCGATCCGGCGCTCTACGAAAAGGCGCCGGCAAAGGCCAGCGAGAAAGCCAAGCAGCGTGGCGAGGCAGCCGCAAAGCTCGCAGCCGCCGAAGAACAGTGGCTGGAGCTTTCTGCCGAATATGAGGACGCCATGGCGGGCTGAGTGTCGCGCCTTTTCGATCTGCACGTGACAAGGCCGCTTGCCCGGCGGTAACATTCTGATAAAACACCGCCCAATAAATCATACTTTTGAGCGAAACACCGAACGCGAGCTTCAGCCATGTCACCCATCAACCTCGCCATCGTCGGCGTCGGCAAGATCGTCCGCGACCAGCACCTCCCCTCGATCGCCAAGAATCCGGATTTCAAGCTTATCGCGACGGCAAGCCGCCACGGCAGCGTCGACGGCATCCAGAGCTTCACAAGCATCGAGGCCATGCTCGACGCCGTGCCTGATATCGACGCCGTGTCGCTTTGCATGCCGCCGCAATATCGCTACGAGGCAGCCCATAAGGCGCTTTCTGCCGGCAAGCACGTCTTCCTCGAAAAGCCGCCGGGCGCGACCCTGAGCGAGGTCGCCGACCTTGAAGCGCTGGCCGCCGAAAGAGGCGTCTCGCTTTTTGCAAGCTGGCATTCGCGCTATGCGGCTGCGGTCGAGGCCGCGAAGGCCTTCCTCGCCTCGACGAAGATCGAAAGCGTCCACGTCATCTGGAAGGAGGACGTGCGCCACTGGCATCCGAATCAGGACTGGATCTGGCAGTCGGGCGGGCTCGGCGTTTTCGATCCGGGTATCAATGCGCTGTCAATCGTCACCCATATCCTGCCGAGGGCGATCTTCCTGACGAGCGCCACGCTGGAGTTTCCGGAAAACCGCGACGCGCCGATTGCGGCCGACATGCATTTCAAGAATGCCGACGATGTCCCGGTTCACGGCGAATTCGACTGGCGCCAAACCGGCAAACAGAGTTGGGACATCATTGCCGAGACGGCAGCCGGCAAGATGGAGCTTGCGGAAGGCGGATCGAAGCTTTCCGTCAACGGCGAACTGAAATTCTCCGCTCCGGAGGAGGAATATCCGGCGCTCTACCGGCGCTTCGCAGAGATCATCAAGGCAGGCACGTCGGATGTCGACCTCGCACCGCTACGTCACGTGGCCGACGCCTTCATGCTCGGCAAGCGGAAGTTCGTGGAAGCATTCCACGACTGACCGACGGATCGTCGGCCGGCTGCCAGTGCTACCGTTGAATGTTAGAGTGGCAAGATCGACCCTCGCCAAGGACGTCCAATACCATGCATCAGGAGCAAGACGAATCTTTTGGGTTGGGCGTGCGGCATCTGACCGTCACGCTCGCCGCTCCCGACGCAAGATGGCGGGAAGCCTATGCGCTGGAAGAGGCTAGAATCCGAGGTGCGCTCGGATCTCTGGCGCTCGACATCCAGCATTTTGGCAGCACCGCCATCCCGGCAATCAAAGCAAAACCAATAATCGACATTCTGATCGGCGTCAGACGTTTCGAAGACGGGGCGACCTTTATCGGCCCGATGGAACAGATCGGCTACGATTATGCTGGAGCCGATATCGTGCCCGACGACTACATCTTCGGCCGCGGCATCAAGGGCGAGACGCGCACGCACCTCGCCCATATCGTCGAGTATCAGGGTCACAATTGGAAGCGGAACATTCTTTTCCGCGATAGGCTTCGGAGCGATCCCATTCTCGTCCAAGCCTATGAAGAGCTGAAGATCGATCTTGCGCGGAAATATGCCCAAAATCGCGCCGCTTATACCGCGTCGAAGAAGGCTTTCATCGACAAGGTCGTGACGGACAGCGGTCTTGCCTGACCTTGGCGGTCAGGCCTTCTTCTCCCAGCGTCCCTCCGGCGTCTGCTGCCAATAGGTGAGGCTGTGCCCCTCGCCCTTCAGCCTCTTCCACTGGGCCCGCGCGGCTTCGAGCTGCTCCTGGTCGTATCCGTCGAACATGAAGACGATGCGCTCATAGGTGTCCACCGACGGCGGTTCGGCGCCGTCGACGACGAAACGCACGGTCGCAGCGTTGGCGTTTCCGGCCGATGCCGTCAACAGGACGGGCTGGTCTTCGGCGAATTCAGCCTCGTCCGTACCGTGCGGCAAAAAGCTGTCTTCGCGGAAAGTCCACAGATGCGCGTCGAGCGCATCCCTTCGAGCCGTTTCCTTCACCTGGATCGCGACACGCCAGCCGCGCCCCACGCTCTTGTCGACGAGCGGCGGCAGCGCGTCCTCCAGCTTGGATTCGGTCAGATGATAGAACAGGACTTCCGTCATTGCGCGATCAGGCTTCGTAGTGGTCGCGCACCAGGCGATCCAGCAGGCGGACGCCGAAGCCGGAGCCCCAGGACTGGTTGATCTCATCCAGCGGCGAACCCATCGCGGTGCCCGCGATATCGAGGTGCGCCCAGCGGGTGTCCTGCACGAAGCGCTTGAGGAAATGCGCCGCCGTGATCGAACCTGCATAGCGGCCGCCGGTGTTTTTCATGTCGGCGAACTTGCTGTCGATCATCTTGTCGTATTCCTTGCCGAGCGGCATGCGCCAGACCTTCTCGCTTGTGGAGAAGCCGGCCTCCGTCAACTGGCCGGCAAGCGCGTCGTCGTTCGAAAACAGGCCGGCATAGACGCTGCCGAGCGCCACGACGACAGCGCCTGTCAGCGTCGCAAGGTTGACCATGAACTGCGGCTTGAAGCGGTCGTTGCAGTACCAAAGCGCATCGCAGAGCACGAGACGGCCCTCGGCATCGGTGTTGATAACCTCGATCGTCTGGCCGGACATCGAGGTGACGATATCACCCGGGCGTTGGGCATTGCCGTCCGGCATGTTCTCGACAAGGCCGATGATGCCGACCGCGTTGACGGCCGCCTTGCGCGCCGCAAGAACATGCATGAGGCCGGTAACGGCCGCCGCACCGCCCATATCGCCCTTCATGTCTTCCATGCCCGCTGCCGGCTTGATCGAGATGCCGCCTGTATCGAAGACGACGCCCTTGCCAATGAAGGCGACGGGACGCTCCTTGGCCTTTCCGCCCTTCCACTGCATGATGGCAAGGCGCGGCGGACGGACGGAACCCTGGGCGACGCCGAGCAGCGCGCCCATGCCGAGGCGCTTCATCTCGCGCTCCGTCAGGATCTCGACCTCGACACCGAGCTTTTCCAGTTCCCTTACCTTCGCGGCGAACTCGACGGGGCCAAGGACGTTCGGCGGTTCGTTCACGAGATCGCGCGCCAGGTTGACGCCATCGGCGACAGTTTCGGCATCGGCAAAGGCCTTCCTTGCGCCAGCCGCATCGGCGGTAATGATAGTAACCTTGGCCTTGCCGCTCGCCTTGTCCTCGTCATCGGTCTTCTTCGTCTTGTAGGTGTCGAAGCTGTAGCCCCGCAGCAGCATGCCGAGCGCGAAATCGGCCCCGGCCCTGGCATCGACGCCAACGCCTGGCGCGTCGATGAAGACCGTCGCCTTCTCGGCTCCCTTGATCTTCGAGGCAGCCGTACCGCCAGCTTTCAGCCAGTCATGCGCCGTCAGTTCTTCGGCTTTGCCGAGACCAACCACGATGACGCGTTCGGCCGGCGAGCCTTCGGGGGCGACAAGATCAAGCGTACTCACCGGTTTTGCCGAGAATTTGGCAATTTTCGCGGCCCTGGCGATGACACCGGCCGGGTCGGCGATTTCAGCTCCCGCAGCCAAATCGGCGTCGCTTGCCTTCAACACAATGGTCAGTCCGCCGCTGATCTTGGCCGACTTTGAAAATGAGATATCGAATTTGGCTGCCATGTTTTCTCCATTCGGATTCTGCAGAATCCAACCGGCGGCGATAATTTCGGGTTTCAGCGCCGAAAACAAGGCTTGATCGGGAGGCCATGGACAAATCCGCGATACCGAGTCAAAAAGCAACTGTGCTTGAAACGGCGCCGAAAACCACGAGAAGAATGCCCTGACGTGACCGCTAGTCTTGCAGACAAATTATCCGGCTCCCAAGTTCGCTTCCCGCCCAGCGCGGCAGGTACTTTCATCGGCCTCTTCTGTCTGTGGTGGGCGCTGCTTCTGATATTCCATACCTTCCCGCATGTCGACATCGTAGCGTCGTGGCATTTCTTTCTCGTCGATACCTGCAAAACCTCGGACGCAGCGGCACAGGTTTGCGGACGTTTCCCCTCCCGTCAGACAGCCTTTCTGGACACGCTCAGAACGATCTTCTTCCGGCTGCCGTATGTTGTGGCGGCTGTTCAACTCGCCATGCTGATCGCGTGCTACTGGCCTCACGGTGCAACGTTCAACGCGCTTCGGGCCCGAAATCTCAAGATCGCTCTGGCATCGCTGCTGCTCGGACCCGGCCTTATCGCGAACGTCATCCTCAAGGAGCATTGGGGCCGCCCGCGGCCGATCGAGACCCTCAATTTCGGCGGTACCCTCGATTTCGTGCAGGCGGGATCGCTTGCCGGAAAGTGCATTTCGAACTGCTCGTTTGTCTCCGGAGAAGCGGCAAGCGCCGGCTGGCTGCTCTGTCTCGTCATGCTGATACCGCAGCCGGCACGAACCGGACTATTCCTGCCGATTTTGGCGATCTCTATCCTCACGCCGCTGATGCGGCTTTCCTTCGGCGCGCACTTCCTTTCCGATATCGTACTCGGCTGGCTATTGGCGATTGTCGTTTTTGCCGGTGTCTATGCGGGTACCGAATTCATCACACGGGCCAAAAAATTCTGAATTTTGCATGAAATTTTGACACCTGCTTGTCGCAAAAGCGCAGCAAAGAGCTTAGATGGTTCCTGCTGCGATGCTTCCGCTTCGCAGGTGCGTTTCAAGGGCAGGCATGAAACTACTTGAAATCTACATATTGCGGCGCGTCGGCCAGATGTTTCTCGTAGCGCTGCTGCCGGTGCTCGCGATCATATGGACGACCCAGGTCCTGCAGCGCATCAACCTGGTCACCGATAGCGGTCAGTCGATCGGCTCGTTCGCCAAGCTTGCGACGCTGATCCTGCCGTCGATTATTCCTGTCGTCTTGCCCTTCGCCCTTGTGATCGGCGTCACCCAGACGCTGACAACGATGAACAACGATTCGGAGCTGACCGTTATCGATGCGGCCGGCGCCAAGCGGAACATCATCGTCCGGCCGATCCTGCTGCTTGCGGCTGTCATCAGCGCGTTCTCCTTCTTCGTCGACAACGTCGTCGAGCCGAAGGCAAAGACCGGTGCGCGACAGATGATTGCGGCGGCCTATGCCGATCTTCTGTCCACCGTCATAGAAGAAAAGAACTTCCGCAGGATCGATGAGGGTCTCTATGTGCAGATTTCGGAGCGGCTGGCCGGCCGCGTGCTGAGGGGCCTGTTCGTCGTCGACGAGCGCGATCCTGCCTTCGACATGATCTATTATGCGCGCGAGGGCGCCGTCGACGATACGGGAACATCGCTCATCATGCGCGACGGCGAGGTTCAGCGCAAGGCCCGCGACGGCAACGTCTCGATTATCAAATTCGACTCCTATTCTTTCGATCTCTCCGATCTGACGCAGAACCGCGGACAGGCGACGCTCCGCGCCAGCGACCGCGACCTGGGCTTCCTGCTCAATCCGGATCCGGCCGACAAGGATTACATCTCCAGGCCGCAATCATACCGCGCCGAACTTCACAGACGGCTGACGGACTGGGTTCTGCCTTTCGTTTTGGCGCTGATTTCGCTGGCGATCGCCGGTGACGCGCGTTCGCATCGCGAGGCGCGCCTGCACCCGATGGTCACGGCTTTGACCTTTTCCTTTGCGCTGCGCTGGGCGTCGTTCTACGCCGCGAACCAGATCGACACCAATCCGTTTTACATCGGCGTGCTGTATGCGATTCCGGTCGTGGCCGGCGTCGCGGCGAGCGGCTTCCTCAATATGCATAAGCGCCTTTCGATTCCGGCCGCCGTGGGCGAACGTGCCGCCGGCATCTGGCACAGAATCGAGCGGCGACTGCCTTCTGCGCTCGGAAAGACGCCCGGAGGCAGCGCATGATCTTCGGCACCTTGGGACGCTACTTCTTCCGCCGCTATCTTGCGATAACGATCTGGTTCTTCCTTGGAATCATCTCGATTGTCTTTCTGATCGATTTCAGCGAGACGGCAGGCCGAATGTCCGGGCTTCCGGGCTATACCGTAGCCGGTGGCCTGTTGATGACGGCCGTCCGACTGCCGCTCATCATCCAGCAGACCGTTCCGTTCATTGCGCTCTTTGTCGGAATGACGGTGTTGATCGGGTTGAACCGCAAGTATGAACTCGTGGTGGCGCGCGCAGCCGGCATCTCGGTATGGCAGTTCATGTCGCCCTTCATCGCCGGTGCCTTCCTGCTCGGCATCCTGACGATGGCAGTCATCAATCCGCTCGCGGCCTGGGGCCAGCGTCAGGCGGCACTGGTGGAGACCGATTGGCGCGGCCAGGAGAAGGCCACAAGCAGTAAGCCGCAGGTTCCCTGGCTGCGCCAGATCAGCGGAAAGGACGACGTCATCATCGGCGCTCGTACGATTCAGGAGAACGGAACGCTGCTGATCGATGCCGTTTTGATCCACTTCGATTCGGACGGCCGCGTGATTCTGCGCCAGGATGCAGCTTCCGCAAAATTGGAAGATGGTTACTGGCTCCTTAAGAACGTTACCGAGCGCCGGCCGGGCGAAATCGCGGTCCGCAAGGATACGGTCCAGCTTCGCACCAATTTGAAACAAGACTTCGTCCAGGAGCGCCTGACATCGCCTGAAACCATTGCTTTTTTTGACCTTTCCAATCGAATAGCAATTGCAAAATCCTTCGGTGTTCCGACGAAGGCGCTGGAGACGCAATTTCACTCATTGCTGTCTCAACCACTGCTGCTTGTCGCGATGACTCTCATTGCTGCAACAGTGTCTTTAAAATTTAGCCGGTTCAACCAGTCGAGGTCGGTGATTCTGGGTGGAATCCTTTCGGGCTTCGTGCTTTATGTCGTCAACGTGCTTGTAAAAGCATTTGGAAGCAGCGGAGTCGTACCGCCTTTCGTGGCGGCGTGGATTCCGGTAGTCGTCGCGCTGGCTCTGGGCGCAACGATTCTGCTTCATCAGGAGGACGGCTAGTGGCGGCAGGCGACCGCAAGACTTTTAGTAAACAGTTGGTTGCCCTGCTCGCAGGGGCGACTCTGCTTGGCTATTCTGGAAGCATTCCTGCTGTGTTCGCGCAGGAGAATTCGACGTTGCAGAGGCTGCAGCCGAAGATCGATCCCGAAGCGAAAATGATGCTTTCGGCCAACGAGCTCGTCTACAACAGGGACCAGCAGATCGTCTCCGCAGTCGGGGGCGTCCAGATCAACTATGCGGGCTACAGAATGGTGGCCCAGCGCGTGGAATACAACCAGAAGACGGGCCGCATGATGGCGGTCGGCAATATCGAGCTGATCAGCCCCGACGGCAACCGCATGTATTCCGACAAGCTCGATGTAACCGACGACTTCGCCGAAGGCTTCGTCAATGCGTTGCGTATCGAGACCACGGACAACACGCGCATCGCGGCCGAAAGCGGTGAGCGCGTCAACGACAATCTGATGATCCTCAACAAGGGCGTCTACACCGCATGCCTTCCCTGCGCCGAACGGCCGGAACGACCGCCTTTCTGGCAAGTCAAGGCCGAGCGCGTCATTCAGAATGGCGAAAAACATACCATCCGGCTGGAGAAGGCACGCTTCGAATTGCTCGGCCATCCGATCGCCTTCCTCCCCTGGATCGAGGTCCCGGACCAGACGGTCAAGAGGAAGTCCGGCTTTCTGTTTCCGAGTTTCAGTACATCGGAAAACCTCGGATTCGGCGTTACCGTTCCCTACTACTATGTCTTCTCGCCCAGCATGGACCTGACGGTCAGCGGCACCGGCTACACGAATCAGGGCTTCCTGCTCGACGCGGAGTTCCGGCAGCGTTTCGAGAACGGCACGCATACCCTGCGCGTAGCGGGCATCAACCAGATGCGCCCGGAGAGCTTCACCGAGGGAACAAGCGACCAGGAGGCCGATGACCGCGGAATGATTGGATCCAAGGCGGAGTTCAAGATCAATCCCCGCTGGGCATTCGGCTGGGATGTCATGGTGCAGAGCGATAATAACTTCTCGCGTACCTACGAACTCAGAGGGTTCAACGAGACAACCCATGTCAACCAAGTCTACCTGACCGGCCTCGGGAAGCGGAATTACTTCGACATCAGATCGTTCTACTTCGACGTTCAGGACTCCGACCCGCATAGCGAGGAAGAAAAGCAGCAGGCGATCGTCTATCCCGTGATAGACTATCATGCCGTGGCTCCGCAGCCGCTGGCCGGCGGCGAATTGTCGCTCGACGTCAACTTCACGAATATTTCGCGCACGCATGACAGTTTCTTCGACAACCCCGTAGGTGATGATCGCTTCTCATTGAAGGGGCAGACATCGCGTCTGACCGGGGAACTCGAGTGGAAGCGAACTTTCGTGACGCCGCAGGGCGTACTCATCACGCCTCTGCTCGCCGCGCGCGGCGATGCACTGGCGCTGAATGTGGACGATCCCAACTCCATCAGCGGGACGTCCGTATACGACGGCGACTTCGAAAACGGTGATGGCGCAACGCGCGGGATGATCACCGCCGGCCTGGAAGCGCGCTATCCGATTCTGATGACGACGGCCAACAGCACGCATGTCTTCGAGCCAATCGCCCAAATCTACGCCCGTCCCGATGAGTCTCTGGCGGGCGCCCTGCCCAACGAGGACGCGCAGAGCTTCGTCTTCGACGCGACGTCGCTCTTCGAGCGCGACAAGTTCTCGGGTTACGATCGCATCGAGGGCGGCACGCGTGCCAATATCGGCTTCCAGTACACCGGCACCTTCGACAACGGCTACAAACTTCACGGCATTTTCGGCCAGTCCTATCATCTTGCCGGCCAGAACTCGTTCGCCACGGACGATCTCGTGAATGCGGGGGCGAATTCGGGTCTTGAGACCGACCGTTCCGACTATGTCGGGCTGGGCGGCATCGAGACGCCGCAGGGCCTTTCCCTCGCCGCCTCGTACCGTCTGGACGAGAAGGATCTCTCTTTTCGCCGTGGCGATCTGACGGCCGGGTTCCAGACCGATACATTCCAGAGCCAGCTTCTTTACACCCACATTTCGCCTCAGCCGGATTACGGGTCCGCCGAAGGCGGTGATGAAATCCAGACCAAGGCAACGGTCAAGTTCAGGGACTATTGGTCCGTCTTCGGCGGCATTGCGTGGGATCTCAACAACGACGTCATTAGCAGGAAGACGCTCGGCCTCTCCTATGAAGACGAATGCACGATCTTCACGATCGCCTATACTTCAAAACGCGATACAAGCGACGAGTCGGCAAGCGACTGGAGCATTGGCGCCAGACTTACGTTCCGTACGCTCGGCGATGTCAACGTCGGATATTCTGACGATATCGAAAAGAATATCTACAATAATTGATTGCGATATTGGACGGCGAAAGAAAGCGAGCCTTTCTTTCGCCGCAACACTATGCAGGACATTGCCGTCAATCGGGTTATGAGGCATAGGAATGTCGCGTGGAGGCGGCTTCGACCTCGGTAAAGCTGTGTTCACGCGCACGTGCTGCCGCAGCGTCTATGGGAAGGATCGACACATGATTGGCGCGAGAAAGACTGTCACGACTCTGTTTGCCGGCGCTGCGTTCTGTGTGCTCGCGGCGCTTGCTCAGCCACAAAGCGGTTCCGCATTTGCAGCCAGCGAAGTCAAGGCCGTCGTCAACGGGGTGGCACTGACCACGGGCGATGTCGCAAGGCGCCAGGCATTTCTTCGTCTCCAGCACCAGAAGGCCGATGCGAAGACGGCGGAAGAATCGCTCGTTGACGAGACCCTGAAACGTCAGGAAATCTCGCGTGTGCGCATGTCCGTCTCCAAGGATGAAGTCGATGCGTCCTTTGTGCGTTTTGCGTCCGGAAACAAGCTCTCCACCGAGCAGCTTACGCAAATTCTCACTCAGGCTGGGGTCGGGGCCGATCATTTCAAGCAGTATATTGCCGTGCAAATGAGCTGGCCGCGCGTCGTCAATGCGCGCTACGGGTCGAGCGCCCGCATGTCGAGCAGCGACCTTGTCAGCCGCATGATGGAAAACAATAAGCAGAAGCCCGTCACGACCGAATATATGCTTCAGCAGATCATCTTCGTGGTGCCGCAATCGAAGAAAGGCATTACGGGCAAACGCAAGAGCGAGGCCGAAGCCTCCCGTTCGAAATATCCAGGCTGCGAACAGGCAAAGGTCTTTGCAGCAACGATGCGTGACGTATCGGTCCGCGAACTCGGCCGCGTGCTGGCACCGGAGCTTCCGGTCGAGTGGAAGCCGTTGATCGAGCAGGCCAAGGGCAATACTACGGCAACCCGCGTGACAGAAAAGGGCGTGGAATATCTTGCAATCTGCAGCCAGCGCGAGGTATCCGACGACACCGCCGCTGAGATCGTGTTCCGCCAGGAGGATCTCGACAAGGCCAAGGCTGGCAAGAGCGCCCCGGAAAACGAAAACGCTACCAAATATCTCGAAGAGCTGCGCAAGAAGGCGCAGATCATCTATCGCTGACCGCCGTGGCTACCCCGTTTTCGCGCCCGCTTGCGCTGACGCAAGGCGATCCGGCCGGCATCGGCCCGGACATAACCTTGATGGCCTGGCTGAGGCGGCATGAGCTCGGCCTGCCGCCCTTCTTTCTGATCGGCGATCCTGACGTGCTGGCGGTAAGAGCACGCCAGCTCGATCTTTCCGTCGCGATAGCCGAAGCGAACGCCGCAACGGCCGCGGATGTCTTTGCCGATGCTCTCCCCGTCCTGCCTGTTCCTGCGGGCGTCGAGGTGGCTGCCGGCGAGCCGCATGTCGCGACTGCAGCGGGTACGATCGCCGCGATCGAAACGGCCGTATCGCTGGTCGTCAAGGGCGAGGCAGAGGGCGTCGTCACCAATCCCATCGCCAAAGCTGTTCTTTACGAGGCCGGCTTCAAGTTTCCCGGCCACACCGAATTCCTTGCTGATCTCGCGAGCCGCGCGACCGGCAATCCGGTCAGGCCGGTGATGATGCTTGCCGGACCGAAGTTGCGGGCGATACCGGTTACCATTCACATCCCAATCAAGGACGTGCCGCAGGCTTTGAGCGGTGAATTGATCGCAGAGACCTGCCGTATCGCGCATTCCGATCTCAGGCACCGCTTCGGCATCGAAAGGCCGCGCCTTGCCGTCGCCGGTCTCAATCCGCATGCCGGCGAAAACGGAACGATGGGGCGCGAGGACGAAGACATCATTCATCCCGCCATACAGCTTCTGCGCTCCGAGGGCATCGACGCGATCGGCCCCCTGCCCGCCGATACCATGTTCCACGACGAGGCTCGCGCCCGGTATGATGTCGCGGTCTGCATGTATCACGATCAGGCCCTGATCCCGGTCAAGGCGCTCGGCTTCGACGATTCCGTCAATGTGACGCTCGGCCTGCCTTTCGTGCGGACATCGCCGGATCATGGCACAGCTTTTGGCATTGCCGGCAAGGGCATCGCGCGCGAAAAGAGCCTGATTGCCGCCCTCAAGCTTGCAGCCCATCTCAGTCGTCCCGCGGAACACCGCTGATGGCTGCGCTCGATGGTCTGCCGCCGCTTCGCGACGTGATCCAGCGTCACGGCCTTGATGCGCGCAAGGCGCTCGGGCAAAACTTCCTTCTCGACCTCAACCTGACGCAGAAAGTCGCCCGCACGGCAGGATCGCTGGAAGGCTGCACCGTCTTCGAAGTGGGACCTGGACCCGGCGGGCTGACGCGCGCCATCCTGGCGCTGGGTGCGAAGAAGGTGATTGCCGTCGAGCGTGATCCGCGCTGCCTGCCAGCACTGGCGGAAATATCCGCTCATTATCCTGGCAGGCTCGAGGTCATGGGCGGCGATGCGCTGAAGACCGATTTCGAGGCGCTGGCGCCTGGGGGACCCGTCAAGATCATCGCCAATCTTCCGTACAATGTCGGCACGCAACTGCTGGTAAATTGGCTGCTGCCAAAAGAGTGGCCGCCATTTTGGGAATCCTTGACGCTGATGTTCCAGAAAGAAGTCGGCGAGCGCATCGTCGCCGAACAGGATGACGACCACTATGGCCGCCTCGGCGTACTCTGCGGCTGGCGCGCCGATGCCCGCATGGCTTTCGACGTATCGCCGCAAGCCTTCACGCCGCCTCCGAAGGTGACGTCGACGGTGGTGCATCTGACGCCGAAGGCAAACCCCATCCCCTGCGCCGTCGCCAATCTTGAAAGAGTAACACATGCGGCCTTCGGTCAGCGGCGCAAGATGCTTCGCCAGAGCCTCAAGCCGCTCGGCGGCGAGAATCTGCTCAACAAGGTGGGTATAGACTCGCAGCGCCGCGCCGAAACGCTATCCGTCGAGGAATTCTGCCTGCTCGCGAATTCGCTTTAAAGGACCGGCGTCTCTTCCAGCAGTTTGGTGACGAAATCGTAGATGCCGTGCCGCCGGTCGCGGCGCAGGCGCTCGGCCTTCACGATCGACTGCACGGCGTCGAAGGCAGTATCGAGATCGTCGTTGACGATGACATAGTCATATTCCCGCCAATGGGCGATTTCGGCGCGCGAATTGGCAAGCCGCTGGGCGATGACCTCTTCCGAATCTTCCGCACGGCGGTGAAGCCGTGATTGCAACTCGGTCATCGTCGGCGGCAGCACGAAGATGGATACGACATCTGCCGACATCTTCTCCTGCAGCTGCTGGGCGCCCTGCCAATCGATGTCGAAAAGCATGTCGCGGCCTTCGGCCATCGCTGCTTCCACCGGTTCGCGCGGCGTGCCGTAGAAATTGCCGTGCACTTCAGCCCATTCCAACAGCGCATCGGAATCGCGCAGTCGCTCGAATTCGCGGATGCTCTTGAAGTGGTAGTGAATGCCCTCGACCTCGCTCGGGCGCCGCTGGCGGGTCGTCACGCTGACGGAGAGGCCGATCTGGCTATCCTGCGCAAGCAGCGTCCGCGCAATCGTCGACTTTCCCGCGCCCGAGGGCGACGAGATGACGAGCATCAGACCGCGGCGAGCGATCGGAACGGGCGAGGCTTTCGCCGGTTTCATGTCCTACTCCAGATTCTGGACCTGTTCGCGGAACTGGTCGATGACGACTTTCAGTTCGATGCCGGCGGCAGTGACCGCCGAGGCATTCGACTTCGAACAGATGGTATTCGATTCGCGGTTAAATTCCTGTGCAAGGAAATCGAGCTTGCGGCCGACCGGGCCGCCGCGGCCCAACAGATCCCGTGCGGCCGCGACATGCGCCTTCAGCCGGTCGATTTCTTCGCGCAAATCGGCCCTCGTCGCAAGCAGAGCGGCCTCCGCATGCAGCCTGTCGCGGTCGAGCGCGCCCGCTCCGTCCATCAGCAAGGCAACCTGCGCCTTGATGCGCGCGGAAATCTCCTGCGGCGTGCGCGACGGGTCGCGTTCGATCGCGTGCGTCAAGTCCTCGATCGTCGAGACATGATTGAGCAGCACGCGAGACAGTGCAGCCCCCTCCTGTTCCCGCATGAGCTTGAGGTCAGCAAGTGCAGCCAGCAGGCCCCTGGTGACGTCCGCATCGCGGGCGGCGATTTCTTCTTCGCTGTCCTCCGTCTCGCGAAATTCGACGAGTCCGCGGATCGAAAGCAGCGTATCGAGGGTCAGAGGCGCCGGATCGATGACGCCTGCAAGCTGGTCACGCATTGCAAGCACATTGGCCAGAGCGTGCTGATTGAGAACCGTTTCGAAGCGGTTTTCGGCTGCCGAAACCGAAAGGTTGGCCTGCATGTTGCCTCGGCTGAACTGTTCACCCGTAATGCGGCGAACGTCTGTTTCCATGC
This sequence comes from Rhizobium sp. CC1099, assembly GCF_029714385.1. Lineage (NCBI taxonomy): Bacteria > Pseudomonadati > Pseudomonadota > Alphaproteobacteria > Hyphomicrobiales > Rhizobiaceae > Rhizobium > Rhizobium sp. CC1099. Next base: position 982,332 of record NZ_CP121641.1, on the reverse strand, counting down.
GCTCGAGGCCCGGCGGCAGGCGAAGGCGCAGGTCGAGCCCCTTGCCGTTGACCGACCGCAGTTCCCAAGCCCAGCGCCAGCGGCCGCTCGTTCCCTCGCGCCGCGCAAAACCGGTCATGGACTGCAAAGCCATCCGAGCCTCCGAAATCAGTTCGTCTTCTTTTTCTTCTGCTGAGCCGCCGGCTCGGCCTGGGCCTCCGGCTGGCCGTCAACCACGATATTCGGATCGGCGCCCTTGTCAGCTTCGAGCTTGCGCCAGCGCTTGACGTTGGCATTGTGCTCTTCGAGCGTCGCCGCAAAAACGTGGCCGCCGGTGCCGTCGGCAACGAAATAGAGGTCCGCCGTCTTCCAGGGATTGGCCGCCGCTTCCAGGGCATCACGGCCGGGATTTGCGATTGGCGTCGGCGGCAGGCCCTTGATCACGTAAGTGTTGTAAGGCGTTTCCTTCTTCAGGTCCGACAGGTAGATCGGCCGGTCGGCAGGCTTGCCGTCACCACCGAAGAGGCCGTAGATGATCGTCGGATCGGACTGAAGCCGCATGCCTTTGGCGAGCCGGTTGAGGAAAACGGATGCGACATGCGCGCGCTCGTCGGGAATGCCAGTCTCCTTCTCGACGATCGAAGCAAGTACCACGAACTCTTCCTTGGATTTCAGCGAGACCGAAGGATCGCGTTTCTCCCAGATCTGGTCGACGAGCTTTTTCTGCTCTGCAGCCATCTGGTCGATGATCTCGGAGCGTTTCGTGCCGCGGGAGAACTTGTAGGTATCGGGACGCAGGCTGCCTTCGGGCGGCAGCGCCGTCGGCAGCTCGCCTTCGAGGACGGTATCCCCGCTCATGCGGTTGAACATCTGGCGCACCGTCAGGCCCTCCGGGAAGGAGATCGAATAGAGGATCGATTTACCGGACTTCAGCAGTTCCATGATGTCGTTCATGGAAGCCTTCGCCTTGATCTCGTATTCGCCGGCCTTCAGGCTCTCCCCCTCGTTCAGGTACGTCGCCGTGAGATAGCGGAAGATGCGGGCGTCGGAGACGATGTTGTTGCGCTCGAGATTGGTGGCGATTTCCGAAAGGCCCGCGCCGCTGCGCACGATGAAATTGGTGTTCGTCTCCAGCGGACCGGGGTCCTGGTAACTGGAGATCGCGTAGTAGAAGGCGAAGATGCCGGCGGCGCAGGCAAGCACGACCATCGTCATCAGGAAGTTCAGGAAGATGACGACCTGGCTGCGCGCCTTCTTCGAGCGCTTCGGCGGCTCCGGAACGCGTTCCGGGCGCAGCGCTTCATTGGGCGACTTCGGAATGATCGGCCCGTTCTGCGCCGGATGGCCGTTGTGGCCCGCCGCGTCGTTGCTCTGATTCGTATCGCTCACCGGCAATCCTCTAAACTTGGCCCTGTCCGCTGTTTTAAGAAGCAATACGGCAAAAAACAGGTAGGCCACCCTCCCGAAAGGTACTGGCCCGTCCTCCCGTCCTGTCAAAAACCGCCTTCAGGCAGTATAGCGGCGCAGCACCAGCGATGCATTCGTACCGCCGAATCCGAAGGAATTCGAGAGTGCAACATCGATTTCTCGCTGACGAGCCTTGTGCGGGACAAGATCGATCGCCGTTTCGCGCTCGGGATTATCGAGATTGAGCGTCGGCGGAGCGACATTGTCGCGGATCGCAAGCGTCGCGAAAATCGCCTCGATGGCACCGGCTGCGCCCAGCAGATGGCCGGTCGCCGACTTGGTCGAAGACATCGAAATCTTCGATGCCGCATTGCCGACCAGACGCTCGACGGCGCCAAGCTCGATCGTATCGGCCATGGTCGACGTGCCATGCGCGTTGATATAATCGACATCTGCAGCCGTCAGACCGGCGCGCTTCAGCGCCATGGCCATGCAGCGCTGCGCGCCGTCACCGTCTTCCGCCGGCGCGGTGATGTGGTAGGCGTCGCCCGAGAGGCCGTAGCCGACGATTTCGGCGTAGATCTTCGCGCCTCGCGCCTTGGCGTGTTCCAGCTCTTCGAGAACGATGATACCGGCGCCTTCGCCCATGACGAAGCCGTCGCGGTCGCGATCGTAGGGACGCGATGCTTTCTCAGGATCGTCGTTGTGCTGCGTGGAAAGCGCCTTGCAGGCAGCAAAGCCCGCAAGCGAGATGCGGCTGACCGGCGATTCCGTACCGCCCGCGACCATGACATCGGCATCGCCGAGCGCGATCATACGGGCAGCATCGCCGATGGCGTGCGCGCCAGTCGAGCAGGCGGTGACGACCGAGTGGTTCGGCCCCCTAAGCTTGTGGCGGATCGAGACCTGGCCGGATACGAGGTTGATCAGGCGGCCGGGAATGAAGAAGGGCGAGATGCGGCGCGGGCCCCTATCGCGGAGCGTATAGCCCGCCTCGACGATACCCTCGATGCCGCCGATGCCGGAGCCGATCAGCACGCCGGTCGCGATCTGGTCCTCGTCGTTCTCAGGATGCCAGCCGGCGTCATTCAGCGCCATGTCGGCAGCGGCCATGCCGTAGATGATGAAGGGATCGACCTTGCGCTGTTCCTTCGGCTCCATCCAGTCATCCTGGTTGAATGTGCCCTCTGTGCCATCACCAACCGGAATGCGGCAGGCAATCTTGGCAGGGAGATCATCCACCTCGAATTCGGTGACAAGGCGGGCGCCGCTGCGGCCGGCGAGCAACCGCGACCACGTCACTTCAGTTCCGCATCCCAAGGGTGATACCATACCGGTACCGGTGATGACGACCCGTCTCATCGACAGCTTCCCCGCCTGTTCTTTCGCTAAAGCAATGCACAAACAAAAAGGGCGGACTCATGGCCCGCCCTTTGAAAATCACACAGGATTAAGCCTGGGCCTTTTCAATGAACTTTACTGCGTCGCCGACCGTGAGGATCGAGTCTGCTGCGTCGTCCGGAATTTCTACGCCGAATTCTTCTTCGAAGGCCATGACAAGTTCGACCGTGTCGAGCGAGTCAGCGCCCAGATCGTCGATAAAGCTGGCGCTCTCGACAACCTTCTCGGCATCGACGCCAAGATGATCAATAACAATTTTCTTTACGCGTTCTGCGATATCGCTCATGTCGGTTTCCTCGACCTTATATCCTGATGAGAATGCCTTCCGACATCCCTACCCTGGTTCAGCCTTCGGCGCCCTCTCGGCACTTTCAGCAAACTCGTTAGCCCGGCTCTCTAAGATGTTCCCCGCTGGCAAAACGCCCGCTGGTCCGCCTTGTTTCCCGGAACGACTGTGACAGTCATGGCCCGCTTAACACGGTTTATGTCTGCCGCAAAGCCTGAAAATCAACCCTGTTCCATTGCTCAACACGCTATTCCGCCGAAAAACGCAAACAGGGCCAGTTTCTGTTTCAGATCATGGCCATGCCGCCGTTTACGTGCAGCGTCTGACCCGTCATATAGGCGGCTTCGGAGGAGGCGAGATAGGCAACGGCGGACGCCACTTCGCCACCCGTGCCCATGCGCTTCATCGGGATTGCGCCCATGATCGCTTCCTTCTGCTTGTCGTTCAGCTTGCCGGTCATGGCGGATTCGATGAAGCCCGGCGCGACGCAATTGACGGTCACGTTGCGGGTCGCGATCTCCTGGGCGAGCGACTTGGTGAAGCCGATCATGCCGGCCTTGGAGGCGCAGTAGTTCGCCTGACCCGGGTTGCCGGTGACACCGACCACCGAGGTGATGTTGATGATGCGGCCGTAGCGACGGCGCATCATCGGATGCGTCAGCTCGCGCGTCAGGCGGAACATCGCTGTCAGGTTGACCTCGATGACGTTATCCCAGTCCTCGTCGCTCATCCGGACGAAGAGGCCGTCCTTGGTGATGCCTGCGTTGTTCACCAGAATATCGACGCCCTCGAGCTCGGCTTCGGCCTTGACGCCGAGTGCCTTGACCTCGTCACGGTCGGAGAGGTTCGCCGGGAATATCTTGACGCGGTCGCCAAGCTCGTTTGCCAGCGCTTCGAGCTTTTCGACGCGCGTGCCGTGAAGGCCGACGACGGCGCCCTGTTTGTGGAGAATGCGGGCGATTTCCTCGCCGATGCCGCCGGATGCACCGGTGACGAGCGCCTTGCGGCCGGAAAGATCGAGCATGGATGCGTTCCTTATATCTGGTGAAACCAATCAGGCCATGAGGGCGGCGACGGCCGCGTCGATATCGGCGGGCGTATTGACGGCAATGCCGTTCACCGTCTTGTCGATGCGGCGCGCAAGGCCGGTCAGCACCTTGCCGGAGCCGAGTTCATAAAGCGTCGTGACATTGTTTGCGGCAAACCATTCCACCGTTTCGCGCCAGCGGACCTGGCCGGTGACCTGCTCGACGAGGAGCCTGGCAATCTCATCGGCGTCTGTCACTGGCGCGGCGCGAACGTTGGCGATCAGTGGCACGACCGGGTTGGCCTTTGAAACGCCCGCGAGCGCTTCGCGCATCGCCTCGGCAGCCGGCGCCATCAGTGAGGAGTGGAAGGGAGCGGAAACCGGTAGAAGGATCGCACGCTTGGCGCCCTTCTCGGTTGCCAGTGCCGCGCCCTTTTCGACCGCGGCCTTTTCGCCGGAGATGACGATCTGGCCGCCGCCGTTATCGTTGGCGATCTGGCAGGCACCAGCGACCGAAGCAGCTTCGCAAACGGCCACGACATCGGCATGTTCGAGCCCGATGATCGCCGCCATGGCACCAACGCCGACAGGAACGGCAGCTTGCATGGCGTTGCCACGAATACGCAGTAGACGCGCGGTTTCGGCGAGTGAGAAGGTGCCGGCGGCACAGAGTGCGGAATATTCGCCGAGCGAATGACCGGCAACATAGGACACCTTCGACTTGGGGTCGAGACCCTTCGCCTGAAGGACACGGACCACCGCAAGCGATACCGCCATCAGCGCCGGCTGGGCATTGGCCGTCAGCGTCAGCGTATCTTCCGGCCCTTCGAACATGATTGTTGAAAGCTTTTCGCCGAGCGCATCGTCAACCTCTTCGAAGACGGAACGGGCCTCGGAAAAATTTTCCGCGAGTTCCTTGCCCATGCCCACGGCCTGGCTTCCCTGGCCGGGAAATGTGAAAGCGACGGTCATCTAATGTCCCTTATTATGTCAATTTGGACTATTTCGCCTCCAATTGACGTTCTTGCGGGCAGAGTCAATAGCGCTGCCAGGGTCTCCAGAGCCGTTGCAGGCGCGAAAAGCCGCGATTTTTTCCTTGCGCTTGCGCAATTCGCGCCTAAATTTGCGCCGCCCTCCCCGGCTACCTCCGCTCATCCGTTTTCAAGGTTCCAATGAAGTTTAATAGATTAGGCCGCACCGATATTTCCGTTTCGCAAATCTGCCTCGGCACCATGACGTGGGGCACGCAGAACACCGAAACCGAAGCGCACGAGCAGATGGATTACGCCGTCGAGAAAGGCGTCAACTTCTTCGATACCGCCGAGCTTTACCCGACAACTCCCCTTTCAGCGGAAACACAGGGGCGCACCGAGGACTATATCGGCAGCTGGTTCGCAACGACCGGCAAGCGCAACGACATCGTGCTGGCGACAAAGGTCGCGGGGCCTGGACGCTCCTATATCCGGGGCGGCGAAGGTGCCGACGCCAAGAATATCAAGCTTGCCGTCGAAGCGAGCCTCAAGCGGCTACAGACCGATTACATCGATCTCTACCAAATCCATTGGCCGAGCCGTGGGCATTTCCACTTCCGGCAGAACTGGCATTACGACCCCTTCAAGCAGGATCGGGCAAAGGCGGTCGCCAACATCACCGATATCCTCGAGACGATGGATATGCTCGTGAAGGAAGGCAAGGTGCGCGCCGTCGGCCTGTCCAATGAAACTGCATGGGGCACGCAGAAATACCTGACGCTCTCCGAGCACAAGGGCCTTCCACGTGTCGCCAGCATCCAGAACGAATACAGCCTGCTCTACCGCCACTTCGACCTGGACATGGCGGAACTGTCGCATCACGAGGATGTCGGCCTGCTCGCCTATTCACCGCTTGCGGCTGGCCTGCTCACCGGAAAATATCTCGATGGCGTCAGGCCAGAAGGATCGCGCGCTACGATCAACGGCGATCTCGGCGGCCGGTTGCAGCCGCTGCAGGAAGCGCCCACCAGGGCCTGTGTCGAGATTGCAGCGAGGCACGGGCTTGATCCGGCAGCCATGGCGCTTGCCTTCTGCCTCACCCGCCGCTTCATGACCTCCGTCATCATCGGCGCAACGACGATGGAGCAGCTGAAGGTCGATCTGAGCGCCGTCGAGGTGAAACTCTCGAGCGACGTCCTCTCCGAGATCGAAAAGGTCCACCGGCAGTATCCGATGCCGCTGTGACGAGCGCTACGGACTTCGGATAAACCAAGCCCGGAACATCTGTTTCCAGCGCTGCGGAGAATTAAAGGTCTATACCCTTGTGAGGACTGCGCCCTTCCTTGATGACCGCTTTCAGGTCGGTGTCTGTCGCATGCCTTTCGGACAAGCGCTTATAGAAAGCCGGGCCGGGTTCCCGGCTCGCCTGTCGGATCTCATCGAATTCGAGAGCGCTCACGACTATATCGGCGATAGAACGGTTTTCACGGTGCGCAAGCCTGTGGACAAGATTATGGGCTTGGCGCTGCGAGCGAAAAGCCGAGGTTCGGCCGCGGACAACTCCTTTCTGACATATGCAGAATTTGCCCTCAAGATGACTGTAAACGGCAAGATGGCCCTGCTTAATTGTATCCGAACGCTTGCCTTTCGCCGAAAAATCCGTATAAGCGCCCCTGTTCGCAAACCCGGTCTTCTGGCTGGTGGCTGAACGGAGGGCCGGTTTCTTTGGAAATCGTTCGGAACGGAAGCGTTCCAGCCTCCCGTGTCTCCGCTCTCGACCGTCTCGGAAACGCTTTTCTTGCCTGGGTTCAGCCCAATCAGGAGCAGTCGTTGAGGCTTAGCCGCCGAATATCGGGTTGAACCAACGCAAGAAAGGCAAAGCTGTCATGGCTCTTTATGAACATGTATTCCTTGCCCGGCAGGATATTTCCGCTCAGCAGGTCGATGCCCTCGTAGAACAGTACAAGGGCGTGATCGAAGCTAACGGCGGCAAAGTCGGGCGCATCGAAAACTGGGGTCTTAAGTCCCTCACCTACCGCATCAAGAAGAACCGCAAGGCTCACTACGCCCTGATGGACATCGATGCACCGCCAGCTGCCGTCCAAGAAATGGAACGCCAGATGCGCATCAGCGAAGATGTTCTGCGTTACATGACGCTCGCTGTCGAAAAGCACGAAGAAGGCCCGTCTGCCATGATGCAGAAGCGCGACCGCGACGACCGCGGCCCGCGTGACGGCGCCCGTGGCCCGCGCGAAGGCGGTTTCGACCGTGGCCCGCGCCCGCCGCGCGAAGGTGGCTTCGGCGACCGTGAAGACCGTCCGCGCCGTCCGCGCGAAGACCGCGTATAAGGAGATTTGAGATATGTCTGAAGCTTCCTCCGCTCCGGTCCGCCGCCCGTTCCACCGCCGCCGCAAGACCTGCCCGTTCTCGGGCGCGAATGCTCCGCGGATCGACTACAAGGACGTCCGTCTTCTGCAGCGTTACATTTCCGAGCGCGGCAAGATCGTTCCGTCCCGCATCACGGCTGTTTCGCAGAAGAAGCAGCGCGAACTCGCCCAGGCGATCAAGCGCGCCCGCTTCCTCGGCCTGCTGCCGTACGTCGTAGCCTAATTTGCTATCGCGGCCCTCTGGTCCCAAACCAGAGGGTCGCATCCCTTCCGCGGTGGGCGCGGATCGGAACCCTGAAAACCCATGTTGAGGCGGGTTTTTCTGAATTTGATTCAGGAGACATCCTCTAACTGCTTGATGAAGCAGGACAGCGACGTGACCAAAATGAACTTCAAGAGGCTGCTGACCGGCGCGCTCGCCGGATTGACCGCCGCGCTCCTGGCGCTCGGCGCGAGCGTCCAGTTGTCGTTCAGCGCCCTGCTCTACGCCGCTTCCGCCCTGCCCATCCTTCTCGTGGGTCTCGGCTGGGGCAATGCCGCGGCAATCTCTGCCGTCGTCACCGCTGCCGCCTTCGGCGCTGTCGCCGCCTCTCCGGCTTTCGCGCTGATGATGACGCTGGTGACGCTGATTCCCGCCGGCTGGATCAGCCACCTGGCAAACCTTGCCCGCCCCGCCGCCGAGCTCGGCGGCCCGGAACACCTGACGGCCTGGTATCCGCTCTCCGACATCCTGCTGCATCTCTGCGGCCTGGTGACGCTCGCCGTCATCGTGACCGGCTACATGATCGGCTATGGCCCGGAACTTATCGGCCAGATGGTCGATGCACTTTTCGGTTCCTTTGCGCAACAACAGCCGGATTTCACATTCAATGACACGGCCACCGCGCAGACCAAGTCGCTGCTGCTCCTGATGCTGCCCGCCATTCAGGGCGCGATGTGGGTGCTGATGCTGTTTGCGGCCTACTATATCGCGGCACGCATCGTGAATGCGTCCGGCCGCGCGCTCCGCCCGCGCGAGGACATTCCGTCCGCGCTGCGCATGAATCGCAATGCGATCTTCGTCTTCCTCGCTGGTCTTGCCGCCACCTTCTTCGGCGGCGTTCCGGCGATGATCGGAGCAACTGTCGTCGGCGCCTTTGGCGCCGGCTTCCTGCTTTCCGGCTTCGCCGCGCTGCATTTCCGCACGCGCGGCAAGGACTGGCGCCTGCCGGCGCTCGTCCTCTGCTACCTGGCATCGCTCGTTCTGATGCTGCCAGCTTTTTTCATTCTTGTCGTCGGTCTGTCCGATACGCGCAAGGCGATTGCCCTGACCCCGAACAAGAATGCCGATGCCCCTCAATCCACAGACAAGAAAACCTAGAGACACGAAAGGAAAACGAAGATGGAAGTCATTCTTCTCGAACGCATCTCCAAGCTCGGCCAGATGGGCGAAACCGTCAAGGTTCGTGACGGCTTTGCACGCAACTACCTCCTGCCGCTCGGCAAGGCACTGCGCGCCAACGCCGCCAACAAGGCCCGTTTCGAATCCGAACGCGCAACGCTCGAAGCCCGCAACCTCGAGCGCAAGTCGGAAGCCCAGAAGGTCGCCGACGTCCTTAACGGCAAGTCCTTCATCGTCGTTCGCTCTGCCGGCGAAACCGGCCAGCTCTACGGCTCGGTTGCTGCCCGCGACGTCGTTGAAATCCTGGCCGCCGAAGGCTTCAACATCGGCCGCAACCAGGTTCACCTGAACACGCCGATCAAGGCGATCGGTATCCACAAGGTCGAACTGCAGCTTCACGCCGAAGTCGAAATCCACGTCAATCTCAACGTTGCCCGCTCCGCCGACGAAGCCGAGCGCCAGGCAAAGGGCGAGACGCTCACCTCCGTCGACGCGATCTACGGCGTTGATGAAGACGCCCTTCGTGCGGAAGACTTCTTCGATCCGGATGCCGACGGCAACGCCGAAGACGAAGCATAAGCTTAGCACGCTTACTTCACAAAGCAGAAGCCCGGCTCCAGGCCGGGCTTCTTGCGTTTGTCAGTTGGCCGCGGTTCTCATTGCCCCCGAACTGCCAGCAGGTTTGCCTGCATGGCGCGGATGACGCTCAGCGTCGTCCTCAAGTCACTTTCGGAAATGCCGGCGACGACCCGGGCGCGCACGTCTGCGGCAAGATCCTCGACCTCGCCGGCGACGACCCTTCCCGCATCCGTCATGTAGATCTCCTTGGCGCGGCGATCGGAACCAGCGACACGGCGTTCCAGGAAGCCTTGCGCCTCCATTGCGTCCAGGATCCGGACCAGCGTCGGCGTTTCGAGTTCCAGCCGTTCGGCCAGTTCTCGCTGATTGATGCCGTCCTTCTTGTTGAGCGTAAAAAAGACTCGCGCGCGCGGCAGTGTCATGTTTCTCTCACGCACCAGGGAATCGAACGTCGCTCTCAATTTTCGGGTAAACGCAGCGATGTCCTCAATGAGTTGCCGCCTGAGAAGCATATTCCCCATAGATTCCCCATTATTTAGTTAGCGCACTAATTATATTTCCTCTGTCTAATTGAGTTCAGACGTCTTTTCAAGTGCCACGCTCAAGGCATTCAGGCTAAAATATTATCGGTTGGAATGAGTCGCGGTCTTCATGCCGTGTCCTCAAGGTGACATCGGCAATATTTTCTCCCTGGCGGCCATCAGCGCTGTGGAGAAGTCGAACAATGTGCAAAGCGTTACAGATTTCACGACAGGCCCAAGGCTGTTGCTGAGCTGCACTTGCATTTGCCTTGGCGAGCCTTCAAATCCGGGAACGGAAAAGACAGAACGGATCAAGATGAACGACGCCGCGCGAAAGATTGCCGCCGTTGCTCCAGCAGAGCAGCACTACCGCGAAGCACCCAACAACATCGAAGCCGAGCAGGCGCTTCTGGGTGCCATCCTAATGAACAACGACGCCTATTACCGGGTGTCCGACTTCCTGAAGCCGATCCATCTCTATGAACCGCTCCACCGCAAGATTTTCGAGGTCGCGGGCGACATCATCCGTATGGGCAAGATCGCCAATCCAGTGACGATCAAGACCTTCCTGAAGGCCGACGAGAAGGTCGGCGACATGACGGTCTCCGAATATCTCGCGCGCCTTGCCCGCGAAGCCGTGACAATCATCAACGCCGAGGACTACGGGCGCGCGATCTACGATCTGGCGCTGCGCCGGGCGCTGATCACCATCGGCGAGGACATGGTCAACATCGCCTACGACGCGCCGCTCGACATGCCGCCGCAGACGCAGATCGAAGATACCGAACGCCGCCTCTTCGAGCTTGCCGAAAACGGCCGCTACGACGGCGGCTTCCAGGCCTTCAACGACGCCGTGGCGCTGGCGATCGACATGGCGGCAGTCGCCAAGGAGCGCGACGGCGGCCTCTCGGGCATTTCGACCGGCATCCATTCGCTCGATTCGAAGATGGGCGGACTGCAGCGCTCCGACTTGATAATCCTTGCCGGACGTCCGGGCATGGGCAAGACCTCGCTTGCAACCAATATCGCCTACAATATCGCCGCCGCCTATGAGGGCGAAGTCCAATCCGACGGCGGCATGAAGGCGAAGAACGGTGGCGTCGTCGGCTTCTACTCGCTCGAAATGTCGTCGGAACAGCTCGCCACCCGCATCATCTCCGAGCAGACGGAAGTCTCCTCCTCGAAAATCCGCCGCGGCGACATTAACGACGCGGACTTCGAAAAACTCGTCGCCTGCTCGATGATGATGCAGAAGGTGCCGCTCTACATCGACCAGACCGGCGGCATCTCCATCGCCCAGCTTGCCGCCCGCGCACGGCGGCTCAAGCGCCAGCGCGGCCTCGACGTGCTGGTCGTCGACTACGTGCAGCTGATGACCGGCTCGGGTAAGTCGAACGAGAACCGCGTCCAGGAAATCACCCAGATCACGACCGGCCTGAAAGCCCTCGGCAAGGAACTGAACGTTCCGATCATCGCGCTCTCACAGCTTTCGCGTCAGGTCGAAAGCCGCGACGACAAGCGCCCGCAGCTCTCCGACCTGCGTGAATCGGGCTCGATCGAGCAGGACGCCGACGTCGTGCTCTTCGTTTTCCGCGAGGAATATTACGTCAAGAACATGGAACCCCGCGATCCGGCCGATCCGAAATATGCGGAGTGGGAAGCGCTGTTCGACAAGGTGAAGGGCACGGCGGACGTCATCATCGCCAAGCAGCGTCACGGACCGACCGGCACAGTAAAGCTTGCCTTCCAGGCGGAATTCACGCGCTTTGCCGACCTCGCCGACCCGTCCTTCATTCAGTACGAGGAACACTGAGCAGTTCCGATTTCTTGCTGCAGTGCGGGGCGGACTTCCTATTGACCAAATTGACCTTTAAACTGGCCGGAGACTCATCTCCGGCCATTTTTTTATGTGGATTCATGACTGAAATTTCCGCCGCCTCCGAAGAAGACAGGTTTGCTTCCGCCGGCGTGCGACTGACTGTCGACCTGACTGCGCTGACGGAAAACTGGCGGGACATGGCACGGCGCTCCAAAAGGGCGCGCGCATCCGCGGTCGTGAAGGCCGACGCCTATGGCATGGGCATCGAGGACGCTGGGGAAGCGCTCTACATCGCGGGTGCCCGCGACTTCTTCGTCGCAACGGTCGATGAAGGCGTGACGCTGCGCCTCTACGCGCCTGATGCGCGCATCTTCGTGCTCGCCGGCATCTGGCTAGGCACTGAACGACGTTTCTTTGAAAACGACCTCGTGCCGGTCATCTCCTCCGAGGAGCAGCTCGCCTTTTGGATGGCGGTGCTTTCGGAGTATGGCGATTACCCTTGCGCGCTGCATGTCGACACCGGCTTCAACCGGCTCGGCCTTCATATCGACGAAGCGCTTGCGCTGGCTGATGACGTCTCCCGCCCGGCCAGCTTCGCCCCGGTTCTGGTCATGAGTCATCTCGCCTGCGGCGACGATCCTTCATCGCAGATGAACAAGCAGCAGCTCGAATCATTCCGCAAGGTTAGCGCCGCATATGAAGGTATCGAATCAAGCCTCGCAGCATCCGGCGGCATCTTTCTTGGCGAGGATTATCATTTCGACCTGACGCGCCCCGGCATTGCCATCTACGGCGGCGAAGCGGTGAGCGGCATGGCGAACCCCATGCGGCCGGTTGCGACCGCGGAGGCCCGCGTGATCCAGGTCCGCACCGTGCGCGCTGGCGAATCCGTGAGTTATGGCCGGGCGCTGAAGCTTGACCGCGATAGCCGCCTCGCCATCGTTTCCGCCGGTTATGCCGACGGCTACATGCGCAGCCAGTCGAGCGGCGGCGTCCCGCTTCGCCAAGTCGTGCCGCAGGGCGGCCAAGGCTTCTTTGAGGGCTACACCGTGCCGGTCGCCGGGCGCATCACCATGGACCTTTCCATCTTCGATGTGACCGACCTACCGGAAAACCTCATCCGTGCCGGCGATTACATCGAGCTCTTCGGCAGGAACATCCCCGTTGACGATGCGGCACGGGCGGCAGGCACGATCAGCTACGAGATGCTGGCAAGCGTCGGGTTGCGGTACGAGCGAAAATACGTCAGCGAAGAATGAGGTCCGGCTCAGCGGCTTGTCAGGGCCAGCCGCACGCCGAGGGCAACGAACAGCGCGCCAAGCCCGCGATCGAGCCAGAGGCCGACCCTCCTGTTGCGTTTGATCAGATCGGCAAGCCGCCCTCCGGCCAGGATCAGCGGCGGCTCTATGAAGGCGGCCACGACGATAATCAGCCCACCGTGCACGGAAAGCTGTAGCCAGGCAGGCCCGGCGCCTTCGACGACGAACTGCGGCAGGAAGGCGAGAAAGAAGATCGCAACCTTCGGGTTAAGCAGCGAAACGAGCAAACCCTGCCGGTAGATCCGTCCTGAGCCCAGCCTTTCGCCTGTCGCCTTGACGAAGCCGCCCTCGCCGCTCGACCGCAGGGCCTGGATGCCGAGCCAGACGAGATAGATCGCACCAATCCACTTCGCTGCCGAGAAGGCAACGGCAGAGGCGGCAAGGACCGCCGAAAGGCCGAAGGCTGCGAGAAGCGCGTGCAGGCAGGCGCCGGTCCAGATGCCGAAGACAGCCGAAAAGCCGGCACGCGTGCCGCTCTTGATCGTATGGCCGAGGATAAAAGCCATATCCGGACCCGGCGACAGGTTCAGAAGCACGGCGGCGGTGAAGAAGGCGATCCAGTGGGCGAGCGAATAATCGAGCATTGGCGATCCGTCGGATGATCCCGCCATGCTGCCACTTGGGCGCCTGATGGGAAAATCATTAGTTTTGATCGGTCCCGCAGGCCATTATCTAGGGCAAATCTGATTCGGGCGCGCCGGCGCTCATGGACGAAAGCATCATTGATGGCCAAGGCCAGGACACAATTCATCTGCCAGAGCTGCGGCACGATCCACAACCGCTGGGCGGGCAAATGCGAAAACTGCGGCGAGTGGAACACCATCGTCGAAGAAGATCCGATGGGCGGGATTGGCGGCGGACCGGCAAGGACGCCGAAGAAGGGCCGCCCGGTGACGCTGACGGCGCTTTCCGGCGAGATCGAAGAAGCGCCGCGCATCCATACCGGCATCTCGGAACTCGACCGGGCGCTCGGCGGCGGTTTCGTGCGCGGCTCGGCGGTGCTCGTCGGCGGCGATCCCGGCATTGGCAAGTCGACGCTGCTGATGCAGGCGGCGGCAGCGCTTTCGCGCCGCGGCCACAAGATCATCTACGTCTCGGGCGAAGAGGCCGTGGCGCAGGTGCGGCTGCGCGCCCAGCGCCTGCGCGCGGCCGATACCGACGTCATGCTTGCCGCGGAGACCAATGTCGAGGATATCCTCGCGACGCTCGCCGACGGCAAGCGGCCGGACCTCGTCATCATCGACTCGATCCAGACGCTCTGGAGCGAACTGGCCGAATCGGCGCCCGGAACGGTCACGCAGGTGCGCACCGGCGTGCAGTCGATGATCCGCTTCGCCAAGCAGACGGGAGCGGCCATGGTTCTCGTCGGCCACGTCACCAAGGACGGCCAGATCGCCGGTCCGCGGGTGGTGGAACACATGGTCGACGCCGTGCTCTACTTCGAAGGTGACCGCGGCCATCACTACCGCATCCTGCGCACGGTCAAGAACCGCTTCGGGCCGACCGACGAGATCGGCGTCTTCGAAATGTCCGACGGCGGCCTGCGTGAGGTCGGCAATCCATCTGAACTTTTCCTCGGCGAGCGCAATGAAAAGTCGCCGGGAGCGGCGGTCTTCGCCGGCATGGAAGGAACGCGCCCGATCCTCGTCGAAGTGCAGGCGCTGGTGGCGCCGACATCGCTCGGAACGCCGCGCCGCGCCGTGGTCGGCTGGGATTCCGCCAGACTTTCGATGATCCTTGCGGTGCTCGAGGCCCATTGCGGCGTTCGGCTCGGCCAGCATGACGTCTATTTGAATGTCGCGGGCGGCTATCGTATCAGCGAGCCGGCCGCTGATCTCGCCGTCGCATCCGCATTGGTTTCCTCGCTTGCCGGTATTGCTCTGCCGGCCGATTGCGTCTATTTCGGCGAAGTCAGCCTGTCGGGGGCCGTCCGTCCGGTTGCGCATACCCCTCAGCGCCTCAAAGAAGCCGAGAAGCTGGGATTTTCTGCAGCGCTGCTTCCGTCAGCATCCGTCGATTTGCCGAAGGGTTCGGGCGGACGCTGGAGCGAGATCGACAGCCTGCCGGATCTGGTCGTGCGCATTGCCGGATCCAAAGGTGCGCTACGACGTGTGGAAGACGAGGTTTGATCCTTTCATTGCCATAAACGGTGATGATATAGGATGCACACGAATGAGGCCCGACCGAACCGCATCACCGACGCGGCGGTCCTGGAGTTGAATTTATATGCCCATCACGATTTTCGACGGTATTGTCATCGGCGTCGTCCTATTCTCCGCCGTTCTGGCGATGGTCCGCGGGTTTTCGCGCGAGGTGCTGTCGATCGCAAGCTGGGGCGGCTCGGCTGCCGCTGCCTACTACCTCTATCCGTACCTCGTGCCTTACGCGAAGAGGTACACCGATGATGACCGCATCGCGATCGTCGGCTCCGCCGCCGTCGTGTTCCTGATTGCGCTGATCGTCATCTCGTTCATCACCATGAAGATTGCCGATTTCATCATCGACAGCCGGATCGGCGCGCTCGACCGCACTTTGGGCTTCCTCTTCGGCGCGGCACGCGGCATACTGCTTCTCGTCGTGGCAGTGGCCTTCTGGAACTGGCTCGTCGATGCCGATCACCGGCCCTCTTGGGTGAACAACGCCAAGTCCAAGCCGTTCCTTGACTCGATGGTCGTAAAGCTGCAATCGGTCCTGCCTGAGGAATTCGCACAGATGGTGAAAGCCAGCGTGCTCGAGAAGGTTCAGCCGCCGGCCGAAGGCACGCAAGGCAGCAATGCACCGGCCGGCGAACAGGCCCCGGCGGATGATACAGCGCCTGCAGGTGGCGCAGCCCCGTCGGGCGGCGCGCAGCCGCAGTCGAATTGACACAGTGTTCAACAGCTTGACCTGCCGCGTGGCAATTGCCATTTGAGCGGGACGTGACATAAGGGTCCGGCCGGGCATTTGCTCTGCCGGGCCCCCGCCGTTTAAAATGCCTGAATCCGGCATCATGCTATGGAAAGCCGATCCATTCTTGTGAGAGCAAAGGCCCGCATCAATGAACCAGTCCCATTCCTCCACGCTCAACGATGAACTCGATGGAGATACACTCCACGAGGAATGCGGCGTCTTCGGCATTCTCGGCCATCCCGATGCAGCAACGCTGACGGCTCTCGGGCTTCACGCCCTCCAGCACCGTGGACAGGAAGCGGCCGGTATCGTCACCTTCGACGGCCGCCAGTTCCATACCGAAAAGCGCATGGGGCTCGTCGGCGACCACTACACCGATCCTGCAACGCTCGCGAAGCTGCCAGGCTTCATCTCCATCGGCCACACGCGCTATTCGACGACGGGCGAAGTGGCACTCCGCAACGTCCAGCCGCTCTTTGCCGAACTGGAAGTCGGTGGCATCGCTGTCGCCCATAACGGCAACTTCACCAACGGCCTGACGCTTCGCCGTCAACTGATTGCCGACGGCGCCATCTGTCAGTCGACCTCGGATACCGAAGTCGTCCTCCACCTGATCGCCCGCTCCAAACAGGTCTCCTCCTCCGACCGCTTCATCGATGCGATCCGCCAGATGGAAGGCGGTTATTCGATGCTGGCCATGACCCGCACGAAGCTGATCGCCGCGCGCGACCCGATCGGCATCCGTCCGCTCGTCATGGGCGAGCTCGACGGCAAGCCGATCTTCTGTTCGGAGACCTGTGCGCTCGACATCATCGGCGCCAAATACATCCGCGACGTCGAGAACGGCGAAGTCGTCATCTGCGAAATCCAGCCGGACGGCTCGATCACCATCGACGCCCGCAAGCCCGAAGCGCCGAAGCCGGAGCGTCTCTGCCTCTTCGAATTTGTTTACTTCGCTCGCCCTGACTCCGTCGTCGGCGGCCGCAGCATCTATGTCGCCCGCAAGAACATGGGCATCAATCTCGCCAAGGAAGCCCCGGTCGATGCCGATGTCGTCGTGCCGGTTCCGGACGGCGGTACGCCGGCAGCGCTCGGTTACGCTCAGCAGAGCGGCATTCCTTTCGAATACGGCATCATCCGCAACCACTATGTCGGCCGTACCTTCATCGAGCCGACGCAGCAGATCCGCGCCTTCGGCGTCAAACTGAAGCATTCGGCCAACCGGGCGATGATCCAAGGCAAGCGCGTCGTCCTCGTCGACGATTCGATCGTGCGCGGCACCACCTCGCTGAAGATCGTCCAGATGATCCGCGACGCGGGCGCGAAGGAAGTCCATATCCGCGTCGCAAGCCCGATGATCTATTTCCCGGACTTCTACGGCATCGATACGCCGGACGCCGACAAGCTGCTTGCCAACCAGTACAACAGCCTGAAGGCGATGTGCGATTACATCGGCGCGGACTCGCTCGAATTCCTCTCGATCGACGGGCTTTATCGTGCGGTCGGCGGGGAAGATCGCAACAACGAGAATCCGCAGTTCACCGACCACTATTTCACCGGCGACTACCCGACGCGCCTGCTCGACAAGGAAAGCACGAGCAACGTGCGCAAGCTCGCCGTGATGGCCAGCAACGGCTAAGGGACTTCATAAACCTGAATGAACGCCGGCGCCTCCTCTTCCCCTCATCAGGTGGGATGCGTTTGCGCGCAACCGACACGGACCACACGATCATGACCATCGACCTCAAAAACCGCATCGCACTCGTCACCGGTGCATCGCGGGGCATCGGCTATTTCACGGCGCTGGAACTGGCAAAGGCCGGAGCCCACGTGATCGCCTGCGCCCGCACGGTCGGCGGCCTCGAGGAGCTTGACGACGCGATCAAGGCTGCGGGCGGCAGCGCCACACTCGTGCCTTTCGATCTTGCGGATATGAACGCCATCGACGCGCTCGGCGCCTCGATTTTCGAGCGCTGGGGCAAGCTCGACATCCTCGTTGCCAATGCCGGTGTGCTCGGCGTCATCTCGCCGATCGGCCATATCGAGGCAAAGACCTTCGACAAAGTGATGAACATCAACGTCACGGCCACCTGGCGGCTGATCCGCTCCGTCGATCCGCTGCTGGCGCGCTCGCACGCCGGCCGCGCCGTGATCATTTCTTCGGCTGCCGCTCACAAATGCCGGCCTTTCTGGGGGCCTTACTCCGCGTCGAAAGCCGCGGTCGAAGCGCTCGCCCGCACCTGGGCCGGCGAAAGCCGGTCGACGGCTCTTCGCATCACCAGCGTCGATCCCGGCGCCACCCGCACCGCCATGCGCGCCCAGGCCGTGCCCGGCGAAGATCCCGCGACGCTGCCGCATCCTTCCGAAGTCGCCAAGGCGATCCTGCCGCTCGTCGGCCCGGATGTAACCGAGACAGGCAAGCTCTTCATCGTCCGCGAGAACAGGCTTGTAGATTACCGGCTGCCGGAATAAGGGCTACCGGCCGGCTTTTTCAGCAAACAGCGCCGCAAGGCCCGTTTCCGTAGGGCAGAGCGCGTTGAGGTCAACCGGCCCGTCGATGCCATCGACTTTGCCGTTGTCGGCAAACTGCCATATCGACCAGCGGCCGCATTTTTCCTGCTCTGGTTCTTTGAATACGCTGCGCAGCCAGAGATAATGATCCGGGAAGCTGGATTCGTTGCCTTTCAGATATTGGTCGAAGAATTCCTGCGTGACGTAGAATATCGGCTTTTCCGGATATGTGCTCTTGATCTCGGCCAGGAAGGCATTGACCTCGGCGGTCAGCTGCTCGACCGTCGGAACTTTGTCGCAGTTGCCGACAAATTCGAGATCAATCGCAATGGGCAGCGTGCCCTGCTCTTTGGGAACTGTCGCCAATACGTTCCGCGCCTGCTCACGGCCCGGACGGCAAAAGGTGAAGAAGTGATATGCCCCGCGCACGATGCCGGCCTCTTTTGCGGCCTGCCAGTTCCGGGCAAATCGCCTGTCCTTATGATCCCCACCCTCTGTCGCCTTCATGATGGCGAAGCGGACATTCAGTTGAGCGGCGAGCTTCTTCCAGTCGATGTCGCCCTGATGGTGGCTAACGTCGATGCCCTGGATCGGATAGTCCTTGATGGATGGATGATTGAAGCGGATCATGCCGAAATCGTAAGCCAAATAGGAAGCGGATGCGACCGCTAGAATCGCCGCGCTGATGACGGCTCGTTGAACTGCTTTCTTCACTGATGCTCTCTCGCTCCACCGCTTCCGCCTTTGGCCAGGAAAGGCTTGCGCCGGAAAGATGGCGAATTATTCGCCATGCCAGCCCTGCACTTGCGTTCGCGACGCTCGTCTCTTACGCACCACTTGACCAAACATCGTTCCCGCGCCATAAAACCCGCCATGAAAACGGTTACCTGCATTATCTGCCGGAAGATTATTCGCTAGCGCGCTCGCTGGCCTGGCCGTTTTCGTCTCCCAAATACCCAAAGATGAGAAACGCCCCGGCCCGCCGGCGGCGGTATTTTTCGGATCATTGCATTTTGGGAGAATAGACATGGCCGGCCAGCCGGAACTGAAGAAGCCGGAAATCAAGCTATACAATACGCTGACGCGCGAGGAGACGGTCTTCAAGCCCATCGATCCGCTCAACGTCCGCATGTACGTCTGCGGGCCGACGGTTTATGACTACGCCCATATCGGCAATGCGCGGCCCGCCATCATTTTCGACGTGCTGTTCCGGCTGCTCAGGCACGTCTATGGCGCCGAGCACGTCACCTATGCGCGCAATATCACCGACGTCGACGACAAGATCAACCTGCGGGCTCTGCGCGACCACCCCGGCTTGCCGCTGAACGAGGCGATCCGCCTGGTCACCGAAAAAACCGAGACGCAGTATCTCGAAGATGCCACGGCTCTCGGCTGCCTTGATCCGACCATCCAGCCGCGCGCGACCGAAAACATCGCGCAGATGATCGAGATCATCGAAACGCTGATTGCCAAGGGCCACGCCTATCAGGCGGAGGGCGAAGTGCTGTTCGACACGAAATCCATGGCGGATTACGGCGCGCTTTCGAAGCGCAATCTCGATGAGCAACAGGCCGGCGCGCGCGTCGCCGTCGATGCGCACAAGAAGAACCCCGGCGACTTCGTTCTCTGGAAGCTTTCGAGCCATAACGAACCGGGCTGGGAAAGCCCCTGGGGCCGCGGCCGTCCGGGCTGGCATATCGAATGCTCGGCGATGAGCCAGCGCTATCTCGGCGAGGTCTTCGATATTCACGGCGGCGGGTTGGACCTGATCTTCCCGCACCACGAAAACGAGATCGCCCAATCCCGTTGCGCCCACGGCACGGATGTGATGTCGAATGTCTGGATGCACAACGGCTTCCTGCAGGTCGAGGGCCGCAAGATGTCGAAATCCGAGGGCAACTTCGTCACCATCTACGAGCTGCTGCACACCGAAAAATTCGGCGGCCGGAAGTGGCCGGGCGAAGTTTTGCGGCTTGCGATGCTGATGACGCATTACCGCGAGCCGATCGATTTTTCGATCAAGCGGCTAGAAGAGGCCGAACGCCTGCTGGCGAAGTGGCCAGCGGCGGATGCCGGCGACGCGTCGCCGGACGAGGCAGTACTGAACGCGCTTGCCGATGACCTGAACACCGTCGCCGCCGTTCAGGCGCTTCATGCCCTGGCGCAGTCCGGCAACGCCGCCGCCTTCGCGGCGAGCGCTGCCCTTCTCGGCGTGGAGCCGAAGGAAACGGAAGTGGATGAGGCGGTCGCCGCCGAGGTCGACAGGCGGGTGCGCGCCCGCCTTGAACTCTTGAAGGCAAAAAACTTCAATGAGGCCGACAAGATCCGCGAGACGCTGCTTGCCGAGGGCATCCAGCTCAAGGACGGCAAAGATGCGGTCACCGGCGAGCGCGTGACGACCTGGGAGGTGAAGCGGTGAGGTCAGTGCTATCGAAAAATTCCTCTCCCCAACCCCTCCCCACATATGGGAGGGGCTACTGCGTCACGCCGCTTCGGAGCAACACCCCTGTCGAGCATGCAGCATCCGCCGAGATTGGCGCTGACAATGCCCGCGGCGGCGCGAACCAGACCTCCGCCTTGTGGGGAGGGTTGGAAGAGGTCTTTTTACCCATGCCAAACGGGAGGAAGTGTCGATGACTGTCTATGCCGGCGGCTGCCAGTGCGGCGCGATCCGATTCCGGGTGGAAGGCGAGCTTTCGCATTCGTCGATCTGCCATTGCCGCATGTGCCAGAAGGCGTTCGGCGGCTATTATGCGCCGCTTGTTTCCGTGCGCGGGGCTGATTTCGAGTGGACGCGCGGCGAGCGGAAGACATTCCGTTCCTCCAATTTCGCCGAGCGCGGCTTCTGCGGCGATTGCGGCACACCGCTGACCTATGAGGCGCCGGATGGGATGGCGATTGCAGCGGGCGCGTTCGATGATCCGGCTCTTCTGCCGCCGACGATCCAGTATGGCATCGAAGGCAAGCTGCCGTTCACGGACAAACTGCATGAGCTTCCCGGCACACGGACGGAGGACGACGTCGAGACGGCCGCATTCACCAGTGAGATCGTCTCCTATCAGCATCCAGATCACGACACGACAGAATGGCCAGAGGAGCGCAAATGACGGCGGGAACAAGCCATAGCGGCGGATGCCAATGCGGCGCAGTGCGCTATCGCGCGGCGGGCGAACTCGGCTATCCGCATATCTGCCATTGCCGCATGTGCCAGAAGGCGGCGGGCAACTATTTCCTGCCGCTCGGAGCGGTCATGCGAACGGATTTTGCGTTGACGCGCGGAAAACCGAAGTGGTTTCGCTCTTCCGATCTCGTGCGCCGCGGCTTCTGCGGCGATTGCGGCACGCCACTCTTCTACGACATACCTCGTGCCGAGTCCGTCAACATTACGCTCGGCTCGCTGGACGATCCCGATGCGGTCAGGCCGGTGATGCAATCGAATACCGGTCGCAAGATGAGCTGGTTTCACGCGCTGGACACCCTGCCGGTAGAGCCCGCCGCCGGGAGCTCGGAGCGCGAAGACGCGATCGCAGCCAGCAATCATCAGCATCCCGATCACGATACGAACCACTGGCCATCCGGAGCCCAGACATGAGCGAACCTATCAGAACAGGCGGGTGCCAATGCGGCGCCATACGCTTTCGTATCAGCGGCAAGCTGGGGCGTCCGTCTATCTGCCATTGCCGCATGTGCCAGAAGCAGTTCGGCGGCTTCTTTTCGGCGCTCATTACCGCGCCGGAAGAGGGCGTGGAGTGGACGCGCGGCGAGCCGAGCTATTTCCAGTCCTCGATCAATATCGACCGCGGTTTCTGCAGCAGTTGCGGCACGCCGATGACCTACCGGCATCCCGGCGGGCTGGAGCTTGCGATCGGCACCTTCGACGACCGCAGCGATCTCGCGCCGCAGATCCAGGTGAATTACGACTCGCGTCTGCCCTGGGTCGAAACGATCTTCGACACGCCGGTTCACCGGGATCCCGATTACTATGCCCGGCAGGAGCAGATCATCTCCTTCCAGCATCCCGACCACGATACCGACATATGGCCCGCGAAAGGCTTGAAGATATGACCGAAGTGCTGCGTACCCTCTATCCTGAAATCGAACCCTATGCTTCGGGCCATCTCGATGTCGGCGACGGCCATGTGATCTACTGGGAACGCTGCGGAACGCCGGGCGCCAAACCCGCCGTATTCCTGCACGGCGGTCCTGGCGGCGGCATTTCGCCCGTGCATCGCCGCCTCTTCGACCCGGCGCTCTACGACGTGACGCTGTTCGACCAGCGCGGCTGCGGTAAATCCACGCCGCATGCGGATCTGAACGCCAACACGACGTGGCATCTCGTTGCCGACATCGAGCGTCTGCGCGATATGGCTGGGGCCGAGAAATGGCAGATCTTCGGCGGCTCCTGGGGCTCGACGCTGGCGCTCGCCTATGCCGAAAAGCATCCCGATCGGGTCTCCGAACTCATCGTGCGCGGCATTTATACGCTCACGAAAGCGGAACTCGACTGGTACTATCAGTTCGGCGTTTCGGAAATGTTCCCGGACAAGTGGGAACGCTTCATTGCTCCCATTCCGCCGGAAGAGCGTCACGAGATGATGCAGGCCTATCACCGCCGCCTGACGAGCGACGACAAGGCAATCGCGCTCAAAGCCGCGCATGCCTGGAGCATCTGGGAAGGCGAGACGATCACGCTACTGCCCGAGCCGTCGACTAGCGGCAAGTTCGAGGAGGCCGAGTTCGCCTATGCCTTCGCCCGCATCGAGAACCATTTCTTCGTCAATGCCGGCTGGCTGGAGGAAGGCCAACTGATCCGCGAGGCGCACAAGCTCAAGGATATTGCGGGCGTCATCGTGCACGGTCGCTACGACATGCCCTGCCCCGCCCGCTTCGCCTGGGCGCTGCACAAGGCCTGGCCGAAGGCGGAATTCCACCTGATCGAAGGTGCAGGCCATGCATTTTCCGAACCCGGCATCCTGGATCAGCTGATCCGGGCAACGGACAAGTTTGCGGGGAAATAAGGCAAATGATGCGCGTCGTGGATACCCCCCTCTGCCCTGCCGGGCATCTCCCTCACAAGAGGGGAGATCGGCTGTCCGCACCCACTCGTGCAACCATCGATGCAGCGGGCGAGAGCCGCCGCATATTCCCAATCTCCCCCCTTGCGGGGGAGATGTCGGCTCTGCCGGCAGAGGGGGGTGAGGCGCACGGCATAAGATCAAATGCTTCGGAGGCACCTCGGTGACCAGAGAAAAAATCTACCTCTTCGACACGACGCTGCGCGACGGGCAGCAGACGCCCGGGATCGACTTCTCGGTCGAGGACAAGATTGCGATTGCGACCATGCTGGACGAGTTCGGCCTCGATTATATCGAGGGCGGATATCCGGGCGCGAACCCGACGGACACTGCCTTCTTCGCAGAGAGGCGCACCAGCCAGGCAGCATTCGTCGCCTTCGGCATGACGAAGCGGCCGGGCGTTTCAGCCTCCAACGATCCGGGCCTCGCAGCGTTGTTGCAGGCAAAGAGCGACGCGATCTGTTTCGTCGCCAAGAGCTGGGACTATCACGTCAAGGTCGCGCTCGGATGCACCAACGAGGAAAACCTCGCATGTATCGCCGAGAGCGTGAAGGCAGCCGTCGCCGCCGGCAAGGAGGCGATCGTCGATTGCGAGCATTTCTTCGATGGATACAAGGCCAATCCCGCCTATGCGCTCGCCTGCGCGAAGATCGCCTATGAAGCGGGTGCCCGCTGGGTCGTGCTCTGCGACACCAACGGCGGCGCGCAGCCGCCCGAGATCCACGCCATCGTCGAGGCGGTGATTGCCGCAGGCGTTCCCGGTCACTGTCTCGGCATCCATGCTCATAATGATACGGGTCAGGCAGTCGCCAATTCGCTTGCGGCCGTCGAGGCCGGCGTGTGCCAGATCCAAGGGACGCTCAACGGCATCGGCGAGCGTTGCGGCAATGCCAACCTAGTGACGCTGATCCCGACGCTGGCCCTGAAGGACACCTACAGCACCCGCTTCGAAACCACCATCGATGCGGAGCGGCTGGTGAACCTCACCCGCCTTTCCCATGCCTTTGACGAGCTTCTGAACCGCTCGCCAGATCATCAACTGCCCTATGTCGGCGCTTCTGCCTTCGCCACCAAGGCAGGCATCCATGCCTCCGCTCTGCTCAAGGACCCGCGCACCTACGAGCATGTGCCGCCGGAAAGTGTCGGCAATTACCGCAAGGTCATGGTCTCCGACCAGGGCGGCAAGGCGAACTTCATCAATGCTCTGAAACGCCGGGGCATCGAGGTCGCCAAGGACGATCCGAAGCTCGACCGGCTGATTTCCATCGTCAAGGAGCGCGAAGCTTCCGGCTACGCCTATGAGGGGGCGGATGCGAGCTTCGAGCTGCTGGCCCGCCGCACGCTTGGCACCATCCCGGAATTCTTCTCGATCGAAGGCTTCCGCGTGATGGTCGAGCGCCGCTTCGACTCGCACGGGCGGGTGAAGATCGTCTCGGAAGCCGTCGTGAAGATGGTGATCGACGGCCACACGATCATGTCGGTGGCGGAAGGCGACGGCCCGGTCAACGCGCTCGACCTGGCCCTACGCAAGGATTTCGGCAAGTATCAGCACGAAATCGACGACCTGGTTCTCGCCGACTTCAAGGTGCGTATCCTCAATGGCGGCACCGAAGCCATCACGCGCGTGCTGATCGAATCCACCGACAGCGACGGCCTGCGCTGGTGGACGGTGGGCGTGTCGGAAAACATCATCGACGCCTCGTTCCAGGCGCTGATGGATTCCGTGATCTACAAGCTGATGAAGAACCGTCAGCTGGCGGGCAAGATCGCGGCGGAGTGAAGATCACGGCTCCTCGAAAGAAAGCCCCCAGTCCTCCTCACCGTAGCACTCTTCGCCTTGGGCCGCAGTCCGCCAGCGGAAACTGCGAACCTGGAACAGCCGGCGGCTGCGGAAGGCTTCCGCCAGACCCTCGTGGCGACCGGCCGGCGGCGGTTCTTGACCCTCCGCCCAGACGAAGGAGACCGGCTGAATGAAGCGGGCGCCAAAACCTCGGGCGCGACGGTCTATAAGCAGGAAGCCTGCCGAACGGGTGAAGCCGGTCGCCCTGCCATTTTCGACTGCCGGGATCCCGAGCGGAAACAACAGCCGCCCACTGACGCCCAGGTTTTCGATCCAGGCAGCCGGCGGATGGTCGAGCGCGAAATTGGCGTATATGACGTCGGCGTCTTCCTTCGGCCAATCGGCCGCATCGCCCTGCACTACCTCGACATTGGGATAACCGGAAAGGTTTTCCCGCGCCTTTTCGGCCAGCGCTTCGTCGTATTCGACGGCGACGACCTTGCCAGAGGAGCCGACGAGGCCGGCAATGATCGCAGTGTAATAGCCGGTCCCGGCACCCAGATGGGCAACCGTCTCGCCCTCCCGAATTCCAAGCGCATTCAGGGCGGACGCGTGAAGGGAGGGCATGCCGTTGTTGACCCCACGCCTGGTATTAAGACCGATCAACAAGTCCTGATAAAGTACGACCGGATCGGCGGAAGCCATTTCCCGATAATGGCGGAAGTCGTTGTAGACCCAGGGCGGCGGACCGACGAATTTTTCGCGCGGCACTTTGGCAAGGGCTGCAAGTAGCCTGTCGTTCTTCGCAACACCTGCCTTCGCCAGTATCTGGCGGGCATAAATCTGCCGGTGTGGCGGCTCATCCTCGAAAGCCATGCAAGTCCTCCGCCTCAATTCCGCTGACAATCCATTCACCGAAATGAATTGGTCTATTCACGGCACTTAAGCTAATCGAGATCAGAAGAAGAACAAAGCTGGAAACACCTGATGTCTGCCGAAGCGAGCCCTCCTGCCATCAAAAACGAAGATAGCGCGCGCGGCTTCGCCTTTGCGCTGACCGCTTATCTTCTTTGGGGATTCCTGCCGATCTACATGAAGGCGCTGGCGCATATTTCTCCGGCCGAGGTGATTGCGCATCGCGTTCTCTGGTCTCTTCCGATTGCCGGCCTCGTGCTGGTCGCGCTCGGACGTACGCAGGAAATCCGCGACGCGCTGCGCTCGCCGCGCATGCTCGCAATGGCTGCGCTGACGGCGGCACTCATCACCGTCAACTGGGGTACCTATGTCTGGGCGATCGGCGCCGGACATTCGCTCGATGCCGCCATGGGCTATTTCATCAACCCGCTGATCAGCATCTTCATGGGCTCGGTGCTGCTCAAGGAGAAGCTGCGCCCGGCTCAGATCGTCGCAATTGGCCTGGCGGCCATTGCCGTTGTCGTTCTCGCCGTCGACGGCGGTGGGCTTCCGTGGGTAGCGCTGACCCTCGCCTTCAGCTGGGCCTTCTATGCCTTCTTCCGCAAGACATTGCCGCTCGGCCCCAACCAGGGCTTCCTGCTCGAGGTCCTGATTCTCAGCGTTCCGGCCGTCCTCTACATCGTCTATCTGGAGTTCTTCAGTGGCGAAGGCCACTTCGTTCAGACCGGCTTCAGCGATACAGCACTGCTCTTCGGCTGCGGTATCGTCACTGCCGCACCGCTGATGATCTACGCCAACGGCGCAAAGCTTCTGAAGCTCTCGACGATCGGCATCATGCAGTACATCGCGCCGACGATGATCTTCCTGATCGCGATCTTCGTCTTCCACGAACCGCTGGATACAGCGCGCATGATCGCCTTCCCGCTCATCTGGGCAGGCCTCGTGCTCTACACGTGGTCGATGCTGAACGCAACGCGCGGGCGCTGAGCGCCCGCCTCACATCTTCGAAATCACGGCATCCTCGCCCTCACGGTCGGCAGCGAGTTCCGCTGCCTGCGCCATGATGGCTGGAATGATGCCGGAGACGTCGTCGATGACGAGCGGCTGCACCCGATGGGCGGTGTGCACGAAACCCTCATCCGTCATGTGCTTCATCAGTTCCATCATCGGGTCCCAGAAGCCCTTGATGTTGGCGAAGACCATCGGTTTTTCGTGACGGGCAAGCTGCGCCCAGGTCATGATCTCGACGATTTCCTCCAGCGTGCCGATCCCGCCCGGC
Organism: Rhizobium sp. CC1099; assembly: GCF_029714385.1. Lineage (NCBI taxonomy): Bacteria > Pseudomonadati > Pseudomonadota > Alphaproteobacteria > Hyphomicrobiales > Rhizobiaceae > Rhizobium > Rhizobium sp. CC1099. The sequence continues at coordinate 954,806 of NZ_CP121641.1, read as the reverse complement.
AGCGCCACGAAGGCGTCGGAACGCTCGAACATCAGGTGTTTGCGCGCATGCATGTCCGGCGTTACAATGAGCTCGTTGAGCTGGCCGAGGGAATGGCGCGTCGCCTCCATGTCGATCAGGAATTCGGGGATGATGCCGGTCACCTGCCCCCCATTGGAAAGCACGCCGCTCGCAACAGCACCCATGATGCCTTTGGTGCCGCCGCCATAGACGAGCCGCAGGCCGTATTCGGCGATTTCTTTGCCGAGCGCGCGCCCGGCGGCCATGTATGCCGTATCCCGTCCGGGCCTCGACCCGCAGTAGACACAGATGGACTGAATTGAATGAGATTGATCGCTCATATGGGAAAACAACTATTCCATGCCTGCGCAGTCAAGAAAAATGACAGAAAAGCTGCGCGTTGAGCCTGCGTCATTGCTTTGAATGCTTGTGAAAAGCAACCGGAATCGCTAGCAATTTTTAGTACTACGGCACATTTGCCGTCTGGGGAGAGTGAATGATGAGAAATCGTGCCGGCTTGCTGGCTTTTGCAGTGCTTGCAGTTGCGATCCTTCTGATGGTCTTCGTGGTCATGCCCCGGATCGGCGAAGACGCGTCGAAAATCGGCGATGCCATCAATCAAGCAGGCTCCGAGGTCAAGAACACGGTTGAAGAAGCCGGCAAGAGCGCGCAGAACGCGGCTGCCGACGCGGCGGCTACGACCGAGAAGCTCGGCCGTCTTTCGGCCGATGCAGGTCAGTCTCTCACGCAACTTAAGGCGCACTTTGCAGACGGCAAGGGTCCGACGAGCGAAGCATTCGATGCCGCCAAGACGAAGGCGGCGGGCTCGCTGAAGGCGCTCGCCGACTTCGCAATCCCCGAAGGCACCGATCCGGCGACCGCGGCCGCCGCTACGAAAGCCAAGGACGGCGCGGCAAAGGCGCTGGCAATCGTCCGGGCCCTGCCGGAAAACATCGCCGACGCGCTTGCCGCCATTACCAAGGCCGAGGCGGAGCTGTCCGGCGCGATGGGAAGCCAGCCTGCGTCGACCCCACCGGCGACCGATGCAAATATCGGATCGAAGCTCCCGGCTTTCGACGTTCTGCGTGTAGAGCCGGACGGGTCCACCGTCATCGCCGGTTCGGCCACGCCCAACAGCAAGCTCGAAGTCATGGACGGAGACAAGGTAGTCACTACGACGAATGTCGGCCCGACCGGCGATTTTGCCGCCGTCCTCGACAACCCGCTGCCGCCCGGCGACCACCAGCTCGTGCTCAAGACGACCGGCAAGGACGGCAAGAGCCTGACTTCCGAAGAAGTCGCAACCGTTTCCGTGCCGAAGGACGGCAGCGGCTCCGAGCTGCTCGCCATGGTTTCCAAGCCAGGCGCAGCGAGCCGCATCATCACGGCACCGACGGCCGGCACGCCGGCTGCTCAGCCCGCAGCAGACGAACAGGCTTCCGCTCAGCCGGGCCTGCCAGCCGGCTCGCCCGAGATCGCCAATACCGCACCGGCAGTTCCGGGTGCACCGCAGGCAGGCGCAAGCGATGCAGCCTCGGCACCGGCCGAGGTGATGGTCAACGCAGTTGAAATCGAAGGCAAGAAGATCTTCGTCGCTGGCACCGCCAAGCCGAACGCCAACGTGATCGCTTATGCGGACGACGCCCTGATCGGCAAGGCGACAGCAGGCGCCGACGGCCATTTCGTCATCGACGGCGTGATGGATCTTTCGGTCGGCGACCACAAGATCCGCGTCGATGTCGTCGACGGCACCGGCAAGGTGCTCATTCGCGCCTCCGTCAACTTCACCCGCCCGGCAGGCGACCAGGTCACCGTAGCGGCGCAGCCCGGCAACCCGCCCGCAAACGACGCTGGTGCCGCGATGGTTCCCCTCGATGAAGGTGAACTCAGCAAGCTGAGAGCCGATGCGGGTAAGGCGTTTGGGCTGCTGAAGGGCCTTTTCGCCGACGGCAAGCTTCCTGGCGCCGAGCAGCTTGCGGCAGCGCGTTCGGCAACCGAATTCGCGCTTCGCTCGATCGCCGAATTCCGTCCGGCAGCAGAGGCAACACCTGCCTTCAAGCAGACGGCAGGCGCAGCCTCGCAGTCGGCCTCAAGCGCGCTCGCCATGCTCCAGGCACTGCCGAAGGATACAAAGTCCGTAGGCGACGCTCTCGGCAATCTTGGGACGACGATCGATGGTCTTACAGCCACGCCCGCGCCAAAGGTAGCCGGCACACCGGCTTCAAACGAAGCAGCGGCCGACCCGAGCCAGCCGAAGACGATCGAGCAGGCGCCACTAACGGCGAACAACACCGCCGTCATCATCCGCCGCGGCGACACGCTGTGGCAGATTTCGCGCCGCTTCTACGGCCTCGGCGTCCGCTACACGACGATCTACATGGCGAACGAAACCCAGATCACCAATCCGGACCGCATCCTGCCCGGACAGATTTTCGGCCTGCCGAAGGAAGCCCTGCCGAACGCCGAAGAGCTTCATCGCAAGCGCCTTTCCGGCGAGCACTTCTGAGCCGAACCAGGTGATGGAAAGGCCGGGCCGATATAGCGCCCGGCCTTTGTCTTTCCCCGGCTTTTCACATGTTGCATTCGCACGTCGCGCACCCTATGTGGCGGAGACGGCGATCCTGTCTGCGGAGGCTCAATCGGGCATCTCCGCTTTTTGCACTTTTGCCGTATCGAAACGCCGCATCCGCGGCCGAGCCCGACCGGGCTGGAGATAGGCATGGCAAACGGCAAGACGGTTTCGGAATCCAACCTCCTGCGGACGCTCTTCAATCTTTGGCCCTACATGTGGCCTTCCGGACGGACGGACCTGAAGATGCGCGTCGTCTGGGCAACGGTCTTCCTGCTCGTCTCCAAGTTTGTGCTGCTGCTCGTTCCCTATTTCTTCAAATGGTCGACCGATGCCCTGAACGGCCGCGTGGATCTCGCCGGAACCCTACCGCCGCTCCTCGTCGGCGCGACCGTACTGGTCATCGCCTATAACCTCACCCGCCTGATCCAGCTTGGCCTCAATCAACTGCGCGACGCACTCTTTGCAAGCGTCGGCCAATATGCGGTGCGCCAGCTCGCCTACCGGACTTTCGTGCATATCCACGAACTCTCGCTGCGTTTCCATCTGGAGCGCAAGACCGGCGGCTTGTCGCGGATCATCGAGCGCGGCACGAAGGGCATCGAGACGATCGTGCGCTTCACGATCCTGAACTCGGTTCCGACCGTCATCGAATTCCTGCTGACCGCCGTGATCTTCTGGTGGGTCTACGGTTTTTCCTATCTCGCAGTGACCGCCTTCACCGTCTGGGCCTATATCTGGTTCACGATCCGCGCGTCGGACTGGCGCATCGCCATCCGCCGGACGATGAACGACAGCGATACCGACGCCAACACCAAGGCGATCGATTCCCTCCTCAACTTCGAGACCGTCAAATACTTCGGCAACGAGGAGATGGAGGCCAGACGCTTCGACAGGTCGATGGAACGCTACGAGAAGGCAGCGACCGATGTCTGGACCTCGCTCGGCTGGCTGAACTTCGGCCAGGGCGTCATCTTCGGCCTCGGCACGACAGTCATGCTTTTGCTTTCAGCCTTTGCCGTCCAGCGCGGCGAGCAGACCATCGGCGACTTCGTCTTCGTCAATTCCATGCTGCTGCAGCTTTCCGTGCCGCTGAACTTCATCGGCTTCGTCTATCGCGAAATCCGCCAGGGACTTACGGATATAGAGCAGATGTTCGACCTGCTCGACGTGACGCCCGAGGTAACCGATGCGCCGGACGCCGCTCCGCTCAAGATCGGTCAGGGCGCGATCAGCTTCAAGGACGTGCATTTTTCCTACGATCCGGTGCGGCCGATCCTTAGGGGAATTTCCTTCGAAGTCCCGGCCGGCAAGACCGTCGCGGTCGTCGGCCCGTCCGGCGCCGGCAAATCGACGCTTTCGCGCCTGCTCTACCGTTTCTACGACATCCAGAGCGGCGCGATCACAGTCGACGGCCAGGATATCCGCCATGTCACGCAAAAGAGCCTTCGCTCGGCGATCGGCATGGTTCCGCAAGATACCGTGCTCTTCAATGACACAGTCGCCTACAATATCCGCTATGGCCGCCCGTCGGCCGGCGATGCCGAGGTGAAGACGGCTGCGGAAATTGCCCAGATCGCGCATTTCATCGAGTTGCTGCCGGAGGGCTTCGAAACCAAGGTCGGCGAGCGCGGATTGAAGCTTTCGGGCGGGGAGAAACAGCGCGTCGCCATCGCCCGCACGATCCTGAAGGCGCCGCCGATCCTGATCCTCGACGAGGCGACCTCGGCGCTCGACACGACGACGGAGCGGGAAATCCAGGCGGCCCTCGACGTCGTTTCGAAGAACCGCACGACACTTGTCATCGCCCACCGCCTGTCGACCGTCATCGGCGCGGATGAGATTATCGTCTTGAAAAGCGGCGAGATCGCCGAGCGTGGAACGCATGCGGCGCTGCTCGAGAAAAATGGCCTCTATGCCTCGATGTGGAACCGCCAGCGCGAAGCAACGCAGGCGGAGGAACATCTGAAGCAAGTGCGCGAAAGCGACGACCTGGGCATAGTTGCCCGTCTCGCGCCGGCAAGCTGAGCGTTCGAACCAAAGGGCCGCTCTGTCGTTTTGCTGTTTAGAACCATGCCATAAGGTCGGGCGGAAGCGCCACGGCATTGCTCCCGCAGGACTTTTTCTATAACCAGCGGGAACGAAAAAGCGCGAGGAGACCAGCGTCGATGAGCTTGCTCAATACCGTTCGAAACACCATCGTTCCGGTGCACAAGGAAGGCTATGTATTCGTCGCCGCGTTCTTCGTAGCTTCGCTGATCCTTGGCTGGATATTCGAGCCGCTCTTTTGGGTCGGCCTCGTCCTGACCCTCTGGTGCGCTTACTTCTTCCGCGATCCCGAGCGCATGACACCGCAGGATGATGACCTGGTGATCTCGCCGGCCGACGGCAAGGTCTCTTCGATCCAGATGGTAACGCCGCCCGCCGAGCTGAACCTAGGCAACGCGCCGATGCTGCGCATCTCCGTCTTCATGAACGTCTTCAACTGCCATGTAAACCGCGCGCCGATGCGCGGCCGCGTCGTGAGCATCAACTACCGGTCTGGCAGCTTCGTGAATGCCGAGCTCGACAAGGCCAGCGAAGACAACGAGCGCAACGGGCTGGTGATCGAGACCGTCCACGGCCAGATCGGCGTCGTGCAGATCGCCGGCCTCGTCGCCCGCCGTATTCTGTGCTGGGCCAATAACAACGAGCCGCTGGATGCCGGCGAGCGTTTCGGCATTATCCGTTTCGGCTCCAGGCTCGACGTCTTCCTGCCGGCCGGCGCGGCAGCACGTGTTTCGCTCGGCCAGACGGCGATTGCCGGCGAAACGGTACTTGCTGAATTCGGCTCCGCCAAGGGACCCGTCATCAGCCGCCGCAGCTAGAACGAATGGAGCGTGCTATGGAGACGCCTTTTCCGCCCTTCGAACCGAACGGCCCGAACGATGCGGCGCGCGGTCCGCGGCTCCGCGAAATTCCGCTACGCCTCGTCGTTCCCAATCTCATCACGATTCTGGCGATCTGCGCGGGCCTCACCGGCATCCGCCTCGCTTTCGAGAGCCGCTACGAGCTGGCGGTGATAATGGTGCTGCTGGCCGCCTTTCTCGACGGTATCGACGGGCGCATCGCCCGCCTGATGAAAGCAACCTCCAAGTTCGGCGCGCAGATGGATTCGCTCGCCGACATCGTCAATTTCGGTGTCGCGCCCGCTCTCGTCGTCTATGTCTTCGCGCTGGACAGCGCGCGCTCCATCGGCTGGATCGCCGCGCTGATCTATGCGATCGCCGCAGGCCTCCGCCTCGCCCGCTTCAACGTCATGGCGGAACGGGAAAACCGCGCGCCCTGGCAATCCGAATATTTCGTCGGCGTGCCTGCGCCCGCCGGTGCCATGCTGGTGCTGCTGCCCGTCTATCTCGGCTTCCTCGGCCTCACCGAAGACCGCACCTTCGCCTATATCTCTTCGGCCTATACGGTTCTGATCGCTTTCCTGCTCATCAGCCGCCTGCCCGTCTGGTCCGGCAAGTCCGAAGGCAGCCGCTTGCGGCGCGATCTGGTGCTGCCGCTGATGCTCGGCGTCGTGCTCTATGTCGCTCTCCTGATGAGCTTTACCTGGGAGGTCATGGTGTTCACCGTCATCGTCTACCTGCTGTCGCTGCCCTTCGGAGCACGTAAGTGGCGATTGAAGTACGGCACGCTCACGATCGAAGAACCGGGCGACGGCGACGACGATATCGGCCGCCACATCTGATTTCGTACTCTCCCGTAAGCCCCGACGAACGCGAAGCTTCGCATCAAGCCTCGCGCAATGTGCATGGAGTACACAATTCCTGATAAACCATGCCTCTATTTTGTCGTTTTTGGCGACAAGAGAGCAGAACAATAAAAAGTCTAGGGAAGCGTGTAAGGAGAGTATCGTGACCTCGAAGAAAACAGACCAGGCGGAACAAGCGGCAAAGCCGGATCTGAGCACACATTACCGCCCGCTCGGCCTCAAGGCCGTTCTGGCCGCCGCGCTGATGCTGAAGAGCAAGCCGGCCCTCGTCAAGAAGATCGCCTAAGCCGGACGGAAGAAGCGAACGAGTAGGCTGATCGCCAGCAAGCTCATGACGATACGATGATGACATCGAGAACCCGCCACGCGGCGGGTTTTGTGCCGGCTGCAGTAACGCGCGCCATATCCCAAGCCAAAAAATCAGAGGAACGACGCGACGGCGGCCCCCATAGGCGATCCTGTCCGAACCCCAAACCCGAAAGGGCAGCCTCGATCAAGAACTTTGGGTTTCAGGAAAATGCTGAATGATATGGGGTTTTAAAAGAAGCTGAGCTGTCCGTCGCCAGCTTTCTTGCCGGGCGGTTTCGGCGGCGTCTTGACCACCAAGGGCGTCTGCAGGTCGGCTCCCATGTTGGCGACCTTGTTGACCTTGTCTGCGACGGGGATCGCTTCGAAGAAATCCTCGTCCGTCGGCTGCATCAGACCGGCAACGTCGCGCGGTTCCTGCGTCTTGCAGTCGAGCCAGCGGGCGAAATCCTCCGGCTTGATGACGACCGGCATGCGGTCATGGATCGTTGCGATGGAAGCGTTGGCGGCCGTGGTCAGGATCGCGCCTGTATCGACTTCCGAGCCGTCGGCCGACGACCAGGTCTCCATCAGGCCGGCGAACGCAACCACGCCGCCGCGGCGGGGCCTGATCCAATAAGCCTGGGGTTTCTCGCCGCTTTCTTTCGAGGGACGATGCCATTCGTAGAAGCCGGAAGCCGGGACGAGCACACGGCGATGGCGCATCGCGGCGCGGAAGGATGCCTTGCCGATTGCGGTTTCGGCCCGCGCATTGATGAGCAGCGGAAATTCCTTCGGATCCTTGACCCAGGACGGCGTGAAACCCCAGCGCACCAGCACGGCGCGGCGATCTGGAAGATTGCTGCCGCGCTCCTGCGCTTCGCCGGAAACGACGACGAGGATCGGCTGCGTCGGCGCGATATTGTAGCGCGCGGGAAAGTCCCCGAGCTCCAGCAGCCCAAGTATCTCCTTCAACTCCTCCGGGGTCAGCGTCAAGGCATAGCGTCCGCACATGAATTTGTCTTTGCACCCTGTTTCGCAACCGTCAAGGCGCAACCCTAGCTGCGCGGCCCGAAGAGAATGATCGCCGTTCCGGCAAGGCAGACGGCCGCCCCGCCGATATCCCAACGGTCCGGAACACGGTTTTCCGCAAGCCACAGCCAGACAAGCGATGCGACGATGTAAATGCCGCCATAGGCCGCGAAGGTGCGCCCGGCCGCCTCGCTCGGCACCAGCGTCAGAAGCCAGGCGAAGAGGGCAAGCGAGACCATGCCCGGCGCGAGCCAGCCAATCGGCCTGCCCAGCCTCAACCAGGCCCAGAAGGCAAAGCAGCCCGCGATTTCGAAGAGTGCTGCAAAAGCGTAGATGATATAGGTCAGGGTGCCCCTTCCCTTCGAATCGGCGATTGAATATTCAAAACGAGAATACGCAAATCCCCGGCTGAGTGTAGAGACGGCAGGTCATGACTTCAAAACCAAGAGCAGCGTCTTCAGCGATCCTCGAGCGCGACGGCCGCTTTCTCCTCGTGCTCCGCCGCAACCCGCCGTCTGCGGATATGTACGCCTTTCCCGGCGGCCGGGCGGAGGATGGCGAGACGCCTGATCAAACGGCGCTGCGCGAATTTGAGGAGGAGACCGGCATCCGCGCCTATAGTCCGCAGCTCTTTGCGTCCTACGACCTGACGGCCCATGCCGCCGACAGCAGCGTCAGCAGCCACTTTCTCCTTTCGGTCTTCACCGTGGAGGCTGACGGGGACGCGGTGGCGGTGGCGTCGGACGACGCAGCGGCTCTCGGCTGGTACACCGTCGAGGAAATCCGCCGCTTGCCGGTGCCGCAGTCGGTGCTTGAATGTGCCGAACGGCTCTCCGTGCAACAATAACGGCGTGGATAGTCATCAGCCTGCCTTGTTCCGGTCACGGCGCAGGTATCTTCTATCAATATGATTCCCGTTCGACGCGTTTTTCTGCCTCTCCTTGTCTGCGCCGGTTCGGCAATAGCGGCTGCGGCATGGGCGCAGGACAAGGCTCCGCCGGCGGTTCCCGAAGCCGTGCCGGCAGCGCCCGTGGTCGTGCCTTATGACGACAAGCTCTCGCGGCTGGCGGAGGTGATCGGCTCGGTCCACTACCTGCGCACGCTCTGCAAGGCGCCGGGCGGCAGCGAATGGCGAAGCGACATGCAAAAGCTGCTGGATTCGGAAACGAAAGACGAACCGCAGCGGAAGGAAAGGCTGACGGCGGCGTTCAACCGCGGCTACCGCGCTTTTGCTTCGGTCTACAACGATTGCACTCCATCAGCCATCGTGGCAGAAGAGCGCTACCGTAACGAAGGTGCAACACTCGCCACAGAAATTACCTCGCGCTTTGGAAATTAGGGATAAATTAACCTGTTTTCACTCGCGCGCGTGTCGTTTTGGGAAAAGGCTGATAGAGTTGTTAACCAGGCAGTAAGGCATGCAATTTGAGGAAGAGATGATGGAACCAAGCCTCAATGACATCGACGACATGATCGTCCACGAAAAGATGCAGGCGGCTCTGGAGTACCACAACGAAGCCTGGGCCGACGGTATGGCTGACGGTATCGAGCCAGAGATTATTGCCGACACGGCAATCGTTCAAGCGCTGCGCGAAACGATCCGCCGCCATGGCGAAAAGGGTGCAGAGGCGCTGCTTGATTCGTTGCGCGAACGTATGCTGGGTGGCGAATTTTCTCCGAACCGCACCCTGCAATAATAGAGAGTCCCATGCGTACCGGTAAGGACACCGAACCGCGGCTTTCGATCGCGCCGCTCCTGCTCGCTGTTTGTCTCAGCGCCGGCATTCTGGCGGCTCCTTCGGCAAATGCTCTTTCTGAACTCCAGAAGATTCCGGGCCAAGCCGATCCGCAGGCGGCCGATCAGAAAAATTCCGGACAGTCCCAGACACCGCCTTCAACGTCTCCGGGCGTGCCGATGCCGGATCCCCTCGTCAGCAAGGACAGCAGCCAAGGCAGCGACACGACGCCCGGCGCGAGTGACGATTCGAAGCCTGTCGAAGTAATCTACGACATCAGCAAGGTGCCGGAGCCGGTGCGCCGCATGCGCGAGCAGATCGTAGAAGCCGCAGCATCCGGCGACCTGGAGCGCCTGCGGCCGCTCTTCGGCAGCGGTGCCGAACAGACGCAAGTGTCAGTGGGCGAACCGACGGACGACCCGATCGGCACGCTGAAAGACCTATCGGGCGACCCGGACGGCGACGAGATCCTTGCAATCATGCTCGACGTGGTCTCGACCGGTTTTGTGCATGTCGGCGCAGGCACGCCGAACGAGATGTATGTCTGGCCTTATTTCGCCGAGAAGGATTTGAAGGCTCTGACCCCGCCGGAACGCGTGGAACTGTTGCGCATCGTCACTGCGGGCGACCTTTCCGACATGCAGGAATTCGGCGGCTACACTTTCTACCGTCTCGGCATTACGCCCGCCGGCAAATGGAAGTTCTTCACGGCCGGCGACTGAGCTTGGCCTTTCAATCCCGCTTGCAGCCAGCGCACGGAAGACTTACTTCTGAGCGATAACGAACGCGACAGGTTCCGCCATGCCAGCCGTCTTTCTGAAGGATCGCGCGCTTATCCGCGTCAGCGGGGCCGACGCCGAAGCCTTTCTGCACAATCTCATTACGACCGACATCGTCTCGCTTTCCGCAAGCGAAGCCCGGCCGGGCGCGCTGCTGACGCCGCAGGGCAAGATCCTGTTCGACTTCATGATCTGGCGCGACGGTGCCGATTTCATCATCGAGACGGACGCCGGCCAGCGGGATGCGCTCTTGAAGCGGCTGGCCATGTACAAACTGCACGCCGCTGTGACACTTGAACAGGTCGAAGAGCAAGGCGTTACCGTGTCCTGGGACGAAGTGGCCGCGGAAGGCGTGGCCGACAGCCGCTTTGCGAAGGCCGGGGAGGTGCTTCTGCGCTGCCGCGGCAATCATGGCACGGCGGATGCCATGCTTTATGATGCCCTGCGCGCCGCGCACGGCGTTGCGATTTCCGGTGCGGATTTCGCCCTCCAGGACGCGTTTCCGCATGACGTGCTGCTGGATCTGAACGGTGGTCTTTCCTTCAGAAAGGGATGCTATGTCGGTCAGGAGGTGGTTTCCCGCATGCAGCATCGCGGCACCGCGCGCCGGCGTGTCGTATCAGTCAGCGCCGATGCCGATCTGCCCGCCACAGGGACCGAGATCACCGCTGCCGGAAAGCCGGTCGGCGCTTTGGGCACCGTCGTCGGCAAAAATGGGCTTGCGATCGTCCGCATCGATCGCGTCGGCGAAGCCATCGCAAGCGGTATTTCGCTGCTGGCGGGAGAGACGACCGTTTCGCTAAGACTGCCGCCCTGGTCCGGCCTCACCTTCCCTGCGAGCGCCGACGAGGCGAGCGCGTGAGCAAGGAGCCACGCGCATGGCAGCGCATGCTGTCTGGCCGACGCCTGGATCTGCTCGACCCCTCGCCGCTCGATGTCGAGCTCAGCGATATCGCCCACGGCCTGGCGCGTGTCGCGCGTTGGAACGGCCAGACCTGCGGGAACCATGCCTTCTCCGTCGCCCAGCACTGCCTCGTCGTCGAGGACATTTTCCGGCGGTTCAACCATGCGACGCCGGACGATTGCATGATGGCGCTGCTGCACGATGCCCCGGAATATGTGATCGGCGACATGATCTCGCCGTTCAAGTCAGTCGTCGGCGGCGGCTATAAGGCCGTGGAGAAGCGTCTCGAGGCGGCGGTTCACCTGCGCTTCGGCCTGCCGCCGCACCCGTCACGGGAACTCAAGGATAAGATCAAGAAGGCCGATACGATCGCGGCCTATTTCGAGGCGACCTGCCTGGCCGGTTTCACGCCTGTCGAAGCCCGGAAATTCTTCGGCCAGCCGCGCGGCATCAGCAAGGACATGCTGTTGATCGAGCCGCTTCCGGCGCTGGAGGCTCAGCGGCTCTTCTGCGAGCGCTTCGAGGCGATCGAGACGATGCGGAGGAGTGCGAAACCATGACGAGGATCGTCGTCTCGCCGCTTTTCCGGATCGCCGAAATGGCGGTGCGCCACGGGGCGCGGGAAATGATCAGCCTGATGGCAAAGGAACAGGCCTTCCACCGGCCCGGCGTGATTACCGCCGACCGCCACCTGCTCCTATACATGAACGACATCGCCTTCAAGGGAACAGGAAATCTCGTCGCACCTGAGGAGGCGCATGTGCGCCAGCTGATCGATTTTGCCGCCGCCTGGGATCAGCGCTCGCCTCTGCTGATCCATTGCTGGATGGGAGTTTCCCGCTCCCCCGCCGCCGCCCTGATCGCCGCGCTTTCGCTTGCGCCGGACCAGGACGAGATGGCGCTGGCAAAGCGCCTGCGCAGCGCCTCGCCCTATGCGACGCCCAATGCCCGAATCGTCGAAATCGGCGATGTGCTGCTCCAAAGAAAGGGCCGTCTGGTGGATGCAGTCCGCGCCATCGGACGCGGTGCTGATGCCGATGGCAATGCGCCTTTCGTGTTCTCGGTGACGACAGAATTTGACGGTTGACGCTTCTGCCGCCTGCCCCATCTAGCCTTGGCATGGAGCAGGCAACGGACGTCATCGCGGCAACCCGCACCGCGCTCAACGAGGCAAGCGCGCTTGCCGTGCAATACTCGTTCTCGATCCTCGGAGCGATTATCCTTCTGATCGCCGGCTGGGTCATGGCGAGCTTCGTGAGCCGTTGGGCCTATGAAGGCATGTCGCGGGTGCGTGGCATCGACGAAACGCTGGCGCGTTTCTTCACGAATGTCTTGCGCTATGCTCTGCTGATCCTCGTTTTTGTCACGGTTCTTGCCCAATTCGGCGTTCAGACGGCGTCGATCATCGCTGCTCTTGGCGCTGCGGGCCTGGCGATCGGCCTGGCGCTGCAGGGAACGCTGCAGAATATCGCGGCGGGTATCATGCTGCTCATCCTGCGCCCCTTCCGGGTCGGGGAATATATCGAGACGAGCAGCGTCTCGGGCACCATTCGCGAGATCGGCCTCTTCGCCACGGAGTTCAAGACATTTGACGGGCTCTATCGGCTCGCTCCGAATTCGATCCTCTGGAACACGCCGATCACCAACTACAGCCGGGAACCAACGCGCCAGAACGAGTTGAAGATAAGCCTCGCCTATGAAGACGATGCCGATGCCGCCATGGAGCGATTGCTCGGCTTTGCCAAGGCCGACCCGCGCATCCTGAAAACGCCAGCCCCTGCCGTCTTCATCGACAGCATGAGCGGCGCAACGATCGGTCTCACGCTGCGCTATTGGGCCAAGACCGGGGACTGGTGGGGTGTGAGCCGCGACATGATCAAGCGTGCCAAGCTCGCCATCGATCAGGCAGGGCATCTCATTCCCCTATACGGCGCCGAAGCGCAGTCCGGGCCGACGGCGGTCGCCGATGCCCAAATGATAGCCGGAGAGCCTGCGATGCCAGAACGAAAAAGCCGCCGGTAGGCAACCGGCACTCCGGCACGGAACGTTTTGACTCTCCATCGGTTAACCTCCCAAGGAGATGGACCGATGCCGCTGCCGAACTACCGCGATACGTTTCTGCAGTGCCTGCAGACCCTGAAGGACCTTATGGGGCCGTCGGAGGAATATGTCCGGTTTCGCTGGCAGGCGATCTATCTGACGCGCGGGCGCTTCTCCTATTTCTTCCGAGGCGCGCTCGACGGTCAGGTCAGCGGCTTTTCTGGTCAACAGATCGATCTGACGAACGGCGAAATCACCATCATTCCCGCCCGCTCCACTGCTCTTTACGGGGCGACCTTCGGGCTTAACGAGGCGATCACGGCCTATAATGGTCCGGCGAAGTCGGTCATCGACGTCGCGCATGCCTTCAACGAGGCAAGCGGGATGAGCTACCATCCGGAATTCTTCTATGTCCGGATGGACCTGCTTCACAGCGCCAATGACAGCCGGATGGGCTTTACACTCGATCCGCGCCTCAGGGAAAATACCAATCTCATCTTTGTCGGCGTTGAAGATCAGGTGACGGCGGATTTGCTGGAGGAAAGCGATATCGCCCGCTGGGTCGCGCAGGAAAAGCCGATGGCTTCGACGGACTGGTACGCCGAACGCTTCTACTACAGTTGAGAAGACGGCGCGCCCCACCCATCATTCGATAACGCCGCAAGCGAGCCTTGCGCCTGCATCGCCCGCCGGCTGACTGCGATAGTCATCCGAATTTGCGTGGATCATCAGCGCACGGCCGCGAACGCCGTCCTCCTTGCCGTCAAGCGTCACCATGGTGTTGAAGACCTGGGCGCGCAGCACGCCGTGTTGGTCGACAAATTGATTCGGCATATCGCCGGCATGCGGACCCTTGGCTGTCAGGATGCCGTGCTCGGCCTCCGTCGGATTGAAATGCTTGCCTGCCGATTCATGATGGGTGGCCGGGTCGCATTTGCCGACTTCGTGGACATGGAACCCCACCCATCGGTTTGACGGAAGGCCGGAGACCTCGAGTTCGATTAGTACGCCGCCGCTGGCCGCAGCCGTCAGCGTCGCACGGCCGTTCTCCTTGCCGTCCTCGCCGACAAAATTTGCAACCGCTGTCTGCTTATCCTGCGCAAATGCCATCGAAGCCGTTGCGGCAACTGCGAATGCCGCGATTGTGACTATCCTTGCCATGCGGATTCCTTCCATTTTTGAGAGCTTATTGTTCCCAACGCCTCATAGAGGAAGGTGTTCCTGCTGCAGATCAGGCAATCGGCATAGGGGGCGATCGTATGTGATCGCACCCCTGCCACACCACCCGGCATGCGGGTCCGCACCGGGCGGTTCGAGGGATTGAGGTCAAGCGAGTCTGGGCATTCCGAGCTGGTCGGCCCATTTGATCGTGAGGATGGAGTTGAGGAGCTTGGCGCTGTTGCGCCACCAGCGACGGGAGTTTCCCGCCACCTGCAGCGCCACATCGGCTTTTGCTCCCCTCGCCATCAGTTCCCGGAAGATCGTCCTGCTTATCTTCCATTGCTTGAGCTGGATGGCTCTCAGGCGGTGACGCATCCACTTGTCCAGCTTTCGCCAGACCCCAGGTGTTTGCGCCAGCCTGAAGTAGGCTTTCCATCCGCGCACGAAGACGCCCAGCTGTTCGACCACGGCCTGCAAGGACCGTCCCGTCACGCGGGACGTCAGCTCGCGGATGCGATCCTTGAACGCCTTGATTGCCCTGTCGGCGACACCTCGTTTGACCACACCCCCCGGCGCCACCCAGAAGGTGTAGCCGAGGAACTTGCGGCCGAAGACGCTGGCAACGGCGCTTTTGGTCTCGTTCACCGTCAGGTGAAGTCGGCCATAGAGGCGCCGCAGCAGAGCCATCACCCGTTCACCCGCCCGCTGCGACCGCACATAGACATTGCAGTCGTCGGCATAGCGGCAGAACGCATGGCCCCGCCGTTCAAGTTCCTTGTCCACCTCATCCAGCAGCAGGTTGGCCAGAAGCGGCGACAGCGGCCCGCCTTGCGGCGTGCCCCTGATCCGCTTGACGGTCGCATCCCCATCGACAATGTCGGCGTTCAGGTACGCCCGGACCAGGCGGATAATGCCGGGATCGGGGATTTTCCTGCGCAGACGGTCGATCAGGATGTCGTGGTCAACCCGGTCGAAGAACTTCTCCAGGTCCACGTCCACCACGACCCGCCGCCCGGACTGCACGAACGATTGCGCCGCCAGGACGGCATCGTGCGCACTCTTTCCCGGGCGGAAGCCGTAGCTGTGCTGGCTGAAGGTCGGATCAAGGATTGGCTGGAGGACTTGCAGGAGCGCCTGTTGGATCAGGCGGTCCAGCACCGTGGGGATGCCAAGCTCGCGCTCGCCGCCCCCGGCTTCGGGATCATCACGCGACGCACCGGCTGCGGCCGATACGTCCCTTCCTGTAGGCTGTCGCGGATGGCCGGCCAGCACTTGCGCAGCATCGCGGCCGTCTGGTCGATGTCCAGTCCGTCCGCGCCCGCCGCGCCTTTGTTGGCCCGCACCTGCTTCCAGGCCTGCAGAAGGTTCTCTCGCCTCAGGGCCGCGTCCAGCAGCCCCGCGCCTGTGTCGTTCCTGTGCCGCGGCGGGGGCTCGGCTTCGTCGAGATCGGAGCTCCGGCAGGCTTCACCCGCCTCCTTCTCCAATCGCCCGGACACTCCCGGCATCTGACGCAGGGCCTTGCTCATCCTCGGAGGAACTTCACTCTCTCTCGTTCGGCCCTTCGTTTGCACCAAGGCGCTCCCTACTACGGCCTCTGCTGACTTCTCGCTCCGGCTCGACACCGTCGCCCTTTCAGGCGCAAAGCGAGATCTCCCCAGGTAAGAACGCACTCCTTCACTGCACGACCGCCGGATTTACGCTGCCTCCCCTCGGTCACAAGGGCTTCGCGGTTTGTTGCCCGCTCGCCCTGGTCGGCACCGCCTCATATCCGGTTCTTGTCCATCGGCCCGCAGTTTCGATCCACGCTTCCTCCCCACGGTCGGTCACCCTTCCGCAGTTGCGCTTCTCTTCGCTCGCTATGACCAGCTTACGGTGGGACTTGCACCCACAAGAATGTGCCCATGCTGGGCGCACAACAAAAAGCCGGCCATTCGAGGCCGGCTTCATCGATTGCTGCAGGTCAAGCTCAGGGCGCGATGTCGAGGTCGTACTGGCCGTATGTATTGCGGTAGAGTTCGGAGGCGTGATCGCTCTCGCCTGCCGCATCCTGAGAATTCGACGCCACGCTCCCGGCGCCGCTATCGCCAAGTTCGATCATCAAGGCGAGAACATTGTCGCCAGCTGTGGAGCGCGGCTGGCGTCCTGCATGGTCTTCACTGAACCGCTTGAAAATGCCGGGCTTTTCATCAGCTGCACGCTCCCCGCGGCTCAATACGCCATCACCATTCGCGTCCAGCCGCGAAAGGGTCGCCAAATAGGCATAAGACGTTTCTGAAACAGATGAAACATGAGTCATACAAACCTCCGTTCACCGCCTTTTTTCCGGTGATGTCTGTACGCAATACGATGGGGGAAAATCAAAACTGACTCGGTGGATAAACTGATTTGCGAGTCGGGTCAATAAGTTGTTAACTTCTCATTAATCAAGGTTGACAATGCTTTTACACGAAGCTTGCCGCCTTGCATCCTGAGCGTGCACGTGGCATGGTTGAAATATACGATTTCTCATATACTTCGTAGGCAACCGATTGTTAATTCGGCCCACAGATAATGATTGCAACGGGTTGCCGCAGCAGAACCGGTCGTTTCCGGTATTGTTTAAATCGAATATTTTAAAGATTTTCAGAAAGGCCTTTGCATGCCCGGTGCGAAGCGCGGCGTTTCCTGCTCGGATTTGAGCTATGGGGATCAGCGGTAATTCGCAGCGGCCTGCATGCAGGATAATTGCCCTCATGGATGCTGATACGCTCTTTTGGCAGCAATGCACCCAAGCCGTAAACAACGACGGTTCAGTCGATGCGAAGCGCCTCATGGCGCTGGTCATCGAGACCTATCGAAACCATGGCCGCAACCATGCCCTTTTCGCCCTCGTGCTCGATAACCTGCCGCTCGGTCTCAGCGTCTTCGATTCGGCACAGCGCCTGATCCTCTGCAACGACCGGTTCCGCCAGCTCTTCGGTTTCTCCGCCGATCAGGCAGTCCCTGGAGTTTCTGTGCGGGCTCTCAGCACCAGGATCCCCGGAAAAGAGAGGAAGATGGTTCGATCCGCTTACCGCTCCAAAGAGGCGTCTGCAATGCCGCCCGGCCAAGGTAAAATCCGCCGGCGCGAATGGCTGATGGACGACGGCCGCATTATCTTCAGTGTTGTGACCGTCTTACCGGATGGCAGCAATATCGCGATCCATTCAGACATCACCGAAGAGCGGAAGGCCGCCGAGCGGATCGCCCACCTCGCGCATCACGATCCGCTGACCGGCCTGCCGAACCGCATCCGTTTTCGCGAGCAGGTCGATGCCGCCCTTTCCGAGCGCGCGCCAAACGAGCAGATCGCGCTCGTGCACCTGAACCTCGACCGCTTCAAATCTATCAACGATACAATGGGCGTTTCGACCGGCGACGCCATCCTTCGCCAGGTTGCAGAACGCATCCGTGCATCGGCTAGCAGCGAGAATATGCTGGCCCGCCTCGGCTCCGATGAATTCGCGATTCTTCAACGTGGAAGGCAGCAGCCGTGGAATGTCACGGCGCTTGCCGACCAGATCCGCCGCGAGCTTTCAGAGCCCTTCTTTCGCGGCGACAAGCAGATCGAGCTCAGCGTCTCGATGGGAATTGCACTCGCGCCCGAAGATGGTGCCGAGACCGACGTATTGCTCCGCAACGCCGGTGTCGCGCTCTCGCAGGCCAAGGCGGACGGACGCAAGCACGAGCGCTTCTTCACGAGCGAGATGGCATCCCGCATCCAGGCCCGCCACGCGCTCGAAGCCGACCTTCGGCTGGCATTGCACAGCGACGAATTCGAACTGCACTACCAGCCGCTCTACGACCTGCGTCAGCAGCGCATTTGCGGTTTCGAAGCCCTTGTACGCTGGAACCATCCAACGCGCGGCCGCGTGCCGCCGATGGAGTTCATCCCACTTGCCGAAGAGGTCGGCCTCGTCGTCGATATCGGGCGCTGGGTCCTGAGAAAGGCGTGCCGCCAGGCCGCATGCTGGCCGGAAGACATCAAGATCGCCGTCAACGTCTCGGCGATCCAGTTCACCAGCAGCAATCTGCTGGCCGATGTCGATGAGGCGATTGCGCAGGCTGCGATATCCCCGGCGCGGCTGGAACTGGAGATCACCGAAAGCGTGCTGATGGAAAATCTCGACGATACGCTGCCGATCCTTCATGCCTTAAAGGAGCGCGGCATCCGGATTTCCATGGATGATTTCGGCACCGGTTATTCGTCGCTGAGCTACCTGAGCAGCTTTCCCTTCGACAAGATCAAGATCGACAAATCGTTCGTCTGCGGAATCGCCGAAAACAAGGAAGCCTATGCCATCATGCACGCAATCATCCTGCTCGGCGACGCGCTCGGCATGCGCGTCACCGTCGAGGGCGTCGAGACGGCCGAACAGAAGAGCCTGCTCGAAAGCGAGGAATGCGACGAGATTCAAGGCTACTACATCAGCCCGCCGGCACCTGCCGCTGACGTCGCGCGGCTGCTTTCAGCATCACGCTCCGGATCCATGGCGAAGGCGAGCTGAGAGCTTCATTGCGACTCGTGTCCGGAAGCTTTATGCGAAAGTCCGAGCACTCCTAAAAATCCGGTGACAGGCATGTTCGAAGCCAAGGCCTTTTCTCCTTTTGAAAGTCTCGCGGCCAAACTCACTCCCTACGCCACGGAGGGCGATGACGGGTCGCATGACCTTGCCCATATCCTGCGCGTCTTCCGCAATGCGATGCGGATACACGCAACAGAGGGCGGAAACGGTCGGATCCTAGCAGCCGCCGTTCTGCTCCATGACTGCGTTGCGGTCGAAAAGAGCTCACCGTTGCGCTCCAAAGCTTCGGCACTCGCCGCAGAGAAGGCATCCGGCATCCTGAAGAAACTGGGCTGGGCGGCACATGAGATCGCGGCCGTTGCGCATGCGATCACCACCCACAGCTTTTCTGCCAACATCACGCCGGAAACCCTGGAAGCGCGAATATTGCAAGACGCCGACCGCCTCGACGCAATCGGCATGGTGGGCGCGGCGCGCTGTTTCTATATCGGCGGCCGCATGGCGTCGGGCCTTTATGATCCATTCGATCCGGCTGCCGAACGTCGCCCTCTCGACGACCGGCGCTATGCCATTGACCATTTTCAGACAAAGCTGTTCAAACTTGCCGACGGATTTCAGACGGTGGCGGGTCGCGCCCTTGCCGCCGAACGCGACAAGCGTCTGCGCGACTTCCTCACGGCATTCATGGACGAGATTTAGGAGAACGAAATGCGCGTCAGCGATCTTTTTATCTATCCGCTCAAGAGCGCCCGCGCCATCGCCATCCCTTTCTCGGCGGTAGACGCCTTCGGCCTTCCCGGCGACCGGCGCGCGATGGTGACGGATCCTGACGGACATTTCATCACGCAACGCGAATTGCCGGCACTCGCCCGGATCGAAGTCCAGCCTGAGCCGGAGGCTTTCCGGCTGGTGATGACGGGGAAGCCGGATATCGCCGTCCCGCCGCCGCAGCCGGACCGCCGCATGGATGTCGTCGTCTGGAAATCCCTGGTGAATGCCGCAGTTGCCGACGACGAAAGCAATGCGCGGCTTTCCGAATGGCTCGGACGGGACGTGAAGCTGGTCTTCTTCGATAGTCAGGCGCAGCGCATCGCCAACCCCGAATGGGCAGGCGGTGAGACCCCCATGACATTCGCGGACGGCTATCAGATCCTGGTGACAACGACCGGCTCACTGAAAGCGCTCAACGCCAACCTCGCCTCGCATGCGGAGGGCAGCGTCGGCATGGAGCGCTTCCGGCCGAACATCGTTATCGATACGGACGAAGCCTGGCCGGAGGACCGCTGGGCGGCAATCGAGATCGGCGGCATCCGTTTCGATCTCGTGAAACCCTGCGCGCGCTGCATCATGACGACGCAGGACCAAATGACGGGCTCGCGCGAGGTGCCAAACCCGATGCCTGCCATGGGCCGCATCCGCATGTCGGCAGACCGCCGCGTGCGCGGCGCGATTTTCGGCTGGAATGCCGTACCGCTCGGCACCGGCCGGATCGCCATCGGCGATGCCGTCACCATCATTGAGGAACGGCCGGAAGGCTGGGCTTTCAAGGTGCGCGCGGCGGGTTAGCGGCCGGCTAGCGCCGCATCGATCCGTGCCATCACATCCCGTGGCAGCGTTCCCTTTTCCAAAGCGCCGGCGTTTTCCTCAACCTGGGCGACTGTGCGAAAACCGGGAATGGGCAGCGTGCGCGGCGAGCGTGCCCATAACCACGCAAGAGCGCCTTGTGTCAGCGTGCGGCCGCCGGTGGTCAGCAGGTCGCGAACGGCTTCCAAACGGGCTGCGAATTCCGGCGCGATGCGCCCATCCTTGAAATAAACCATCCAGTCGAGGCTCGTGGCGCGGACATCCTTGGCGCCGACTGTCTTCTCCGGCGTAAACTTGCCGCTCAGAAGCCCCATCGCCAGCGGTCCGCGGTTGATCGACAGCAGGCCGTTCTTCTCGACTACATCGACCATGGCCGGCACCGGCTCAAAGACATTCATCGTGTGCTGTATGGATACGAAGCCCTTGCAACCTGCGTGGCGGGCGGCGCGATCCGGGAAGTCCGTGCTCCAACCGAAGGCGTCGATCTTACCCTCTGCCCTGAGTGCCTCGAGTACATCGAAAACTTCGTCCGACGCTTCCAGCGGGAAATCGTTCAGGTGGAACTGCAGGAGATCGAGCCGCTCGCGCTTCAGCCGGCGCAGCGACGTTTCCGCCGATTGGCGAATGAAGGCTGGATCGGCAAAGGCGCCCGTTGCCTGCTTCGTTTTCTCGTCCGTGGCAAAACCGAATTTCGTGGCAATAACGATATCGTCGCGATTGCCGATCGCGCGGCCAACGACTTCTTCCGAATGCCCGGCGCCATAGTTCGAAGCCGTGTCGAAAAAGCGGATGCCGAGATCGACGGCGCGATGAATGGCCTCGATCGACTCGTCATCGCCGACCTCCCCCCAGCCGAGTGGCACGTCGCCTGCGAAGAACGGCCCTCCGATCGCCCAGCAGCCCATGCCGAGCCTCGGGATTTCGCGGCCATTCCAGAGCGTGATCGTTGTCGCATTATCTGTCTTCGTCAGCATGAAAGTCCTCCAAAGCAATATGAGCAGACATAGGCAGGACGCCGGAACGGATAAACCTCCAATTCCGCAGCATGTTTTTCAGCAGTGAAAAACCGCCCTCAGGCCGAGAGCTCGTCCGGCGCTGGAGGAACGGCCCCGAGAGACGAATTGAGTGCCTTCAGGGCTGCCTGAATGAAGCCGTCGCGGGCTGCAGTCGCTTCGATCCCGCGCGGCTCGTAGACGTGGCGATGCAAGAAAAAGCCCGTCAGGCGAAAGGCCGCGCTCAGACTGTCGAAGTCTGCGGCATCATTGCCGTCGGCGCGGAGAAAGCCCGGAAGCACGAACATCTTGTCCGCCCAGGGGGCACCGGCTGACCGGCTGACCGCCCGGCCGGATTTCGGCGAGACATAGGCAAGATCGGTCCGCGCGCCCGTTGCGGCGCATTCGGCAAGGTCAAGGCCGAAGCCGAGGTCGTTGAGGACGGCGAGCTCGAAGCGGACGAAAAGTTCACCGGCATCCGCCGGATTGTGGAGATTGTCGAGGATGACTTCGAGCGCATCGTAAAGATGCGGATGCGGGTCGCGCTCCGGCAAAAGCCGCAAAAGAGCGCCCATCGCCTGCACCCCATAGACGGCGGTGGCTGTTTCCATGAGCTGTGCTGCGCGCAACCGCAGCGGCTCGACGCGGAATTCGCCGAGATGCTCGTCGAGGCGCGCGCGCCAGATGACATCCACCTCATTGCCGGGCTGCAGTACCGGCTGCATCGCGCGCGAACGGCCGGAACGCACCAGCCCGAGATGCCGGCCCCGAGCACGCGTCATCACCTCGGCAATGACGCTGGTCTCGCCGTGGCGTTTGACGCCAAGAATGATTGCATGATCCTGCCACTGCATGGCGAACGACCCTCAAGCTTGCGGAATTGATCCTAAAGCAAGCACAGCCCTATGTCATGAAGCCGGGTCCAATTCGGCAGTCGGAAAGAGCTTCTCGAGGAATTCGCGCATCGCACCTTCGTCGAAGGGCTTTACGAGAAGCGGCACATCCTGGAGGTCCGGTGGGAAGTCCCGCGTATCGGAATAGCCGCTGACGAAGCCGAAAGGGATGCCCGTGTCATTCAAATGCCGGGCAAAGCCGAAGCTCATCGCCTCGCCGAGATTGACGTCGAGTAGCGCGAAATCATAGCTTTCCGACTTCACGGCATCCATCGCCTGATCGAGGCCGCTTGCGATATCGATGGCCCCCACGCCGACGGCGCGGAGCATATCTTCCGCTTCCATCGCGATGATGAGACTGTCTTCAAGGACCAGAACACGGCTTGCGTTCATGATCTCCGCGCCCTTCGCTGAACGCCGTTTACGGCGCACACCGTCTGCATAACCCGCATCTCTACCTCTGGTACCCCCTTATGCCCGGTTAGCGGGCTATAGGCCATGCCACCTGAGTGAGCCGCTTTTCCGATTCTGTCGATAAGAAGCAAAATCGGAGGAAAAGTGGCATCACCGACCTTATTTTCTGTTTGACCGATTTGCATTCAAAAAAGACATGGCCGCAGAAATTTTATGAGCAGCCGCCTGGTTTCGCCAAGCCATTCGAGCTGCCGGTCTCTCTCAATCGGTCAACGCGGAAAGTCGAGCCCCATTTCCCGGAACCGCTCCGGGTCATCGCCCCAGTTCTCGCGAACCTTGACGAAGAGGAACAGGTGCACCGGCTGTTCAAGGATTTCGGCGAGTTCCTTTCGGGATGCCGAGGAGATCGCCTTGATCGTCTCGCCACCCTTGCCAAGCGTGATCTTCTTCTGGCTGTCGCGCTCGACATAGATCACCTGCTCGATACGGACCGAGCCGTCCTTGCGCTCTTCCCATTTTTCCGTTTCGACGTGGGAGGAATAGGGAAGCTCCTGGTGCAGACGCAGGAAGAGCTTTTCGCGGGTGATCTCGGCGGCGAGCTGGCGCATCGGCAGATCGGAAATCTGATCTTCCGGATAGTACCACGGGCCTTCGGGCAGGGTCTTGGCCAGATAATCCATGACGTCGTCGCAGCCGGAGCCGTTCTCCGCCGAGATCATGAAGGTCTGCTCGAAGGCGATCTTCTCGTTCGCGGCAGCGGCCAGCGCCAGCAAGTCTTCGCGCCTGACGCGGTCGATCTTGTTGAGCAGGAGTATCTTCGGCTGTCGCACCTCCTTGAGCCCTTCCAGGATCGCCTCCGCGTCGCCGCGCAGGCCGCGCTCGCTGTCAATCAGCAACATGATGAGATCGGCATCCTTGGCCCCGCCCCAGGCCGACGTGACCATGGCGCGGTCCAGTCTGCGGCGCGGCTTGAAGATGCCGGGCGTATCCATGAAGACGATCTGCGCATTGCCATGGATCGCGATGCCGCGGACAATGGCGCGCGTCGTCTGCACCTTGTGGCTGACGATCGACACCTTGGCACCGACAAGGCGGTTTACCAAGGTCGATTTTCCGGCATTGGTCGGGCCTATCAGGGCGACGAAGCCGGAATGCGTTTCGCCATTGGTTTCAGCGGCGACTTCATGCGCCATATCGTTTTCTTCCGTCATTGTCCCGTCAATTTCCGGCAGAGGCTTTCAGCCAAATGCCTTCGCGTTCCAGCATCTTTGCTGCGGCGACCTGTTCGGCCGCACGCTTCGAGCGCTCGACTCCCGTTTCCGGCTTCACGCCGACCACTTCCACCGTCACCGTGAAGCGCGGATCATGATCCGGCCCGGTGCGTTCTTCAACCCGATATTGCGGCGTGACGCCGAATTTCGCGTGCGCCCATTCCTGCAGTTCGGTCTTGGCGTCCCGCTTTGCGCCGTCGGCGCGGGTCGCCCGCTTTTCCCAGTATTTCAGGATGAAGCGGCGGGCGACCTCAAGACCGCCATCGAGATAGAGTGCCGCGATCAGGCTTTCGACTACATCGGCGCGCACGTTCATCATGCGCTTGCCGGTGAGCTTCTTGACGTCGGAGCCTGTGCGGACAAAAAGGTGTAGACCCAGTTCGTCGGCCACTTCCGCGCAGGTCTCGGCGCTGACCAGCTGGTTCAGGCGCACCGACAGCTCGCCCTCCCCGGCAGTCCCGAAAGTGCGAAAAAGCAGTTCGGCGATGCACAGGCCCAGCACACGGTCGCCCAGGAACTCCAGACGTTCGTAATTGGCGCCCTTCTGCGTGCGGGCGCTCGCATGCGTCAAAGCCCGGTCCAGGCGCTCCTTCCCGGCGAACTCGTGGCCGATCAAGGCTTCAAGCCTCGTCCGGTCCGCCGCCGAAAGCGTCTGCACTTTGCTCATTCAACAACCTTGAAGAGGCGGTCCCACCGCATGTTGGCCGGCCATTTCCAGATTTCGCGGAACGACGTGTCGTTGCCGAGCGAGAAGAAGATGACGCTGGCGCGGCCGACGAGGTTTTCCGCCGGAACGAAGCCGACGTCGAAACGGCTGTCGAGAGAATTGTCGCGGTTGTCGCCCATCATGAAGTAATGGCCTTCCGGCACGACGAAATCCTGGGTGTTGTCGCCGCGCGAAACGGGCGACTGGTCCAGCGTGTCGTAGGTCTTGCCATCGTCGAGCGTTTCGCGGAACACCGGCACGTCTTCGCCCGGATCGAGCTTGTAGTCCGAGGTAAAGGCGCCGTCGGCCACCTTCGGAACCGGCTTGCCATTGATATGGAGCACGCCATCCGTCACCTGGATATGGTCGCCCGGCAGGCCGACGACGCGCTTGATGTAGTCGATGTCCGGGTTCGGGGGGAAGCGGAAGACGACGATATCGCCGCGATTCGGCTCGGAGCCGAAGATGCGGCCGCTGAAAAGGTTCGGCGAAAAAGGCAGCGAGTATTTCGAATAGCCGTAAGCGAATTTGTTGACGAAGATGTAGTCGCCGACGAGCAGGGTCGGCATCATCGATCCGGATGGTATCGTGAACGGCTGGAAGAAGACCGTCCGGATCACCATCGCCAGCAACAATGCCTGAATAATGACTTTAATATTTTCCCAAAGGGCGTTCGGCTTAGTATCGGCTTTTTCGGACACGCAGTCTTGTTCCTTAAAGGCGCCGCAGCGGCGCATTCTCTGTTTGCTTCTCTCTAGCGGCTTCGGCGGGTGGCGGCAATGCCGCGAACATTAAAAGCGACCACACGCCGCTCCTCACGCGCTTTCCGGCAGGGCTTCGATGATCACGAATGCCTGAGCAAGCGGATAATCATCGGTTATCGTCAAATGCACCATCGCCCTGTGTCCGGCAGGCAGCATGGACTGAAGCACGACAGCGGCGCCGCCCGTCAGCTGCATCGTCGGCTTGCCGCTCGGCAGATTGACGACACCCAGATCCTTCCAGAAAACGCCCTGCGCCATGCCCGTGCCGAGCGCCTTCGAACAGGCTTCCTTGGCGGCAAAACGCTTCGCATAGGATTCGGCGCGGTTGGCGCGGCGGTCGGAGCGCGCCCGCTCGATCTCGGTGAAGCAACGGTGGGTGAAGCGCTCGCCGAAGCGCTCAAGCGACTTTTCGACACGGCGGATGTCGATGAGATCACTGCCAATGCCGATGATCATGCGATGCCTCTCTGTCGAAACGAAATCATACAGTCGGAATATCCTGCGTGGGATGGGCAAGGTGAAGGCGCGCCCGCTCCATCAGCCTCTCGCGGCGGCGGACCTGAAAACCCTTCACGGTGTAGAACGTCAGAATATAAAGCACAACGGAGCTGATGGCGGCCGGAGGAATGGCGCCGATCAGCATGGGCTCGAGCACCGGCTTCCAGAGCTCGGTGAAACGGAGCTTGTGAAAAAGCTCCATCAGATCGACGGACTGCCCGGCCATCGCATTTTCGCGCATGAGCAGCAGATGACCGATTTCCCAGGTCGCCGCCCAGATGAAGGGATATGTGAGGGGATTGCCGAAGGCCGCCGTGCCGAGCGCGGCCGCAACCATGTTTCCGGAGAGGAAATAGGCAAGCACGAAGGCCATGATGAAATGCACGCCGATGAACGGCGTCCAGGATACGAAGACGCCGGCTGCAACGCCCATTGCCACGGCGTGCGGCGAAGCCGTCAGGCGCAGGATGCGCATCTTCAGATAGCGCAGCGGACGCAGAAAGCCCTTGCGGGGCCAGAACAACTCTCGCGTCCTTTCACGAAATCCTGCAGGTTTTCTACGGCGAAACAGCATGGCGGCTATTTAGGGCAGCGCAGGTCGCCATGACAAGAGCAGTCAAAAGTCTCGGGGCTCGCCTCAGCCGCCGCCGAAGCTCTTCACCGAAGGGCGCGCGTCATGCATGGCGCCCTTTTGCATCCTTGGAAGTCTAGACCCGCAATCAACGGCTACGGAACAGGCCCCGGTCAACCTGACGCTGACGGTATTCAAGATCAATACGGTCATACGAACCGTTGAGGTATGCCATTTCACGTTCTTGTACGCTTGGAACGCGAAGAGCGCGGGCGATTTTCTTGATCGGAGTAAACATAGCGTTGGCTCTTTCTTTCGTTCATTCTCTGATGACCGGAAGATAGGTGCTGCAGCGCACAATTACCAACGCTCTAATATAGGCACAGCCATGCAAGACGTGCATGCCTTGCCTTCTCGGTACGCGAATTCTCCAACAAAGCGATTATAAAATGTGCAGACGCCTCAGTCGTAGAGGCGCCGCACCGTCGCAATGCAATCCAGATCCTTCAGTTGCGCGAGCAGCTGGTTGAGCTGGCGGAGATCCCATACTTCGACATCGACCGCCATTTCGGTGAAGTCGGCGGCGACGCGCACCGTGTTTAAGGAACGGATATTCACGTCAAGGCCTGCAACGGATTGCGCCACCTTGGCCAGCGTGCCCGGCTCGTTCAGTGCGTTGATGAGCACGCGCGCCATGAAGCGCGACTTGTTGGCCTCGTCCAGGTCCCACCGCACATCGATCCAGCGATCGGGCTGATCATCGAAACGTTGCAGCGCCGACGACTGGATCGGGTAGATGGTGATGCCCTTCCCCTTCTCCATGATGCCTACGATGCGATCGCCGGGCACGGCGCCTGCGGGTGCGAACTGCACGGCGATATTGCCGGAAATGCCGCGGATCGGGCCCATATCGGCATCCGTCTCCGCCTCCGTCTTGGCCTTGTCTGGAACCTTGAAGATCATGCCAGAGGCGCTGCGGACATTGAACCAGCCGTCGTCGCCGCTCGGCTTGACGGTGACACGCTCATCCTGATGGTCAGGATAGACAGCGCGCAGGACATCGAGCGACGACATCTCGCCCCGGCCGACGGCGGCGATCGCGTCCTCGACATCCTTCTGGCCGAGGCGGTGCAGCGCCGGCTTCATCGCGTCCCGGGAAAATATCTTCCCCGCCCGCTCGAAGGTGCGCTCCAGAATGCGATGGCCGAGGCCGGCATATTGCTTGCGAATGGCCAGGCGCGTGGCACGGCGGATTGCGGCACGCGCCTTGCCGGTCACGACGATCTCCTCCCACGCAGCTGGCGGCACCTGCACGCCGGAGCGGATGATCTCGACCTCGTCGCCATTCGCAAGTCTTGTCACCAGCGGCATGATGCGGCCGTTGATCTTGGCGCCAACCGTCGTGTCGCCGATATTGGTGTGAACGGCATAAGCAAAGTCGATCGGCGTTGCGCCGCGCGGCAAGGCGATCAGTTTGCCCTTCGGCGTGAAGCAGAAGACCTGGTCCTGGAATAGCTCAAGCTTGGTGTGTTCGAGGAATTCCTCGGGGCTATCGCCTTCGGCCAGCGCCTCGATCGTGTGGCGGAGCCATGAATAGGCATTGGACTCGCGCGAGAGAATATCGCCCTCGGTATTGGTCGCGCCGTCCTTGTAAAGGGCGTGCGCGGCGATGCCGTATTCGGCGATCTCATGCATGCGCTTGGTGCGGATCTGCAGTTCGATGCGCTGGCTGGAGGGGCCGACGATCGTCGTGTGCAGCGAACGGTAGTCGTTCTGCTTTGGCGTTGAGATGTAATCCTTGAAGCGGCCAGGCACGACGCGCCAGCGCATATGAACGATGCCGAGCGCGCGATAGCAGGCTGGAACGTCCTCGACGAGGATGCGGAAGCCATAGACATCCGAAAGCTGCTCGAAGGAAAGCGACTTCGATTGCATCTTGCGGAAAACCGAGTACGGCTTCTTCTGGCGCCCCTTGACCTTAGCCGTCGTCAAGCCGTTGGCCACCAGCAGATCGCGCAGTTCCGTTTCGATCTTCTTGACCAGGCCCTCGTTGCGCTGCGAGAGTTCCTGCAGACGCTTCGTGACGGTTTCGTAAGCCTCCGGGTTGATATGGCGGAAGGAAAGCTCCTCCAGCTCATCGCGCATGTCCTGCATACCCATGCGACCCGCAAGCGGCGCATAGATCTCCATCGTCTCCTCGGAGATACGGGCACGCTTGTCAGCCGACATATGATCGAGCGTTCGCATATTGTGCAGGCGGTCGGCCAGCTTGACGAGCAGCACGCGGACATCGTCGGAGATCGCAAGCAGCAGCTTGCGCAGGTTCTCCGCCTGCTTGGCCTTTTTGGTGACGAGATCGAGCTTCTTGATCTTCGTCAAGCCTTCGACCAGCCGGCCGATATCTTCGCCGAAGAGCTCGTCGATTTCGGCGCGTGTCGCCGTCGTATCCTCGATCGTATCATGCAGCAGAGCGACGGCAATGGTCGACTCGTCGAGATGCATGTCCGTCAGAATCGCGGCGACTTCGAGCGGATGGGAGATATAAGGATCACCACTGGCGCGCTTCTGCTGTCCATGCTTCTGCATGGCATAGACATAGGCCTTGTTCAGCAGAGCTTCATTGGCGTCGGGCTTGTATTTCTGCACCCGCTCCACGAGCTCGTACTGCCGCATCATCCCGGAACTACTCCAATAAAAACAAAAGCGCGCCAATCACCGATTGGCGCACGCACTGGTCATAATATGCCTTAGCAATAAAGGCGCAAGATTGACGATTGGTAATCGTCTCGCGACGTATCAGTAGTCGTCGCTCTTTTCCGGAGGCACAAGACCCTCGATGCCGGCCAGAAGCTCTTCTTCCGACATCTGATCGAAAGTGATCGTCTCGGGCTGATCGTCCTGCTCCTCGCCTTCCGCAGCCGCAACGCCACCAGCGGCAATGAGGCTTGCCGGATCGGGCTCGGGCTCGTCGACTTCGACGTGCTTCTGCAGCGAGTGGATGAGGTCTTCCTTCAGATCGTCGGGAGACAGCGTTTCATCGGCGATTTCGCGCAGCGCCACGACGGGGTTCTTGTCGTTGTCGCGATCGATGGTGATCGAGGCACCCTGGGAAATCAGCCGGGCGCGGTGGCTGGCAAGCAGAACCAGCTCGAAGCGGTTCTCAACTTTGTCGATGCAATCTTCAACTGTGACGCGGGCCATTGCCTGTCCTTTACGGTCGTGATTTCGGGATTAGAACGCCCGATACAATTAAAAGCCGACGAATTCAAGTTTTTCATGCACCGCCCCGCCGTTTATGGGTCGTCCTGCTAAAATTTTCGAGTGAATGTGACAATTCCACCGTTAGTTGCTTGGAATATGCCGAATCGTGCCCTAAATCTCCTTTATATGAATAATTCATAAATTAAGAATTATTCTTTCTTCGTTAACTAAGCCATTGTTTTTATGGAATTTTGACCGAAGAAGATTTGGATTACTCTAATTGGATTGGCAAGCGATGTTCGACCCAC
Source organism: Rhizobium sp. CC1099 (assembly GCF_029714385.1). NCBI lineage: Bacteria > Pseudomonadati > Pseudomonadota > Alphaproteobacteria > Hyphomicrobiales > Rhizobiaceae > Rhizobium > Rhizobium sp. CC1099. Next base: position 924,800 of record NZ_CP121641.1, on the reverse strand, counting down.
GCGAAAAAATTGCACTCTTCATAGACGGCGCCAACCTCTACGCTGCATCCAAGAGCCTCGGCTTTGATATCGATTATCGCAAGCTGTTGAAAGCGTTCCAGAAACGCGGTTACCTGCTGCGCGCCTACTATTACACCGCGCTGATCGAGGATCAGGAATATTCCTCCATCCGCCCGCTGATCGACTGGCTCGATTACAACGGATACAAGGTCGTCACCAAGCCTGCCAAGGAATTCACCGACTCCATGGGCCGCCGGAAGATCAAGGGCAACATGGATATCGAACTGGCGATCGACGCCATGGAGCAATCCGAAACCGTCGACCACCTTGTCATCTTTTCCGGCGACGGCGATTTTACCACCCTTGTGGAAGCCCTTCAGCGCAAGGGCCGCAAGGTGTCGATCATCTCCACGATGGCGACGCAGCCGCCCATGATCGCCGACGACCTGCGCCGCCAAGCGGATCACTTCATCGATCTGCTGTCGCTGAAAAGCGAGATCGGCCGCGACCCGTCCGAACGCCCGCAGAAGCCTGTCGAGATCGCCCCGGCGAGCGACTTCGAGGAGTAATTCTCAATCCAAAGCCTCAAACAGGATCGGCTGGGCGCCTTTCCAGAGCACCAGTTTGCCCATGTCATCGAGTTGTTCGCAGCCTTCGACGATCGTCAGGAAATGATTGCCGGCAAGAGCGCCCATCTTGCTCGCAAATGACGAGCTGCCATAGGCAAAGAGCAGCTCTGTCTCGCTGTGCCCGCCCGGATAAAGCAGGATATCGCCACGCGACGGATGGCAGGTGTGATTTTCGAAATCCACGCCGAACTGATAATCGCCGAGCGGCACCCAGATCGCCTCCCCGCTCCATCGCGAATGGATAGTCTGATTTCGAAAGGGCAGCAGCGACGTGAACGCCGCGCAGGTTTTCGGCGCCTTTTCGACCTCCAGCTTCGCCACGAAGACTTGCGACGCCACCGAAATCTTCAGCCTTCGCATCGCTTAGCCATTGTCCTTCAGCAGGCGGCTCTTCTGCCTGTTCCAATCGCGCTCCTTCTCGGATTCGCGCTTGTCGTGCAGCTTCTTGCCCTTGGCGAGCGCCAGTTCCATCTTCGCCCGGCCGCGGTCATTGAAATAGATTTTCAACGGGATCAGCGTCATGCCTTCGCGGTTGATGCCGGCACGCAATCTGTTGATCTCGCGGCTCGAAAGCAGCAGCTTGCGGCGGCGGCGCGGCTCGTGGTTGAAGCGGTTGGCCTGCAGATATTCCGGCAGGTAGGAATTGATCAGCCAGATCTCGCCGCCTTCATCCGAAGCATAGGATTCAGCGATATTGGCCTTGCCTTCGCGCAAGGACTTGACTTCGGTGCCCATCAGAACGAGCCCGGCTTCATATGTATCGATGATTTCGTAGTTGAAGCGGGCCTTGCGGTTTTCGGCTACGACCTTCTTCACGATACGCTGGCTGCCTTTGGGGGCCATCACTCAATCCAATCCTTGCGGACGCGCAAAACCGCGCGCCCTCATTTCCTGCCCTTATGTAGGGGAGCAGCCGAAACTTGTGAAGACGGACGCAACCCGCCTTCCAGCTTCGCTCAGTTCAGCAGACGGGCGTGACGCATCGCGGCATCGATTGCCGCTTCTGTCGCCGGCTCCAGCGTGGAGATCAGCGGCGAGCGTACGTTGCGGCTCATGCGTTCGAGCCTAGAGAGGCCGTATTTCGCGCCGCAGAGGCCCGGCTCCAGGAAGATCGCCTTGTGCAGCGGCATCAGGCGGTCCTGATATTCGAGCGCCTTATTGTAATCGCCGGCAAGCGTTGCCGCCTGGAATTCTGCACAGAGACGCGGCGCGACATTCGCCGTTACCGATATGCAGCCAACACCGCCATGGGCGTTGAAGCCGAGTGCCGTCGCATCCTCGCCCGAGAGTTGGCGGAAATCCTTGCCGCAAGTAATGCGCTGTTCGGAAACGCGCTCGATCTTGCCGGTGGCATCCTTGACGCCGACGATGTTCGAATGCGCCTTGGCAAGCGCGCCCATCGTTTCCGGCGTCATGTCGACCACCGAGCGGCCGGGGATGTTGTAGATATAGATCGGCAGCCTGACGGCCTCGGCGATGGCCGAGAAGTGCGCGATCAGGCCCTTCTGGGTCGGCTTGTTGTAATAAGGCGTGACGACGAGCACGGCATCGGCGCCCGCCTTTTCGGCATGCTGGGCAAGCTCGATCGCCTCGCGCGTATTGTTCGAGCCGGCGCCCGCCATGACCGGTACGCGCCTGGCCGCCGCTTCGATGCAGATTTCCACGACCCGTTTGTGCTCGCCATGCGACAGCGTCGGAGACTCGCCGGTCGTGCCGACCGGAACAAGACCACTGCTGCCTTCCCTGATTTGCCAATCGACATGGGAAGCGAAGGAGGCTTCATCCACCAGTCCGGCATCAGTGAAGGGGGTGACGAGGGCGGGAATGGATCCCTTAAACATGCGCAACTCCTCACGGCCGATATCCACGCTTCAGCCGCATTCCTTGAATATAGGTTGCGCACCATAAAGCGGCGAAATCGCCGCGACAAGCGCGCATGGATCGGTTTAGGGCAAATTCCGACATCAAATGTGAACGAATTTTACCGGTTTCGGTAAGGTTTCATTAAGAGGCCTGTTGCGAAACTCGAGGCATATTTTCCTGACGAGTATCCCGGATGAAAAAAGCTGTGTTGATCCTCTCCACCCTCGGCCTTGCGGCCGCCGCGTGGAGCAGCGCCGCCTCGCCGCTGCCTGACACGGGCGCTCCGGTACCCGAGGTAAGGCCGATCGGCTTCGTGCCGCAAACCTCGGCACCTGAATCGATCATGACCGGCGCCATCCCGCGCAGCACGACCGTCGCGCCCATGAGCGGAAACCTGAAGGCCGGATTAGATGCGCTTTCCAGCAAGAATGCGCAGCAGGCGATCTCGATCCGCAACGGCATGGCCAAGGGCACGCTCGACCGGCATATCCTGACATGGTCGATCGCCGTTTCCGGCATCAAGGGCGTGCCTTCCTATGAAATCGCAGGCGCGGCACAGGAACTCAAAGGCTGGCCGGGACTTACCAAGCTGCGCGCTTATTCCGAGCGCGCACTCTACGACGAAAATCCGGACCCGGCTGCAATCCTTGCGGCTTTCGGCGACACCGCGCCGGAAACGACCCCAGGCGCGATGATCCTCTCGCGAGCGCTGGTCTCTGCCGGCAGACAAACGCAGGCCGCGAAACATATCCGCAAGGTCTGGCGCAGCGAAGCACTCGACAAGGACACCGAAGACAAGATCCTGGCGGAGTTCTCAGCACTGCTCGGCGCCGCCGACCACAAGGCGCGCATGGAATATCTGATGTATCGCGGCCGGACGGCGCAGGCCAAGCGCTTCGGCGACATGGGCCAGGCGCAGTCCCTCTACAACGCATGGTCGGCGGTCGCGAGCAAGGCGGCCAATGCCGGCGCGCTCCTTTATGCCGTCGATGGCAAATGGTCGAATGACCCAGGCTATCTGTTTGCCCGCATCGAATATCTGCGCAAGCAGGACAAATATGCCGAAGCCGCCAAGCTTCTGGCGCAAATGCCTTCGGCGCGCGATGAACTGGTGAATTCCGGCGAATGGTGGAACGAGCAGCGCATCGTCAGCCGCGGCCTTGTCGACCAGGGCCAGTTCAAGGCCGCCTACCGCGTCGTCGCCAACCACGTCGCGACGAACCCGGCAGATATTGTCGAAGCCGAATTCCACGCCGGCTGGTATGCGTTGCGCGGACTGCAGGATCCGGCGACGGCCGAGACGCATTTCCGCAAGATTCTTCAGGTTTCGAACGGTCCGATTTCCGTTTCGCGGGCCTGGTATTGGCTGGGCCGTGCCGCAGAAGCCGGCGGGGCGGGCAAATCCAGCGAATTCTACGCAAAAGCAGCAAACTTCCCGAGCACTTTCTACGGTCAGCTCGCAGCTGAGCGGCTGGGGCGCAAGACGCTCAACGTCTCCTATCCGTCGCCCACAAGGGAAGACCGGCAGCGCCTCCAATCCCGCGAAGCCGTTCAGGCGATTTCGCGCCTTGAGGCCGCAGGCCATGGCTGGCGTGCGGCAAGCCTTTACCTGGCGCTCGCCGAGCAGCTTCAAAGTGCCGGCGAACTTGCCATCCTGGCGGCGCAGGCGGAAGGCTCCGGCAACCATCACCTGTCGCTGCAGGTCGGCAAGATCGCCTATGCGCGCGGGATCGATGTCGCGGCGCTGGCCTTCCCTGTCGGCGTCATTCCCTCGAACGCGAATATCTCCGGCTCGGGCAAGGCGCTCGCCTATGCCATCGCAAGGCAGGAAAGCGCTTTCAACCCCGCCGCCGTCTCGCCCGCAAACGCCCGTGGCCTTCTGCAACTTTTGCCCGGGACCGCCAAGGCAGTCGCCAAGCGCCACAACATCACCTATTCAGCCGACAAGCTGACGGCGGACGCCGGCTACAACGCCACGCTCGGCGCGCATTATCTCGGCGAACAGATCGACGCCTTCGGCGGCTCCTACATCTTGACCTTTATCGCTTATAATGCCGGGCCGAAGCGCGTGCCCGAATGGATCAGCCGCTACGGCGACCCGCGCGGCAAATCCATCAATGAAATCGTCGACTGGATTGAGCGCATCCCCTTTCCGGAAACGCGCAACTATGTCCAGCGCGTGATGGAGAATTACGAGGTCTATAAGGCGCGGCTCGGGCAGACGCCGGATATCGAGCGCGACCTGATCGGCGGGCGGTCTTCATCCTGATCGATTTGCTTTGACGCTGAAGCAGGCTAGATTTCCTGAGCGCAACTGGGAAATCGCAATGTTTTCAAACACCACCGAAGGCTTCGAGGAGAAGACATACCTGTCAGTCGACGGGCTCAAGCTCTACGCCCGCGACTATGGAGCCGGGAATCCGTCGGCATTCGTCTCTCCGCCGGTAATCTGCCTTCCCGGCCTGACACGCAATTCCCGCGATTTTCATCAGCTTGCGCTGATCCTCTCGAAGGACCCGGAGCGTCCCAGACGCGTGATCGCGCTCGACTATCGGGGACGCGGCCGCTCGGCGTGGGACGATAACAAGCAGAATTACAATCTCGGCGTGGAAGCAAACGACGTTCTGACCGCCTGCGCCGCCTTCGGCATCACCCAAGCCGTCTTCATCGGAACGTCACGTGGCGGGCTGATCCTGCATCTGATCGCCGAGATGAAGCCGGAACTGCTGGCATCCGTGGTGCTCAACGATGTCGGCCCGGTGCTCGAACTAAAAGGGCTTCGGCATATTCAAGGTTATCTCGCAAATCCGCGAAAGCCCCGTGACTGGGACGATGCGGCCGGATTGCTTCGCGACCTGCACGAGGCCGAATTTCCCGCTCTTTCCGCCTTCGATTGGCGCGGCATGGCCCACGCAATTTATCGCGAAACCGATGATGGTTTGGTCACGGATATCGATCCGGCCATCGCCGAAGCAGTGATCGCTGCCGATTTCAGCAAGCCGCTGCCGGATCTTTGGAAGCCGTTCGACGCAATGGCGGCGATACCGCTGCTGGTTATCCGCGGCGAGACTTCAAAACTGCTGTCAAAGGCAACGGTCGAAGAGATGCTGCGGCGGCATCCGGCGGCACGGCAGTTCACAGCAAGATGTCAGGGACATGCGCCGCTGCTGCATCTCGATGATGTGGCGGAGGAAATCCGTCGCTTTCTCCGCGACCTCTAAAGGCTTCCGTCTCGGGGCCGTCGGAAGCAGACACCCGCAAAGCAAAAGCCCGGCTCGAAAGCCGGGCTTCCCGATTTGACCGAAGTCAGATCAGATTAGATTAGAACGAACGCTGCAGGCGGAAGAAGCCCGTTACGCCGTCTTCGTCAGAAACACCATTGTCGTGGTCCTGGCTGATGTAGTTAACGGTCACCTTCGTCGTCAGGTTCTCGACGATTTCGTAGTCGAGCGTAACGCCAGCGCGCCATTCGCTGCCACCGTCGAAATCGTCATCCACCGGGTCGATGTCGATGTTGTTGGTGTACTGAACAGCCGGGGTGATGGTGAACTTGTCAGTTGCCTTGACAGCATACTGAGCAGCAATAGCCCATTCGCCGTTGTCATAGTAGTCGCTCGGGCCGCTCGCCCAGACGCCGGCGAGACCGAAGGTGCCCGGGCCGATGTCTGCGTAGATGATGCCACGGACAGCACCATCGGCGCGGTCGAGGTCGTAGCCGGCGAGAAGTTCCCAGCTGAGGGCGCCGAACTTGCCGCCGACAGCAGCGTCGATACCGACGTTGTTGCCACCGTTGTCGAGACCCAGACCGGTACGGGTCAACTCTTCAACAGCAATACCGGCGTAGAAGTCGCCAGAGTCGTACTGGTAGCGGATCGCGTTGAAGTTGGTGTTGTTGTTGATAACTTCGGTTTCACCGGAGAAGTCAGCATCCCACCAGTTGACGAACTTACCAACGCGGAAGCCGGCGATGTCGATGTAGGCTTCGTCGATAACCGTGTCGTTCTGATCAGCCTGGCTGTTGGCAACACCGTTCGGGCGGAAGTTTGCCTGATAGACGATAACGCCGGTGAGCGGACCGTATTCAGTGTCGCTTTTCGCCGTGAAGGCAACCTGACCGCGGGTACGGGCCGACCAGTCTTCGCCGCCGCCGTTATCAGCGAGGTCGCCGAACGTGAAGTCGGTCTGGAAGCGGATGTAACCTTCGATCTTCAGGCAGGTTTCCGTGCCCGGGATGTAGAAGTAGCCGGTGCCGTAAGCGTCGCAGACGCGAACGTATTCAACCGGTTCCGGCTCAGCAGCGACGATAGCGTCAGCGGCCTGAGCACCGGAAACTACTGCGAGAGCAGCAGCGGAGCCGAGAAGAAGGCTCTTGATGTTCATAGTGACCTCCAATTCAAAGTTTCGATCGGGTTTGGGATTTTTCGCCTTGAGCAGCGTTCCCTGCCCCATCCCCATGTTTCAAGAAGTCGGACGATCAACCGCCCTCGCTTCCGAGGTTGAAAATACAAGACCGCGCCTGTCACGCAATCACCAACTTACTCCTTTGTGGTATTTGCATCAGCCTTACCGCCGCCCTGTTGCTGAAAGGCCACAAGTTGGGCAGGCGTCGCCGCATTTCTTTATGGTTTGTTAAGAAACTGCCGGTTTTGCAGGGGTTTAGCATCGCCTCACATGTATGGCATGACGCATCCTGTGCCGCATTGATACCAATTTCCAGCCGGATTCGGCGGCTTTTATGACAGCCCCGCAATGCGACCGTGGATGAGGGGGCATCCGAATTGACGATGCTTCACCGCAGGAATCACTTCCGGGTGAGAATTGATTCTCTTCAGCCGATTCTGGCGCGGAGGGATTCGATTTCAGGGGATGCGTATCGGCCGAGGGCAGAACAAACCGATTTTATGATTTTTCCCCCCGACCTGACAGTTAGGGTGATTGCCCGGCAGGAGCTGGTCGCAGTTTATACCGGAACGCGATTGTCGGCGATGGTCAGGCAGCAATGGATGCCAAACATCCCACGGCAGGGTCGAACTTGACGCGGGTATTTTCTACCGGAAGGCTCAGGGAGCGCGTCTGCAAAGACACCGGGGACGATCCCTCCCCGGCTTCTGACCTTCCTGCGCTACTGACGCGAGGCGGACAAGAAGATCGACAAGGCGAAGTCAGCGCTGCACGTCATCAGCTACTACGGCGCCAAGTGATCAAACCGCACAAGGCTTTTCGCGCGGTTCGTGCCGAGCTAAGCTGGGGGCGAATATGACGCCACATGTGCTCGGGCATACCCGTGGAACGTGGCTGGCGAATGCAGGGGCTGGGTTCGAGAAGCATCGGCTTCGCTAATTACGACCGACGAATTTGAGCGGACGTACCTGCACAACGATCCGAGTTTTCAGCAGAAAGCCGCAAACGCGGCTGAAACTGTGCGCAATCTGTGCGGATGCCACCGCACTTCTCACGTCATTGGGGCCCGACCCGAGAGATAGGTGACATTGGCCCCGGCAGCCATTCGCTGAACCGCGGCCAGCTTAAACTCGCGACTGAACCGCCGCCCAGGATCGTCCGTCCTCATCAGTCCTCCTAACAGAGAACTGCTACCATTTTTCTGTCTCAAAATCGGGGTGCACTACACTTAGGTAAGATCGTTGCCTATGTGTGCGGGTCGGACACGCGTTTCGTGGCGGAGAGGAAGGGATTCGAACCCTCGATACGCTTTTGACGTATACTCCCTTAGCAGGGGAGCGCCTTCGACCACTCGGCCACCTCTCCGGTGGGAGCCCTGATAGAGTCATTCGGCAGGTGAAGCAAGCGCTTTTTCGGCTTCCACCCGGGAAGAAAACAATGCTGTGATCTTAAGCCAGCAACTGCTTGAGATCGGCGGCCGCGTCTGCCAGCACGGCCTTGTCGGGATTGATTTTTGTTTCCAGCAGCTTCTTGCCCGTCACATAGGCCTTTGCGTCATTGATCGCGTCGACGGCGATGAACTGGCCGTTCCTGAAATACCAGACGGAATGCGCGCCTTCGCGGGCGCCGGGGCGCAAAAAGGTTTCGTCGTAGCCGAGGTTGAAGCCGGCGATCTGCAGCTTCACGTCATACTGATCGGACCAGAACCACGGCTTCGGGTCATAGGGCGCGTCACCGCCGGCGATGACCGCAGCGACGGCTTCAGCCTGGTCGACGGCGTTCTGCACCGATTCGAGTCTTATCCGCCCATCCTGCCAGGGCTGCACGGCGCAATCGCCGGCGGCAAAGATCGACGTGTCCGAGGTGCGGGCGAATTCGTTGACGAGGATGCCGTTCGCAACGTCAAGACCGGCCTCCTTGGCCAGTTGGTCGTTCGGCACGACGCCGATGCCGACGATGGCGAAATCGATCTCGATCACCGAGCCGTCAGAGAGCTCAGCGCCGCAAACATGCCCATCCCTGCCGACGAGACGCTTAAGCCCGGTCTTTTCGCGGATCACGACATCATGGCTCTCGTGGATCGCGCGGATGATATCGGCCGTTTCCTTGGCGGCAACGCGCTGGAGAATGCGGTCGGCCATTTCGATGACGGTCACTTCGAGGCCGCGATAGCGCGCAACGGCTGCCGCTTCGAGACCGATATAACCGCCGCCTATAATAAGGACGCGCCGGCCTGGCCGCATCTCGTTGGCGAGAAGGTCTGCATCGCGCTTGTCGCGGGCGACATAGACGCCGTCGAGGTCGCCGCCGACGGCTGCCGGCAGCCTGCGCGGCGCCGAACCCGTGGTCAGCGCCAGCGTGCCGTAGTCAAGGATCGAGCCGTCCTGCAGCGCGACCTGTTTCTTGTCGCGGTCGATCTGCTCGACCCAGGTCGCGAGGCGGATTTCGACATTATTGTCTGGATACCAGTGCTCGGGGCGGAACAGCAGGCGGTCGAAGGTCATCTCGCCGAGCAGGTATTTCTTCGAAAGCGGCGGCCGCTGGTAGGGCAGAACGTCCTCGGCGCCGATAATGGTGATTGGGCGGGTGTCGTGCAGCGCGCGCAGCTTTGCGGCCATCGCGAAGCCCGCCTGCCCCGCACCGATGATTATCAGTCTGTCCGTCACGATCCCACTCCCAAAAGCAGCGTTATTATAGAGGCGAGACGTAGCCCCCGCCCTTGGCGCCGTCAACAGGAAGCGATCTTGCCCGTCAGCCGATCGCGATCCAGCGGCGCTCGTGGAAGGACTGTGCCATGGCATGCACCGACCTCTCTATCCTGAGACCGTCTTCGAACGTGACCAAGGACGACGGCTGACCGGAAATGGCGCGGATCAGCTCGCGGCATTCGATGATCTTCAGGTCGTTGAAGCTAAGGCCATGGCCCGGCGCGGGAATGAAGCGGTCATAAGGCTGGTGGGCGGGCGCTGCGAGGATCTTGCGGAAGCCCTGCTCGGTGCCGCGGCCTTCGGCCTGATAGAGCTCGAATTCGTTCATGCGTTCCTGATCGTAGGCGATCGATCCTTTCGATCCAAAAATCTGCAGTGCGATGCGGCCCTTGCGGCCCCAGGCGGCACGGTTTGCCATCAGTACGGCGGAGATGCCGCCGCCAAGACGCATCAGGACGTTTGCGCCATCGTGATTCTCGACCGCACGGCGACCGCCTTCCATGAGCGGACGGTCGGCATAAGGTTTCACCATGTCGGTAATGACCGCTTCGACGTGGCCGAAGAGATACCAGAGCAGCGAGAGCGGATGCACGGCGAAATCGTCAAGCGCGCCGTAACCGGAAGACAGTTCACTCTTCCAATAGAAGGGGCCTTCCGGATCCGCCATGAAATCCTCATCCATCTCGACGCGGATGTGGTTGACAGCGCCGATCGCAGCCTCACCGATCAGCGTCTTGATGTGCCGCATGACCGGGTTCTGGATATAGTTGTATCCAAGAACGGCTACCTTGCCGGAAGCCCTCGCCGCTTTCAGCATGTGCTCCGCATCGGCATAGGCGGGAGCCATCGGCTTTTCGCACCACACATGTTTTCCGGCCTCGAGCGCCGCAATTGCCATTTCGGCATGGAACTGGTTCGGTGTGGTAACGGAGACGACATCGACGTCCGGATCGGCAATCAGCGCTTTCCAGTCGGCCGTCGCCTTTTCGAAGCCGAATTCGGCGGCGCGCGATTTCGCGAGGTCTGCGTTGGCTTCGGCGAGATGCACGAGCCTTGGACGCTCGACATCGCCGAAGACAGCCTTCACCGCATTCCAGGCCAGCGCGTGGCACTTGCCCATATAACCGGTGCCGATCAAACCGATGCCGAGTGGTTTCATTTTCCGTACTCTCCTCCATGTCCGCGGTGATTTTTGGAATATTTGGACCGTTTTGACAAGGCGGCACGGATGCGTCATTTGCGTCAGGCGATGTCGAATATTGTTCAAAACCCTTGATTTCGAGGGAATTAAAAACCGTTAGGATCGAAAAGCGAAATCATTTATGCTTTTGAATATGGAATATTTGTTTCATCCTATGGACCGCCTGCATGGATAACGACACCAAGAGATTTGTGCGCGTGCCCCGCGATTTCGAAAGCCTGCGCAGCACGATCATCGAGCGCAAGGCAAGCATGCCGAAGCGGTTGGCCCAGGTCGCCGCCTTTGCGCTCGGCAATCCGGACGAGATTGCCTTCGGCACGACGGCGAGCATCGCGGTGGCTTCGGACGTCCAGCCGTCGACGCTGGTGCGGCTCGCCCGTCACCTCGGCTATGAGGGCTTCTCCGATCTCCAGAGTATTTTCCGCGAGCGGCTGCGCGACCGGACGCTGAGCTACGAGGAGCGCCTCGCCACGCTGGAGCGATCCGAAGGTGACGAAGATGCCAATCTGCTCTCAGGGTTCATCGCCGCGGCCACCCAATCCATCAACCGCATGGCGGCGACCGTCGAGACGGAGACCTTCACGAGGGCCGTCGATATCCTGGCGGCGGCAGACACCATATATCTTATAGCGAAACGCCGCTCCTATCCGCTTACGGCGCATATGACATATGCCCTTTCGAAACTTGGCATCCGCCACCAGATCGTCGCTTCGCCGAATGGGGTCGATCCGGAGATGGTGCAGTTCGCAACGCCGAAGGATGCGGCGATCGCCGCCAGCTTCTCGCCCTACGCTGCCGACAGCCTCAGCCAGGCTGAAGGGTTGGCCGATCGCGGCGTGCCGGTCGTCGCGATAACCGATTCGGCTTTCTCGCCGCTTGCGGCCCGCGCCGCCTGCTGGTTCGAGGTTGCCGAAGCTGACTTTGCCGGCTTCCGCTCGCTTTCCGCCTCCATGGCGCTGGTGATGGCGCTGCCGGTGGCGATCGCCGAGCGCCGGCGCAAACTTCACCATCCCAAAACCGCAAAAGATAAAATGGAATAAATATTCCGAATTGACAAAAACTCGGAACCAATGTTTCATTATTTAGAATCTGCAGGCGGCAAGGTCCTGCAGGAATCTAGCGGGAGGACATCATGGCACATTCGAATCCGGCTCTGCAGCCCGAGCCGTCTCTTGATGTAATCACCATCGGCCGCTCTTCCGTCGATCTTTATGGCCAGCAGATCGGTTCGCGGCTGGAGGACATCGGCTCGTTCGCCAAATCCGTCGGCGGCTGCCCTGCCAATATCGCTATCGGCACGGCGCGCCTCGGCCTCAAGTCCGGCCTGATCACCCGCGTCGGCAACGAACAGATGGGCCGCTTCATCATCGAGCAGTCGGCGCGCGAAGGTGTGGAAACTAAGGGTATCCGGACAGACAACGAACGGCTGACGGCACTCGTGCTGCTTGCGGTGGAAGCAGAAGGCGTTTCGCCGATGATCTTCTATCGCTCGGACTGCGCCGACATGGCGCTCGACGAAGGCGATATCGACGAGGACTTCATCCAGTCGTCACGCGCGGTTCTCGTGTCCGGCACACATTTCTCGCGACCGAACACTGAGGCTGCGCAGCGAAAGGCGATCCGGATCGCCAAGGCCAATGGCCGCAAGGTGATCTTCGACATCGACTACCGGCCGAATCTCTGGGGGCTTGCCGGCCATGCCGAAGGCTTCGAGCGCTATGTGAAGTCCGACCGCGTCTCTTCGAAGATGAAGGAGACGCTGCCGGATTGCGATCTCATCGTCGGCACCGAGGAGGAAATCCTGATCGCGTCCGGCGCGGATGACGTGCTCGGCGCGCTCAAGGAAATCCGCCGCCTCTCGCCGGCAACGATCGTGCTGAAGCGCGGCGCGATGGGCTGCATCGTCTACGACGGACCGATTGCCGACGATCTGGAAGCAGGCATCATCGGCCAGGGCTTCCCGATCGAGGTCTTCAACGTGCTCGGCGCCGGCGACGCCTTCATGTCCGGCTTCCTGCGCGGCTGGCTGAAGGACGAGCCGCTGAAGACCTGCGCCACCTGGGCCAATGCATGCGGCGCCTTTGCCGTCTCCCGCCTGCTCTGCTCGCCGGAATATCCGACCTGGGCGGAGCTCGATTTCTTCCTGAAGAACGGTAGCGAGCACCGCGCGCTACGCAAGGACGAGGCGATCAACCACATTCACTGGGCTTCGACGCGCAAGGGCGATATTCCGCTGCTGATGGCGCTCGCCATCGACCATCGGTCGCAACTCACCAGCGTTTGCGACGAGTTGGGCGTCGACTACAAGAAGATCGTCGCCTTCAAGCGGCTGGCCGTCGAAGCGGCAGCGCGCGTTGCCGGCGGCCGCGACGGCTACGGCATGCTGATCGACGAGCGCTTCGGCCGTGACGCCTTCTTCGATGCGGCGAGCAAGAATTTCTCCTGGATCGGACGGCCGGCCGAATTGCCGGGCTCGAAGCCACTGCGCTTCGAGTTCAGCCAGGATATCGGCTCGCAGCTTGTCGAATGGCCGCTCGACCACTGCATCAAGTGCCTGTGCTTCTATCATCCAGATGATCCGACCGATCTAAAGAGCAAGCAGCAGGAGAAGCTGCGCACACTCTTCGAGGCCGCGCGCAAGGTCGGCCGCGAACTGCTGGTGGAAATCATCGCCAGCAAGAACGGCCCGCTGACCGACGACACGATCTCGACGGCGATGGAAGAGCTTTACGCGCTCGGTATCAAGCCGGACTGGTGGAAGCTGGAGCCGCAGGCCTCGACGGCTGCCTGGAGGAAGATCGACGCCGTGATCGCCAAGAACGATCCGTGGTGCCGCGGTATCGTGCTGCTCGGGCTGGAGGCGCCGGCCGAAGAGCTCGTGAAGGGCTTCGAGGCAACGCTTGCCGCCCCTTCGGTAAAAGGCTTTGCCGTCGGCCGCACCATCTTTGCCGATGCGGCGCGCGCCTGGCTCTCCGGCAATATGAATGACGAGGAAGCAATTGCCGACATGGCCGGACGCTTCCGCCGACTGACCGAGGCCTGGTTGAAAACCCGCGGCCTGCATTAATTAAGAGCATTTGGGAGGTGCCCGATGGGCAAGACGATCCGATTGACGATGGCGCAGGCGGTTGCGCATTTCCTGAAGAAGCAGATGACTGTCGTCGACGGCAAGAAGGTGCCGATCTTCGGTGGCGTCTGGGCGATCTTCGGCCACGGCAATGTCGCCGGCATCGGCGAAGCGCTCTATCAGGTGCGCGGCGAGCTGCCGACCTATCGCGCACATAACGAACAGGGCATGGCGCATGCGGCGATCGCCTATGCAAAGGCAAGCTTCCGCCAGCGGTTCATGGCCTGCACGACCTCGATCGGCCCCGGCGCATTGAATATGGTGACGGCGGCCGGCGTCGCACATGTCAACCGCATCCCGGTGCTCTTCCTGCCGGGCGATGTCTTCGCCAACCGCGCGCCCGATCCGGTGCTGCAGCAGATCGAGGACTGGGGCGACGGCACGGTTTCGGCCAACGACGCCTTTCGCGCGGTCTCGCGCTACTTCGACCGCATTACCCGCCCCGAGCAGATCATCACGGCGCTGAAGCGCGCCATGCAGGTCTTGACCGATCCGCTGGACTGCGGCCCGGTGACGCTTTCCCTCTGCCAGGACGTCCAGGCGGAAGCCTTCGACTATCCGGAGAGCCTCTTCGAAGAAAAGGTCTGGACGATCCGCCGTCCGCAGCCGGACGCCGATGAACTGGCCTCTGCGATCACGCTGATCAAATCCGCCGAAAAGCCGGTGATCATCTCCGGCGGCGGCGTGCTCTATTCACAGGCGACGCAGGAACTTAAAGCCTTCGTCGAGGCCCACGGCATTCCCGTCGTCGTCAGCCAGGCCGGCAAATCCTCGATCGACGAGCGCCACCCTCTGGCGCTTGGCTCCGTCGGCGTCACCGGCACTTCGGCTGCCAACGCCATTGCCGAGGAAACCGATCTCATCATCGCCGTCGGCACCCGCTGCCAGGACTTCACGACCGGCTCCTGGGCGCTGTTCAAGAACGACAAGCTGAAGATCCTCGGCCTCAACATCGCCGCCTACGATGCCTACAAGCATGACGGTCAGCCGCTGATCGCCGACGCCCGCGAAGGCCTGAAGGCGCTGTCGAAAGGGCTTGGCGGCTGGAAGGCACCGGCGGCACTCACGGAAAGGGCGACGACGGAAAAGAACGTCTGGATGGATGCTGCCAACAAGGCGATGGCTTCCACCAATGCCGCCCTGCCCTCGGATGCGCAGGTGATCGGCGCGGTGACGCGCTCGATCGAACTGGAAAAGGCGATCGGCCTTTGCGCCGCAGGCGGCCTGCCGGGCGAGATGCACAAGCTGTGGCCAGCAACAGCCCCCGGCAGCTACCACATGGAATACGGCTTCTCCTGCATGGGTTACGAGGTCGCCGGCGGCCTCGGCACCAAGATGGCGAACCCCGATAAGGAGGTCTTCGTTCTCGTCGGTGACGGCTCCTATATGATGCTGAACTCCGAGCTCGCAACCTCGGTGATGATGGGCATCAAGGTGAACGTCGTCCTGCTCGACAACCGCGGCTACGGCTGCATCAACCGCCTGCAGATGGAAACGGGCGGTGCGAACTTCAACAACCTGCTGAAGGACTCCTACCACCAGGTGATGCCGGAAATCGACTTCCGGGCGCATGCCGAGAGCATGGGCGCCATCGCGGTCAAGGTTTCTTCGATTGCCGAACTGGAGAGGGCGATTGCCGATTCGAAGAAGAACGACCGTACCTCGGTCTTCGTCATCGATACCGACCCGCTGATCACGACAGAAGCCGGCGGTCACTGGTGGGATGTCGCCGTTCCTGAGGTCAGCCCGCGCGAACAGGTCAACAAGGCGCGCAAGAACTATGTCGAAGCGCGCAAGCATCAACGCTAAATCACATATCCGGAGACAATGATGATCCGCTACGGGACCAACCCCATCGCCTGGAGCAATGACGACGACCGCACGATCGGCGCGCATTTGACGCTCGAGGACTGCCTCAGCGATTGCGAGAAGATCGGCTTCGACGGCATCGAGAAGGGCCACAAGATGCCGTCCGACGGCCACGAACTGAAGAAAGTGCTCGCCGCGCACAAGCTCGTCTTCGTATCCGGCTGGCACTCGCTGAACCTGCTCGACCACAGTGTCGAGGACGAGAAACAAGCGATCCAGCCGCATCTCGACATGCTCAAGGCCAATGATTGCAAGGTGTGCATCGTCTGCGAAACGTCGAACGCCATCCACGGCAACGACAGCAAAGCTCTCGCCGACAAGCCGGCTCTCGCCGACGATCAGTGGAAGAAGTTCGGCGCCGATATCGAGGCGATCGCGCAATATTGCGCGGATCAGGGGATCGATCTCGTCTATCATCACCATATGGGCACGGTCGTGCAGACAGGCGCCGAGATCGACAAGCTGATGGACAATACCGGACCGGCAACGAAGCTGCTGCTCGACACGGGACATGCCTGGTTCGGCGGCAGCGATCCCGTGGACGTCGCGAAGAAGTACATGCACCGCGTCCGCCATATCCACGCGAAGAACGTCCGCCCAAAAATCCGCGATCAGGTCGAGGGTGACAAGCTCTCCTTCCTCGAAGGCGTGCGCCGCGGCGTCTTTACGGTCCCCGGCGACAAGGAGGGCGGCGTCGATTTCCTGCCGGTCCTTAGGGTCGCCGCCCAACACGGTTACGAGGGCTGGCTGGTTATCGAAGCCGAGCAGGACCCGCTCAAGCGCAATCCGTTCGAGTATCAGTCGATGGGGCTGAAGGCACTGAAGGGTTTTGCGAAGGAAGCTGGGTTGGACAAGGGCTGAGTAGACTGCCGTAGCCAGGCCCCCCACAGCTTACAAGGAGAAACCACCATGCCCAATCTCAAGGTCAAGCCGAACGGCACCAACGGCCGCGTCACCCATGTCACGCCGGAGAATGCCGGCTGGACCTATGTGGGCTTCGACCTCCACCGGCTGAAGCCGGGCGAAACTGCGTCCGGCGAGACCGGCGACCGCGAGGTCTGCCTCGTCTGGGTGAGCGGCAAGGGCAAGGCGAAGGCCGGTACCAAGGAATTCGGTACGCTCGGCGAGCGCATGAGCCCCTTTGAGGGCAGCCCGCATGCGCTTTATATCCCGATGGAATCGACCTGGTCGGTGACGGCCGAGACCGATCTGGAACTCGCCGTCTGCTCAGGCCCGGGCGGCGGCACCTACGAGGCGAAAGCCATCCCGCCGGGCACGCATCCGGCACTCACGCGCGGCAAGGGCACGAATGTCCGCTACGTCAACAACATCATGCCCGAGGACGACAGCTCGGCGCATTCGTTGCTGGTCGTCGAAGTCATCACGCCGGGCGGCCATACGTCTTCCTATCCGCCGCACAAGCACGACCAGGACAACCTGCCGAACGAAAGCTTCCTCGAAGAGACCTATTACCACCGCCTGAACCCGCCCCAGGGCTTCGGCTTCCAGCGCGTCTACACCGATGACCGCTCGCTGGACGAGGTGATGGTGCTGGAAGACGGCGACGTGACGCTGGTGCCGAAGGGCTACCACCCCTGTGCTGCCTGCCACGGCTACGACCTTTACTATCTCAACGTCATGGCCGGTCCGAAGCGCATCTGGAAGTTCCACAATGCGCCCGAGCACGAATGGCTGCTGAAGGCGTAGCGCCGCCTTCAATCGCTAAATAATCTGACAGCGCGAAAGCCGCGCAGGTGGTTCACTGCCTCCATCCAATCAGAAAGGATGGAGGATCACCATGCGCGGCTCAAGCTTCATCCCGTCCCGGCGGTTCCGTTCCTCGCATGCGATGCAGCCATGGCTGCTTGCAATCCTCATCGCGGCAGCGCGCTGGATGGCCGAACGGCGCAATCGCAACGCCCTGCTCGAGCTTTCAGACGACCAGCTCAAGGATATCGGTCTTTCGCGCGGCCAGACCGAAAGCGACGTCCATGTCTATTCACGCTACTGAGGTGTGATACCGTGCAAACAGGCCGGCCCCGTATCGCCGCCTATCGGACCTGGAAGACTCGATGCCGCAGATATCAACCGCCCTGCTCTTGAAGACGAAGACCGTGACGATTCGTGACATCGTCTGCAGTGGGGAGTGCCGTCACAAGAGCGGCGAGGAATGCGCCCACAGGACAAGCCTCGTCTATCCCTATCGCGGCGTCTTCATGCGCCATGCCGGCCGCAACGATGCGGTGGCCGAAGCCAACCAGATGCTGTTCTTCAATGCCGGCCAGGGTTACCGGATCAGCCATCCGGTCGAAGGCGGCGATGCCTGCATCGATCTGGCGATCGACGAATCCGTCCTTGCAGAGCTTGCGCCGAAGGAGCAGGTGCAGGCAGGCGAACTCCTCTCCTTCCGCCGCCAGCGCCGCCGGATCGATCCGCGCGCTCAGGCGCTGGTTGCGCTGCTGCGCCATGGCCTGCACCGGAAAGCAGCCGAGCCGCTTGAGGCCGAGACACTGGCGCTGACACTCGTGCGCCGCTCGCTCGGCGAGCGCACCTCGCATGCCGCAGGCGCCAGCGCCGGACGGCAGAAGCTGGTCGACCGGGCAAAGCTCGTGCTCTCTTCAGATCTCGCGCGCCGCTGGACCCTGGCCGAGATCGCCAAGGAAGTCGGCGTCTCGCCCGTCTATCTCACCCAGGTTTTCCAGCAGGTGGAAGCGACGCCGCTCTATCGCTATCAACTGCGGCTGCGCCTTGCCCGCGCCCTTGATCTTCTTGGAAAATACGAGGATCTCACCGCGCTCGGCCTCGATCTGGGCTTCTCGAGCCACAGCCACTTCAGTGCCTCCTTCAAGCAGGCCTTCGGCCAGACGCCCACCGAATTTCAACGCTTGGCGCGACTGAGGTGAAGCGCAGAGCCGATCGCTAAAGATTTCGACAGCGCCGATGCCCCTCCTGATGATCTTATGATCCTGTCCCGGTCGCGGGACGATCAACCGGAGGATCATCCGATGAAGAAGACCACATGCGCTGCCTGCGACTGCGAACTCGGTCCCGAGGCGATCAGCGTCAAACTCGGCGGCAAGACCGTCGAGGTCTGCTGCGAAGAATGCGCCGCAGCGCTGAAGGAGGCCGACGCCGCTGCAACCGCAGCGACGACCGGCAAGAACTGAGGTCAGGACCTCTGCCGCGGCTAGATATCGAGTACCAGATGCGGCTGGCCGTTCGATGTCTTCCGCGGCGAGACGCCGTTCGTGTCAATCTGCGCGTTGATGCGCTGCCGGAACGCGGAGAAGCTCTCGAAGGTCACGACATCCACCGGTTCATCGAAATGGATGGTGATCTTGTGAAGTCCACCGCCGGTCTCTGCGAGTGCCAGAACCTTGCCGGTAAACGGCTGGTTCAGGTAGCGGCCGCGCACGTGCGAGCCGACGGAGAGCGCGGCGATGGGATCGGCGTTCGGCTTTGTTGCGAGAGCCGAAAGCGTATTCCAATCGCGTACGCCGTGTTGCTGGGCAACGAGTTCGAGCGCGGCACTGTGCGAAATCGCAGTACCGCGCGTTTCCATCGCCTGGCGAAGCCGCTTTGCCTGAGCCTTCAGTTCATAGATGGTAAGATAGGTCGTCATGTGCTGAGCCTTTCGGAAGGCATGCCATTTTGACTGCAAAGGGGAGCTCGCATTGCCGTCAGTCAGCATGCACCAATTGGCTGCGACATGAACTTCGAGGACTTCACCATGGACTTTCATCCGCGAGCGGCCGGCGCCTCGAACCGGCGCTTGATATGGGCGAAGCGGCCGGCTCTGTCAAGAATTGCCCCAGAATGGACCGCCCGGCTCTTCCGCCATTGCCGAAATCAAGGGTTTTTTCGTCCAGCTACGCATAAGGCTCAAATTCTATTGATCCGGTTCATTACCTGTCAGCATTCATGCGTTACCTTTCAATCGTACAACGAGCGGAGGCTGAAATGGCCTTTCAGACGCACCTCAACGACGACAGTAACGAGCGGGAGAAATCCTACCGGGATTTCTCGCTCGACCGGCCCGGCAAGATCATTTTCGTCGGCCATCACCTCAGCACCGGCACGCAGGTCCGCTGCCTGATCCGCACCATCAATCTCGCCGGCGCCGTCCTCGAAGTGAGCCCGACGCTCGAGGTTCCAAACCATTTCTTCCTGGAAATCCTCGGCATCCGCGACGAGATCGGTTCGACAGTCGTCAAACGCGAAGGCGAGCTTGTGACGATCAGCTTCAACATGCTGATCAATGCCGAATTCCTGCACCATGTGCTGCGCCTGAGCTTCGAAGCGGACGTCTGACGCGCCTTGCTGCCCGGTCGGGAGGGCGGGCACTGTCGCGCGCGGCAAACCACACGATCAACGGCAGGAGCCACCGCAGGCCGTCCCATTGTGGCCCGTCGAGCGGGTCTGCCAGGGGATCGCGGCGGCGGCTTCTGTTTCTTGTCTCCAGTTCGTTCCAGAGAACAGCCCAGTTGAGAAGCATTGTCAGGTTCTCCATCTATCTGTTGGAGCACTTGAACTAGGCCTTCGCCGCAGCCGAATGTAGAGCCTGCGGAAGAAAGGGGGTTTTCAAAAATGAAAGACGCGAACTGGGACGATCTTCAACTCTTCTTCCATGTTGCGACCGCCGGAGGACTGTCGGCGGCTGCGTCAAAGACCGGCCTCAGCGCGCCGACAATCGGCCGGCGCATGCTGGCGCTCGAGCGCGCTACGGGCCGCGCGCTCTTCACACGTGGGCCAACCGGCTATCTTCTGGCAAAGGACGGCACGGCGCTTCTGGAGCGCGTGCGCCTGATGCAGGAGGCCGCGCAGTCGATCTCCGACTGGCGCGGCGAAGTGCTGACCCTGCCGATCGTTTCGACGGCTGCCGACAGCTGGACGTCGCGTTTCATCGCCGACCACTTGGCAAGAATCTGGACGCCGAAAGACCGGTTCCGCATGTGCTACAAGACCTGCGACGCGGGCGTCGATTTCACCTATCGCGAAGCGCATATCGCCATCCGGCACAGCCGTCCGGAAAACGGCAATATCGCGATCCGGCGTTCGGTAACGGTAGCGCACGCCGCCTACCAGGCGGCAAGCTTCGACGATGACAACCGCAACTGGATTTCGCTGGGCACCGACATCGCGATCACACCGGCGGACAAATGGACCTTCGAGCAGCCGGACTATTGGATCACCGGCTGGACGAACACGCCACATATGCTCTTCCACCTGATCCGCGGCGGCGCCGGCCGCGGCGTGCTGCCATGTTTCATAGGCGATGCTGAGCCCGGCCTGACGCGCGCCGGACCGATCATCGAGCCGCTCACCTATGACATGTGGATCACGGCGCATGACGACGAGCGCCAGCGTCCGGAGGTGCGCACGGTCATCGACCGGCTTGCGGCGCTTTTCGGCGAGAGCGAGGATTTGTTTGCAGGGCGAAAGAGCGGCGGATGAAAAAAGCGCGAGCCTTTTGCCCGCGCTCTTCTTCCGGTGATACGATCAGGCAGCCAGGCGGCGCTCGATCTCATCGACCGGCATGTTGGTATAATCCTTGGGGACTTCCGCGGAGATGGCTGCCTGCGCTTCGGCGCTCAGGTTCGGTCTCAAAGTACCGAGCGCCTTGGGCGGCGCAACCAGGATGATGCGGCTACCGTTCCTTTCACGGACCAGCTTATCCAACTTCGCGGCGATCCGCCTCAGAAAATCGGCTTCCGCCTGCTCCTGCCAGTCTGTTTGCTCCATGGCGCTGCCGCTCGTGCCGTCCGGAGCATGGGCCCGTCCTGGCTTATCGGTGCCGAGTTCGCGGGTGGGCTCGCTTGGTTGGCTCAGCGTTTCATGCACCTGCAGGTTCATGAGAAGCGCATTGCCTGCATTGCGCATGATCAAAGCCTTCGCACCATCACAGACCACGACCCATGATTCCCACGGCACTTTGATGTCAGCCATTTTCGTTTCCTCTTAAATGATAATTCGAAGCGAAATGCTTCATCGACAGAGGCAAAACGTACAGTAATTGAAAGAGTTCGGAGGGTCCACGCATAAATCGATTCGGATATGTGATCCGATGCCTGAACGAACGAAATCAGGCCTGTGCACTTAAAACAAAATTAGCTTTCATTAAAATTATCTCGATCCGTTTGACGAATGCGAAAAACATTCATGTGACGCTATGCGACAACAGGGCCAGGATGAGCTTGGCCCAGGGAGAGCCGCGTCATGTCCATGCTCCGAGCAACCCACCTTGCTACGGTCAGATCGGAAGTTTACGACGTACGCTGGGAACAGTTCAACGTGCGGCGCCCGGCCCGCATCGTCGCCATCCGCCCGTGCCTGACCGGCATCTCGCTTCGAAGCGCGGAGATCCTGGATATTTCCCGCGGCGGCGCCACCTTCGTCGTCTCGTCGGCGGCCGGGCTGCCGAAACACTACTATCTCAATATTCTCGGCCTTGCCTATCGCATCGGCTGCGCGGAGGTCCACCGCAACAACGAGCGCATCGGTGTCCGCTTCATCAACACACTGGACCCCGAAGTGCTTCGGCGCGTCGTGCGCGCCGACTTCATGGCCGGCAATCTCGAAGCGATCGAAGCGTATCGCGCACCGCGTATCGAAAGCAGACCGTAAGCTACGCGCGCGATAGAATAATCTTCCTTGCCATGAGGATGGCAGTGCCTATTGTTGGCGCGATTTTTCATCATCCCTGGAACCTGCATTTCGATGTCCGCCTTCTCGCGCTTCACGCCGCTGGTCAGCGTCCTTCCTTCCACCGTTCCCTTTGTCGGCCCCGAGGCCATCGAGCGCCAGCGCGGCCTCAAGGTCGAGGCCCGCATCGGCGCCAACGAAAACGGCTTCGGCCCCGCGCCCTCCGTGCTTGCCGCGATGCGCGAGCAGGCCGGCGATATCTGGAAATACAACGATCCGGAGAACTTCGATCTCCGCGAGGCGCTGGCTGCCCATCTCGGCGTGACGGCTGCCAATATCGCGATCGGCGGCGGCATCGACGAACTCCTCGGCCAGATCGTCCGCATGGTGATCGAACCGGGAATGCCGGTCGTCACGTCGCTCGGCGGCTATCCGACCTTCAATTTCCACGTCGCAGGCTTCGGCGGACGGCTGGTGACAGTGCCCTACGTCAACGACCGCGAGGATCTCTCCGGCCTGCTCGATGCGGTGAAGCGCGAAAGCGCCCCGCTCGTTTACTTCGCCAATCCAGACAATCCGATGGGAAGCTGGTGGGATGCTGACAGGATCGTCGCCTTCGCCCGCGCCCTTCCGGAAACCTGCCTGCTGGTGCTCGACGAGGCCTATAGCGAAACCGGCCCTGCCGGCTCACTTCCCTCGATCGAGGCGCTGATCGGCCTGCCAAACGTCGTGCGCACCCGTACCTTCTCGAAGGCCTATGGTCTCGCCGGGGCACGCGTCGGCTATGCCATCTCGACGCCCGGCACGGCGCTGGCCTTCGACAAGATCAGGAACCACTTCGGCATGAACCGGCTGGCGACGGCGGCGGCACTTGCCGCGCTCAAGGATCAGGCCTATCTCGCCGAGGTCGTCGGCAATATCCATGCCGCGCGCGAACGCATCGCCTCGATCGCCCGCGCCAACCAGCTTTCGCCGCTGCCGTCGGCCACGAACTTCGTCGCAATCGACGCCGGACGCGACGGTACCTATGCCCGCTCAATCGTCGACGGGCTGATGCAGCACGGCGTCTTCATCCGCATGCCGGGTGTCGCGCCGCTCAACCGCTGCGTCCGCGTCAGCGTCGGGCCGGAGCGGGATATGGCCCGCTTCGAGGAAGCCCTGCCGCAGGTTCTCCGCTTGCTGGACTAAATGGAAAGACCGCGCCGGCCTTGTTCCTGCCGGTCGCGGTTTCCGTTCTCCCGGCCCCGGCCCCGTCCAAGGCGCCCCGCCAGTCCCCGCTTTTGAGGTTGTTATTTCTCTCAATTGTTCCTTCGCGCCGGAGACGGTCTCAGTGGACCGTCATCCACTCACGGGCGGCGCGGAGTGCCGCGGCGAGCTGCATCTTGTCCATCGTGGCGGCGACATCGGCGCGAAGTTCGGCAGCACGGTCGTTGCCCTTGATCGCGGCGATGTTCAACCACTTGTGCGCGGCGACGAGATCAACGTCGCAGCCGCGGCCTGTTGCATACATCAGGCCCATTTCGCAGAAGATATCGGCGTTGTTGTCGCCACCCATGGTGGCCATTTCAGCATTGTGCATTTCAAAGCGTGCCATCGGTTTATTCCCTGTTTAGTCTGTTATCGATTTGCCCTGTTTTACCTTCCAGGCCCTGCCGTCTATCGCAGCTTTCGGTCCCTTCGGTCCGGCGGGTTTGCCCCGCTCGTTTGATGGCTCCACTATGCCGGGACGCTTTCAAAAAACGCCTAAAATGCATGATTAATTTGAGACAAACAAAGTGCAAACGCTTGGTAAAATTGGGTTTTCGTTAAACATCGGAGTCCCTGCGCATTAAGGACTTTCCGGACAATTTTACGAAAGATTCACGTTTGAAAATCAACCTTTCGTTCACCACGAAATCAGTCCGCAAAAAGCTAGCTGGAAACAATTTTGCGAAAAAGCACCGTGGAAATCAGCGAAATTTCACGATTGTCGCCTGTTTACCTTTACGTTCGCGTCAGTTAATTTCGCCGCGCTCAGGACATCAGGGAGGAAAGGATGATCCGTACACTTATTCTCGCCGGCGCCATGGCGCTTTCAGCCAGCCTTGCTTGCGCGGAGGAGCCGATCGTCGGCAACTGGAAGACGGCCTCGGGCGAAACCGCCCAAATCGCTTCTTGCGGCGGCAGCTACTGCGTGACGCTGAAAACCGGCAAATTCGCGGGCAAGAAGATCGGGACACTTGCCGGCACCGGCGGCACCTATAACGGCGAGATCACCGACCCTAAAAACGACAAGACCTACAGCGGCTCGGGAAGCCTCTCCGGCAATTCGTTAAAGATGAAGGGCTGCGTGCTTAAGGTACTCTGCAAGTCGCAGACCTGGACGCGGCTTTAGAATCAAAAGCGGCCGCAAAAACTGCACGGGATCGGTTTCCAAGGAGGTGCTATTGGGCCAACGCTCGTGAAGTCTCGCGAGCCTGGTCGTCAGGACCGAAAAAATGCCGGGCGGACGCCAGCGTGCCCGCATGCAAAAATCGATGACTCAAGATGCCAGAGGATGCGGCTGCGGGGTGTTGCGAGACCGTCAAAGCGTTGTCCAGTAACCAAGGCAGACTGAACAACGCGCGCGCAACATGGATGAACGCCGTCTCCCTGAAAAACAACCGATCATCGGCAATTTCGGGAAGAGCGGTTTTTAACTTCGTGTCGATAGTCGGCATCATTTCGCTTCACAAGTTGAGGAACTGTTGCAGCCTTCTGACTTTTGCAACATTGCCAAGCGACCTTCTGCAACAATCGAAATCCGCGAACTCACGGCTGAAGTAACTTGAACAAGGAAGGCCGCCCTAACAACGTGGTTTAAGCGACCTCGCCTTTAATTCGACATTCAAGCCATATCCTTGGGTGCCGCCCTCAGCGGGCGCGCTGGCCAAAGAGAATCTTCTGCGCTTCCTTGTCCTCGGCGAGATTCGCCTGGCGTTCGCGCTCTTCCTTGCCGACTTCGATACCCCTCAAGACCGCCGGGCGCTGATGCATGCGCTCGAACCAGGCCTTGAGGTTCGGGAAATCATTGAGGTTCTGTCCCTGTCGCTCGTAGGGGATCACCCAGCCGATGCAGGCCATGTCGGCGATCGAATAGTCGCCGGCGAAGTAGCCGCGGCCTTCCAGCCGCCTGTTCATCACGCCGTAGAGGCGGTTCACTTCGTTCGTGTAGCGGTTGATGCCGTATTCGATCTTTTCCGGCGCATAGCTGCGGAAGTGGTGCGCCTGGCCGGCCATCGGGCCGAGGCCGCCGACCTGCCAGAAGAGCCATTCTTCCACCTGCACGCGCGTGCGCTCGTCCTGTGGATAGAACTTGCCGTATTTGCGGCCGAGATATTGGAGAATGGCGCCGGATTCGAAGACGGAGATCGGCGCCCGGCCGGGACCGTCCGGATCGATGATCGCCGGCATGCGGTTGTTCGGCGCGATTTTCAGGAAGTCGGGCGCGAACTGCTCGCCCTTGCCGATGTTGATGTACTTCACCTCGTAGGGAACGCCGAGTTCCTCGAGCATGATGCTGATCTTAAAGCCGTTCGGGGTCGGCCAGTAGTAAAGTTCGATCGGTGCGGTCATGAAATCTCCTTTGCGGGACTAGACACATAAGTTGCGAAGCGCCGCCTTCAAGCCGTCGACCATTGTGAACGCCAAATGAACCGGAACCTCAGCACCCGTTCAGCTGGCGTGTGGCAAGAGTTATCTCAACGATAAGACGCATATCGGCCCGAGGAACATGGACGTGCTTATTCTCGCAAGACGCTTCACCGTCATCACGCTGTTCGCGGCGGTTTTCGCGATCACATTTTCGGCAGCGGTCGTGCGCGGCGGCGGGGGCGGAGCACAATCGCATTTCGGTGCGAACTACACCTGCCTCAACGTGACCAGCCCCTTCTGCACCGGCGTCCGCTGAATAATTCTCCCGCCGGCCGAAGGCGCGTCGCTTGCTTGTTAAAAAGGGCAACCTATAATGCGCCATGAGCAAACGAATCTCTCCATTACCTCTTGATATTTCCTCGCCACCTGCCTTTGAACCGCAAAGCTTCGACGATCCAGCGCAGGCCGTCGATGCGCTGACTGCGCTCTACGAACGCAATACCACCTTCCTGATCGACAGTTTTTCGGAGCTTGCCAAGGGCGCGCCGATTACCTCGCGCTACCGCGCCTTCTACCCTCAGGTCAGCATCGAGACGACCAGCTTCGGCCATGTCGACTCCCGCCTCTCCTACGGGCATGTGACGGCGCCGGGCGTCTATACGACGACCGTCACCCGGCCGAAGCTTTTCCGTCACTACCTGAAGGAACAGCTGGCGCTCTTGATGAGGAGCCATAACGTTCCAATCGTCGTGTCCGAGTCCTCGACGCCGATCCCGCTGCATTTCGCCTTCGGCGAGGGCGCGCATGTCGAAGCGTCCGCCTCGACCTTCATCGACATTCCGATGCGCGACCTCTTCGACACGCCAGACCTCAATACGACCGACGACGAGATCGCCAACGGCGAATATATCCCACCGCCGGGCGAGCCCTCGCCGCTTGCCGCTTTCACGGCGCAGCGCACCGATTATTCGCTCGCCCGCCTTGCCCACTACACAGCAACGAGCGCGCAGCACTTCCAGAACTTCGTGCTTTTCACGAATTACCAGTTCTATATGGACGAGTTCTGCGCCTGGGCGCGCGCGACGATAGCCAAGGGCGGCGGCGAGGACGGCTATACGGCCTTCGTCGAGCCGGGCAACATCATCACCCACGCCGGATCGTGCCAGCCGGAAACCGATGCCACGGCCCCGCGCTTGCCGCAGATGCCTGCTTATCACCTGAAGAAAAAGGGCCATGCCGGGATCACCATGATCAATATCGGCGTCGGTCCCTCCAACGCCAAGACGATCACCGACCACGTGGCCGTTCTGCGCCCACATGCCTGGCTGATGCTTGGCCACTGCGCCGGGTTGCGCAACAGCCAGCGGCTCGGCGACTATGTCCTGGCGCACGCCTATATGCGCGAGGATCATGTTCTCGACGACGACCTGCCGGTCTGGGTGCCGATCCCCGCGCTTGCCGAAGTGCAGGTGGCGCTGGAAGCAGCCGTCGCCGAAATCACCGGCTACGAAGGCTTCGAGCTGAAGCGCATCATGCGCACCGGCACCGTCGGCACGATCGACAACCGCAACTGGGAGCTACGCGACCAGCGCGGCCCTGTGAAGCGGCTCTCCCAGGCCCGTGCCATCGCGCTCGACATGGAATCGGCAACGATCGCGGCCAACGGCTTCCGCTTCCGTGTGCCCTACGGCACGCTTCTTTGCGTTTCCGACAAGCCGCTGCATGGCGAGCTGAAACTGCCGGGCATGGCGACCGCCTTCTATCGAACACAGGTCAACCAGCACCTGCAGATCGGCATCCGCGCCATCCAGAAGCTTGCGGCAATGCCGCCGGAGGCACTGCATTCCCGCAAGCTTCGCAGCTTCTTCGAGACGGCCTTCCAGTAGGCCATTTCAATTCGCTTCTGCCACCGTGCGATCCGCAACCGTTTGCGGGTCGTCATGGCGTGCGGCCGCAATCTGCAGTCCTGTGATGACCGTTGCAAACACCGCAAAGGCAACCACCATCCGCCCAAGAAACTGGCCAATATCTGTCCCGTAAAGCTCATCGCGAGGCTGCTCCTTGCGGCGCGCCCAGATGAGACTTGCAATGGCGACTTCCAGAACTCCCATGTCCTTCACTCCTTCAATGTTATCGATGGAGCTTTGTCGAATGCGCGCCGCTGATTTCGACAGTCCGGGCGAACAAAGATTTTTTTCTTTGCTGTCGAATTCAGCCTAGTCTCGTCGTCAACATGCTGTGAGAGGCAGCCCGGAGGAGACAAGCGATGAAATATCTGTGTCAGGTGTGGTTCGAGCCATCCGTGCTCGAGCGCATGAGGAACGGGGAGAAGAAGAAGCTCGACAGGGATTCGCTTGGTTATGATGAGGACCTCGTCGCAAGCGGCCACATGATCCACGCCGAGGCTCTACAATCGCCGAAGAGTGCAGTAACCATCCGTGTCCGCAATGGCGAGGTGTCGGTGACAGATGGCCCCTATGCCGAGACGAAGGAACAACTCGGCGGCTTCATCCTGATCGAGGCCAACGATCTGAATGATGCGATCCGTGTCGCAGCCGGTATTCCACTGGCAAAGCTCGGCAGCATTGAAGTTCGTCCTGTCTACACGTTCGGCTGAGGAAGCACGCCATGAAGTTTCTTTGCCAGGTCTGGTTCGATACCGAAAAAAGCAAGCTGGTCCCGCAGGAAGAATGGGAGGCGCTGACGCAGGAATGCATCGTCAGTGACGATCGCTGGCGCGAGCGCGGTTTCCTTCAGGTTGCGCTTGCGCTGCGCGAGCCCGCGTCAGCCGTCACTCTGCGCATCCGCAAGGGCACGACGGTTGCCACGGATGGTCCCTTCGCAGAAATCAAGGAGCACCTCGGCGGCTTCGTATTGCTCGAAGCCAGGGACATGGAAGAAGCGAAATCGATCGTTTCGAGCTTCCCGATCCTGAAATATGCCTCTGTCGAGATCCGCCCTGCCTATTCCATCAAAGACGGAGAGTAGTCGATGCGTTATGTTTGCCTGATCTACAATTCCGCAGACGTTGACGGCACGCTGACGCCGAAGGAGACTGGCGAACTCCTCAGAGCGCATTTCAGCTTCGACGAAGGGCTGCGCCGCAACGGCATCATGCTCCACTCCGATGCGCTGGAAATGCCGGAGAAAGCAACCGTGCTGCGGGTCCGCAACAACGCACTGCAGGCGACCGATGGCCCTTATGTCGAAACCAAGGAGCATCTTGCGGGTTTCTACGTGATCCAAGCACCGGACGATGCAGCGGCGAAGGAGATTGCCGCACGCATCCCCTCCGCACGCGTCGGCGCCGTGGAACTGCGGCCGGTGCGGATACTCACTTTACCGGAGTAGCATTTGGAGAAACTGATCGAGGACATCTACCGGTCGCAATCGAGACGGGTGCTGGCAACTCTCATCCGCCTGCTCGGCGATTTCGACCGGGCGGAGGAGGCCCTGCACGACGCTTTTGCGGCGGCCGCGCGCGCATGGCCGCGCGACGGCGTTCCCGGCAATCCTTTTTCATGGCTCGTTTCCACCGGACGCCACAAGGCAATCGACCATATCCGGCGGCGCTCGCGCTTCGATGCGTCGCTGAAGGACATCGAAGACAGCCTATACGGCGAGGCCGACGCGACCGAGATCGGCGACATGGAGCTTATCGGCGACGACATGCTGCGGCTGATCTTCACCTGCTGCCATCCGGCCATTCCATCCGACGCGCAGATGGCAATGGCGCTGCGCGAAGTCTGCGGCCTGACGACCGAGGAAATCGCCCATGCATTCCTCGTTCCGGCCCCGACCGTCGCACAGCGGATCGTGCGGGCAAAGATCAAGATACGTTCCGACCGCATCCCTTACGAAGTTCCGGACCTCGACGAACTGCCGGAGCGCCTCGACCGCGTGCTACACGTCATCTACCTCGTCTTCAACGAGGGGTATTCGGCTTCTTGGGGCACAGAAGTGGTACGGGCGGACCTGACGGCCGAGGCGATCCGGCTGGCGCGGCTGGTCGCGGACTTGCTGCCGCACCCCGATGTCGAGGGCCTGCTGGCGCTGATGCTGCTGCAGGACTCCCGCAGGCTGGCGCGGTGCGCTGAGGACCGCAGCCTGATCCTGCTTGCAGAGCAGGATCGATCGACCTGGGATCGCAGGAAGATAGAAGAAGGTCTGGATCTGCTGCGGCGGGCGATGGAACCTAGCGAGGTCGGCCTCTACACTGTCCAGGCCGCCATCGCCGCCGAACATGCCAAGGCCGGAACGCCGGAGGCAACGGATTGGCCGCGCATCGCTGCCTATTACGATCTGCTGATTACGGCGCAGCCCTCGCCGATCGTCGAACTCAACCGCGCAGTGGCGATCGCAATGTCGGAAGGACCGCAGAGAGGGCTTGAGATCATCGACGGCATCCTGGCATCCGGAAAGCTCGGCACCTATCACCTTGCCCATGCCGCACGCGCCGATTTCCTGCGCCAGCTCGGCCGACCGGCGGAGGCGATCACCGCCTATGAACGCGCGCTGTCCCTTTGTCCGCAAGGGCCTGAGCTGGCTTTCCTGCGCAAGAGGATATCAGAGCTGACGGCGGCGCCCGAGGGGCAGTGAGATTGCCGTTCCCGTCAAGGCGGAGACGATGATCAACAGATGTGCGTTGATGCTTGCCTGCGCCAGGGCTGCAAGCTCCGCCTTTCCGCCCGGTGCACCCAAGGCAACGGCGCCTGCGGTAATGCCCGCGGGATAGGTGCCAACGCCGCCCGGCGCATGGACCGGCAGAACCGACGAAAGCTCGCCACCGAGCGCGCCGCCGAAGCTCGCCGTGAGCGGCGAAACGCCCATGAGGCTAAGCGCCCAGGCGAGCACGACGACCTTCACCAGCCAGTTCACCGCCGTCATGGCCCAGGCCCGCGCGAAGGCTGAGGCATTTGCGGGCAGGCCGTTTTCGATCTCCGACAGGAAGCCTTGCGCCTTGGCGGGAAAGAGCCGGAATCCGAAGCGAAGGAATGGCTTGCGGATCAGGAAAGCGGTGATCGGCAAGAACAGGAATGCGGCCCACAAAAGCCAGGCCAGAACGGCACTCGGGGCGGCTGCCGCAAATCCGATGCCGGCTGCGGCAAGCAGCGCGTGCAGATCGAGGAGACGCATGACAAGCAGGGCAGAGGTTGCCCGCGTCAACGGAATGCCGAATTCCGCGCGCATGAGAACGGGAAAGCTCGTCTCCCCGGTGCGAAACGGCATCATGATATTGAGCAGGTTATGAACCTGCGTCACCCGGAAAAGCGTGCGGAAACTGCCCGCCGTCTCCCGCGGGAAGTAATCGAGAATGCGCCATGTCCGCAGGAAATAGGTACTGGTCAATAATGCAAGAGCCACAAGGATCGGCATCACGCCGACGGCGGCCCATTGGGCGATGATGGCCGACCATCCCCAGAACCACTCGATGAAGGATGCATAGGCTGCGACGATTACGACCGTCAGCAGTGTCATGCGATTGCGCCCGAACCAGGATTGTCGGCTGGCGCCAACCGGAGAGTTCATGTACTAGGCTTCCTGACTTCAGCGGCCAAAACGCCGCTCGACTGGCCGTCACGGCCTTTTAGGAGCAATAACAGTTGCAGACAACGTCAGAGTCGCTGCAGAGCGCAAATGATCTAACGCAGTCGCTCGAACTTTCGCTTGTGGTGCCGGTCTTCAACGAGCAAGAAAGCGTCGGCCCGCTTGTCGAACGCATCTGCGATGCGATGGTCGCCTATCCTTACCGGTGGGAGCTTATCCTGATCGATGACGGCAGCACGGATGCCACGCTCGTCAATGCCCGCAAATATCTAGGGCGTGAAGGGCTGGCGCTCAGGATCGTGGAGTTGCAGCGCAACTTCGGCCAGACCGCTGCGATGCAGGCCGGCATCGACACGGCGCAAGGCCGGCTAATTGCAACGATGGACGGCGACCTGCAGAATGATCCGAAAGACATTCCTTCGATGATTTCCGAACTCGAGCGCCGTGAACTCGATCTCCTGGTCGGCTGGCGCAAGAACCGCAAGGACGGCCTGCTGCTGCGCAAGATTCCCTCATGGTGCGCCAACTATCTGATCGGCCGCATCACCGGCGTGAAGCTGCACGACTATGGCTGCAGCCTGAAGATCTACCGCGCCTCCATCATCAAGCAGGTGAAGCTGATGGGCGAAATGCACCGCTTCATCCCCGCCTGGGTCGCCGGCGTCGTCCCGAGCTCGCGCATCGGCGAAATGGCCGTCACGCACCATGCTCGCCAGCACGGCCAGTCGAAATACGGCATCTCGCGAACCTTCCGCGTTATCCTCGACCTGCTGTCGGTGATGTTCTTCATGCGCTACAAGGCGCGGCCCGGCCATTTCTTCGGCTCGCTCGGCCTTGGCCTTGGAGCACTCGCAACGCTGATCCTGCTTTACCTGTTCTTCGACAAGTTCGTTCTGGGCAACGATATCGGTACCCGCCCGATGCTCATGGTCGGCGTCGTGCTGCTGCTCTCGTCCGTGCAGTTGATCACGACTGGCATTCTGGCCGAGATGATTGCCCGCACCTACTATCGCGACGACGCTTCGCCTAATTACATCGTGCGGCAGATTTTCGATGGAAGCGACGTTTGAGAGACGGCGGGGCAGCTCGCTGCGGCATCGAACCGGACGCGATCGGCTCGCTGGCGCTCCCGTACCACTTCGGCAAGAGCGGCAACATCTTTGCGCTCGGCTATGTCTGGCTTGAACGGAAATGAAATGAACGAGGACGTGGACAAGGCCCGCAACGTCGACATGCGGTGGTTTTTCGCTGTGCTTGCCGCATATTTTCTCATACAGATCGCCGTTCGCGTGGCGATGCCGCCGACACTCGGGCTCGACGAAGCCGAGCAGGCCTTCCGCTCGCAATGGCTTGCCGCCGGTTATGGCCCGCAGCCGCCTTTCTATAACTGGCTGCAATATGCCGCCTTTTCGATCAGCGGTGTCTCGCTGCTTTCGCTTGCCGTCGTCAAGAATGCGCTGCTCTTCACATCCTACGTGATTTACGGCCTGACGGCACGGATGGTCCTGAAGAACAGCGTGCTTGTGGTGGTCGCAACGCTCGGGCTCCTGACGCTTCCGCAAGTCGCATTCGAAATGCAGCGCGACCTGACGCATACGGTCGCGGTGTTCTTCTCCGGCTGCGTCTTCCTCTACGGATTTATCCGATCGCTCAAGAAGCCGGATGTGCTCTCATATCTCGTGACCGGCATCGGCATCGGCATCGGCCTGCTGTCCAAATATAATTTCGCCCTTCTGCCCGCTTCGGCGCTCTTGGCGGCACTGCTCGATCCGCAGATGCGCAAGCGCGTCTTCGACTGGCGCATGGCTCTGACCACAATCACCGCTCTCGTCATCGCACTGCCGCATCTCTTCTGGCTGAAGGACAATCTCGGTTTCGCAACGGCCCGGACACTGAAAAAGCTGACCGACGGCGGCAATGCGAGCTATGTCGTGCAGGTCGCCATGGGTTCAGGGTTGCTCGTTCTGGCAGTGATTGGCTTTTGCGCGGTCACGTTGCTTGTCTTCGCGATCGCGTTCGGCAAGCCGTTTCTCTCGGCCTTCTCCGGCAGGTCGCAGTGGACGCAGCTCCTTGAGCGCATTATGCTTTTTTCCATCCTTGGCATCCTGCTTCTCGTCATTTTCGGCGGAGCGGCCCATATCAAGGATCGCTGGCTGGTGCCGCTCTTCTTCATCTTCCCGCTTTATCTTTGCCTGAAGATCGAGGCATCGAATGTTGCGGTTCTAAATCCCTTGCGCCGCCTCGTACCGGTCGTCGCGATAATCATGATCGCCGTTCCAAGTATTCTCTTCGGACGCATTGCAGCTGCCACTTTGAACGGCGATTACGAGCGTTTGAACGTTCCCTACGCGCAGCTCGCCGCAGCGCTCCGGCAACAGGGCGAGCCTGCCGCTATTCTCGCGGAAGGCAGCCTGCTTGCGGGGAATTTGCGGAAGGACCTTCTTCCAGCGACCGTGATTTCAACGGACTATCCAGGGTTCAAGCCTACGGTCTCGATCTCGAAGGAGCGCCCGCTGCTCGTTGTCTGGCCGCTAAGCACTGCACAAGGCAATGCCCTGCCCGCCAAAGCCGCCGATTGGCTAAAATCGGTGCCGGAGCTCGGCAGCATCGCGCCCGAGGTTTCGACGATCGAGGTTCCGTATTACTACGCCCGCAACGGCGATTCCTATCGTTTCGGCTACGCGTGGGTCGCGCCCGCGGATTAGATTTTCAGTTCCTTCCACGCCGCATCCAGCGCGATCCTTGCGATCCGTGCCATTTCGTCCACCTCATCATGAGTGATGACAAGTGGCGGGGATGCCAGCATGCGGTCGCCGGTGGCCCGCAGCACGAGGCCGTTCGCGAGTGCATGGTTGCGGACGAGCGCTCCGACCGCGTCGGGCTTTTCGAATCGGGTGCGCGTCTTCTTATCGGCAGTGAGCTGCAGGCCGCCCATCAGGCCGATGCTCACCGCTTCGCCAACGAGGTCATGGTCGCCGAGAGCGCCCCAGGCTTTGGCAAAGTAAGGACCGATGTCGCCGCGGACGCGCTCGACCAGCTTTTCGTCCTCGATGATGCGCAAGTTCTCCAGCGCCGCGGCAGCGCAGACCGGATGGCCGGAATAGGTGAAGCCGTGGTTGAAGTCGCCGACCTCGTTGATCAGCACATCGGCGATGCGACCGCTGACCAACACGCCGCCGATCGGCAGGTAGCCCGATGAGAGACCCTTGGCGATCGGCGCCAGATCTGGCTCGACGCCGAAATGCTGATGGCCGAACCATTCGCCGAGACGGCCGAAGCCGCAGATGACTTCGTCGGCAACGAGCAGGATGTTGCGCGCCTTGCAGATGCGGTCGATCTCCGGCCAATAGGTCTCGGGCGGGATGATGACGCCCGCCGCACCCTGCACCGGCTCTGCGACGAAAGCTCCGACATTCTCCTCGCCGAGCTCATCGATCTTCGCCTCCAGTTCGCGGGCCACCTTAAGGCCGAATTCGGCGAGCGAGAGGTCGCCGCCCTCGCCGTACCAATAAGGCTGGCCGATATGGACGATGCCGGGAATCGGCAGGTCGCCCTGCTCATGCATATATTTCATGCCGCCGAGGCTGGCACCGGCAACCGTCGAGCCGTGGTAGCCGTTCTTGCGGGCGATCACGATCCTCTTCGAAGGCTTGCCGACCGCACTCCAATAGACGCGCGCCATGCGGAACCAGGTATCGTTGGCCTCTGAGCCGGAGCCGGTGAAGAAGACATGGTTGAAGCGCCGGCCGGCATGCGCGGTTACCTTTTCCGCAAGCAGCGTCGTCGGCGTGCTCGTGGTGCCGAAGAAGGTGTTGTAGTAAGGCAGCTCGTTCATCTGCCGCGCGACGGCATCGGTGATTTCCTTGCGGGCGTAGCCGACATTGACGCACCAGAGCCCGGCAAAACCATCCAGATACTTCTTGCCGTGGTTATCCCAGATGTAGACGCCCTCGCCGCGCTGGATGATGCGCGTGCCGTCGGCATTCAGCTTCTTCATGTCGGAAAAGGGATGCAGATGGTGGGCGGCATCGATGGCGGCGAGATTTGAGCGCTGGTAAGTATCGGACATGATTTGCAAAACACCTGCGGAGATTGAAAGGGCCGTCTCAATGAGCTACGACCTTGGCCTTGTCCGAGGGGATTTTCAAGATCATGACGGCCGACATCATGCATGGCAATGCTGCGACAGGCGAACCGAGGATCGAAATCCTGCTGGTCGGCATGAACGGGGATTTGCGCGGCAAGCAGATCCCGCTGGATGCCCAGAAGAAAATCTGGGAAGGCGCGGTGCGTCTCCCCTCCTCGACGCAGTCACTCGATATCTGGGGCGACGATAATGACGACATCACCGGCCTGTCGCTGACGATCGGCGATCCGGACGGCAATTGCATCGCCGATGAGCGCAGCCTTGCGCCGATGCCCTGGGCGGCGCCGGAAGGCTCCATGCAGGTGCTGGCAACCATGCACGAATTCGACGGCAGCCCGAGCTTCATGGATCCGCGAGCGATCCTGGCAGCGGTGCTGAAGCGCTACGAAGAGCGCGGCCTCACGCCGGTCGTCGCGACGGAACTCGAATTCTATGTGATGGAACAGGACTGGCGCGATACCGGCCGTCCCTCGCCGCCGAAAAGCCTGACCTATCGCGGCGAACCGAACGGTTTCCAGCTCTACGACATGAGCGCCGTCGATGCGCTCGACGATTACCTGCAAACGGTGCGCGCCTATGCCAAGGCGCAGAACCTGCCTGCGGAGGCGACGACGGCCGAGTTCGGGCCCGGGCAATTCGAAATCAACCTGCTGCACCGGCCGGATGCCTTGGCCGCCGCCGACGACTGCATTTACCTGAAGCGCATCGCCGAACAGGCCGCCCGCAAGCACGGCCTCAAATCGACTTGCATGGCCAAGCCCTATTCCGAACATGCCGGCTCCGGCCTGCATGTGCATGCGAGCGTCATCGACAGGGAAGGCCGCAATATCCTCGATGCAAAGGGCGGTGAGCCGAAGCGGCTGAAATCCGCCTGCGCCGGAATGCTGAACACGATGCGCGAGGCGCAGCTGATCTTTGCGCCTTTCGCCAATTCCTACCGCCGCTTCCAGCCGGGCTCCTTTGCGCCCATCGACCTCACTTGGGGCACCGGCCATCGCGGCACGGCGATCCGCATCCCGGATACGTACGGGCCGGCAGCGCGCATCGAGCATCGCGTCGCCGGCGCAGATGCCAATCCTTACCTGCTGCTTTCCGCCATCCTCGGCGGCATGCTGCTTGGCCTCGACGACGATCTCGACCCCGGCGAGGAGACGACGCCGTCGCACGTGCCGGAAAACACGGCTCGGCTGACGCATGATTTCCTGACGGCGGTGGAAGCCTTTCGCGCATCGCCCTTCATCGCCGATCTCTTCGGCGAGCGCTATCAGAAACTCTACGGCGACACCAAATACAAGGAAGCCATCACCTATCTGCGCACGGTCTCGGACTTCGACTACCGGACCTATCTGCCGCGCGTCTAAGGCTTGCCGGCAGCCATCTCAAAGGTGGACCGGGCGGTGTCCAAGTCGTAGAATGAAACGTTCTATAAGCGGAGGTTTCCGAAAGGAGCGCGCAATGGCTATCTTCATGGACCGGCATGAACTCACGGGAACCACAGCCGCCGACGTTGCCGAGGCCCATCGCAGGGATCTCGAGATTCAGGACCGGTATGGCGTTAAGTTCCTCACCTACTGGTTCGACCAGCGGCGCGGGACCGCATTTTGCCTCGTGGACGCGCCCGACGCGGAAACCGCTCAATGCGTGCACCGTGAAGCGCATGGCTTCGTCGCCGGCGAGGTTGTCGAGGTCGCGTTGTCGGCGGTCGAGGCGTTTCTTGGCCGAATTCACGACCCCGAGCCGGCGCCTGGACAAGCCTCAGGTGAGATGGATTCCGGCCACCGCGCCATCCTGTTCACCGACATCGTCGGCTCGACCGCGATGACATCGCGCCTTGGCGACCGCATGGCGACCGAACTGGTCAGGGCGCATGACTCGATCGTGCACAGATGCCTCAGCCACTCTTCGGGCCGCGAGGTGAAGCACACCGGTGACGGCATCATGGCGACATTCGCCTCGACAGCCGCAGCCGTCGATTGCGCCAGGACGATCCAGCAGGAATTCAAACGTTACAACCGCGGAAACCCCGAGCCGATTCATGTTCGCATCGGACTGGATTGCGGCGAGCCCGTCGAGGACAGCAACGACCTGTTCGGCTCCACTGTGCAACTTGCAGCACGCTTGTGCGCGGCCGCCTCCGGCGACCATATCCTCGTGTCGGAGAATATTTTTCGGGAGTACGGCACCGCTGATCTTTTCACGCATGCGACGCGGCGGCGTTTGAAAGGATTTTCGAAGCCCGTGCTGGCATTCCAATGCGACTGGGCCGATGCTGGCGTGAAGAGGCAAACTAAGCCGCAGGCTCCCGCCGCTCGGCCTCATTGACCTGCGCGGCAAGGCCCTGCTTGACCAGCACCTTCAGCTCTTCGGGATGCAGCTTGATGGAAATGTCGCGTTCGAGCGGCAAAAGCTCGCCGTCCATGACGCAATTGGCCTTTGCCCTCAGCTTCGGGAAATGCAGATGTACTTCGGCCGGATGCATGACCATCACATCGGCATTTTCGCGCACCTTGCCCCGCAGCATATCGACGGCAAGACGGGCGACGCCGATCGGCTTCAGCGGTTTTGCGGTGTAGAAGCCAAGCTCGCCGCTGCGCAGGTTATCGGCGTAAAGAAGCGCGTTCTCGCCGAAGGGATTGTTGGAGACCGAAACGGCCGATACGCGGCGCGTCTCGCGCACGCCGAGCGCCTGGAATTCGACTTCGAATTCCGGCGGGTTGAGCACTACGCCGAAGGCTGCGCGGACGCTGGCGCGCATCTTGCCGAAACGGGAGCGATAGGTGAAGGAGTTGCGGTATCGCACCATGCGCGCATGAAGCCCTGCCGAGAACTGATGGATAAAGGGCCGGCCGTTGGCGCTTGCTATGTCGACATGATCGACCTCGCCGGTGGCCAACACATCCAGCGCCTGCCAGATATCGAGCGGCACTTTCAGCGAGCGGGCGAAGAGGTTCATGGTTCCGGCCGGTACGACACCGAGGGCGACGCCGTTCTTCCAGGCAATCGAGGCCGCTGCCGAAATCGTGCCGTCACCGCCGCCCGCGACGATGCCGTCGATATCGTCGCGCCGGGCGGCCCGCTCCATCGCGGGAACGATCTCCTTGCCGGAAAAGACGATGGCCTCGAAGTCATGTCCCGCTTCCCGGAAGGTCGCCTCTGCCCGCTTTTCGTAGGCCTCCATATCGGTGGTGCGGAAGGTACCACCGTCTCTATTGAAAAAACCTACAAGCTTCATCAGGCGTGCCGTTCCTCGCGTCGTGGCGTCTCATCAGTGCCTCTTAAGATGGTTGGACCCTCTTCGTTTTCAAGCGCGGCATGCCTGTGACCGACGTATCTGCGAGGCGTCCAAGCGCAAATATTGCAATGCACGTATGCACATAGCAGGACGCTGCACTGCGAAAAACGCACTCGACGCTGACGGCGCGATCACCCATGATTTCAATGATGGAGACTCTTGATCTCCGTCTCCCGCCATAGAACGGCCGACATCCGCCTCAGCGCCCGCACTTCGGATGGTTTGCCCTGCAGACATGCCTCAGGAGCTCGCGTGAGCCAGATCGCCGTAGACGATTCCATCGATTCCAGTCCGGCTTGCGAAGCCCCCTCGCCGATGGCGATCGCCCTGGTGCAGCTGGCGCTCGCCTGCGGCGGCTTCGGGATCGGCACCGGCGAATTCGCCATCATGGGCCTGCTGCCGAATGTGGCGGACACGTTTTCGGTCACGACCCCGCAGGCGGGTTATGTCATCAGCGCCTATGCGCTCGGCGTCGTCATCGGCGCACCGGTGATCGCGGTCCTCGCCGCCAAGATGACACGCCGCTCACTGCTTCTGCTGTTGATGGGCATTTTCGCGGTCGGCAATATCTTGAGCGCACTGGCCCCAACCTTCGAGAGCTTCACCGTGATGCGCTTCATCACCGGCCTGCCGCACGGCGCCTATTTCGGCGTCGCCGCGATTGTCGCTGCTTCGATGGTGCCGGTGCACAAGCGAGCGCGAACCGTCGGCCGGGTGATGCTGGGTCTGACGATCGCAACCCTGCTCGGCACGCCACTTGCTACCTTCTTCGGCCAGTCGCTCGACTGGCGCGTCGCCTTCACCTCCGTCGGCGTTATCGGCCTCGTGACCGTGGCGCTCATCTGGTACTACGTGCCGCGCGACCAGGTCGCGGACGGTGCCAGCTTCCTGCGCGAGCTTGGCGCCTTCAAGCGTCCGCAGGTGCTCTTGACGCTCGGCATCGCAGCCGTCGGCTATGGCGGGATGTTCGCGATGTTCAGCTATATCGCCGGTACGACCATGAAGGTCGCGATGCTGCCGGAGAGCATGGTTGCCGTTATGATGGTCCTTTTCGGCGTCGGCATGAATGCCGGCAACATCGTCGGCTCATGGCTCGCCGACAAATCGATCATGGGAACGATCGGCGGCTCGCTGGTCTTCAACATCGTCGTGCTGACGCTGTTTTCGCTGACGGCATCAAGCCCCATTATGCTGGCGATCTGCGTGTTCCTCGTCGGCTGCGGCTTTGCGGCCGGTCCTGCGCTGCAGACGCGGCTGATGGACGTCGCCGCCGACGCGCAAACGCTTGCCGCCGCCTCAAACCACTCTGCCTTCAACATCGCCAATGCACTCGGCGCCTGGCTCGGCGGCCTTGTGATCGCCTGGGACTACGGCTTTGCGGCAACGGGTTATGTCGGCGCCGTGCTGTCCTTGTTCGGCCTCTTCGTCTACGCCGCGTCGCTACGCCTGGAGCGCAGCCGGCGCGCATGAAGGATCGCGCAGTTCGTGGCCTTCCGGGCGGCAGAAGACATATTCTTCACCCCAGGCCGCCAGTGCGCGGATGACCGGCTTCAGCGTTTCGCCAAGCGGCGTCAGCGCATATTCCACACGCGGCGGCACGACTGGATAGACCGTGCGCGAGACGAGGCCGGATTCTTCCAGTTCCCGCAGCTGCTTGGTCAGCATGCGCTGCGTCACCGCCGGCAGCTTCCGGCGCAATTCGTTGAAGCGCAACGTTCCGTCCATGAGGTGGAACAGGATGACGCCTTTCCATTTTCCATCAAGATAGCTCAGCGTCGCCTCGACCGGACAGCCGGGGAAATTCTTCGTCAGCTTGGCGCGGGGCAACGACATTTTTACAGTATCCTTTTTGGTACTACGTACAGAATTTGTGCATTCTTGCAGTCTCCGAACATAAGAGGCATCTAGCCTGCGTGCAACGAACATAGGAGGCTTCCATGCGCGCCGTCGCCTACAAGATCCCGCAGCCCATTTCCGCCGAGACATCGCTTATCGATGTCGACCTGCCCGTTCCGGAGGCGACCGGGCATGACCTGCTCGTCGAAATCAAGGCCGTCTCCGTCAATCCGGTCGATGTGAAAGTGCGGGCACATTCGGTACCACCGGCAGATGAAGTGAAGGTTCTCGGCTGGGACGCAGCCGGCATCGTCAAGGCCGTGGGTCCGGATGTCACGCTCTTCAAGCCCGGAGACGAGGTGTACTATGCCGGTGCGATCAATCGCCCGGGCTCGAACGCAGAATTCCATCTCGTCGACGAGCGTATCGTTGGCCGCAAGCCGAAGAGCCTCGATTTCGCGGCCGCCGCCGCACTGCCGCTGACTTCGATCACCGCCTATGAAACACTGTTCGACCGATTGAAGGTTCAGGACGCGGTGCCGGGCGCTGCTCGCGCACTCCTCGTCATCGGCGGTGCCGGCGGCGTCGGTTCGATCGCCATCCAGATCGCCCGGGCGCTGACCGATCTGACAGTCATCGCAACCGCCTCCCGTCCCGAAACACAGGTCTGGGTGAAGGAACTTGGCGCGCACCACGTCGTCGATCACTCCAAGCCGATCGCGCCGCAGGTTGCGGCTCTCGGCATCGGGGCTCCAGGCTTCATCTTCTCGACAACCAACACCGACAGCCACATCCCCGACATCGTCGAGGCGATCGCACCGCAGGGCCGTTTCGCGCTGATCGACGATCCGAAGTTCCTCGACGTCGTGCCCTTCAAGCGCAAGGCCGTATCGGTGCATTGGGAGCTGATGTTCACACGGCCGCTCTTTTCGACGCCCGATATGATCGAGCAGCATAACCTCCTCAACAAGGTGTCGGAGCTTGTCGATGCCGGCAATATCCGCACGACACTCAGCGAAACCGTCGGCGCGATCAATGCGGCCAATATGAAGAAGGCGCATTCGATGGTCGAGAGCGGCAGAATGAAGGGCAAGGCAGTACTCGCCGGCTTCTGACCAGCATCGATAATCCGCGCATATTGCCGCACCCCGGGTGCGGCATTTGCTCACAAACCACCGCCGCTTGACTTTTCTCGATCGGAGGAGCAGGTCTTACGGCACGCGGATGACAGCGCTTTTCCGCGGAAAATCAACGG
Source organism: Rhizobium sp. CC1099 (assembly GCF_029714385.1). Classification (NCBI taxonomy): domain Bacteria; kingdom Pseudomonadati; phylum Pseudomonadota; class Alphaproteobacteria; order Hyphomicrobiales; family Rhizobiaceae; genus Rhizobium; species Rhizobium sp. CC1099. The sequence goes on along the minus strand of NZ_CP121641.1, from coordinate 882,671 downwards.
AGCCATCAACCCGATGCCAAGCGACAGTAGCAGTCGATTGCCCTTGCCGTACGCGGCCGCCGTGCGCTGACCGACTCCTGTCGGGCTCGCCCGCCGGACGCTGCGGCGGATCGACGGAAAGGCGAGCCAGTGAACATCAATCGCTTCCCCCTGCGGGCAGGCCATGCTGCCCGTTTCTTCACCCACGACAGCCTCGGAGCGGTCACCACCGCAGAGCGCGTCGAGCGTCTCAACATACTCGACATCCCGGAGGCAGCGGCCATCCTCGCCACGCTTCCGCAGCAGAAGGCCGTCCGCATTCTCGGCAGGCCGGAGCTGCACAACGCTGCCGCAATTCTCGCCGAGATGCCGGTCGAGCACGCCGCGCGGCTGCTCAACGCCACCGCAAACGATCGTGTCGCCGATCTCTTCCATGAATTGGACGAGGATTCCCGCGCGACCCTTTTCGCGAAGCTCGACCGCACGACGGCGCTCGCCGTCAAGCACCTGATGGGCTATCCGCCGCGCACGGCCGGCAGCATCATGACGACCGAGTTCGTCAGCGTGCCGGACGCCTGGACCGTTGCCGAGACGCTCGACCATGTTCGCCAGGTCGAGCGCTCGCGCGAGACGGTCTATGCGATCTACGTCCTCGACGCGGCAACGCAGCGGCTGACCAATGTCGTGACACTGCGCCGCCTCATCACCGGCGAACCGCAGGCATCGGTTTTCTCCGTCGCGCACAAGGGCGGCCTCGTTCGCTGCGATCCGCTGATGACGCAGGAGGACGTCGCCCGGCTGATCCGCAAGCACAATCTGCTGGCGCTGCCCGTCGTCAGCGACGACGGCCACATGCTCGGCATCGTCACCGTCGATGACGTCATCGACACGATGATCGCGGATACGACCGAGGACGCCCAAAAGTTCGGCGGTATGGAAGCCCTCGGCAAGCCGTACATGAAGATCGGTTTTTTCGGCATGATCCGCAAACGGGCCGGCTGGCTTTCGGCCCTTTTCCTCGGCGAGATGCTGACGGCAAGCGCCATGCAGTATTTCGAAGGGGAGTTGGAGAAGGCGATCGTGCTGACGCTCTTCGTCCCTCTCATCATGAGCTCGGGCGGCAATTCCGGATCGCAGGCGACGTCGCTCATCATCCGTGCCCTGGCGCTCGGCGAGCTCAAGCTTTCGGATTGGTGGCGCGTGCTCTTGCACGAGTTGCCGACCGGTATCGTGCTTGGCACCATCCTCGGGCTCGTCGGCTTCGGCCGCATCGTGCTGTGGCAGAAAATCGGCCTCTACGACTACGGCGAGCATTGGCTGCTCGTCGGCCTCACCGTCTTCGCAGCGCTGATCGGCATCGTCACCTTCGGCTCGCTCTGCGGCTCGATGCTGCCGTTCCTGCTGCAAAGGCTTCGGCTGGACCCCGCCAGCGCGTCGGCACCGTTCGTCGCGACGCTGGTCGACGTGAGCGGCCTGGTGATCTACTTCTCCGTGGCCCTGCTCATCCTTAGCGGGACGTTGCTTTAGGCAGGCTATTCCCCTTCTTCTGGCGGAGAAGGGGGACTGGGTGGCTCGTCCTCAGAGCGGGTAAGGGTTGAGCGACGAAGGAGCGAGCAAGGAGACGAGCGGCATGCACAACGTTGCTGTGTTGTTGAGCGCCTTCACCCTCCTTCCTCATCCTTGCTTGCCACAGGGATCCAGCAGCGCCATGTCCTGACCTGTTCAATGAAAAGGGTCACGGCGGACGCCCCATGGCTGGATTCCTGTCACAAGGACAGGAATGAGAAAATCCAGGGTGAGCTCTCGGCACCACCAAGGCTCGCTCACATGTTGCCCTCCATCTGTTTTACCGGCTGACTTGGGGAGCGTGCAGATCTACCTCCCCTTGGGCAGCTTCAAAGGCCCGTTGGTCTTCATGCTGCGGATGGCGAAGTTCGAGCGGATGTCGCTGACGTTCGGCAGCGTCAGCAACGTATCGGTGAGAAGCCGCTCGTAGGCAGCAAGGTCCTCCACCACGACTTCTGCCAGAAAATCCGCGCTTCCAGAAATCAGGAAACAGGAAACGATCTCCGGGATCGCAAGGAGAGCCGCCTGCTGGGATTCCGAATTCTCGCGGCTGTGATGGGCCACTTTGAACTCGACTAAGACCGTCAGCCCCAGCCCCACTTCCTTTCGGTCGATATCGGCGCGGTAGCCGCGGATCACACCCGCTTTTTCCAGGTTGCGGATCCGCCGCAGGCAGGGCGACGGCGAGAGGTTTACCTTTTCGGCGATTTCGACGTTGGTGGCGCGTGCATCCTCCTGCAGGCATTCGAGGATGGCCAGATCGAATTTATCAAGATTTGGCATATTTTCTAACTTCAGCCCTCATTGTTGGCAGATCATTGCTGCTAGCATGTTTTTGGCGCTACAGATAGCAAGGACATGCCCTGACCATCGGGCCTATCTTTTTCTTGGTCGGACAGCACACCGAATGACAAGAAAGGATAGACCGATGACCAGCTTCAGCATCGCCAACGAGAAATCCCCATCCCTCATCGCCGGTTACGCGGGCGCAACCGTCACGGTGCTCATCTGGGCGACGTGGCTTCTTGCGACCCGCCACAGCGCAGCAACGCCGCTCGGCTCGATCGATATCGGACTGATCCGCTACGGCATTCCTGCGCTTGCCCTTTCGCCCGTTTGGCTCAAGACCGGCCTGCTGCCGAAGGGCGTTCCGCTGCATCTGCTGGCATTGATGGTGACCGGCGCAGGTGCTGTCTTCTTCCTCGTCACCACACTTGCCATCCATGCGACCCCGGCAGGTTCGTCGGGCATCCTGCTCGGCGGCTCCATGCCGCTTGCGACGGCACTCATCGGCATATTCATCTTCGGGGAGCGGCCGGATATTACCCGCAAGCTCGGCCTCGCCGCGATCGTCTGCGGCGTGCTGATCCTGCTTGTGCAGAGCCTTTCGGATGCATCGCTGCCGTGGACGAGCTTCGTGCTTTTGCCGGCCGGCGCCGTTCTTTGGGCAAGCTATACGCACGCCTTCCGCCACAGCGGGCTCACCGCCATCCAGGCGAGCGCACTGATCGCCATCTGGTCGTTCCTGATCATTGCAGCGCTTGCCACCGGCTTCGGCACCTCGCTGACCCGGGCAAGTGCTGGAGATCTCGGACTGCAGGTCCTGAGCCAGGGCATCCTGTCCGGCCTTGTCGCCATGGTTGCCTACGGCACCGCCGTCAAAACGCTGGGCGGCACGCAGGCGGCTGCCTTTACGGCGATCACGCCGGTGTTGGCAACGCTTGGCGGGGGCGTCCTGCTGGGCGAGGAAATCGGCCTGGCGGAAATCGCAGCCGCTGTCATCACAGGGATCGGCGTAGCATTGTCGACGGGCATCGCCGCCCGTCAGCGCTGAATGAGACCCGGACACAAAGGAGCCCAGCGTTTGCCGGGCTCCTTGTGTTTGAAAATCAAGCCTGCTCGACCTCACATATTCGGATAGACCGGCCCCTCGCCGCCCTGGGGCGGGACCCAGTTGATATTCTGATTGGGGTCCTTGATGTCGCAGGTCTTGCAGTGCACGCAGTTCTGGGCGTTGATGACGAAGGTGTCCTTGCCGTCCTTCACCACCCATTCATAGACGGCGGCCGGACAGTAGCGCGCCGACGGTCCGGCATAGATGTCGTGCTCGGACGATTTCTGCAACGCCATGTCCTTGACTTGCAGGTGGACTGGCTGGTCTTCCTCGTGGTTGGTGTTCGACAGGAACACCGAGGAGAGACGATCGAAGGTCAAGACGCCATCCGGCTTCGGATAGTCGATCTTTGTGTGCTGGGCGGCCGGCTCCAGCGACTGGGCATCGGTCTTGCCGTGGCCGAGCGTGCCGAAGAAGGAGAAGCCGAACAGCGTGTTGGTCCACATGTCGAGGCCGCCGAGCGCCACGCCGAGCGCCGTGCCGAACTTCGACCAGAGCGGCTTGACGTTGCGGACCTTCTTCAAGTCCTTGCCGATATCACTCTTGCGCCAGTCGTTTTCGATCTCGACGACTTCATCGTTGGCGCGGCCCGCCGCGATCGCCGCGGCGATCTTGTCGGCCGCCAGCATGCCCGACAGCACGGCATTGTGGCTGCCCTTGATGCGCGGCACGTTGACGAAGCCCGCCGAACAGCCGATCAGCGCGCCGCCGGGGAAGGAAAGCTTCGGCACCGACTGGTAGCCGCCCTCGGTGATGGCGCGGGCACCGTAGGAGAGCCGCTTGCCCCCCTCGAAGGTGCCGCGGATCGCCGGGTGCGTCTTGAAGCGCTGGAACTCCTCGAACGGATGGAGATAGGGGTTCTTGTAGTTCAGGTGGACGACGAAGCCGACGGCGACGAGGTTGTCTTCCAGATGATAGAGGAACGAGCCGCCGCCGGTCTTGAAGCCGAGCGGCCAGCCGAAGGAATGCTGCACCAGGCCAGGCTTGTGGTGCTCCGGCTTGACCTGCCAGAGCTCCTTGAGGCCGATGCCGAACTTCTGCGGCTCGCGGCCCTTCGAAAGGTCGAACTTGGCGATCAGCTGCTTGGCGAGCGAGCCGCGCACGCCTTCGCCGATCAGCGTGTACTTGCCGACAAGTGCCATGCCGCGGGTATAGTTCGGCCCTGGCTCGCCGCTCTTGTCGATGCCCATGTCGCCGGTGGCGACACCGATGACCGCACCGTCGTCGTTGTAGAGCACCTCGGTTGCCGCAAACCCGGGATAGATTTCAACGCCGAGTGCCTCCGCCTTCGTGGCGAGCCAGCGACAGACAAGCCCAAGCGAGACGATGTAGTTGCCGTGGTTGTTCATCAAGGGCGGCATGAAGACATTCGGCAGGCGGACGGAACCGGCCGGACCGAGCACCAGGAAATGATCGGCGGTCACCTCGGTCTTGAACGGATGATCGCTTTGGCTGCGCCAATCCGGCAGCAGCCGGTCGATGCCGATCGGATCGACGACGGCGCCGGAGAGGATATGCGCGCCGACTTCCGCCCCCTTTTCGAGCACGACGACGGAAAGCTCCGGATTGACCTGCTTCAGCCGGATGGCTGCCGAAAGACCCGCAGGTCCGGCACCGACGATCACAACGTCGAATTCCATCGACTCACGTTCCGGCAGCTCAGTCGTCTCGGTCATTCATCCGTCTCCGTTCGGCCGCCCACGCGGCCATAATCCCCTTGTCGGGTGATTGTCTTGTCAAAACCGGAAAGCATTGTCGAGCCGGGAAGCGACAGCCGATCCTCCAATTCGCACAATGAATATCTCCTCCACCGCAAGATTATATAACGCTTACGTTAACGTCAATTGTTCTTCGGTAGAAGCACCCTTCCCTTTTCCGTCGGCTGCGCCTTATACAGAAGCCGAAGCATCTGGAGGACATCATGGATCTCGGAATCAACGGCAAACGCGCACTCGTTCTGGCTTCGTCGCGCGGGCTTGGCCATGGCATTGCGGTCGCACTCGCACGTGAAGGCGCAAACGTACTTCTGTGCGGCCGCAGTGGTGAGCAGTTGGAGGCCAACTGCAAGGCGATCAACGCCGAGGGCAACGGCAAGGCCGACTGGATCTGGGCTGATCTGGCTGACGAGAAATTCGTCGATACGGTGACTGCCGCCGTCAAGGAAAAGTTCGGTGGCCTGGATATTCTAGTGAACAATACCGGCGGCCCGACGCCTGGAACGACCGAGGACATGACGCCTGAGAAGCTCGAGACTTATTTCTTGTCGATGGTGCTGCGTGTCATTTCACTGACCAACGCCCTGCTTCCGGGCATGAAGGCGCAAGGTTGGGGCCGCATCCTCACCGTCGCCTCGTCCGGCGTCATAGAGCCCATCGCCAATTTGGCGCTTTCCAATACGCTGCGCCCTGCCCTTGCCGGCTGGTCGAAGACGCTCGCCTCGGAAGTCGCAAGCCACGGCGTGACGGCCAATTTGCTCTTGCCGGGCAGCATCCTCACCGGACGCCTCGACGAGCTTGACGGCGCGGCCGCCAAGCGCACCGGCAAAAGCATGGAAGACATCCGCAGCGACAAGGAAGCGCGCATTCCGGTTGGCCGCTATGGCAAGGTGGAGGAATTCGCAGCAACCGCCGCTTTCCTCTGCAGCCAGCCGGCGAGTTACATCACCGGCTCACAGATCCGTTGCGACGGCGGTGCGGCGCGTTCGGTTTGACCGCAAGCGCGAGATAGGCGCCACGCCGATCATTACGAAAATTTAAGCCATTATAACCACTTATTGATTGCGGCCGGCGGATTATGTCTTTTTCGCGCCGCAATATGGGCGGCTCAATCGGGACCGGAAACTTCGCGCAACCCGTCAAGACCGGTCTCACACATGAAGAAATTTTGGATCACCTTCGCCATTATTGCAGTTACTGCCGTCAGCATTTGGCAATTCGGAAACAGGATTCCCTTCGTCGACCAGCTTCCCTACGTCTCGCAGTTGGTCAGGGCGCCTGCGCAACAAGGCGGCAACGCGCAAGCGGGCCAGCAAGGCGGCGGGCAGCATAACCGGCGGGGAGGCAGCGGCCCGACGCTCGTGAAAACGGTCGCCGCCGTGAAGACAGTGCTGCCGCGAGACGTCACGGCCTCGGGGTGGGCGGAAGCTGAAAACACCACCACGATCGCCGCGCAGGAACAGGGCCTTGTCACTTCGATCGTCGCGACCGACGGCGCCACGGTCAAGCAAGGCGACCTGATCGTCAAGCTCGACGACCGGCCGGCGCAAGCCGCCGTCGACAAGGACAAAGCGACGATCATCCGAGACACAGCGACGCTCTTGGAAGCCGAAACAGCTCTCACACGCGCAGCCGATCTCCTGGCGCAAAAGGCCGGCACGCAGCAGAGCTACGACCAGGCCAAGGCCGCTCGCGACACGGCTGCCGCCACCGTCGAGGCCGACAAGGCCTCGCTCGCCTCCGATCAGGTTCTGCTCGAACACACGCAAATCCGCGCGCCTTTCGACGGCCGCCTTGGCGACATCGCGGTCAGCCCTGGAGCTTTCGTCGGTGCCGGAACGGCGATCGTGACGATTGCCCAATATGATCCGATCTATGTGAAGTTCCATCTGCAGGAACGCGATCTGCGCCAGTTGAAGCAATCGCTCGCCACCGGACCCGTCGAGGTCACGACCACACCGGATTCGACGAAGGGTAGCGTGCGCCGCGGGACGATCAGCTTCTATGACAATACGGTCGACACTGCTTCCGGCACGATCCTCGCGAAGGCGCGCTTCGAAAACGCGACCGGCGCGCTCTGGCCCGGGCAATCCGTCAATCTCGTCGTTCACTTCAACAATAAAGAACAGCAGGTCGTCGTACCGACCGTCGCCGTCAGCCCCGGCGCCAACGGGTTCTTTTCTTATGTCGTGAAGGATGAAAAGGTGCAGATGACGCCCGTCACCGTCGCCCGCGAGAACGGCGGTTTCACCGCCGTTTCCGCCGGGCTCTCGGAAGGCGATCACGTCGTCATCGAGGGACAGGCGCAGCTTGCCGACCAGCAGCATGTCAACGAGCAATTCGATGACAAGGCGCTGAACGTCGCCTCCGCCGACCAGCCGGCTCACCAGACCGGAACCCTGGCGGCGGAGGCAAAACAATGATCCCGAATTTCTGCATCCGCCGGCCGGTTGCGACGACCCTTCTCGCCATCGGCGTGATCCTTGCAGGTCTTGCAGGTTACCGGCTCGTGCCAGTCGCGGCCTTGCCGCAGGTCGACTTCCCGACGATCAACGTCTCGGCCGCGCTCACCGGCGCCTCGCCGCAGACCATGGCGACTTCGGTCGCAACGCCGCTGATCAAGCAGTTCCAGACCATCCCCGGCATCAGCGAAATCAGCGCGACCAATTCGCTCGGCAATACCAGCATCATTCTGCAGTTTGACCTCGACCGCAACATCGATGCGGCCGCGGCCGACGTGCAGGCCGCAATCTCGCATGCGACCCGGCAGTTGCCGGACAACATGACCACGCCGCCGAGCTACCGCAAGACGAACCCGGCCGACGCGCCGGTGATGCTGCTTGCGGTGCAGAGCGATACGATGCCGCGCAGCAAGCTCGACGCCATCGCCGAAGACATCATCTCGCCGTCGCTCTCCACCCTGCCCGGCGTGGCCGAAGTGACCGTGTTCGGCGCACAGACTTATGCCGTCCGCGTCGAGGTCGATCCCAACAAGCTGCTTGCCCGCAACATCGGCATCGATACCGTCAACCAGGCAATCAGCGCCGCCAATAGCCAGGTGCCGGTCGGCACGCTGCAGAACGACGCGCAGAGCATGACGATCAACGCCGACACGCAACGCACCAACGCAGCGGAATTCCGCTCGCTGGTGATCGCAAACCCGAACGGGGCGCCGATTCATCTCGGCGACATCGCCAAGGTGGAAGACAGCGTCGAGAACCAGAATACCGGCAGCTGGTACGACGGGAACCGCAGCATCATCCTCGCCATCCAGCGCCAGCCGGATGCGAACACGGTTGAGGTCGTCGATGCGATCAACGCCAAGCTGCCGACGCTGCATGCCGAGATCCCGTCGTCAGTCACCACCAAGGTCATGAACGATTCCGCCAAGCCGATCCGCGACGCGATTTCCGATGTAAAGTTCACCCTGCTGCTGACGATCGGCCTCGTTGTGCTCGTTATCTACCTCTTCACCGGCCATCTGACCGCAACGATCATTCCGGGCCTTGCCGTTCCGCTCTCGCTGATCTCGACCTTCGGCATGATGTACGTACTCGGCTACAGCGTCGATAACATCTCGCTGCTCGGATTGACGCTCGCAGTCGGCCTCGTGGTGGACGATGCGATCGTGATGCTGGAGAACATTCTTAGGCATGTCGAAGAGGGAATGCCGGTCCTCGATGCGGCGATCAAGGGCGCCGGCGAGGTCAGCTACACGATCATTTCGATGTCGGTGTCGCTGATTGCGGTCTTCATCCCGATCCTGTTGATGGGCGGGGTCGTCGGCCGCATCTTCAACGAATTCGGCATGGTCGTCGCAATGGCGATCGTCGCATCCGCCATCGTCTCGCTGACGGTAACGCCGATGCTCGGCTCGCGGCTTTCAAGCGGTAAGGGCACCCCGCCCCTCTTCGTCCGTTGGTTCGATGCGGGCTTTGAACGCACGCTCAGAGGTTACGATCGGGCGGTCGGCTGGTGCCTCGGCCACCGGCCTGCGATCCTTGGCCTGTTCCTCGCTTCGGTCGGCTTGAACGCCTATCTGTTCATGACGCTGCCCTCCAGCTTCTTCCCGACCGAGGACATCGGCCGGCTGAACATCTCCACAAGGGCACGCCAGGACATCTCCTATCCGGCGATGGTAGCCTTGCAGAACCAGGCCGCAGCGATCGTGAAACAGAATCCGGCGGTCAATCACGTCATGTCGATCGTCGGCGGCAACGCGCGGAGCCCGCTCAACAATGGCACGATGTATGTCGAGCTGAAGGACAAGGAGCAGCGTCCGCCGCTTGACCAGACCTTGCGCGAATTGCGGGCCAGCATCGGCAAGGTGCCCGGCCTGCAAGCCTTCATCACGCCGCAGCAGAGCCTGCGCTTCGGCGGCCGTCAGACCGCAAGCCAGTATCAGCTGGTCGTTCAGGCACTCAGCGCCGACCAGACCAATCTCTGGGCCAATAATATCCAGCAGGCAATGCGCGGCGATCCGCGCTTCACCGACGTGACAACCGATGCGCAGAACAACGCGCTACAGGCCAATATCGTCGTCGATTCCGAAAAGGCAGCCGCCTTCGGCATCGACAACAGCCAGCTGCGCACGACCCTGCAGGAATCGTTCAGCGGTTATACGGCAGCGCAAATCCAATCCACCGGCGACAGCTACGACGTCATCGTCGAATACGATACCAACAAGCCCTGGGACGATCAGAAGCTTCAGGATATCCGGGTCGCCTCAACCAACGGCACGCTTGTCCCGTTGTCGAATTTCGCGAGGGTCGAGCGAAACACCGGGCCGGTGACGATCAACCAGACAGGTCAGCTCGTCTCGACGACGGTTTCGTTCAACCTGCCTGCCGATGAGGCGCTGGGTGACGCAACAGCCGCGATCGACCAGATCAAGAAGGACATCAACATGCCGGCGGACGTCTTCACGTTCTATGGCGGTACGGCGCAGATCTTCGAGCAGTCGCAAGGCAACACGCCGCTTCTGATCCTCGCCGCGGTGCTGACGATCTATGTGGTCCTCGGCGTTCTCTACGAGAGCTTCATCCACCCGCTCACCATTCTGTCCGGCCTTCCGGCCGCCGCTCTGGGCGCACTGCTGGCTCTGAAGGTGATGGGTTTCGACCTCTCGATCATCGCGCTCATCGGCCTCCTGATGCTGATCGGCATCGTGAAGAAGAACGCGATCATGATGATCGACGTGGCGCTGGAGAACCTGCGCTCCACATCGATGTCGCCTATGGAGGCCATTCACGAGGCCTGCGTGCGGCGCTTCCGGCCGATCATGATGACGACCTTCTGTGCGCTTCTCGGCGCTCTTCCGATCGCACTCGGCACCGGTGCCAGCTCCGAGCTGCGCCAGCCTTTGGGTGTCGCCGTCGTCGGCGGCCTCATTGTTTCCCAGGCTCTGACGCTCTTCATCACACCCGTTATCTTCATCGAGATGGGCCGCCTGAACAGCTGGCTTCAGAGGTTTTGGCAGCGAAAGGAAGCGATGCCGGACGAAGAGGGGCCGACGGCGATCGCGGCGGAGTGATCTTTCGGTCGGGCTTTCGCGCATTGCCTCTCACCCTAACCCTCTCCCCGCCTGCGGGGAGATGAGGACACGCCTCACTCGACGTTGGAGAAGTGGGCAAGCCAGCGCGGCATATCCCCCTTCGCCGCGTTTACGGGAAGAAGGTGCCGGCAGGCGGATGAGGGGCCCACCACTAGATTGGCACGACGCCCCTCGCCTTCCCTCTTGAATGTGTCGCCCCTCTATGGCATCACGCGCCCTCCTAAATTTTGGGCGCGCGCGCGTCCTTCATGCGGAGCAAGGCTCCGGTCTCAATCACAATCGGCATGAAGAGGTGCGGGCATGGCTCAGGCGCTGGGTTTCGACTTCGGCACGACGAATACGGTTCTCGCCACGGCCCATGGCGGGACGACGCATTCTATGGCGTTCACCAGCGCGCAAGGCACGGCCGACAGCATGCGCACGGCGCTTTCCTTCATGAAGGATCCGCAGCTCGGCACATCGGCCCTGAAGGTCGAGGCCGGGCATGCGGCGATCCGCCAGTTCATCGACAATCCCGGCGATTGCCGCTTCCTCCAGTCGATCAAGACCTTTGCGGCAAGCGCCCTCTTCCAGGGCACGCTGATCTTTGCCAAGCGCCACAGCTTCGAAGACCTGATGGAGGTCTTCATCCGGCGGCTGCGCGCCTATGCGGGCGAAAACTGGTCGACGGATGTGACGCGCATCGTCACAGGGCGGCCGGTGCACTTTGCCGGCGCCAATCCCGATCCGGCGCTTGCAACCGAACGCTACAACAAAGCGCTCTTGCGCTTCGGCTTTCGCGAAATCCACTACGTCTACGAACCGGTTGCCGCCGCCTTCTACTTCGCGCAGAACCTGAAGTCGGACGCGACGGTGCTCGTTGCCGATTTCGGTGGCGGCACGACGGACTATTCGCTGATCCGCTTCGAAACCGTTGCCGGCAAGCTGACGGCAACGCCGGTCGGCCATTCGGGCGTCGGCGTCGCGGGCGATCATTTCGACTACCGGATGATCGACAACATCGTCGCGCCGCAGATCGGCAAGGGGAGTCATTTCAAGAGCTTCGACAAGATTCTTGAGGTGCCGTCGAACTATTATTCGAGCTTCGGCCGCTGGAACCAGCTTTCGATCTTCAAGACCTCGCGCGAATTCGAGGATCTGAAGAAACTGGTCCGCACGGCGCTCGAGCCGGAGAAGCTCGAGACCTTTATCGATCTCGTCGATCACGACGAGGGCTATCCGCTCTATCAGGCGATCTCCGCCACCAAGATGGCACTGTCTTCGGCAGACGAAGCACCATTCGATTTCGGCCCGCTCGGCCGCGGCGGCCATCGCATCATTCGCCGGAAGGACTTCGAAAGCTGGATCGCGGAGGATCTGGCTCGTATCGAAGGCACGCTCAACGACGTTCTGGAGAAGACAGAAACCAAGCCCGGCGACATCGACAAGGTCTTCCTGACCGGCGGCACATCCTTCGTGCCTGCCGTCCGCCGCATCTTCACCGAACGCTTCGACGCCGGCAAGATCGAGACCGGCGGCGAGCTTCTCTCCATTGCCCACGGGCTTGCCCTGATCGGCGAACGCGACGACATCGCGCAATGGACTGTGCAATAGCCGCAGAGCACGGCACCCGCCCTTTCATTGCTGCTGCCACTTCGCTAAGGTCGCCGTATGGTCTCCGTCAACGAACTTTCCCCGGCCGAGCTTGCCGCGCTTCTGCATTTCCATGCAGAAGCCGGCGTCGAATGGCTGCTGGAGGAGGAAGCAGTCGATCGCTTCGCCGAGTTCGAGGCGATGAAGGTGGCGCGGCGCAACGCCGCCGCTCCCCCGCAAAGCCCGACCCAGCCCGAGCGGCCAGCGGCGGCGCAACGTCAAGCCGCAGCGCCGGCTGAGCGCGCAGCCCCTCGGCCGCAGCCTGCCATTCCTGATGGCGAAGCCGTGCAGCACGCGCGCTTTGCGGCCGAGAGTGCGCGATCGCTCGGAGAGCTCAAGACCGCGATCGAGGCCTTCAACGGCTGCAATCTCAAGCACAGTGCGCGTTCGACGATCTTTGCGACGGGCAACGCTGCAAGCGGCATTATGGTGATCGGGTCGGCACCTGGCGCCGACGACGACCGCGAGGGCACGCCTTTTGCCGGGCGCGGGGGAGAACTTCTCAACAGGATGCTGGCGGCCATTGGGCTCGATCGCGACGGCATTCTTCTGACGCAGGTCATTCCCTGGCGCCCGCCAGGCAACCGTGTCGCCTCTGTCGCCGAGATGGAAATCTGCCGTCCCTTCATCGAACGCCAGATCGCGCTTGCCGAACCGAAGGTAATCCTGCTGTTCGGCAATTTCGCCGCCCGCTTCTTCTTCGGCGAGAACGACACCATTCACGGCCTGCGCGGGCAGTGGAAAGAGATCGGTGCCGGGCCGCTGACGATACCGGCAATCGCGACGCTACACCCGCAGGATCTCCTGACCGCGCCGATCAACAAGCGGCTGGCTTGGAGTGATCTCCTGGCGTTTCAGGCACGCCTTAAGTCGCTCGACCTGATTAGAAAATAGACAAACATTAAGTTTTTATGAAACAACCCATGCATTTCCCGCATGGCTGTATCCTATTTTGGCGCATTGCAGAATCGATGCTGCACTGCAATATATAGTCTTGTCTTGGGAGGAATCTGACAGGAACCAAGGCAATGAAGGCAAGTTTTCGTCCTATACACTGCGGGTTTGAAACCCTCCGCCTGGCAAGTGATCCGGCTCGCACCACGCAAGGCTACAGCCGCTTGGGCTTTGCGACCAACGAGCAGATGATCGCCCGCGGGACCGGTATCGGCGGCCGCACGGCGCGGCCCTCCGCAATCTTCGTGGATTTCCAGGAATACTGAGATGAGCGCGCGGCCCGGCATCGGGCGCGCGATCGGAGTCTTTTTGATGTCTGCAGTTCTCGTTTCGCTTCTGAGCAATATCGACACGATCGAGCATATCCGCGCTGCCGTCTGCGCCGCGAAGGAGTATCAGCGCGAGCTTTCCACCGCCAAGCCGGATTCGCTGGTCAAAGAAATCGCGGCGATCGCGCTTTAAGCTTGCGCCAGCACTTTGGCCGGCACGCACTCCAGTTTTGCCCGGGCAACGTGAAAGGCGTCCTCGACATAGGCAAACTTAACGGCCTGCCAGCTGCAATATTCCCTGACGAAATCGCGCGACACCCATAACTGCGTCTTCCTGGGCTCGTCGTACCAGCCAACGCAGCCTTGTTGCACCGCCTTTGCAAAGAGGCGCTGGAGGTGCGTTCGCGACATCATGAAATCGCCGGCCAGATTGCGCGTTTCGACGCGGCCGACGTCGAACCTTTCGGTGTCGGCACCGTTAAGGTCAATTCGAGCCATGAGATAGTCCACTACCAGACCGCCCGCTTCCGTCCAAAGAAAGAGCGCAATGGGCTGCGGCGGCTCCCGCCAGGCCGTATCTTCGAGGCAGCGGCGGGCAACCAGCGGCTGGGCAATCCGAAGGAGCTCCGGATGCGCCTGCAGGCAGCCGGCGCGATCGCCGTGGTCCAACATGTCGAGAGCGGCGAGATTGGCGAGGAGCCAGCCGTACATTGCCTGATTGCTGACTTCGGCCGGTTCGAAATGACGCGGACGGCGGCGCTCTTCGCCCGGCGCATGGGTGATGAAGCGATAGGTGAAGAGCTCTTCGATGAAGTTCAAAACCGTGTTGCGGCTCGCGACCTTGTGTCGTGTTATCAGCGTCGTCAGCGAAACTGCGGAAAGCCCCGAAGAGGGATCGCCAGGATCGTACTGCATGGCGAGCGCATAGGCCGTCTGGGTGAGGAGCCAGCGCTGGTGGGAGGTGAGCAGACGCGCAAGGCGCGGACCGGCTTGGAACATGCCGCGCAAAGTCCCGGCCAGATGACGGATGCTGAGCAGAAAATCAGGGTGCCGCGCCAGTTCTTCTGCCGTAAATTTCATGGGCGTCCCGCTCGCAAGCCAGCGTTCGGAGCAGCTAAGCACGGGGACCAGGATCCGGCATCAGCGGCCAATCAGACATGCAAGGCTTTGAATAAATGAAGTTTCGTCATATTTAGAAACCACATTTGGGGGCCGATTGGTATCCTTAAATTTCGCCAGTGCATTCCCGGCCGGGTTGGACGATCGGCAGGCGGATTTCTGCCTTGATCCGATCAGGGCTGCGGCGTGCCGGCTTTCCGGGCTTTGCGGCGTTCCAACCCGAGTTGATGCTCGCGGTAGATGATGAATATGCCGGCTGCGATGACGATCGCCGTTCCGACCATCATATGGACGCCCGGGACATCGCCAAACACGAAATAGGCGACAATGCCGCCAAGCAGGATCGACGTGTATTCGAACGGCGCCACTGTCGACACATCAGCGTGACGGTAGCTCTCCGTCAGAAGAATTTGCCCGACGCCGCCGCAAAAGCCTGCGCAGACCAGCAGAAACATCGTGTCGAGATCGAGCGAGGCCCAGCCGAACGGCAGCGTCGCGAGCGAGAAGAGCGATGCGATCATCGAGAAATAGAGAACGATCGTCGCCGTCCTTTCCTCTTCGACGAGCTTGCGGACCTGGATCATCGCCATGCCGGCAAGCACGGCGGACATCAGGACGCACAACGCCCCGACCCCCTGTTCTGCCTCCATGCCGCCCTGCCTGAAAAGCGTAAGCTTGGGCCACGAGACGATGGCAACGCCAATTATACCGAAGAAAACCGCACTCCAACGGTATATTCTGACCGTCTCCCCAAGGAAGACTGCCGCGAAAATGACCGCGATCAATGGTGTCGCATAGCCGAGCGCAATCGCCTCCGGCAACGGCAGATGCAGTAGGCCGTAAAACCCGAAGCCCATGGAAAGGATGCCGATCGTGCCCCGCTTTAGATGGCCAATCGGATTTGCCGTACGGAAGGCCGCCCGCAACTGTCCGCGATAAGCAAGATAACCCATGATCGGGAAGAGCGCGAAGAAGGAGCGATAGAAGGTCACCTGCCCCGGCGCGACATCGGAACCGGCGAGCTTGATGAAGGTCTGCATGCCGAGAAAGACCACCACCGATGAGACCTTCATCAGGATACCTCTCATCGGGTTTTCGAAAGCCGACTGCATGTCAGAAACTCGTGCGCCAGTAATTTGAAGCGGGGAAATACGTCAGACTCGACGCAACATGACTGTGGCAGGCGCTGCGCTCGAAGAACAGGCCAAAAGTGAAAAAAAGGCGCCGGCGCATTCAGTTCCCTCGCATTACGGCGCATGGCTGCACAAAAAATCAGCACAAAAGAGATGTGCCCAAAAATGTTTGGTCGAACATTTCAACTCTTAATCTTTTGAAAACCATAAACTCGCATTGATTTCAGCAGTATCGCAAGCGTCACTTTCATAACCGCCACTTCAATTGTTGCCAGGATCATCTCCATGATGCCGCTTAAGACAAGCGATCAGACACAGCAGACCGCAACGCCGCGTTCCATGCGCATTGTGACGGAAGGGATCGGTACCGATCTTGAGCATTTCAGTTTAGCCAACACGCATGTGGTGAAGCAGATCAAGCTGCTGGCGATCAACGCACTGATCGAGGCCGCTCGCGCGGGCGAGACCGGCAAGGGCTTTGCCGTCGTTGCCAACGAGGTACAGCGTCTGGCGCAGGTTGCAAGCGATATCGCGGGAAAATTCGAGAGCAACGTCCTTGGCCGCATCGGGCTGTCGCGGACGACGGCGGAATCGCTGGTGAACGAGATGGAAGGCGTGAGGTTGACGGACCTTGCGCAAACCCTCGTCCAGCTTATCGTGCGCAACCTCTTCGAACGGACGGCTGACGTGCGATGGTGGGCAACCGATACCGCATTGTGGCAGGCCCTGCAGGAGCCGGGCAGCGACAAGGCAAGCTTTGCGTCCGAGCGGCTCGGCGTGATAAACCGATTCTACACGGTCTATCTGGACCTCGTGCTGACCGATCTTTCCGGGCGTATCGTCGCCTCGGCAAATCCCGAGTTCCAGCGCAAAGTCACCAACCGTTCGCTTGCCGGCGACGCCTGGTTCCAGGCGGCGGCGCATTGCAAGTGCGGCGACGACTACATCGTCGACGAGGTCCGCCCCAGCCCGCTGCACGACGGCCGGACCGCGCTTGTCTATGCCACCGGCGTCCGCGAAGGCGGCAAAGTCGACGGGGCGATCGTCGGGACGCTCGGCGTCTATTTCGACTGGCAGAACCAGGGACAGGCGATCGTCGACAAAGAGGCCAACCTGCCGCCGCAGGTCGCGGAAAAGACGACCGTCATGCTACTCGATGGCGCAAGCAGGATCATCGCCGCAAGCAATCCGGCGCTTCTCTTCACCCACTTCGCACTGCAAAATCAGACAGGCCAATCCCGCGGCAGCTACTACGACAACAACGGATCGATCGTCGCATTTGCCAAGACCTTGGGATACGAAGATTATGACGGTCTCGGGTGGCACGGCGTCGTCGTCCAGCGGACAGAAGACGATGCTGCCATAAGGGCCGCGCTCAATCTCAGATAGTGCACGCTCGTCCGCTTGTCATCTAAGCATCTCCGCCAATTGCGGCAATCAAACTTGCACTCCCTCCATTTCGCTTTAAGTTTAGTTCAGACTTTAATGTGATGATGCTGCAAAACCTACGGCAGAGCATTCGCGTCTGTCCCAGCCCATATCGATAAAGGTCTTCAGGGAACACTATGCGTACAGACACGGGCCAGGTCATCAATCTGGCAGACTACCGCCCCACCGATTTCGTTCTGGAACGCGTGGACCTGACCTTCGACCTTGATCCCACAGAAACAAAAGTCGAAGCGCGATTGATCTTCCATCGCCGCGAAGGTGCCGACCCGAAGGCGCCGCTTGTTCTCGACGGCGACGAGCTTTCACTTTCCGCTCTGCTCTTCGACCAGATGGAAATGCCGCCGGAGCAATATACGGCGACAGCCGATAGCCTGGCCGTCTACAACCTTCCCGCAGCCGACCCCTTCGAACTGACGATCTCAACGATCATAAATCCGCAAGCCAATACCCAGCTGATGGGCCTCTACCGCACCGGCGGTATCTACTGCACCCAATGCGAGGCCGAGGGCTTCCGCCGCATCACCTATTTCCCAGACCGTCCGGATGTTCTGGCGCCCTATACTGTCAACATCATCGCCGACAAGGCCGCCAATCCGCTTCTGCTTTCCAACGGCAACTTCCTCGGCGGCGCCGGCTATGGCGAAGGCAAGCATTTCGCGGCCTGGTTCGATCCGCATCCGAAGCCGAGCTATCTCTTCGCGCTCGTCGCCGGCGATCTCGGCGTCATCGAGGACACGTTCACGACGATGTCCGGCCGGGAGGTCGCCCTGAAGATCTACGTCGAGCACGGCAAGGAGCCTCGTGCAGCCTATGCCATGGACGCCCTGAAGCGCTCCATGAAGTGGGACGAGGAGGCCTTCGGACGCGAATACGATCTCGATATCTTCATGATCGTCGCCGTTTCCGACTTCAACATGGGGGCGATGGAGAACAAGGGCCTCAATATCTTCAACGACAAATATGTTCTCGCCGATCCGCAAACCGCAACCGATGCCGACTACGCCAATATCGAAGCGATCATCGCGCATGAATATTTCCACAACTGGACCGGCAACCGCATTACCTGCCGCGACTGGTTCCAGCTCTGCCTCAAGGAAGGCCTGACCGTCTATCGCGACCATGAATTCTCGTCCGATCAGCGCTCGCGTCCGGTCAAGCGCATTGCCGAGGTCCGGCATCTGAAGTCGGAGCAGTTTCCGGAAGACGCCGGCCCTCTCGCCCACCCGGTTCGTCCGACGAAGTATCGGGAAATCAATAACTTCTATACGACAACGGTCTACGAGAAGGGCAGCGAAGTCACCCGCATGATCGCCACCCTGCTCGGCAAGGAGACTTTCAAAAAGGGCATGGACGTCTATTTCGATCGCCATGACGGCCAGGCGGTCACGATCGAGGATTTCGTCAAGTGCTTCGAGGATGCGAGCGGCCGCGACCTTGCGCAGTTCTCGCTTTGGTACCACCAGGCCGGCACGCCGCTCGTCACCGCCTCCGGCAGCTACGATGCGACCGCCAAGACCTTCAGCCTGTCTCTGGAGCAGATGGTTCCGGCGACGCCGGGCCAAACCGACAAGAAGCCGATGCATATCCCGCTCAGCCTCGCCCTCTTCGGCGAAAACGGCGGCAAGATCGAGCCGGCCTCCGTCGAAGGAGCCGAATATACCGGAGAGGTGCTGCATCTCATCGGCAGAACGCAGACTGCTGTTCTCCACGGCATCGGATCGCGGCCAGTCGTTTCGATCAACCGCAGCTTTTCGGCGCCGATCAACCTGCATCTCGACCAAAGCCCCGCCGACCTCGCGCTGCTCGCCCGTCACGAGACGGACCATTTCGCTCGCTGGCAGGCGCTGACCGATCTGGCATTGCCGAACCTGCTGAAGGCTGCGCGCGATGCGCGTGAAGGCAAAGCGATTGCCTGCGAACAGACCTCCATCGATGCACTGCTTCATGCCGCCGCCGACGAGAGCCTTGAGCCCGCCTTCCGCGCCCAGGCGCTCGCCCTGCCGAGCGAATCCGACATCTCCCGCGAACTCGGCAGCAACAACGATCCGGATGCGATCCATGCCGGGCGCCAGGCCGTCATGAAGCAGATTGCAGATCGTGGAATCGCAATCTTTACCGGTCTCTTCGAGAAAATGACCACGCCGGGCGACTTCAGCCCTGACGCAAAGAGCGCCGGCCGCCGGGCGCTCCGTAATGCCGCGCTGACCTACCTTTCCTATGTGGAGAATGGCCCAGCACGCGCCAAGGCTGCGTTCGACGCCGCCAACAACATGACCGAGAGGCTGCACGCGCTGACGGTCCTGGCTCACCGCTTTCCCGAAAGCGGTGAAGCGATCGCCGCTCTTTCAACATTCCGGGACCACTTTGCGGAGAACGCCCTCGTCATCGACAAGTGGTTTTCCGTGCAGGCAACCATCCCTGGCCCCAGCGCGCTCGACCGGGTCCGCAAGCTGATGGAAAGTCCGCTCTTCAAGCGCACCAATCCGAACCGCGTTCGCGCGCTTGTCGGCACGTTTGCCTTCACCAATCCCACCGGCTTCGGCCGGGCCGATGGCGAAGGCTATCGCTTCCTGGCGCGCGAGATCCTCGATATCGACCAGCGTAATCCGCAGCTTGCTGCCCGCATCCTGACATCCATGCGTTCATGGCGGTCGCTGGAGCCGGTGCGCGCCGGTTTGGCCCGCGCTGCTCTGACGGAGATCGAACACGCACCCGCCCTTTCGACGGACGTTCGCGACATCGTCGAGCGCACGCTGAAGGGGTGATTTGCTCGCCACAGGCGCCGCGCGAGCCTGCGGCGCTTCGAAACGTCTCGGCAAAAAAACAGCACTTATAGATAGTTAACAGATTTTTACCTTTCCCTCTGGACACGGCGAATCAGTAATGATTCATTGAGTGAGGTTCGAGCGAGCGGCGCTGCGAATCACACGAGGGATCAAGGCTGGTGATGATGAACGTGCGGCGGGCAACTGCGGCCGGAGGGCGGCTGCGTGTTGATTTTGAGGGGCTTCGTGCCTGGCACGGCAATGCCTCCAACCGCACCGCGGCGATCTCCAAGCCGATAGCAAACCGCCTTCCGCACACCGAAATCATCCTAAAGCGCGCCATCCCGGCACTGATCGTAGCCTTCCTTGCCGTCGTCGCAGCCTCGCATCTTTTCGGGATGATGTCGGAATATACCCGCATGGGCGCAGCCGCCCGGCATGCGACCGCACTTTCGGCGGCGACCGCCGCGGCCGTATTTGCCGATTCCAGCGATCTCTTCGACAACGGCAGAGCCGCCGAAGCCCAAGCAAAACTTGCGAAATTCCTGCCACAGGACCGTCTCGGCAGCGGCTCCTTCATTCTGCTCGTGCAGACGAGCGGCAAAGTCTTCGCCGCATCCACCGCGGGCCTTGCCTATGTCGGATCGAATGCCGGCGATTTCTTTCCCGAGGTTTCCGCCATCCGCCGCTTCGGGGATCGGGCCGGCGTCATTGAAACGACGATCAGCGGCAATCCGCATTACGCCGAAATCACCCTGGTCGGCAGCACCGGCGGCTATATCATCGCAGCAACCTCGCTGGACGAGATCGGCAGGCTCTGGCGCGAAGAGCTGACACTCAACGTGACGCTGTTTGCCGGCATTTCTTCGATCTTGCTGGTAATCCTTTACGCCTACTACATGCAGGTCAAGCGCGCCCGGGACGCCGACGAGATCTTCGTCGAATCGAACCAACGCGTCGAGACAGCACTTTCGCGCGGCCGCTGCGGGCTTTGGGATTTCGATTTCGACAGCCGCGAATTCTTCTGGTCGCGTTCGATGTACGGCATGCTCGGCCTGCCGGCTTCCGACAGATCGATTTCCTTCGGCGACGCGGCGCGGCTGATGCATCCGGAAGACGGTGGGCTGCACGAAATCGCGCGCTCGATCGCCAAGGGCAGTTCCGGCCAGGTCGACCAGATCTTCCGCATGCGCCATGCCGGCGGCCACTATGTGTGGATGCGCGCCCGCGCCCAGATGATCCGCAGCAATTCCGGCCGCGTCCACATGATCGGCATCGCGATGGACGTGACCGAGCAGCATCGCCTCGCGCAGCGTTACGCCGAGGCCGACCAGCGCCTTGCGGACGCGATCGAATGCACGTCGGAAGCCTTCGTTCTCTGGGACAAGAATGACCGCCTGGTGATGTGCAACGCCCACTTCCAGCAGGCCTACGGGCTCCCAGACAGCGTCCTCGTTCCAGGCACCGAGCGCAGCGTGGTCAACGCCGCAGCCGCCCGGCCGGTCATCGAGCGCCGCATGGCGGATGCCGATGGCGCCGGCCATTCGCGCACGACCGAGGTCCAGCTTGCCGACGAGCGCTGGCTGCAGATCAACGAACGCCGCACCCGCGACGGCGGCATGGTTTCGGTCGGCACCGACATTACGCTTCTGAAGCGCAACCAGGAGCGCCTGCGCGAATCCGAGCGGCGTCTCATCGCGACCATCGGCGACCTCAAGGCATCGCGTCAGACGCTCGAAAGTCAGAAAGCTGCTCTTTCGGTCGCAAACGCCAACTACCAGGCCGAGAAGGAACGCGCGGAAGCGGCGAACAAGGCGAAGTCGGAATTCCTTGCCAACATGTCGCATGAGCTGCGCACGCCGCTCAACGCCATCCTCGGCTTCTCCGAAATTCTGCAGAACCAGATGTTCGGCCCGCTCGGTTCGCTGAAATACGACGAATATGCCCGCGACATCCATGACAGCGGCAAGCACCTGCTCAACGTCATCAACGATATCCTGGATATGTCGAAGATCGAGGCAGGGCACATGAAACTGCACCGCGAGAAGATCGATCTTGCGCCGCTGATCGAGGAAAGCCTGCGCTTCACCGCCATTCCGGCCGCCCAGAAGAACATCGTCATCGAGCAGCGCGTTTGTGATGGCATGACGCTGACGGCAGACCGCCGCGCCATGAAGCAGATCCTCCTCAACCTTCTCTCCAATGCGGTGAAGTTCACCAACGACGGCGGCCGTATCGCGCTCCGCACCCGCCGCGATGCGGCAGGCGTCATCGTCACGATCGCCGATACCGGGATCGGCATCCCGCACGAAGCGCTCACGAAGATTGGCCAACCTTTCGAGCAGGTTCAGAGTCAATATGCCAAGAGCAAGGGCGGTTCCGGTCTCGGCCTCGCCATCTCCCGCTCGCTGACGGCGCTTCACGACGGCAAGATGCGTATCCGTTCGCGTGAGGCGATCGGCACCGTCGTCTCGTTCCGCATTCCGGACGGAGCGCGTTAGGAATTCACCGTCGTCTGGAATATCTTCCGGACAGCCTTCGAAAGCCGTTTGATCTCGCCTTCAAGCGTCTTGACGTCCGGGCAGTCCCCTGCCCTGCACACCAGCTCGGTCAGCCCGGACGGCGCCTCGGCGGGATTGAAAGGCCCGTCGATGCAAAGCCGGATCAGCTGCGACAGCTCCGTATAGAGCGTGAACGCCTCCAGGCAGAGGTCGAGGTCGGCCGCCGGCAGGAGCTTCGCCCCGAGCGTCTTCAGCGCCTCGCCGGTATTCATCCCGCCGATCTTCGCCGTTACGCTCCTCGCCGGCGCGATCAGCGCCAGATATTGCGCAATGAATTCGATATCGATTACGCCGCCCGGAATAAGTTTCAGATCCCAGATGCCGTCCGGCGCTTTCTCCTTGTCGATCAGTTCGCGCATCTCAGCGACGTCGCGGCTCACCTTTGCGGCATCGCGTCTCTTTGAGAGAACATCGCGGATGATCCGTTCCGCCTCGCTCATCAGGCTTTGATCACCACAGATCAAACGGGCGCGGCTAAGCGCCATATGCTCCCATGTCCAAGCCTCGTCGCGCTGGTATTTCTCGAAAGACCTGATGCGCGTGGCGACCGGGCCTTTGTTTCCCGAGGGGCGAAGCCGCATGTCAACTTCGTAGAGAACGCCTTCGGCGGTCGGCGCCGAGAACGCCGCGATCAGACGCTGCGTCATGCGGGTAAAGTAACGCACGGCATCCAATGGCTTCCCGCCGTCGGATTCGGAAGCGGCATCGTCATAGTCGTAGAGCAGGATGAGATCGATGTCGGAGCCCGCCGTCAGCTCGAAGCTGCCAAGCTTGCCCATGCCGGCAATGGCGACCTTGCCGCCGGGAAAATCGCCGTGTGCCGCCCGCATTTCCTGCCTGACCGCATCGAGCGCGGCTTCGATCGCAAGGTCGGCCAGATGGGTGAAGGCGCGAGCTGCCATCAGCCCGTTGATCGCGCCGGTCAAGAGCCGGATGCCGATCAGGAAGCGCTGCTCGGCCGCAAAGATGCGCAGCCGGTCCAGCACCTCCTCGTA
Source organism: Rhizobium sp. CC1099 (assembly GCF_029714385.1). Classification (NCBI taxonomy): domain Bacteria; kingdom Pseudomonadati; phylum Pseudomonadota; class Alphaproteobacteria; order Hyphomicrobiales; family Rhizobiaceae; genus Rhizobium; species Rhizobium sp. CC1099. The sequence goes on along the minus strand of NZ_CP121641.1, from coordinate 859,086 downwards.
GTGGCCCGCCTGCGCCAGCGATGCCTTCAAACGTTCGCCGAGATAGTCACGCGTCGGCAGCTCCGCCATCAGTCCCGGATCGAGCATGCCGTCGAAGACGTGCGGCTTGGCGGCGATCACCTCGGCAAGCTTTGGCGCCGAGGACATGATGTTGACGATCAGCGAAAGCAGCGCCGGATTGCTGCCGAGCAAGGAGAAAAGCTGAATACCGGCCGGCAGGCCGGAAATGAAGCTGTCGAAGCGCAGCAGCGCCTCGTCAGCCCGCTTGCTTTCGCCGAAGACGCGAAGCAGCTCCGGCGCGAGCTCCGTCAGCCGCTCCCGCGCTTCGACGGATTGTGTCGCGCGATAGCGGCCGTAATGCCAAGTGCGGATAATGCGGGAAATATCGGACGTGCGCTTGAAGCCGAGCTTCTTCAGCGTCTCCAGCGTATCCGGATCGTCGGCCTGGCCCGTGAACACCAGATTTCCGGTATCGGTCGACAGCCTGGTCTCCTGCTCGAAGAGCCGCGCATAGCGCCGCTCCACGGTCCGCAGCACCTCCACCAACCGCTCAGCAAAACTCGGCGTATCCGTAAAGCCCATCATGAAGGCGATGCGCTTCAGATCGGCCTCTGTTTCCGGCAGCAAATGCGTCTGCTCGTCGCGCACCATCTGGATGCGGTGTTCCACATCACGGAGAAACCAGTAGGCCTCTGTCAGTTCGTCGCGGGTTTCCGCATCGATCCATTTCGCCTTGGTCAGTTCGGCAAGCGTCTCCTCCGTGCCGCGGCTGCGCAGCGCCGGCATGCGCCCGCCGGCGATCAGCTGTTGCGTCTGCACGAAGAATTCGATCTCGCGGATGCCGCCGCGGCCGAGCTTGACATTGTGCCCCTTGACCGCAATTGCGCCGTGACCCTTGTGCGCGTGGATCTGCCGCTTGATCGAATGAATGTCTGCGATCGCCGCATAGTCCAGATATTTGCGGAAGACGAAGGGCGCAAGCCCGCGCACGAACCCCTCTCCCGCCTTCATATCCCCGGCAACGGGCCGCGCCTTGATGAAGGCTGCCCTCTCCCAATTCTGGCCGCGCCCTTCATAGTAGATCATCGCGGCATCGACCGGGATCGCAAGCGGGGTCGAACCGGGATCGGGACGTAGGCGCAGATCGGTACGGAAGACATATCCGTCGGCCGTGCGCTCCTGAAGGATTCGCACCAGCCGCCGCATCATCCGCGGAAAGATGTCGATCGCATCATCCGGATCAGGCACGATGCCGGCATGCTCGTCGAAGAAAACCACAAGATCGATATCGGATGAATAGTTCAGTTCCGATGCGCCGAGCTTTCCCATCCCGAGCACGACCAGACCGGAACCTTCGCTCGGATTTTCGGCGTCCTTCAATTGCAGTTTGCCGGCCTCATGGGCAGACAGCAGCAGATTGTCGATCGCGGCCTTGACCGAGGCTTCGGCCAGGGCGCTCAGCCAGGCCGTCGTCTGCCGCCCGTCGAAGAGCCCGGCGAGATCGGCGAGAGCGACAAGAAACGCCACTTTCCGCTTGATGGCACGCAACCGGCTCATGACGGCAGATTCGGCAGGCGAAATCCCGTCTTCGGGCTTCCAGCAGTCGCGCGCCTCAGCGATCAGCACTTCGATCTGCGGCTCGACAGGCGATGAAATCGCAGCAGAGAGAACCGCATTGTCTATATTGGCAATCTCGCGAAGATAGGGCGAAAGCGTCAGTACCGCAGCGATGAAGTCGGATAGCGGTCCACCTGCCTTCAGCAGTGCCGCGACGGCCGGTTCGTGTCTGCCGATATCCTGAAGGTCGGCGAGCGCCAGCTTGAGCTCGGATTGGTTCAGTGGTCGCAATAAACCGCCACCCACGTCCTTCAGGCTGTGTGTCGAATTCGTCAGCATTTCACCTCCCGGTGCCGCCGCGCCCGGAATAAGCGCTGCCATACGAGCCCCTAACCTAGGGTCACAATCCGGGGCGGCCAACCCTAAGCAGGCTTGACGGGGAAAATCACGCTGACGGTAAGGCCACGACCGTCTTCTTTATCCGGATCTGTATCGGAAAGCTCCAGCGTGCCGCCATGCAGTTCCATCACTGCCTCGACCAGCGAAAGGCCAAGCCCCGTGCCGGGCTTCGACCGGCTCTCGTCAAGCCGCGCGAAGCGCTTTATGACATCCTCGCGCTTGTCGGCGGGGATGCCCGGCCCGTGGTCGGCGACCGAAAGGCAAATGCCGTTGGGCCGGCGCAACAGCTTCAGACTGATTTCACCGCCCTTGGCATCCCCGGAATATTTGATCGCGTTGTCGATCAGATTGAAGATCGCCTGGCCGATCAATTCGCGATTGCCTTGGATGGATATGCCGGGTTCGATGCTGGATGTCAGCACCAGTCCGGCCTCATCCGCAACCGGCTCGTAAAGTTCGGCGCTGTCGGCAACAATCGTCGAAAGCTCGATTGGCGACATCTCCGCGGCGACAGAACCCGCTTCCACGCGCGAGATCATCAAAAGCGCATCGAAGGTTCGGATCAGTTGATCGGATTCCGAAATGATCCCGTCCAGAGCCAGGCGGCGCTGATCCTCATTGGCCGTGTCAATCGCATCAGCGGCCTTGTTGCGCAGGCGCGTCAGCGGCGTCTTGAGGTCGTGGGCAATGTTGTCGGAAACCTGCCGCAGGCCTTCGTTCAGCTTTTCGATGCGCTCCAGCATCGTGTTCAGCGAAACCGACAGGCGGTCGAACTCGTCGCCCGAACCGCCGACCGGCAGGCGCTGCGAGAGATCGCCCGCCATGATCTTCTTGCTTGCGGCGGACATGCGATCGATCCGCTTCAGCGCGTTGCGGCCGATACCGAACCAGATGATGATGGCGCCGAGGCCCATGATCGCAAGCGCGATCATCAGCGCCTGGCGCACCAGCACGCGGAAGCGCTCGGGCTCGCCGAGATCGCGGCCGACGAGAATGCGCAGGCCGTTGTCGAGCACAAAGATATTGGCGATCGCCATGTGGCGGCGGTCGACCCCGCTGTCGGCGTAGCGTTGATAGAAGAAGGGAACGGAGGTCCAACCGGTTTCCTCAAAGACGCCCGGCTGCACCGAGGCGACGTTGCCCGCAAGGATATCGCCCGACGGGCCGGCGATGACATAGAGATTGGCGCCCGGCTGACGCGTGCGGCGCTCCATCGCGCGCAGCAGCGCGTTTATGCCCCCCAGATCATACGCACGCCTGACCACATCGACTTCTTGCTGGACGGCCTCGCGGATCTGCCCGCTGAGCAGCCGCTGCGACATCGCCGTCACGTAGAAGACGAGCGTTGCGGCGCAGATTGCGAAAAGCAGGATATAAAGGGCCGAAAGGCGGACTGCGGTGGACTTGAAGAGAACCCAAAAACGGCTCATCCCTCGTCCTTGATCATGTATCCCGCACCGCGGATCGTCTTCAGCAGCGGCCGGCTGAAGTCCTTCTCGATCTTCGAGCGCAGGCGCGAGACATGCACGTCGATGACGTTCGTCTGCGGATCGAAATGGTAATCCCAGACATGCTCGAGCAGCATGGTGCGCGTGACGACCTGCCCGGCATTCTTCATCAAATATTCGAGAAGGCGGAATTCGCCCGGCTGCAGCGGAATTTCCTTGCCGCCGCGCCGGACTTCATGGGAAAGCCGATCGAGTTCGAGGTCGCCGACGCGGTAGACCACGTCCTGCTCCGGCGTCCCCTTGCGACGGCCGAGCACTTCGACACGGGCGAGAAGCTCGCTGAACGCATAGGGCTTCGGCAGATAGTCGTCGCCGCCGGCGCGAAGGCCGGTCACGCGGTCATCGACCTGCCCCAGGGCGGAAAGAATGAGAAGCGGCGTATGGACGCCCTTGCGCCGCAACTCGCTGATGACGGAGAGCCCGTCGCGGCGCGGCAGCATGCGGTCGATGACGATCACGTCGTAGCTGTTTTCGGACCCCATGAAGAGCCCGCTTTCGCCGTCGCTTGCATGATCGGCGATGATGCCCGCCTCGCGAAAGGCCTTCGTGAGGTAGGCCGCGGCTTCGAGATCGTCTTCGATGATGAGAATCTTCATCCGGCCGACATTACCTGCCAGTTGCGTTTGGGCAAGGCTCAAAGCGTCATCCTGTCGCAGTGGGGTCATCGCCGTCGTCCTTGAAAAGATGGAGAAAGGGAGCCGCGCGGAGGTCGGATCGCGGCTCCCCTTTTTAGGCCAAGGTGGGAGGATCAGCCTTGGCCGTTGATCGGCAGCGCAACGAAGCGGCTGCCTTCCTGGGACTGGATCTGGAAGAGAGCCCGGGTGCGGCCGTCCTTCTTCGCCTGGTTCAGAACCTTGACGACATCATCGGCGTTCGAGACCTGCTGGTTGTTCACCGAGGTGATCTTTTCGCCTTGCTTGATGCCCTTGTCGGCAGCATCCGAATCCGCGTCGATGCCGGTGATCGTCAAGCCCTTGCCGTCATCGGAGGGGCCAACCGTCAGGCCGAGATCGGCAAGCGCCTTTTCGGATGCCGGTGCCTCAGGCTGCGGTGCCGGACCACCATTGTCGTCGTTGGAAGCGTCCTTCTGGTCAATCGGCAAGGTGCCGAGTTCAACGGTGAGGGATTGAGCCTTGCCGTCGCGCCAGACCGACACTTCGACCTTGCTGCCAGGCTGCATGGCGCCGATACGGCGGCTCAGATCGCGGGCATCCTTGACCGTTTCGCCGTTGACGGCAGTGACGACGTCGCCTGCCTTCATGCCCGCCTTCTGGCCCGGCGTTCCATCCTGAGCCGAGACGACCAGCGCGCCGTTGGCTTCCGATAGGCCGAGCGAATCGGCGATGTCCTTGGTAACCGGCTGGATCTGTACGCCGAGATAGCCGCGCGAAACGGTACCGTCCTTCATCAGGTCGGCAACGACGTCCTTGGCGGTCGAAGCCGGGATCGCGAAGGCGATGCCGACGCTGCCGCCCGACGGCGAGAAGATCGCGGTGTTGATGCCGACCACCTGGCCACTGAGGTTGAAGGTCGGACCACCGGAGTTACCGCGGTTCACGGCTGCGTCCACCTGCAGGTAGTCGTCATAAGGACCGGAGCCGATATCGCGGCCACGGGCCGAAATGATGCCTGCCGTTACCGTGCCGCCGAGACCGAACGGATTGCCGACCGCCACGACCCAGTCACCGACGCGGACATTGTTGTCGTCAGCCCAGTTGACATAGGTGAACTTGCGGCCCTTTCCGTCAACCTTGAGCACTGCGAGGTCCGTGCGCGGGTCCCTTCCGATCAGCTTGGCGTCTAACTCGGTCCCATCGGTCATGACGGCAACGAAGGCCGAGCCGTCGGAAACGACGTGATTGTTGGTGACGACATAGCCGTCCTCGGAAATGAAGAAGCCGGAGCCCTGCGCGACTGGGCGCAGGCGGCCCTTGCCATCCGGTGGGCCAAACCTTCTGTTCGGACCGCCCTGCGGACCGTTCGGGCCTTGTTCGCCGAACTGCCTGAAGAAGCGCTTCAGCGGGTGGTCGTCGGGAAGATCGTCGAAACCGCGGCCGTTGAAATCGAACGCGAAGCCGTCGGTGCTGTCGGAGGCCGGATTGATGCGGGATTCGACGCGAACGGAAACGACGGCCGGTGAAACGGCGTCGACGACATTCGCAAAGCTCGGGACCGACGGAGCTTGAACATTGACAGCTTCGGCGTAGGAGCGCGTGATCTCAAGCGGCACACCGGTTGCAAACACGGCGGCAGCGAGACCTGCGACAGTGGACGCCTTCAGCATCGTTTTGAGGGAGGGAGTCTTGAACATTTTAGGCACCTTCTCTTCTTCTTGTCTTCGTCCCGGCCAATGCCGGATCGGTCGATGGATGAAGATATAGGATGCCGCACCTTACTGCGAACTGTCCGCATAATGAAAAATTCGTAATGTAGGAATAAGCGCTCTATAAATTTCAATGTCCGAGGCAGCCTCGACGGGTTGAGCGCCGTACTTCTTGCTCCCCCAGATATATTCATGATATCTTAAAATATTCTTCCGATCCGGCGAGGATGCCTTGGGGCAAGGGTCATGCGATGAGGGTTGTCGGAATATCTGCGTTGGGTGTCTTGCTTGGGATCTCGCTCGCCTGGGCTGGTCCTCTGCACGATGCGGCAAAGGACGGCAATCGCGAACATGCCGGCCAGCTTATCGATCAGGGCGCGAATATCGCCGAGCCGGATGCGGCAGGAGAGCCGCCTCTGCTGATCGCGGCACTTGCCGGAAACAAGGATATCGTCGCACTTCTGCTCGAAAAAGGTGCCGATATCGAGATCAGAAACAAGGGCGGGCTGACGGCGTTGCACGCGGCAGCCTATGGCGGGCATCTCGATGTCGTTGAACTGCTCGTATCGAAGGGTGCGCTGATCAATGATGAAAAGAACTTCTACCAAATGTCGCCGCTTCATGCTGCGTCCGAAGAAGGTCATGCCGATGTCGTCGCCTTTCTCGTCGCGCACAAGGCAAACATAGAGGCGAAGGAACGCAACGGCTACACGCCGTTGACGCAGGCCGGATGGCGATCCCACTGGGATGCCGCAGACCTGCTGTTGAAAGCGGGCGCTGTTTGCCAGCAGGCCGACCTGGTCGGCGACTGGCTGTACGGCGAGTGCACGAAGCGGAAATAGCGCTTGCTGCATCTCATCGCCCGAACTGGGAGAATGGACACATGTCATATCGCAAGCAGACAGGCGGCGCTGCCGCCTATATTATCGCTGGCGCCGCGATCCTCTTGGCGTTTGTGCAGCCGGCATCGGCGGAAGAGCCGGTGAATACCGGCTATTTCGGGGACGTGGCGATCAAGGGCTACGATCCGGTGGCCTATTTCACCGAGAACAAGGCCGTGGAAGGATCTCCGGTCTATTCGTATCGGTGGCTGGGTGCCGAATGGCATTTCACCAGTTCCGAAAACCGCGACCGCTTCATTGCCGAACCCGGCAAATATGCGCCTCAATACGGCGGCTATTGCGCTGACGGCGTTTCCTTCGGAACCGTCACGACCAATATCGACCCGAAGGCATGGCGGATCATCGATGGCAAGCTCTATCTGAGTTACGATCCCGGTGCCGCGGAAGGCTTCGAAAAGAAGCCGACCAAGGTCGTCGACTCCCAAAAGCACTGGTCGGAGGTGCAGAGCACCTTGATTTCCGACAAGGTGCGCAAGGACTGGCAGCATATGTCGGCCGAGTGAGTTCACGGGGTCAGCGAGAAGAACTTCAGCGCCTGCGGGGTTACGTGAACATACTGGGCGCCGGCTTGTCCGGCGTCCTTGTTTCTGTAAACCTGCCCGCACACCATGCGATCGAGAAAATAGCCGCCGAACCGCTCGCAGAGCCTGTTACCCTGCACCTCCACCGTGCCGGTGATGTTGGTATTGGCGCTGCGGTAGGCGGTATTGCCGGCCTTGTCGAAATACTGGACGAACACCGTTCCGTTTTTGTGTTTTCCGCTCCACGTCTTGTCGCGGATCAGGTTGCGCAAGGCGTCTGCATCAAGCTGATCAGCTTCAGAACCGACGAACCCAAACGGCCATTCCGGAATCCCGGCCGCGCGCAATCCCGCTAGATGATGCTCCAGGTCGTCTTCGCGCCAGTAGTCGTAGAGATAGTTGTAGTAGGTAAGGTTGGCGTCCGGAAACAGTTCCAGAAGCTTGGCCTTCTCCTTCGCGCCGCGAACCCGGTCCCCTTCATACGCATAGGCTGCCGTCAGGTACTCGCGCGCAGGCTCTGCGTTGGGCAGCGCATCCCGCGCCGCCTCGATGAGCGGAATTGCGCGCCTGTTGTCCCGCGCGGTGTAAAAGACGATTCCGGCCAGCAGCCGGAAGCTCGACGGTGGAGCGGGATCGAGCCGCAAAGCATTTTCCATCTCAGCTACCGCTTCTTCGTGACTTCCCGTATGGACGAGGATCAAAGCCAGGTTGCCGAAGGCCTCCGCACTGTTGGGCTGCGCCTGTACCGCCCGGTTTGCCGAGTCCCGCGCCTCCGCGGCCCGACCGTCAACCAGCTGCAGCAGGGCGAGAACGGTGTGGGCGCGCGCATTGTCGGGGTCGAGCTTGAGCGCTTGTCCGGCCGCATCATAGGCGATCTTGCGCGCTACAGCCGCCGACCAGAGGAAGTTGTAGTCGTTGCGCCAGACGTCGACGGCAACGCGCGCAATGCCGGCATGCGCATCAGCAAAGTTAGGATCGAGATCGATCGCCTTCTGATAATAGGACAGCGTGCGCCGATAGGTTTCCACGTCGCTGTAGGCGAGGCCCTCCTGCTCTGCCCGCATGTAGTAATCGTAGGCTTCCAGATTGTCGCTCGGTATCCGCTCCAGCTGGGTGCGCTCGCCCTCGCTGAGTTCCACCGCGAGCGCGGAGATGATCTTGCCGGTGACGTCGTCCTGAATTGCGAATAGATCGGCATATTGGCGGTCGTAGCGCTCGGCCCAAACCGAAAGCCCGCTCAGCGCGTCGATCAGCTTGACGTTGATCCGCAGCCGCGGCCCCGCGCGCTGCAACGTGCCTTCGAGCACGTAGTGGACGCCGAGCTCCGCGGCGACATCCTGAATCTTTCCTGCACCGTTCTGAATGGCAAATACTGAATGCCTGGCGATGACGAAGAGTCCCGAAACCTTGGACAGCTCCGTGATCAGGTCGTCGGTCAGCCCCTGCGCCAGATGATCCTGCTCCGTATCACCGCCGACATTGATGAACGGCAACACCGCCACCGAAGGTTTGTCCGGCAGGGGATAGGCGAAGCGCTCGACCAGCGTTGGCGTCAGGCCAAGCTCCCACGGCTGCCACCAGTAGGCTGTGGCAGCGGCCAAAAGCAGGACGGCAATGGCAGCCGCTAGGCCGGCAGGCATCCTCAACAGACGCTTGAAGCTTCTCGGCAATATCCGGGCTTTATTCGGATCCAGCACGACCCGGTAGACGCGGATCGGCTCGACGATGCTCTTCACTTTTTGCCTGCCAAGCGAGGTGTAGCCGACATCAAGCTTGGTTTTTACCTGATCGTAAGTCGTGCCGGAGATCGCAATCCCGCCCGGCTCGGCCAGCCCCTGTATGCGGTCCGCGATATTGACGCCATCACCCTGAATGTCGTCGCCCTCGACAATGATGTCTCCAAGGTTGACGCCGATGCGGAAATCGAGCCGCATCGCTCCATCGTCGGATGCTTTTCGCAATGCCTTCTCGCGCTGTACGTCTATTGCGCAATGCAAGGCATCGACAACGCTGTGAAATTCGACAAGCAGGCCGTCGCCCATGGTCTTCACCAGCCGGCCGTGATGTTCGGTGATCTTGGGCAGGATGATGTCGTCCATATCCGCCTGGAAGCAGCGGCGCGTGCTCTCTTCGTCGATCTGGCTCAAACGGCTGTAACCGGCGACGTCAGCGATCAGAATTGCTGCAAGACGGCGCTCCATGTCTTCCCCGCATGCTGCGATGGCTCCCGGGCGCGCATCTTACCGCAGGTTGATTGGCGAAGCCATTATGCTGTCAGCAAGATGGGCGTGATCACTTGCCAAGCAGTTCGTCGAGCTTTGCCTGCTCCTCCGCCGTCAGCGGGCTACCGGTCGGCTTTCCCGCACGCCGCCGCGCGAACACCAGCAGTGAGATGCCACCTACGATGATCAGGAGCACTGGCGCGCCCCAAAGCAGGACGGTGCGGGTACTGAGTCTTGGCTTCAGCAGCACGAATTCGCCGTAGCGCGAAACGATGTAGTTCAGCACCTCCTCGTCGGTGTCGCCATCGGTGATGCGCTCGCGCACCAGCAGCCTGAGGTCCTTGGCAAGGTCGGCATCGGAATCGTCGATCGACTGGTTCTGACAGACCATGCAGCGCAGTTCAGCCGACAACGCCCGGGCACGCGCCTCGAGCGCCGGGTCGGCCAGCACCTCGTCGGGATTGACGGCAAAGGCTGGTGCTGCAGAAAGAAACAGCGCGATGGCGAGGAGGATCGGCCGGATCATTCCGCCGCCTCCAAGACCGGTTTTACCGGTTTTGCCTTGCGGCGCGGGGCGCCGACGCGCAGCCGCCGGTCGGAGAGCGACACGACGCCACCGACCGCCATCAGCAGCGTCCCGCCCCAGATCAACAGGATGAACGGCTTCCACCAGATGCGCACGACGATGCCGCCGTCCCTGGTCGGATCGCCGAGCGACACGTAGAGCTGGCTTGCCCCGAAGGTCAGGATGCCGGCTTCCGTCGTCGGCATCTGGCGGGCGGCATAAAGGCGCTTCGCCGACCAGGTCTCGGCGACCTCGGCGCCGCCGCGCCGCACGGTAAAATGCCCGCGCTCCTCGCTATAGTTCGGCCCTTTCGCCGGCCTGAGACCGTCGAAGGAAAGCGTGTAGCCACCAGCCTCGGTGGTCTCGCCCGGCTTCATCTCTAGCACATGCTCGGTCGAAAAGGCCGACACCGCAACGATGCCTATGACGCTAACGCCAAGTCCGGCATGCGCCAAGGCCGTGCCGAAGGCCGAGCGCGGCAGGCCTGTCAGCCGCTTCCAGGCGACATGCGCCTTCACCTTGCCGAAGCCTGCGCGATACCAGAGATCGGCAATGGCACCGAAGACGAGGAACAGCCCGGCCGCCAGCCCGAGGACCGACAGCACCGGCCCGCCGTGCTCGATGTAGAAGACGGCGATCGCCGCGGCGAAGGCAACCCCTGCCACGACATAGAGCCGCTGCAGCACGCCCAGAAGGTCGCCGCGCTTCCAGGCAAGCAGCGGCCCGAACGGCACGGCGACGAGCAACGGTGCCATCAAGAGCCCGAAGGTCATGTTGAAGAACGGCGCGCCAACGGAGATCTTGTCGCCGGTGAGCGTCTCCAGAAGCAGCGGATAGAGCGTCCCGGTCAAGACGGTGCCGCAGGCAACCGTGAGGATCAGGTTGTTCAGCACCAAGGCGCCTTCGCGCGAGACCGGCGCAAACAGGCCGCCCGCACTCAAACGCGGTGCGCGAAACGCAAACAGCGACAGCGCCCCGCCGATGAAGAACATGAGAATGCAGAGAATGAAGACGCCGCGGCTCGGGTCGCTGGCAAAGGCATGCACCGAGGTCAAGACGCCGGAGCGCACCAGGAAGGTGCCGAGCAGCGACAGCGAGAAGGTGAGGATTGCAAGCAGCACGGTCCAGATCTTCAGCGCCTCGCGCTTTTCCATCACCAGCGCCGAATGCAGCAGTGCGGTTCCGGCAAGCCACGGCATGAAGGAGGCGTTTTCGACCGGATCCCAGAACCACCAGCCGCCCCAGCCGAGTTCGTAGTAGGCCCAGTAGGAGCCCATGGCGATGCCGAGCGTCAGGAAGGTCCAGGCGGCAAGCGTCCAGGGCCTGACCCAGCGCGCCCAGGCGGCATCGATCCGGCCTTCCATCAAGGCGGCGACGGCAAAGGAGAAGCACACCGAAAAGCCGACATAACCGAGATAAAGCAGCGGCGGATGGATGGCGAGCCCGATATCCTGCAGCACCGGATTGAGGTCGCGGCCCTCGGCCGGTGCGGGATCGAGGCGGACGAACGGGTTGGAGGTCAACAGGATGAAGAGGATGAAGGCGGCGGAGATCCAGGCCTGAACCGAAAGCACATTGGCCTTCAGCCTGTCCGGCAGATTGCGGCCGAAGAGCGCCACCAGGGCGCTGAACAGCGCAAGGATCAGCAGCCACAGCATCATCGAGCCTTCGTGATTGCCCCAGACGCCGGAATATTTGTAGATCAGCGGCACCAGCGAATGCGAGTTCTCCCAGACGTTCCTGACGGTAAAGTCGGAGACCACATGGGCATAGGTCAAAACGCCGAAGGAGAAGGTCACTAGCGCAAAGAGCACGACGGAGCCGAGCGGCGCGACATCCATCATCGCCTGGTCAAGCCTGCGCGCGCCGATTGCCGGCACCAGCGAAACAACGATCGCTGCCGCCAGCGCCAGGACAAGTGCGTAGTGACCGATCTCGATGATCATTGCGTACCCTCGCCTTCCTGCCACAGACCCTGCGCCTTCAACCGGTCGGCAACGTCCTTCGGCATGTATTTCTCGTCGTGCTTGGCAAGCACCGTGTCGGCGAGGAACTCCCGGCTGCCGGCCGCAAACTTGCCTTCCGTCACGACCCCCTGCCCTTCGCGGAACAGGTCGGGCAGGATGCCGGTATATTTGACCTTTACCACATCGCCGCTGCCGTCGGTGACGGCAAATTCCACCGTCGAGCCTGCGCCGCGCACGACGCTGCCCTCGCCGACCAGCCCGCCGAGGCGGATGCGCGTCTCCGGCGCCACCGGTGTTTTGGCAAGATCGGCCGGCATGTAGAAATAGGCGACCGACTGGCTGAAGGCGAACATGACCAGCAGCACCGCGGCGAGGATGAAGCCCATGCCGCCGCCAATCACTGCCAGGCGCTTCTGCTTGCGCGTCATTCCGTTCCTCCTTCCGCCGCAATGCCGAGTTCGCGCGCCAGCGCCATCAGCTGCCTGCCCTCTTCGCCGTCGGCAGGAAAGGCCCCCAAGGCGCGCTTCAGCGCGCTTGCGGCACGATCCTTGTCGTTCAAGACGGCATAGGAGCGGACAAGCCGCATCCAGCCCTCGAAATTGTTCGGGTCTGCAACAAGCTTCGCATCGAGGCTTTCAACCATGCCGCGGATCATCTGCTGCTGCTCACTACTGCTCATATCCTGCGCCGCTGCGACATCTTCCTCTGTTGGATTTCCCGGCGCCTTGCCGTCCGCCACCGGAGCGCCGCCGTTTTTGGCGATATGCTCGTTGACCAGCGGCAGCCATGGCGCATCGGCGGGCGATTCTTTCGCCAGCGCCTCGAAGGCCGCCTTCGCCTGCCCCGGTTGCCCCGCCTGCTCCAGGCTCAGCGCCACGTAGAACCTCGCACGCGGATTGTCAGGCTCGAGCGAAAGCGACTGCTCCAGCACCTTGCGCGTCTCCTCGGTCACGACACCGTTGGCGCCCGCCATCAGCGTTTCGGCCAGCCCGTCGAGACGGATCGGGTTCGGCCCGAGCAGCCGGATGGCATTGCGGTAGGCCTTCTCCGCATCGGCGATGCGCATCGCATTGTAATAGATCGGCGCCAGCACGTCCCAGCCCCTGCCGTCTTCCGGATCCTCCGCCAGATGCCGCTCCGCCTTCACAATCAGCATCGCCATGTCGTTGCCAGGATCCGCCAGCCGATCCGCCAACGGCCGCGACGGCACATCAGGACGGCCGAGCGTGATGTAAAGACAGAGCCCGAGAACTGGCAGCAGCAGGAGAACGAAAGCCTCGCTGAAACGGTGCGGGCGAACGGGCTTGCGTTCCGTCTTCGGCTCGGCAGCCGAGACGGCAATCAGCCTGCGGCCGATTTCGGCCCGCGCATAATCCGCCTCGCCGGCCGAAATCAATCCGCCAGCCAAATCGCGATCGAGTTCGCGCAGCTGATCGCGGTAGACCGCCGCTTCGCCGGCACGGTCGTCGTCAACCGCCTTCGCGCCGCGCAAAAGCGGATAAAGCAGGAAGGCGGCAACAGCCGCGGTCATCGTGGCCACCAGAATCCAGAACATCATACCGGCCCAAATACTTGAAGCGCGGGGCCATTCCAACTGGCAAAGTCGGAATGACGAAGATTTGAGGCGTTTGGCCGCAATATCAGCAGGACGTTATCTGCAGCACCGGTCGAAGTCAGCCGAGCGGCGACCAGCTTCCGTCACTGTTGCGGCAGGCCGCGCCACGCGTGACGGTGTCCTTGCTGTCCGCAGTCAGTGTATGCGTGTATTGACGGCAGTTCTGCGAACCCACCTGATAGGGTGCGGCCGCCACAACCTTACCGCTTACATTGCGCCCGCTCCAGACGACCGGCTGGCCGACACCAGCCCCTTCGAGCGCCCGGTATTCGGCTTCGAGAGCCCGCTGCTTGTCGCTGTCGCTCAGCTGCACGCCGCTGCGGCCGGCAATTCCGCCCTGCAGCGCCGTGATGAACGCCGCCGATGCCGAAGGCCTGGAGGTCGTGCACGACGACAGCGCAACGGCAACAAGAAGCGAAGAAACGATCAAAACATTCGGTCGTAACATCATTCGGTCAAACCAGCATCGGGGTGTGAATCAGTGCCGCCAGATGCGCATCGCCCCATGTCGGCATTAAGGCAAAGCATGCTATGCAATTGCCTATGTCTTTGTGGCATCAAGCAATTGCTCATGCAACATCCTTTGTGACGCCGGGCAGGATTAGCCGCGCCTTCAGGCCGCCCCACTCCCCGCGAGAGAGCTCGAGCCGGCCCTGATACTCGTTGGAAATCTCCGTGACGATCGAAAGCCCGAGGCCCGTTCCCGGCTTGCTCTCGTCCAATCGCCGCCCGCGCTTCAGCGCCTCGCGGATCTGGTCGGGCTCCAGTCCCGGTCCGTCGTCCTCGATGACAAGCTCCACCCAGTGCCGCCGCGCGCTTGCTTCGGCACCCTTTACATCCTCGGCCGCTTCGGCTGCGCTGAGCCGTACCTTCGTCGTGGCAAAACGCGACGCATTCTCCAAAAGGTTGCCGACGGTCTCTTCCAGATCCTGCTGCTCCATGGCAACCGCGAGGTTCTGAGGCGTCACGTTGAGCTCGAATTCCTTGTCGCCATTGAGCCGCCGCATCACGCGCACCAGCCGCTCCAGCGCAGGTTCCGCATCGGTTCGCGCCAGCACCGATTCGCGCTGTGCGGCGATGCGTGCCCGGTTGAGGTAAGATTGCACCTGGCCCTGCATCGCTTCTGCCTGGCTGCGCACCAGCTCGCCGTGCGAGCGCTCAAGCACCCTCGCCTCGTTAAGCAGAACCGCAATCGGCGTCTTCAGCGAATGCGCCAGGTTGCCGACCTGCATCCGGGCGCGCTCGACGATGCGCCGGTTGCTGTCGATCAGCGCATTCACCTCGTTGGCAAGCGGTAGGATTTCCCGCGGGAAATCGCCCTTCAGCAGTTCGCTCTCTCCCGCCCGGATACGCTCCAGCGCCGCGCGCGCCTTGTCGAGCGGCTTCAGGCCGTAGAGAATGGCAAGCGCATTGACGATCAGGCTTCCGACCCCGAAGCCGGCAAGCGCCAGATAGAGACTGTGGGAGAAGTTGCTGACGTCGCTCTCGACGACCTCGACATTGCCCGACACCCTGAAGCGCGCAGCGCGACCGTCCGTGTCGAGCACCACTTCGGTTTCCGCCACTTGCACGCGGTTTCCGGTCGCGTCCGTCACCTGGTAATAGCGCTCGTAATTCTTGTCGAAGGGCGCTTCCAGCACGGAGGGAACAGGGATCGTCGCCGATCCCAGCGAAGGCGAAACCAGCGGCGCCGCCGTGTAGGTTCCAAGCGGCTCCACCACCCAGTACCAGCCGGTCCTCGGCTGTGCGAAGCGCAGGTCGCCGAGTTGGGGGCTGCCGCTCAGCGCGCCTTGATCGCCGATCGTCACGGAATTGATGACGTTGTAGAGCTGGGCGCGCAGCAGATCCTGGAAACCGCGCTCGGCGCTGCGGCGGTAAAGCGTGGAAATCAGCAGGCCGATCACCACAAGCGCCACGGTCGACCAGACGGTCGTTAGAAGCAGAACGCGTGCGGTGAGCGACTTAATGCGCATTGTTCGGCGCTTGGATGCGGTAGCCGAGACCGCGCACCGTTTCGATCAGGTCCACGCCCATCTTCTTGCGCAGGCGGCCGACGAATACCTCGATCGTATTGGAATCGCGATCGAAATCCTGGTCGTACATGTGCTCGACGAGCTCCGAGCGCGAAACCACCTCGCCCATATGGTGCATCAGATAGGCAAGCAGCCGGTATTCGTGCGAGGTGAGCTTCAGCGTCACGCCGTTGACCATCGCCTTGGAGGTCTTGGTGTCGAGCCGCACCGGGCCGCAGATGATCTCGGAGGAGGAATGCCCGGCCGCACGGCGGATCAGGGCGCGAATGCGCGCCAGCACTTCCTCGACATGGAAGGGCTTGGTCACGTAGTCATCGGCCCCGGCATCGATGCCTGCGACCTTGTCGCTCCAGCGGTCGCGGGCCGTCAGGATCAGAACCGGCACGCCGCGGCCCGCACCGCGCCACTTTTCAAGGACGGTCACGCCATCCATCTCCGGCAGGCCGATGTCGAGGATAATCGCGTCATAAGGCTCGGTTTCACCGAGGAAATGTCCTTCCTCGCCGTCGAAGGCCTGATCGACGACATAGCCCGCCTCCTTCAGCGTATCGGCGAGCTGCCGGTTCAGATTGACATCGTCTTCGACTACCAGAATGCGCATCGGTCCGCTTTCACCTCAAGTGTATCACTGGTGTTTCATAGGCCGATTCCGCCTACATCGGAACCCTGACGGTCACCTTGCGTGGGCGCTGGCCGTTGCCCTGGACGAGAACGGTGATGATGCAGGTGTTGCCCGATGGCTGCACGGAAAGAAGCTGCCCGCCCGTCTGCTCGACGACCTGCTCAGCCGCCGCGCTGCAATCGCCTGCGACGCGCACGATCAGACCGCGCGGTTCGTCCGGTGAGGGCGCCGATACCGCCAGCCCGGCGGCCAAAACTACGACGCTCAAGGGAGAGGCCATGTGCATGCTTCCAACGTAATTCCAACTTGGTCCGACTATGTACTCACGTGACCTGAATGGCAAATGAATGCCCTGTAACGCCGGACGTTTAGAACAATTCTGGACTGTATTTTTCTAGAACTTCCACAGCCGAAAGACGAGAGGGCGGGATGCCGTGAAAACACAGATGTCCCGCCTGAGATTTCCTCCGCGAACGACCTGCCGGGCCGCCGGATGGCAGGTCGCGAAGGGATAGGCTGCCTGGTCTGCGCCGCCGTCAAGGATCGGGCAGCGCATTTCCCTCGGTCATGTCCATCGTCACGAAGGAATAAAGAAAGACCTCAATCCCTGCGCCTTCAGATCGGCCAGCGCCAAGACCACACACGCATCGTCCGGCGTCGCGTACAGGCCGGCCCACAGTCCAATCGGCTCATAAGATAGGGCCGGCCCGCGAGACATCGCAGGGCGCAGCCTGCAAGGATGAGGGCGGGTGATGAGTATGGTTTTCCTTGCGCCCTTCATAAACGACTTGATGAAGGCCGAAGATACAAAGCCACACCTCTTACCAGTCAGGCGAGGCGCCGTTCCGCAAATGGTTGCCGCGGCTTTCGCCGCACATGCAAAACTGCTATGGCCCATGTCCTCAGCTCTCAAATCCGTTTCAGCACGAATGTTCAAATTCCCCTTGCGCTCGGCGCAGACGATCGCCGTGCTTGCCGTCAGCCAGCTCATCGGCTGGGGCACCACCTTCGATATGCTCGGCGTCATGGGCCGCGTCGTCGCGCCCGATCTCGGCCTGCCGAACGAAGTGGTCTTCGCCGGCCTCACCGTCATGATGGTCGTCAGCGCCATCGCAGGCCCCGCGACCGGCCGCTGGCTCGCGCGCTTTGGTGCAGCCCGCGTGCTTGCCGCATCGTCGGTCACCTTCGCGACGGGCCTGCTGATGCTTGCCGCCACGCATGGGGTCGTCCTCTATGCGGCTGCCTGGATCGTCATCGGTCTTGGCGGCGCGCTTGGCCTTTCAGCGCCCGCCTATACCGCCGTCGTCGAGCGAGAAGGCCTGAACGGCAAGCGGATCATCGCCATCCTCATGCTCTTCACCGGCCTGTCGGCAACGCTCTTCTGGCCGGTCCTGACGCTGGTGACGGACGCCTATGGATGGCGCATCGCCTTCATCTTCTCGGCGGCACTTCACATTTTCGTCTGCCTGCCGCTTCATCTTTTCGCCCTGCCGAAGCCCGCCGCAACGCACACGCAAGGCACTGCCGCGGATAACCCACCGATCGCGCTATCGCCGCGTGAGCGCCGCAAGGCCTTCCTGCTGCTTGCCACCTCGACGACGCTCGGCACCTTCATCAGCTTCGGCATTGCGCCCTCGCTGATCGAAATCTTCCGCCAGTCCGGTGCCTCGCCGGCGCTTGCCCTGCAGCTCGGTTCCGCCCGCGGCGTCATCGGCATTTCCGCCCGCGGGCTCGACATGCTGCTCGGCAAACGCGGCAACCCGATCCTCACCTCGGTCATGGGCATCAGCCTCATGCTTGTAAGCTTCCTCATGCTTTTGCTATGCGGCACCTCGACGCCGCTGCTTGTCGCCTTCATCGTGACGTACGGCTTCGGCTCCGGCGTGCTTGCCGTTGCCCGTGCGCTGCTGCCGCTCGCCTTCTTCTCGCCCCGCGAATACGGCCTGCAAGCCGCCCGCCTCTCGCTGCCGCAAAACCTTGCCAACGCCATCGCCCCCGTCATATTCACCGCCACCCTCGACCGCGTCGACACCGGACTGACGCTCACCATCTGCGCAGCGCTCGCCGCCCTCGCCCTGGTCTTCGTTTTCATGCTGGCGGGAATGGTCAGATCGGCAAAGCAGCTGGTTCCGTCACAGCCCTGAACCGCGTCTCCGCTTCGTGCAGCTTGGCCTTCGCCTCCCGGTGCGTGCGCGTCAGCCGCACGCAGCGATCGCCCCCACCGGGTTCTCATGAAGCCCTCGCGCGACAGCGCCGCATAAGAGCACCCCGTCCAGTTCGCCCGCCCCTGCGCTGCCAGCTCAGGAAACCGGACGCCGTCTTCTTGTCGGCCACAGTCTTTCGTCCGCCGTAAAGCCCCACGGCAGGAAAGATCGGATGTTCATGGTGTTTTCCTGAGAGTCTGCCGCTGTCCCTCATCCGTCTGCCACCACCTTCTGCCCGTGATCACGGGGAGAAGGGATATGCCGCGCCCTCTTACACGGCCGGCAGCCGGCGTGGGCCATGTCCCCTCGCCCCAGGCGCGCGGGGTGAGGTGAGGAGTGAGGGGCAAAATTCAGGTGAAGCGCGAAACTTCAAACGATCCGCAATCAAACGCTTTCATGGTGAGGAGGCCCACAGGGCCGTCGCAAACCGTCAATCGCAATCAGCCGAGCGGCTGCCTTACCGCTGTCTCAACATCGTAATCCGCCGCGATCCGCATTTCCCGAACCGGCCGCACGAGTTCGATCGAGCGCTGGTAATCAGGATGCGCCTTATAAGCCGCAAGTGCCGCCTCGTCGTCGAATTCGCCGTAGACCACCAGGTCAACATCGGTGCCGAGCTGGTCGGTCTTCACATTGGTGCCGATCTCCAACAGCCGCGCATGCGGAATCGCCGTCAGCACCGAAAGCCCGGCGCGCACCGTCTCCAGGTTTTCCGCGCTTGCGGTGAAGAAAACGATATGGCGGATCACCGGGGCACTCCTCATCTTCAACAAAGCCGCGCGATAGCACGCGCAAGCCACCCCTTCAACCGCTGCAGAATGCCCGGCGCCTCTTTGCGGCGCAGGGCCGCATGGAAGGTCCGGCCGTATTCGGCGAGCTTCTCCGCCCGGTCCGTGCCGTTGACGATGCGGCGTGCGTTCACCCAGTCTTCCTTTTCGGCGTTCAGGTGGTCGGCAAGCCTGTGCCCGGTGAAACTGCCAACCAGCATGCCCTCGATCAGGATCGTCACGGCGGCCGCCATCTCCATCGCACGGTCCGGCTCGGCGACGAGGTCGATGCCGGTGATCGCACTCATCGCCTCGTAGTTGCGCTTGTGGGTGAGCTGAACCAGCCCGCGGCCCAGCCAGCACTTTCCGTCCTCGTCCGGCTTCCAGTAAACGGTCTTCACCCAGGAAAGCTTGCCTGCCGCATAGGCGCGGTCGAGAATCTCGATCGCCTTTGCGTCGCTGCCGGCCAGGGTCTCACGCACCGGCTGCATCGTGAAGGCCGTCTCGTGGAAAGCCGTCGCCAGGATGTAGGCCAGCCACCGCCAGTCCGCCTGCGGCATGCGTTGCTCGAAGAAGTCGAGAATCGCCGTCATGCCCTCGACCTGCCCCTCGGAAAGGGTCCCTTTGAACAGGCTTTGCCGCACAGCATCGAAGAAGAATATCCGGTCGATGTGGATAACCATGAAATCTGACCTGGTCCTAATCGATTAAAATAATTTCAATCGTTTAAAGGGTTTAAGCCCCTGATTTACACCGCATTTGGCCTATGTCATGCGTTTCCTGTCGAAGCTCGCCGAAGGACAGGAGACCGAATGCAAACGCCCGCCAACAGCCAGCCCACCATTCCACAGCACCTCGTCGACCAGATGGAAAACGAGTGGCGCCAGATCCGCCCGGCGCGCGAAACGCAGCGCCCGGCGCCACAGCCGCCCAAGCAGCGATAAACCCTTAAAACTCAAAAGGCGAGACGGCGGATTCCTTCAAATCCCCCGCACCTCGGCTCGCCGCCGCCGTCAAGGATCAGCGCCGTCAGCGCCAAGACGAGCGCATCCAGCCTGTCCGGCGAGCAGCCGCCCGAAAGCCCGTCGACGCGCAGGGCAATGCCCTTGCCGCCGGCAGCCGTCACCAACTCCGTCGTCTCCTCGATCGTTTCCGGCCTTCCGTATTCCAATTGCCGCTCTCTGTCGTGCGACCGGTCGCGCCCGCCGCGCCGAGTTCCACGACGATCCCGCGTCCGGAGCCGCGCGTGCGTCCGGCAACGAGTGCCGCCTTTCCCTTGAGGTCTGCTGCCACTTTCCCGTCCTTCACGTTCGAAAGCTTCGCCGCCGCTTAGGATCTACTTCTTCGCCCGCTCGCCGTCGCCCACCGTCAGCGGCCAATCGACGATATAATCTTCCAGGTGGTCGGGATCGATCTCCGTCTCGCTGATCGTCCGCCCGCGGGCGGAAATGCCGGCCTGGTGCACGGTTTCCGGGTCGCCGGAAACCAGCCGATGCCACCAGTAAAGATCGCGCCCCTCGTTCACCAGTCGGTAGCCACAGGTCGGCGGCAGCCAGGCGATTTCCTGCACGTTCGCCTTCGTCAGCTGCACGCAGTCCGGCACGAAATCCCGCCGCTTCTCGTAGTTCGAGCAGCGGCAGCTTTGGCCGTCAAGGAGCTTGCAGGCAACGGAGGTGAAATAGACGTCGCCCGAATCCCACTCCTCCAGCTTGTTGAGGCAACAGAGCCCGCAGCCGTCGCAGAGGCTTTCCCATTCCTCGCGGTTCATTTCGTTCAGCGTTTTCCGCTTCCAGAAGGGTAGTTCGTTCATCATTCGTTTTCTTGCAACAGCGTCCGCAAATCCGCGTGAGACGCCTTCAATTCTCTTGTTATCGGCCGCCAAATCAATCAATTATTCAGCATGCTTCGTTTATCGAAGAGCGCAATGCCGAAGGATGGCTGTGCTCTGACGCCTGGCTCGCCAGCCGTCAAGCGCGATCGGGCGGGAATATAGAACGTGCAGGATCCGGACAATCCAGAAGAACGCCCTCGCAGGAGCCGGCACATCCTGCTGAAGATCGATTCATGGATCGATTCCACCCTCTGGAACGCCGGTTTCCGCTCCGCCGAGATCTGGGAAGACGTCACCATCTTTTTCCGCCGCTTCCGCGTGCGCGGCTGGAAGCGCTTAGTCTTCGAACTTAGCGGCGAAGCGTTGACGCTCGGCGCTGCCGGGTCGGTTCTGATGCTCCTCCTCGCCCAGCCTGCCTTCGAGGCTACCAAGGAAGATTGGCGCAATCGCGGCGATTTCGCCGTCACCTTCACCGACCGCTACGGCAATGTCATCGGCCACCGCGGCGTCATCCATCAGAATTCGGTGCCTATCGACGAATTGCCGGATTCGCTGATCAAGGCGGTGCTCGCCACCGAGGACCGCCGCTTCTTCGACCATTTCGGCATTGATTTCATCGGCCTGTTCCGCGCCATGAGCGAGAATGCCCGCGCCGGCGAAGTCGTCCAGGGCGGCTCGACGCTGACGCAGCAGCTTGCCAAGAACCTTTTCCTGTCCAACGAGCGCTCGATCGACCGCAAGATCACCGAAGCCTTCCTGGCGCTCTGGCTCGAAGCCAACCTGTCGAAGAAGGAGATCCTCTCCACCTATCTCGACCGCGCCTATATGGGCGGCGGCACCTTCGGTGCGGCGGCGGCCTCGCAGTTCTATTTCGGCAAGAACATCACCGATGTGAACCTCGCAGAATCGGCCATGCTTGCCGGCCTCTTCAAGGCGCCGGCGAAATATGCGCCCCACGTCAATTTGCCAGCGGCGCGCGCCCGTGCCAACGAAGTGCTTACCAATATCGTCCAGAGCGGATTGATGACCGAGGGCCAGGTGATTGCCGCCCGCCGCAGTCCGGCGACGATCGTCGACCGCAACGAGCAGGAATCGCCCGATTTCTTCCTCGACTGGGCCTTCGAGGAGGTCCAGCGTCTTGCCGCCCGCTTCCACCAGCATTCACTGATCGTGCGCACCACGATCGACATGGGTATCCAGAAGGCGGCAGAAGATGCAGTCGAGACGTCGCTGCGCGAATATGGCGAGTCCTTTCACGCCAAGCAGGGCGCGATGGTGATGCTTGAAAACGGCGGTGCGGTGCGCGCCATGGTCGGAGGACGGGACTACGGCGAAAGCCAGTTCAACCGCGCGACGCGGGCGCTGCGCCAGCCGGGCTCCTCCTTCAAGGTCTATACCTATGCAGTGGCGATGGAGAGCGGCATGACCCCGCAGACTACCATCGTCGATGCGCCGATCTATTGGGGCAACTGGAGCCCGCACAACTACGCGAACCGCTATGCCGGGCGCGTTACGCTCGAAACGGCGATCGCGCAATCGATCAACACGATCCCGGTGCGGCTTGCCAAGGACAAGCTTGGCATCCAGCCGATCCGCGCCATGGCCAAGGCGATGGGCATCGAATCGCCGGTGCGCGACGACGTGACAATCCCGATCGGAACGTCGGAAGTCACCGTTCTCGACCAGGCGACGGCTTATGCCGTGTTTCCGGCGGGCGGCTATCAATCACGTCGCCATGGCATCGCCCAGATCCTCGATTACGGCGGCGACGTGCTCTACGATTTCGACCGCGACGAGCCGCCGGCCAAGCGCGTGCTGTCGGAAAAAGCCGATGCCTACATGAACCAGATGCTGACCCGCATCCCCTATTTCGGCACCGCCCGCAAGGCAGCGCTCGACAACGGCATCCTCACCGGCGGCAAGACCGGCACGACACAGGCCTATCGCGACGCCTGGTTCGTCGGCTTCACCGGCAACTACACCTGCGCCGTCTGGTTCGGCAATGACGACTACACCTCGACGAACAACATGACCGGCGGCTCGCTTCCCGCCATGACCTTCAAGCGCGCCATGGATTACGCCCACCAGGGCATCGTGCTGCGTCCCATCCCCGGCGTCGAAAACCCGGCGCCGCCGGCCAAAGACACCGCCAAGACCGCCGCCGCCAAACCCGAAGACAGCATCCCACAGCTCATCCGTCCCCGCATGCTCTCGGTGGAATCGACCAGGATCCTCAAGGGCCTCGGCGAAAAGCTGAAATCCGCCCCGCCGCTCGAAGCGCAGAAGGTGGCGAGCGCGGGGTAGGTTTCACTGCAAGACCGATGGGTGGCTGCGTGTTCACCCCCACGAACCTCATTCCTGCGCTCGTCACAGGAGCCCAGCCACGGTGCGTCCGCGCGGCGAAGAGCCTCATCGTGAACCTCGCGGGATGCCCCGGCGTTCAGGCCGGGGAGGAACGCGAGAGCGGCCTTGGGCCGCTTCCCGCTGGGATTTGACATATTCGGCGATCACTGAGAGCGGTGCGCCGCCACAGCTTGCCGCAAAGGAGGACGGCGACCACAAAACGCCGTTGTGGTAGCGCCCGGTGATTTCCGGGCGGCTCTCGCGCAGACGTCGGCTGGATACGCCGTTGCGGCTGTTGACCAGCTTCGACAGGGCGATCTTCGGAGGGTAATGCACCAGCAGGGGAACATGATCGTCCTCGCCGTCGCATTCGATCAATTCGGCCTCGAAGTCGCGACTCAGCTTGGCGAAGATGCGCCGCAGGTGGCGGATTGCCGGGTCTGACAGAACGTCATGGCGGTATTTCGTGACAAAGACCAAATGACCATGGAGCATGTAGACGACAGGCCTGCCGGTGCGATCCACGGTTGCGCTCCTTGGAGCAATTGATAGAATCGTAACATGATCCACCGCGCTTTCCGCTACAAGCTCGCTCCGACCGCCGAACAAGAAGTCCTGTTGCGGCAGTTCGCGGGGGTTGTGCGGCTGGTCTATAATCTGGCGCTGGAGCAGCGCAGGGACTGGTGGCGGCATTACCGGCGGCAGACCGGGAACCGCTTGAACGACATCGCCCAGGCGCGGGAATTGACCGCACTGCGGGCCGCGTTCGACTGGATTGCCGCCGTGCATGTGACGCCCCAGCAGCAGGCCCTGCGCGATCTGGATAAGGCGTATGCTAACTTCTTCGCCGGGCGCGCAGGATATCCCTCGCGCCGCAAGAAGGGCGTGAACGGCGCCTTCCGCTTTCAGGGGCGGGAGATCGAGGTCAAGCGCCTGAACGGCAAGTGGTCCGCCGCGCGCCTTCCCAAGATCGGCTGGGTGAAGTTCCGCGACACGCGGCGCCTGCGTGGCAAGACCATGAATGTGACGGTGAGCCTGGCGGCGAACGGCTGGCACATCGCCTTCGCCTGCGAAATCGACCATGCCGTCCCGCAAAACGATTTGCCCGCCGTGGGGATCGACCGGGGCGTGGCGAACACGCTGACGCTTTCGACCGGGGAGCATTGGTGGATGCCTGCCGGCCTTGCGGAGATCGAGCGCAGGAAGCGCCGGGCCCAGCGCGTTCTGGCGCGGCGCAAGCGCGGGTCGAGCCGCCACGCCAAGGCCCGCCGCCGCGTTGCAGCCTTGCAGGCCCGTGCTGCCCGCATCCGGCAGGATTGGCGGCACAAGGCCAGTCTTGATATCGCCCGTCGCTTCGCAACGGTCGTGCTGGAAGACCTCGCCACGCGCAACATGACGCGCAGCGCCAGGGGAACCGTGGACGCGCCCGCAACCAACGTCTGCCAGAAGGCGGGCCTGAACCGGGCGATCCTCGAACAAGGCTGGCACGGCTTTGAAACCGTGTTGGCCGACAAGCTCGAAGAACGGGGCGGATACCTGTGCAAGGTCGATCCCCGCCACACCTCGCAGACCTGTTCGGCCTGCGCAGCCGTGGACAGGGAAAGCCGCGAAAGCCAAGCGTCTTTCCGCTGTTGCCAATGCGGCTTGCGCGCCCATGCCGACCACAATGCTGCAATCAACATCCTGCGTCGGAACACGGCGTCTATGATCGTGGAGGAAGGGCAGCCGCTCTCCGTTGAAGCGATAACGATCGGCGGAGCTTCGCGCCCCCTCGGAAATCCCCCGCTTGCAAGCGGGGGAAGATGTTAAAGACCTTGCAGGTAATGCGAGATGTCGCCCAATTTGGATGTCATCTCGCACTTGCCGTCCACAATGTCAGCGATCCGCTCCGGTGACACTGCGACAGCGTCTGCCGATGCATCTCCGTCGAGCTGCCGGCTTCAAGACCTCCTCTCGAAGTATTTCGCCCGGATGCGGATTGGCAGCAGATCGTCGCTCGTCTTTGGCATGGCAGCTTCTCCTTCCTCCACATATCACCCCAATCCTCCACTGCGTATTCGGCCGCGCCCGCGCCCGCGCCATTCCACCCCGCCGGAATCAATGCTAACCCTTTCACCTGATTTGTTTCCAAGGGCATGCAGTGTTTCGATTCCCGCTTTTTATCGCGATCACGCTGATTGTCGCTTTCGGCGGCGGAATCGTGGTTTCGCTCTATGCGCTGGACGCGACGCAAGGGTTTGGCGCAATCAAGCTCGGCGCCTGGGAAGCCTTTCCCGAATTGCAGACGGCCGATGCCGATCCTTATGCGAAGTCCCACCGCGCCCGAGCCGGCAAGCTGCTTTATGGCAGCGCCGAGGGGCTGACATTCACGGCGAGCGTCGACGACAGCGGCGAGCGGCTGAACGCGGCCTGCAGCTACCGCATCAGCGGCCAGACGCCGCCTGCCCGGCTGTGGACGCTGTTTACTTCGGACAACAGCGGCAATCCCGCCTCCATCCGTCCCGGGCTGCCGGCGGCGCTGAATTCCTGGACGATCCTGCGCCAGGCCGACAGCAGCTTCACGATCGACATTTCCGCCAATGCAAGACCGGGCAACTGGCTGGCGCTTCCCGCCGCCGGCACGTTCCGGCTGGTGCTGACGCTGTTCGACACGCCGACTGCCGGAAGTTCGGGCGTCATCGATCTCGCTATGCCGAGGCTTACGAAGATCGGATGCGGCAATGCTTAGGCTGATATTCTCAATCCTGACCGGCCTCTTCGGCGCCGCACTGCTGCATCTCGTCATCATTCTCGCGCTGCCGCACTACACCGGCAGGGACGCCCAGACGCGGGTGCTTGCTGAGGGCGATGCGAACCATTTCTATCTGCTCTCAGCACAAAACGACGACGCGGGGCTAGCAAACAGCGATCCTTTCCTGCGCACCGCCGTCTGCGCCTTCGATCTGGAAGACAACCCCGTCCGCTTCACGGCAAAAGGCAACGTGCCGTTCTGGTCGATCGCCGTCTATGACGGCGCCTCGAACGAAGTCTTCAGCATGAATGACAGAACGTCTGTGGGGGGAGCGCTGGATGTTCTCGTCGCAACGCCGATCCAGCTTATCGGTTTGCGCAAATCGCTGCCGGCGGAGCTGCAGCCGACCATTCTTGTCGAGATGAGCCACCCGCAAGGCTATGCAGTGCTCAGAACGCTTGCCCCGCAGGCAAGCTTCGATGAGGCAGCCAGAAGCTTCCTCGCGGGCGCCGGCTGTGAGGCCTATGCACCCGCCGACTGAGGCCTGGCCTCACTCGTTCTCCACGCGGTTCTCCACACGCGATGCGCGCTGCGCCGGGCGCTTCGGCATCTCCGGGAGGCGCTCGTAGCGTACGCCCGTAAACAGCAGAATCTGAGCCTTGACCGGCTCCTTTTCCTTGCGGCGTGGCACCTGTGGCCGCCGGTCCGCCAATGCGACTACTATGGCCATTCTCGTCTCCATGCACTGCCCGAGACGGATGAACGTGAGCGGATTTCACCCTGCCCGCCTGCACGGGCCAGCGCGTCCTGCGGCGCCGGATATTCCGGCCCGAGGGCATTCGCGCCTTTCTCACGGCACCTATTCGAAATACCGTGAAGCGGAATCTTGACGACCGAAGCATTCAATCGCGCCGTTCCTATCCGAATTGAGACACACGATAGTTAACAGTTTACTAATATTGCAGGTTCGCGGCGTCTGCACGACACCGGTTATTAAACGCGGTTACCAGCCGTTTGGTTTCAATCCGACGAGAGCAAAAACACGAATATAATTTAACAATGATTTCAATCACTTAAAATCACCACTCGGCCAAACCCCGGGAAAGGGCGACTGTTGCATATTTGCGCCACAGAAAATATTTAATTGCAGCCGCCTCATTTGCGCGTATCGTGTTTTTGCCAGTCGAGTTTTAGGGCAACGGCCGGTTGGGAGACCATGTATGCTCTTGCCGCAAGAACGGAGGGCAGATGATGTCTTTGATGTTGAACTCGTCATATTCTCCGGAAGACCTCGATGTGCTGAGATGCGCATTGGACGCATGGTGCGCGGAAAAGCGGATCGATATCAAAAGCGCCGAAGCGCGATTTGCCGCCTCTGCCGCGCTCGATCTTTACCAGGCAGGCCATACCGATAGCGAAAAGCTGCTGAAGGCCATGCGTTCGCACAAAGGTCTTTGAACTGCATCCCGCGGATGCGTCCGGGAGCGCCTTGCCGCTGCAAGGCGCTTTTTCATTGCGCCGGCGATCCTTCACGATGCACTTTTTGCGTGTATCATCGTCTCGTATTTGATTAAAATCTTCAGCAACCGTTAACCGTGCCGGTGTAGGATTTGTTCATCTTCGTATGGGTTGATATGCGTTCCGCCAGCGCATGAGGGCCCGAGTTCCGCGTTTCCCAGGGTGTTCGTGTGCGTGACCGGTTTCGAGACCTAGAGGGGCCCCTGGCCATCCGGAAAAAGGATGTGGTATTGATGGCGACAGTCAGCAGTTTCGAAGGATTGGCGCATCCCACCCGATCCGAGCTGCGCCAGTTCGCCGAACTGTTCATGCCGCTTTTTCAGGCCTCTTCCGACGAAGCTCGCCGCCAGGCGGTTGCCGCACTTTCCCAGTGCAAGACCATACCATCGGCCGTTGCCCTCTTCATCGGCAGCCAGCCGATCGCAATCGCCGCGCCGTTTCTGACGGCTTCGCAGGCGGTCGACGACGATACGTTGATCGTCATCGCCCGGTCGCAGGGAGCTGCCCACGCCCGGGCGATCGTCAGCCGCGACAGCCTTTCGCCGAAGGTCATCGATGCGCTTGTGGCGCTGCGTCAGGCCGAGCCGCGCCAGACTGCGCCGGCCGCCGTTGCCGAAGAGCCGGCAGAAGCGCATGCGCTCCCGCCGACCGCTGCCTCGATGGAGGCGGCCGATTTCGTCGCGCGCCTTGCCAGCGAAGAGGCGATGCGCGAAAGGATCAAGGGGCTGGCACGACATCTCGGACGCAATGACGGCAACCGCCTCGGCCTGCGCACGCTGTCCGACATGCAGGAGGCGCTGCTCGTCCGCTTTGCTCGCGCACGGG
Source organism: Rhizobium sp. CC1099 (assembly GCF_029714385.1). Lineage (NCBI taxonomy): Bacteria > Pseudomonadati > Pseudomonadota > Alphaproteobacteria > Hyphomicrobiales > Rhizobiaceae > Rhizobium > Rhizobium sp. CC1099. The sequence continues at coordinate 830,633 of NZ_CP121641.1, read as the reverse complement.
AGGCCGGGTCCTTCGCAACGGCGCTTGCCGACGCGCTTTCGGCCAGCCGCTGGCTTGCCGAGCGCATCATGCTGGATCTCTCCGGCCAGCAGCTCGCAACGACCCTGACCAGCCTCGGCATGGGCTTTCTCGACGCCGTTTTCGTGCTGGAGAGACTGTATCCGCATCTTTCCGAGCCGCAGCACAACGTGACTCGCGCCTGGATGGTGATGGATGGGCTCGATCCGGACGAATGCCATCAGCGGGTCGAAGCCTGGCGTCGCGCCGACAGCTATACCTACAAGCCGGAAGACCAGGTGCCGGCCGAGCAAGCCGCCGCTTCCGCCCCGCGCGCCATGCGCCAGGAACCGCCGGCACGCGATAGCCGCATCGTCGGCCGCCGGTAAGAACTTCAGAGGGGGGTCTGCCGCTCGTCGGCCAGCGGCACGATCTCCGCGACGTCGTCGGCTTCGAGCTCGACGATCCAGAGATCCGGATCGAACTTCCGCTCGCGGTCGAGCAGTTCGCGCACCTTCTCGGCTTCCGCTTTGTCAAGCCTGATTTCAAAAAGACGCATGCCGCTCTCCTCCTCACCGAAGACGCTTTGCGGCGCAGGCGCGTAGAGCGTTTCGAGCCCGTCGCGGAAATGCTGGCGGATGAAGATGGCACCTGCTTCCTCCGCGCCCTTCTTCTCAATAGCGGCGAAATCGCCCCTGGCGAAAACGCGGCGCAGGAGGGCGGAAACGAAGATGTCGGTGCGCAATCTCATGGGCGCGGTATAGACCGGCGGAGTGCGGGCGGCAACGCTAGACCTTTACCGCCAGCCTCAGCCCGCCCCAATGCCGCCCGCAGACGGTGATCGGCGCGGAGATGTCCTTCATCATCACGAAACTGCCGCCGCCCATGTCGCGGCGATAGGTCTGCACGAGGAAAGGTGCTGTGCTTTTTCCCGCGGCGAGGCCGACGCGGTCGTTGAAGATGCGCCGGTTGCGGCAGTTGGCGGTGTTCCACACCGTATCGCCCGGCCGCTGGGGTTCGGAGAATTTCCGGTTGTGCGTCGGCAGATAGCCGTTCTCGTCGACCGCCGCGCAAAAGGCGATGCGCTCGTCGCAGGCTGCGACGGGCTCCTGGATCGGCGGCAGCAGGCGGTCGGTGAGTTCCGTGAAAGCCGCCATGAGCTGCACCGGATCGGTTCCCGGGATCGGCCGGTACTGCCGGTTGAACAACGCCTCGAAGCCGATGCGGCCCTCGGCGACGGCATGTTCGAAGACGTCGGAAATTGCGGCGGCCACACCTTGCGCCTTGGCGATCCAGAGGCTGTCTGCCGTTTGCACACCGGCGCTCGCTGCCAACTGCACCAGTTTCTCGGAAAGGCCGACGACGCTGTCGACGCGCTTTGTGGCGTGCTGGAGCTTCACGTTGGAATGCAGCACTTCGGCCGACATCTCGCCGAGCTTGGCGACGAAACCGGCGCATTGCTGGTCGACAGCCTCGGTGGTCCTTGCCATGACCGTGGAGCCGTCGAGGATCTGGGTGATCACATGCTCCATCTTGGTGAATGCGCCGCGCATCGCCTCGGACTTGTCCTTGACGCCGGCAGCACTTTCGCGCGCACCGCTGCCTGCCGCCGAGAGACGGTCGATCCTGATGCGCAGCTCGTCCAGCGTATCCTGGATGGAGCCAGTCGCCTTGGAGGTCTGTAGCGACAGCGCGCGGATTTCCGAGGCGACGACGGCAAAGCCCTTGCCCGCTTCGCCGGCGCGTGCCGCTTCGATTGCGGCGTTGAGCGCCAAAAGGTTCGTCTGCCGCGCGATGGTGCTGATCTCTGCGGCAACCTTGTCGACATCGGCAAGCGATTTGGAGAAGGTATTGATCTCGGCGCTGATCTCCTCAGAGGACTCCACCATATGGCCGATCTCTTCGACCGAGCCCGACAGGCGGCCGGCCGATTCCTTCAGCATGTGCCGGGCCTCCGCTGCTGTCCGGTCCGTCTCGTTGAGCGACACGGCAACTGCCCGGTTCGTCTCGGCGATCGAAAGTGCTGTCCGCGTCACATCGTCGAATGCCGTCGCATGGCGCGCCGACATCGCCGCCATGTCCTGGATGGCGCCGGCGATATCGACGAGATCGATGCCGAGCGTGGACGCCTCTTCCGCGAGCCTGGAAAGGACATGCCGCAACGCCTCCGCGCTGTGCCCATCCGGCTCGTCGGCAACCTCCTCCACCGTCTTCAGCGCATACATGACCTCGGCTCCCCCAAGCAAATTAGGAAAGCTTCAGGTAATATGGTTAATAAGTTGCAAACGAACGCGGCGGCTTAGACTTAGGTTGTAGGGCGCATACCCGAATCGGTGCAAGTATCCTAGTTCTTGCGCTGCGCATCCGGCTTTCTGGTGGTTGCCAAAAGCTCAGACCTCAGCGTCTCTGGATCGGTGATCTTGATCTTATAAAGATGGGCGAGCCAGATGCCGTCGGCAGCCAGGCGCGCGATCTTCAAGTGCGTATCGCCATCCGTCTCATTGTGGCGCTGCGCCCGTTCCTCGACCCAGCTTGCCATGAGTTCGCGCAGATACGGATCCGTCAGCGCCGAAATCGTCAGCGGCGCCCACTGGCCGCCCTTGGCGCAGAGATTGTTTTGGAAGACCGAGTTGATGTAGGCGCGCGTGAACGCGCCATACGGCTCGGGGTCCTTGGCCATACGGGCATCGATATCGTCATCGATCGCTTCAAGAAGTTCCCCGAAGACGGCGTCGATCAGGTCCTTCTTGCTCGGAAAATGATGGATGAAGCCGCCCTTGGTCACGCCCGCTGCGTCCGATACGGCCTGAACGGTCACGGAGGCAAGCCCTTCCCGCACGGCAAGTTTTGCCGCTTCATCTATCAGGGTCCGCTTGACCAGCTCCGGCTGTTTCCTGCGCCTGTACGAACTTTCCATCGTCTATCTCTTGCCCCCGGCACGCAATCAAGCACGTAATCAGAACGTGCCGCGCGATGGCAATGTGTGTCGCACAAAATAACATCTGTATTGCTTCGGGCAAATTCTTTTGAGAAGCTTGAGATCGTAACGCAACGGTGACAATGCGTGAGCTGGGCGTGAGGGCCGCGCGTCGGATGAGCGGGTCCAGACGGCCTGTACCGGCCAGGCCGGTTCATGTATCAGTCGAAGCCGGGGTGGAAAAAAATTATAAGCGATGAGGGATCGTGAGTTCAAAAACTGGGGAAAATGTAAAGAGGCCGCGCGGGCGTCCTAAAAGCGTGGACACCGATCAGCGACGGGATGAGATAATCGGCGTGGGATGCGATGTCTTCATCGAATACGGATACATCAATACGACGGTTGATGTGATAGCGGCCAGATGCGGCATTTCCAAACGAACCTTCTACGAGTTCTTCAACGGAAAAGCTGACCTTCTGCGGGATATACTGAAATCTCGAAGCGATTCCATTTTCTTCGTACCGGAAATTGATGACCAGCTTCCGCTGGAGGAACAGCTCGCCAGAATCTTCTTTATCGATGAAGACGGTGCGGCAGACGCGCCCGGCATGAATGACTACTTCATGATAGAGGTCGGCTGGGAAGCGGCGGAACACGTCGCGGAATTGCGGGACGATTTCAGCCTCGCGCGTGCAAAGCTCGCCGAGTGGCTCAGGCAGATGAAGCAGAAGGGCCGTATAACGGTTGCTGACGCAGACGCTGCAGCCACCATGCTGATCGGCATCGTCTTCGGAAGCTTGAGCATCGGCCGGGCGGAAATGGATTTGGAAAAACGCGCGAAGCGGACTCGAGCCTACCTTCGTTCGAGCCTTAATATTTTCGCAAAGGGGCTGACCGCCTGAATTGAAGAAGAGCCCGGCTGGGATACCGGGCTCTTCCCTCGAAACTGATCAGAGGTCAATTCAGATCAGTTTTATCGCGTTCGATTAGAAGTCGCGCTGCAGGCGGAAGAAGCCTTCGACCCAGTCCTGATCCGCCGCGTTGTCGTGATCGTCCGAAACATAGGTTGCAGTGAGCTTTGTGGAAAGGTTCTCTACAACCTTGTAATCGAGCGTAACGCCAGCACGCAGCTCGCTACCGCTGTCCCAGCTGCCACTCGCGTCGGCATCGATGTTGTCGATGTACTGAACAGCAGGGGTGACCGTGAACTTGTCGGTTGCCTTGAGCGCGTACTGAGCAGCCACGGACCATTCGCCGGCGTCGTAGTAGCCGTTGAAGCCCTGATCGCCCAGACCGGTGGAATAGATACCGGCAACCGAAAGCGTGCCCGGGCCAACGTCAACGCCGACCTTTGCGAGCACGGCGCCTTCCTGGGCGTCGGTGTCGTAAGCGCCGATAATCGCATAGGTGAAGCCGCCGACCTTGCCGCCGATGGAACCGTCGATACCGAGGTTGTTAGCATTTCCGCCCTCTGTCTGAACCAGTTCTTCGAGAGCGATACCGGCATAGAAGTCGCCAGCGTCGTACTGATAGCGGATGGAGTTCTGCTTCGTCGAACCATCGAGGGTCGTCATGACGTCGGTTTCGCCCGAGAAGTCATCATCCCACCAGTTGGCGAACTTACCAACACGGAAGCCGGCGAGATCGATGTAAGCCTCGTCGATGCCAGTGCTGTCCTGAGAACTGCCGAACGTAGAAGATGCTCCAGCCGAACGAGCGTCGCTGTCAACTTCGTTCGGACGGAAATTGGATTCAAGAATGATCGCACTCGTCAGAACGCCGTATTCCGTATCGCTCTTTGCGATGACGTTGATGTGCGCACGCGTGCGGGCATCCCAGTCCTCAGAGCCGTTGTTCTTGAATGCGTCGCCAGCACCGAAGCCAACGTCGAAACGGACGTAGCCGCCGATCTGGAGGCAGGTTTCGGTGCCCGGGATGTAGAAGTAGCCGGTGCCGTAAGCGTCGCAGACGCGGACGTACTCAACCGGTTCCGGTTCGGCAGCGACGATGGCGTCGGCGGCCTGAGCACCGGAAACTACTGCGAGGGCAGCAGCGGAGCCGAGAAGAAGGCTCTTAATGTTCATTTTTGTCTCCGTTCCAGAGGCCAACCCCAAGGTTGGCTCTTGCTAGCGCGATGGATGCGGTCCCCTGAAATTTCAGTCCGCCAGGAGTTGCCGGGGCGATTTGCTCCGGCAACGCAACCTTTAGAACAGGCGATGCGCCAGCCCGTCAATTATTTAATAAACGTGTTCGTACCAAAAATAGTTTCGAACCAGCGGACGTTGTATTTTTGCCACAATCAGACCTGCCAGAGCGACCGATTCGCGGTCAAGATTGTGCTGCCCGGCCAAGCTAAAGAGGCCGCTGAGAGAGATTCCAACAAAAGAAAGCCGAGCTCCATCGCCACGCAAAAATGGGGTGGTGAACAGCAGTCGGCAGTGCCATATCCGGCTCTTCCGGTCAGGCGGCCTCTTTGCAGCGGCAACCTCTCACGAAGAGGTGGATGCACCCTTTGAGATAGCCAATAAGGCTCGATCTGTCCGGCAAGCCGCCACCTGCGGTCATGCAGGATGCCATTCCTCCAAACATCATCGAGATCAGCATCGTTGCCGCGTGGTCCGGGTCTTCGATGTCAAGCACGCGCTTTGCATCCTGGAACGACAGCCAGTCAGCGAGCTGCGTTATTGCTCTTTGGCCGTTATAGTCGTGCGCCTCTCGCTGCAATCTCGGACCGGTGGGATAGAGCGCGCTGATGCATGCCATGATCTTACGTTCGGCTTCGACCGGATCGGCTTGATCAAGATGGAAGATCACCATCAGCACATCTTCAGGAACCCGCGTTTCATCCAGCGGACGAGGAAGCTGCAGGAGTCCGCGCGGAGGTGCCACGCGCGAAGTGCTCCACTGAAGAGCAAAGCCCGTGATGTATTTTCGTGCTCGTGAATTCAATGATCGGGTGATAGAGGCGAACCGGGAAATGTCGGAGTAGACAACCTCGAAAGTGAGGTCCTTCGACCCTCGAAGGAGCCGAAAAGTCTGATCGCCCCCTAAGTGAAATTCAGCCACGCTCGATTTGGCTATTGCCGGATAGAGCGACGAGAAATGGTCGAAAAGAACCTTGTAAAGCCGCGGGTTGTCCGCGCTGCTCAGGGAGGCGATTGATTTATACATGGCGCGATCAGAAATATGTGTTTCGGATAGAGCGCTGCCGGAATCTTCAAACAACATTCTGGCTATCCCGGCAGGCAAAAATCTTTGAGCTGGCCGGCCATGGGCCGTCGGCCAACAGTATCAGGCAGGAAAAAGATACCATACGGCTGGTATCTTTCAAGCGAAGTTGACCACGGTCTCAAAACGTACCTCTTCGCCAACCAGCGGCCGATGACAATCAAAATTACATTTCGATATTGCCCTAACGAATTTCAAGGCCCTGCAGGCACATTGCCTTCGCAATTTTCCGCGGTGCGAAAGCCGGTCCGCCACGGTCAAATCACCCCAATTTCCTTCAGGTTTCGAGGCTCCGTCACGTTGGCTTCACACGCACGAAAGAACGGGACGCGACAACTCGCCGCAATTGGCGCGCACCAATAATCTGATCGATGGGGCGGCGATGGAGGAGCCGGCGTGCCGGGCGTTTCGGATCGTTCAAGCAAACGACTCCTTGCCAGCGACCTTCTCGAACGTGCTGAACTGGAATTGCTGCACCGATCCCCATGGGGTCGTGTGCTCATGCCGGCGCGTTGCGGCAAGCTTGAACCCGCTGCCGAGAACATCCTGCAGGCTTTGCGCATCGTAGCGGGCGACCGGCAGGCCGCTGCATTTTTCCGGTCCGTCGGGCGCAAAGGTACCGATCACGGCTTTGCCGCCATTCTTGAGAGCCTGCCCCAGCACCCGAACATAGGCCTTTTGGTCGGCCGCCTCCGTCAGGAAGTGAAAGGCGGCGCGATCGTGCCAGAGATCATACTGGCGGCCGGGCGTCCAGGCGGTCATATCCGATACGATCCACTGCACACGCGTCGCATCTGTCAGTCGCGACTTTGCCGTCTCGATGGCTGCGGCAGACAGATCGAGGACGCTGATATGGGCCTGGCCGGATGCCACAAGAGCATCGACCAGCCGCGAGGTCCCGCCGCCGATGTCGATCACCGACATGTCCGGCGTCAGCCCGGCCTGACGCAGCAGAACCATCGAGAGTTCCGGCGTATCCTCGTACCAACTGACTTCGCTCTCCGCCTTGGTCTTGTAGACAGTCTGCCAATGGGCTTGCCGGTCACTTGTGGACATACCCACTCCTTTTTGAGGAAGAAAGTTTACCAGATTTCGAGCGAGCATGCCGAAGGAAGACTCAACCCCATCGCCAAGCTTGATCGGCCCGCATCCCAGCCTATCTTGCCTCTCCGTGAAGATGTCCGCAGTGCCGTTTCCCTGCAACGAAGGAAAATACGATGCCCACTTTGAGCAATGGCAGTGAGCTTGCCGTATGGGAAGACATCAACAACGAGAGCCCCGATGCAATCCTTTTCAGCATAACGGAAACGGACGGCGACGTCCTCGGACCGGGGGCCGCGCATACAGATTATCCGTACGGCTGGGTCGATCTTGCCTCGGTCGACGTGTTCGACGGTTTCTTTACCGTCACCACCTTCACCAATGACGGCAGGACCGAGATCTTCACGACGGTGGAAACTTTCGTCTTCGACAACGAAGGCCGCTATATCCGCACGCTCTCCGACCAGGCGGCCTATCTTTCGACTGAGATTATCTCCGTCACTGCCGAAAGCCCCGACGACATGGTGGTGACATGGCAGGGCGCCAACGAATATTTCGGCGGCGAAAACACCCAGTACGGCCCGCATCAGATCATCCTGGAAGGCGGCGCGCTGCAGCCCGACACCTTCGTCAACCATGCGCCCACCGCCGTCGACATGAGCTTCACGCTTTCTCCTGGCCAATCGCTCGACGACATCAAGTTCAGCGCGTCGGATGCCGATTTCGACCTGTTGAGCTTCGTCATCTTGGACGGGCCGGACCATGGCACGCTGCAGCAGGAGACGCGATATGAAGCAGGCTACTATCCGTTTCATCAGGGCCAATATGTGGGCAGCCTGCACTATCACCAAGACTACCTGAACGGTAACCTCTTCGACTATTCTCCGGCGGCCGGCTTCACCGGCACCGACAGTTTCACGGTTTACGCCACCGACGGCCAGGGCAACAGCAATCTGGCGTTGATCACCATCATGATCGTGCCGCCGGCCGAAGAGATCACGCTCACCGATGCGAAAGACGTCACCACCTATGAGGCGTACGATCACCCGGTTCTCGTCGCCGCGATGGGCGGCAATGACCGGATCACCGGCAGCCGGTTCGACGATACCGTTGATGGCGGCGCTGGCAAGGACCGCCTACGCGGCGGCGGCGGCGACGACACTCTCAACGGCGGAACCGGCCGCGACACACTCTCCGGCGGAGCGGGCGGCGACATCTTCGTCTTCGACACCGAGCCCGGCCGGGCGAATTGCGACAAAATCCTCGACTTCAGCTCCGCTGACGACGTCTTCCGGCTGGACAGCTCCGTGTTCGCCGGCGTTGTGGCGGGCGCGCTCGACCCTGGGGCCTTCGCGAAGGGCACAGCCGCGCTGGATAAGGACGACCACATCATCTACGACACATGCTCTGGCCGCCTGCTCTTCGATTCCGACGGGAGCGGCGATGCGGCCGCGGTGGCGTTTGCGGCCGTGAGCCACGGCACATCGCTTGCCGCCGACGACTTCCATTTCTTCTAGGCGCCGCCCCAACCGGCTTTAGAACCGGCGCGCCGCCCGTTTGTTGCCACATACATACGGGCGCAGCCTCGTTGCCCGGCGGGACTCAGTGTCCGAAATTCTTTAATTTATTCAATTGGTTATTAACCATATAGCAGGCTGCAATCCCCATGTTGCATTGCATCATGATCCAAAACCACCTACCGTAGGCCCGGCGCCACGGGGAAAACGCCATGGGAAACCATGTTCGAATAAGGATGTCAGATGCTTGATGCGCCAAAATCTAAGCCGAAAGACCTCGAAGCCATTGCCCGCACAGGCGGGCCCCTTCGCCGCATGGCAGCGCGCGTACCAACCTATTTAACCGATCTCAAGGAAAATCCCGCCTGGCTGCCGATGTTCCTGCTGGCGCGCACGATGCCTTTCCGTCGCGCCCATTGGCTGACCGCCAGACCCATTCCGTCTTCGGCAACAGCACCGTCAATGTTTGGCGCGATCAAGGCGGAGAAAGCCGCTGCGGAATTGCGAAGAAATGGCATCTTCACCGGCCTCACTTTGCCGCCAGCCATCCATGAGGAAATCGCCCGTTTTGCACGTGAGACGCCGTGTTTCGGCAATTTCGAGCGCAAGGTCGAGTTTCTCGCCGGAGAGCATGCCGAAGCCGAACGCCGCTTCGAGCGCACGATATTGAGCGGCCATCATTTCGAGCGGGTTCTGCAATGCAAGGCAGCGGTCGCCGTGCAGCAAGACCCGCTGCTCCTCAATATCGCGCGGCATTATCTCGGCGGCGAGGCGAAACTGATCACCACGCGGACATGGTGGAGTTTCCCCACGACGTCTGCCTCGGAAGCCGATCTGAGCCGCGCCTCGTTCAAGTTCCACTTCGATCTCGACGACTGGCGGATGCTGAAATTCTTCTTCTATCTGTCCGACGTCGATGCGGATGCCGGTCCGCATGTCTATGTTCAAGGCAGCCACAACCGCCGCCGGATGAAGCACCAGTTGACACTGCTTGTCGGACATTCGGCCGAGGACGTGCTGGGCTTCTACGGCAAGGAGAGCGCAGTCACGCTGACAGGAAAGGCGGGCACCGGCTTTGTCGAAGATCCCTTCGGCTTCCATATGGGAACGCTCGCCAAACATACGCCGCGCCTGATGATGGAAGTCGGATTTGGCGTATCGAAGCCGTCAAAGCGCCGGTATCACGGCGAGCCGGTGATCAGATAGCCGTCCCCCGGATTTTCGAAGCCGGCCCGGCTGGACCGGCTTCGGTGATTGGATGTGCTCTTGGCAGAGCGGCCCGCCGTTGCGGTTCAGGCCTCCGGGCAACCGTCCCGCAATTTACGCCATGTCGTGACGTTCAACTCCATCTCGCAGCGTGCGAGATACGACGCCCCGCCCACCCTGATGCAGGCAGTCTGGCCAAGCTCGTACTTCGTGCCATCCCGATTGCGGCAGGTGCAGCGCGAATCCGGGTGCGCCGCAGCGACGCTCGCTGCGGCCACGGCCAACGATAGCGTTGCAATCCATTTGGCGTGCCGGCGTTCCATCGACTGAGCATAGCGCAAATGTTCGCAGTTGGCACGAAGCAAGGTGGCTTCCTACCGCGCCGATCACTTGCCGCAAGATTTCCTCCCGGCTCAGCCTTGCCGTTCAAGCTCTCCCAGCGAAGGGAGGCGCTGGCAGAGCTCCGCGATTGCCCGGCATCGGTCAGCGTATTGCGCCACGCTCCTGACAACGCCGGATCGCCTCGTCGAGCCGCACGCGGAACGACGTCGTGAAACGGTGCTGAAAGCGCCTCAAACGGCGCCAGGAACCAGAGTCGTCGGAGTGAAGATGCACATTGGACGAGCTTTGATGCCAGCTCTCACGCAGCCTCAAATCGCACCGATTTCCTTCAACTTCTTCAGTACCGCCTCGTTGGGCTCGCCGGTTTCCGGCAGGTTGTAGTGCTTTTGGAAGCGGCGGATGGCGGTGCGGGTTTGTTCGCCGGCGACACCGTCGACGCCGACATTGGCGTAGGCCATGTTGGAAAGGCCCTTCTGGATTTTCAGTACCAGATCGGCATTGGTGAGCTCGGATGATGGGACCTGCTTCGGGCCGGCGGGCGCGGTCTTGATCTGCTTTTCGGCGCTGCGGATGGCGGCGGCGACCGGATCCTCGGCCGAGGCTTTCGAGGTCACATCCTCGCGCGGCTTCTCGGCGGGAACGGCCGAGGGGCCGATGGAATCGGTCCTGAGGGCGGCAAGCACATCCGGCGTCGCATCGCCACTCGGCGGCATGTCGACGGTTTCCTCGAAGAAGAGGATCGCGGCGCTGGTGCGCGGGCCGATGATACCGTCGGCCGTGCCGTTATAGAGGCCGCGGCGGATGAGCTCCTTCTGGATGTCCATGACCAGCTGACTGGGCTCTTGGCCGGGTGCTGCAGCCGGCGGCGTCGCATTGGTGGTCGAGGCAGCGCCCTCCTCGCCCGGACGTTCGATCTTGAAGGTCGTGACGTCGCCTGGGTGCGGCTCTTCCACGGTCGGACGGCCGATCGAGAAGGGCGCTAGCACATCGCGGGTGCGAAAGAAGGGATGCGGATGCGTACCCGGCTGATACCAGAGCGCATTGGCGGCGACGAAGCTGAAGATGACGACAAAGGCGGTGGTCCCGCCCGCGACCGACGGATTGCGCGCAATGACGCCGCCGAGCGCGGATGCGCCCGTCATGCCCACGCCGCCGAGGGCGGCAGCCCCTGTGAGAAGCAGGCTCGGCTGCTGCCGGCCTCTCCTTCCCTTAGGCGATTTTCGCTTGCGCGCGGCCATCGAAAAGCCCCTCTTCCAGTCCAGCGACATTCGTCGCCGCAATTTTCAGGCGCGGCGGGAAATCGACCGCCCCGTCCTTTTCCGCATGCGCGGCACCGGCGCCGGAACCATCCGCCGCGATCGAAATGGTGATGATCGTGCCTTCGCCGGGAACGCTGGCAATCGCGAAGTGACCGCCATGCAGTGCCACGAGGCCCTTCACCAGCGACAGGCCGAGGCCCGTGCCCTCGTAATGACGTGTATAATCGTTCTGCACCTGCATGAAGGGCTGGCCGAGCGATTCGAGCCTGTCGGCGGGAATGCCGATGCCGGTGTCGCTGACGCTGATCTGCAGGATGCCGTCCCGCACCGCCGCATCGACGGTGACGGCGCCGCCGGCATCGGTGAACTTCACGGCGTTGCCGACGAGATTGATGAGGATCTGCTGGATGGCGCGCTGGTCGGCGACAACCTCGTCGAGACCGCGCTGGATGCGGCTCGTCAGCGTCACACCCTTGCCCTTGGCCTGCAGCGCAAGCATCGCCTCGCAGGAGCGGACCGAGGCGCCGATATCGAACGGTTCGAGCAGCAGCTCATAGCGGCCGGCCTCGATCTTGCTCATGTCGAGCATGGTGTTGACAACGGAAAGCAGGTGCGCGCCGGACTCGCGTACCAGGGTCACGTATTCGCGCTGGCGCTCATTGTCGAACTTGCCGAAATATTCGCCGAGCAGGATATCAGAGAAGCCGAGGATGGCGTTCAGCGGCGTGCGCAGCTCATGGCTGACGGCGGCGAGGAAGCGCGACTTGGCATCGTTGGCGGATTCGGCATCGGCCGCCCGGCTTTGGGCTTCCATGCGCAGCTGCTGTTCGACCGAGACGTCGCGGAGCTGGGCGACGACGGCCAGGAGCTCGCCGTCCTCATCGCGCCGCGCCGTCATGTCCATTCTGAGATGCGCGAACTGGCGAAGATCAAGGGAAACGCAGGGGCGGTCGAGGCGAAGGTCGACGCTGGCGCACTCCTCGCCCTGGCGCAGCCGGTCGAGCGCCTGCAGGACGAAGATGCGGTCGGAGACATGCACCTGCTCGATGAAGCCCCTTCCCTTCGGATCGCGCATCCAGGCGAGGAACTCGCGGCGGTCACGGCCACCGGCGGTGGTGACGTTGCCTTGCGGATCGAGGAAGAGAACGAGGCCGGCACTGTTTTCCAGGAAGAAGTCTTCCGCGGGCGCCGCGGCGACGGCCGACACAGCAGCGCTCTGGCGGGCAAGCGCGATGCTGCCCACGGCTGAAAAGAGGAAGGCAGCGCAGACGGTCGCGACACCTGCAGGCAGTGCCACGGCGGGGCTGGTGACGAAGGAGAGGCCGAAAGGCGCAGCGATCAAGGCCGCGGAAGAGAGGAAGACAAGGCGGCGCAGGATCGCAAGCTCGCGCTCGGCAACAGCTTCGCCGCTTCCCGTGCGGGAAAGCCAGCCTGCCGCTGCCCGGTCCACGAGGGCTGCCGCCCGTTCGCCAATGTCACTCAATACGCGCACGCAATACCCGCCGAAAAGGCTCTTTACACAGTGCGGACAATAGGCCCCGGCGGCTTAAGGAAAGGATAAGGCAAAGCGGCCCTCCACAGCCCAAAAGCTGTAAAAATCCCATTTTGAGCCATCCGTAGGGCCCTTTGGTTTTTGTGGTTAATAGGGGGTAAGCGATGGATTTCGCTCGCATTTCGGCATTGTGTTAACCTTTGCGGCACGCTGCCCTTAGGGAATCCCTGCAATTCCAGGCAGCCCACTGCGCTATGCTTAACCCCGATGGCTACAATTTGACTGAAATGCGCTCAGAATGCCTTTATTTAAAATTCGAATTAAATTTGCCGCAAATGCCGTCGAGTTTCGAAAAGTGGCATTCGCATTTCCCCGCTAGGGTGAAAGCACACCGGAAAACCGGGCCTGATTCGGCGAGAAGACCGGACGGGAAAAACAGGATGGGCAACGACAATGTGGCTTCTGATCAAAGGATCGTTCTGGTTCGGCCTTGTGCTGGTCCTCTTGCCGCTCTTCAGCTCGGAGAGCTCGACGCGGCTTGCCAACGACCCGCAAATCCAATTCTTCGACGCCTTCACCGCCGCAAGCGGCGCCTATGAATATCTCACCGGCATGTGCAACGAGAAGCCGGAGGTCTGCGCCAAGGGCGCGGAAACGCTCACCGCCCTCGGCTACCGGGCCCGCGAAGGCGCCCGCGTCGCTTATGAGCTGCTGGACAGCCAGTTCTCGGACGAGACGGCACCGGCTCTTGCGGAGGCGAACCCGGCCGCACCGCTTACCGATTCTCCCGTCGCAGCCGATGCTCCTTCCGCAAAAGAGCACAGGGCTGCCGCACTGAACCAGCCGATGCCCTACCGCCCGCCGGTGGAGGACGAATCGGTTTCCGACAAGGTCGTAACCGGCGCCATTCCCTTGCCGACACCGAAGCCGGTCCTTTAAGAATTCCGCGGAGTTCTCCGCCCCAAGCTTGCACCGGCGATCCGCATGATACGGAGATGCCCGTGCCTGACGTGCCTGCCCTGTTTGATTTCAGCATTGTGCTGCGCCGTGAGGGTGCCATCCCTCACGGCGTTTTTTCTATGCGTTCGAGGGATAGGCGGGCTGGCGACGAAGGCCGCCTTTGATCTTGAGGCGAGGAACAGGGCGCAAGGAAAGAGGATCAGGATGCCGTTGGCGTCGTCATTCTCGGCATGGCCGCCAGCGGCATGGGCATGATATCGTGAGCGGCGCGGCCCCCCGCAATGCTGCCGAACTTCGCCGACTATCCTTCGCGCCTGCCTCACGGCCTTGGCGCCCGCCTGCTTGTCGCGCTGCTGGTGTGCCATGGCGAAGCTGCCCTCTATCACCAGTTCATTCGCAGCGATGGGCTGCTGCGGCAGATGCGGTGCGGCGGCCGACCCCATGGCGTTTGCCGCCTGGCAGACGTTTTTCTTTTTAATGGTTCAAAAGCGGCGTCAGTTCACCTATATCATTCACAATAGTGAAAGGCCCACTTATGGCATCTCTCGACGAGATCATCGACGACTTCTCCTTCCTTGACGACTGGGAGGACCGCTACCGCTATGTCATCGAACTGGGCAAGGGACTGCGGGACCTGCCGGACGACAAGAAGACGTCCGCGAACAAGGTGATGGGCTGCGCCAGCCAGGTCTGGCTGGTGACGCATCCCGAGGGGGATCCTGAAAATCCGGTGCTGATCTTCGAGGGCGATTCCGACGCGCATATCGTGCGTGGCCTCGTCGCTATCGTGCTTGCCACCTATTCCGGCAAGAGGGCCTCGGAGATCGCGGGCCTCGATGCTTTCGATATCTTCTCGAAGATCGGCCTTGTCGAGAACCTGTCGTCGCAGCGCTCCAACGGGCTGAGGTCCATGGTGAACCGGATCCGGGAAGAAGCGCGGGTGAGGGTCGCGGCTTAAGCGCGCCGTCATTCGTTTGGCAATACGCTCGTCTCGCGTGGAAACAGCCTGATCAAGTGCGTCCGCTCCATCTGCAGCCGTGAACGGCCGGACATGATATTCTCTTCGAGACATAACGTGATGTCGCTCGCCAGAGCCTCAGGGATCTCGATGCCTCCGGCCTTGAGGAGCCGATGCTCCATCGCCGAAAGGGAGCCAACGGCCCCATTGCAGCCGTCTGCGGAAAGTTCCGCCAGTCGTGTTCGGCGCTCGGCGGCATCGGCGGTTTGAATGCGCTCCCGCTCCTGATAGGCAGCGATCTGTCCCCACGCCAGATAAAGAGCCGCGGATGTGCAAAAGAACGCGATGAGAAGGCCGCTCCGCATGCGTCAGGCCTCCCGAACGGCGTTGCAGTTGGCCGCAATCGGCATCTCGTGGGTGCAGGCTGCGACACGCATGACGTAGCGCTCGGCGGCGTCAGCGAGGGCCAATGCAACCTCGCTCTGCAGCCACCCCGCGTTTGCGGCTTCAATCGCAATCTGCGTCGCCAGATGGTCGAAGACGCAGGCGCACTCGTTCGCGCGCCGGGCATCGTCGACGTCGAAGGTGGGTGGCCTTATGTTCATGTTCAGTGGACGATCGCGGAAAGCGAGGACGGAAGGCCCTGAATGGCAAAACGGTGAAACGGCGGAACGGTAGGAGGCATGGCGACGACACGCTTTGCCTTGCCGAAGTGGCGGTCGAGTTCACTTGCAAGCTCGGCGGGCGAGGTCGTGCCTGCCTGGAACAACTGGATGAGCAGCAGTGCTGCAGCATTAAAAGTCCGAGGCTGATCGAAACGAATGTCGCCGGTATAGCCTGCATCGCTCAGCACCTGCTGCAGTATGCCAAGGTCCTCGCTGTTCAGGTATTTCATGGTGACTTCGGAAGACATGCAGTCCTCCTTTCGGTCGGGGCTAGGGCATGACCGCCCTCAGACAGCAGCGCCCGTGAAAATGGCTGCTGGAGGCTGGACAGTGCGCTTTCAGGGAATACAAAGCAAACGATATCTTTCGCATTCCCTTATATATCGTCAGGCGGTTGGCGGCGTCGGAACGGACCGCTGCGCGATGCCCTCAGTCGCTTCAGACAATTGACCACGGATGTACTTGCACTGGTGTGAAAAGCGATGACGAGGAAGGTCCGTGCGATTTCGCCCGGCCTTGTTTATTGCCTGCATTCTTCGGCGCGAGTGTCCCGACTGCCTTTCGAGCGGCCTTAAGCGCGAAAACATGTTTGGTCCAGAAAATAGCCTCGAAGGGGCAATTCTAGGAATGCTCCATTGCTAAAGAGCAGTGCGCAGGCCTTGCCCATCGCTTGGAGGATTCTTCGGCAAGCGCGGCCAATGTGACCTTGCCAAATTTCGCCAGCAAAATGGCTTCCGCCTCATGCATCGCCCCGGCAAGCGAGGCATTGACGGCCTGTTCGATGACGCAGTTCGGATTGTCGCCCGCCAGTCCGATCGAGAAGAGTTGCGGCGCGCCCAAGGCATTGTGGATGTCGAGCAGGGTGATCTCCCGCAAGGGACGCGCCAGGATCCAGCCGCCGCCGTGCCCCTTCTCGGACCGGACATACCCCTGATCCCGCAGGCCGGCCATGGTTCGGCGCACGACAACGGCATTGGTGCCCAGCATCGCTGCAATGGTTTCGGATGTGGCGACGCCTTCGTAGCGATCCATGTGAACAAGCACATGCAGCATGCGGGATAAGCGGGTGTCGTGTCTCATGGCCTGGTTCAGCTCGTTTGCGGATCACAGACGTAACAGATACATGATCATGCAACAATATTAGTTGCATGATCATTGACAAGCTATTTCACGTAACTTAACAAGTTTCATGACTTAACGTTCGGCTGTCCCGCCGGGCGATGAACCGGAACGAACGTAAGAGGATTATTTATGAGTTTCGACGTCATCATCATCGGCGGCAGCTTTGCAGGCATTTCAGCGGCGCTGCCGCTCGCCCGTGCCCGACGGAAGATCCTGGTGATCGATGCCGGTGAGCGCCGCAATCGCTTTGCCGCTGTCTCGCACGGTTTTCTAGGGCAGGACGGCCGTGAACCCGGCCTGATCGTATCCGAGGCCCGCCAACAGCTCGAACGCTATCCGACTGTCCACTGGCTGAATGCTAAGGCACAAGCCGCAGAGAGGACCAGCAATGGATTTGCCATCGAAATCGATGGCAAGCCTATGAAGGAAGGCAGGCGTCTGATCCTGGCAGCAGGGGTTGCCGATCGACTGCCCGCCATTCCAGGCCTGCAGGAACGCTGGGGAAAATCTGTCTTCCATTGCCCCTATTGCCATGGTTACGAACTGAATCAGGGGCGGATCGGCGTCATCGCATCCGGGGAGCATTCCATGCATCATGCCTTCATGCTTCCTGACTGGGGCGAGACGACTTTTTTCACCAACGGTATCGTCGTCCCGAATGCCGATCAGGCAGCGCAATTGCGTGCGCGCGCAGTCAAGGTCGAGACGACACCAGTGCGCGAGATCGCAGGAGACCGTGCGGATGTTTGTCTGGACGATGGCAGGATTGTCGCAATGGACGGTTTGTTCACCCTGACGCGGACTTCAGTGCAAATTCCTTGGGCTGAGCAACTGGGCTGCGTGCTCGAAGAGGGGCCGCTCGGCCAGTTCATCAGGACGGATGCCGTAAAGCAGACGACCGCGAAGGGCATCTTCGCCTGCGGCGATCTAGCAAGGGCCGCAGGCTCCGTGGCTCTCGCCGTTGGTGATGGGGCGCTGGCCGGAACGGCAGCGCATCAGTCGCTGATGTTCGGGAGTGATTGACGGCATTTTCATGTCCGCGGCATGAACGAGAAACGTTCCAAACCGGCATGCCGCGTGGCGTCACAACACTGCAACTGTTGTGACGTTTAATCGCTTAATGACCAAACGCGCCCTTGTTATCATCGACCTCATCAATGACTACCTCGACCATTGGAGCGCAGATAAAGCTGCTCGGCTGATCGGTGAAACCAACAAGCTGGCTGTGGCCTTTAGACAGGCCGCGTTGCCCATCATATGGGTGCGGCCGGAATTTCGGCCTGACCTTAGCGACGCCTTTCTCGAGATGCGGGACAAGAACCTGAAGATCGCGATCGAGGGAACTTCAGGCGCCCATCTTCATGCTGGCCTCAATTGGGAGCCAAGCGACACGACCATCGTAAAGAAGCGCTATAGTGCGTTTTACCGGACCGAACTTGAAGACATTCTATCGGCGATGGGCGTGGGCGAGCTGGTATTGTGCGGCATCAACACGCACGCTTGTATTCGCATGACCGCTATCGACGCTTACCAACGCGACCTTCGCGTGGTGCTGGCGGAGGAATGCATCGATTCCTATGATGCCGAGCATGGAAGGGTCTCGCTTGTCTACATGAATGGAAAGATTGCCAAGGTGGCTACTGTTCCCGAGATAATCCAGGCTCTCCGCCCACTTCATGCCGCAGGAGCCTTGCCGCCGGAAGCCGCAAGCAGCTTCGATGCCACCAGGACTTCGGTGCCTGCGAGGCCCGCCGAGCAAAACAACGTCGTTTGATCGTGCGCCTGGCGAACAGGCAGCCTGCCGCTGACGATCGCTGCCAAATCCACCAGGCGCACGGCATCGGGTCCCTTTCGTCGGGGTTGCATCTGCTTCGCCCGCCGCCGTCGTCGTCCCCTCTCGGGTCCTCCTCTGACCCATGCAGGAAGAATGGAGCCTTATAGGCGTCTGTCTGCTCCAGAGAGTCGGTCGCGATAACATGGGCGGCCGCGGCGATATCCAAGCCCAACTCATGCTCATCCACGGTCTTCGGACCGATGGTGTTGATGTGAACTCCGGGCTTCAGCCAAGCTGCCTCCATCACCGGTGTTCGGCTGGTCGTTGCACAAATGACGATATCGGCCTCGCTTACAGCGCGCCGTGGCGAATCCACAGGCTCCACGGGGATGCCTAAGCGCTGCTCCATCTCCGCTGAAAATGTGCGGCGGTTCTGTTCGTGGCGGCTATAGACGCGGACATGATCCAGCCTGCGGACAAGTGCCGCGGCCTCCAACTGTGTCCGCGCCTGTTGCCCGCTTCCAATGACGCCTACCGTCCTGACGCCAGGCGATGACATATGACGAATGGCGATGCCGCCAATCGCGCCGGTTCGGATATTTCCCAACCGGCTGCCGACGACAAGGCCTTGAAGCTCTGCCGTTTCAGTCGACCAGACCGCGACGACCTGTTCGTGGCGCAGCCCTTTGAATGTTTCATAAACCCTGAAGCCCGCAATGGAATCCTCGCCGATCGTGCCGCCGATGGTGAAGACAAGGTCGCCTTTGCCGCCAAAGGACACGCTATGCCTGGGCGGCGAAATCAATACCCCTGCTGATCGCGCCGCCATTGCTTCCTCGATCGCCTCGATGGCGATCTGCATAGCCGTGCTTCGGTCTAGGTCACTGTCGCTTAAAATGATGGCCACCGGCGCCTCCTTGGCTGACAGACTGCATCAAGTTCGCATCTCAACTTAGATTGAGGTCAACAGGGATTTACCGGTTCCGGCAATAATGCAGGCGCCAAATTTGATCCGGACGACCGGAAAAGCACCAGGTGCAATTCCTTTTTGTTTCAATTCGCCTTTTTCGCCACGGGCTGAATATACTGGGATTATTTTCCTCCATGTCCGCACAAAGAAAAAGCCGGGCTTGGGGCCCGGCTTTCGCGCTTAAGAGCGTGCGAGGCTCAGCCGCGTTTGCGGCGCTGGCCGAGGCCCATTTCCTTGGCGAGGCGCGAGCGCGCCTCGGCATAGGCGGGAGCGACCATCGGATAATCGGCGGGAAGATCCCACTTCTCGCGGTACTCTTCCGGCGAGAGACTGTGATGGGTCATCAGATGGCGCTTGAGAGATTTGAAGTTGCCGCCGCATTCCAGGCAGGTGATCTGATCATCCTGTACTGACTTGCGTACCGAAACGGCGGGCTTCTGCTTTTCGATGGTGGCTGCGGCGGGTTGCGGTGCAGACGTGTTGCTCAGTGCGGAATGCACGTCGGAAATCAAATTGGCCAGGTCACTGACCGGGACCACATGATTGCTGACATAAGCCGCTACGATATCGGCCGTCAGTTCTACCAGCAATTCCGGCCCGTTGCCGGTCGCGGTATCCGTCATATTCTGTTTCTCCTGTTCGCATGCGTGGATGACCCTCTTTCGGAGGATCGCCTTCGTAGAGGCAAACAGTAAAAGGCCAGACAGCGGCATCATGTCCTAAAACGCGAATCCACCCCTAGATTCTTGAGACCGAAACCTGTTCTAATACTGCCCGAATACGAATCACAATCGCCGCACTCTTCGACCACAGCCTTCATTAGACATTCGAAATCAAAGCTAGAGATGGAATAGGCGAAACGATTCTAATTCGAAATCAGAACTCTACTTACACTTCAATTATCACTGTTTTACCGAAAGTCCAATTCTTATTTGCAGTTTTTCTACTTAAAAAGTTCAAAACACTAAGATTTTGCAAGCAAGGCTGCGGCTTTAGTTCACAATCGCGTGCATAACTTGCGTAAAACGAGCTAAATCGCTGAAAATTATACTCTCATCGGCCTTCCATGTCGTCGCGAACCGAGAGTTCCCACAATTTATGCCCCGTTTCATGCGCCGCCTTGGCCAAGAGGTGCGCTGCGACCGGGGCGGTCAGCAGCAGAAAGACGACGCCCGCGGCAGCGCGCGCGAAAATTGCAAGTTCGCCGGAATAAAGGCCGGCAGCAAGCAGCAGCAGGCCGGAGCCGACGGAACCCGCCTTGGAGGCTGCATGCATACGCGAGTAAAGGTCCGGCAAACGGACGACGCCGATCGCCGCCGAGAGCGCAAAAAACGCTCCGGCAAGCATCGTGAGGGCGGTTGCCGTGGCGATAACGTATTCCATCATCCTGCCTTTCCTTCCGTATCGCCCGGCGCCGGCGTCACTGCCTGTTCTTGCCCGGCCGGCGACGGCCCGGCTCCCGGCCCACGGCGCGAGAGGACGAAGCGGGCGAAGGCAACCGTCGCGAGGAAGCCGACCAGGCTCAGTGCGATCGCGATATCGATGTAAAGCGCAAAGCGCGTCTTGACGGCGATCACCGCGATGAAGCCGATGGCAATGCCGGTCAGCGTATCGAGAGCGAGAATGCGGTCCGGCAGCGTCGGTCCGATGATCACGCGATAGGCGGTGAGCACGAAGGCGATCCCGAGGATCGCAAGCGTGACCGCGGCGGCGGCCGAAACAAGCGTAAACGGCGCGATCATCGGAAAGCCTCCATGATCTTGCGTTCGAAGCCGCTCGCAATGGCGCGCTTCGTCGCTTCCGGGTCAGCGCAGTCGAGCGCGTGGACATAAAGCGTCCTGCGGTCCTCCGAAACATCGACAGAGAGCGTGCCGGGCGTCAGCGTGATGAGATTGGCAAGCAGCGTGATCTCGAGATCACGATCGACGGTCAGCGGAAAGGCAAAGATGCCGGGCCGGATCTCCATCCTCGGCCGCAGCACCGTCCGCGCGACGGTCCAAGCCGAAAGCGCCAGTTCCTTCAGGAAAAGCAGCGCGAGTGACAGGACGAGGCGCGTGCGGTGAAGATAGCCCTTGCTGCCGAAAGGCTCGCGCACGATCGCCAAAGCGACGGCCCCGAGAACGAAGCCGAAGACGAGATTGTGCAGCGAGGCGCTGCCGGAAACGGCGACCCAGGCAATGGCAAGCAGCAGATTGACGAGGAAGGCGATCATTGCGCCGCTCCTTCCGGGAAGACAGAATGGATGTAGGCGCCCGGATCGGCGAGGCTTCCGGCGGCTGCCTGCGCCAGCGACAGCAACGGCTCCGGCAGGATGCCGAAACCGGTGACGAGTGCGGTCAGCGCCAGAAGCGGCAGCGCCGATTGCCAGCCGATCGCGACCGCCTCGACAGGCGCCGGCGCCGGGCGCCAGTAGGCGAGCAGGAAGACGCGGCCGAAACAGATGGTCGTCAGGAACCCGCCGGCCAAAAGGGCGGCGGCAAGCCACCATGCGCCGATATCGAGCGAGGCCTTGACGAGGATGACCTTCGGCCAGAAGCCGGAAAACGGCGGCAGGCCGCAGGCGGCGAGGAAGAGGATGAGCGAGACGGCGGCAAACCAGCCGCACTCGCGATAGAGCCCGCCAAGCGCGCTGAGCTGGAAGCTGCCGCCGAGGCGGGCCGCCTGCCCCGCCAAGAGATAGAGCGCCATCATCAGCATGACGGAATGCAGCGCGTAAAAAACCGAGCCGCTGACGCCACCCGGCGTGCCGATCGCGATACCGGCAAGCATGTTGCCGATGCCGGAGATGACGACATAGCCGAGCATGCGGCGGATATCGGTCTGCGCCAGCGCGCCGAGTGCGCCTATGAGGACGGTTGCGGCGCCGACAAGCGCGATCATCAGGCTCAGCGCCTCGCGCTCCACCGGCAGCAGCATCACCACCACCCGGATCAACGCGTAGATGCCGACCTTGGTGAGCAGACCGGCAAAGAGCGCGGAGACGACGATGCGTGGCGTATGATAGGAGGCCGGCAGCCAGAAGTTTACCGGGAAAGCGGCGGCCTTCATGGCGAAGGCAAAAAGGAAGAGGGCCGCCAGCGTCATCAGCGGCGCGCTATCGCGCAGGCCGGCGGCCTTCAGGGCGATGTCGGCCATGTTGAGCGTGCCGAAGATCGCGTAGAGGTAGCCGACCGCAATCAAAAAGAGCGTCGTACCGATCAGGTTCAGCACCGCATATTTCATCGCACCGTCGATCTGCTCGCGCTCGGATCCGAGGATCAGCAGGCCGAAGGACGAGATCAACAACACCTCGAACCAGACATAGAGATTGAAAATGTCGCCGGTGAGCAACGCCCCGGACACGCCTGCCATCAGGAGCATCAGGAAGGGGAAGAAGCCGAAGCGCCGCCCGCCCGCGTCGATGTCGGTGAGCGCATAGAGGCTGCCCGCAAGCGCCGCGATCGCGGCTGCAAGCGCCATCAGCGCGCCGAAGAGGTCGACGGTGAAGGCAATGCCGAAAGGCGGCAGCCAGCGCCCCATCACCATCGTGACTGGGCCATCGTCGATCACCCGTTTCAACAACACCGCGTCGACCACCACCAGGGCCGCAAGGCCGAGAACGGCGATCAACGCATGCAGGCGGACATGGGCGCGAAGCATCAGCATCAGCGCGCCGAGCACGATGCAATGCACAACCGGCAAGATCACCAGCCAATTGCCTGGGGGGACGGGTGCGGTGAGGAGCGCGGCGGAAAGGTCGGTGCCGATGGGGGCGGCCATTTAAAGTTTCCTCCTCTTCTCCCCGGCGGGGAGAAGTGCCGCACCGAGCGAGGCGATGAGCGGGGCGAGCGGCGCAGGCCGCGAGCGTCGGGAGCGCAAGCGACGGATACCATATGCCGAGCCTACCCCCTCATCCGACCCTTCCGGGCCCCTTCCGCCCGCTGGGGAGAAGGGGGCCCCCATGGAAAAAGCCAGCGCCACCAGCCGATCTCCCTCCCTGTGGGGGCGATGCCCGGCAGGACGGAGGGGGGTTATCATCCGCACCATCCTCATCTCAATACCCCACTGGCGGAAGCGGCGGATCGTCGGGCTCGGCGACGCGCATCTCGTCGGTGTTGTCCGTGCCGATGTCCTGATAGGCACGGTAGGTCAGTACCAGCAGGAAGGCGAGGAAAGAGAAGGAGATCACGATCGCCGTCAAGATGAGGGCCTGCGGCAGCGGGTTGGCTGCACCGGCGGGCAGCGCGTCGAAGCCCGCCGGAATGATCGGCGGCACCTCGCGCGTCAGGCGGCCGGCGGTAAAGAGCAAGAGGTTCACGGCGTTTCCAAGGATCGCGATACCGAGCATGATGCGGATCGAGAATTTCGACAGCAGCAGGTAGATGGCGGCGGAAAAGAACAGGCCGACGAGGATCGCAAAAAGCGGTTCCATCACTCCACCTCCCTTTCCTCAAGGGCGAGCGCAATGGCGGTGATCGCGCCGACGACGACGAAATAGACGCCGATATCGAAGAGCATGACCGTCGAGAGCGGCACCTCGACGCCGAAGATTGAAGGATAGACCCACAGGCCGGTCATGAAGGGCACGGCAGCGGCGATCGAGACCAGGCCGGCGACCGCCGACATCATCAGCCCGGCACCGGCGATCGACAGCGGATGAAAGAGGATTGCCCGGCGCACAGCCGGCACGCCGGCCGCGATGCCGTAGATCGCCAGTGCCGAAGCGGCGATAAGCCCGCCGATGAAGCCGCCGCCCGGCTCGTTGTGGCCGCGCAGCAGGATGAAGACCGAAAAGAGCAGCATGAGCGCGACGAGGAAGGGGGCGATGGTGCGGAAGATGAGGGTGTTCATCGGGTGGGTGCTCCGCTTGGCGGCGAGCGGCGGACGAGGCTACCTTCTTCGCCCATCAAGTCAGTCGATGGGGCAGGCAAGGACAACCGTACCTCATCACCCGCCCTCATCCTCGAAGGATCACCTCCTCGTGCGCCACCCTGGCGATATGAATCGCGCTGAATGCGTGCGCTTTGCCACCAGCCCTCATCCCATAGTTCCCTCATTCCTGTGCTCGTCGCAGCAATGAGGCCACGGCGCGTCTGCGCCGTGAATGAACCGCCTTTTGAATGATTCCTATGACAGGCACGGGAATGAGGGCGGTTGAGGCAATGCCGTCTCCAGACAACAGCACCGGGCGCTGCAAACCTGCCGGAATGGAAACCTCCGAGATGGAAACGAACGCGTTTCACTCCGTCGCCTCCACTCGATCCGGATCAGGCGCGACCAGCTTCCGCTCTCCCCCTGCCCGCATGCGGATCAGTGCGATGATGGCGAGGCCGGTGATGGCGACGACGGCGATCTCGCCGAGGGTGTCGGTGCCGCGGAAATCGACGATGATGACGTTCACGACATTGGCGCCGTGGGCAATGGTTTTCGAATGGGTGTTGAAGAAATCCGTCAGCGCCGCATTGAACGGCCCCTCCGTCGCCCGCATCAGAAGCAGCGCAAAGCCGAGGCCGCAGGCAAGCGCGATCGAGCCGTCGCCAAGCCGCTGACGCAGCGGACGCGGGTCGGTCGGCGAGAGGCGAAGCCTCGTCATGACGAGCGCCAGGATGACGACGGACAGCGTCTCGACCATGAACTGGGTGAAGGAAAGATCGGGCGCCCCGAAGAGCAGGAAGATCAACGCCACGGAAAAGCCCTGGATGCCAAGCGAGATGATTGCCGTCAGCCGGTCGCGGGCGCAAAGCACGGCCGCAAGGCCGATCACGGCGAGCAGGAAGATCGCCCATTCATGGAGCTGGACGCCGCGCGGCCAGACGGGAAACGACGGCAGTTCGCCGTAAAGCAGCGGCGGCACGAGGAGAATCAAGGCGAGGCAGACAAAGGTGCAGGTCACGTAGATTTCGAGCCGTCCCGGCTGGACGATGCGGGTGACGCGCCAGGCAAGGCGGACGAGCCCGGCGATGAAGCTATCGAAGCCGCGGTCCGGCCCCGGCCCTGCCGCCTGCAGGAAGGACACCATCAGCGCCCGGGCCAGCTCAATCTTCCAATAGACCGCAACGCCAAGGATCACGGTCAATACGGAAAGCGCGAGCGGAAGGCCGAGATGCGGCATCGGCGAGATCGCAACGTCGATTGCATCGCCCTGAACGGCCGAAGCCATCGGCGACGAGACGTAGTGATGCGTGATGCCGGAAAAGAGCGCGCCAGCAAGGCCCAGCACTGCCAGAATGCCGGGACCGAGCCAGAGCAGGACGGGCGCCTCGTTGGGATGTTTCGGGGTTTCTGCCGCCTGACCGACGAAGGGCTTCAGGCCGACCGAAAAGGCAATTGCAAACATCAGCGCATTGCCGAAGATCGCGACTGCGGTGAACACCAGCGAGCGCAGGTTGCCACCGGCGAGCGCAGCGTAGATCTCCTCCTTGGCGAGGAAGCCGAAGAAGGGCGGAAGGCCGCCCATCGAGATCGCGGCGAGTATCGCAATCGCAAAGGTCAGCGGCATGGCGCTCAGCAAACCACCGAGCTTCGTGATATCGCGGGTGCCCGTCTCGTGGTCGAGGACGCCCGCGATCATGAAGAGTGCGCCCTTGAAGAGCGAGTGCGCCACCAGGTAAAGCACCGCGGCTTCGATGGCGAATTCCGAACCGAAACCGGTAAGCAGGACGAGAAGGCCGAGCGAAGAAACCGTCGTATAGGCGAGCTTCAGCTTCAGGTCGGCATGGGCAATGGCGAGCGCCGAACCGGCAACCAGGGTCATGCCGCCGAAGAACGGCAGCAGGATTTCCCAGGCCGGTGTGCCGCCCATCACCGGGTTCAGCCGCATCAGGAGATACACGCCGGCCTTCACCATGGTTGCGGAATGCAGGTAGGCCGATACCGGCGTCGGCGCCTCCATGGCGTTCGGCAGCCAGAAGTGAAATGGAAACTGCGCCGATTTGGTAAAGGCGCCGCACAGCACGAGACCGAGCGTTGCCAGATAAAACGGGCTGCCGCGGACGACATCGCCGAACGGCGAAAGCAGCGACATCTGCGTGACGCCGGTGATGTTCCAGAGAAAGAGCAGGCCGGCCAGCAGGCAAAGCCCGCCACCGCCGGTCACCACCAGCGCTTGAAGTGCCGCCCGTCGTGCCGCCTCCCGCTCATGGTCGAAGCCGATCAGCAGGAAGGAGGTGATGGAGGTCAGCTCCCAGAAGATGAAGAACATCAGGAAACTGTCCGAGACGACGACGCCGAGCATCGCGCCCATGAACAGGAAGATAAAGGAGAAGAAACGCCCCTGCTGCGGATGCCCCTTCAGGTAGCCGCCGGCATAAAGCACGATCAGCGTGCCGATGCCGGTAATCAGCAGCGCAAAGGTGAGCGACAGCCCGTCGAAAAACCAAGAGAAGCTCAGATTGTAGCTCGGCACCCAGGAATATCCGCCGGTCACCACCTCGCCGCGGGCGACGCCAGGTATGAAGCGAAGGAAGTGCAGGAACGACAGGAACGGCACGGCCGCCAGCAGCCAGACGCCGCTTGCGCCGAGCCGGCGAATGACGAAAGGGGAAAGCAAGGCGCCGAGAAGCGGCAGGCACAAGGCCAAAAATGTCAGACCAGTGACACCGGCCATGTCCCCTCCTCATTGCCAGAAAGTGATGCGTTGGCGCGAACTTAGGGTAATCGGCAAGCGCCCTCAAGCAATTTCGGAGGAGGTTTGGATGAATGATCGGAGGCGGGACCGATCAGGCCTGGCGGAGCGTAGCGGCAGAAGCAAACATGTGAAACAGCAGGACAATCACGGTCAGCGGCCAGAGAATGCATGCCACCGCGCCTGCGAGGCGGGCCAACGTCCAACCATCGTGGTTGGCCCAGCCTTCCAGCAAAGTCATCGTCAGAAAGAGCACAGCCACAAGGCAATAGGCCCACGGCAGAACAACGATGAACACGTCCATATCCCCCGCCTGGCATCAGCCGCCATGGCTAAGAGTACGTTAACGGCGCGGTCGGGATCAAACCATCAATTCGGATTAGCTATAGGCTGGGCATTTCGCCGATTGCCCCTTACCCTGCCCTCTCCGCGAGGGGCCGTCAGCTACGCCGCAGCCTTTCCGCGAAATCGCGGATGCACACTGGTTAACATCTTCCCCCGCTTGAAAGCGGGGGATTTCCGAGGGGGCGCGAAGCTCCGCCGATCGTTATCGCTTCAACGGAGAGCCGCTGCCCTTCCTCCACGATCATAGACGCCGTGTTCCGACGCAGGATGTTGATTGCAGCATTGTGGTCGGCATGGGCGCGCAAGCCGCATTGGCAACAGCGGAAAGACGCTTGGCTTTCGCGGCTTTCCCTGTCCACGGCTGCGCAGGCCGAACAGGTCTGCGAGGTGTGGCGGGGATCGACCTTGCACAGGTATCCGCCCCGTTCTTCGAGCTTGTAGGCCAACACGGTTTCAAAGCCGTGCCAGCCTTGTTCGAGGATCGCCCGGTTCAGGCCCGCCTTCTGGCAGACGTTGGTTGCGGGCGCGTCCACGGTTCCCCTGGCGCTGCGCGTCATGTTGCGCGTGGCGAGGTCTTCCAGCACGACCGTTGCGAAGCGACGGGCGATATCAAGACTGGCCTTGTGCCGCCAATCCTGCCGGATGCGGGCAGCACGGGCCTGCAAGGCTGCAACGCGGCGGCGGGCCTTGGCGTGGCGACTCGACCCGCGCTTGCGCCGCGCCAGAACGCGCTGGGCCCGGCGCTTCCTGCGCTCGATCTCCGCAAGGCCGGCAGGCATCCACCAATGCTCCCCGGTCGAAAGCGTCAGCGTGTTCGCCACGCCCCGGTCGATCCCCACGGCGGGCAAATCGTTTTGCGGGACGGCATGGTCGATTTCGCAGGCGAAGGCGATGTGCCAGCCGTTCGCCGCCAGGCTCACCGTCACATTCATGGTCTTGCCACGCAGCCGCCGCGTGTCGCGGAACTTCACCCAGCCGATCTTGGGAAGGCGCGCGGCGGACCACTTGCCGGTCAGGCGCTTGACCTCGATCTCCCGCTGAAAGCGGAAGGCGCCGTTCACGCCCTTCTTGCGGGGCGCGGGATATCCTGCGCGCCCGGCGAAGACGTTGGCATACGCCTTATCCAGATCGCGCAGGGCCTGCTGCTGGGGCGTCACATGCACGGCGGCAATCCAGTCGAACGCGGCCCGCAGTGCGGTCAATTCCCGCGCCTGGGCGATGTCGTTCAAGCGGTTCCCGGTCTGCCGCCGGTAATGCCGCCACCAGTCCCTGCGCTGCTCCAGCGCCAGATTATAGACCAGCCGCACAACACCCGCGAACTGCCGCAACAGGACTTCCTGTTCGGCGGTCGGAGCGAGCTTGTAGCGGAAAGCGCGGTGGATCATGTTACGATTCTATCAATTGCTCCAAGGAGCGCAACCGTGGATCGCACCGGCAGGCATGTCGTCTACATGCTCCATGGTCATTTGGTCTTGTCACGAAATACCGCCATGACGTTCTGTCAGAACCGGCAATCCGAACCTGCGGCGCATCTTCGCCAAGCTGTGTCGCGACTTCGAGGCCGAATTGATCGAGCGACGGCGAGGACGATCATGTTCACCTGCGGGTGCATTACCCTCCGAAGATCGCCCTGTCGAAGCTGGTCAACAGCCGCAACGGCGTATCCAGCCGACGTCTGCGCGAGAGCCGCCCGGAAATCACCGGGCGCTACCACAACGGCGTTTTGTGGTCGCCGTCCTCCTTTGCGGCAAAGCTGTGGCGGCGCACCGCTCTCGGTGATCGCCGAATATGTCAAATCCCAGCGGGAAGCGGCCCAAGGCCGCTCTCGCGTTCCTCCCCGGCCTGAACGCCGGGGTATCCCACGAGGTTCACGATGAGCCTTGTGCAGATATTTCGAAGGCCCGCGATAGAACATGATTGCCGGGCTAATCCGTCCTGTCTTGATCCCGCTTGTCTTGCGCCCCACATTCTGGCCAAGACGGAACCGCCCCTCCGGCGCGAAAGGAGCATGCCTGATGTCCGACACCACGACCGCCAAAGTCCGCAAGACCGATGCAGAATGGAAAGAGCAGCTAACGCCGGAGCAATATCGCATCACGCGCCAGCACGGCACGGAACGCGCCTTTACCGGCCCCTACTGGGACAGCTTCGAGACCGGCCTCTACCGCTGCGTCGGCTGTAACGCGCCGCTCTTCCGCTCCGATACCAAATTCGATGCCGGCTGCGGCTGGCCGAGCTATTTCGAACCGGTCTCGCCGGATGCGGTGACAGAGCATCGCGACAGTTCCTACGGCATGGTCCGTACGGAGATCTGCTGCAGCAGATGCGATGCACATCTCGGCCACGTCTTCCCCGATGGCCCGCCGCCGACGGGCCTGCGCTACTGCATCAACGGACATTCGATGGTGTTCGAGCCGGGGAAATAGGCAACGCACGGGCGCTCATCACCACCGCCAGCTATTTTCCGGTAAGGGAAACGATCGACCGCCTGTGCCCGTCACAGGGATGAGGGCAGCGCAAGACAGCGATGCCTCGTTTGCCGCTCCCTCGCCTGCGATTGAAGTGCCAAGAATGCCCGCTTGAACGACGAGGGGTCACTTCGAAAGCTTAAGTTCCATGCAGGTGAGATCGAGCCAGCGGCCGAACTTGGTGCCGACCTCGGAGAAGGTGCCGGCGATGCGGAAGCCGAGCTTTTCGTGCAGGCGGATCGAGGCGACGTTTTCCGACTCGATGCCGGCGATCATGACGTGGACGCCGTTCTCTTTGGCCTTCTCGATAAGCGCCTGCATCAAAAGCTTGCCAATGCCGCCGCCGCGGCAGTCCTTGTCGACATAGACGGAGTGCTCGGCCGTATGGCGATAGCCGTCGAAGGCCCGCCAGTCGCCGTAGGTGGCGTAGCCCGCGACCTGCCCCGACTTTTCCGCGACCAGAACCGGAAAGCCCCTCGCCTTGCGCGCCCGGAACCATTCGGCGCGGTTTTCGAGATCGACAAGGGTTTCGTTCCAGATCGCCGTCGTGTGTTCGACGGCGTGGTTGTAGATGTCGCGGATCGCCGCAAGATCGGCTTCGGTGGCGTCGCGCACGAGGACGGCGTCGGTCATGTCATGTCCATTCCGGTTCGTTCGGCCCAAGCGCATACGCCTGGCCTTCGGCGATGTAAACCGCGAATTTGCGCGAAGAAAGAACGATCAGAGCCTGGCAGCGCCCATGCTGAAGCAGGTGAGTACCGCCGAATAATGTACCGCTGCGGCGGCAACCACGAAGCCATGCCAGATGGCGTTCTGGAAGCGCAGCTTTTCCCAGACGTGGAAAATCACACCTGCCGAATAGATGATGCCGCCGATGACGATCAAAAGCATCGAAGCGAAGGGAATGCGCGAGGCGACCGGCCCGGCAACCAGAATGCCGCTCCAGCCCATGGCGAGATAGAGCAGGATCGTCAGCTTGTCGTAGCGCCCCGGAAAGGCGCATTTCAGGAAGATGCCGGCGGCCGCCATCGCCCAGATGGCAATCAGCATGGCGAAGAGCAGCGGGTCGTCGGCACCGCGTTCAAGGAAGGGCGTATAGGTCGCGGCGATCAGGATGAAGATCGCCGAATGATCGAGCCTGCGCAGGTACCATTTGGTGGGCGACACCGGCCAGGCATTGTAGGAAAAGGAAATGCCGAGTGTCAGCACAAGGCCGACGCCGTAAATCCAGGCGGCCGCGATCTCGCCGTAGGAGCTCCAAACCGTCGCATAGAAGATCAGCACGGTCGCACCGATGAGCGCAAGCGCCAGGCCGACGCCGTGCACGATGCCGTCGGCGATCAGCTCATATCTGTCGTAAGCCCAGCGAATGCCGTTGAACTCGCCCATTAATGCGCACCCATTCCTCGACCCTTACCGATGCTCTCACTGAACGGCCGGCGGCGCAACAGCCGGCAGCACCGCGCGCGGTAAAACTTCATGAAACGCTTTAATCCTTACCGATCCACCAGCACCGAGCATTTGGCGTGGCGTACCACCCGGTCAGCGGTCGCACCGATGAAATAGTTCGAGAAATCCGGAACATGCGAGGCGATGATGATGAGGTCGGCGTGGTGCGCCTCGGCGGCGGCGAGTATGCCGTGCGCCGGCGGGCCGCGGCCGATCTCCACCTTCGCCGCAATTCCGGTCTTCAGCCGCAGCTGCTCCAGCTGCGCGCGTCCATCATCGATCGCATTGTCGATCAGTTCAGCCGGTAGGTCGACGGCGATATAGGTCGGCACGTCCTGCACGACATTGAGCAGGATGATCTCCCCGCCGGCATCAAGCAGCGTCGCAGCCTTGCGGAATGCCCTTTCCCCCCTCTCGACCGTACCCATCTCGATAGGGACGATGATCTTCTTGTACATGGTTTCCTCCACATCGGGCTTACCTACAAAAGAAGATAACGCGCGATGGACAGGTTCAAGTGGGCACAAGCGATCGTCAACATTCGCTCAACGCTTTATCCTCAAAAACTGATCTTCTGTGAACAATCGGAATCCGCCATATAAACTACAAGTACAGCGGCTCGAGAGGACTTGAAGGCGAAATGGACCGGCGAACATTCCTCGAGCTTGCTACGGGCAGCGCTTTCGCTGCCGCCGCCGGTGCGCCTTTCCCTTCCATGGCAGGAGATAGACATATGACGACCGAAACCTCTTATGCGCTGACGCGGCCTGCCTATGTCGGCCAGTCGCATCTGGTCGTCACCGACCTGCCGCTGGTCTCGAGCTTCTATCAGTCGATGCTCGGCCTCGAGGTGATCGAGAAGGCGCCGAGCGGCGAGGTGCTCGGCGTGAACGGGCTGCCGCTGCTGACGCTGACGACGGACAGCAAGGCGCAGATCGCGCCGCGCAATGCGGCCGGCCTCTTTCACACCGCCTTCCTGATGCCGAACCGCACGGAACTTGCCCGCTGGCTGCGCCATGCGGCCCATAACGATGTCGTGCTCGACGGCGCCTCCGATCATCTCGTCAGCGAAGCCATCTATCTCTCCGATCCCGAAGGCAATGGCATCGAGATTTACGCCGACCGGGCGCACGAAGCCTGGAAATTCCACCAGGACGGCCAGGTCGAAATGGCAACGATCCGCCTCGATCTGCAGGCGCTCTACGACAGTGCGCCCGAGGATGCCTGGGGCGGCATGGCCGACGGCACGGCGATCGGGCATATCCATCTGCAGGTCGGTGACATTCCGCAAGCCGATGCCTTCTATCGCGACGTCCTCGGCCTGAAGCTGATGGCGCGCTATCCCGGCGCGAGCTTCTTTGCAACTGGCGGCTACCACCATCACATCGCCGCCAACATCTGGAACAGCCGCGGCGCCGGCACTCGCGCCGACGGTATGACCGGCCTTTCCGACTACACGCTGCGCTTCAACGACAAGGCGGCGCTCGACAATGCGGTGGCGGCACTCGACCGGCTGGAGATCGACAGCGCAAAGCGCGACGGCGGCGTGTTCCTCATGGATCCGTGGGGCATCGGGCTGACGCTTTCGGCTTGAGGCAACGGTCCGTCCCCCATTCCTTCGAGCCGCTACGCCCGCGCCTCGAACACCATGTTGAACGGCGTTTCCGTCGCCCGGCGGAAATGCGAGAAGCCGGCGTCGAGCGCCACTTTCCTGAGCCTCATCTCGCCCGCCTGGGCGCCAAGGCCGAGGCCGACCTCCTGCGACAGCGACGCCGGGGTGCAAATCATCGTCGAAGCGCCGTAATAGACGCGTCCCACCGGATTGAGGTTGTCCTTCAGATTGTCGTGGGCAAATGGCTCGACGATCAGCCAGGTGCCGCCGGGGCCCAGCGTTTCCTTGACATGACGGCCGGCACCGACCGGATCTCCCATGTCGTGCAGACAATCGAACATTGCGACCATGTCATATCCCTGCGGGGGGAATTCGGCCGCAGTGGCCTGCCGGAAGGTGACGCGGTCGCCGACGCCTGCCTCCTCAGCCGCGGCCCTGGCTTTCTCGATCGAGGGAGCATGATAATCGAAGCCGAAGAATCGCGAGGCGGGATAGGCCTGCGCCATCAGGATTGTCGACGCACCATGGCCGCAGCCGACATCCGCGACCTTGGCACCAGCCTTGAGCTTTGCCTCAACGCCATTCAGCGCCGGTATCCAGCTTGAAACCAGATGCGTGTTGTAGCCGGGCCGGAAGAAGCGTTCGGTGCCGCGGAAGAGGCAGACACTATGTTCGTGCCAGCCGACGCCCCGTCCGCTGCGGAAGGCTTCGGCGATCTTCGGCTCGTCCATCCACATGGACTGCGTCACCTGAAAGGCGCCGGCGAAGAAGGCGGGGCTGTCTTCTTGTGCAAACACCATCGCCTGCTCGGGCGTGAGATGGAAGCGGTCCGTCCCGTCGTCATAGGTTATGTAATCGGCCGCCGCCATCGCCGAGAGCCATTCGCGGAGATAGCGCTCCTTCAGCCCGGTCTCCTTCGCAAGCCGCGCCACATCCCGCGGCTCGCCGTCCGCCAGAGCCTTGAACAGACCGAGATCATCGCCGAGCACGACGAGCGCGCCGGAGACCGCAGCTCCGACATCGCCGACCAGCCGTTCGACCAGCTTATCGAGTTTCTGCATATCGGGTTCGCGCATGTCACCCTCACATGGGAAAGTCTGCGTCAAGTCGGTCATAAGAAATCACTCCTTTTCACGGTATCGGCTCCAGGTTCCAAGCCCGACTGCATGACACAGCTCGTTTTGCCGAGCCTGATCAACCTCACATTCGGTCGGCGCTGTCGCGGCCGTACCAAGATCCCGCTTGCGGCGGGTAGGGCTCAGGACGACGAGACCATTCTCCATTACCGGCATTTCGCCACGGTGACATTCGGTTCGTCGACCCGGATCCGCCAGGATTGAGAGATCCTGGTAGATTTCGGAACGGGTGATTGTGGTGACAATCAAGCCCTCTTCATGATTGCCCCTTCGATGACGACACCCGAGGCGACGTATTTCCAGATTGCCACCAGCAGCTTGCGGGCTAACGCGACAATGGTCGACTTCTTCATACGTCCACCGTTGCGGTGGACGCGTGCATTGAACCATTGGCTCAGCACAGAGTTCGGCTGATGTCGTAACCACAGCCATGACAGCTGTATCAATGTCACCCGCAGCCTCGGATTGCCCGCTTTTGAAACGCCCTGTTCCCGATCAATGGCTCCGCTTTGCCAAGGTGTCGGAGCCAGTCCAGCATAGGCGGCGACCTGACGGCGGTTGTCAAAATGCCGGAACAGCCCTTCCACCCACAGGATGTTTGCAAACTCAGTGCCGATCCCCTTGATCTCAAGTAGCATCGTGACCGGCGAGGGCATCGTCTCCGCGGTCTGCGCAGCGATGAGCGCGTCGCGCTCGTCCTCGACTGTCCTGATCTGTTCGAGCAGAAGTTCCAGCCGATCCAGTTCCCGACCAATCTGCGCTCTCATATGCGTCGGCAAGGCACGCCCGTCGCCAGTCTGCAAGTCTTCCAACTGTTGCCGCCGATCCGTATTCATTGGCTCATAGTTGGTGATGCCTTGCGAGAACAGCAGCCCCTTTATGCGATTGACATGGGCGACCCGCTCGGCTGTTAGCGCCTTGCGCTCCCGGCCAATCCGTCGCCGGTCTTCCTCGTCAGGCGATGGTGCCCGTGCCATCGAGCACACGCGGGGCTCTCCTCTCTTATACGCCATCAGGACCCGAAGCAGCGCCTCGCCATCGATACGATCCGTCTTCACCCGCCGGTGGCGGCGTGATGTCGCGATCGACGCTGCATCCACAACATGACTTTCGATCCCCGCCTTCTCAAGCACGCGATGGATCCAGAAGCCGTCGAGCCCGGCTTCCTGAATGGTGACGATAGGATAGTCATTCCTGGTTTTTGCCCGGCATCTCTCCCGCAACTTCGAAAGCAGACCAAACAATCCGGCGACGTCTCCTGCCCTCAAAGAGTGTTTCGACATCCTCTCACCGTTCCCCGGCGACAGCGACGTGATCAGCCAGGTCGAACGACTCAGCTCCAGTGAAACGAAGATTGCACCAAGATTCGTGTGAATGGCGATCGCGGCTTTTTCGGTCTTAAACATCGGGGCCTCACAATAAGTGCGTTAAGTTACGGCCACTCATTCTGCAAAAACGTCGGCCGTCATGCACCCATGGGATCTCCATTTCCACCGAGGAAAGACCAGCCCGCAAAACTATTCCGAGTAGGCCGCGCGATTGTCAATTTGCCCAAACTGAGTATCCGTCGGCACGCCAGCCTGCCGGGAACCAACACGCATTCCGTGCGTTTCCGTTTCGAGCCAATGAGGCTTTCGGGGACATTCCATAGATGGGCTTCGCCAACGGCATCCGGAAACAAGCAAAGAAGATCGCAATCGGAGAGCGGCGGACGAGCGCATGGGAAGACACGCTGACCACCGCCACGGAAGAGATGCCGCAGGCGCCGGCGCACCGCGTCCAGAAGGATGCGCTCGACGTCAGCATGGCCTGGGCGATGATCGGGATTTTCGCGATCCTTGGCCTTGCCGTCCTCTACCAGATGTCGCTGATCCTGATCCCCATCACGCTCGCCGTAGTGGTAGGCATGATCCTCGGCATGGCGGCGGAAAAATTGAGCAAGCTCGGCGTGCCGCGCGTCACCGTTGCCATCATCCTTTCAAGCGCCGTTGCGCTGGTCATCTTCTTCGTCGTCAGCTCGCTTTCCGGGCCTTTGACGACGCTGACCAACGAAGCTCCGGCGTTCATCGAAAGGACGATCAACCGGATCATGCCCTATCTGGAGCAGATACGCTGGCTGCGCATTACCCCCGCAAGCCTCCAGAGCGGGCCGATCTCGATCAATGCGCTGCTCGAAAACACCGGAAACGTGCTGCATGTGGTGACGACAAACCTGACGCCGGCGCTCGTGCAGGCGCTGATTTTCTTTGCCGCCCTGCTGCTTTTCCTCTCCGGGCGCGTCAACCTGCGCAAGACGATCATCCTGACCTTCCGCACCCGCCAGCAGCGGCTCACGGCCATCCGCGTCATCAGCTCCGTCGAGCGGGTGCTGGGCTTTTATTTCGCAACCGCCTCGGTCATCTATGCGACGCTCGGCGTCGTCATGGCGATGATTGCCTGGGCGGGCGGGCTCTCAGCGCCGGCGCTCTGGGGCTTCTTCGCCTTCCTTTCGAGCTTCATTCCCTATCTCGGCATCACCATGATGACGTTTTCCATCGCGGTCGCGGGCATCCTCACCCATAACGGCATCATCATCGGCCTCCTGCCGGCGGCCGCCTTCTTCATCGTGCACCTCGTCATGGAAAATCTGGTGTTCCCCGCCGTCATGGGCCGTCGGCTGGAAATCAATCCCTTCATCGTCTTCGTCGCCATCATCTTCTGGACATGGATGTGGGGTGCCGTCGGCGCCATGCTCGCTCTGCCGCTCTCGCTGATCGTCATGACGATCGTCGATGAACTCTTCATCGAGGAGAAAGTGCTGCCGCAATTGCCGAAGTGATGAGGGTGAGGCTGGCCGCTCAAAGCCTCATCCTCCCAATATCCTTTCAGCATCGGGAGCCTTCCTTGCGCCCTCATTCCTGTGCCTGGCACAGGAATGAGAAAGCAAGGGGCCGAAGACCGCGGCAAGGGCCGCGCCACATCTCAATCATACAAATAATATGTGCTCCACTTTTCCCGCGGCACTTTCTCGCCGATCTCGTATTGCAGTTCGCGCACGTTGATGTGCTGGGGGCCGGTGATGCAGGTGTAGGAGAGGTGGTACCAGTTGCCCTGGCTGCGGAAGACGGCGCCGGGGGCTTCGAGCTTGTCGTCGCTGGGGATCGGGTCCTTGAAGGTGTAGGCGATCACCTTGTCCGGATTGAAGCCGGTCTTGTCCTTGTTGATGCGGCTCATCGCTTCGGTGTCGCAGCTCTGTTCGAGGCGGGTGGCGGGATCGAGTTTTTCCAGCTGCTTCTTGATGGCGGGATCGACGGCGAAGGCGCAGGAGGCAAAGCTGACGAGACACACGGACAGGACCAGACATTTCGGCATTACGGGCAAATTCCTCTTTATGCTCATGGCAGAATCCGCCCGGTCTATGGCCCTCAGCCTAAGCCAAAACGAAGCGTAAATTCCGCGCGACGGTAGCGGACTTTGTTAAACAATGTGGTGACATCAAGGCAACGTGAGGAAGGCTCCGATTTGCCGCAGGGGTTCTCGCGCCTGCCTTGGCGCTTGATCCAGCCCGCCTCCACCTCTATCTCTTCTCCACCCCGCAATTCCGATCCGGAGCCTTCCTTGTCTGTTTTCAAGAACCTGCCGACCCCGCCCTCAGCCGCCAAGAAGCCCGTTTCCGATACCCGCCACGGCATTACCCGGTCGGACGATTATGCCTGGCTGCGCGCCGATAACTGGCAGGCGATGTTCAAGGATCCGTCGATCCTCGACCCCGAAATCCGCAGGCACCTGGAGGCGGAAAACACCTATATGAACGCGGCAACGGAAGATACCAAGCCGCTGCAGAAGACGCTTTTTGCCGAGATGCGCGGCCGCATCAAGGAGGACGACAGCTCGGTGCCGATGAAGGACGGCGCTCACGCTTATGGCACCTTCTTCGTGACCGGCGGCGAGCAGCCGCGCTATTTCCGGATCCCGCGCGACGGCGACGTCAAGGACGAGACGATCCGCACCGTTCTGCTCAACGGCGACAAAGAGGCGGTCGGCAGATCCTATTTTCGGCTCGCCGGCCTCGACCACTCGACCGATCACAGCCGCGCCATCTGGGGCTATGACGACAGGGGATCGGAATTCTTCACGCTGAGGGTGCGCGATCTTGCGACCGGAGAAGACATGCCCGACGTGATCGAGAACACCGGCGGCGGCGGGGTCTGGGCGCCGGACGGCAAGAGCTTCTTCTATTCGGCGCTCGACGAGAACCACCGCCCCTCCAAGGTGTTCCACCACATCATCGGCACGTCGCCGAGCGAGGACCGGCTCGTCTACGAGGAAAAGGATGCCGGCTTCTTCATGAGCGTCGGCGGCTCGCTGCTCGACGATTTCATCTTCATCGACATTCACGACCATGAGACCAGCGAATACCGGCTGGTCTCGACCAAGGATCTGACGGCCGAGCCGAAGCTCGTCGCCAAGCGCCAGGAAGGCATCGAATATACGCTGACGGAAGGCGGCGACGTCTTCTACATCCTCACCAATGACGGCGGCGCCAAGGATTTCAAGATCATGGAAGCGCCGGTTGACAATCCCGCCAAGGAGAGCTGGCGCGAGGTCGTACCGCACAAGCCCGGAACGCTGATCATCAACCACATGGCCTATGCCCGCCACCTGCTGTGGCTGGAGCGCAAGGACGGTCTGCCGCAGATTATCATCCGCGATCGCAAGACCGGCGAGGAACATGCGATCGCCTTTGCCGAGGAAGCCTATTCGCTCGGGTTGCAAGGCGCTGCGGAATACGACACCGACGTCATCCGCTTCTCCTATTCGTCGATGACGACGCCCTCGCAGCTCTACGACTACAACATGACGACGCGCGAGCGGACGCTGTTGAAGACACAGGAGGTGCCCTCGGGCCACAATCCGGACGACTACGTCACGCGGCGCGTCTTCGCGCCGGCATGGGACGGTGAGCAGGTGCCGGTCACCCTGCTCTACCGCAAGGATACGCCGCTCGACGGCTCGGCGCCCTGTCTGCTCTATGGCTACGGCGCCTACGGCATCAGCATTCCGGCCGGTTTCAACACCAACTGCCTGTCGCTCGCCGACCGCGGTTTCGTCTATGCCATCGCCCATATCCGCGGCGGCAAGGACAAGGGCTTTGCCTGGTACGAGAACGGCAAGATGGCCTTCAAGACCAATACGTTCAAGGACTTCATCGCCGCCGCTGACTATCTGAATCAACAGAAGTTCACGTCCTACGCGAAGATCGTCGCCGAGGGCGGATCGGCAGGCGGCATGCTGATGGGCGCCGTCGCCAACATGGCGCCGGAGAAGTTCGCAGGCATCATCGCTGCCGTTCCTTTCGTCGATGTGCTGAACACCATGCTCGACGACAGCCTGCCGCTGACGCCGCCGGAATGGCCGGAATGGGGCAACCCGATCGAGAGCCGCGAGGATTATGAGCAGATCGCGTCCTATTCGCCCTACGACAACATCAGCGAGAAGGCCTATCCGCCGATCCTGGCGCTCGGCGGCCTGACCGACCCGCGCGTCACCTATTGGGAGCCGGCAAAGTGGGTCGCCAAGCTCCGTGACAAGACCACAAGCGCAGCGCCGATCCTGCTCAAGACCAACATGGACGCCGGCCACGGCGGCGCCGCCGGCCGCTTCCAGCGGCTGGAGGAGATCG
The DNA here is from genome assembly GCF_029714385.1 of Rhizobium sp. CC1099. Taxonomy (NCBI): domain Bacteria; kingdom Pseudomonadati; phylum Pseudomonadota; class Alphaproteobacteria; order Hyphomicrobiales; family Rhizobiaceae; genus Rhizobium; species Rhizobium sp. CC1099. The sequence goes on along the minus strand of NZ_CP121641.1, from coordinate 790,910 downwards.
CGTTTGAGTATGCATTTGCAATCAAGGTGGTTGGGAAGGTGTGAGCGGGAGACGGCACGGGAATTGGCTTTCCTCATTCCTGTCCTTGTGACAGGAACCCAGCGGCGGCGCGTCCGCGCAGTGAACTATTCTCATGGAGTTCCTGCGCCCAAGGACTTGGGTGCGCTGGACGCCTGTGACGAGCACAGGAATGAGCGTCGCTGGGGTTGGCGCCTGTCCCGGATACCAGAATCGTGAAAGGAGCAAACCCATACCGGTCTATGTCGCGCTGCTTCGAGCTGTGAATGTCGGCGGAACGGGCGCTCTGCCGATGGCGGAGCTCAAGGCGATCTGCGAGCGGCTGAGCTTTACGAACGTCGAGACCTACATCCAGAGCGGCAATGTGCTTTTCCGCTCGGACGAGACCGAGGCGACGGTCGAGAGGCGGCTGGACGAGGCCCTGGCCCAGAAATTCGGCAAGAAGCCGGGCGTGATGATCCGCAGCCGCAAGGAACTGCAGAAGATCGTCGACGAGGCGCCCTTTCCCGATGCCAAGCCGAATTTCCTGCTGGTGACCTTCCTGCCCGAGGCTGCCCCCAAGGGTGCCCTTGACAATATGGTGGCGCCGGACGGCGAGGAGGCGAAGGTCGCCGGGCGCGAGATCTACGTGCATTATCCGATCGGCTCCGGAAAATCGAAGCTCAAGCTTCCGGCGCTGAAGGCAGGAACGTCGCGCAACCTCAACACCGTGCGTAAGCTCGCCGAGATGGCGGCGGCGATGGAGGAGAGCGGGTAAGACGCACCGCCCTCGTCTTTCGAGGCTGCGCCCTGCGGTCTTGCATAAGGGCTGATCGCTGGCGCCCGCGGCACAGCCCTCATCCTGAGGTGCCCGAGGGCGAAGCCGCAGGGCCGCAGCCTTGGCGGCATGGATCCGCTGAATGCGTGCCTTTTGCCACCAGCGCCCATCCCATACTCTCCTCATTCCTCTGCCTGTCACAGGAATCCAGCGCGCCCAAGTCCTTCAGCGCGGGAGACACACATTCAAACAAGACGTCATTCACGGCGCGGAAGCGCCGTGCCTGGATCTCTGTGACAAGCACACAGATGAGGGAGAAAGTGGAGACGCCGAGACTTTCTGCGCCGCATAGTCCCACGCCATGGCCGCATCCGCCGCCTCTCGCGCTAAGCCTACGCCCTCGAGACCTCCACGGAAGGCTGGAACAGCAGCTTGACGAAGGTCCTGAGCATCAGGATCTGCTCGGCAAGCATGTTCGGTTCCTTGAGGGCCCTCGACAGCACGATGCCGCCTTCCAGGACGGAGGAGACCATGTCGGCGAGGTGGTCGATAGGCACCGGCTCGCGCGGCGTGTAGACGGCCATGATCTCTTCGAACATGCCGCGGAAGCGGTGGCGCCAGGCCAGTACCGCGTTCCTGTTCGTCTCCCGTATCTCGCGGTCGAAGAGCCGTTCGTAGTAGCAGACGGTGGCGACGAGGCAGCCGGGATGGCCGTTCGGCAGATCGGAGAGCAGTTCGGACAAAAGCTTGAGGCCGAGCAGGAAGGATTGCAGCGGATCGTCCACTAGGTCGCGGGCGCGGCCGAAGATCTCGTCGTAGATCCGCTCGTCGTTTTCGATGTAGCGGTTGAGCAGTGCTTTCGCGAGTTCGTTCTTATCCTTGAAATGATAGAAAAATCCGCTCTTGGTGATGCCGGTCTCGGCAATCAGCTCCTCGATGGAGGTGCCGCCGAAACCCTTCTGGAGTACGGCCGCCTCCGCCACATCGAGAATGCGGGTTCTCGTTTCCTCGCCCTTGCGCATCAGCCCCTCCTGTACCGCCGGTACAGTTTTTCATCGCGGCCCAACGCATCACCCATGCCGCCTCATCCTCCCAACCGATTGATTTCAAACGGCAACTTTGGAAATCGCCCCTAGTATACCGCAAGCTGGCTAGTTTAGCAGGCTCTAAAGGGGGAGAAATCTCACATGGCCGATCGATCCGACCGGTCAAACGAGGGGCGGAGCTACCGATGAGCAGATACAGAGACAGACTGCCGCAGTTAAGCGGCGGCACATTCATCACCGACGGCGGCATGGAAACCACGCTGATCTTCCACGAGGGCATGGAGCTTCCGCATTTCGCTTCCTTCGTCCTTCTCGCCTCGCCGGAAGGACGGCGAAAGCTGAAGGAATACTACCGGCGCTATCTCGATATCGCGCGGCAGCACGGCACCGGCTTCGTGCTCGACACGGCGACCTGGCGCGCCAACGCCGACTGGGGCAACAAGCTTGGCTATTCGCCGCAAGCGCTGAAGGCTGCAAACGAGGATGCCGTCGAATTGCTCGCCGGGCTGAGGGGCGAATACGAGCGGCCGCAGATGCCGATCGTCATCAGCGGCGCAATCGGCCCGCGCGGCGACGGCTACAAAGCGGGCGCGATGAACGCTTCGGAAGCCGAGGACTACCACGGCGAGCAGATCGCAGCTTTCGCCGGGACGGAGGCGGACATGGTGACGGCCTTCACGCTCACCAATATCGACGAGGCGATCGGGGTTGCCCGCGCCGCCAAGGCCCATGGCATGCCGTCGGCGATCTCCTTTACCGTGGAAACGGACGGCAGGCTCGTGACCGGGCGCAGCATCCAGGATGCGATCGAAACGACGGATACGGCGACCGGCGGCGCGCCAGCCTATTACATGATCAACTGCGCGCACCCGACGCATTTCGAGGCCGCACTCGATGATGATAGCGGCTGGGTGAAGCGTATTTGCGGCATCCGCGCCAATGCCTCGATGATGAGCCATGCCGAGCTCGACGATAGCGAGACGCTGGACGCCGGCGATCCGATCGATTTCGGCAACCGCTACCGGAGGCTATTGTCCAGCATGCCGCAGCTGCGCGTGCTGGGCGGCTGCTGCGGCACCGATCACCGGCATGTCACGGCAATCTGCGAAGCCTGCCTACCGCCGCAGGCAGTGAGTGCATGAGGTGTAATGATGGTTACGATCCAACAATGGCGGCCGAGCCACCTGATCCAACAAGCAGTGCGCTATGCTTTCAGCCACAAACACAAGCATCAGCACGAAGTTTTCGAGCTGTTCGATGCTGGGCTGATACCCTTTGAGGGCCTCGACGGTCACCTGTTGCGGGACATCGGCATCGGTCCGAACGGGTATCATGCGCATGTCGCCGATCAGCCAACCGGAACCGACAAACCACGACCGGTGCATGCTCAGTGACCGATGGCGGCAGATGTGTCCGCTGCCGTGCGGCTTGCATGCGCAGCGGCGCGGCCCTACCTATGGCCTATGACCTCTGTTCTTGAAAAAGCTGCGCCTGTGTGCGCCTTTCCGTTCGACAACAGCTATGCCCGGTTGCCGCAGCACTTCTTTGCGCGGCAGGAGCCGTCGCAGGCGGCGGAGCCCTGGCTGATCAAGCTGAACGAGGAACTCGCCGCCCAACTGGGCCTCGATGTGGATTTGCTGAGGCGCGAGGGTGCCGCGATCTTTTCCGGCAATCTCCTGCCGGAAGGCGCCGAACCGCTGGCCATGGCCTATGCCGGGCACCAGTTCGGCGGCTTCGTGCCGCTGCTCGGCGACGGCCGCGCGATCCTGCTCGGCGAGGTGATCGACCGGAACGGCAAGCGGCAGGACATCCAGTTGAAGGGCGCGGGACAGACACCGTTCTCACGCCGCGGCGACGGGCGTGCAGCACTCGGGCCGGTGCTTCGCGAATATATCGTCAGCGAGGCGATGTATGCCCTCGGTATCCCGGCGACACGGGCGCTCGCCGCAGTTTCCACCGGCCAGCCCGTCTATCGCGAAGAGGTGCTGCCGGGTGCGGTCTTCACCCGCGTTGCGGGAAGCCATATCCGCGTCGGCACCTTCCAGTTCTTCGCGGCCCGCGGCGATGCCGAAGGCATCAAGGCGCTCGCCGACTATGTGATCGAACGGCACTATCCAGAGCTGAAGGCTGCCGAAAACCCATATCTTGCGCTCTACCAAGCGGTCTGCGAGCGGCAGGCGGCGCTGATCGCCCGCTGGTTGCATGTCGGCTTCATCCACGGCGTGATGAATACCGACAACATGTCGGTCTCCGGCGAGACGATCGACTTCGGGCCGTGCGCCTTTATGGATGCATATGATCCGGCAACCGTCTTCTCCTCGATCGACCATCACGGTCGCTATGCCTATGCCAACCAGCCCGGCATCGGCCAGTGGAACCTTGCGCGCCTCGGCGAGACGCTGCTGCCGCTGATCGATTCGGATCAGGACAAGGCCGTCGAGCGCGCCAACGAGGTCATTACGGACTATGGCAAGCGGTTCCAGGCACATTGGCTTTCCGGCATGCGCCGCAAGATTGGGCTCGTCTCGGAAGAGGACGGCGATCTGGACCTGATCCAGTCGCTGCTGGCGCTGATGCAGGACGGAAAGGCGGATTTCACGCTGGCCTTCCGGCGGCTTTGCGCGCTTGCCGGCGACGATGCGGCGGTGACAGCCTTTACCGCGAGCTTCCGCGAGCCGGAGGCCTGCGGCGAATGGCTGGCACGCTGGCGCGAGCGGCTGTCGCGCGATCTGCAATCACCGGCCGAACGCGCGGAGGCGATGCGCAAGGTCAACCCGGCCTTCATCCCGCGCAATCACCGCATCGAGCAGGCGATCGTTGCCGCGACCGAGGACGGCGACTTCTCGCTCTTCGAGGCGCTGCTGACGGTTCTTTCCAAGCCCTACGACGACCAGCCGATGTTTGCAGCCTACATGGAGCCGCCGAAGCCGGAAGAGCGGGTGCTAAAGACGTTTTGCGGGACGTGATATGTCTCTGCGCGGCGCCTGTTCAGATCGGCCGCGACATGAAGACTTCGGTATGCGCGATGCTGTCCGGCATCTGGCGGAACGGCGGGCAGCGCGTGAAGTCGAAAGCTTCGTAGACCGAGATCGCGTTCTCCATATAAACCGTCGTGTGAGCCACGATTGCGCGGCGATCGCCTTTTTCAACTTCAGCCAGGACCACTCGCATCAGCGCACTGCCGACGCCCTTGCCGCGGAATTCGGGATCGACGTAGAACTTGCGAATCTCCATGGTTACGTCATCGAATGGAGCAAAGGCCAGGCATCCCGCGGGCGAGCCCTCCCATCTGGCGATGAACATCATGGCGTCCGCCGAACTGTATTTCGCGGCCAGGCTGCTGCTCGTTTCGCCGTGGTAAATGGCCAGCACTTCTTCCGCAGCGACGCCATAGGCCTGCACCTCGGCCGCATCCCAGGCCGCGAGCGCATCGCAGAATCCCGCGGCAATCTCAAAATCCGCCGCACCAATCGCCCTGGAAACAGAAATCATCGCATAATCCCCCTGTATCCGATGATGCGGTTGCATACCACGGCTGCGTGTTTCTTGCGAGCGGGAAGCCGGGGTTTTGCGATTGCTTCAGCTTCACGGAGGCCAAGGAGCGGGTACTACAGGCGCTTTTCGAAAAACGTGAGTGTTCCTCACTTTTTCTCATTTCTATGCTTGTCACAAGAATCCAGCCACAGCGCGTCTGCGCCGTGACATGACCAGCTCACAAGAAGGAGTCTCAGGCGCCAGGGACATGGCGCTGCTGGATCTCTTGGATCTCTCTGACAAGCAAAGGGATGATGGAGGACGAAGGGAATCGGGGACTACGAGGAGCGTTGCATGCGAGGCGATACCGCCGTCCATCCATGCCTCCCTGCGCCAAATGTGACCATTGAACGACAGCCCCTTCGCCCTAAGTCGCTGATTCGGCGGAATTGTCCCCATCCCACCATGCCCAGCTCACCTTAGCGGGAGACCGGCTTTATGGCGATCGTCATTACTTCCATCCTTTTTCTTGTCATCGGACTGGTTCTTAGCGGCGGCGGGCTGTGGCTCGTGACGCTCGGCGGCAGCGTCTTCTATTTGTTTGCAGGGTTGATGTTCCTCATCACCGCAGCGCTGCTTTTCATGCGCAAGGCCATGGCGCTCTGGGTCTATGCGGTGCTGGTCGCCGTGGCGCTCATCTGGGCGGTGTGGGAAGCCGGGTTCGACTGGTGGCAGCTCGGGCCGCGCGGCGGCTTGATCATTCTGCTCGGGCTTTGGCTATTGACGCCGTGGATCCGAAGGCCGCTCGGGTTTTCGAGCCCGAGCGGCCTTCCCTACCCTGCCAATCCCTGGCCGCTCGCCGTGCCGGTGATCATCTCCATTCTCGTTGCCGGTTATTCGATGACGACCGATCCGCATGATCTTGCCGGCGATCTTCCCAACGAGGTCGTGGCGGCCGCGCCGCCCTTCGGCGGCAATGTGCCGGACGGCGAGTGGCATCAATATGGCCGCACGCCTTTCGGCCAGCGCTATTCGCCGCTCGACCAGATCAACAAGGACAATGTGAAGGATTTGAAGGTCGCCTGGGAGTACCAGACCGGCGACGTAAAGCGGCCTGACGATATCGGCGAGACGACCTATCAGGTGACGCCGCTCAAAGTCGCCGACACGCTCTATCTCTGCACACCGCACAACTGGGCGATCGCGCTCGACGCCAAGACCGGGAAGGAGAAATGGAAATACGACGCCAATTCCGGCATGAACCCGGACCGGCAGCACCAGACCTGCCGCGGCGTGACATACTATGCCGATCCGGCCGTCGCGGCCGGCCAGCCCTGCGCCGCACGGGTCTATCTTCCGACGTCCGATGCGCGGCTGATCACGCTCGATGCAGCCGACGGCAAAATCTGCGAAAGCTTTGCCGACAAGGGCGTGCTGCATCTGGAGACCGGCATGAAATACAACCCGGCCGGCTATTATTACTCCACCTCGCCGCCGGTCGCGGTCGCCGGCAAGCTTATCATCGGCGGGGCCGTCAACGACAACTATTCGACCCAGGAGCAATCCGGCGTCATCCGCGCCTTCGACATCAACACCGGCGCGCTTCTCTGGAACTGGGATTCCGGCAATCCGGATCAGACCGCACCCCTGCCCGAAGGCCAGACCTACGTCACCAACTCGCCGAACAGCTGGTCCGTCTTCAGTGTCGATGAAGGGCTTGGCTCCGTCTATATCCCGCTCGGCAACCAGGTGCCGGACCAGCTCGGCATGAACCGAAGCGCCAATGTCGAAAAGTTCTCCTCCTCCGTCGTGGCGCTCGACATCAATACGGGCCAGCTGAAATGGGTGCAGCAGTTCGTCCACCACGACCTCTGGGATATGGACGTGCCGGCGCAGCCCGTGCTCTTCGACATGACGAAGCCGGACGGCAGCGTCGTTCCGGCTCTCGTCGCCCCGACGAAGCAGGGCGACATCTACGTGCTCGACCGGCGCAACGGCGAGGCGATCATTCCCTTCAAGGAAATCCCGGCGCCGGGCGGCGCGATCCCCGAGGACCATACGGCGCCCACGCAGCCGATCTCCGACCTCAGCTTCTCGCCCGATCCGCTGAAGGAAAAGGACATGTGGGGGATCACGCTCATCGATCAGCTCGCCTGTCGCATCGCCTTTCACCGCTACAAATACGAGGGCCGCTATACGCCACCTTCGGTGGAGGGAACGATCGTCTATCCGGGCAATTTCGGCACCTTCAACTGGGGCAGCGTCGCGGTCGATCCGGAGCGGCAGATCATGTTCGGCATGCCGACTTATCTCGCCTTCACCTCGAGGCTCGTTCCGGCCGCCGAGATTCCCCCGCGCGGACAGGACGAAAAGGGCAGCGAGCAGGGCCTGAACCGCAATGACGGGGCGCCCTACGGCGTGTTCATGGGACCGCTCCTCGGCCCGCTCCAAATCCCCTGCCAGGCGCCGCCATGGGGCTATGTCGCGGGCGTCGATCTCCGGACCGGCAAGATCGCCTATATGCACAAGAACGGCACCGTGCATGACATGACGCCGCTGCCGCTACCCTTCAAGGTCGGCGTGCCGGGTATCGGCGGGCCGATACTCACCAAGGGCGGCCTCGCCTTCCTCGGCGCTGCCGTCGACAACTACCTGCGCGCCTACGACGCCACCAACGGCAACCAGCTCTGGCAAGCGCGTCTCCCAGCCGGCGGTCAGGCAACGCCGATGACCTATACGGCCAGCGACAACAAGCAATATGTCGTCATGGTTGCCGGCGGGCATGGGTCGGTGGGGACGAAGCCCGGCGATTACGTGATCGCTTATACGCTGCCGTAGGCGTTACCGGGGTTGGGCGCCGCTATAATGCGGCCTCCACTTCAAGCCGCAAAATTTAAACGCCGCCTCCTCAAGCACGACCTGAAATGGAAGCAAAAGCCTTGCGCATGTATTGTCGCCCATGGTCTGCCTGCAATCTTTAAGGGAGTCTTTTCATGGAGATCGGGGGAAACATTTGAAGCCTTTTCAGTCCCAATAACCTCGCCGGAGAGCAGCGCGCCAAGCGAGAGCGGCGGTTGACTGCAGCTGAGCTATACAGGGCCTTCCATTTCCAGCGCCATGTGGGCGATGCAGCCCGCCGGGAGACACGACGATTGCCGAGGAAACCGAAGCCGATCTCGCCGCCCAAGAAACACCATGCCGAGTTGGTGGACGGGTTGCACGACTATGCCAGCAAGACGCCGGACGCGATTATCCGCAAGCGCGTTTTCAAGGAACCCGGTATACGCGAGGATGACCTTGCCGCCACACAGCCTGAGGAACGCGACGCAAGCGAAAAGCAGATTGCCGAGGCGATCAAACGAGCTTCCCGGCATCACCGAGACGATACCGAGGGCACCGCTTCCGGGTCTCAGGCGGCCGACACCCAAGGCGAACAGACCGCCTAAGTTCGCAAAATGATTCAAGACGATGCGGGGGAGATTCATATCTCCGCCGCATGCTTTTGAATTTGCTGATTATCGCGCCATGCCCGCGACGATCTTCGCGACTTCGGCAAAGACGAGGTTTAACTCCTTCACCGGCGCCGTCGCCTCGGCGATATAGGCCGTCACGAGGATCGGGCCGCGGCCCTTCGGCCAGATGATGGCGATGTCTGCAGCGGTGCCATTGTCGCCAGTGCCGGTCTTGTCGCCCACCTTCCAGGCTCCCGGCAGACCGGCGCGAAGACGTGCATCGCCGGTGGTGTTCGCCAGCATCCATTCGATCAGCTTTTCGCGTGAGGGCTCGGACAGCACCGAGCCGAGCGCGAGGTTGCCGAGCGTGTCGAGCATCGCGTCCGGGGTCGTCGTGTCGCGCGGATCGCCTTTCTTGCCTTCGTTCAGCGCCGTCTCCCAGCGATCGAGGCGGGTCGCGCGGTCGCCGATCGAGCGAAGCCATTTGGTGAGCGCCTTCGGGCCTCCGACGCTTTCAAGCAACAGGTTGCCGGCGGTATTGTCGCTCAGCGTAATTGCCGCCTTGCAAAGGTCGCCGACGCTCATCCCCTCCCCGCCGACGTGTTTTTCCGTTTCCGGCGAATAGGAGACAAGCTTGTCCTGGTCATAGATCACGCGACGCTCGAGATTCTCCTCGCCCTTGTCGACGCGCGAAAGCACCATGGCCGAGGCGAGCACCTTGAAGGTGCTGCACATGGGGAAGCGTTCGGTTTCGCGATAGCCGAGCGTGACTTTTGTTTCGGTGTCGATGACGGAAACGCCCAGCCTGCCGCCGGTGCGCTTTTCAAGCTCCGCCAACCGGCGCTCAATGTCGTCATCGGTTTCGGAGGCGCGGGCGAACGAGGCAAGGGAAAGTGCGGGAAAGAGCATCGCGGTCTTCAAGATCGTGCGGCGATGGATTGAAAAGTCATTCATGAAATCACTCCGGCTGAATCAACAAGCCAAAGAGCTAGGCCGCGATTGTGGCGCCTTGTCGTCGCCTTTGCGGCATCGTCAGGCCGCCTGCAATTGCGTGACCTCGACGGTCACGTGCGAGAGCTCGTCCAGGCTTTCGAGCTTCGCCTTGTAGAAAGCAGGCTCGCGCGGCTCGGACGTCGCGACGGCGACGATCGCGGCGTGATGGCCGGGGCCGAGCTGCCAGACATGCAGGTCCGTGATGCGGTCGCTGCCGGTTTCGATCACCTTGCGGATTTCGCCTGGCAGCTCCTCGCCGTCCGCGATCGCATCGAGCAGCACGCGGCCGGAGGACTTCATCAGGCCCCAGGACCATTGCGCGATGATGAGGCCGCCGACGATGCCCATCAGCGGATCGAGCCAGAGCCAGCCGTAAAGGCTGCCGAAGGAAAGGGCCGCAATCGCGAGCACCGAGGTCAGCGCATCGGCGAGAACATGGGTGTAGGCGGCGCGCATGTTGTTGTCGATGGTCCCGCCGTGGTGGGGACGGTCGCCGTGATCGTGATGCGCATGATCGCCGTGGTGATGATGGGGACCGTGCCCGTGGTGATGGCCGCTATCCTTCAACAGCCAGGCGCTGACGAGATTGACGGCAAGGCCGATGACGGCAACGCCGATCGCCTGGGTGAAGCTGATGGGTACCGGATTGGCGATGCGCAAGACGCTCTCCCAGGCCATCAGCAGCGCGATCATGGCAAGAATGATGGCGCTTGCGAAACCCGCCAGATCGCCTAGCTTGCCGGTGCCGAAGGTAAAGCGCGGATTGCGGGCCTGCTTGCGGGCATAGAGATAGGCAACGGCTGAGATCAGAAGCGCACTGGCATGCGTCGACATGTGCCAGCCGTCGGCGACGAGCGCCATGGAGCCGAATATTGTGCCGGCGCCGATTTCCACGACCATCATCACCGCCGTCAGCGCGATCACGAACCAGACGCGGCGCTCGTTGCGCTCGTGGCCAGCACCCAGGAAGACATGGTCGTGTTCTAGCGTTTGTGTGCTCATCGCGCGCTCCTTCGATCTCTTCAGCGGATGTAGGTCCGCAGCACTTGCGAAATTTCCTCGACCGCCTCGGCGCGGGCCTTCTCGTCGGCCGCATGCAGCACGTGCTCGTGTAGCTGATCCTCCAGCACCTCGCCGGTCAGCCCGTTCAGCGCGCCGCGGATCGAGGCCAGCAGCTGCAGGATGTCACCACAGGGGCGCTCGGCCTCCAGAGCGCGCTCGACGGCTTCCAGCTGGCCCTTGAGGCGGCTGACGCGGGCGATGAGCTTTTTCTTCTGACGGGTGGTGTGCGACAAGGGCTGCTACCATTTTAGTATAGGGGTCTATAGTATATGCGGCAACCGCGAAAGGGAAGCGTATCTTTGGCTTTCCATGTGATGTTCGACGGGCGGAACGGCAAAGACCGCGTTGCTGACTGGCGCTTCCCCATCCTTCCCGCCCTCATTCCTGTCCTTGCTGCAGGAACAGGAATGAGGAGAGTATGAGATGGGCGCTGGTGGCAAAAGGCACGCATTCAGCGGATCCATACCGCCAAGGCGGCGTGCGAGGAGGTGATCCTTCGAGGCCCTGCGGCTTCGCCTTCGGGCACCTCAGGATGAGGGCCGTGCCGCGGGCGCCGGCGATCAGCCCTTATCCTGAGATGCAAGCCCGCAGGGCGCAGCCTCGAAAGACGAGGGCGGTCATGGGGTGCGGTTTTCCTTGCGTCCCCCATCCACCGGCTTGATGAGCCCGCCGCTTGGGCTGTAAAGCATCGCATAGAATGTTCTGTCCGTTCCGGAACGCTACAACGTCTTTGCACCCGCCATCTTGGTGAACACCTGCACGCGCTTCCAGCGCAGCGTGCCGGGCTTGTATTTCTTCAGCCACTCCTGGGTCTCGCTCTCGTCCAGGAAGAGGCTTGCACTGGTATCGGCCGAGGCATTCGCTTGGCCATCGCTCCGCCCCGCCATGACCTCCTGGATCGAGCGGAAATAATAGTGGTTGAAGAGCCGGTTGAACTCGGTGAAGTAGATGTCGGCCACGCGTTCGCTGCCGCGGATCAGCAGCATATTCTCGTCGTTGTCGTTGGTCGAAGCTTCTGAAAAATTCGCCGAACCGGACACGACGATCGGGTCGGCGCCGAGCGGGTCCTTCAGCAGAAATTTCGAGTGGACGTAAGCCACATGCTGGTTGAGCCCGAGCGCCCGGGCATTGGTTTCCCGCGTCCACTGGTAGACCGGATCGCGCAGGAACGATCCCCAGGCCTGATAGACGTTGTGCTTCGCATTCAGCGGCACGAATGGATCGCTGGCACGGGGATTGGGCCTGTCCTGCTTTTCCAAGAGCAGGAAGATCACGGGGCGCTGCGGCATCTCGGCTTCCGTGTTGTCGACCAGCGCCGTCTTGAATTTCTTGCCGATGCCGAACGCAAGCGTGATGCCGCCGTAATCGGTGGAGGAATCGAGCGCGTCGACATACATGTCGAGCACCTTGCTTCCTGACCGCGGACTGAAGACGCTCGATACGCCTTTCGCAATATTCTCCCAGTCCGCCGGAATCGGCGCCAGCCCCATCACGGCGTCGCGATAGGCCTTTCGCTTGGCATCGGATATGGCTCTCGTTTCTCCCTCAACTGCGCCCGGATCGTTTTCGAGCGTCTTCCAGTAAGACTCAAAGGCCGCAGCAACATCCGCATTGCGCACCCAATGGCCGACATTCGTCTGCCCGTGGATGCCGCCCGGCGACATGTTGGTCGATCCTGTCCAGACTTCTGCCGGCTTCTGCGCAGCACCTTTCAGCAGGACCATGAACTTGTTGTGCTGGATATTGTTCGGATTGTTTTCCCGCCAGCGGACAATCGCCGTCGCCGGAAGCCCGGCGTCTTTGACCATAGCCTTATTGTCCTCGCGCGGAAAGCTCGGATGGAACTTGCCCTTGCCGTCGGTGTGTTCGTTGATCTTCGCGTCGAGGATGAGCTTTACCACGACGCCGCGATCGATGGCGGCCTTCAGGCGCTCGGCGACCGGCAGATAGCGGAATTCGTAGAAGCATCCGAGGAGCGTGTCGCCGGCCTGCGCCTGATCGATGAACCTGAAAAGCGCCTCGTCGAGGTCGCGGCTCAGCCATTGCAACGCTTCAAGACGCTTCTCTGCCGGCTGCAGATCGTCAGGCTTTTCGTTGCCGAAGCGGCGTTGATAGGCCTGGCTGCTGGCAACGCCGCGGTTGAAGAAGATATCGTGCTCAAGCTCCGTAAAGAGCGGCTCAGTCCTGACCACGATCTTCACCGGCGGCGCGCTGCGGTCGATGTTCTTCGGCTTGCCTTTCAGCGGATAGAAGAAATATTCGTATCGGCGGTCCGGCTTTGCCGTGAAGTCGTCCCAGACGAAACTTTGCACCGGGTGATCGTAGGTCGTAACGACCGTTTTCTCGTCCGGCTGCGGGATGACGCTTGCGAAGACCTTCATGCCATAGACGAAATAGCGCTGGTTTTCCGTGGGGTCGTAACGCTCGACCGCGAAACCGAGCAGGCCTTTCGTATCGGCATTTTGGTAGTCGACGGCAAACGAGACGGTGTTGACGCCCGTGACCGCGAAAATGCGATATCCTTCAACTTCCTTGGAAACGAAACGCATGATGCCCCTCCGTAAAAGCGTTCGTCTGGAATTATGGGATTTTCTACATAAGGCTGCAGCGCCACACTACGCAACTTAACAGATAGTATCCACGGATGATGACGCCCCATTGACAAATCGCGCGTTCTGGAGAATCTATCGCGCATGATCAACAACGCGCACATCACCAGCACGTATTTTTGGCTGTACCTGTAAAGGGCGGCCGGACAGATCATATTGTCAACAAGCCGCCGTCAGGCGGCTTTGTTGTAATCGGCAGCGTCCTGACGGCAGAATACCAAACAAGGACGCGAAGGCCATGATTGCAATCGAAGACAGCGAAATTTCATTGATCCGCCCCCCGGTGGTGACGATCCGCACGGCAAAACCGCGGGACCTGCCGGCACTCAACGAGATGATCGCCCTGCTTGCCGCCCATCACGGCGATGCGGCGATCACCACGTCCGAGCAGTTGGAACGCGACCTTTTCGGCCCGGTTCCATGGATCACAGCGCTAGTGGCCGAAACCGGCGACGGGCTGATCGGTTACGCCATCCTGGTGCCGCTCTACAGGGCGCAGGAAGGCAAGCGTGGCATGGACCTGCACCACCTCTTCGTGCGCGACGGCCATCGCGGCCACGGCATCGGCCAGCACCTCGTCAACCGCGCCCGCGAAACCGCGAGGAATGCCGGCTGCGATTACCTTTCGGTGAGTGCGGCGACCGGAAACATCCAGGCACACCGTTTCTATCAGCATATGGACTTCACCCCTCGCCCGGTCACCGGCATGCGCTATATGCAAGCGCTGGCTTGAGCGCCTGCCGCTCCAACGGACGAGGGAGAGACAAATGATACGGCTTGCTGTGGTTCTGACGGAGGCTTTCGCGGACTGGGAGGTCGGGCAGCTGACGGCTTCCGCCCGCACCGAATTCGGCTTCGACGTGGTGACGGCGGCGCCCGGTGGCGCTGAGGTGCGGTCCATGGGCGGCCTGCGCGTCACGCCCGATACGGCGGCCGAAGCGCTGCGGGCGGAGGCGTTCGACGGTCTGGTGCTTTGCGGCGGCATGATCTGGGAGACCGAGAAGGCGCCGGATCTAAAGCCCGTCATCGCCGATTTCATGGCCCGCGGCAAACTGGTTGCGGGGATCTGCGGCGCAACGCTGGCGCTTGCCAAGGCGGGCGCGCTGAACAATGCGGCGCATACCAGCAATGCCTTGCGTTTCATCGCCGACCTGCCCGGCTATTCCGGGCATGCGCATTACAAGGACGCGCCGGCGGCGGTGCGCGACGGGATGCTGGTCACCGCCCCCGGTTCCGCCCCGACCACCTTTGCCGCCGAAATCTACCGGGCGCTCGACTTCCGCAACGAGGATCTCGACCAGTATCTTTTGATGTTTGGCGCAGAGCACCAGCCGAAGGCTGCGTGAGGCTCAGGCGGCCGGCTTTCCGGCCGCTCTCGACAGTATCACTTCCGCCCATTGGTTGAGGCTCTTGCCGGCAAGCTCCGCGGCCGTGGCCGCGCGGGCATGGATCTCGGGATCGACGCGGAACATCGTTTTGCCGGAATATGACTTATGCGGTTTCCTGCCCAGCTTGCGGCAGGTTTCGATATAGTCGTTAACGGCCGGCATGCGTCCTTGATCTGATCGCGCTTCGCCTCCTTCGCCGGATGCCACTGACCGTCTTTCTCGAAGCGGACGCGCGCGAACCGTTGCCTTCGATGACCACGCATCCGACTGCGATAGGCATGCTCTCGGCATCCCCAACGCGCGATCGTGCCAGGTACCAGGTCACGAAAGATCGCTTCCACGGTCTTGCGCTGCCGATCGTTCATACTGGCATGACGAGATGCTATCACGTTTTGCAAGCATCATCGGCTCGGCACCGCCTTCAAATACGCGGCGATCGCCTCGAGATCGCTTTTCGGCAGATGCGCGAGACTCCTCTGGACCTCGGCCATCGAGCCGCCGGCGGTGTCGAAGTCCGGGGTAAAGCCGGTTTCGAGGTAGTTGGTGATATCGGCCTCGCTCCAGGAACTGATGTCCTTGGAACCCGGGGTGATGTTCGGGATACGACCACGGCCTTCCGGATTCGGAGCGCCTGCGAGCCACATATCGGGCTCGAAGCCGCCGAGCGCGTCACGCGGCGTATGGCATTCGCCGCAATGGCCCGGGCCCTCGACGAGATACCGGCCGCGCTTCAGCTTGTCGTCGGCGTTGGCGAGCACGATACGGGGCGCGTCGTTGAAATAGAGGAGCTTCCAGCCGCCAAGTGCGAGCCGGATATCATAGGGGAACGGCAGTTGGTGCGGCGGCGCGACATTGCCGCTCTTGGGCAACGTCTTGATGTAGCCGAAAAGATCGTTGACGTCCTTGTCGCTCATGCGCGCATAGGAGCCATAGGGGAAGGACGGGTAGAGGTGCTGGCCGCCGGGGGTGATGCCGCGCTTCATGGCATTGCCGAATTCGGCCAGCGTCCAGGAGCCGATGCCCGCCTTCTCGTCCGGCGAGATATTCGGAACATGGAAAGTGCCGAAGGGGCTCTTCAGCGCAAGACCGCCGGATAGCGTGAGCTTGGCATCGCCTTCGGAACCGGGAGCGGCATGACAGCCGACGCAGCCGCCCGCCCAGAACACCGTTTCGCCGTTCGTCACATCCGGCGTGCCGAGATTGGCCCAATGGCTTTCCGGCACCGGGTTCGGCGCGGTGACGAAATAAAAGGCCGCACCGCCGAGGGCGACAATGCCGACAAGACAGAGCACAAACCGGATGAACCTGCGGACCATGCTGCTCCCCTTTTCAGCGACTGCAACGGTCTAAGATAAACCGGTCCACACCTCCGGCAAGGCAGGCGCGAACCGATGGATTCGGATGGGGACGGCGAGCGCTTAATCCGTCTTTATGCGGTAATTCTCATGACAGCCGCCGCAATTGGCACCGAGCGTTTTCAACGCGCCGCCGACACCGGCAGCGTCGGCTGGAAGCTGCGCGAGGATCTTCTCGGCGTCGCTACTCAGCTTTGCGGCGCGCGCCTTGAAGTCATCCATGTTTTCCCAGATCTTCGGGCTCGCCGCCTTGTCGCCGGTTTCCGTGCCCGGCTTGAACTGGTCGGGGAAGACCTTGGCGGTTTGAGAGATCGTCGTCAGCGCTGCCTTCACCACCTCGGCATCATAGGGCTTCTCGCCCTTGGCGATTGCCGTCATGGCGCCGGCCGAGCCGCCGACCTTCTTCATCAGCGCTTTGCGCGCTTCATGCGTGCCCTCCTGCTGCGCGAAGACCGCCGTCACCCCCATGCCGGCAACGAGCACAGCCGCCGCAACTGTTTTGAAATTCATATGTCCACTCCTCTCGATACCGAGGTCTCTCCGAGCCCGGCGCCTGATATTCGCGGCCGCATGATGGCAAATTTATACGGGGCGCGAAGTAACAAGTGGGTGATATGACAAGGAATTCAAAATGGTAATGCACCCGCAATCCTCATCCCTGTGCCTGTCGCAGGGTTCCAGCAGCACCATGTCCATGGCGCGGGAGACTCGTTTTAAGAAGGAGGGGTCATTCATGGCGTGTCCGCGCCGTGGCTGGATTTCCGTGACAGGCACAGGAATAAGATGCGCTCGGTCAAGTCTCGCTACCTATCTTCTCCTCGCACTATGCCACCGCCTTCCAGCCATGCCAGGCAGTCAGCAGCGAGACGGCGATCAGCAGTGCTCCGGCGGCGCGGCCGACGATGATGGTAGCGCCGGGATTGGAGATCAGCAGCGTTCGGCTTCGCGAGGCGGTGAGCGCCACTGCGCCGTAGATCGCGAATTGGGTCGCGAGCGTCATGGCGCCCATGATAAGGCCCTGCAGCCAGATCGGCCCGTAGACGGGTTTGAGGAACTGCGGATAGACGGCGAGCATGAAGAGGTAGGCCTTCGGATTGATGAGGCAGGTGATCGCGCCCTGCCGGAAGGCGCGCCAGCCGGAGCGCAGGCTCCCCTCGCCGACCGTATCCACCGTGATCGAGCTGCGGATCAGCGTGAAGCCGATCCAGATCATGTAGGCAGCGCCCAGGAAAAGCAGCGGGTTGAAGAGCGAAGGAAGCAGGCTCGCGAGGATGCCAACGCCGATTGCGCCATAGAGCGAATGCACCGCGCCGCCCGCCATGATGCCTGCCGTTGCCGCCATACCGCGGCTCCTGCCGCCGGTCAGGGAATTGGCGAGCACGAAGAGCATGTCCATGCCCGGCACGATGATGATGCCGAAGAGAAGGGTGAAGTAGAGCCAGAGGTTTTCCGTATAAGTCATGTCAGTTGTCTGCCTTCGAGCCGGCGGCCATTTTGGCGGACCGCCTTTGATTTCAATTCGATAGGCAGTGCTATACCAAAGCCCAACTGACAGTGTATTGTCAGGAGCCTTGGAGGAAACCGGCAAAATGCGCAAGGCGTCACGCCTTTTCGAGATCATCCAGATCCTGCGGTTGGCAAAGAAACCGGTGACGGCGCAGGCGATGGCGGACGCGCTGGAAGTGACGGTGCGCTCCATCTATCGCGATATCGCCGCACTGCAGGCGATGCACGTACCGATCGAGGGCGGGCGCGGCATCGGCTATATCATGCGCCCCGGCTTCGACCTGCCGCCGCTGATGTTTTCTATCGAGGAGTTGGAGGCGATCGTGTTGTCGCTGGCGCTTTTGGAGCGCACCGGCGACGCGGAGCTGAAGCAGGCGGCAAAGCGGGTGAACCAGAAGATCGCAGGCGCGGTGCCGGTACCGCTGCGCCAGGCGATGGAGAACAAGGCGCTCTTTGCCTGGGGCACCGTCGCGCAGCCGCCTGCGGGCTTTGATCTCGGCATGGTGCGCCGGGCGATCCGCGACGAGCAGAAGCTGGCGCTTAACTACCGCGACGAACTGGGCCGCGCCACCGAGCGCACCATCCGCCCGATCGCGCTGATCTACTATTCACACTACGCCAATATCGTCGGCTGGTGCGAACTGCGCCAGGCCATCCGCAATTTCCGCAGCGACCGCGTCGAGCATTGCGAAGCGGCCGGCGCCTTCTTCCGGGGCGAAGGCGACGGGTTGCGCGAAGAATGGATGAACGGCTGGGCGGAAAGACCGCTTGCCGTCTCATCCTAACGCTGAACACGGCAGGGCTCTGCCCGGCGATGTGTCAGGCGGCGACGGCGGCGACGAGCAGGATCAGGCTGACCAGGCCGAAGACGGCGCGCAGAAGGTGGGAGCGCTCCCAGCGGTCGCGCAGGACGGTCCAGTCCGGCGCGCTTCGGCGTCCCCATGGGACCTGAAGCCGAAAAAGCGTTTCCCGGCTCCTTCCGGCTGATTTTCCTTAAGCCAGAAATTGTTTACCGGATGCGTCACGATCCAATAGATCGCATGCATGGCGAGCAGCGCCACGAAAGCGCCGGCGGTCAGCCAATAGGTGCCGCTGAAGGGGGGCGTCAGCACGATCAGCGCCAGGATCATGATCAGGCCGAGCGGCGCGGCGACGCCGCCGAAGGTAAAGCCGGGATAATAGATGGGCTGCACGGCAAGGTACTGCTCCTTCGAAAGCCGCATCTTGCCCGGCAGCTCAAGCGCATGGGCAAGGGCCAGTGCCATCGCGACGGCGACGATGAGAACAGTCAGTATTTCAAGAGCCTGGAACATCTGTATGGCCTCCTGAAGGGTCTCATGCCTAACTTTTCAGGAGCAGCATCGGTTCCATCCGGGGGATAACGATGGCGGCTCTACAGCGCCAGCGTGCGGCTTTCCTCGCGGCCGAAACCGCGGATTTCGAGGCGGCCTTCGAAGACCTCGACGATGGCGAAGGTGTTTTCCGTTTCGGTGTCGACCATCCCCTTGAAATTGACGAAGTGGCAGCCGCCGGTCTTGCCGTAGTTGCCGACGTGGTTGTGGCCGCAGAAATAGGCAACGGCGTTGTCATGGCCGGAGATGAGATCGATGATGCGTTCCCGATCCCACATGTCGTGCTCGTTCGGCGGATAGACGGGATAGTGGTTCATCACGATTACACGCTCGCGGGCGGCTTCTGCCGCATCCAGTTGGGCCGCAAGCCATGCGAACTGCCCGTCGCTCAGTGATGCATTCCAGCGATGGGCGTTGATCGCGCCCGTTGCCGCCAACGCCGCCAGACGCTCGGCTGCGAGTTCGCGGTATGGATGCCCTTCCGGCGGCGCGGACGTGCTGACTTCGTTGCCGTTCAAAACGACGAAACGCCAGCCACGGCACGAGAAGGCGTAATAGGGCGACGGCAGACCGACGCGCGCGGAAACAGAGGCAAGATGCTCCGCCGGGACCGCGAAATCGTGATTGCCGAGCAGGAAGAGGTTTTCGTGGCGGAGCTTTTCGTAGACCGGCAGGATATCGTCGAAGCTCTCCCAAATCCCGTCGATGAGATCGCCGAGCGTCATCACGAAGCTCAGCTCCTCGCCGTTGAAAACCTCGATCGCTTCGGCGAGCTTCGCGAGGCTGTTGGCATAATAGCGGTCCATCGCGGCATTCGGCGCGATCGCTGCATATTGCGGGTCGGCAATGATGCCGAAGCGGAAAAGGAGAGTGTCCGAGGAAGGCATGGCGGTTGCTTTAGGAGCGTCGGATGACAGGGCCGTGACAGGGAGCGGAAACGAAAACACCCGGCGTTTCAAGGCGCCGGGTGCTGGATTTCAACGCAATAGACCGCTTACTTAGTGGCGGCTTCGTAGCGCTCCAGGACGTAGTCCCAGTTGATCAGGCTGTCGATGAAGGCTTCCAGGTACTTCGGGCGGGCGTTGCGGTAGTCGATGTAGTAGGAATGCTCCCAGACATCGACGCCGAGGATCGGGGTGGCGCCGTGCACGAGCGGGTTTTCACCGTTCGGGGTCTTGGAGATTTCGAGCTTGCCGTTCTTGACGGAAACCCAGGCCCAGCCCGAGCCGAACTGCGTGGCGCCGGCATTGGCGAAATCGGCCTTGAACTTGTCATAGCCGCCTAGGTCGGAGCTGAACGCCGCTTCCAGCTTGCCCGGCAGCTTGTTGCCGCCGCCGCCCTTCTTCATCCACTTCCAGAAATGGACGTGGTTGTAGTGCTGGGCCGCGTTGTTGAAGAGGCCGGCATTGGTGCCGAAGGACTTCTTCACGACCTCTTCGAGCGAGAGATCGGCCAGGCCCGCTTCAGCCGCCAGCTTGTTGCCGTTGTCGACGTAAGCCTTGTGGTGCTTGTCGTGGTGGAACTCCAGCGTCTCCTTCGACATGAAAGGTGCGAGAGCTTCGTAGTCGTACGGGAGTGCGGGCAATTCGAAAGCCATTGTAGATCTCCTCTTGGCAAAAGATTGCGGGATCGGCAGGTGAGGCGGAACATAGGAGCGGAAACGTAGGGAGGCAACGGTGGAAACATCAAAAATCGACCGCCTGCGAGGAAAATTTGCCTCGCCTGCAGGCCTGGCTTCGGTGACAAAAATCGCCCATCATCGGCATATAACCGCGCTTGCGGCAGACACCACGCCCAAGGAAACCAAGATGCAGAGGAATAATATCCGCCTTTACGCAACGATCCTCCTTTTTATGACGGCAGGTAGTGCACTTGCCTCCTCCGACGAGGCATGGAAGGAATTTGCCGCGGATGTGGAGGCCAAGTGCAGGCAAGCGGCGGCCGGATCCATCGCGGATGCAAGGGCCGTCGTCGATCCGATCGGCAGCGCGCATTATGGGCTGGCGCTGGTCACCGGCAGGCCGAAAGGCGCCAACGGCTTCGTCACCCATATCTGTGTCTACGACAAGCAATCGAAAGGCGCGGAAATCGGCAGCGAACTGGACACGCAGACGCTCAACCTGCTGCCGGAAGAGTAAGGTGCGGCGCCTGCCCGGGCATACCTCCTGCGGCGTAAGCGATCCGCTGCTTTTGCGGGCCTTGTTTTCGCCGGGATTTTAATGGTTTCTTAAGAGAATACCACCGGGAGGAAAGCCATGGCGCTCGGCGCATCCCATCGCCTGCAGGACGGCATCGACGCCGTCGAAACAATGACGCGTTTCGCGCTCGCCGTTCTGGCGCTCGCGTCGGGCGTCTACACCTATCTCGGCGTGCGCAGCATCCTCGACGGTTCGGCAACGGCCGTGTTCTTCGCCGCCCTCATCTATTCCAGCGCGGTTTCGGTGGCGATCTATGCCTTCTGGACCTATATGGCGCGCTTCTATCCGCATGTGACGGGTGCGGCAGGACGCGGCGCGATGCTCGGCGTCATGGCGCTCGGCTGCGCGATGATCATCGCCATGTCGAGCTGGCTGAATGCGGCTGCCCTTGCAGGATCGGCCGCACTCGAACAGCATCTTGCCGAGACGCTGGAGGATTACACCGCCGACCTCGACAAGGCGCATCAGAACGCGCTTGCGGCCCAGAGCCTGCTGCCGGACATCCAGCGCACGCAGGAGCGCTTCGAGCGGCTGGCCGACCAGGAGCGGGAAACCGGCGCGCTGACGGGCACGACCGGCGCAGGCAGCGTCGTGCAGCTTCTCTCGCAGATGGCCTCGCAGCTGACGGAGCTCGAAAACGGCATCAATGCCTCTCGCGAACGGGTCACCTCGCTCTTCGACGAGGGCCGCAAGCACCTGGAAACGATGCGTACACTGGTTTCGGCCCCCGGCGCGATCGATCCGCGCGCCGACCAATTCGCCGCCGAAGCCGTCGGGCTTTCCGGCGTCATCACCTCGCTGGAGCAGACATCCATCGCCCCTTCGGTGAAGCGTGCGGCCGAAGACCTTTCGCTCGGCTTCATCGCCCCCGTCGCCGACGGCCGCGAGGTCGATCTCGCCAACCGGCAGGATCAGGTCATGGAGACGATCCGCTCCTCGGTTGCGGCGCAATCCAAGGTGCTGTCGCAGGCAGCCGACCAGATCCTTTCGCGCGAACCGGTCGCCGAGCGGCGGTTCGTGCCCCTCTCCTCTGCCGAAGCGGTGTTGCGCTATGCTTCCGACTTCATCCCGAGCTGGGCCGGCGCAATCTCGATCGATATCCTGCCGGCGGTGCTGGTCTTCATGCTGTCGATCGTCCACTCGACGCTGCGGCGCCAGGAACAGCGCCTGCCGTTTGCCGAGCGGATCACCGCGGCGGAGCTTCTGCAGGCGCTGGAGGTGCAGCGGGCCGTCCAGCAGCGCGGCGTCGATCTCGAAGCCGCGCTCACTCAGGCAGAGAAAACGGAAACGCCGGACCAATCGAACATTGCGAGCTTCGATCTCTCCGGCAAGGGACCGAGGAAGGGGCCGCCTGTATGAGGCTGGAAACGGCAGGGCAGCGGCTGAAGGATTACGTGCTTTCCACAGAGGACGGCACGCTGATACGGCACGCCTTCCACGCCCTGCTTGCCGCTACGATCGTGCTTGCGGTTATCGACTGGCGCGAGATCAGCGCCGCCAACGCCGAGCTGCCGGGCTTCGATCCGGCACAGCCGGAGACCATGCCGGTGCTGCCGCCGGCGCTGACGGAGGGTGGACCGCAGGCGCCACCTTCCGAGATCACGACCAGCATCGAGCTGCTCAAGCAGCCGATCCGTTTCGAGCTACAGCCGGGCGGTGTGCTTCTGGCGCAGGGGGCAATCGAGCTCGGCGCTGCCGCCCGCTTCGAACAGGAGATTGCGGCGCGCGGCGAATATGTGAAGACCGTTTCTTTGGATTCGCCGGGCGGCGCCGTCGGCGATGCGCTGGCGATGTCGAAGCTCATTCGCGAACGGAAGATCGGTACCAGGGTGGCAAGCGGCGCGCTCTGCGCCTCGTCCTGCCCGATCATCATGGCCGGCGGCGTGACCCGCGAGGCCGAGGACGGCGCCGTCATCGGCGTGCATCAGGTCTTCAACGGCTCGAAGGAGAAGCTTTCGCCGGAGCGCGCCATGTCGGAGGCGCAGCGCACGACCGCCGGCGTCACCCGCCATCTCGGCGACATGGGCATCAAGCCCGGCCTCTGGCTGCATGCGATGGAGACGCCACCCGACCGGCTCTACTATCTGACGCCGGAGGAAATCAAGAAATTCGCGCTAGCGACGACGCCGGAGAAGGTGGCAACCCGGAAAGCAAAATAAAGCCGGGGCGACATTTCGTCCCGGCTTCGTCAATCTCAGCGTCTACCGATCGCTGCGCCGCTCAAAAGCTGCTGCGCTCGTAGCGGTCATAACGGTCGTAGCGGCCCCAGTCGCGGTCGCGTCGATGGCGCGGGCGCTCCCAGCCCCAGCCCCAACGTGGCGACGGGCGATGCCAGTAGCGCGGCGGCGGCGGACGGTGGAAGCGCGGGCGGCATTCGCCCCAGCGGTTCAGGCGCCATCCGGGCCCGCAGGCATAATCGACTTTCGTGATCGCAGACGGGGCGGCGGTATCGGCACGCGCCGGCGCCATCGGCATCGCTTCGGCGGAAACTGCCGAAAGGCCTCCGATAACGAGCGCTGCTGCCAGCGAGATAATCTTCATTGCGAGTCTCCATAAATCCAGCCGAAGCGAGATTTAGCCGTGCGGTCCTGAACCGATAATGAACTGCCCGTTCATCAACGCTCAGGCGCGGGCAGAACGCGCGAGGTCTTCGCCGGATGGATTTCCGGCCATTTCGAATTGTTCGGCGCCGGCTGACTGCCGATCGCCGATATCGATACGACGATCGCGGTTACGGCCGAGAAAAGCACGAGTGCATGGGTCATAGCTTCCGATCCTCAATGGTTGGTTCCCAGCCACCGGGGCGCAAACTGATGCGGGAGGATGAACGAAAGCCTAAGCGATATGGTTAAGCGCAAAATATTGTAGCAAAATGCCACAAGTCGAATCCATGCGCCAAGGCAACTCATCTCGCGGCGTGAAAGAGAGCCTCTTCCTTCTATTTTCTGCAACTATTGCAGCTTTGGTCTGGTGAAACCCTCGGGGATGAACCCGCAATCAGCGCGACGGGTCATCACGTCGTCAGTTACCCGCCGCCAATGCTGCCCGCCCTCGTGCCAAGTGCTTTTGCGACTGCGGCAGAGGCCTCAAGCGATGCCGCAGCAGCGTCGGCGCATCCTGAGGGCCGGCGAGCTTCTTTTGGCTTTGAGAATGAAGCAGTCGCGCTTGTAAAGAGCGATGCGCTTACTGAAGACCGAGCCCTCTTGGCCGGTTTCGCGCATGACCCTTTCGAAGACGTAGCCGTTGCCTTCGGTGGCCGTGGAGGCGGGATCGCCCTGCGGCAGGCCCAGGCCGCAAAGATCCGTCAGGAAGAGCGGTCTTTACTGGCCGCCTTCCTGGCCCTGCCAGCGCTAGTTGAACGCTTCGAACGCTTCAGCCACATACGATTCTTCCGTTGCTCCAAAGGCGTTATCGCGCGAAACTTGGCGCCTGAAGCAAGCAATTGCCGGACATTGCGAAAGGAACTTTTCTCGCCTTTTGCGTGTTCCCTTGCGAAGCCGCCAGTTCGGGGAGTTCAATGACGCTTGATTTCTTCTTTTTCGTGCTGGTCGGTTTCTGCGCGCAAATCGTCGATGGCGCGCTCGGCATGGCGTTCGGGGTGCTTTCGACGACGAGCCTGCTGGCGCTTGGCGTGCCGGTCGCCAATGCCAGCGCGATGACACATGTGGCGGAGATCTTCACGACCGCAGCATCAGGCGCATCGCATGTCTATCACCGCAATGTCGACTGGAAACTCGTGGCGCGTCTTGCGCCGGCAGGGATGATCGGCGGGGCGGTCGGAGCCTATATCCTCGCCAATGTCGAAGGCAAGGCGATCGAGCCCTTCGTTTCGGCCTATCTGATCGCCATCGGCCTCGTCATCCTCTTCAAGGCATTCCAGCCGCACTGGCCGCGCGACGTCAAGGACTGGATCGTGCCGCCGGCCGGGCTATGCGGCGGCGTGCTCGATGCGATCGGCGGCGGCGGTTGGGGGCCGATCGTCACCAGCACGCTGGTCAGTCGCGGGCACGATCCGAAGAAGGTAATCGGCTCTACCAGCCTTACGGAATTCGCGGTGACGCTCACCATCTCGCTTACCTTCGTTCTGACGCTCGGCTGGTCGGAACTGCGTTCGGCTGTCGGCCTCATCGTTGGCGGCGTGATCGCCGCGCCGCTCGGCGCGATGCTCGTCAAGCGCCTGCCGGTGAGGCCCTTGATGATCGCCGTCTCGCTCGTCATCATCTCGACGTCGGCGATCCGGTTTTTCTAGGGACGAATGGCGCATGATCAACTACACGACGGTCGGCACTTCCGATTTTAGCGCGAGCCCTAAGATTCTATGGGTCGCTGTTGCCGAAATAAACCTCGATCAATGCTAGAAAACCTCCGAACTTTGCGTTCAGTTGGCGCCTGGCTCGGGCTGACAACGCGGCGCTACCAGTCAGGCGATGTTGATTATCACGGCCATATCTTGCCACCGCAGATACAACCTGCTTCCGGGCACCGGAGAGCTCTGAAGAAAACATTGCCGCTGAGGGCCGATCCAACCCATCAGTTTAGGCCGCGTTGCCTGTTGTGCAACACGAGGCTGCCGACTGCCCAGCCCACCTTGACCAAGGCAAATGCGGTCAGACAACCTCACGCCCGAAATAGACCTCCACCGACGCAAGCTTGCCGTCCTTGAAGCGCAGCGCCTCCATGTTACGGAAGGCGGTGCCGTCAGCTTTTTCGGCGCGGTAGCGGACGACGGCCTCGTCGCCGTCGATCGCCAGGAATTCGATCTCCATGCCGCGAAAGAACGGCGGTTCCGGCCAGCAGCGGTCGAAATAGGTGTTGCGGTCGATATGATCGTCACGCGGGCTCGAGAAGGTGAAATCCTCGCTCAGCATGCCGCCGACGATACCCTTACGGCCTTCGACATAGGCTTTGTAAAGGCCCCGCACGGTGTCTTCGCGGGACGTTGCGGTCATTGCCGCTCTCCTTTGAAATCCGATTGCAAATTGCAATCAGTTTATAACAAGAAATAGGGCGAAACGCAAATTGCCGGACGGTTCAAGCCCGATCCGTCCTTGGCACCGTAGCCGGCGGGGCGTAAGTTTCCGCTTCTTCCAAACCGGTACCCATAGAGATCCCGACATGACAGAGACGCAGATGGACGCGGCAGATGCGGCGGCCGGGTCCGCCTACTGGAAACGAAACCTCGCGATTTCGCTGACCGGCTCCTTCACCACCATCGTGGCGATGACGCTGCTGCTCCCCTTCCTGCCGCTCTATGTCGCGGAACTCGGCGTCAGCGAGCATGCCGCGATCGTGCAGTGGTCGGGCATCGCCTATGGCGCGACCTTCTTTGCCGCCGCGCTCGTCGCGCCGCTCTGGGGCCGGCTCGGCGATATCTACGGGCGAAAGCTGATGCTGGTGCGCGCCAGCCTCGGCATGACGATCGCAATCTCGCTGATGGGCATGGCGGAGAACGTCTGGCAGCTGGTGGCGCTCCGGCTCTTCGTCGGACTTGCAGGCGGCTACGCCTCGGGCTCCATGGTGCTGGTCGCGACGCAGACGCCGAAGGACCGCTCGGCCTGGGCACTCGGCGTGCTGTCGTCGGGCATCATGGCGGGCAATCTCGTCGGACCGCTGATCGGCGGGGCGCTGCCGCCCATCATCGGCATCCGCTGCACGTTCCTGGCGGCGGGCGGCGTCATCTTCCTCGCCTTCCTGGCGACCACCTTCCTGATCAAGGAGGAGAAGTCCCCTGCGGGCAGGCAAGCGGCGAAGGCAAGCGGCGGCTGGCGCGCGATACCGGACAAGGGCCCGGTGGTCGCGATGCTGGCGACCGGCCTGCTTCTGATGCTCGCCAACATGTCGATCGAACCGATCATAACCGTCTACGTGGCGCAACTGGTCGAAGACCAGGGACGCGTAACGATGACCGCCGGCATCGTCATGTCGGCGACAGCACTCGGCAGCATCCTTTCGGCGTCGCGCCTCGGCAAGCTCGCCGACAGGATCGGGCATTGGCCGGTGATTGCGGGTGCGCTTGCTGTTGCGGCGCTGCTCCTGATCCCGCAGGCCTTCGTCACCAATTCGTGGCAGCTGATTGCGCTGCGCTTGCTGATGGGAATTGCGCTCGGCGGGCTGTTGCCCTGCATCACCGCCGTCATCCGCCACAGCGTGCCGGACAGTGCCGCAGGCAGCATACTCGGCTACTCCATCTCGACGCAATATGTCGGCCAGGTCGCAGGCCCCGTGCTCGGCGGCTTCGTGGGCGGGCATATCGGCATGCGGGCGGTCTTTCTCGGCACCTGCGTGCTGCTGTTGGCGGGTGCTGCCTATGCGTGGATGGTGCGGCCGAGGGAGAAAACGAGCTAGCTCCATTGGCTGCTTGTGCGTCGCCTACCGCAAAGCTCGAGGGAGCGGCCGCTCATCCGCCCTTCGGGCACCTTCTCCCCCGGGGGAGAAGGTGATTTGACGTGGCGTCCCGGCACTTGTCCATGGCAGGAAGCGCTCCGCGGCGCGACACATCTATGCCAGCATGCGCACATTCGGCTCGCGGTACCAGTAGCGCTTGGCGGCGGCCTCGAAGAAAGCGCCGTCCAACGCGACGACACCTTCGTCGGGTTCGACGCCGGCCTTCTGAAGCAGGGGCAAGGCTTCCGGCGTGTGGCCGATCGCCTTCAGATGCACGAAGGCATTCATCACCCATTGCACGGCGGCACCTTCCTTCAGCAGTATCCCGGTGCCCTCTCCGGACAGGAGAACCGCGACCGCATCGAATATCTGCGACGGGGAACCGGCGAGCTGGCCATCGGCCTTGATCGTGCTGCCGTCCGAAAGCCTCGCCTTCCCGACCTTCGGAGCTACGACGAAAGCCGTGGCATTCGCATCCTCGATCGAGTTCACCAGGGATTGCAGGGCGTGAGCGTCACTGCCGTCGGCGATCAGGATGCCGATCTTGCGGCCCTCGATCGTCTGCTTCATGTTTTTCTGGATCGAGAGCGCCGGCGACGGGGGCATGTCGATCGGCTCGCGGGCGGCCGGGTTCTTCTGCGGCAGATCGATGCCGAGGCCTTCGGCGACACGATTGGCAAGCTCCGGATCGACGTTCAGCAGGTTGCCGACCATGCGTGGTGGCACCTGCTTCAGGCCGACCTTGGAAAGCTCGAAGACGAAGGACGAGGCGATATGGGCCTGTTCCGAGTGCGTCTGCGACTTCCAGAACAGCCGCGCCTGGCTGTAGTGGTCGGCAAAGAGCTCGGCGCGGATGCGCAGCTTGTCGCCCTGCTCCTCTTTTCCGGACGCGGCGCTGAATGTCGGGAAGCCGGTGACGGGACATTCGCGCGGCCCGCCTCCCTCGCCATGCGCGCCAAGGCTGTTCGGCTCGTAATTGGCTCGACCCGTCGGCACGTTCATCTGCATCTGCCCGTCACGCTGGAAGTTCATGACCGGGCATTTCGGCGCGTTGATCGGCAGCTGGTGGAAGTTAGCGGTGCCGAGGCGCGATTTCTGCGTATCGAGATAGCTGAAGAGGCGTCCCTGCAGCAGCGGGTCATTGGTGAAATCGATGCCAGGCACGATATTGGCGGGGCAATAGGCGACCTGCTCGGTTTCGGCAAAGAAATTGTCCGGGTTGCGGTCCAGCACGAGGCGGCCGACGATTTTCAGCGGCAGCACTTCTTCCGGAATGATTTTGGTGGCATCGAGCACGTCGTAAGGTTGCTTGCTGGCAAAGTCCTCGTCGAAAAGCTGCAGGCCGAGTTCCCATTCCGGGAAGTTTCCGGCTTCGATCGCCTCGTGAAGATCACGGCGATGGAAATCGTTGTCGGCCGCCTGCAGCTTCAGCGCCTCGTCCCAGACGGTCGATTGGAGGCCGAGCTTAGGCTTCCAGTGAAACTTCACGAAGGTCGATTTGCCCTCAGCGTTCACGAAGCGGAACGTGTGGACGCCGAAGCCCTGCATCATCCGGAAAGAGCGCGGGATGGCGCGGTCGGACATCGCCCACATCAGCATGTGGGTGCTTTCGGGCATCAGGGACGCCCAGTCCCAAAAAGTGTCATGGGCGCTGGCGGCCTGCGGATAGGCGCGGTCAGCTTCCATCTTCACCGCATGGACGAGATCGGGAAACTTGATGGCATCCTGAATGAAGAAGACCGGGATGTTGTTGCCAACCAGATCCCAATTGCCTTCCTTCGTATAGAACTTGACCGCAAAGCCGCGCACGTCGCGCGGGGTGTCGACCGAACCGGCGCCGCCGGCGACCGTCGAGAAGCGCACGAAGACCGGCGTCTTCTCGCCCTTGCGCTGGAAGAGATCGGCCTTGGTGATGCCGGAAAGGCTTTCCGTCAGCTCGAAATAGCCGTGCGCTGCCGAACCACGGGCATGCACGATCCGCTCCGGAATGCGCTCATGATCGAAATGGAAGATCTTCTCGCGCAGCACGAAATCCTCGAGCAGCGTCGGGCCGCGCGCACCCGAGCGCAGGCTGTTCTGATTGTCGGAAATGCGGATGCCCTGATTGGTGGTCAGATGGTCGAGGCCCTCGTGCGGGCCTTTTTCCGGAATATGCTGATGCGTCTCGCCGCCATTGCCGCGGCTGGTGTCGAACGGGTTGTCGGACATGATACGTCCCTCATTTTGGGGTGATAGACGCCAAACGAGGACAGTGGGCTAATGTTCCTGAAATGACGGTCGGGTAAGGCGAAAGGTAGTCTAGCCGCCGGACTCGGCCCATAGTTGGCGCTGGCGCACCGTCCGCCTACGCGCGAAGCGGACACTTGGAACGAATGTGGGCCGAGCTCGCCCCGCTTGCAGGAAGCGGCGAGACGCGCATGGTTGCGCCCGACCCACTTGATCGCGATCGAAGGCGCTCAGCTTCTCTGGATAGCGGCCGGCGTCATTGATTAAGTGAGATAGCGAGAGTAAGTTTTTGGGTGGCAGTAGGTGTCGGATGGGCGGCGTGAGCTGCTTCGCCACGGCAAGGCCCGAGAACAACACCGGATGATCGACAAGAGCGGAGCCGCGCCCGCCCGATCTGAACGGGCGGGCCATTTTGGCTTCGCACAATGGAGGGCGCCGGCATGGACTTCCCTCTACCTGACAACGAGGCTGAACGCTTGGCCGCGGTACGGGCCTATGATGTTTACGGCACCGACCCGGAAGCCGGATTCGACGATCTAACCGATCTCGCCGCCCTGATTGCCAGTGCCCCGATCGCGATGGTCAACATCGTCGGCGACACCAAGATATGGCTCAAATCCCGTCACGGCGTTCCTCCCGGCATTGAAGAAGTGCCCCGCAGCGGCGTCTGCTGCGCCTATGCGCTCTGCCGTAGCGACATGCTGGTGGTTCCCGACACCCACGCCGACGATCGCTTCAAGGCACTGCCGTTCATCGCGA
The DNA here is from genome assembly GCF_029714385.1 of Rhizobium sp. CC1099. Lineage (NCBI taxonomy): Bacteria > Pseudomonadati > Pseudomonadota > Alphaproteobacteria > Hyphomicrobiales > Rhizobiaceae > Rhizobium > Rhizobium sp. CC1099. The sequence continues at coordinate 760,331 of NZ_CP121641.1, read as the reverse complement.
CTGAACCCTTCTTCCGCTTTTATGCAGGCATGCCGCTGATCGATTCAGGCGGCCATGCGCTGGGCACGCTCTGCATCTTGGACCTCACCCCGCGCGAGCTCGCCTTCGAGGCTGCCGAAGGCATCCGTCGCCTCGCGCGCCAGACCATCGCCCAGCTCGAACTGCGCCTGAGGATGGCCGAGGTGCTGCGCTCGCAGCAGGAACTGGCCGCTGAGAAGCAGCGCGCGGACAGCCTGCTCCTCAACATCCTCCCACTCAAGGTAGCCGCGGAATTGACAGAGAAGGGCTCGGTCGAGCCCCGCCACCACCCTTCGACGACGATCCTCTTTACTGACTTCGTCGACTTTACCAAATCAGCCGTTGAACTCTCCCCTCGGGAGTTGGTCGATGACCTCGACATGTACTTCTCCGAGTTCGATAACATCGTCGCGCGACATGGGCTGGAGAAGCTCAAGACCATCGGTGACTCCTACATGTGCGCCGGCGGTCTGATGCAGGGCCGCAAGGACCATGCGATCCGCAGCTGCCTTGCTGCTCTCGAGATTCGACGCTTTGTCGTGGCGTCGAACCAGCGCTGGGCCGCGGTCGGGCAGCGGCCCTGGCACCTCCGCGTCGGCCTGCATACCGGCAGTGTGATGTCCGGCGTCGTTGGCCGGAAGAAGTTCGCCTACGACGTCTGGGGCGACGCTGTAAATATCGCGGCTCGTATGGAGAGCACGGACGAAGCAGACCGGGTGAACATCTCCGAAAGCACCTACCAGCACGTAAAATCATATTTCGACTGCACCCCGCGAGGTGCCCTTGACGTGAAAAACAAGGGTAAGATGACGATGTATTTCCTCGACCGGCTGAAACCGGAATATGCCGCGGATGCTGCGGGCGTGGAGGCGAACGAGCATCTGAGGAAAACTCTCGCCGGTACTTCGGTCACTTGGTCGCTGCCTGGATAGACCGCGCTCCCAGAGGAACTCACGATGAGGCGTCACTTGCGAATCCTGGCTGCGTTGCTGACACTGTCACTCATCAGTGCCGGACCGGCTGACGACGGACGTTTCTATGCTGGGGATTATTCCTTCTCCGATGAGCTTGGCGGCTTCCGCATCCTGTCAGTTACAGGCTCAGGTACAAAAGCCGATCCAATCGAAATCCACGAGGAACTTAACTCGGCCAGCCCCGTCACTCTGGTGATTAGGGCCGCAAGGCCAATTCAACATCACGGGTTTCCTGAGGGCGCCTTCCACCTGCGCGTTGTCACTTTCAACAAGAGCGGATTGGCCTGGATCGAGTTCGAATTCGAACTTCAAGAGACTCTTGGCAAACCGAGCGACTTTTATGACGGTCTGTCATTTGATCAGACCAACCCCAATCCGGACCTCATTTCGTCCAACCGGTTTGCCCGTTTCGAGAACCACTTCGAGAAATTCGACCGGCTGCGCTTCGCCAGCGGTCACGTTGATCCCCTCGACGGACCGGCGTTTGGCTTTTTTATCACTGACGTCACGCCGGTTACCGAGTTCTACTTGGTGCAGGATCCGCGCGTACCTTTCTCGTGAGACTGCAACGGTTCGCACTCCCCTGCGCGCGGATCGCTACTCGCCGCTTTGGCTATGGCTGCGCCCGTTGGCCCAATCCATGTAGAGATCGAGCGCCTTGCGGGTGACCGGGCCGTCTTCGAAATCGCGGCCGTCGAGGCGGTTGACGCCGACGATCTTTGAATAGTTGCCGCTGGTGAATATCTCATCGGCATTCATGAAGTCTTCGACCGAGAGCGTCACCTCGCGCACGTCGAATCCTGCCTGGTCCAGCAACCCCATGACGCGGGCGCGGGTGATGCCGGCGAGGAAAGTGCGGTTGGCAACCGGCGTGAAGACCACGCCGTCCTTCACCATGAAGATGTTGGAGGATGCCGTTTCGGCGACATTGCCGTTCAGGTCGCGCATCAGGGCATTGTCGAAGCCGCGGCTTCGCGCCTCGGCGATCGCGCGGCCGCTGTTCGGGTAGAGCCCGCCCGCCTTGGAATCCGTCGTCGCCGTTTCCGGCGACGGGCGGCGGAAGGGCGAAACGGTCAGCGACGAACCGCTATGGCCGCCCATCGGCGCTTCGAAAAGGCAGAGCGCAAAGCGGGTCGATTCCGCATCGACGGAGACGACGCTGCCCGGCGAACCGTGCTCGCCCCAATACATCGGCTTGATATAGATCGGCGTCTTGCCATCGAACTTCTTGATGCCTTCCCAGGCGAGCGCCTCGATCTCCTCGGCCGTCTTGATGGGCTTCAGCCCCATATTGACGGCTGAGCGGTTGACACGCTGGCAATGCAGGTCGAGGTCCGGCGCGATGCCATCAAACCAGCGGGCACCGTCGAAGACCGTGGACGCGAGCCACATGGCATGCGAGGTCGGGCCGATCAGCGGCGGGTTGCCGGCAAGCCACTCGCCCTCGACATGGGTCCAGGTGGTCGTGCGGGGCGATGTATCGACGGGCATGATCTTCTCCTTCCAAAGCCCGAGAAGCAAAATCCTTCCCGGCAGGCAGGGTCAAGCGGAAATTCGGTCGCTCAAGCGGGACGCACGAAAAATGCCGCAACCGCCCATATCGCCGCAACAATCATGCGCGTTCGCCCGCATGAAAGCGATGGGTCCATCAGCGAAAATGATCGAACGGAGTGTTGGAACCGCAGGCTCCCGCGTGGCATCATGGCGGCGGAATCTCAAACAAAAGAGCTGGAGGCCGTCCGATGAAAGCCATGTATTACGAAGCCTTCGAGCAGACACCCGACATTCGCACGGTGCCCGACCCGACGCCGACCGAGGACGGCGTCGTCATCGCCATCGGCGCGACCGGCCTTTGCCGCAGCGACTGGCACGGTTGGATGGGACATGATCCGGATATCTGCCTGCCGCATGTGCCGGGACACGAGCTTGCAGGCAAGATCGTCGCCACAGGCAAGGGCGTGGTGCGCTTCAAGGCGGGCGACCGGGTGACCGTGCCGTTCGTTTCCGGCTGCGGCCATTGCAGCGAATGCCACTCCGGCAATCAGCAGGTCTGCCCGAACCAGTTCCAGCCCGGTTTCACGCATTGGGGCTCGTTCGCCGAATATGTCGCGATCGACTATGCCGACACCAATCTCGTGCATCTGCCCGACAGCGTCGACGATGCGACGGCGGCGAGCCTCGGCTGCCGCTTCGCCACCTCCTTCCGCGCCGTTGCCGACCAGGCACGCACCGGCCCCGGCGAGTGGATCGCCATCCATGGCGCGGGCGGCGTCGGCCTCTCGGCGATCATGATCGCCAGCGCGCTCGGCGCCAATCCGATCGCGATTGACATTTCGGAGGAGAAGCTTGCCTTTGCGCGCGAATGCGGGGCGGTGGCGACGATTAATGCGGCGGCGGTTGCCGATGTCGCGGAAGCCGTGCGCGAGATCACCAAGGGCGGCGCGCATGTTTCGATCGACGCGCTCGGCCATCCCGTGACCTGCTTCAACTCGATCAAGAACTTGCGCCGCCGCGGCCGCCATGTGCAGATCGGCCTGATGCTCGGCGAATATGCCACGCCGCAAGTCCCGATGGCGCTGGTGATCGGCCATGAACTGGAAATCTACGGCAGCCACGGCATGCAGGCATGGCGCTACGACGCCATGCTCTCCATGCTTGCCGCCGGCAAGATCGCGCCGCAGAAACTGATCGGCCGGACAATCAGCCTGGAAGAGGCTGTGCCGGCGCTGATGGCGATGGACCGGGCGGAAGGAACCGGGATCAGCGTGATTACGCGGTTTTGAATGAGGTGGCGCCATGCTCATCGCCCAGATAAGCGATATCCACGCCAGCCCCGACAATGACGGCCTTGCCCGGCTTAAGAGGGCAATTTGCTGGCTCGCCACGATGCAGCCGGCTATCGTCGTGGTGTCCGGGGATCTTGTCAACGGCGGCTGGCGGGAGGGCTACCGGCAGATCATTTCTGCGTTGCAAAGCCTCGCGTGCCGCACCTTGATCCTCCCCGGCAACGTGGACGACCGCACCGTCATGCGCGAGGCGATGCCCGAGGCGGGCCATTGGGGCGATGACGAGAAAATGCATTTTGCCGAACCCCATGGAGGCGCTTTGATCGTCGGCCTTGACACATGCGTCGACGGACAGGCCCATGGTGACGTTACGGAGCATCTTCCGTGGTTGCGGCAAACGCTGGCGAGCGGTCCATCGGGCATACCCTTGCTCTTCACGCATCACCATGTTTTCCCCACGGGAATATCGCCTCTGGATGATGTCATGTGCAGGGGTGCAGATGCCTTGGGCGACCTGCTATCGAGTGGCATAAGGCGCCCCATCGCAATCTGCAGCGGCCACGTCCATCGGCCGATGTCGAGCCTGATCGCAGGCATTCCGGCCTACATATGCGGCTCGATCTGTCCCGCCAATCCTTTGCTGCTCGATCCCACACGTGAACCGCCTGTCACCGATCCTCCAGGCCTCATGATCCATGATCTTCGGAATGGCCGGCTGGTCAGCAGTCACGTTTCCCTCTGATAGAGAGATCTGGTGGATGACCAACCGTGGGCCCGGAGAGATCGAGGCATCTGCCAGCGTCCGCCTCATGCGCATAAGATCGGCTTAGAGCCTGTCCTTCGACACAGCGAATATCTCAGCCAAGCCATCCCATACCGCGCGGATGCGCGGGATATCGACCAGATTGGCCGGGGCAAGCATCCAGAGTTCGCGATCGGGCATTGCCTCGCCGCAATCGATCTCGACCAGAGCCGGATTCTGTTTCGCGACGAAGCGCGGAAGCATGGCGATGCCGAGCCCGGCGGCTGCGGCATTTGCCTGCACGACATTGCTGCTCGAGCGGAAGACGAAGGCATCCGGGCCGAATTTCGTTTCCAGCCAGCGCGCTTCGGCCACGCCGTCGCTATCCAGGTCAAATCCGATCAGGCGGGCTGGCCTGCTTTCCGCAACAGTCTCGGCGGCCGCTTTCGAGGCATAGAAGGCGTATCCGATCGTCGCCACGCGTTTTCCGGTGAGATCACTGTCCTTCGGGTGCCCCAGCCGAAGGGCAATATCGGCCTCGCGCTGGGCAAGGCTCTGCACGCGGATATCGGTGACGATTTCGAGTTCGACGTCAGCAAGCCCGCGCAGCACATCGCCGAGCCGCGGCGCGATGACGAGATCGGCGATCGAACGGGTCGTCGTCAGCCGCACGCGACCGCTCGGGCCGTTCGAATAAGCCAGCCGGTCGCGGATCGCCCCAGCGGCACTCTCCATGGCACCCGCCTCGGACAGGATCGCGGTTCCGTGGCGGCTGAGCTGGTAGCCGTCGGCGCGCCGCTCGAAGAGCGCGAAGCCGAGAGCACTTTCCAGCGCGCCAACGCGACGGGCGACGGTCGCATGGTTGACCTTCAGCGCACGCGCCGTTGCCGAAAGGCTGCCGTGCCTTGCCAGCGCCGCGAAAAAACGCAGGTCCTCCCAATCGATATCTGTGCGCTTTTGCTCAGGCATTGTGAATTGATAGCGAATATTCGCTCAGTACGAAAGCGGTTAGCGTCCTTGGCATCGATCCATCCAAGGAGATATGCCAATGGTTCCCCTCACCCTTCTTCAGCATGCGGGCGTCACGCCGAAAGCTGCCGACTGGTCGAAGTCGGTCGTTGTCGTCATCGACGCCCAAAACGAATATGTGGACGGCGGACTGCCGCTTCATGGCATCGCGGCACCCGTCGGCGAAATTCGCAAGTTGCTCGATGCGGCCCGGCGTGATGGCGTTCCGGTTATTCATATCGTTCACCACGCGGCGCCGGGCAGCGGCCACTTCGCGATCGGCTCGCATGGCGCGAAGATCATTTCCACGTTGACGCCGGCTGACGGTGAAGCCGTCATCCCGAAGACGCTTCCCAATGCCTTTGCCGGAACCACGCTTGCCGCAGCTCTCGCAGCAATTGCCAAGCAGACAGGGCGCTCCGATGTGATCCTCGTAGGCTTCATGACGCATATGTGCGTCAGCGCTGCGGCGCGTGCGGCACTCGATCTCGGCATCAAGGCGACCGTCATCGCATCCGCCGCCTTAAGCCGCGATCTGCCGGATCCGCTCGGCGGCATGATCCCGGCCGAGACCGTACATCGTACGGCGCTGGCGGAGATCGCCGACCGTTTCGCGACGGTCGTCCCGGATATAGCGGCGATTGTCAAACGGGCCGCAACGGCCTGACGGGCCGCAAGAAGCCGTCTCCCTCTACGGCTTCTCCCACTTTTCCTGCTCTTCCCTAAATTGCCTGACGGTTGCGGCGCGCTCCGTCTTTTCGGCTTTCGAAAGAGCGCCGTCGCCGTTCTTGTCGTAGAAGGCGAAGGCGGAAAGGAGGAGCGCCTTGAACTCATCCTCCGTCAGTTTGCCGTCCTTGTTGGGGTCGATCGCCAGCAGGGCGGCGACGCGTTCCGTATCGCTCAGTCCGTAAGCGAGCGGCATGCGAGGCAGCGGCGGTGATTTCAGCGCTTCGTCGAGCGTCACGATACCGTCGCCGTTGCGATCGAAATTCGCAAAGCGCGCTTTCATGCCGAGTTCGGCCTCGTTGCGGCTTTCATAGAGGTTGGCGAGCTTGTACTCGTCGAGCGTCATGCGCCCGTCGGCATCGAGATCACCGGTGAAGAACGGCATTGCGGCGGCCGCCCTTTGGCGTGCGGCATCGACCTGCCGGAGCCTGGCGATATCGTCTTCATCGAGGGCACGGTCGGCACCGCTGTAGACGGCAAAGGGCTCCAGATGGCTGGACACATACTGGTCGCGCGCATTGCCCATGTCTTCCACAAGGAAAATCGGCGGAGCGGCCGGCGTCTCGGCCCTTGCGGACATTGCGGCGACCGATAGGCAGACTGCGGCAAAGACGAAACCGGCTCTCATGAATCCCCCAACCCAGAAACGACATCAATAATGCAACCCGCTCGTGCAGGCAATTCGAAGACAGCTGCACCACGCCGCATACAAGCGGCCGAGAATTGCTGCTAGCATGACGCGCTTTGAATCATTGCCGTATCGGAACACGGGAAAAACAGGAGGTGCCCATGGCCTGGTCTGCCAGCCAGTATGTGAAGTTCGAGGATGAGCGGACGCGCCCGGCGCGCGATCTCCTGGCGCAGGTGCCGCTGGAAAGGGTCAGCAAGGCGATCGATCTCGGTTGCGGGCCGGGAAACTCGACCGAACTCATCATCGACCGCTACGGCAAGGATGGCGTGTCCGGCCTCGACAGCGACCTCAACATGCTGGAGGCAGCGCGCAAGCGGCTTCCGGGCACCACCTTCACCGAGGCTGACCTTGCCACCTGGCAGCCGAATGAGCCTTCCGACCTGCTCTTCGCCAATGCCGTCTTCCAGTGGCTGCCCAACCATCTCGACATCTTCGACCGGCTGATGGACGGGCTTACCAGGGGCGGCGTGCTCGCCGTGCAGATGCCCGACAATCTCGGCGAGCCGACGCATCTGCTGATGGAGGAAAGCGCCCATGCCGGACCATGGAAGACGGCCTTCGAAAAGAAGAGCGTGCGCCGCAATCCCCTTTCCCAGCCGTCGGCCTATTACAGCCGCCTGATCGGCAAATCCGCGCGCCTGGATATCTGGCACACGATCTACAACCACCCGATGGCGGATGCCGCGGCCATCGTCGAATGGGTGAAGGCAACGGGTCTGATGCCCTACCTCGCGGCTGCCGGCCAAGAGCATCGCGAGGCGTTTCTCGCGGATTATCTTGGGCGTGTCGAGAAGGCCTATCCGAAGATGGCGGACGGGCGGGTGCTGCTCGGCTTCCCGCGGATTTTCTTGGTGGCGGTGAAGGGTTAAGCGCGGCACGTTTCATGGAGTGCCGCGCAGTCGCCGCGCCGTCCCCGGGGGATGGTTCGGCTCTCCCTCATCTTTGTGCTTGTCACAGAGATCCAGCCACTGCGCGTCCGCGCCGTGAAGGACTCATTTGCCTTAAAGGGAGTCTCCTGCGCCCAAAGACTTGGGCGCGCTCGATTGCTGTGACAGGCACAGGAATGAGGGAAGGATAAATGACAGCGCCGAGGGCAACCTCTTGCTTGCCGCAGCCTTGCCTGAGATCGAGCGCTTGGAATGTTGCCCATCAACTGACTTGATGAGGGTAGGAGAAGCAGACCTGGTGACAACAGGCCACGCTTGCGGTAGCGCCCGGCGGCCTTATATTCCGGCGCTGACAATCACGGAGAGCGATCCCTATGCCAGACGCCAAGCCAACGCCGCCCACCACTCTGGTCATCTTCGGGGCGACCGGCGACCTTACCCGGCGGCTTCTCGTTCCGGCGATCATCAATCTCACCCGCGGCGCCATGGTTGGCGACGATCTCGACATTCTCGGCATCGGCATCGAGCCCGGCGGCGACGAGATGCTGCTCAAACGGCTAGACGATTTCCTGGCCGGCCTCGGCGACGGCGAACCGCTCGTCAAGGATCCGGCCTGGGCACGGTTGCGGCAGCGGATCAGCTATATTTCCGGCGATTTCACCGGCGAGGATATTTATCTGGAGATCGCCAAACGCCTCACTTCGGCGCCGGGCGGCAATGCGGCCTTCTATCTCGCCGTGCCGCCCCGCTTCTTCGGCGGTATCGTGGAGAAGCTCGCGGCTCACGGACTTGCCGCCGAGAGTGAAAATAGCTTCCGTCGCATCGCCATCGAAAAGCCCTTTGGAACGGACCTCGCTTCGGCCCGTGCGCTGAACGCGCAGATCCTGAGCAAGGTCGGCGAAAGCCAGATCTACCGGCTCGACCATTTCCTCGGCAAGGAGACCGTCCAGAACCTGCTGACGGCGCGCTTTGCGAACATGATGATCGAATCGCTGTGGAACAGCCGCTATATCGACCATGTGCAGATCACCGCAGCCGAAACCGTCGATGTCGGCAGCCGCGGCGCCTTCTACGACGCGACGGGCGCGCTGCGCGACATGGTGCCGAACCATTTGTTCCAGCTGCTCGCCATGATCGCCATGGAGCCGCCGAACAGCTTCGACGCCGAAGCGATCCGCAACGAGAAGAGCAAGGTGCTGAAGGCGCTGCGCGTCTTCACGCCCGAGGAGGCGGCAACACACGGCGTTCGCGGCGTCTATTCCGGCGGGACGCTGAACGGGGCTGAAATCCCCGCCTATCACCAGACGCCGCAAGTGGCGCCTGACAGCAGGACCGAGACCTTCGTGGCGCTGAAGCTTTATGCCGATACGTGGCGCTGGGCGGGCGTGCCCTTCTATCTGCGGACCGGCAAGGCGATGACAGCGCGCGACACGGAAATCGTCGTCGAATTCCAGCCCGTGCCGTTCGCGCAGTTCCGCGAGACCGAAGTCACGCGCCGGCTGCCGCCGAACAGGCTGGTTATACAAGTGCAGCCGGACGAAGGCATGAGCCTGGAGATATCCATCAAATCGCCAGGGCTTTCGGTCGATACCGTGCCGGTTTCGCTCGACTTCCGCTATGCCGACCAGTTCGACATCGGTAAGATGACCGGCTACGAATCCCTCATCTACGACCTGCTGATCGGCGACCAGACGCTGTTCCAGCGGGCCGACGGCATCGAAGCCGGCTGGGCGGCGGTGCAGCCTTTTCTCGACCTATGGGCGAAGGGCGGCGAGCCGGAAGCCTACGCCCCCGGCAGCATGGGGCCTGTCTGCGCCGACGGCCTCATCGAACGCGACGGGCGGCAATGGCATGCGCTGGACGTGGTGCATGCGAAGCACAAATGAAACCCCGCTTCCCATGGAAGCGGGGCTCTTTCCGTTTCGGCATGGAGGCCGGATCAAACGAACTGGCTCAAGCCCGGGACCGAGGCGACGACCTCGTCGACGACTTCTTCGCCGGCATATTGCTTGGCAATGGCGATGGTTTCCTTGGCGAGCGAGGTGATTTCGCCCATGCCGAGGCCCTGGCTCATGAGCTGCTGGCCGAGGCCCATGATTCCGCCGCCGCCGAGCGCGCCCATCAAACCGCCGAGCAGACCGCCGCCACCGGCGCCTTCGCCGTTATACTGGGCGACGAGATCGGCGCCGCCGGGAATGGCTTCTATCATCTTGGCGACTGCTGCATCATCCCCTTCACGCTGCAGGAAGCCGAGCATCATGCCCAGCGCCTTCTCCGCCAGATCGGGCGCAATGCCCACGCGATCGGCAATCTGGGTCACAACTTCATTCATCGTCAGCCTCCTGTTATTTGACGTTGACGTCAACGTTATTCGAGTTTCGTCCGCAACTCAAGCCGCGCCGCCGAGAGCCGGCATTTTCCCCGGATTTGCTTTCAATGCAAACAGTTGTCGGCATCCCGGTCCCTGTTTATAACAGGTGGACGATAGTAAGATGAATGTGGCTTATTGCGATCTCCGCATTTCAAACGCAAGCGGCGGCATCGGCCGAAGGGAGAACTGCTTCATGCTCGAGGAAGGCAAGATTTTCATCGGCGCCAGCCGCAATACGGACGACAGCATCAACAAGCCGGAATATCTCGACCTGAAATTCGGCAACCGCCATGGCCTGGTGACGGGCGCGACCGGCACCGGCAAGACCGTAACGCTGCAGGTGCTGGCGGAAGGTTTTTCCAAGGCTGGCGTCCCGGTCTTTGCCGCCGACATCAAGGGCGATCTTTCCGGCATTGCCGCCAAGGGCGAAGCGAAGGATTTCCTCACCAAGCGGGCCGAGCAGATCGGCTTTGCCGATTACCAATTCGACCAGTTCCCGGTGATCTTCTGGGACCTCTTCGGCGAGAAGGGCCACCGGGTCCGCACCACGATCGCCGAAATGGGGCCCCTGCTTCTGGCCCGCCTCATGGATGCCTCCGAGCCCCAGGAGGGCGTCATCAATATCGCCTTCAAGATCGCCGACCAGGCGGGCCTGCCGCTGCTCGACCTCAAGGATTTCTCCTCGCTGCTGAACTACATGGGCGAGAATGCGAGCGAGCTTTCCAGCCAGTTCGGCCTGATCTCCAAGGCGTCCATCGGCTCGATCCAGCGTGCGCTGCTCGTTCTCGAACAGCAGGGGGCCGAGCATTTCTTCGGTGAACCGGCGCTGAAGATCACCGATATCATGCGCACCAGCAATAACGGTTATGGCCAGATTTCGGTGCTTGCGGCCGACAAGCTGATGATGAACCCCAGGCTTTACGCCACCTTCCTTCTCTGGCTGCTTTCCGAGCTTTTCGAAGAGTTGCCCGAAGTCGGCGATCCGGACAAGCCGAAGCTCGTCTTCTTTTTCGACGAGGCGCATCTGCTCTTCAACGACGCGCCGCGTGTCTTGACCGAACGCGTCGAGCAGGTCGTGCGGCTGATCCGCTCTAAGGGCGTCGGCGTCTATTTCGTCACGCAAAACCCGCTCGACGTGCCGGAAACGGTCCTCGCCCAGCTCGGCAACCGCGTGCAGCATGCGCTTCGCGCCTATTCGCCACGCGAGCAGAAGGCGGTCAGGACAGCCGCCGATACCTTCCGCCCCAACCCGACCTTCGATTGCGCCACCGTGATCACCAATCTCGGCACCGGCGAGGCGCTGGTTTCGACGCTGGAGACCAAGGGCGCGCCATCGATCGTCGAGCGCACGCTGATCCGCCCGCCATCCGGCCGGGTCGGCCCGGTAACGGAAGCGGAACGCCGTCAGATCATGGACCGGAGCCCGGTACTTGGGATCTATGACGAGGATGTCGACCGCGACTCTGCCTTCGAAATGCTCACAGCCCGCGCGAAGAAGGCTGCCGAAGCGGAAGCCACCAAGCGGGCGCAGGAAGAGGCCGAAGCGCAGCAGACGAGCGCCGGAACGACCTCTGGCTGGACGCTGCCCGGTTTCGGCGGCAGCGACGACGAACAGCCGAACCGCGGCCAATCGCGCGGGCGTTCGTCCGGCTATCAGCGAGAGACGGTCGTCGAGGCGGCGATGAAAAGCGTGGCGCGGACGGTTGCGACGCAGGTCGGCCGGGCGCTGGTGCGCGGCATTCTGGGGAGTTTGAAGCGGTAGGTCGCGGAGGCAAGCCTGAAGGGTGAGGCCATTCGGCAGCTTACCTCCCTGTGCCATGCCGGGCCGATGGGATGCCAAAGGGGTATATCAGGCCTGGCTCGGCGAGATTTGTATCCTCAACGCTTGCGGACGAATTCCGTGCGCAGGACAAGGCCCTTGATAGTGTCGTGGCGGCAGTCGATCTCTTCGGGGTTGTCCGTCAACCGGATCGACCTTATGACCGTGCCCTGCTTCAGGGTCTGATTGGCACCCTTGACCTTCAGATCCTTGATGAGCGTGACGGAATCGCCGTCTTTGAGGATATTTCCGGCAGCGTCGCGGACCTCGACGGCCGCCTGCGCGGCGGCAGCCAATTCCGAAGCCGGACGCCATTCGCCCGTCACTTCGTCATAGACGTATTCGTCGTCATCGCCCGCCATGGTCGTCTCTCCTAAATCAAGAATTTCCCGGTCGGGCCGCTTATAACAGCCGGCCTGTCCTGCGCAAGTTCGGCCGCGAAGAGCAAGGGCCTGATGCGACCGCTTTGGTTGCATTCCTGCATAGGTGATGATATTTCATGCGTGCACTCTAAAGAGAAAGGAGGGTCGCGTGCATAATTACTATTTCCGGTTCAACCGTCAGCGCGGCCCCGTCAACGCCCTGCAAATGCGTTTGCAGGGCTGACCAGAGACCTTTCTCGCAAAACCTCTCTTCTGGTCTGCCCGTTGTGGCCTGCAGCACCGAGCTTTATCGCTTGAGCGTCTGCGATTTCGATCCACCGCTGACGCATCGCATCGATGATGGCCCAGGAGCCCTCGATGGATGATCGCGCGGGCAAGACCAGAGAACGATCATGACCCTCCTCAATATCCGCAATCTCGGCATCACCTTGTCGAGCCCTTTGTTTTCCAGGCTCAATCTCGTCGTCAATGCCGGCGACCGCATCGGCATCGTGGCCGCCAACGGCCGCGGGAAATCGACGCTTTTCCGCTGCATCGCCGGCACGCTGGAGCCGACCGAAGGCGACATCACCAGGGCGCGCGGGCTGACGGTCGGCTATGTCGAGCAGAATGTGCCGCCTGCCCTATTCGCCAAGCCATTCTACGACGCCGTTCTCGATGCGCTCGCTCCGGAGCAGGCGGAAACCGAGAGCTGGCGCGTCGATGTCGTGCTGGGATCTCTGGAGGTGCCGGAGGAGTTGCACCGGCGTTCGCTCTCGGCGCTCAGCGGCGGGTGGCAGCGGCTGGCGATGCTTGCCCGTGTCTGGGTGACCGAACCCGACCTCTTGATGCTCGACGAGCCGACCAACCATCTTGATCTCGGCAAGATCGCGCGGCTGGAGGAATGGCTGAATGCGCTCCCCCGCGACGTGCCGGTGATCCTGGCCAGCCATGACCGCGCCTTCCTCGACGCGGTGACGAACCGCACGCTCTTCCTGCGGCCGGAGCAATCGCAGATCTTCGCTTTGCCCTATTCCCGGGCGCGGGCTTCGATCGACGAGCTCGATGCGGCAGATGCGCGCCGCTACGAGCGCGACATGAAGACGGCGGAGCAACTGCGCAAGCAGGCGGCGAAGCTCAACAATATCGGCATCAATTCCGGCAGCGACCTGCTGGTCGTCAAGACCAAGCAGCTGAACCAGCGCGCCGAAAAACTCGAGGATGCGGCAAAACCCGCGCATCTGGAGCGTTCGGCGGGTGCGATCCGGCTTGCCAATCGCGGCACGCATGCCAAGGTGCTGGTGACGCTGGACGATGCGGCGGTTGAGACGCCGGAAGGCACGCTGCTCTTCAAGACCGGCAGGCAGTTCATCTGCCAGGGAGACCGGATCGTGCTGCTCGGCGAAAACGGCGCCGGCAAGACGCGGCTGATCGCCATGCTGCGCAAGGCGATCGCGAACCCGGAGACGGCCGAGAACGGCATCAAGGCCACGCCTTCGCTGGCGCTCGGCTACGGCGACCAGGCGCTTGCCGATCTGCGCGATGCCGACACGCCGATGGACACGATCATCCGCCGCTTCGACGTCGGTGACCAGCGGGCGCGCGCACTGCTGGCCGGCGCCGGCATGTCGATCGAGATGCAGGGCCGCCCCATCGGCCAGCTTTCCGGCGGGCAGAAAGCAAGGCTCGGCATGCTGGTGCTCCGGCTCTCCAACCCGAACTTCTACCTGCTCGACGAACCCACCAACCATCTCGACATCGACGGGCAGGAAGCGCTGGAAGGCGAGCTGATGGCGCACCAGGCAAGCTGCCTGCTCGTTTCCCACGACCGCAGCTTCGTGCGCGCCGTCGGCAGCCGCTTCTGGCTGATCGAGAAGCGGCGGCTTGTGGAAGTGGAGAGCCCCGAAAGGTTCTTTGCGTCGGCATCTGGTAGGGATGATTGGCCAAGGGGCTGAGCAGCCAGGAGTCGTAGCCGTAGCGGCGTCCGAAGATAGCGTGCGGCCATGGTGGCGCTTGTAGCGGTCGGCGATCAGGCTGGCATCATCCGGTTCGACCATGGCGATCATGGCCGGCGACGGCCGGGTCCGCGTAGGCATGGGACGGCCAGGCGCTGGTGCCGACAAGAACGAGATTCGCCTGGCCGCTTGCTTTGATCGCACCGGCGACCGTCGGCACGATGACGCTCTTGCCGAGGATGACGACCGTATCGGCCTGCTGAAGCTGGGCCTTCGACTTCTGCACGACATTGGCGGCGGCCGCATCGCTGAGATCGAAACGTGCGTCCCGGCATAGGTGCCGCCGCCTGCGCGGATGGCATCCGCGAGCCGCATCTCAGACGCAGGCGGAAAATCCTTCGGCGCGAAAACCATCACCTTCTTGTGGCCGCCGCGGCAGCCGCCCGGATGCCTTCGAGCGCGCTGTCGAGTTCGTCCGAGGCGAAGTTGTAGACATTGCCGGCAGTTGCCGGAACGTCGTCGCCAAGATTGACCAACGGCGGGCGCTGATCGGAAGACATAGCGGCGATTGCCGATGTGACGGCGGGCGAAGCATGGCTGATGAGCAGCGACGAATTGCGCCCCATGGCGGCGCTGACGGCGACAGGCACGGCACCTGCGCCGTTCGAAACATGGACGACCTTGATGAAGACCTGGCCGTGGCGGAGGTCGCCGACGCTGAGGGCTGCGCCGTCGCGCACATCGCGGGCGGCACCCTCGTAAACGCCGCTCGCACCTCTCGGCAGCAGCAGCGTAATCTCCGTACCGGCCAGAAGCGCCACTTCTACCATGCGGTGCTTTCGGTCGCCGTCGATGGCAACTACTTCATCCTGGACAACATGCGCGACCGGGTGCTGCCCGACAGCCGCTTGCCCGACTACCAGCCGCTTTTTTCGATCGCCCGCGGCAAAGGGTATCTGCACGGGCTGCGGGCCGGCAACAAGCAGGTTGCCTCCCGCATGCCGCTGGAAAAGGTCGCACCGGGCGAAGGCGCGGCACACTGAGACAAACCAAAACGCATGACGTTCAAAGCGGTCGCATGATCCGGCCGCTTTTTTCGTTTCATGCGTCGGTCAGTAGCGGGAAATATAACCACGCAGATATAGCCGATTATGCATCCACCCAAAAATGTTCAGGAAGGGTTAACCTTGCGGGGCGCTTTTCGGGCGGGAACGATAAAATTTGCATAAAATTTAGAGATTAGCGGGACGTATTTTGCCGCTCAAATGAAAGGGGCGGCCCGCTTCCAAGGGCCGCCGCCGATCACTTTCCGTATCTCGATTCGGCGTTTCCGGGATGTTGCTGCGAGGTCAGCGGCCCGGCGCGACGAGGCAGAAGAAAGCGCCCTGCGGGTCCGTCGCATTGATGATCCAGCTGCCGCCGGGCACTTCCATCGGACCGACGATTACCTTGCCGCCGCCCGCATTGACGCGTTCGATGGCGCTGTCGATCGCCGGCACGTTGAAGTAATAGCCCCAATAGCACATCGGCACACCGGCGGGTTTGGTCATCATGCCGCCGATCTGTTTTCCATGTTCGGCGAAGATGCGATAAGCGCCCATCTCGCCCATGTCGAAATCGTGGTCCTTGGTCCAGCCGAAGACCTTCGAGTAGAAGGCGAAGGCTTCCTCCATGTTGCCGGCCATCAGTTCGTGCCAGCCGATATGGCCGGGCATACCCATTTCCGGCTCCCAGCCGCTATCGCCCTCCATCGGCAGCGGCGTCATGATGCAGAGGACGGCCCCGTGCGGGTCGGCGACGACGGCAAAGCGGCCGATGGTCGGGATGTCTTCGGGGGGGCGGCGGATCTGGCCGCCGTTCGCCTCGAAATCCTTCGCGGATTGGTCGACATCGTCGACACAGACATAGCCTGTCCAGTTCGGCGGAATGCCCTGCCCTTCGAGCTCGGCCGGAAAGGTCATCATGCCGGCGACGCCGCGGCCGTCCGCCTCGAAGATGGTATAGGGGGAAGGAAGGTCCTCCATCGGCATCTCTTTCGTCGTCCAGCCGACGACAGAGCTGTAGAAGCCGGCGGCAGCCTTGGTATCCGTCGTCATCAGTTCGCACCAGATGAATTTTCCATGCGTGTCGGAAGCCATGATCTTTTTCCTTTTCGTGCCTATGGAATCGGGTTTGGTTCGCGATCACGGCTTGCGCGTGTAATGCGCCTCCATAAACTGCTTCCAGCTGCCGTCCGGCTGCTTGGCCGCCGAGTTGAAGGTGCGGTGATCGTCATCGGCGAAGATGATCTGCTCGCGGTAGTCCTGCTCGGCGCCTTGGTTCTGGAAATCGGGGCCACGGGTATAGAGGCTGAGCACCTTGCCGTCGGGCGATACATCACCCTCGTAGACCCACATGTGGTCCATCATCGAGCCGATCCAGCTACCGACATATTTGCCCTTGGCCGCATTGTAGCCGAGGGTGAGCATGGTGGTGGCAGCCCCGCCGCCCGGCATCTCGCCATTGCCTTCGGCAACGAACCAGATGCCGTGCAGCGAGCGCACAATCTCCGTCCATTGCTGGTCAGCGGTCATTTCGGATGCCGTGACACCCCATACGCCCACCAACCTCTCGAGGAAGCGGTGCTCCTCCAACGCTTTTGCAGTTTCCATCATCCTTCTCCCTTGGCGATGTTCGCAGATTTCAGTGACGGGATTGCGTCTTTCGAGCGCCCTCGTATTCGTCGTGGCGCTTGACGAAATCCATCGTGCCTTCCTCGTTGCGGCCCTTCGGCGCGCGGTCGAGGATCATCAGCGTGCCGATCAGTTCCTCCGGCCCACGGGCATAGCTAGAGTAGGTATGGAAGATTTCACCCCGCTCGTTCTTGTAGAAGGAACTCAGCCCCGGCAGTTCGTCATGGGCCTCGGCGGGTCCGATCGCGGTGAAATTGTAGAAAACCTTATCCTTGGCGAGATCTTCCGGGCTGAAGGAAACGTGGTAGTCGAAATTGAAATCGCTGCCGAAGGACGAAACCCAGGGGAACTTCCAGCCCATGCGCTTCTTGTAGGCCTCGATCTTGGCGAGCGGCGCGCGTGAAACCGCGACCCAGGTGACGTCGTGATGGTTGAGATGCGGCAGCGCGCCATCCACGTGATCGGAAAGGAACGAGCAGCCGGTGCAACCGGCCTCCCAATCCGGACCGAGCATGAAATGGTAGATCATCAGCTGGCTGCGGCCGTCGAAGAGATCGGATAGGCCCTTCTTTCCCTGCGGCGTGTTGAAGACATAGTCCTTGTCGACCTTGACCCAGGGCATGGCCAGGCGCTCGGCATTGATCCTGTCTCTGAGATGCGTTGCTTCCTTCTCCTTCAAAAGCAGCGCCTGGCGGGCCTCCAGCCATTGTTCACGGGAAACGACTTGATTCTGCATCGCGAGCGCCCTCCTCCGGCGCCGCCGGCAAGACCGGCATTCGTTCTCATTCGCTTGACTAAATACATTGATATCAATAGAAATAGGGCATGTCAAACGCGATAGAAATTCCCTTTTCGACGACACTGTTGGTACGGGACACCTGCCTGTGCCTGCATGTTCAGCGCGCCGCGCGAGCACTCGCACGGCTTTTCGACGATGCGCTTCGTCCGGTCGGGCTCACCAACGGGCAGTTCTCGCTGATGATGTCCCTCAACCGGCCGGAGCCGCCGCCGATGGGGCCTGTGGCCAATGTTCTCGCCATGGACCAGACGACGCTGACGGCCGCGCTGAAACCGCTGCAACGCCGTGGCTGGGTAAATGTAACGCAAAATCCGAAAGACAAGCGGGGGCGGCTGCTCAGCCTGACGCCGGAGGGCAAGGCGGTGCTCGCCGCAGCGCTGCCAATCTGGGAAAGGACGCATGCAGCGCTGGACGAGAAGCTGCCTGGCGGCAGTGGCGAGCGGCTGCGGAGCGAGCTGCAGGCGCTCGCCTGATCAACGGGCGATGCGTGGATCGTTGCCGAAATCGCTCCTGGCAAAGCCGATCCGCATCTTCGGAAATTCGCACAGCGCCTGAACGCCTGCCGGCGACAGGCGAATGCGCCATGTCTGGCGCTCGGCCGGTTCGCGGGCGCTGAAGGCCTTGGCCGTCAGCAGCGCGATATTCTTGCCGTGATGCGGATCGCGGACGGATTCATAAAGGATCGCTTCGGTGCCGATCGCGCGGGCGGTATCGGCAAGCGCCTGGCAGGGTTCGCAATTCATAGGATCGGTCCATGTCGGGCGATCGCGGTTGAGCGGCGGCAAAGTCAAATCGAGCGCGGCCTTCGTCCCGACGAGAGCCGCAAACGCGGTGTATTCGGCTGCATTCGCAGGCAGAGGCGTCTCAGGAGAATCCGCGAAGAAGAGCAGGCGGTAGAAGGCCATCGCGGAAAGCGCCGTCTCCACCTTTTCCGAAGCGTAGAAAACGCCGAGCGTGCGCCCTGCCCTGCGAAAGCGCGAGCCATGCGGGTAGACAGCGCCGTAGCGGAAGGGCGTGGCGAGCAGATAGTCGAGACCGGCGCATTCGGGCGGCAGCGCCGGCTTGCTCTCCTCGAGCAGTGTTTCGAGCAGCGCCTGCTCTTCCAGCGTATCGACGAGCTTCAGCGTCGAGATATGATGCTGTGCCTCCACCAGGCGCCAGAAACTGCCGGATATCGCGCGCGCCTCAGACGAGAGCGCGGCGGGCGTCCAGATAGGCAAGGACATCGGTCAATCCGGAAATGCTGGCGATCTTTTCAAGCGGTGCGGCACCGAGCGCGGTATTGGCGTTGCGCAACCATTGCCTGGCAACCGCCTCGTCGCCGCCGACGATCGCATCCAGCGAGCGGAAGAGACGGACAAGCAGGACAGCGAGCTCAAAGGACTTGCTGCCAGGCTCCAGAAGATGATCCTGCCGCTTCATGCGCGAGACAGTGGCTTCTGATACGCCGAGAACGACGGCAAGCACGCGGGCGCTGATGCCGAGCCGGTCTGCGGCATTGACCGCCGCCTTGGTGATCACCGCGGCTTCGGATGTCCGGCGGCTGTCCTGAAGATGCAACGAGGTCATCGGCATATCCTTTCCTTGGAAATAATATAGCGATTATATTTCAGATGAAAAGGGTGCCGCTTGTTTCCTTTCCGCAGCTGGGGAGAAGCCGGAGCGAAGCCGAGGCGATGAGAACGCCATGAGCGCGCGTCTGAGGCAAAAGCGAAAACGACGTTTGCCGTGTCGCTCCCTCATCCCGGCCCTTCGGGCCACCTTCTCCCCGGCGGGGAGAAGGTGATTCCGCATCAGGCCACCGTGACCGGAACTTCGGTCGAGGTGCGCATGGCGTGGCTGTAGGGGCAGACGATGTGGGCGGCGGCGGCGAGCTTTTCAGCCTCGGCCTTATCCAGGCCGGGGATATTGACGGTGAGCGCCACGTCGATGCCGAAGCCCGTGCCGTCTTCACGCGGACCAATGCCGACCTTGGCGGAAACCGTCGTGTCTTCCGGAATCTTGACCTTCTGCTGGCCCGCGACAAATTTCAAGGCACCGAGGAAGCACGCGGAATAGCCGGCCGCGAAGAGCTGTTCGGGATTGGTGCCGGTGGCGCCATCGCCGCCGAGTTCCTTCGGAACAGTCAACGTCACGTCGAGAACGCCGTTTTCGGAAACGGCGCGGCCTGCGCGGCCACCGGTGGCGGAAGCTTGGGTCGTATAGAGGATAGGCATGTCAGTCTCCTTTGCGTTGGGGCTGGATTTCATATATTGCACAATTAAATTGTACGCAAGTGAATTTCGCAAATTGCATTCGGAATCTGAAAAGAGGAGAATTGCACCTCAAAGGAACAGGACCATGAAAGCGCAGATGGCAAAGACGATGGAAATCCCGCAAGAGGAGAGGCGGCTGGAGAAACAGCTCTGTTTCGCGGTCTACGCGACGGCGCATGCCTTCACGCGTGCCTACAAGCCGATCCTCGACAAGGTCGGCCTCACCTATCCGCAATATCTGGTGATGCTCGTGCTCTGGGAAAAAGCCGAACTTCCGGTGAAGACGATCGGCGAGCAGCTCGACCTCGATTCGGGCACGCTCTCGCCGCTGCTCAAGCGGCTGGAGCAGACCGGGCTGATCAAGCGCACCCGGGACGCACGCGACGAGCGGCAGGTGATCGTTTCGCTGACGCCGAAGGGCCGGTCGATGAAGAGCGAGGCGGCAACGATCATGACGGCCATCGGCCAGGCGGCCGGCTGCACGCTCGAGGAAATGGCGGAAATCCGCGGATCTTTGCAGAAGCTGCGCGGGAACCTGAATGCAGCCGTGTGAGAAATCGCCCGCGCCTTTAAGCGCGGGCGTTCGCAGATTTTACTCGGCGGCCTGATAGGCTGCGGCGCGCAACGGCGACGTCCTCGGACCGATAGCGGCGAGAAGCACGACCGCAACGGCAAGCAACGCCGTGAAGGCGACGCCTGCCACATAAGGATCCCAGCCGAAGGACGGCGCCGCGCCGAAGACCGCGGAGGCGGCCGCGAGCACGATGCCGCCGCCGATCTGGAAGGCCGCAAAGAGCATGCCGGAGGCCAGGCCCGATTTGTCTTCCTCGACATCAGCGAGTGCCGCGACCTGAACGGAGGGATAGGTCAGCGCGTAACCGAGGCCGAGCGGGACCTGCGACAGGACGACGAGCAGGATCGGATTGATGTCACCGACAGCCGCGACCCAGAAGATATAGCTTGCTGCCTGCAGCGCCACGCCGAGCGCCATGAGGCCAGTGGTGCCGCGGTTCTGCGCGATCGCGGCAAAGCGTGGCGCCAGGAACATGACGAAGACGCCGCCTAAAGCGAAGCAGAAGCCGGTGCTGAAGGCCGACCAGCCGAGCTCGTTCTGGTAATAGAGCGTCGCGATGAACTGGAAGCCGACATAGACGCCCTGAAAAAGGGCGGCGACGGCATTGGCATGGCTGAGTTTTGCCCGGCGGAACATCGCAAGCGGCACCATCGGATCGGCATGCCGGGCCTCAACGGCAAGGAAGAGCAGGATCAGGACGGCGGCCGCAGTCAGTGCGCCCCAGGTGGGAAAGGCGCTCCAGCCGTCGGCTGCGGCGTTGGTGATGCCGAAGACGAAGAGCAGCAGGCCGGGGGTGATGGTCAAGGCGCCTGCCCAGTCAAAGCGCGGACGGCCGGCTCCCCGGCGCTCGTCTGCGGGCAGGACGAATGGCGCGATCGCCAGCGTGAGGATCGCCACCGGAGCGCCCATGACGAGTGTCGCCCGCCAGCTGAAAATGGTGGCCGCACCGCCGAGCACCATGCCAAGCACGAAGCCGGCGGCGCCGGTGGAGGAGAAGACCCCGAGCGCCTTGGCGCGGGCGCTGCCCTCTCCGAAGACGGAAAGCAGAAGCGCCAAAGCGGCCGGTGCAGTGAAGGCCGCGGCGATGCCCTTGATCAGACGGGCGGCAATCAGCGTCGGCCCGCTGTCGACAAAGCCGCCCGCGATACTCGCAGCTGCAAAGACGGCAAGCGACCAGAGAAAGACGCGGCGGTGGCCGAAAACGTCGGCAACGCGACCGCCGAGCAGCAGGAAGCCGCCGTAGCCGAGGACATAGGCGCTGACGGCCCATTGCAGCGAAGTTGCCTGCATGCCGAGTTCGGCCTGAATGGCGGGAAGCGCGACGCCGATGGTCGAAACGTCCATGGCGTCAAGGAAATTGGCGGCGCAGAGCAACAGCAATGCCAGCCCCGCCCCTCTTCGAGATTGTGTGAGAGTCATCGATATCGTTCCTTTTGCTGCCGCGCTGGTTGGGAGGAAGCGGCAGAGGAACGAGAAAATGATCATCTCCGAAACCTATTGCAAATTGATAGTAACCATGCCAGGTATTACTGATAATGATGAATGACGCGATCCTTCGGAAAATCGACCTGAACCTCCTGCTGGCCTTTTCGGTGCTGATGCAAGAACGCAATGTCAGCCGCGCGGCCGAGCGGCTGCTGCTTGGCCAGCCGGGACTTTCGGCGGCGCTGCGGCGGCTGCGCGAAGCACTCGACGACGAATTGTTCGTCCGCGTCGGACGCGGCCTGCAGCCGACGCCGCGCGCGCTTGTCATCGCGCCGGCAATCGAGGATGCGCTTTCCGGCATCGAGCGGGCCATCCGCCCGCCCGCCGCCTTTGACCCCGCCAGCTGGAAGGGCGAATTCCGCATCGGCCTGTGCGACAATCTCGAATCAGCCTTCTTCGGTCCGCTCGCGGCGCGCCTGCGGGAACTGGCGCCGGGCGCCCGGCTGGTCGGTGTGGCTTTCCACAAACGCGACGCCGCACGCTTGCTCGACGAGGGCGCCTATGATTTCAGTGTCTCGATCCACGACGAGCCCGCCTCCTGGCATATCCGCGATCCGCTCTTCGACCAGTGTTCGATCTCGATCTACGATCAGAAGCAGCTCAGGTTGAAGACCCCGCTGACCCTTGAGGACTTCGCCAAGGCAGACCATGTCGGCGTCTCGTTCGAAGGCAGCAATGGCTCGACCAATGTCGATATCGCGCTTGCCCGCTTGGGGCACAGCAGGCAGGTGGTGGCCACCGTGCCCCGCTTTTCCGCCTTGCCGACGGCGCTGCGGGCGATGCCGGCGATCGCGACGATCCCGGAATCGATCGCCCGCTGCATGGCGCAATTGCATGGGCTAACGGTTTCAGTGCCGCCAATCCCGCTGCCTGCCGAACCGGTCACCATGCTTTACCGCCGCGTCGACCGGGCGGACGGACGCTCCGTCTGGTTCCGCCGGCTCTTCATCGACGTTGCCAGCGCTGCACTCGAAGCATCCGGCTGCCGGATGGGCATTTCCAGGGCGGCCGCCTAGCGAATCAGCCGCTAGAGACCCATCTTCCCTTTGAAATATAAGGATTTTTCCGTAACTCACGAAATGTGTTTGGAATATTTACGAACGTGAGGTAAAACGTTTTCGCGACGTGATTTGGGCTGGACTATCACAATAGGAGGCACCGGCCGTTGAGGGCGCGATACGCATTGGGCAAAACCATCTCCGGGATTCTCTTCGCCGGACTGGCTGCAACAGGGTGCACGACGGCCGCCAAGGCGCCACCGCCGACTGCACGTCCTTCTTCCACCGCGAAACCAGCATCAGCCAAAGTGACTTATAATTACACGGCACGGGACCGCGATTGTCTGAAGCGCGCCATGTATTTCGAATCCGAACACTCGGATCGCGATGGCTATATGGCGGTCGGAACCGTGGTAATGAACCGGCTCACATCGCCCGCCTATCCCGACACGATTTGCGAAGTCGTAGCGCAGGAAAAGCAGTTCGCGCCCGGCGTCATGACCAGGGTCGTCGACCCGAAGGCCGGACCGGAACTTGATTCCGCCGTGGACGGAATCTTGCGCGGGGAACGGCATCCCGGCGTGCAGAACGCCATGTTCTTCCACACCGACGGCCTGAAATTCCCCTATCGCAACATGCATTATGTCGTCGAGGCCGGCGGCAACGTCTTTTATGAAAAGCGCGGCAGGGACGGAGCCTTGCAAACGCCGGCACCTCTGCCGGCCTATGACGTCGCAATGAACTACGTTTCCGACCCGCGGCTATCGGGTCCGGTTCAGTTCGCAGGCGTGCAGCCGTTCGCGACTTCCACACAAATCGACGTGTTGCTCCCGGAGAAGGGGCCAATCCCGAGGGCCATGCCCGATGTGGCATCGATACCGGATGCCACCACGACCTCCGCCATTCCGGCCGCTCCCCCGGCATCGACGACTCCAGGCACGGTCATGCCGCCGGAAGGATCGCCAATCGCACTGCCGACGCCCCGCCCCGCCTACAACAGCGCAGGACTCGCTGCCGGCCATCTGCCGGCGGGCGGCTGAGGCCGATCAGAAAGACTTCCTTCCGAAGCGGAAGGAAGTCGAGTTCATCGTGAACCTCGCGGGATACCCCGGCGTTCAGGCCGGGGAGGAACGCCAGAGTGGCCTTGGGCCGCTTCCCGCTGGGATTTGACATATTCGGCGATCACCGAGAGCGGTGCGCCGCCACAGCTTGCCGCAAAGTAGGACGGCGACCACAAAACGCCGTTGTGGTAGCGCCCGGTGATTTCTGGGCGGCTCTCGCGCCGACGTCGGCTGGATACGCCTTTGCGGCTGTTGACCAGCTTCGACAGGGCGATCTTCGGAGGGTCATGCACCCGCAGGTGAACATGATCGTCCTCGCCGTCGCATTCGATCAATTCGGCCTCGAAGTCGCGACACAGCTTGGCGAAGATGCGCCGCAGGTGGCGGATTGCCGGTTCTGACAGAACGTCACGGCGGTATTTCGTGACAAAGACCAAATGACCATGGAGCATGTAGACGACATGCTGCCGGTGCGATCCACGGTTGCGCTCCTTGGAGCAATTGATAGAATCGTAACATGATCCACCGCGCTTTCCGCTACCAGCTCGCTCCGACCGCCGAACAGGAAGTCCTGTTGCGGCAGTTCGCGGGTGTTGTGCGGCTGGTCTATAATCTGGCGCTGGAGCAGCGCAGGGACTGGTGGCGGCATTACCGGCGGCAGACCGGGAACCGCTTGAACTCCATCGCCCAGGCGCGGGAATTGACCGCACTGCGGGCCGCGTTCGACTGGATTGCCGCCGTGCATGTGACGCCCCAGCAGCAGGCCCTGCGCGATCTGGATAAGGCGTATGCCAACTTCTTCGCGGGGCGCGCAGGATATCCCTCGCGCCCCGCAAGAAGGGCGTGAACGGCGCCTTCCGCTTTCAGGGGCGGGAGATCGAGGTCAAGCGCCTGAACGGCAAGTGGTCCGCCGCGCGCCTTCCCAAGATCGGCTGGGTGAAGTTCCGCGACACGCGGCGCCTGCGTGGCAAGACCATGAATGTGACGGTGAGCCTGGCGGCGAACGGCTGGCACATCGCCTTCGCCTGCGAAATCGACCATGCCGTCCCGCAAAACGATTTGCCCGCCGTGGGGATCGACCGGGGCGTGGCGAACACGCTGACGCTTTCGACCGGGGAGCATTGGTGGATGCCTGCCGGCCTTGCGGAGATCGAGCCCAGGAAGCGCCGGGCCCAGCGCGTTCTGGCGCGGCGCAAGCGCGGGTCGCGTCGCCACGCCAAGGCCCGCCGCCGCGTTGCAGCCTTGCAGGCCGGTGCTGCCCGCATCCGGCAGGATTGGCGGCACAAGGCCAGTCTTGATATCGCCCGTCGCTTCGCAACGGTCGTGCTGGAAGACCTCGCCACGCGCAACATGACGCGCAGCGCCAGGGGAACCGTGGACGCGCCCGCAACCAACGTCTGCCAGAAGGCGGGCCTGAACCGGGCGATCCTCGAACAAGGCTGGCACGGCTTTGAAACCGTGTTGGCCGACAAGCTCGAAGAACGGGGCGATACCTGTGCAAGGTCGATCCCCGCCACACCTCGCAGACCTGTTCGGCCTGCGCAGCCGTGGACAGGGAAAGCCGCGAAAGCCAAGCGTCTTTCCGCTGTTGCCAATGCGGCTTGCGCGCCCATGCCGACCACAATGCTGCAATCAACATCCTGCGTCGGAACACGGCGTCTATGATCGTGGAGGAAGGGCAGCCGCTCTCCGTTGAAGCGATAACGATCGGCGGAGCTTCGCGCCCCTTCGGAAATCCCCCGCTTTCAAGCGGGGGAAGATGTTAATCATCACTGCCAGACGACGATCGGCGTCTTGTTCGGCACGCGGTCGTAGAGATCGATGATATCCTGGTTCAGCAGGCGGACGCAGCCGGACGAAACGGCCTTGCCGATCGACCGCCATTCCGGATTGCCGTGCAGGCGGTAGAGCGTATCCTCGCCATTCGAGAAGATATAGAGCGCGCGCGCGCCGAGCGGGTTCAGCAGGCCAGGCTCCATGCCGCCGCGTTCGATCGAATACTTTGCGAGTTCCGGCTGGCGGGCAACCATCTCATTCGGCGGCTTCCAGCGCGGCCACTTCTGCTTCCATTGGATGACGCCGTTGCCAGACCAGGCAAAGCCTTCGCGTCCGATGCCGACGCCGTAGCGCATCGCTGTCCCGCCCGGCTGGACGAGATAAAGGAAGCGCGACGGCGTATCGACGACGATCGTGCCTGGACGCTCGCCTGTCGGGTCGATGACCTGCTGGCGATAGTAGCGCGGATCGATCTGCTGGTAGGGGACGGCGGGGATCAGGAAGCCGCCGTCCTCGATGGGACCGTATATCACCTCAAGCTCGGCATCCGTGGGAGCGGGCGTCGTCTCGAAAGGGCGTGGGAAACGGAAACCGACGGGCTGGACGCTCGGTGCCGAAGTGGAAGCGCAGCCGGCGAGCGCGGAGGCCGCCGTCAAAGCCGAAAAGGAGAGAAAGTTGCGGCGGGAGAGAGATTTTTCGAGACTCATGCGCGGGACGGATTTCCTTCTGTCGCGGGGAGAGCCGGCATGCGGCACGCACCCCGGTTGGTTCATTCAACGCCGGTGACGAGTCGGAAATCTATCTGCCGCTGCCAAATAAACCATATCCTCACGAAGTCGTGTCCCCGTGCGGACAGACGATATCGCCTGCCCTGTTGCGCCGCTACATCACAACGATCTCGGCCTTGGCCGGAACGCGGTCGTAAAGGTCGACGACGTCCTGGTTGAGCATGCGCACGCAGCCCGACGACGTCGCCTTGCCGATCGATTGCCAATCCGGTGTGCCGTGCACGCGATAGAGCGTATCCTGGCCGTCGTTGAAGATGTACATGGCGCGGGCGCCGAGCGGATTTCCGAGGCCAGGATTCATGCCGCCGTTTTCGGCCGAGAAGGGGCGGATATCCGGCTGGCGCGAGACCATTTCGGCAGGCGGCGTCCAGCGCGGCCATTTCTGCTTCCACTGGATGACGCCGCGGCCCGACCAGGCGAAGCCTTCGCGGCCGATGCCGACGCCGTAGCGGATCGCCTTACCGTTCGGCTCGACGAGATAGAGATGGCGGGCGCGCGTATCGACGATGACAGTGCCCGGCTTCTCCTGCGTCGGGTAGTCGACTTCCTGACGGAGATACTCGGGGCTGACGCGGCTGACCGGAATGGCCGGCAAAAGGAAATCGCCATCGCGAAGCTCGCCGTACAAGGCGGCGTTCACCGGATTGGTGACCGGCAGGCCGTAGGTCTGGTTGAATTGCGTCGAGTAGAGATCGCGCACCTGCGGCACCGGCGGATCGGGGATCGCCCTTACCTTCCGCGGATCAACGCCCGGCGGCTCATAGAAGACCGGCGAAGTCTCCTGCACGAAGCGGGCCGGGTCGGTCGCGCCCGTATCAGGAACAAGAACGTTGCAGCCGCTGAGGCCAAGGACCGCCACGGCAAGGCCGGCAAAGGGAAACACCCGGCGCGAAAAATCCATAAAGCCACCCTTTATCCATTGTCAGCGGAGCGATATCTGGCGGGAGGATGGCATTTGCGGCTGGCGTGAAGCTGGCGTCAGCACCGGAAAACTTGCCGGCTTCACGAGACTGGACATCACACGAGCACAACGCCGTGGCCGTAGACGGTCGCCAGTTCGCGCACAAGCTGCGCTTCATGTTCGGTGAGCTTGCGAACATCCACAAAGCGCCAGTTGCGCTCATAAAGGGCGAAGGCTTCCTTTGCGGAAATGGCGCATAGGGGATCGCGATCCATCAGGAGCGATTTCAGCTCCGGGAAGTCGTTCGGAATGATCTCGTCTGCCATTTGCGCCATCATGCGTCCAATATAGACCGTCGCGGCGAAAATTGAAGACGCGTTCAAGCGGCCACCCCACGGAAAAAACGGATGCTTTGCTCGATCTCGGCCGGCAGCGCGGAGGTGTGGTTGCCGGCCACCCTATCGGTCTCGATGCGGATACCGGCCGCACGGGCGCGGGCAGCGAGCAGGCCGGCACGGTCGTTGAATTGATCCTCTTCCGTGCCGTGAACGACGTGGACGGGGCACTTGAAGCTTTGCGCGTAGCAGAGCGCCGAGCGGACCTCGAATTCGTGCTTGTTGCCGTCGTCGAAGCGGATGTCCTGCGGGTAGCGATTGAAGAAGCGGAAGGCGTCCGGATTGCCGGAAATCGGGGCGGCGGCGCGGAAACGGTGCGTGCTCATGGCGGCAAGCATAGTCAGCGTGCCGCCGATGCTGTGGCCCGCCACAAAAAGCCGGCTTGGGTCCACACCCGGCAGATGCGCCAGCCGG
The DNA here is from genome assembly GCF_029714385.1 of Rhizobium sp. CC1099. Taxonomy (NCBI): domain Bacteria; kingdom Pseudomonadati; phylum Pseudomonadota; class Alphaproteobacteria; order Hyphomicrobiales; family Rhizobiaceae; genus Rhizobium; species Rhizobium sp. CC1099. The sequence goes on along the minus strand of NZ_CP121641.1, from coordinate 731,874 downwards.
TCGGCGGCGGCAAGAACGTCGTCCACCTCGTCGTAGAAGCCGGAAAAATTGCCCATCTGGCCATTTTCACCGCGGACAGACGGCATCAGCACCACGAAACCCGCCTCGGCATAGGGTTTCAGGAGCTGCCACTGGCCAGCACCCATGGCATTGCCGCCATGAAGGAAAAGCACGCCGGGCTTTGCGTGGTGCCCGCGCTTGTATTTGCTGACCCAGGCCGCCAGTTCGAGCTCGCCGCCAGCGCCCGAGCGGTAGAATATCTGCTCGCCATCCGGCGGCGTGGCCAATGCCTCGTATTTGTCCGGCGCGGGCCCCTTCTGCAGCAGCTTCGTGCGGAAGCGGCGGCGAACCTTGGCATAATCGTGGGTGATCAGGCGCGGCTGATCCGGAACATTAAAGGCGGAGGCGGCGCGGGGGAGCATGAGGGCACCCGCGATACCGGCGAGGACAGCGCGGCGTTGGCGGAAAAAGGCATTTCGATCGTCGTCAAAGGACATGACACAGCACCCGATAGCCCCCGGGGCACTCAAATATCTGCACCAGAACGGCATTTCGGCCAATACACATTGCGTTGAAATCCGGCCCTGCGTCATTGTCGCGCAGGCGGGCCTATTCCACGGCTTTCGTCGATCATCGCGACCAGCGTTTCGAGGCGGTCTGCCTCATAGGAAGGCTTGTCCGGCCGTAGCCGGGAGATGCGCGGAAAGCGCATCGCCACACCGGACTTGTGCCGCGTCGAGCGGTTGATGCCTTCGAAGGCGACCTCGACGACGAAGCCGAACTCCCGATCTGCGCGCACGGCACGAACCGGACCGAAACGCTCGATGGTGTTGTTGCGGACGAATTTATCGAGCAGCTCCAATTCCTGATCGGTGAAACCGAAATAGGCCTTGCCGACGGGCACCAACTGTTCGCCGTCCGGCGTCTCGGCCCAGACACCAAAGGTGAAATCGGAATAGTAGCTCGAGCGCTTGCCATGGCCACGCTGGGCATACATCAAGACGGCGTCGACGTTGTAAGGATTGCGCTTCCACTTGAACCACGGGCCCTTCATGCGGCCCGCCTGATAGATGCTGTCCCGACGTTTGATCATCACGCCCTCGATCACCGGGTCGGGCGGCGAAGTCCGCAGCTCGTCCAATTCCTCCCATGTCGAAAAGGCGACGAGCGGCGAGAGGTCGAACCGATCGTGCGGCGCCTGCTCGATAATCTCCGAGAGCCGGTCGCGGCGGTCGATGAAGCTATGGCCGCGCACATCCTCTTCGCCGTCGAACAGCAGGTCGTAGGCACGGATGAAGGCCGGGTATTCGTCGAGCATCTTCGCCGTCACCGTCTTGCGGTTCAATCGCTGCTGAAGGTCGGAAAAGGTTCTCGTCGGGCTGTTCGAGCGTGCGGTTCCGCCGACGAGCAGTTCGCCGTCGAGCACGCCGTTGAAGCTGATGGACTCCAGAATATCCGGGAAGGCATTGGAGATGTCGTCGCCGGAGCGTGAATAGATCTTGCGCGTTTCGCCGGAGCGGGAAAGCTGGACCCGGATACCGTCCCACTTCCATTCCGCCGCATAATCCGCCGGGTCGAGGCTGGTGAGATCGTTGTCTTCCACCGGATGGGCGAGCATGACGGAATGGAAGATCGCGGGCGTCGCGAGCACTGGCTTGCCGCCCCTGCCCTCCAGCCATTCGAAAAGTGATTCATAGGGCGGCTCCAGACCGTGCCATAGCGTCTCGATCTCGATCACGTCCTTTCCACCGAGATCGGACAGCGCCTGCTTGGCAAGCCGTGCCGAGACGCCGATGCGCATGGCGCCGGTGGCAAGCTTGATGAAGGCGAAGCGGCCAGACGGATCCAGCCGGTCCAGCGTATCGCGCACGAAACTGCGAACCTCGGTGCGGCCGAGCGAATTCATACGGGTGATGACCTCGCCGAGGCGCGGCTGGACGGAGGCGGAGCGCTCGATGTCCTTTTCGTTGTCCCAGACGAGCGAGATCGTTTCGGCGAGGTCGCCGACATAGTCGTAGGAGTAGCGGAACAGCACCTCGTCCATCCGCTCAAGCGTCAGATCGCGGAGCATGGCAGGCTTGACGTTGCGCACTTCGAGCGTGCCGGCGATCGCCGCAAGGCCATAGCCGCGGTCCGGGTCGGGTGTGTCGCGGAAATAGTCGGTCAGGAGCTTCAGCTTGCCGTTGCGGCTGGGCGTCAGGACGAGACGGTCGAGGAGATCGGCGAAGGGTTTCATGGGGCCGCTCCGGCCGGTCGAGAAGCCATTTCTTCTGAAGACCCCTCCCCAACCCCTCCCAACAAGGAGGAGGGGCTTAGACCCCGTGCCCACCGCGTCCCATTCGCAACGATGCAGCACGAAGCGACGCTGTATTGGGGCGAAAGGGAGCCGCATCGTAACCCCTGCCCCTTCTGGTCAGGGGTTGGGGAGGGGTCGTTGCGAATAGTCCCACACATCTTCCTCAATCCCCCTCGTCCTCATAACCCACCAGATGCAGCGGCCTCGCCTTGATGCCTTGCAGTTCGCACCAGCGGACGAGCGCTTCCTCGCGGCCGTGGGTGACCCAGACTTCGGCGGGGCTGAGTTCGGTAATCGTCTGGGTGAGTTCCGGCCAGTCGCAATGGTCGGAGATGACGAGCGGCAGCTCGACACCCTGCTGCTTGGCGCGCTGGCGCACCATCATCCAGCCGGAGGCGAAGGCGGGGAGCGGTTCGTTGAAGCGGCGCGCCCAGCGATCGGCGAAGGCCGAAGACGGACCGACGACGACGGCGCCCTTGAAGGCGGATTTGTCGCGGCTTTCAACGGTGGCCGGCCGCAGGTCGCCGAGGTCGATGCCCTGCCCGACATAATATTCGCAGAGCCGTTCCATGGCCCCGTGGATATAGATCGGCTCGCCGTAACCGGCATCGCGCAGCAGACGGATGACGCGCTGGGCCTTGCCAAGCGCATAGGCACCGATCAGATGCGTGCGCTCCGGAAACTGCCGGAGCGAGGCAAGCAGCTTGCCGATCTCCTCCATCGGATCGGGATGATGGAACACCGGCAGCCCGAAGGTCGCTTCGGTGATGAAGACATCGCAGGGCACCGGCACATAGGCCGCACAGGTCGGGTCCGGACGGCGCTTGTAATCGCCGGAAACGACGATGCGGGTGCCGCTCTTTTCAATCGCGATCTGAGCAGAGCCGAGGACATGGCCTGCCGGATGGAAGCTTACCTTGACGCCGTTCAAATCCAGCTCTTCGCCGAAGCCGACGGCCTGCTCGCTGCCACAGAACCCGTCGCCGCAGCGCAGGCGCATGATGTCGAGCGTCTGGCGCGTCGCGAGAACATGCCGGTGGCCCGGGCGGGCATGATCGGAATGGCCATGAGTAACGAGCGCCTGCTCCACCGGCCGCACCGGATCGACATAGAATCCGCCCTGCGGGCAATAAAGCCCTTCGGGAGCCGGAAAAAGAAGAGCATCGGGTCGCATCATCAACGGGAAGATAGCGGGAAATGGGCGGAGAGCCAGTAGCTTCCCGCAATTCCGTCTGCCTGCCGCCGGCTGCCGCAGATCGACCCAAATCTCGCCTTAGCGATTCGCCACATTCGTTGGGAGGGAACCGTTTTGAGAAAGAAATTGCGTTATAGCATAGCGGCAATCGCCGTCTTCGCCGCAGCCGTTTATCTGAACAATACCAATCTTTTGGCATCGCACCGGGAGGGCAAGCCGGTGCTGCTGGCACATCGCGGGATCGCGCAGCGTTTCGACGAGCGCAATTTGACGAACGACACCTGCACGGCGGCGCGCATGCTGCCGCCGAAGCACGACTATCTGGAAAATACCATCCGCTCGATGCGCGCAGGCTTCGATCTGGGTGCGGATATCGTCGAGGTCGATGTCCATCCGACGACGGATGGGGAATTCGCGATCTTCCACGACTGGACGCTCGACTGCCGCACGAACGGGCACGGCGTCACCCGCGAGCACGCGATGGCGGAGATGAAGGCCCTCGATATCGGCTACGGCTATACGGCCGACGGCGGGAAGACCTTTCCTTTCCGAGGTACCGGCATCGGCCAGATGCCGACGCTTGCCGAGGTGCTTCAGACGTTTCCGGACAGGCGGCTGCTGATCAATGTCAAAAGCCGGGATCCGTCCGAAGGCGAGAAACTGGCTGTCGTCCTCAATGCCCTGCCCGCCGAGCGCCGGGAACTGATCATGGTCTATGGCGGCGACGAGCCCATCGAAACCATCCGCCGCCTGGCGCCGGACATCAAGACGGCATCGCGCGCAAGCCTCAAAGCCTGCCTGCTCGGCTATATCGGCTACGGCTGGACGGGCATGGTGCCGCAAGCCTGCAAGAACACGATGATGCTGGTGCCGGTCAATATCGCTCCGTGGCTCTGGGGCTGGCCGGACCGTTTCCTCAATCGCATGGAGGCTGGAAACAGCGTGGTCTTTGCGCTCGGCCCTTATCGCGGCGGCGATTTTTCGACGGGGATCGATACGCCCGAAATGCTGGAAAAGCTGCCTGCCGATTATTCCGGCGGCATCTGGACGAACGAGATCGAGGCGATCGGCAAGCTCAGGGAAAATTAGGCTCCCCAAGATACTTCACGGCAAGGATTCTGTGTCAGAACATATATTCGTTTGGCACGAATGATGACGGCGAAAGGCTCCTTGATGTATCTGCGGCGCGATATGCTCGGCTTTGTCGGTGCGGCTTTGGTCCTGCCGATGGCCGGTCGCGCCTTGGCTACGTCAAAACGGCCCGCACTGCGCGGGGCGCTGGATGCATCCGGCGCGGCAAAGAGCGGGCTGCAGGCTCTGATCGACGAGGCGGCACGCAGCGACACGCCTCTTTATCTTCCGGCCGGGACCTATGAAGCTTCGAACCTCGTCCTACCGGACAATGCCCGCATTATCGGCGTTCCGGGTGCGTCGCGGATTCTTCATCAAGGCAGTGTCAATTCGGCGGAGGGCGCCCGGCGCATCGAGCTTTCCGGCATCGTCATCGAGGGTGGCGGCGGGATGAGCGGCGAGGACAATAGCGGCCTCGTGCAGTTGACCGGCATTGCCGACGTGCAGATCGACAACTGCGAAATTGCCGAGGCCGGCAAGCATGGCCTGCGCCTGGAGCGCTGCGGCGGCCGGATCGAACGCAGCCGTATTTCAGGGGTGGCGCAGGCCGGTATCTTCGCAGTCGATTCCACCGGGCTTGCGATCACCGGAAACACGGTTGCCGATTGCGGCAATGGCGGCATCCTCGTGCACCGCTGGGAAAAGGGCCAGGATGGCACCGTCGTTACCGGCAACCGCGTTAGGCGCATTAGGGCGGATGACGGCGGCACGGGGCAGAACGGCAACGGCATCAATGTCTTCCGCGCCGGCGGCGTGATGGTGGCAAATAACCAGATTTCCGATTGCGCCTTTACCGCCGTGCGGGCCAATTCCGCCGACAACGTGCAGATCACCGGCAATCAATGCCTGCGCTCCGGCGAGACGGCGATCTATGCAGAGTTCGATTTTCAAGGCGCCGTCTTATCCGCCAACCTCGTCGATGGTGCTGCGAACGGCATCTCGATCGCCAACTTCAACGACGGCGGAAGGTTAGCCACCGTCATCGGCAACATCGTGCGGAACCTGAGGCGCGACGGCCCCTACAAATCCGAGGTCGGTTTCGGCATCGGAATTGCCGCGGAAGCCGACACGACCATCTCGGGCAATGTCATCGAAAACGCCCCGCTCTGGGCGATGCAGCTCGGCTGGGGGCCATATCTGCGCAATCTCGTTGTCACCGGAAATGTCGTACGCAAGGCGCCTGTCGGCTGTGCGGTCTCGGTGGCGGAGGGTTCAGGCACGGCGGTGATCACCGACAACGTCTTCCAGGAAATGACCGAGGGCGCAGTCTTAGGCTTCGAATGGGAAAAAAAGGTCTCCGGGGATCTCACGCAAGCGGGGAGCGAGCGATACCCGCATCTCACCATCGAACGGAACCGCATCAGCTAGGATGCATCAAAAGCTTTCATTGATCCATCAGGACCAGCCGCTTTCGCTTCGCCCGGCCGCGCTCTAATTTGCGCGCAACGTTCAAGGGGGACAAGCATGCTGACAATCTACGGAGTTTACCGTTCGCGCGCTGCGCGCGTCTACTGGACGGCAGAGGAACTCGGCATCGCCTTCACCTCCGTTCCGGTGATCCAGGCGAAGCGGCTTGCCAATCCGCTGGCGCCGGACGCACCGATCAATACGCTCTCGCCCGAATTCATCGCCATCAATCCGATGGCGCGGATCCCCTCGATCAAGGACGGCGAGCTGGTGATGCACGAGTCGCTGGCGATCAATCTCTATCTCGTGCGCAAGCACGGCGGTCCGATTTCCGGCAAAACCGTCGAGGAGGACGGTTTGCTGACGATGTGGACCATCTGGGCGCTGGCGGAACTCGAGCCGCATACGGTAAGGATCGTCGTGACCTATGACAACGAGCACGAAAACACCGAGGCCGGAAAGGCCACGATCGACGTCGCCTGCCGCTCCATGAAGCGCCCCCTCGCCGTGCTGGAAAAGCACCTCGCCAACAGGGAGTGGATCGTCGGCGACCGCTTCACCGTTGCCGATCTCAACGTTGCGGAAGTGCTGCGCTATGGCCAGACGGAACAGGCACTGTTCGACGCTCATCCGAAGGTTAACGCCTGGCTGAAGCGCTGCCAGTCCCGCCCGGCCTATCTCGCCATGCAGGCGATACGCTCGAAAGAGCCGGTCTGAACCAACGACAGTTCGATCACCCTATTCCGATTGGCTGGATTTCCAATCGAGCCCGATGTCCAGCGTCGGCGCGCTGTGCGTCAGCCAGCCGACCGAGATCAGATCGACGCCGGAAGCGGCAATCGCACCTGCGGTTTCCGGCGTCACCCGCCCGGAAGCTTCGGTGATCGCACGGCCGGCGACGATTTCAACCGCCCGGCGAAGCTGGTCCGGGGTCATATTGTCGAGCAGGACGGCATCCACGCCGGTCTTCATCGCTTCACGCAACTGGTCGAGCGTATCGACCTCGACTTCGATCTTCACCATATGGCCGGCACCGGCCTTGGCCCGGCAAATGGCCTCGGCGACGCCGCCGGCAATGGCGACATGATTGTCTTTGATCAGCACGGCATCGGAAAGCGCGAAGCGATGGTTGACGCCGCCACCGGCGCGCACGGCATATTTCTCCAGGGCGCGCAGTCCCGGCGTCGTCTTGCGGGTGCAGGCGACCGAGGCATTCGTACCGCCGATCGCGGCCACGATCCCGGCCGTCACCGTGGCGATGCCCGAAAGATGGCCGAGAAAGTTCAGCGCCGTCCGCTCTCCGGTCAAAATGGCGCGCGAGCGACCTTCGATCGTGGCGATGACGTCCCCGGGTTTCACCGCCGCGCCGTCCTCGACATGAGGGGTCATGATGATCGCGGGATCGACAAGCTCAAACGCCAGCGCGGCAGCGTCGAGCCCAGCGATCACGCCCGGCTGGCGGGCCACCATGACGACCGTGGAGCGGTGATCGTGCGGAATGACGGCAGCCGAGGTGATATCGCCAGCAAGGCCGAGATCTTCCAGCAGCGCATTGCGGACGGGCGGCTCGATCAGCAGCCGCGGCAGGGGAACAAGCGTCATGTCAGGCACTCCTGGCAAGGGGGTCGGATGCAACGGCCCGCGCAAAGTTTAAAACCTGAGGAAAATTCATCGTTTGGCGCTTTGCATGCACGTGCTTGAGCGGAAAATCGGTTCGGGCATGGGCACCGCGCGACTCCGTCCGCAGCGCCGCAAAGGCGGCAATCAACAGCGCGACGGTGGCAGGATCCGTTGCCGGCCCCTCCTTCTCGACGAAGGGCAGGAGCGCGCCGATCGCGCCATGGATCGTACCACCGTTCCGCAGCACGCCGAGATGCGCGGAGACAATCCGCCGGATCGGCGATGCGTCGGGTTGCGGCGGCAGCGCTTCGATCACTGTTGGCCGCAGGGATACGGTCGTGCCGCCGATATCCCGGGCCGAGCGCATGCCCATGACCGCGGCTTCGAGCAGCGAATTGCTGGCAAGGCGGTTGGCGCCGTGCAGGCCAGTCGATGCTGCTTCGCCGGCGACCCAGAGGCTAGGGAGGGAACTGCGGCCGTTCTTGTCCGTGGCGACACCGCCCATGTGGTAATGCACGGCCGGTGCAACCGGGATCAGCTGCCGCGCCGGATCGACCCCGGCTTCGCGGCAGAGAGTATCGATCACCGGAAAGCGGCTTGAAAAGCGAGCGCCGAGGGCCTCGCGGGCATCGAGAAAGACCTTTCCGCCGCGGGCGATCTCGGCGCTGATCGCGCGCGCCACCACGTCGCGCGGTGCAAGTTCCTGAGCAGGCTGATCCGCCATGAAGCGCTCGCCGCGCTCGTTGACCAGCATAGCCCCTTCGCCGCGCACCGCTTCGCTGACGAGCGCCAGCGGCCGGCGCTTCGAGCGGAGTGCCGTCGGGTGGAATTGCACGAATTCCATATCCGCAAGCGCGGCGCCTGCCCTTGCAGCGAGGACGATGCCCTGGCCGAAATTGATGACCGGATTGGTCGTCGCCTCGTAGAGGCCGCCGAGGCCGCCGGTTGCCAAGAGGACATACGGCGTCGGCACGATGAAAGCCTTTCCGCCGGACGCGCAAAGGACGCCGCCGATCGCACCGTCTGCGAGCGCCAGACGCCGGACTTCGAAATTGGCAAGCACGGTGATCGACGGCGTGGCCGAGACGGCTCGTACCAGCGCGCGAATGATGGCGGCACCGGAGCCGTCGCCTTCGGCATGTACAATGCGCGGGCGGGAATGAGCGGCCTCCAGCCCGAGCGCTAGCCGACCTTCGGCATTCCTATCAAAGCGGACGCCTAATTTCTCAAGCGCCGCGATCACCGCTGGCGCTTCGCTCACGATTCCGGCGGCGGTCTCAGGGTCACATAGGCCGTCACCGGCAGCAAGCGTATCGGCAAGGTGCAGGTCCGCGCTGTCATCCGCGCCGATGCTTGCTGCGATGCCTCCCTGGGCCCAGGCGCTCGAGGTCTCGGCGCCCAGGGCGGCTTGCGTGATCAGGACGACCGGCTGCGGCGCCAGCGTGAGCGCCGCCATCAGCCCGGCAATGCCGCTGCCGACGATGACCGGGCGGCCGGCAAGATGGGTGAGGATTTCGGTCATATCGCCAGCATCCTTTCCACGGCACGCCGCGCGGCAACCGCAACGGCGGGCTCGACGGTGACTTCGTGGCGGTTTTCCTGAAGCGCCGTGCGGATGTTCGAAAGCGTGATCCGCTTCATGTGCGGGCAGAGATTGCAGGGCCGGATGAATTCGACATCCGGATGGTGCACGGCGACGTTGTCGCTCATCGAACATTCGGTGAGCAGTACGACACGCGCCGGTCGCTTCTTCCCGACATAGTCGGACATGATGGCGGTGGAGCCGGCGAAATCCGCTTCGGCGACGACGTCCGGCGGACATTCCGGATGGGCGAGCACGGTGACGCCCGGATAATTTTCCCGAAGCTGGCGGACATCATCTGCGTTGAAGAGCTCATGCACCTCGCAGTGGCCATGCCAGGCGATGATCTCAACATCGGTTTCCTTTGCGACGTTGCGGGCAAGATATTCATCCGGGATCATCAGCACGCGCGGCACACCAAGCGATTCGACCACCTGCTTCGCATTGCCCGAGGTGCAGCAGATATCCGAGGCGGCTTTCACCGCCGCCGAGGTATTGACATAGGTGATCACCGGCACGCCGGGATGGGCCTGGCGCAGCAGCGCGACATCCTCCGGCGTGATCGAATCCGCCAGCGAGCAACCGGCGCCCATGTCGGGAATGAGTACCGTCTTTCCGGGATTAAGCAGCTTCGCGGTCTCGGCCATGAAGTGGACGCCGGCAAGCACGATCACCTCGGCATCCACCTCGATCGCCTTGCGCGCCAGCGCCAGGCTGTCGCCGACGATATCGGCAACGCCGTGGAAGATCTCCGGCGTCTGGTAATTGTGGGCGAGGATGACGGCGTTGCGGCGGCGCTTCAGATCGAGGATCGCTTCGACATCGTCCTGGAAGGTCAGCCATTCCGCCTTGGGGATGACGCGGCTGACACGGTCATAGAGAGAGGACGCGGACAAGGGAGAATTCACGGCGAGCTCCTTTTATACTCGAAACGAGTATTTCAAGGACAAACTAATTATTCTCAGTTTGAGTTTATGTCAAGCGCGGGAGAGCGGGAGTTTCGAGCCGGACAGCGCGCGTTCTTCGAGAACGGCATGCCGGTAGCGAAAGAGCTTCGCCGGGCGGCCGCCGGTTTCGCTGGCCATCTCGCCGGTTTCCTCGATCAGTTGCTGCTGATCGATCAGCCGGCGGAAATTCGGCTTATGAAGCGTAAGGCCCGCCAGCGCTTCGACGCTGCGCTGAAGCTGCAGCAGCGTGAAGCTCTCCGGCATGAGCTCGAAGACGACCGGGCGATACTTGATCTTCGCGCGAAGCCTGGCTATTCCGGTCGCGAGAATCCGCCGGTGATCGGCAAACATCCGGCGGCCCGGGTTCTCCGCCACGGTTGCGCCCGCCTCCCCCACCAGGCCCGCCTCGTACAGCAGTTCGTAGCGTTGCAGGGCGAGATCTTCGTTCCATGCGGCGCCATCCAGGCCGAAGGTAAAGGCGATCCGGCGCTTGCGGTTCTGCTGGCGAGCGGCATCCGTCGCTTCCCAGCGCCGCAGCCGGTCGACAAGCGCATCGAAGACCGGCGGCTTGCCTTTGCGGTGATCCTCCCACGGAAAATATTCGTACCAGCTATGCCAACCCGGCGCCGGGTGCTCCCGCACCAGCCCCAGATAGCTGATCGAGATCGTCCGTCCACCGAGGATCTCGTTCTGCCGGTCGCGGTCGGCGAAGGTATAAAGCTGTTCAAGATAGCCAACCGGATGCGCCGTCTGCTCCTGAATCCACTCCCGCAGCCCGCTCTGCAGCGTGCGGTGCCCCATCTCGAAGGATCCGGAAGGCAGCGCCTCGCCAGTCCTGACCGTCATGATGCGCGGGTCTTCGTCGGTTACGGCGGCGAGGACCGCGATCAGTTCTGCGTGTGCGACGCCGATGGGCACTGTGATGGATCGTCCTCTGCGAATGTGGTTCTAGCAAACAGCTTTGCCACACGAGCTATACAATGCCAATGCCAGCCAAGCGCAGCCCGCTGTCAGTCACGCCCTCAAGAAAAAAGCTTCACCGTTCCGGCCATCTCCTCGCGGATCCAGGCCTTGAAGTCCCGCACCTTCTTCGGCTCGCGCGCGCCTTCGGCTGTCACGAAATAATGGCCGAAACCGGTTTTCGCGCGGATGCCGAAGGGGACGGCGAGCTGGCCGGCCTGCAGCGAATAGTCTGCCAGCGTCTGCCAGGCGAGCATGACGCCCTGCCCGGCGATGGCCGCATCGAGGCAGAGCGAGGCGTCGTTGAAGACGTGGCGCGTCGCCGGCGCCGAACCTGAGAGGCCCGCCTCCTGCATCCAGACCTCCCAGCCGAACATGGCGCGGCCATCGATGACGGCAGGCAGCTTCCGGACATCCGCGGGCTCCTTCAGATCGCGCGCCATCTGCGGTGCACAGACCGGGAATACTTCCTGCTCCACAAGCAATTCGGCCGTGACGCCGGGCCACTGCCCGGCACCGACGCGGATGCCGATATCGACGTCGGATGTCGACAGATTGACGAGACATGTCGTCGCATCGATGCGCAGTTTGATATCCGGAAAACGCGCGGCGAAACGATCGAGCCGCCACACCAACCAGCGGGCGGCGAAGACGGGTGCCACGGAGATCGTCAGCGTCGCGTCGTCCCGGCGCTGCGCGATCGAGACGGCCTGCGACATACGGTTGAAGCCCTCCGTCAGAGCGGCAAGCACCGGCGCGCCCGCTTGCGTCACCACCATGCCCTTCGACGTGCGCTCGAAAATCAGCTGATCGAGCTGCGCTTCGGTCTTGATAACCTGCTGGCTGACGGCACCGATCGAGACCCCGAGTTCCTCCGCGGCAAGCTGCAGCGAACCGAGACGCCCGACGGCCTCCAGCGCGCGCAGCCCGTTCAAATGCACCGAGTTGAGATTCCGCATATATATTTTCTATAGCGCGTCGCTGATAATCTCAATTGAAAAGGTTCCTCATGGCTCCGATATTGAGGCGGAGCACCTGTAACGGCGAGGTATTCTCGCCGCACACTGTGCATTTGCGAACCAGAGAAAGCGAGGCATGCTATGTCATTGCTGAAGTTTTTCTTGAGTAAGGCATCCGACGCGAAGGCTCCTGAGGCCGACGATCCGCTGTCGCATCCGGAGATCGCCGCAATGTCGCTGCGGCAAATGGCCGATCTGCCTTTAAACTATCCGGCGCCGAAGCCAACGCGATATGAGACGCGGCCGCTTTCGAAATGTGCATGATTGCTGCTGGGGTCTTTTGCGCAAACAACGGCAATGGATTGGATGCCGCCGGCCCTCCTTGCACCTCATTCCTGTCCTTGTGACGGCAACACAGCCACGGCGAGGGTTGCCCGCATGAGCCACCCCCATTTCCTCTCGCCGACCGACATGATGAAGGAGGGAGTAAGGGGCGCCCTCATCCCTTTTCAATCGTCAGCGCCCGCTGCACCGCCGGGCGATCCATCATCCGGGCGTAATGGGCGGTGGCCTTGGCGAAACGCATCGGGTCGACGCCGTCGCCGCGCAGCCAGCCGGTCATCGTGAAGAGATAGGGATCGGCGACGGAATACTGCTCGCCCATGACCCAGGGGCCGGCGAGCATCGTCTCCTCGATGAGTTCGAAACTCTCCGTCATGGTCTGCGGCACCTTGGCCTGCATGGCTTCGTGCGCGGCGGGATCGTCGGCCCAGCGGGGCCCGCGGCGCTTGTGTGCATGGTTCACATGCACGGTCGAGCAGAGGTAGCTGTTGAAGGCCTGCAGGCGGGCAAACTCGAAGGAGTCGTCGAGGGGCGCGAGCCTGGCCGCCGGGGCGGTCTGCGCGATATAGGCGAGGATCGCCGGCGTTTCGGTGACTATGCCGCGATCGGTGACGAGGGCGGGGACGCGGCCCTTCGGGTTGATCTTCAGATATTCCGGCGAGCGCTGCTCGTTGTCCTTGAAGCTGATCATCCTTGCTTCATAGGCAAGGCCGGATTCCTCCAGCGCGATGAGACTTGCCAGCGCACAGGTGCTTGGCGCGAAATAAAATGTCAGCATGGTCGAGACTCCCTTTCGGGGTTTTATATAGCGCAGCCGTCACACCCTGCCCATGGCGGAAATCGGGGCCGTTGCCGGCCCCAGCGCCATCACGCGGCTCTCGCGCAGCCCGGCACCTCTTCCAGCTTGTACCAGACCGGAATGCCGCGCTCGCGCGCGATGCGGACGTCGTTGTCGGCACCTTTGGAGTCCCCCGGCAGCCGCAGCACGCCCTCGCAAAGCTCCAAAAGCCGGTGGGCGACGGGGTGGAAGATTTCCTCGTAGAGATCATCGCCGATCGACTTGCCTCCGGCTGCATTCCAGACCGGCAAGGCCACCCATTCGCCGATCATCGGCACATGGCCTGCCTTGAAGAGCGCGTAAGCCGGTTCCTCCAGTCGCTTCAGGTTGGCCGTCATTTTTCCCGGATCATCGCCGGTTCCGGACCTGTACGGCCCTGCAATCAAGATCAACATCGTCAAACTCCATCACTCCCGGCCCCATGCACGGGATTTCACGATAATGCGTGAAATTGCTTGCATGTCGAGTCATTTCAGGCATTATCGTGAAAATTCGTTGAATTTCGTGCAGAGTGATGCTGACAACACAACGCAAATCCCTGATCCTCGACATCCTGCGCCGTGACGGCCAGGTCATCGCCAAGCGCGTCGCCGAAGATTTAGCGCTGTCGGAAGACACGATCCGGCGCGACCTGCGGGAGATGGCGGCTGACGGGCTCTTGAAGCGGGTGCATGGCGGCGCGATGCCGATTGCGCCCGACCTGCCAAATTTCTCGGCGCGGCGGAGCGTTTCGTCCGATGCCAAGCAGCGGCTCGGCGCCAGGGCGGTGCAAATGGTGAAAGCGGGGCAGATGATCTTTCTCGACGGCGGGACGACGACGGCGGAGATCGCCCGGTATCTGCCACGCGACATCGCCTTTACCGTCGCAACGCATAGCCCGACGATCGCCACGGAACTGGAGCATCACCCGACCGCCGACATCATTCTTACAGGCGGGCGGCTCTACAAGCACTCGATGGTGGCAACCGGCGCTGCGGCCATGGCGGCGATCTCGCAGCTCAGACCCGATATCTTCTTCCTCGGCGTCACCGCCGCCCATCCCGTGCACGGGCTCTCCACGGGCGATTTCGAGGAGGCGGCGATCAAGCGCCATATCGCCCGTTGCGCGGCCGAAACATATGTCCTGCTGACCGAGGAGAAATTCGATCTCGTTTCGCCCTGCGCTGTGCTCGGCATTGCCGATGTTGCCGGACTGATCGTTTCGGCGGGAGTGCCGGAAGAGCGGCTTGCGCCCTACCGGGCGCTCAATGCCGCGATCCTCGAAGCATGAAGGGCGCGGCGAGCCGCGCGATGTCCTGCGGCAGTAGGCTTGCGGAGAGAGCCGCCACGAAGACCGCCAGCATAGCATAGGCCGGCATCATGCTGCCGGTTCCGAGATCGAAGATTGCCGCCAAAAGCGGCTGGAATGCCGCGATCGTTGAGGCGATCCACGGCATGCCGAGCATGCGCGCCGGGAGGGCACCGAAGCCTGGCGTTTCCACGATTGCCGCAAGCACGCCGTAGCACGCGGCAATCCAGATGACGGCCCGCAGCCAGGCCCGTTGGCCAAAGGGAACCATCCTCCCCTCTTCGAAGGCGATGAAGAGATAACCGCAGAACACCGTGACGAAGAGGAAGGCCACCGGCAGGCTTTCGACGACCATTTCCGGCCGCAACTGGCCCGTCCAGCCGCCCGCGAGAACCCCCGGGAAGGCCGCCGACGCCGAAAACCAGACAAGCGCGACAGGCCCCCAGAGCCAGTTGACCGACAGGTAACGCAAACGGGCGAATGTGCAGATCACCATGATTGCCCCCGCAAGCCCGACACCCGAAGGCTTCATCGCGCCGGACATGGCAAGCACGATCGGCCCGCAGGAACCGGCGATCTCGGCGCAGCCGGACATGGCGACGATCGCCCAGGTCACGTAATCGAAGCACATGGAAAAGAACAGGAAGATCGCGACGGCGATCAGCATCCACCAGAGATAGCGGCCTGCAAACATATCCTGCCCTCGCGGCACGGGTTGAACGGCGCACCATAGTAGGACAAATGCGCCGCCGCGCATCTCCTCTCGCAGGATTTGGTTTAACGCATATTAGGAATTGCTGATTATCCGAAACAGCCTGTGCCGTAACGGCACGGCCTATGCGAGAAGCGCAGCCGTGACGCGAATGTCGCCGACATGGATGCCGTTCCAATTGTGCATCGGCTTGACGCCCATCGAAATCAGCTTCGCGTGAACCTCGCTGCCCCTTTCGAAGAACCGGGCGAGCGCTGCCGCCACCATGGCCTCGGCGGCGCGAGTGGTCCCGTCCTCGCACTTTACGGCAATCGAGATCCCTTCTTCGGGAATTGCGGCGCAGAAGACGCCCTCGGCGCCGGTCTTGGCGAAAATCCTGCCCGGCGCGATCTGCATCAGCTCGGTGCAGGCGCGGCCCGTACCCGCGACATAGAAGGGCTCCGCCATGCAGGCGTCGAATAGGCGGCGGGAGGCCTTGGCGCGCAGCGGTTCAAGGCCATTGCCGGTCGCCATCTTGGCAAAGCCATGCGCGAGGCCGCGGAGCGGCACGGCATAGGTCGGGATCGAGCAGCCGTCGGTGCCGCAATTGTCGCGGCCGAGCAGGGCGCCGCTGAGGCTCTCCATCGTACCGCGTATCTCTTGCTGCAGCGGGTGGTCGTAGCCGGCATAGCCCTTCGGATCAATATCCTGATGGCAGCAGGCGCAGACGAAGCCTGCATGCTTGCCGGAACAATTGTTGTGGAGCGCCGTCGGCGCTGTGATCGTGCGCGCCTGGTGGATCAGAGTCTTGCGGTCCGATGACCAGTGGACACCGCATTCCAGCGTTTCGACGCTCCCTCCAGCGCGCGCCAGCATGGAGGCGGCAAGCGCCACATGCTCGTCCTCGCCGTTATGTGAAGAACAAGCGAGCGCCAGTTCCTTGTTGCCGAAGCCATAGGCATCGGCCGCACCACTTTCGACCAGCGGCAGCGCCTGCATAGCCTTGCAGGAAGACCGCGGGAAAACGCCGGCATCGATATCGCCAAGCCCGAAGACGACCTTGCCATCGCCGTCGACGGCAACGACCGTGCCGCGATGGCAGCTTTCGACGAGCGAGCCGCGAGTGACTTCGACAGTGACGGGATTGGACATGGGCAGGAATCCGGATCGGTTTTTGGGGAGAGCAAAGCCATAGCGCGTTGCGCCGATAAAGCAACGCCTTTTGGCCGCGCTGCGGCGCAATTGCATTCCCGTTTCGTCCCGAAAGCCTAAAGAGGACTGATCCGGTAGGCGCAGCGGCGGGCGCCGAGGAGAATGTGCTCGGACCGCTCGACATTGGCGCCAAGCACATTGCGGAAGGTCTCGAGCTCGGAACGGCAGAAGCCGGCGCAGGCCCGGGCCGCCGCACAGATGGCGCAGTGGTTTTCGACAAGCATAAACGTGCCGTCCTCTTCCATCCAGCTATCGGCCATGTAACCTTCGCGCGTCCGGATCGCTGTCAGCTGGCGGATGCGCAGAGCGAGATCGGAAGCCGAGACCTCCTCGCGATAGCGCTTCACGGTTTCTGCCTCGCGTGCCGAGATGATGGTATCCAGGGCATCCCTGCCGAGCGTCTTGACCATGGTGCTCAGAAGGGTCGCGGTCAATTCCGCGTGGCCGTCCGGAAAGGTCTGGTTACCGGCCAGGGTCAGATGCCAGAGCTGGCCTGGCCGTCCTCGGCCCGAACCCGGCTCGGTAAGCGGCTCGACAAGACCGTCCTCGGCAAGCTTCGTCAGGTGCTGGCGCGCCGCTTCAGACGTAATGCCCAGCACATCGCCGATCGACGCTGCGCGCTGCGGCCCTTCGGTCTTTAGCAGAAGCAGAATGCGGTTGGCAGGCGATTGACGCATTTATTTTTCCAAGTCGTTACTTGCTTTAATGACACAGGCATGTAATTTTCCAATTTATAACTTGGAAAATAATGATCCGCTAGCGAAAACATCAAGGTAATTATCATGACCAGTGCCGATCAGGCCGCTGCGCCGCAGTCATCCGTCTTCCAGCTTTTCACGTCGTCCCTGCTGCCCGCCACGCTGATGCTCGGCGGCGGAGTGACGCTCTATGCAATCGAAAGCTATATCACCGCCACAGTCGCCCCCTCGATCGTCCGCGATATCGGCGGCTTGCCGCTCCTTGCCTGGGTGACGACGCTCTTCGTTGCCGCCGCCGTGCTCGGCTCGATCTTCGTCGCCATGCGGCCGCGCGGTATGGGCTTGCGCGGCGCCTATGTCTGCGGCGCCCTGATATTCGCAACAGGCAGCCTCATCTGCGCCGCCGCACCTGTCATGGAAGTAGTGCTCGCCGGGCGCGCCGTTCAGGGTTTCGGCGCCGGCATCCTTGCCGCGCTCGCCTATGCTTTCGTCCGCTTCGCCTATCCGGAGCCGCTCTGGCCAAAAGCCTCCACGCTCTATGCCGCGATCTGGGGTGTTGCGACCCTACTCGGGCCGAGTGCAGGCGGCCTGTTTTCGCAAGGGAGTGCGTGGCGATACGCCTTCATCATCATCGTGCCGCTCGGTCTGCTGATGGCCGTTCTTGCGCCATGGCTGCTACCGAAAGCGACGGACGACCGCGCCCACGGCAAGACGCCGGCCTTGCAGATCTGCCTGCTGCTTGTCGCCGTGCTGTTCGTCAGCATCGCGGGCACCGTCGAGCATATGGTCACGAAGGCTGCGCTGATTGCCGTTTCCGTCCTCTCGATCTCACTGATGCTGGTGACGGAACGTCGAGGCAACAACCGGCTTCTGCCGACCGGCGCGGTCATGCTCGCAAAGCCGGTTGCGCGCGTCTACCTCATCATGTTCGCGCTGCTGTTCATCCTCGTCAGCGACATCTATATTCCCTATTTCCTGCAGGCCCTGCATGGCGTGACGCCGCTGATTTCCGGCTATCTGACCGCCCTTGTCGCGCTCGGATGGACGATCGCCGCCTTCTTCAGCGGCTCTCTGACCGGCAGGCGCGCGAGCAACGCGATCGTCGCCGGCTGTATCATCGAAGCGCTGGCGACCGTTTTCCTGGCGATCTTTCTCGCCCGAGACAACCAGATGGCGAGCCTTGCAATTCTCGGACCGGCGGCTGTCGCAATGCTGATGATGGGTTTCGGCGTCGGCCTTGGATGGGCGCATCTGGTGACAAAGGTGCTGCGCCTTGTCAGCAGTGCCGAGCAGGACAAGGCATCGGCAGCGATCTCCACCGTGCAGTCGCTCGGCGGCGCTTTCGGCGCGGCGGTCGCAGGCGTCATTGCCAACAGCACCGGGCTCGTCACACCGGGCGGGATTGCCGGCAGCATCTCGGCGGCCCACTGGCTCTACGCCGCCATGGCGCTCCCCGGCATCGTCACGATTGCGGCGGCACTGACGCTGAGAGAAGGCCGAAATTGAAAAGAGGCGCCTCGGGGCGCCTCTTCCATGACTGAGAGCTTCGCGCGATCTCAGGCGACGCTGCGCTCCGGCTCTTGCTGGACAGCCTGCTGCTTCACGCCGAGATAAAGAACGGAGCGGAGGCCGATGCCGTAGGTGTCGCAGACTTCGGGCGTCAGGAACTCACTGACCGGAACCTCCTGCACCGCAAGGCCTGACCGCCGGATCACATCGACGAATCCCGGCTTCGAGAAGATGCGTACATGGTCATCCTGGCCGAAATGCTGCCAGCGCCCCTCAGGCGTCGTCACTTCGGGATTTTCATAGTTGTCCTGGATCGACAGGCAGATCGGCGCCATCAGGATGGCAATGCTGTTCTGCTTGAGAACACGCCGTATTTCTGAGGTGGCGCGCACCGGATCGTCGACGTGTTCGAGCACGTGCGAGCATAGAACGAAATCGAAAGTCTCGTCCGCATAAGGCAGATTGTGAATGTCCGCCTTGTCGTCCGCCTCCGGCATATACATGTCGCAGCTGCGATAGAAGATGTGCGGATGGCTTTTCAGCCAGAAGCTCAAAGAGCGGCCTGGGGCGATATCCAGAAACCGGAACGGCTGCGCCTGGTTGAGGCGCTGAAACACAGGCGTCAGGAACAGGGCATAGAGCCTGTCGCGGTCGCTCGAGTGACAGTTGGGGCAACTATAGGCCTGATGATTGATCGTTTCGAATTCATCGACCCCATAAGGAAAGCCATGTTCGGTCGCCTTGTCGATATAATACCGCGGAAGCGGCACGAAATGCGGAATCCTGCTGCGGCAGATGGGGCAAGAGTGGAATAGAGCCATTGCATTCCTCGTGGGGACCGTACGACGCGCAATCAACGCCACATCAAGATGCGCAGTTCGGGGCCGGGTTTCGCTCAGACGACAGTTCAGCGACCCCGGAGACTCACTTACGGCCAGGATCAGTTTTACCTTGTGCACCGATGCTGGTCCGAAGCTGACCTCAAACGGTCAGCGTGATCTTGCCGATATGGCTGCTCGTTTCCATCAGCCTGTGCGCTTCGACGACATCCTCGAAGGCAAAGGTCCTGTGGATGACGGGGGCGACCTTGCCGGCTTCGAGAAGCGGCCAGACCTGGGAGAAAAGGTCGTCGCGGATGGCGCGCTTTTCTTCTGCAGTGCGCGGGCGCATCGTCGAGCCGGTGACGGTGAGGCGCTTGGCCATGATCGGCGCGAGGTTGACCCTTTCAGCGACCGCGCCGCCCAGCAAGGCGATGATCGACAGGCAGCCGTCCCTGGCGAGCGATGCGATATTCTTTTCGAAATAGGCAGCGCCGATCATGTCAAGTACGACATCGACGCCATCGCCACCGGTCTCGGCCTTGATGACTTCGGCGAAATCCTCACTCTTGTAGTTGATCGCCCGTTTCGCGCCGAGCTTTTCGCAGGCCTCGCATTTCTCCGCCGAGCCTGCGGTCGCATAGACCTCGGCGCCAAAGGCGCGGGCGAGCTGGATCGCCGTGGTGCCGATGCCGCTGGAGCCGCCGTGGATGAGAACGCTTTCACCCTCCGTCAGGCCGGCCATCTGGAAGAGGTTCGCCCAGACGGTGAAGAAGGTCTCCGGCAGGGCTGCGGATTTCACCGCATCGTAGCCCTTCGGGAACGGCAAAACCTGGCCAACGGGCAGCAAGCAATATTCGGCATAGGCACCGCCATTGGCGAGGCCGCAGACCTTGTCGCCGACCGAGTATCCGGCAACGCCCGGACCGATCGCGGCCACTTCACCGGAAAGCTCGAGCCCGAGAATGGGGCTTGCATCCTTCGGCGGCGGGTATGTTCCCTGGCGCTGCGCCACATCCGGACGGTTGATGCCGATCGCCTGCATGCGAACGAGTATCTGCCCCTCGCCGGGCACCGGAACAGGTCCGGTCGCGATCCTCATGACTTCCGGCGCGCCGAAGCTCGGCAGGTCGACGAAACGCATGTTCGCTGGCAAGGGCATGACGGTCTCCTCTTTCCGAAAGCCCAGGAGATAATTCAGCGCCCGGTGCTTGGGAAGGAGAGAAGTGGCAAAGGCGTCAATTCGCCTCGCCCAGCGGATGGAAGATCAGCCCGTCGGCGCTTTCCTTCGCTTCGGCCTTGATGTGCGCTATTTCGGCGCTGACACGATTAATGTCGTCGATCACCAAGCCTTCCGGCAGTTCAAGGACACCGATCGAGCAGCGCATCAGCGGGAAAAGCGCTTCCGCACCGGCACGGTCATGACCGCGAATGCGCCCGGCAGCGCGGTCCTCGTCGGAATAGAGATCGCGGACGTCTTCGTGGAAATCGCTGATGAGCCGGTCAAGAATCTCGGTCAGTTCCTCCTTCGTCCATCCGATGACGCCGATGAAGAAGTCGTCGCCCCCGACATGGCCGAGGAAATGACGCTCGGCGAAGAAGTAACGGCGCATCAGCGCGGCGAAGAGCGAGATCGCGTGGTCGCCGAGATGAAAACCATAAGCATCGTTGAAAGGCTTGAAGTTATCGAAGTCGCAATAGCAGAAATGCCGTACCTCGTCGCCGTCGCGACCGGCCTGGCGCATGAAATCGCGGATGGCGCGGTTGCCCGGCAGGCCGGTCAGCGGGTTCTGGTCCTGTGCGGTCTTCAGCTGCTTTTCGTTGATGACCTTGATGAGCGAGGCGGCGGAGACGACGCCGGCATAGCGCATGTTGTCCGTAAGGATCAGGCAGTTGCTGCCTTCCATATTGGCGAAGATCGTCATCAACCGCTCGGCGTCGGAATCAAGACCTACGATCGGTGCCATTTCGACGAAGTGTGAAATCGTGCGGCCATAGACCTTATTCTTCAGGAGATCGCGGCCGAAGGGCTGGTAGATATATTCCTTGATATGGTGCTCATGGATGATGCCGCGCGGCTCGCCATTGGCATTCAACACCGGGAAGAACGCCTGGCGCGGATTGCGGCGAAAGAGCTCGAAGACCGTGTCGATGCTGTCGTTCTCATAGACCGTCGGCAGCACTTCAATCTGTTTGCGAATAAGGATTTCATCGAGCGATTGCGTGTTGTGCTTGCTCTTGCCGAGATCCTGCAGATGCGGAAACGAGGACACGAGCTCGGAGGTATGCGGCGTCGGCCGGGCAATGAACCAGCCTTGGACGAGATCGACGCCATATTCGCGGCAAGCGAGGAATTCCGCTTCGGTTTCGATGCCTTCCGCGATCACCCGGGTGCCGAGCACATGGGCGATGTTGACGATATTCTTCAACAGGTGGCGCTTGCGCGGCTTGCGGTCGATGTCGGCGACGAAGTGACGGTCGATCTTGAGGTAATCGACGGCATAGTCGCAAAGGAGCTTCATTTCGCCGTGACCGACGCCGAAGTCGTCGATTGCCAGCTTGAAGCCGGTCTTGCGGAGCTTGGAAACCAACGCCTCGAATTCCGGCACGCTGGTATTGTCGAAACGCTCGGAGAATTCGAAGCAGACCGAGGACGGCGGGATGTTGGCGGCCTTCAGGTGCTGGAGGAGGGTTTCAACCAGGCGGTCGCCGTGCGGGATCAGCCGGACGTCGAGATTGAGGAAAAGCGTCGAGGTCGAATAATTGCCGAGCGTCGCGAACTTGGCGAGCGCGCGGCTGGCGACCATCTGCTCCAGCTGCAGCAGCTGGGCGGCGCGATGCGCCTCATCGAGGATTTCAACAGGGGAATCGAAGCCGAGGCGTTCCTGCCCGCGCATCAGGGACTCGTAGCCGAAGACCGTGCCCGTCCCTGCTTCGACAATTGGCTGGAAAGCATTTTCGATGACGAGTTTCGCGAGCGTCACGATCTGATCGCTGGCATAACGGCGTAATACGCCCGGTTCGACGGCGGCAGCCAAAGACATGCCAAATTCTCCACTGCGAAGTCTTCTTTTCCGCAGCGAAGATGGTGAAAAAGCATCAACGAACCCTTTCGCCAATGTGAAACTTTTGTGAAAGTTGCGGACTGGAATGTTTCAGCATTCCGATCAATGGCTTAGGTCTCGACCCTATCAGGCGGATCGGCGGCGCTCCGCTTCGTGATCGGCAAACATATCTGCAACGCAGCGGCCTCCACTCGCGCGGTCTTCGTCATTTAGAACGTCATTGCGATATTCTGCGAGCTTGCGGGCGGCATCCCAGAGGCGCAGCGCCTCACGGACAACCTCGCTGCTCGATGCATAGCCGCCATGATCGACGGCATCGCGAATGCCTGCTGCCTGGACCGGTGATATGGAAACTGTGACCATTGGCATGAACTTCCTCCCTTCGTTTTTCTATGGGACAGAACCTGCCCTACGCGGGATGCATGACCACTCATGACATCTGTTCCGGCAATGTCGTCTGCCGGCGCCTTGGTATCTGAATTTTAGTCCCGCCTCACATGCTTGTCAAAAAAGAAACATTCCGTGAGCACAGCCTGTGGACAGCCTCATTGCACGCTTCGAAGGCCGATGCCGAACGCAATCATCGTCCATCCCTGCAGAATAAGATCGACCGCGAGGAAAAGACCGAGGACCCAGAGACTGTTCACCGGCCAGCCGAGCGCGATGATAAAGCCTGCGAGCGCGGTGACCGCGCCGCTTACAACAATCCAGCCCCAGCCCTTGAGCGGCTTCATGCGGCGGCCGATAAAGACACGGAAGACGCCGGCGACAAGCAGAGCGACGGCGAGAAAGAGCGTCAGAGCAGCGGAGGTAAGGATCGGATTGATGAAAGCGCATATGCCTGCGAGGACGTAAAGTACACCGCTCAGCGCCCAGAAAAGGATGTGCTCCCAGCCGCGCACCTGAAAGGCGTGGATGAGATAGACGATCCCCCCGAAGACCATCAGCATTCCCACGGAATAGACCGACACCACGGTGGCGAGAAGCAGATTTCCGACCGCGATCAGGCCGCAGATCAATAGCAGCACGCCGAGACCCACGAACCATATCCATTTCGACTGCAGGGACGAGGACGGCGCTCCATCGAAGACGTTAGCCATGACACACCTCCTGATAGGTGTTGATATGCTGCAGAATCGCGGGCCGGAAAGGGTTGAGGCTTCTCAAACTCCGTCAAAAGATTATTGTTGATTGATCAGTCAATCAACAATAATATGTGCTGAACTGTCGGAGCTTGCCCTCATGCCGAAAATCGGAATGGAACCTCTACGCCGAAAGGCGCTCGTCGACGCTGCGCTGCGCGTAATCGCGGATCACGGCACGCTGAGCGTCACCATGTCCGATATCGCCCGCCAGGCCGGCGTGTCTCCTGCCCTTGCGCACCACTATTTCGGCAGCAAGGAGCAACTGCTGATCGAGACGGTCCGTTCGCTGCTCAGGCAGTTGCGTGACGACACGGTGACGGCGCTGAAGGCTGCCCGGACACCACGCGAAAAGCTCTCTGCCGTCATCCGCGTCAGCTTCCAGGCCGATCAGTTCGCGCCGAAAACGATCGCCGCATGGCTCGCCTTCTATGCCGAGGCGCAGCGCTCGGAAGAGACGCGCCATTTCCTCGTCATCTATGCCCGCCGGCTGCGTTCGAACCTGCTGGCCAACCTCAAGAAGCTTTGCCCGCCGGATGCCGCAGGACGCATCGCCGAAGGCGCTGCTGCGATGATCGACGGGCTCTATATCCGCCAAAGTCTGAAATCGGCGCCGATCAACATCGAGGCTTCGATCGGGCTGACGGAGGATTATGTGACGATGCAATTAAGGGGGATCGAATGAGGCCAACCGCACAGGAATGAGGAGCCTTATTTTTGCCCTGTCGGACAAAGCAAAGGATTGAATTATGAAAGCCCAGCCGAAAGCGTCGCACTTCATTGACGGCGAATATGTCGAGGACGAAGCGGGCAGCGTCATCGAAAGCATTTATCCGGCAACCGGCGAAGTGATCGCGCGGCTGCATGCGGCAACGCCTGCCATCGTCGAGAAAGCGATCGCGGCTGCCAAGCGCGCACAGCCGGAATGGGCGGCGATGAGCCCGACGGCCCGCGGCCGCATCCTGAAGCGCGCCGCCGAGATCATGCGCGAGCGCAATCGCGAGCTTTCCGAGCTCGAAACGCTCGATACCGGCAAGCCGATCCAGGAAACGATCGTCGCGGATCCGACGTCGGGCGCCGACAGCTTCGAGTTCTTCGGCGGCATCGCGGCAGCCGGCCTCAACGGCTCCTATATCCCGCTCGGCGGCGATTTCGCCTATACGAAGCGCGTGCCGCTCGGCGTCTGCGTCGGCATCGGTGCCTGGAACTATCCGCAGCAGATCGCCTGCTGGAAAGGGGCGCCGGCGCTGATCGCCGGCAATGCGATGGTCTTCAAGCCCTCGGAAAACACGCCGCTCGGCGCGCTGAAGATTGCCGAAATCCTGCACGAAGCAGGCCTGCCGAAGGGCCTTTACAATGTGATCCAGGGAGACCGCGACACCGGCCCGCTGCTCGTCAACCATAAGGACGTGGCAAAGGTGTCGCTCACCGGCTCGGTGCCGACCGGCCGTAAGGTCGCCGCCTCCGCGGCAGGCCAGCTCAAACATGTGACGATGGAGCTCGGCGGCAAGTCGCCGCTGATCGTCTTCGACGATGCCGATGTCGACAGCGCAATCGGCGGCGCCATGCTCGGCAACTTCTATTCGACGGGCCAGGTCTGCTCGAACGGCACCCGCGTCTTTGTGCAGCGGAAGATCAAGGGCGAGTTCCTGAAGCGGCTGAAGGCCCGCACCGAGGCGATCCTGATCGGCGACCCGATGGACGAGGCGACGCAGCTCGGCCCGATGGTTTCCTTCGACCAGCGACAGAAGGTCTTGAGCTACATCGACAAGGGCAAGGCCGAGGGTGCGACACTCGTCACCGGCGGCGGCATTCCGAACAATGTTTCCGGCGAAGGCTATTACGTCCAGCCGACCGTGTTTGCCGACGTGACCGACGGCATGACCATTGCCCGCGAGGAGATCTTCGGGCCGGTGATGTGCGTGCTCGATTTCGACGACGAAGCCGAAGTCATCGGACGTGCGAACGCCACCGAATTCGGCCTTTCGGGTGGCGTCTTCACCGCCGATCTGACGCGCGCCCACCGCGTCGCCGACCAGCTCGAGGCGGGCACGCTCTGGATCAACACCTACAATCTCTGCCCGGTCGAAATTCCCTTCGGCGGCTCGAAGCAATCCGGTTTCGGGCGGGAGAACTCGCTTGCGGCGCTGGAGCATTATTCGGAGTTGAAAACGGTTTACGTGGGCATGAGGCCGGTAGCGGCGCCTTATTGAGAAGAGCCAAGCCCTCCCGCTTGTGGGGAGGGGAAGGCCAACACATACTGAGTGTACATCATGCAAGCAGACTTCGTCATCGTAGGCTCCGGCTCGGCAGGGTCGGCCCTCGCCTATCGTCTCTCGGAAGACGGCAGAAACAGCGTGATCGTCATCGAGGCGGGCGGCAGCGACTTCGGGCCGTTCATCCAGATGCCGGCAGCCCTTGCTTGGCCGATGAGCATGAGGCGCTACAACTGGGGCTACCTCTCCGAACCCGAACCGAACCTCAACGGCCGGCGCATCACCGCGCCGCGCGGCAAGGTGATCGGCGGATCCTCCTCGATCAACGGCATGGTCTATGTGCGCGGCCATGCCGAGGACTACAACCGTTGGGAAGAGCTCGGCGCCAACGGCTGGGCCTATGCGGACGTGCTGCCCTACTTCAAGCGCATGGAGCATTCGCACGGCGGCGAGGAAGGCTGGCGCGGCACCGACGGCCCGCTGCATGTGCAACGCGGCGGCTTTCGCAATCCGCTGTTCCATGCATTCATCGAAGCCGGCAAGCAGGCGGGTTTCGAGGCGACGGACGACTACAACGGCTCGAAGCAGGAAGGCTTCGGGCTGATGGAGCAGACCATCTTCCGCGGCCGTCGCTGGTCTGCGGCGAGCGCCTATCTGAAGCCGGCGCTGAGGCGGCCAAATGTCGACATCGCCTACGGCCTGGCGCGCAGAATCGTTATCGAGAACGGCCGCGCGACCGGCGTCGAGATCGAGCGCCGGGGCAAGGTCGAAATCATCAAGGCGAACCGCGAGGTGATTGTTTCCGCCTCATCCTTCAACTCGCCGAAGCTCTTGATGCTTTCCGGTATCGGCCCTGGCGCTCATTTGCAGGAGCACGGCATCGAGGTGAAGGCCGACCGGCCAGGCGTCGGCGCCAACCTGCAGGACCATATGGAATTCTATTTCCAGCAGGTCAGCACCAAGCCGGTTTCGCTCTATTCCTGGCTGCCATGGTTCTGGCAGGGCGTGGCGGGCGCGCAATGGATGTTCACGAGATCCGGCCTCGGCACCTCCAACCAGTTCGAAGCCTGCGCCTTCCTGCGCTCGGCAGCCGGCATCAAGCAGCCGGACATCCAGTATCACTTCCTGCCGGTGGCGATCAGCTATGACGGCAAGGCGGCGGCCAAGAGCCACGGCTTTCAGGTGCATGTCGGCTACAATCTCTCGAAGTCGCGCGGATCCGTCACCCTGCGCTCGCCCGATCCGAAGGCCGACCCCATCATCCGCTTCAACTATATGAGTCACCCGGATGACTGGGAGAAATTCCGCCACTGTGTGCGCCTCACCCGCGAGATCTTCGGCCAGCAGGCTTTCGACGCCTATCGCGGGTCGGAAATCCAGCCGGGCGAGAAGGTGCAGACGGACGACGAGATCGACGGCTTCCTGCGCGAGCATCTGGAAAGCGCCTACCACCCCTGCGGCACCTGTAAGTTGGGCGCTAAGAACGACCCGATGGCGGTGATCGACCCGGAGACGCGCGTCATTGGGGTCGACGGCCTGCGCGTTGCCGACTCGTCGATCTTCCCACACATCACCTACGGCAACCTCAACGGCCCCTCGATCATGACCGGCGAGAAGGCGGCGGACCATATCCTCGGCAAGCAGCCGCTGCCCCGCTCGAACCAGGAGCCCTGGGTCAATCCGCGCTGGGCACTGAGCGACCGGTAATCAGAGCTGGTAGGGCACACGAATGCCCAGCAGTCTCGTGGGATGTTGTTCGCGCCTATTGCCGATATCAATCGACTGGATATCCGCAGTTGCCCCGATGGTGGCACCTGGCAGTTTCATGTGATGAAGCTGCCAGATGCACCGCGCGCTCGGCTATTTTCATGATCGAACGCAACAACTTCAGCGTGGGCATCCGCAACCTCGGCCTTCGCACAAGTTCAGTGATCGTCTTCCTTGCGTTGGTGGCGCACGGCGAGCACCGTCACGGCGTGATCGCCCTCTATCTCGAACAGGACGACGTAGCGGCAGAGCCGATGGAACGACCGGTTCGAAGCGAAGCGACGGAAGGGACGCGGTTTCATGGGACCGCATGCGTTGCAATTGCGATGCAATTTATCCGTCTTTTTTTGACGTCCTCAAATCAACGCAGATATGGGACGCGGATTCCAGGATTATCCGCCGGAAAGTCCTTGGTGTTGCGCGTCACCAGGAGCGACGCATGCGCATCGGCGGTCGACCAGATTATCGCGTCCGGCAATTTGATCCGGTGGTGCTGTCTTAAGCGAACAGCGCCTTCCGCTATCACATTATCAACCGCGATGATCTGGAAGTTATTCAAGAAGCTTCGCGTCGCTGCTTCGACGTCGGGATCAGCGCCAATCAACACCTCCATCCAAGTGACGACGCTGATGGCACGGCGTCCATAGCGGTCAAGCTCGTCGCGGGCTTCCGGTATGGCGTTGAGGTAGTCGATAAGGATGTTCGTATCGAAGAGCGCTTTCACCATTCGCTTCGAACTTTATCCTGGTATTCGAGCCCATCGATCTTTCTATTACCCCAGAGCCCGAAAGCTTCTGCCTCTTTTGTCCGATCATGACGATCCAGAAAATCGTTGACAGCTTTGCGGATGAGCGAGGCGCGGGAAACCTTCTCGCTCTTCGCCATCTTATCCAGCGCCTTCAACTCGGATTCGACGATATCGACCAGGATACGCATAACGCTCCTTTATATTTGATATATATATGCATATATCATTTTACGCACGCAATCAAGACTATATGAAACCGATCCACCGCCCGGCGATGAGAGCGGTAATCCATACCGCCGCCGAAACCATGGCTGCAATGCGCAGGCTCGCTGCAACGACCACTCCGGCAATCGCCTTTCGCCAGCTGTCCCTGGCATGCACGATGGCGGCATTGGCAACGCCGACTGCCAGCAATCCGATCTTTGCCAAAAATGCTGGGTTTCCGGCATATTCCATCGGCCGGACGCTGAAGAGGCAGAAGCCTGTGACGATCGCCGCCGTCAAACCGACCGCCGCTGCGCGCGACAGGAATGGTCCGACCACCGAAAGCGGGACCAACGGAAAGAAGCCCATCAACCTGAGATCGAGCGGCAGGATGGCGCCGAGCAGCAAACCGATAGACAGGATATGCGAAGCATTGACGAACATGTAAAGCAGCGCTGAACGCCGCAACCCTGCGGCGAGCGGCGTTGCGGCAAGCCATTCCAGAAGTTCGATCGCCATGCGGTCAATTCGTCTGGATTCGGTCGGGATAGATATCGTAGCGCTTCTCGCCGACCGTGATTCGCACGGCCTTCATGCGCTTTTCATTCCGATCCAGCGAACGGTTTCCGATCGCAACGATCGGATCGCCGTTCTTCGCCGAGCCCTCGACGAAGCCGGAGCGCTCCGTCTGGCGCGGATTGCCGAGTTCGACGCGCCACACGCCGTCATCGGCGGTCGCAACGTCAAGCGCGGGATGCGGGCCGCCCATGGAAATCTTCTGGATCGTCCCCCTCAACTCCATCTGCTCGGCCTCGGCCCATGACCAGCCGTGATGCGCCGCAGCGCCGGTCGCGAAAGCTGCCGCGAGGGCCGCGCTCAAGACGATCTGCTTTGTGGATAAGACACGCATTTCAGTTCTCCCTGCCCTTTTCCGAACAGGTCCGAATTGGCGCATGCCGGCGGCTTTGAAAGGCTTTTCACCAAATCTTGAAGCAGGGAGATGATTTCGCGAACCTGCGGCTGCCTATGGAGAGGGAAGAAGCCGCCCGTCAGGCGAGAAGGCGGGTGACCTCTGCGCCTTTTGCCGGCGCGACCGCGTCGGCGATCGTCGTCGAGAACAGCACCTTGCGCGTTGCATCCGCAACTTTGGCGAAGACGCTGCGGATTTTGCAGGTCTGCTCGCCGTCGCAATCGTCGCACTTGCGATAAGCGGTGATCGAAAGGCATGGGAGCGGCGCGATCGGGCCGTCGACGATGCGCAAAATTTCGCCGAAGGTGATCATGTCGGCGGGCTTCAACAGCAGATAGCCGCCCGCCTTGCCACGTCGGCTCGCGACGATGCCCTGATGCTTAAGATCGAGCAGGATCTGCTCGAGGAACTTCTTCGGAATTTTCTGCTGCGCTGCGATGTCCGAAATCATGACGGGCTCGCCGGCATCGGCTTCCGCCAGTACCGTCAGCGCCCGGAGCGCGTATTTTGCTTTCTGCGTAATCATTTTGGACCGTCACACACACGAGCGATGCGACGTGCCGCACCACTTCACAAGCTTACCTATCACCTATTGCACAGCCAGCATGAACGGAATTTGAACGCGCCCGCGAAAGCCTTGGAAGACAAGCATTTTGGCCTTGTTTTTCTTGCCCGGCCAACGGACAGAATTCTACGCTGGAATTGCGCTTCCTGCATCTTTTTCGACATCACTTCAGATTTCGAATTGACAGGCAGCGTGTAACCCTACTAATTTTATAGAGATTAAAACAGCCTCGACAGATTGCTGGCCTGACGCGGCTGCTTTTCTGCATTGCAGCGGCTTCGGAGAGATATTTGCTCCCGTATGCGCCGCTTTCGAAATCCGTTTTTCTGTGCGATCTGCCCTCAAGCTGCGATACTCCGGCCAACATCGAGGACAGGGTTTCCCATGACTGTTGTCAATATCATCGAAGAAGCGGAAACGCTGAATGCGAAACTTGCGACCTTGAGCCTGGCCGAACGTCTGTCGTTTGTCGCCGGCCTAGACGTAAGAGTCGTCTTCACGACATCGCTTGGTATCGAAGACCAGGTGATCACCGCCGAAATCGGCAATCATCGCCTACCGATCGACGTCGTAACGCTGCAGACCGGCCGCCTCTTCCCCGAGACGCTGGCGCTGATCGACGAAACCGAAAGCCAGTACGACATCCACATCACCCGCTACGAGCCAGAGCAGGCCGATATCGACGCCTATGCGGCGAAATACGGCATGAACGGCTTTTACGAGAGCGTCGAAGCCAGGCATGCCTGTTGTGGCGTGCGCAAGCTGAAGCCGCTTGCGCGGGCGCTGGCAGGCGCAACGATCTGGATCACCGGGCTGCGCCGCGGTCAGTCCGCCAACCGCGCGGAAACGCCTTTTGCGGAATATGACGCCGAACGGCACCTCCTGAAGATCAATCCGCTTGCCGACTGGGATATCGAGACAATCAAGTCCTACGTCGCCGACAATAGCGTGCCGGTTAATCCGCTGCATGCCCGCGGCTACCCTTCTATCGGCTGCGAGCCGTGCACGCGCGCCATCAAGCCCGGCGAGCCGGAGCGCGCCGGCCGCTGGTGGTGGGAACAGGATGAAAAGCGCGAATGCGGCCTGCATGTCGGCGAAGAGGCGACAGCGGTTGCAGCACGATAGCCAGGTAGGTGAGTTTGACGGGCCGGACTGCATGGCCCCTCACCCCTAGCCCTCTCCCCGCAAGCGGGGCGAGGGGACGGAAAACGAGCCGCCGAGCGCGGCATTGGGGTGAGGGGCAAATGCCTCCTTGCCAATGATCGAAAGTCTGGAGTAGGAAATGCCCGATAGCCGTCCGGATACGGAACTCAACAATCCACAGAGCGCCAAGCCGCCGCTCGATCCGCACCTGAAGGCTCTGGAAAACGAGTCCATCCATATCTTCCGCGAGGTTGCGGCCGAATTCGAGCGTCCGGTGATGCTCTATTCGATCGGAAAGGACTCGTCGGTGCTGCTGCATCTGGCACGTAAGGCTTTTTATCCGGGCCGCGTGCCCTTCCCGCTGCTGCATGTGAACACCGGCTGGAAATTCCAGGAGATGATCGCCTTTCGCGACGAGACCGCGAAGAAGTATGACCTGGACCTGGTCGAGCACATCAATCCGCGCGGCGCCGCAGAAGGAATCACACCCTTCAGCCACGGCTCCGCGACCTTCACCGACATCATGAAGACCGAGGGGCTGCGCCAAGCGCTCGACGCCGGACAGTTCGACGCAGCCTTCGGCGGCGCGCGCCGCGACGAGGAGGCAAGCCGCGCCAAGGAACGCATCTATTCCTTCCGCACGCCGGACCACCGCTGGGATCCGCGCAACCAGCGGCCCGAGCTCTGGAACATCTACAACGGCCAGATCCGCAAGGGCGAGAGCGTGCGCGCCTTCCCGCTGTCGAACTGGACCGAAGTCGATATCTGGCGCTACATCCAGGCCGAAGACATTCCGCTGGTGCCGCTCTACTATGCGAAGAAGCGCCCCTACGTTGAGCGCGACGGCATGATGATCCTTGCGGAAGACCCGCGGTTGGAACTCCTTCCCGGCGAAGTCCGCCAGGAAGGCATGATCCGTTTCCGCACCCTTGGCGATTTCCCGCTGACGGGTGCCATCCGCTCCACCGCCACCACCCTTGAAGACGTCATAGCGGAGCTGGAAATCGCAACCGTTTCCGAGCGCCAGGGCCGCGCCATCGACCGCGACCAGTCCGGCTCCATGGAAAAGAAGAAGCGTGAAGGATATTTCTGAGATGACTGCAGCAGCACCTGCAACCGCCATCGCCTTGCCTGCCGCCGAGCCGCTGAAGGCCACGCGCGACACGCGGCCGTTGCGCCTCATCACCTGCGGCAGCGTCGACGACGGCAAATCCACGCTGATCGGCCGGTTGCTCTGGGACACCAAGGCCGTCAAGGAAGACCAGGCGGCGACGCTCCAGCGCGATTCCACCGGCAAGCAAAACGATCTCGGCCTGCCCGACTTCGCACTGCTTCTGGACGGCCTGCAGGCGGAGCGCGAACAGGGCATCACCATCGATGTCGCCTATCGCTATTTCCAGACCGACAGGCGCGCCTTCATCGTCGCCGACACGCCCGGCCACGAACAGTACACCCGTAACATGGCAACCGGCGCTTCGACCGCCGATCTTGCCGTGCTGCTCGTCGATGCCCGCGCCGGCATCCTCGAGCAGACGCGACGCCACGCGACGATCGCCTCGCTGCTCGGCATCAAGCAGTTCGTGCTTGCCGTCAACAAGATCGACCTGACCGGCTACGACCGCGCCGGATTCGAGAAGATCACGCACGAGTTCAAGGAATTTGCCCTGTCGCTCGGCGTCAAGCAGATCACCGCGATCCCGATGTCGGCGCTGAAGGGTGAAAACGTCGTCTATTCCGGCCAGGCCGCCATGCCCTGGTACTCGGGACCGACGCTGGTCGAGACGCTGGAGCTTGCCACGGTGCGCTCGTCGCAGACCGTCGGCTTCCGTCTCTCGGTGCAGCGCGTGTCGCGTCCCGGCGAAAGCTTCCGTGGCTATCAAGGCACCGTTGCCGGCGGTTCGGTGAAGCCGGGCGACAGCGTCATGATCCTGCCATCGGGCATGGTCGCCAATGTTTCCAAGATCGTCACCTTCGACCTCGTGCGCAACGCGGCCGTCGCGGGCGACGCAATCACCCTCGTGCTCGACCGACAGGTGGACGTCGCGCGCGGCGACATGATCGTCTCGATCGACAGCCAGCCGCAGGTCGGCCTTGCCTTCGACGCGCAGATCGTGGCGCTGCAGCCGGAAGGCATCGAGGCCGGTAAGCGCTACTGGCTGAAGAGCGGCAGCCGCCGCCAGCGGGTCCAGGTGCAGCCCCTCAGCCAGTTGGAGCTGAAGACCGGCGCCTGGAACGTGGCCGAGCGGCTTTACATGAATGCCATCGGCAAAGTGCGCCTCGCCTTCGATGAAGCGGCGATCTTCGATCCTTATGAGCAGAACCGCTCCTCCGGCTCCTTCATCCTCATCGACCCGGACACCAACAATACGGTCGCCGGCGGCATGGTGACCGGCAAGCGCTCGGAACTCGGCGGACTTCACACCGGTGACGCGCGCGTCATCCTCTCGCTTCCCGCCGACCTCGCCGAGCAGATTATGGCGAGCGAGATCTTCGCAACCCGCCGCGACGAGGCGCATGTGCACCGGATGACCGCAGCGGAAGCGGCGGAACTCTGGAAAAACGCCGCAAGCGATATCTGAGACTGAAGATGGGGCCGGACGGCCCCTTTTTCTTGCCGTGTCGAGGCGCGCGTTACGCATCTGGCGCAAACGGATCGCTGCACGCAGTGTGCGGCGCAAATACTCGCCGGGGATCAGGGAAATTCGGGAAAATCGACTGGTCGGAGTGGAGTGATTCGAACACTCGACCCCCACGTCCCGAACGTGGTGCGCTACCAGACTGCGCTACACTCCGTGACCAGCGGCGCCTCTATAGACCGGCCCATCTTATTGCGCAAGCACCAAATTTCAAAACCCGGCGCATTTTTGACAGAGGGGTGACAGGGCCTGGCGCAGCCTAAAACTGCAACAAAAAGCCACACTCGCGGCAAATTTCGCCATCGCGAAGACAGGGCAATTTTCTTTTGCCGGGTTCCGCGCTAAAGCGCTCCACGGGACAAGCGGAAACCGTTGGCAGTCAGCGATTCCCGCCGTCGAATGCGCGACAAATTCAGGGACGATTAGATGAAACTCCGCACCACTGCCGCGGTCGGGCTTGCCATTGCGCTTGCCGGCTGCACGACCATTCCTTCTGCAGGCGATCCGATTTCCGCACGCTGGACCGGCCAGTCGGCCGGCAAGTTCTTCGCCGCCTACGGCCCGCCGATCGCAGATACCGAAAACGGCTCGGCCACCGTCTATACTTGGAAGGGCGGCTACAAGAGGATCCGCGTCCCGGCGAAATATGCCGAAGGCGAAAACGGCAAGCGCGGCAAGCAGATCGCTGCCGCCCGCACGCTCTATCTCCGCTGCCAGGCCGAAGTCACCGCCGATTCCAGCTACACCATCCGCTCCATCCGCACAGTCGGCGACATCCCGGGCGAAAACAGCAAGTCCTATTGTGCGGAGTTTCTGGCGCCGGAAACGGCTCAGTAGCCGAGTTTCGCGGCCAGTATCAGTGCGGAGAAGGCAGCCTGCAGGTTGCCTTTTCTTTCATTGGCTATTTCGACGACGAGACATGCAGACTGGAACAACGTCCAAACTGTAGTGCTCCCCGATTTTGAGACAAAAGCATGGTAACAGTTCTCCGTTAGGAGAACTAATGAGGACGGACGATCCTGGGCAGCGGTTTAGTCGCGAGGTTAAGCTGGCAGCGGTTCAGGCAGGCGCCAATGTCAGCAAGCTTGCTCGCGTTGGGGATTTCGCGCAAGAGCCTTTATCAGTGGCAAAAGCTCTTGCAACAGCGGCAAGAGACACCAGACGCAATTCACGGCCGGGAGAACTGTTACCGGTTGCTGTCTCACCAAATGGGTGCAGTCCACTATGTCTCAGGAATAAACCGTAACCTATGTGTCCGGTATGGACCCCGAACAGTCTTGGCTGGGGCGCCAGGATTCGAACCTGGGAATGCCGGTACCAAAAACCGGTGCCTTACCGCTTGGCGACGCCCCACCACAGCTTGAGAGCGGAAACCCGCTTTGCCGGAAGCGAGGCCTGATTAGCAAAGGTCCGGCCGCCTCACAATCACTAACTTGCGCTTCCGGCATATTTCTGTGCGCTTCTTCCTGCGCCGTGCTACGTCTTGGTTCGCCCGATCAAAGTCTCAGGAGAGATGATGAGCCAGTACCGTGCCCGCCCGCCTGCCCTTGCGACGCTTCTTCTCGACGATGCCGTGGTGCGCATCACGCGCTGGGATTTCGAGCCGGGCGCGGATACCGGCGTGCATACCCACGGGCTCGGCTATGTCGTCGTGCCGATGACTGATTGCAAATTCCTGCTCGAGGATCGGAATGGCAGCCGGCGCGTCGACGTGGCCAAGGGTGCTGCCTACCGGCGCGAGGCGGGCGCGGAGCACAATGTCGTCAATGCCGGAAGCGAGCCGATGTCCTTTATCGAGATAGAATACAAGTAAACCATGCCCAGCCCGACATTCGATCTTGCCTTCGAGCCTCACTATGGCCGCGCGGTGGACGTTGCGCCGGGGGTCCAGCGCATCACGGCCAACAATCCGAGCCCTTTCACCTTCCACGGCACCAACAGCTACATCGTCGGTACCTCATCCGTCGCCGTCATCGATCCGGGGCCTGAGAACGAGGCGCATTTTGAGGCACTGATCAAGGCGCTCAACGGCCGGACGGTCACGCATATAGTCATCACCCATACGCATCGCGACCACTCGCCGCTTGCCGCGAAGTTGCAGAAAGAGACAGGCGCCATCACCGTCGGCGAAGGTATGCACCGCGCAGCAAGGCCGCTCTATGACGGCGAGGTCAATCCCTTTGCCGAAAGCTCCGATACGCGTTTCGTGCCGGATATCTCGGTTGGCGACGGCGAGACCATCAAGGGTGACGGCTGGGCGCTGACGGCGGTGCTGACACCGGGACACGCCGCAAACCACGCGACTTTCGCGCTCGAAGGCACCGGCATCCTCTTTTCTGGCGACCATGTCATGGCCTGGGCGACCTCCATCGTTGCGCCGCCGGATGGCTCGATGGCCGATTACATGGCCTCGCTCGACAAGCTTATAGCACGCCGCGACCACCTGCTTTTACCGGGCCATGGCGGGCCGGTGAAACGTCCCGTCTCCTTCATGCGGGCGCTGAAGACGCACCGGCGCATGCGCGAGCGCGCCGTCGTGGAGCGGATTAAGGCGGGCGACCGGCTGATCCCCGACATGGTGAAGGTGATCTACCGCGACACAGACCCCAGGCTGCACGGCGCGGCGGCACTCTCCGTCTTCGCGCATATCGAGGACTTGGTGGAACGCGGCATCGTGCAGGCGGACGGACCGCCTTCGCTCTTCGGGGCGTATCGACTGTCTGCTGGAGAGGGACGATGAGACGGAATGACTATAGCTATCGGAGCGAT
This sequence comes from Rhizobium sp. CC1099, assembly GCF_029714385.1. NCBI lineage: Bacteria > Pseudomonadati > Pseudomonadota > Alphaproteobacteria > Hyphomicrobiales > Rhizobiaceae > Rhizobium > Rhizobium sp. CC1099. The sequence goes on along the minus strand of NZ_CP121641.1, from coordinate 695,156 downwards.
GCCGCTGTTCCGGCCTTTCCGGACGACAAGCCGCTCATCATCTTCGACGGCGAATGCGTCTTCTGCTCCCGCTGGGTGAAATTTGCGCTGAAGCACGACAAGGCCGGGCGTTACCGCTTCCTTGCCGCGCAATCGCCGCTCGGCACGGCACTTTACCGGCACTACGGCCTGGATGAGCGGCACTACGAGACGAATATCCTGCTCGAAGACGGCCGCGCGCATTTCAAATCCGAGGGTTCGATCCGCATGATTGCCCGGCTCGGCTTTCCCTGGTCGCTCGTCAGTATCCTTTACATCCTGCCGCGCCCGTTTGCCGACCGGCTCTATGAGTTCGTCGCCAGAAACCGCCTGAAGATCGCCGGGCGCCGGACAACCTGCTATGTGCCTTCGCCCGAGGAACGGAGCCGCTTCCTGGGATGAGCGGTGCAGCACTTCGCATTCTCATCATCGGCGGCTATGGCACCTTCGGCGCCAGGCTGTCGCAGCTTCTTTGCGACGACGAGCGCTTCTGCCTGCTGATTGGAGGACGTTCGCTTGCCAAGGCGGTTGCTTTCGTGTCCAGCCTGGGCGGCAAAGCCGGCAAGGAGCCGGTGGAGTTCGACCGCAACGGCGATGTTTACAAGCAGCTGTCAGCGGTCGCGCCCGCCGTGACCGTAGACGCTTCCGGACCGTTTCAGACGATGGGCGGCGACACCTATCGCGTGCCGAGAGCCTGCATATCTCTCGGCATCGACTACGCCGATCTGGCAGACAGCCGCGAATTCGTCCGCGGGATCGCAGAGCTCGACGCGAAAGCGCGGGCGGCAGGCGTATTCGTTCTGTCGGGGCTGAGCAGCTTTCCGGCTCTCTCCTTTGCCGCGCTCGACCGTCTGGCACAGGATTTTTCGCGGATCGACCATGTTTCATCGGGTATCGCGCCCTCGCCGCATGCCGACATCGGCCCCAACGTCATCCGGGCGATTGCGAGCTATGCCGGAAAGCCCGTGCCGGTCCTTCGCAACGGCATTTCCGCGACCGGCCTTGGGCTGATCGAATGGCATCGGGTGACGGTCGCACCGCCGGGATGCATCCCGCTCAAAAGCGGACGTTTCAGACTGGTTGACGCACCGGACCTCGATCTTCTGCCTCAGCGGTTCGAAGGCCTGTCATCAATATTCACCGGTGCGGCAACAAAGCCGCAGTGCTTGCAACGGCTGCTGGCCGCAACGGCGCAACTGGTGCGGCTCAAGCTTCTTCCCTCCCTACTGCCATTTGCCCCGTTGATGCATCGGGCAAGCAAGCTCCTCGCCTCCGGCGAACACAGGGGCGGCATGTTCGTCCGCGCCTCGGGATCGGATCGGGCCGGCCAGCCGCTCGAAGCAAGCTGGCATCTGGTCGCGGAAGGCGATGACGGGCCGTTCATCCCTGTCACCGGGCTGGAGGCCATGATCCGAAAGCTGGCGAATGGCAATCGACCGGCCGATGGTGCGCGGTCGGCGGCCGGCGAATTTCTTCTTGAAGCGTTCGAAAGATGCTTCGAGCGTTTCGCCATCCACAGCGGCACGCGCCACGTTCGGCCGGGAGAGGTGGACCTGCCTCTCTACCGGCGCCTGCTCGGCTCGGCCTGGGAACGGCTGCCCCGTGCAATTGCCGCGACGCATGACACAAGCGAAGGCGGGCACAGGCTCTCCGGCCGTGCACGCGTGGAGCGCGGGACCGGCTTCCTGGCCTCGATCATCGCTGCCGCCGTGGGCTTTCCGAAAGCGCAGGATGATGTTGCGGTCCGCGTATGTTTCACCACCAAAGGCAGAATAGAGTTCTGGACACGCGATTTCGGCGGTGCAGAGTTTCGCAGCGTACAACTGGAGGGCCATGGGCGCGATGCGCATCTGCTCGCTGAAGATTTCGGGCCTTTCCGGATTCTCATGGCTGTGGTCCCGGATGGCGCCAAGCTCCGTTTCGTCGTTCGCGGCTGGCGATTTTTCGGCATCCCCCTGCCTTTGGTGCTAGCGCCCGGCGGCGATATCTACGAGGAGGAGCGCGAAAGCCGGTTCCATTTTCATGTGGAGGTCGGCGGGCCGCTGACCGGGCTGATCGTGAGGTATGCCGGATGGCTGGAAGAAGAAGGCGGTTGAGCCTTCGTCTTACCCCGCAATGCCCAGCAATTCCATATCGAGGGCTTCGAGATAATGGTCGGCGATTTCGGTGCTGAGGCCGAGGTCGTGCTGGCCGTAGCGGGAGGCGACGCGGATGTCGACGAAAGTGGTTTCGGCTTCTTCGCGCAGCCGGATGACGACGTCGAAGTGCAGGCCGGTGATGAGCGTGCGGGTTTCGCCCTGAAGCGTCACGCCGTTTGCGTCGCGAATAAGCTTTGCGACATCATCCTCATAGGGCCTCGGCGTGGGAACGGGAACCTGATCGGGCGCTTCGGCGACGGCATCGCCATCGGGCTCGGGCCTTGCCGGCGCATCCTCGAGATCGCGGACCGGTTCGCCTTCGCCGGCACTTCCGGTGATCGTGATGCCATCCAGCTTCGCCACTTTCCTGACCGCTTCGAGCACGCGGTCGATCGCGCCTTCATAACGCCGGCCGGTCAGTTCCGGATAAGCGAGGAGCTGCTGTTCGCGCTCCTGCGGCGACACGTCGGGATTGCGTTTCATCCAGATCTGATCGGCATGTGGCGACGAAAGCCAGTCTGGCGCTGAAACGACATCCGTCGACACGTCATAGATGGCCGGCAGCGTGAAATAGCGCTCAGCGATAAAACCGCCGAAACCCAAGGGAAGGATCGCAAAGATCAGCGCTTTCAACGCATCGAGGCCGCCTTCCGCTCCGGTCGCCCAGAGGCTTCTGAGACCGACGGCCGCAAGCATGGCGGCAAGCAGCGCAAAGCCGATGGAGACAAGCAGCAGGAGCACGAGATAGGGCGTGGCAAGCCCGCCGAACCGGTGCGCGACCAGCACCGCGACCCAGAGGACCAATGCAAACGCCCCGAAGCGCCGCGCAAAGCGGGCCGAATTGGAAACGGGGCGGTCAAAGCGGATGGCCATCAAACTTACCGGTTATTCGCGGGCGCAAACCGCCTGCGAGGGCGCAAGAAGCACCCACACTTGTTTATGGCAAGATTCGCCTAAATTGAAACTGTTGTCTCCGCGCAGGGGCCGCAATCCACCAAAAGGCGGTGGTGGCTTTAATAAGTAACATCTGATATGTCACTAAAAAGACGGCTCCGGCGGATTTGCCGATAACGGGAAGGATCAGGAGAAGAGTGATGCTTTCATCGGAAACAACCGAAAGACCACAGGCATCATCGCTTGGCGCAAGCGATCCATCCGAGTCCTTCCTGCCGATGGAGCTTCTTGAGCTCGAGCTTTCGCTCGAAGGCTACGACGGCGGCGAAGAGGGCTTCTGCGAGGCCGTGCGCGCGGCTGCCGCCAATGCAAACGGCGAATTCCTGTTCGATCTTCCGGCAGCCGGGCTCATCGAGGATTGCCGGCGCATCGCGGTTCTGCGCATCCCGTCGGCGAGCACCAAAATGCGTGTCGTGCTTGCCGTTCTCGATACCAATGGCTCGGAAATCCGCGTGCAGGCGCCGGATCAGGAGACCGCACATCTCGTGCAGTTCGCCGATGCCTTCATCGAGGTGCTGGAACGAATCTGAACTCAGCCGCGTTTTCCGATGTTTGTTGACGTGAGCCGGCAAATCGCCTCTTGTCTGGCGACCCGGTTCATGCATCGGAGAATGTGCTATGCGTCTTTCCGCTCTTTCCCTGTCCCTCGCCGCCATCGCGATCAGCCTTTCGGCCTGCCAGACTCTCACGCCGGAAGAACAGCGGGCTGCCGACGAGCGGCGATGCCTCAGCTACGGCTTCAGGCGCGGCACCGACGCGTTTGCCACCTGCCTGCAGCGCATTGATCTCGACAGGCGCGCCGACGCGCGGGCATTTCGCGCGCAGGCAGATGAAAACTTCGACGACTTCACCCGGCCGATCTACTATCCGCGCTATTACCGCCGCTGACCGTTGCTGATGACCGCCTGAGCTGCCGCGAGCCGGGCAATCGGCACGCGAAACGGCGAACAGGAGACATAATCGAGGCCGATTGTCTCACAGAAATGGATCGAGGCGGGATCGCCGCCGTGCTCGCCGCAGATGCCGAGCTTCATGTCGTTGCGTGTGCGCCTGCCGCGTTCTGCAGCGATGCTGATCAACTCGCCGACGCCGTCGAAATCCAGCGAGATGAAAGGATCGTGCTCGATGATCCCCTTGCGCTGGTAAGTCGGGAGGAAGGCGGAGGCATCGTCGCGCGAAATGCCGAAGGTCGTCTGCGTCAAGTCGTTGGTGCCGAAGGAGAAGAACTCGGCGGCCTCGGCGATCTTGTGCGCGCGCAGGGCTGCCCGCGGCAACTCGATCATCGTGCCGACGAGATAATCGATCTTCATGCCAGCCTCGGTCATCACCTCCCCGGCAACCGCGTCGATCCGTTCCTTGACATAATCCAATTCCGAACGAAGGCCGACGAGCGGCACCATGATTTCCGGGACGACGGCCGCCCCCGTTTCCTGCGCGGCGGCAATAGCCGCCTCGAAAATGGCGCGCGCCTGCATTTCGACGATTTCGGGATGGGAAATGGCAAGCCGGCAGCCGCGGTGGCCGAGCATCGGGTTGAATTCGTGCAGCGCATCGACACGCTGGCGGAGTGCGGCCGCCTCCATGCCCATGGCAGCCGCGACATCCACGACCTCTTCCTCGGTCTTCGGCAGGAATTCGTGGAGCGGCGGATCGAGCAAGCGGATCGTCACCGGCAGGCCGTGCATGACGGTGAAGAGGCCGGTGAAATCCAACCGCTGCATTGGCAGCAGCTTGTCGAGCGCGGCACGCCTGCCCTTCTCGTCTTCGGCAAGGATCATCTCACGCATGACATGGATGCGCTCGCCTTCGAAGAACATGTGTTCGGTGCGGCAAAGGCCGATACCTTCCGCGCCGAAGGCACGCGCAGCGCGCGCGTCGGCGGGGGTATCGGCATTGGTGCGCACCGTCATGCGGCGGAGCCTGTCGGCCCAGCCCATGATGCGGCCGAAATCCCCGGAAAGCTCCGGCTGGATCATCGGAACCTCGCCCCTCAGCACCTGCCCGGCCGAGCCATCGATGGTGATGATGTCGCCCTTTTTCAGCGTCACCCCAACACCGATAAGGCGCTCGTTGCGGAGATCGATGCGCATAGTTCCGGCGCCGACCACGCAAGGGACGCCCATGCCGCGGGCGACCACCGCGGCGTGGCTGGTCATACCGCCGCGCGTGGTGAGGATACCTTCTGCGGCATGCATGCCGTGGATATCCTCCGGGCTCGTTTCGACGCGGAGCAAAATGACCTTGCGGCCCTCCTCCTCCGCCTCGACCGCCTCTTCCGCGGTGAAGACGATCGCGCCGGTCGCAGCCCCCGGCGAAGCCGGCAATCCGGTGCCTATCACCTGGCGGTCTACGCGCGGATCGATCGTCGGGTGCAGAAGCTGGTCGAGCGTTGACGGCTCGATGCGCAGCACCGCCTGCTCTTCGGTGATCAGCTTTTCATCCACCATATCGACGGCGATCTTCATCGCCGCCTTTGTCGAGCGCTTGCCGGAGCGCGTCTGCAGCATCCAGAGCTTGCCGCGCTCGATGGTGAATTCGATGTCCTGCATGTCGCGGTAGTGCGCTTCGAGCTCGGTGCAGATATGGGTGAGTTCCTCGAAAGCCTCTGGCATCAGCTTTTCCAGCGATGGACGGTCGGAACCGGAGTTGATGCGTCCCTCCTCCGTAATGCTTTGGGGCGTGCGGATGCCGGCGACCACGTCTTCGCCTTGCGCATTGACAAGGAATTCGCCGTAGAGCGACCTTTCGCCGGTCGAGGGGTTGCGCGTAAAGGCGACGCCGGTTGCCGACGCATTGCCGAGATTGCCGAAGACCATGGCCTGGACGTTGACGGCCGTGCCCCAGCCTCCCGGAATGTTGTGGAGCTGGCGATAGGTGACGGCGCGCGCGCTCATCCAGCTTGCGAAGACGGCACCGATGGCACCCCAGAGCTGCTCTTCGGGATCCTGCGGGAATTCCTCGCCGAGTTCCTCCTCGATCAGCTCCTTATACAGCGAAACGACATGCTGCCAGTCACTGGCTGTCAGCTCGGTTTCGAGCTCATGGCCGAGACGCGCCTTCTGGTCTTCCAGGATCTCCTCGAAAATTTCGTGATCGAGGCCCATGACGACATCCGCATACATCTGGATGAAGCGGCGGTAGCTATCCCAGGCAAACCGGGCGTCGCCCGCATCATGTCCCAGCGCCTGCACGGTTTCGTCGTTGAGGCCGAGATTGAGAACCGTATCCATCATGCCCGGCATGGAAATGCGGGCGCCTGAGCGGACGGACAAGAGCAGCGGCCGGTCCTTTGCGCCGAACTGCCGGCCAGTCGCCTTCTCGATCGTCTCCAGTCCGCGGCGGATTTCATCTTTCAGGCCGGCATCGATCCGTCTGCCGAGCGTGTAATAAGCGCTGCATGCATCGGCGACGATGGTGAAGCCCGGCGGCACCGGCAGGCCCAGGCTGCACATCTCGGCCAGATTGGCGCCCTTACCGCCCAAAACGTCATGGTCCCGTGCGCGACCTTCCGCCTGCCCGTTGCCGAACGTATAGACCAGTTTGGTCATCTTCCCCCCGATCAAAATCAGGACCAGCTTATTCCCTTGGTCCTGAAATGAAAATCGACAAATACGGCGAAATGTTGCACCGCACAATGGATGCTCGCCGTTTCGAACCGATTGATTGGAATTGGGAAGAAAAAAAGCTTTGCGGGACTGCAACAACCGTCCCGCAAAGCCTTGTTTCCGTCCAGCCAGGAAACTGGACGGGGGGTACATTAAACCGGGAAAATCCGACTGCCCTTATTCGGTATGCCACCCGGTCGATCCAACATGCGCATAAGCCCGCATCTCAGGTCCGCCATCTAGAAACAACTTCTAATTCAATTCTGGAAAAAGAGCATCACCCAATTGGGTTAACGCGCCCTTTGGGACGTGACCTTTTTTGGGTATTTATGAAAGCGCTTATTTTTCAGGCCGTTTCGCGAAGGCGTTCGGCGGTTTGCAAGTCGACGGAAACAAGCTGCGATACACCTTGTTCAGCCATCGTTACACCAAAAAGTCGATTCATGCGCGCCATGGTGATTGGATTGTGAGTAATGATCACGAATCGGGTCTCGGTCGAGGCCGCCATTTCATCCATCAGATTGCAATAGCGCTCAACATTGTGATCATCCAGCGGCGCATCCACCTCGTCCAGCACGCAGATTGGCGCCGGATTGGTGAGGAAGACGGCGAAGATCAGGGCCATGGCCGTGAGCGCTTGCTCGCCGCCCGAAAGCAGTGTCATCGTCTGCGGCTTCTTGCCGGGCGGGCGGGCGAGGATTTCGAGGCCCGCCTCAAGAGGATCATCGGATTCGATCAGCTGAAGCTCCGCCGTGCCGCCACCGAAAAGATGGGTGAAGAGGCGCTGGAACTGGCCGTTGACGACGTCGAAGGCGGCGATCAGGCGTTCGCGGCCCTCGCGGTTGAGGCTCTGGATCGCGCCGCGTAGCTTGCGGATGGCGTCGATGACGTCGTCACGCTCCCTGATCAGCGCCTCGAGCTTTTCGGTGAGTTCCTTCTGCTCTTCCTCGGCGCGGAGGTTCACGGCTCCGAGGCGCTCGCGCTCCATCTTCAACCGCTCCAGCTCACGCTCGACCTCGCGCAAGTCGGGAACGGACTGCATAGCCTGCAGGCCTGTCAGACGGTACGCCTCATGTGGCGGAACATTGAGCACTTCCCGGATTCGGCTTTCGCTCTCCTGCCGCTTCTCGCGCGCAGAGACGAGGCGCTCTTCGGCGCGGGCCCGGCGCTCGCGGCTTTCGGCAAGTTCGGAAAGCGCGGTGGCGGCCTTATGATCGGCTTCGCGCTGCACGAGTTCGGCGGCAGCGAGAAGATCGCCGGCCCCACGGCGGGCGGCTTCTGCTTTCTGCAATTCGTTCAGCAGCGCTTGGCGCTTGTCCTCGAATTCATCCGGCGCCATTTCGAGTTCGGCCGCTTCCTCGCGTGCCTCCTCCTCGCGATCGCGCAAGGTCGCGATGTGATCCTCGGCGCTTGCGGCGCGCTGGCGCCAGGTCTCGCGCTCCTGGCCGATCGCAATGATGCGGCGCTGGCGAGCCTCGTTCTCGCGGTTCAGGCTTTCGTGGCGGGCGCGCGCTTCGGCCGCAAGACCGCGATCGGTCGCGACCTCGGCTTGCTGCATGCGCAGCCGGTCGTCGAGTGCGGTGAGATCCGGCGCATCCTCGAGCTCGATGCGCGCGGTCTCTTCCTGAACGGCGAGGTCTTCCTGCTGCGACTGGAGCTGGTTGACGGCTTCCGCAACCACGTCGCGACGGCGGATGAGATCGCCGGAGGCGCGTTCGGCGGCAGCCAGCGCGTCGCGCGCCTCGGCAAGATGACGGGCTGAAAGGCGGCTCATGTCACGGGCTTCGTTGAGCTTGCGTTCCTCGCCGCGAATGGCTTCGCTCGCCATGGCAAGCCGCTCCTCCGCTTCAGCCAGAACATCGCGAGCGAGCGAAACTTCGCTTTCCAGCTCGCCGAGGCGGTTCTTCTGGGCAAGGCGCAAAGCGGCGGCACTCGGCGCATCGGCGCCGGTCACATGGCCATCCCAGCGGTAGACGGCGCCATCTTTCGTCACCAGGCGCTGGCCGGGCTTCAAGTCGTTCATCAACCGCATCACGTCGCCATCGGCGACGAGGCCAATCTGCTTCAAGCGGCGCGTCAGTGCAGCCGGCGCGCCGACATGGTTCAGCAAGGGCACGACACCGGCCGGCAGTGCGGGATCGGAAGTGCCATCACCATTTCCCGACCAGTGGGCAGGCGCCTTCGCATCAAGGGGCGATTCCAGATCGTCGCCGAGTGCGGCGCCCAAGGCCGTTTCGAAGCCGCGATCGACGCGGAGCTCATCGGCAACCGGCGGGAATTGCCCTGCCGCCGCACCCGCAGCAAGCATGCGCGAGATCGTGCGGCCTTCGGTTTCCAGCGCATTCAGCTTCGAGCGCGCCTGATCGACCGGCGCGCGTGAAAGCGCTTCGGTCTCTCGCGCTGCGGAGAGCGCTTGTTCGACCGCCTGGATCACCGTTTCGGCCTCGGCGACAGCCATCTCCGCAGCTTCGACCACTGCCCGCTTTTCATCGGGATCGGGCAGCGCAGTGATCTTTTCAGCCACACTGGAGAACTCGCGGTTTGCTTCGTTCATCTGCCGTTCGAGGCGCATCTTGCGGTCTGCTAGATCGCGGATCGCCCGTTCCAGCTGATGGCGTCCAGCGGCAGCTTCGGCGCGCTCGGCGGTCAGCGCCGCGAAAACGCGCTCGCTGTCGGCAAGCTTTGCCGCAGCACCTTCGAAAGCCTCGCGCAATTCGTCGGCATGGCGGCCAGAATCGGCCAATATCTCCGCAATATCCGCCTCCTCGGCATCGAGCCGCGAAAGGATCGCAGCATTGTCCGACACCAGCCGCTCCTCGCGCTGAATGTCCTCGGCGAGTTGCGCCAGGCGGCGAGTCAGTTCGTCGCGGCGGCGCAGGATGCGGTTTGCGTCGTCCTCGAGCTGCGACTTTGCGATCTGCAGCCGCTGGAGGGCAGCGGCGGCACGCGCCTCGCTCTCGCGGAGCTCCGGAAGCTTCAGGCTGGCCACCCCTTGAGCCTTTGCGGCCTCCATCTGGATCTGGGCCTTTTCCGCAACGACGACGGTCGCCTGGTTAAGGGCGCTGTCGGCCTCGGCTTCCGCCTCCTTCGCCTGCACCCAGCGGATATGCAGAAGTGTGGCTTCGCGCGCACGGATTTCGGCAGACAGCGTCTTGAAGCGGTTCGCCTGACGCGCCTGGCGCTTCAGGCTCTCGATCTGGCCTTCAAGCTGCGAGGTCACGTCATCAAGGCGTTCGAGGTTGCCTTCGGCGGCGCGCAGCCGCAGTTCGGCCTCATGACGGCGGGAATGCAGGCCGGAAATGCCCGCGGCCTCTTCCAGCAACTGGCGGCGGGCCTGGGGCTTTGCCGAAATCAGCTCGCCGATACGCCCCTGCCCGACCATCGACGGCGAGCGCGCGCCGGTCGAGGCATCGGCGAAGAGAAGCTGCACGTCCTTGGCACGGCTTTCCTTGCCATTGATTCGATAGATCGAACCCTGTTCGCGCTCGATGCGGCGGGTCACCTGAATTTCGTCGCTGTCGTTGAACGCGGCGGGCGCCATACGCTCGCTGTTGTCGAGATAGAGCGCGACTTCGGCCGTGTTGCGCGCCGGGCGGTTTCCCGAACCGGAGAAGATCACATCGTCCATGCCGGAGGCGCGCATGTTCTTGTACGAGTTCTCGCCCATCACCCAGCGCAGCGCCTCGACAAGATTGGACTTGCCGCAGCCGTTCGGCCCGACAACGCCGGTCAGGCCCCGCTCGATGATGAATTCCGTCGGCTCGACGAAGGATTTGAAGCCGATGACGCGGAGCTTGTTGAACTTCATGCGGCGCCCTCACGGCGCGCAGAACAAAAAACGGGCGCACGGCTTTCGCCGCCGCCCGTCATCTTGAAACGGTTCGGATCAAAGCAGGCTGTCGATGAGGGCCGACATGGTGTCAACCGGCATGTCTCCAGAATAACGCTTCCCGTTGATGAGGAAAGTCGGCGTGGCATCGATGCCGAACTCCTTGGAGCCCCTTTCCCGCGTGGCGTTCACTTCATCCAGAAGCTTCTGGTTCGTCAAGCACTTCGTAAAACTATCCTCACTAAATCCAGCGAGTTTGGCCATCTGGAGAAGTGCAGCACGGCGATCTTCAGCGGCGGCCCAGGTTTCCTGCTGCTTGAAAAGCATGGAAACCATCGGAAAATACTGTTCCGGCGTGCTCAATTCTTCCGGCTTGGAAGCGTTGCAGCGAGCGAGCATGAAGGCTGCTGCAGCGGCCGGATCGAACGGGAATTCGCGGATGATGAAACGCGCCTTGCCGGTGTCCACGTACTTCTTCTTGATCTCGTCGAAGGTTGTGTTGTGGAAGTGGGCGCAATGCGGGCAGGTCATCGACATATATTCGACGATGGTCACCGGCGCATCTTCCTTGCCGAGCCCCATTTCTGGCAGCGGGCCGGGCTTCAGCACTTCCGCCATGTCGACATCACCAGCCGGCTGCGGAAGTTCGGCTGCTGCGTTTGCCGTGCCGGTAACCGCAAGTGTCGCGGTCGCGGCGGCCATGCCGCTCAGAAGCTGGCGTTTCGTCAGTTGCATTTCAGAGATCAGCATGGGTTCCCCTAATCGAGAGTGGCGGCTGAATGTGCGATATAACGGCACGCGGCCGCGAACAAGGCACGCTTCGGCAACTTTCTTCAAAGAATTGTGACCTTGGTGGGACGAAAGCTGACGTTGCGAGCCGCATCTGCAATTTCAGTTTTGCCAAAAAGCGGCAGGCGTATTTCTGCCAGTATGGAACAGCTTGAGTATTTGAACGCTGCTTTTCTCAATTCTATAAGCGATGGGGACCCGTTTCTCGAATACAAGAATGCGAACGAAGACGGTTTTTCAAAGTGCGTTATCTGCTCCGCTTGCCCAGCACCGCAGTGCCCAGCCGCTTCACCGCCTCGCGCAGCTTGTCGCCCTCGATGCCTTCCATCATGTCTTCAAGCTTTCGGGCAGCCTCGCCCTTCAGTGGCGGCGGAGTGCGGGAGCGCTTTACCGCTTGCGAAACGGGCTTCTGGACGATGCGGATCTGGTGGACGGCAGCAAAGCCGAAGAAGCTGTTGATGCGCTGGATGAGTTCGCCCTGCGCGTGCGTCAAAAACAGAGCGCGCGCGCCTTCGCAGGCAATCGTCAGGACGCCGGGTTTATAGGTGTCGACTTCATTGCCGCGCGCCCAGGCGATCTTTTCCGGACGTGTGCAGTCGGCGAAATCCTCGCCGGCAATTTCATCCCAGGAACCAAGCAGCGCGGTGTTGATGCCGGCCCGTTTTGCAAGCACCGGGTCGATCAGGCCGTTCGCCAGTTCGGATATCTGCTTTTCAGCTTTACGTGGATAACTCATCGAAACCTTCGGATGCCGCCGCCAATCGGCGCTACCACCTTGATCGCGCAGCATTGCTCCGCCAAGTATAGGGCACTTCCCCGTCCCGCGGCAAATGATGACATCAACGACACTCGACGCCCCTTCCGCAACGCCTCTTCTCGACTGGTACGACCGGCATCACCGCGACCTGCCCTGGCGCGTCTCCCCGCCGATGGCGGCGCGTGGCGTGAGGGCCGATCCCTATCGCGTCTGGCTTTCGGAAGTCATGCTGCAGCAGACGACCGTGCAGGCCGTGAAGCCCTATTTTGCGAATTTCCTGGCGCGCTGGCCAACGGTTCGCGACCTCGCCGAGGCGCCGAACGACGATGTCATGGCAGCTTGGGCGGGGCTCGGCTACTACGCCCGCGCCCGCAATCTCAAGAAATGCGCAGAAGCGGTCGCCACGCAACATGACGGCGTCTTTCCGGACACGGAGGACGGCCTGAAATCGCTGCCGGGCATCGGCGACTATACGGCAGCGGCGGTCGCGGCGATCGCTTTCAACAGGCAGGCTGCCGTCATGGACGGCAATGTCGAGCGTGTGATCTCCAGGCTCTACGCGATCGCGACTCCGCTTCCGGCCGGCAAGCCGCTGATGAAGCAGAAGGTGGCGCTCTTGACGCCAGCCGACAGACCCGGCGATTTCGCGCAGGCGATGATGGATCTCGGCGCAACCATCTGTACGCCGAAACGGCCGGCATGTTCGCTCTGTCCGTTCAGGGGATCGTGCGAGGCGCTTCGCCTGCATGATCCCGAGCAGTTTCCGGTGAAGGCGGCAAAGAAGGAAAGGCCGGTCCGGCGCGGCGCAGCGTTCGTCGCCGTGACCGCTGACGGCGAAATCCTCCTGCGGCGGCGGATCGCAAGCGGGCTGCTCGGCGGCATGACGGAGGTGCCGACGACCGCTTGGACATCGCGGGCGGATGGGGAAACTTCCGCGGATGCAGCGCCCTTCCCGGCACAATGGGAACCATGCGGCAGCGTCACCCATGTCTTCACGCATTTCGAACTCCGGCTTTCGATCTACCGCGCCGCGATCCCATCGCGAATTCAGACTGATGACAAATGGTGGGAGCCGGTTACAAATCTTGAAGCGCAGGCGCTGCCGACCATCATGAAAAAGGCGATCGCCACCGCTATTCCTCTTGTGTTTGCAATGCCCAAGGGATGACATATGACTGCATCAATCCATCATATCGTTTTTGATATTGGCAAAGTTCTTATCCACTACGATCCGAATATTCCCTACAGCCGCCTCATTCCCGACGCGGCCGAACGCAAGTGGTTTTTCGACAATGTCTGCACCCATGATTGGAACGTCGAGCAGGACCGCGGACGCACCTGGGCGGATGCCGAAGCTCTTCTGATTGAAGCCCATCCGACGCGGGAAGAGCATATCCGCGCCTTCCGCAAGTACTGGCACGAAATGGTGCCGCATTCCTACGAGGACAGCGTCGCGATCATGGAAGCGCTGATTGCGGAGGGCCGCGATGTCACAATGCTGACGAACTTCGCATCCGATACGTTCCGCGAGGCGCAGAAGCGCTTTGCCTTCCTGACGAAACCGCGCGGCGTCACCGTTTCCGGCGATGTCGGCTTAATCAAGCCGGATATCGCGATCTATGAAACGCATACGAGGAGCTTCAGCCTCGAGCCGGCGGCGACGATCTTCATCGACGACGCGCCTGCGAATGTCGAAGGCGCAAGGGCGGCAGGATGGAACGCCGTGCTTTTCACCGGTGCCGACCAGTTGCGCAGCGATCTTGCCGACTATGGCGTAAGGGCAAGGTGACGGACTGGCGTTGAAAAGAAAGGCGCCCGGGGTGTTGATCCCGGGCGCCGTAGGCCTTCTTCCGCAACTGGAGGTACAAAAACCGGAAGAAGGTAGTCTCGATCAGGTCAGGCCGCTGCTCATTCCGCCTTCGCCAGATCACTGCGGATCACAGACCGCAAATCGTCGATGGGGCGCAGGGATTGCCCGTCGTCGAAGTGCCAGAATGTCCATCCGTTGCATGCATCGAGCCCCTGCACTTTCGCGCCGAGACGATGAATCGAACCAGCCTCGCCGCCGGAGGCAACCGTGCCGTCGGCGCGGACGATCGCACTGTAGCGGCGGCGGGCATCAGTCAGCACCTGGCCGGGTTTGATGAGGCCGCTTTCCAATAGTGCATTGAAGGCGACGCGAACCTCCTGCTTCTTGCCGGTCATGACGGTCAGCTCTGCCTTGCCGAGCGGCTCGACGGCGGCAATGCGGGCAGAGGCCGCATCGATATAGCCCTGTTCGCGCTCGATGCCGACGAAGTGGCGGCCGAGGCGCTTGGCGACAGCGCCGGTGGTGCCGGAGCCGAAGAACGGATCGAGTATGATGTCGCCGGGTTTCGACGACGCCATGATGACACGGGCGAGCAGCGCCTCCGGCTTCTGCGTCGGATGAACTTTCTTGCCATCGTCGCCCTTCAGCCGTTCGCCGCCGCTGCAGATCGGGAACAACCAGTCGGAGCGCATCTGCACGTCGTCGTTGGCAGCCTTCATCGCATCGTAGTTGAAGGTATAGCTCTTGGCCTTCGCGTCGGGGCTCGCCCAGATCATCGTCTCATGGGCATTCTGGAAGCGGCGGCCCTTGAAGTTCGGCATCGGGTTGGTCTTGCGCCAGATGATGTCGTTGAGAATCCAGAAGTTCAGGTCCTGCAGGGTCGCGCCGACCCGGAAGATATTGTGATAGGAGCCGATGACCCAGATCGTGCCGGTAGGCTTCAGCACGCGGCGGCAGGCAAGCAGCCAAGCGCGGGTGAACGCGTCGTAGACTTCGAAGGATGCAAACTGATCCCACGCGTCATCGACGGCATCGACAAGCGACTGGTCCGGACGATGAAGCGTGCCGCCGAGCTGGAGATTGTACGGAGGGTCAGCGAATATGACATCGACGGAATTGGTCGGCAAAGCTTCGAGGGCTGCAACACAATCACCCTTGATGATCGTGTCGATCCAAGAACCCGGTGTTGCGGAGGTCTTGAGATCGGCAAGCGGAAAAACTGACGCCATATGGATACTCGCTTATACACATTACGCTTTTACTCGCCGTTATGGTTACTCAAGTTGGTTACCAAAGCCTGAACCGGTGGATGATTTCGGGAAATAAATGCAGGACGCGGAAATAAAGTCGCCGCCGCGCTAGACTTCCTTCGTGAAGAGAAACGAAGCCATTGAAAGACTGAAGCGACGGGCCGACGCCATCCGGGCGCTCGGTGCAACTTCGCTCTACCTGTTCGGTTCGGTCGCGCGTGACGAGACAGGCCCGGCGAGTGACCTCGACCTCTTCATCGACTCCGATCCGGCAAGCCGCTTCAACGCCCTCGGCCTCATCGGCATCAAACTCTTCCTAGAAGACGAGCTGCATCTGCCCGTCGATGTTCACGACACGGGACAACCTTCATCCCCTGTCGAAGGACAGGATCGAAAATTCCGCCTCGCAGGTCTTATGACGCCCCCGCGAGGTCTGGCACTTTCTACATACACTCTTCGGGCAATTGCCATCATCGAGACGGCAATCGCCGGCAAGCCGTTCGCCGACTGCCGGAACGACAATCCTGCCTCGCTCTGGAGCGCGCCATAGAGATCATCTCGAAAGCCAGCCGCGGCATTCGGACGATCTCAAGAACGCGCGGCCGGAAATTGCCCAGGCCCAGCGCCAAGGCGATCGGAAGCGTGCTGAGGCGAGTATCATGCCTTTCCGGCAGGATCATCTGGGGCGTCATCGTGGATGAACGTCCCGAAATCCGGATCGCTGTCGCGGCCATTCAAGGGCAGGTGGATGATGAAGCCTGACTAAGCTGCATGCACCTGCCGGCTATCGACCGGCGTTTCCGCCCGCTCGAACATGCCGTAGTCTCGAACCACATGGCCGATGCGCAGGCGGTAGTCGGCGAAGATGCCGTTGCGGCCGGCCTTCTGCGCGGCGCGGTGGGCTTCGAGATTGCGCCACTCTTTGACCGCCTCCTCGTCACGCCAGAAGGATAGCGATAGCAGCTTGCCGCGCATCGTCAGGCTCTCGAAGCGTTCGATTGAAATGAAGCCGTCAATCTTTTCCAGTTCGGCGCGCAAGTCGCCCGCGAGGTCGAGGTATTTGTGGCGTTCGCCCATATAGGGTACGACTTCGAAGATGACGGCGATCATGGCAGCACCAGCGGAGAATGAGGGACGGACACGTTCTTCAGGAAGATGCGGTCTTCCTTCAGGATGAAGCGCCCGCGTTTGGCGAATTCGTAGTTCTCCTTGCCGAGCGGATCGGCTGCGAGGCGGGCGCGATAGGCCTCATAGGCGGCGAGGGTTTCGATGTTGTAGACGCCGTAGGCGGTCGTCGCGGACCCCTCGTGGGGGCCGAAATAGCCGATGAGATCGGCACCGTTGCGCGGTATCGCCTGCCCCCAGGCACGGGCATACTCGGTAAAGGCATCCTTCTTGAACGGGTCGATCTCGTAGCGGATGAAGCAGGTCAGCATCACTTTTCTCCTTTGCTTGTGAAAGGCGTTTTCGCACATTGTGCGACGACAATGCTTCGGTTACGATCGAAGTATGAAAGAAGGACCGGATATTGCCCAGATCGGAGCGCTGATCGGCGATCCTGCCCGCGCCAACATGCTGGCTGCGCTGTCGGGCGGCCGGGCCTTGACGGCGACCGAGCTTGCGGAAGTGGGTGGCATCACCCTTCAGACGGCGAGCACGCATCTCGCCAAGCTCGAAACCGGCGGCCTGCTTACTCAGCGAAAGCAGGGCCGCCACCGCTATTTCACACTCGCAGACGAAGCAACTGCCCTGCTGATCGAGAGCATGATGGGTTTCGCCGCCAGCCGCGGACATCTGCGCCACCGGCCGGGTCCGAAGGAACCGGCGCTGCGCAAGGCGCGCATCTGCTACGACCATCTGGCCGGCGATTACGGCGTGCGCATCCTCGACAGTCTCATGGCTTCGGGTGCGATCGACGCAATCGGCGAAGGATTGTCGGTCACCCCGAAAGGCGAGAGCCGGCTGCAATGCATCGGAATAGATGTCTCCGGCCTCAAATCGTCCCGCCGCCCGCTCTGCCGCTCTTGCCTCGACTGGAGCGAGCGCCGCGCGCATCTGGCGGGCAGTCTCGGCAAGGCGCTGCTTTCGACTTTCTTCGACAGGGGCTGGGCGCGGCGGACGGCGGGAAGCCGCTCGGTGATCTTTTCGCCCGAAGGCGAGCAGCAGTTCCTGTCGCTCTTTCCGCTGGAAGCCTGAGCCGCCAAACGTCAGCCGCGAGCCGCCCGCGCGGCGCATTCCAGCCATGCCGGCGTGCCGGTTGAGCTTTCGACGGCCATCGTGTAAGTCGCATCATCCCCCAACAAGGCATGAGAGTACATGGACGGCTTCGACCTCATTATCTTCGACTGCGACGGCGTTCTGGTCGATTCCGAAATCATAGCGGCGGATGTGGAGTCCAAGCTTCTGACCGACGCAGGCTATCCGATCAGCGTCGAAGAGATGGCGGAGCGCTTCGCAGGCATGACCTGGAAGAACATTCTTCTGCAGGTGGAACGCGAAGCGAGCATTCCGCTTTCCGCCTCGCTGCTCGACAAATCCGAAAAGCTGCTCGACCTGCGCCTCGAACGGGACGTGCAGGCCATTCCCGGCGTCGAGTTCGCCATCTCGCGCCTTGATCTGAAGCGTTGCGTCTGCTCGAATTCCAGCGCGCACCGACTCGACATGATGCTCGGCAAGGTGGGACTGAAGAAGCTATTTGCTCCAAACGTCTTTTCCGCAAAAGATCTCGGGCCGGATCGCGTCAAGCCGAAGCCGGACATCTTCCTGCATGGCGCCGAGACGATGGGAGGCTCGCCGTCGAAGACGGTCGTCGTGGAAGATTCTGTCCATGGCATCCATGCGGCACGCGATGCCGGCATGCGCGTCATCGGCTTCACCGGCGCATCACATACCTATTCCTCGCACGCCGACCGCCTGACGGATGCCGGCGCGGAGACGGTCATCTCGCGGATGAAGGATCTGCCGGGCGTCGTTGATGCTCTTTCGGAATGGGCTGGCGTTCTCTAAAAGAGGGACAGGCCGGCTCTTAGCTGCTCTTCTTGGTCTTCGCGGCCGGGCCCTGATCGAAACCGATATTGACGCGAACCAGGGCGCCGGAGCCGACGGGCAGCTTGAAGCCGTCCTTGCGGAAGAGGACCTGAGCGGCCGTCTGCCCTGCCGGAATTTCGGCAGTAAACGGAACAACTTCCGAAGTGACCACATCCTGCCCGTCGAAGGCGGTGATCCGGACCGGCAGCGTGACGCGGCCGGGGCCGCCGGCCGGGCCGGCGATCAGGCGGATCTGCGCCACGACAGTCATCGTCAGGTTCTGTTCGTTCAGCGTGCACTGACGCGTGTAGTCCCCGATTGCCGCCTGATGGACGATCTGGCTGTTGTCACCCGTCTTGCCCTTGGCATAGGTGCGGAAGATCGCGTCCTGATCCTTCATGAAAATCTGCGGGCAGGAGCCCTGCACGACCGGCTGCGCAGTACCTTGGACGTTGGTCGCCGTGCCGATCGGCTTGTCGCTGGAAGACGGATTGGCGGGCGCAAGCGGCATGATCTGGGCATTGCCGTTTGGCTGGGCCGGCGCTTCGGCGGACTTGCTTTCACCGCCGACGCCCAGGGAATTGCAGCTTGCAAGCAGAGCGGCCACTGATACGGAAACGATGAGACGCGAGACTTTGCCGAACACGATTATTCCACCCTCTTACAAAGTTTCTGGCAGGCCCGAAGTCTTGCTTGCAGGGCCTTTCGTGACAGTTTGCGATGGTCTATATCAGCGGCGCAAAGAAAAATCGATTGGGTAAGCACCGTTTTGACGCACATTTCGATCTGCTGCAACTTCGGCGCCTGGATCCTCTATCCGGATTTCCTCCGGCCATAACGTCAAGGATGAAGAACGTGGACTATATCTCGACCCGCGGCGAGGCCCCATCTCTCGGCTTTTGCGATGCGTTGCTGACGGGTCTTGCGCGCGACGGCGGCCTCTATGTCCCGCGGCAATGGCCGCATTTCTCCAAGAAGGAAATCCGGGCGCTGCGCGGCAAGAGCTACCAGGAGATCGCGTTTGCGATCCTATCGCCCTTTACGAACGACGAAATCCCCGCCGCCACATTCCGGGCGATGATCGACGAGGCCTATGGCACCTTCCGCCATCCGGCGATCGCCCCGCTCGTCCAGACGGGACCGAACAGCTTCGTCATGGAGCTTTTCCACGGCACCACGCTCGCCTTCAAGGACGTGGCGATGCAGCTTCTGGCACGCCTGATGGACTATGCGCTGGAAAAGCGCGGCGAGCGCGCGACGATCATTGGTGCAACGTCGGGCGATACGGGCGGTGCGGCCATCGACGCCTTCGCCGGCCGCGAGCGCACCGATATTTTCATCCTCTTCCCGCACGGCAAGATCTCGCCGGTGCAGCAGCGGCAAATGACGACCTCGACGGCTCCCAATGTCCATGCGCTGGCGGTCAAGGGCAATTTCGACGACTGCCAAAATCTCGTCAAAGCGATGTTCAACGACGCCGCCTTCCGCGACAAGGTTCGCCTTTCCGGTGTCAACTCGATCAACTGGGCGCGCATCATGGCCCAGATCGTCTATTACTTCACGACGGCGATCACACTCGGCGGGCCTGATCGTAAGATTTCGTTTACGGTACCGACCGGCAATTTCGGCGACATTTTCGCGGGCTATGCGGCCAAACGCATGGGCCTGCCGATCGGCAAGCTGGTGATCGCGACCAACGAGAACGACATCCTCGCCCGCACGATGAAGACCGGCCGCTACGACATGAAGAAGGTCAAGGCGACGACCTCGCCGTCGATGGACATTCAGATTTCCTCGAATTTCGAGCGCCTGCTTTTCGAAGCCTACGATCGGGACGCTTCCAAGGTGCGCCATGCGATGGACAGCCTGAAGCAGTCGAATGGCTTCGAGATCGCGCCGAAGGCGCTTGCCGCCATCAAGAAGGACTTCCGCGCCGGCCGCGCCAGCGAGAAGCAGGTGGCGCAGACGATCAAGAATACCTACGCCGAAACCGGCTACCTTCTCGACCCGCATTCGGCAATCGGCGTCTTCGTTGCCGCCAAGCACGACAAGCCGAACACGCCGATGGTGACGCTTGCGACCGCGCACCCGGCAAAATTCCCCGCCGCGGTAAAATCCGCCTCCGGTATTGACCCGGCGCTTCCGACGTGGCTTGCTGGACTGATGCTTAAGGAGGAGCGCTTCCAAGTCGTCGATCCGGAACTTAAGGCCGTTGAAGGTTTTATCGGCAAGCACGCCCGGACGTGATGCGGCAGGCGCAGAAAGATAGCCAATGACAGTTGAGTGCACCCGGCTCAAATCCGGGCTGACAGTAGTAACCCAGACCATGCCGCATCTTGAAAGCGTCGCTCTGGGCGTCTGGATCAAATCGGGTTCGCGCAACGAAACGGAAGACGAGCATGGCATAGCCCACCTGCTCGAACACATGGCTTTCAAGGGTACCGCACGCCGCTCGGCCCGCGACATCGCCGAGGAAATCGAGGATGTGGGCGGCGAAGTGAACGCGGCCACCTCGACCGAAACGACGTCCTACTACGCCCGCGTGCTGAAGGATTACGTGCCGCTCGCCGTCGATATTCTCGCCGACATCCTGACCGAATCGGCCTTCGAGGAAGACGAGCTCGAACGCGAGAAGCAGGTGATCCTGCAGGAGATCAATGCGGCGAACGACACGCCAGACGACGTGGTCTTCGACAAGTTTTCCGAAACCGCCTATCGCAATCAGACGCTCGGCCGCGCCATCCTCGGCACGCCGGAGACCGTCGTCTCCTTCTCGCCGCAACAGATCCGCAACTATCTCGGCCGCAACTATACGACCGATCGCATGTTCGTCGTTGCCGCCGGTGCAGTCGATCACGACGAATTCGTGCGCATGGTGGAACAGCGCTTCGCGAGCCTGCCGACCGCGCCGAGCGCGCCGCCGGTCATCGAGACCGCCCGCTATATCGGCGGCAGCGTGCGCGAGACGCGCGACCTGATGGACGCGCAGATCCTGCTCGGCTTCGAGGGCAAGGCCTATCATGCCCGTGACTTCTACTGTTCGCAGATCCTTGCCAACATCCTCGGCGGCGGCATGTCCTCCCGCCTCTTCCAGGAAGTGCGCGAAATCCGCGGCCTCTGCTATTCGATCTATGCCTTCCACTGGGGCTTTTCCGACACCGGCATCTTCGGCATCCATGCCGCAACCGGCGGCGAGAACCTTCCTGAACTCGTACCGGTGATCATCGACGAGTTGCATAAGTCGGCCGGCTTCATCGAGCAGAAGGAGATCGAGCGTGCCCGCGCGCAGATCCGCGCACAGCTTCTGATGGGACAGGAAAGCCCTGCCGCCCGTGCCGGCCAGATCGCCCGCCAGATGATGCTCTACGGCGGCCCGATCTCCAATCAGGAAATGATGGAACGGCTCGAGGGCATCACCATCGAGCGACTCACCGACCTCGCCGGCCGACTGTTCTTCGACACTGTGCCGACGCTTTCGGCAATCGGCCCGCTGGAGCAACTGGCACCGACGGAAGATATCGTCGCCTCGCTGTCCGCTCCCCTGCCGCAGTCGAAAACTGCAAGCCGCTGAGCCGCGTTCCATCTGCCGGGAGTGATCGATGCCAAAATCGGTTTTTCGATTCCTGTCGCGGCAGCCGGAGGCGGTGGAGCTCGAGAACGACCGCTATGCGCTGAGACTTCCGCGCTATCAGGATTTCAACCAGTGGCACAAGCTGCGCTCCGCCAGCCGCAAGTTCCTGGAGCCCTGGGAACCGACATGGCGTCGCGACGAGCTGACAGAGGGCGCCTATCGCGCCCGCGTCATCCGCGGCAAGCAGGAGTACGCGTCCGGCCAGGCGATCCCGCTGTTCCTGTTCCTAAAACCAGACATGGAACTGCTCGGCGGGATCACGATCGGCTATATCCGCCGCGGCGCGGCGCAGAGCTGCATGATCGGCTACTGGATGGGCGAGAAGCATGCCGGCCAAGGCCATATGTTCGCCGCACTTCAGTTGGTTATACCCTATATCTTCGCAGGGCTTGAGTTGCACCGTATCGAGGCAGCCTGTATTCCGGAGAACGCACGAAGCATTCGCCTGCTTGAGAAAGCCGGGTTTCAGCGGGAAGGCTATCTGCGCGGATACTTGAAAATAAACGGTCAGTGGCATGACCACGTGATGTATTCACTGCTTGCCACCGATACGGATACAGGCAGGAAAACCGACAGCCGATGACCACGAACCGCATGCTGCCCAAATCACCGTCCGGCCGATTGATCGCGGTGATCGCAGCTCTTTTCCTGTCGATGCTTGCATTGGCTGCAGGCGTTGCGCAGGCGGCGGAACCCGTGAAGATTTCCCGCGACGACACCGCGCTCGATTTGACCGCGACGACGGAAATCTATGCCAATCAGGGCGAGGCCTTCCAGGTCTCGACGGCCGCAGGCGCAGACGGCATCCGCCGGCGCATCGAGGTGCGTGCCAGCTCCGAAAACCACCAGGGCGACTGGGCCGTCTTTGCGCTCGCCAACGTCTCGGAAGAACAGCTCGAGCGCGTCATCGTCGCTCCGCATTTCCGCCTCGTGAATTCCAAGCTTTTCTGGCCGGACCTCGGCTCGCAGCGCATCATGGCGATCACGCCGAGCGAGGGCTTTGCGCTCGACCGCCAGCCGAGCGACGAGGCCGACGTCTTCCGCATCACTCTGAACCCCGGCGCTGTCATCACCTTCGTGGCCGAGCTTGCGACGCCCGACCTGCCGCAGATCTACCTGTGGGAGCCGGACGCCTACAAGGACACAATCAACGCCTTCACGCTCTACCGCGGCATCGTGCTCGGGATTGCCGGACTTCTGGCCGTGTTCTTGACGATCCTCTTCGTGGTCAAGGGAACCTCGATGCTGCCGGCAACGGCGGCACTTGCCTGGGCGGTGCTCGGCTACATCTGCGTCGACTTCGGTTTCCTCGGCAAACTCGTCAGCGTCGCCTCGGCGGACCAACGAATATGGCGCGCCTGCGCGGAAGTGGCGCTGGCGTCGAGTTTCGTGATCTTCCTGTTCACCTATCTGAACCTCAACCGCTGGCACACGCATCTCGGCTATGCGACGCTTGCCTGGGTGCTCGGCCTGGCTTTGCTCTTCGGTGTCGCGATCTATGATCCGTCGATCGCCTCCGGTATTGCGCGACTCTCCTTCGCGCTGACGGCGACGATGGGCATCGTGCTCATCATCTATCTCGGCTTCAACCGCTACGACCGCGCCATCCTGCTGGTGCCTGCCTGGGCGCTGATCCTGGTGTGGATATTCGGGGCTTGGCTGACCGTTACCGGCCGGCTCGACAACGACATCATCCAGCCGGCGCTCGGCGGCGGCCTCGTCCTCATCGTTCTGCTGATCGGTTTTACGGTGATGCAGCACGCCTTTGCGGGCGGCGCCTTTCAGCAGGGTCTGTTTTCCGATCTCGAACGCCAGTCTCTGGCGCTGACCGGCTCCGGCGACATGGTGTGGGACTGGGACGTGGCGCGCGACCGCGTCGTCACCATCCCGGATGTTTCCATCAAGCTGGGCTTGTCGCCGGGGACCATGCATGGCGCAGCCCGCAACTGGCTGCCGCGGCTTCACCCGGACGACCGCGACCGATTCCGCGCGACGCTGGACGTGCTGCTCGAACATCGTCGCGGACGGCTGAACCACGAGTTCCGCATCCGCGCCGAGGACGGGCATTTCCATTGGCTGCTGATCCGCGCGCGGCCGGTGCTCGGCTCGAACGGCGAGATCATCCGCTGCGTCGGCACGATTGTAGACGTCACCGAGCAGAAGAATTCCGTCGAGCGGCTGCTGCATGATGCACTGCACGACAATCTCACTGGCCTGCCGAACCGCCAGCTCTTCATCGACCGCCTGCAATCGGTGCTGGCGCTTGCGCCCGGCGGCGAAACGCTCAGGCCGACGGTGATGGTGATCGATATCGACCGCTACAAGCTGGTGAACGATTCGCTTGGCGTCGCAGCCGGCGACAACATTCTGATCGCGCTGACCCGCCGCCTGCGTCGTCTGCTGAAGCCGCAGGATACGCTGGCGCGCCTTGCGGGCGACCAGTTCGGTCTCATTCTCGTTTCCGAGCGCGATCCGACGAAGGTCGCCGATTTTGCTGATGCCGTCAGCAAGGCGATCATGGTGCCGATCAATTTCGGCAATCGCGAAATTATTCTGACGGCCTCGATCGGTCTCGCCTCCTGGGTAGACCAGCAGGAAAACGCAGCCGGAATGCTGAGCGATGCCGAGCTTGCCATGTATCGCGCTAAGCGCGCCGGCGGCAACCGCGTCGAACCCTTCCGCCCCGCCTTCCGCGATTTCGGCGCCGACCGCCTGCAGCTCGAATCCGATCTCCGCCGCGCCATCGAGCGCAAGGAGCTCTCGATGGTCTACCAGCCGATCGCGCGGCTGGAGGATGTCGAGATTGCCGGTTTCGAGGCGCTGATGCGCTGGGAGCATCCGAAGCGCGGCAACATCCCGCCGTCCGAATTCATCCCGATAGCCGAGGCCTCGGACATCATCGGTCCGCTCGGCATGTTCGCGCTCGAACAGGCGACCAGCGACCTGATGGCCTGGCAGAACCAGACCGGCGAGCTGCCGATCTTCGTCTCGATCAACCTGTCGAGCGTGCAGCTCCTCAACAACGAACTCTATGACGACGTGCGCTCAGTTCTTTCGAAGACTCATTGCGAGCCGTCGCGCCTGAAGCTGGAGCTGACGGAATCCATGGTCATGGAAAATCCGGAACAGGCACGGCTCGTGCTGCAGAAGCTCAAGGAAGCTGGCCTCGGACTGGCGCTCGACGACTTCGGCACGGGCTACTCGTCGCTTGCCTATCTTACCCGCTTCCCCTTCGACACGATCAAGCTCGACAAAGCGCTCGTTCGCGATGACAGCGACAAGAAGGCGACCATTCTAAGGTCGGTCATCTCCATGGCGCGCGAGTTGGGGATGCAGGTGGTCGCCGAAGGCATCGAATCCAACGAGGATGCCATCGAGCTCGCCAAGATGGGCTGCAGCTACGGGCAAAGCTACCTCTTCGGCCCGCCGATGGGCTCCGATTCCGTGCTGCGCCTGCTGAAGGAACGTTTTCCACTGACGAAGCGGGCTTAGGCCTTTCAAATCAATGCTGGCGACTACCCCTCACCTGTCCTGTCCCCGCGTCAACCGCATGGCCCTTCTTCCCGTCGGGGAGAAGGGCCGGCAGGCGGATGAGGGGCTACGCCGCAGCCTTCCGCGACATCGCAGACGCGACCTGAATGAGCTTGTGCAGATATTCCAGCTTCGCGACGACGGCCCGCGACAGCACGAAGGGATAGGAATCCGGCTGGCCCATGCTGCGCTGAATGGCGTTGATCGCGACGCTGAGCGGCACCCAGGCGCTGACGAGCTGTTCAGCGCTTTCCGCCCTGTATGGATTGAAATCCACTTCCGAGGCCATTTCCTCATGGCCGCGGGGATCGATGGCGATGCCGAAGGCGCGGGCCGTTTCCAGCGTATCAACGATATGGAGGTAGTGCGCAAAGCACTCGGCAAAATCTTCCCACGGATGTGAGGATGCATAGGCGCTGATGAAGCTCTCCTGCCAGCCGAAGGGCGGACCGCTGGCATAATGGTTCTGAAGGGCTGCGCCGTAATCCTGTCGTTCGTCGCCGAAGACGGTGCGGAAGGCATCTAAGCCATTCCTGTCCCGCACCAGCTTGTTCCAGACGAAGTGGCCGGCCTCATGGCGGAAGTGGCCGAGCAGCGTGCGGTAAGGCTCGTTCATCATGGTGCGCGCTTGTTCGCGGGTGGCGTCATCGGCTTCCGCCGCACGGATGGCGATCAGGCCTTCCTCATGTCCGGTCATCGCGGGGAGGATATTGCCGTCGTTCTGAACCGTATCTTCGAGGATATCGAAAACGAGGCCGCCGACGGGATCTTCCTCGCGATCCGGATGCGGCAGGTTCCAGCGCAGCAGCGAATAGAACAGATGGCGCTGCGCCTGACTGATGCGGCGCCAGCGGGCGATGCCGTCCTGGGTTCCGGTGTTCGGCACCAGTCTGTTGTGGCGGCAGGCGATGCAAAAATCATGGGGGTCCTCATCCGCAAGCAGCCAGTTGCAGATATCGAGACCGGCATTGGCGCAGAAGCGGATCCTGCGCTCCGGACGTGCGACGAGCTGCCACTGCATTTCATCGCGCGGCTCGAGCGCGTGCACGCAGAGATCATCCGGCATGAAGCCCAGGCGATGATTGCAGCGGACGCAATGGCGGTTGTCGAAGTGGACGACCTGGTCGCAATTATCGCAGGCGAAGAGCCTCATGATTACCTCGACGAATGGTGACGAACCAAAATGCCTGTTGCGCGGCGCAACAGGCATTTCGGCGGCGCGCCATCTGGCACGCTTGCCGGAAGAAAACGTCACGTCAACGAAATCGTTCCTGGATTAGATATCACGCATGTCCGGCTTCGGCGGAAAGCATGGCGGCCGTGATGCCCATGCCTGCGAGAGCGCGCTCGTATTTGTCGTCCAGATTGCGGTCGAAGATCAGCGCCTCATTGGCGGCGCAGGTCAACCAGCCGTTGCTGGCAACTTCCATTTCGAGCTGGCCGGCACCCCAGGAGGAATAACCGAGCATCATCGTGGCCCTCTTCGGCCCGCCGCCCTTGGAAATCGCGCGGACGATGTCGAGCGTCGCCGTCAGGCAGATATCATCGCTGATCGGGATGCTGGAGTCGCTTATATAATCATCGGAATGCAGCACGAAACCGCGGCCGCTTTCCACGGGACCGCCTGTCTGGATCGGGAAGTCCCGGGCATGCTCCGGAAGGACTATCGGCTCCTGGTCGTTGACCATTTCGAGATGCAGCAGCACGTCCGTGAAGGTGAGGCTTTGGGCGCGATTGATGATGAAGCCCATGGCACCGGCATCGGAATGGGCGCAGATATAGATGACCGTGCGGAAGAAGTTGCTATCTTCCATGCCCGGCATGGCAATCAGGAACTGCCCGTCGAAAAAGCCGCGTTCCCGTCTGTTTTTCAGCGTGGATAAGGACATACTTCCTCCTGCTGCCAGACCGTTGCCAACAGCCCTATAAAAGAAACATGGGGCAATGCGGCAGATCAATCAACTGAAAATGAAGAATTAGATGGCCGAACTTCTGGCAGCGAAAGGCGATTTTCGATAAACCGTTGTTCCATGACGATTATTTTTCTCGGGTTTCGCAAGTTTCTGAACGCCACGATCTGCGCCGCCGCGCTGGCCGGTTCGCTTGGGCCGGCGCGCGCCGAGATGAGCGGCTGGATCGACAATGAGGGCGGCCGGATGCGGCTGATCGCACTGCCGCCCGGCCGCGACGGCACGATGCGCGGTGCGCTGCAGATCGAGCCGAATCCCGGCTGGATCACCTATTGGCGCGAGCCCGGCAACAGCGGAATACCGCCCCAGATCACGGTCGCGCCGGAAAGCGGCATCACGCTGACTGCAATCCGCTATCCCGTGCCAAAACATCTCGTCGACGGCAAGATAGACGACATCGCCTATGACGCGCCCGTTTCGCTGCCGCTGACCTTCTCGGCGAAAGACGCCTCCGGGTCGCTCGAACTGAAGGCGAGCGCGTTCATCGGCATCTGCAAGGATATCTGCATTCCGTTCCAGGCCGAATTCTCACTTCCCATCGCTGCCGCCAATCAGTCCCGGCCGGAAGAGGAAGCGATCCTCAAGAATGCCGAGGCCTCCCTGCCGGAAAAGCCGTCGTCGCAGTTCAAGGTGATCTCCCACAAGTTCTCTGAGGACATGAAAGAGCTCTGGCTGCAAGTTGCCTTGCCCGACGGCGGCGACACCGCGCCGGAGGTGATCCTCACGGGGCCAAGCGGATATGTCTTCACTAGGAAGCTGATGAGCAAGCGCGACGGAAAGAATTTTTCAACGTCGATTGCCGTCGACAAGCTGCCGAAGAACTATGAAATCGCCCGCAAAAGCTGGAGCGTTCTGATCATCGACGGCGGCCGCGCCATGGAGACGCCGCTTGCCTTTGACTGACCGGCTTTTATAGTCGGCTGCAACCCCGCGGCTGCCCCCGCCGCAATCATAAACACCAAGGAGAACCCTATGACCATCGCGATCGGCGATAAGCTTCCTGCCGCCACATTCAAGGAAAAGACGGCCGACGGACCGGTCGAGGTTTCGACGGATCAGCTCTTCAAAGGCAAGCGCGTCGTGCTTTTCGCCGTACCCGGCGCCTTCACGCCGACCTGCTCGCTGAACCATCTGCCGGGCTATCTCGAAAACCGCGATTCCATCCTCGCCAAGGGCGTCGACGATATCGCCGTTCTCTCCGTCAACGACTGGCACGTCATGGGCGCCTGGGCCGAGCAGTCCGGCGGCATGGGCAAGATCCACTTTCTCGCCGACTGGGACGCCGGCTTCACCAAGGCGCTCGGCCTGGACGCTGACCTTTCCGCCGGCGGCCTCGGGGTGCGCTCCAAGCGCTATTCGATGCTCGTCGAAGACGGCGTCGTGAAATCGCTGAACGTCGAGGAGAGCCCCGGCCAAGCCACGATCTCAGGTGCGGCCACGATGATAGAGCAGCTCTGAGAGAGAGCCACAGAGAAGGCGTGGAGAGGCGGCCGAACCCAGCCGCCTCAGAGCGGTAAATTATTGTATTTTCGTAGGTTCTTGTCGACCAGGAATTCCGGCAGGAAACGACGCATGAGGCTGACTTGGCCCGCCAGTTTTCCCGCGGTGTAGCGCCTTTTCGGCGCGGGATCAGCGGCGGCTTTCACGACGGCTTCTGCCACAACTTCGGGGGCGTCGCCGGTTTCGACTCCGCTCCGCATTTGCCCCTCCATCTGAGCGCGAACCGTGTCGTAAATGGGCAGCAACCGATCAGGCCTAGTGAGGTTTTCTTCAAACGACGTGCGGGTGAAGCCAGGCTCGACAAGCACAACCCGAATGCCGAACGTGCGCAGTTCATGATCGAGCGATTCCGAATATCCTTCGATCGCATGCTTGGTCGACGCGTAAAGAGCGTTATAGGGAGACGGAATCAGGCCCAGGATGGAACTCATATTGATGATTCTGCCCATGCGTTGGCGTCTCATGACCGGCAACACCGCATTTGTCACGCGGAGAACGCCGAAGACATTCACATTGAACAAGGCCTGAGCCTGCGCAGGCGAGGATTCCTCGGCGCCGCCGAGCAAGCCAATGCCGGCATTGTTGACGAGCAAATCGATGCGTCCAGCTCTGCTTAGAATCTCATCCACGATCTTCTCTACAGAAGCGTCATCGGTCACATCGCAGATCAACATCGTAACACCGTCTGCCGTTTCGGCTACCGCTTTCCGGCTGGTTCCGAACACGCGATAGCCAGCGCGCTTTAGGGCTTTGGCCGTTGCCAGCCCAATGCCTGATGATGCGCCTGTGACCAAGGCTACGCCACGTTCCGTATTGCTCATGTAACTTCAATTCTCCTGTTACGGGGTGGACTGTCTGTCACTATGAGCTTAGTATCATTTCGAGAGTAAGTCACTATCAAAATGATATTAACAATCAGAATCTTTTAAATGAACCGTGCCCAATCGCGCGCGGCCTGGCATTGGTCGGCGACGCGTGGAGCATCTTGATCCTCAGGGACGCGAACGCAGGCCTCACTCGTTTTGACGAGTTCCGCAAAAGTCTCGGCATTGCGCCCACGATCCTGACACGTCGTCTCGCCATGCTGGCGGAGGAGGGTTTGCTGGAAAAGCGGCGCTACTTGGAGCGGCCCCCGCGGGAAGAATACGTGCTGACGGCTGCCGGACGCGACTTTCTACCGGTGCTCTTCATGATTGGCGCATGGGGACGCAAGCACCGTGGCGGCGGCAAGCTGACACGGTTCCTGGACGCTGAAACTGGAACGGAGATTGAGCCCGTCGCCGTGGATGGTGTTACCAACGCAAAGATCGGAACTCGGGCGATACGCATTGTTAAACCTGAATGATTTCAGGAATGCTCGCAGGAGATGCTTCCTGCCACCAGATACGCATGGGCAGATTATGGCCCCTTCATGAGGTCGTCGGGACGCAAATTGCATGCGCCTTTTGTTAAACAGGCCCCCGTAAAGCCCGTATCCGGCCTTTGTTTTTCGGCCGGCTCGCCAACGCCGTCAATTTGCCATATTCGTTACAGCATAACGTGTAATGTTATTACATTTAAGAAGCATCACCTATGAAAAGATTGCCTTTCGCGTCCGGTCTGCTCCTGCCCTCTGCTGTGACCCGCGTCGCCTGCGTGCTCGTTCTCGTCGGGGCACTCTGGACGGCGATCCATTGGGCAATGGTCCTGCCATGAGCGGCGCGCTGATCACCCTCGACAACCTGACCGTCGCCTATGATCGTCACCCAGCGGTGCATCACGTTTCCGGCTCCATTCTCGCAGGCAGCCTGACGGCGATCGCCGGGCCGAACGGTGCAGGTAAATCGACGCTTCTGAAAGCCATTATGGGCGAGCTGCGGCCCGCCGAGGGGCGGATTTCCCATAGGCTGCAGCGCACCGATTTCGGCTACCTGCCGCAGGCGGCCGAAATCAACCGGCGCTTTCCGATCTCGGTCTTTGACGCCGTGCTGCTCGGTGCTTGGCGTAGCAGCGGCGCCTTCGGGCGCGTCTTGGCGCATGAGACCGGCAAGGCTCGCGAAGCACTTTCCGCAGTCGGGCTCGAAGGTTTCGAGAAACGCCATATCGGTTCGCTGTCGGCCGGGCAGTTCCAACGCGTGCTTTTTGCCCGGTTGCTGCTGCAGGATGCCAAGCTCATCCTGCTCGACGAGCCGTTCACGGCCATCGACGCCCGCACGACAAAGGATCTGCTCGATATCGTCGCGCGCTGGCACGGCGACGGGCGAACCGTCATTGCGGTGCTTCACGACTTCGACCAGGTGCGGGCGCATTTCCCGGAGACACTGCTGATCGCGCGGACGCTGATCGGCTGGGGGCCGACCGGCGACGTCATGTCGCCCGCCAATCTTCTCAAGGCGCGCGCCATGGCCGAGCGCTGGGACGAGGATGCGAGAGCCTGCGAGCCTGCGGCATGACGGCCTACGACATCTTCCTCGCGCCGTTTGCGGACTACGGTTTCATGCGCCGCGCGCTCGTCGCCTGCCTCTGCCTCGGCCTCGGCGCCGGCCCGATCGGCGTCTTCCTGATGCTGCGGCGCATGAGCCTGATGGGCGATGCGATGAGCCATGCCGTGCTGCCGGGTGCGGCGATCGGCTACCTCGTTGCGGGATCGCTGTCGCTGACCGCCATGGGCATCGGCGGCCTTATCGCCGGGCTCTCCGTCGCGCTGCTTTCCGGCATCGTCAGCCGGACGACGGTGCTGCAGGAGGATGCCAGCTTCGCAAGTTTCTATCTCGCGTCGCTGGCGCTCGGCGTGCTGATCGTTTCGCTGCGCGGATCGAATATCGACCTGCTGCATGTGCTCTTCGGCACCATTCTGGCGATCGACGCTCCTTCCCTCGTCCAGATCGGCGCGATCACCTCGATCACGCTCGTCGTTCTCGCCGCGATCTACCGGCCGCTGGTGGCCGAATGCTTCGACCCGGGGTTCCTCAAAGCCGTCGGCGGCCGGGGACCGGTCTATCATGTGCTTTTCCTGCTGCTCGTCGTGCTCAACCTCGTCGCCAGCTTCCAGGCGCTCGGCACGCTGATGGCCGTCGGATTGATGATGCTGCCGGCGGTAATCGCGCAGCTCTGGTCGCGCAGCCTGCCGTCGATGATGGCGATCGCGGTGATCAGCGCCACCTTCTCCGGCTATCTCGGGCTTATCGCCTCCTACCATCTCGAGCTCGCCTCCGGCCCGACCATCATCATGACGGCGGCGGCAATCTACGGGCTTTCCATCCTCTTCGCACCGTCGGGCCTTGCCCGGCGCCTCTTTCCCCGCCCGCGTCTTACGGGCTGAACTCAAGGAGACTTCGATGATTTCCCGCAAACTGCTTCTTTCCGCGGCCCTTCCCGCGCTGATCGCCTTTTCGTCCGTACCAGCCTCCGCCGAAACCCTGAAGGTGGTTGCCTCCTTTACCGTGCTTGCCGATGTCGTCAGCCAGGTCGGCGGCGACCACGTGAACGTCACGAGCCTCGTCGGCCCGAATGGCGACCCCCATGAGTTCGAGCCGTCGCCTGCCGACGCCAAACATCTGAAGGCCGCGCAGGTGACCTTCGTCAGCGGCGAAGGCCTGGAGGGCTGGATGGACCGGCTGATTTCCGCTTCCGGCTACAAGGGAACGCCGGTCACCGTCTCCGACGGCATCAAGACCCGCACGATGGAAGAGGACGGCGAGACTGTCACGGATCCCCACGTCTGGAACAGTCCGGTCAACGTGAAGGTCTGGGTCGCCAATATCGAGAAGGCGCTATCGGCCGCCAATCCGGCGGATGCCAGCATCTTCAAGGCGAATGCCGAGCGCTACACGAAGACGCTCGACGCGCTTGACGCCTATGCCCATTCCAAATTCGACACGGTTCCGGACGACCGGCGCAAGGTGCTGACGAGCCACGACGCCTTCGGCTATTTCGGCCGCGAGTACAATGTCAGCTTCCTAGCGCCGCTGGGCATGTCAACCGAAACGGAGGCGTCTGCCGCAGACGTCGCCAAGCTGATCGAGCAGATCAAGGCCGAGCACGTGAAGAGCTATTTCTTCGAAAACTCGAACGATCCCCGCCTCGTCAGGCAGGTCGCCAAGGCAACAGGTGCGGAACCCGGCGGCGAGCTCTATGTCGAATCGCTTTCGGATGCGAAGGGACCGGCGCCGACCTACGAGAAGATGTTCCGCTACAATGTCGACCAGATCGCCGCGGCGATGGCAAAGTCGAGCTGATTGGCGCCGCGGCTTCTCTCAGAGATTGAAATCAAAGACCAGGAGGCCGGCAAGGCCGCCATCCGTCGAGGAGACGATGCGCTCGCCGACGGCCACATGCTCGGGATGCACGAGATAGGCATCCCGCGCCGCGGCATTTTCGAAGGTCACCACGAAGCCGTCGACGAAGCCGCCATGCAGCCCTTCCGGCGAGACGTTTGGGCCATATCTGACATCGAGGATGCCCGGGATCACCTGCTTCAGCGCGACGACCGATTCGAGCAACGCCTGCTTCTCCTCGCCCGTCATAGCAGCCTTCAGCCGCAGCAATACGCAATGCAGGATCATATGGTGGCCTCCTATGGCGTTGCCGGCAGAATAGAGGGAACGAGGCAGAGGGCAAGGGGATTGCGGTGACTTCCCGGCGGCTCTACTTGAAACCGTGTCCGGCTCCTCCACCTTTCCAGAGTGGTGCCAATTACGAACGCGGGAGCGCTGCGAGCGAGCCTGCTGGCCACAGATCATTCAACAGAGCACATTGCCCTGCTGTTCGTCCGCATTGACCGGCAGCTTTGAAGAATTCGAGGCCCTCCCTCTTCGTTTTCAAATGAAGGGAGATGGATATGGCAAAGGTCGTTTGCGTCCTCTATGACGATCCGGTCGATGGATATCCGAGCGCCTATGCGCGGGATGGCCTGCCGAAACTCGAACACTATCCCGGCGGCCAGACGCTTCCCACCCCGAAAGCCATCGATTTTCAGCCGGGCGCCCTGTTGGGCAGCGTCTCCGGCGA
The DNA here is from genome assembly GCF_029714385.1 of Rhizobium sp. CC1099. NCBI lineage: Bacteria > Pseudomonadati > Pseudomonadota > Alphaproteobacteria > Hyphomicrobiales > Rhizobiaceae > Rhizobium > Rhizobium sp. CC1099. The sequence continues at coordinate 661,358 of NZ_CP121641.1, read as the reverse complement.
ACTGGGCTTGAGGAAGTTTCTCGAAAGCCAGGGGCACAATCTGGTGGTGACCTCGGACAAGGACGGTCCCGGCAGCGTCTTCGAACGCGAGCTTGCCGACGCCGAGATCGTGATCTCGCAGCCTTTTTGGCCGGCCTACCTGACCGCCGAGCGGATCGCCAAGGCGGCCAAGCTGAAGCTGGCGATCACCGCCGGCATCGGCTCCGACCATGTCGATCTCCAGGCCGCGATGGACCGCGGCATCACCGTCGCCGAGGTGACCTACTGCAACTCAATCAGCGTATCCGAACATGTGGTCATGATGATCCTCAGCCTCGCGCGAAACTATATCCCCTCCTACCAGTGGGTCGTGAAAGGCGGCTGGAACATCGCCGACTGCGTCGCGCGCTCTTACGATATCGAGGGCATGGAGATCGGCACGGTGGGTGCCGGGCGGATCGGCAGCGCGGTGCTTCGCCGGCTGAAGCCGTTCGACGTCAAGCTGCACTATACCGACCGCCACCGGCTTCCCGATGCAGTCGAGAAGGAGCTCGGCGTTACCTTCCACAAGACGCCAACTGAGATGGTGCCCGTCTGCGATGTCGTCACGATCAACGCGCCGCTGCATCCGGAGACGGAAAACCTCTTCGACGAAGCGATGATCGCCAAGATGAAACGCGGCGCCTACCTGGTGAACACGGCGCGCGGCAAGATCTGCAATCGCGATGCCGTCGCGCGGGCGCTCGAGAGCGGCCAGCTTGCCGGTTATGCCGGCGACGTGTGGTTCCCGCAGCCCGCACCGAAGGACCATCCTTGGCGGTCGATGCCGCATCACGGCATGACGCCGCATATTTCGGGCTCGTCGCTCTCCGCCCAGGCGCGCTACGCCGCTGGCACGCGGGAAATTCTCGAATGCTGGTTCGAAGGCAAGCCGATCCGCGAGGAATATCTGATCGTCGACGGCGGCAAACTCGCCGGCGCCGGTGCTCACTCCTACAGCGCCGGAGACGCGACGCGTGGGTCTGAAGAGGCAGCGCGCTTCAAAAGCTGAAGGCGCCCGGTTGCTCGGAAGGCTCGACCGGCTCTCGTTGCCTGCCGAGAGCCGAAGCGGTTGCAGGCATGCATTATCGTCAGCAATGTTATGCCGACTTGTTCGCTTCAATGAAACGACGCAGCGCTGTGGCAGCGTTCAGCATATGTGCTCGCATGCGCCGAGATGCCATTTCGCCGTCGCCCTCCGCGATCGCCTGCATGATGGCATCGTGCTCATCCCGGGATTTACGCATCCGATCGCCTTGCCGAAGTTGCGTGCGCCGAAAGGCGTTCAGCCTCGTGCGCACCGCTATCGCTTGTTCGGCAAGAAAGCCGTTGTGGGTAGCGCGATAGATCGTCTCATGGAATTCGCGGTTGAAAGCATCATACGCGTCAAAATCACCTTTCTCGACAATCTCGTCAGACATGTCGTGCAGTCCGATCAGGTGGCTTCGCTCGAGCGGAGTCATACGGTAGGTCGCAAGCCGCACGCACATGGCCTCGATCTCGGCCGACGTCTCAAACATGTCCATGATGCGCTCGGGGGTTAAGCGAGCCACGACGACGCCTCGCCGTGCGCGAACCTCGACGAGCCCGCTGACCGCCAATTGACGCAGCGCTTCTCGAACTGGAGTGCGGGAGGCGCCGAAACGGTCGGCAAGCTGCTGTTCGTCCAGCGAAGCACCCGCTACCAGCGTGCCCGCAGCGATCTCATCCGTCAGCGCGTTGCGAATGCGGTCAGACAGGAGCTCCCGATCATCGACATCATCTCGAGCGTCTGATCCCTTGACCATGCATAATCTTCCTTACCCTTCGGGCTCCTTTGTACGCGAATATGCACAACCGGAAAAGTGACCGCATACAAAATAGTCATCACGGAACAGTTACGCATTCAATTATTGAAACATTTCCGTTTAAAGAGTACACATCACCGGGACATCATATATCTTGCATACGCATCGACTTTCTAAGAATGCGAGCTGGAGAGCTGGAAAAGCTCTCGCAGCCACGCTTGAGACACGTCGTACGTAAGCCTTCAAACTGTTCGACGCAGAAGGAAGCCATCTCATGATGATGACAAGACGTACTTTCTCAGCCGCCTTTGTTGCCGGCGCGGCCACTTCTCTTCTCTCAACCCGCAGCATGGCCGCGCCCTCTGGTGCGGTGAAGGCGCGCAACGTCGTCCTGGCGCATGGGCTGTTCGCTGATGGATCGTGCTGGTCCGAGGTGATTGCCCGACTGCAGGCAGCGCGGTTCAATGCCACGGCCGTGCAAAATCCGCTAACGACGCTGCCTGAAGCGGTATCCTCCGTTGAGCGGGTGCTGGCACGGCAGGATGGCCCGACGGTTCTGGTCGGGCATTCCTTCGCGGGGATGATCGTAACTGAAGCTGGTATGCATCCGAACGTGTCGGCACTCGTTTATGTCGCAGCGCGGGCGCCGGATGCGGGCGAGGATTATGCCGCACTGGCCAAGACATTTCCCACGCCGCCGGCCTCCGCAGGCATCGTTTTCGATGGTGACGAAGGGCACCTTAGCGAGGCGGCATTCCTGCATGATTTCGCGGGCGACCTACCAGAAGCAAGGGCGAAGGTGCTTTATGCAATCCAGGAGCCATTCAACAAGGCTCTCCTTACGGGCAAGACCTCCCAGGCGGCTTGGCGTTCGAAGCCAAGCTGGTATGCCGTTTCGACGGAAGATCGCACGATCAATCCAGACCTCGAACGCTTCATGGCCAAGCGCATGGGAGCCAAGACCATCGAACTGAAGGCCAGCCATCTCTCGCTGATCTCCCATCCGGATGAGATTACCCAACTGATCATCGAGGCGGCGGGATAGCACACGCGATCTGGCCGCCCCCTAATGCACGCCGAGGAACTGCTTGAGTTCGGCGGTCTTCGGGTTGGCGAAGACTTCTTCCGGCGGGCCGATTTCGTGGACGCGGCCCTGGTGCATGAAGACGACGCGGCTGCAGACGTCGCGGGCGAATTTCATCTCGTGCGTCACCATCAGCAACGTCATGCCCTCGGAGGCAAGCTCGCGCACGACAGCCAGAACCTCGGCGACGAGTTCCGGGTCGAGCGCGGAGGTGATCTCGTCGCACAGCAGCGCGATCGGCTGCATGGCAAGCGCCCGGGCAATCGCGACACGCTGCTGCTGGCCGCCGGAAAGCTCGTCGGGATAGGCATCGAACTTGTGGCCGAGACCGACGCGGTCGAGCATCTTGCGGGCGACCGCTTCAGCCTCTGCCTTCGGCGTCTTCTTGACGACCGACTGCGACAGCATGACATTGCCGCCGGCCGTCAGGTGCGGGAAGAGATTGAACTGCTGGAAGATCATGCCGACTTTCAGCCTGAGCGCCTTCAGATGCAATTCGTCGTCCAGAAGCTGGGCGCCGGCTACCGAGATCGAGCCTTGGGTGATGGCCTCGAGGCCGTTGATGCAGCGCAGCAGCGTTGATTTTCCCGAGCCGCTCTTGCCGATGATGGCAATGACCTCGCCCGGCTCCACATCCAGGTCGATGCCCTTCAGCACCTCGTTCGTGCCGTAGCTCTTGCGGACTTCAGTGATTTCGATGAGCGACATTGAGCTTCCTTTCGAGGATCTGGCTGCTCTTCGACAGAGGCCAGCAAAGCGCAAAATAGATAAGAGCGACGAGCCCGTAGACAGTGAAGGGCTGGAAGGTGGCGTTGGTGACGACGGTGCCTGCCTTCGATAGTTCGACGAAGCCTATAATCGAGGTGAGTGCCGTTCCCTTGACGACCTGGACGGAGAAGCCGACGGTCGGCGGCACGGCGACCCTCAGCGCCTGCGGTAGGATGACGTAGCGCATCTGCTGCAACCTTCCCATGCCGAGGCTGGCGGAGGCTTCCCATTGGCCTTTCGCAACCGCTTCGACGCAGCCGCGCCAGATTTCGGCGAGGAAGGCAGCGGTCCAGAGGATCAATGCCAGGCCGGCGGCAAGCCATGCCGGCACGTCGATGCCGAAAAGGCCGAGACCGAAGAAGGCGATGAAGAGCTGCATCAGGAGCGGCGTGCCTTGAAAAAGCTCGATGTAGTATTTTGCAAGCGCCCGCAGCGACTTCCGCTTGCTGATGCGCAGGAAGAGCAGGCCGAGCCCGACCGCGCCGCCCCCGATGAAGGAAACGAGCGAGAGCAGAACCGTCCAGCGCGTGGCGAGCAGCAGGTTACGCAGGATATCCCAGAGTGTGAACTCGATCATCGGACAAGCCTCCTCGGGAAGATGAACCCGCCGGCCAACACCAAAAGCTGCCGGAGCAGGATCGCCAGCGCCAGATAGATGGCCGTCGAGACGATGTAAGCTTCGAAGGCGCGGAAGGTTCGCGACTGGATGAAGTTGGCGGCAAAGGTCAGGTCCTCGGCGGCGATCTGCGACACGACGGAGGAGCCGAGCATGACGATCACCACCTGCGAGGAGAGTGCCGGCCAGATGCGCTGGAGCGACGGCACGAGAACGACATGTCGGAAGGTTTCGAATGGCGTCATGGCGAGGCTTGCGCCCGCCTCGAACTGCCCCTTCGGCGTCGCCTGGATGCCGGCGCGGATGATCTCGCAGCTATAGGCCCCGAGGTTGACGATCATGGCAAGATTGGCGGCCGTCAGCTCAGAAAGCTGCAGACCGAGCGACGGCAGGCCGAAGAAGATGAAGAAGAGCTGGATTAGGAACGGCGTATTGCGGATCAGCTCGACATAGGCCGCAACGACGGGCTTCAGCCAAGCCGGGCCGAGCGCGCGCACCCAGGCACAGAAGGTGCCGAGCAAAATGCCGAGCACGCCGCCAATCGAGATCAGCTCGATGGTGATCACGATGCCCTTGACGATCTGCGGGTAATATTGAAGCAGCCAACCGAATTCGAAATGGTAGCTCAAGACACTGTCCCCTCTTTGAATACCGACGGCGAGTGGTCACCCCGCGGCGCGGGATGACCATACTGGACCGGTTTTTAGAGGTCTTTCGGGAGGTCGGCGCCGAGCCACTTCTGGGCAATGGCGTTCAGCGAACCATCGGCCTTGGCGGCGGCGATGATGCCGTTCACCTTTTCGAGAAGCGCTGGCTGCTCCTTGCTGAGGCCGATGTAGCAGGGCGAGTTCTTGATCAGGAACTTCAGTTCGGGCCGCTTCGGGGGGTTCTTGGCAAGGATGGCGGCGGCAACCACGTTGCCGGTTGCAACAGCCTCGACTTGACCGGAGAGGAAGGCGGAAATCGTGCCGTTGTTATCCTCGTAGCGCTTGATCGTGACATCGGCAGACGCGATCTTCGTCAGTTCGAGGTCTTCGACGGCGCCGCGGGTGACGCCGACCGTCTTGCCGGCAAGATCTTCCACCTTGGCGACGGAAAGATCGCCTGGTGCGAACACGCCGTTATAGAAGGGAGCATAGGCCGCGGAGAAATCGATGACCTTTTCGCGGTCCGGATTCTTGCCGAGGCTGGAAATAACCAGATCGACCTTGTTCGTCTGCAGATAGGGAATGCGGTTGGCGCTGGTGACCGGCACGAGTTCGGTTTTGACGCCAATTTTTTCGGCAATCAGATTGGCCATGTCGATGTCATAGCCCATCGGCGCCATATCGGTGCCGACGCTGCCGAAGGGCGGAAAATCCTGCGGGACGGCGACGCGCAGCGTGCCGCGCGCGGTGATGTCGGCAAGCGCATCGGCATGGGAAGCGGAACCGAAGCCGACAGCGGCTGCGAGCGTTGCGATTGCAAAGAATGTTCTTCTTGTCAGCATGTGTTCATTTCTCCTTTGAAGTTGCGGTTTTTCGTGTGCCTGCCGGTTGGGAAGACACGGTCCTGGGAGGGAGCGACAGGGAGCTGCGCAATTCCGAGAGCGGGTCCGGGCGGGTCGTGAGGTCCAGGCCCGTTTCCACCTCGTCCAGATGTTCGACGGAGAGCTCGGCGGCCTTGACGAAATCGCCTGCTGCCATGGCCTCGAAGATGCGGCAATGCCCCTCATGAGATTGCACTGCGTGAAATTCCGACTGATAGAGCATCGAAATCAGGATTGTCCTGGCAGTGAGATCGCGCAGGATGTCGACAAGGATCGGGTTGCCGCCGAGTTCGGCGATGCGGATATGGAAGTCACCCATGAGGCAGGTGAGGCGCTGGCGGTCGCCTGCAGCCATCGCAGCCTTTTCCTCGTCGAGGTGGGAGACGAGAACCGTGCGGCCCTCGTCCGTCAGCGCGCGCATGCCACGCAGCAGGCCGGATTCGATAGCACGCCTTGCCTCATAGACGGTCATCGCCTCTTCGGCGGACGGCTCGACCACAAACCAACCTCGCCGGGGGCTCACGGTGACAATGCCGCGCGTTTCGAGCCTCATCATTGCCTCGCGCACACGGGTTCGCGAAACGCCGAAGACTGACGCAAGCTGGTTTTCGCTCAGCCGCGTGCCGGGCCGGATCCGGGCGGAAAGAATGCCCGAAACGATGGCCTCTTCGATGTTGCTCTGTGTGCTTTCGGATGTATGGCTGTCTTGCATACAAGACGGGTAAGCAAGCCATATGCCAGTTTTCGCAAATGCTTCATTTACAACGGCTTCCCCACCTGGACCGCGAAACAGTCCGTTGCAATGCCCGCTATTTAAGCAGTTTCATATTCTGAATAACGACGAGGCGTCGATATTGGAGGCAACCGTGCTGACGGCTACCCAATGTCCAGCAAGAGCGGCCGATGGTCGGACACTTCCGGTTCCCCTACGACGTCGAAGCTCACGACGCCGACTTCAGGCGTCACCAGCATATAGTCCGCAAAGCGCCCGTCTTTGGCATAGTGCGATGTTCTCGTGTCCGTGAAGCCGCGGGAAGTGACGAGATCGGTGAGGCCGAGTCCACCGAACACATCGAACATGACGCTTCCGGGCAGCACGTTGAAGTCGCCGCAGACGACGAGACGCTCGCCCTTGCGCCAGATCTGCCCGATCAGGCTGACCAGCGCATCGGCTTGACCCCGGCGTGCGGGCGTATCGCCCTTGCCGGCCATGTCACGCAGGCCATGCAGGTGGGCGATCGTGATCGCTTGACCGGCCCCGTAGTCGAAAAGGCGGATGGCATGGGCGTTGCGGGCGCGCGGATGCTCTCCGTAGCTATCTGCTGAGAAATCGCCATGCACGAAATCTGCGGCGTGGCCGATGACCGCAACCGACCGACGCACGAACGTCGCAAGACCGAATTCCGAAGGCACGCTGTTTTCGTCATCAAAAAGCTCGCCTCTCGCCGTCGGCGCGAAGAAGGCGTCATGCTCCGGAAGAACCGCTTTGATCTCCTCGAAGAGGTTGGCGCGCTGCGGCAGGATGTGGCTGCCATCGCGATATTCCAGCCAGTCGCTCTTGACGGTGACGGAACGGGTAACCTCCTGGAGGCAGAGCACGTCCGCCTCAGCAGCCCGGAAATAGTCCATCAGCGGCCGATGCAGCTTGCCGCCCCAGGCATTCAGCGAAATGATGCGCAATATCGCCTCCCCGGATTTGCCGCCCTACCGCTTCTTGAAGGGTGCCATGCCCATGCGCGCCAGTTCGTCGGCACGCTCGTTTTCCGGATGGCCGGCATGGCCCTTGATCCAGTGGAGCGTCACTTTATGCTTGTTGCGGGCTTCCTCCAGCGCCTGCCAGAGCTCGGCATTCTTCACCGGTTTCTTGTCAGCGGTCTTCCAGCCGTTTTTCTTCCAGCCGAAAATCCACTTGGAAATCCCGTCCTTGACGTAGGCGCTGTCGGTATAGAGGTCGACCTCGCAGGGCGTCTTCAGCGCCGAGAGCGCCGAAATCGCCGCCATCAACTCCATGCGGTTATTGGTCGTCTCCGCCTCACCGCCGGAGAGTTCCTTTTCAATGTCACCATAACGCAGGATCGCGCCCCAACCGCCAGGACCGGGATTGCCCGAGCACGCGCCGTCGGTGAAAATCTCGACGTGCTTCATGCCGAAAGCCCGTATTCGGCAGCCGATGCGACCTGCCGGTGGAAGCGCAGCTTGCGCAGGTATTCGAGCGGATCCTTCTTGGTGACCATTGCGCCTTCCGGCGTCGTCAGCCAGTCATAGAGGCGGGTCAGGAAGAAGCGGAGCGCAGAACCACGCGCAAGCACAGGAAGCGCTGCGAGTTCGGCACTGTTGAGCGGCCGAACACTCTGGTAGCCTTCCAACATGGCAGTGCCCTTGGTGATGTTGTAGGCGCCGTCCTTTTCAAAGCACCAGGCGTTGAGAATGATCGAGACGTCGTAGGCAAGCAGATCGTTGCAGGCGAAATAGAAATCGATCAGGCCGGACAGCTCATCGCCGAGGAAGAAGACGTTGTCGGGGAAGAGATCGGCATGAATGACGCCGGCCGGAAGGTCCTTCGGCCAGTGGGCGGAGAGGAAATCGATCTCGCCCCGGATTTCGGCAAACAAGCCCTTCTCGACTTCGTCGGCGCGCGCCTCGGACTTATCCCAAAGCAACTTCCAGCCCTCCAGCGACAGCGCGTTCGGCCGCTTCAGTTCGAAACCTTCGCCGGCGATATGCATCTGCGCCAGGGCCTTGCCGACTTCGCGGCAATGTTTGGCTTCGGGCTTCCTCAGCCACATGCCTTCGAGGAAGGAAATGAGCGCCGCCGGTCGATCCGAAAGCGTACCGAGCAGCGCACCGTCCTTGCGCGGCAGCGGCAGCGGGCAGGACACGCCGCGGGCGGCAAGATGCTGCATCAGGCCGAGGAAGAACGGCAGGTCGGCCTTTTCGACGCGCTTTTCGTAGAGCGTCAAGATCAGCGGCTTTTTGGTGGTGTGCAGCAGGAAGTTGGAATTTTCGACGCCTTCCGCAATCCCCTTGTAGGAAAGCAGGGTGCCGGCATCATACTCCGTCAAAAACCACTTCAAATCGTCTTCTGAAATATCGGTATAGACTGCCAAGGAGGGCTCTCACATTAAATACGCTAAGGGGAGTGATGAAACGCATGGGGATACCCCCTTTGTCACTTCGTGACATCTCCCCCACAAGGGGGGAGATTAAAAGCATGCGTCTTGCCTTGCAATCTATCGTCTTCGTCGCGATTGCCGGAGACGGTGCTACTGCCGATCTCCCCCGGGGGGATGCCCGGCACGGCAGAGGAGGGTAAGCGGCACGATCCAAGCCTCTAATCCCCGTTCACAAAAGCCATGTCGGCCGTCGTCAGCTCGATGTTGCGCAGTTCCCGGTTGACTAGGAAATGCTCGTTTTCCTGCACGGTCTCGGCAAGCTCCACCCTGGCGTCGAAACGTGCCCGGAAGGCTTCGATGATCTCGTTGACGATCACTTCCGGCGCGGAGGCACCGGCGGAAAGGCCAAGCGTCGAAATCGGACCTATCTCGTTCCAGTCCAGTTCAGCGGCGCGCTGCACGAGGATCGACATCTTTGCCCCTGCCCTCAGCGCGACTTCGACAAGGCGCTTGGAGTTAGAGGAATTCGGCGCACCGACGATGATGAAGAGGTCGCAGCCGGGTGCGGCCTGCTTGACCACTTCCTGGCGGTTGGTCGTGGCATAGCAGATCGAGTCGGCGGCGGGTGCCGTCAGCTTCGGGAAACGCTGCTCGAGACGCGCAATCACGCCGGCCGTGTCGTCAACCGAAAGCGTCGTCTGGGTCACGTAGCCCAGATTGTCGGGATCGGCAGGCTGATAGGCATCGGCGTCTTCGACCGTCTCGATCAGCGAGACCGAGCCCTCGGGAAGCTGACCCATCGTGCCGATGACTTCCGGATGACCGGCATGGCCGATCAGCACGACATGGCGGCCGAGGCGATTGTGCCGCATCGCCTGCTTGTGAACCTTGGAAACCAGCGGACAGGTGGCATCGAGGTAGAAAAGATTGCGGGCGTTCGCATCTTCGGGAACGGACTTCGGGACGCCGTGTGCGGAAAAAACGACGGGCTGGGCGCGGTGCTCCGCCGGTATTTCATCGAGTTCTTCAACGAAGACCGCGCCCTTGGCCTCCAGTCCCTCGACGACGTAGCGGTTATGTACGATCTCGTGGCGGACATAGACGGGGGCGCCATAGGATTTCAGCGCCAGCACGACGATCTGGATGGCGCGGTCGACGCCGGCGCAGAAGCCGCGCGGTCCGCAAAGCCTGATCGTCAATGGAGGTTTCGCCGCTATGTTCATGTCATGTCCGGTAATCTGGGATAGGGCTGTCTAGCCCAATATAAGAAGGAATTGAAGCGATACTATTGCGAGGCCGGCTTGCCGCGCCCGCGGAACCACGAGATCGCAACGATCACGGCCAGCACCGCCGCCAGGCCATACCAAGTAAAGGCATATTGCAGGTGGTTGTTCGGCAGGTCGACGTCGGTGACGCCGCCGATCGGCAGGCCTTTCGGGTTGGGCGTCGAATCGGCATCGACGAAGAAGGGCAAGACGCTCGCCTTGTTGAGACCGGTGCTTGCGGCCATCACGTCGAGGTCTTTCCAGTAGAAGATGTTCTTAGCGACATCGTTGTCCGGTACGAGCCAGGAAGGCTTTCCAGGCAGCTTGTTGCGCGTCAGGCCGATGACCGTCTGCTCGCCGGTCAGTTGGCCCTGCATGCGCATTTCCGGCTCCTTGTTCTCAAAAGGAACGAAGCCGCGATTGACGAAGAGGTAGCGTCCGCCGGCAAGCTCAAGCGGGGTGTAGATGTAATAGCCCGTCTGGCCGCGCCAGGTGGCGAAGAAGTGCCGCTCCTTGTTGTTCACATAACGGCCGAACGTCGTGACGGGCCGGTACTCGATGTCGCCGCCCGAGGCGAGCATCCGCTCGATATCGGCGAGCGGCATCGGCGCCGAGGCGCGGCGCTGCGCAATATCGGCGATCAGCCCTTCCTTCCAATGCAGGCGCTCCACCTGCCAGGTGCCGAGCGAGACGAGGATGGCGAGAGCAATCAGCACGGCAATGCCGGTGAAGACCGGCAGCCTGCGACGTGCAGCCACGGCCTGGATATCAGTCACTGGAAATGCGTCCTTCACGGGCATTGTGGCGGTATTGCATGGCGATCAGGATACCCTTGCACCAGCGCAGCGCCACCAGCGAAAGAGCGACCGTCAACGGAGCGAACAGCAGAATGTGCAGCCAGATCGGCGGCGAATAGTTCACCTCCAGCCAGAGCACGGAGCCGATGATGATGAAGCCGACGATGAGAATGACGAAGACGGCGGGGCCATCGCCGGAATCGGCAAAGGAATAGTCGAGGCCGCAGGCGGCACAGCGTGGCTTCACCGCGAGCACGCCATCGAACAATTTTCCCTGTCCGCAGCGCGGGCAGCAGCCCCGCATCCCGGTCCTTACGGGATCCACAGGGGGAAAATATGCACTGTCTTCGCTCATCGTCTTCCTTTCGGCCGGAGATCATTTTCAGCCGCGCCTTAACTCTCCCATAAAGTATCTGCAGGACGAAAGGAAATAGCTGCGCGATTTCGCGTCAGCGATTCGCGTCAAACAGAAGAAGAAGCTGATGAGCAACGAGAACCCTGCAGGCCAGATCGTGATCCTGAACGGGGCGCCGCGAAGCGGCAAGACGACGATCGCGAGAGCCGTTCAGCAGCAGTTCGAAGGACCGTGGATGAACCTCGGCGTCGACATCTACAATGCCGCGACGCCGGCGCGCTACCTGCCGGGCATCGGCCTTCGCCCCGGCGGCGAGCGCCCCGATCTTGAGGAACTGGTGCCGTTCTTCTACGCAGCACTCTACGAGTCCATCGCCATCCATGCCGGGCTCGGGCTGAATGTCGTTGCCGACCTCGGTCATCACGACGCCTATTCGCAGCCGCTCGGGATTCTCACCGATTGCGCCCGGCGGCTTGAAGGTTTCCCGGTTCTCTTCGTCGGTGTGCGCTGCCCGCTCGACGTCATCATGAAGCGCCGCAACATCGACGAGCCCGGGCGCGAGAATCTTTACGAAAGAGGCAATGGCGAGGTCCCTGTTCCAGACCCCGTGCGGCGCTGGCAGGAAGAGGTGCACAGGCCGGGTATCTACGATCTCGAGCTCGATACCTCGGTGTTGACGCCATATGAATGCGCCGAGGCGATCCGGCACCAACTCGATCTCGGAATTGCGGAGCCATCGGCCTTCGAGCGGATCGCTGCTTCAAGGTAGCGATGAAAAAAGGCGGGCGCCGATGGCTCCCGCCTTTCTGATTTTCTTTCGGTCCATCAGCCTGCCGCGACAGGAGCGCCCCAGCCGCCCCAGACGTAGATGCAGAAGAACAGGAAGAGCCAGACGACGTCGACGAAATGCCAGTACCAGGCGGCGGCTTCGAAACCGAAGTGCTGTTTCGGCGTGAAGTCGCCACGCAGCGCGCGCAGCAGGCAGACCAGCAGGAAGATCGTTCCGATCTGCACGTGGAAACCGTGGAAGCCGGTCGCCATGAAGAAGGTGGCGCCGTAGATCGAGTTCTTGAATGCGAAGGGCGCGTGCATGTACTCGTAAGCCTGGACGCCGGAAAACAGGACGCCGAGCAGGACGGTGAGCGTCAGGCCCTGAATGAGACCTTTGCGATCATTGTGCAGTAGCGCGTGATGCGCCCAGGTGACCGTCGTGCCGGACAGCAGCAGGATGACGGTGTTGTAGATCGGCAGGTGCCAGGGATCGAGAACCTCAATGCCCTTCGGCGGCCACTGGCCACCAGTATATGCGAGGCGCGACGCCTGGATCGCTTCATTCGCAAAGAGACTGGCGTCGAAATAGGCCCAGAACCAGGCGACGAAGAACATCACTTCCGAGGCGATGAACATGATCATGCCGTAGCGCAGATGCAGCGAGACGACGCGGGTATGGGCACCCTCATGAGCCTCCTTCACCGTATCGGCCCACCAGCCGTACATGACATAGAGGATCAGTACGAGGCCGATGTAAAACAGCCAGGGCTGGGCCCATTCGACACCAAAGAGGTGCAGCGAACCGCCGTTCAGGTAGCGCATATAGCCGACGCCGCCGAATGTTACGATGAAGGCGCCAAGCGACGCCAGAATCGGCCACGGGCTTGGGTCGATGATGTGGTAGTCGTGATTTTTCTGATGCGCATCGGCCATGTCAGATCCCCGGATGTCTTCCTTCGCTTCGCCTCCGGCATAGCCGGAAACGATCCTCAATCAAAGTTTCTTTTCAACCTTCTGCGCTCTACCCTCATTCGAAGCCACCGGCTTCGGTCCCTCTTTCGGGTAGAACGTATATGACAGCGTAATCGTGTGGATGTCTTTCGACTCGACGGCCTTGGTAATATCCGGATCGATATAGAACACCACGGGCATTTCAAGCGTCTCGCCCGGCTTCAGATCCGTTTCGGTAAAGCAGAAGCACTGGATCTTGTTGAAGTAGACCCCCGCCTCGCCCGGCGTCACGTTGAAGACTGCCTGGCCGCGCTGCGTCTCGTTCGACTTGTTCTCCGCCACGAAATTGACCTGGATGGTCTCGCCGATGCGCGGATTGACCTCGCGCTGCACCGGCTTGAAGTCCCAGTACAGGCCCGACGCCACATTGGCGTCGAAGGTCACGCGCATCTTGCGGTCGAGGATGACGCTCGACGCCTGATCGACGCGCTGGGTGGTGCCGTTGTAACCCGTCATCTGGCAGAAGATGCGGTAGAGCGGAACCGCGGCATAGCTCATCGCCGTCATACCGATGACGAAGCTCAGGCACATGAAGACGACGGCGCCGTTGTTGCGGCCCTGCTTGTTGTGTGCGTTTGCGGTATCGCTCATCGGTTCAGCCTCCGTGCCCGGTGAACTTCACGATGGTGATGGCGTAGAAGAGAACGCAAAGGCCAGCAAGCGCGAGGCCGAGAGCGATGTTCCGGTTGCGGCGCGACTTGCGCTGCGCTTCAGTGAGCTTGACCGTTTCCATCAGAGCAAACCTCCTGCATGCGAGACCAGCATGGAAGCGAGCCGGTCTATCAACAGGGCAGAAAAGATGGCGAAGAGATAAAAGATCGAGAAAGCAAAAAGCTTCTTCGCCGGGATCATCTTGGGATCGCCATCCGGCATGCGCCAGACGGCGATGGAACAGTATATGAAGACCGCGCCGAGCGATGCAGCGACAAGACCGTATCCGGCGCTCGCAAAGCCGAGGAAGGACGGAACTACGCCGCACACGGCCGTCAATACGGCATAGGCGACGATCTGGTGCTTGGTGGCGCGCTCGCCAGATACGTTCGGCAGCATCGGCACGCCGACGGCCTCATAATCGCGCATCTTGAACAGCGCGAGCGCCCAGAAATGCGCCGGCGTCCAGAGGAAGATGATGAGAAACAGGACGGTGCTTTCGATTGTCACCGAATTCGTCACGCACGCCCAGCCAATCATCGGGGGGAAGGCGCCGGCGGCACCGCCTATGACGATGTTCTGCGGCGTCGAACGCTTCAGCCACATCGTGTAGATGACGACGTAGAAGAAAATCGTGAAGGCGAGGATCGAAGCCGAGAGCCAGTTGACCGCGAGGCCGAGGATGACAACCGAAAAACAGGAGAGGATCAGGCCGAAGGCCAGTGCTTCCTTCGGCGTGATGCGACCTGCCGGAATCGGGCGGCGCGCGGTGCGGGTCATGATGGCGTCGATATCGGCATCGTACCACATATTGAGCGCACCCGAGGCGCCTGCGCCGATGGCAATGCAGAGGATCGAAATCAGGCCGAGCACGGGATTGATGTGGCCGGGTGCTAGCACGAGGCCAGCAAAAGCCGTGAAGACCACGAGCGACATGACGCGCGGCTTCAGAAGCTCGAAATAATCGCGCGCACTGGCTTCCGACAGGAGATGTTCGCCGTCGTTCACAAGTACCTCGTGATTGTTTATGACCCTCATTCTTCCGTCCTGCATTCTTCAAGGCCGGACGCCGCATTTGCATGCGGCGCCCGGAATATCAGCATCTTACTTGATGCGCGGGAGCTGTTCCCACTGGTGATACGGCGGCGGCGAAGGCAGCTGCCATTCGAGCGTCGTGGCACCCTCGCCCCACGGATTGTCGCCGGCGACGCGCTTCCTGGCGAAGGCTTCGAAAACGCCAAAGAGGAAGATCAGCACGCCGAAGGCCGAGATGTAGGAGCCGATCGAGGAAACGTAGTTCCAGCCGGCAAATGCATCCGGATAGTCGATGTAACGGCGCGGCATTCCAGCAAGGCCGAGGAAATGCTGCGGGAAGAACACCAGGTTGACCCCAATGAACATGACCCAGAAGTGCAGCTTGCCGACGAACTCGTTGTACATGTAGCCGGTCATCTTCGGGAACCAGTAGTACCAGCCTGCGAAGATGGCGAAGACGGCACCGAGCGACAAAACGTAGTGGAAATGAGCCACGACGTAATAGGTGTCATGCAGCGAGCGGTCGAGACCGGCGTTAGCGAGCTGAACACCCGTCACGCCGCCGACCGTGAACAGGAAGATGAAGCCGATCGCCCAGATCATCGGCGTGCGGAAGGTGATCGAGCCGCCCCACATCGTTGCGATCCACGAAAAGATCTTCACGCCCGTCGGAACGGCGATGACCATCGTTGCGAAGACGAAGTAGCGCTGCGCATCGAGCGACAGGCCGACCGTATACATGTGGTGGGCCCAGACGACGAAGCCGACGGCACCGATCGCGACCATGGCATATGCCATGCCAAGGTAGCCGAAGACCGGCTTGCGCGAGAAGGTCGAGATGATGTGGCTGACCATGCCGAAGCCTGGCAGGATCAGGATGTAGACTTCCGGGTGACCGAAGAACCAGAACAGGTGCTGGTAAAGAATCGGATCGCCGCCGCCTTCCGGCGCGAAGAACGACGTGCCGAAGTTGCGATCGGTGAGCAGCATGGTGATGCCGCCTGCCAGAACCGGCAGCGAGAGCAGCAGCAGGAAAGCCGTGATCAGAACGGCCCAGGCGAAGAGCGGCATCTTGTGCAGCGTCATGCCCGGAGCGCGCATGTTCAGGATCGTGGTGATGAAGTTGATCGCACCGAGGATCGAGGAGGCCCCCGCGACATGCAGCGCAAAGATCGCAAGATCGACCGCCGGACCGGGCGTACCGGAGGTGGCAAGCGGCGGGTAGAGCGTCCAGCCGCCGCCGGCACCGTAAGCGCCCGCCGGGCCTTCGACGAACATCGAAAGCACGAGCAAAAGGAAGGCAGGAACGATCAGCCAGAAGGAAATGTTGTTCAGACGCGGGAATGCCATGTCCGGCGCACCGATCATGATCGGCACCATCCAGTTGGCGAAACCGCCGATCATCGCGGGCATGACCATGAAGAAGATCATGATCAGCGCGTGCGCAGTCGTGAACATGTTGAACATCTGCTTGGCGCCGTCGATGGCGGCGTCGCCTTCGTAACCATAGACCATCGAGGCCAGGCCGTGGAAGATCTGGATGCCCGGCTGCTGAAGCTCCATGCGCATGGCAACAGAGAGCGCGCCGCCGACGATGCCGGCAATGATCGCGAAGATCAGGTAGAGCGTGCCGATGTCCTTGTGGTTCGTCGAAAAGAACCAGCGGTTGACGAAGCTCGGCTTGTGCGAGTGGTCGTGATGATCGTCATGCGCATGAGCGTCATGCGAGTGATCATGAGAATGATCGTGAGCGGAAGGTCCAGCCATTGTCCCGAGCCCCTTCTGTTACTGAACGTTTTCGGCGACGTCGACGGTCTTTGCAGGACCGTCGGTGGCAGCCATGAGAGCCTTGTAGGCTCCAGGAAGATCAGAAGCGGCAGCCGTCAGCCACTGCTTGTACTTGTCTTCGGAGACGACGCGGATCGCGATCGGCATGAACGCGTGGTCCTTGCCGCAGAGCTCGGAACACTGGCCATAGAACAGGCCTTCGCGCTCCGTCTTGAACCAGGTTTCATTCAAACGGCCGGGAACGGCGTCGATCTTGATGCCGAAGGACGGCATGGCGAAAGCGTGAATGACGTCGGTCGGAGCAGCAGTCACGAGAACACGGACCGTCTTGTTGACCGGCAGAACGACTTCGTTGTCGACGGCGAGCAGACGCGGATAGGTGGCGAGGTCGGACTTGCCGGCAGCTGCGCGATCTGGATCCTTGAGCAGGAAGGAATCGAAGGTGAGCGGCGTCTCGCCGGTGCCTGCGTATTCGTAATTCCACTGCCACTGGGTGGCCGTCGCTTTCAGCGTGACATCCGGGTTTTCCGGTAGGGTGAGCTGCGCCGTCAAAAGGTTGAACGACGGAACGGCAAGGAAGAGAAGAACGAGAACCGGTCCGACGGTCCAGATGACTTCGATCAGCGTGTTGTGGCTCGTCTTCGAAGGCACCGGATTTGCGCTGGCGCGGAACTTGAAACAGGCGACGATCAGCAGCACGAGAACGAAAAGCGTGATCGGAACGATGAACCACAGCGTATATTGTTCGAACCAGCGGATTTCCCGCATGATCGGCGTTGCCGCCGGCTGCAGCGTTGCCTGCCACGGCAGCGGCTGATCGGCAAAACTGCCGGAAGCAAAAAGCAGACAGACCAGCGCGGCCAGTGCTGCATAAGCCTTCTTAATCACCTTAGTATCTCCCTCGAGCGCTTGATCTGCCACAAATCGAACGCAGAATCCTTGCCATCTTCAGCGCTTCAAACCACAGTTTGCCATCTACCGCAACAGGCCAGAGCGATTGTCTATGCGGCATTTTTGCCTAAAGTCAAATTCCGCAGCCAGGGCAAAACATTGCTGAAGATTTTCATGGTCATATGAAAAAGACCGGCTGTAACCAATCCGCCCTCCCGACAATATCGGCGAAAGGTCCTATTTCTGCCGTAGTCCCCCGGTTTTGACGGGGCGGGGCTTTTCATTTCCGATGGCGGCCTTCAACAATAGCGGCACTGATTCGAATTCCAGAGGTTTCCATGGGTTTCCGTTCCCTCGCGCGGTCGCTTATTCTGATCACCAGCATCGCAGCCGCGGCGACAACCCCCGTATTTGCCCAGCAGCAGCCTGCGCCGAAGCCGCCTGCCCAGCAACCGAAGCCGCCTGCCCAGCAACCGGCGCCGGCACAGACGGCACCAGCGCAAGCGGATCGCCCGCAGCAGGCAACGCCCGGACAAAGCCAACCGCAGGCCCCCGGAACCGTGAAGTCCAACCACGGCGCTTGGTCGGTCGTCTGCGACAAGCCGGCTGGCGCTTCGGCCGAGCAATGCGCGCTGATGCAAAACGTGATTGCCGAAGACCGGCCGGAGGTCGGCCTCTCGGTCGTCGTGCTGAAGACCGCCGACCGCAAGTCGAAGATCCTCCGCGTTCTGGCCCCGCTCGGTGTCCTGCTGCCGAACGGCCTCGGCCTCAATGTCGACGGCAAGGACATCGGCCGCGCCTATTTCGTGCGCTGCTTTGCCGACGGCTGCTACGCCGAAGTCGTGCTCGAGGACGAGCTGCTGAAGACATTCCGCAGCGGCACCAGCGCCACTTTCATAGTCTTCCAGACGCCCGAAGAAGGCATCGGCATTCCGGTCGACCTCAAGGGCTTTGCAGAAGGCTACGACGCCCTGCCCTGATAAGGGCTTGCTCGAACAGCTCTGCGGACCTACATCGGCCTGGAAGCGTTTCTGCTTCGAAGCGGAGAATACGACTATGAATACCGACCTGCTGACGCTGTTCGACGCCGACGAAACGACGATGCGCAAACACGTTGCCGAGGCGCTTTCCGGCTCCGATGACGGCGAGCTCTTCATCGAGCATGCGCAGGCGGAATCGCTGATGTTCGACAATGGCCGCCTCAAGGGCGGAAGCTTCAATACCGAGCAGGGTTTCGGCCTTCGCGCCGTCGCCGGCGAAGCGGTCGGCTACGCGCATGCAGGCGATCTTTCGGTTGCGGCGCTAAAGCGGGCGGCAGAGGCCGTCGGAGCGGTCACGAAGGGCTATTCCGGCAGCTACGCCGCAGCGCCCCAGCGCACCAACAAGAAATTCTACGGCGACGAGAACCCGATCGGCTCGCCAACCTTCGAAGAGAAGGTTAAAGTCCTGACCGATATCGACGCATACCTGCGCGGCAAGGACGACAAGGTGCGCCAGGTGACGGCGTCGGTCGCCGCAAGCTGGCAGGTTGTCGATATCCTGCGCGCCGATGGTCATCGCGTTCGCGATATCCGCCCGATGACGCGCATCAACATCTCCGTCATCGTCGGGAAAGGCGATCGGCAGGAAAGCGGCTCCTATGGCAGCGGCGGGCGCATCGGCTTCGGCGATTTTATTGCGGAGGGCAATTGGCAGTACGGTGCCGACGAGGCGCTTCGTCAGGCACTCGTCAATCTCGAAGCGATCGAGGCGCCGGCCGGCACAATGGATGTCGTTCTCGGCTCCGGCTGGCCGGGCGTCATGCTGCACGAAGCGGTCGGCCATGGCCTCGAAGGCGATTTCAATCGCAAAAGGACCTCGGCCTTCGCCGGCCTGCTTGGCCAGATGGTGGCTGCACCGGGCGTCACCGTGGTCGATGACGGCACGATCGACAGCCGACGCGGCTCGATCACCATCGACGACGAGGGCACGCCCTCCGGCTACAATGTGCTCATCGAGAACGGCAAGCTCGTCGGCTACATGCAGGACCGCCAGAACGCCCGGCTGATGGGCATGCAGCCGACCGGCAACGGCCGCCGCCAGGGCTATGCCCATGTGCCGATGCCACGCATGACCAACACCTACATGCTCGGCGGCGACAAGACGCCCGAAGAGATCATCGCTTCCGTGAGGAAGGGCATCTATGCCGTCTCCTTCGGCGGTGGCCAGGTGGACATCACCTCCGGCAAGTTCGTCTTCGGCTGCACCGAGGCTTACCTCATCGAGAACGGTAAAATCGGCGCACCAATCAAGGGCGCGATGCTGATCGGCAACGGCCCGGATGCGATGAAGCGCGTCTCGATGATCGGCAACGATATGAAGCTCGACACCGGCATCGGCAATTGCGGCAAGGCCGGGCAGTGGGTTCCGGTCGGCGTCGGACAGCCGCATCTGCGCATGGACCAGGTGACCGTCGGCGGCACGAAAGCCTGACGATCCGGAGGTGGCGATGAGCGAGATCGAGATCAGACCCTTCGCCGCCCCTGACATCGATGGCGTCTTTTCGGTCATCCTGCCGATCCAGCGCGACGAATTCGGCTTCGCGATCACAGCCGACGACCAACCGGATCTACAGGTCATCCCGGATTTCTACCAGTCCGGCAAAGGCCAGTTCTGGGTCGCGGAGCTTGACGGCGTCATCGTCGGCACGATCGGCCTCAAGGATATCGGCAACAACCGGGCAGCGCTCCGCAAGATGTTCGTCGCCGCGCCCGTGCGTGGCCCGCGGCACGGCGTTGCCGCAAGGCTGCTCGACACGCTCTTTACCCATGCCAAAGCACATGGCATTCTCGAGATTTTCCTCGGCACGACCGACAGGTTCCTGGCAGCGCATCGCTTTTACGAGAAGAACGGCTTCACTGAGATCAAGCGCGGCGACCTTCCTCGCTCCTTCCCCTTGATGGCCGTGGACAACAAGTTCTACCGGAGGGCAGTCTAGCGATCGTCCACCGGACCAAAGTCTCATCGTGAACCTCGCGGGATACCCCGGCGTTCAGGCCGGGGAGGAACGCGAGAGCGGCCTTGGGCCGCTTCCCGCTGGGATTTGACATATTCGGCGATCACCGAGAGCGGTGCGCCGCCACAGCTTGCCGCAAAGGAGGACGGCGACCACAAAACGCCCTTGTGGTAGCGCCCGGTGATTTCCGGGCGGCTCTCGCGCAGACGTCGGCTGGATACGCCGTTGCGGCTGTTGACCAGCTTCGACAGGGCGATCTTCGGAGGGTAATGCACCAGCAGGTGAACATGATCGTCCTCGCCGTCGCATTCGATCAATCCGGCCTCGAAGTCGCGACACACCTTGGCGAAGATGCGCCGCAGGTGGCGGATTGCCGGTTCTGACAGAACGTCATGGCGGTATTTCGTGACAAAGACCAAATGACCATGGAGCATGTAGACGACATGCCTGCCGGTGCGATCCACGGTTGCGCTCCTTGGAGCAATTGATAGAATCGTAACATGATCCACCGCGCTTTCCGCTACAAGCTCGCTCCGACCGCCGAACAAGAAGTCCTGTTGCGGCAGTTCGCGGGTGTTGTGCGGCTGGTCTATAATCTGGCGCTGGAGCAGCGCAGGGACTGGTGGCGGCATTACCGGCGGCAGACCGGGAACCGCTTGAACTACATCGCCCAGGCGCGGGAATTGACCGCACTGCGGGCCGCGTTCGACTGGATTGCCGCCGTGCATGTGACGCCCCAGCAGCAGGCCCTGCGCGATCTGGATAAGGCGTATGCCAACTTCTTCGCCGGGCGCGCAGGATATCCCGCGCGCCGCAAGAAGGGCGTGAACGGCGCCTTCCGCTTTCAGGGGCGGGAGATCGAGGTCAAGCGCCTGAACGGCAAGTGGTCCGCCGCGCGCCTTCCCAAGATCGGCTGGGTGAAGTTCCGCGACACGCGGCGGCTGCGTGGCAAGACCATGAATGTGACGGTGAGCCTGGCGGCGAACGGCTGGCACATCGCCTTCGCCTGCGAAATCGACCATGCCGTCCCGCAAAACGATTTGCCCGCCGTGGGGATCGACCGGGGCGTGGCGAACACGCTGACGCTTTCGACCGGGGAGCACTGGTGGATGCCTGCCGGCCTTGCGGAGATCGAGCGCAGGAAGCGCCGGGCCCAGCGCGTTCTGGCGCGGCGCAAGCGCGGGTCGCGTCGCCACGCGAAGGCCCGCCGCCGCGTTGCAGCCTTGCAGGCCCGTGCTGCCCGCATCCGGCAGGATTGGCGGCACAAGGCCAGTCTTGATATCGCCCGTCGCTTCGCAACGGTCGTGCTGGAAGACCTCGCCACGCGCAACATGACGCGCAGCGCCAGGGGAACCGTGGACGCGCCCGGAACCAACGTCTGCCAGAAGGCCGGCCTGAACCGGGCGATCCTCGAACAAGGCTGGCACGGCTTTGAAACCGTGTTGGCCTACAAGCTCGAAGAACGGGGCGGATACCTGTGCAAGGTCGATCCCCGCCACACCTCGCAGACCTGTTCGGCCTGCGGAGCCGTGGACAGGGAAAGCCGCGAAAGCCAAGCGTCTTTCCGCTGTTGCCAATGCGGCTTGCGCGCCCATGCCGACCACAATGCTGCAATCAACATCCTGCGTCGGAACACGGCGTCTATGATCGTGGAGGAAGGGCAGCGGCTCTCCGTTGAAGCGATAACTATCGGCGGAGCTTCGCGCCCCTTCGGAAATCCCTCGCTTTCAAGCGGGGGAAGATGTTAATGAAGGAGTAATGTTTGGCGGCAGAAATTCCTGCTGAATATCACCTCACCTTGGATGTTCGGCGCAGGAAACGCGCTTCGAGGCACCTCGCCAGACGCTAGTGCAGCTATTTTGAAGATCGAAATCGAGCGGTTAGCGACGCATGCATGTCGAAGGCGGCGCAATCATCGAACGACTTGTGCCTTACAGCAAGCAACGTCCAATTCGCTTAGTTCCTCTATTCATTGCCGGGTGAAGAATGGCGGTTTTATGCCTACATTGAGCTGATGAACGAGCCGCGGCCCTGGACGAACGAAGGGGAGCGCCGTCTTATACCGAAGAACAGTGCGGGTGGTGGATCGCCGAGAGCTTGCGGCGTGGCAAGGCGACTTCCCTGAAACGAACATAAGAGCTCACGGCCTAAACAGCCACTTGCGCTCGATCGCTCGTGCGAGGTCGATGCCATTTTGGCGGGCGAAAAGCAGGATGTGGCCGAGCATGTCGGCCGTTTCGTCGGCGAGGTCCTGCTTCAGTTCGTCCGGCGCCTTGCCTTTCGGGCGCCCTCTGCCGCTCACGCGGTTCCAGGCCTGCGTGAGTTCGCCCATTTCTTCCTGCAGCTTCAGGAGATACCAGTCCGGATCTCTTTCGATGCCATTCACTTCAGCATAACGGCGGGAAGAGGATTCGAACTTTTCCGCGAGATCGGCAAGCATCGGCGTTCTCCTTTTGTATCCAAAACAGGAGAATGCCGATTCGTCCGGATTGTCCAGCGAAGGGTGTTCGGAGCTTAGCCTTGGTTGGCGAGCAGCACGCAGTCGTAGGAGCGCTTCTTGAGGGCTTCGCAGGCGGCGGTGGCGGCCTGCTCGCTTTCGAACCCGACGAAGCGGGCGCGGTAGATGGCGTTGGCGCCGGTGCCGAAGGCTTCCGTATAGGGCGTTGCGGATTTCAGCGCCGTGCCGCCTGCGGACTTTGCCTGCGCAAGCAGCGCACGGGCGGCATCGGCGCTTGGAGCTGCGGAAATCTGGATCTGCCAGCCGCGGGTCGACGGCTGCGGCTTGCCAGCATTGGCCATTTCCTCAAGTGCTGCCGGACGCTCCAAGGGAACGGCTGCCGTGTCAGAGTAACCGAGCGCGAAAGGAGCGTTGCCGGTTTCGCCTTCGCTTCGTGGCGCGGCGGCTGCAAGCGGTGCATCCGTATCGGCGGCGGCGGCGGAGGCGACTTCGACCGGCTGCTTGGCGCCGACGCTTGCAAGCAGCCTGCCGCCGCTGGAAGCGCGGCCGAGATACTTGTCGAGTAGTGCGGCCATCTGGGCATCGCGGCTGCGGGCCGTGCGGCCGCCGAGAACGACGCCGACGACGCGGCGGTTGCCATCGCGCACGGCGCTCACGAGATTGAAACCGGAGGCGTTCGTGTAACCCGTTTTGATGCCGTCCATACCCTGGTAGCGAACCATCAGGTTGTTATGTCCGCGGATGGTTTTGCCGCGGAAGGTGAACGCCGTCATCGAAAAGAGCCGGTATTCCCTCGGATAGTGTTTGAGCAGCGCGACGCCAAGGGTGGACATGTCGCGGGCCGTCGTCACCTGCCGCTTATCCGGCAGGCCGGAAGCGTTATAAAAGACGGTACGGTTCATGCCGAGCTGACGGGCCTTCTGCGTCATTACGCGGGCGAAGTTGCTTTCGGAGCCCGCGAGCGTTTCGCCCACCGCGGCCGCGGCATCATTCGCGGATTTAACGATCATCCCATAGACGGCTTCGCGCACGGTGATCGTTCCGCCCGCCTTCACGCCGAGCTTTGTCGGCGGGCGGCTGGATGCGTATTTCGACATGACGATCGGCGTGTCCCAAGTGATCTTGCCGCGGTTCAGCGCCTCGAAGGTGAGGTAGAGCGTCATCATCTTGGTGAGCGACGCCGGGTGGTTCAGCACATCACCGTTCTCGGACGCGAGAACCTTGCCTGTCCGGGCATCGAGGATGAGGGAGGCGCTGCCGGCCATGGCCGCGATCGGTGCCGAAACGGCAAGCGTCACAGCTAGAAATGCGGCCAACAACCTTTTCATGAAGTCCCCTCAATACAAGTGCCGACTGCGGCGAAGTCAAAACATGTCCCGTTCTGCGACAGAAGCCGCTAATCTGGCGCGACTTTGACGCAACGGACACTGATTTTTTGAGTTTTCTTTGCTCTTGGTGAACGGAACGTAAAGATTTCACCCGAAAATGCAACGTTCAACAACGCTTAACACCATAATTGATAGGTTCGCCCGTCTTCAGGGAGGCGGAATGCACAGGCTGTGGAAAAGTCGCGCGAAACGGATCGCCATTACCGGCGGGCTCGAAGCTGCGCATCTCATCGCTGCTCTTCGGCTCATGCGCAGCGCGCGCGGGCGCGGCGCGATCTTCACCCTGCATCACGTCAGGCCGCACGAGCCACATGCTTTCGAGCCGAATGCACACCTCGAAATCACGCCGGCATTTCTCGATGCGGCACTGACGCGGCTTGCGCATGACGGGTACCGTTTCGTCGCGCTGGACGAGATTCCGGCATTGCTTTCCGGACCGGCCGGCGACCAGCCCTTTGCAGCCTTTAGCCTGGACGACGGCTACCGCAACAACCTCGTTCACGCCTATCCGATCTTCGAGAAGCACGAGGCACCCTTTACCGTGTTCGTGGCAAAGGGCCTGACGGAGCGCACGCACACGATCTGGTGGGAGACGCTTGCCGCCGTCCTGCGGAAGGCCGAAAAGGTCCACTTCGATTTCGGCGGAGGCGAAGAGAGCATCACGCTTTTCACATTGGCCGATCAGCATGCGGCATTCTCGCGGTTCGCAGCCCATGTCCACGGCACCGACGAGGCCTCGGCGGTTGCGAAGATCGATGCGCTCGCCCGTCACCATGAGATCGATCCGGCCGAACTCGTCGACGATCTCGTGATGGGCGCGGCGGAACTCAATCTTCTCGACGCAAGCCCCCTCGCCTCCATCGGCGCCCATACGGTCAGCCACCGCGCGCTCGCGCGGCTTCCGGAAGCCGAAGCACGGGAGGAAATGGCGCTTTCCGCCGACCATGTAGAGGCGATTACCGGTAAACGGCCGGAAACCTTCGCATTCCCATATGGCACACCCGAAGCAGCAACCCGTCGCGAGGCGGCAATCGCAGCCGAACTCAGGTTCAAGGTCGCGGTGACGACCCGGCCGGGCGTCATGCGGCCGGACCTGCCTGGCAGCACCACCTATCTGCCGCGGCTCTCTCTCAATGGCTTTTATCAGAAGCCGCGCTATGTCTCGGCACTCGCCTCCGGCATCCCGCTGAAGCTGATGGGCCGTTAACCGCTTAAGGATACATCCTGATCTTTTGCCAATCGCCTTCCGGGGCCTTGCGGCGGAATTCGATGCGGTCGTGCAGGCGGAAGTTTTGGTCCTTCCAGAATTCGATCGAAACCGGCTTGATGCGGAAACCCGACCAGTAGGGCGGCCGCGGGATTTCGCCAATGGCATAACGCGCCGTATATTCGGCCACGGCTCTTTCCAGCGCAAAACGGCTTTCCAGCGGACGGGACTGCTTGGATGCCCAGGCGCCGATGCGGCTGCCGCGGGCGCGCGTCTGGAAATAAGCGTCGGCTTCCTCCTCGGTCACGATTTCCACAGGACCGCGCACGCGCACTTGCCGTCGCAGCGTTTTCCAGTGAAAACACATGGCCGCTTTTTTCTGCCCCAAGATTTCGCGGCCTTTCTGACTCTCGAAATTGGTGTAGAAGACGAATCCGTCGCTATCGAATCCCTTCAGGAGAACCATGCGGACATTGGGAAGGCCATCTTCATCGACCGTCGCAAGCGCTACCGCATTCGGATCGTTTATCTCGGAACCCTCGGCATCTTTTAGCCATTCCGCGAAAAGCTTGAACGGCTCGTCGCGCTCGGTGAAGTCACCGCTTATTAACTCATTTGACGACATATTAGCTCAAATGCCCCGGGTTTATTGGTTTAATGCCCAGCTTTTCACGACTGGACAGGACGCAGGGTGGAAGTCATAGCAAAGTCAAATCGCCATACAAAGGGCCTGCTGTCCCGTTGTGCCATGTTGTTCGTCATCGGCGCGGCGATGCTGCCGCTTTCTGGCTGCATGACGGGCGGTTTTGACTTCCTGAGCGATTCGAAGGTGGACCGTTCGGTTGCCACCGGAACCGTGCCGCAGACGCCGCCGAGCACCGATACGCTTTCCGACGAAATGACGGTTCGCAACGCGGTCACCTCTGCCGACATCCAGAGAATGGCCGGCCAGCAGCTGCCCTGGGCGAATTCCTCCACCGGCAGCGCCGGCGTCATCGACACGATCGTCGAAAACAACGATCAGGGCCAGGTCTGCCGCCAGTTCCGCACGACGCGGCACTCCTATGCGGGCATTGCCAAATTCTACGGCAAGACCTGCCTCGTCGGCGGCGGCAACTGGCAACTGCTGAGCTTCCAGCCGGAAGGCTGACCCGCTTCAAGACATGATTAATCGCAGCCGGACCGCAGCCGCAATGCTTAGCAGAAAGCTAACCATTTGCGGCGAAAGCCGCATTCCCCTCCCCGAAAAATAAGGACTGATTAGTAACTCTGACGCACGATCGGCTCATAGACGCGTGTTCCGGTTTTTCTGAAATGGACCGGAAGGCGCGCGGAGAGTTGTCATTGGGCTTCGGGGTGCTGGGCAAGGACAGGCACGCCGCATCGCAACACCGGCGGTTATTAAATGCGCGATCCTTACAAGATTTTGGGCGTTCCTCAGAACGCAGGGACAGACGAGATCAAGGCGGCCTGGCGCAACATGGCCAAGTCCGTTCATCCGGATCACAACCAGGGCGATCCGACGGCAACGGCTCGTTTCGCCGAGG
This sequence comes from Rhizobium sp. CC1099, assembly GCF_029714385.1. Classification (NCBI taxonomy): domain Bacteria; kingdom Pseudomonadati; phylum Pseudomonadota; class Alphaproteobacteria; order Hyphomicrobiales; family Rhizobiaceae; genus Rhizobium; species Rhizobium sp. CC1099. The sequence goes on along the minus strand of NZ_CP121641.1, from coordinate 634,285 downwards.
TCGGTCGTGCCTATGAGACATTGAAGGACCCCAAGAAGCGCAGCCTTTTCGATACGGCCGCACGGATGGCAGAGGCGCGAATGAACGGCGAGACGATCATGCAGCAGCGCCAGGCGGCCCGCGAGGCGGCAGTGAGGGCGAAGGCCGCGCAGGCGAATGCCGAACGCGTGATGGAAGAACTCGCCCGCGCCAACGCGCAGAAGGCGGCGAAGGCCGCCGCCGAGGCGGCAAAACAGCAGCACGTCAGCCCGGAATCCGCCGAAGACATGGTCGAGCGCATTTTTGGCGCGCAGGCCAAGGCTGCAAGCGCCGGCGCGACGGCTCATCCACAGGCAAATGCCGGCAAGCGGACAGAGGCGGAGGCAGGCAAACTCGAAGCGGAAGCTGTAAAGCCCGAGGAAGAAAGCACGGAGACGGTTGCGGCCGCTGGCGGCATACTTCAGCCCTTGAGCATACTGACATCGCTTGTGCGCCGCTTTACCGGCAGCGCGCCCGCACCGGAAAAGGCCCCGGATCAATTCGCGCAGGTAACGGTCACGATCGAGGACATATTGAAGGGCAGCTGGACCACGGTGCAGCTCGCCGAGGGCCGCGAGGCAAGCTTCGCGTTGTCGGCCGGGACACGGGAGGGCCATCAGGTCCGGCTGAAGAGCCAAGGCTACAAGCTGCCGAACATGCAGCGAGGCGACGCGGTCGTCAGCATCCACATCGCATCCGATGCGCGTTTCACCGTCGACGGCTTCGACCTGCGTACCGTGCTGCCGGTGACGATCGAGAATGCCGTCCTTGGAACCGAAGCGCGCATCGACGGACCGAACGGGCCGGTCGACGTCACCGTTCCCCCCTGGTCAGGATCCGACAAGACGATCCGAATCTCCGGCCAAGGCCTGCCCGACGACACAGGCGGAAAGGGCGATCTGATCGTCGAGCTACGCATTATGTTGTGGGAAAAGCCGGATGATAAGGTCACGGATCTCATGAGAAGCATGCGCGAAGGGCTGTTTCTGTGAAATTTTCGTGACAAGCGCACCCTTTGTTACGATCCCTAACAGTTGATGATTGCCCGCAATCTTGAACCGATTAACGGCCTATGCCATAGGCAATTTCCAATTGGTTCATTAGGGGGCAAAATATGGCTCAAGCAACAGGCCTCATGTCAGGCAAGCGTGGCGTCATCATGGGCGTCGCCAACAATCGTTCGATTGCGTGGGGCATTGCCAAAGCCATTCATACACAGGGCGCCGAAATTGCCTTTACATATCAGGGCGATGCCCTGAAAAAACGCGTCGAGCCTCTGGCTGCCGAACTTGGCGGCGTACTCGCCGGCCACTGTGACGTCAGTGATGAAGCGAGCATCGATGCGGTTTTCGAGAACATCGAAAAGATGTGGGGCAAGATCGATTTCGTCGTTCACGCGATCGGCTTCTCGGACAAGGACGAGCTGACCGGCCGCTACGTCGATACTTCGCCGGACAATTTTTCCAAGACGATGCAGATTTCCGTCTACTCGTTCACGTCCGTCGCACGCCGCGCCGAGAAGCTCATGACGGAGGGCGGCTCGCTGCTGACGCTCACCTATTACGGCGCCGAGAAGGTCATGCCGAACTACAATGTCATGGGCGTTGCAAAGGCTGCGCTCGAAGCGAGCGTCAAGTACCTCGCCGTCGATCTCGGACCGAAGAACATCCGCGTCAATGCGATTTCGGCAGGCCCGATCAAGACGCTGGCAGCGTCCGGCATCGGCGATTTCCGCTATATCCTGAAGTGGAACGAGTATAACGCTCCGCTCCGCCGCACCGTCACCATCGAAGACGTCGGCGATGTCGGCCTTTACATGCTGTCTGACCTCTCGCGTTCGGTCACCGGCGAAGTACACCACGCCGACAGCGGTTATCATGTGATCGGCATGAAGGCGGTAGACGCGCCGGATATTTCAGTTATCAAGGACTGATCGAAGTCCTCAAGCGGAATCTGCCTTGCTCATCTATGTGGTCCGACATGGTCAGACCGACTGGAACGCCGAACGCCGTCTGCAAGGCCAGAAGGATATTCCGCTGAATGTCATCGGCCGCGAACAGGCGCGGCTGAACGGCATCGACATGGCCGAGATTCTCAGGGTCGAAGCCATTTCCTTCGATTTCGTTGCAAGCCCGCTCCAGCGCACGCGCGAGACGATGGAGATCATGCGCACGGCAATGGGCCTGCCGCCCAAGGACTACCGCAGCGACGACCGGCTGGTCGAAGTTTCCTTCGGCGACTGGGAAGGCTTCACCATCCGGGAACTGAAGGCGACCCAGCGCGAACGCATCATCGAGCGCAATATCAACAAATGGGATTTCATCCCGCCGGGCGACTATGCCGAAAGCTACGAAATCATGTCGTGGCGCATCCGATCATGGTTGAACTCCGTCGAGCGCCCGACCGTTTGCGTCACGCATGGCGGCGTCATCCGCAGCCTCTTCAAGATGATCGCCGATCTGCCGAAGCACGAGGCTGCCGAGGGGGAAATTCCGCAGGACCGAATCTTGAAGATCGACACCGCGAAAAGACTGATCGGCTGGATATAGTCTCTAATTACTGCACGATATCGAGGTCGTTGATCACCCGCTTGCCGTCCACTTCCGTGTAGAAGATCACCACTTTCACACCGGCCTTCAGCCCATCGAAGTTGAACTCCTCGGGCGCCTGATATGTCTTGCCGTCATCGAGTGTCAGGCTGAGGCTGCTCATGTCGACTTTCTTGATGGTCGCTTCGACGTCGGCGCTTTCCGCAAAGCTGCTGATGGGCGACAGGAAACTTGCTGTGGCCAGCAGCGTGGCAACAAAAAAACGCATCGCGGCAACCCTCTTGAAACTCGACGCAAAAATCCGGTGAAACACAGATAAGCTCCTGAATATGGCGAAAATTGCCCGGAAGAATGGCTTTCCGCGCCTCATTGATGAATAGCATTTTAACAACAATCAAGAGCAGCCGCTAACCATTAGAGTGCTCTTAATTGCAAGCCGCAAAGATGAACCATCGGGAAATCGTAAATTAACCGGTTCCTCCTAGAGTTCCGCCGAACAGGGAGACATATTTTTGCTTTTCCGGCTGGGCGCCAATATTCAATTGCGGCGGGTACTCAAGAATACCTGGGTTTCACTGCTGGTTTCGACCCTCGTCGCATTTGTGGTCGTTGCGGTCGGCTTCACGCTCGACCGTGCGAATACTGCGGCCTATCTGCGAGAGTTGCAGATCCGCACAGAAAACGAGACGAACCTCATTCGCGCCCGCATGGCGGCACAGATCAATATGGACGTCACCGTCGTCCGCGATCTGTCCAACATGATTTCCGTGAGCGCGAAAGCCAACGATGAAGAAATGGAGCGCCAGATCAATTGGCTGCTCATCCAAAATCCCCATTTCGTCAGCATCACCGTCGCACCTGATTTCGTCGTCGGCAACGTCTTCCCGCCGCAGTCCGGCAAGAGCCGCATCGGCAAGGACGTGCGTGAAAAGCTGATGCTGCGCCAGTCCGTCGGGCGCAATACGGGAGACCAGCAGGCGCGTTTCTACGGCCCGGTCAAGATCGGCAGCGGAAGGGATGCCTTCGCGATCTTCTTCCCGATCTTCATCAAGGAGAACGGGCAGCGCAAGATCTGGGGTGCGGTCGAAGTCACGATCGACCAGGATATGTTCTACGAGAACACTGGCCTCAAACCCGCGCGCAATAGCGAAAACCAGGAACGCTACCCGCATCTCGACCATCTTTCGATCGCGGTGCGCGACCTGGGGACTGTGGCCGAGCAACGCGCCCTTCCCTTCTTCGGCAGCGCCGATGTGCTCGACAAGCAGCCGCTCCGCCGCAAGATCACCTTCGCGGGCGGGCGCTGGGAGCTTTCGGCCGTGCCGACGACCGGATGGAACGAAGCTCCGCCGAACCAGCTTCAGCTTCGCTTGATCATCATCGCTGCCGGCTGCGTCATCATCGTGCCGATCTTCCTCGCGACCCTGCTTCTTGGCGAGCGCACCCGCAATGTCAACGAACTCGAGGCCCGCGAAACGAAGCTGCTCGAACTTTCGCAGCGGCTGAACCTGGCGCTGGATTCTTCCAATATCGGCATCTGGGAACTGCAGGATCACGGCCACAGCCTTTACTGGGACACGCGCGCCTCGGGCCTTCACGGCCAGCCGGCCGGCGAGGGCAGCCATCCGCTTGAAAGCTGGCTCGAGGCAATCGTGGCGGCAGACCGGCCAATCGCCGAGACGCACTTTTTCAACTGCAGCCTGGCAGGTACGTCCTGCACGGCGCAGTACCGTATCAGGCTTTCGGACGGCCGCATCCGGTATCTGCGCTCGGTGGGCTCCTTCTACACGGATGCGGGCGGAACCGGCAGGACGATCGGCATCGTCGCGGACGTGACCGCAGACGCGGAGGCAGCCGATATGCTGCGCAAGGCAAAAGAAAACAGCGATATCAAGAATGCCGAGCTGGAACTGGCACTGGACGAGCTCTCCCGCCGCGAGACGCAGCTTGCCGAACTTTCAACCCGACTCGATCTGGCGCTCGATTCCTATCAGTGCGGCATCTGGGAAACGACGCTCGGCACTGCCGGCTCGGTCTGGGACGAACGCATGCACGAGCTCTACGGGCTGGAACCACGGCAGGGATTCATGCCCCAGGATGTTTGGCTTTCCTGCATTCACCCGGAAGATCGTGCTTTTGCGCTGGAAAGCGCACGGCATTTCAAGCAGCTCGGCGACAAGCACACGCTCATTTGCCGCGTGCCGGCCGAGGACGGCAGCATTCGCTACGTCCGCTCGACCGGCAAGGTGCACCAGACGGCGACAGGTCAGCTGAAGCTCATTGGCGTCGCGCTCGACGTCACGGAAGATGCGCTGCTGACCGCCGAGCTGAAGGCAGCGAAGGACGAAGCGGTTGCCAAGAATATCGAGCTCGAACTTGCCAAGAATCGTATCGAGCACAATTCGCTGCATGATCCGCTGACGGCACTGGCCAACCGCCGCAAGCTCGACATCGCGCTCGAAAACCTGACGGCCGGCAGCCGGTCGCAGCGGCAGAAATTCGCAATCCTCCACATCGACCTCGACCGCTTCAAGCAAATCAACGACACGCTCGGCCACGCAGCCGGGGACGCGATGCTGGTGCATGCGTCGAAGGTTCTTTCGAAGAATGTCCGTGGCAGCGATGTCGTCGCGCGCATCGGCGGCGACGAGTTCGTCATCCTCGCACTCGATGCCAGCGACGAGGATATGGCCGCGCTAGCGGGCCGGATCATCGAAGAAATGCGCCAGCCCGTCAATTTCCAGGGCTTCCCTTGCCGCTGCGGCGTTTCGATCGGCATCGCGCTTGCCAACGGCATCCATGTCGACGCGCGCAAGGTGCTGATCAACGCCGATATCGCCCTCTACCGCGCAAAGAGCCTGGGCCGGAACCGCTACGAATTCTTCAACCAGAACCTCCAGGCCGACATCATCAACAGCAAGCGCATCGCCGACGAGATCCTTGCCGGCATCGAGAATGGCGAATTCACCGCCTGGTACCAGCCGCAATTTTGCGCGCGGACAATGCGGCTCACCGGTGTCGAAGCGCTGGTGCGCTGGAACCACCCGGCCCGCGGCCTGCTGACGCCGGACAAGTTCCTGCGCATCGCCGACGAGATCAACGTGGTGCAGGCGCTGGACCGCATCGTTCTCGAAACCGCACTGAAGGACAAGATGCGCTGGGCAGCACTCGGCGTTTCAGTGCCGCAGGTCTCCGTCAATGTTTCAGCGCGGCGGCTGCATGACGGTACCCTCTTCGAATCGCTGAGCGACCTGCAGATACGCCCGGGCGAGCTTTCATTCGAACTGGTGGAATCGATCTTCCTCGACGAAAGCGAGGATGTGGCGGCTCACAACCTCGACCGCATCAAGGCGCTCGGCATCGACATCGAAATCGACGATTTCGGCACCGGCCATACATCGATCGTCAGCCTGTTGAAGCTGAAGCCGAAACGGCTCAAGATCGACCGCCAGCTCGTGCAGCCGATCCTCAACTCTCCGCAGGAGCGCGCACTGGTAAGCTCGATCATCGACATCGCCCGCTCGCTCGGCGTCGAAACGGTGGCGGAAGGGATCGAGACGATCTCGCACGCCGATATGCTGCGCGATCTTGGCTGCGACCTGCTGCAGGGCTACGCCTTCTCCCGTCCCCTCTCCTTCGACGACTTCACGGCCGCCGCAGCCGATGGTGCGGCATGGCGGATCGCTTCCTGAGGGGCTTTAAATAGCTGTTTGCGATTTTGTGCCGCTCTCCATCGCATGATTTGCCCCCGCCCTAACGCTTCTCCCCGTAAACGGGCGAGGGAACTTGCCATACCAGCGCCGAGATTTGAAGAAGGGTGGGCATGCCCCTTCTGCCCGTCAGAACGGGGAGAAGGTGCCAGCAGTGGCGGACGAAGGGGCCGCGGCATTTCTCATTGCCGATGACGTCCAAAACCCGCATCGTTTGCAAATTGCGGAAACAGCATTTCTTCCTCACGTGGATTTCGCGCAAAGAAAGGCTTTTGCCCCAACCTCTTTTTGGCCTATGAGTGTCGCGCATTTTGGAGAATGGCGCGGGTTGCCGCGCGTGGTCGGAACACATGTCGCATAATACATTCGGTCATCTCTTCCGCGTAACAACCTGGGGCGAGAGCCACGGCCCGGCGCTCGGCTGCGTCGTCGACGGCTGCCCTCCCGGCCTGCGCTTCAAGCTGGAAGACATTCAGGCCTGGCTCGACAAGCGCAAGCCCGGCCAGTCGCGTTTCGTGACGCAGCGCCGCGAGGCGGACCTCGTGAAGGTGCTGTCCGGCGTGATGCTGGATGCCGACGGCGAGACGATGACTACGACCGGAACGCCGATCGCGATGATGATCGAGAACACGGACCAGCGTTCCAAAGATTACGGCGAGATTGCCCGGCAATACCGCCCCGGCCACGCCGACTATACCTATGACGTCAAATACGGCATCCGCGACTATCGCGGCGGCGGCCGCTCCTCCGCTCGCGAGACCGCGGCACGTGTCGCCGCCGGCGGGATTGCCCGTCTCGTCGTGCCGAACATGAGAGTTCACGGAGCTCTCGTGCAGATCGGCAAGCACAAGATCAACCGCCAGAACTGGGATTGGGATCAGGTGAACCAGAATCCCTTCTTCTCGCCGGATGCTGAGATCGTTCCCGTATGGGAGGAATATCTTGACGGCATCCGCAAGAACGGCTCCTCAATCGGCGCCGTCGTCGAAGTCGTGGCTGAAGGTGTTCCGGCCGGGCTTGGTGCGCCCATCTATGCCAAGCTCGACCAGGACATCGCCTCGCTGCTGATGTCGATCAATGCCGTGAAGGGCGTCGAGATTGGTAATGGGTTCGGCGCCGCCGAAATCACCGGCGAAGAAAACGCCGACGAGATGCGCATGGGCAATGACGGCAAGCCGCTGTTTCTTTCCAACCACGCCGGCGGTATTTTAGGCGGCATATCGACCGGTCAGCCGGTGATCGCGCGGTTTGCGATCAAGCCGACTTCCTCCATCCTCACCGAGCGGCGCTCGATTGATGCCGATGGCAACAATGTCGATATCCGCACCAAGGGCCGGCACGACCCCTGCGTCGGCATCCGGGCCGTGCCGATCGGCGAAGCCATGGTCGCCTGCGCCATCGCCGACCACTACCTTCGCGACCGCGGCCAGACCGGCCGGCTGAAATAGGAACTGTCCCATGCCTTATGACCAGAAGCGTGTCGTCGATGCCATCCGGGCCTTCGAAGCCGGCGAAATCGTCGTCGTCATGGATGACGACGACCGGGAGAACGAAGGCGACCTGATCGTCGCCGCCGTCCATTGCACACCGGAAAAGATGGCCTTCATTGTCCGCCATACCTCCGGCATCGTCTGCACGCCAATGCCGAAGGAAGAGGCGAAGCGCCTGAACCTCAACGCCATGGTGGCCGAAAACGACTCCGCGCACACGACGGCGTTTACCGTGTCCGTCGATTTCAAGCACGGCACGACCACCGGCATTTCCGCCGACGACCGCACGCTGACGGTGCGCAATCTCGCCAATCCGAATGTCGGTGCAAGCGATTTCGTCCGGCCCGGCCACATCTTTCCACTCGTTGCCCGCGAAGGCGGCGTTCTGATGCGTTCCGGCCATACGGAAGCGGCCGTCGATCTCTGCAGGCTCGCCGGACTGCCGCTGATCGGCGTCATCAGCGAGCTCGTTAATGACGACGGCACGGTGACGCGCGGGCCGCAGGTCATCGATTTTGCGGAAAAGTATGGCCTGAAGCTCGTCTCGGTCGCAGACCTCATCGCCTATCGCCAGCGCAAGGAAACGCTGATCGAACTCGGCGCCAGCTTCGATATCGAGACGCCGTTCGGCAAGGCCAAGGCGCACACCTACTCGCTCCCCTGGGATCCGATGCAGCACCTCGCCGTTGTCTTCGGCGATATACGCGACGGCATCGACATCCCAGTGCGCCTGCACCCGGAAAATGTCGCCGAGGACCTCTTCGGCAAGAAGAGCCCGGTCGACCACTATATGCAGAAAATCGCCGAGGAAGGCCGCGGCATCATCGTATACCTCCGTGAAGGCTCCGTGGGCGTGGGCCACTACGACAACGGCCGCAAGGCCCGCAGCCAGGGACGCGAAGCCCACGCCGAAGCCAAGAGCCGCGAAAGCGAATGGCTGGAAATCGGCTTGGGCGCGCAGATCCTGAAAGACCTCGGCGTCAGTTCGATCAGGCTGCTCACCAGCCGCGAGCGACACTATGTCGGCCTGGAGGGATTTGGAATCAAGATTTCAAAGACGGAGATTTGGTGAGAGGTTCCCTTCTGCCCGGGGAGAAAGGCAGCCCGGCGGGCCGGATGAGCGGGGCGTTCCGACAATCTCGTGCCGAGCTAGGCTCCGGCACTTCTTCCCGCTGGGGAGAAGTGCCACGCGGCTAACCCCTCCACCCCTTGAGAAACACGACCTTCTCCACCCCCGCAAACTTCGCCACGCGCTCCAGTTCCGCTCGCAGCCTCTCCATCCGTCCCGCAGAAGCCTTCACGCCGGGCTCCAGCCATAGCCGCTTCACATCCAGCGTCCCCTGCTTTCGGTCGGCCTTCATGTCGATGCGGCCGATGAGTTTGTCACCTTCGAGCAGCGGAAAGACGTAATAGCCGTATTCGCGCTTCGGCTCAGGTACGAAAACCTCGATGCGGTAGAAGAAGCCGAACAGGCGTTCGGTGCGGTTGCGGTCGCGGATCGTCGGATCGAAGGGGCTCAAGACGCGAATGCGCGCCGGAGCCTCGAGATAGCCATCCAGCGTCGAAAGGAAATCCGCGAAGGCCCAGGAGGGGCGCGGCTTGCCGCCGAGCGCCGGTTCGATCAGGATCTCGGTCAGTTCGTCGCGATGGGTTGAAACCCAGGCCTTGGCCTCGTCCGGCGACAGCAGATTCCAAAAGGCGCCGATTTCGCCGTGTGTCGCAAAACCGAGCCGTTTCAACGCGCTTCGGCACGCCCAATCGACAAACTCCTCCCGGCTTACTTCCGGATCGCGGAATTCAGCGGGGATGACACGCTCGACCAGATCGTAGATCTTCTGGAAGTTGGAGCGGCCGGCGATGGCGAACTTGCCGGTGTGCCAGAAATATTCGAGCGCGGTCTTGTTAGGATGCCAGTTCCACCAGCCGCCCGAGGTGTGTCCGTCGGCCTTGATCTCGCGCGCCATGATCGCGCCGTCGCGCGCCACGCGCTCGTAGGTCTCGTCGAAGGCATGCTCGAAACCCTCGCCGCGCCATTTGCGCCAGCGCTCGACGAGCACCTCTTCCTGGTGCCGGAATTTGTGCTTCCAGTATTTGAAGAAGGCGCTCGGCAGGATGGAGGCGTCGTGCGTCCAATGTTCGAACAGCGCGCCGTCCTTCTCCAGGAGCGCGGTCAGGTGTTCGCGTCTGTATGTCTGGTTGCGGGAAAAGAGGATCTGGTGATGCGCCCGCTCCACCGTCTGGATGCTGTCCACCTGCACGAAACCGATGTCATGGATCAGCTGCAGCAGCCCGGCCTTGGTCAGGGCGCGGTTCGGCGGAGAACTGAGGCCCTGTTTGGCGAGGAAGACGCGGCGGGCATCGCTGTTCGAAAAGAGATTCGTCATGGGCACATCATATTCGGGAAAATGTTCCTAGCCACCCGGTTTTGCACTTTTGACGCTGCGGCTATAGAAGCAGCATCGGATTGTGACAGGGGAATGATTTGGAGATCCGCTTCGAAGGGGCTGCAGTCACTTATGGCGCGCGCGAAGCGCTCTCGCCGCTGACCCTCACTCTCACGGAAAACCGCATCGGCGTAATCGGCCTCAACGGTTCGGGAAAGACCACTTTCGCGCGGCTGATCAATGGTCTGACGAAGCCGACAGCCGGACGCGTGATCGTCAATGGCCGGGACACGGCCGACTCCCATTCGGCCCTTCCGGATGTCGGCTTCATCTTCCAGCAGCCGCAGAACCAGATCATCCTGCCGATCGTGCGCGACGACATTGCCTTCGGATTGAAGGGCCGCGGCTTCTCGAAGGCCGAGATCGAAGCGAAGGTTGAAGCTGCACTCGGCCGCTTCGATGCCGCCCATCTGGCAGCGCGCCGGGCGCACGAGCTTTCTGGCGGCGAGCTGCAGATCGCCGCCCTCTGTGCGGTTCTGGTGACCGGCCCGGATATCCTGATCCTCGACGAGCCGACGAACCAGCTCGATCTCAAGAATCGCGCATTGGTGCAGAAGATCATCGAGGGCCTGCCTGAAAACGCCATCGTGATCAGCCATGATCTGGAACTGGTCGCGGATTTCGGCCGCGTCCTGCTCTTCCACGAGGGCAGGCTTGCCGCCGATGCGCCGGCGGCCGAGGCAATCGCGCGCTACCGGGAGATTACCGCCTGATGCAATCGCTTTATGTCGAGGGAACCAGCATCATGCACCGGCTTCCGGCGCGCTCGAAGCTGCTTGTTCTTGCGATCCTCGGCGTCATTCTCTTCACCACCCGCAACATTCCGCTGCTTTCGCTTGGCGTGCTGATAACAGGGGCCGTCTATTTCAGCCTCGGCCTGCCTTTCGGGCAGGCGATTGCACGGCTGAAGCCCGTGCTGCTGACGATCCTCGTCGTGGCACTTTTCAGCCTCGCCTTCAACCCCTGGCACGGCGCGGTCGAGGCGCTGCTGCGGCTGACGGCGCTGATGCTCTTTGCGGCGGCGGTGACGGCAACAACGACGATCAGCGAGTTCATCGACGAGATCACGCTGCTTGCCCGCCCATTGGAACGGGCCGGCCTGGTGGCGGCGAACGATGTCGGACTTGCGGTCGGTCTCGTCGTCCGTTTCGTGCCGGAAATCCTTGGCCGCTACCAGGCGATCAAGGAGGCGCATGCAGCCCGCGGCATTAAGGTGCGGCCCGTCACGGTGCTTGCGCCGCTGATCATCCTCACGCTCAGAGATGCGGATAATATTGCCGCAGCGATTGACGCGCGCGGCATTCGGCGGCATGTCAGTTAACATTCTGTAAACACGGAGCCCATGATGAGCACCCGCGACCTCGTTCTCTCAGCCCTCTTTGCCGCAATCATCGTGGCGCTCGGCATTCTGCCGCCGATCACGCTCGGCTTCATTCCGGTGCCGATCACCGCGCAGTCGCTTGGCGTCATGCTGGCAGGCGTCGTGCTCGGCGCGCGCCGCGGCGCGATCGCCGTGCTGATCGTGCTTGTTCTTGTTGCGATCGGCCTTCCGGTGCTTTCAGGCGGCCGCGGCGGCCTTGCGGCATTTGCCGCACCGACGACCGGCTTCCTCATCGGCTGGCTCTTTGCCGCCTTCGTCACCGGCTATGTCGCCGAGCGCCTGGTGAAGGCCGAGCAGTCCGGCCTCGTGCAAACGGTCGGCTTCTTCCTCGCATCCGCGATCGGCGGCATCGTCGTTCTCTATGCTTTCGGGATCGCCTATCTCGCGGTCGCTGCCGGCGTCGGCCTGCAACAGGCGTTCGTCGGCTCGATGGCCTTCGTCCCCGGCGATGTCATCAAGGCGTTCGTCGCAGCGCTCGCCGGCCGCGCCGTCATGGTCGGCTATCCGCTGCTGCCTGCACGTGCTTAGGATCGGAGCCTAATCAACGAAGGTGTAAAGCCAGTCGCGCGTTTCTTCAGGGAGCGCGGCCGGCGACAGGTCTTCGCGATTGCGCGCCTGCCAGATGATCTCGACCTCGGCGGCGCGTTCGCCTTCCGCCTCGACGGCAATCAGAAAGCCGACGGAGCGAACGCCGATCTTGTCGACCGCAGTGGTGAATTCCATCAGTTCGTCGTAGTGCAAGGGCCGGTGCAGGATGCAGGAAATCTTGCTTGCAGTATAAATTGGCTCGCCTTCCACTTCCGGCCGCGTCAGCCAGAAATTTGCAAGTACGGATTCGGCATAGGAAATATAGGACGAGATGAACATCTCACCATGCATGTCGACATCCCGAAACGGCACACGTATTTCCGCTCCGTTCGAGCGCGCTGATTTTGCCATCTGCCTGCCTATCCTCACTTCCCTGCTGAAAGACTAATGGCGACACAGGCCGAAGTAAACGGTGGAGGTGACATGCGCACGACACCGCGCGTATGTTGAAATTGCCGGCATTCGCGCCATCTGCTGTGGATCATGACTGGGGCAAGCGATAAGAGTATCCGCATGAGCACCCGCCTTTACGAACACCCGATCTTTCTCGAACATGTCACGCCCGCGGGCCATCCCGAGCGGCCGGACCGGATGCGGGCAATCAACGTCGCGCTCGGCCATCCGAATTTCGAGCGGCTGGAGCGCAAGGAGGCGCCGCAGGCGAACGAGGAGGCCGTGCTGCTTGCCCATCCCGAGGAACATCTGCGCGCCGTCATGCGCCAGATTCCCGAAGAAGACGGCGAGATCAACCAGATCGAGGCCGATACCTATGCGAGCCCGAAGAGCCTGCAGGCGGCGCTGACGGGCGTCGGTGCGGCCATGGCTGCGGTGGATGACGTCTTCACCGGCAAGGCCGACAACGTCTTCGTCGCCGCCCGCCCGCCGGGGCATCACGCGGAGAAGATGACGGCGATGGGCTTCTGCTTCTTCAACAATGCGGCGATCGCCGCGCGCCATGCCCAGAGGCGCCATGGCGCCGAGCGTGTCGCGATCGTCGATTGGGACGTGCACCACGGCAACGGCACGCAGGACATCTTCTGGGACGACGCCTCCGTGCTCTTCTGCTCGACGCATCAGATGCCGCTCTATCCGGGATCGGGAGCGAAGGACGAAAGCGGCAAGCACGGCACGATCATCAATGCGCCGCTTTCGCCGAATGTCGGCAGCGATCATTTCCGCGAGGCATTCAAATCGCGCGTGCTGCCGGCGCTTGTCGATTTCCGGCCGGACCTCATCATCATCTCTGCCGGCTTCGACGCGCATCACCGCGATCCCTTGGCGCAGATCAATCTCGTCGGCGAGGATTTCGACTGGGCGACTGGACGATTGCTGGAGATAGCCGACAAAAGCGCCTCCAACCGGGTCGTCAGCCTGCTGGAAGGCGGCTATGATCTGGAAGGGCTTGCCGAATCGGCAGGCCTGCATGTGCTTCGATTGATGAAGGGTTGAGTATGACTGACAGCGCCAAGCCGGAGGTTTCCGGTCTTTCCTTCGAAAAGGCGGTTGCCGAACTCGAAAGCATCGTGGCCCGCCTGGAGCGCGGCGACGTGGCGCTCGATGAATCCATCGAGATCTACGAGCGCGGCGAAGCGCTGAAGAAGCATTGTGAGATGCTGCTTTCGGCGGCCGAAAACCGCATCGAGAAGATCCGGCTCGACCGCGCCGGCAAACCGCAGGGCACCGAGCCGCTGGACGGGGCGTGAGCCCGTAAAACATTCTCCCAAGACTTCTGGCCGGAAGCAAATCGTCAGCCTAACATCCCCCACACAACAGCAGAGGGAACAGTTCAGAATGACGGATAGGCTGAAGAGCAAGGTTGCCATCATCTCGGGCGGTGCGACCGGGATGGGCGGCGCAGCGTCAAAGCTGTTTGCGGCCGAAGGCGCTCGTGTCGCGATCATAGACCGCAATGGCGAGGCGGCGGCGCAGACCGCCACGGCCATCCGGGATGCAGGCGGTGAAGCCGATTACTGGATTGCCGACGTTTCCGACGAGAAAGCGGTGAACATGGCCGTTGCCGGTATCGAGGAGCGCTATGGCGCCGTTACCGTGCTCTTCAATCATGCGGGCACCATCGTCATCAAGCCGTTCCTGGAAACGACGCTTGAGGAATGGGATTGGCTGCATGCCGTCAACGTGCGCTCGATGTTCCTGATGACAAAGGCCGTGTTGCCGAAGATGATTTCGGCAGGCGGCGGATCGATCGTCTGTACCTCGTCCATCTCCGCCGTTGCCGCGACGCCGATGGAAGTGCTCTATGACACGACCAAGGGTGCAGTGCATATGTTCGCGCGAGCGATTGCGGTGGAATTCCGCGACCGCAACATCCGTTGCAATGCTGTCTGCCCCGGCTTCATCCGCACGCCGCACGGCCTTCGTGAGGTGGCCGACTTACAGGCGTTTGGGGTCGATGTTTCCGACGCCGCGATTGCTGCGCAGCAGGGGAGGATCGGCGAGCCGGAAGATGTGGCGAGGGCGGCGCTCTATTTGGCGAGCGACGAATCCAGCTTCGTCAACGGCGCCCATCTCTTCGTCGATAACGGCTTCACAGCCATCTGACGAACATGAACCCTTTCGCGGCGGCCCTCCAGGCGCTATTGCTGGTCGCGCCCTCGTGCTCGGAGAACCGCCATGTCCTTCTTCCCCGGTAAAGACCCGCTGCCCGGTGACGCCTTCGCCTGCGACGCCATCGAGAATCTGATCATTCCGCGCACCAGCGATATCGGCGGTTTTCAGGTGCGGCGGGCGCTTCCGACGCGCCAGCGGCGGCTGGTGGGGCCGTTCATCTTCTTCGACCGGATGGGACCGGCGATTCTGAAGCCTGGCGAGGCGCTGGATGTGAAGCCGCATCCGCATATCGGATTGTCGACGGTCACCTACCTTTTCGATGGCGAAATCCGGCATATGGACAGTCTTGGTACCGAGAAGGTGATACGGCCCGGCGACATCAACCTGATGACGGCCGGACGCGGCATCGTGCATTCGGAGCGCACGCCCGACAATCTGCGTGGTCACCCGTTGCTGATGTCGGGCCTGCAGACCTGGCTGGCACTACCGGACGACAAGGAAGAAATCGATCCCTCCTTTGCCCATACGGAAAAAAGCGAGATGCCGCTGATCTATGAACGTGGCGTCAGAGGGCGCGTCGTCATCGGCTCCTTCGAAGGCATGACGTCGCCGGTCAAGGTGTTTTCGGACACGCTCTATGCCGACCTCGATATTGAACCAGGCGCCAGGTTCCCCTTCGGCGTGGCCCATGAAGAGCGCGCAGCCTATGTGCTTTCGGGCGAAGTCATCATCGCCGGCGACCGCTTTGCCGCGGATCAGCTGCTCGTCTTCCGGCCAGGCGACGCGATCACGCTTGAGGCAGGTCCTGCGGGCTGTCACCTGATGCTCTTTGGGGGTGCGGCGCTGAATTCGAAGCGGTACATCTGGTGGAACTTCGTTTCCTCCTCCAAGGAGCGTATCGAGATGGCGAAGGAGGAATGGCGCACCGGCCGCTTCGACATCGTTCCGGGGGACGAAGAGGAATTCGTGCCTTTGCCTGAAGGATGAACTCCTTTAGAATTATGGGGTTGCGGTTCTTGAAATGCACTTGTTTTGCCGCAATCTAATCGAATAAGCAAAGCAAGAACCATAAGAAAGAGCTCCCGCCCGTGACACATCAGCCGAAAACCCCGCTGCTCGACCAGGTCAAATATCCCGCCGACCTGCGCAAGCTCGAGGATCGTGACCTGCCGCAGCTTGCGCGCGAAGTCCGAGACGAGATGATCGATGCGGTCTCGCGCACCGGCGGACATCTGGGCGCGGGTCTCGGCGTCGTCGAACTGACGATCGCCATCCACAGCGTCTTCGATACGCCCGAGGACCGGTTGATCTTCGACGTCGGCCACCAGTGTTATCCGCACAAGATCCTTACCGGCCGCCGCGAGCGGATCCGCACGCTGCGTCAGGAAGGCGGCCTTTCCGGGTTCACGCGGCGCGCCGAGAGCGAATACGATCCCTTCGGGGCGGCGCACTCATCGACCTCGATTTCCGCGGGTCTCGGCATGGCGGTCGCCGCGGAACTCAGCGAGACAGACCGGCGCGTGATTGCCGTCATCGGCGACGGCGCCATGTCGGCCGGCATGGCTTACGAGGCGCTGAACAATGCCGGCGCGCTCGATGCGCGGCTCATCGTCATCCTCAACGACAACGATATGTCGATTGCCCCGCCGACGGGTGCCATGAGCGCCTATCTCGCCCGCCTCGCCTCCGGACGGACCTATATGGGCTTTCGCGATTTCGGCAAGAAGCTGACGGCTTATCTCGGCAAGAAAGTCGACCGGGCGCTCACCCGCGCCGTCGAGCATGCGCGAGGCTATGTCACTGGCGGCACCATGTTCGAGGAAATGGGCTTCTACCATATCGGCCCGATCGATGGTCATTCCTTCGAGCATCTGCTCCCAGTGCTGCGCAATGTGCGCGACAACGCCGAAGGTCCGGTGCTGATCCACGTCGTCACGCAGAAGGGCAAGGGTTATCCGCCTGCCGAAGCCGCCGCCGACAAGTACCACGGCGTCAACAAGTTCGACGTCATCACCGGGGCGCAGGCCAAGGTGAAGCCGAACGCGCCGAGCTATACGAGCGTCTTCGCCGAGGCGCTGGTGCAGGAGGCAACGCTCGACGACAAGATCGTCGGCATCACGGCGGCCATGCCGAACGGCACTGGCCTGGACAAGCTTGCCGAAGTCTTCCCTGCCCGCTGTTTCGATGTCGGCATCGCCGAGCAGCATGCCGTCACCTTCGCGGCCGGCCTCGCCACCGAGGGTTACAAGCCGTTTGCGGCGCTCTATTCCACCTTCTTGCAGCGCGCCTACGACCAGGTCGTCCACGATGTCGCAATCCAGGGCCTGCCGGTCCGTTTCCCGATCGACCGCGCTGGTTTCGTCGGCGCCGACGGCCCGACGCATGCGGGCTCGTTCGACACGACATTCCTTGCGACGCTTCCCGGATTCGTCGTCATGGCTGCGGCCGACGAGGTGGAACTGAAGCACATGGTGCGTACGGCCGCGGCTTATGACGCCGGCCCGATTTCATTCCGTTATCCACGCGGCGAAGGTGTCGGCGTCGAAATGCCGGCTCGCGGCAAAATCCTGCAGATCGGCGAGGGCCGCATCGTCAAGGAAGGCACCAAGGTTGCGCTGCTCTCCTTCGGCTCGCGGCTCGCGGACTGCCTGCTTGCGGCCGAAGATCTTGAGGCTGCCGGCCTTTCGACCACGGTTGCCGATGCGCGCTTCGCCAAGCCGCTGGACCACGGCCTGATCCGCCAGCTCGCCCGCCACCACGAAATGCTGATCACCGTCGAAGAAGGCGCCATCGGCGGCTTTGGCAGTCATGTGCTGCATTTCCTCGCGATGGAAGGCCTGCTCGAAAGCGACCTGAAGGTCCGCTCGCTCACCATGCCCGATATCTGGATGGAGCAGGCGAAACCAGAGGTGATGAACGCCCATGCCGGCCTCGACCGCGCAGGCATCGTTTCCACCGTCTTCCGGACACTCGGCCACGGCGCGGCCGTGGGGGTTGCGGGCTGACGCCATCCGGAGCCCTCGGCAGCGCTCAGGCGCCCCAAATCTACCAATCTACTTTTTCCGTCCGGTATGCGGCCGCACCGAGGCGGCGGCAGGTCAGCCGCAGGAGTCAGCGTGGCGACGCCGCATCTTATCGACGCAGGTGTCCGATTGCTGCGTGCGCGCCGGAAGATGCGGAGGTCCTGGCACCGCTTTTTCGAAGGCGAGATCCTGTACACGCTGCTGAGCGGGTCGCAGGCGGGTCTGCTTGAGCAGATCGCCAATGGCGAAAGCCGACTGAACCAGATGGCCGCGCAATCGATTTCGTGCGCAGATCAGGCTGCAGGAGGCGCGGCGCATCATGATCGTCGAAGGCATGACGGCGGCCGAAGCGGGATTTCGCGTCGGCTACGACAGCCCGTCCCAGTTCAGCGGCGACTATGTCCGGTTCCCCATATGCCACCGAAACGCGACGTCGAGCGGATGCGCGGCATCGACGGCATTTAGCACGCAACAACGAGAAGGGCGGCCAAACCGGCCGCCCCTCTTATATGCCAGATCGATCAGCGATCTCAGAATTCCGTCCAATCGTCTTGGACAGCTGCGGCGGTTGCCGCCTTGCCGCCGAAGGCGCTGGCGAGCTTGTTGGTCAGCGCGCGGGCGGGCGATGCAACAGGGCGGGCGCCGGATTGCGCGGCAGTCGCACGGGGCGCGGCCGCCGGTGCGGCCTGGCCGAGCTTGAACTGTTGCAGCAAGGCGTCCAGCGCGTTGGCTTCCTGAGCCAGCGCATGGCTTGCCGCCGTTTGTTCTTCGACCATGGCAGCATTCTGCTGCGTGCCCTGGTCCATATTGTTGACGGCGGTGTTGATCTCCTGCAGGCCGATCGACTGTTCGCGCGTCGCGGTGACGATCGCGCCGATATGGCGGTTTATCTCCTGGACCTCGCTCACGATCTCGGCAAGCGCTTTGCCGGTTTCACCGACAAGCGAGACGCCGGTGTTGACATGGTCGCCTGAGGTCGTGATCAGCGCCTTGATCTCCTTGGCGGCGTTGGCGGAGCGCTGAGCCAGTTCACGCACCTCCTGGGCGACGACGGCAAAGCCCTTGCCCGCATCACCTGCACGGGCGGCCTCGACGCCCGCGTTCAAGGCAAGCAGGTTCGTCTGGAAGGCGATGTCGTCGATGACGCCGATGATGTTGCTGATCTCGCCCGAGGACTTCTCGATCTGCTGCATGGCGGTGACGGCCTTTCGGACAACATCGCCGGAGCGCTCGGCACCGAGACGCGCACGCTCGACCAGATGGCCGACATCTTCGGCGCGCTTGGCGCTGTCGCGGACCGTCGTCGTGACCTCTTCGAGAGCTGCGGCGGTTTCCTCGACGGCAGCAGCCTGCTGTTCGGTGCGGCGGGCAAGGTCGTCGGCGGCGGAGCGGATTTCGCCGGCGCCGGCATTGATCGCCGAGGCATTGCGGCCAACCGCCTGGAGTGCCGACTGAAGCTTTTCAGCGGCATGGTTGAAGTCGTTTCGCAGGCTGTCGAAGTGAGCGGAGAACGGCGTTGCGATCCGGCTTGCGACATCGCCGTTGGCGAGGTTCGAAAGACCGCCCGCCAGACTGTCGATCGCAAAGCGGATCTCGGCTGCCTCGCGGGCCTTCTCCTCGTCGGAGAGCTGGCGCTGGCGCTCGGCCTCGTCGCGCATGCGGTCCGTCTCGCCGGAAAGGCGCTGCTTTTCGATTGCGGCCTCCTTGAAGACCAGCACCGACTTCGCCATCAGGCCGACTTCGTCGCCGCGGTCGAGCGCCGGCACGTCGATATCGTTGTGGCCAGCTGCCAAGCGGCCCATGGCGACGGTCATGCCGACGATCGGCTGCGCGATGGTACGTGATAGAAGCCAGGCGAGCATGGCTGCGGCAAGCGATGCAGCGATGCCACCGACGATCAGCGTGAAGGTCAGATCCTTGTTGGCGTCGAGCTGGGTTGTGGCAAAGGCCGCCGACTTTTCACGGGCGACAGCCTTGATCTTGGCGGAGGCCTGACGGAAGCCGTCGAGTTGTCCTTTCGTGGCGTTCACACCGATCTTGACGACGTCTGCGATCGGCGTCTCGGTTTCCTTGCGGGCCTTGGCCTGCGGTTCGGCAAGTTCGTGGAAATAGAGATCGGCCGCCTTCTGCATGCCGTCGATCATCCCGATCAGTTCCGCCTCGCCTGCAGCTGTCTGCTTGGCGGCAGCAATCGCCTTCAGCATGCGTTCGCGATTGGCGAAGATATCGCCATAGGTGCTGTCGCTGCGGAAGAGGATGAAGCCCCGCAGGTTGACGGCCTGCTCCAGCATCGCCTGCAGCGCGTCGTCGATGTGATTGACGAGGAGCTCCGATTTCTCCTGTTCGGCAGCAGCAGCAGCCGAAGCGTTCGCCTTGCTGTACACATGGGCTGAGACGGAAATGAAGATGAGAATCAGCGCTGCAAAGGTTGCGGCAAGCTTTCCCTTCAAGGACATGTTGGCGAACACAGGTCAACTCTCCTGACAAAAACGGCGAAACAAGCCGCGCGAGACGCAGCGGCAGAGCGAATAAAACTGAATCATGATCTGCAGGTGGAGGTTATGATGCCATCATGGCAGGGAACGGCCCGGGCGGACCGCTGCAATCACTGCGACGCTACGGGCACCGGCTTTAAATTTACTTAATCTGTCCTGTCCAAAATTTGGGGGAGGAATTGTTTCCACGCGCTCTGCATTTCCTCGAAAGCCCTCATCTCATCTGCGGCGACGGCAACAAAAGGCTTGCAAGCAGCGGATTTGCCGGTCATGGACAGCCGATGTCCGATCAGAATACCCAGCGCCTCGACCAGCTTCTCGTGAGCCTCGGCCTTTTTTCCAGCCGCTCGCGGGCACGTGATGCCGTCAGCCGTGGCACAGTGAAGGTCGGCGGCGCTGTCGTGACAAAGCCGGGCGCGCTCTTTGCCGAGGAGGCCGAAATCGAGGTCGATGATCCGGCGCAGGATTACGTCTCCCGTGCCGCGCTCAAGCTCATTGCGGCGCTCGATCATTTCCAACTCTATCCGGCGGGCCACCACTGTCTCGACATCGGCGCTTCGACGGGCGGCTTCACGGAAGTGCTGCTGGAGCGCGGCGCGGCGCATGTGACCGCCATCGATGTCGGTCACGGGCAGATGCATCCGCGCATCGCAGGCGATCCGCGGGTCACGAATATCGAGGGGCTGAACGCCCGCAATTTGACGGCAGAGGATATCGGCCGGCCAACAACCTTCGTCGTGTCGGATGTTTCGTTCATTTCGCTGAAGCTGGCGCTGGCGCCTGCGTTGCAGATCGCCGAGCCTGGCGCCATTGCAGCGCTTTTGGTAAAGCCGCAATTCGAAGCCGGGCGCGAAGCGATCGGCAAGGGCGGACTGTTGAAGGACCCTTCCTCCGCGCCCGCGGTCGCGGCGGAACTCGAGCGCTGGTTCGCCGAAGACATGGGCTGGAAGAGCATCGGGCTCATCGCTTCGCCGATCGCCGGCGGCGACGGCAATCAGGAATTTCTACTCGCAGGAACGAAGCCGTGAGCACCGAAACAGTCACCATCCAGAAACTCGGCGGCCAGGGCGACGGCATTGCCGACGGCGCAGATGGCCCGATCTACGTGCCCTTCTCGCTGCCCGGCGAAAGCGTGGCGATCGCGCGCGTCAAGAACCACGGCACGATCATGTCGATTGCCAAGCCTTCAGCCGACCGGCAGGAGCCACCCTGCCGCCATTTCGGCCCGGACGGCGTCAACGGAACTTGCGGCGGCTGCACGCTGCAGCATATGGCGGATCAGCCCTACCGGACCTTCAAGCGGCAGCTGGTGATCGACGCACTGAAATCGAAGGGCATATCGGCCGAGGTCGGCGAACTCGTCCCGGCACATCCCGGCCAGCGGCGGCGCGTCGTCTTTGCGGCACGCAAGACCGAGAAGGATATGCTGATCGGCTTCAACCAGGCCGAAAGCCACCATATCGTTGCGATCGAGGAATGTCCCATCTCGTCGGCAGCGATCCTTGCACGGCTGCCGGCAATCAAGGCAATTGGCGCAGCGCTTGCCACCAGCGCCGAGGCCTTTCGCATTTCGGTTCTCGAATCACTTTCCGGGCTCGATCTCGCCGTCGACGGGATCAAGAAAATGCCGGACCCGCAGCGGCGCAAGGCGATTGAAACCGTGCTTGGCCTTCGCGGCATCGCGCGCGTTTCGCTGAATGGCGAAATCCTGGTCGAGCCCTCCAAGCCGATCGTCGACTTCGGCGGTGTGCAGGTCTCGCCGCCGGCTGGCAGCTTCACCCAGGCGACGAAGCCAGCCGAAGAGACGATGGCCGAGCTGGTGCTTGCCCATGTCGGCAAGGCAAAGCGCATCGCCGATCTCTTTGCGGGCGCCGGCACTTTCTCTCTTCGGCTTGCCCGGATCGGACGCGTGCATGCCGTCGAAGGCGAGGAGAAGGCGCTCGCCGCCCTCGACCAGGCGGCGCGCAAGACACAAGGGCTGAAGCCGGTCAGCGTCGAGAAGCGCGACCTCTTCCGCCGCCCGCTGATGACGTCCGAACTGAAAGTCTATGACGCGGTAGTCTTCGATCCGCCTCGCGCCGGAGCGGAGTTCCAGTGCCGCGAGCTCGCCCGTTCGACAGTGAAGAAGATCGCCGCCGTCAGCTGCAATCCGCTGACACTGGCGCGCGACCTCACCATTCTCATCGAGGGCGGCTACCGGATCACCGGCGTCACGCCGATTGACCAGTTTCTCTGGACCTCGCATGTCGAGGTGGTGGCGACGCTGGAAAAATAGGCCCCAGGCTCTCGCTGAGCCACCATTGCGATCCAGCGCGCGAACGAAAATGCCCGCACCAACGCGGGCATTTTTTGGTTTGAAGCGGCAGGGATCAGGCGGCGCGGCGGCTAGCCGAAGCCGTCATTGCGTGCGCCCCGGATTGTAGGTTGAACTGCGCCAGAAGCTGCATCAGCTTTGCGGCCTCGGTTGCGAGGCCGTGGCTTGCCGCTGTCTGCTCTTCGACCATTGCAGCGTTCTGCTGTGTGCCCTGATCCATTGTGTTGACGGCCATATTGATCTCGTGGAGGCCGGTCGATTGCTCACGGGTGGCCGTGACGATCGCGCCGACATGGCGGCTGATTTCCTGCACCTGTAGAACGATCCCCTCCAGTGCTTTGCCGGTATCGCCGACCAGCGTCACACCGGAGCGAACCTGGAAATTCGAGGCCGTGATCAGGCTTTCGATCTCCTTGGCCGCCTTGGCGGAACGCTGCGCCAGTTCGCGAACTTCCTGCGCGACGACGGCAAAGCCCTTGCCTGCCTCGCCGGCGCGTGCGGCTTCGACACCGGCATTGAGCGCCAGAAGGTTCGTCTGGAACGCGATATCGTCGATGACGCTGATGATGTTCGAAATCTGCTCGGACGACTGCTCGATACCGTTCATCGCATCGACCGCCTTGCGGACGATCTCGCCGGATTCTTCGGCGCCGGCGCGTGTGCGGTTGACGAGATTGCCTGCTTCCTCGGCGCGGCGGGCGGTGTCCTTGACGGTGGTCGTGATCTCCTCGAGTGCTGCTGCAGTCTCTTCGACTGACGCTGCCTGCTGCTCCGTGCGGCGGGCGAGACCATCGGCAGCCGTGCGGATCTCCGACGCACCGGCATCGATCGCATGAGCGTTGCGGCCGACGGTCTGGAGTGCGGCGTGCAGCTTGCCGACGGCCGTGTTGTAGTCGCTGCGGAGACGGTCGAGATGCACGGCGAACGGCGTTTCGATGCGGTGGGCGAGATTACCCTCCGAAAGCGCTCCGAGCGCACCCGCCAGCGCATCGACGGCGGTACGGATTTCCGCCGCCTCCAGCGCTTTTTGCGCTTCGCGATCCTGACGCTCGCGCTCGGTCAGTGCGCGGCTGGTCTCGGCCTCTCCTTCCAGGCGCTCGCGGTCGATTGCGTTGTTCTTGAAGACGGCGACCGCTTCGGCCATCGAGCCGATCTGATCGCGGCGTTCCTCACCGGGAATGGCGGCGGAGAGATTGCCGGCTGCCAGGTTCTGCATCGCAGCCGTCATGGCGGTGACCGGGCGGATGACGAGACCGTGCAGCAGCCAAGCCATGGCGACGATCATCAGGCCAACGGCGAGAAGCGTGGCGATGGTCGCTGCGATGCGGAATTCGTTCAGGGACGCGAAGGCCTTGTCGCCGTCAACGACGAAGCCGAGATGCCACTCGACCGTCGGCAGGCCGTCAACCGGCAGGAAGCTGACGAGAACCGGCTTGCCGTCGAATTCGCTCTCGACCAGGCCGGGACCGATCGACGGAGTCGCGTCCGGGAAGGCATCGGCAAGCGTCTTGGTAACAAGCTTGGCATCCGGATGGATGAGAATCTGGCCGCTCTTGTTGACCAGGAAAGCCATGCCCTGACCGCCGAGATCGATCTCCTTGATCATCTTCACCATGGTATCGAGCGAGAAATCGCTGCCGACCACGCCGGCGAGCTTGCCGTCGCGCTTGACCGGAACGGCAGCGCTGATGATGAGATCGCCGCTCGAGGCGTCGGTATAGGGCTCGGTCAGGACGGGCGCATCGGCCTTGACAGCATCCTGATACCACGGGCGCTTGCGCGGATCGTAGTCCGCCGGGAGCGGCAGGTCCGGCCAGGACGTGAAGACGCCCTGTTCGTCGCCGAGATAGGTACTGACGAACTGCTTCGTCAGGACGTCGTTCTGCAGCACGCTGACAACGCCGGCGCGATCGACAGCCTTTGCGGAGGCGTTCGCGACCATCGCGGTCAGCGTAACGCGACCGTCCATCCAGTTGGCAAGGCTGCGTGCAGCCTGCTCGCCGGAGGACTGGATATTCGCTTCGATCGAGGCCGTCGTGACGCTGCGCTGGACCGAATTGATATAGGAGGAAAAGGCGACAAAGGCCGCGAGAACGACGGCGGACGCGGCGACAAGGATGCGCGTCATCAAATTCGTCTTCTTTTTCAAGATGCGTTCCTTTCGGATCATCTGCCGTCCCGTCGGCGCGCAGGAACGCGGGGCGGGAGCGCTGAACGGGCAGAGGGCTCATGGAGACAAGGATGCGCAAAGCGCCTCATGCGCCCGGACGACCGAATGGAATCAACTCGTCACCCCCTGATTATTAGGGGTTAATTAAAACAGGCTTAAAATTTAGCAAAAATCCTGTGCCCCGGCATCAGCGTCGCATGAAGGCCTCGAAAGCCGCACGGGCTTCCGCGCTCTTCAACTGTGCGGCAAAATGCCGGGCCTCGTCATCGATGCGCGCAATGATCTCGGCACGGTCGCCGCGGATGAGATCACGAGCAATCTTCAAGGCTTCCGGCGGCTTGGCGGCGAGTTTTGCGGCGGCCGCAAGGGTTAGGGGCTCAACGTCCGGCGCGGAGCAAACCTTCCAGACCAGCCCGGCATCCTTTACCTCCTGCGCGGAGAATGCTTCACCTGCAGCAAGCAGGGCGAAGGCGCGCTGATGACCCATGATGCGCGGCGCAAGCAAGCTGGAGGCAGCTTCCGGCACGAGCGCCAGATCGACGAAAGGTGTGCGAAACTGGCTGCGGTCGGAGGCGACCGTCAAATCGCAATGCATGTGCATCGTCGTGCCGATGCCGATCGCCAGCCCATCGACGCCGGAAACCAGCGGCTTTTCGGCATTGACGAGCGCATTGAGGAAATCGAGAAGCTCCGGGCCAAGGGAGCCACCCATCGCCGCCGCAAGGAAGTCGCCGATATCGTTACCTGCGGAAAAAGCGCCTTCCGTGCCGAGGAAGACCGTCGCCCGGATGGCGATGTCCTCATTCGCGGCCTTCAGCGCTTCGGTCATCCGCACATACATGGCGCGGGTGATCGCGTTCTTCTTTTCCGGGCGGTTGAAGCGAATGATCTGTACACCGGGATGGGCAGCGGATTGTTCGACGATGATGTGGTCGGACATGATGATCCTCAGGCAAGAGCAATGCGGGCGGCGGCGAGACTATCTGCGCCGTTGATGACGCGATCCTTCAAGGCTGCGGTTTCCGACAACAGATTTTCGGCGGCAAAGCGGCAAAGCGCAATGCGGCTTTCGTTCGCGCCGTCAGATACCCTGGCAAGCCCGCCTTTGGCGAGGTAGGAGCCGGTCAGGGCGAGCCCGAAGAGGCGCTGATAGGGCGTCGCTCCCGAAAGGGCTTCGGCCACCTTGCCATCTGCCTGCACCTTCAAAAGCCAGCCGGTTGCCTGTTCGAGATCGGCGATGGCCGAATCAAGCCGCGCTGCCGTTTCGCCAAAGCCATCGAGATTGGAACTGCGCACCTGATCGGCGATATCGCGAAGTTCGGCGAGGAAGCCTTTTACGTGATCGCCGTTCGAAAGCGGCAGCTTGCGGCTGACGAGATCGATCGCCTGGATACCGTTGGTACCTTCGTAGATCGGCGCGATCCGAGCGTCGCGCAGGTAGCGGGCAGCGCCCGTCTCCTCGATGAAGCCCATGCCGCCATGGACCTGAATTCCGAGCGAGGCGACGTCGACGCCCGCATCGGTCGAGAAGGACTTGGCGATCGGCGTTAGAAGCGCAGCGCGTTCCTGCCAATGCTGCTTGTCTCCACTGGCGCGATGCGACATGTCTATCGCGTGGGCGCAGGCATAGGAAATGGCGCGGGAGCCTTGCGTCAGCGCCTTCATCGTCAGCAGCATGCGGGCAACGTCGGGATGTTCGATGATTGGGCTCATGCCGCTGCCGCTCCAGCCGGGCGCCCTGCCCTGCGTGCGCTCCATGGCATAGGCTATCGCCTTCTGCGTCGCGGCTTCGGCGATCGCGACACCCTGCATGCCGACCGTCAGGCGGGCGTTGTTCATCATCGTGAACATGGAGTTGAGACCCTTGTTCTCCTCGCCCACGAGCCAGCCGACCGCCCCCTTCTCGCCGCCGAACCTGCCATCGCCATAAATCATCGTGCAGGTGGGCGATCCGTGGATGCCCATCTTGTGTTCCAGCGAATGGCAAAAGACGTCGTTGCGGCGACCGAGCGAGCCATCGTCGTTGACAAGGAACTTCGGCACGAGGAATAGCGAAATGCCGCGCGTGCCGGCCGGTGCATCAGGCAGGCGGGCGAGGACGAGATGGATGATGTTGTCCGTAGCGTCGTGCTCGCCCCAGGTGATGAATATCTTCTGGCCGAACAGGCGATAGGTGCCGTCATCGCGCCGCTCGGCCCGGCTCTTCAGCGCGCCGACGTCCGACCCTGCATGCGGCTCGGTGAGGTTCATGGTGGCAGTCCACTCGCCGGAGATGAGCTTCGCCAGGTATTTCTGCTGAAGGTCCGGGCTGCCGTGGGCGCTCAGCGCCTCGACCGCACCCATCGTCAGCGTCGGGCAAAGCGCGAAGGCTGTGGCGCCGGAATTCCACATTTCAAGAGCGGCGACGTTCAGCATGTTGGGCAGGCCCTGGCCGCCATATTCCTCGGGGGCCGTCAGTCCGTTCCAGCCACCTGCGATCCAGTCCTGATAGAGTTTCGCCCAGCCATCCGGGGTCTTCACTTCGCCGTCAACCAGACGAGCGCCCTGCCTGTCGCCGATCTCGGCCAGCGGGGCGACTTCTTCCGTCGCGAAACGACCGGCTTCGTTCAGGATCGCATCGACGAGATCCTCGCCGAGCTCACCGAGCAGGCCTTTATCGATCGCGTCGCTCAGCCCTGCGACATGTCTCAGAGTAAACGCGATGTCCTCGACGGGCGCCTTGTACATATCATCTCCTCGCATCTCAAACGGAACCGTGGTTCCAAGCCTCCGGTGGAAGAGCTAATTGATTTTTACGTAAACGTCAATTTCGAATTCGGCGTTTCAGAATTGACGACATCTTGCCGCTCGCAGGTCTTCACACTTGCACAAACAACCGTCATGGAGAATCTCTAAACAGACTGATCGCATGGAAAGGATCGAGACCGATGGATACATTGCCCGCCAATATACCCGGCCTCGTCTGGGCCTACAGTTTTCCGGCAGGAAGCGGTAAGGCAGTGCGCCTGCACAACAGCGCGTTTCCGGCAGAACTGGTGTCCGGCAACGGCTTTTACTGGCTGCATCTCAATCTCGCCGATGCACGCGTCCCTGCCCTGCTCGAGACGCTGGACGGCCTTTCCGAAGATGCCAAGACGGCTCTCACAACGCGCGATACGCATGCTGCGCTTACCGTGGACGAGCAGATGCTCTACGGCACGCTCATCGATTGCCAGCGTGAATTCGATCAGGATACCAACGATCTCGGCTGGCTGCATTTCGCCATCGCCGATCGCTTCATCATCACCACCCGTCTGCAGCCGCTGCGCAGTGTCGAGCGGGCGCGCGCGATGATCGAAAAGAATCCGGCAAAATTCTCCCGGCCGGTGGACCTCTTCGAACTGCTGGTGATCGAGTTTCAGCGCACGCTGATTTCTGTTGTCATGGAGCTCACCGAAGAGCTGAACCTCATCGAAGACTTCGTCTACGACAACGTTTCGCGCGATGAGCGGCGGCGGCTGGCGCCGGCACGCCGCACAATCGTACGCCTCCACCGACACCTTAGAAACGTGTTGACGCTCATGCGGCGGGCCTCGGCCTCCGACGAGGACGAAATGCCCTTCGGCTTCGAGGATATCGCCGGCCGGCTAACGAGCAGGCTGGAATCGGTCGACCACGATATCTATGCATTGCAGGAACGCGCCCGCTTGCTGCACGAGGAAATCGACTCGAAGCAGTCCTCCGAGACCAACCGTCACCTCTACATTCTTTCGATCATGACCGCCTTCCTGCTGCCGCCTACGCTGGTGACCGGCTTCTTCGGCATGAATACGGCTAATCTACCCTTCGCCGAAGGACCTGGCGGTACGGAATACGCGGTGGCGCTCCTTATCGCTTCGGTGCTGCTTGCCTGGTGGCTGCTCAAGCGGGTCAATATTCTCTGACAAGAAAAATCGCTGTTCAAAGCACTGCTGCCATGGACGCATATCGAAATAGCGCAGACTTTGGGTGCCGGCTCGCACTTCGTCCCGCAGAAGCATAAGATCACAACCCGCTGGATTCGGTCATCCTGCAGATCAGGCGCCAAGGCATAGTAATTGTCGACGGGCCGGGCGAGCGGGCCGGAGCGATGGGTAAAATCCTGTCCGTTTACTTCAAGGATCCGGACGGCACCCTCGTCGAGGTGACCAACCAGCTCTAGAATGACCGCATCGAGTCGAGACGAAGGCTTTGCGGTGTTGCGCGTTCGTTCCCTGGCGCAAAGCAGCCGCCATTGTGCCGTCCTCTCGAGGTGAACTGGCGGCATTTATATTCAATATCGAAAAGCCCGGCAGTGGTTGCCGGGCTGATCGGTTCAAAAATTGTATTAAGCCTCAGTTGTAAGGCGAATAGCATTGCTGACGCGGGCCGTTGTAGGGCTGGAACGTATTGTCGTAAGCCCGATATGAACGGTAGCGGTTTGCGCACCAGGCGACGTGACCGCCGCCGCCACTGTAGGCCGGCGGGGCAACGTAGCGCGGCTGCGAGGCGATCGCGCCACCGATTATGGCGCCGGCACCGAAAGCAGCCAGCGGATACCAGTAGCCGTTATAGTGACGATAGCCAGGGCGCGAATAGCGATAGCCGCGATATCCGCCATAGTAACCAGGGCGATATGCGGGACGGTAACCCGGATAGTATCCGGGACGATAGCCCGGGCGATAGTAACGGCGATACTGAACGTTCTGCACGTCCGAGGATTTTTCCATCTGCGGTGCTGCCGGCATCTGAATGGCCTGGGACGGCACGAAGCTCGTCAGGACAACAGCAGCGGAAAAGACGGCACTGGCAATTTTCTTACTGAGCACATTCATTGTATTCTCCAATCCCCAGCGCGAATCTAGCCTCGCCTGTAACGTATGAGTGCGGAAAATGTTCCCAACACGCGCCGTTCGGCATGGATTGAGTTTCTACCGGAACGCAAATGAACCGGGGATTAACCGGTTCATTTTCCGCAATTGGAACGGGAAGAGTCAGGCGACGTCGGAAAGCTTCGCCTGATCGCCCTGGAGGCGCTTCACCATGAAGTTCGAATACCATTCGAGGAACTGCATGACGCCGCCTTCATGGAGCATCGAGTAGGGACCGGGCTCGTAGGCCGGCGAGTGGATGCCGAAGGCATTCTCTTCGACGATGCGGCGGTCCTGATCGTTTGTTTCCGTCCAGACGTGCGTGAGTTCCTCGAGATTGTAGTCCACGCCTTCGACGGCGTCCTTGTGGACGATCCACTTCGTCGTGACGGCTGTCTCGTTGGCGCTGAGCGGCAGGACGCGGAACGAGATCGCGTGGTCGCCGAGCAGGTGGTTCCAGGTCGTCGGATAGTGAAAGAGCAGCATGGTTCCGATGCGGTCGATCTTCACATCCTCCGAAAGCGGGCGCTTGACGGCACTCTTGCCGGACATGGTGTAGCTTTCGGCATCCTCGATCAGCGGCATGCGGGCGGTGCGGAACTGGCCGTCCGGCGAGATCTGGAACTTGCTCGGAAGGCCCGCCGCCTCGCAGCGCGCCCAGTGACCGGCGATTTCCGGGTCGTCGGCGCCACCGTCCGTGCCGGTGACGCTCGGGGCTTCCGGATAGGTGCGGCAGAGTTCCGGATGGTTGGCAGCGCAGTGATAGCACTCGCGATTGTTTTCCCAAACGAGCTTCCAGTTGCCCTTTTCGATAATGGTGCTCTGGAAGGCGATCTTGCCTTCGTTCAGACGGTGGGGAAGCAGATAGGGGCTGACCATGTCGCGGGTCGGCTGGAAGTCCGGTGCCTTTTCTGCCAGGCAGATGAAGATGTAGCCCGCAAAGTTCTCGCAGTGCACGGGCTTCAGGTTGTAGCCGCTCTTGTCGAAATCATCGCCCATGTGCCGGGCGAAGGCGAGCTTGCCGTCGAGGTCATAAGCCCACTGGTGATAGGGACAGACGAGGCGAACCGACGAGCCGTGTTCCTTGGTGCAGACTCGCGAGCCGCGGTGGCGGCAGCTGTTGTGAAAGGCACGGATGACGTTGTCGCGGCCGCGTACGATGACTACGGGATACTGGCCGATCTGAGCCGTGAAATAGGCGCCGGGCTTCGGCAGTTCGCAATCATGGCCCATGAACAGCCAGTCGCGATAATAGATCATCTCCATATCGAGCTTGAAATAATCTTCGTCGATATAGAAAGGCTGCTCAAGGCTGAAGCCTGCGCGCCGATTCTTGAGCTGCCGCAAAACGTTGCTGCGAATATCCATCTGTTTATCCTCGTGCCATAGGCTGCCGCCGCGAAGGCGGGATGGAAGCGCCCGCTTCTTCTCCATGCGGGAGAACTATCATGGCGTCATTTAAACACCGGCCATGACTGCCGCTTGGTTGTAATGCGACATCGGCTTCGAAATTGACGACAGCGTGGCGAGGCAACATGATTTTCGCCTCCGCCCCAGAGCCTTCAAATGCGACATCCGACAAACTCAAACCTGACAGCACAATCCACCTGCATTCGCCGTCATTATCGCATCTGCGACGCCCTTTCGCCACACGCTCCCGCCATCATGCGCAAGAGAGGCGCTTTAACGGGCCATTAAGCATAAACTCCTATGTTTCCCTTATCGGACAAAGCAAATGGAATGCGAGCCATGGCGAAACTTCGCTATTTCGACGCCAAAGGAGATGCCAGGCCGCAGGACATGAAGCCTGCAGCGCCGCATTCCGAATTTCTCCGCACCGGCAAGATCACCCGCGATCGTGCGCACTGGCTCGCCGAAGAACGCCGCTACCTGAGCTACCGCGAAGTAAGCGAAAAAACCGGCCGAAAACTGCACACGGCAGGCATCAAGGCGCATCAGCAGATCAATGGCTTCCACCGCACGATCCAGTTCCCAAAGATGGTGTTCCACCGGACGCTCGCCGACAGCCCGCATCTCGGCTACTGCCATGTCACGGCGGCGCGGACGAAATTCGCCCGCTACGAGGAGGTCAGCTGGGCCTTCTACATCGCCAATTTCTACGCAGACATCGGCGACAACGACAATTTCTTCCATCACATCGATATCAAGTATTCCCGCATGTATTTCGCCGTCGCAATCAAGCCCGGCGAGCATACGCCGGAGAAAATGACGATCGACCGCTCCATTCGCGGCAATGGCGTGCTCTTCAGAACCGATGATCCGCAGGTGGCGATCAGGAATGTGCTTCTGCTTGGCGCCCGCAACGAACAGCTTCGCGAAATCATCCGCCAGCTCTGATATTGATCGCAAGCTTTCAAAGGCCTATGGGACTGCCTGGAACAACGGGCGGCACATGGCACGCATAATCGACATCGCAGAACATCGACATGAAGCGCTGCAAATGGCGTCCGCCGTGCTTTCGGAAGGTTTTCCGGTCGCCATCCCGACTGAGACCGTCTACGGCCTTGCTGCCGATGCCACCAATGCGGCGGCGATAACCCGTATCTACGAGACCAAGGGCCGCCCCCGCTTCAATCCGCTGATCTGCCATATGAGCGATCTGGCGATGGCGGAAGAATATGCGGAGTTCGATCCGGTCTCGCGCGCATTGGCGCAAGCCTTCTGGCCAGGGCCGCTGACGATCGTCCTGTCCTTGAAGGCGGAAAGCCGGATCCATGCGCTGGCAACTGCCGGTCTGGATACGGTTGGTATCCGCGTGCCGAAGGGGTTTGCGGGCGATCTGATCCGCGCCTTCGGCAAACCGCTCGCCGCACCGAGCGCCAACACATCGGGCAGGATCAGCGCCACCAGCGCAGCGCATGTCGACGCCGATCTCGGCGGCAAGATCCGGCTCATCGTCGACGCAGGCGCCAGCACCGTCGGCGTCGAATCCACTATCGTCAAGGTCGAGGACGGCGAACTGAAACTGCTGCGGCCTGGTGGGCTTCCCGCTTCCGAGATCGAGCGCGTCGCCGGCAAGCGGCTGCGGCGTGCCGGCAAGGCATCCGCAGCAATCGAGGCTCCCGGCATGCTCGCCTCGCATTATGCGCCCGGTGCCAATGTCCGTCTCGATGCCGGGGCTGTTAGAAGCGACGAGGCCTTGATTGCCTTCGGCGCGGCCGATGTCGCGGGTGCGAGCGATGCCGCCATCGTGCTCAACCTCAGCCCCTGTGGCGATCTGGCGGAGGCGGCTGCCAATCTTTTCGACTACATGAAGAAGGCCGATGCCAGCGGCGCAGCGACGATCGCCTTTTCGCCGATACCGGACGAGGGTCTTGGCGAAGCGATCAACGACCGTTTGCGGCGTGCCGCCGCGCCGCGCGAATAACAAGGAAGGAATGAGATCGATGAGCGCCAGCGTCTCGCCCGAACTTCTCGACCGCTTCGCCGCAATCGTCGGCGAGAAATACGCGCTGCGCAGCGAGGCCGAGCTTGCCCCGCACCTGATTGAGAACCGAGGCCTCTACCACGGCTCTTCCCCTCTCCTGCTCAAGCCCGCGAATGTCGAGGAGGTTTCGGCCATCCTGAAGCTTGCGACGGAAACCGGCACTGCGGTCGTACCGCAGACGGGCAATACCGGCCTCGTCGGCGGCCAGACGCCGCGCGAGGGCAAGTCGGACATCATCGTCTCGCTCGAGCGGATGAACAGGATCCGCGACGTCGATCCGGTGGCGAACGTGCTGGTTGCCGACGGCGGCGCAATCCTCGCCGAGGTGCAGAAGGCGGCCGAGGCGCATGGCAAACTTTTCCCGCTCTCGCTCGGCGCCGAAGGCTCCTGCCGGATCGGCGGCAACCTCTCGACGAATGCCGGCGGAACGGCGGTGCTTGCCTATGGCAACATGCGCCAGCTTTGCCTTGGCCTCGAAGTCGTGCTGCCGACCGGCGAAATCTGGGACGGCCTTCGCCGCCTGAAGAAGGACAATACGGGCTACGACCTTCGCGATCTCTTCATTGGCGCCGAAGGCACGCTCGGCATCATCACCGGTGCCGTCCTCAAGCTTTACCCGCAGCCGCTCGGCCATCAGGTCGCCTTTGCAGGACTCAACTCCGTGGAGGAGGCGCTTGCCCTGTTCAATCTAGCGAGCAGCCTCTGCGGCACCTCGCTGACCGGCTTCGAGCTGATGCCGCGGTTCGGTGTCGAGATCACCGCCAAACATATCGAGGGCGTGCGCGATCCGCTGGAATCGGCTTACCCGTGGTATGTGCTGATCGACATCTCGACCTCGGATTCGGCGGAAACCGCCGAGCGGATGATGAATGCGCTGCTCGAACAGGGTTTTGAGGCGGGGCTAGTGCAGGACGCGGCGATTGCCTCATCCGTCGCGCAGCAGAAGGCGCTGTGGCATATGCGCGAGAGCATGTCGGAGGCCCAAAAGCCCGAAGGCGGTTCGATCAAGCACGATGTTTCTGTGCCGGTCTCGAAGATCCCGCATTTCATGCACGAGGCCGGCGAGGCCGTGATGGCGGCAATGCCCGGCGCCCGCATATGCGCCTTCGGCCACATGGGCGACGGCAATATCCATTATAACATTTCCCAGCCGGTCGGCGCCGACAAGGACGCCTTCATCGCCCGCTGGCATGAGATCAACGAGATTGTGCACGGCATCGTTCTGGCACACAGCGGCTCGATCTCGGCAGAGCACGGCATTGGTCAGCTCAAGCGCGACGAGCTCGCCGCGATCCGCCCCGCCATAGAGATCGACCTGATGCGCCGCATCAAGCGTGCCTTTGATCCGGCGAACATCATGAACCCGGGGAAAGTGGTCAGCGTGGAGTAAGAACGTGGCGGCTTAACCGCCACCGGTCAGAATCTGCAGCGCCGGCGATTGGGTCGTGACGTTCTGAATGTCGTACATCGCCGTGAACCGCTTCACCAACTTGTCGACCTTCTTCGAGTCGCCAAGATCCTTCAGGTCCACAAACTTTTCGAGAAGCGCAACCTGCTTCTCGACATCCATGCTGGAGATCTGGCTCGGCAGGTTGTAGGCGGTGGTGATGACCTGGAAGAGCGCCTTGTCGCCGAGGATGGAGTAGAGCGAGGTGATATCCGGCGCCTTGCGGGCGAAGTAAAGCGCCAAGCGCGTGCCATCGTTCGTCTCGCCTTCCTGCGTCTCGAGCGTCTGCTGCAGATAGGCATCCTGCGTGCGATCGAGTGCACCCTGATCCTGGACGATGCCCAGCTTGGCGCGCGTGAGATTGCCGGCCGTGTCGAAGTTGAAGTCGGCGACGAGGTTCTTGAACTTCGAGTCCGCCTTGGTGTTCAGATAACTGTTTGCATCGTCGGGATCTGATGTGAAAATCTTGCGCAGCGTCTCTTCGTCGTAGTCCTTCGGATCGAGACCGACAGACTTGAGAATCAGACCGGTCAACCGGTCGTCCTCCAGGAAATCATCGAGAGATTGCACCGATTCCATGGTCTTGGCGAAATAGTCGACTTCCTCGGTCGCATCTTTGGATGCCTTCTCCTTCAGGGGACCGTCCTTCATCAGCATTGTGACATGCGACTTATAGTTCGTCGCATATTTGGCCATCGCGGCGGGCGACAGTGCCTGCAGCTGGATCGACGCGTTACCTTCGCCATCGAAATTGAAGGCTCTCGCCAATTGGGTGATGCGGTCGTCCTTGAAGGACGCGACATAGCCCTCGGGGTCGTAAGGATCACTTGCCAGCAGCCTGCGCATGACGGATTTCGACAGTTCCTCTTCCGTCAAGCCGTAGGCCTGAAGCGCAACCTGATAGAGGTCGGGCAGATCGTCGTTCGTCTTGTCTAGATCGCCGGTCTTGTTGGTCTTCAGGAAATCGTTGATGCTGTCGACGTCGGAGAAATTGTCCAGCGTCCTGGTATCGGACATGCGTGTCTTGTAGTTGGCGACGATTTCCTCGATGGCCGCTTTCGCCTCGTCGTCGTAACGGGCCATGTAGTTTACGGAAGTTGCCTGGATGAGGGAATCCGATTGCGGGCCGTCAGGCCCGAGGACGCTTCCATCAGCCTCAAAGCTGAAGGCCTGATGGACAGCCGTGGCACCCATCGTATTGGCATAGGCCGGATCGACAAGGATTTGCCTCAAGGCCGTGTCGCTCAGGTCCGTGCCGAAGCTGCTCGGGCCAAGACTGTAAGCGGCCTTGATGTAGTCCGTCAGGCGCTCATCGGCGATGAGGCTGTCAACATTGGTGATCGTCTTGATCTTGGATTCGTAATAGGCCTTGTTGTAGTCGGCAGCGGCCTTCGTCGTATAGACGATATCCGGAAACACGTCGTTGTCGACAATGACGGTCGACGAATTCAGATTGTACTGCTCCATGACCGTGTTTTTCTGGGTCGCGGTCTGGGCCGAGCCATTCACGGTGCCGTCTGCATTGAAATTGAACTGCGCCGCGAGCGCCTGGTACTTCTCACCGCCCTGAAGGTTCACCACGCTGTTCGGATCGTTGAGATCGCTGGTCAGCACATCCCGCAGAAACTGCTTGGACGCGTAGGTCGTATCGATGCCGAACGTCTTCAGCACATAGGTGCGCAGCCGCGTATTATTGACGAGATCATCGACTGTTTGCACGTCAGCGATCTCCGCGCTGTAATAGTCGGTGTCCTTGATCGCCTGCTTTTCCTGATCGGTGAAGGATGCGCTGTACCTGTCGATCAGGTCGTCTTCCTGCGCATCCGTCTGCGCATCGGGCTTGGGCGCATTAAAATTGAACGCCGCCGCGAACTGCTTGTAGCGCTGGTCCGAAAGCTTGTTGGCGAAACTGTCGGGGTCGGTCAGGTCGCTTTCCAGCACCTTCTTCATGAAGGCCTTGGCATAGGTCATGTCGTCGAGGCCATAGGCCTTCATCGCGTAGCTGTAGAGCTTGTAGTTGCCGAGGAAGTCGTCGACGTCCTTCACCTTGTTGATATTCTCGGCGTAGTATTCGGCGTCCCTTTTGACCGTCGCCTGCGAGGCAATGCGATCAAGACTCGTCTTCGGGTCGCGACTTATGATCGCGTAGGCAACGGAGGCGGAAATCATGAGTGCGCCCTTAAACAACCTAAAAGAATAATGCAGGATCCTGCGCGCATTTTGCCATGCAAAGCTTACCCGAGACTTACCTGACGCTGTCCCGCTTTGGCGCAGCCATCCTCGCCGGTCCGTTCATGGTCCGGAAACCCTGCCACATTGGTTTTTGATAACCATCGGGGAAGGCAAAGTTTTCTTAACCGCAAATTTTAAGTGGTCCGGAAGAGGCCCCGCCTATTGTCGAGGCGTAGAGGGCGAAAAAGCCCCGAGGAGAAGACCGGAAACCGGCTCTCAGGTAAGACAAGGGTAGAAATGAACATGAACAACACCGTTATGAAGCCCGCTTGGGCTGGAACGACACTGCGTCTCGATCCGTCGCGCTTTCCCCAGCAGGTCAGCTACGCCATCCACGACTCCACAAGTGACGTCAGCATAACGATCGATGAACGCGGCGCCGTCCTCCGCAAGACCCTTCCCTCCAGCGGCCTGCCACTTTCCGTTGCCCTGCCGAAGCGCGCCTTCAAAGGCGTTGCAGCCCGGGCGATCGACCACGGCAACGGGGAAGTGACCGTAACGCTGGAATTGCACCACGAAGATCCGGATCTCTGCATTCCGCTGCTTGTCGCCCACGATCTGTCCGATATCGCGGCCGATTGGCGGGGCTGGTCGGAGGCATTCCGCATTCCGATGCTGATGGTGGAGGCCGACGGCATTGCACGCCCGCTTGAGGAGCACCTCGGCGATTTGCGTACCAGCCACATGAAACCGCGCCGGCGCCATTCCTATTTCGCCAATCGCCGTCCGCGCTTCCTCGTGCGCCGCACGACCGGCAAGCTCGGCGTGACAATGAAGATCGAAGGCAAGGAAATTATCGCCCGCAATTAAGAATTCGGCGAGTGACCCAATCTGAAACCCGGCCTAGCGCCGGGTTTTTCGTTTCAATCAGGGAAGCCCAAAGAGCAGCGAGACGAACAGTCCCGCAAAGATGATCAGCCCGACACGGTTATTCGACTTGAAAAGCGCCAGGCATTGCGTCGCGTCGTTGATGTCGAGCCTGGCGATCTGCCAGGCGAACATGCCAGTGGCAATCAGCAGCCCGAGATAAGCCGCGAAACCGACGCCGGCCAAAACAAAGGCGAGCAGCATCAGGACCAGTGTTGCGCCATAAAGACCGATCAGCCACTGCCGCGTCCGATCGCCGAAAAGCCGGGCGGTGGAACGCACGCCGATCAATTCGTCGTCTTCCTTGTCCTGATGCGCATAAATCGTGTCGTAGCCGATCGTCCAGGCGACGGAAGAAAGGTAGAGCGCAATCGCAGCGAAAGACAGGCCGCCGAATATGCCAGCCCAACCCATCAGTGCGCCCCAGGAAAAGGCAAGGCCGAGGAAAAACTGCGGCCAGTCTGTGAAGCGCTTGGCAAACGGGTAGAGCGCAACGATGGCGAGCGAGAGCACGCCGAGAATGACTGCAAACCAGTTGAACTGCAGAAGCACCAGCAGACCGGCAAGCGCCTGAAGCACCATGAATATCTTTGCCTGGGTGCGCGTGACGCGCCCCGAAGGCAGGGGCCGCGAGCGGGTGCGTGCGACCTCCATGTCGATCCTGTGATCGACCAGATCGTTGTAGGTGCAGCCTGCCCCGCGCATGGCGACGGCGCCGATGAAGTAGAGAACCAGGTGAAACAGCGTCTGCGAGCCAGAAAACAGGCCTTGTCCCGCGGCCACATTCGCGGCAAGCGCCACCGACCAGAAGCAGGGCCACATCAGGAGTTGCCAGCCGATCGGCCTGTCCCAGCGCGCCAGCTGCGCATAGGGCCAGAGCCATGAGGGCAAAACCCGGTAAACCCAATTGTCCGAAGGCGCATCGGCAACGCGCCCGTTCAAGCCGCCAATCTGTTGCATGCGGCCATCTAGCGACGGGCGAAGGCGCGGGTCAATAGCAGCGTGGCCTGCCTCCGCGTTCATCTTCGCCGATAGAGAAAATAACGGCCCTTCTCGACGGACGCAGGCAGCGGCATTTCCTCCAGTTCGGAATGCTGCAATTCCAGGCCGCTTGCTACAAATCCCCCAAGGGTCAGCACGGCGACCACGCGAGAGGGCAACCACTCGCGGATGATTGCATCCTGCTCCCGATAACCGGTTCCGATGTCGGCATGAACGACGGCTGCCCTAGTGCCGGCATAACTCAGGCAAGTCTCCCTGATGTCGCCGATGACGACATCGCCGTCATCGGGCCGGCAGCTTCCATGCGCGCCGTTTTCGCGGTCGAATGCGATGATGTGCCGATCCGGGAAGCGCACCCGCAAATGGCTGTAGGTCCTGCCATTGCCGAGGCCGATTTCCAGGATCGGTCCACCGGGCAGGCTCGCCTGCCTTGCCGCGATGTGATCGAGAATATCCCTCTGTGCGGAAATCCTGCTGATGAAATCGTCGAGACGTGTTCGCATAGGCAGCTCCGAAGCTTGAACTCGAAACAAGCTTTACATTCAATCGTTCATCGCGCCGCGCGAAAGCGCAACAGACCCTTACCGCTGGTTCCAGCGCCGGATCACCGGCTCCGTCAGGTCGTGCTCATAGCCTAAGATGCTGATGCTTGCAGTATCGAGGACGAAGCGCGAGCCGTCTTCCGGCGGCAGGCCGAGCCAGCGGGCAGCGAGCACGCGCAGGAAGTGGGAGCTGGAGAAGATCAGGATCGACGCGCCGGCTTGGCGAAGCTCGCGGACGATACGGTCCGCCCTTGCGCCGACATCTGCGGCCATTTCTCCGTCCGGGCAGCCGTCGCGGAAGAGCTGCCAGCCGGGGCGGGCCGCGAGGATTTCCTTCGTCGTGATGCCCTCATAGGCACCATAATCCCATTCGGCGAGATCGGGCTTGATCACGGCATCTGCGCCGAAATTGGCAAGGGCGCAGGTGTTCGTCGCCCTTTGAGAAGGGCTCGACCAGACGGCCGAGACAATCAGTCCCTTCAGGCGATCCGCGAGTTTGCGGGCGGCCGTCTCGCCATTCGGGGTCAGCGGAATGTCAGTCCTGCCGGTATGTTTTCCGGAGAGGCTCCATTCTGTTTCGCCGTGGCGGACAAGATGGATTTCGGAAAATGCACTGCTCATCTGCACGCCTTTCCTTGTAGAAAAACGCGGCCGAAGCCGCGCCGCGATATCAGAAGACAACCTTTTCCAAGGGAGGCCGCGTGGCCTCGAATTCCTTCAGCTTCGCCTCGTTCTCGGCAATGTAATTGCGGTTGTCCGGTGTCGAATACTGGTTCTTGGAAACCTGGATCTGCATGACGAAGAGTTCGTCCCAGCGGAAGCCTATTTCGGAGCCGGCGAGATAGAATTCCCACATCCGGAAGAAGCGCTCGTCGTAAAGAGCGACGGCTTCCGCCTTGCGCGCCATGAAGCGCTCGCGCCAATGGCGGAGCGTATAGGCATAATGCAACGGCAGGACCTCGATGTCCCGGATCAGCAGCCCGGCCTTCTCGATTGCAGGCACCGTCTCGCCGATCGATGGGATGTAGCCCTGTGGGAAAATGTATTTCTCGATGAAAGCATTTGTCGCAAAGCTCGGCTTCGGCCGGGCGATGGAGTGAAGGAGCATGACGCCATCGTCGGCGAGAAGTTCATGCACCTTGCGGAAGTATTTGTTGAAATTGCCGATGCCGACATGCTCGAACATGCCGACCGAAACGATGCGGTCGAACTTCATGCCCGTCATCGTGCGGTAATCCTGCAACTCGAAGCGGACGCGATCGGCGAGACTGCGCTTTTGGGCGCGCTCGCGCGAGATCTTCAGTTGCTCTTCGCTGAGCGTGATGCCGGTGACGTCAACGCCCTTTGTCGATTCCGCCAGATACATCCCCATGCCGCCCCAGCCGGAGCCGATTTCCAGAACACGCTGGTTGGGCTCCAGCAGAAGCTTGGCTGCGATATGGCGCTTCTTGGCGACTTGTGCTTCCTCCAGGCTGATGCCCGGCGGGTCGAAATAGGCGCAGGAATATTGCCAGTCCTCATCAAGG
Source organism: Rhizobium sp. CC1099 (assembly GCF_029714385.1). Lineage (NCBI taxonomy): Bacteria > Pseudomonadati > Pseudomonadota > Alphaproteobacteria > Hyphomicrobiales > Rhizobiaceae > Rhizobium > Rhizobium sp. CC1099. The sequence goes on along the minus strand of NZ_CP121641.1, from coordinate 593,603 downwards.
AAGAGTTCGAAAAGCTTTTCCGACAGGTCGTAATGATGAGCCACATTGCGCTTGTTGTGATTGACCGGCAGCCGGCTCTTCAGCTGCTGCAGTGCGATGCGGCCGACCAGAAGTGCGGCCATCGGAATATCGAAAATTTCGTTGGTGGTGTTCTGCTTCACCATCGAAAGGAAGTCGTAGATGTTGCCCTGTTCAAGAATGAACCGGCCGTCCATGTACATTTCGCCGAGCTTGAGGGTGGGGTCGCGGCGGATAAGCTTCTCCGCCTCCTCGTCGGCAACCCGGACGACGACCAGATCCCCGGTGCCATCGCCAATCGCATGTGTCTCGCCATTGGCCAGCGTGAGCTTCAGATTACCCTTGCGGATGATTTTTTGGACAATTGATAAAAATCCCGACGCCATGAAAGGCCTCGCATATGTGACAGGATGTTATGGGTTAAACTTAGTCGCTCTCGTCCGCCACACAAGCGCCGTATTTGGCAGTTCCGCAACAAGGCCGCCGAACTGTGACATTTTTGCAATGCCTGCCGTTAAGCTATTATTTTCGCTTCATGGCCTCGGCAAGGGCAGCGCCGAAGGCGCCTTGGGTTTCCTGTTTCGGGACAGCCGGACGCCGGTCGTTTTGCGGCCGTGCGCCCTGATTTACACGGGGCTCGCCGCGGGGCGCTGAAGCCGAGGAGCCATCGTCTTTGCGCATCGAAAGACCGATGCGCTTGCGTTTTGCATCGACTTCGACGACCCGCACCTTAACGACATCGCCGGCCTTCACAACTTCGTGAGGATCTTTGACGAAGCGGTCGGCAAGCTGCGAGACATGCACCAGGCCGTCCTGATGCACGCCGATATCGACGAAGGCGCCAAAGGCCGCAACGTTGGTCACCGTGCCTTCCAGCATCATGCCGGGCTTGAGATCGGAGATTTCGTTGACGCCTTCTGCGAAGGTTGCCGTCTTGAAGCTCGGGCGCGGATCGCGGCCGGGCTTTTCCAGTTCGGCGAGGATATCCTTGACCGTCGGCAGGCCGAACTTCTCGTCGATGAACTGCCGCGGATCAATCGATTTCAGCGCCACGCTGTCGCCCATCAGCGACCGCAGGTCGCGGCCGCAGGCGGCAACGATCTTCTTTGCCACGCCATAGGCTTCTGGATGCACCGAGGACGCGTCGAGGGGCTCCTTGCCGTTCGGGATGCGCAGGAAGCCTGCCGCCTGCTCGAAGGTGCGGTTGCCGAGACGCGCGACCTTGAGCAGGTCGCGGCGGCTTTGGAAGGGACCGTTCTGGTCGCGATGGACGACGATGGCTTCGGCAATCGACGGGCCGAGGCCGGAAACGCGTGAAAGCAGCGGCGCCGAAGCCGTGTTGAGATCGACGCCGACGGCATTCACCGCGTCTTCGACGACAGCGTCCAGCGAGCGCGACAGCTTCTGTTGGTCGACGTCATGCTGATACTGGCCGACGCCGATCGATTTCGGCTCGATCTTGACAAGTTCGGCCAGCGGATCCTGCAGGCGGCGGGCGATGGAAACCGCGCCACGCAGCGACACGTCGAGATCCGGAAATTCAGCTGCGGCGGTCGCGGAGGCGGAATAGACCGACGCGCCGGCTTCCGAAACGATGACCTTGGTGGGCTTTGCGCCCGGAAGATCGGCCAGCATGTCGGCCACCAGCTTTTCGGTTTCGCGGCTTCCAGTGCCGTTGCCGATGGAGATCAGTTCGACATTGTGCTTAAGGATCAGCGCGGTGAGTTCTGCCTGAGCGCCTCGCACGTCGTTCCGCGGCTGGAAGGGATAGACCGTGGAGGTCGCAACGACCTTGCCGGTGCCGTCGACCACTGCGACCTTGACGCCAGTGCGGATGCCAGGATCGAGGCCCATCGTGGCGCGCGATCCGGCAGGCGCCGCCAGCAGCAGATCCTTCAAGTTTCGCGCAAAGACGTGGATCGCCTCCTCTTCGGCGCGTTCGCGCAGTTCGCGCATCAGGTCGAGAGACAGCGACATGGAAAGTTTGACGCGCCAGGTCCAGCTTGCGACATCCATCAGCCAGCGGTCGCCGGGGCGGCTCGCGCCGATTTCATAGGCAGCAGCGATCATGCGCTCGACAGGTTTGTTGGGAGAGGCGGTCTCGGCATCGGCCTCGATCGTCAGCGTCAGCACTTCCTCGTTCCAGCCGCGCAGCATGGCGAGTGCGCGATGGCCGGGCGCGGTCGCCCAGCGCTCCGAATGGTCAAAATAGTCGGAGAACTTCTCGCCGGCCGTCTGCTTGCCATCCACGACCTTGGCCTTCACAAACGCGGCGCTGCGCATATGGGCACGGAGCTTGCCGAGCAAATCGGCATTTTCCGCAATGCCTTCGGCGACGATATCGCGTGCGCCTTCGAGCGCCGTCTTCGCATCCGGCACATCGGCAGTGATATAGCCCTCCGCCAGCACCGCCGGTCCCTTCGAGCGATCGGCGAGGATCGCGTCGGCCAGCGGTCCGAGGCCGCGCTCACGGGCGATCTCGGCACGGGTACGGCGCTTCGGTTTATAGGGCAGGTAGAGATCCTCGAGCTCTGCCTTGGTGGCGGCGCCGACGATCTTGCCCATCAATTCGTCGGTCATCTTGCCCTGGCCGGCGATCGATTCGACGATCGTGTCGCGGCGGGCTTCCAGTTCGCGCAGATAGACGAGGCGTTCTGCCAGATTGCGCAGTTGCGTATCATCCAGGCCGCCCGTCACTTCCTTGCGGTAGCGCGCGATGAAGGGAACGGTCGCGCCCTCGTCAAGCAGATCGATCGCGGCTTTGGCCTGGTCCGGCCGGGCATTGATTTCGGAGGCGATGACTGCGGCAAGCGAGCGGAGGTCTGCGGCCATGGGATTTCCTGAACTAACGAAGGTAGCGGGACCATAGCGGCGAAAAGCGGCAAGGCAATGCCCGGCAGAGCTTTCCACAGCAGACTGACGCCTTCATACAGGTTTGCGCTCGCAGCCATCCGACCCTTCGGGCCACCTTTTCCCCGCTGGGGAGAAGGGACGACAAAGCGCAGCGGCCTCATTTCCTTCTCCCCGAGGGACAAGGTGCCCGGCAGGGCGGATGCGTGGGCCGCGCGACGCAGAAGGGCGATTGCCTCCTCACTTGGCGCGCCTGGATTTCCCGTTTTTGCGGTTGTGCAGATGCGGCATTCTTTGGTAGCAGAGGCGACCGTTTTGGACCGCCCCCTAAAGGAGGCAAGGAAAAGTGACATGCCCGATCTGCTTCTAGAACTTCGCTCCGAGGAAATTCCGGCCCGCATGCAGCGCAAGGCTGCCGGCGACCTGAAGAAGCTCGTCACCGATGCGCTGGTGGAGGCAGGACTTTCCTATGAGGGCGCGCGCGAATACTGGACGCCGCGCCGCCTGACGCTTGATATCCGCGGACTGACTGCCCGCTCCGCCGATGTGCGCGAAGAGCGCAAGGGCCCGCGCACCGATGCCAACGAAAAGGCGATCGAAGGCTTTTTGCGCGGCGCCGGCCTTTCCTCGATTTCCGAGGCGCAGGTGAGTAGCGACCCGAAAAAGGGCGATTTCTACATTGCCGTGATTTCAAGGCCCGGCCGCGCTGCGGAAGAGATCATCAGCGACGTTATGCCCGGCATCATCCGCGATTTCCCCTGGCCGAAATCCATGCGCTGGGGCAAGGCGTCCTCCAAACCTGGCTCGCTGCGCTGGGTGCGCCCGCTGCAATCGATCGTCTGCACTTTCGGCACCGAGCATGAGGAAACCTCCGTCATCCCCTTCGAGATCGACGGCATCGTCGCCTCCAATGTGACTTACGGGCACCGTTTCCATGCGCCAGGCGCCATCACCGTCAAGCGTTTCGACGACTATGCCGCGAGCCTCGAAAAGGCGAAGGTCATCCTCGATGCCGAGCGGCGCAAGAACATCATCCTGCATGATGCCCGCGACATCGCCTTTGCCGGCGGACTGGAACTGGTCGAGGACGACGGTCTGCTGGAGGAAGTCTCCGGCCTCGTCGAATGGCCGCAAGTGCTGATGGGCAGCTTCGAGGAGGATTACCTCTCGATCCCCTCCGAAATCATCCGGCTGACGATCAAGACGAACCAGAAGTGTTTCGTAACGCGCAAACAGGGCGAAGAGACGCTTTCGAACAAGTTCATCCTCGTCTCCAATGTTGAGGCGACCGACGGCGGCAAGGAAATCATCCACGGCAATGGCAAAGTCGTCCGCGCCCGCCTTTCAGACGCGCTACATTTTTGGAAGCGCGACCAGGGAAACTTGCCGGACCTCGAAACGCTGGAGGCATCGGCGAAGAAATTCGGGCTTGATCTGAGGAAGCCGCTCGATCAGCGGATGGCGAAGCTCGATGCGCTGCATGTGACGTTCCACGCGAAAATCGGAACGCAGGGCGAGCGGGTAACACGCATTCGCACCCTTGCCGGCGAAATCGGTAAAATCGTCAATGCAGATCCCCTAAAGGTCAGTCGGGCCGCAGCGTTGGCAAAGGCGGACCTGCGAACTGAGGTCGTGGGCGAATTCCCCGAACTACAGGGTGCAATGGGGAAGAAATATGCGCTGCTGCAAGGTGAAGATGAAACAGTGGCGGCGGCACTGGAGGACCATTATAAGCCTCAGGGTCCTACCGACCGAGTGCCTACCGACCATGTTGCCATAACCATAGCGCTTGCTGACAAGATCGACACACTTGTATGGTTTTGGCGAATAAACGAAAAACCAACCGGTTCAAAGGATCCGTTCGCGTTAAGAAGGGCAGCGCTAGGATCGATACGGCTGCTGTTGGAACGGGGAATCAGAGCATCCCTCATCCCGCTGTTTCGCTCTGCATTTCGTAGCGAATGGGCTGTGGCCATTGCTAGCCATGAAGCTTCGATAAGCCTCTTCGAGCTTAAAATCCAACAGGATAACGAAAGACTCGACCACGAGAGGCTCGTACAAGAACAGCGCGAAGCTATCAAATATTGCAAGAATTATCTTGCTGACGGCCATCCAAAGACAATCGAAGAAGAATATGAGCTGGCAATCAACCTCCTCTCCTTCTTCCACGACCGCCTCAAGGTCTATCTCCGCGACCAGGGTGCTCGCTACGATCTGATCGATGCCGTCGTCACATCCGAGGCCGACGACCTTCTCATGATCGCCCGCCGCGTCGAGGCGCTGACGGCTTTCATTACCTCGGAAGACGGCAAGAACCTCCTGGTCGGCACCAAGCGCGCCACGCAGATTCTGGCCGCCGAGGAGAAGAAGGGCACCGTCATCGCCGACGGCGTTTCGGAAAAGCTGTTCCGGCTGGATGCCGAAACGGAGCTCTTTGCCGCCATCGCCAAAGCCTCGACCGAGGCTTCCGCCGCAATCGCCAGGGAAGACTTCCGCTCGGCTATGGAGGCGCTTTCGAAGCTCCGCATCCCGGTCGACCGCTTCTTCGACGACGTGCTCGTCAACGACGAGGACGCGGCGATCCGCGCCAACCGCCTCGCCCTTCTGCGGCTGATCCGCGAAGCGACGGGGACGGTTGCGGACTTCTCGAAGATCGCAGGGTAACGGTTTCGGACTAGCCGCGGCCCCGGCGGCAACCTCGGCACCTCATTCCTGTGCTTGTGACAGGTTCTGTTGCCCTTTGAATGAGGTCTCCCACGCGATGGACATGCGCTGCTGGATCCCTGCGACAGGCACAGGGATGAGGTGGAGGAAAAGCGCATCCCACTGGTCATTCACCAGCGCGCGCGCTATCAGACAATCATGACCACCAAAATCCTCGTCAGCGCCTGTCTCATGGGCCATGCCGTCCGTTATGACGGCCGGGCGAAGCCCCTGGCACATCCGGCGCTCGAGCGGTGGCGGGCGGAGGGAAGGCTGGTGACGATCTGTCCGGAGATGTCGGCAGGCATGCCGGTGCCGCGGCCGCCGGCGGAAATCGAGGGCGGCGCGAGCGGCAAGGACGTGCTGTCGGGAGCAGCACGTGTGTTGGAGATCACCGGAGGCGATGTGACGGCTGCATTCCGAGAAGCGGCGCAGAATGCGCTCAGGCTGGCTCAGGAGACGGGCTGCACCCATGCGCTACTCATCGACGGCAGCCCCTCGTGCGGTTCCGGTTTCATTTATGATGGGTCTTTCAGCGGAGCGCGGCGGGACGGCAATGGTGTTACAGCTGCCCTGCTGAAGCGCGCGGGAATCCAGGTCTTCTCGGACCGGGAGATCGACCGGCTGGTGGAAAGCCTCGCGACGCCCGTCTGATCAAAAGGCATGTCCTTGTGCTCGGCCGACGAAACTGAATCATGTTTCTTGTATGATTACTCAGGTTGCATGAGTACTTTGAAATCAATTGAAATAAAGAATGCGCTCCTGCTTCTCTTCAGGAGCGCATTCAATCCGCCATACGGCGGACCCCGTACGACCAAAACCTTGGCCGGGTCAGGGGCAGGGAACTAAAATCACATCCTTAGCTTAAAGTCGGAAACGTCGAGCGGCGCGGTTTGTTCCGCAGGAGCGGACATACCTGCAACAACAGGCTTCGCATCGCCGCCGATGACAGAGGTAGTTGCCGTCGGGTCGATGCCTTCGACGGGGACCGTCACCTTGAAGGCGGCCAGGACTTCAGGGGTTGCCTTGGTCACGAAAACGACGGGCGAGCCGCCCATCCAGCCTTCGGTACGGTAGAGCTTCTGCTCTCCGGCAACATCGCGGAGCGCGCTGGCCTGGATGGCGCCGGGCGGCAAGGCCGGGACTGTGTAATCCTTCTTGCGTTCGGTCGATTGCAGCGGCGGGCAGGTCGTGCAGGTCTCGCTCACGATGCTTTCACCGCCGGTGCGCGGTGTCTTGCCGATCACCTCGATCGAGGATGCCATCGCCGAGCCGGCTGCCAGAAGAATTGCCGCACCGAGAATGAATTGACGCATGGAAACTGCTCCGACTTACTATGGGAACAGAATAGCGCGCCTTTATTTCCATCCCGTCAGGGGAAAGGGTAAAAATTTAGGGAACTGACCCGATTTCGGGCCAGAGTTAAGCTTTTTCGCGCTCGATCGCCCGCCAGCCGATATCGCGGCGGCAGAAACCGTTTTCCCATTCCACCTTGTCGAGCAGCGCATAGGCGCGGCTCTGCGCTTCCCCGACTGATCGGCCGGTGGCGGTCACGTTCAGCACACGGCCGCCGGTCGCGACAAGCTCTCCGTCCTTCAAAGACGTGCCGGCATGGAATACTTTCGCGCCATCGCCTGCCTCCGGCAGCGAGAGGATCGGCGTGTTCTTCTCGTAGGAGCCCGGATACCCCCTAGAGGCCATCACGACGGTCAGCGCCGGATCGTCGCTCCACTCGGCTGTAACCTTGTCGAGCGTGCCTTCGGCCGCTGCCAGCAGCAGCGGCAGCAGATCGCTCTTCAAGCGCATCATCAGTACCTGGCACTCGGGATCGCCGAAGCGGACATTGTATTCGATGAGTTCCGGGCCCTTTGCCGTAATCATCAGCCCGGCGAAGAAAACACCGGAGAAGGGATAGCCGCTTTCGGCCATGCCGCAGATCGTCGGCTCGATGATTTCCTTCATCGTCCGTTCGATCATCTCGGCCGTCATCACCGGAGCCGGCGAATAGGCGCCCATGCCGCCGGTGTTGACGCCGGTATCACCCTCGCCCACACGCTTGTGATCCTGTGCGGTCGCCAGCGGCAGGGCGTTGCTGCCATCGCAGAGGCAGAAGAAGCTTGCCTCTTCACCGTCGAGATAAGCCTCGATGACGACCTCGGCGCCGGCTGCGCCGAACGCACCCTCGAAGCAATCGTCGACTGCGGCAAGCGCCTCCTCGACGGTCATCGCCACCGTCACACCCTTGCCGGCGGCAAGACCATCCGCCTTGACGACGATCGGGGCGCCTTTTTCGCGGATATAGGCCTTTGCCTTCGGGGCGTTGTTGAAGCGCCGGTAGGCACCGGTCGGGATGTTGTAGCGGGCGCAGATATCCTTGGTAAAACCCTTGGAACCTTCGAGCTGGGCTGCTGCAGCGGAGGGACCGAAGACCTTCAGCCCATCGGCTCGCAGGCGGTCGGCAAGGCCGGCAACCAGCGGCGCCTCGGGGCCGACGACGACAAAGTCGATCGCCTTTTGCGCGCAGAAGGCGGCGACTGCCTCGTGATCTTCAACCTTCAGGGAAACGAGCCTCGCATGTTCCGCAATGCCCGGGTTGCCCGGCGCGGCATAGAATTCCGTCATCAGCGGCGATTGTGCCAGCTTCCAGGCAAGCGCATGCTCGCGTCCGCCCGAGCCGATCAACAGAACCTTCATGCCTGATCCTTTCCGTTTTCTGTCTGGCGGTTAAGGGGCGGGAAGCCAAAGGTCAAGCGGGAAAGCTCACCAGCCGCCACCGCCGCCGCCGCCACCGCCACCACCCGAAGAACCGCCGCCACCGGAAAAACCGGACGAGGAACTGGAGGGCGCAGGCGAGGGAATGGTCGAGGCGATCGTGGACGCCATCGACGACGAGAAGCCGCCGATGCGGTCGGAGAAGCTGCCGCTGCTGAAGTTGCCGGAATACCAGGACGGGGCATAGGCCGCAGCCGCACCGGCAGCGGCCGCCGCGAGCCAGGTTTCGAAGGTGCGCGTCCAGGGCTTCTCGACACCCAGCGCAACCGCATAGGGCAGCAGCCTCTCAAAATGTTGGGGCGACATTTCCGGCGCACCGGCCATGTTCATCCGGTCCTTCTCGGCAAGCGTCAGATACTGACGAAGGCCGTCGATGCCATCCATGATCTTCGAACCAAGCGGCGTCGGCGCACCCATGATGAAGACATAGAGCAGGTTGAGCAGCACGATGCCGCCGACGGCAAAGAGCATCGGCGTCTCGTGGAATTCCAAGAGCGTGGAGAAAAGCGCCAGAGCCAGCGATGAAACGATGCTGAAGCCGACAAAAACGATGACGGCGATCGCGATCACAGCGGCGATCTTGCCGCCCAGGGACTGGCCAGGGCGGAACGACCGTGCAAAGCCGGCCACGAAGATGGCGACGAAGACAGAAACGACGATCGGGATGATCATCAAGACGATCGCATCGGGTTCCAGCGTGCCGAAAACGAAGAGCGCGACAAGTGCGGCAGCGCTGAGCGCGACGCCGCCGGTCGTATAGCCGGTATTTGAATTGTAGTATTTGCCGCGATGTTCCCGCTCGATCGCCGAGCGGAAGCTTTGGCCGACCGACTTCACGCGTTCGCCGTTTGCCTTGTCGATCGTCAGCGAGCCCTTGTTGGCGACGGCGCTCAGGAGGCTGGTTTCGCCGGCTTCCAGCTTCTCCTTACCCACCGGCTTTTCCGTGCGGCGTACGATGATCGATTGCCTGAGGTCTTCAAGTACGACATAGCCGCGAACCGCCAGGTCCAGCGCCGTTGCCGAAAGCGCCGTCCAACCCCCGCCTGAAATGCCCTTGTTGTCGATGTAGTTGACGAGCGCCGGCGAGATGCCTTCGGGAGGATCCCAGCGCGGCACAAGGACGCCGCGGGAAGGGTCGCGTCCGACCTTCAGCCAGGAGCGGGTGTAGTAAAGGAAAACAAGGAGGAGGCCGCCGAAACCGATGAAATAGTCGCGGTTGTCCTTCAGCCACCAGATGTTCTGATCGGATTCGCTCGGCGGATCGATCGCGCCTTTCGGAAGCTTGACGGCAATCGTCAGACCTTCGTTGGCATCGAGCGGCATGGTCGTCGAGAAGACCGGCCGGGCATTGCCGCCTGAAATCCGGGCATTCTTGTCCTTTGCGCCAAGCGCACCGGTGAAGACATTCGTATCGGTTGCGGTGACACCATCTGGCAGGTTCACGGTCGCGGTCGCGGCCATGATCGGGAAGATCCAGCCGTTACCGGTCACATTCCAATAGAGTTCGTCGTGATCGGCGAAATAGCGGATCTGGCGATTGGTGGTGTAGGTGAAGGCATATTGATGGCGGCCTGGTGGAAGCATGACGTCTTCCGACCCAGCATAGATACGGATGCCGCCGGAGACGGATTCCGTCTTCCACGGCTCGTCCTTGCCGTCGCGTTTCACCGATACAACGTCGAAGTCGACGCTGCGGCGGCGACCTTCTTCATCGACGAAAGTCAGCGGAAAGTCGCGGAAGATGCCGCGCCGGATCCGATTGCCCTCGGCATTGACGGTGATTGTCTCGGTCACCGTCATAGCGCCGCTCTTTTCGAGCCTTATATCCGATGCGAAGGAGTTGATGACCTCCGCGGCACTTGCCCCATATGCTGCAAGCGCCAGAAACAGAATGAAGCAAAGGCCGAAATGCCGCCGGATCATCATACCTCTCCCCGCCGGCGGCGCGCTGCCGCCTCAGACAATGTCAGCCCTCGTTCGCATATTTGACGCCCAGTCCTGCCAGCGTCCGCCAATAGGCAGGGAACGTCTTGCCGACGCAGTCCGGATCGAGGATCGTGATGCCGTCGATCTTCAGCCCGGCGAGCGCGAAGCTCATGGCGATGCGGTGGTCGGCGAAAGTGTCGATCTCGGCAGGAAGACGCCTTCCGGCAAGCGACGGATCAGACTGGACGATGAGATCGTCGCCTTCCTCGCGTGCCAGATCCGGGCGAATCTGCGTCAGGCCGGTCGACAGCGCGCGGATGCGATCGCATTCCTTGACGCGCAGATTGGCAATGCCGACGAAATGGACGGGCGTTTCGTTGAAGGCGGCAAGGACTGCGAGCGTCGGAACCGCGTCCTGCATCTGCGAGCCGTCGATTTCAGCCGGCAGGCGCGGGAATTTGGCGATCATCTCATAGGCGCGCGCATCTGGCTGCGTGAAGGCGCCGTTCGGCACGCCGAGATCGATGGAGCCGCCGGTCAGGACTTCGGCAGCCCAGAGATAAGTTGCCGCCGACGCATCCGGCTCGATGACGAAATCGGCCGCCGTGTAGCCGGTCGGCTCGACGCGCCAGGTGACCGCGCTCGTCTTCTCGACCTTGGCGCCGAAGGCTCGCATCGCGGCGGTCGTGAGATCGATGTAGCCGAGGGCACCGATGTCCTCGCCGAGGAGTTCAATATCCACCGGGCGGTCGCCTCCGGCCGCCATCATCAGCAGCGCGGACACATACTGGCTGGAGAGACCGCCATCGATCCCGATACGGCTCGCCTCGAAGCGGCCTGTGCCCTTCACGGTTACAGGCGGGCAGCCGGTTTCGGCCGTCGCATCGATTCCGAGAGACCGCAACGCATCAACGAGCGGGCCGATCGGGCGCTTGCGCATGTGCTGATCACCGTCGACGACGACGGTGCCATCAACGAGTGCGGCAGCGGCCGTCAGGAAGCGTGTTGCAGTGCCGGCATTGCCGAGGAAGAGCGGCGCTTTCGGCGCCAGCAGCTGGCCGCTTCCGGTGACGACGAAGCTCGTATCGTCCGGTTCGTCGATGACGACGCCCATGGCGCGCAGCGCATCCGCCATGTAGCGCGTATCGTCGCTCTTCAGCGCGCCGGTCAGGCGGCTGATACCCTTGGCGAGGCCAGCCAGGAGCAGTGCGCGGTTGGTGATCGACTTCGAGCCCGGCGGCACGGCGCGCCCCACGAGCGGAGCCTTAGCCGGGATGATGGTGAGTTTCTTGTCCTTGCTCATGACGCTTGTCTATTCCGTCCATTGCGCTAGCCGCCCTGCGGCCTTGACCGGCCCTGCTCATAGCAGCTTTTGCGCAAAGGCAAACGCCCATATCAGAATTTGACGGCCGGAACGGCGCGGTCGGCCTCGTTGGTGATCTCGAAATATTCCCGCTCCTGGAAGCCGAACTGCCCGGCGACCAGATTGGAGGGGAAGCTTTCAACCTTGACGTTGAGATCACGGGCAGCGCCGTTGTAATACCGGCGTGCCATCTGGATTTCGCTTTCCATGGTCTCGAGCGAGGCCTGAAGCTCGGAGAAGTTCTCGTTCGCCTTCAGGTCCGGATAGGCTTCGGCTAGCGCCAAAACACGGCCGAGCGCCTGGCCGAGAAGGCCTTCCGCTTGCGCCCTGCCCGCTACATCGCCAGAAGGCACCGCCTGCGCCTTGTTGCGCAGCTCAACGACCTCTTCCAGCGTGCTCTTTTCGTGGGTAGCGTAGCCCTTGACGGTCTCGATGAGGTTTGGGATCAGATCGGCGCGGCGCTTCAGCTGCACGTCGATGCCGGACCAGGCCTCTTCGGCCATCTGCCGGGCGCGGACAAGACCGTTATAGATAAAGACAAGATAAAGCGCGATCAGAACGATCACACCGAGAACGATATACATCGCGAATCCCCCGCAACGACGCAAAGTCTGGACGGAGACTATGCGGCTTCCGCTGGATTGTCATCCCGCGTTTCCGGGCTGCGGCTTACATCAGCGACTAGCGAAATATCACGATACCGCACACACATAGCCGGTTGTATTTCTTATTGTGCCGGCTGGTTACGGCGCACTCGCAACTCATGACGAGGAAATAATCAGACAATGAGCGCAGCAATCTTCCTATTGAGCCTGTCGGCGATCGCATCTCTTGTCGTCTTCCGAAAGACCCCACGGCCGGCGCCACGGCGCGTCGTCGTACGGTCCAACCACCGCCGCTAAGCGGCATTCTCAGGCGGCGGCCCTGGCGATATTCATGCCGCCGGCATCCGTCAAAAGGAAGGCTTCACCGCAAGCCTTGGCGAGCGTGCGCACCCGAAGGATATAGCTCTGACGCTCGGTGACCGAGATCACCCCGCGTGCATCCAAGAGGTTGAAGACGTGGCTTGCCTTGATGCACTGGTCATAGGCCGGAAATACGCACTTGTGCAGCAGCTGATTGGCATTGTCGCTCGGCGCACCGGCGGCGAGAAGCGCCTGGCACTCCTTCTCCGCATCGATGAAATGGCGATGCAGCATCTCGGTATTGGCGAATTCGAAGTTGTGGCGTGAGTATTCCTGTTCGGCCTGCAGGAAGACTTCGCCGTAGCTGATCTTTTCGTCACCTTCGCGGCCGTTGAAGTTCAGGTCGTAGACGTTGTCGACGCCCTGCACATACATCGCCAGACGCTCGAGGCCATAGGTCAGTTCGCCGGCAACCGGCGCGCATTCGATGCCGCAGACCTGCTGGAAGTAAGTGAACTGCGAGACTTCCATGCCGTCGCACCAACACTCCCAGCCCAGCCCCCAGGCGCCCAGCGTCGGGCTTTCCCAGTCGTCTTCGACGAACCGGATGTCGTGCAGCAGCGGATCGAGGCCGATCGCCGCCAGCGAGCCGAGGTAAAGCTCCTGGAGGTTCGGCGGGTTCGGTTTCAGGATGACCTGATACTGGTAATAATGCTGCAGGCGGTTTGGGTTTTCACCGTAGCGGCCGTCCGACGGACGGCGCGACGGCTGGACATAGGCAGCCTTCCACGGCTTCGGGCCGAGCGCGCGCAGCGTGGTCGCCGGATGGAACGTACCGGCGCCGACCTCCATGTCATAGGGCTGCAGAACCGCACAACCCTTGTCCGCCCAGTAGTTATGAAGCGTCAGGATCAGCGCCTGGAACGAGCGCTTTGGGTTCATATGGTCGGGAATCGATGCAGACATGGAGACAAGCCACCGGTTGCGTATTTTGCCGGACAGGTGCCATGGGAGAGGACAAGGGTCAATACATAACGCATGATCGGACCATGTTTTGGAAGGAGTTCCACGAACGTCAAGACAACGGTCACCTTGTCTCATAAGGATTTACGCGTTGCAGAAGAGCTCGTCGAGAACGGGCGTTTTCCAAGCGCATCCGATGTCATTGGCGAGGGTATCGCCCGGATGCGGCTTGAGGAGCAGGTCAATGGCCGATCTGCTTAGTCGGCCGTGAAGAACTCGGAAGCCGCTGATTTGACGTAAGAATTGAATGATCTGCAGATCTTATAGTTGCAGGAAACAGCCGCCGAACAGGCTGTTTCCTTGCAAAATCAGTTTGAGGTTTCCCTGGCTGGCGAAGCGTGATTCACTGGGTTATCGCGGTGAATCGGAGAGCCAGGCATGGGCAAACCACGTGAACGGCGCGAAACGGGTGAACAGGATCTATTCCGATCCCGGCTCGACCAGATCATCAACATGAAGCACGAACTGGTGCGTCTGGCGCAGGCCATTGACTGGTCAGTGCTGGAAGCCCGTTTTGGTGATGTCTATTCGGACGGAGCGGGCATGCCGCCATTGCCGACGCGGCTCATGGCGGGGCTGGCCATTCTCAAGCACACGTTCAACCTGTCGGACGAGGCCCTGTGCGAGCGCTGGGTGGAGAACCCCTATTTTCAGTACCTGTGCGGCGAGGAGTTCTTCCGGCACGAACTATCGTTCGACCGCTCCTCGATGACGCGCTGGCGGCAGCGCATGGGCGAGGAGCGGATCGCCGCGCTCTTGCAGGAGAGCCTGGCAGTGGCAGTCAAGACAGGCGCGATGAAGCCACAGGATACGCGGCAAGTGATCGTGGACACGACCGTTCAACCGAAGAACGTCATGTTCCCGACGGATGCCAAGCTTATTCACCGGGCGCGCGAACGGCTGGTGCGGCTGGCGAAGAAAATGGGGCTCGACCTGCGCCAGACCTATGTTCGGCTCGGTAAATTCGCCCTGATCCAGCATCAGCGCTATGCTCATGCGAAGCAATTCAAACGGGCTGGCAAGGCGCTGCGCAAGTTGAAGACCTATCTCGGTCGGACCGTTCGCGACATCGAGCGTCAGATCGCGGGCGACGAACAACTCGACGCGATCTTCAAATGGCCGGTCTATCAGGCAAAAACGGTCATGGAACAGCGGCAACGTCAGCATGGCCGCAAGATCTACAGCCTGCATGCCGACGAGGTCGAGTGCATTGGTAAAGGCAAGGCGCACAAGCCCTATGAGTTCGGGGTGAAGGTGTCCGTGGCCACAACACTGAACCGTTCAAAGGGCGGGCAGTTCGCGCTGCACGCGACGGCGCTGCCCGGCAATCCCTACGACGGCCACACGCTCGCGACCGTCATTCCGGATATGGAAAAGATGATCGGCAACGAGCTCTCCCGCATTCTGGCCGATGCTGGATACCGCGGCCATAATGCTCCCGAAAGTCACAAGCTGAGGGTCTTCACCAGCGGCCAGAAGCGCCGCCTCACGCCCGCCATCAAACGCCAGATGCGGCGACGATCGGCGGTCGAGCCCGTCATCGGACACCTCAAGAGCGAACACAGAATGGAGCGGAATTATTTCGCTGGCGAACAGGGTGATGCCGTCAATGCCGTTCTGGCGGCCGCCGGATACAACTTCTCCCTCCTGCTGCGATGGTTCAGGCAGCTTTTGTGTCTGTTAGCCGCACTACTCTTCCCGTTCCAGAGCCGACCAAAGCGGTATCTCCCTGCCTGAAAACGAGTTCTTCACGATCGACTGCTTAGTCGGCCGTGAAGAACTCGGAAGCCGCTGATTTGACGTAAGAATTGAATGATCTGCAGATCTTATAGTTGCAGGAAACAGCCGCCGAACAGGCTGTTTCCTTGCAAAATCAGTTTGAGGTTTCCCTGGCTGGCGAAGCGTGATTCACTGGGTTATCGCGGTGAATCGGAGAGCCAGGCATGGGCAAACCACGTGAACGGCGCGAAACGGGTGAACAGGATCTATTCCGATCCCGGCTCGACCAGATCATCAACATGAAGCACGAACTGGTGCGTCTGGCGCAGGCCATTGACTGGTCAGTGCTGGAAGCCCGTTTTGGTGATGTCTATTCGGACGGAGCGGGCATGCCGCCATTGCCGACGCGGCTCATGGCGGGGCTGGCCATTCTCAAGCACACGTTCAACCTGTCGGACGAGGCCCTGTGCGAGCGCTGGGTGGAGAACCCCTATTTTCAGTACCTGTGCGGCGAGGAGTTCTTCCGGCACGAACTATCGTTCGACCGCTCCTCGATGACGCGCTGGCGGCAGCGCATGGGCGAGGAGCGGATCGCCGCGCTCTTGCAGGAGAGCCTGGCAGTGGCAGTCAAGACAGGCGCGATGAAGCCACAGGATACGCGGCAAGTGATCGTGGACACGACCGTTCAACCGAAGAACGTCATGTTCCCGACGGATGCCAAGCTTATTCACCGGGCGCGCGAACGGCTGGTGCGGCTGGCGAAGAAAATGGGGCTCGACCTGCGCCAGACCTATGTTCGGCTCGGTAAATTCGCCCTGATCCAGCATCAGCGCTATGCTCATGCGAAGCAATTCAAACGGGCTGGCAAGGCGCTGCGCAAGTTGAAGACCTATCTCGGTCGGACCGTTCGCGACATCGAGCGTCAGATCGCGGGCGACGAACAACTCGACGCGATCTTCAAATGGCCGGTCTATCAGGCAAAAACGGTCATGGAACAGCGGCAACGTCAGCATGGCCGCAAGATCTACAGCCTGCATGCCGACGAGGTCGAGTGCATTGGTAAAGGCAAGGCGCACAAGCCCTATGAGTTCGGGGTGAAGGTGTCCGTGGCCACAACACTGAACCGTTCAAAGGGCGGGCAGTTCGCGCTGCACGCGACGGCGCTGCCCGGCAATCCCTACGACGGCCACACGCTCGCGACCGTCATTCCGGATATGGAAAAGATGATCGGCAACGAGCTCTCCCGCATTCTGGCCGATGCTGGATACCGCGGCCATAATGCTCCCGAAAGTCACAAGCTGAGGGTCTTCACCAGCGGCCAGAAGCGCCGCCTCACGCCCGCCATCAAACGCCAGATGCGGCGACGATCGGCGGTCGAGCCCGTCATCGGACACCTCAAGAGCGAACACAGAATGGAGCGGAATTATTTCGCTGGCGAACAGGGTGATGCCGTCAATGCCGTTCTGGCGGCCGCCGGATACAACTTCTCCCTCCTGCTGCGATGGTTCAGGCAGCTTTTGTGTCTGTTAGCCGCACTACTCTTCCCGTTCCAGAGCCGACCAAAGCGGTATCTCCCTGCCTGAAAACGAGTTCTTCACGATCGACTGCTTAATATCGGCAATTTAAAGTCAAACTATTCCGACCTGCGGAGAGCGCAGGCGAACACGACTTTCCCATATCGAACCATAAGAAACGACGCTCACCCCGGGCTCCGGGCAATTCCGGCTTCAGATAAAGCGGTTATTGCTTCGCTGTCGAGCGGGGTTAAGCACGCTCTATTGCGAGAACTCGCCTTGTCGCGACCGAACTAGTAGTCGGCCGGCACTTGCAGCCGGAAAGCGCCTATTCATTCGAGAGCCTGCTCGCGTTCTTCAGCGTTCTTCAGCGGTCACCATCATTCATCATCCCGCTTCACGCGGTATTCGCCGGTCACCGGATCCTTGACAAGCGTGCCGACGGCGCCGGTCTGACGCTCCTTCTCGGCACGGCGGGATTTTTCCTGCAGGCGCTTGGCATCGGAGATGAAGCGGCGGTAGAGCCACCAGGCAGCACCGACCAGGATTATGATTGTTATAAGCTGCGCCATCTCCCTTTTTCTTCTCCTCTCACAGTCCGTAGCGGCTCCACAATGCCTTTTCTTCCGCCGCTTCGACAAGTCCCGTCGCGAGACCTGATGCCAAGCCATCAATCGAGACGGGCGAGACACCGGGAATCCGCCGGCCGAAGAGACTGCGGGCGGCGGTGACGAGCTGCAGTCTGGTCTTCGGGCCGTAGCGCCTTTTCAGTTCCTGGCGCATGTCGCCGAGGCTGTCGACGAGGCCGAGTTCGAGCCCGCGCGTGCCGCTCCAGAACAGGCCGGAAAAGACGGTTTCGTCATCCTTCAGTCTGCCGGCGCGGCGTTCGCGCACCATGGTGATGAAGACCTCGTGGATCTCGAGCTGAAGTGTCTTCAGATATTCGATGTCCTTCTCTTTTTCAGGCTGGAAGGGATCGAGGATGACCTTATTTTCGCCGGCCGTATAGACGCGGCGCTCGACGCCGATCTTCTTGAGGAGTTCGGGGAAGCCGAAGCCACCGGAAACGACGCCGATCGAACCGACGATAGAGGTCGGGTCGGCAATGATTTCATCGCCGGCAAGCGCGATCATGTAGCCGCCGGAGGCCGCCACATCCTCGACGAAGACCAGCACCTTCTTCTGCTTCTCACGGGCAAGCTCCCGGATGCGCGTGAAGATGAGCCGCGACTGAACGGGCGAACCGCCCGGCGAATTGACGGCAATGGCGACAGCGGGAGCTTCCTTGTCAGAGAAGGCCTTTTCCAGCACCGGTGCGACATTGGCGAGATTGAGTATCGGGCGGAACTGGCCACCGCCGCTCATGATTGCGCCCTGAAGCCTGACGACCGGGATGATCACCCCTTCCTTGCGGAAACGCTTCGGTACTAGTTTTCTCAAAAATCCGGCCATTTCAAATCCTTCTCGCTCTCGGCATCGCAATCCATGTATGCAATGGAGCAGCAAACGCAATGGGCCACCTTCCCAACATGCATCCGATTTTTCATTTTGCGAATGACTTGCATTATCATTCTAATCGGGCATAGTGCGGGGCATTGGTCCCAAAAGCGGTAATCATATGGATGTTTTGAATCGTACTCCAAAAGGCGGCTGGCGGCACGACCGCGAAGAAGCCTCGCTTTCAGACGTTTATCGCACGATCGGCACAGGCCGCCCGGGATCGAAACTCCGGCGGATTGCCGCCTTTGCCGGCCCTGGCTACATGGTCGCGGTCGGCTATATGGATCCCGGAAACTGGGCGACCTCGCTCGCCGGCGGCTCGAAATTCGGCTACGCGCTGCTGACTGTGGCGCTGCTTTCGAACCTCATGGCGATCGTGCTGCAATCGCTTTGCGCCCGGCTTGCCATTGCTTCTGGCCGCGATCTGGCGCAGGCCTGCCGGGACGCCTTCCCGAAATTCGTTTCCGTACCGCTCTGGGCCTTTGCGGAAATCGCAATCATCGCGACGGACATTGCCGAGGTGATCGGCACGGCAATCGGCCTCAACCTGATCTTCGGCGTTCCGCTGGAACTCGGCGTGCTGATTACGGCGCTCGACGTTTTCCTTATCCTCTATCTGCAAAAGCTCGGCTTCCGCTGGATCGAAGCGTTCATCATCACGCTTCTCGGCGTCATTGCGCTGTGCTTCGGCGTACAGATCTTCCTCGCCGACCCGCAGTGGGGCGCCGTCATCACGGGCTTCTTCCCGACGACGGAAATCGTCAGCAACCCGGAAATGCTCTATCTGGCGCTCGGCATTCTCGGCGCGACGGTCATGCCACATAATCTCTATCTGCATTCCGGCATCGTGCAGACCCGCGCCTACGGGCACACCGTGCCGGAAAAGCGGGAAGCGCTGACCTATGCGACGATCGACTCGACCTTTGCGCTCTGCTTTGCGCTGTTGATCAACGCCTCGATCCTGATCCTGGCCGCAGCCGCATTCAACGCCCACGGCCGGACGGACATCGTCGAACTCGGCGAGGCGCACTCGCTGCTGTCACCGCTGCTCGGGCTTGCGATCGCACCCACGCTTTTCGGCATCGCCCTGCTCTGTTGCGGCCTGAATTCGACCGTGACGGCAACGCTTGCGGGCCAGATCGTCATGGAAGGCTTCTTGAAGATCAAGCTTCAGCCATGGGTGCGCCGTCTGATCACCCGCGCCATCGCAATCGTGCCGGCGGCGATCGTGACGATCTGGTACGGCAACCAGGGCACGGCACAATTGCTGATCCTGACGCAGGTCGTGCTCAGCCTGCAGCTTTCCTTCGCCGTCTTCCCGCTGGTGATGTTCACCGCCAGCAAGGCGAAGATGGGTGAGCTCGTCGCGCCGCGCTGGCTGAGCACTATTGCCTATGTGATCGCAGTCGTGATCGCCGGATTGAACATCAAGCTGCTTATCGACTTCGTGACCGGCTAAGCCTTGCATAGGCCGCGCGGCCATTGTTCAGATCGTCGACGAAGGGGGAGAACTTATGCGTTCCTTCTTCGTGCATGATAAGGGGTGCGCGCAATGAAAGCCGCGCCCGCGACCCCTTGATCGCCGTCACCAGGATGCGGACGGCATTCTCACCTTTGCGCGGATGGATGGCGGTAATCTCGATGCCGCCGAAGCGCCTGCCGCAGCCGGTGATGATGTCGGCGATCGATTCCGGCCGCGCAATCAGCGACAATTGCCCGCCGGGGATCATGATCGCGCCCGCGGTACGAAGCCACCTTTCGAAAAGACCATCCGTCATCGCATGGGCTTCAGCCTTCAGCGCATCCGGCGTTCGCCGGTCAGCCGCGTCGTTGAAAGGCGGGTTCATGATGACATGATGGAAGACCTCGTCGGCAAGGCCCGCGTCGTTGCGCGCCTTTGCCGTGAGCGTCACATCCGCCTCGACGACCGAAACGCGGCCTGCCACATGGGCGTTTTCCGGCAAGGCAATGCTTCGGCGGGCATAATCGGCCATTTCCGAAGAGCGTTCGAAAAGCACGGCCTGCGCCTTCTGCAGCCGGCAGACCACGGCCAGTCCGGCGGCACCGGCGCCGGCGCCAAGATCGGCAACCTTGATCGCACGGTCATCGGCAACGAGTGCTGCGAGCAGCATGGCATCCATGCCCGAACGGTGCCCCCTGCCCTTCGGCTGGACGATGAAAAAGCCGCCGCGATGGAAGGCATCGATCGTGTCGGAAGCGCCGTTCATGGCCACATTATTTCGCGATACGCAATTCGCCGGCGAGACCGGCATCCGTCAGGATACGGCGGGCCTGATCGGCTCGCTCCTCCTCGACGAGCAGACGGCGCGGCAGCATGCCGAGCGAGCCCTCGAGAATGCTCATATCCTGATCCGCGACAAAGCTGTGAATTCCCGCATCCTTCAGAAGACTCTGCGCATAGGATAATAGAACAGGGTCATTGGCGCGGATAAGTTCATGCATTTGCGGTCAATTCCCTTTCAATTCTGTGTTGCGCGACAATTCACCCCTTGCCGCTTCAATCGCCCCTTTCTATTGTCAATTCCAAAGAATGAACAGGAGTCCGGGTCGTTGGGCGTGGTCATACCGCTTGAAGAAAGCAAAAACAAACTGGCATCCGTCAAGCCGCTGGTCGATTTGACACGGGCGGACATGGAGCGGGTCAACCAGCTTATCCTTTCGAAGGCCGGTTCCGACGTGCAGATGATTCCGGAGGTCGCAAATCACCTGATCTCTTCCGGCGGCAAGCGCCTGCGCCCGATGCTGACGCTCGCATCGGCCTGTCTCTTCGACTATCGAGGCGAAAACCATGTCAAACTCGCGACCAGCGTCGAGTTCATGCACACGGCAACGCTGCTGCATGACGACGTCGTCGACGAAAGCGATCTACGCCGCGGCAAATCAACGGCGCGCACGATCTGGGGCAACCAGGCGAGCGTTCTCGTTGGCGATTTCCTGCTCGGCCAGGCCTTCCGCATGATGGTGGATGTCGGCTCACTCGATGCGCTCGATGTCCTTTCATCCGCCGCCTGCGTCATTGCCGAAGGGGAAGTGCTGCAGCTTTCGGTCGCCAAGAACATGGAGACGACGGAGGACGACTATCTTTCCGTTATCCGGGCCAAGACGGCAGCACTCTTTGCCGCTGCTGCCGAAGTCGGCCCGATCGTCGCAGACGCCGGCAAATCAGGCCGCAATGCGCTGAAATCCTACGGCATGAATCTCGGCCTCGCCTTCCAGCTTGTCGATGACGCGCTGGATTACGGCGGCAAGGCTGCCGATCTCGGCAAGAATGTCGGCGACGACTTCCGCGAAGGCAAGATCACCCTTCCCGTCATCCTCGCCTATCGCCGCGGAACCCAGGACGAGCGCGCCTTTTGGCGTGATGCGATCGAAGGCGACAACAGCACCGATGCCAACCTGGAAAAGGCCCTCGGCCTGATCACCAAATACGGCACGCTGAACGACACGATCTCGCGGGCCGTTCATTACGGCACGATCGCCCGCGACGCGCTGGCGCCGCTCCCCGAAACGGCCTGGAAATCGGCCCTCATGGAAGTGATCGATTTCTGCATCGAGCGGGTCAACTGATCAAAGGTCCTTGATCGCGGGCTGATTTTCTTGCAGGGCCGCTTCAAAAAAGCCATCCTATTGTGAATCAGTCTTTTCAACTGATTTCGCAGCCGCCGGATGAATCGGCTGCCCTGATGAAAGGTTTTCTAATGCGGCAGAGATATGCCATCCGTCTTCTTTCGAGCGCAGCCCTTGCAGCGGTCATTTCGCTCGGCGCGCTTGGCGGCGTGAATGCCGAAGAAGCGGCCAAGACGGACGATGCCAGCAAGAACGTGATCTTCGACCCGGATACGGTCGGTACTTTTGCGGGCGCATTTCTCGCTGCCCGCACGGCCGATGTCGATCATGACTACAAGACGGCGATCGAGCTCTACAAGAAGGCCCTCCAGATCGAGCCGGGCAACCCGGAGATCCGCCAGCGCCTGATGATCTCGCTGCTTTTGAACGGCAATATCGAAGATGGCGTGAAATATGCCAACGACCTGAAGAAGGATCCTTCCGTCGAGCGCATCACCACCGTCGTGCGCAGCATGGACGCGATGCGCCGCGGCGAGTTCAAGACCGCCGAAGCGATCCTGAAATATGACGGCCCGAACGACCTCGACCGCATGATGAACGACCTTTTGCTCGCCTGGGCGCGCGCCGGCGCCGGCCGCAACAAGGAAGCTCTTTCGATGGTCGAGAAGATGAAGGGCCCGGAATGGTTCGGCATCTTCCAGAACTATCATGCGGGCGCAATTGCGATCGTAACCGGCAACGTGGCGGCCGCGCGCAGACATCTGAACGATGCAGTGCTGGACAAGGATGGCGGCGCGACCGCACCCGACACCTTCATGCGCGCTGTCATGGCGCTTGCCCGCCTCGAAGCATCCCAGGGCAACAAGCAGAAGGCGCTCGACGCGATCTCGGTCGGTGACAACATGCTGCCGAACTATGCGCCGCTGAATGCGCTGCGCCAGAGCATCGAGAAGGGCGAAAAGCCGGAACAGCAGGTGCGCAACGCCGCGCAGGGCGCTGCCGCCGTGCTTTTCTCCATCGGCAGCGCGTTGAACCGCGACGGCGCCGAAGACATCGTCTCGCTCTATCTGCAGACGGCCAATACGCTTGACCCGAACAGCGCCGATACGCTGGTCCTTCTCGGCGGCATTGCTGAAAAACAGGACCAGACGGACCGCGCCATCGAATTCTACAGGCGCGTGCCGGAAAACTCGCCGATGCGACGCATCTCGGAGCTTCAGCTCGGCCTTGCCCTGGCACAGGGCGGCAAGACCGACGAGGCACGCAAACACCTCAAGGCGCTGATCGTTTCTGACCCGAAGGACGTCCGCTCCTATCTCGCCTATGGCAGCGTGCTTTCCGACGCCAAGGACTATGCGGAAATGGCGGCGAATTACGACAAGGCGGTGGAGGTGATCGGCCCGCTGCCGCGCCGCGCCGACTGGACCGTCTTCTTCCAGCGCGGAATCGCCTATGAGCGCCTGAAGAAGTGGGACCAGGCCGAGCCGAACTTCCGCAAGGCGCTCGACCTCAATCCGGATCAGCCGCAGGTTCTGAACTATCTCGGCTATTCATGGATCGACATGAACCGCAACCTCGACGAGGGCCTGACGATGATCAAGAAGGCCGTCGACCTTCGTCCGGACGACGGCTACATCATCGACTCGCTCGGCTGGGCCTATTACCGCCTGAACCGTTACGACGATGCCGTTGCCGAACTGGAAAAGGCCGCCGAGATCAAGGCCGGTGATGCGACGATCAACGACCACCTGGGCGACGCCTACTGGCGCGTCGGACGCAAGCTCGAGGCCGTTTATCAGTGGAACCGGGCGCTAAGTTCGGCACCGGAAGAGACCGAGATTCCGAGAATCAAGAATAAGATCGCGAACGGTCTGACGACGGACAACGACGACGCCAAGGCGGCCGACAAGAAGCAGCCGGATCCGGTGCCTGTTACGCCGCCGCCGGCCGACAAGAAGTCCTGACAACCCATGCCTGATGCGGGCATGAGCGGCGGCTTTGCGGTTACCGAAGATGCTCTCGCTAAGATCAATCTTGCCCTGCACGTGACGGGCCAGAAAGCCGACGGCTATCATCTGCTGGACATGCTGGTGACCTTTGCCGGCCACGGCGACAGGCTGGGCTTTGCCGCTTCGCCATCGGACGAATTCACGATCAGCGGACGGTTCGGCCCCGCTCTCGACATCGAATCCCGCAGCAATCTGGTGCTCAAGGCGCGCGACATGCTTCGGCAGGCAGCGTTGGCGCAGGGCGACCATGCGCCGCCGGTCCATATCCATCTCGAAAAGAACCTTCCGATCGCCTCTGGTATCGGCGGCGGTTCCGCGGATGCGGCAGCCGCCCTTCGCGGCCTCATGCGGCTTTGGAGCCTCCGCCTGCCCGGCGGGAGGCTGTCAGCGATCGCTCTCAGACTTGGCGCCGACGTTCCCATGTGCCTTGCGAACCGGCCGCTGATTGCGCGCGGGATTGGCGAACAGATCGAGCCCGTTGCCTTGCCCTCTTTTGCGATCGTGCTGGCCAATCCGCTGAAGGCGGTCTCGACGCCCGAGATATTCCGGCTGCTGACGGCGAAGAACAACCCGCCGCTTGCCTTGCGAGGCAGCGACTGGCTGGCGGCGATCGGGGCCAACCGGAACGATCTCGAGCCGCCTGCCCGCAAGCTTGTTCCCGAGATCGAAGATGTGTCGGCCGCATTGAAGGGCGCAGGCGCAAGACTTGTCCGCATGTCCGGCTCCGGCGCAACCTGTTTCGGCATCTTCGGCTCGATTGAAACAGCCGGAGCGGCCGCGGCAAAGCTTCACAGCGAACGGCCGGACTGGTATTTCCAGGCGACGGAAACGCTTTCGGGAGACAGGTGATGACAGGTATCGACGAACAGCGGCCGTTCATTCCC
This sequence comes from Rhizobium sp. CC1099, assembly GCF_029714385.1. Classification (NCBI taxonomy): domain Bacteria; kingdom Pseudomonadati; phylum Pseudomonadota; class Alphaproteobacteria; order Hyphomicrobiales; family Rhizobiaceae; genus Rhizobium; species Rhizobium sp. CC1099. The sequence continues at coordinate 568,829 of NZ_CP121641.1, read as the reverse complement.
GTCGGCATCGCCGTGCTGACGGTTTCGGACACGCGCACGCTGGAGAACGACAAATCCGGCGACACGCTTGTGGCGCGGATCGCCGAGGCCGGCCACAAGCTGATGGACCGCGCCATCGTGCGCGACGACAAGGTGGCCATCGCAGCCCAGGTCAACGCCTGGACGGAGACTCACGGCATCGACGTCGTGATCACCACCGGTGGCACCGGCTTGACCGGCCGCGACGTCACGCCCGAGGCGCTGGAGCCGCTGTTCGAAAAGCGCATGGACGGCTTCTCGGCAGTCTTCCACCGCGTCTCCTACGACAAGATCGGCACATCGACGATCCAATCGCGGGCAACGGCAGGGGTTGCCAAGGCTACCTTCATCTTCGTGCTCCCGGGCTCGCCCGGCGCCTGCAAGGACGCCTGGGACGGCATCTTGAAGGCGCAGCTTGACTACCGCCACATGCCCTGCAATTTCGTGGAGATCATGCCGCGGCTCGACGAGCACATGAAGCGCGGCGTGGGGAAGTAGAAGGCGCGCTGCTGCCCGGGTGCGCCATTGCAGCAGCCTGCGTTCGCTATGTATCCAAGCCCGGCAAAGTGGGTATCGTTTCCCAGCTGTCACCCGACAGCAGGAAGCAGCTGACGCCGTGAACATCCGTTATGATGAGTGTCCAGGTGCCGCTCTTGGCGGCATAGACCTCAAGAATGGCGTTCTGGTTGATCAGTCCGACCGCGGTGAGCTTTTCGGCAAAGTTCTTGTCCAGGAACTTGACGACCTCGGATCGGCCTGCGCAACTGCGCATCATCTGCGATGCTGCCGAATGCGGATGCGCGATCACCAATGTCGTCAATATGACGGCCAGCAGGCCGCGGATCATATTGCGTTTCATGACGCACCTCCTTTCGCCGGAACCCGGCAGAAGAGGAGACTTCCGCTGTGACCTGTTCTGCCGCCTGTCGGCATTCCATGGTCGGCCGCCAAGAAGCGGGGCGCTCGGGCGGCGCCATGGCTGAATTATAGCGCGAAATCGTATCGGGCGCCATCTTTAGCGCGAGTGCTGAAAAGTTTGCGCGCTATCGTGCGGCGCGGGCGACCCAGGAGGGAATCAGCTCGCTGGAAAGCTTGCGCAGCTTCTGCCCCTTGGCAAATTCCGAAAGGCGCATTCCGCTTCTTGCGGCGGCAATCGCGTGTTTCTTCGACAGGAGAAGGCCGAGTTCCAGCGGCGGCAGCGACCGGCCTACACGCTGGAAAAACGGGCGCCTGTATCCGCGCGAGGCGGTGAAACGCGCCGGGACTTTGTTGAGGGCGACATATTCGGCGATCTCGTCTATCCAACCAGTCTGCGGCCGGGCGCCAGGTTCGACAAAAAGTAGCCACTCGCCGCGGGCCGAGCGCAATATATCCTTGATATCCCATTGCGAATGGAACCGGCACCCAGCCGCGTCCGCCACTCTGGATGTACCATCGCGCGAGCCGTGATCGAGCACGACCACGTCGCTTACGAGCCCTTCGATTGCACCCGCCACCAGCACCGATAAAGTCTGCGCCAGCTCAGGTTCCTGATCCTGGCACTCCAGAACAACCGTCAACATTGCCTGTTTATAAAGCGCCGCACAAAAATTTGCCAGCGTGACTTTCCTCATTTTGTTCTTGCATTGTTCTCTTTTTCTCGATAGGAATTTAATCATCAAGACGGACGAAGGCAATGGCCTTGTCGCGGGAGAATCGGATGAACGAACAGTCCCTTGCAGGGCAGGCTGCGTTTGCGCCTGCCAATACGGCGGATGTTGCCGAAGTGTTGATCGCCTCTTCCGGCCTTCGCATCGAGGGCGACCGGCGCCGCGGCCGCGCAGCTGGACTGAACCCCAGCGGGCGCTTCGAGCCGATGCACCGCGAGGCCTTCGACGACGCCTGGCAGACGCTGGAAGAACTGCCGCCCTTCAAGACCGAAGTGCAGATCGAAAAGCCGCGCACGGCGATTACCCGCAACGAGTCGCCGGACGTTCCGTTCGACCGTTCGATCAATCCCTATCGCGGCTGCGAACACGGCTGCATCTACTGCTTCGCCCGGCCGACGCACGCCTATCTGGGGCTTTCGGCGGGCCTCGATTTCGAAGCCAGGCTGTTTGCCAAGCCGGATGCGGCCAAACTTTTGGAGCGCGAGCTTGCGAAGCCCGGCTACAAGCCGCGGGTCATCGCCATCGGAACCAATACCGATCCCTACCAGCCGATCGAGAAGGAATGGCGTATCATGCGGCAGATCCTCGAAGTGCTGAACAAGGCGAACCATCCGGTCTCGATCGTCACCAAGTCGGCGCTGATTCTGCGCGATATCGATATCCTGCAGGAGATGGCAGCCAAGAGCCTTGTGCGTGCCGCGCTTTCGGTGACCACGCTCGACCGCAAGCTCGCTCGTGCGATGGAACCGCGCGCCGCAACGCCGCCGCGCCGGCTGGAGGCGATCCAGGCCCTGACAGAGGCGGGCATCCCGACCTCGGTGATGGCCGCTCCGATGATCCCCGCGCTGAACGACCACGAGCTGGAACGCATTCTCGACGCGGCAAAGGTTGCCGGTGCGCTGGAGGCGGGCTACGTGATCCTGCGCCTGCCGCTGGAAGTCGCTCCGCTCTTCCGCGACTGGCTGTTGCAGAACTATCCGGATCGCTACCGGCACGTCATGTCGCTGGTCCGCTCGATGCGCGGCGGCAAGGACTACGACGCCGAATTCGGCAAGCGCATGAAAGGCGCCGGCCCCTATGCCTGGCAGCTCGCCCGCCGCTTCGAGATGGCGACGAAACGGCTCGGCATGACAAGGCGCAGCATGCCGCTTCGCGACGATCTTTTCGTGCCGCCGGATGGCAGCGGCGTGCAGCTTTCGCTGCTTTAGCCGCCCGTCCGCACGCGGGGGTTCCCTGAGGCCGCCCGGCGAATGCCATAACGAGTTACCCCGCAGGAGGCCGCCGCCCTGGCCTCTTGCCGCCGCAAACGGCTCCCCTGCCCGTTTCGCGGCCTGAGCCCCCGGTGCGCCGCCCTGATCCGGGGGCTTGCAGGAAATCGGGTTGGCGTGCGAGGTTCAGCCGCATGAAACCTCGCACGTCACCCGATTCTCCTCTGCTTTTCGAAGAGGTGCCGCTCGTCCCGGACTTCAAGCTGGAACTGAAGGCACGCAAGGCCGGTCACTGGCCGGTCGCCGGCGCCGATGAGGCAGGGCGCGGCCCTCTGGCCGGACCTGTCGTCGCCGCTGCCGTCATTCTTGATCCCAGGCGTATCCCGGACGGGCTGAACGATTCCAAGCAGCTCTCGGCGCAACGGCGCGAACAACTTTTCGCCCAAATCCTCGCAACCGCGACGGTGTCCATCGCATCGTCGAGTTCCACACACATCGACCTCACGGATATCCGCAAGGCGAGCCTCGACGCCATGCGCCGGGCAATCTGCGGCCTTGCCATCCCTGCAAGCTATGTGCTGACCGATGGCCTCGACGTGCCGCCGGGGCTGGAGTGCCCAGGCCAAGCGGTGGTCAAGGGCGATTCGCGCTCGGTCTCGATCGCCGCCGCCTCTATCGTTGCCAAGGTGACCCGCGACCGGATGATGGCGCGTGCAGATGCCGTCTTCCCCGATTACGGCTTTGCCGCGCATGTGGGTTATGGCACGGCGCAGCACCGCGCCCGCATCGAGCGGCATGGCCCCTGCTCGCTTCACCGCATGAGCTTCCGGCCGTTGAAGAAGAACGGCACCGAAGGCGCCACGATGGACGAAATGCTGGAAGAGTAACTGCTGCCGCTGCAGACCTGTCGAACTCGAAGCAGCATCTCGCGTTCGCACGTGATGATTGAAGCGGTCATTCAGACCGCTTCAATGGAACCAAAACAGCACCAGTTTGAAGTGCAGTCCCGGCGCACGGCTTACTGCTGCTTCGCGGGCGCCGGCTGCGCGGGCGCAGATTCCTGGAGCTTTTCCTGAACTCTCTTGACGAGCGCCGGATCGTTCTGCGCGGCGGTTAGAATTGAGTTATACTCATCTAGCGAGATGCCTGGAGAGGCTTCCACGGCCTGAACCATTTGCTTACTGGCTTCAGTCTGCAGCTGTTGCTTCGCTGCCGTGTCCTGTGTGGCTCCGATCTTGGCCGAGTATTCCTGCCTAACCTGGTCAACCTGGAGATAGGCGACCGCAAAGGCCTCGATTTTCTGATCGCTGACGGCTGCGGTCGCGCCTTTGCTTTCTGGTTGCGCTGGAACCGGTTGCTGGGCTGGAGCTGCCTGCTGTGCGGACGCGGGGTTGCCGAGAAACATCAAGCTGAGAGCTGCAGCGGTCAACGATGCAACAGGGGTATAACGAGTGATCATATTCATTCCTCTGTGGTGGCGTGGACGGCGACATACTGCCTTGGCCGCCGGTTAGGGTTGAGGAACGATCCGGCGACAATGTGACTCTCAGACGTTTTCGGTGCGGCAATAGGAAGGCGATCTGCCGACCATCGAGCGGCGGCTTTGTGGCAGGATTCACCACTTCGGCTTGTTGCCGGCTCAATCAAGTGGCCATGAGTCCGGCCGCGATTTGATCCCGATGAATGTGATGTCATCGCGAAAAAGCCGATGATGGCCCTCGTCTATATCCTTGCGGTATTTTTCCGATCCCCGCGCCGCTTCCGCTTCCATGAAAGCGACAAGCCCCTTCAAACGCTCGATGACAAGATCAGGCAAAGCGGCGCGTTCATCGGCTGGCAAGCCGTAAGCGTCGAGGAAGTCCCGCGCCCGGATGATCTGCTCTTCGATCGTGACAATGCTCTCTACCGCGATATGTCTCGACAGCGGCGCCCATCGATAGACAGCATAGGCGATATCCCAGAGCCTCGGACCGGGATGTGCCGCTTCGAAATCGATGATGCCTATCGCTTTGCCGTCGCGCATGACGACGTTGTACGGTGCAAAATCGCCATGACAGATGACTTCAAACGGCGGCTTCGGCTTAAGCTGCCAGGCGCCTTCAGCGGCCCCCTGAAAGGATGCCGAGCAATCGTGGTAGATGCGCAGCAATCGCGCCGCAGAAGTCAGTACCGTGTCCAAGCGCATTTGGACACTATCGAGGTCGCCGCACTCGCCCTCAATAAAAGTCACGCGCTCGAAATTCTCATCATAGCCTGCAGATCGCGGCGCTGAAGGGAAGCCGCACTGCTTCAGGTGCCCAAAGAGAGAATGCACATTCGCAGTCCATGGACGCGTGGCGCGCCATACAAGCCCGTCACGCAAGATCGGTCCGGAACCTGCCTCTTCCTTCAGCATCAGCAACTCCGGCAGCCGCACTGCCGCCAATAAAAAAAGCCCCGATGCCGGGGCCTTTCCAGATCAACATGAAAGAACGCTCAGTTCAAGCGCGTCTTCACTTCGCCGACGGCACCCTTGAAGAGGTCGGCCTGGACCTTGCCGTCGGCCTTCTTGGCGAGAACCGTTTCGGCCGCGGTGATCGCCAGATCGACGGCAGCCGAACGGACGGCTTTCATCGCATCGGCTTCCGCCTGCTTGATCTTCTGTTCCGAAAGGGCCGTGCGGTTGGCGACGAACTCTTCCGTCTTTTTCTTCGCCTCGGCAGTCAGCATCTCGGCTTCGCGCTCGGCGGCGGCGACGATATGCGCAGCCTCCGCTTCCGCTTCCTTGCGCTTGCGCTGGTATTCGGCCAGCAGATGCTGAGCCTCTTCGCGCAGACGCTTGGCTTCGGCCAGCTCGTTGCGGATCTGGTCGGCGCGGTCGTCGAGCGACTTTGCCATCATGCCCGGAACCTTCAGATAGACGACGAGGGCCAGGAACAAGACGAGGCCGACAAAGGCGAAGAAAGTTGCATCAAATTCCATCGATCAAGCCTCCTTCTTGGCGGCTGCGACAGCAGCGGCAACGTCGGTCTTGGCGGTTGTGCCACCGATCAGCTGTTCGATAACGGCAGCGGCCGTTTCCTCGGCAATCGTGCCGACGTCTGCAAATGCCTTCGCCTTGATGTCGGCGATGCGGCCCTCGGCAGCTTTCAGCTTCTCGGAGAGGCTCGCTTCGACGGAGCGGCGATCTTCTTCGGCCTTGGCCTTTGCGGCGTCGCGCGCGGCAGAGCCGATCGAGTTCGACTTGGCGCGGGCCGCAGCGAGTTCAGCTTCATAGGCTGCAACGTCCGCATCGGCTTCCGCCTTCAGGCGGCTTGCCTCGTCGAGATCCTGCGAGATGCGCTTATGGCGCTGCTCGAGGATACCGCCGATTCGCGGCGTAATGACCTTTTGCATGAGCAAGAAGAAAACGGCGAAGGTGATCGCCAGCCACAGAAGCTGGGATGCGTAAGTCGACGAATCGAAAGGCGGGAAAACACCGCCGCCATGCTCGCCACCGGGAACGCCGGTCTCGGTATGGACCTCGCCGGGCGCCGGAGCGGCATGCGGGTCCGTGGCGGGCGCTGCACCCGGTTCTGCCGTTCCCGCCGGAGCTTCTTGAGCATAGGCCGGGGTCACAAAAAACATGCTCACCTCCAGGTGTACTGCAAATACAAAGGATCACGGCTTGCTGGTCGCAGGCCGTGATCCCTCAATCCACCGATATTAGACGGCGAAGAGCAGAAGGAGAGCGACGAGCAGCGAGAAGATGCCCAGAGCTTCCGTAACGGCGAAGCCGAAAACCAGACGGCCGAACTGGCTGTCAGCAGCAGACGGGTTGCGCAGAGCGCCGGCGAGGTAGTTGCCGAAGATGTTGCCGAGGCCGAGAGCCGTACCGGCCATACCAAAGCAAGCCAGACCTGCACCGATGAACTTTGCTGCTTCCGCTTCCATGTTGAACTCCTTTGAAATGGTTGTTGCGGCGAATTGACTGACGCCCTTTGACGTCAATGTCGGTATCCTTAGTGGCCACCCGGGTGAACTGCGTCGTTGAGGTACATGCAAGTCAGCACCGCAAAGACGTAAGCCTGAAGGAAGGCGACGAGGAACTCGAGACCGGTCAGGGCGACCGTCATGATGAGGGGAAGAATGGCACCGCCGACACCGACTGCACCGAGGGCTCCAAGCGAGGCGACGAAGCCTGCGAACACCTTCAGCGTGATGTGACCGGCGAGCATATTGGCGAAAAGACGAACAGAAAGTGAAATGGGGCGGGAAAGGAAGGAGATGATCTCGATCGCCACCACCAGCGGCAGAAGAATGCCTGGCACGCCCGAGGGCACGAAGACATTCAGGAAATGGAAGCCGTGCTTATAGAAGCCGTAGACGAGAACCGTGCCGATGACGAGCAGCGCCAAGGCCAAGGTGACGATGATCTGGCTCGTCACCGTGAAGAAATACGGGAACATGCCAAGCAGGTTTGCCGTCAGCACGAACATGAAGAGCGAAAAGACCAGCGGGAAGAACTTCATCCCCTTGGTTCCTGCGCCTTCCTTCAGCATTCCGGCGATGAATTCGTAAGACATTTCCGCGACCGACTGCGAGCGGCCGGGAACGATCGCGCGGTTTGACGTCGAGAAATAAAGGAAGCCTGCGGCAACGGCAGCGGATGCCGCCATGAAGAGAGAAGCGTTGGTAAACGAGAAATCAATTCCGCCGATTTCGATCGGCACAATCTTCTGGATCAGGAACTGATGGGTCGGATCGTTAGACACCGCTTGTTCTCTCTTCTTTGGCCCGCGATTGCGGGATCATCACACTGGACAAAGCGCCTGGCACCCTGCCCTATTTCTTGCCGTTTTCGGCCTCTCCAGGCTCCGGTTTTGCAACCTTGCCTGCAGCACGAAGAACGTTCAAAACACCGGCACAGAATCCGAGAAGCAGAAGAACAATCAACCCCCAAGGCGCCGTGCCGACAAAACGGTCCAAAAGATAGCCAAGAAGGGCACCGACGACGATGGCGGAAATGAACTCGCTCGAAAGCTTCATCGCCTCAGCATAGCCTTTGCGGCTTACCTCGGCGCGGGCTTCGTTCGCCTCGTCCTCTCCCGCATCTATGCGCTTGGCTTTGAGCTTCGCTCCCAGCTGCGCACGGCGCTTTTCAAGACTTTCCTCGCGGTCATCCGCCATGGCTTCCTCCTCGTCTTCCGCTGTCCGCGATCCCGCTACCCCGGTTTTCAGGACAACGGACACAAGGTCTGAAAACCTTTCGGCCCGTTCTGAAGTCGCGCGCAACATAGTTTTAGGGGAAACCATAGTCAAGGCGTAGGAAGCTTATGTCCAGCCATAAAATTATCGTTCCGAATCAATGATTTGATCCGAATTTCACACCGCCTTGAAAATTCGAGCGAAAGAATCCGCTTTCGAAGCCGATGATCGGCGGGGAAATCCGCTGCCGGACCGGCTTTTCCTCAGCTCCAGCCACCGCCATAGGTGCGGTAGAAGACGTGCAGGCCGATGCGGCCGACCTTTTCCATGGTCCTTGCCCATTTCGGCCGGACATAGACGGCATGATAATGTGTAGCCGAGCCGACTTGCGGAAGCCAGATCTTGCCGGCCGTGACCGCCATGGCGACGTCGCGGGCAACGCGCCAGTGATTTTCGGAGTTCACGCGATCGCGGATGTTGTCGCAGGCGAAGGAAAACTGGCAGCGGTTCCGCCAATCTTCGTTCTGGTAGACGACGCCGCAGATGGTTTTCGGATAAGCCGGGTTCCTGACGCGGTTGAGGATGACCTGCGCGACTGCGGCCTGCCCCTTTACCGATTCGCCGCGAGCTTCGAAATAGATGCCGGATGCAAGGCACTGCTGCTCGCGCGCCGAAAACACGCTGGCAGGCAGGATGCTCGCCGCCCATGCATGATCGCCCGCGCCGATCTGCGGAACGAAGCGGCCGTCATTTGCCTGATCGGCGAGGATCGAGTCGAAGGGCGATTGACGGGCGTAGTCCGGGGTTGCCGGCGCATAGGCGGTCGCCAGCACGTCGGCCTTGTTGCTTGTGACGAGGCCTGCAAGCATCGCCGGAACGCCGGGTTCCGGCATGACCGGCTGCTTCCTGTAGAAATTGGTGGCGATCTCGATTTCCTTGCCCATGATCTTCGGCTTCACGAAGGCGGACTTGTCCTTGATGTCGAAGCTCGGTTGGAAAAGGAGCTGCGTGCGCTGGAGAATGGAGCCGGCGGAGAAATCCTTCGGCGGCTGCATCTTCTCGACGGCGACGATGCGGCCTTTCTTGGTACCGCGGTTGACGCGTTCTTCGTCCGGCGTTTCCTCGTGGCCCTTGCCTTTCGCGACAAAGGCAACCTTGCGGCCATCGGGAAGAACCATGCCCGCGCCGGCCGCGATCGTTCCCGTCACGATCGGATCCGCGAAAGCGAGTTCGGCCTGATGAATGGAGCCCGCCGGAGAATTTGTCATCACCATGCGCCAGTTGTCGCGGCTTTGATCAAGCCCGGCGAGCATGGCGGCGAGATCGGCATGCGATGCGATGGTGGGGAATGCGAGCCACCCGCAAATGCCGAAGAGGGCGGGTGAAATCCAGCTCTGAGGGAGAAAACGCAGCTTGCTGCGGACAACGCGATTTCGACGCAACGCCAGACTCCGGACACGGGACGCTTCAACAGTCAGACGAAAATCACCCATTAACCTTGATGCTTGGTTAATGCGGTGTCCCAGAATGCATCCGTGAGCGGTTTTTCGTCTTCTCCCGCGCGGGGAGAAGACTGTTTGGAAAGCGTGTCAGATGATGACGTGCGAGCCGAGTTCGACTACGCGGTTCGCCGGAAGACGGAAGTAGTCGGAGGGGTTCGCTGCCGCGTTGGCGAGCGCGATATAGAGCCGGTCCTGCCAGTAAGGCATTCCGGATTTCGCATCCGGCACCAGCTTGCGCCGGCCGAGATAGAAGGAGGTCGTCATGATGTCGAACTTCAGCCCGGTCTTTCTAAGTGCTGCGAGCGCCTGGGAGACGTTCTGCGTTTCCATGAAGCCGAAGAGCAGTTCAACACGCGAGAAGCGCTCGGAAACCTGCTCGACCTTGTAGCGTTCGGAGTTCGCAACGCGCGGCTTGTTGACCGTGCGGATCGTCAGGATGACGTTGCGGTCATGCAGGACGTGGTTGTGCTTTAGATTGTGAAGCAGGGCTGCGGGGGCCGATTCAGGATCGCTGGTGAGGAAAATCGCGGTGCCCGGCACATGGGCAGGCGAATGATCGCTCTTGCGCTCGATGGAACTGACAAAGGAAGGCAGCGGAATATCCGTGTGGCGGGTCTTTTCCATGAGGAGCGCCGTGCCGCGGCGCCAGGTCCACATGACAACGATGAAGGCGGTGGCGATGAGGATCGGAATATAGCCGCCGTCGTGGATTTTGAGCAGGTTGGCACCGAGGAAGATCAGTTCCAGCACAAGCAGCGGCAACAGAACGATCGTTGCGATCGAAGCCGACCAGTTCCAGCGCGTCCGCACGAATTCGAAGGCCATGATTGTGGTGACGACCATCGCGCCGGTGACCGAGATACCGTAAGCCGTTGCAAGAGCTTCCGACGTCTGGAACGTGATGACCAGGAACATGACGCCCAGGAAGAGCACTGTGTTGACCGTCGGCAGGAAAATCTGCCCGGTATTGGTCTCCGATGTGAAGAGGATCTCCATGCGCGGCAGGAAGCCGAGGTTGATCCCCTGGCGCACGAGCGAAAAGGCGCCGGTAATGACCGCCTGGCTGGCGATGATCGTTGCAGCCGTCGCCAGTATGACGGCAAAAGGCAGCGCCCACTTCGGGAACATGAGATAGAAGGGGTCGGACATCGCCTCCGGATTGCCGAGAACGAGTGCGCCCTGGCCGAGATAGTTCAGCGCGAGCGAAGGGAAGACCAGCGCGAACCAGGCCCACTGAATCGGGCGGCGGCCAAAATGGCCAAGGTCGGCGTAAAGCGCTTCGGCGCCGGTCACCGTCAGGAAGACCGCACCCAGAACAACGATGCCGAAGAATCCCTCGTGGAGTAGGAAGCTGACGGCATAATACGGATTGAAGGCTGCCAAGATCCCGTAGTCGTCGGAGATATGCGAAATGCCGGCAATCGCCATGACGATGAACCAGAGCGCGGTGATCGGTCCGAAAAAACGGGCCATGGCGCCGGTGCCGTGCGATTGGAAAACGAACAGCAAGACAAGAATGGCCGCCGAAATCGGCACGATGTAGGCCGACAGGCTCGGGGCCATCAACTTAACGCCTTCAACGGCAGACAGAACCGACAGCGCCGGCGTGATCATCGCATCGCCCAGGAACAGAGCCGCACCTGCCATGCCGAGTGTAAGCAGCAATGCGGTGTGCCCGTTCGCCGTCTTCATCAACAGGGCAAGCAGGGAGAGTGTTCCGCCCTCGCCTTCGTTATCGGCGCGCAGCAGCAGCAGGACATATTTGAGGGTGACGATGATCGTCAGTGCCCAGAGCATCAGCGAGATAAGGCTGATGATCTCGAAACGGGTGATCCCATCGTGCGCGACCGGCTTCAGCGCTTCGCGGAATGCGTAGAGCGGGCTGGTACCGATATCTCCATAGACGACGCCGACGGAGCCGAGCGTAAGATAGAAGAGTTTGCGCGGCGTCATGTGGCGATCGTGTGAATGGCTTTCGTCGGACATAAAGTGACAACAGGCTCCTTAGAGCCAGCCTTTCCATCGGAAAAAGAAAAACGGAATGATGGCGGACATCACCATCAGGCCCAGCGAAGAGGGATAGCCCGCGACCCAGTGCAGTTCCGGCATGAATTCGAAATTCATACCATAAATGGATGCGACAAGGGTGGGCGGCAAGAAGACGACGGATGCGATCGAGAAGATCTTGATGATCGAGTTCTGCTCGATGTTGATGAGGCCGAGCGAGGCGTCGAGGAGGAAGGTGATGTTTCCGGCGATGTAGGACGCATGCTCCGTCAGCGACTGGATATCGCGCGAGACGGTGCGCGACAGTTCCTTCGTCGCCTGGTCCTTCTGAACTGCGGGGATGGTGTAGAAGAAGGTCATGAGGCGTGAGAGCGAGGCGAGGCTGTCGCGCACCTTGCTGACAAGGCGGTGGTGGCCGGCGATATCGCGAAGCTTCTCCTCGAGATAGTTCGAAGGCTTGCGAACCTTTCTGGCGCGGTCGCCGAAAACGTGCGTCGAAAGGATGTCGATGCGGGCGACCGAGAGTTCGAGAATTTCCGCAGTCCTGTCGGCGATCGTCTCGAGCAGCTTGGCAAGGAGAGCGGCACCGCTGCGCCACTCTTCCGGCACGCGATGAAGGGCGGCGATGAACAGGGCAAAGGATTTTGGATGAGCGTAGCGGATGGTGATCAACCGGTTCCCAACGAGGATGAAGGCAACATCCGTCAGCGTCGGGGCCTCTGTCTCAGCTTTCCAGACCAGCGAAGCCGTCATGTAGACCGCATTATTCTCGGTATAGAGGCGTGCGGACGGCTCGATATCCTTCAAATCGTCGCGGGTCGGGACCTCGATGCCGACGATCTTTTCGACGTAGAGTTCCTCCTCACGGGTTGGCTCGAGCATATCGATCCATACCACATCGTCCGGAAACTCCGCGGCGTGCGATAGGTCACGGATTTCGACCGACTTGCAATTTGAACAATAGGCAGTGATCACCGGGCGTTGCTCCAGCCGCCGGCACGTCCTGCAATGCCTGAGCTTTTCATCGAGAGCCTTTCACTGGAATGGCAGCCGTCACGGCGCCGTACAGGCTAATAGTCTTCGATCTTACCGGACGCGGAAAAAGGTTCATACAACTCCAGCTGCATCCGGTCAGAACCCGGCCATGCATTCTGCTCAACCGCATCGCAGTCACCAATCCTTCGATCGACAAGATAACTCCGAACATGCAGGCTGGCCGAAACTTTTCAAGCAAGGGCGGCCATCATCGAGCATCCGCAGAAACCGCCATCATGGCGACGGCGGGCCATATGACGGAAAGCTGTGAAATAATCAAGTCATCTTAGGTGAACTGGGCGATATCACCACATTTCCCCCACAATTTGGGGTATTCGGCGCGCCGAAACAGCTATTCGAAAATGATCGCCGGCGCCTGGCGCTGCGGCTGGCCGCCGAGTTGTTCCCACACCTTCGAAGCGATGTCGCGATAGATGCCCGCAACGATGCCGTTCGGTTCGGACGCGACAAGCGGCGTGCCGGCATCCGAGGTTTCGCGGATACTCACCGTGAGCGGGACCTCGCCGAGGAAGGTCACGCCAATGCGCTCGGCCTCCCTGCGCGCGCCGCCATGGCCGAAGATGTCGTAGCGGGTGCCGGTATCGGGCGCGATGAAATAGCTCATGTTCTCGACGATACCGAGAACCGGGACCTCCACCTTGCGGAACATATTGAGCCCCTTACGGGCATCGATCAATGCAAGGTCCTGCGGCGTGGAGACGATGACGGCGCCGGCGAGCGGCACCTGCTGGGCCATCGTCAGCTGTGCATCGCCGGTACCGGGCGGCATGTCGACGACAAGCACGTCGAGTTCGCCCCAGGCGACTTCGCGCAGCATCTGCAGCAGCGCCGATTGCACCATCGGGCCGCGCCAGATCATCGCAGTTTCCTCATCGACGAGGAAGCCCATCGACATGACCTTGAGGCCGTAGTTCTCCATCGGATTGATGATGCGGCCGTCGACCTGTGTCGGCCGGCCGGAAATCTTCAAAAGGCGCGGCATGGAGGGACCGTAGATGTCGGCGTCGAGAATCCCGACACGCAGACCGTTCGCCTGTAGACCGAGCGCGAGATTGACGGCCGTCGTCGACTTGCCGACGCCACCCTTGCCGGATGCAACCGCGATGATCGACTTGATGCCGGGAACGCCGATCTTGCCGGCGCGCGGCGGCTGTTGCTGCGGCGCGTGCGCATGGCCTTCATGGCCGTGCCCGGCATGGGCAGCAGGACGGGCGGCAGGTGCGGAGGCAGGGGCCGCTTTCTTGTCGGCGGTCAGCGCCACGAGCGCACCCTTGACGCCGGGCAGTTCCTTGATGACGCGTTCGGCCGCGAGACGCAGCGGCTCAAGCTCCTTGGCTCGCTCGGCCGGAACGGTGATCGAGAAATAGACCTTGCCGTCTGCAATGAAGACATCGGAAACCATGCCGAGCTCGACGATATTATGTTCGAGATCGGGACCGCGCACGGTCTTCAGCGTTTCGAGAACTTGTTCCTTGGTGACGTCCGTCATTCCACCCTCACGCATAGTCTTTGAAGAGACGTAGATAGTGGAGGGCTGCGGCTTCGCCAAACGAAATCGGCATCAAGGGCAACGGAAATCGCGCTCTATCGAGATCCGTTGCGGCCATCTGGTCCGCCGGGCTTTCGCCCCGATGGCCGCAACGGTCTGCCCGATACCCGGCGCAATGCAGGCCGAAGTAGAAGAATGTGGGGAAATGACCAGAGGAAAAATCACCCCAAACCACGGGGTTGGGGCGACATCGCGGGAGGGCCGTTACAGAAAGGCAACAACCGCCGCCGGCAACGGATGCAGGAGACATGCATCTACGCTGCCGACGGCGGGTTGCCGATGGCGCCGTTCTTTTTTGGCGCTCTTTCAAAGTCCCCTCTGGACCTCTGCGGAATAAGAAGCAAGGCTCGTGCCAGATGATGATCGGCAAGCGCTTCATATGCCGCTTGGCATGGATCGCACCCGGCTGTATGGCGTGATCGATCAATGCGGGCGACAGCGATGGAATTGCCAAGGATCTTGCGGGAACAGGTGGAGGAGATGCTGGAGGGCCAGCCGCTCGATGGGCTGAAGCGCGCCGCGGCACGCCTTTCCAGCCGCTATCGCCAGGAACTGCGTGACGGCAGTTTCCACATCAGCGATAGCCTTGCAGCCAAGGCTTATCTCGCCGCCAGGCTGCCCGCCACCTATGCCGCGATCCGCGCCGCCTATCAAATGATTTCGCAAGCCCGGCCTGATTTCGCCCCTGAGTATTTGGTCGATATCGGGGCTGGTCCAGGCTCAGCACTCTGGGCGGCCACCGACTGCTGGCCGGAGATCAAAAGCGCCGTGATGGTGGAGGCAAGCGATGCGATCCGCAACGTCGGAAGAAGCCTCTCGGGGCGGCTCGACCTTCAGACGGAATGGCTGGATGGCAATCTTATCAAGGCGTTGCCGAAAATTGCGCCCGCCGATCTCGTCGCTATCGCCTATGTGCTCGATGAGATAGAGCCGCATCAGATCGACGCGTCGATCGATAAGCTCTGGGCGATGACGCTCGACACGATCGTCATCATCGAACCCGGAACGCCGGCCGGTTGGGACCGCATCCTCGCCGCGCGTGACCTACTGCTCTCAAAAGGGGCGCATCTGATCGCGCCCTGCCCGCATGCATCGGACTGTCCTCTCGCGCGGCCAGATTGGTGTCATTTTTCGCGCCGGGTCGCCCGCTCGAAAATGCACCGCTTGGTCAAGGATGCGGACGTGCCGTGGGAGGACGAGAAATATATTTTCATCGCCGCAAGCCGTTTTGCAGGCGAGGCTCCCCAGGCCCGCATCATCGCACCGCCTCAGGGCTCGGGCGGAGTGATCCGGCTGAAGCTCTGTCAAAGCGACGGGACGGCGGGCGAGCGCACCTTCTCCAAACGCGACGGCGCCACCTTCAAATGGGCGCGACGGGCGAATTGGGGCGACGGGCCGGAACGCGACGGAGAGTAGCAACGGATGAAAGACACGGCCCTGCCCATCTTTTGAGCCAAACTGCCAATATTTTCAGCAGGGTTACTTGATGATGCCGATGCGCAGTGCCTTGGCGACCGCCTGCGTCCGGTTGACCGTGTCGAGCTTCTTCGTTGCGCGGTTCAGGTAGTGGTTGACGGTATGTTCCGAGAGGTTGAGGATATCGGCGATTTCCGCACTGGTCTTTCCCGCCGCCGTCCAGTTCAAACAATCGATTTCGCGGTCCGTCAGCGCATCCGTCATGCGCGTATCGAGACTGCGGATTTCGGCAAGCCTGTCGAACACATGGATCGAGATATAGGAAAGATCGCGCATCTCTTCCGACGCGAAGGGCTCGCGATCACCGGCGAACGAGACTGCGCCGCGCATGCCCGATGGCTCGTGCGTCGGGAAAAAGGCGCAGCGCATCATCTTGAAACGCTCGAAAAGCGCCACGGCCATCGCCGTCTTGCCGTCATCCCTCCTATGGCCCTTGGTCACGTCGACGAAAAAGGGGACCGACGACGTGCGCAGGCGGCGTATGACGGGACTGCTCACCAGCAGGTTTTCCTGATCATAAAGCGCCAGCAGCTCGGCCGGCCAACTGGTGATCACCGTCGCGCTTTGCAGTTCGAATGACGTGACCGGCGGCAGGTTGAGGACCATGAACGCGCGGCTTCGGCAGACTTCCGTCAGGCGCTTCATGAAGCGGAAGATATCGAATTGGGTCTTCAGGCCCGCGATTTCCTGAATGTATCCATCTGCATCGAAAGATGCGCGTGACAGTGCTGTCATCTACTTTTTCGTCTTCTCAAGAGCGGCGGCGCCGTTTCAGATCGATGTGTGCCTGCAAGCCAACCACGCGCCAGCATGAAATAAAAAACAACCTGGCCGAAATACAATGGCCGAAGAGACTATTCGTTTTAACAAACTACCGCAGTTGGCGTGATTCGCAGCCAAATCTCAATATCGCGCTCATCATAAGTGCGCTCTGCGGGAGCGTCCAGCCGATTGCATCGCCACGTAGGCTGCTATCGGCGCGGGCCGAGACGGACGCGCATCGCATCTGCGATGCATTTTGCCGTCTGCTTTAAGGGTGCAGCCCATTCTTCGAGACGCTCAAGCGTGAGCCTGTAAGCCGGACCGGTGATCGAAACGCCGCCCGTAAAGCTTCCATCCTCCATCCGGATTGGCGCCGCAACGCAGCGGATACCCGGCTCATGCTCCTCGCGGTCGAAGGCGAAGCCGGCTTTGCGGATTGCCGCCACCTCGGTCAGCAATGCCTCGGCCGAGACCAATGTCTGTGGAGTGAAGCTATGGAAGGAGAGGCTTCGCACCAGCGTCTCCAGCGCATCATCCGGCAAAATCGAAAGAGCAACCTTGCCGACGCCGGTGCAATAGACGGGCGAGGCATTGCCGATCTGGGAATACATGCGAATAGACTGCTGGCCTTCGATCTTGTCGAGGTAGATAATGGAGGTTTCGCGCAGGACGCCGAGATGGACCGTCTCGCCGCTCATCTGCTGCAGGTGCCTCAGGTGCGGTTCGGCAATCAGCCGGAACTCATTCTTCGCCCAGCTTCGCGACGCCAAATCGAGAAGCCGCAACCCCGGCGCATAGCGGCCGTCTACGTCGAATTCCAGAAGCCCTTCCTCGACGAGATGACCGAGCTGGCGGTGCAGCGTGCCGCGCGGCTGGCCGACGAGCGCGAGAATATCGGTAAAGCGCATTGGACGTTCGGCATGCGTCACGAGCTCGAGCAGCGCCATCGCCTTACCCAATGTCCCCGTTTCACTTTCTCTCGATATATCTTTTCGTGGAGCCATTGATCGCCTACCGTCGGCCTTGACACGAATGGCAGCGTAATCAGATAATTCCACATAGTCAAATTGAGTTCCAAATAATGGAAAATCGGGAGGATACGGTGACGAGCGTAGTCGCGCAGTTTCCGGAATTCAGGGATCGTTGCGTGCTCGTGACAGGTGGCGGCTCCGGCATCGGCGCCGCGATCGTCGAGGGCTTCGCCCGGCAGGGCGCGAAGGTTTCCTTCATCGACATAGCCGAAACGGAAAGCCGCGAACTTGCCATGCGGCTTTCCCGCGATTCGGAACATCCGGTGCATTTCTTCAAGGCCGATCTTCGCGATATCGGCGCGATCCGGCAGACGGTTGATGCGGTGGTCGCGCAATCGGGGCCGATCACCGTTCTCGTCAACAACGCTGCCTGGGACGACCGGCATGAATTCGATACGGTGACCGAAGAATACTGGGACAACAACCAGGCGACAAACCTCCGCCATGTCTTCTTCACCGCCCAGGCCGTAGCGCCTTCCATGCGTGCGGCAGGCGGCGGCGCGATCATAAACATGTCGTCGATCGCCTTTCTCCTGAACATGCCGGACTTCCCGGCCTATTCCACGGCCAAGGCCGCCGTGATCGGTCTCACCAAGAGCCTTGCGGGCAAGCTTGGCCCCGACAATATCCGCGTCAACTGCATCTTACCGGGCATGATCGTGACCGAACGGCAGATGAAGCTCTGGCTGACCGAAGAAGGCATTGCGCAGACCATCAAACGGCAGTGCCTGAAGAAGGTCCTGCATGGCGACGCGATCGTCGGCCCTTGTCTGTTTCTTGCATCCGACTGCGCGGCCGCGGTGACGGCGCAGTCCTTGATTGTCGACGGAGGCATTTTCTGATGGCAAATCCCGTTTATGTCGCGGTGGATTGGGGTACGAGCAGTTTCAGGCTCTGGCTGATCGGCAAGGACGGCAGTATTCTCGGCGAACGCCGCAGCGGCGAAGGCATGACGACGGCGGCCAAGACCGGCTTTGCCGATGTCTTGGCGTCGCATCTTGCCGCACTCTCGGTCCCACAGAACGTGCCGGTCATCGCCTGCGGCATGGTCGGCGCCAAGCAGGGCTGGGTCGAGGCGGGCTATATCGACGTTCCCGCGTCGATCTCCTCGATCCTCACCGGCGCGGTTTCCGTTCCGGGCCAAAGCCGGGATGTCCGTATCCTCCCCGGCCTTGCCCAGCGCGACAAGGCATCGCCCGACGTCATGCGCGGAGAGGAAACGCAGCTGCTTGGCGCACTTGGCCCCGACAGCAGGGGATTGCAGGCCGTCTGCATGCCAGGCACGCACTCGAAATGGGTTCATGTTCAGGACGGCGAAGTGATCGGGTTTTCGACCTTCATGACTGGTGAACTCTTCGACGCAATCAGCAAGCATACGATCCTCTCGCATGCCGTTGCGAGCGCCGAGGCGGCGCAAGCAGACAATTCCGCCTTCAGAGCGGCAGTCTCGGCCGCTTTCAGGCAGCCTGCCATGGCGTCGAACCTTCTCTTTACAGCCCGCTCGGGCCAGCTTCTTCACGCATTGACGGCGGCCGGTGCACAGGCAAGGATTTCCGGCACTCTGATCGGGCTTGAAATCGCCGGTGCGCTTTTCGACGCACCGAACGACACGCCTGTCACGCTCGTCGCGTCGGGCCGCCTCCAGGGCCTTTATGAAACGGCCTTCAAGTTCTTGTCTCTAAAGTACACCGTCATCGATGCCGACACGGCCGCGCGCCGTGGGCTTTCGGCCGCCGCCGAAGCTATCTGGCCGAATTGAGGAAATTCTCATGATCAACCGCATTCCCTTTCCCTCCATGAAGCGTCCGCTCATCGCCATTCTCCGCGGCATCAAGCCGGAGGAAACCGAAAGCGTCGTCGGCGCGCTGATCGAGAACGGCCTCGCCGCGATCGAAATCCCGCTGAACTCGCCCGACCCTTTCAAATCCATCGAGATCGCTGCGAAAATGGCGCCGCCAGAATGCCTGATCGGCGCGGGCACCGTGTTGACGGTCGATGCTGTCGACAGCCTTCACAATGCCGGTGGCAAGCTGCTCGTCACACCGAATGTCGAGCCTGACGTCATCATTCGCGCGCGCAGCTACGGCATGGTCTCGATGCCGGGCGTCTTCACGCCGACCGAGGCGCTCGCCGCCGCCCGCGCCGGGGCAACCGGCCTGAAGTTCTTCCCCGCCAGCGTGCTCGGTCATTCGGGCATCACGGCCATCCGCGCCATTCTGCCGCCCGAACTGGTGATCGCGGCGGTCGGCGGCGTCTCCGACAAAAATTTCGCGGACTACACGAAAGCGGGCATTCTGGCCTTCGGCCTCGGCACCAGCATTTACAAGCCCGGAATGACGGCCGCAGAGGTTGCCGAGCGCGCCAAGGCCACCATTTACGCCTATGACGCAGCCGTAGGAGCGTAGGCATATGACTGAGATTTACGAGTTCGAGGGCAAGACGCTTTGCAATACCAGTTCGGTACTTGGCGAAGGCCCGACCTACGATCCGGATACCGACACCGTCTGGTGGTTCAATATTCTCGGCAAGGAACTGCACGAACTGAACCTCAGCACCGAAAAAAAGAACGTGCATCCGCTTCCGATGATGGCGAGCGTGCTCGCACGCATCGACGCCAACCGCCAGCTGCTCGCAACCGAAGAAGGACTTTTCGTCCGCGATATTGGCAGCGGCAATCTGACCTTCTATGCCGCATTCGAAAACGACAACCCGGAAAACCGCTCGAACGACGGCCGCACGCACCCATCCGGCGCACTGTGGATCAGCACGATGAGCAAACGGGCGGAACCCCAGGCAGGCGCGATCTATCACGTCGCCGGTGGCAGGGTGACGAAGATCTTCAGCGGCATCAGCATTCCCAATTCGATCTGCTTTTCGCCCGACGGCACGATCGGCTATTACACGGACACGCGCATCAGCCGTCTCATGCGCGTCATGGTCGATCCGCAGACCGGGCTTCCGACGGGCGAGCCGATCGTCATGGTCGACAGCATGGATGATCCCGGCGGCATCGACGGTTCCGTCTGCGATTCGGATGGCTATATCTGGAACGCACGCTGGGGTGCAGGCGTCGTCGACCGGTACAGCCCGGACGGCCTGCGCATTGCCCGTTACAAGGTTCCTGCCGCACAACCCTCCTGCCCAGCCTTTATCGGCGTCAATGCGGACCGGCTGGCGGTGACAACCGCCTGGGAAGGGCTCGACGACACCGCGCGCTCGTCGCAGCCGCAAGCTGGTGCGCTGCTGGAGCTTGGTGTGGCGGTAAAAGGCGTTTTCGACCCAGTCTACGTGCTCTGAACAACGCAACGCGGACGTTTGAAGCAAGCTGAAGGCGAAATGCCTTCAGTCCATCTTCATTCCGGTCGGAACACGATTGCGAGCAAACGGTTTTCGTCTATGACGGATTTGGCGGGATAGATCGCCAACGGATTGCTCGCCGGTTGCGGCAATTCCGTGTGCTTTGAGCCTATCCGCCATGGAAAGACGCGCATCGACCAAGCCTGCTCGATGGCCTGTCCAACTGAGGTCCGTCCCTGGGAGAAAATGCGATCAGAACGGCGATGAATGCCGCCATGTGACCGCCCGCACCGAGAACGCCTCCGATCAATATCGAAAAAGCCGCCGCGCTTTGTTGTAGCCGTCAAAATCACACGCATTTCGATAGAATTTTGCGAAAATCATCGAACTTTCCGTATTCGTTCCCGGAACTAAAAGCCTATCCAGTCATTTTCCTTTTGAAGCGGCACGGAAAAAGACGCCAAAGAACAAAACCGGCGGCCGCGCTTAAGACCAATCGAGGAACACAAAGGTAGGTTCGAAATGACACGCAAACTTTTGACGACCGTTGCCGCTGGCGCCTTGTTTGCCACGGCTTTCGCGCCGGCGGCGTTCTCGCAGACTGCACCGCAGCCGGCCACCCCCGATGCAACCCAGACGGCTCCGGCCGACCCGGCAGCACCAAAGATGCCGGATGCAACCGCTCCGGCTGGTGACGCCCAGGCTCCGGCTCCGGCTCCGTCGACTGATACGGCCGAGGCAGGCGGATACCTGACAGAACAGGGTGCAGACCAGATCAGCGCCAATTCCTATATTGGCCAGTCTGTCTATACCGGCGAGAACGAAAGCATCGGTGACGTCAACGACCTGATCATGAAGAAGGACGGCGGCTTGGTTGCTGCTGTGATCGGTGTTGGCGGCTTCATTGGTATCGGTGAAAAGAACGTTGCAGTGCCGATGGACAAGATCACCGCTGCTCAGAACACGCAGGACGGCAGCCTGAAGCTGACGACCTCGGAAACGGCAGATTCTCTGAAGGCCGCTCCGGAATTCAAGACCTTGCAGGCTCTGGCCGCTGAAAAGGCTCCGGCGCCTTCGGGCACGATGCCGTCAGACCCGACAGCTACGGGTTCGACCAATAAATAATCCGCGCGGAGCGTATAGTGTAGGCGGCGGTGCCCCGATCGGGCGCCGCCGTTTTCTACAGAAGAGATCAAAAAGCGCAGGGCCTAGATTGCCGCACGGACGTCAACGTGAGGGGCTTGAGCAAAAAGATCATGTGGCGCAAGGCGGGACAGATTGCGACGTCTGACGGCGGCGCGAAAACAGCCTTTGATGCGGCTTGCGGAGGCATCAGGCCGACACGCGATCGATAGCGGCCGAGTCGTAATAGTTTTCGTGGAGGAAGCGCAATGTGGCGATGCCATCGGCGGGCTTGCCGAAATGGTAGCCCTGCCCCATGCCGCAGCCGAGCGACCGCAGCTTCACGGCCTCCGAATAATCTTCGATGCCCTCGGCAACCACTTCGAGATCGAGGCCTTCGCACATCGTCAGGATCGCCTTGATGATATGCTCGGAGGCGCGGTCTGAATTGATGCGCGAGACGAAGGCGCGGTCGATCTTCACCTTGTCGAAGATGAAGTCGCGAAGGCGCCCGAGGCTCGATTGACCGGTGCCGAAATCGTCGAGCGAGATGCGCACGCCTGCCTGCCGAAGATCGGAAAGGATGCGGTGGGCGGTATCGGTGGAACTCATAACCGCCGTTTCGGTGATTTCCAACTCCAAACGGTGCGGGTCTAAGCCGACGCGGCCGAGGATGGAGAGCACGTTGCTGCTTGTGCCTGGATCCATGAGCTGGGCGGAGGACAGGTTGAACGACAGGAATAGTTCGCGCGGCCAGGAGAGTGCCGCTTCGGCAGCCTTTCGAAGCAACGTTTCCGACAGCGCGTCGATGAAGCCGCGCTCTTCGGCGAGCGGCACGAAAACGCCCGGCGAAACAAAGCCGAGGTCCGCATCGTTCCAGCGCGCCAGGGCCTCGAAGCCGACCACCTGATTGTTCGACAGAGAGACGATCGGCTGGAAATGCACGTCGATGGCGTCTGAGATGATGGCATTTCGAAGCGCCTGCTCGAGCTGTGTTGCGCGCTTCATCTCCTGCGCGATCTCGCGCGAATAGACGGTGATCTGGCTGCGGCCGCGGCGCTTTGAGCGATAGAGAGCGGTTTCGGCGCTTTTCAAAAGCTCATCGAACTCCGCACCGGCGAAAGGATAGATGGCAAAGCCGAAGGAGGCGGAAAGCCGCACGTTGCGGTCGCCGAGATCATAGGGCGCCGACAGCACCTCGCGGATCATCTGGCCGAACTTTTCAGCGCTTGCGCGCTCGAAGATCAGCGGCAGCACGAAAGCGAATTCGTCGCCGTCGTGGCGGGTGACCAGCGCGCCATCCGGTATACATGCCTTCAGGCGGTGGGCGACCTGGCATAGAATTTCGTCACCGGCTGCAGAGCCGAAAAGATCGTTGATCGGCTTGAAGGAATCCAGGTTGGCGATGCCGATGGTGAAGGGAGCCGGATCGCTTGCGCGTTCCGTGGAAATCTGACTGACCCTGTCGCGCATGCGATGGCGGTTGCCGAGCCCGGTCAGCGGATCGGTGTAAGCCATGGCCTGAAGCTCATTCTGGCTCACAGGCAAGAAGGGTATGTCCGCCGGCTTCATTATTCAACCTGAGATTTCGTCACTCCCTCCCGGAAGAATGGCGGGCAAGTCTTAACAAACCGATAGTAAAACCGTTCGGCTCAGATGATGCCCCAGATTTGAGGAGTTGAAGGCGCTCAGACGTGCGCCCGCAGCGGCTCGGCAGCGAGATGCTTCTGGAACAGCGTTTCCAGTATGTCCGGACTGACTGGCTTCATGATGACGTCATCCATGCCGGCCTTCGCGCATTCGGCGCGATCCCGCTCGAATGCCTGCGTCAGGACGCCGACGATCGGCGTCTTTTGCGGGTGGTTGTCTTCCATCTGGCGGATCATGCGCGCCGCCTCGAAACCGTTCAATCCCGGCAGTGAAATGTCCATCAGCACGATTTGCGGCCTGTATTCCGCCCAGAGGCGCACTGCTTCGTCGCCGCTGGCTGCGATCAGGTAGCGGTAACCCAGTCCTTCCAGTATCTGGGAAAAGACAATCTGGTTGATGTCGTTGTCTTCCGCCACGAGCACCTCCAGGAAATCCATCTCGGAAGACGTATTGATTTCCCAGTCGGCCTCGCCTTCCGGCGCGGTGCGGTTGTTCCGGTTGAAGTGGCGGGCGATCTGGAAGGTGAGCTCGTTGGCAAGCTGGAAACCATCCATGACCAGCGCCGGGATGCCGTATTGTCCGGCAAGTTCCAGGCAGCGCATGCCCATCTGATTGTCGACGATCAGAAGATCCAGCGCGATGCCGGACGAGGTTGCGATCTCAAGGAAGCGCTCTTCCTCGTCTTCGCCGCGAACGGAGCAGGCCTCGAAGCCGTATTTCGAAAGCGTGCGGAGGGCGGCGGTTTCAGCAGCGAGGTCGCCGGTGACGACGAGGATCTTGCGGCCGGAGAAATTCTCCGGAACGATCGTTTCCATCGCGGCCGGCGGCCGGCGCTCGTGATCGCCATTCAGCGGCACATACGCGCGGCGATAGGATTGACTGCTGGAGGTGGTGACGGACGTTGCCTGGTCGAACTCGTCGAGATCGGCGCCGTCGCGCGGCAGATCCTGCATCGTGGATACGATAAAGTAGCGTCCCGGCTTGCCGATGCGATGCTTGCGGCTGACGATGTCGCGCTCCGAACCGTCGCGGGCGACCTGCCGCTGCCGCACGACGGACATCTCGCCGGTTTCCAGAACATGTCGGTCGCTCTCCTCGAAGCGCTTGGCGACTTCGGGAGAGAAGAGATCCCCGCTCTTGCGGCCGAGCACCTCCTCGACAGTCGTCTGGTACTTCTCGCAGAAGGCGATGTTGACGGCGACGTAGGTGAGGTTGCGATCCTTGACGAAGAGCGGGAACGGCAGATTGTCGAGTATATCCTCGGTCAGCTGCACACGTTCGAGATCGGCGCGCCACTGCTCCTCACGCTTCTTCTCCTCGGAAATATTGGAAATGATCGATACGCAATAGCCGCTCGGCAGACGACGCTTGACCAGACGGATCCAGCGGTCGCTGCCATGGCGCTCGACGATTTCGAAGCGCTCGCGCCAATGCGAGGCAATCTTCTGGGACAGCCAATCCTCGCGACCGAGCGGTATGCCCGCCTGCCTGGCCGCATATTGCTGACGCACGCCGGTGTCGTAGACGGCGCCGAGAAAATCGCGAAGCCGGGTTCCAGGCTTCAGCATCACGGACGAAATCGGGAAGAAATCGAGCACCTGGCGGCTCGCGAAGATCATCTGATCGTTCTTGTCGTAGATGATGAGGGCGGCCGAGAGGCCGTCCGAAAAGGCATCGAAGAGCGCAGCCTGCAGGTCGATTTCGGCCGGCATCTCATCGCTCACGGATGATGCGTCCGCCTTTTCGAAGCCGGCACTCATTCCTTCACGTCCCACATCTGTCCGATTTCATAGCACTGTCTGGTTGTGTGCGATCAAAATGCCAGCTTTCTCCTAACGGCGGCTTAACGTTAAGCACCCCAATTCACGGGGAAAACACATGGTCCACGGGCGCAGCGTTTTCGCCCTTCCCTCGGACCCGCGAATCCACGAAAATGGCGCATGGCCATCAGACAACTCTCCGAAACGCTCATCAACCAGATCGCTGCCGGCGAAGTCATCGAACGCCCGGCGAGCGCGGCAAAGGAGCTGATCGAAAATGCACTGGATGCCGGCGCGACCCGTATCGAGATCGCCACGTCCGGCGGCGGCAAAGGCTTACTGCGGATCAGCGACAACGGCTCCGGCATGGATGCAGCCGATCTCGAACTTGCCGTGAAGCGGCATTGTACCTCGAAGATTTCCACGACGCTTGACGACATCCGCACGCTCGGCTTTCGTGGCGAAGCGCTGCCTTCGATCGGTTCCGTGGCGAAGCTCAGTATTTCCAGCCGCCGCAAGGATAGTGCGGGCGGCACCGAGATTGCCGTGGCGGGCGGCAAGGTCCTGCATCTGAGGCCCTCGGCCTCCAATCCGGGCACGATCGTCGAAGTGCGCGATCTCTTTTTCGCAACACCTGCGCGATTGAAGTTCCTGAAGACAGAGAAGGCGGAAGCGGCGGCCATCACGGAAGTCGTCAAGCGCATGGCGATCGCCTTTCCCGGCGTGCGCTTCGTCCTGTCCGGCACCGATCGCAGCACGCTCGAATTTCCGGCAACCGGAGAGGATCATCTGGCGCGCATGGCGCAGGTGCTCGGCAAGGAATTCCGCGATAACGCGATCGAACTCGACGCCGAGCGCGAAGGCATCGCTCTCACCGGCTTTGCCGGCGTACCGACGTTCAACCGCGGCAACTCCGCCCATCAATATGCCTTCGTCAACGGCCGGCCGGTCCAGGACAAACTGATCCTTTCGGCGATCCGCGGCGCCTATGCCGAGACGATCCCGGCCGGACGCTATCCGGTGGCTGTCTTGTCGCTGTCGCTCGATCCGGCGCTGGTGGATGTCAACGTGCATCCGGCCAAGTCGGACGTGCGCTTCCGCGATCCGGGCCTCGTGCGCGGGTTGATCGTCGGCGCGGTGCGCGAGGCGCTGGCGCGTGACGGAAGCCGGGCGGCAACGACTGGCGCGGACGGTATGCTGCGCTCCTTCAGGTCGGGTTTCCAGCCGGGCTACCAGCGGCCAGCGCAGGCCGCATGGTCGGCCGGGACGTCCCCATCGCGTCCGTTTCAGACGGCAAACGGCGGCTTTGGCGCAAGGCCGCAGGCGTCCTTCGACGGACTGAGCATGCCGGCTGCGCGCGCCGAACCGCAGGCGCAGGCATGGCAGCAGCCCGGACCAGCCGAAGAACCGCCGCCGCGTTACCCGCTCGGCGCTGCGCGCGCGCAGATCCACGAGAACTACATCGTCGCGCAGACGGATGACGGGCTTGTCATCGTCGACCAGCACGCCGCACATGAGCGGCTGGTCTTCGAGGCAATGCGAAAGGCGCTGCAATCGAAACAGCTGCCATCACAGGTGCTGCTGATCCCGGAAATCGTCGACCTGCCGGAAGAGGATTGCGACCGGCTGATGGTGCATGCCGAAGGCCTCAAAGGGCTTGGGCTTGCAATCGAGCGCTTCGGGCCGGGGGCGATTGCCGTACGCGAAACGCCGGCCATGCTCGGCGAGGTCGATGCGCAGGGCCTCATCCGCCAGCTTGCCGACGAGATTGCCGAATGGGATACGGCCTCCGGCCTTTCGGCCAAGCTCGAATATGTCGCCGCGACCATGGCCTGCCACGGCTCGGTGCGCTCCGGCCGCAGGCTCCGGCCGGAGGAAATGAATGCGCTTCTTCGGCAGATGGAAATGACGCCGGGCTCCGGCCAGTGCAATCACGGGCGGCCGACCTATATCGAACTGAAGCTGTCGGATATCGAGCGGCTGTTCGGACGCAGCTGAAAGCGCTGGCAATAATGCCTTCGCCGCGATATTGGCAGTCGAAGGCAACAGGGAACGGAGCAGGATGAACTTGTTTGAAGGAAACGGAAACCGCGAGGCGAAGATCCGCTATCTCGATGCAGATTTCCAGATCCTGTCGCCGGGTTCCTATGTCATCTGCGCCATGACCGGCAAGCATATCCCGCTCGACGAGCTACGCTACTGGAGTGTTGCCCGCCAGGAACCCTATGCCGACGTCGTTTCTTCGCTCGAAGCCGACAAGCGCGCCGGCGTTCTGCCGAACCAGAAGCGCTGATCCAGGAAACGCTCGTGAAAGAGCGCCCGCTGCCGCGAGACGCGGGAAACGACGCATCGCGGCACGCGTCAGCACGCTACGGCTTCGAGGGCGTCTGGCGGACGCGGTGATCGTTGACGGATTCCACGCGATGTCGCGCCCGCAAACTCACCCGGACTTCCGGCTTTTTCTCAGCCGCCGCTCCCGGCAGGCCTCCATGGCACGATCGATGATGAGGCCGGGTGCCTGCGGGTCTTCGAACGCCATTTCGACTTCGATGACCCGGCATTTGGCGGCGAGTTCCTCCGCTTTGCCATGGTGGCCGGCAAGCCGCACGAAATCCTTCGAGGTCGTGACGATCAGCAGGTCGTCGCGTTCGGCGGTCGACAGCAGGTCAGCCATCTCATCGTCGCTCAGGTGTTCGTGGTCGCCGAAGGATCTGCCGATCGCGATTTCGGCGCCCAGTGATTCCACCGTCCGGAAGAACTTGCCCGGATCGGCAATGCCTGCAAATGCCAGCACCTTCCGGCCGGCGAGGTCGTTTTCTCCGCAAACCCTCAGCGATGCGGTGAAATAGGGTTTCGCGGCGCGGGCAGCCATGCGGACGATCGCATCGGCGGCATTGCCCTTTCCCACTTTCAGGAGCGCGCTGGCATAGCGCATCTGCACGGAGATCGGCGCGCGCACGGGACCGCCCGGCACCGTATGCCCATTGCCCAGGCCGCGCGTCGTGTCGATGACGAGCAGCGCATAGTCGATCGCCAGCCGCGCGCTCTGGAAACCATCATCCATGATGATGAGGTCGGCCCCTTCCCTGACAAGTCGCTCGGCGCCTTCGACGCGGCGGCGGGAAACGACGGTCATCGCCTCGCGGGCAAGCAGCAGCGGCTCGTCGCCAACGGCAACGGCGCGATGATGAGCGGGATCGACAACCACGGTGACGTCCAGGGAACCGCCATAGCCACGGCTCAGGAAGCCGGGCCGCAGCCCCTTGGCCTTGGCGGTCCGAGCGATCGTCAGCGCTGTCGGCGTCTTGCCGGCGCCGCCCACGGTGAAATTGCCGATGCAGATGACGGGAACGAGAACGGAAGCGCGGCGCGCATGCGCCATGCGATAGCCGGCGATCCGTCCATAGAGGAAGGAAAAGGGCGAGAGCGCCCATGCCCGCCAATCAGCTTTCGTCCACCAAAACGGCGGCGCTTCGGATACCATAACTGCCACCCTATGCTCCTCCGGCCTTGCGGGCCACCGGCTACCCCTCGACTGGCGGGAAAGAAAGGGCAAAATTGCAGAAAAAGCAAGCTTTTGCTCCCGACCGTCCTCATTCCCGTGCTTGTCACAGGAATCAAGCCACGGTCGTCTGCGCCGTAAATGAAGCAACGACATCGGAAAAGAGCCTTCCGCGCCATGTCCATGGCGCGGCTGGACGCGCACAGAGATTAGGGAGAGTAAGGGAGTGCCGTCGCGGCAGGAATGATTGGCCGCGCGTAGTGGGCAATCATGCCAATTGCAGGTTCGGCAACAGGCTTTCGAGTTCGGTGATATCGTTGAGGCAATAGTCGGATGCGGCAGCCAACGATTCCCGCGAGCCGGTGCCCGTCAGCACGGCGATCTTGAGGCCGGCCTCGGCATTGTGGCCCATGTGCAGGTCGTGATTGTTGTCGCCGACGACCGCCACTTGCGCCGGCTCCAGCCCGGTCGCCTTGCAGAAGCCGAGGACCATTCCAGCGTCCGGCTTGATGCCGAAGCCGCTGTCATAACCGGCGATGTAGTTCACGAACTCAGCGAAACCGAAGCGCTGCGCTGTCTGGCGGATGGAGCGCTCGTTGTCGCTGGACGCGATGCCGAGCTTGAAGCCGCGGCGGTGCAGGCGGCCGAAGAAGGCGGCAAGATCGGTGACCGGTACCGAAAAGTCGGCGGCATGGGAAAAGAGAGCGTCGAGCTTGATCGTCAGTTCCATGACATCGACCCTGGAACCCGCCGCGACCAGCCCCTCGGCGATCTGCCGGGTATTGCCGGCAGCCAGCAGACTGTCGGGCACGATATGGCCGGTCACCGGGTCCATCCCGGTCGCCAGCAACAGATGGTCGGCTAGCGCCGGATCGTCTTGCGAGGCGATGCGCGCCAATTCACGGTTCACCGGCAGCCAGCTCTCATCATAATCGAGCAGGGTGCCGTCCTTGTCGAAGAGGATGCCCTTGATTTGCGCAGCCGTCATCTTTTCCATCAGCCCTCTGCCACCGACCTCGGCAGCAGTCTTGCCTTCACCGTCAGCGGATTGATGTAAGGCTCAAGAGACTTCACCGTCGCCGTCAGCGCGCCGCGCATTTCCTGCACAGCCATGACGCCGGCCTCGATCATACTACGCCGCGCCTCGCCGTTGATGAGCAGATAATGCACCCCCTTGGCCAGCATCTCGGTATCGCGCACCATGCGGGCGCTGCCGCGGCGGGCAAGCTTCTGATAGGCGTCGCGGAAGTTCTGGACATTGCTGCCGGAAAGCACAGCGCAGCCCAGCATGGCGGGTTCGAGCGGATTTTGCCCGCCTTCGGCAAAGAGCGAACGGCCGACGAAGGCGACTTCGGTCATCCGCAGGTAAAGACCCATTTCGCCGATCGTATCGCCGAGGAAGATATCGACATCCGGCGAGAGTAGGTCGTCGCGCGTGCGGCGGGCAACCTTGAGCCCCTGCTTGACGAGCATTTCTTCGATCTCGTCGGAGCGCTCGGGATGGCGCGGCACGATGATCGTCAGCTGGCCGTTGCGCTCCTTCAGCGTGCGATGAACGACCGCCGCGGCATTTTCCTCGCCGTCGAAAGTGGAGATCGCAGCCCATGTCTTGCGATCGCCGATCTGCTTCTTATAGCGGGCGAGTACGGATGCGTCGTAAGGGGGCGCGTCCGTATCGACCTTGAGATTGCCGGAGGTCGTCACGTGCCTTGCCCCGAGATCGCGAAAACGCTCGGCATCGATATCCGACTGCGCGATCACAAGCGCGAGGTTCTCGAACAGCGCCTCAGCAATGGCCGTTCGACGCTGCCAGCGCGCGAAGGAGCGATCCGACATGCGCGCATTGACGAGGATCTGCGGAATGCGGCGGCGGCCGAGTTCCATGACGGTCGCCGGCCAGATTTCCGACTCTGCAATGATGGCGCAATCGGGCTGCCAGTATTCGAGGAACCGGCTGACGGCGGGCTTCAGGTCGAGCGGTACATATTGATGGATCGCCTCATTGCCGATGCGCTCGGCGGCGAGCCTTGCCGAGGTGATCGTGCCCGTCGTCAGGATCACATGAATGTCGCGGCGGCGGATTTCGCGGATAAGCGGAATGACGGCGTTGGTCTCACCGACACTCGCAGCATGGAACCAGACAAGCGGACCCTGCGGCCGGTTTGCGCTGGCATAACCAAAGCGCTCCGTGCGGCGCGCACGCTCTTCCTTGCCCTTGGCGGTCCGGTAGGCGAGATAGGCGCCGACGATCGGAGAGGCGATGACCCCTGCAGTCCGATAGACGCCCAGCGCGAACCGCGCTCTTGGCGAACTCATCTAAAATGCCTCCGATCAGCGATGATCGACATCAAACCCATTCCCCAATTATTGTTGCGGCCGGAATGACCGAGTAATTTGTTCAGAATGCGTCAATCGCCTGTGGCGCGTATCTAACGATGCGCAAAGACGGCCCTGCCGAATGGGGCGGCATCCGGCGCGTAAAATGCTGAAAAATTAGTTATTTCCAGCCTTGTCCTGCGGATCGAGCAAGCGATGCATATGGACGATGAAGTAACGCATATGTGCGTTGTCCACGGTCGACTGCGCCTTGGCCTTCCAGGCCCCTAGCGCCGAGGCGTAATCCGGGAAAATACCGACAATATCGAGATCATTCAGATCCCGGAACTGAACATCGGTCAGGCTTTCCAGTTCTCCGCCAAATACGAGATGCAAGAGCTGCTTTTTGCCGCCAGATTCCGTCATTTTCTTCTCTTTTCTCTTCTGGTCTCCTCCGCGCTCTCATCTGCGGGATTTTGACGCAAACGTCAACTGCTTCGTATGTCAGCAAGCCCTTCGAGAAACTCCGCAACGCGAGGGCCGGCAGCGCCGCAAAGCTCGGCATGACTAACCTCAGAACGGTTGTAGAGGACCGAGCGTCCATCGAGATCGGTCAGCCGGCCGCCGGCGCGTTCGAGGATGAGATCGGCTGCCGCAAGATCCCAGTCATGCGAATTGCGCTTGACGAAGGTACCTTCAAGACGGCCGTCCGCGACCATCGCGATGCGATAGGCGAGCGAGGGCACATGCTTCACCCTTTCGATCTTCCGCCGGAAGGGATCGGGGAACGCCTTCAGGATGTCTTCGCCGATCGCAAAACGACTGACGGTATCCGGTCCGTTGGCCGATACGGCAATGGGCTCGCCATTTTTCATCGCGGCACCGCCTTCGACCGCCTCGAAAAGCTCGTCGAGGGCGGGAGCGTAGAGCACTCCGGCAACCGGCCTGCCGCGATGGACGACGGCGACGCTGACGCACCAGAGATCCAAGCCGCCGAGGAAGGCGCGCGTGCCGTCGATCGGATCGATGACGAAAAGCGTCTCGGCCGACAGACGGGCGACGCTGTCCTCGGTCTCTTCGGAAAGCCAGCCGTAATCCGGCCTGGCGAGGCGCAGGATGGATTCCAGCTTTTCGTTGGCGGCGAAATCGGCAGCGCTGACGGGCGAGCGGCCTCCATTCTTCCACCAGACCTCCGGCGACTGATTGAAGAAACCGAGAGCAACATCACCCGCCTGCTTTGCGGCATCGGCGATCAATTCGAGATCGCTTTGCCAGCGGGCCGTTCGAACGTCACACATTGCACAATCCAATTCCAACAAGGTCAGGACGCTCTAGCGTCCCGCAAGCGTCATTCCCTCGATCGCCAGCGTGGGGGCCGCTACACCATACTTGCGATCGATGTCGTTTGCGGGCGTCACACGCATGAACATCTCCTTGAGGTTCGAGGCGATCGTCACTTCGGAGACAGGGAATGTCAGTTCGCCGTTTTCGATCCAGAAGCCGGTCGCGCCGCGGCTATATTCGCCTGTGAGCATGTTGACACCCTGGCCGATAAGCTCAGTCACGTAGAAGCCGTTCCCGACGCTCCGGATCAACTCTTCCGGCGAGATATCACCCGGTTCCAGCGCGAGGTTCGTCGAAGCGGGCGTCACCGAATTGCCGCTGCGCACGCCGCGGCCATTGGTTTCCATGCCGATTTCACGCGCCGTCGCAGTCGAAAGGAACCAATGCTTCAGGACGCCGTCCTCGATCATCACCAGCCGCTCGCCGGAAATGCCTTCGCCATCGAAAGGACGCGAGGACGGGCCGCGCACGATCAGCGGATCGTCGGTGATCGAAAGGCCGGATTTCAACACCTGCTGGCCCATCTTGTCGCGCAGGAAGCTGGATTTGCGCGCGACCGACGCGCCATTGATGGCGCCAGCGATGTGGCCGACGAAACCGCGGGCGATGCGCGGATCGAAGACGACGGTGACGCCCTTGCCGGTATCGACCCGACGCGGATTGAGGCGCTTGACGGCACGCTCGCCGGCGCGGCGGCCGATTTCGGCGGCATCGTCGAGTTCGGCGTAATAAAGGCGGCTGTCGTAATCGTAATCGCGCTCCATGCCGGTGCCTTCGCCGGCAATGACGCTGACGGAACGGCCGAAGCGCGAGCCCATATAGCTGCCTTGGAAGCCGTGCGAGGTGACGAGAACCAGCCCCCCGAAACCAGCGGAGGCTCCGCCCCCGGACGAGTTGGTGACGCCCTTGACCTCAAGTGCCGCGGCCTCAGTCGCAAGCGCTGCCTCGCGCAGCATGTCGGCGGAAACTTCCGTCGAGTCGAAAAGCTCAAGATCGGCATAGGACTTCGCAAGCCTCTGCTCGTCGGCAAGGCACGCGAAGGGATCTTCAGGCGAGACTTTTGCCATCGCGACAGCGCGTTCTGCGAGCGCCTTCAGGTCGAAGCCGGGATTGGCGGAAACGCTCGCGACCTTCCGGCCAACGAAGACGCGCAGGGAGAAATCGTCGCTCTCAGACGATTCCGTGCCTTCGACCTTGCCGAGGCGGATGCCGACGGATTGCGAGCGCGAGCGCACGACAACCGCGTCGGCGGCATCGGCGCCGGCCTTCCTGGCAAGATCGATCAACTGGCTTGCACGGGAAAGAAGTGTCGAGGAATCTATTTCTGAGGACATGATTTGGCCTTTCCTTGGGCTTCCATTTATTGTGCACTTCCGAAAGCATCAAGGCCGCGGCCGCCGATTCTTTTTCGCGCGGCTTGCGCGCTTCCCGCCATTGAAAGAAACTCCGCGACATGTCCGCCCCCAATGCCCTCTTTTCCGAAACGATCCTGCTGCTCGGCGGCGCGGTCGTCGCCGCCCCGATCTTCAAGAAGCTCGGGCTCGGCACGGTGCTCGGCTATCTTGCCGCGGGCGTCGTTATCGGTCCGATATTTCATGGCATCACGGACGGCGAGCAGATTTTGGGCGTTGCCGAGCTCGGCGTCGTCTTCCTGCTCTTCATCATCGGCCTCGAGCTCAAGCCCTCGCGACTCTGGCAGATGCGACGCGACATCTTCGGGCTCGGCACCGCGCAGGTGATGCTGACGGGACTGGCGCTGACGGGGCTTGCCTATTTCTCCGGCGTGCTCGACTGGCGGGGAAGCGTCGTTGCGGGCTTTGGGCTGGCGCTTTCTTCCACTGCCTTTGCGATGCAGATCCTCGATGATGCTGGCGAGGTGAACTCCAAATACGGGCAGCGCTCCTTTTCGATGCTGCTTTTCCAGGACCTGGCAATCGTGCCGCTCTTGGCGCTGATCACCATTCTCGACGGTGGATCCGGCAGCAATGCGCCGCTTCTGGACTTTGCGATCGCGGTCGGTGCCGTCGGCGCGATGATCGTCATGGGGCGCTATCTGCTGACGCCGCTCTTCCAGGTGATTGCAAGGACCGGAGCACGCGAGGCGATGATCGTCGCGGCGCTTTTCGTGGTCATGGGATCGGCGAGCCTGATGCAGTTTGCCGGGCTTTCCATGGCGATGGGCGCGTTCCTGTCCGGCGTCATGCTCGCCGAATCCTCCTACCGGCATGAGCTTGAGGCGGATATCGAACCTTTCCGCGGCGTGCTTCTCGCTATCTTCTTCATGGCGGTCGGCCTGTCGCTGGAACTGGATGTGCTGATCGACAACGCGCTCTTCATCGTCGCCGC
Source organism: Rhizobium sp. CC1099 (assembly GCF_029714385.1). Lineage (NCBI taxonomy): Bacteria > Pseudomonadati > Pseudomonadota > Alphaproteobacteria > Hyphomicrobiales > Rhizobiaceae > Rhizobium > Rhizobium sp. CC1099. Next base: position 534,068 of record NZ_CP121641.1, on the reverse strand, counting down.
GGTGCCGATCGTGATGGCCGTCAAGGCTGTGATCATCTACGGCCTCTGCCGGGTGAGCGGTTCTTCGCACGACGACGCCATCCGCATCGCTTTCCTGCTGCCGCAGGGCGGCGAGTTCGGCTTCGTGCTGTTTACGACTGCCGGTGCGGCGGGACTGATGCCCTTCAGCACGGCATCGCTTCTGGTCGCCATCGTTACACTGTCGATGGCGCTGACTCCGCTCGGGGCAGCACTTTCGAAACGTATGCTGAAAGGCGAGGATCAGGAGGAGCTCGATGAGGACTTCGAGGGTGCGGGCGCCGATGTACTGATGGTCGGCTTCTCGCGTTTCGGCCAGATCGCCGCGCAGATCCTGCTCGCGGGCGGGCGCGACGTGACGGTCATCGATTTCTCCGCGGACCGTATCCGCCAGGCGTCCTCCTTCGGCTTCCGTATCTATTTCGGCGACGGAACGCGCAAGGACGTGCTGCGCTCGGCCGGCATCGACAAGGCGAAGATCGTCGTCGTCTGCACGCAGAAGCGGGAAATCACCGACAAGGTGGTGGACCTGGTGCAGGCCGAATATCCGCACGCGAAACTCTTCGTACGCTCCTACGACCGTGTCCATTCGATCGCCCTCAGGAATCGCAATGTCGACTACGAACTGCGCGAAACGCTGGAATCCGGCCTGCTGTTTGGCCGCCGCACGCTTGAGGCGCTCGGGGTCGACGATCAGGACGCCTTGGAGATCGGCGAGGATATCCGCAAGCGCGACGAGGAGCGGCTGGTGCTTCAGGTAACCGGCGGGCTGCAGGCGGGCCGCGACATGCTCTTTTCCCAGCCGGTCCGGCCAGAACCGCTGGTGAGGCCGAAGCGAACGATGGATTTCGACGAAGACCCGCTAGCGGGAACGGCTGACGTGAGAGCGGATGCCTAAGCTCTGAGGCGGGCTTCAAATTCCTGATCGAGTGCGCGCTTCAGTTCATCCTTGACGCCCGCAGACATCGCCAGTACCTCGCGCGCCTTGAGAAAATCCATCACGCCAGTGCGGCCGACGGCCGGACGCAGGAAGATATGCGGCGGCTGGAGCTTGAGTTTCAGCGTAATTGCCGTCTGCATCATCAGTTGGCCGGAACCGAAAATGCTTTCCATGCGGTTCGGAATATGTGTGCCGTCGCCTTCCGGCGCACCGACGACATCGACACCGATGACGATGTCGGCAATATCCATCAGGCACTCGTATGGGACCGGATTGCTGATGCCGCCATCGATCATCACCCGGCCGTGGAGGCGAACGGGCATGAAGACGGCAGGGATGGAAGACGATGCGGCAAGCGCCGGAAACAGCGCTCCTTCGCCAATGATGACTTCGCTCTGACCGTAGTAATCGGTCGTGATGACGTTCATCGGAATAGGCAGATCTTCGAAGCGATCGGGCAGGCCGGCCGGCAGGAAAGCCTTGAGGATACGCTCGAGATTGAACTGGCCGATACGGATGCCCTTTGCGACGGCGTCCCGGACCGTCTGCGGCCGCAGACCCCAGATGCGGCTGACGACAGCCGTCTTGTTACCGACCGTCATCAGCGCGTGCTCGCGGATCGCCTCGCCACTCATGCCGGCCGCCATGCCCGCGCCCATGATGGCGCCGATCGACGCGCCGGAAATCGCAACGGGCCGGATGCCGAGCTCGTCCAGGGCTTCGATCACGTGGATATGGGCGAGCCCACGAGCACCGCCACCGCCGAAGGCGATGGCCACCGTCGGCATGCGGCTCGCAACAGGCATTTCGTTATTCGCAATAACCGCCGCCTGCCGCACAACCCAACTCCGGATAACCCGCCGCCCTTATTCAGGCTGGTAGCGGAAGAAATGAACCCTTGTATCGCCAAAGATGCGATCTTCGAGGAAGAGATAGGAAGGATCAACTGAAACGGCAACATCCGATCGCTCTTCGAGAACGGCAATCGCGCCCGGCACGAGCCAGCCGCCCTTGGCGGCAGCTGCCATCGCCTTTTCACCCAGACCCTTGCCATAGGGTGGATCGGCGAAAAGCATGCTGAAGGGCTCGAGATTGCCGACGGAACCCAGGTCCGTGGCGTCACGCCGCAGAATGCGGGTGCGGCCGTGGAGGCCGAGCGCATCGATATTCTCCCAGAGAAGCCCCCTGCCCTCGACGCTGTTTTCGACAAAGAGCGCATGACGGCAGCCGCGCGAGATGGCTTCAAGGCCGACGGCGCCGGTGCCGGCAAAAAGATCGAGAATCCGGGTGCCGTCGATGCATTCCGAATAGGCGTGGCTCAGGATATTGAACAGGCTCTCACGCGTCCGGTCGGCAGTCGGCCGGATGTCGTTCGACTTCGGTACGGCGAGCGGCCGTCCGCGAAACTCACCGCCGACGATCCGCACCGCGCGTCATTCCCTTTCCTTTCGGTCCACCGCGCGACGGCGCGCCCGAAGGCTTGCCACCACCGCCCGGCCGATCGCCCTTAGGCTTGCTTGAGAAATTCTTGGAGCCGCCGCCCGGCTTGCCGAAGCTCTTGCCACGGGGCTTGTCGCCCGCAGGTTTATCGCCAAACGGCCTTTCGCCGCGCGGACGTTCGGAGCGGCCCTCGCCGGGAGCGCTGCGGGCAGTGCGCGGACGATCGCCGAAGGAATGGGGACGCTCGTCACCTTCTTCGCGTGGTCTGCGGTCGCTACGGGGCTTGTCGCTAAAAGGCCGATCCCCACGCGGAGGACGGTCACCTGACGGGCGGTCACCACGCGCGGGACGATCACCGAAAGAACGGGGACGTTCGTCACCCTCAGCACGTGGTCTGCGCTCGCCACGGGGCTTGTCGCCGAAGGGCCGATCCCCGCGCGGAGGGCGGTCGCCGGACGGGCGCTCGCCACGAGCCGGACGATCGCCAGGACGGCGATCCGGGCGTGCAGGACGATCGCCGAACGAGCGCTTGCGGCCAAAACCCTCGCCGTCATCCTTGGACTTCGGCGAAACTTCGCTGGAGCGGATCCACTCGCCTTCTTCGTCGCGGGCGCGGTTGATCTGCACGCGTGGCCGGTCGTCGCCGTAGTTGGAGGGCTGCGGCTTACTGCTGCCCGGCTTCTCGCCACGCTTGCGGGCGGTCTGGGCATTCTTCGCAGCCTTGGCGGCAGCCTTTTCGCCGAGCGGACGGGCGCCGGGCGCCATCCAGACGTTGGCGTTTCTGCGGCTGCCAAGCGCCGGGCGCTTGGGCCGGTCGTCTTCCCTGCGGCCAACATCGCGGTCGCCTTCGCGCCTGCCATCCCGGCGGTCATCACGGCGATCGTCACGCTTGGTGTCGAGACGGCTCAAAGCACGCTCGCGCTTGTCCTCAGGCTTCCAGGAGCGCTCGCGCTTCTCCGGCTTCGTTTCCACCTCTTCCTCGGCAGCAAGGGCAGGCGCGTTGTAGATCGGGGCATCGAAGTTCGCCTTGGCGTCCTCGATCAGGCGCGGTCCAAGCTGATCGCGCAGCGTGCGTCCGCGCACTTCAACGACGTGGCCTTCTGGCAGATCGCCGAGTTGGAACGGACCGTAGGAAACGCGGATGAGACGGTTGACGTCGAGGCCGAGCGCGCCGAGCACATTCTTGATTTCACGGTTCTTGCCTTCGCGAAGACCCATGGTGATCCAGACGTTGGAACCCTGGGTGCGGTCAAGCGTCGCTTCGATGGAGCCGTAGAGCACGCCGTCGACGGCAATGCCGTCCTTCAGCTTGTCGAGCGCTTCCTGATCGATCTCGCCATGGGCGCGCACGCGGTAGCGGCGGAGCCAGCCGGTGGTCGGCAGTTCGAGCGCGCGGGCAAGACCGCCGTCATTGGTCAGCAGCAGCAAACCTTCGGTATTGATGTCGAGCCGGCCGATCGACATGACGCGCGGCAGCTCTTCTGGCAGGTTGTCGAAAACCGTCGAGCGGCCTTCCGGGTCGGAATTGGTGGTCACCAGACCGGCCGGCTTGTGATAGAGCCACAGGCGCGTGCGCTCGATGCCGCGGATCGGCACACCGTCGACCTCGATCTTGTCGGTAAGCGTCACATTGACCACCGGCGTCTCGAGCGTCTTGCCGTTCAGCGTGACGCGGCCTTCCATGATCATGCGCTCGATGTCGCGGCGCGAGGCAACGCCTGCGCGCGCCATGACCTTGGAGATGCGTTCCGCCTTGGTTTCGCCTTCGGTCTCGGCGGCTGCAGCCTTGGGGGCCGCCGAGCTCCTTGCCGGTTTGCCTTCGGTTTTCGGCCGCGCATCGTGCGCGGAGGGCTTGCCGCCCGGCCGTTTTGGCTTGTCTTTGAATGTCATTTGTTGTTTGCCTGCCTTTTGGGGCCTGTCTATCAGGTCGCGCCCTTGCGGTTAAGTGGGAAATTGCCGGATCGTGAAGACAAATCGGTTTATGGAGATGGCCCTTGACGAAGCGCGAGCAGCGGGCGAGCGCGGCGAAGTGCCGATCGGCGCCGTGGTGGTGCTCGATGGCGCCGTCGTCGCGCGCGCCGGCAACCGGACGCGGGAGCTCAACGACGTCACGGCCCATGCCGAAGTGGCCGCGATCCGCATGGCTTGCGAAGTCCTGGGGCAGGAGCGTCTGGTCGGCGCCGATCTCTACGTGTCGCTGGAGCCCTGCACAATGTGTGCCGCGGCCATCTCGTTCGCGCGCATCCGCAGGCTCTATTACGGCGCGGAAGATCCCAAAGGCGGGGCAGTCGACAATGGTGTGCGGTTTTACGCCCACCCGACCTGCCATCACGCGCCGGAGGTCTATTCCGGTTTGAACGAAACGGAATCAGCGGACATTCTCAGGACGTTCTTTGCCGAAAAGAGAGAGCTTCCATGACCCCGAGCATTCTTGTTCTCGCCGCCATAGTCGCGCTCGCCGCCTCGGCTTACAGGGCGCTCGCGCCGGGTGCAGAGAAAATCCCGATGCAATGGTCTTTGCGGGGCAAGGTGAACTGGTCGGCGCGCCGGCTCATGGCCTTCGGCTTCGTGCCGGCACTTGCCCTCGCCATATTCATCCTGCTGATCGTAAGCGGCAGGCCGGCGGAAACGATATCGCTTTCACCGGCTGCATTCTTTTCGGGTGTCGGATTGTGCACATCGCGCTCGTTTGCCGCTGGTTTGCCGCGCGGCAGGCCTAAGATGGCCTGAACTTACTGAAGGAAGTTCCACCACTTCTTGCCGGTGCCGGCAACTGCGGCATCCTTCTTGCGCTGCTTTGCCTTCTTGAGCTCGGGTTCGCCAAGGTCTTCCAGCTTGGCGGGATCGTCGACCTGGCGATAGGTCGACGGCGGATCGGAAATGTAGCGGCGCTGATCGAGATGGGCCCCCTTCTGCAGGGCACGGGCTTCGCGGTAGGCCTTGGTCTGCGCTTCGGTCGTCTGGCGACCGCCTTCGACGCCGTTCTTGGCGAGCGGCGAGACATAGGTGTACTTGTCTTCGTTATCGTCGGCTTCCTTGACGAGGCGTGCACGGGTTTCTTCCGGCGATTCGACCCACTGCGGATTTTCCTTGCTCGCGATCGTCTGCTGCGGCTCGACCAGCGCTTCCCTGGAAGCCTGGGCAGGCAAGACGAGCGTCGGGCGCGGCGTGTACTTGACGCCCTTGTTCTTCGGCTCGCGGGGAGCCAGAGACACGGACTGGCCGATATCGTCGCCAAGCTGCTCCATCGCCGTCGTGCCTGTACCGTAGGTCGGGCTGCAGCCGGAAGCTATCGAGCCCGCCGCCACAACAACAGCCAGGCAAGCGCCTGCACGGAACCAACGCGTCGCTAACATGAAAACCCTTCCAGCCATGCCGGTGCAATCATCGCCCTACCGGATGATCGTCCCCCTGACGTAAAAATCCGGCCATTTTCAGGCAGCTTTTACCGGATGAACTGCAAAAGAGCAATTCATCCGGCAATTTTCTTCAGTAATTACAATCCGAGTTCACGCAATGCAGCGGCATCGCGCGCCGATACATCCGGATACTGCGGATCGGAGCCGACATCCTTGGTGATACGCCAGGAGCGGGCGCATTTGGTGCCCTCGGCAAGTGCTGGCTCGACGCTGACTCCCGGAACTTCCGGCAGCCGGAAGGCTTCGGCCGGCCCCTCGGCGCCGTCGACGGCAATATCCGAGGTGATGCAGATTTCCGAGAAATCCAGCCCATCAAGAGCAGCGCGAAGCACGCTGTCCGTGACATGCACGACGGGCGCTGCTTCCAGCGACGAGCCGATCCGCTTGTCCTTGCGCTCGATCTCCAGAGCGCCGGTGACGACCGAACGGATCGCACGGACCTTCTTCCACTTGCCGGCCAGCGCCTCGTTCTTCCATTCAGGCGGGATCGCCGGGAACTGCTCGAGATGAACCGAGACCGCCGACGGATCGCGCGACAGCCACGCCTCTTCCATCGTGAAGGGCAGCATCGGCGCCATCCAGGTCACCATGCTATCGAAGATATTGCGGATGACATGGAGAGCCGCACGGCGCCGCTGGCTCGACGGCGCATCGCAGTAGAGCGTGTCCTTGCGGATGTCGAAATAGAAGGCCGAGAGCTCGACATTGGCAAAGTCGATCAGCGCGCGGGCGATCTTCTTGAAGTCGAAGGCATCGTAGTTCTCGCGCACGAGCTCGTCGAGCTCGGCCAGGCGGTGGAGCATCAGCTGCTCCAGTTCCGGCAGATCGGCGAGCGCGATCACTTCGCCCTTGTCGTGGGCGAGTGTGCCAAGCATCCAGCGGATCGTGTTGCGGAGCTTTCGGTAGGCATCGACATTCGTCTGGATGATCGTCTTGCCGACGCGAAGGTCGTCCGCGTAGTCGGAGGTCATGACCCAGAGGCGGAGGATATCCGCACCGGCATCCTTCATAACTTCCTGCGGCGCGGTGACGTTGCCCTTGGACTTCGACATCTTCTCGCCCTTCTCGTCCATGGTGAAGCCATGGGTGAGGACGGCGTTGTAGGGCGCGCGGCCGCGGGTAGCGGCCGATTCGAGCAGCGAGGAATGAAACCAGCCGCGATGCTGGTCCGAGCCTTCGAGATAGAGATCGGCCGGCCACTTAAGGTCCGGGCGGTCTTCCAGCGTAAAGGTGTGCGTGGAGCCCGAGTCGAACCAGACGTCGAGGATATCCATGACCTGCTTCCACGGCTCGTTCGCCTTCTTGCCGAGGAAACGCTCACGCGCACCTTCGGCGAACCAGGCGTCGGCGCCTTCCTTTTCGAAGGCTTCGAGGATGCGGGCATTGACCTCGTCGTCCTGCAGGATCTGGCCTTGCTCGTCGACGAAGACGCAGATCGGCACGCCCCAGGCGCGCTGGCGCGAAAGCACCCAGTCCGGGCGCTGTTCGATCATGGCGCGCAGGCGATTCTGGCCGGCAGCCGGTACGAAGCGGGTATCATCGATCGCGTTCAGCGCACGGGAGCGCAGCGTCGTTCCGTCGTCGAGCTCCTTGTCCATATGGACGAACCACTGCGGCGTGTTGCGGAAGATGACCGGCTTCTTCGAGCGCCAGGAATGCGGATAAGAGTGCTTCAGGCGGCCGCGCGCGAAGAGCGCGTGACGGGCGATCAGCGCTTTGATGACGCGCTCATTGGCATCACCCTTCTTGCCGCTGTCGTCGATAACGCGCGCCGCGCCGCCTTCCGCATCCGGGCCGAAGCCGGGCGCGTCGATGGTGAAGAAGCCGGCATCGTCGACCGGGAACGGGATCGTGGACGAGATGCCGCGCGCTTCGAGCTCCCGCATATTGTCCATCCAGGCATCGAAGTCCTCGCGACCGTGGCTGGGGGCGGTATGGACGAAACCGGTACCTGCGTCATCGGTCACATGCTCGCCATCAAGCAGCGGCACCTGGAAATCATAGCCGCCGCCCAGGCCGTGCAGCGGGTGCGCACAGGTGACGGCGGCAAGTTCATCCGCTTTAATATCGCGAACGAAATTGAAGGTCACTTTCGCCTTGGCAGCGGACTCCTCAGCCAAGCGCCTGGCAAAGATCAGCTTCTCGCCCGGCTGCGGGCCGAAGTCGTTCTCGGCGGTCGCAACTTCGTAGAGGCCATAGGGGTAGCGCGACGAGAACGCGACCGCGCGGTTGCCCGGGATCGTCCAGGGGGTCGTCGTCCAGATGACCACGAAGGCGCCGGCCAGAGCGGCGGGGCCTTCCGCGACGGGGAACTTCACCCAGATCATGTCGCTTTCGACATCGGCGTATTCGACTTCGGCTTCCGCCAGCGCAGTGCGCTCGACGACCGACCACATGACCGGCTTGGAGCCGCGGTAGAGCTGGCCGCTTCCTGCGATCTTCAAAAGCTCGCCGGCAATGCGCGATTCGGCGTGGAAGTTCATCGTCGTATAGGGATTATCGAAGTCGCCCTCGATGCCGAGGCGCTTGAACTCCTCGGACTGAACCTTGATCCAGCCGGCGGCGAAGTCGCGGCATTCCTTGCGGAATTCGTTGATCGGAACTTCGTCCTTGTTCTTGCCCTTCTCGCGGTACTTCTCCTCGATCTTCCATTCGATCGGAAGGCCGTGGCAGTCCCAGCCGGGAACGTAGTTGGCGTCAAAGCCGCGCATCTGGAACGAGCGGTTGATGACGTCCTTGAGGATCTTGTTCAGCGCGTGGCCGATATGGATGTTGCCGTTCGCATAGGGCGGGCCGTCATGGAGGACGAACTTCTCGCGTCCGGCGGCGGATGCGCGCAGCTTCCTGTAGAGGCCCATCTGCTGCCAGCGTGCAACGATTTCCGGCTCCTTCTGCGGCAGGCCGGCGCGCATCGGGAAGTCGGTTTCGGGCAGGTAGAGGGTCTTCGAGTAGTCGATCTTTTCGGCTGTGTCGGTCATGTTTCAGCAATCGTTTCTGGGCGCCTTCAAGGCGCGACGGCTTCAAAAATGTCTGATGACGGAAGCGCTCGTTTGCCCAAGCGCCAAAAACCCGGACCTTCCGGCGGCTCAGCGCGCGCGGAAGGCCGGGCCGATAATTCGCATCGCACTCGACAGCCGGACTTTATTCATAGCGGCGGTTCATAGGCGTTTTTGCCGGGAAAAGGAAGAGGGATTTGAGGCCGTGCCCACCGGCATCGCGGCGTCAGACGAAACAAAGCTTAAGGTCGAGTTCGCCGAGCGGCCGGACACCCGCAAGCAGCGCCCTCGCCTCCTGCTCGTCACGCTTGATCTGCTCGACGAGCGGTTCCAGGCCGTCGAACTTCAGTTCGGGCCGCAGGTGGCCGAAGAAGGAGACGGAACAGGTCCGGCCGTAGAGGTCGCCGTTGAAATCGAAGAGGTAGGTCTCCAGCAGCGGCGCACCGTTTTCGATCACCGTCGGGCGGCGGCCGTAGCTCGCAACTGCATCGTAGAGCTTGCCGTCGTCCAGGCGGAAGCGGACGCCGTAGATGCCGGCTGCAAGTTCGGCCTCCGGCGGAAGCTGCATGTTTGCGGTTGGAAAACCGAGCTCGCGGCCGAGCTTTTCGCCGCCGATCACCTCAGCCTCGACTGTGTAGCGGTAGCCGAGCAGCGCGGCGGCCTCGCTGACATCGCCTTCCTTCAACAACTCGCGGATGCGGCTCGATGAGACGACCTCGGCATTCTCGTCGCGGAAGGCGTCGATCAGCGTGACGCCGAAACCGTATTTATGGCCGGCATCCATAAGGAAGGCCGGGCCGCCCTCGCGATTCTTGCCGAAATGGAAGTCGAAGCCGGTGACGACTTCGGAGGCGCCCAGCCAGTCCTTCAAGATGCCGTGGATGAAGTCGTCCGGCGAGCGCTGCGAGAATTCGCGGTCGAAAGGATATTCGATAACGGCGTTGAAGCCGATCGCTTCCAGGATGCGGGCCTTCAGGGGTGCGGGCGTGATGCGGAAGACCGGTGTTTCCGGCCTGAAGACCGTGCGGGGATGCGGCTCAAAAGTCAGCACCAGCGCCGGGATGTCCCGCTCGTTCGAGATTTCCAGCGCGCGGTTCAGCACCGATTGATGGCCGCGATGAACGCCGTCGAAATTGCCGATGGCAATCACCCCGCCCTTCAGGTGGGCAGGCAAGGGTTCGCGGGTTTCATTGCGGTGAAAAACGGTCATCGGCGGGCTTCTTCTTATGCGAGGCGCGGCATCCACCACTTGGGCGCGGCCTTCTCGCGTTCGAGATAGGCATGCAGGATCGCCTCGTCGGTCTCGCCGTTCAGCGTGTATTCCTTCGCGTGGATACCGCCGCTGATATAGAGGAGATCGAGGCCGTAATCGAGAGCGCCGTGCACATCCGTCGGCATGCCGTCGCCGATGGCAAGAATGCGGCTTTTCGGGAAATCGCCGTGGAGTTCGTGCGCGGTTTTCAGCACGGCGTCGTAGATCGGCGCGTGCGGCTTTCCGGCGATGCGGATCTCGCCGCCCAACTGGTGGTAATAGGCAGCCATGGCGCCGGCGCAGGGGATGATGCGGTGACCACGTTCAACGACGAGGTCCGGATTGGCGCAGACCATCGGCACGTTGCGTGCCTGAAAATCCTTGAGCATATCCGTGTAGTCTTCCGGCTTTTCCGTCTCGTCGTCGAAGAATCCGGTGCAGACCACGGATTGAGCGTCCTTCGCATCGACGCGCTCGACGCCGAGACCTTCGATGATGGCCAGATCGCGATCCGGGCCAAGCAGGTACACCTTCTTCGGGCCTTCGGCGATCAGGCCGCGGGTGACGTCGCCGGAGGTGACGATCCGGTCATAGGCGCCGTCCTGGATGCCGATCTGGCGAAGCTGGGCGACCACCTGAGGCGCGATGCGCGGCGAATTGGTGATAAGGATGACGGCAAGCCCCTCGCCGCGCGCGGCTTCCAGAGCGGCAGCGGCCGTCGGGAAGGGATCGACGCCATTGTGCAGCACGCCCCAGACATCGCAGAACACCGCATCATACTGGCTGGTGATCTCCGCAAAACTTCTAATCCGCTTGGCCATCCGATTTCCCGATTTGCTTTCAGTCAGGCGTGACATTGCAAAGGCATGCCGCGATGGCAAGGGATTTTCGGGCGATCTTTAGGAAAAACCGTCGGACCTTCCACGAGAGGAAGGCCACGCAGTTGACAGCCTGCGCGGGCACTCCGAAGCTCAAGCAACCGACACGCGTCGAATCGGGCGATGCTTCAAACAATTCCCGCCCTCTTCACAATTCCGGCGCAAAATTCCGTGATGGGTCTTCTTGACTCCTTCTGGAGCCATCCCTAAATGCTCGGCGCTAGCACTCCTCAACGGAGAGTGCTAACACTTATCCATGTGGGCCGCCCGGCCTGCGAATGTCATTTGATCGAGGGATTAGACAATGGCAAGCACCAATTTCCGCCCCCTTCACGACCGCGTCGTCGTTCGCCGCGTTGAATCCGAAGAAAAGACCAAAGGCGGCATCATCATTCCCGATACCGCTAAGGAAAAGCCGCAGGAAGGCGAAATCGTCGCCGTCGGCTCCGGCGCTCGTGACGAGTCCGGCAAGGTCGTCGCTCTCGACGTCAAGGCTGGCGACCGCGTTCTGTTCGGCAAGTGGTCCGGCACAGAAGTCAAGATCAACGGCGAAGACCTTCTGATCATGAAGGAAGCCGACATCATGGGCATCATCGGCTGATCCAGCCGGTCGCTTTTTACCCGAAATCGCTGACAACCCTTCTCAGGAGTTTTCAAAATGGCAGCTAAAGAAATTAAGTTCGGCCGCACCGCGCGCGAAAAGATGCTGCGCGGCGTCGATATCCTCGCTGACGCAGTCAAGGTAACGCTCGGCCCGAAGGGTCGCAACGTCATCATCGACAAGTCCTTCGGCGCGCCGCGCATCACCAAGGACGGTGTTTCGGTCGCCAAGGAGATCGAACTGGACGACAAGTTCGAAAACATGGGCGCCCAGATGGTCCGCGAAGTCGCTTCGAAGACCAACGACATCGCCGGTGACGGCACCACGACCGCAACCGTTCTTGCTCAGGCCATCGTTCGCGAAGGCAACAAGGCCGTTGCAGCCGGCATGAACCCGATGGATCTGAAGCGCGGTATCGATCTTGCCGTTACTGAAGTCGTCAAGGATCTCCAGGCCAAGGCCAAGAAGATCTCCACTTCGGAAGAAGTTGCACAGGTCGGCACGATCTCCGCAAACGGCGACAGCCAGGTCGGTCGCGACATTGCTGAAGCCATGCAGAAGGTCGGCAACGAAGGCGTCATCACTGTCGAAGAAGCCAAGACCGCCGAAACCGAACTCGAAGTCGTCGAAGGCATGCAGTTCGACCGCGGCTATCTCAGCCCGTACTTCGTGACCAACCCGGAAAAGATGGTTGCTGACCTCGACGACGCCTATATCCTTCTGCACGAGAAGAAGCTCTCCAACCTGCAGTCGATGCTTCCGGTTCTCGAAGCCGTCGTTCAGACCGGCAAGCCGCTGCTGATCATCGCTGAAGACGTCGAAGGCGAAGCACTTGCAACGCTCGTCGTCAACAAGCTGCGCGGCGGGCTGAAGATTGCTGCCGTCAAGGCTCCGGGCTTCGGCGACCGCCGCAAGGCCATGCTCGAGGACATCGCGATCCTGACCGGTGGTACGGTCATCTCCGAAGATCTCGGCATCAAGCTCGAGTCCGTTACCCTCGACATGCTCGGCCGCACCAAGAAGGTTTCGATCTCCAAGGAAAACACCACGATCGTCGACGGCGCCGGCGCCAAGTCCGACATCGAAGGCCGCGTTGCGCAGATCAAGGCGCAGATCGAAGAAACCACCTCCGACTACGACCGCGAGAAGCTGCAGGAACGCCTTGCCAAGCTCGCAGGCGGCGTTGCCGTCATCCGCGTCGGCGGCTCGACGGAAGTCGAAGTGAAGGAAAAGAAGGACCGCATCGACGACGCCCTCAATGCGACGCGCGCTGCTGTTCAGGAAGGTATCGTCCCGGGCGGCGGCGTTGCCCTGCTCCGTTCCTCCGTCAAGATCACGTCCAAGGGCGTGAACGACGATCAGGAAGCCGGCATCAACATCGTTCGCAAGGCGCTGCAGTCGCTGGTTCGCCAGATCGCTGACAACGCTGGTGACGAAGCTTCGATCGTCGTCGGCAAGATCCTCGACAAGAATGACGACAACTACGGCTACAACGCCCAGACCAGCGAATATGGCGATATGATCGCCATGGGTATCGTCGACCCGGTCAAGGTCGTCCGTACGGCTCTGCAGAATGCAGCCTCGGTTGCTTCGCTGCTGATCACCACGGAAGCGATGATCGCCGAGCTGCCGAAGAAGGACGCTCCGGCAATGCCGGGCGGCATGGGCGGAATGGGCGGCATGGACATGATGTGAGACTGAGGTCTCGCATCTGAGCCATCCGGTTCAGTTCAGGAAGGGCGGTCTTCGGGCCGCCCTTTTCTTTTGAAGCGCGATTCGCAGCTGCGCACGCGCAGGGCAAGCCGTCGACTTTCCAAAGCGTTTAACTTGGCCCGTTCTCTTGCCGCCACCAGCCCGGAGCTTTCGCGAGGCTTGCGCCGCCAGATTTTTCAACAAATATTCGAATTTCGCTTAAAGAGGCATTTGCCGGGCAAAACCACTTCTTTGCGAAGCGAAACCACGCACAATCCATCACAAATTGATTCTTTGTACTTCTCATGCGACGTTTTCCAGCAAAATAGCCGGCTGAACCGTCTTGGCCGGGCGAGGGTTCCGCCCCGAAAAAGCCGTTGCCGTTTGGCGAAAAGCTCCTATAAATCCGCGCTGCAATTGATGTGTGTTCGAGGATCGTTTTCACCCGCCAGCGAGGCCGGAACGCCGTCTCAACCTGCGCGAACATTTGGCGACGAACGTTTGCGCGACAAGCAAGAGCAAGCCTCAGTGCCCCGCCGGCGATCGAGGTTCCAGACCGCAGGCATGATGCCTGGCGCCGTATGACCCTGTTTCGCTCTGACCGCAGCGCAGCGGAGACTGCGCCCGAACCGGGGAACCCCTTGTTTAAAATCGCCAAAGCAACTGTTGCCGCCCCCCTGATGCCTGGCTCGCTGGATCTGACCCATCGTAATCAGGATATGATTGCGCAATTTTCGGTCTCCGAGGCCTGGGCCGGCGACTTTTCAAGCGGAATCATCCGCCTCGGCGACTGGAGCAGCCTGCTGCATGGCCTTTCGGCACAGGAATGCGGCCTTCTGAGCCTGCTGCGCTGCTATGATCCGAAAGATCGGGGGCATATCCTCGCGCTTTTCGAACAAGCCACAACACTTTCGTCGTCCTTCTGCTTTTCCACCACGATCATGATGCCGAACAGCCTGCGTCAGCCGGTTTTCTGCATGGGTGAATCGAGCGGAGTGGAGGAAAAATTCAGTGGCAGTATGGCGGGGGTCTTCATCTTTCCGCGCTTCAAGCTGGATGGGGCAAACCAGACGGCAAGCCGGCAACAAGCGCAAGCATCGTAAGAGAAAGGCCGATCCTGCGACCGGCATGCCGAGAATACTCGGGCTTTTCGGCGACGGGAACCGGCGTAGCACCTCATCTTGAATCGAGGACGTTAGTTTCCACACGGTCTGCAGGAGTTTTGCGACATTCTCATGTCTTCGTCGTTCCGGTAAAAAAACCCTCCAGCTCCGCAAAGCCCATAGCCTGGCCTGAGAAACGGAAGGTACCTGCCGATCGCATTTCCCGCGCCGCGTTCACGAACGTGCCGAAGGCGAGCCTCGCCAGCCCCGAACCGACACTTATCCGCTTGACGCCCGCCTCCGCCAACTCTGCCACGCTGAACGTTGCGCCGGGCATTCCCATCACAACGTTGACGGGCTTCGTCACGGCCTTGCAAACCAACCGGATCGTGCGAAGGTCACGAAGGCCGGGTGCATAGAGCACGTCGGCTCCGGCCTTCTCGAATGCTTGCAGTCGCCGGATCGTGTCGTCGAGATCGGCGCGGTCCCACAAAAAATTCTCACAACGCGCCGTCAGCACGAAATCGTGCGGCAGAGAACGGCGGGCCTCGACAGCCGCCTCTATACGCTCTACCGCCAGCGTGAAATCATAGATCGGATCATCGCGCCGGCCGGTATGATCTTCAAGCGAACACCCGGCGAGACCGATGTCGGCAGCGGCTCGGATCGTCTCGGCAGCACTCTGCGGACTGTCGCCAAAGCCGTTTTCGAGGTCGGCCGAGACGGGGAGCGGCGTTGCGGCCACGATGGATCGGCAATGGTCCAAGGTGTCTTTCCGTGAGACGGCGCCCTCCGCGACGCCCAGAGAGAACGCCATGCCAGCGCTGGTGGTGGCGAGCGCTGGAAAACCCAAGGCAGCTAAAATCCGGGCTGTGCCGATATCCCAGGGATTGGGGATAATGAACGCGCCCGGTGCTTCGTGCAGTTTGCGAAATGCAGTGCGCTTGTCTTCCATCTGCTACCTCCCAGACTCACCTCGTTAGATGCGAACATTACACGAGATACGGAACAAATATAGAACGATCGCCATAAAAAGCTTCCCGCAAAGCCGCTAATTCTAAGGGCCGTTCCTGCGACCGGCCTCTTCCTTTAGGCCGGATTACTCCGGCTTCACAGGGATGTTCAGACCCTTGGCACTTGCCGGACGCGCGATGCAGCGTTCGAGCCAGGCCATGACGGAGGGGAACTTCGCGTAGTCCAGGACTTCCCGGCCGCCGTAGAAGATGTCGGCGCCGCGGATCCATGGGAATGTGGTGATGTCCGCGATGGTGTAGGCGTCGCCCATGATCCACTGCCGTCCCTCAAGGCGCGCTTCCAGCACGCTCAGCAGCCGCTTGGCTTCGTCGCGGTAACGCTCCATCGGATAGGAATTGTTGGCGACCTTGTCGGCCGCGAACTTGTAGAAATGGCCGAACTGGCCGAACATCGGGCCGACGCCCGCCATCTGGAAGAACACCCACTGGATGGTCTCGTAGCGCCCCACAGCATCCGGGGGCAGGAGCTGGCCGGTTTTTTCCGCGAGATAGAGGAGAATCGCGCCTGATTCGAAGAGGCCGATCGGCTTCCCGCCCGGCCCGTTCGGATCCATGATCGCCGGTATGCGGCCATTCGGATTGAGCGAGAGGAATTCGGGAGACTTCTGATTGTTGGTTCCAAAGGAGATGTAATGCGGCTCGTAAGGCAGACCGAGCTCTTCCAGCGCGATCGCTATCTTCACGCCGTTCGGCGTTTGCAGCGAATAAAGCTGAATAACATTTGGGTTCTGCGCCGGCCAGCGCTTGGTGATCGGAAATGCGGAAAGGTCTGCCATGCCGTTTTCTCCTGGGGGTTGGTGGCGAACATAGAAGACCGGCGACGCAAAAGACAAGCCGCTCAACGGAGTGATCGTTTCAGATTAGTGAACAAACCATCCTCATTTGTTTATCTTTTCATCGTGCCCAAAAAAGGCGACAACGCCGGCCAATCGGGGTTCAAACGGTGCCGGGGCACGGGGACCTCCAGAGCAATTCAAACGGAGATCGCGTCCATGTCGAATACCACCAACATCGTCCTTCTTGTCGCCCGCATCCTGCTTTCGTTTATGTTCATCATGTCCGGCTTCGGCAAGCTCACCGATCCGGCCGGTACGGCCGGGATGATCAGCGGTGCCGGCCTTCCTGCCGCAACACTTCTCGCCTATGCCGCTGGCCTCTTTGAGCTTGTTGCCGGGCTTGCCGTCCTCGTTGGTTTCCAGACCCGTATCGTCGGCTGGGCACTCGCCCTCTTCTGCGCCTTCACCGGCCTCGTCTTCCACAGCGGCACGATCAACGTTCCGGATTTTCCGGCTGCGGCCAATGGCTGGATCAACGTGCTCAACCAGATCATGCTGATGAAGAACCTGACGCTTGCCGGCGCCTATATCCTCCTCGCCACCTTCGGCCCGGGCGCCTATTCGCTGGATGCACGCCGTGGCGCATATGCCGTTGCCGCCTAAGCGCGCAACATCCTCCCAAGCAGAAGAAACCCGCCGTCGGAAAGACGGCGGGTTGTTCGTTTGGTTCTTTGCAGAAATCAAAGGGCGCTGCGCACCGCCTCTATGATCCTCGCCACCGACGGCTCGCCGGCGTGGCTCTCCTTGCTGGCGCGGACGAGGCAGGCTTCCGAGCGCAAGATCACACCGTCGTTCAGCACCCGCAGATGGTTCGCCCTCAAGGTGGAGCCCGTCGAGGTGATGTCGACGATGATATCAGCGGAGCCGGAGGCCGGGGCCCCTTCCGTCGCACCAAGGCTTTCGACGATGCGGTAGAGCTGGATGCCATGCTGGCTGGAGAAGAACTGCTGCGTCAGCCGCCAATACTTGGTTGCGATGGTCAAACGGCGGCCATGGCGGGCGCGGAAGTCGGCCGCGACATCGCCGAGATCGGCCATGGTGTCGACATCGAGCCAGATCTCAGGAACGGCAACCACCACGTCGGCGCGGCCGAAACCGAGGCGGGCGCAGAATTCGACGCGCCTGTCGGCTTCCGCCAGCCCTTCGCGCACCAGGTCTTCCCCGGTCACGCCGAAATCGATGGTGCCGTTGCCGAGTTCGCGCGATATTTCCGAGGCCGACAGGAAGGCGATCTCGACGTCGTCCCAACCCTCGACACGGCCGCGATAGGAGCGGTCATTGCCGACGGCGATGATCCTCATGCCGGCGCGCTCGAAGAGTGTCGAGGCATCGTCCTTCATCCGGCCCTTGGAGGGCAGCGCGATGGTGATGGTCATGGGGCCGCCCTTTCCGTTTCGATGCGGTCGAGCCAGAGCGAGAAGCCAACGGCTGGAATGCGGTCCTTGGCGCCCAGCAGCGTCAACAGCCTGTCGAAGCGTCCGCCGCCTGCGAGCACGGCGGACGAACCCTGGATGCCCACCTCGAAGACAAGGCCGGTGTAATAATCGAGCGGGCGGCCGAAGGCGGCGCGATAATCGATGGAGGCGAGGTCGATCCCGGCATTGCCGAGGGCGGCCACCCGGCCATCGAAGCGAGAGAGCGCATTGCCGAGCTTCAGCCCGGCGGCATCGGCAAAACCGGCCAGAGCGGCCGACGCATTGATGAGCGGCACCCTCAGCGACAGGAACTCTTCGAGCACGCGGAAGGCCGCATCATCGAGGCGCGTTTGCGAAAGGACCAACTTCTCCTTCAGCCGGCGCGCGATTTCAGCCGGCGAGCGGCTGGCGTTCGAGGAATAGCCCGTTCTGTGCATCGTCGCGTCGATGTGGGCGATGAGTGCTGCCTCGTCGCCGGCGGCGATCAGCCGTGCGACATCGTGATCCAGATCGGTCACAAATTGCGGGCTGACGAGGCTCGCGAGCAGCGCTTCAAGCTGGCCCATATTGCCGAAGGCATGGATCAGCCGCTTCTGCCATCCAAGCGGTAGGCCGAGCGCCTGGACCACGGCTTCGAAGACGGCCTGATCGCCCAGCGTGACCGTGAGGCGTTCGCCAGGAAGAAGCCGCGCCAGGATGCCGGTCGCATCGCCGATCGCGCGGGCGTCGGCGCTGGCGATATTGATGTCGCCAAGGTCTTCGATGCCTGCCTGATAGAATTCGTTTCCACCCTCGCGGCGCTGGCGAAAGACTTCGCCGAGATAGGAATAGCGTTTCGGCGTGCCGGTTGCCGTCTCGATGTGGCGGATGCAGACGGGAATGGTGAATTCCGGCCGCAGGCAGAGGCTGGCGCCGGTTTCGCTTTCCGTCATGAAGATGCGGCGGCGGAGGTCTTCGCCGGCAATGTCGAGGAAGGGCTCGGCCGGCTGGATGACCGGCGTGTCGATCCGCTCCGTCTTGCGGGCGGTAAATTCGTCCAGGAGGTCGTTGGCGAAATCGGGGAGGTTGATCAGGGCCATGGGGTGGCTCCCAAATAAAGTCCCCTCCCCAACCCCTCCCCACAAGGGAGAAGGACTAACCCGCGGCGATCGCCGAAAGAGATAAGCAGCGCGGTCGACCAAGCGAATGCTGCGTTGGGCAGGACGGCGGCGCTCAGGGGCCCTCCCCTTTGTGGGGACGGGTTGGGGAGTGGAAAATCACCCATTGCCGCCCGCCCTCGCGCGATCCTCCGCCTGAGCCGCCAGGATTTCCTTCACCTTGGCCACCAGATCGGCCTCGGCGACGGTCTCCTGCGCCACGCGCGCATCGCGCCAGCTGGCATTGTCCTCGATCTCACCGGACAAGCGCTTGCCTTCGATCAGGTCCTTGATCTGCGCGACGCCTTGGGCACGCTCATCGCCGCCCTGGATGATGGCGATTGGGCAGCCGCGGCGGTCGGCATATTTCAGCTGGTTGCCGAACTTCTTCCAGTTGCCCTGGAACATTTCGGCGCGGATGCCGGCGGCGCGCAGCGCTTGCGTCATGCGCTGGTAGCGGCCCAAAGCATCCATGTCCTGGCCATCCATGACTGTGACGAGCACCGGTTCGATGACCTCGCTCTGGCCAAGCTTGCCGAGGTTCTTCAGCGCCGTCATCAGGCGCGAAACGCCGATCGAGAAGCCGGTTGCCGGAACCGGCTGGCCCATGAAGCGGGAGACGAGGCCGTCATAACGGCCACCGCCACCAACGGAGCCAAAGACAACCTTTTCGCCCTTTTCGTTGGTCACGTCGAAGAGCAGTTCGGCTTCGTAGACCGGGCCGGTGTAGTATTCGAGGCCGCGGACGACCGAGGGGTCGATCTTGATGCGATCTGGACCGTAGTCCGCTGCTTCAACCAATTGCCAAATCTGCTTTAGCTCAAGAACCCCTTCAATGCCTTTAGGAGAATCTTTGAAGTTGTTGTGAAGCGTGTCAAAAATAGCCCCTCCATCAATCTCGGCACTGGCCACCGGGTTTTGCACCATCGGATGTGAACCGAGTGCCGTTTCTGCCGTCTGCAAGATATTGATGAAATCAAGTAATCGATCAATCTGCTGCGAAGTCAGCCCCGCGCCCTTGGTGAAGTCACCCGATTCATCCTTGCGGCCTTCGCCGAGCAAAAGCCGTACGCCCTCAGGGCCGAACTTGTCGAGCTTATCGATGGCGCGCAGCACGTTGAGGCGCTGGCCCGCCTTGTCCTCGTCGCCGAGACCGATCGCCTCCAGCACGCCATCCAGAACCTTGCGGTTGTTCACCCGGATAACATAATCCCCGCGCTTGATGCCGAGGGCTTCCAGCGTATCGGCCATCATCATGCACATTTCGGCATCGGCCTGAACACCTGGCGCGCCGACGGTGTCGGCGTCGAACTGCATGAACTGGCGGAAGCGGCCGGGGCCTGGCTTTTCATTGCGGAACACGTAGCCGGCGCGATAGGTGCGGTAGGGTAGCTGGATCTCGTTGAAATTCTCCGCGACATGGCGGGCGAGCGGCGCCGTCAGGTCGTAGCGCAGGCTCATCCACTGGTCGTCGTCGTCCTGCAGCGAGAAAACACCCTCGTTCGGACGGTCGCTGTCCGGCAGGAACTTGCCGAGCGCATCGGTATATTCGAAGAGCGGCGTTTCGACCGGATCGAAACCATAATGCTCGTAGACTTCGCGGATCTTCGCGGTCATCTCGTTGACGGCGCGGATATCGGCGGCCGAACGGTCGGCGAAGCCGCGCGGCAAGCGAGCCTTGAGCTTTTGTGGTTTCTTCTGCTTCTCGTTCATTTCCAACGCATTCCGCTCAATCGTGACAGTGGCGGTTTCCTAGCGGATTGGGAGGATAGCGGCAAGGGCGAAGGGACTTGAAGCGCAAGCCAGAATCGAAGATCGAAGGGCAGCCCACCGAATTGCGGGAACGACCATGATTATCGAGGCACTTCACTATCTCGCGACGTTGCCTGTCACGGGCAAGGCGAACCGCAGGTTCATCCGCTATTCCATCAACCTCTGGTCCCGCGCCAGGCGCTGTAGCCGGGCGTGGGCGGAGCATGAGGAGAACAGCCGCACAGCCATCCTCTGCGCGATGGACGGTCTTCGCGAGACACGCACGGTCGTCGTGCTCGGCTCAGGCCTGCTTTGCGACGTGCCGATCAAGGAGCTTTCGAAGAGCTTCGATACGGTCGTTCTTGTCGATCTCGTGCACGTCGCGTCGGTGCGCCTTTGGCTGAAGACGAAGGGCTACCGCAATGTCCGGCTCATCGAGCGCGATCTCTCCGGATATGGCGATCTCGCGGCAGGGAAAGAGGTGGAGCCGCTCGGCTTCCTGCGGTCGGTGCCCTATCTCGATTTCGCGGTCTCGGCGAATCTGCTGTCGCAAATCGGCCGTGGCGTGAAACGGCGCTATGAGGCGGAAGAGCCGGGCAGGATGCCCGATGACAGCGTGGCTCGGCTGATCGACGCTCATCTTTCCAATCTGGCCGCCTTGCCCTGCCGAACCTGCCTTCTGACCGACATCTCCTACGCCGTCATCGACCGCTGCGGTAAAACTCACGAGGAGACCGACCTTTTACATGGCGTCTTGCCGCCTGCGGCCAACGCCAGCTGGTCATGGCCGGTCGCACCGATCGGCGAGGAAAGCGCTGACTACCAGATCGTCCACAAGGTCATTGCCGCCTACTGAATTAGACGTCTCCGACAATCCCGAATGGACCGAAGACGACTTCAAGGCGACTGGCAAGGGCTGGCGGGGCGCATCAACGAGGCGCTGCGCAAGGCGGCAAAGCTTTGAAACTCACACATGGGTCGCTTGGCTTCCTTGCCGGGCGTGCCTATCTTGATGGCATGCGTGTCTTCGCCATCACGACGATGCTTTTCGCCTGGCTGTTCTACAGCGCGATGTCGGCGCTGGCGGGCTGTCCTATGTGCGCGTCGATGCAACAGCCCGTCCTGGCCGAAACGCATCACGATATGGCCGGCATGGATACGGCCGGGCATGAGAGTGGCGCAGCCAAGGATCCCTGCGCAACAGGCGACACGGCTCATATGGCCTTCTGCGCGGTATGCCTTATCGTGCCTCCGCCGCTCACGATCGATACAAGCGCGAAGTCTGTCTTCGCCTATCCTTCACCGGCCGCTGCACATGCGCTCGCCGATCTTCGCCCTGCACCGCAGGCACCACCTCCCCGCCTTGTCTGACAATACTTTCCGCATACCGATCGCGCGGTATCTGCCGCGCAAAAGCACTTATGTCAGACAGAGGAAGGAAGTCCCATGTCTCTGAAAATTCTTGCCCTTACCGCAGCCTTCGCCTTCGCCGCCCCAGCGCTTGTCCAGGAAGCGCTTGCCCAGGATAAGACGATGCACATGAATCAAGATATGCCGATGCATACGAATATGCCGATGGACATGAGCAAGCCGATGGGCGACCAGGGTCCTTCAAGCCAGGCCTTTGCCGAGGCGAACGCCAAGATGCACAAGGATATGGCGATTGAAATGACCGGCGATGCCGATGCAGATTTTGTCCGCAGCATGATCCCGCATCATCAGGGTGCGATCGACATGGCAAAGATCGAGCTGCAATACGGCAAGGACCCGAACATCCGCAAACTCGCCGAAGCCGTCATCAAGGCTCAGGAAGCGGAGATCGCGGACATGAACGCCTGGCTGAAAGCCCACGGCAAGTAGGGCCATCAGTAAAACCCCCGAAGGCTGTTGTCCAACTTTCGGGGGTCAGTTCATTCCCGCACCGGCGTTTTCAGTTCGCCGTTCTCAGGCGTTCGGCTCAAACGGTTCCGGGCGGCGGGCGGCACCCTGGCGGGCCAGCATCCAGCCTGGATATTCCGGCGCCAGCGCACTGACCTCGTCGAGCTTCTGCATGTCGCCGGCATCGAGCTTCAGCTTGACGGCGGCAAGGTTCTGGTCGAGCTGATCGATGCGCTTCGCGCCGATGATGACGCTGGTCACGAACGGCTTTGCGAGGACATAAGCGAGCGCAACGGCTGCGACGTTGCTGCCGTGCTTCTCGGCAATTTCGCGCATGACGGCCACGCAGGCCCAGGCCTTGTCCTTGTCCACTGGCGGAAAGTCGAAATTGGCGCGGCGGCCTTCGCCGTTGCCAGGCGCACCGGGGCCAAACTTGCCGGAGAGCAGACCGCCGGCGAGCGGTGACCAGACCATCAGGCCGATCTTCTCCTCATTCATCAGCGGCACGATTTCCCGTTCGAGATCGCGGCCGGCGATCGAGTAGTAGGCCTGGACGGTTTCGAAGCGGGCGAAGCCGCGGCGCTCGGAAATGCCGAGCGCCTTGGCGATCCGCCACGCCTGCCAGTTGGAAACGCCGATATAGCGCACGAGACCACGCGAGATGAGATCGTCGAAAGCGCGCAGCGTCTCGTCGATCGGGGTGACGGGATCGGTTGCGTGGATCTGGTAGAGATCGATATGGTCCGTCTGCAGCCGCTTCAGACTGGCCTCGACGGAATCCATGATGTGACCGCGCGATGCGCCGCGATCGTTCGGCTTGTCACCCATCACGCCGTAAACCTTGGTGGCGATGACGACGTCCTTGCGCGGGACATCGAGGTTCTTCAGCGCCTGGCCTAGCAGCCTTTCGGACTCACCGGAGGAATATACATCGGCGGTGTCGATGAAATTGACGCCGGCAGCGAGCGAGCGCTCGACGATCTGGTCTGCCGCCTTCTGGTCCACATCGGCAATGGAACCCCATATGGTGCCGCTGACCGCCTCGCCGAAAGTCATGGTGCCGAGGCAGATTTCCGAGACGAAAAGTCCCGTATTTCCGAGTTGATTGTATCGCATGGAGAAATTTCCTTGTGTCGGCCGCAAGCGGCGCTTGCGGACTGCTGAACGCTATTTTTTGATTATTGGCCTGCACGTGTCAGGCACAGCCGGGGCTGGCTGCAGGGTAGGCAATATTTTACCTAATGCCGATCCTCTGCTTTTCAACGCCGCTGCAACCTGCTGCGACGAAAAAGCAAAAGCCCTTGTCTCGACGCGGCCCATCAATAGATTGCTTCATGGATTGCAGGAGCTTGAGATGAGCACACATGCGCTGACGACAATCGGCTTCGATGCCGATGATACGCTCTGGCAGAACGAACAATATTACCGGCTGACCGAAGAGCACTTCAGGGAATTGCTCGCCGATTTCGCCGAGGGTCCGAAGATTTCGGAGCGCCTGCTGGAGGCCGAGAAGCGCAATCTCAGCCACTATGGCTTCGGCATAAAGGGCTTCACGCTGTCGATGATCGAGACGGCGATCGAAATCACCGAAGGCAAGGTGCCAACGAGCGTGATTGCCCAAATTCTCGATACGGGCCGCGAACTTCTGTCCCATCCGGTCGAGACCATGCCGCATGTGCGCGAGACGCTTGAAGCGCTGTCGGGAAATTACCTGCTCGTGCTGATCACCAAAGGCGACCTGTTCGACCAGGAACGCAAGCTCGCACAATCCGGCCTCGGCGATTTCTTCGATGCCGTCGAGATCGTCTCGGAGAAGACAGCAGTCACCTATCGCCGGATTTTCTCGAAGGTCGGCGATGGTCCGGAGCGGGCGATGATGGTCGGCAATTCACTGAAATCCGACATCGTGCCGGCGATTGCCGCCGGAAGCTACGGCGTCTTCGTGCCGCATGAAATGACTTGGGTTCTGGAGCACGTCGACGAACCGAAGGATGCGCCACGCTTTCGCAAGATCGCCCACCTTGGCGAGCTTGGCAGCTTGCTCGGCGCACTATCTTGATCTATTCGCCGGTGCCGGATTTCGAGGGTGCCGGCGGAAAGAGTGAAGGGCGCTCCGGCTCTTGCGGTGTGGCGGGCTGCGGCTCGCCGACTGGCTGCGGCTCGACCAGTAGCGTATAAGGCGCCCCGAGGCCACGGCGAGGCGAGACCTTGGAATAATAGGGCCGCAGAAACCACGTGGTGTTTTCCTTTACGGTCACATCTAGCGTCGTGCCATCCTCGTCCGTACCGAAGAAAGCTTCGTCATCCGTCTTCGAAAGGTCGAAGATCGCAAGAAAGGCGAATTGGCTCTTGGTCGTGAAGCTGATCTTCACGCGCTGACCGGCGCGCACCGGCAGAGTATAGACATCGCTGTTGCCGAACTTGGTCCAGCCTTTGATCTGCATGGTAACGGCCGGAAACTGCAACTTCTCGAGCTTTTCGCCAGGGTCGAGTTGCGGCGCCTGAGCAAATGCCGCCGTGGTGGACAACAGGACTGCCGCAGCGGTTCCGACCCACACTTTCACGGGCGTACCAATGCCGCGCGCATCGCCTCCACTTCGGCACGGCAGAAACAGCCTTGGATATGATCGTTGACGAGACCCATTGCCTGCATGAAGGCATAAACTGTGGTCGGACCGACAAAGGTCCAGCCGCGCTTCTTCAAATCCTTCGATATCCTTACCGAAACCGGCGTCGTCGGATTGGCGGCAACATGCTGGCGGTCAACGAGGGCCGGACGTTCGTGGAGTTGCGGCTCATAGCTCCAGAAATAATGCGCGAGCGAGCCGAATTCGGCCCTCAAAGCGATCGCGTGCTGTGCATTGTTGATTGTCGAGGCGAGCTTGCCACGATGGCGGACGATGCCGGGATCGGCAAGGCAGCGCTCGATATCCCGCTCGTCGAAGAGCGCAATCTTTTCGAAATCGAAGCCCGCAAAGGCGGCGCGGAAATTCTCGCGCTTGCGCAGGATCGTCAGCCAGGAGAGGCCGGACTGAAAACCCTCGAGGCAGATTTTCTCGAAGAGGCGGATATCGTCGGTGACCGGCCGGCCCCATTCCTCGTCGTGATAGCGCATGTAGTCTGGGAGATTCGCGTGCCAATGGCAGCGGCTCTTGCCGTCGTCGCCGGTGATGATACCCGATTCGCTCATTCTTCTCCGCAGCTCCTGCGCTCAAAATCCGGCTTTACCATTTAGAAACCTTGTTTCCAAACCGAAGAGTAACCCTGACGAAAAGTTTATTGCGGAGGCCAGCTTTTAATGAATCGATCTTTACCATTCGCTGGCGGGATGATGGCAGCATTCCGTCAGGCAGAAATGCCGCCCTCATGCATTCTCGGTCATTTGTAGAGAGTCCGTCCGATGATGAAATCCGTCTTGATTGCCGCCGGCCTGATCGGCCTTCTTGTCTCGCCGGCGCTCGGCGACGATCGCTATGCGAGCCGCCCGCCGGTCGTTCTCAGCCCCGATCTCACCGCGCCGTGGCTCAACCAGCTCGGTGGCGGCGTTCGTCCCGTCGTCTATCAGCGCCCGGCCGTGCAGTCGCGCGGCTTCTTCCAGCGCCGGTTCTTCCGCCGGGCACCGGCCGTGCAGCAGGTTGCGGCCGTTCGTCCCGGAGTACCGGTGATCCGCCATCAGATCGAGCCGCAATATCTGCCGCAGATGGTCGATTACGAAACCAAGGAAAAGCCGGGCACGATCGTCATCGACACCAACAACCGCTTTCTCTATCTCGTGATGGCACACGGCAAGGCCCGGCGATATGGCGTCGGCGTTGGCAAGCCGGGCTTCGAGTGGGCCGGCGCGCACAAGATCACCCGTAAGTCGGAATGGCCGGCTTGGACGCCGCCTTCCGACATGATCAGCCGCGAAGCCGCCAAGGGCCATTATCTGCCTGCGCGCATGGATGGCGGCCCGGAGAACCCGCTCGGCGCGCGCGCCATGTATCTCGGCTCGACGCTCTACCGGATCCACGGCACCAACGCACCCTGGACGATCGGCAGCGCCGTCTCATCCGGCTGCATCCGCCTGCGCAACGAAGACGTTGTCGACCTTTACGAACGCGTCAACGTGGGCACGCGGGTTATCGTCATGTAACGCCCGGATTTAGTTTCGCTCTGCAAGAACATCCGGGACCGGCATACTCGAAAAGTGCAATGGCGGCGGCAACTGATCTTGAATCGGGCTGAAGTTCAGGTAGCTTCAGCCCGATCTTGCTTTTGAGGGGAATCAATCATGCTGAAAGTCGCCTCCGGCCTTGTGGCCGCCGGCATTGCGTTTTCCGTCGCAATAATGCCCGCCGTTGCCCAACCAGCGCACGATGCTGCGCCGGTCGTCCGCGTCGCGCAGTCGAAGTTCGTCAAGCCGCAGTATAAGCGCAAACTCGTGCGGCTCGTGACCGACGAAGCACCGGGGGCGATCATCGTCGATACCAACAACAAGTATCTCTACTTCGTCGAGTCGAAGAACCGCGCCACGCGCTACGGCATCGGTGTCGGCCGTGATGGCTTCGGATGGTCGGGCGTCGTCAAGGTCGGCCGCAAGGCAGAATGGCCGAGCTGGACGCCACCGGCCGAGATGCGCATCCGCGAAGCCCGCAAGGGCCATATCATTCCCGCCTTTCAGGAGGGCGGCGAGGACAATCCGCTCGGCGCACGCGCCATGTATCTCTATAAGGGCGGACGCGACACCATTTTCCGCATCCACGGCACCAATCAACCCTGGACGATCGGCCTCAACATGTCTTCCGGCTGCATCCGAATGATGAATAATGACGTCATCCATCTCTATTCGCGCGCTCCGGTTGGCACGAAGGTGATCGTCATCGGCCCCGGCAACAAGCAAGGCAACGTCGCCTTCCAGGACAGGGGTATCGACGTGCTGCGCACCATCTTCGGCGGCGGCTGACGTCGCTGATTACTTGATAACGACGGGCGGCCTTGTGCCGCCCTTTTCATATTGACGTCAGGTAAGATTGTTGCGGCCTGTTCAAGCTGTTACGGCTCACTTGGAGCCGCAGCTGACCTTGCCGCTGGCGGTGAACGGCTTTCCGTCGCCGCTGACCATCAGTCCGTAGGTGCCCGAAAAATTCTTCCCCCGGCCCTCGGCAATAATGACGAGGCTCAGTGACTGGTCTTTGGCGTCTTCGCTGCCATCATCGAAAATCTCGAGGCGGAGTTCACCGTCATGCGACCAGCGGTTCGTGAGTTTGCTGGAATCGAACACGCGTTTCCTGAAGGCCTCGGGAACCGAGTTGTTCTTGACGATCAGCGCGCCGCGGAAATGATTGAGCCTGTGGCCGGCCTCGTCCTGAAAGCCGCTTTCGATCGTGAACCGCGCGCTATTATCGTCCGTTGAGCAAAAGAAGCGGCTGTCGGCGTGAGCGGCCCCTGCCGCGCCAAGCAGACCTGCAAGCATTATGATTGTACGCCGCATAGCGCTGAACTCCGTGACCGGCCGAAAACCGGCCCGACTCACGCTAACGGAAAACCTCTTAATTTTTGCGGTATATCGCCGCCATAGGCCCAATCAAGCAGTTCAATCGTATGCAGAATTGGGATCGCTGTGCCGGTCGCGATCTGCGTGATGCAGCCGATATTTCCGGTTGCAATCACATCCGGCTTCGTCGCCTCAATATTCTTCACCTTGCGCACCTTCAGCGCCGCGGAGATATCCGGCTGCATGATGTTGTAGGTACCAGCCGAACCGCAACAGAGATGGCCTTCCGCCGGATCGCGCACCGTGAAGCCGGCCGCCTTCAGAAGTTGTTTCGGCGCCATGGTGATCTTTTGGCCGTGCTGCATGGAGCAGGCAGAATGATAGGTTACCGTCAGGCCCTTCGGCACATTGGCCGGCAGGTCGAGCGAGGCCAGGAATTCCGTTATGTCCTTCGCCAATGCCGCCACGCCTGTCGCCTTTTGTGAATAGGCGGGATCAAGACGGAGCATGTGGCCGTAATCCTTGATCGTGGTGCCGCAGCCGGAGGCGGTGATGATGATCGCGTCCAGACCACCCTTCTCGATCTCGCGCGTCCAGACATCGACGTTTGCCCGTGCGCTTGCAAGCGCCTGCTCCTCGCGGCCCATGTGATGCACCAGCGAGCCGCAGCAGACCTCGCCGGCGGGCGCTACCACCTCGATGCCAAGGCGGGTCAAAAGCCTGATCGCCGCCTCGTTGATCGCGGGATCGAGCACCGGCTGAGCGCAACCTGTCAGAATCGCGACCCGGCCGCGCTTTTCCGCCTTCGCAGCATGGACCGCCGGCAGCGAGAAGGGCGACGGCGCCGGAATATGTTTCGGCGCAAGTGCCAGCATCGCGGCAAACGGCTTCAAGGCCGGCGCACGCATCAGGCCCTGGAGCGGCCTACCGATCTTCGCAAGCTTCAACGCCAGGCGGAAGCGGCCCGGATAGGGCAGCACCGCCGCGAGGATGGCGCGCGTCAACCGGTTCATGAAAGGACGTTTATAGGTCTTTTCGATATTGGCCCGGGCATGATCGACCAAATGCATGTAGTCGACGCCGGAGGGACACGTCGTCACGCAGGCCAGGCAGGAGAGACAGCGGTCGATATGTGTAACCACTTTGGCATCCGCGGCCCGGCCGTTTTCCAGCATATCCTTGATGAGATAAATGCGGCCGCGCGGGCTGTCGAGCTCGTTGCCGAGCGTCACATAGGTGGGACAGGTCGCGGTACAGAAACCACAATGCACGCATTTGCGCAGAATCTTCTCGGATTCGGCGACGTGCGGATCGGTTAGCTGCTCGGCGGTGAAGTTGGTTTGCATCAGGCAACTCCCGGCCGTGAGGAGGCATGCCCCCCTCTGTCCTTCCAGACATCTCCCCCACAAGGGGGAAGATCGGATGCGACGGCCTTGCCGTCGAAGTTGGACCAGAGTGGAAAGAGCGCACGACATGCATTGCCAATCTCCCACCTTGTGGGGGAGATGTCCCGTAGGGACACAGGAGGGTGCCACAAGCGAATAACGGCCATCATATCACCCCATCTTTCCCTGATTGAGTATTCCCGCCGGATCGAATTTCTCCTTCACCCGCGCCGACAGCTGCGCGACGGCTTCGGGCTGCGGCTGGAACGCCGATACGGCAGCGCGCGCCGCGTCAGTTGCCCGGATCAGCGTAGCGTGGCCGCCGCCCAGCACCTTGATGAAACGTCGGATGAGCTGCGACTCCGGATGGGCCTCCATCCGCATCCAGATCAGGCCGCCTTGCCAATCGTAGAACGCATCGACGCCAGCTTCGAGGCGGAGGGCGGCGACGAGCTGGTGGCCGATGGTCGGAGCGACGGAGATGCGCCAGACCGGGCGCATCGTTTCATCGACATAAGGAAGCACATCGCGTATTTCGCGCCAGAGCTGGCGGCTGGCGGGCTCGTCCAATCTCGCGACCGTGCCGAAGGCCGACGTCGCCGACGCCAGCTTTTCAGCACGCGCTTCGACGGAGCCCGGCAGACCTTCGATCCTGAGAACGGTCGTCTCGCCCTCCGGCAGCTTGCCGCCGAGGAATTTCCAGGTGACGGTCAAGGGAAGGTGGGCCGCACCTGAGACCTCGACCGGCTGTGCCATCGCCGCGGCCATCGCAGCGGCTGCTTCCGCATCATTGAGGCCGGAGACGACGATTGTCTCTTCCGTTTTCGGCCGTGGCGGGACGCGGAAGGTGACTTCCGTCAGCAAGCCAAGCGTGCCGTGCGAACCGGCGAGAAGCTTGACGAGATCGAGGCCGGTGACATTCTTCATCACCCGCCCGCCCGCCTTGACGATCTCGCCCCTGCCGTTGACGAAGCGGATGCCGAGCAGGCTGTCGCGCGCCGCGCCTGCTACGAAGCGGCGAGGACCGGAGACGTTGGCGGCAAAGACACCGCCGATGGTCGGCTCGCCGGACGTGCCCATGACCGGGCGGTGGTCCATCGGCTCGAAAGCCAGCATCTGCCCGTTTTCCGCAAGCGCCGCCTCGACCTCTGCAAGCGGTGTTCCGGCGCGCGCGGTCAGGACCATCTCGCCGGGATTGTACGAGACGATGCCGGTCAGTCCGGTCGAACGCAACCGGTCCTTCGCCACAGCATTGCCGAAGCCCGAGCGGGTGTTGCCGCCACATATGGCAAGCGGCATACCCGCGGCCGCGTGTTCACGAATGATCGAGGCTGCGGCCTCTTCCGTCTCCGGCAGAAAATCGGTCATACGGCGGCGCGCCCATCAAGCGGGAAGACCTTGGACGGATTGAGCAGCCAGCCCGGATCGAAGGCGGAGCGCACCGCCATCTGCTGAGCGAGATCCACGTCGGAAAATTGATGCCGCATCAGGTCACGCTTCTCGATGCCGACGCCATGTTCGCCGGTGAGACAGCCGCCGGCATCGACGCAGAGCTTCAGGATGTCGTTGCCGGCGGCCTCGGCTCGCGCTGCGTCCTGCGGATCGTTGGCATTGAAAAGGATCAACGGGTGCATGTTGCCGTCGCCGGCGTGAAAGACGTTCGCGACGCGCAGACCGTAGCGATCGACGATCTCCGACGTCTTTTTCAACACATAGGAAAGTTGGCTGAGCGGCACCGTGCCGTCCATGCAGATATAGTCCGCAATCCTCCCCGTGGCCCCGAATGCGGATTTGCGACCTTTCCATATCTGGGCCGCCTCCGTCGCCGACTGGCTCTCGCGAATGGATCTTACGCCATGACGGCGGGCGATCTCGACGATGTTTTTCAAAATGCCGTCCATCTCCGTCTCGGAGCCTTCGACCTCGACGATCAGCAGCGCACCGGCATCGAGCGGGTATCCCGCATGGGCAAAGGCCTCGCATATCTCGATCGCCGGCTTATCCATGAACTCGATCGCCACGGGAATGATGCCCGCCGCGATGATATCGGCGACGCAGGAGCCGGCTTCCTCGGAACTGTCGAAGCCGAAGAGCACGGGCCGCGCACCCTCGGGCTTCGCGATCAGGCGGACCGTCGCTTCGGTGACGATGCCGAGCTGTCCCTCGTGGCCGCAGACCAGACCCAGCAAGTCGTAGCCTCCCGCATCCAGCGCCTTGCCACCGAGCTCGATCACCGTTCCATCCGTCAGCACCATCTTCACGCCGAGCAAGTTGTTGGTCGTGACGCCGTATTTCAGGCAGTGCGCACCGCCGGAATTCATGCCGATATTGCCGCCGATGGTGCAGGCCAGCTGCGAGCTGGGATCGGGCGCGTAGAAGAAACCATCCGCCGAGACCGATTCGGAAATATTGAGGTTCGTGACGCCCGCCTGGACGACGGCTGCCCGGTTTTGATAATCGATTTCCAGAATGCGGTTCATCTTCGAAAGGCCGATCACGACCGCATCCTCCTGCGGGATGGCACCGCCTGAGAGCGAGGTGCCCGCCCCGCGAGGCACGATCGGAATGCCGTAGCGATGGCAATATTTCATCACGGCTGCGACTTCGACGGTGGTGCTTGGCAATGCGACGGCAAGCGGCACCCGGCGATAGGCGACGAAGGCATCTGTTTCGAAGGGCACGAGCTCTCGCGCCTCGTGAATGAGACATTCGGGCGGCAGCAAGTCGACGAGATCGCCGACGATCTGGCGGCGGCGGGCCAGCACATCGGCGCGCGGAGCGAGAAAAGAGATGGCGTCAGACATGGCGCGCTTCCTTCGGACGAATGGCGGCGAAACCGGCGCGTCCTCCACGACAACCGGCTCGTTTGGCTTAGCACTTTCCCGAAACTGGCGCAAATGCTAGGCATTTATGCCAAAAGGGAAAAAGTCTAGAAGCAATATGACAAATCTGGGTGATCTCGAGATATTTGCCAAGGTCGTTTCGACCGGCAGCATGTCGCTTGCCGGGCGCGTGCTCGGCTTTTCGCCGGCCGTCGTTTCCAAGCGCATCAAACGATTGGAAGACAGGCTCGGCACACGTCTCTTGCAACGCACGACCCGCCAGATTTCGTTGACGGAGGCCGGCCAGGGTTTCTACGATCGCGTGCTCGCCATTCTCGCTGGGCTGGAGGAAGCGGAATATTACATCTCCGGTCGCTCGGCGCTGATGCACGGCACGCTAAAGATCTCGGCACCCACTTCATTCGGCCGCATGCATATTGCGCCGCATCTCAAGGCGTTCATGGACGCACACCCGGAGCTTGCGATCAACCTCGTGCTGACGGATGAATTAAGCGATATCGTCGGCGGCGGCTTCGACCTGGCAATCCGCATTGCCGAGCTCACCGATTCCAGCCTCGTCGCTCGAAGGCTCGCGCCGGTCCGGCGCCTGCTTTGTGCCGCGCCTTCCTATCTCAACATGCACGGGATGCCGCAAAGCATCGACGACCTGAAGAACCATCGCTGCCTGCCGGCGCACAACAACGACCTATGGCGCCTTGAAGGACCGGGCGGCGCGATGAGCCTGCGGCCGGAGGGCATGCTCGTCACCAATTCCAGCGAGGTGATCCGCGAGACGGTGATCGCGGGGCTCGGCATCGCGCTGCGCTCCACCTGGGATATCGGCGATGAACTCAAGAGCGGCAATCTCGTGCAGGTGCTGCCGGCCTATGAGGGCTCCCGCAACGTGGCGCTCTCCGCAGTATACCCCAGCCGGCAGTTTTTACCGGCCAAGGTTCGCCTGTTCATCGACTATCTCGCCGACCTCTACGGCCCGGTTCCCTACTGGGAACTTTAGGCATCGCACGAGAGTTGAGCAGCGCAAGACGCATAGTCACCCTATCTTGAAAGAATCCGGAGGAACAAATGTCCCCGGCATTGATTGAGACGTCAGTCGGGAGCATATTGAACAGCTGTGCAAGGACGGAATCAGAACACGATCTGACGGAATTCCGAAGCGGAACGGCAACGAATTTCCTTATTCGAAGTTGGAGATCATGTCCTCTACCGTCAAACGGCGCATGGACCGTGCAAGATTTCCATGCGAAACTTATATTAGTGATTCCTGAGGCAGACTTTAAAAGGTGACCCGACAATTGACGATTCTTGCCCGACTGGCTTCTGATGTGCAGCTGATGTTCCGTCGCCCGCCGCGACTGCAATATGCTGCCCTCTGCTACCGGGTGAAGAAGAAGACCAGTGAAGTCGAGGTTCTCTTGATGACGAGCCGCGATACGGGCCGCTGGGTCATTCCTAAGGGCTGGCCGATGAATGGCAAGCGCTCCTATGAAGTTGCCGCCCGTGAGGCCCATGAGGAAGCGGGCGCGCGTGGCGCTGTCGAACACGAGCCGCTCGGCTCCTACACCTATCCGAAGATGCTGAAGGACGGACTGAAAGTAACCTGCAAGGTCCAGGTCTATGTGCTTGAGGTCACCGATGTCGCCAAGAACTTCAAGGAAAAGGGCGAACGTAGGATCGAGTGGGTAACCTGCGACGAGGCGGTCAAGCGCGTCAACGAGCCCGAGCTTCGCGATCTCTTCCTGCTCTTCAAGCGAAGGATGAGCGAGCGGCCTCAGGCAAGCTTGCCCAGGCAGATTCCAGCGGAATGATTCCTGCCTTCTTGCGCTGCTAGGATAAAGGGGCGCTAAAGCAGGATTTGACCCAAGGAACAGAATGCCCAGCCGAACTCCCGTTCTTACGAAACGAACGCTCGACAAGGACCTCGACAAAATCACCCATGCCGAGGACGCGGCGAAGTTCGTCGCGCGCAAGCTGGTCGCCCCGGGCCTCGGCCTGATCTTCCTCGGTCTGGCGATGCTTTCTGCAGGCGTCTACGTCTTCGACCGGCAGGGCGCCGTTCTCGTCATCGCCGCTGCTGCGCTCGCTGCCTACATGGCCATGAACATCGGCGCGAACGACGTGACGAATAATGTCGGCGCCGCCGTCGGCGCGCGTGCCATGACGATGGCACAGGCACTCGTCATCGCAGCAGCCTTCGAGGTTCTCGGAGCAACAATCGCCGGCGGAGCGGTGGTCAGAACGATCTCGTCGAGCATCATCGATGCCGTACAGGTTCCCGAAGGCCTGCTTGCCTGGATCATGATGGCCGCGCTGATGGCTGCAGCGCTCTGGATCAATCTTGCGACCTGGCTGAACGCGCCGGTCTCGACGACACATGCGATCGTCGGCGCGGTGATCGGTGCCGGAATTGCCGCTGTCGGACCGGATCCCGTCAACTGGCGCGTCATGGTCGAGATTACCTCAAGCTGGATGACATCGCCTCTGATCGGCGGCGTGATCGCCGCTGGCCTGCTCTACCTCGTCAAGACCTTGATCATCTACCGTGACGACAAGATCGCGGCAGCACGGCGCTGGGTTCCGGCGCTGATTGCCATGATGACCGGCGGTTTTGCGGCTTATATGGTCTTGCAGCTCACGCCCGCCGGGCGATTTTCGTCACCGACGATCCTTGCATTCGGATTATCTGCCGGCCTCGTTGCCTGGGCAGCGTCAAGGCCGATCGTCGCACGGCAATCGCAAGGCCTCGAAAACCGCAACAGTTCGCTGCGCATTCTCTTCAAATTCCCGCTGATCGGCTCTGCAGCGCTGCTGTCCTTCGCACACGGCGCCAACGACGTTTCGAACGCCATCGGCCCGCTTTCGGCAATCGTGCGTTCGATATCGGGCCTTTCATCCGGCGGTAACGCGCCGCCACTCTGGGTGATGCTGATCGGTGCCCTCGGTATCTCCGTCGGTCTGCTGCTATTCGGCCCGCGCCTCATCCACCTTGTCGGCGAGCAGATCACCAAACTCAATCCGATGCGGGCCTATTGTGTCGCACTCTCGACGGCCTTCACCGTCATCGTCGCGTCCTGGTTCGGACTGCCGGTCAGCACGACGCACATCGCCGTTGGCGCCGTTTTCGGCGTCGGTTTCTTCCGCGAATGGTACACGCGCAATTCCAAGCGCCGCATCGAATATATGCGCAGCAAGGCCGAGGCCTGGGCGATCGACGAACCGGAAGATCCGAACGTTCATGAGGCGCGCCGCCGCTATCTTGTGCGGCGCTCGCATTTCATGACCATCATTGCCGCCTGGATCATTACCGTGCCTGCGTCGGCGGCGCTTGCGGCGTTGCTCTATTGGGTTATGTTCGCCCTCTTCGTTTGATCGGGATTGTTTGAGATGCGCGCCAATTTCCGCATGCAGCGGCTTTTCGTCGATGCTTCCTTGTCGCCGGGCGCCGCGGTGGAGGCCAGTTCCGACCAGTACAATTATCTCGCCAATGTGCTGCGCATGACGGACGGCGCCGAAATCCTGGTATTCAACGGCCGAGACGGAGAATGGAAGGCGAGCCTTTCCTTTCCGACCCGCAAGCGCATCCTGCTGACGCCGACCGAGCAGACCCGGCCCCAGCCGGCTCCATCCGACCTGCACTATCTTTTTGCGCCGCTGAAGGTCGGCCGCCTGGACTACCTCGTGCAGAAGGCGGTCGAGATGGGCGCCGGCGTGCTGCAGCCAGTCATGACGCAACATGTGCAGGGCAAGATCACCAATCTCGATAAACTGAAGGCCAATGCTGTCGAGGCGGCAGAGCAATGCGGCATCCTCGCCATCCCGGAAGTTGCCGAGCCGGTGAAGCTCTTCGATCTGCTCGACAACTGGCCGCACGAGCGGCGGATCATATTTTGCGACGAGGGCGATGCGGGGCAAAACCCGCTGCCACTGCTTTCGAAGATCGAGGAAAAGCAGCTTGCGCTTCTCGTCGGGCCGGAGGGCGGCTTTTCCGAGGAGGAGCGCGCGCGGCTGAGCGGCCTCGATTTTGTCACGGCCATCCCGCTCGGGCCGCGTATCCTGCGCGCCGACACGGCTGCGGTTGCGGCCATGGCGGTGATCCAGGCGGCGGTCGGCGACTGGAATTAACCTTCAAATCAGGCTCCGTTGAAACAGCCTGCTATTTTTTTGATGCGTCGTTGAAAGAATTTCACTTGCAACATACGTGAGACCGGCACTAATCACCCTTCCAATTGCCCGGGCTACCGGGCGTTCCCCAGAATACAGGTTACGTTGAATGGCTCGCGACACTACCGACCAGACACCGATTTCTTCGGTGCAGGAGCTGACCGATTACATTGCTGCGGGGAACAAGCCGAAGGAGCGCTTCCGCATCGGCACCGAGCATGAGAAGTTCGCCTTCTTCCGTGCGGACAACAACCCGGTTCCCTATGCCGGCGAAGCCAGCATCTCAGCCCTTCTGAAGGGCCTGCAGGCAAAGAACGGCTGGGATCCGATCATGGACGGCGAAAATATCATCGGTCTTGCCGAGCAGCACGGCATGGGCGCGATCTCGATCGAGCCGGGCGGCCAATTCGAGCTTTCCGGTGCGCCGCTGGAAACGATCCACGAGACCTGCAGGGAATCCAATTCGCATCTCGCGACGCTGCGCGAAATCGCCGAGCCGATGGGCATCCGCTTCCTCGGCATCGGTGGCAGCCCGAAATGGACGCTCGCCGAGACGCCGCGCATGCCGAAATCCCGTTACGACATCATGACCCGCTACATGCCGAAGGTCGGCACCAAGGGCCTCGACATGATGTACCGCACCTGCACGATCCAGGTGAACCTCGACTTCTCCTCCGAAGCCGACATGCAGAAGAAGATGCGCGTGTCGATGAAGCTTCAGTCGCTGGCAACCGCGCTCTTCGCGTCCTCGCCCTTCACCGAAGGTCAGCCGAATGGCATGCTTTCCTGGCGTGGCGACATCTGGCGCGACACGGACAACCGGCGCTCCGGCCTGCTCGATTTCACCTTCCGCGACGACTTCGGCTTCCAGCATTACATGGAATGGGCGCTCGACGTGCCGATGTACTTCATCGTCCGCGACGGCCACTATCATGACTGTACCCACGTCACCTTCCGCCAGTTCATGAACGGCGCGCTGAAGGGCAAGGTCGCCGCGTGGGAGCCGACGATGGGCGACTGGACGAACCATCTTTCGACGCTCTTCCCCGACGTTCGCCTGAAGCGTTTCCTCGAGATGCGCGGTGCAGACGGCGGCCCGTGGCGCCGCATCTGTGCCCTGCCCGCCTTCTGGGTGGGCCTTCTATACGACGAAGCGGCGCTCGATGCGGCCGATCAGCTGACGAAGAACTGGACATTTGCTGAAGTCAGCGCGCTGCGCGATGCCGTTCCAACGGCCGGCCTGAAGGCCGAGTTCCGCGGCCACGCCCTTTATGAAACCGCCCGCGAGGTCATCAGTATTTCGAAGGCGGGTCTGAAGTCGCGCAACCGGCTGAACAAGGAAGGCCAGGATGAGAGCATCTTCCTATCGCCGCTCGACGAGGTGATGGCGAAAAAAGCCACGCTCGCCGAGGACCTGCTGGCGCGTTACAACGGCCGCTGGCAGCACTCCGTCGAGCCGGTCTTCGAGGAATATCAGTACTGAACCCTTCGGCAAAAAGCCGTTTGCGCATTCCGATTTCCGTTTATAGTGGCGATTCACAAGCACTAGAAAGCGGGGGAGGACTGTCATGTTGCCACTCTTCGACATGATGATGCAGGCGCAGAATGGCGCGGCGATGGACGCGATCTCCAAGCAGTTCAACCTTGCCCAGGAACAGGCGACCAAGGCGATGGCGGCGCTGATGCCCGCCTTTTCCGCCGGGCTGAAGCGCAGCACGAGCAATCCCTATGACTTCATGGGCCTGATGCAGGCGGTCGCATCCGGCAACTATGCCAAATATTTCGAGGACATGACCAAGGCCTTCACCCCGGAGGGCATTTCGGACGGCAACAATATCCTCGGCCAGCTTTTCGGCTCCAAGGAGGTTTCGCGCGCCGTCGCCGCACAGGCCGCGCAGATGACCGGCATCGGCCAGGAGATCTACAAGCAGATGCTGCCGGTGATGGCTGATACGCTGATGGGCGGGCTCTTCAAGCAAGCGACCGGACAGATGGCCTCGCCCGTCAACCCCTTCATCAATACCGCGATGGGCGAGACGATCCAGAAATGGCTGGAAAGCACCGGTTTTGCGCCAAAGCCGAAAACAGCACCCGAGCCGAGCATCTTCGACAATCCGTTCACGCAAGCGATGCAGCTGATGTTCAGCACGCCGCAGCCAGAATCCAAGAAGGCTCCAGCCAACCCGTTCCTCGACAATCCTTTCGCCAAGGCCTTTCAGGACATGATGGGAAGCCTCAATCAGCCTGCGGCGCAAAAGGCGCCCGAGCCTCCGAAAGAAGAGGCCAAGGAGCAGGCGGAGAATTATCTGAAGATGCTCAACACCATGTTCGACAGCGGGCTTGAGGTCCAGAGGGGCTATCAGAAAAGCATGGAAGCGATCTTCGAGACATATCTGCCTAAGAAGGGCCAGCCTTCCTCCAAGATATAAAAAAACCCGGAGACGGCTTGGGAAAGCCGGTCACCGGGTCAAGCGGCAGGGCTATTGGCTATCACCCTGCGGGGAAACTGGCCGCTCCTAATCGACGTAGGAACGGAATATCGCGAGGCGCCAGCGGCGGCGCGCCGAGTTCGTCAGATGTGCCGACGGATCCTCGAAGAAGGTCGACGTCAACAGGGCGGCGGTAACGTCGGCCCGCGTCAGGCCGATATCCCGCAACTGATTGTCGTCGAGGTCATTCAGGCCGTTGATCGCTCTGCGATTGCGGAATGCGCGAAAGAGAGCCGTCAGCGGCGCAAGGGTTCCGCCGAGACGCTGGGAAAACGTCGCGGGCTGCTTGGCACAGTCGAGTTCTACTGTCTGGTCAATCATGCGCATCGAACTCTCCTTTCTTTCGGGCGCAACAGCCCACCCCTCCCGCGAGGTCGAGCGGGAAGGAGGGCTGAAACCTAGGCAGGACAGCAGGGTGTCTGTCCGTCACTTTGCTTGATTTGCATCCCGAAGATGCCAAAGACCTATTGATCAGTCCAACGAATGTTTCTAATGGTTATTATCAGCAATCGTTATAGGTGAGCCCATGTCCGCGCCTCTTGATATTGACCAGTTGCAGACTTTCATCGCCATCATAGATTCCGGCAGCTTCACCAAGGCGGCCGATCGCGTCTACAAGACGCAATCCGCCGTCTCGATGCAGATGCGCCGCCTCGAGGAACGAATCGGCAAGCAGCTCTTCATCAAGGACGGCCGCGGCAACCGCCTGACGGTGGAGGGCGAGAAGCTTCTGAATTACGCCCGCCGTATCATCCGCCTCAACAACGAGGCAATCGCCGCTTTCGACGACAACCGTCTCGAAGGCATGCTGCGCATCGGCACGCCGGACGACTACGCCGACCGCTACATGCCGGAGATCATCGGCCGTTTCGCCAAGACCCATCCGAATGTGGAGCTTTACATCGTGTGCGAGCCTTCGGTGGATTTGGCAGAACGCATGCACAAGGGCGAGCTCGACATCGCGCTGGTGACGCATAACCCGCGGGAACGCATGTCCGACGTCGTCAGAACCGAGCCGCTCTGCTGGGTCGGCTCCGCCAACCACCCGATCCGTGACGACGCGCCTGTGCCGCTTGCTGTCGGACGCCGCGACTGCCAGTGGCGGCAACTAGCCTGTTCGGCGCTCGATGCCGTGGGCCGCGAGCATCAGATCCTCTTCACAAGCTGGTCATGCACGGTGGTTGCCGCTGCCGTGCTTGCCGGCATGGCGGTTTCGGTGATGCCGGAATCGGCATTGCGGACAGGCATGAAGGTTCTGAGCCAGGCTGACGGCTTCCCTGCCCTGCCGCCGGTGCAGATCGGCATCATGAAGCGTCCGGGAGTTTCAATCTCGCTGATGAATGCGATCACGGCGCATATCACCGCCTGCCTCGACAACATCACGCCTGCGGTGGTCGACGACAATCTGGAACCGGATGTGAAGACGGCCTATGCGCGGCAGTATCCGCGCCTGAAGGCCGCCAACATGGTACCCAGCTGGTAGGCTTCAGGCCGCCTCGGCGAAAAGCGAAGCGCGGATGACGTGTTTCCATTCGTCCAGCATCCTTTTTGCCAGCTTTTCTTCGCTCTTGACCGCGAGGCGGATCGACGCGCCGATCAGGTGGCTGAAAAGGTAAGTGCGCGCTTGCATATCGACTTCCGGCATCTCCGGGGCGATGCGCTTTATCGCCTCGAGGAAAATTTCGGCCACGCGATTGCTGTGCTGGATGTTGAGCTGCAAGAGATCCTGGTCGGTCTCCGTCCCCATCCAGACGCCGAGATAGGTGGCGTCGTTGCGGTATTCGTTATAGTACCAGTCGATCATCACCGAGATCAGATCCAGTGCTTCATCGAGGGACTGGACGTTGGAGAACATGACGGCCGTTTTCGCCTGGACTGCGGCCGCATGCCGGTCGAAGAGCGCTTTGACGATCGCCGCCTTTTCAGGGAAATATTGATAGACCGAGCCGATCGGCACCTTGGCGGCAGCGGCGAGCTCCGTCATGCGCATGGCGCTGACGCCTTTTTGCGCGATCAGCTCTGCGGCGGCGGCGAGGATCAGATCGAGTCTCTGGATGCTGCGTTCCTGCTTCGGCTTCCGGCGAAGGCCGATGCGATCCATACCCTGCGCGCTCATATCGTTCCCGTGAATTATCGTTGAGCGGCGGAAGATGGCTCAAACCGGCGCATCCGAGCGATATGGCATGCAGGTATTCATGCGCCGTAAATCGAAAAGCTCGCATTTTAACAGACGCCAGAAGCATACGAAAATCGTGGTGATAAGCCCCGATTTGGTCGCTCAAAGCTGTGGATCAGTTAAGGCAGCCGCCGACTGTGCACGGATCGCATCGAGCCTGTGGCCGTGCTGTTTTTCAAGAGCACGAACGCAGCGGTTGCACCCTGATCAGGCCAGGCTCTTCTTCAAGAACTCGACGGTGCGGCTCCAGGCAAGATCAGCCGCCTTCTTGTCGTAGCGCGCCGAGGACGTGTCGTTGTTGAAGGCATGATTGACGCCGTCATAGACGAAGATCTGGAAGCTCTTGCCGTTTGCTTCCAGTTCCTTCTTGTAGGCGTCGATGCCGGCATTGATGCGGTCGTCGAGACCGGCATAGTGCAGCATCAGCGCCGCCTTTATGTTCGGCACGCCAGCCTTCGGCTGCGCACCGTAATAGGCGACGCCTGCCTTCAGCTCCGGTGATTGCGTCGCGAAATTGTTGACGACCCCGCCACCCCAGCAAAAGCCGATGGCGCCGACATTGCCATTGGCGAAGGGAAGCGTCTTCAGGTATTTGAGGCTTGCTTCGGCATTCGCGACAGTTGCGGCCGGCTCAAGCTTGCCGAACATTTCCCGCGCCTGATCCTCGTTCTCCGGCGTACCGCCGAGCGGCGAGAGGAAATCCGGCGCCAGCGCCACGAAGCCTTCCAGCGCCATACGCCGGGCGACGTCGCGGATATGCGGGTTGAGGCCGCGATTTTCGTGAATGACGATAACGCTGCCGAGCTTTCCGGATGCCTCCTTCGGTTCGACCAGATAGCTCTTCATCTCGCCACTGCCGCCGGGATAAGTGACATCCTGCGCCTTCAGCCGCTCGTCGTTGGCCGGGACCATTTCCGCGCTCGCCTTGTTTGCCGCAAGCATCGGCGCGATGACGGCGGCAGCACCCGCCGATCCTGCAAGTTTCGTCAGCTTGTCCATGAAGCTGCGGCGGTCGAGCGTCAGATGCGTGTATTCGTCATAGGCGTTGATCATCGCCTGCGTGATTTCCGGCTTGTCCATGTGCACCTCCTCTTTTCCTCGCTGAGCCAAAGCCCGATGAGAGAAGATAGGTCAGCCGACGATAACGCAGGAACAAAACTGCGTTACCCGCTGAAGGCCATCCAGCCGGCAAGCCACGCCCACATGGCACCAAGCACGACGTATCCGGCAGCAAAGAGCGGACTGCGGAAGCGCATGCGGTTGCTCGTCACATGCACGAAAGCGTGGGCATACCGCAGCGCCACGAAGATCCAGGCGAGCACGAGGGCGCCCAGATTGTCGGCCTCGGTGATGTAAAGCAGGATGCAGCAGACATAAAAGAGAACCGGCAGCTCGAACTGATTGGCGATGCTGTTCTTGACGAAAAGGCTTTCCGGCGGCTCGCTGCGGTTTTCGCGATAGTCCGAAAGCTTCACATTGCCGGCTTGCACCGCCTTCCGGCGGCGGACGCTGAGCAGCATGTAGAGGCCATAGACCAGCGCGACGTGGGCAATAATGGGCCAGAACATTTCGTAGCCGGTCATAGCGTCTCCTCTGCGGCTTCTCTCATATTTTTCAAAGCAGTAGAGGAAAGTTCCGGCACTTTCCAGCCTATCGCCCGTCGACACCGCCGGGTGTCAGACGGATCAGGACGAAACGAAGGATGACGATTGCCGAAACGGCGAGTGCTGCGAATTTCAGCTTTGTCATCCAGGGCAGCAACGCGGCGGCGGATGCGGCGGCGCTGCTGTCACCGAAAGCAATCAGGCCGGAGAAATTCTCGGCATAATCGGCAAAGCAGTAGATGAACGGCAGAACGTAGATCGCCTTGATGAACGCTGGATGCATCGGTTTGCCGAAATAGCTGCCGCCCGGCTGGAGCTTCACAACAATCGTGAAGAGAAGCATCGTCACCAGCGCCGGCAGGACGAGCTCCGGGCCAAGATACATGCTGCGCAGCAGCGCACGCGCGACATCGTTTTCGCTCAGCACATTCTGCATGGCGGTAACCGTAGGCTGATCATAGCCGGTGAAATAGGTGTCGAGCACCCTTTCTCCGGTTTCATACCGGAATGGCAGGACGAAGCCGAAGGTCGTCCATGCCAACACTGCGAGGCAGAGAATGGCAAGCAGCCCGATCATCCAGGAGGGTATCCGGCTGCCCGCAGTCACGATCAGGCGCCTACGCCCGGATAGTTCGGGCTCTCGCGGGTAATCGTCACGTCATGGGCATGGCTTTCGCGAAGGCCGGCGCCGGAGATGCGCACGAAGGTCGCGCGTTCCTGGAACTCCTTGATATCCTTGCCGCCGACATAACCCATCGCTGCCCTCAGGCCGCCCGTGAGCTGGTGCAGGACGCCGGAGACCGGACCCTTATAAGGAACCTGGCCTTCGATGCCCTCCGGCACGAGCTTCAGCGTGTCGCGGACTTCCGCCTGGAAGTAGCGGTCTGCCGAGCCGCGCGCCATGGCGCCGACCGATCCCATGCCGCGATAGGCTTTGAAGGAGCGGCCCTGATAGAGATAGACTTCGCCCGGGCTTTCATCGGTACCGGCGAGCAGCGAGCCGATCATGACGGCAGAAGCGCCGCAAGCCATCGCCTTGGCAAGGTCGCCCGAGAACTTGATGCCGCCGTCGGCGATGACCGGAATATCCTGAGCGCGCGCGGCTTCGACAGCCGACATGATGGCGGCGAGTTGCGGCACGCCGACACCGGCAACTATGCGCGTCGTGCAGATCGAGCCTGGGCCGATGCCGACCTTGACGGCATCCGCACCGGCATCGATCAGTGCCTTGGTGCCGTCCGAGGTCGCGACGTTGCCGGCCATGATGCGAACCGAGTTGGACAGCTTCTTGACGCGGGTGACGGCATCGAGAACGCGCTGCGAATGGCCGTGCGCAGTATCGACGACGAGCAGATCGACGCCGGCTTCGATCAGGCGCTCGGCACGCTCGAAGCCATCATCGCCGACGCTGATGGCGGCGGCAGCGCGAAGACGGCCTTGCGCATCCTTGGAAGCGTTCGGGTTCAGCTGCGACTTTTCGATATCCTTGACGGTGATGAGGCCAACGCAGCGGCCTTGCGGATCGACGACCAGCAGCTTTTCGATGCGGTGCGAATGCAGCAGGCGCTTGGCCTCCTGCTGATCGACATTCTCCTTGACCGTGACGAGGTTATCCCGCGTCATCAGCTCGTGGACCTTCTGGGCCGGATCGGAGGCAAAGCGGACGTCGCGGTTGGTCAGGATGCCCACGAGGCGGCCCGACTTCTCAACGACCGGAATGCCGGAAATGCCGTGCGTCTTCATCAGAGACAGCGCTTCGGCAAGCGTCGCATCCGGGCCGATCGTCACCGGATTGATGACCATGCCGCTTTCGAACTTCTTGACTTGCCGAACCTGCTCGGCCTGCTCGATCGGGGTCAGATTGCGATGAATGACACCGAGACCGCCGGCCTGCGCCATGGCGATCGCCAATCGGCTTTCGGTGACGGTATCCATTGCCGAGGAGAGGATCGGGATGTTCAGGTCGAAATCGGTCGCGATGCGCGTTGCGATGTTCGTCTGACCGGGCATGACCTCGGAGTGACCGGGCTGCAAGAGCACGTCGTCGAAGGTGAGCGCGTCCGCTCCGGTTGCCGTTTCTATGATGCGAGCCA
The DNA here is from genome assembly GCF_029714385.1 of Rhizobium sp. CC1099. Classification (NCBI taxonomy): domain Bacteria; kingdom Pseudomonadati; phylum Pseudomonadota; class Alphaproteobacteria; order Hyphomicrobiales; family Rhizobiaceae; genus Rhizobium; species Rhizobium sp. CC1099. The sequence continues at coordinate 489,454 of NZ_CP121641.1, read as the reverse complement.
TAGCCAATTTCCTTCAATTAAGAAAAATGCGACCCACCCGGAACGAATCGTCCGCACCGGCGGTGTGCAAGGGTTGCTTTGGAAGTTGGCGAGGGCTCGTAACACGTCTATGACAGGAAGGGAATAGCAAAACGCCGGCGCATGCACCGGGTGCGTAATGGCTGCCATGCGCCTGGATCAGATGTCCAACTGGTAGGTCTTCGGCACGAAACGGTAGCCCGTTCTTAAAATAGACGGCCGATAATGCCTGCATCAAAAAGCGCAGCCGCTTCATTGCCAACGAAACTGCCATATATCCACTCTCCAATAACGGCGGTGGTCGCGCCACGCAGACCCTCTCGCTCTCCGTCCGGGATTCTTGCTGCGGCGGCTTGAACCTATGTCGATTTTAAAAGGAAAAGTTGCCGGGAACCGCCGTCTCACGCACACGTGATGCAAACCCGCAGCTCCCGCAGTTTCAGGGATTGGCAGAGGCGGCAACTGGGACTACACAGCACGGGCCCCCGAGCCATCCTCCCAAGAGTCGCCCAAGGCTTTTGCCTATGAACCGCATTGTTCCGCTGATCCTCGCCGTCGCGCTCTTCATGGAGCAGATGGATTCCACCGTCATTTCGACCGCCCTTCCCGCGATCGCCAGCGACCTGCATGTCGGGCCGATCACGCTGAAGCTGGCGCTGACCTCCTACATGGTGTCGCTTGCGGTTTTCATTCCAGTCAGCGGCTGGATGGCGGACAGGTTCGGCGCCAAGCGCATCTTCCGGCTTGCGATTTGCGTCTTCGTCATCGGCTCGATCTTCTGTGCAGTATCTTCCAATCTGGTCGAGTTCGTCTTCGCCCGCTTCCTGCAAGGCATGGGCGGCGCGATGATGACGCCGGTCGGCCGGCTCGTTCTCCTGCGCACCACCCAGCGGAGCGAACTGGTTTCCGCCATGGCGCTGCTGACGATTCCCGCCCTTGTCGGTCCGCTCGCCGGTCCGCCGCTCGGCGGCTTCATCACCACCTTTTTCAGCTGGCACTGGATCTTCCTGATCAACGTGCCGGTCGGCATCATCGGCGTCTGGCTTGCAACAATCTTTCTGCCGGAGGTTGAAGCAACCATGCCGCCGAAACTGGACTTCACCGGCTTCATGCTGACCTCGCTTTCCGCCGCGGGTGTCGTATTCGGCCTCTCGGTCGTAAGCCTTCCGGCGCTGCCGCCGGCAATCGGTGTCACATCCACCTTGACCGGCTTCCTTTGCGGCTATCTTTATGTGCGTCACGCCAAGCGCCACCCAGCCCCGATCCTGAACCTGAACCTCTTCCGCAACCCGACCTTCCGCACTGCGACGACTGGCGGCAACCTGTTCCGCATCTGCGTCGGCGCCATGCCCTTCCTGACGCCGCTGATGCTGCAGCTCGGCTTTGGCCTGACACCGTTCCAGTCCGGCCTCATCACCTTTTCCGGCGCAATCGGCGCAATCACTACCAAATTCATGGCACGGCGCGTTTTCGCCGCCACCGGCTTCCGCACGACGCTTCTTTCGGCAGCCGCGGTCACAACGATCGTCACAATCACGACAGGCTTCTTCACGCCCGCAACGCCGCATCTCGTCATCATCACGGTGTTGCTCATCGGCGGCTTCTCGCGCTCGTTCATGTTCACCGGCGTGAACGCGCTGGCCTTTGCGGACATTGAGGATCGAGAAGCGAGCCAGGCCACATCGATGAGCTCGGTGATGCAGCAGATCAGCCTCGCGCTCGGCGTTGCCGTGGCCGCAGCGATCCTCGAGACATCCATCTATTTCCGCGGCGAGGCACTGCAGGTCGCCGACTTCCATCTGGCCTTCTACGTCATCGCCGGACTGACGGTCGTGGCGACCATCCCCTTCATTCGCATGGACAGGAATGCAGGGGCGCTGGTTTCGGGCCATCGCGCCAAGCGGATCGGCCCAGCCATCGAGACCGAGCAACAAGCGGTGAAATAAGCCCTGCTATTCCGGCTTTTCGCAGACGGCGGCAAGCTTGTTGCCGTCGGGATCGCGGATATAGGCGGCGTAGAAATTCGCATGATAGGAGCGCAAGCCGGGCTTGCCGTCATCAGTACCGCCCGCCGCGAGGGCCGCCGCATAGAACGCGTCGACATCCGCGCGCGTTTCAGCGCTGAGCGCGATCATCGAACCGTTGCCGGCGGCGGCACGGCGGCGGTTGAACGGCGTGACGATCCAGAGTCGCGAGCGGGTGTCGCCATCGGCGGAGTAGCCGATCTCCTCGTCGGAGAGACGCTGAAGCTTGTAACCGAGCACCGGCAGTACGGCGTCATAGAAGTGCCGGGCGCGCTCGATGTCATTGGTTCCGAGAGTGACGTAGAGTAGCATCAGATAGTGGCATTCCAATCCTGCAAGCCGCCATCATCGCCACAGACGAAGCCAAAGATCAAGCTTCCACAGCGTCCGTGACCGGCTTGCGGCCTTTGAAGCCCTTCGCCAGCAGGAACATCTCGACCGATTCGGCACGAGAGGAAGCCGGTTTGACGTGCACCACCTGACGGAAATGCTGCTTCAGCATGTTGAGCAATTCGCGCTCCGTGCCGCCCTGAAAGGTCTTGGCGAGGAAATGGCCGCCTTCGCCCAGAACGTCGACGGCAAAATGCGCGGCAACTTCGCAGAGATGCATCGTCCGCAGATGGTCCGTGCGGTGGTGGCCGGTCGTGGGGGCCGCCATGTCGGACATCACCAGATCCGGCGTACCGCCGACCGCTTCCATCAGTTTCGTCGGCGCGTCCGGATCGAGAAAGTCGAGCTGCAGGATCGTCACGCCGGGAAGCGGCGCCATTTCCAGAAAGTCGATGGCCGCGACGCGGACATCCTCGTCGGTCGAGCCCGTCACCTTGGCGGCGATCTGCGACCAGCTGCCCGGTGCGGCGCCAAGGTCGATGATGCGGCGCGCGCCTTTGAGGATATTGTGCTTCTCGTCGATCTCCAGAAGCTTGAAGGCAGCCCGCGCCCGGTAGCCCTCAAGCTGCGCGCGCTGCACGTAGGGATCGTTGATATGGCGTTGCAGCCATTGCCGCGAGGAGGCCTTGAGCTTCTTCTTCTTGACGCGCTGGCCGAGCTTGCGGCCGGTGCGGTTGCCCGCGATCGGTGCCTTGGTCATTCTGTCCCTACCTTGCGCGCTGGCCGCGGCGGTTTCGATGGCGCCGCCAGACGCCGTCGTCCGCCATCATGTCGGTCAAGAGGCCTTCTCTCAAGCCGCGGTCGGCGACGCGCATGCGCGGGCTCGGCCAGCGGCGGCGAATTGCCTCCAGAATGGCACAGCCGGCGAGCACCAGGTCAGCGCGGTCCGGCCCGATGCAGGGATTGGCGGCGCGGCTCTCGAAATCCCACGAGAGAAGCTTCGCCTGCATGGCTGAAACCTCGTCATCCGAAAGCCAGATGCCATCCACCTTGCGGCGGTCGTAGCGCGGCAGGTCGAGATGGACGCCCGCCAGCGTCGTCACCGTGCCGGACGTGCCGATCAGGTGAAAATCGCCGGAATGTGCGACCTCGATTTCCGGGCAGTCGAACCGCGCAAGCATGCCCCCCACCTCCGATACCATGGTCTCGAAGCTCTCCGGCGTCACATGCTGCCCGCCGTGGCGCTCGGAAAGCGTGACGACGCCGACCGGCAGCGAGGTCCAGTGAGTGATGTGATTGGCAAGGCGGCTGAACCGATTCTCGCCGATGCGGATGACCGCGATTTCCGAGGAGCCGCCGCCGATATCAAAAAGCACGACGGAACGCGTTTCGCGGCCGACCAGTGACGAGCAGCCGGATACCGCAAGGCGGGCTTCCGTTTCGCGGTCGATGATCTCGAGTTCGAGGCCGGTCTCGGCAACGACGCGATTTAGGAAAATGGCGCCGTTTGCGGCCTGACGGCAGGCTTCGGTGGCGATCAGTCGCATGCGGCGGATCTCGCGGCTTTTCAGCTTTCCGGCGCAGACGCGCAGCGCATCGACGGCGCGGTCCATCGCCTCGTTGGAAAGGCGGCCGCTCGCGGCAAGCCCCTCGCCGAGGCGCACGATGCGCGAAAAGGCATCGACGACGCGGAACTGGCCCGGCCGGGTGGGCTGGGCAATCAGCAGGCGGCAGTTGTTCGTGCCGAGGTCGAGCGCGGCATAGAGTTCGTCCGGCCAGGGGTGCTCGGCGGCGTGATCGCGACGCTCGCGTTCAGGCGGCCGGCCGCCGCGATTGAAGCCATCGTTTCGAGGCTCGGAATGCCCATTGGCCTTTGCTATTGTTGGGGCTCTCGCAATGGCGGGATCCCTGGCAATGGCGGCAGGCTGGGCGGCGATCCCCGGCTGGCCGACCGGCTTGCCAGGCGCCAACGGACGGCCCTGCAGGCCGCGCTTTCCGCGATGCTTGCGCCGATTGCGGCGGCTGGATGAAGCGTCGCCATCCGCCTGCGCGGCCGAGGCCGGCTTTTCATGCTGCTGGATCGCTGGGGATGCGCCGTCATGCCGCTGGCCGCCGTTACCCCGGCGGCGGCGTTTGCGCTTGCGGGCCGGGTTCCCGGCTGCAGCTTCCATCGGGCGCGCTGCCTCTCCGGATGTCTCGGAGGAGGCCTGCGAAGCGGCATGAGGCGCGTTGCGGGACTGACCGCCCCGTTTGCCCTTCCGGCGTCGGGATTTCTTGCCGTCCCTGCGCACTGCCGCTGACGCCCCGTCAAATTGCGGCTTTGCGCCGCCTTCGGGGTCTTCCACGTTCGTTTTCCACGCGCCGCGCAAGTCCATGACGGTATGCAGCAGGCGCTCATTAGATTTTTGCGTTGCCGCGAGAATACCAGCGCGATGCAAAATCGCCAAATTCTTTTTGGATTCAAAAATCGAGACCCGCTCAACCTCACCCGATTAGGGTGCAGAAAATTTTTCCAAACAGTATTTGCATTCCTCCGGCTTTTGTTTATAAGCGCCGCACACCAGCGGAGCCGCTTTGCCGGCCGCGCCCTGCTGGGGAATAGTTCAATGGTAGAACAGCGGACTCTGACTCCGTCGATCTTGGTTCGAATCCAGGTTCCCCAGCCAATCAACCCTTTGAAAAACATATAGAAACATGGGACAGTGTTGCTGCCCCATCCAGTTTTGTGTCGCATTTTTGGCGTTTTATGTCGCGCATCAAATTGAACATAACCCACCTAACAAAGCCTTTTCAGCCTCTGCCAGAGCTTCTGAATCGTCTTGCGACGGGAACAAGTGCGAGTAAGTGTCGAGGGTCTGAGCGATATTGCTGTGGCCCATACGCTCCTGAACCATCTTCGCAGATAGTTCTAAGCCGCCGTCCACTTTTCGATTGATGCACCAAGATTCGGTGCCCTATATCAACCGCAACCGGGGGATATCGGATGAAAAGACTAGCAGTTTTGGCGTTTGCGTTGTCCCTACCTTCAATGGCCATGTGGGCGAGAGTAGCTGCACTTCGGCGATCGCGTCATGTGTTTGGACCGAGGAGCGCCGCGGTAGTCGCTGTACGGACGGACGTAGCGGTTGCACTCGGGGCAGAGATAGACTGATGAGGAGGGCGCGTGGCTGATGTGGCAGTCTTCGAGTTCGCCCATCAGATTGCGTCTTTTAGCTACGGTTAGCTTTGTCATGTCTCAAGTGGGGATCGTGTCCCGGCACGTGGTGTAGGTTTTGAGGAGTAAGGTGGCCATCAGTGTTTTCCGGTAGGGTCGGGTTGTTCAAGACCAACCTGACGGAAAGACCACCGATGACCAATGACATGATGAACGTGCGCTCGCTTGTTGAGAAGAGCGCCGATGCCGATTTATTGCGCGAGATGATTGGCTTTGCAGCCGAGCGGCTGATGGAGCTGGAGGTTGGCGGAGCCACCGGCGCTGACTTCGGCGAGAAGAACCCGATGCGGCTCGCTCAACGCAATGGCTACCGTGATCGGGATTGGGAGACGCGAGCCGGAACGGTCGAGCTTCGCATTCCCAAGCTGCGCAAGGGCAGCTACTTTCCGAGCTTCCTCGAACCACGTCGGATGGCGGAGAAGGCTCTGACGGCTGTTATCCAGGAGGCTTATATCCAAGGCATCTCGACGCGCTCAGTCGATGATCTCGTCAAGGCGATGGGTATGAGCGGCATCTCCAAGAGCCAGGTGAGCCGCCTGTGCGAAGAGATCGACGTCAAGGTGAAGGCGTTCCTCGATCGTCCCATCGAAGGCGATTGGCCATACCTTTGGATCGACGCGACTTACCTCAAAGTCCGGCGTGGTGGTCGCATCGTCTCCGTCGCCGTCATCATCGCCGTCGGTGTCAACAGCGACGGGCGGCGTGAGGTTCTGGGTATGGAAGTCGGCACGTCCGAAGCTGAGCCGATCTGGACGGAATTCCTGCGCAGGCTGACACGCCGGGGTCTGCGGGGCGTCAAGCTCGTCGTCTCCGATGCGCATGAAGGGCTCAAGGCCGCGGTCACCAAGGTTCTCAGCGCCACCTGGCAGAGGTGCCGGGTTCACTTCATGAGAAACGTCCTGGCACATGCCGGAAAGAGCGGCAGGCGGGTCGTATCCGCTTTCATCGCAACGGCCTTTGCCCAGGAGACCCCGGAGGCAGCAAGCGCTCAATGGCGCAGCGTCGCCGATCAGATCAGGCCGAAAGTGCCGAAGCTCGCCACCATCATGGACGATGCCGAAGAGGACGTGCTCGCCTACATGACCTTCCCGAAAGAGCACCGGGCAAAGCTGCATTCGACGAATCCAATCGAGCGTCTCAATGGCGAGATCAAGCGACGCACCGAGGTCGTCGGCATCTTTCCGAACGACGAAGCCATCGTCCGTCTCGTCGGCGCACTGCTGCTCGAACAGAATGATGAATGGGCCGTCCAACGCGCCAGATACCTGACACTTGAGACCATGGCGCAAATGAGCGATGATCCCCAAATCAGTCTGCCCGCTGTGGCACGCTGATATCCCTCCGGCCCTATGTCGGAAAGCACGGCCATCAGCCGCGAGCTACACCACTTCCATGGACACGATCTCAGTGGGCTTTCTACCGACAGATGAACCCCACTTTTGCATTGATCCAGAGATAGTTTGTAGGAGGCTACGCAGAGCGCGTTTCTCGATTTTGAAGCCGGGCCTCTTTGAGAAAGATTTCAAGTGGGTCTTCCTCGTACGATACGCCATTGATGGATGATGTCCGGTAGATCCGGACTGTGAAGCAGGCCCTCATCTTCATAGAAATAGAGCGTGCAGCGCTGCTCGTTGCCATGTGGCAACCCAGTCCTGCGGAATTGTTTCTCCACCTTTCGTCCCCCGAGGTTGCCGATGCCGGTTCTGAGGAACGAACGGCATGAGAGGCTTTCATTATTCTGGGTGAATCCGGCTTACGTCGCGGAGGAATATCGTTGACTGCTTCGCTCTGGCCGGTCTTCCACCCAATGTCGTGACTTCCTCTGTGAGGATATAGCCGACGCTCTGAAGTGTGTTTGCCAAATCGGCCATCGAACGATTGTCTTCGATTGTCAGATGTCCGACCTGTTCAACCGGGCGCCTCAAATAGACAGCGTATCTAGCCATGTGCGTTTCCTTTTGGGTTGCATCAAGATGACGATGAACGCCTGTGAGTCGCAAGTGCAGTTCGGCAACATTCTCGGCTTTGCACACAGCCGCTCACGTTGTCCGACTTCTCCACAAGCAACTGCGCGACTTTCCCAAAAATAACCGGGGATAAGATGTTGGTAAGGAAGGGTAATAAAACCAGCATTTACTGGGTTTTGATCCAAAGCTTCCAAGTGTCAGAAGGGCTATAGACCACTGTGCATGCCAAGCGGCTTACCCACCCCCCCGGTAGGGGTCAGAGCCTTCAAAAAGGTCTTTTGGGGAGGGCCTGCGTTGATGGGCCTGCGTCAGGCACGGTTCCCGTGCGGGCTATGGCCTAGACAAGCGGATTACCTATCTGCGAGTCGTATTCTAAATTATTGTTTTATGGCCGTTCTTTGGAGCATGTAGCATCCATGTGGCAAGAGCTACAGCTTGATTTTACTCCTGCCCTTGGGTTTCCAACTTACATAGGGGATTTCAGGCTCATTCATCAGGGCGGCAAACACTTGTAACATATAGCACCAGAAGATAATCGCGTCAGAGTCTCGGGGGTGCGGTATCACACCGCTGCGTCGTGCTCTTCGAGGCCGGCCGAGAGAGTGCGCTAGGCTCAAGGTGTGGTCTTGGCAACGAACCATCTCGGCTTCGGCGGCCCCGGAACTGTACGTGATTCGGCCGCAGGAGCCGATTCGTGCTACACTGCGGACCAGCCGACCTTGGCCACCTGTGTTCGAGAATATGACCAAAGTAACCGCTTTACCCGACGGAGTGGATTTCGACGTCGCCGCTGATGAGACCTTGCTTGAGGCGGCTCTCAGATCGGGTGTGCCATTTGCCCACGCATGTGGCGGCCGGGCGAAATGCTCGACATGCCGCGTTTGGGTTCTCGATGGCCTGGAGGCTTGCCCGGGCCGAAATCCGGATGAAACCTTGATGGCGGACCGGTTGAGATTGACGGATGAGGTTCGGCTGGCCTGTCAGCTTAGGCCGGAAGGCAAGCTTCGCGTCCGACGCCTGGTGTTGGACGAAACCGATATGATAATGACCAGCCAACTTTGCAGTTCTGCTGGGACGCGTTCTGGCGAGTCAAAGCGTGTTGCAGTCTTCTTTAGCGATATCGCCGATTTCACGGCGCTGTCGGAGCGCCTTTCGCCCTATGACGTTATGTATCTGCTGAACCGCTACTTCGCCCAGGTCGGTGACATTATCGAGCAGAATGGCGGTTTCATCGACAAAATTCTCGGCGATGGGCTCATGGCAATATTCGGCGTCGACGACCAGCCTGACGCTCCAATCCGCTCCGTGAACGCCGCACTTCAGACCCTTGCCACAGTTGATCGTTTGAAGCCGTTCTTTGCCTCGATGTATGGCATCAATTTCGATATTCGTATCGGCCTCAACTATGGCGAAGCCGTCATCGGCACATTGGGTTTTGCTGGACACGAACGTCTCACGGCAATCGGCGACGTGGTGAATCTGGCCAGCCGGATCGAGGCCGCCAATAAAGATGCCGGTACGCGGCTGCTGATATCCGAGGCTCTCCGCGACCAGATCGCCGACCAGGTGGAAGTCGCGGACTTCGTCAGGGTACGCCTTCGCGGTACCGGCGAGCGCACAAGCCTGTTCGAAATCATCAGGCTGAAGCCCGAAATCGACGCCAAGCTGAATGCCAAAGGGCCTCGCGAAACCATCCGTCACGGCGGCAGGAACTGGGTTCGCGCTTTTGCCGAAGACGAGCTGCAGCCCCACGAACGCCGGATTCTCGATTTTGAAGATTACGATATCGTCGTCGTTCGCGGATCCGACAGCTATTGCGCCTTCAACAATGCCTGCCCGCATCTTCATCTGCCGCTCTTCGAACGCCGAAGTTCCGCTCAGGTCGAAAAGCTGAAGCTCCCACACATGGAGAGCACGATCACCGGAGATCTTGGCTTGGTCTGCCGCTGGCATCAGAGTTGTTTCGACCTGTTTACTGGCGAAATCAGGCAGTGGGCGCAGTTGCAGCAGGATGGTACTGCGCCGGGCTATGAACACACGGGTGACATTTCGAAAAACCGCGAAAAGCTGATCGTATACCCCTGCCGAAAGCAGGACGGCTTTGTGTGGATCGGGCTCGAGTGAAAACGACGGTCCGATATTTCAGTTTTTTCCGTCGCGATCCTATGTCGCCGGCTTTTGGCGCGAAGGCGTCCTGGCCATCGCCGTTGCTGCAAGAGGGAATGCGTCTCGTGCCTGTGAAAACGGCTGACCAGCAGGCCCTGACTGTTTTGATCAAGACGCGTGCATTGTTCATCCGACAGAGAACGAAGGCCTTTAATGCCATCCGAAGCCATCTGGCAGAATTCGGACTGATTGTCGGCACCGGTACAGTCCGGTTAGAGGCTTTAGCCAGGTCCTGGACGGCGATCAAACAGGTCGCGTCCCTTCTGCTGTAGGCCATGCAGTTTCCGCTATTTTGGATGAGGTTGATGCGCTCACAGAGAAAATTGCCCGCTTGGAACGCGACATCACCTCGTTGTCCAAGACAGACAACAACGTTATTCGTTTGATGACAATTCCAGGGGTGGGACAAGTTACGGCGTCCACGATCAAGGCATAGGTACCAGATCCTGCTGCTTTCAAATCTAGCAGGCAATTTGCATCATGGCTTGGCCTCACGCCCAGAGCTCATGATAGCGGCGGCAAGAGCCGACCCGGGAGAATTTCAAAGCGCGGCAACCCGACATTACGATCCTTACTCGTGCTCGGTGCTATGGCAGTAGTTCGCGTGGCGAAAAAAGGCCGGAACGCAATCCCCTGGCTGAAAACTCTCGTTGCCAGGCGGCCCTATAAAGTCGCTGCTGTCGCAGTTGCAAATATGACCGCGAGAATAGTCTGGGCCTTGCTTACCGAAGGCGGAGTATATCGTCGACCTGAAGCCAAACCGGTATAGCGCTGACCGATCGGTCAAGCAATAATCGGTGTAGCATTTAATATTCTGGACGTAAGCTATGGTCATCTCTGAGCAGAAACAGCCCGTGGCGAAGAATGTGCTCAAAGCACGGTGCTGTAAATGGTCGTATTTGCTCGCGTGCAACAGACAGGCATGCGAACTATCTCGCAATGCCGTATCTCTCTCTCTGCAGCCATCGCCAAAAGACCGGGAAATGTTTGCACTGAGCGGGCCATCTGAAAAGGTGGCCCGTATTCCCGCCGTACATGCGTGATCAGCCGTCAAGGACAATCTACTGCTGAGCCGGAGCCGCTGGAGGAGTGGCTGGCGCCGGAGTTGCATTGTTGTCAGCCGGCGCGGACGGCGTCGCCGGTGCTAGTGCAGGCTCCGAATTCGTCGTTGAAGCCGTTGTCGCAGGGTCCGTATCCGGCTCATCGAGCCACTCTACGATTGCGAAAGCCGCAATCGCGAAGACCACGATACCGGCGATCCAAGCGCCCCACGAGGGCCGGTTGCGAGCCGGTGTGGTGCGTAGGTCAGGCTCGCTGGTCGGTTTAAGCGGGCGGTTCGGGTCGTTCGGGTTGTTTGGGTCGTATGTCATGCCACTTTCCTTATCTTTGGTGGAAGAGAAATGAAGCGATGGCGTGTTTGTTCCGCGTGTCGGTCGGCAGCTCGATCAGGAGAATGGCCGGGCCTACAAAGAAAAATCAGCTCTCTTCAAATAGCAAGTATTGGGGCCGAAGCGCAGCAATACTTGGTCGTGCGGGAGGCGACTGGTCGGCCGTATGTATCCTTACATCATTTCGTGCCGGTTACATCCCGCAATTGTCTGACCAGCTCTGCAATCTGTGGATCGTCCGGCCGTTGGCGGGCCAGCGCCTCGGCATATTCCAGTGTCTCCGGGAAACGTCTGAGCTTCAGTCCATACCTGACTACGGTGCCGAGCAGATCGGCGTCGAGCTCTCCACCCGCAACCGCGCGACCGAGCAGGTCGAATGCTTCCTGCGTCCGACCGAGCGAGTCGAGTGCGATCGCAAGCGTCGTCTTGTACCGGGCATTTCCCGGATCCAACCGTATGGCTTCATCGAGTTCCCGGATCGCCTGTGGCATTGCTTTCTCGCGAACGAGCGACAGCGCGTGTCCGTAGCGCAGATCTGCGTGATCAGGCGAGATCGCGATGGCTTCGGCGTAGGCGCGTTCCGATTTGTCGTTTTGCCCCTTGGCGCGGTAGAGTTCGGCGAGGTTGATATGCGGACCCGCAAGCGCCGGGTCGAGCACGATCGCCCGGCGAAACGCCTTTTCCGCCTCTCCGGCGCGCCGCTGGCCGAACAGGAAGGTTCCGTAGTTGTTCTGTGCCTCGGCGACGTCGGCGTTGGCCGCGACATAGGCACGCAGGTCTTCGGCGGCGGCGTCGAAGCTCTTTCGTTGATCGCCAAGGAGATCCAGCGACGGTGTGCTGCCGAGTGCCGTCGCTGCAGCCACGCGTACAGCGCGGGTTTCATCACCGAGCAGCTTGCCGATAGCGTCCAATCTAAACTCGGGCGGCACGTTGCCGGCCGCCTCCGCCGCCCCCAGCCGGACCAGAGGATCGGAGTCGCCTGCGGCCACTTTTATGTCAGTGACGACGTCCGCTCCGCCGATGCGGCTCATCTGCGCGATCGCGCTGCCTCTGACGATGCCAGCATTTTCTTTGTCCACGACAAGCTTGCGCAGGGCCCGGATCGAAGCCGGATCGCTTCTGGCGGCCGCGGCGAAAGCGTGCGCGATCGTCGAGCGCGCACGCCAACCGGTGCCGTACCACTTGTCCATGTTCTCCGCCGCCCAGGCATTGGTTTTGCCCTCGTGGCACGTCGTACATGCATTCGGCGTTCCATAAGCGGTGGAGAGATCAGGGCGCGGGATCACGAAGGAGTGGTCGCGCCTCGGATCGACCTTCATATAGGTGCGCTGCGGCATGTGACAGTTGGCGCACAGCGCGCCGCTCGAACCGGCCGGATGGTGAGTGTGGGCCGGGGTATCGAACACGCCGCTCGGGTCATTCTTGGCGAACCGCTCCGGCGCGGTTTCGGTATGGCATTGCGTGCACAAGGCATTGCCATCCGCCTTCAACGTTGCCTCGTGCTGCCTGTGGCAATCGAGGCAGGTGACGCCCGCTCTTGCCATCTTGCTCTGCTGGAAGGAGCCATACTCGAACACCTCGTCGAGAATCTGTCCGTCAGGAAAATAGAGGTCCGGACGGAGCAACGCCGGCGAAAGATAATCAAGAAATGGCTTCCCAGCAGCATAGCCGTCACCAAGCTTGATCCGCCTCGAGTGGCAACCGAAGCAGGTGTTCACGTCGACCTGCGATAGCCCCAGGCCGGGAGCGACGGGCATGGAAGCACCTTTCGACCTTGCCCCGGCCCACTCGACATGCTTGGCACCAGCGCCGTGGCAGGACTGGCAGCCGATGCTGGTCGCGACATAGGTCGATTTATAGTCATTCGTCTCCGGCTGGAAGTTGCGACGGGGATCGGTCGAATGACAGTCGATGCAGGTGCGGTTCCACCGGTAGAACGGACCTGTCCAATGATATGTCGAGCCCGGTTTTGGCGGCGTGCCTTCGCCAAGCCAGAACCATTCCTGCTTGCTGGTATCCCAGGCAATGTCGAGAGCCTGCAGCCTGCCGCCGCCCAGATCGACCAGATACTGCTGCAGAGGCGCATAGGCGAAGGTGTATTTGACCTCGAATTCCTCCTGCTTGCCATCCGGCCCTTCGGTCCGGACGAAGAAGCGGCCGCTGCGGCGAGAAAAGCTCGTGACGATGCCGTCGTGATGGAACCGGACATCGTTGAAATTGCCCCGCACCGTTCTGTCATTGGCGAGTGCCATCGCCTTGGCGTGGTGCGACTTGGCGAAGGCGGCAGCCTGTGCGCCATGACAGGATGCACAGGTCTTTTCGTCCACGAATCCGTCGTGGATGAAAATTCGCGGATCTGCGGCGGATGCCGGAGCCATCTCCTCCGCAAGGGTCTGTCCGGCGAGCGTAGGCAGGCACAGCGAAAAAGCTGCGTGGAGAATTGCAGTGCGCCCGATGCGAAAATGCAATCGAACGTTCCGCATCCACCGTCCTGGCAGAACTCGCGCATCGGGCGACAACGCGCGATCAAAGGCGTTGGACGAAGGATTTGCCGACAAACGCGCCGCTTTCATCGAACCTACCTTCACCAAACCTCCCATCGTGAATGGCACCCCACAAGGGCCCCGCTGAAAATCAGCGGATACGCACTGCTACTTCTCCCGGAAAATCCGCTTCCAGTCGGCCTTCATGTCGACCACGGTCCAACCGGTGATCGCTGCCGCATCAAGCGCCTTGTCAAGGCGGCCGAACTCAGTTTCACGGTCGTAGGCATATTCGCGTTCCGCATCTGTGTGATGAATGAGCATGCCGAAACGCGCAGGCCCACCGGCCATCGTCGTCCATTGCAGCATTTCCAGATCACCGTCGGAATTGCCGAAGGCGGCAATCGGCCGGCGGCCGATATACTCGTTGATCGCAACTGGCTTGCCTGCCTTATCGTCGATGAAGTTGACTTGCGGCAGGCGGTACAAGGTCGGCGTGTCGTCGCGCATCCTGAACTCGGTCTTGATCGACGAGCCGATAACCTGCTCGGGCGGGACGCCGTAGACTTGCTCCGCCCACGGCCGTATGAACTCGACACCACCACCCGAGACTATGAAGGTCTTGAAGCCGTTGGCCCGAAGATAGGCGAGCAGTTCGATCATCGGCTGATAAACGAGTTCGGTGTAGGGGCGCTTGAACTTCGGATCACGCGCACCCGAAAGCCAATCGGTAACGACCTTCTTAAAGTCGTCGCTGGTCATTCCCGCGTGGGTCGTCATGATGAGATCCACGAGGCCCTTTTCGCCGGATGCGGCAAGCATCTTCATGTCGCCTTCGAGCACCGCCTTGAACGGCTGCGTGTCCTTCCATTCCGGATGCGCCGGTGCAAGTACCTTCACGCGGTCGAGCGCAAAGGCGAGCTGCGTGTACATCGGATGCTCGGCCCAAAGCGTGCCGTCGTTGTCGAACACGGCGATGCGCTCGGATTCCGGGACGAATTCGGGCGAACCCGCCTTCGTCACTTTCTCGACGAAGGCGACGACGCCCGCCTTCGGGGCGGTGTCGCTCCAGGAGGGAAGAGGATCGGTCTGGGCGAGAGCGAGGGGGGCGACGAGCAGAGCCGCGGCGGCAGCCAGTATGACGCGGCGGATCAGTTGGGGGAGATCATACTTCGCGAGCATGGGAGACTCCGTATTGTTATGTTGGCGGCCGATCGCAAGGAGCGATCAGCCGCGCAGATTGACACTGTGCTACTGCCCTTGGCGTTGCTTGACTGCTGCCTCGATCTGCGCCTTCACAGCGTCGAGGTTGAAGCTTGCGCCCCTCTGCAGCGGCGGATACTCGATTGCCGTCTGGGCGAGCTTAGCCACCTCTTGCTGGACGAACACGAACCGCCAGAATTCATACACGAACCAGCCCATGAAAGAGCCTTGCGCGCCATCCAGCGTGCCGTTTTCCGGATCGCCAAAACGCTCGAAAGGATCGAGGCGCAGGTTTGTCAGGTTGGGTGCGTTGAGCTGGTTCTTGACGCCGATCCAACCATGGGGCTGGTCAATGAAACGATACTTGTAGTCGCCCACGCGCACCGCTCCGAGAGTGCTCTCGCCAAAATAGAAGACTTCTTGCCTGGCTGAGGGTCCCTTGCCGGTGACCAAGTCCATCTGATTGTAGCTGTCGAGATGGTTCTTGTAGGTTTTGTCGCCGATAGTTTTGCCCTTCAGCAGTTCCTCCTTGATGTTCGGGTTGCCGGCAGCGGCAACGAAAGTGGGGAACCAGTCGAGGCCGGAGATGATGCCATTTTCGACCGAGCCGGCAGGCACTTTGCCGGGCCAGCGTATCATTGCGGGCGCGCGGAAGCCGCCTTCATAGACGGTGCCTTTTTGCCCCCTGAACGGCGTGTTGCCACCGTCGGGCCAGGTGAAGGTCTCGGTCCCATTGTCGGTCGTGAACACGACTATCGTGTTGTCGTCCACGCCCATGTCCTTCAACTTCTGCATGGTCGCGCCCACTATGTCGTCGAGCTGGGCCATGCCCGCTTCCTGAAGCGACCAGCCGTTCTCTGAATTGCGCAAAGCCTCGTATTTGGGCGACAGATGGGTCACGATATGCATGCGCGTGGGATTGAGCCACAGGAAGAACGGCTTGTTGTCCGCCTTCGCCTTGTCGAGCCACTTGAACGCGATGTCGCGGATTTCTTCATCCACAGTCTCCATCCGGTCCGGATAGAGAGTGCCGGCGTCTTCGATCCTCTGCTTGCCGACCTTGCCCCAGCGCGGGTCTACCGTTGCATCGTCGGTTTCGGTGGCAAAGCTGTGGATCATGTTGCGTGGGCCGACCTTGTCCAGCAGATCCTGCGGGTAGTTCGGGTGCGACGGGTCTTCCATGGCATCGAGGTGATAGAGATAGCCGAAGAACTCGTCGAAGCCGTGGACCGTGGGCAGGTACTCGTTGCGGTCGCCGAGATGGTTCTTGCCGAATTGCCCCGTGGCGTAGCCCAAGTCCTTGAGCGCCGTCGCGATGGTCATTGCTTCTGCCGGCAGGCCGACAGTGGCACCGGCTTGACCGACAGTGGTCATGCCGGTGCGGATTGGAAGCTCGCCGGTAACGAAGGCCGCGCGACCAGCCGTGCAGCTCGCCTCGGCGTAATAGTCGGTGAACAGCATGCCCTCGGCGGCGATCTTGTCGAGGTTCGGCGTGCGCCCGGCCATCATGCCGCGGTGATAGGCGCCGATGTTCCAGATGCCGACGTCGTCTGCCATAATGACGACGATGTTGGGTTTTTCCTGTGCCGCCAAGGGGTCGATCGCTGCTATCGCGGCAAAAGCCGAACCCAAAAGACCAAGCCAGGCGTCTTTAAATCTATACATTGTTCAAATTCCTCCCAACTGCCCGAGGCAGACCGGCGACCTGCGCCCTCGTTGAAACTGCCCAACTGCCACGTCGCCCAATTTCGCACTGAGCCGGTCAGCAATCGGGTCGCTTGGACTGTAGAGTCCTGCCGGCGGCCCCGGCTTTCTCCAGGGCCGCCAAAGGCATCTAGTTTCCGGTCGGAGCGGAAATGTTGACACCCTGCTTCTCGAGTTGATCCCGTACCGACTGCAGCATCTGGTACTTGGAGAGCTCGAGCGGGCCGTCGTAGCCCATGCTCTGCAGCTCGCGCGGCGGATACTGGACATAGGTCTTCATAAGGTCCTTGATCGCCGCGGAAATGGAAACTAGGGACCAGGTGTGCTCTGTATAGTTGTTCATAAATACGTCGTAGCGCTCCTGCGGGTCCTGCAATAAATCGAACACCTGCGGTACGATGGCGACGTAGGACTGGGCACCCTTCCAGCCCATGTTCGTATCGACGGCCAGGCCGCCGGTCGCCTGTCCGTTGTCACCGCGCAGGTTGAACACGGCCTTGTAGTGGCCGACGCGCGCGGCACCGGGCGTCAATTCGTTCTCAGTAAAGTAGAACCATTCCTTGCGCGCCGACTTGCCGTTGCCGAGCAGGATCGGCGACATGTCGTAACTATCGAAGATGATGGGCTTGTCTTCGCGGTCCTTGTCGGGCAGCGGCACCCCGCCGATGGCGGCGAAGGTCGCCATCAGATCGAGACCGCCAACGATGTCGTGGTTCTTGACGTCAGGTTTGACCTTGCCAGGCCATACGGCGATCGCGGGAACACGATTGCCGCCCTCGCGCACGGTGCCCTTGGTGCCGCGGAAGGGCGTGTACCCGGCATCCGGATAGACGTCCTGCCAGGCGCCGTTGTCAGTCGTATAGAAAACCAGCGTGTTCCTGTCCATGCCGGTTTCGCGCAGCCTGTCCATGATCCTGCCGATACGGGTGTCGAGTTCCACGACTGAGTCCGCATACTTGCTCTTCGAGATGGATTTGTGCTGGAACTCCGGGGCTGGAAGGTTTGGTTGGTGCACCTTCATGAAGTTGACGTTGATGAAGAACGGCTGATCCGGCTTGCTGGCGGCCGCATCGAGGAATTCAATCGCCGCCTTCTCGACATAACCATCGAAGTACGGGATGCCTACGACACCCGGCTTGCCGTCGATCACGGGCTTGTCGACGTACTGGCCGTTGATCTTGAAATCTTCCTTAACCTCGCCGCCAGCCTTGCCGGACAGCGAGCCTTTCGTCACCTTCTGGAATAGGGCCCGAGTTTCCGCGTCCATATCGGGGAACCAGGTGGGATCGGCGTAGGTGTAGGCGTTGAGATGATAGAGGCCGACATATTTCATTTCGTCATAGCCCTGCGCGATCGGCAACGCGTAGTCTGCCTCGCCAAGGTGCCACTTGCCCGTGAAATAGGTCTGGTAGCCGCCGCGCTTCAGCACCGACGCCAATGTCCATTCAGCTGCAGGCAGGCCGCCACCCTGGCCTTGGAAGGCAACCGTCGTCATGCCGCTTCGGTTTGGAATACGTCCGGTCTGCATCGCGGCGCGGCCAGGTGTGCAACTCGGCTGGGCGTAGAAGGAAAAGAAGGTCATGCCTTCGTCCGCCAGCTTGTCGATGTTCGGCGTCGGCATGCCGCGGCCCTCCCCGCCGCCATAGGGCCCGAGATCACCGTAGCCTGTGTCGTCCGAAACGATGAACAGAATGTTGGGCTTTGCTGGCGCTTCCTGGGCGTGCAGGGGCGATGCTGTAGACCAAAAAACGGTTGAAGCAGCCACTGCTCCAATTCCATAGCTTATCCTGCGCTTCATCTTGAGTTCCTCCCGTGTGATTTCCGGCTGAACGATGATTCATCCAAACGCACGACGGCAACCGAGCGCCGCCGGTCGCGTATTCACTCTGAATTCAATCGAAACAACTGGAGCAATTTCAATTTGTGGACGCCCTTCAGCGGGAATGGCATCCAGCCTGAGCATCCGTTGTGGATGGTCAAGGACACACTCATGGCTCGCACCTTACCGAACGGCAATCCGCGCCGATATTGTACCTTCGGGCAACCATGGATTTTTATAAGCTTCTTGAAATATATTTAAGCGGTTGCAAGGTCGATGCGACTTGGCTTAACTGCTATTTGTCGATTAGCTTTTTCTGGGGGAAGGCTATGGGCTTGGGGCGCAAGTGGGCGTTTCGATCGGACCGGCTCGGTCGGTGTGCGGCCCTCTGTTGCTTTTTCCTCGTAATGGTCGCTTCGATGCCATCCGTGCCCATGGAGACCGTGAGCCGGGTTCCCCGTGTTCTAGTTCTCTACCCATACGATGAACGAATAGCAGCGACGACCGCCGCCGGAGAGGCCGTGAGAAAGCGACTGCTGGATGCCACCCAAGGAAAGATCGATCTTTTCTCCGAATTTCTCGACCTTTCGAGATTTCCGGAAAGCGCCCACGTTGATCGTATGGCTCGATATCTTTCCGCCAAATATGCTGATCGTCGTCCTGATGTGGTCGTTGCGCTCGGCGAGCAGTCGGCAAGGTTCATCGTTGCAAACCGCAAGCAGCTTGCAGAGAATGCAAAAATAATCCACGCAGGCTTCAGTAGCTCCACCGCCGAAAAAATAGACTTGCCCAGCGATGTGATCGGTGCCTTCACCGAGTTTGACATCTTAAAGACTGCGGAGATGGCGCGCGGACTTCAGGCCGAGGCGCGTTATCTCTTCATTATCGGAGGATCATCAGAATTCGATCGGTGGTGGCTCGCTACGGCGCGGGCCGACCTTGCGGCATTCTCCAAGGACTACGAAACGACCTACCTGGAGGACCTGACGATCGACGAATTCACCAAGCGGGCCGCGGAGTTTCCCCGTGACAGCATCGTCCTCGCGCTGACGATTTTCAAAGATAGTGCCGGCCGCAATTTCATTCCGCGTGAAGCGATCAGACAAATATCGCGGACTGCCAGCGCTCCGATATACGGTCCGTATCCCACCTACATCGATTACGGCGTTGTCGGTGGCAACGTTGTAACGTTCGAGTCGTTGGGCATGACCGTGGCGGACCTGGCACTCGACGCTCTCGCCGGCAAGCCGATCTCCAACGTCGAGTCTCCCCAGACCTATATCGCAGACGCGAGGCAACTACAGCGCTGGGGACTGCCGGAGAAGAAACTTCCTCCAGGCACGGTCCAGATGTTCAGGGAACCGACCTTCTGGGAGCAATACTGGTTCGCCGTGGTTGCGGCACTTGCCGTCATCACGACACAGGGGATCGTCATCACCGGTCTGCTTATCGAACGCCGCCGCCGCCGGAAGGCGGAGTTCGAATCGCGCCGCCGTCTCCTCGAAGTGGTTCATCTCAATCAGTCCGCGACAGCCGGCGCGCTGTCCGCCTCGATCGCGCACGAACTCAACCAGCCGCTGGGTGCCATCCGCAGCAACGCGGAAGCGGCTGCAATCATTCTTCGATCCGAGAGGCCCGATCTCAAGCTGATCGAGCAGATCCTGATAGACATTCAAGACGACGATCAACGCGCCGGCGATATCATTTCCCGGATGAGAGGCCTGCTTAAGAAAAGAAGCGAGATTGACTGGCAGGAGTTCGACCTCAATGAAGTGACGACCAGGGCCATACTGATCCTCCGCGGCGAAGCCGAGCGGAAGGGTGTTGTTGTCAGTTCCAACCGGGCTGCACGGGAGCTGCCGGTCAGAGCCGACAAGATCCATGTCCAGCAGGTTATTCTCAACCTCGCGACCAACGCCATGGACGCGATGCTGGAGATGGTAGCGACTGAAAGAAGGCTCGTGCTTGAGACAACGCTGACGAAGGAATCCCAGGTCGAGCTGTCGATTTCCGATACGGGCCGCGGTATCCCTGACGAACAGCTCGCCTGTGTTTTCGAGCCGTTCTATACTACAAAGCCGACCGGGACAGGGCTCGGCCTTTCCATCGCGCGCGCGATAGTCGAAACCTATGGCGGCAAGATCTGGGCCGACAACCGCCCCGAGGGCGGAGCTGTTTTTCGTGTTGTGCTGCCTCTTGCCCGAAGCGGATAAATCAATTGGAAGCCGTCGTTCACATCGTCGATGACGACCAATCTTTCCGGACAGCAGTCGGACGGCTGCTGTCGGCGTCAGGTTTCCGCGTGGCTCTCTACGAATCAGGCGATCAGTTTCTCGCGCAGTTGCCCGCCACCGAGCCTGGTTGCGTCCTCCTCGACCTCCAACTGCCTGGGTTGAGCGGTCGGGAACTGCAGGACCGCCTTTTGGAGAAAGCGCCCCTGTTGCCGATCGTGTATCTCACAGGCCAAGGCGACATAAGGGCTAGCGTCAGTGCAATGAAGGCCGGCGCGGAAGATTTTCTGGAGAAGCCGGCGTCCGGCAATATTCTGTTGGAGGTGATCCAACGAGCGCTGGTCAAATACGAAAAGCGGCGTGAAGAGCACGACCGTATTCGCGCGCTTCAGGTTCTGGTGGCTGGGTTGACCCCTCGCGAAGCCGAGGTCTTCGGCCTGATCGTGCGCGGCCACCTCAACAAGCAAATCGCCTATGCCCTTGGCACCTCCGAGAGGACCGTGAAGGCCCATCGGCACAGTATCATGGAAAAACTTGGGGTTCGTTCGTTGGCCGAAGCGGTGTCCATCGCCGAGAGAACCGGCCTCCTCGATCCCGACGCGAGACCGCTGCAGCGTTCATGAGCGTGCCGTTTCCCCTTAGGACAATATCCGACGTACCGTGGAAGGCCTACAGTCATATGCACGAGCCGAACATCCTCCACACGAGCGAAAGAGAGGCACAAGTTGGAGAGCCTGCGCCGCACGGTGGCGATCGTTGAGGACGATGCAAGTATGCGAAGAAGCGTCCTGCGGCTGCTGAATGCCCACGGAATTCTGGCGGAGGAGTATACGTCGGCGGAATCGTTTCTCGGTCGCGATGTGGGAAGCAATGTGGAATGCCTTGTTCTGGATGTTGATCTGGGCGGCATGTCGGGGATCGAGCTGCAACGCCGATTGAAGGAGTCTGGCTCCGGCGTTCCGGTGATCTTCATCACTGCTCTCGAAGACGACACCCTGAAAGTTGAGGCGACACAAGCAGGTTGCATCGCCTATCTACGGAAGCCGTTTCCGGCCGCCTTGCTGATCGACGCCATCAACGACGCGTTCGAATCACAAGGTCCATCTTCATCGGACTGACAGCGGAAGAATCCAGGTTCCCTCGACAATCACGCTTTTTCAAGTAAATCATATTTCGCTATCTGATTATTCCCACGTCGTGAACCGACCTCTCGTCCAAACACGTGCGCTCGAGAAGGTGGCGTCGAAGGGCACGCGACAGATAATTATGTCAACGACGTAGAGTTATCTTCGCCTCTTGGTCCCGCTTGCGATGCGAAGCTGATCGAAGAACTTTCTCGTCTTCGCTAGACGATCAGCAGCACGGAACCGGTGCCAAGCAGTACCAGCGTCCATACGAGATCTACGTTGAGCCAGGCGCTGCGCAATATCTCGAGCCCGATCCAGCGATAGACCGCCAGGGCAACGAGGCTTGTAACCGCCAACATCGCAAGTGTATGGACGCCGACCGCGGCGATCGCGATGGCGGCAGACCCATCCCCACCGATTTCGCGCAATGGTGAATCCGCGAGACAAAGTGGTATCAACGCTGGCAGGATCATCAGTCCGGCCCCATGGGCCGTCGCCATCAGGAACGACCAGAACGCCAGGCCGGCAAGCCCCGTGCGCATGCCGATACGAACGCGACGCCCGTGTCCGACGAAATGATGCCACACAGCCCAGCCTATGAGGCCGGCTCCAGCAACCGTGCGCACGGCAGCCTGGTCCACGAAGAGGCCGGCCGCGACCAGGGCTCCAGCCACCAGTGCTATCGATACGGCGTGTCCGACGGCGATGGCGGGCACTGCCTGAACCACGGCGGCAGAACTCTGCCGGTGAACGCCAAGCGCCACGGCAAACAGCCATCCCATCGCCGGGTTGAGACCATGAAAGGCTCCTAGTCCCGCCAGCAATATCCATGGCCAGAGTTCGTTCATAGGCGCCTCATTCGGCTAACCTTCGCTTCTTACGGATAACAATATGAATCTGACGAGCAATCCCCACCCTGGAGGCGGACCTGGTGCGGGCGATGCGATTTTGGCCATTCGACGAAGAATTTCTCGTCGAATGCAATGCCGCCGTCAGGCTCCGCGGCAAGCTTCACCATCCAGCCAGAGACACCATCGGGATAGAACTGCTCGTCGATCGCACCGTAGAGAGAGTTGGTGAAATAGACACGGCGACCATCGCGGCTGATCTCAACCATCTGCGGGCCGCCATTCAGCGCGCCATTCTTCGATCCTGGATGTGAAGCACGCGAAACGATGCCGCCGATCCGAACCTTGCCTGTCAGCTTCGGCTTGAACGGATCGGAAACATCGTACTGATGCAGGTCGCCGGTTCCCCAGCAGGACACGTAGAGAAATCTGTCATCCATCGAAAGGTCGATGTCGGTGACGAGTGGTGGCACGGCATTGAAACCCTTCAGCATCGGCGGCAACAGGTCTGGATCGGCGGGCTCCGCCGGAATGTCGATCACCTTTGTCACCGCCCACTGGGTGCCGTCACGGTGCCAGACCCATATCGAGGAGGAGAGGTCCTCAAGACTGAGAACGCAGTTGACAAAACCATAGGCCTTGGTCGGGTCATGCGCGGGTCTAAGTTCGAATACGAGCTGATACTTGTCACCAAAATCGATCGTCTGCAGGTGCTTGCGCTTATGCAGATCCCAGAAGTGCAGACGGCGGCCGTATTTCGCGCCGAGCAGGATTTCCGGGATCAGGCCGTTTTCGAACGTATCCGGCGTGCCCCACTCGCTGGTGACGAGTGTGTCGTGGCCCAGATGCCACCAGACGTCATAGGAAAGCTGTTGCGGTCCGCGATCCATCTCCCACTGGCCGCGCACCTCGAATGTCTCGTGATCCATGAGGAACACGCCGCCCGGTCCCTTACCCTCGGCATTGCCAAGTGCTGCGACATAGATCCCTTCTGGTCCGCAGTGAACGGTATGAGGCCTGGAGTAGCCGGCCCGGTCGGCGACTTCGCCGGGTTCGATGACCTTGACGATCGATGGCCTGCGGCCATCGGGCTTGGTGTCGATGATATGGATACGCGAGGATTTCAATCCGGGCACCACCAGATAGCGGCGCTCTGCATGCGGATGCGGCGCATTCGGGCAAAGGCAGGATGAACAGGCGTTCCAGCCGAAATGATGCAGCTCGTCACCGACATTAGGCATCGCGAGCGATGTGATGATCTGACTATAGGAGGCTGATTGAGGATCGACATCGACGACCGTGAGCTCGTCGGGAACCGCTCGCGTCGGATCGAAGGCGACGACATAGGCAAGTGTCTCCGGCGCAGCCTTCATGGCCATTCGCGGTGACGGATAAAAACTTGGATCGGGTTTCCACGTTACCATGTGAAGTGCTCCTGGCTCGCGTTTGCTGAACAATGAAAGATGTTCGCTAGATGCTTGCCGACAGCCGACTCATCGCTGCGGACGGGGCAGGATCTAAGGATGTTTCGACGGGATACAGATTCGAAACCGCCCTCTGCGGCTGAGCGAGCTGTAGAGGTAATCCTCCCCGCCTAATTGTCTCAGATAATGGCGGGTTTTGGCAGTCCCTTTTTCGCCGCCTCCCTCATCGCGGCTTCCACTTCATCGCTTCATGCAAGTGCCCACCATACGACAGACGTCGCGAATTTCGGCAATCCGCTCGGCAAGCCCCGCTGCCGGCCCTCTTTGCGACGGAGCCGCTCATGTGCTCGCCATGAACGTGCCCTGCTCAACGCCATCGACACCAAAGGCCATATCACTCCTCAGCGCCGCATGGTATATTTTGAGGCATGGCGACTAGGCGCCGCTGGAACAGCAGATTGCTGATCGCGGCGGGTCGCGAGTGCCACATCATGACAGAGGCGCCCCGCTGCGCAGTTGCGGTACCGCTCTCGTGCACAAGATTGGTATCAAGGCGGAAGGCTGTTTCATGCACCGAATCGCCGTCGCAGTTTTCGCGCTTGCAGCCGCGGTCAGTTATTCCGCGCACGCTGAGGTTCTGATCGGCGTTTCAGCCGCGATGACCGGACGGCTCGCGTGGATCGGCGAACAGGGGCAGCGTGGCGCAGAGATGGCCGTGGCCGATATCAATGCGGCGGGCGGCGTTCTGGGCCAGCGGGTGCGGCTCATCGCGGTCGACGACTTCTGCGATCCAGAGCAAGCGGTGGCCGTCGCCAAAAAACTCGTGGCTGACGGTGTGGTTCTCGTCGTCGGGCACTACTGCTCTGGCGCCTCGATCCCGGCATCAAAGGTGTATGAGGCGGCGGGAGTTCTGCAGATTTCACCGGGCTCGACCAATCCGCTGCTGACCGAGCAAGGCCGTGCCAACGTGTTTCGCGTCATTGGTCGCGACGATGCGCAAGGCGTCGTCGCCGGCAACTATCTGGCCGATCATTGGGGCAACAAGAAAATTGCGATCCTTCATGATGGCACCACCTATGGCAGGGGCCTTGCCGATGAGACCAAAAAGCAGTTGAACAAGCGGGGCGTGATCGACACGATCTACGAGGCGTACAGTCCTGCGAAGAATGACTATTCGGTTGAAATTGCTGCACTAAAGGCTGCAAAAGTGGCCGTGGTATATGTCGGCGGTTATCATGCTGAAGTGGCGTTGATGGTTCGCGCTGCACACGATCAAGGCTACGCGGTTCAGTTCATCTCAGGCGATGCCCTGGCGACCGAGGAATTTGCGCTGATCGCCGGTCCAGCCGCTGAGGGAACCCTCTTCACGTTCTCCGCGGACGCCCGGCGGACCCCCGAAGCGGCCCCGGTGGTGGAACGGTTCCGTGCAGAAAACTTCGAACCCGCAGGCTATACGCTGCTGAGCTACGGCGCCGTTCAGGCCTGGGCGCAGGCGCTCAAGGAAGCCGGTTCGCTGGAGGTGCGCAAGGTGATTGCTTCATTGCGCGGCCACTCGTTTGATACGGTATTGGGCCGTATCGACTTTGACGACAAGGGCGACCTCACGGTTCAGAGCTGGGTATGGTATATCTGGAAGGGTGGCGAATACGTGCCATTGGAATAACGCAACGCTGATCACTGCGGATCGCGTTCGAGAAAAAGCTGTGCGGGCCATGTTGACCACATCAGCCGGATCGATGGGTCGCCGCGATGTTTGAACGTCTCGGCATACGTGGCCGCTTACTCTTCGCTTTCTTTGGTATCAGCACCTTCGCGGTGCTCGCAACCGCTGCAGCCGTGTATGCCTTCCTGCAAGTGGGCGAGGTCGTCGAGAGGATCACGGAGCGACGGGTCCCGTCGGCGCTTGCATCGCTCGAGCTCTCCCGCCAAGCTGAGCGGGTCGCCGCCACTACGCCGGCCGTACTTGCTACGACCAGCACGGTTCAGCACAACGAGGTCTCGACTGCGATCGGCGTGGAGATGTCGCGCCTCGAAGAGTTGCTCGCCGCGCTCAAAGGCACCGCGGCAAGCACGGCGGCGGTGGCTGAGATCGAAGCCGCAGTGATTGGCCTGAGGCGCAATCTCAACGCTCTCAACGATCTTGTCGCCGCTCGCCTCGGTGTGGTTGCACGCAAAGAGGAACTGCTGGGCCGTTTGTCGGCTACGACAATCGCAAGCGAGCGTCTTGTGGCACCCGGCATCCTCGTGATGAACTCCAAGGTCCCCCAGTGGCGTGTAACCGTGGCGGATGCCGCCGTACCACCCGAAGCACGCGCGGCGGCAACAACAGAGCTTGCGCAGGCAATTTCCGCCTACATCCCGCAACAAAAGGCCCAAAGGGAGATTTCCGCGATCAACGAAGCGCTGCTCAAAACGGCCGTTGCGCCGACGCCCGGCGACCTAGCGGTGATGTCGTTTCCGCTGCGCCGCTCGGTCGAGTCGCTTGCGGCGGTAACATCGGAGATCGATGAGAAGCTGCGGACGCGGTTCCGCCAGCGCGTTGACGAGTTCAAGGGGCTGATCGACGGCCCGAAGAGCATTGCACAAGCGCGTGAGGATGAGCTCGCATTACTCGCAAACGGCGGGGAGCTATTGGTCGAGAACGCTCAGCTCTCGCGTAATTTGACCCTTGCCGTGGATCGCCTGGTTGCTGCGGCTAACCGTGACATCACCGAGGCTGGTCGTGAAGCTGCGACCGTCCAGCGATACGGTACCGGTGTTGTTCTTGGCTCAGCCGTTCTGAGCCTCCTGAGTTCGGTTCTGATCGTATGGTTGTATGTCGACCGCAATCTTCTTGCCCGCTTGTCGGGGCTGAGCCAAAGCATGCTTGCCATCGCCGGCGGCAATCTTCGAGCACCACTGCCTGCCACCGGCCGCGACGAGATCGGCCGCATGGCCAAGGCGCTTCTGTTGTTCCGTGACACTGCGGTCGAGGTCGAGGAAAAAAACCTGCGTGAGGTCGCCGAAGCGCGCCAGCGACTCGTCGATGCAATCGAGAGCATCTCCGAGGGCTTCGCCCTTTACGATGCTGAGGACCGACTTGTTCTGTGCAACAGCCGCTATAGGGAAATCCTCTATCCCGGCATAGCCGATGCCGTCGTGCCGGGTGCGCAGTTTGAGACGATTGTCCGCAAGGCGGTGGAACAGGGCCTCGTCGAGGATGCGAAAGGTCGGGAGGAGGAATGGCTCGCCGCGCGGCTTGAGGCGCACTGCAACCCTAAGCAGACGCTGGTTCAACATCGCAGCCATGACCACTGGGTTCAGGTAAACGAGCGGCGCATTACCGGCGGCGGCACGGTCGCGGTCTACACCGATATCAGCAAGCTTAAGAGGCATGAAACGGAGCTCGAGATTGCCCGCGACGCGGCCATGGCGGCGACCCAGGCCAAGAGCAAGTTCCTTGCCAGCATGAGCCACGAGTTGCGCACGCCGCTGAACGCCATCCTGGGCATTACCGAAATGCTGCAGGAAGATGCGAGCGAAGCCGGCCAGGACGAACTGATCGAACCGCTTCAGCGGGTCTCGCGCGCCGGCAAGCATCTGCTCAAGCTCATTAATGAGGTCCTCGATCTGTCAAAGATCGAGGCCGGCCGCCTGGAATTGCATATCGAGGAGTTCGATATCGCAGGAATGGTTCAAGATGCCGCCACAACCGCGCAGCCCCTTGCGCAGAAAAACCACAACCGGATCATCATCCACTGCCCGGATGACATTGGCAGCATGCGCGCCGATCAGCTTCGGGTGCGCCAGATCCTCCTCAACCTGTTGAGTAACGCCTGCAAGTTCACGGAGAACGGCCAAGTGACGATTGGGGCGACCTGCGCGAAGCATGATGGAGGCGGTGGCGTGATATTCACCGTCGCCGACACTGGCATCGGTATGACGCCGCAGCAGATGACGAACCTGTTCCAGGAGTTTAGTCAGGCCGACAGTTCCACCACCCGCAAGTACGGCGGCACTGGGCTAGGGCTTGCCATCAGCCAACGCCTGTGCCGCGCGATGGATGGCCAGATCACTGTGGACAGCACTCCCGGCGCCGGTACCAAGTTCACGGTGTGGCTGCCGTCGGCAATCGACGCAGGCCCCACGCTGGAAGAAAAGCCGGCCCTTGGCACCGGGGTCGCCGCTGACGATAACCTTGGCCTCGTCTCGAACGTGGTCCTCGTCGTTGATGACGATAAGGCGGTGCGGGACCAGATGCGCCGCTTTCTTGCCCGCGAGGGTTGCGATGTAGTGACGGCCAGGGACGGTGCCGAAGGCCTTAATCTGGCCCGGCAGGTGAAGCCAGCGCTCATCACCCTTGACGTGCTCATGCCGGGTTGCGACGGCTGGAGCGTCCTGCAGGAACTGAAGGCGGATCCTGAGCTCGCGAGTATCCCCGTGGTGATGCTCACCATGGCCGATAAGAGGAATCGAGGGTACGCACTCGGTGCCGCCGATTACTTGATGAAGCCGATCGACCGCGACGCGCTCCGGAAACTGATCGCCAAATTCTGGTCGGGCGCGCCCAGCCCGGCGCTTCGTGTTCTGATCGTCGAAGATGATGAGAACACGCGCCAGCAATGGCGTCGCATATTGAGCACCGAGGGTTGCGATGTGGACGAGGCCGAGAATGGCCGGGTCGCGCTGGAACGGCTCATCCGCGCGCCTCCGGACCTGATCATTCTCGACCTCATCATGCCGGAAATGGACGGCTTCGAGTTCCTTGTCGAACTGCGAAAGCAGCCTGCCTTCAAGGCGATGCCGGTCGTGGTTGTAACGGCGGCGACCCTTGGCAAGGAAGACCACCGGCGTTTGAACGGTGGCGTCGAGCGCGTGCTCGCCAAGACCGCCTTCAGCCGCAACGAGCTTCTGGAGGAATTGCGCAAGATGGTTGCTCGATACATTGTCAAACGAAGCTCACCTGACAAGGATCGCCGTGATGGTTAGGATCCTCTATGTCGAGGACAATGAGGACAACATCTACATGCTGTCCGCGCGGCTAAGACGCAAAGGCTACGAGGTAGTCGTCGCCACCAATGGCGATCAAGGCGTGGCGCGTGCACGATCGGACGCCCCGGCGCTCATCCTGATGGACTTAAGCCTTCCCGTCCTCGACGGCTGGGAGGCGACAAGACGTCTCAAGGCATTGGCTGAGACGCGGGGTATTCCCGTGATCGCACTCTCGTCGCACGCGATGGCTGGCGACCGCGAAGCAGCACTGGCGGCCGGGTGCGATGACTTCGATACCAAGCCCGTCGACTTCGCGCGCCTGCTTGGAAAGATCAAGGCCCTGCTCCCAAAGGAGTCGATGCCATGAGTGAGGTTGGACCTGCCCTGCTTGTCGTCGATGATAACGAGGACAATCGCTTTACGCTGACCGAGCGGTTGAAGCGAGAAGGCTACCGGAATGTTGCATGCGCCAGCAATGGACGGGAGGCCCTCGAAATGCTGGTAACGAGACCGTTCGACCTGGTGCTGCTCGACATTACGATGCCGGAAATGGACGGCTACCAGGTGCTCGAGCACCTGAAAGCCGACACAACGCTGCGCAACATTCCGGTTGTCATGATATCGGCGGTCGATGAGATCGACAATGTGGCGCGCTGCATCAGCCTCGGCGCCGAGGATTATCTGGCAAAACCGTTCAACGCGGTTCTGCTGCGTGCCCGCGTGGCCGCGTGCCTGGAAAAGAAGAGGCTGCGCGACCAAGAGGCGGTATATACGCAGCAAATCGAAAACGAAAAGCGCCGAGCCGACGAGCTTCTGTACGCCATCCTACCCGCCGGCGCGGTGCGCGAGCTCAAAGCGACCAATGAGGTCCGGCCCCGCCGATACAATGAAGTCGCGGTGCTATTCTGTGATATCGTTGGCTTCACAGCCTATTGCGATGAGAATCCGCCGGAGAAAGTCGTGGAGGATCTTCAGGCGCTGATCGGCGAATATGAACGAATCGTCCGTCAGCATGGAATGGAGAAGATCAAGACTATCGGCGACGCTTTTATGGCTACGGCCGGCCTGTTTGATCGCATGCCAGATCCGGTTTTTGCCAGCTTGCAATGCGGGCTCGACATGGTGACGGCATCACGCCGCATCGAGCCCAAATGGGAAGTGCGAGTCGGCGTTCAATTCGGTCCGGTTGTGGCGGGAATCATCGGACAACGGCAATACGTGTTCGACCTGTGGGGCGACACGGTAAATATGGCCTCCCGGATCGCAGCCCATGCTAACCCTGGGACCGTAGCGACCAGCGGGGTCACGTGGCATCGCATACGCGAGCGGGGTCGCGGGCGCTCACTGGGCTTCGTAGAAATCAAGGGCAAGGGTCGGATTGAACTGATCGAATGCCAGGAACTTCGTTGAGGGGACCGGAACAACCCTTCGCCATGCAGCTCGTCTTGCCCAGGCTGAAACGTTCCTGAGCAACGGCAAAGGCATGCTGCTTTCGCGGCAGATATAAAACCGCTGAAGGTCCGGATTAGGGCCCCGGAAGCGAAGATGAGTGCCGTTTTGCGTAGCTGGTGACTGTGACCCAAAGCCAAGGTGCAAGGTGGCATCCACGGTCGCTCACGATCGGAAAAACAGACCAATTGCGAGCACCTCTAGCTTAAGCATTTGAAATCATGTGAGAATCCAGATTCCAAGCCAGTTCTCGCTAAATCATCGTGAACCTCGCGGGATACCCCGGCGTTCAGGCCGGGGAGGAACGCGAGAGCGGCCTTGGGCCACTTCGCGCTGGGATTTGACATATTCGGCGATCACCGAGAGCGGTGCGCCGCCACAGCTTGCCACAAAGGAGGACGGCGACCACAAAACGCCCTTGTGGTAGCGCCCGGTGATTTCCGGGCGGCTCTCGCGCAGACGTCGGCTGGATACGCCTTTGAGGCTGTTGACCAGCTTCGACAGGGCGATCTTCGGAGGGTAATGCACCCGCAGGTGAACATGATCGTCCTCGCCGTCGCATTCGATCAATCCGGCCTCGAAGTCGCGACACAGCTTGGCGAAGATGCGCCGCAGGTGGCGGATTGCCGGTTCTGACAGAACGTCATGGCGGTATTTCGTGACAAAGACCAAATGACCATGGAGCATGTAGACGACATGCCTGCCGGTGCGATCCACGGTTGCGCTCCTTGGAGCAATTGATAGAATCGTAACATGATCCACCGCGCTTTCCGCACAAGCTCGCTCCGACCGCCGAACAAGAAGTCCTGTTGCGGCAGTTCGCGGGTGTTGTGCGGCTGGTCTATAATCTGGCGCTGGAGCAGCGCAGGGACTGGTGGCGGCATTACCGGCGGCAGACCGGGAACCGCTTGAACGACATCGCCCAGGCGCGGGAATTGACCGCACTGCGGGCCGCGTTCGACTGGATTGCCGCCGTGCATGTGACGCCCCAGCAGCAGGCCCTGCGCGATCTGGATAAGGCGTATGCCAACTTCTTGGCCGGGCGCGCAGGATATCCCTCGCGCCGCAAGAAGGGCGTGAACGGCGCCTTCCGCTTTCAGCGGGAGATCGAGGTCAAGCGCCTGAACGGCAAGTGGTCCGCCGCGCGTCTTCCCAAGATCGGCTGGGTGAAGTTCCGCGACACGCGGCGCCTGCGTGGCAAGACCATGAATGTGACGGTGAGCCTGGCGGCGAACGGCTGGCACATCGCCTTCGCCTGCGAAATCGACCATGCCGTCCCGCAAAACGATTTGCCCGCCGTGGGGATCGACCGGGGCGTGGCGAACACGCTGACGCTTTCGACCGGGGAGCATTGGTGGATGCCTGCCGGCCTTGCGGAGATCGAGCGCAGGAAGCGCCGGGCCCAGCGCGTTCTGGCGCGGCGCAAGCGCGGGTCGAGTCGTCACGCCAAGGCCCGCCGCCGCGTTGCAGCCTTGCAGGCCCGTGCTGCCCGCATCCGGCAGGATTGGCGGCACAAGGCCAGTCTTGATATCGCCCGTCGCTTCGCAACGGTCGTGCTGGAAGACCTCGCCACGCGCAACATGACGCGCAGCGCCAGGGGAACCGTGGACGCGCCCGCAACCAACGTCTGCCAGAAGGCCGGCCTGAACCGGGCGATCCTCGAACAAGGCTGGCACGGCTTTGAAACCGTGTTGGCCGACAAGCTCGAAGAACGGGGCGGATACCTGTGCAAGGTCGATCCCCGCCACACCTCGCAGACCTGTTCGGCCTGCGCCGCCGTGGACAGGGAAAGCCGCGAAAGCCAAGCGTCTTTCCGCTGTTGCCAATGCGGCTTGCGCGCCCATGCCGACCACAATGCTGCAATCAACATCCTGCGTCGGAACACGGCGTCTATGATCGTGGAGGAAGGGCAGCCGCTCTCCGTTGAAGCGATAACGATCGGCGGAGCTTCGCGCCCCCTCGGAAATCCCCCGCTTTCAAGCGGGGGAAGATGTTAACTTAAATCCTTGTGTTTCTGGGTGTTTCGGGTCGCGTTTTTGACGCGATATGTTTGTCGTCCGTGAGGTCGGTTCGATCACTCGTCGGGTTAGTCAGCATATGTCCCCGGCACCGCGGCGCGTCTCACCTCGGCCGGCGGATGGCCCGCACTTTACCGCTGCTCCCGCCGCCGCAGAAGAGCCGATCGCCGCCATCGGATTCGAGCCCGGAGACGCCCACAGCGGCCGGCATAGCGAGCACTTCCAGGACCTCTCCCGTTTCAGGGTCGATTTGCCTGACCTCGCTCTCGTCACCTTCCCAGGTGGCGTGCCAGAGTTCGCCGTCGACCCAGGTGACCCCCGTGACGAAGCGGCTGGACTCGATGGTGCGGAGAATCGCTCCTGTCTCGGGATCAATCTGATGGATCTTGCGGTCCCGGTATTGCCCCACCCAGAGCGTGCCCTCGGCCCAGGCAAGGCCAGAGTCGCCGCCGCCGGGCGCCGGGATCGTGGCGAGCACACGGCCGGTCTTCGGGTCGATCTTCTGGATGCGGTCCTCGGCAATCTGAAACAGGTGCTCGCCGTCGAAGGCGGTCCCTGCGTGCGCGGCAACATCAATAGAGCGCACTGTCTCTCCGCTCGCGGGGTCGAGGGCGTTCAGTTTGTCTCCGGACGCAAACCAGACGTGCCGGCCGTCGAAGGTGACGCCGTGCACCTGCTCGGCACCCGGAAAAGGTCCATATTCACGGAGAATTTCGGCTGCGGATCTTTTCATGATTCCACCCTGTCGTTCAGGTTTTCAACTCAGCTCAGGCACCGACCTTAATCACCCGGCAGCGGACCGGGGAGTAACAATATTGTCGGAAATCCCGGCACGGGCGGGGTCATCCAGCGACGCGCCCGCCCGCGACCATAAGACTGCACCTTGCCTGCTGCGGCAAGCTGCTCGAGCGCCCGCTGTACCGTGCGCGGGCTGGCTCCGAGCGCGATCGCAAGTGCTGAGCTCGACCATGACTCGCCGTCGGCGAGAAAGGCGAGCACCGCCGGATGCTGCTCTTCGACAGGCGGCACCAGCACAGCGATCTCGCAATCCCGGCGCGGCGCCAACGCAAAGCCTCGCTTCGTCGCCTTCACATCTGCAAGCGTCCGGATTTCCGCGCGCAGCCGCCCGATCTCGACCCGAAGCCGCGCGCGATGGGATTCATCGGCATGTTTTCCCCGGAATGCGCGTGCGATGAGCGTGCCCCTCGGCACGTCTCCAGGCCAGGCTTCGCCCAGCGCACGGGCAAGCGCGAACAATACCGGGCGCGTCGCGAGCGGGACGGCCAGCCGCTCGTCCCGCACGATATTCCGGCACGCGTCCACAACAAGCGCACCGGACGCCGGGAGCGCTTCGATCTCCTCGAGCAGGAGCGGGCGTTCCTCACCACGCGCAATCAGGCGCGCTGCGGGCGTTATCAGGAGGAGGGATGTTCGTTCTACCTCCGCCGTGAGCGCAGGGATGTCTGCCTCGCTCGCGGCGTGTCTGGCCCGCGTGAGAGCCTCGCGCGCCGCTTTCGTCTGGAGACGCCGAATGGCGATCCCCGCAACAACCAACTCATGGGCGGCCCTGGACGCGGGCGGAAGCGGTGCTTGGTCGAGCGTAGCCAGCATACGCTCGGCCTCGTCAAGGCGGCCGATCAGGAGCAGGCGCCGGACCTCCACATTTCGTGCATGCGCGGCATTGATGCGGTCGCCGTGGGCTTCGAGGGTCGCCCGCGCTGCGTCGAGCGCCTTCGCGGGCCAGGTGAGATCGCGCGAGACGAGTGCGATCTCGGCCTCGGCGACGACACACCTTGCGCGCGCCACCTCCTCCTTGCGGCCGAACGCACGCGCCGCACTCTTGAGGAGAGCCGTGGCCCGGACGAGATCGCCGAGCTGCGCCATCGCAATACCCCTGAGCGCAAGTGCTGGCGCGTCGTCGCGCAGGGCGACCCGCTTCAATGCGCTAAGGGGATCGCCTGCGGCGAGGGCGCGTGCCGCGGCAGTGATCAGCGAGTCCATCGGAATCCCGTCACACTTGTAACTCCCACCATTCGATATCCGGCCCTAGTCTATTCACGACCAGCAAGCAACACGCCGCACCGAAATTGAGACGGCGACACAGCCATTGGAGAAGAACGATGACGGCACACGTAACCGGAACACGCAAAGAGTGGTTGTCGGCACGGCTCGACCTGCTCAAGGATGAAAAGGAGCTGACACGGCGCAGCGACGCATTGGCGTTGCGGCGTCAGGAATTGCCCTGGGTTCGGATCGACAAGGAATACCGGTTCGAGACCGAAGAAGGGGGCGCCAAGCTGGCGGATCTTTTCAGGGGCCGCTCGCAGCTTCTCGTCTATCACTTCATGTTCGGTCCCGACTATACGGCCGGCTGCCCGTCCTGCTCTTCGATCGCCGACGGATTCAACGGCATCGTCATCCATCTCGAGAACCACGATGTCGCCTTCTCGGCGGTCTCGCGCGCACCGCTCGCAAAGCTGCAGGGGTTCAAGCGGCGGATGGGCTGGACCTTTCCCTGGGCGTCGTCGAACGGCGGCGACTTCAACCGTGACTTCGGCGTCTGGTTCACTGAAGAGCAGCAGCGCGAGGGCAGCATAGAATACAATTTCCACCGCGAGCCGCCGGCACCTGAGCCGCTCGCAGGAAAAACCGTTCAGGAATGGCAGGTGCGTGGCAGCGAGGGGCCGGTCGCGCAGATCGCAGCCATGACCGGAACCGACGTTGCCACATATACGCGCGACAGGCCGGGCCTCAGTGCCTTCGTGCTCGACGATGGCATCGTCTACCATACCTATTCCAGCTATGCGCGCGGTCTGGACGGCCTGTGGGGTATGTACCAATGGCTCGACCGTGCTCCTATAGGGCGCAACGAGCACGGCGTCTGGTGGCGCCACCACGACAAGTACGACAAGCAATTTCGCCGGGGGGGTCACAACGATGATTGCTGCTCGGCGTGAATCTTTGGGCTCCTCCGGCGAAAGCGGCAACCTGGCGGCCCTCGGTGCCGCCGATTGGCTATCCCTTGCGGCGGCCCCGACCTTCGCGGTCATGGCGCTGTTGACTACCGTCTTTGGCGGTACGGAGATGATCTGCTCTGCCGCGTCTCATACGTCGCCGCTGACCGGAATGGTCCCGATGTACTTGCTGATGAGCGCCTTCCATTTGGCGCCCTGGCTGAAGCTGATCTCCAGCCTGCGAAGCGGAACCTGTCGTCCCGATCCGGCTTTCGCCCCGCAAAGCGCCAACGAACAGGAATCATCGCGACGTGACATTCACGTCGGTCTCGCGTGCTCCACCGGCCAAGATTGAAGCCTACAAGAAGCGCATGGGCTGGAGTTTCCCATGGGTGTCGTCCCGGCAGCGATTTCAATTTCGACTATCATGTTTCGTTCACCCCGGAAGAGATCGCCAAGGGCGAGGCGTACTACAACTACCAACCGGGCCGCGCGATTGCTGGCTCAGAAGAGGAAGGGATCAGCGTCTTCTACAAGGACGAGCGAGGCCAGGTGTTCCACACCTTTTCCTGCTATGAGCGGGGCATCGACATGGTCAATGGCGCCTACCGGTACCTCGACCTCGTGCCGAAAGGCCGTGATGAGGACGGTTTAAACTACCCGATGGAGTGGCTACGCCGGCACGATCAGTACTGATCCGACGCAAAAGATGCGGCGCCCGGTGGCATAACCAGCAATCACTTGGCAGTGCGATCGCAAGCGGTGGCCGGTGCCCTTGTTGCAGGTGAGCGTTTGCCTACATGCTGTCTCACGCCAAGCGGGACAACCCCCGTCCATTCTGCGCCTCAAACGGGGCAGGCAATAGCAACCACAGGAGAGACCAATGCAAGAGACCCTTGTCGTTCGTCGCGAGACGCATATCCCGGCGCCGCCCTCGGCGGTGTTTGCCCTGTTGACAGATCCAGAGAAAATCCTGCGCTGGATGGGTACTGAGGCGGAGATCGAGCCGCAGCCTGGGGGGATCTATCTGGTCAACGTCACCGGCGCTCGCTTCGCCCGCGGTTCCTTTCGCGAGGTGGTGCCGGTGCACCGTCTGGCCTACAGCTTCGGCTGGGACGGCAGCGAAATCGTGCCGCCGGGGTCGAGCCTGGTCGAGATCGACCTGATCGAGCAGCCGGACGGGACGCTGCTGCGGCTGACCCACACTGGCCTGCCCAATGCCGAACAATGCGCCGGCCATGCGGAAGGCTGGGCTCACTACCTCGGCCGGCTGGTCGAGGTAGCAGCCGGACGTGACCCGGGCCCGGATCCGATGCATGGCAGATATGACTAAACTCCGCTCCCGAAACGCCCGCCTTGAGGCGATCGCCAGGCAACGGTCAGCCGGGATGTCCTCCGACATAAGGCAGGCGGACATGCCCTCGCCACGGCGTGGATGACAGCCTCCGGCCCCCGTGGCATGATCGCGGCATGGATCTGCCCGCCCCCCTTGCCTGGCTGGTCGACGAGGCTGGCGCCTCATCCGACCCCGAATTGTTCCTGGCCGAGCTCGGCGGCCGGTTGCTCGCCGACGGCCTGCCGCTGGCCGGCGCAGCCCTGACGCTTGCCGTGCCGCATCCGATCATCGCCCGCCGCACCTGGTTATGGCGGGCCGAAACCGGAGTAGTGATCGAGGCGCTCGGCTTTGCCGGGGGGCCGCCCGGTCAGGCCGGACACGGCTGGCTTGCCGGACTTGGCCCCGTGCTGGAGGAGACAGTCGGCCCGGCTCCGGACAGCCCGGTGCTGGGTTGGGCTGGGTGCCGACCATTCGATCCCGCCGAGGCCTACCGGCTGCGACAGGCCTCGCGCTTTGCCGCCGCTCCCTTGGCCGCGCTGGCCGCACGGGCGGCGCTGGCAACGCTGCTCGAGGCCTATCTCGGCCGGCGCAGCGCCGCGCAGGTGCAGGCCGGCGCGCTCTGCCGGGGTGCCGGCGAGACCATCCGTGCCGCATTGCTCTGCGCCGATCTGCGCGATTTCACAGCGCTGTCCGAAGCGACAGAGCCCACCGTCATGATCGCCGCCCTCGACGCCTGGTTCGACCGCGTCACGGGGGCGGTACATGCTTTCGGGGGCGAAGTGCTGAAGTTCATCGGCGACGGCGTGCTGGCCATCTTCCCGGCCGCCGGCGCGCCGGGCGAGGCATGCGACGCGGCGCTGCGCGCGGTCGCCGCTGCCCGCGCCGGTATGGCTCATCTCGATGCGACGCGGCAGGCGCAGGGCCTGCCATCGCTGCCCTTCGGCATGGCACTGCATTTCGGAGAGATGTTATGGGGCAATATCGGCGCGGCCGACCGGCTGGACTTTACCGCCATCGGCCCCGCGGTCAACCTGGTCAGCCGGCTCGAAGGGCTCTGCAAGCCCCTTGGTCACAACGTGCTCATCTCGGGCGCTGTCGCCAAGGAGACGGCAACGGCCTTGATCCCCTTGGGCGAACACGCATTGCGCGGCATCGCCGACCCCTGCGCGGTCTTCACCCTGCCGGAGGATTAAGCTCTGCTGTCCGGGCCTGGTAAAGGACATTGGATACGCGACAATACATGAGAGGTCGATACGTCTGCAGTCAATCGACTTTGGCAGCGGCCGGCATACGCCACCTGAGCCGGTCATTTCCAGAGGCTGCGCTCAGCTGCGACTCGGGCTCCGCTCTTACCAGTGGTGGTGTCGGCCAATGAAGGTCCTGATTGAGGTCAAGAGATTCCCCCAACGAGCCATTTCTCCTCGCAATTCCCTTTCCAAGAACAGCGGTGAAACCCGCTCAATCCTCGGTCACGGCTCAATTGTCCTTCGGATTTGATCCGCTCGATGCCAGGCGCCAGCTTATCCGTGCCTTCTCCGAGATCCGCCTGATAGACGATGCCGTTGCGGTTGACCACGAAGATGTGGATGCCGGTTTCGCCGTATGTCACCGGCTAGGCGACGGGGCCGAAACCGGCGATCATGTTTCCGTTGATGGTATAGTCATAGGCGCCGCCGGCGATGTTGGCGCCCTGCCGCTTGAGTATCTTAAAGCGGTAGCCGTAATAGCCCCTGTCCTCCGTTGCCTTCTGAAGTTCCGACTGATCGTCAATACTCGCCATACGAAGCCTGCCTGCGCCGCTGACACAGGCGCGAGGCAAAAAAGGCCTTCACCGCAACGCGGATGAAGGTTACAGCAGTCCATCGATGACGATCATGCACTGGACTTGAGTCTATGACCGATACTGTTACCGATCGCTTCCTTCGATATGTCGTTATTGATACGCAATCGGATCCTACGTCGTCGACGCAGCCTTCCACCGATAAGCAGAAGAATCTCGGCCGTGTGCTGGTCGAGGAACTGCTGGCAATCGGGCTTTCGGATGCGCATCTCGACGAACACGGCTATGTCTATGCGACCATTCCGTCCAATGTGGACAAGCCAGTGCCGGTCATCTGCTTCTGTTCGCATATGGATACGGCACCGGACTTCACCGGAACGAATGTCAAGCCGCAAATCGTGCCGAACTACAACGGCGGCGACATTAAGCTTTCAGGCGATCCGCAGCAGGTCATTTGCGTTGGCGACAATCCGGCGCTCAACGACCAGATCGGCAACGACATCATCACCACCGACGGTACGACGCTGCTCGGGGCCGACGACAAGGCCGGCATTGCCGAGATCATGACGGCAGCGCAAATCCTGGTCGACAATCCGGATATCAAGCACGGGACGATCAAGATCCTCTTCACGCCGGACGAGGAGATCGGCCGTGGCGTCGACAAGGCCGACCTTGAAAAGCTTGGCGCCCGGTTCGCATACACCATGGATGGCGAGACGGCAGGGCATATCGAAGACGAGACCTTCTCCGCCGATGGCGTCGAGATCACTATTCAAGGTGTGGCCATCCATCCCGGCTTCGCCAAGGGAAAGATGGAAAACGCCATTAAGATCGCCGGCGCGATCATTAGCCGGCTGCCGAAGAACGTGGCACCGGAGACGACCGAAGGCAGAGAGGGATTTGTTCACCCAACGGGCGTCACAGGCTCGATGGAAAAAGCAGCCCTCAACCTTATCGTTCGTGACTTCAATGACGGTGGCCTCGCAGCCAAGGAAGCCATGCTGGAGAGGATCATAAAGGAGGTCATGGTGGACTATCCCGGCTCCTCTTACGGCTTCAAAGTCAAGCCGCAATACCGCAACATGAAGGCCATCCTCGACCGCCATCCGGAAATCATCGAGAACGCCGTCGAGGCAATCCGGCGCGCCGGAATGGAGCCGGTGCGCGGCAGCATCCGGGGCGGGACCGATGGTTCGCGCCTTTCGTTCATGAGCCTGCCCTGCCCCAATATCTTCGCAGGCGGCCACGCCTTCCACTCGCCGCTCGAATGGGTCAGCCGACAAGATATGGAGAAAGCGGTCAAGACAATCGTCGAACTGGCGAAAATCTGGGAAGAGCGCGCTTAAGCGCGCGCCCTTATTGCTCTCCACTCAACTGCGCAGGCCAGGCGCCTCATGACCGGTGCGCGCCACATATTCCGTGTAGCCGCCGCTATACTGGTGAATGCCGTCGGGGGTGAGTTCCAGCACCCGATTGGACAAAGCGCCCAGGAAGTGCCGGTCGTGCGAAACGAACAGCATCGTGCCCTCGTACTCGGACAACGCCTTAATGAGCATTTCCTTGGTCTCCAGATCCAGGTGGTTTGTCGGCTCGTCCAGCACGAGAAGGTTCGGCGGATCGAAGAGCATCATTGCCATGACGAGCCGCGCCTTCTCGCCGCCCGAGAGCACCCGGCATTTCTTCTCGACGTCGTCGCCGGAAAATCCGAAGCAGCCCGCCAGCGCGCGCAATGAGCCCTGCCCCGCTTGCGGGAACTTATCTTCCAGTGACTGGAGTACGGTGCGGTCGCCGTCCAAGAGATCCATGGCGTGCTGCGCGAAATATCCCATCTTCACGCTGGCACCGAGAGCGACGTTGCCTTCATCCGGCTCCGCCGAACCCGCAACAAGCTTCAGAAGCGTAGACTTTCCGGCGCCGTTGATGCCCATGATGCACCAGCGCTCGCGCCGCCGCACCATGAAATCCAGCCCCTCGTAGATGGTTCGGCTACCGTATTTCTTGTGCACGTTCTTCAGGCTGATGACATCGTCGCCCGAGCGCGGTGCCGGCAGAAACTCGAATGAGACGACCTGGCGGCGCTTGGGCGGTTCCACCCGGTCGATCTTCTCCAGCTTCTTCACGCGGCTCTGTACCTGCGAAGCATGGGAGGCGCGGGCCTTGAAGCGCTCGATAAACTTGATTTCCTTGGCGAGCATCGCCTGCTGGCGCTCGAACTGGGCCTGCTGCTGCTTCTCGTTCTGGGCCCGCTGCTGCTCGTAAAAGGCATAGTCGCCGGAGTAGCTGTTCAAGTTGCCGCCATCGATCTCGATAATCTTGGTGACGATGCGATTCATGAACTCGCGGTCGTGCGAGGTCATCAGCAGCGCGCCGTCATAACCTTTCAGGAACTCCTCCAGCCAGATAAGGCTTTCCAGATCCAGATGGTTGCTCGGCTCATCAAGCAGCATAACGTCAGGACGCATCAGGAGAATTCGGGCAAGGGCTACACGCATCTTCCAGCCGCCGGACAGTGCGCCCACGTCGCCGTCCATCATTTCCTGGCTGAAGCTGAGACCG
Source organism: Rhizobium sp. CC1099 (assembly GCF_029714385.1). Lineage (NCBI taxonomy): Bacteria > Pseudomonadati > Pseudomonadota > Alphaproteobacteria > Hyphomicrobiales > Rhizobiaceae > Rhizobium > Rhizobium sp. CC1099. The sequence continues at coordinate 448,444 of NZ_CP121641.1, read as the reverse complement.
GCCAGAACTTCGCGCGCGCGTCCTTCCAGGGCATAGCCGTCCAGCTCCTCATAGCGCGCCTGGACCTCGCCGTAGCGATCGATGATCCTGTCCATGTCGTCGGCCTGTTCGGGGTCCGACATGGCAGCCTCGAGCTCCCGCAATTCGGCAGCAACGATGCTCACGGGGCCGGCGCCGTCCATCACCTCGGATACGGCGCTGCGGCCCTCCATCTCGCCGACATCCTGATTGAAATAGCCGATGGTGATGCCCTTATCGACCGATACCTGCCCCTCGTCGGGGTGCTCCGCCTGTGTGATCATCCGGAAAAGGGTCGTCTTGCCGGCACCGTTCGGACCGACGAGGCCGACCTTGTCGCCTCTGTTGAGCGCTGCGGTCGCCTCGATGAAGAGGATGCGGTGGCTGTTCTGCTTGCTGATGTTTTCGATACGAATCATATGCGATAAGGACCCAGAAAAGTTTTTCGGAGGCCTTATGCCACGGGGCGGCGAGGCTGTCGCAAGTTTTTCCGCATTAAGATCTGTTTCGGGGTCGCGGCTGATGCCGGATGACATCGCGCCCTAGCGACGCAAAAAACCCGGCGCCACAACGCCGGGTTTTTCAAACATCTCATTTCGTCGCACTATTCGCGGCGCATCAGGCGCATGACGAGCGATACGACGAACAGCACCAGGAATATAAAGAAAAGAACCTGTGCTATGGAAGCCGAAGCGCCTGCGATGCCGCCAAATCCGAGGACGCCGGCGATCAGGGCTACGACGAGAAATACCAAAGCGTAGTACAGCATGGTGAACTCCTCTCTCGATTCTGATCTATCAACGGCTACCCTTGGCAATTGGTTCCAGAACGCCTGGTTTCAGGGCATCAGCCGAACTGGAGGATGCCCTGCTGCGCGCGGTCGCCTTCGTCGGGGGCGGGTGGCTCTGCTGCTTCGAGATAGAACTTCACGGGCGCAGTCAGCACGAACCAGATGCATGCGCCAGCCATGAACGCCGATCCGATGGGATCATCAATGCGCGTCACGAATGGCAGCCCGGCCGAGGCGAAGAGAACGGTCATCCGCAGAGACCATTCCGCCTCACGCTTGTTGATCGCTCGGGCTCGGAGCGATTTGTAACGCCGGGCGTCATAGCCGCCCCTTCCCACCCTTGCGGAGGAAGCCAGCTTCCAGATGGACGGCAGAGCCAGCATGAACAATGCCGCAAGGCTGAGGACGAGAGGCTGTCCGGAGAGATTGTACCGGCTTGTGATTGCCAGGAACGAAAGCGCCGCCAGGTTCCACACCGGCTCCAAACGCTCCGGATGCTGCGCCGTGTAGACATGCCAAACCCGCAGCGTACGCGCCGCGCCGGAAAGCAGCGGCTCGTCGATATAACGATTGATCCAATCCATGCTGAAATGCCGGTCCCTGTCTAATCGAGATGATCGGCAACACCATGCAATCTGGTCATCATGATGGCGGGACGGCAATCATGCCGTCAATTTTGACCTGAGGCTATCGACGATTTCCTGCATCCGGTCTGCCGGGGCATGGCCGATCAACATGAAGGCATGGCTCCGGCTGGACCAGTAGATGACGTTCATGCCCTCGCGGCCTTCGATGTCCGGCGCCTTTTCACCCTTGTCCGAGTGGATGATGCAGAGCGCCATCGGGCCGGTCTCGGGATCAAGGTAGGCGATCTGGGCGAGCGGTCTTTCGTCATATTCCAGGAGCAGCACGCGCTTAAAGTCTACTCCCGGCAACGCAACCATCCTGGGGGAAAGTGCAAGCCCGAGCTTTCGGTCGATCTGGGCAAGCTGAACGCTCTGCACATCGGCAGGCGGAACGGGCCCTGCCAGCGTGTCCGACGTGTAGAGCGAGATATATTCGGCGACGACAGCGCGCCATTCGGCGCCCTCGTCCTTCGAAAGGCTGCGGCTGATGCCGAGATAGGCGCGGTCTGCAATGACACCCACGACCACCGAAGCGGCAAGCGCGCCGAGGAAGCCGCGGCGGCTCGCAAAGCTTGAGCCCCTACTTTCCCGCTGTGTGGGGATTGCGGCAAGCATCGATTCGAGGCTCGCCCGCGGCGCGGCGGCGAGAAGCGGGGTGAAGGCCTCCTTGAACGGCAGGTTGCTGTGGGACAGGAATTCCAGCCTGGCGGCTACGCGTTCGTCGGCATTGGCGAGCGCTTCGATGCGCGCAGCGTCCTGCGGCGGCAGTTCGCCGTCGATGAAGGCCGTCAGTTCTTCGTCAGAGGGTATGTTGATATCGTTGCTCATTGCCGTCCCTCGTCCGAAATGGCTCCGCAAAGCGTCGCGCGTGCTGCCGCCAGCCGGCTCATCACGGTTCCGATCGGTATGGCCAATACATCCGCCACCTCGCGATAGGAGAGCCCTTCCACGTAGGCGAGGAAGACGGCACTGCGCTGTGCTTCCGGCAGCGCGTCCACCTGCAGCAGCACCTGATTTGCCATGACATGCGTTTCGGTGTCGCGGGCTCCGTCGAAGACCAGTGCTTCCTCCGGATCAGCCAAGCCCTTGCCCTGGCGGACCTTGCGGGAGCGGACCTCGTTCAGCCAGATCGAATGCAGGATCGAAAACAGCCAGCGATCGAGCCGCGTCCCCTGTTCGAATTGCCCGCCGCGTTCCAGCGCCCGGACACAGGTCTGCTGGACGAGGTCATCGGCCACATCGCGCTGCCGCGAGAGCACGAGACCATAACGCCAGAGCCTGGCAAGGTTCTCTGTCAGGCCTTTCCTGATGTCCGCTTCGCTCGCGATGGCCGCCTCCGCCCCAGTTCGTCCTCCGGGGATCGCCAGCCGAAGCGGCAATCCCGTTTCCAGGCGACTATAGGCAGGAAATGTGGCGCGCGCGACCGGCATTCGACTATCCCTCCTTGCCCCCACGCGCCGCCTCTTTTCAGATCTTCGATGGATCGAGGATTACGGCGTTGAGGTCCTGGTATTCCTCGCAACCCGTGCCGCAGATCGCCTTGATCATGTTCAACTGCTCCTTGGCGAGATCGATGCGGCCTTTGACGACGTAGGCTTCGCCGAGATATTCACGAACCTTCGCATATTGGGGATCGAGCTTGACCGACTGAAGATAATAGGAGATGCCTTCGTCCGTGCGACCGAGCTTACGGGTGGCGTAGCCGCGATAATTCAGTACTTCCGCATTGTTCTGGTCCTTGACGGTGTCGAGTATCGCCAGCGCTTCTTCGTAGCGGCCGGCCTTTGCCAGCGAATAGGCATAGTCGGTACGGTTCTCATCCGTCACATTGGCGCTCTGCTGCTTCACGCATTGCTTCGACCTCTTGTCATAGATCTGACCCTTTTTGCAGGTGGGCGTGTTCGCGCCGCCGCCACCACCGCCGCCGACTGCGAAGACGGGAGTGGAAAGCATGGAGGCGGCGATGCAGCCGCCGAGGACGAGAGAAGCGATACGGACAATCGTGGTCGTCATGGGATATCTCCGGGAAAATGACGTTGCCGCGAAAGAACACGCCTGCCCGGCATTTTATTCGGACGGCGCAGGGCATTTTTTCATCACCTTTTCGTGACGAAACCGGTACGAATAAATCGCCGTCAGAGGTGTTCTCCGCTTTACCGCCGGGGGGCAAAAGGAGCATGCCGTGAACGATACGGTCAAATTTCTGAGCCTCGCCATTGCGGTGCCCGAACACATCATCACGCAGGCAGAAGCAGCCGAGGCATCGGCCCGCCTCTTTGCCGGCCGCTTCCAGGACTTTCGGCATCTTGCGAGCGTCTTCGACAATGCGGGCATTACCAAGCGACATGCGGCGCGACCGCTCTCATGGTTCGACGAGCCGCATGGCTGGCAGGACCGGATGGACGCTTATGCCGAGGTCGCAAGCAGCCTCTTCATCGAAGCGGCGACCAAGGCACTGCGGCAGGCCGATCTGCAGGCAAGCGACATCGATTGCGTCGTCACCGTCTCCTCCACCGGGTTTACGACGCCGAGCCTCGATGCGCAGCTTGCCGGAAAGATGGGGTTCCGGGCGGATATAGAGCGCGTCCCCGTATTCGGGCTTGGCTGTGCTGCCGGCGTCTCGGGCTTCGGCATCGCGTCGCGTCTGGCGAAGGGCAAACCGGGCAAGACCGTGCTCTTCGTGACGATCGAACTCTGCACCCTTGCCTTCCGGTTGGACGAGCTGACGCGGCCCAATATCATCGCAACCGCACTCTTCGGCGATGGTGCTGCAGCTTGCGTGCTTCGCAATGGTGGAGACGGCATCGCCGAAGTGGAATCGAGCGGCGAACATCTGTTTGCCGACACGCTCGACATTATGGGCTGGAAGATCGACGACGAAGGCTTCGGCATCGTGCTTGCGCAGTCGCTGCCGCCCTTCGCGGAGACGAAGCTTGGTCCCGCTGTCGACGCGATCCTTGCCCGCAATGGCCTGTCGCGTCAGGATATCGACCGTTTCATATGCCACCCGGGCGGGACCAAGGTGCTGGCGGCAATGGAAAGTGCGCTTTCGCTCGCGCCCGGTTCGCTGGATCACGAGCGCGCGGTGATTTCCGACTATGGCAACATGTCCTCGCCAACCGTCCTCTTCGTGCTGGAACGCGCAATCCGCGCCGGTCTGCCCGAGCGCGCTGCGATGATCGCCATGGGACCGGGATTTTCTGCAAGCTGCGTTACGCTGCGGAGGACGGCATGATGCTTGCGTCCATCGCGCTTCTGACCTTCGTCACGATCCAGCGGCTCGGCGAACTTGTTCTCTCCAGGCGCAACACGGCCGCGCTTCTTGCAAAAGGCGCACGCGAGACCGGGGCGGAACATTACCCCTACATGGTCTCCCTGCATGCCGCCTGGATCGGCGGGTTGTGGCTGCTCGCCTCGGACAGGCCGGTGAACCTTGTTTGGTTCGGCATCTTCATGCTGCTGCAAATCCTCCGCGTCTGGGTGCTCGCCACCCTCAAGGAGCGGTGGACGACGCGGATCATCGTTCTGCCGGAGGCGCCGCTCGTCCGTAGCGGGCCCTATCGCTTCATCCGGCATCCGAATTATGCGGTCGTTGCGGGGGAAATCGCGGTCCTGCCGCTTGCCTTCGGCATGCCGCTCTACGCGGCCGCCTTCACCATCCTGAATGCGCTCATGCTCGCCATCCGCATCCGTGCCGAAAATGCCGCACTCAAAACGGCAATGATTTTGAAATAAAATGCGATTTTTCAATTGCGCCATTGCAATCCTAAGGGCATTTTCCACCCTTGGAATTCAGTGGACTGCAAGGAAAAATGACCAAGAACGCAATCGTGCTCGGTGCCGGCATCGTCGGTGTTTCGACGGCAATTCATCTGCAACGGCGCGGACGGCAGGTGACGCTGATCGACCGCAAGGATCCCGGCAGCGAGACCTCGTACGGCAATGCGGGACTGATCCAGCGTGAAGGTGTCGTGCCTTACGGCTTTCCCCAACAGATCGGACTGCTGCTGCGCTACGCGTTGAACAACCGCATCGACGCGCACTATCATCTGAAGGCACTCCCGAGCCAGCTCGCCTTCCTCGCCCGGTACTGGTGGAACTCCAATGCACGGCGCCATGAGATGATCACCCGTGCCTATGCGCCGCTGATCGAGAACTCGATCCTGGAGCACAAGGACCTGATAGAGGCGTCGCATGCAGAACAGCTGGTCCGCAAGGATGGCTGGATGAAGATCTTTCGGACCGAGGTAACGCGCGACGAAGAGCTTGCTGAGGCCGAAAGCTGGCAGAAGGAATTCGGCGTCAGCTACGAAACGCTGTCTTCCGCGGACATTGCCCGCATGGAGCCGAGCCTCATGCAGACCTTCGCCGGCGGCATCCGCTGGCGCGATCCCTGGTCGGTCCTTGATCCGCAAGCGCTGACTGCCGCCTACCGCAGCTATTTCGAAAGCCTTGGCGGCCGCTTTGTTGTCGGCGATGCCGTTTCGCTCGGCCAGTCGGGTTCCGGCTGGAAAATCATGACGTCCGAAGGCTCGATCGAGGCAGACGACGCGGTGATGGCGCTCGGTCCTTGGGCTGCGGTTGCGACGAAGCGGCTCGGCTATTCCTTTCCGCTTGGCGTCAAGCGCGGTTACCATATGCACTATGCGGCGGAAGGCAATGCCGTCCTCAACAACTGGACGCTCGATGCCGAGCGCGGCTATTTCCTCGCGCCAATGAACCGCGGCATCCGGCTGACCACCGGTGCGGAATTCGCAGCACTCGACGCGCCGAAAACACCGGTTCAGCTCGACCGCGCAGAAAAAGTCGCCCGTACCGTCTTCCCGCTCGGACGCAGGCTCGATCCCGAGCCGTGGATGGGCGCGCGCCCCTGCACGCCGGACATGATGCCGATCATCGGCAAGGCGCCGCGGCACAATGGCCTGTGGTTCGCCTTCGGGCATGCGCACCACGGCCTGACGCTCGGTCCGGTGACCGGCCGCGTGCTGGCGGAACTGATCACCGGCGAGACGCCGTTCATCAATATTTCCGCCTATTCGCCGCAGCGCTTCAATCCCTAGCGGCACGAGAAGTGGCGGCTTTCATCAGAGCTGTGCTTCGATGGCCGCCTTGTCGATGATCGACCATACCTCATCGATCTTTTCCCCATCGAAGCGATAGAAGACGTTTTCGGTGAAAAAGACTCTCTTTCCGTTGACTGGAAGGCCGAGGAACGTTCCCTTAGGCGTGCAATCGAAAGCCAGCCGGCATGCAATAAGGGGTGGGTCGGACGTCAGCAACTGGACGTCAAAACGAAGGTCGGGAATCTCCTCGAAATCCCGCTCCAGCATCGCCCGATAGCCTGCCAGGCCAAGCCGCCGGCCATTGTGGCGCACATCGTCGCCGACAAAGCGCTCCAGCCGCTGCCAGCCCCGCGCGTTCAGGCAGGCGATGTAATCGCGATAAATCGCTGAAAGTTCAGCCCTGCTCAAGGCAAGTCCTCCGGGCACTGGATTTCTCTGAGCACTCAAAGATGGCCGCCTCTAAGGGGCCGTCAATAGATCGTGGTCAGGCAACGCCGAGCGGCGCTAGCTTCTTTCGAGCTTCCTCGGCAATGTCTTCGATCGTGTGGTCGATATCCACCGTTACGACCCCTGGCTCGCCGGTCGGCACTTCCAACGTTTCGAGCTGACTTTCAAGCAGGGACGTCGGCATGAAGTGACCCGAGCGATGCCCCATCCGCTCGCTCAGCAGTTCCTTGGAACCTTCGAGATAGACGAAGAAGAGATTGCCGCCGGCCGCGACGCGCAGCCGCTCGCGATAGATGCGCTTCAGCGCCGAGCAGGAGACGATGACGCCATTGTCTTTTGCAAGAGCCGCCTTCATGGCTTCACCGATGAGGTCGAGCCAGGGCATGCGGTCCGCATCGGTCAGTGGAATGCCTTTCGACATCTTCTCGACATTGGATGCCGGATGAAGCTGGTCGCCTTCAATGAAGCGAAGGCTCAGCGCCTCCGCCAGTTTCTCGCCGATTGAGGATTTTCCGGAGCCGCTGACGCCCATGACGATGATTGCATGGGCCTTGTTCGTCCGTTCCGGCATTCGGTCCTCCGTCGTCGCCTGCGTCCGTTCAGTCGAGCGGAAAATGACAGGCGTATTTTTGTTCACCCTCTCCACTTAGTTCAGGCTCCACCCGGCGGCAATAGTCCTGCGCCTTCCAGCAACGCGGGTTGAAATGACAGCCGCTCGGCGGCTTCAGCGGCGAGGGAAGCTCGCCGTGCAGACGGATGCGGCTCTTGGCGCGATCGGGATCGGCGATCGGCGTCGCCGACAGAAGTGCCGCCGTATAGGGATGACGCGGGTGCGCAAAGACTTCGGCCGCCGGCCCTGTCTCGACCGGGCGGCCGAGATACATGACCATCACATCGTCGGCGATATGGCGAACGACCGAAAGACCATGCGAGATGAAGAGATAGGCAAGCCCCATTTCCTTCTGCAGATCCATCAACAGGTTCAGCACCTGCGCCTGGATCGACAGGTCGAGCGCCGAAACCGGCTCGTCGAGCACCAGCACCTTCGGCCGCAGCATGAGCGCGCGGGCAATGGCGATACGCTGGCGCTGGCCACCGGAGAACATGTGCGGATAGCGATCGTAATGCTCCGGCCGCAGCCCGACGCGCGCCATCATTTCCTCTGCCTTGCGGCGGCGGCGTGCGGCATCGAGATCGGTGTTGATCTTCAGCGGCTCTTCCAGGATCGCACCGACCTTCTGGCGCGGATTGAGCGATCCGTAAGGATTTTGGAAAACGATCTGCACCTGGCTGCGGAGACTCCGGTCGCCGACGCGAGCAGGCTTGCCGTCGATCAGCAGCTCGCCTGCCGTCGGGTCTTCGATCATGGTGACCAGGCGCGCGAGCGTCGACTTGCCGCAACCTGATTCGCCGACAACGGCGAGCGTCTTGCCGGAATAGAGACTGAAGCTCACGCCGTTCAGCGCCTTGACGGTCGCCTCCGGTTTGAACATGCCGCGATTGACAGTGTAGAAACGGGCAAGATCCTTGCCCTCGAGAACGGCGCCGGTCATACGAAGTCTCCAGCGGATTGCTTCGGCATCACGCCGGGATGACCGAGCGGCTTGCCGTCCTTCAAAGGATAGTTGCAGAGCGCGAGGCCGAGTTCCGGCCCCTGGCGGACAACGCCACGATCGCATTCGACCGTCGCATAGCCGCAGCGCGGCGCAAAGAGACAGCCGCGCGGGCGGTCATGCTGGCCGGGAACGACACCGGCGATCGACGGCAGATGCTGGCCGACCTGGGCACGCTCCGGCAGGGCGGAAAGCAATGCGGCGGTATAGGGATGATGCGGGTCGCGGAAGAGTGCCTTGACCGGCTGCTCCTCGACCTTTTGTCCGGCATACTGGACCTGCACGCGCTCTGCAGTTTCGGCGACGACGCCCATGTCGTGGGTAATCAATACCAGCGCCATGCCCTGCTCCTTCTGCAGGCGCACGAGCAGATCGAGGATCTGCGCCTGGATCGTGACGTCGAGCGCGGTCGTCGGCTCGTCAGCGATCAAGAGCTTCGGATTGCAGGAGAGCGCCATGGCGATCATCACGCGCTGGCTCATGCCGCCGGACATCTGGTGCGGGAAGTTCGACAGGCGATCTTCCGGCGCCGGGATGCCGACAAGGTTCAGGAGCTCGATCGAGCGCTCGCGGCGCTCCTTGCGGTTCAGACCCATGTGCACCCGCAGACTCTCGCCAAGCTGGAAGCCGACCGTGAAGCACGGGTTCAGGCTCGACATCGGCTCCTGGAAGATCATCGCCATGTCCTTGCCGATGATCCTGCGGCGCTGTCGGCCGGAAATGCCGATGAGTTCCTTGCCGTCGAAAGTCATGCGGTCAGCGGTGATCTTCGCCGTCCAGGGCAGAAGCCCCATCATGGCGAGCATCGCAACGGACTTGCCGGAGCCGGATTCACCAACGATCGAGAGGATCTCGCCCTTGTCGCAGCTGAGCGATACGCCGTCGACGGCGCGGAAGAGACCGGAAGACGTCTGGAATTCGACGGTCAGATTCTGAATATCGAGAAGCGGCATCATGACCTCTTCAGCTTGGGATCGAGCGCATCGCGCAACCCGTCGCCCATCAGGTTTATGGCGAGAACGGTGACGAGGATGGCAAGACCCGGGAATGTTACGACCCACCAGGCGCGCTGGATGAATTCTCGCGCTTCGGCGAGCATCGTGCCCCATTCGGGTGTCGGAGGCTGGGCCCCCATGCCAAGAAAGCCGAGGGCGGCAGCATCGAGGATCGCCGCCGAGAAGGCGAGCGTCGCCTGGACGATCAGCGGCCCGAGACAGTTCGGCAGGATGGTCTTGAACATCAGCCGCAAGGTGCCGGCACCGGCGACGCGGGAGGCGATGACATACTCCTTCTCACGCTCGGCCATGACCGAGGCACGCGTCAGGCGCACGAAATGCGGCTGGTTGACGATGGAGATCGCAATCATCGCATTGACGAGGCCGGGGCCAAGGACCGCAACCAGCACGAGGGCCAAAAGCAGCGACGGGAAGGCGAGGATGATATCCATCAGGCGCATGATGGCGATATCGATGCGGCCGCGGAAATAGCCGGCCACGAGGCCGATCAGAACGCCAGCGATCACCGAGATCGTCACGACGACAACGCCGATGAAGAGCGAGAAGCGCGCGCCATAGATGAGGCGCGAGAGAATGTCGCGTCCGACAGCGTCCGTCCCGAGCGGGAAGGACGAGCTGCCGCCTTCCATCCAGAACGGAGCAAGAAGAAGCATCTGCCGGTTCTGCTCGTTTGGCGTATGCGGCGCAACGAGCGGCGCAAATATCGCCACGACGAGAATGATGATGAAAACGGCGAGGCCGATGACGGCGCCCTTGTTTCGCGAGAAATAATACCAGAATTCCGCAAGAGCCGATGGGTGGGCGGTTTTTGCAGCGACCGTGCCGGTTTGCATGTTTGTCGTACTCACGGGACCGCTCCTAGTGCCGAATACGTGGGTTGATGAAGCCGTAGGTGATGTCGACGATCAGATTGACCAGCATGATGATGCCGGCGATCAGCAGAAGACCACCCTGGACGACCGCATAGTCCCGCTTGAACACCGAATCGACCATCCACTTGCCGATGCCGGGCCAGGAAAAGATCGTCTCGGTCAGGATCGCGCCCGCGAGCAGGACGCCGATTTGCAGACCGATGGTCGTCACAACCGGTATCATGGCATTGCGCAGCGCATGCACGCCAACGACCCGAATTGGCTTCAAACCCTTGGAGCGGGCAGTACGCACATAGTCTTCGCCAAGCACTTCGAGCATCGCCGAGCGCGTCTGGCGCGCGATGACGGCAAGCGGAATGGTGGCAAGCACGATCGTCGGCAGAATGAGATAGCTGACGGCGGAGCGGAAGGCGCCCGCCTGCCCCGACAGCAGGCTGTCGATGAGCATGAAGCCGGTGACCGGCTTGAAGAAATACATGAGCGAGATGCGGCCCGAAACCGGCGTCCAGCCGAGATAGCCGGAGAAAAAGATGATGAGCAGCAGGCCCCACCAGAAGATCGGCATCGAATAGCCGACAAGGGCGACCCCCATCACACTTTGGTCGAACCACGTGCCTCGCTTGACGGCAGCAAACACGCCGGCGGGCACGCCAAGACAGACCGCGAGAAGAATGGCACAAAGCGAGAGCTCGAGCGTTGCCGGGAAGAGCGCGCCAAAATCACCGAGAACCGGGCGCTTCGTGACGATCGACGTTCCAAAGTCGCCCTGCAGCACCTTGCCGAGGTAATCGAAGTACTGAATGTACATGGGCCGGTCGAAACCGAGATCGTGCATGATCTGGGCGTGACGCTCAGGCGCCATCACGCGTTCACCCGACAGAAGCATGACGGGATCGCCGGGAAGCATGCGGATGAACGAGAAGGCAATGAGCGTGACGCCGAGGAATGTTGGGATCAGGACCGCGAGGCGCCCGATGAGAAATCGCAACATGGCAGATGTTCCAATAGTTTCCGGCGGTCAGGGAGCCTGACCGCCGGCCAGCCCGGCGTTAGCCGGGCATTCTTGCATAATTCTTGTTATTCGGAAATGTCGACGCCGTCGAAGCGGTGGTAGCCGAGCGGATCCTGGACGAAGCCGGAAACCTTCTTGCTGACCGGAATGAAGACGAGCGAATGGTCGAGCGTTGCCCAGGGAGCTTCCTTCTTGAAGATCAGCTGAGCCTGCTCGTAGGCCTTGGTGCGCTCGGCAACATCTGCCGTCGTCTTGGCCTTGGTCATCAGGTCGTCGAATTCCTTGTTGCACCATTGCGCGCGGTTGTTGCCGCCGACAGCGTCGCAGCCGAGGAGCGTGTCCATGAAGTTGTCCGGATCGCCATTGTCGCCGGTCCAGCCGAGGATGACGGCACCGTCACGGTCCTTGGCGGAGGAGAGCTTCAGGTACTCGGCCCATTCATGGGTCACGATCTCGACTTCGACGCCGATCTTTGCGAGGTCGGCCTGCATCAGTTCAGCTGCGCGGCGAGCATTCAGCATGTACGGACGCGAGACGGGCATCGCCCAGAGCTTCATCTTGAGATCCTTGACGCCGGCATCGGCAAGCATCTTCTTTGCCGCATCCGGATCATATTTGTCGTCTTCGACGGCATCGTTATACGACCACATCGTCGGCGGGATCGGGTTCTTGGCAATCGCTGCAGCGCCCTGGAAGACGGCATCGATAATCGCCTGCTTGTTGATCGCCATGTTGAGAGCCTTGCGGACTTCAACCTTGTCGAACGGCGGGATCAGCGTGTTGTAGGCAACGTAGGAAACGTTGAGGCCGGCCTGTTCCATGACGGTCAGGTTCTCGTCCTTCTTCAATTCGGCTACGTCGGCAGCATTCGGGTACGGCATGATGTGGCATTCGCCGGCCTTCAGCTTCTGCGCGCGGACGGCAGCGTCGGAGGTGATCGCGAAAACGAGATCGTCAATCTTTTCCTTGCCCTTGAAGTAGCTCTCGTTGGCCTTGTAGCGGATGACGGCATCCGGCTGGTAGGCGACGAAGGTGAACGGACCGGTGCCGAGCGGCATCTGGTTCATCTGGTTCATCTTGCCGTCAGCCGCGAGCTTGTCGGCATATTCCTTCGACAGGATCGAAGCAAAGTCCATGGCGAGGTCGGCCATGAAGGGCGCTTCAGGATGCGCCAGGGTGAACTTGACCGTCAGGTCGTCGACCTTCTCGATCGATTTGATGAGCTCCGGGAAGCCCATGCCGGCGGCGTATTCGTAAGAACCGCCTTCGACATACTTGTTCCACGGATTGTCGGCCTTCAGCTGGCGCTCGAAGGAGAAGATGACGTCGTCGGCGTTGAGATCGCGCGTCGGCGTGAAGAACTCGGTCGTCTGGAACTTGACGCCCGACCGCAGCTTGAAGGTATAGACCGTGCCGTCGTCGGAAACGGTCCAGCTTTCAGCAAGACCCGGCTCGATCTCGGTGCTGCCGTGCTTGAATTCGACGAGGCGGTTGTAGACCGTGCGCGAGGTCGCGTCGAAGGTCGTGCCTGCGGTGTAGAGGCCCGGATCGAAGCCTTCCGGCGAACCTTCAGAGCAATAGACAAGGGTTTTTGACCAGGCCGACGTCGCCATGACCGAAGCCAGGGCCGTCGCTGCCAGCAGGACGGAGAGCTTTTTCATAATTTTGTTTCCCAGGTTTGTTCTTTTTTGATCTTTGGAGATCGAGCACAAATATTCCCGATCAGCGGGCCGATGGAACGATATTTATTTGCTGAAAGCAACGGTATCCGCAGAAAATTTTTCCAGTTGGACAACTTTAGAAATTTTCCGTCAAAAATCGGCCTCATTTGGAAATAATCGGACGTAAGAAGCTGAGTTTTTGTCGCTTTTGGTATAATTTCGCGCTTTTTGGATACGCGAAATTGCCTCTCGGCATTCAATCCGGAGGAGCTAAACGCAAAAACCGCAGCTGCATGCTGCAGCTGCGGTAAATGAGCATATTCGACTATTACGTGTCAGGCGTCAGGCAGCCGGAGCGCTGATGGCGGGTTTGCGGTAACCTTCGCCAGTCAGGCCGAGAAGAAAGTTGATCTGCGGGCGCGCCCTTACGAGATCGTCGATCGAATATTCGGCCAGCACGTCGAAGAAGGCGTTGAGCGCCTTGCGCAGCGCCGTGTTCAGACCGCAGCTGTCGACCAGCGGGCATTCGACCGCGCCGTCTTCGAAGCACTCGGCCATCGCAAAGCTGTCTTCGGTCACTTTGACGACGTCGAAGAGGCTGATCTCCTTCGCCGGTTTGCCGAGCCGGACGCCACCGTTGCGGCCCCGGACGGTTTCGACCAGGCCCGCCTTATTCAGCGGCTGCAGAATCTTGAATAGAAAGAGTTCAGAAACCCCGTATGCCTTGGCAATTTCGGGAATCCGGCTCAGATGTCCTTCATTGGCAGCGCAATACATCAACATGCGAACCGCATAGTTGGTCTGCTTCGTCAATCGCATGCCGTTCTCCTGAATCGCGTGGGCTGGATACCCGGATGGATGCTATATAGTGGCTTTCGTAGTTTTGAACAATTCCAAAATATGAAATTTACATTCACGTTTGCACCGCCAGCCACGGCCGCGCCATTTCAGTCGGCGTTTCCGGCGTATTTCAGGATGGCCTCTTTCCTCTCTGGCGTACCGGGATGGGTGGAGAGCATGCTGGTTTCGGAGTGGTCGCCGAGCTTCGTCTCGATCATATCGAAAAAGCGCACGATCGCGGCCGGGTCCATACCGGACCTTCTCATGAGGTCGACGGACCTGCGATCGGCTTCGCTTTCGGCGGATCGCGAGTAGGAAAGCGCCAGCAATCCACCGCCTTGGGTCAGGACATCTTCAACACGTGAGCCGACGTCTCCCGCAATCAGCATTACCAAGCCAGCGATGCCGGCGGCGCGATAGATTTGACGCAGGCTGTACTTATGCTCGACATGGCCGATTTCGTGGGCAAGAACGGCGGCAATCATTTCGGTGTCGCCGCCTGCCAATTCCACGAGTTCATCCGTCAGGACGATATGCCGTCCGGAAGCGCAAAGCGGTGACAACCTCATCTATCTCTCCGTCGACACGGATTGCGGTATGCTCGACAATGTAACGTGCCTGACGCACCGCCGCCCAAGGGCGCATCAGACCGAAGGTGCAGATGGTTACCAGCAAATTCGACAGAGCGATCCAGGCATAATGTCCGCGACCCAGATCGCTACTGAGCTGGTGACGCCCATCGATGGTCATAGATGACCAGACGATGTTGTGAACCGCTGCGCGATAGACAAGGGCTGCCAGGCCATAAGCGATAGAAATACCGGTTGCGGCGAACCTTCGCCCAGGCCGAACAAATACCCAGCGTGACGATCGTGAGAAGCACGTTCACGATCCAGATGCCGAAATACTCCGAAGCGCTGCCCGTGAATTTCGCGCGTTGAAACGGATTTGCCGGCGTGTCCGCCAGCATCTGGTGCTTAAAAAGCATTCGCTGTTTCCCTACCCCTTCGCCGGCCTATACGGCGTCTGGGCGAAAACGAGCCACTCTTCCTCATGTTGAGAAGCACGTATGCAAATTTAACAACTTAAAATCGCAAAATTGGGGGCCGCGGCCCCCAATCGGTATTCACTTGCTTTTCGATACTACTTCATCGTCGGCATGACGAATTCAGCGCCGTCCTTGATGCCTGACGGCCAGCGGGCGGTGACGGTCTTGGTCTTGGTCCAGAACTTGATCGAGTCCGTACCGTGCTGGTTGAGGTCGCCGAAGCTGGAGGCCTTCCAGCCGCCGAAGGAGTGGTAGGCGAGCGGAACCGGGATCGGGACGTTGATGCCGATCATGCCAATATTGATGCGCGAGGCGAAGTCGCGGGCGGCATCGCCGTCGCGGGTATAGATGGCGACCCCGTTGCCATATTCGTGCTTCATCGGCAGATCGAGGGCCTCTTCGTAGTTCTTGGCGCGAACGACTGAAAGCACAGGTCCGAAGATTTCGGTCTTGTAGATATCCATGTTAGGCGTGACGTGATCGAAGAGCGAACCGCCGACGAAATAGCCGTCTTCATAACCCTGCAGCTTGAAGCCACGGCCGTCGACGACGAGTTTCGCGCCCTGCTCGACGCCGCGATCGATCAGGCTATTGACGCGGGCATAGGCTTCCTTGGTGACGAGCGGTCCCATGTCGGCCTTCTCATCGGTATAAGGGCCGATGCGAAGCGACTCGATCTTCGGGGTCAGCTTCTCGACGAGGCGGTTTGCGGTTTCCTCACCGACGGGAACCGCAACCGAGATCGCCATGCAGCGTTCGCCAGCCGAACCGTAGCCTGCGCCCATCAGCGCGTTGACGGCCTGGTCCAAGTCGGCATCCGGCATGATGATCATGTGGTTCTTC
This sequence comes from Rhizobium sp. CC1099, assembly GCF_029714385.1. Lineage (NCBI taxonomy): Bacteria > Pseudomonadati > Pseudomonadota > Alphaproteobacteria > Hyphomicrobiales > Rhizobiaceae > Rhizobium > Rhizobium sp. CC1099. Next base: position 432,595 of record NZ_CP121641.1, on the reverse strand, counting down.
GCGCCGCCGAAGCACTGGGCACGCTTGCCGTTCATGGCGGCGGTGCCATAGACGTAACGGGCGATCGGCGTGGAACCGACGAAGGTGACGGCGCCGATATCCGGGTCCGTCAGGATCGCATCGACGGCGGCCTTGTCGCCGTTGACGACGTTCAGGATGCCGGCCGGAAGTCCGGCTTCGATCATCAGTTCGGCCAGACGCAGAGGAACGGACGGGTCGCGCTCGGAGGGCTTGAGGATGAAGGCGTTGCCGCAGGCGATTGCCGGCGCAAACATCCACATCGGGATCATGGCTGGGAAGTTGAATGGCGTGATGCCAGCGCCAATGCCAACGGCCTGGCGCAGGGAATACATGTCGATCGCCGGACCTGCGCCTTCGGTGAATTCGCCCTTTTGCAGATGCGGGATACCGCAGACGAACTCGCAGACTTCAAGACCGCGGACGATATCGCCCTTGGAGTCTTCAACGGTCTTGCCGTGCTCCCTGGAGAGCAGCTCGGCAAGCTCGTCCATATGCTTGTTCAAGAGTTCCACGAACTTGAAGAAGACGCGGGCGCGGCGCTGCGGATTGGTTGCGGCCCACTTTGGCTGCGCCGCCTTGGCGTTTTCGACCGCGGCACGGATTTCCTCGACGCTTGCGAGCGCCACCGTCGCCTGAACCTCACCGGTTGCCGGGTTGTAGACGTTGCTGCTGCGGCCGCTTTTGCCCCCAACATGCTTGCCGCCAATGAAATGACCGATCTCACGCATGGATGTGCCTCCTCTTGATTTCCGTTGATAGCGCATCATCGCACTTCAATTTGCACAAATCAATGCAATGCGATAAGCAACCGTTGTGCAAAAATCGAAGCCCTAACGTGCGTGCACTCCTCCAGCAGGCCTTCTCCAAGGCGCAACCCTGGACAGCCGCGCGCGCAAGAGGCCGAACGCAAGAGGAGGTCGTCCATCGATGAGCGGCAAACGTGTCGTGAGAATGGCGGAACTGGAGATAGACCCTGCGGAGCTCGATGCCTATCGTACGCTCCTGGCTGAAGAAATCGAGGCGTCGGTCACGTCCGAACGAGGCGTGCTGACCCTATACGCGGTCTCGATCAAGGATCGTCCGGAAAAAATCTGCATCTTCGAAGTCTATGCCAGCCAGGAGGACTACGAAGCGCATCTCCAGACGCCGCATTTCCTCAAGTACAAGACGTCGACCGCCCGCATGGTCAGGTCGCTTTCACTCATTGATGTCGATCCCGTCATTCTGCGCGCTAAGACCGGCGATCACTTGGCGACGGAGGTTCGGGACTCGGGCAAGGACTTAAGGACATGAATTGGGACGACGTCCGCATCTTCCTCGCCGTAGCGAGAACGGGGCAGATCCTTGCCGCCTCCAAGCGGCTGGGGCTTAACCACGCCACCCTCTCGCGGCGCGTGACGTCGCTCGAGGAGGCACTAAAGACTCGCCTCTTCACTCGCCGCACCAATGGCTGCGAACTGACTGCCGAAGGCGAAGTGTTCCTCGCCTCGGCAGAGCGGATGGAGACGGAAATGCTCGCCGCGCAGGCCAACCTCGGCCGCACAGACACGGCTATCGCTGGCACGGTCCGCGTCGGGGCGCCGGACGGCTTCGGCGTTTCCTTTTTGGCCCCGCGTATCGGACGGCTGATCGAGCGTCATCCGGAGCTCAAAATCCAGTTGGTGCCAGTGCCGCGCTCCTTTTCACTCTCGCAACGCGAGGCGGACATCGCCATCACGCTGGAACGGCCCGAACAGGGTCGGCTCGTATCTTCAAAGCTGACCGACTATACGCTGGGGCTCTACGCCTCGCGCGGTTACGCCGAACAAAACGGCATGCCCGACAACAACGAGGCGCTCAAGCAGCATCGCCGCATCGGTTATGTCGAGGACCTGCTCTTCTCTCAATCGCTGAATTTCACCGGCGAGGTCATGCGCAACTGGAGCGCTGGCTTTGAGATCTCCTCGGCGACCGGTCAGACCGAAGCGGTGCGTTCCGGCGCCGGCATCGGAATCTTGCACGACTACATCGCCCGGCAGTATGACGAACTGGTTCGTATCCTGCCCGATGTCTCGATCCGGCGTGCCTACTGGACGACCTATCACGAGAGCGCCCGCGATCTGGTGCGCGTACGCACCGTCGCCGACTTTCTTCAGGAACTGGTCGGCGCGGAACGGCAGATATTTCTCTAACTGCCGGCCTGTTTTGGAGGCTCGTCGTTTTCGTCCGGATTGGGATTGGGCGTCTCATCCGGCAGGCGATCGGGATCCGGCTCCTTGACAGGCGGCTCCGGTTTCCAGCCAGGCCCGGGCATCGGTGGCTGATCGGGGATAGGTTCGTTGGGAACGGACATCCTGCTCCTTCCGTCTTCGATTTGCTCACTTGTCGGGTTTCAGGGCTTCGGCCGCACGCATCGGCATGCTGTCGATGATGGCAAAGAGTTCGCCGTTGCTCACCGGCTCGCTCACCTTGAGCTTCACCGTCCCATCCTTGCCGACAAGGGCGGCTCCGAATTCACCAGCATCGGGAGTCCCAAGCTCCTTTCGAAGCGCCCCTTCATTTAGATTGCCGCCTGCGCCGAAGATCGGCTTGACTGTGCTGCCGGAAATCTTGAAAACGACCATGTCGCGCTCGCCCAAGCCGGTGCGATCGGCAAGCAGCTGGTTTTCCTGGCGCGCAGCGCGGCTATTGTCCCTGTCGGCGAAAATGACCAGAACCCGGCTCTTCCACCGGAACTCTTCGAGGCTTGCGACCGGCGCCTGAGCGCCATCCGTCTCCTCGACCTTGGTTGCACCGTAAAGAAGCGTTTTTGACATTCTCATTCTCTCCCGTCACCTGTAAAACGGCGGGAGGATGGGCAGGTTCCATCATTTCGGACGGCATGGCGCAAAGCCGAAAAAAAAAAGCCGGTCAAAATTTGACCGGCTTTTTAGTTCGTTCACAGTGTAGCCTTACAGAGGAACGAAATCGGACGGCGGAACCTGCAAGGCGGCAGCAATGCGCCGCAATTTTGCAGGATCTGCATTTTCCCCATTTTCGATTTCGATGATTTCATTGGTGACGAGGCCACAGGTGACCGCCAGATCATCTACGCTGTACCCAACGGCCTCACGCGCTTTCCTGACCTCGGCGGCAACGTTCATCGCGGAAACCACCGTCGCTTTGGATTCATCCAGATTCTTGAGAGAAATGGACATTAAAGTCTCCTTCTAAAAGCACTCTGATGTAACCCCCGGCACAAAATGACATTCCGGCTCACATTTTGCAACGCAATATAACACAAAGTTTACCTGCGCTGCGGTGGCTAGATAGGGAGCCGGTGCCAGAGGGCAATAGTTCAGCAGATAACAAGCCGGACGGCCGAAGTGGATCTGCCGAATTTCGGTTTTTTGAGAGGAATGGTACGGTTGGGTGGTCTCGAACCACCGACCTCAGGTGCCACAAACCTGCGCTCTAACCAACTGAGCTACAACCGCACAAATCGCGCCCGGCGCGACGGGGGTCACATACGAGGACTTGGAAATTAATTCAAGTCCTATCTCCCCTCAATGTACAAAAAGGCCGGACATACGGTCCAGCCTTTTGTTTGATTGCACCCGTATGGGATCAGGCAGCCTTAAAGGAGGCCATGACCTTTTCGGCGGCTTCCTTGCTGGGCTTTGCGAGCTTCTCGGCAACCTGCTTGGAGGTTTCCTGCATCGACTTCGCTTGCTCGACGGTCAGTTCCGCCTGCTTGCGCAGGAAAGCGGTCTGAAGTTCGACGAGTTCTGCAATCGACTTCACACCGAGCAGAGCTTCCATGTGCGAGAGGGAATTTTCAGCGTTCGTGCGGAGTGCGTCGATCGCCTTCAGGCCGATTTCGACCGTGCCGGCCTGCGCGGTCTGAACCGTGGCTTCGAGGGTCTTGCCCGCATCTTCGCCGGCGGCCTTCATCTTTGCATAGGCCTCACGCGACTGCTGGGCGCCTTTTTCCGCGAAGTCGCGGAAGGATTCGGCGAACTTGGACGGGTCGAAGGAGGACATTGAAAAAACGTCGTCGATCTTTATGTTAGCCATCGAATTAAGCTCCTTGGGTTCAGGCGGATAACGCCTGCATAGTTTGGATATATCTTATATAAGGCATTCCATTGTGCATTGCAACATAATTGTGCGTCGCACAACGAATTAACCTTTCCACCCGAAACCCGACCCCCACGCTGGACCCATTTCCGGCGCGTCGTTATTAATAGACTGTTAATTTTTCAAGAGGCCGAAAGGGACAAGGTTCCGACATGCCCGCAGTCCAATACCCGTTCATCGACATTGCCGTGCATCAACGGGTGCGGGAACGCTTTTCGCGTGGCGAAGCAATGGTGCTTTTCTCGGCCGACCTTTCCCGCCTGCTCTGGGCCAATGGCGCCGGCGCGGAACTCTTCAGCCAGACCGCCGTGTATGATCTTCTCGATCAGGGCGTGAATCGCAGCGACATCACCTTCCGCCAGATCGAGACGACCGCTCGCCAGCTCGCCGCGATCGGCGACACCAGAAGCCTAATGATCCGGATCGCCAAAGGCTTCCAGCGGGCTCCGGCCCAAGCAACGGCCGAAATGATCGGGCTTTCGTCCGGCGAGCGCGGCATTTTGTTCTCGGTTCCTGTTTCTTCACAACCGCTTCCTGCCGCAGAAACCGCAGCGAGAATGCTACAGGGGCTCGACGATCCCGATACGCATATGGCCGTGATCGGCGCGGAAGGCGACGTCATTGCGTCCTCGCCCGGCTTTGCGTCGCTCGGCATCACCCAGCAGACCGCCAAGACGCTGACGAACCTTGCAGGCGCCCATCCCGACCGGCTCGTCAAGCGGCCGGTCGCAACCGGCAAGGGTTACCTGCCCGCTGCCGTCGGCAAGCTCAGCGACGAACCGGCGCTCAATCTTCTCTTTGCCGTCGAAACCGTGCTTGGCAATCTCGACCCGATCGACGCGGCAGCGCCGGAAGAGCCGTTATCCACAGCCGCCGTTAACCATATCGACGAGCCGAAGGGCGCGAAATTCGACGACGCGCTCAATGCAGTTGCGCATATCGAGGACGTCGAAGAAGGGCTGGAAATTGTCGACGGCGAGGAAACCAAGCCCGTAGCGGAAGCCGCAGATGAGCCGCTCATCGACCACGAAGAACCCGAAGAGTTTATCCTGTCCGAACCCGAGATGCCGCTTACCGACCGCGCTGAGCCGGCCGGCGACGATACGGTAGACGCGGAGACCGGCACAGAGCCTGCCGATGCCGAGGTGCGGCGCGAGATCGAACCTGCCGGTAGCAATCCGGGGCACGAAACCGAAGATGACGGCCAAGACAAGGTCGCCGCCCCGCCGACAGCAAACGGCTTTGCGTTCAAGCCAAACAGCCGCGCGACGCGCTTTGTGTGGAAGATCGACGCCGACGGCCACTTCAGCGAAGTGTCGGGTGAATTCGCCGACGCCGTTGGTCCACACGCAGCCAATATCATCGGCGTTGCCTTTACCGACATTGCGGCACTCTTCAACCTCGATCCCGAAGGCAAGATCGCCGAAGCACTCGAGCGCCGGGACACATGGTCAGGCAAGACGATCCATTGGCCGATCGAGGGGACGAGCCTGACCGTTCCCGTCGATCTCGCCGCGCTGCCGACCTATACGCGCAGCCGGGAGTTCGACGGCTTCCGCGGCTTCGGCGTTGTCCGGCTTTCCGATGCCACCGAGGATCCGCTGGCGCTCGGTCTGACGCTCGGCGCCGATGCCTTCGGCCGCGACACGGCCAGCCTCGAACAGCCGCCGGAAGTGGCTGCTCCGGAGGCATCCGACGTGCAGCCCCAGCCGGAAGTGCCGGAAGCCGCACCTGAGCCCGAGGCAGCCTCCGAAACCGTGCCTCGCGAAGAGCCGCCAGTCCTGCGCGTGGTGGAAACGCCGAGCCGCCGGCTGACGGACAAGATCGTTCAACTCCATGGTGCAGGCCCGACGCTGAGCGCGGCCGAGCAGGCAAACTTCCGCGAGATCGCCAAACGCCTGGAGGCTTTCGGCGTTCGCGACGATGAGCCGGCTCCCGCCGAGCCCGATGCTGCAGAGAGCCCGGCTACCACAGAGCCGGCAGGAGCTGCATCCGAAGGCGAGCCGAACGAGGCAATCTTCGAGAGCGCGAGCACGGCCGCCGAAGAACCGGCCGATGCAGCGGAGCGAGCGGAAGAGCACGTCGAAACGCCCGAGCCGAGTGAGGACGACGCCACCGAGGGCCTGCACGAAACCTTCAGCCCGATCGAAGTGCTGCACAGTGCCATCCCGCCGCGGGTGAAGATGACGGACGGGCTATCGGCCAACACCGTCGACCAGTTGCCGGTTGCCGTGCTCGTCCATGCCGGCGATGCGCTGATCCACGCCAATCCCGAATTCATGCGTCTGACCGGCTATGCTTCGCTTGAGGATCTCAGCGATGTGGGTGGGATCGACGCGCTGCTTCAACGCCGCGACTTGGATGAAAAAGCGGGACGCCCGGGCGCAATGGTGCTCGTGACGGCCGACGACTCGCTCGTACCGGTCACCGCCCGCCTGCAATCGATCCGCTGGGAAGAATCCAGCGCGCTCATGCTGGCGCTGATGCCTGTCGAGGGAAGCGACATCGCGCCGGCTCAGAACGAAGAAACCCGTCCGGACATCCGTTCCGACCGCATGGTCGAAAAGGTCGCCAAGCTGCAGGTCGAGGTGGAAGAACTTCGCTCCATCCTGGAAACGGCGACGGACGGCGTGGTCGTCATCGGCGCAGAAGGCGACATCCGATCGATGAACCGCTCGGCAAGCGCGCTTTTCAACTATGATGAGGAAGAGACCCGCGGCAAACCCTTCGTGATGCTCTTTGCGCATGAGAGCCAGAAGGCGGTGCTCGACTATCTGAACGGCCTTTCTGGCCATGGCGTCGCAAGCGTTCTGAACGACGGGCGTGAGGTGATCGGCCGCGAGTCATCTGGCGGCTTTGTTCCGCTGTTCATGACCATGGGCCGGCTCACCTCCTCGAGCGGCTATTGCGCCGTCATCCGCGACATCACCCAGTGGAAGCGCACCGAGGACGAGCTTCGCAATGCGAAGGGCGCCGCCGAAACGGCGAATGCCCACAAAACGGATTTCCTGGCGCGCATCAGCCATGAAATCCGCACGCCGCTCAACGCCATCATCGGCTTCTCGGACATGATGGCGAGCGAGCGCTTCGGACCGATCGGCCATCCGCGCTACATCGAATATGCGAACGACATCGGCCGCTCGGGCCGCCATGTTCTCGATATTGTCAACGATCTGCTCGATATCTCGAAGATCGAAGCGGGCGAGATGGATCTCGATTTCGTATCCGTCGGCCTCAACGAGGCGATTTCGGAGGCCGTGGCTCTGGTCCAGCCGCAGGCAAACGGACAACGCGTCATAATCCGCACGGCGCTGTCGCAGTCGGTGCCGAATGTCGTTGCCGATCTCCGCTCCGTCAAGCAGATCGCCCTCAACATCCTTTCCAACGCCATCCGCTTCACACCGTCAGGCGGTCAGATCGTGGTTTCAACGTCATATGAAGCGAATGGCAGCGTCGTGCTGCGTGTGCGCGATACCGGCATCGGCATGACGCGCAGCGAACTCGACCAAGCGATGAAGCCGTTCCGGCAGGTTTCCGCCCAGTCGCGCCACCGCGGCGACGGTACGGGTCTCGGCTTGCCGCTGACCAAGGCGATGGTGGATGCAAACCGGGCAATCTTCTCGATCAATTCGGCCCCGAACGAGGGCACGCTGGTTGAGGTCACCTTCCCGTCACAGCGCGTGCTGGCAGGCTGAATCAAAAAAAGGCAGCCACGAATGGCTGCCTGGAATTTGGTGCTGTTCAACAAGAGCTTAGTCGATCAACATCATGTTTCGGGAGCCCGCAGGCAAGCTGCTTCGTTCATGCGCAGCCCCAACTTCTTTTACCTTTGACCAACCTTTCTTAACGAAAGGTTTCCAGGCGACGGAAACTATCAAACGATAGCTTATAGTTTGGGTGCATTTGATTGAAATCAGACGCGCAATTCCTCGAGCCCGACGAAAAGGTCGAGCGCCTCGGGATTGGCGAGCGCCTCTTTGTTTTTCACCGGCCGCCCGTGCACGACCTCGCGCACCGCAAGCTCGACGATCTTGCCGGATTTGGTGCGCGGAATATCGCGGACCGCGATGATCTTCGCCGGCACATGGCGCGGCGAGGCCCCGGTGCGGATGCGGGTCTTGATGGCCTTGACGAGGTCGTCCGTCAATGCGGCGCCCGGCGCGAGGCGAACGAAAAGCACCACCCGGACGTCGTCTTCCCAATCCTGGCCGATGCAGAGCGCTTCGGCCACCTCTTCCATCTGCTCGACCTGATTGTAGATCTCGGCGGTGCCGATGCGCACACCGCCGGGGTTGAGCGTCGCGTCGGAGCGGCCATGAATGACAAGGCCGCCATGCTCCGTCCATTCGGCGAAATCGCCATGGCACCAGATATTTTCGAAGCGCTCGAAATAGGCCGCTTTGTATTTCGCGCCGTCCGGATCGTTCCAGAAGCCGACCGGCATCGACGGGAAGGCCTTGGTGCAGACCAGTTCGCCCTTCTGCTGGCGCACAGGCTTGCCTTCATCGTCCCATACGTCGACGGCAAGGCCGAGGCCCGCCCCCTGGATTTCGCCGCGCCAGACCGGCTGCAGCGGATTGCCCAGCACGAAGCACGAGACGATATCCGTGCCGCCCGAGATGGAGGCTAGCTGGATGTCTTCCTTGATGCCTTCATAGACGAAAGTGAAGCCTTCGGGCGAAAGCGGCGATCCCGTGGATGTCATGAGACGCAGGCTCGAAAGATCATGGGTGGTGCGCGGCGTCAGCCCGCCCTTGCGCACCGCGTCGATATATTTCGCGGAAGTGCCGAAGACCGCGAAGTCTTCAGCCTGCGCATAGTCGAAGAGCACATTGCCGTCCGGCGCGAAGGGCGAGCCGTCGAACAGGCAAAGCGTGACACCCACCGCAAGGCCGCTCACAAGCCAGTTCCACATCATCCAGCCGCATGTGGTGAAATAGAAGAGCCTCTCGCCACGCTTCAGGCCGCAATGCAGCACATGCTCCTTCAGATGCTGCAATAGCGTGCCGCCAGCGGAATGAACGATGCATTTCGGCACGCCGGTGGTGCCGGAGGAGAAGAGAATATAAAGCGGATGCGCGAAGGGAAGCCGCACGAACTCGACGGCTTTTGGCTGGTAAGGTTTGATGAATTCTTCCAGCGTCTTGGCCTTCGGGGTCTCGCTCGCAACCGCTGCGGCATCGCCGGCATAGTGGACAATCACGACCGGCGCACCGAGGCTCCTTGCGACCGAAGCAACCTTCGCCTTCACATCCTGCAGCTTGCCGCCATACCAATAGGCGTCGCAGGCAATGAAGAGCTTGGGGCCGATCTGGCCGAAGCGGTCGAGCACGCCCTGTTCGCCGAAATCCGGTGAACAGGACGACCATATGGCACCGATCGAGGCGGCGGCCAGCATGCAGGCGACCGTCTCCGGCATGTTGGGCATCATCGCGGCGATGCGATCCCCCTCGCCAATGCCGAGCGCGCGGTAGGCTTGCTGCAGCTGGGATACGAGCGCATGCAGCCGGTCCCACGACCAGCGATATTCCACCTTGTCCTCGCCGCGGAAGACGATCGCGTCAGCCGGCCCTTCGCTCGAGAGCAGGTTCTCGGCGAAGTTCAGCTTCGCATCAGGAAAGAAACGAGCCTTGAGCATGAGATCACCGTCGGCGAGCGCTCGTGCGCCCTGCTCCCCCTTCACACCGCAAAACGCCCAAACCGAGGTCCAGAACTTTTCGGGCTCATCGATCGACCAGGCATGAAGGTCCAGATAGGTCTCGAACTCTTGGCCAAACTCGGCGTTGCAGCGCTGCACGAAGGCATGCATCGGGCTTGCCTCAATCGACTCTTTCGAAGGCACCCAAAGCGGCACGGTGTCACTCATTTAATCTCCTCCCCTATTATCCGCTATATACCATGCTGCACCGCATTATAAAGTGTGCATCGCTTTCGGACGCAGGCTCACCGAGATTTGCATATATCTTTCGTTTCATATATCCGGCGAAATCGATAGCTAACGGATAAGCAGCTGAAAATACTGGCGGAGCTTATGGGTACGTCAAGACAACCAAAATGGCGACGCAAGATGATACCCGTTTCCCGCTGGCTGCCGGGTTTCGCTCGAATTGCAACCAGCCTGATCCTTTTCGTCGCCATCATTTTCGTGGCGCTTCGTGTTGCCGCCCCTTACCTCGTTTCGAGCGCACTGGTGCGCTCCGGCATCGAGGACGTATTGTCGAAATGGACCGGCTATCAGGCCGAAATCAAGGGCACGCCGGTTCTCGAATTCTGGCCGACACCGCGCATTACGCTGAACCAGATCACCATCCGCCAGCCCGAGAGCCGCGGCAACAAGCTGCTCGGCACGATCGAGAGCCTTTCGGCCGATTTCAGCCTCCTCGACGCCATCCGCGGCAGCGCCCGCTTTCATGAATTCCACCTGCTGCGCCCCAATCTTTCCCTCACGCGCGACCAACAGGGGCTGATCGACTGGACCTATGCCGGGCAGCTTGCGAAGGCGATCACCAGCGCGCGCCAGGAAGGTGGAGCCGAAGTCCTCGATCAAAGGCTTGATGCGACGATCGGTGCGATCACCGTCGAAGACGGCACGCTCAATGTCGCCGATCTTGCAAGCGGAAAGACCTATCATTTCGAAGGCGTGACTGCCGATATCACCTGGCCGCGGCTTTCAAGCCCGATGACGGCGGTGCTGATCGCGAGAACGAGCGGGCAAGATTTGAAGCTCGACTTCTCGTCCGGTAGCCCGCTGCTGATCTTCGGCGGCAAGGTTGCTCAGATCAAAACCGCACTCACCTCCAGGCTCGTGACGGCAGAATTCACCGGTATCGGCGGTATCTCAGGTCTTGTCGGACTATCCGGCAACATGTCGGTCAATATTCCCGACCTGCCGGCGCTTTTGGCCTGGTCCGGCAAATCCATTCCGGACGTTGAGACGCTGAGATCGTTTTCGATCGAGAGCGACATATTTTCGGCCGCCAACGGCCTGCGCTTCAACGAAGTCGCGCTTGGGCTCAACGATGCGAATGCAACCGGCGTCATGGACATCTCCATTGGCACAAACGCGCGGGCAAGACTTGGCGGCACGCTGGCCTTCGACCGTATGAACCTCAAGCCCTTCTTCGACGCCTTTACTCTTCGCCTGGCCGCCGGCGAAGCGGGCGCGCCGGAAGATGGCGGTCTGCTGCAGAAGCTTGATGTCGACCTCAGGCTCTCCGCCAAGGAAATGCAGCTTCCGCCCTTCCAGCTCTCTGATGTCGGGGCAAGCATCATCGTTTCCAGCAACGAAGCCAAATTCGATATCGGCGACAGCCAGTTCGAAGGCGGAGAGATGACGGCGCATCTGGAGGCAACGCGCGGGAACTTCGACGGCGGCGGCAAGCTGCAGGTCTCGATCCGCGGTGCCGATTTTGCTGGGCTGATCGAACGGCTGCAGTTGAAGGGCCCATTACCGCTCGCGAATGGATCGCTCGACATTTCGCTGAAAACCAACAAGCCGATCTGGACGGCAGGTGCTGCCGACGTGAGCGGACAGCTGGCATTCCACGGCAATGCGGGCTCGATCGCCGGCCTTGACATCGAAGCCATCCGAAGCCAGGCCGCTCAACAGAAATTTTTCCCGCTGAGCGCCGTTTCGGGCCGCGCGTTCGAATTCAATCGGATCGATGTGGCTGCCACTCTCGCGGATGGCTCGGCTGAGCTTCGCGGCGTCAGCGTTCAAGGTGCAGACGAGACGCTGACCCTTTCAGGCATCATCCCGTACGAATCCAAAGGACTGGCCCTTTCCGGATCGCTGCAGGCGACGGATGACGCCAAGAAGGCAGTGTTGCCGGTTCTGCCGTTCTTCGTCGGCGGCTCTTGGCCGAACCCGGTGATTTCGCCGGTTCCGCTGATCAATCAGCAGCCACCCGGCGTCCAGTGATTTTCAAGGCGCGTTGGCTGCCGCACGCTCATCGCGTTCCCGCTGTATCTCGCGGCGCTTGGAGACGATCGAGGTACAGATGACCCCAACCGTCACGATACCGATCAAAATCGTGCAGACCGCATTGATTTCCGGGGTCACGCCGAGGCGCACCTGGCTATAGATTCGCATCGGCAGGGTCGTGGCGCCCGGGCCTGACGTGAAGCTCGCAATCACGAGGTCGTCGAGCGACAAGGTGAATGCCAGAATCCAGCCCGAAAAGACGGCAGGCGCAATGATCGGCAGCGTCACCTCGAAGAAGGTCCGGACCGGCGGAGCGCCGAGGTCCTGCGCCGCTTCTTCGATCGAATGATCGAAGCTCACCAGACGCGACTGCACGACAACCGCGACAAAGCACATCGTCAGCGTCGTATGCGCCAGCGTGATCGTCCAGAAGCCGCGGTCAAATCCGATCGCCACAAAGAGCAGCAGCAACGAAAGGCCGGTGATCACCTCGGGCATGACGAGCGGGGCATAGACCATCCCGGAGAAAAGCATGCGGCCGCGAAACCGCGTGTAGCGCACGAGCGTGAGCGCTGCGAGCGTGCCGAGGATGGTAGCCAACGTGGCGGAGAGCAAGCCCACGCGCACCGTCACCCAAGCAGCGTCGAGCAAAGCCTGATTGTACAGCAGCTGTGCGTACCATTTCGTCGAGAAGCCGCCCCAGACGGTGACCAGCTTCGATTCGTTGAACGAGAAGATTACGAGCAGGACGATCGGCAGATAGAGGAAGGCGAAGCCGAGCGTGACCGAGACGATATTGAAGCGGGTCCATTGCAGCATGGCTTACCTTCCCTGCTCGTCGGCTTTGGCTTGCGCGTTCTGGAAAAAGACGATCGGGATCACCAGGATCAACAGCAGGATCGTCGCGACTGCGGAGGAGACTGGCCAATCGCGGTTCGAATTGAACTCGCTCCAGAGCGTCTTGCCGATCATCAGCGTCTGCGATCCGCCGAGCAGGTCGGGGATGACGAATTCGCCGACGGCCGGGATGAAAACCAGCATGCAGCCGGCGATAACGCCCGGGAGCGAAAGCGGGAACGTCACACGCCAAAAGGCCGTGATCGGCGTGCAGCCGAGATCCTGCGCCGCCTCGATCAGCGTCCCGTCCATCTTTTCCAGCGATGAATAGAGCGGCAGAACCATGAACGGCAGGTAGGAGTAGACGATGCCGATATAGACCGCGATGTTGGTGTTCAGGATGATGAGCGGACTGTCGATGATCCCGGTGGCCAGCAGCGCCTGATTGAGCAAGCCTTCCGGCTTCAGGATCGCGATCCAGGCGTAGACGCGGATCAGAAAGCTCGTCCAGAACGGCAGGATGACGAGCATGAGCAGTGTCGGACGGATGCTGCGAGGGGCCTGCGCCATGCCATAGGCGATCGGATAAGCGATGAGTAGCGTCAGGAATGTCGAGATCGCGGCGATAACGACGCTCGAGACATAGGCGTTGAAATACAGCGGATCGTCGATGAGGTAACTGTAATTTTCGAAAGAGAAGGTCGATACCTTGTCCCAGAAGCCGGTCCAGCCATCGCCGAGCGAAAAGACGGGCGTATAGGGCGGCATCGCGATCGCCGTTGCCGACATCGAGATGCGGAAGACGATGAAGAACGGCGCGAGGAAAAAGATGAGCAACCAAGCATAGGGAACGATGATCACGAGGCGGCTGTAGATCGCGGAACCGAGCTTGCCCATGGTCAATCCCTCAGCAGCACGCCGGCATCTTCGGCGAAGGAGATCCAGACTTCCTGATCGTATGTGAAAGGATCATCGACCGCACGCTGCGCATTGAGCGAGGAAGCCTTCACGACCTTTCCGCTCTTCAGCTTGACATGGAAAACCGTCATATCGCCGAGATAGCCGATATCCCAAAGCTCGCCGGAGGCCGCATTAACCGAAGAGTTCGGCGGCGGATGACGAAGCACCTTCAGTTTTTCAGGGCGGATCGCAAAGCCGGCATTGCTGCCCTTCGCAGGCTTATCGGATGTCGCGACCTTGATTTTGAGGCCGCTGTCGACCGCAATCTCGACCGTACCGGCCCCGGTGGAAGCAACCTGGCCGTCGAAGATGTTCACATCGCCGATGAAATCCGCAACGAAACGCGAGTTCGGGGCCTCGTAGATTTCCGCCGGCGTCGCCACCTGGATGACTTTGCCGTGGCTCATGACTGCGATGCGATCCGCCATCGTCATCGCCTCTTCCTGGTCGTGGGTCACGACGACGAAGGTGAGGCCGAGATTCTGCTGCAGGTCCATGAGCTCGAACTGCGTTTCCTCGCGCAGCTTCTTGTCGAGTGCACCAAGCGGTTCGTCGAGCAGCAATACTTTGGGGCGCTTGGCAAGCGAGCGGGCGAGCGCCACGCGCTGACGCTGACCGCCGGAAAGCTGGTTCGGCTTTCGGGAGGCAAACTGCTCCAGCTTCACCATCTTCAGCATCTGCATAACGCGCTCGATAATCTCGTCCTTCGGCATCCCGTCCTGGCGAAGGCCGAAAGCGATGTTCTTCTCGACCGTCATGTGGGGGAAGAGCGCATAGGACTGGAACATCATGTTGACCGGCCGCCTGTGGGGCGGAGTACCTGCCAGGTTCGTGCCGTCGAGGATCACTTCGCCGGAGGTCGGCTGCTCGAAGCCCGCAAGCATGCGCAACAATGTCGACTTGCCGCAGCCCGATGCGCCGAGCAATGCAAAGAATTCGCGATGATAGATATTCAGCGACAGGTCATTTACGGCGGTAAAGTCGCCGAACTTCTTCGTCACGTTCTTGAAGGAGATAAACGGCTTGGAAGCCGGATCGGCCCAAGGCGCGAAGGTGCGGCGAATATTGCCAAGTGACTTCATATTGTTCCCCGAGACATGATTTGAGAACCGGCCCTCCCCACGGCCGGCAGTCGTCAAGAAAAGGCCCGGGCGTTTCCGTCCGGGCCGGAGTCTCGACTACTGGCCGGTAACGACCTTGGTCCAGATTCGTGTCACGAGACGCTGCGTCTTCGGATCGAGCGGCGGCACCGTAAAGAGCTTAGCCATGACCTCCGGCGTCGGATAGATCGCCGTATCATCAATCACCGCCTTGTCCAGCAGCGGCTGCGACGCCTTGTTACCGTTGGCATAGAAGACAAAATTCGATGCCTTGGCGGCAACTTCCGGCCTCATCATGTAATTGATGAATTCATGCGCCTCTTCGACATGCGACGCATCCTTCGGGATGCCGAAGACGTCGAAGAAGATCTGCGCGCCTTGGGCAGGAACGGAATAGTCGACATTCACGCCAGCCTTTGCCTCGGCCGCGCGATCGCGCGCCTGGAACACGTCGCCCGAATAGCCGAGCGCAATGCAGATATCGCCATTGGCGAGCGCGCTGATATATTCGGAGGAGTGGAACTTGCGCACGAAGGGACGGACGGCGAGCAGGACATCCTGTGCCTTCTCCAGCTCTTCCGGCTTCTTGCTGTTCGGATCGAGGCCGAGATAGGCAAGAACGGACGGAATGACGTCCGTCGGCGAGTCCAGCATATAGATGCCGCAATCCTTGAGCTTAGCGGCCTTGGCTGGATCGAAAAGCGCATCCCAGTTCGGCTTTTCGTCAGTGCCGAGCGCGGCCTTCACCTTGTCCATGTTATAGCCGATGCCGGTCGTGCCCCACATGTAGTCGACGCTGTACTCGTTGCCCGGATCGAAGGTGGCGACGCCCTGCATCACCACGTCCCACATGTTCTTCAGGTTCGGCAACTTCGACTTGTCGAGCTTCTGATAAACGCCCGCAGCAATCTGGCGCTGCATGAAGGAAACGGTCGGAACGACGACATCGTAGCCGGTCCCGCCTGCAAGAAGCTTGGTTTCAAGCGTCTCATTGGAATCGAAGGTGTCGTAGACGACCTTGATGCCGGTTTGCTTGGTGAAATCCTCGAGGATGGAACTGTCGATATAATCCGACCAGTTATAGACGTTGACGACACGCTCCTGCGCAAAGCCCGGCGCTGCAGCAAAAACGGCAACGACGGCCGTGGCCGCAAGTCTTGCGATTCTTGACCTCATATTATCTCCTGTCCGTTCTTATTATAAGCGTTTGCAGGCATCACCCCGGACACCGTTTTCCTCTGGATTTTCGGGTAGACTAGAAAGGATTTTGTGAGGCGACAAGCGCAAAATCCTGCACTCTCAATGATTTCACCGGTCACTGGAAATCGAAGGCACTGAGCCCTGCTACCATCTCATCTAACCCAAGCGGGCGAGTGACAGGCGGTTCGGCGCGCGCAAGACAGCCCTTCCTTTCGCAGAGGCGACAGGCAGGCCCGATTGCAACCGGATGCAGGGTCGCAGAGAGGGCCTGGCCATAGGCAGTGCTGTCTTTGAGCGCGATATCGCAGCCGAGCAGAAGTGCTGTACGCCGGACTCGTTCGCCAAAGGGCGCATGCGGCCCTTCAAGCGTCCGCGCTATGGTAAGATACGCGGAGCCATCCGGCATCTCGGCAACCTCGGCCAGAACTTGGCCCGGCTGGAGAAAGGCGGCGTGGATGTTGAGCTTCGGACAGCCGCCGCCGAAGCGCGCGTGAGGAAAACCTGCCGCTCCTCCCCGCCGCAGCCGATGGCCTGCGGCATCGGCCTCCATGACAAAAAACGGAACGCCGGCATTCGCTGGCCGCTGCAGCATCGTCAGCCGTGTCGCAGCCTGGCCGAACGAACAGCCGAAGCGCGCGCAAAGAATATCGATGTCATAACGCGATGCTTTTGCTGCGGAAAGGAACGCATCGTAAGGCATCATCAGCGCAAGTGCTGCGTAACGCGCGAGCTCGAAGCGGACAATGCGCCTCGCCTCCTGCGTCGAGAGGCTGAGTGTTTCCAGTTCTCGCGCAATGGCGTCGCGAAGCGCGAGCGTTGAGACCTCGACGGCGATTTCCTGGAGCTGATCGGAAGCCGCAAGGCGCTCCGAAATAAAAAGCCGCATGGAATGCCGGTCGAAGCGGCGACGCAAATCGGGCATAACGTGCACCGGCAGGATGCGGACGCTGATGCCACGCTCCTTCTGCAGCCAGTCCTTTAGAACCTGCGCGCGCTCACCCGCTGGCAGAGTGACGAAGAAAGCCTCCGCAGCCTCTTCAAGCGCGCCGAAATAGGCAGAACGGCGCTCCAGCACGTCGCGCACTTCATCTGCCGGCAGCCGCGCGCCAGCGGCCGGCGCCTGCCCCTCTCCCGCCATCAGGACCGCAAAATCGGAAAGCCGCATAGCCTGCTCGCGATAGGCGCGATAGAGTTTCACGACACCGCTTGCCGCATTGGGCGCGGCTTCTGCGACTTCGATGAGTTCCTGGTCTCCGGGCAGTTCGCCCGAAAGCAAGGGATCGGCAAAAACCTCGCGCAATTGCGCAAGATTGTTTCCGGGCTCACTCTGCAGCTCCTCAAGGTCGACCTTGTAGACCGACGCCAGCTTCAAGAGGAGCTGCACCGTCAATGGCCGCTGATTGCGCTCGATCAGATTGAGGTAGGATGGCGAAATTCCCAATGCCTCGGCCATCGCCGTCTGCGTGACCGCCAGGCCGTTGCGAATCCGGCGAACTTTCGGACCAGCAAATATCTTCCGCTCGACCATTCGACACCTCCCGTATCGAAACGAATTTACAAACTTTCACAAATTTACAAGATAACGTTGTAAATGCTCTCGCAACCTAACCTCATTTCCCTCCTAGAAATCAAGCTTTTCCTGGCATCTCGAGTGTTTTTGTAAATTATGTCACATAGCTGATGAGGCCATGATTATCGCGAAGGAGGAAATCGTGACAGGATTTGACAAGCTTATCCGCAATGCTCCGGCAGGCCGTTTTGACGGTATCGAGCGGCCCTATTCGCCCGAGGACGTGAAGAGATTGCGGGGCTCCGTCGAACTTCGTTATTCGCTTGCCGAGATGGGGACGAACCGGCTGTGGCAACTGCTGCATCACGATGATTTCGTCAATGCGCTCGGAGCGCTATCTGGGAATCAGGCAATGCAGATGGTCCGTGCCGGACTGAAGGCGATCTACCTGTCCGGCTGGCAGGTCGCAGCCGATGCGAACACAGCTTCGGCGATGTATCCCGACCAGTCGCTTTATCCCGCCAATGCCGGACCAGAACTCGCCAAGCGGATCAACCGCACGCTTCAGCGCGCCGACCAGATCGAGACATCGGAGGATCGGGGACTTTCCGTCGAAACATGGTTTGCGCCGATCGTTGCCGATGCCGAAGCCGGCTTTGGCGGACCGCTCAATGCCTTCGAGATCATGAAGGCCTATATCGAAGCTGGCGCTGCCGGTGTCCACTTCGAGGACCAGCTGGCATCGGAAAAGAAGTGCGGGCATCTCGGCGGCAAGGTGCTGATTCCGACCGCGGCCCACATCCGCAATCTGAACGCGGCGCGGCTTGCCGCAGACGTCATGGGGGTTCCCACGCTCGTCATCGCCCGTACGGATGCGGAAGCGGCAAAGCTTCTGACCTCGGACATCGACGAGCGCGATCGGCCCTTCGTCGACTACGATGCCGGGCGCACGGTCGAAGGCTTCTATCAGGTGCGCAATGGCCTCGAGCCCTGCATTGCCCGTGCCGTTGCCTATGCGCCGCATTGCGATCTCATCTGGTGCGAAACCTCCAAGCCGGATCTGGAGCAGGCGCGGCGCTTTGCCGAGGGCGTGCACAAGGTCCATCCCGGCAAGCTGCTTGCCTACAACTGCTCACCGTCGTTCAACTGGAAGAAAAACCTCGATGACGCGACGATCGCCAAGTTCCAGCGGGAACTCGGCGCGATGGGCTACAAATTCCAGTTCATCACGCTCGCTGGTTTCCACCAGCTGAACTTCGGCATGTACGAACTGGCGCGCGGCTACAAGGACCGGCAGATGGCCGCCTATTCGCAACTGCAGCAGGCCGAGTTCGCCGCCGAGGCACAGGGCTACACAGCGACCAAGCACCAGCGCGAAGTCGGGACCGGCTACTTCGATGCCGTCTCGCTCGCCATCACCGGCGGCAAGTCCTCGACGACCGCAATGAAGGAATCGACCGAACATGCCCAGTTCAAACCCGCAGCCGAGTAGCCACACCAAAGGAGAAAAGGCCATGGCTTCCATCGCACGTGTCCGCGAAAGAGCGGAAGAACAATCCTCCAGCATGAGCGCCGATCAGCAGGCCACGATCCGCATGCTCGCAAACGACCTACACCGGCTGAATCAGTCCGTGATGAAGGCAGTAGAGGCCGGGGTCTCGGTCGAACTCGTGCGCTCCGCCCGCCACCATGGCGGAGACGGCAATTGGGGCGATCTCCTGATCCCCGTCGTCGTCGCCAACAGGATGTAGGATCAGAGATGGCGGCGCCGCTCCGGCGCCGCCATCTGCGTTATTCGACGTAATTGTCACTGTCACGAAAGGCGGGCATAATAAGCATCCGCTCATACGAGACGCCGGATGCCCGCCACGACGCACGCCAATCTTGAATCTCTTACTGACCTCGTCTATGGCGCATTGTTTGGCGAAACGGACTGGCAGGACTTTCTCGACACCCTCAGTACGAGAATGCCCGATGCGAAGACGACGCTCTTCTACCATGACAGCGTGGCGGGCGCCGGTGCCTTTTCGCTCTGCTCAGGCTTGGACGATACCGGCCTGGAAGGCTACAACCGGTATTATTGCACCATAAACCCGTGGATGCCGAAGGCAGCCGTCCGGCCGGTCGGCCTCGGCGTCATCGCCGACCAGATGCTGCCGCATGTCGAACTCGTCAAAACGGAATTCTACAATGACTTTCTGCGCAGTATCGGCTGCCGCAGCAGCGTTGGCGTGACGATCCTTCGCGAGAACAACCGGTCCTTCAATCTATCGACGCTGACATCGAGCACCGACACCGGGTTTAACCGGATCAATGCCGATCTCCTGACGCGGCTTGCGCCGCATTTGCAGCGGGCCTTCGATTTCATGCGCCGGGACAAAACAGGCAATGAGATGGGCCGTTCGCTGTTCGACGCGATCGGCGTCGGGCTCATCTATGTCAGCGAAGGCCGCCAGATCCGATCGATGAATCTTGCCGCGGAACAGATGCTCGCCACAGATGTCGGGATCAGCGTCACGCCAACAGGACGTCTGAGCTCCAGCGATCGGGATTTCCTCGAGCATCTCGCCTCTTTTTCACGCTACCGCCCCCCCGCCGCGGCAGGGCCGTTCACCGCGAGGTTCAGTTCTGCCTGCGCCTCGTTCAAATGCACGCTCGTGCGCCTCACCTCCGATTTCATGACCGAGTTCCTGCAGGGGCCGACCGCAGCAGTCGTCATCGAGCGAATACCCGTTGCGTGCCCCGAATTGAACGATCGTTTGCCTGCAAAGCGGCAACTGACTGCTGCCGAACTGCGGATCGCCTCCTCCATCGCCGCGGGTCTCTCGCCGCGCGAGACGGCCAAGCTGCATGGCATCAGCTACGAGACGGCCCGGACGCATCTGAAGAACATCTATTCCAAGCTCGGCGTGAACAGCCAGGTCGCGCTTGTGCGACGTCTGATGCCGTAGAATTCAGCTGCGGCTGGCGCGCTTGCCGGCAAAAAGATCGGCATAGCTTTTTAGCAGCTTCGTCATACGATCTGCGGCCGTGCGGATTTCCAGGCGATGGCGATCCTCGTTGTTCAACACGATCCATTGCCGGTGGCGCAGCTCCGCGAGCTCGCCGCCCAGCCGTTGCAGTTCCGGATCGAGATCACCCACGAAGCAGGGGAGTACCGCCTTTCCCGCACCGGCACGGACGAGGTCCGGCAGTGACCGCGGCCGGTTGACCGTCGCCACGATCGGCTCCGGCGTCTGGCGGTACGGCCAGCGGAGATAGGCAGAAATGGCCTCATCCTCAGCGACCGCAATCCATCGGTTTTCCAACTCGCCGGCATTGCGCCGGACATAGACGGCATAAGCGACTTCGCCCAAAAGCCGAGCGGCGAGATTGGCTTCGTCCGGCTCGAAAGCGCGGATGCCGATATCGCTCTCGCGGTAGGCGAGATTGGCCCGCGCCTCTCCGATCGTCAGCACAATGTTGAAAGCGTCGGCAGGCATGCGGATTGCGGAGAAGTTTTCTGTCAGCAGCCAGGCCACCCAGGTCCCGGCTGCGATCTTTACCGTTGCGCCGCCCTCGCCGGCCTGGCGCCAGGCATCGACTTTCCGGGCCGCCGCTTCCATCTCCTGGAGATGGTCGAGGAGCGTCTGACCGTCGGCCGTCAAGCGGTAGCCGGTCTGGCTGCGGGCAAAGAGCGTCCGTCCCGTTTCCTGCTCCAGTTCAAGCATACGCCGGCCGACCGTGGCCGGGCTCAAGCCGCTCGCGACACTCGCGCCGGTCAGCCCGCCGCGGCGCGCGACCTGCAGGAAAAGCTGATAGGAGTCCCATGGGGTATTTTTCATTGATGAAAAACATAGCCGGATCTTCGATGTTTATGAAGCGATTTTTGATGTGTATTTGAAGGGATGTCTTTAACGGAGGACATCACCAATGATCGAGCAGATCATGATTGCCAATTTCCTCGGCCTTTCGCAGAACTGCCAGCCAATCCAAAAGCGTAAGAGGACTGAGGATGACTTCTACAGGGATTTTGGAAGCTCGCCTTTTATAAGCTTCACCGCGTGGCTTACAAGCATCAGCCTCAAAAGGCAGAAGGACCGCGCCTTTCCGGCGCGATCCTCCTCCATACCTTCAAGCTGCAAGCCCGATAAGCCCGATCAGGCTGCCTGCCTTGCCCGGCCATGAGACTGCGCCGACGCTTCGATGCGGAACTGCTGCAGCAGGCTCATCAGCGTGTCGGCCTCGTCGGCGAGCTGGCGGCTTGCTTGTGTGGTTTCCTCGACCATCGAAGCGTTCTTCTGGGTCATCTGGTCCATGGCATTGACCGAACCGTTGACCTCCTGCAGCGCCGCCGACTGATCCTGGCTCGCCGTGGCAATGGTTTCGACATGCTTGCTGATCGCAATAATCTCCTCGCTGATCGAGGCGAGCACGCTGCCGGTTTTCTGCACCAGCGCAGAGCCTGCCGTCACTTCTTGGCTGGACTTCTCGATCAGACCCTTGATCTCGCGGGCGGCATCGGCCGAGCGCTGTGCCAATTCGCGGACTTCCTGTGCGACAACCGCAAAGCCCTTGCCCGCCTCGCCGGCACGCGCCGCTTCGATACCGGCATTGAGGGCGAGAAGGTTCGTCTGGAAAGCGATGTCGTCGATGACTTCGATGATCTGTTCGATCTGCTGCGAAGCCTGCTCGATGCGCCCCATGGCGGCCACGGCCTCGCTGACGACGACCCCGGAGCTGTCGGCGGTCTTCTTCGTGGCGGTGACCGCGTTGTTTGCTTCGCGAGCGCGCCCTGCAGACGAGCGCACGGTCACAGTGATCTCTTCGACGGCAGCTGCTGTTTCCTCCAAGCTGGCGGCCTGCGCTTCGGTTCGCTTGGAAAGCTCGCCGGCTGATGTCAGCATCGCGCCGCTATTGCGCTGGATGGCATTGGCGTTCTCGCGAATCTGCACGAGGGTATCCTGCAGGCGGACAAGCGATGCGTTGAAATCGACGCGCAACTGCTCCAGCCGGCCGACAAACGGCGTCTCGATCGTCTGTGAGACATCGCCCTTAGCGAGGCGTCCGAGGCCGGCCGCAAGCTGGTTCACGGCAAAGTCGATCTGACCATCGAGCGAACGCTTATCGGCGTCGTTGCGGGCACGCTCGGCTTCGCTCAACGCCCGCTGTTCCGCAGCCTGCGCCTCGAGATCCTGCTGGGCGCGTGCGCTGTCGCGGAAGGCGGCCAAAGCACGTCCAATCTCCCCGAATTCGTTCTTCTTCTCGAGGCAGGGGATTGTGCCGTCAAGATTGCCGGCGGAGATCGAATGAACGGTCTGCGTCAGCGCAAACAACGGCTTCACGCAGGCGCGGATCGCAAAAAAGGCAAGCACGCCGACAAGCAGCATGACGGCAGCGCCGACGCCGAGAACCATAGTCTGCAGGTGATTGATGCGGGCGAAATAGACTTCCATCGGAATGCCGATGAAGAGGATGCCGACATTGGCGCCGGCGGCACTCTTGACCGGGAAGTAGCCAGTCATGAAATTCCGGCCGAAGAGCTGCGCCGGACCGTAGTAGGCCTTGCCGTTCGCGAGAACCGGTTGCGCGGGATGATCGGCTGCAAGCTTGGTGCCGACAGCGCGGCTGCCATCTTCCTTCTTCACGTTGGTCGAAACGCGGACATAGTCATTGCCCTGCTTCTGAAAGACCGTCGCGACACCGGCGATCGACTGGGCCGTGCGATCGACGAGGGCATGGTCCTTGAATTCGGGAATGCCATCTTCCGTCACGGAGAGAAGCTCATCCCCCGTCACGCCGACAGCCGCGTTCGCATCCGCCGCACCATAGAGTACCGCCATCGTGCGGCTTGCGCCCTTTGCGTCCGAAACGGCGCTTTCCATCACGTATCGGCCGAGATTGTGGTATGTGACAGCGACGATCGCCGCGGTGCTGATGGCGAGCAGAGCAAGCGTGATCGCAACCACCTGACGCACGATGGACGTCGAAAAGAATCGCGGCATGAAGACCTCCGGTGAGTACAACCAAAAGAAAGAATAAGAGAAAAGCGTTAAGGATTTTTCTCGCAGCCGGCTTGCCTTCTAAGAAGTTGCCACTGGCCCGTTGACAGCTGCTTTCCTGCCTTCCGGATTAGCCGCACCGGGATGGCCAGTTTGCAACCATAGGAAAAGCGGCTCCGGAGACCGAAGCCGCTTTGAGAATGGCAAGATGGCGCAAAGTCTATGCCGCGCGATAGAACTCTGAGTCGGAGCCTTCGCCGTCGATCTTGAACTGCTGGACGAGACCGAGAAGCGCATCCGCCTGACCGGCAAGTTCGCGGCTCGCGGCTGTCGTCTCTTCCACCATCGCGGCATTCTGCTGGGTCATCTGGTCCATCTGATTGACGGTCGCGTTGACTTCCTGCAGCGCACTCGACTGGTCATGGCTTGCACGGGCGATCATCTCGACATGCTGGCTGATCGTCACGATCTGCGCGCTGATCTTTGCAAGCACGGTACCAGTCTCCTGCACGAACTGCGAGCCTGAGCTGACCTCCGTCGTCGACTTGTTGATCAGGCCCTTGATTTCCTGCGCGGCAGCGGCGGAACGCTGCGCCAGTTCGCGAACTTCCATGGCAACGACTGCAAACCCCTTGCCTGCATCGCCCGCCCGTGCGGCTTCGATACCGGCGTTCAGCGCCAAGAGGTTGGTCTGGAAGGCGATCTCGTCGATGACGCCGATGATCTGTTCGATCTGGCGCGATGCGTCCTCGATGCGGGTCATCGCGTCGATAGCGTTGCTGACGACGGTTGCCGAATCGTCGGCGCTGCGCTTGGCCTCGCGAACGACCTGATCGGCATCCTTGGCACGCGCCGCCGAGGAACGGACGGTGACTGTGATCTCATCGACAGCAGCCGCCGTTTCCTCGAGAGAAGCGGCCTGATGCTCCGTGCGCTTTGCGAGATCTTCGGCGGACTGAGCCATCTGATTGCCGTTGCCCTGGATCATTTCGACATTGTCGCGGATCTGGCTCATCGTTGCCTGGAGGCGCAGCATCGAGCCGTTGAAATCCTGGCGCAGCTGCTCGAGGCGGCCGATGAACGGCGTTTCGATCGTGGTCGAAATGTCGCCCTGCGCCATACGTTCGAGGCCGGCGGCAAGCTCGTTGACGGCGAACTCGATCTGGCGATCCATCTCGCGCTTTTCGGCGTCGTTGCGCTGGCGCTCCTGTTCGGCGGCTGCGCGCTCTTCTTCGCTTTCTTCCTCGATGCGGATCTTCGAGATCGCATTTTCCTTGAAGATGCCGAGGGCGCGGGCCATGTCGCCGATCTCGTCGGACCGTTTCTCACCGGAAATGCTGGTATCCAGCGCACCGTCGGCAATGCGGCGCATGGCGGCAGTGATCTGGCCGATCGGACGCTGCAGCGTCAGCACCAGGGCGAAACCGCCGACGATCGAGACGAGGATGCCGAGGCCGGTCGTCAGAACGGAGATGCTGTTTGCCTGCGTGCGCTCGGTTCCTGCCGACTGCTTCTGCAGCTCGGCGAAGGTGGTCAGTTGGCCCCAGACGCTATCGAGCTGCTGACGGGCGGCTGCATAGTCAGTGGTACGCTGGCCGATTGTCGCGACCAGCTTTTCGCCGTCGCTGTCCATGGAAGCCAGTGCGGGCGACATGGCGGCAACGATGTCTTCCGCGAAGTCCATGCCCTTGGCGCTCGCAAGCAGCGTATTCAGGTTGGTGCCAAGCGTCGTGATTTCCTGATGCAGGCGAACGCGGTTGTCCGGGTTCGGCTTGGCGGTGAATTCGCCGAGCACCAGCTGTAGCGAATAGATCGAGGTCTCAAGACGGCGAGTGTCTTCGAGAACGGAGTTCGTCTGAGCGATGCGGCCGTCGAGCTCGACGAACGTCGTCGTCGCTTCCCGCATCATCTGCGTAGCCGTCAACTGCGTATAGGTCGACATCTGGCGGAAGCGGGAAACAAGGCGGCCAAGGTTGGCAATCGCTTCATCGGTCGCTGCATCAGGAGCTGCCGCCTGCGTCTTCAGGTCGTTGATCGTCTGGGCAATCGACTGCGTCATGCTCTTCTGGTTTTGCGGCACGGAGATTTCGATGAGGCGCTGCGCCTTTGCGATCTGCGGGATCGCGTCGGTGACGACCTTCAGCTTGTCGGCAGGCACCTGCGCCTTGTTGAAGGCAGTCATGACGGAGGCAAGCGTATCGCCACCCTTCAACAGCCGATCGGCGGCGCGGAGCGTCGCGGTGGCATTGCCTTCGTCGTTGCGGATATTTTCTTGGAGCTGCTGTGCGTCGAAATTGACATTGAAACGGCTGCTGATCAGCGTCTTCTGTGCGTCATCGATCGACTTGCGAAGCGCCAGCTCCTGTTCATGAAGAGACCATAGCTTGCCGACGGTATCCGCAATCGAAGCCGTGCCGTCCGACGCGGCTTGCAGGTTCTCGCGGCCATCATTGTCGCCGATCTGGTTCAGGGTGGCTTTCAGCGTATCCCGCTGCGTCTTGATGTCGGTGTAGAGCTTGTCGCGCGCTTCCTGGTTGGTGATCTGCAGGAAATCGCCCATCGAGCCATACAGATCCTTGAAGCCACTTAGCGACTGGAGGACGCTGTTTGAAATCTCCATGCGGCCCTGCAGCAGGCCGGAGGCATAGAGGCCTGTCAGGCCGACGGCGGAAATGGTGATCACGAAAGGCAGGACGAAGATCAGAACCTTGGTCTTGATCTTGAAGCGCGAAAGGATCTTGTCAATAAACATGGCGATACCGGCCTTCCATACACCACTCCTCCCACCGGCTGAAATCGGCGCCGGCCGAGTGCATCGAGCTGATTGTGGGACACTGGGGAACCCGAGGGTCAGGCGGCAATCATTGCCAAATCATCTCCGGCACAAAAGCGGCGATGCCCAAACATTCGCGGTGAATGTGACAGAAGATATCTTAATATTCAGATAAGCTGAACCGATTTGAAAATCGTGTCTTCTCGCATCAGCGTGTCCGCCCAGCAGTTTGCCGCGCAAGGACAAAGCGCAAAAAGTATGACGAAAGGGATGTGTCAGAAGCCCTGAACGATCAGGAGCGTCACAAGTGCCGCCGTTGCACCGGTCGCGAGCATGAGGAAGCGGGAGGCCGCAAGCTTCGTATCAGGCTTTGCCTGAGCGATTGCGATGGCGCGGGCGCGTCGAGCGTTCCTGTTCATGCGAAGATCCTCACTTCTTTCAAGACTCAACAATCCATCAAAACGGCTTGCCGGTAAAGCGCAATTTAGGAAGCTCTTTCCTAACGGCCATTGGGACACGATGGCGCAACCTTCTTAACGAGTCTTGAATCTCCTGCTCCAGATTCCTGCCTACAAGGATTCACCTGCGGCAAAACCCGAGGCCCAGGCCCACTGGAAATTATAGCCGCCGAGCCATCCCGTCACATCGACGCATTCGCCGATGAAATAGAGGCCGGGTGCGCTTTTCGCCTGCATCGTGCGGGAGTCGAGCCCAGCGGTATCTATGCCTCCAAGCGTCACTTCGGCGGTGCGATAGCCTTCCGAGCCGGACGGCTTGATCTTCCAGTTCTGCACTGCATCGCAGAGACGGATAAGCCCCTTGTCCGAGAGATCGGCCATGTGGCCGGAAATGGCTTCGCGTTCCGTCAGATATTGCGCCAGCCGCTTCGGCAGGATTTCACCGAGCGCCGTCTGGGCCGACTGGCGGCCGTTCGCCTGCTTGGCTTTTTTCAGATGCAGCAGAAGGTCGACATCCGGCTCGATATCGATGGCGATCTCATCCCCTTCCCGCCAATAGGAGGATATCTGCAGGATTGCCGGGCCGCTGAGGCCGCGGTGGGTAAAGAGCAGGGCCTCGCGGAAGCCGGTTTTTCCATGCCTGATTTCGGACGGCGCCGAGATCCCCGAAAGCGGCGCAATGCTTTCCAGCAGGACGGGATCCAGCGTCAGCGGCACGAGACCCGGGCGCGTTTCGACGAGCGCGAGACCGAACAGTTCGGCGATGCGGTAAGCAAAACCCGTCGCACCCATTTTCGGTATCGACTTGCCGCCGGTCGCCACGACGAGCGAGGCGCACTCGTATTCGCCTTCGGACGTCCTGACGCGAAAGCCGTCGCTGTCTTTTTCAACGGCCAGCATTTCGGTCTGCATCCGAAGTTGCACACCTGCCGCCCGCATCTCGTCGAGCAGCATCCGGATGATGTCCTTGGCACTGTTGTCGCAGAAGAGCTGGCCGAGCGACTTTTCGTGCCAGGCAATTCCGTGCCGGTCGACCATGGCGATGAAATCGGCAGGCGTAAAGCGTGCAAGGGCGGATTTGCAGAAGTGCGGATTGGCGGACAGGAAGTTCTTCGGGCCAGCATGGATATTGGTGAAGTTGCAGCGGCCGCCGCCCGAGATGCGGATTTTCTCCCCCGGCGCTTTCGCGTGATCGAGCACGACCACTGAGCGGCCGCGCTGCCCGGCGCGGATGGCGCACATCATTCCGGCGGCGCCCGCGCCTATGACGATCACGTCGCTCTTCAGTCTCAAGCCCATTTCCCTTCTGTGAATGGCGCCTTCTTTTTCTATCAAATGGCGAAAGTCAACGCTCCCGCCCCTCGCCAATTGCCAAACTCCAGTTATGATGACCTTCCGATCAACCGCGAACATGTGTGTCATGTCACCCAAGAAGACGACGCTGAAGCCTGCCAGAAACGTGCCTGCCTCTACGAAAATTCCCCCAGATCCCGGATCTTCGCGCGGTGTGGCAAGCTGGAAGGAAGCGGCGCAGTGGCTTCGCGCACGCGGCATCGAGGACATCGAGTGCATCACCCCGGACCTCGCCGGCGTTCCGCGCGGCAAGATGATGCCGACATCGAAATTCACGTCCAATACGTCGCTGGCCCTGCCCTCGGCGATCTATCGCCACACGATTTCCGGCGAATATCCCGAGGAGACCGAGAGCTTCCGCTACGAGCCCCGTGACAGCGACCTCAAGCTGATGCCCGATCTTTCGACGCTTTCCGTCGTTCCTTGGGAGACTGATCCGACGGCGCAGGTGATCTGCGATATCGTCAATTCGGAAGGCGAGGAGGTTCCCTATACACCGCGCAACCTCCTCAAGCGCATCATGGGACTTTACGCCGAACGCGGTTGGAAACCTGTCGTCGCGCCGGAGATCGAATTCTATCTCGTCGCCAACAACGACGACCCGGATTATCCGTTGCGCCCGCCGAAGGGACGCTCGGGCCGCTCGATCCTCGGCGGCCAGGGTTACTCGATCGCCGGCATCAACGAGTTCGACGAACTGATCGACGATATCTATCATTTCTCCGAGAAACAGGGCCTCGAGATCGACACGCTGATCCATGAGGAGGGCCCAGCGCAGCTCGAGATCAATCTGCGCCATGGCGACCCGATCGAGCTTGCCGACCAGGTCTTCATGTTCAAGCGCACCATCCGCGAGGCTGCGCTGAAGCACGATATCTATGCGACGTTCATGGCGAAGCCGATGCAGGGTCAGCCAGGGTCGGCGATGCATATCCATCAGTCGGTCGTCAACATCGGGTCCGGCAAGAACGTCTTTTCCAATTCCGACGGATCGGCGTCGAAGGAGTTCTTCCACTTCATCGGCGGCATGCAGAAATATGTGCCGAGCGCACTTGTGATGCTGGCGCCCTACGTCAACTCCTACCGGCGCCTTGCGCCGGACATGTCCTGCCCAGTCAACAACGCCTGGGGTTACGACAACCGCACCACCGCATTCCGCGTGCCGGTTTCTGACCCGCAGGCACGGCGCGTCGAAAACCGGCTGCCGAGTTCCGATGCCAACCCCTATCTGGCCCTGGCTGCTTCGCTGGCATCGGGCCTTCTCGGCATCATCAAGGAGATCGAGCCGACGGCACCGACCGAGGACGCAGCCAATGAAGGGTCGATCGACCTTCCGCGCGGCCTGCTCGAAGCCGTGGCACTCTTGGAAGACGAACCGGCATTCGAGGAGGTGTTCGGCAAGGAATTCATCGGCCTTTATGCAGGCGTGAAGCGGGGAGAGTTCGAAACCTTCATGCAGGTGATCAGCCCCTGGGAGCGCGAATTCCTGCTGCTCAACGTGTGAGGAGGCCGCCGCATGACGGTGCAAGAAAACTGGCAGAGCCCCATCGCGCCGGGCGTTTCGTGGTACCAGGCGACGGTGGGCGAGCGGCCGACCTATCCGGAGCTTGACGGATCGAAGACATGCGACGTCGCCATCGTGGGCGGCGGCTATACCGGCTTGCAGGCGGCATACAATCTGGCGAAAGCTGGCGTCTCGGTCGTGCTGATCGATGCCTGCCGTTTCGGCGACGGGGCATCTGGCCGCAACGGCGGGCAGCTCGGCACCGGCCAGCGCTGGTGGCCGGAGGAACTCGAGGAGAAGATCGGCTACGAGCGTTCCAAAGCGCTCTTCGATCTTGCGGAGGCTTCCAAGAAACACCTGCTCGATTTTGCGACCGAACATCAGATCGACATCGAATTCATGCCCGGCCAGATGAACGTCTCGCACAAGGAAAGCTACAAGCGCTTCTACTACGAAAATGCCGAGATCGTAGCCCTTCGTTATGATTATCCGCATGTGCGGTTCATGGACACAGAAGAGACGCACGAACGCCTCGGCTCCAAACGCTACTACTGCGGCGTGCGCGACACCGGCACCGGCCACATTCATCCGCTGAAGCTGCTGATCGGGCTGGCGCGCGTTGCGGCCAATGCCGGGGCGCAGATTTTCGAGATGACCAAGGCGACCGCAATCGGCCAGGGCGGCGGCAAGGTGACGATCGAAACGCCGAAGGGCACAATTGCCGCGTCCCGCGCGCTGATTGCCTGCAACGGCTATATCGGCAATCTGGAGCCGGTGACGGCAAGCCATGTCATGCCGATCCGCTCCTTCATCGGCGCAACCGTGCCGCTCGACAAATATCCTGCCGTGCTTCCCGGCGGGGAAGCCGTCGCCGACTCGCGTTTCGTCGTGCGTTATTTCCGCAAGTCCAAGGATGGACGACTGCTTTTCGGCGGGCGGGAAGCCTATACCGCCGACAATCCGCGCGATATCAGCGAGCATATCCGCCGCCAGATCGCCGAAATCTATCCGGCACTCAGGGACATCGAGATCACGCACGCCTGGGGCGGCAGCGTCGGCATAACGATGCCGCGCCAGCCCTTCGTGCGCGAAGTGATGCCGGGCGTCACCTCAATCGGCGGATATTCGGGCCATGGAGTGATGCTGTCAAATTACTGCGGCAAACTTTATGCAGAAACGGTGCTTGGAAAATCAGCCGATCTCGAGCTCTTCAAGGCGCTCGATATTCCGGCATTTCCCGGTGGTGCGGCAATGCGCGCGCCGCTGCTTTTCCTCGCCTTGTCGTGGTTCGCGCTGCGCGACAAGTTTTAAGGGCGATTGCGGGATTTCCTCCCGGGGCAATTCGCTTTAAAACCGAGACCCGACAGATTCATTGCATCGCACACTGGCTTTTTTAAATCGATTAGATTAAAACGGCCGCAACCAGCCTGATTGAGAGAAGAGCTCATGAGCAGCCAGATCATTCCCGTCGAACCCTTTGATTATGTCGTCTTCGGCGGCAGCGGCGATCTTGCCGAGCGCAAGCTCCTTCCCGCACTTTATCACCGCCAGATCGAGGGCCAGTTCACCGAGCCGACGCGCATTATCGGCGCTTCGCGCAGCCCGCTTTCCGATGACGAATACCGCAAGTTCGCGCAGGATGCCCTCAAGGAGCATCTGAAGAAGGGCGAGTATGACGAGGCGGAAGTCGAGAAATTCTGCAAGCGCCTCTTTTACGTCTCCGTCGACGCGCGTTCTGACGGCGGCTGGGATCAGCTGAAGAAGCTGCTGGACGACGGCAAGGACCGCGTCCGCGCCTTCTACCTCGCCGTCGCACCCGGCATCTTCGGTGACATCTCGCAGAAGATCGCCGAACACAAGCTGATCACCAAGTCGACGCGCATCGTCGTCGAAAAGCCGATCGGCCGCGACCTTTCCTCGGCGCTGTCACTGAACGATACGATCGGCCGTGTCTTCAAGGAAGAGCAGATCTTCCGTATCGACCACTATCTCGGCAAAGAAACGGTGCAGAACCTGATGGCGCTGCGCTTTGCGAACGCCCTCTACGAGCCGCTGTGGAACGCCAATTACATCGATCACGTGCAGATCACGGTTGCCGAAGCCGTCGGCCTCGAAGGCCGCGCCGGCTATTACGACACCGCCGGCGCATTGCGCGACATGGTGCAGAACCACATTCTGCAGCTCCTCTGCCTGACCGCCATGGAAGTACCGTCATCGATGGATTCCGAGGCGGTCCGCGACGAAAAGCTGAAGGTCCTGCGCGCCCTGAAGCCGATCGATGCTTCCAACGTCGAGCAGGTCACCGTGCGCGGCCAGTATCGCGCCGGCGCCTCCGGCAGCGGCCCGGTCAAGGGCTACCTCGAAGAGCTCGAAGGCGGCGTTTCGAACACCGAAACCTTCGTTGCCATCAAGGCCGAGATCAACAATTGGCGCTGGGCGGGTGTTCCGTTCTTCATCCGCACCGGCAAGCGTCTTACCGGCCGCATGTCGGAAATCGTCATTACCTTCAAGCCAATCCCGCACGCAATCTTCGACCAGGCGGCCGGCCGCATCAACCAGAACCAGCTCATCATCCGCCTACAGCCGGACGAAGGCGTCAAGCAGTCGCTGATGATCAAGGATCCCGGCCCGGGCGGCATGCGCCTGCGCAACGTCTCGCTCGACATGAGCTTTGCGTCAGCCTTCAATGTGCGCAATCCGGACGCCTATGAGCGCCTGCTGATGGACGTCATCCGCTCCAATCAGACGCTCTTCATGCGCCGCGACGAAGTTGAAGCCGCTTGGCAGTGGGTCGATCCGATGCTCAAGGGTTGGGAAACAACCGGCCAGCTCGTTCAAGGCTATACCGCCGGCACTTGGGGCCCAAGCCAGGCCATCGCGCTCATCGAGCGTGAAGGCCGCACCTGGCACGACAACATCTAGGATCGCGAGCGATGGCAGCAACCTTGCATGCTTTTACCAATGCAGCGGAACTTGCAAGCGGCCTTGCGGACAAGGTGACGGAGCGGCTTTCTGCCGCGATCACAGCCCGCGCAGCGGCCAGCATCGCCGTTTCCGGCGGCTCGACCCCGAAAGCCTTCTTCCAAGAGCTCTCCGTCCGCGACCTCGACTGGAGCAAGGTGACCGTCACGCTTGTTGACGAGCGCTTCGTTCCCGCGGACAATGAGCGTTCGAACCATCTGCTGGTCGCGAACAATCTGCTGCAGAACAAGGCGAAGGCGGCGCGCTTTTTGCCGCTCTATCAGAAATCAGGCTCTGCCGAAGATGCGGCAAAGCTTGCGACTGCCGAGACGAAAGCGATTGGCAACCCGTTCGATGTGGTGATCCTCGGCATGGGCGGCGACGGCCACACGGCATCGTTCTTTCCCGGCGGCAGCAACCTTGCTGCCGCGCTCGATCCGGCGACGCCGCGCGGCATCATCACGATGGAAGCGGAAGGCGCCGGCGAGCCGCGCCTGACCTTCACCTTCTCCAGCCTTCAGGATGCCGGGCTCCTGGTGCTTCACATCGAAGGCGCGGGTAAGAAAGATACGCTGTCGAAAGCGGAAGATGCCGGAGAAGAGGCCGAGATGCCGATCCGGGCCGTTCTGCGCCGGGCGGCTTCCCCGGTCGAAATCTACTGGGCGCCGTAAGACCAAGCCTTCGGGCACAGCCGCCGAACGTAAAACTTGAGAGCAACCAAGGCAGGATACCTCCCATGTCCGCTAACGCACGCATTTCCGCGATCACATCCCGCATCGTCGAACGATCAAAACCGACGCGCGAGCGATATCTGGAACGCCTGCAGGCCGCGACTTCCAACGGCGTGAGCCGCTCGATACTCGGCTGCGCCAACCTCGCCCACGGCTTTGCGATCTGTTCCCCCTCCGAAAAGGATGCACTGGCGGGCGACCGCGTGCCCAATCTCGGCATCATCACCGCCTACAACGATATGCTCTCGGCCCATCAGCCGTTCGAGACCTATCCGGCGATCATCCGCGAAGCTGCGGCGGAAGCTGGGGGCATTGCCCAGGTCGCCGGCGGCGTTCCGGCCATGTGCGACGGCGTCACGCAGGGCCAGCCGGGCATGGAGCTGTCGCTCTTTTCCCGCGACCTGATTGCCATGTCTGCCGGCATCGGTCTGTCGCACAACATGTTCGATGCGGCACTCTTCCTCGGCGTCTGCGACAAGATCGTGCCGGGCCTCGTGATCGCGGCCCTCTCCTTCGGCCACCTGCCCTCGATCTTCGTGCCGGCGGGGCCGATGACCAGCGGGCTGCCCAACGACGAGAAGTCTCGTGTCCGCCAACTCTATGCGGAAGGCAAGGTCGGCCGCGCCGAGCTGCTCGAAGCCGAGTCCAAGTCCTATCACGGCCCGGGAACCTGCACCTTCTACGGCACGGCAAACTCCAACCAAATGCTGATGGAGATCATGGGCTTCCATCTGCCCGGCTCTTCCTTCATCAACCCAGGCACGCCGCTGCGCGAAGCGCTGACGCGCGAGGCGGCAAAGCGCGCTCTGGCGATCACTGCGCTCGGCAACGAATTCACGCCCGCCGGCGAAATGATCGACGAGCGCTCCATCGTCAACGGCGTCGTCGGCCTGCACGCAACCGGCGGCTCCACGAACCACACGCTGCATCTCGTCGCCATGGCGCGCGCTGCCGGCATCCAGCTCACCTGGCAGGATATTGCCGAACTCTCCGAGGAAATCCCGCTGCTTGCCCGCGTCTATCCGAACGGACTGGCGGATGTTAACCATTTCCACGCCGCAGGCGGCATGGGCTTCCTCATCAAGGAGCTTTTGAAGAAGGGCATGCTGCACGATGACGTGCGCACGGTTGCCGGCCAGGGTCTCGAAGCCTATACGATCGACGTGCGCCTCGGCGACAACGGCACGGTGGTTCGCGAACCGGCACCGGAAAAGAGCCACGATGGCAAGGTGCTCGCCAGCATCGAAACGCCGTTCCAGTCGAATGGCGGCCTGAAGATGCTGCGCGGCAATCTCGGCAAGGCGGTCATCAAGATCTCCGCGGTGAAGCCGGACCGCCATATCATCGAGGCACCGGCGATCGTCTTCCATAGCCAGCAGGAGCTGCAGGACGCCTTCAAGGAAGGCAAGCTCAACCGCGACTTCGTGGCGGTTGTGCGCTTCCAGGGGCCGAAGGCAAACGGCATGCCGGAGCTGCACAAGCTGACGCCGCCGCTCGGCGTACTGCAGGACCGCGGCTTCCACGTCGCCCTCCTGACGGACGGACGCATGTCCGGCGCGTCAGGCAAGGTTCCGGCTGCGATCCATGTGACGCCGGAGGCTGTCGAGGGCGGGCCGATCGCCCGCATACAGGACGGCGACATCATCCGGCTCGATGCAATCCGCGGCACGCTGGAAGTCCTCCTCGATGCCGCCACCCTGGCGGACCGCGAGCCGGTGACGGCCGATCTTTCGGACAATGAATTCGGCATGGGCCGCGAGCTCTTCGCTCCGTTCCGCCGCTCCGTCGGCGCCTCAGACCACGGCGCCAGCGTCCTCTTCCACTGACGCAAACAGCCCGCGAACGGATCGCGGGCTTGTTCAATTCCAGAAATGTCCGATCAGGCGCGAACGTCTAGAACGTAGTCGCGATGCGCCGGATGCGTGCTGTAGACGAAAATCTTGTTCATTTCCTTCTGCGTCAACAGGCGCAGGAAGCGGACCTCGATGGTGTTGTTGGTGTTCACCCGCATCAGCATGCAGCCGACCTTGGTGATGCGTGCGTCGGGAATATCCAGATAAAACTGCTTCGGCAAAGTGAACTGCGTCAGGATCGCCAGGATCGCACTGCTCATCGAAATTCGTATGATATCGCAGCGCCGGGATGCCATGTGCATGACCCCCTTTTCGGTGTACTCGATCCGCGCAGCGTTCATCGTATCCTCCATTTTGAACCGCTGTTCGCGGTCATACATGAAGGATTCTTCCTTGTTGAGAAAATGCCTTGGAGGCAATGGATTGGATGCACCCACGACCCTGATTCCCCTTGAAACTATAAGGGGGAAGCTAGCAGCGGATGTTTAACAGAAAGTGATGATCGCTGCGTTTCAGGCGCTCACAAAGAACCACCCAAAAATAGTCTCCTACCTTCTGTAAGTGTGGCCTTCGGCATCGAAAAGATGCAGTTTCGAGCGATCAGCAGCGAACCTCATCTTCTGACCTTTCTTGATGTCGGTGATGCCTGGCAGCTTGACGATGATCGGCTCGCCCGGCATCAGGCCTTCGATATAAAGCAGCGTGACTTCGCCGAGCGCTTCGACGATCGAAACCTCGCCTTCGAAGGTGTAGTCGTCGCCATGGGCGATCTGCAGGTCTTCAGGGCGCACGCCGAAACTTGCCGTCTTGCCTTTTTCGGAAGCCGCGGTCGGAATGTCGAGCGCGACCGACCTGCCGCCCTTCAGCGTGATCGTCGTGGTGGCACCCGCTTCAGTGATGGTAGAGGGGATGATGTTCATGGCCGGAGAACCGATGAACTTCGCGACGAAGAGGTTTGCCGGACGCTCGTAAAGCTCCAGCGGTGCGCCGACCTGCTCGATGTGGCCGGCCGACAGGACGACGATACGGTCGGCAAGCGTCATCGCCTCGACCTGGTCGTGGGTGACGTAAATCATCGTGGTATCGGCCATCTGCTCATTGAGGCGGGCGATCTCGATACGGGTCGCGACGCGCAATGCTGCATCGAGGTTCGACAGCGGCTCGTCGAAGAGGAAGACCTTCGGATCGCGGCAGATGGCGCGGCCGATCGCAACGCGCTGGCGCTGGCCACCGGAGAGCGCCTTCGGCAGGCGGTCGAGATAATTGGTAAGCTGCAGGCTTTCGGCGGCGGCTCGCACGCGACGATCGATCTCCTGCTTGCTCTCGCCGGCGATCTTCATGCCGAAAGCCATGTTGTCGAAGACTGTCATGTGCGGATAAAGCGCGTAGGACTGGAACACCATGGCGATGCCGCGCTTCGACGGCGGGACGTCGTTGACGAGTTGGCCATCGATATACATCTCGCCGCCCGTGATGTTCTCAAGGCCGGCGATCATGCGCAGCAGCGTTGACTTGCCGCAACCCGACGGCCCCACGAAGACGATGAACTCACCCTGGTTGATCTCCAGGTCGATGCCGTGGAGGACATCCACGGAGCCGTAGGATTTACGGATTTCCTTTAGAGTAAGTCCAGTCATTTGATGCTCCCCTCCTGATCCTTACGCGAGACGGGCGAAATACGCCCCCCAAGCCGGAATATCGATCTTGTCGCCGTAGTTGTTGCTGGTGAAACCGTGTCCCGTCAATGCCTGCCATTCTCCCATTGGTAAGCTGACGTTGATTTCCACCGGGCTCATGTTGAAAATGCAGAGCAATTGCTCGTTGCCATATCTGCGCGTGAAAACAAGCGCATCGCCTTGCGGCTGCTCGAATTCGATCTCGCCCTTGGCAAACGCCGGATGCTGCTTGCGAAAGGCGAGGAAGCGGCGGTAGTGCTCGAGCACGGAATTCTCGTCGCCCTGCTGCACGCTGACGGCGCGCAGGATATGCTCGACCGGCACCGGCAGCCACGGCGTGACGGTCGAGAAGCCGCCCTGGGAAACCTGCGAGTCCCAGACCATAGGCGTGCGGCAGCCGTCGCGTCCCTTGTATTCCGGCCAGAACTGGATGCCGTATGGATCCTGCAGGTCCTGGTAGGCAAGATCGGCTTCGGTCAGGCCGAGCTCCTCACCCTGATAAAGGCAGACGGAGCCACGCAGGGTCATCAGCAGGGAAGCATATTGCTTTGCAAATGCGTCATGATCGGCAACCAGCGAACCCCAGCGGCTGACATGACGCATGACGTCGTGATTGGAGAATGCCCAGCAGGCCCAGCCATCGGGCGCTGCGGCGGCGAAATCTTCCATCACTTCTTCGACGCGCTCCGGCGATAGCGGATCGGGGGCAAGAAACTCGAAGGCATAGCACATATGCATCTTGTCGTTTCCGGAAGTGTATTCGCCGACGATCTCCAGGCCGCGCTGGCTGTCACCTACTTCGCCGACGGCCGCGATTGCCGGAAACTCTTCCAGAACCGCACGGAAGCGCTTCAGGAACTCCAAGTTCTCCGGCCGGTTCTTGTCGTAGATGTGTTCCTGGAAATTATAGGGGTTCACCGCCGGCGCGGTCGAAGCGTTGCGGCGGGCGGGCGGCAGCGCCGGATTGTCGCGCAGCTGCTGGTCGTGAAAATAGAAATTGATCGTGTCGAGACGGAAGCCGTCGACGCCG
Organism: Rhizobium sp. CC1099; assembly: GCF_029714385.1. Lineage (NCBI taxonomy): Bacteria > Pseudomonadati > Pseudomonadota > Alphaproteobacteria > Hyphomicrobiales > Rhizobiaceae > Rhizobium > Rhizobium sp. CC1099. Next base: position 394,625 of record NZ_CP121641.1, on the reverse strand, counting down.
CGCGTCAGCCAGAAGCGGACAACATTGAGCAACCGGTCCTGTACTTCCGGATTGTGCAGGTTCATGTCCGGCTGCGAGGTCAGGAAATTGTGCAGGTAATACTGCATGCGTCGCGGATCCCACGCCCATGCCGAGCCGCCGAAAATCGACAGCCAGTTGTTCGGCGGCGCGCCATCCGGCTTTGCATCCGCCCAGACATACCAATCCGCTTTTGCATTCGTCTTGCTGGAACGGCTTTCGGCAAACCAGGGGTGCTGGTCCGAGCTGTGCGAGATGACGAGGTCGATCATCACCTTGATGCCGAGGCGATGGGCCTCGGCGATCATCGTGTCGAAATCCACCAGCGTGCCGAAGATCGAATCGACGTTCTCGTAGTCCGAAACGTCGTAGCCGAAATCGCGCATCGGCGAGGTGAAGAAGGGCGAAATCCAGATCGCGTCGGCACCGAGGCTTGCTACATACGGAAGGCGGGCGGTGATGCCCTTCAGATCGCCGATGCCGTCGCCGTTTGAATCCTGAAAGGAGCGCGGGTAGATCTGATAGATTACCGCACCGCGCCACCAGTCCTTGTCGACTGTCAAATTGGTTTGGGATGCTATGCTCATGTCTGTTCCTGCGGGATGTGTCGTGTTGGGATGATCAGCCCCCCTTGACCGAACCGGCGAGCAGGCCGCGCACCAGATAGCGCTGCAGCCCGAAGAAGACGAGCAGCGGTATGATGATGGTGACGAAGGCAGAAGCCGTTAGGATTTCCCAGTTGCCGCCACGCGAGCCGAGCAGCGCGTTCAGCGCGCCGGTCAGCACGAGGTGCTGCCTGTCGGTGCCGAGGAAGACCATGGCAACAAGCAGGTCGTTCCACACCCAGAGGAACTGGAAGATCGCGAAGGATGCAAGTGCGGGGAAAGAAAGAGGCAAAACGATGCGGACGAAGATTTCGAAATCGCTCGCGCCATCGACGCGCGCGGATTCGATGATCTCCTTCGGCAGCCCTGCGATATACGCGCGGAGCAGGTAGATGGCCAGCGGCATGCCGAAGGCCGTGTGCGCCAGCCAGATGCCGAGATAGGTCTTGGACGGCGCATCGAAAGCCGCGCCGACCATATTGTAGAGGCGCAGCAGCGGGATCAGCGACATCTGCAGCGGCACGACGATGAGGCCGACGACGAGCGCGATCAACAGCGCGCGGCCCGGGAACTCCATCCAGCTCAAGGCGTATGCTGCAAAGGCAGCTATGAGGATCGGAATGATGGTCGCCGGGATCGTCACCGTCAGCGAATTGATGAAGGATTGGCCGATGCCCTCGCCCGTCAAAACCGTCCGGTAGTTCTGCATCGTGAATTCCGGCGGCGTTGCGATCGAAACGTAGACGCGCCGGCCGCCGTCGTCCGGGCCGAAGGGGGCATTCTTTGTGTAGCGGTAGGTGCCGTCGCTGTTGACGAGCAGCGAGACGCCGTCGCCGAGGTCAGCGGTCTCACCGGCGCTGTTGGCAGCGGGCTGCTGGACACGCGTGCCGAAGGCTTTGATCGAACGTCCTTCCTGGCCTTCCAGGACATTGCCGGCGATCACATAGGTCGCGCCCTCTTGCTTCTGCTGGTCGGGCTGTCCAAGGCGGGATGCCACGGTTCGGGAGGAGCCGGCGAAGGCTGTCCACCAGCCGGAGACGACGAGCTGATCCTTGTCTCGCAGCGCACTGATGAAGATGCCGAGCGTCGGAATCAGCCACAGGATCACGATGACCAGAACAACGAAGTGCACGAAAAGGCGAGCGGGGCCAATCTTGAAGAAATCTCTGGCAAGCGTCACCTCAGTGGCCTCCCAGCTCGCGATTGGCGCGGCGGACGTTCCAGACCATGATCGGCGTCACGGCCAGCATGATGATGAGGGCGATGACGGCGCTTCGGCCGGAATCGCCGCCTCCGCGGAACATCCAGTTGAACATCAGGTTGGCAAGAACCATCGAGTTCCATTGACCATTGGTCATGGTCAGAACGATGTCGAACACCTTCAGCACGAGAATGGTAATGGTGGTCCACACGACAGCAATCGTTCCCCAGACCTGCGGCACCATGATGCGCCAGAAGATTTGCCAGCCGTTGGCGCCGTCGATGACAGCCGCCTCGATGGTTTCTTCCGGAATACCGCGCAGCGCCGCGGAGAGAATGACCATGGCAAAGCCCGTCTGGATCCAGATCAAGATCACCATGAGGAAGAAGTTGTTCCAGAAGGGCACCGAAATCCACACCTGCGGTGTGCCGCCGAAAAGCTGCACGATCGCGTTCAAGAGCCCGATCTGGGTGTCGTTGCCGCCGCGAAACTCGTAGATGAACTTCCAAATGACGGATGCGCCGACGAAGGAGATCGCCATCGGCATGAAGACGATGCTCTTGGCGATGTTGCCCCACCAGATGCGGTCGGTCATCACTGCGATGACCAGGCCGAAGAACGTGCAGGCCGCCGGAACGACGGCAAGCCAGAGAATATTATTAAAGATGGATTGACGGAATTCACGATCGCCGAAGGCCCACTGGTAATTTGCAAAGCCGACGAACTGCTCACCGGAGCGATCGTAGAAGGAGAGGATGAGGGTCGCCACGACGGGGTAGACAAGATAGACGATCAGCAAAAACAGCGCCGGCCCGAGAAAGAGCCACGGGCGGATCATCGCACGGCGGTTCAGATTGCGCGCCGCCGAACGAATGTCGCCATCCTTCACGGGTAGCGCCAGATCCAGAATCTTGTTCGAAAAATAGAAGTAGGCCGAGCAGGCGAATACCGCCACCACCACAACGCCCAACGCGGAAACTATCTGCGACAGCATTCGTCCCTCCCCGTGCTACCCTTGCCTATGTTGAAGGGCCGACACCAGTTACCGTCAACTTCTTTATGCGTTTGATCACAGTATCCGGCGTTGACCGGCCCCCCACGGGTCCGGTCATTCGTGCCAGCAATGCCGCGGGTCTCCCGCGGCACCGGCTATCGCGACTACTTGATGGCGTCCCAGGCGGCCTGGATTTCCTTGCCGGTGTCTTCCGCAGACTTGCCGCCGACGAAATCGACCATGCCGGTCCAGAAGGCGCCTGCGCCGATCTTGCCGGGCATCAGGTCCGAACCGTCGAAGCGGAAGGTCGTGGCCGTCGTCAAGATCTCGCCTTCCCGCTTCATCTGCTCGTTGGCATAGGCTGCGGTGCTCACACCCTTGTACGGCGTCAGGAAGCTCGACTGCGCCATCCAGACCTCGTGCGCAATCGGCGTCTTCAGGAATTCGACGAAAGCGCGGGCGGCCTTCGAATCCTTGGTGATCGAGACGAGCGTGCCGGCACCGAGAACCGGCTTGCCGAGGTCGGCATGCGCCGCATAGGTCGGCATATAGAAGAAGTCGGCGTCCTGACCGAGCTTCGTGCCTTCGGGGAAGAAGGACGGGATGAACGAAGCCTGATGGTGCAGGTAGCACTTCGGCGGAACGGCGAAGAGACCCTTCGGGCTGTCGCGGAAGTCGGTCGAAGCAACGGCCGCAGCACCCCCATCGACATAGCTCTCGTTCTTGGCGAACTTGCCGAATTCATCGATCGCGGCAACGACGGCCGGGTCGGTGAACTTCACTTCGTTCGTGGTCCACTTGTCATAGACATCCGGCTTGTTCATGCGCAGCATGATGTCTTCGATCCAGTCGGTCGCAGGCCAGCCGGTCGCGCCGCCGGACCCGAGGCCGATGCACCACGGAACGCCGCCGTCCTTGACGATCTGGTCCGTCAGGGCATGGAGCTCTTCCATCGTGGTCGGAACCTTATATCCAGCTTCCTTGAAGTTTTCCGGAACATACCAGACAAGCGACTTCACGTCGGCCTTGTACGGGAATGCATAGTAACCGTCCTTGCCGTCCTTGCCCTTGTAGGTGCCGTAACCGACCCAGCTGTCGCCCGCGCCGTAATTGTCCTTCACCCACTTGGAATTCTCCTCGCCCAGCGGCGTCAGGAGGCCCTTGCTGGCGAGATCGGCCAGGAGGCCGGGCTGCGGCAGGATCGCGACGTTCGGAGGCGAGCCCGCTTGCGTATCGATGACGATCTGCTGTTCGTAGTTTTCAGAGGATGAATAGGTGGCATCGACGCCCGTCGCCTCAGTGAAATAAGCGAGAATGCTGCGGAAGAAGGCCTCGTCCTCACCGCGCCACGGCCCGAAGATTGTCAGCGGCTCGCCTTTCAAATCGGCGTGAGCGGCCTTGAACTCGTCATAGCTCTTCCAGTTGAACTTCGTATCCTGACCTGGAGGAAACTTCAGATCGGCAGCAGAAGCTGCCCCGGCAAACAGCGCCGTTACGGCAACGCCCATCAAAAGAATTTTCTTCATGTGATCAACCTCCCATCACAATCCCAACGGCGCTTCCCAACCTCCCGAGAGCAAATTTCAAAGCGCTTTGACACTCATTTCACTTTCGGCAGAAAAGAGTCAAGCCATTTCAAAAATACCGCGGAACGAGACGCTTGCATTGCCCATTGCAGCGGCACCTGGAGGGGAATATGGAGCGATTTTTCTTGAGTCAAGCGCCGTAGTTGCTACATAATTGAAAGCGCTTTGGACGCAGGGAGGCGTGTGTTGAGGGCGCTGAGGAGGAAACGCGGCAGGTGAATCTCAAACAGCTCTCGGAATTGCTTGGTCTTTCGCAGACGACCGTCAGCCGTGCACTCAATGGCTATCCTGAGGTCAACGAGGCGACGCGCGAACGTGTGCTTCGCGCCGTCAAGGAAACGGGATACCGGCCGAACAAGGCGGCTCAGCGTCTCGCGACCGGCAAGGCGGGTTCGATCGGATTGGTGATGCCGATGGCGCCTGGCCATCAATCGGATATACATTTTGGCGAGTTCCTGGCCGGCCTCGGAGAGGAGGCCGTCCGGCAGGACTTCCATCTCGTCATCATGCCCTCGGACCCCGACGACGAAGTGGCTGCACTTCGCCGCCTCGCGATCAGCGGCAATGTCGATGCGCTTTTCGTTGCCTATATGCGCGCTCACGACCCGCGCCTGGCGATGCTGAAATCGCTGGCGATGCCGTTCATCGTGCATGGCCGCTCGTTCGGGTCAGAGCCGGATTATCCCTATCTCGATATCGACAACGAGACCGCCTTCTACGATGCGGCGAAACTCCTGTTGCAGCTCGGCCATACGCGATTCGCACTGATGAACGGGCCGGCGCATCTCGACTTTGCGATCCGCCGGAAGAACGGCGTCGTCGCGGCCTTGTCAGAACGGGGACTGACCCTTTCCAAAAGCTGCGTCAGTCACTCGCTGATGACCGACGAGCAAGGCCTGATCGCCATGGAGCAGTTTCTGCAGATGCCGGAGCGTCCGACTGCCGTCCTCTGCTCCAGCACCGTGCTCGCACTCGGCGCGATCCGCGCCCTGAACCAGGCCGGCCTGAAGCTCGGTGAGGATATCTCGCTCATCGCCCATGACGACGAGCTGCCGCTTCTGAAGCCGGAGAATTTTTCGGTCCCGCTGACGACGACGCGCTCGTCTCTTCGTGCCGCCGGCGCCCGGATTGCGCAGCGCCTGATCGGCACCGTCAAAGAGATCGGCTCCTATCCGGAGCACGAGCTGTGGAAAGCGGAGCTGATCGTCAGGGCCTCGACCGGCCCTGCACCGCGATAGGCCTCAAAATTTCGGCGGCGTCTGGCCGGCCGCGCGATGCCCGGCAATGACGGTATTGGCCATCAGCATGGCGATCGTCATCGGGCCGACGCCACCCGGAACCGGGGTGATCACCGCGGCAACATTCGATGCTTCCTCGAAGGCGACGTCGCCGACGAGGCGCGTCTTGCCCTCGCCCCTTTCCGGTGCGGCGATGCGGTTGATGCCGACATCGATGACGGTTGCGCCGGGCTTCACCCAATCGGCCTTGACCATCTGCGGACGGCCGACGGCCGCAACCAGGATATCGGCATTGCGGCAGACGGCGGGCAGATCCTTGGTGCGCGAATGGGCAATCGTCACCGTCGCATTGGCATTGAGCAGCAACTGCGCCATCGGCTTGCCAAAGAGGTTCGATCGGCCGATGACGACGGCGTTCAGCCCAGACAGGTCCTCGCCATGCATTCGGCGGACGAACACCATGGCACCGGCCGGCGTGCAGGAGACGAGGCCGGTTTCAAGGTCGCCAGTCGCAAGCTTGCCGGCATTGACGACGTGCAGCCCGTCGACATCCTTTTCCGGCAGGATCGACTGGATGATCGCCTCGCTGTTCAGATGCTTCGGCAGCGGCAGCTGTACGAGGATGCCATGGATCGAGCGATCGGCGTTGAGTGACGAAACGAGCGCGGCAAGCTCTTCCTGAGTCGTCTCGGCCGACAGGGTGTGCTGTACCGACTTGAAGCCGCATTGCTTGGCCATCTTGCTTTTTGAATTGACATAAGCATGGCTTGCCGGATCGTCGCCGACGATCACCACGGCAAGCCCGGTCTTCACGCCGCTCTGCTTTTCCAGTGAAGCCGTCGCCATCTTTACCGTCTCGATTACCGAAGCGGCTACCTGCTTGCCATCGATCACTGTCGTCATGCGATTCTCCTGCCCTGCCTCGCGCGAAAGCTAGGCTCTTGCCGGCCGCGCTGTTTGCCTCAGAACGCCGTATCCTGTTTAAAAGCGGCAAATGCAAGAGCTTTAACATCGTCCCGGCCCGAAAGGACGGGGATTTTCAGGGGTGGCTCAGGCCGCGCTTTCGCGTTCTCGGGAGACGGGTTTAACTGCCTTCGATGGCCGTGTTCCGGCCGCTAGGATGTTGACCGCCGCGTTGACGTCGGCATGGTCTGCGTGTCCGCAGCAGAGGCAGAGGAACTTCGCTTGGTTTTCGCGGTTTCCCTTGTCCCTCGACCCGCATTCGGAGCAGGTCACGGACGTGTATCGAGGATCGACCTTCACGAGGTTGCAGCCGAGGAAGGCCAGCTTGTAGGAGAGCAGCCGTTCGAAGCGGTACCACGCCGCCGCGAGGATCGAGCGGTTGAGTCCGGCCTTCTGCGCGACGTTCTTTCCCGGTTCCTCTGCCGTCCCCTTGGCCGACGCGCTCATGTTCCTGATCTTCAGGTCTTCGAGGACGATCCACACCCTTTCGCCGCCGCCGCTTCACGGGCAGCGGTGGCAAATCCAATATAGCCTCAAACAGCTATTCCATCATAAGACAAGGACGAGGTTCCGCGCGGTTTCAATGATGCCGCGGCCGAGTTCAACGATGGCCGGCGCCGTGGGATTGCAGCCTGTCGCGCAGGCCGGCGAGCCGATCGCGCAGCAGTTCGAGTTCGCCGGCTGCCGCCTCCGGCTGTTCCGGCACAGTTAGCGTCTCCGCGGCACGTGCGGGACGCTGTCGCAAGAGGCGCAAACCAAGCATGCCAGCAAGGCCGATCGCCATTGCAAGTGCAGCCCCGACGGCAGAGCGAACCGGCAGTCCGGGGCCGGCGGCAACGGCAGTGGTCTTTATCGGCTTGGCGGCAGTGATCGAAGCGGCGATCGAAGCCGTCGACGTAACGGCATCTGCCATCCGCGATCTCGCCGCCTCTGTCTTGTCGCGCAGTTCGGTCAGTTTGGCGAGATCGACACCGGTGTCCCGGCTCTGGGCGATCAGCGTGTTGCGCTGATCGTTCAGCGTCTTTCGTGCTTCTGTGGCTGCCTTGAGAGCGGCATTTGCGTCTTGGGCCTGGCGAGCCAGCTCCTTCGCAACCTTGTCCTTCAGGCCGTCAACGACAGCCTGCTGTCCGAGGCGGCGCGGATGGCGCGGACCGAGCTCGTTCGAAAGCAGCGACAGCGTCGCCTTCTCGGTGACGTATTTGTCACGCGCGTCCTGCAGCGCAGGCGAGATCGCTTCGAGCGGCAAGGAACCGTTGAGCACATCGCCGGGCTTGGCCACCTTGAGACGATCGGTCTCTTGCTTGGCAAGCGTGATCCGCTGCTCGGCGATCTTGAGATCGGCGTCAAGCTGGTTGATGCGCTGCTGAAGATCACTTGCGACTTTGACGTTGCCTTCGCCGCTGCTTGCGGTGAAGGCGGCCAGCTGCGCCTTCACGTCCTCATAGGCCTTGCGCAACCCTGCGCCTGCCTCAGCCGATGCAGGAGGGCCGCTTGACATCAGCATGTCGGAAAGCCAGGAAGCGATACGCGAAGACTTGGCGCCGTCGGCCGTCGTGACTTTCAGACGGACTGCGCCCTGCGTTCCATCCGCATTGGCCTCGACCATTCCTGCAAGCGCCGCTTCCGCACGCGAGGCCGCGTCGGCCGCTGCACCACTGCCCGAAAGGAGATCAAGTGCTACGCCGATCGTGGATTGGCCGCCGGTGAACTCTGGATCGCGATCGAGCTTCAGCGCCCCGACGGCGGCAGACATGGTGCGGCCGGAAAGCAGGCGGCTCACGGCTGCAGCGGTCACGGGGCCGCGCTCGGCTTTGCCCGCCTGCACATGAAATGCCGCCTCCGCCGCATAGTGCGCGGGTTCGGCCGGCATCAGAAAGGGGACGCCTGCGCCGATCAAGGCAGCAACTGCGATTGTGCCGATCGGCTTCACCAAACTGCGGCGGCGGACGGGACAAGCGCTGAGATTTGCTGCATCTACCTGCCGGGCCTCGGCAGGCGCCGCCAGTCTATGCTGCGATGGCTCCGCAGGACGGACATCGTTTGCGGCACGCAGACGTGTTTCGAGGATTGTCTCGATGCGATCGACCAGATGCGGCGGTTCGGGCGGTGCGCTCCGCTGCAGGCGCTGCTCTTCGAGTGCTTTTCCGATCACCCTTAGCAGTTCGGCCTCCGAGGGGCGAACGGGCAGGGTTTCGAGATTTCGGTCTCGTGCATCGGCGCGCCCCGCCGTTGCCAGTCGACGCCTATCAATGCTGCCATTTAACCTGCTGTCATACATGACGCCATATCTCATGCGCACGAGCCGAGCCGCCCGTAGGAAGCGGATGATTAAGGCACTCTAAATTTTCATGGCAAAGAAATGGTTAACTGCGCGAGGCAAGAAGCAGGGTCTCAGTGAGCCCCCTCGCTCTGTTCCTGCGGTAACGGCAAGGGGACGCTGTTGTTGCCCGCCTGGCTAAGGATGCGCTCGCGGCGATTGAAGCGGTACTGCATCACGTAAAACAGAAAGACCGGGATGCCGAGCACATAGCGCCGCCAGAGACGGGCCGGTTCCTGCAGCATCCGGTAGGCCCATTCCAGCCGCATCATGCGAACGGTTTCCGGAGCGCGGGGAACAACTCCGGAGATGAAATCGAAGAGCGCCCCGACAGTCAGAACAAGCCGGGCATGGTCGGCGCGAATGTGATGATGCGCCCACTTCTCCTGCAGCGGCGTTCCCATGCCAATGATCAGGATGTCGAGGTCCTGGCGCTCAACCTCGTCAATGAGCTCCGCCGGGTTCTCCTTGTCGAAATACCCGTCCGAAATGACGATGAATTCGTGCCAGGGCGCATGCTTGCGGAAATTCGCTGCGGCTTTTTCGACGACTTCGCGCCTGCCGCCGATCAGGCCGACACGGCGCGGATTTTCCATATAGGTCAGAAACGCGGGAACGAAGTCCGTGCCATTGAGATTGGCAGGAAACGGTGCCCCATGCGCTATCTTGGAAGCGATGTTCAGGCCGATGCCGTCCGGCAGGACGAGATTCTGCAGGAGGATATCCCGGTATTCGCTATCGCGCAGCGTCATCAGCATGTTGTGAGCGTTGACGAAGGAAATGACGGTCTGGCCGACAGGAAAGGAGGCAAGCTCGTTGATGAAGACGAGCGCGTCGTCCCATCCGAGGTCGCACACCGGCACGTCAAAGATCGTGCGGCGCGATGCGAGAACCGCGAAATTCGCGATCAGGTTCATTCCAACCTCCAGCCAGGGTGCTTTACGCGCCCAACATCCCGGAAAACACAAGATACATTCCGCACCAGCAGGTTTTTTACGAACCGGCAGCACCCGCCCGCCTGCAGCAAGTCCCGAATGCTGCATCAGGGATATGAAGGGAGCTATAGCAGGTGGGTTTCAAACAACTCTTAGAAAAGTCGTTCGAATTCCGCCGCCGCTTTCAAGGCTTTGTTAAGCTTGTGCGCCAAAGCGCTGCGGCTTTTCGATCCCCGGAATGCCGCCAATCTGCTCGACGAGGAAGTCGACCAGCAGCCGGACCCGGGCAACGCCGGCGCGTTCGGGGACGATCAGCATGCTGAGCGGGACAGGCAGCAGCGAATAGTCCGGCAAGATCACCTCAAGCTTGGCAGCCGTCAGGAGATCGTCGACAAGCCATTGATGGGTAGGTGCGATGCCGCGCCCGGCGACAATGGCCTCGCGTGCAGCAAGCCCATGGTCGACCCGAAAGCGCCCTCCAAAGGGCACGGCATGGTCTTCGCCGCTGGGCCCCCGCAAAGCGAGCATGTCGCTCCCTGCCACGTTCGACATACGGATGCCTTCATGACCGAGCAAATCCTGCGGGACAACCGGCTTCCCCCGCGCTGCAAGATAGTCCGGTGACGCGACGAGCAGACGCCGGGACTGGCCGAGCGCCCGCAGCTTCATCGAACTGTCGGTGAGCGGGCCTAAGCGAAGCGCGATATCGACGCCTTCCCGCACAAGGTCGACGCGCTCATCGGTAAGGCTGAGGTCGACTCCGATATCGGGATAGCGGTCCTGAAACGCGAAGATCAGCCGGCTGACGTGCAGAACCCCAAAAGCCGCAGTGCAGGAGATCCGGATCGTGCCGGCTGGCGCACCGCGCGTGCCCCGCGCCTCATCGCCGGCCTGTTCGACAAGGCGCAGGATCTGGACGCTGTTGGCATAATATCGGCTGCCTTCATCGGTCAGCGCGACACGCCGGGTGGTCCTGCTCAACAGAGGCACGCCGACGGCCTCCTCAAGCTCCCGCAAATGCCGTGTGACCGTCGACTGGCCGACCCCGAACTCGCGCGCAACCGCCGACAGGCTGCCGCGTTCGGCAACGCGGACGAAGGTTCGCATACGTTCCAGCGTAACGTCTGAACTATCCATGATTCGGCATAATCTTATGCATTACGCACATCTAGTGGATGATTCAAACCCTGTCTACCTATGGGTCAGTTCTCACCTTCACAGGATCACTGACCATGAAAGTTCTGCTTGTCTTCGCTCATCCCGAACCGCGCTCGCTCAATGGGGCACTGCGAGACGTTGCCATCAAGGAGCTCGAGGCCCAGGGCCATGAGGTGCGCGTGTCCGACCTGTATGCCGAGGGCTGGAAATCCGAAATCGACCGTGCCGACTTTCCGTCGCTGGCAACTGATACGCGGTTCATACCTGTCGCTGCATCCAAGAGAGCTTTCGAAACTGGCGCGCTGACCGAGGATGTCAAAACCGAGATCGATAAGCTCCTGTGGGCCGATATGCTGATCCTCCAGTTTCCGCTTTGGTGGTTCAGCATGCCGGCAATCCTCAAGGGCTGGGTCGAGCGGGTCTATGCCTATGGGTTCGCCTACGGCGTCGGCGAGCACAGCGACAAGCGATGGGGCGACCGCTATGGCGAAGGCGCTCTGGCGGGCAAGCGAGCCATGTTGATTGTGACTACCGGCGGCTGGGAGGAACATTACTCGACCCGCGGGGTCAACGGACCGATCGACGACCTGCTATTCCCGATCAATCATGGGATCCTCTATTACCCCGGCTATGCCGTTCTTCCGCCTTTCGCGGCTTACAGGGTCGATGGTCTGGATGAGGCCGGCTTCGAACTCGCAGCCGAGCGCCTGCGTGAGAGGATGCGCACGCTCGAGTCCACCCCACCTATCCCCTATCGTCAGCAAAATGGCGGAGACTATCTGATCCCCAGCATGCAGCTACGCCCTGAGCTCGGCGAACCGGGCGCAACCGGCTTTGCGCTTCACCTGAACGGCGCAGACGAAGCCGGCGAAACTAGTGGGCAGCGCTCGCAGCTTCAGGTGGCGGGGGCTCGATGATCTTGACCGGATCGGCCGTTTTCTTCTGCTGGCCGGAGGCGTTGGCTTTGACGTCTTCCTTGGAAAGGTAGTCGAGCTGCTCCAGCATGACCTCTGAAACGTATTCGCCGCCGAGTTTCTCGTTCATGCCTTTCTTGATCGCGTCGCGGAAGGCCTGCGGGTCGAAGGATTTCAGCTTGCTGATATCGACCATCTTATTGCCGACGAGCAGGGTGAAAAGCTCGTCGGTGGTCATTTCGGTAAGCGGCAGGGTCATACCCTTCACCGTGTCCTTGTTCATCATGAAGGACACGCGGCCGAGGAAGTAACCAGTCACCGCACCGTCGCCGATGATCGGTACGGTGATTGTCTCGCCCTTCACAAGCTCAAGCTGGCTCTGCTTCGAATCATCAGCCGGCGGGGCCGGTGCTGTCGCCAGCTTCACGGAGAAATAGACCGAAGCAAGCGTGATGGCGCAAACCCAGATGCCTGTCAGGACGAGCTTCACCATCCGGCATCACGCGCGACGAACTGTTCCTGGGAATAGGTGCCGTCGGCATCCGCATCCTGAACGGCATTCTTCAACAGGTCGGCAACCGCACGAACGGCTTCGAGATGTGCCTCAACGCGCCGGGCGTTCAGCGTCAGCTTCTGCTTCAGCCCGTGAAGCTGTTCCAGATGCGACGCAGCAAGCTCGGCCGGATCCGTATCACGAAAGAGCATCGACAGCTCATAGAGGCAGCGGCTCTTATGCGCATTCGAGACCTTGAGATCGAACTGCGGGTCGCTGCCGATCCGCGTGTTCTCGTTGTCAATGATCATTTCCAGGCGGCCGAGGACCGACTTGATACGATATTCATTCGAGATGATTTCCATTTTATCCTCGGTTATGCTTCATTATTGATCTTGGCATCCGCCGTTGGCGTGCCGAATGTCTTGCGCTGGAATTCGTCGATCATGCTGAAGGCGACCTTGCGGTCATCCTGGTCCGCCGACGCGTTCACGATGGCGCCTTCCTTCTTGCGAAGCGCCTCGTTATACATCTGCTTGGCTATGCCGACGCCGTCACCTTCGGAGATGACGTTGCCGAGTTGCTCGGCCATCATGCCCTTCCAGATATCGCCCGTAGCGCCCTTGCCGTAGACCTGTTCACTGTCGCTCGGCAGCATGTTCTTGATGAAATTCTGAAGCACCATGGCCTCGAACTTCCGGTAGGTTTCCGGAATCTCCTCAGTCTTGGCGCGATTCTTGACGTTGTCGAGGCCGGTGGCGCTGTCAAGCACGTCGACCTTGGCAGAAAAGCCATCGCCGTTCTCGGCAAGGCCCGTTGCCCGAAAGGCCGCGCGGCTCGCTTTCAATTTCTCCTGGGCCACCTGAACCTCCATCGGGTCGGCGGCTTTGACAACATCCAGGACCAGATCACTCGGGGGTGAAATAGCCAATGTCACAATCCTCTAAATTAAGTTGCAGGGATTATGGTTTTTGAAGCTTGCTGGAGGCTGGTGTTGCAAATTTCTGATCGATGACATCGTAGACCGCGTTGTCATCGGCTTCGCGCCGTTCGGCTTCAAGGGCTTCCTTCATGCCCTCTTCCAGCCGGTCGCCCTTGGCCCGCTCGCGCTGCAGGCGCATCTCGTGCAGCTGCTGCATGCCGGTCAGCTGCTTGTCCTTGGTGCTCAGCCGCTCGAACCGGTCGGCATAGCTTTGCGAAAACGCACGATGGACCGGATCCATGGAGCCGAGCGCCATGACGACATTGTCGATCGACTGGTTGACCTCGGCGCGCTGGCGGCTCGTTTCGGCAAGGTCGTATTCCGCCATCTGCTCCAGATGCCGCTGGACTGCGACGAGCCGCTTCAGTTTTTCGGAACGGGTCTTCTCCGCCATCCGCTATCTTCCGATGAACACGCTTGGGAAAGATTGCGCATACTGGCTGATCAAGGCAGCAACCGAGAAATAAAACAGGAACAAGCCGCCAAGCAGCATGTAGGGCGTCGAGATGAAGTACACGGGAATCTGCGGCGCCAGCTTGTTGATGAAGCCGATCGAGACGTTGAACATCATGCTGTAGATGAGGAACGGGCTTGCGAGCCGGAGCATGATGTAGGTCGTCGATTGCAGCGTATCGGTGAGCGAAATCAGATTGGCGCGCATATCGGCAATGCCGCCGAAGGGCATCGTCGTGTAGGAATCGATCAGCGCCCGGAACACGATGTGATGGAAGTCCATCATGAAGAGGATCATCATTCCGGCAAAGGTGATGAAACCGGAGAGACTTGTTTCCACCGAATCCTCGATGACATCTGCCGCACCCGGTGAGGTGTATCCGACCATCATGGCGATGATGCTGGCGGCGAATTGGAAGCCCAGCGTGTAGAGCCGCGCCAGCAAGCCGTACATGACGCCGATCAGCGATTCGCTGACGATGAGCCCGATATAGGTCGCGCCGGTGTTGCTGACGGCCGGATAAACCGTGTCCCAAAGAACCGGCAGCATGGCGATCGAAAGGCCGCCGGCCACAAAGACCCTCAGCAGTTCCGGCACGCGCGCCGAGGAAAAGCCTGGCATTGCAAGGACACAGCCGCCGATCCGGCAGAAAACCAGGAAGAGCGCCAGAACAGTCCCTTGCGGGTCGGAAATCATGAAATAGAGCCCAAAATCTTTATCTCGATGCCCTTGGCCAGTTCGACGTGCGAAAGAACCGGAAGCGTGGCGAACAGCCGTTCGATGATCATGCGCACATAGGAGCGTGTTTCCGGCGATGTGACAAGGGCGAATGGCAGGCCGCGGTCCATGAATTCACGGATAACCTTCGTTGCCTGCTCGCTGAACTCCTCAAGGCTGCGCGGGTCGATGTCGAATTCGACGACCTCGCCCTTGTTGTCGCGCTTGAGCGCCTGGTGGAAGGCCATGTCCCACTTGCTGCCGAGCCGCAGGACGCGCAGCACGCCATTGTCCGCCAGGTCGCCGCAGAGCTGCTGCGCCATGCGGATCCGCACATGCTCGACGATCTGCTCGGTCTTGCGGACATGCGGCGCGAGCTCGGCCACGGCTTCCAGGATCAGATGCAGGTTACGGATCGAGACGCGCTCGGCAAGCAGCAGCTTGAGGACGGCCTGCAGGCCCGAATACGACATATGCGAGGTGCAGATCTCGTCTGCGAGCTTCTTGTATTCGGGATCGAGACGGTCGATCAGAACCTTCACGTCCTTGTAGGAGAGAAGCTGCGGCAAGTTGTTGCGGATGACCTCGCTCATGTGGGTGAGGACCACCGAGACGTTGTCGATCGGCTGGAAACCTTCGCGTTTCAAGTCCTCGGCGAAAGCCTCAAGAATGGAAACCGCCGGCATGCCGAAAGCCGGTTCGCGGATTTCGTCTCCGGGAATGCGCGGCTTGCGGCCAGAGCCGGTGACGACCAGCACTTCGCCGACACGCAACGCGTTCGATGCCACCGTCGTGCCGTGGATGCGGATCTGGTAGGACTTCTCGGGAATGCTGATATCGTCGGTGACCTTGATCTCCGGAACGACGAAGCCATACTGCGTTGCAAATTTCTTGCGCATCTTGCCGACCCGGAAGGCGAGTTCCTGGTGTGCGCCGAGGAGGCGTGTCGACACCATCTTGCCGAGCGCGAGTTCGATTTCCGAGGTGCGCAGGACCGATTTGACGGAGTCCTTTTCGAGCTCCTTGGTCTGAACGACCTTCTTTTCCTCCTGCTCGCGGCGAACCTTGTTCTCTGCTTCGATCTGCCTCGGAATGAACCATGCACCGAACGCCATGAGGCCGCCGAGGAACATGAAGGGGACTGTCGGCAGGCCGGGCATCAGGCCCAGGACTGCCATCAGCACGGCGGAAACGGAAAGCGCGCGCGGATAACCGCTCAGCTGATTGACGACGGCCTGGTCGGTCGAGCCGATGGTGCCGCCGCGCGAAACGAGAAGGCCGGCCGCCAAGGAAACGATAAGCGCCGGCATCTGGGCGACGAGGCCGTCGCCGACCGAGAGCTTGACGAAAACGTCGGCCGCTTCGGAAATCGGCATGTCATGGCGGAAATAGCCGATGATGATGCCGCCGAAAATATTGATGCAGGTAATAAGGAGGCCGGCGACCGCATCGCCGCGGACGAACTTGGAGGCACCGTCCATGGCGCCGAAGAACGAGCTTTCCTCCTCCAACTCCTTGCGACGGCGCTGCGCTTCCTTCTCGTCGATGATGCCCGCGGAAAGATCGGCGTCGATCGACATCTGCTTGCCGGGGATCGCATCCAGGGTGAATCGCGCGCCGACTTCAGCGATACGCGTCGCACCCTTGGTGATGACAATGAAATTGATGGTGATCAGGATCAGGAACACGATCAGACCGATCACGAAATCGCCGGACATCACCAGGCTTGCAAAACCGGCGATCACGCCGCCGGCGGCGTCATGTCCCTCATTGCCATGCGAAAGGATCACGCGCGTCGTTGCAATGTTCAGCGACAGTCGCGTCATGGTCGCGATCAGCAGGATGGTCGGGAAGGACGAAAATTCGAGAGGCTTCTGAATCCAGAGGGCAACCATCAGGATCAGAACGGAAAACGCGATCGAAAACGCCAGCCCCAAGTCGATCAGAAACGGCGGAATCGGCAGGAAGAGCACACAGATGATGACCATGATGCCGAGGGCAAAACCGACATCACGAAGGCTCGGAGCAGATTTCGGAAGGGGTAGTGCAGGTGGTTGCGCCATTTCGATTCCGTCTCTTCATGAGAGGAGGCAGGTATGCCCTGCCCAATTCGGATCGAGAATTAACCGGCGAAGCTTGCGCGAAGGTAGCTCAGAAGCCGGACTGGATGCGCGAGAAGACCATGTCGGTGAAAATAGAGATCTGGGAACCGACGAACGGTGCGGAAATGCCGACGGTAATGAGAACGGCGACAATCTTTGGAACGAAGGTGAGCGTCGCCTCCTGAATCTGCGTCAGCGCCTGGATCAGCGCGATGACGAGGCCGACGATCATGGCAGCAGCGACCGCAGGGCCGGCTGCGATCAAAACGGTCCAGATCGCCGCCTGAAAAAGGTCGAGTGCATCGGCTTCATTCATCGTCAGGCAACCTCATATCGCCTTTCGGTCCGCCCCGCAGTAGCCGGACCATTATTGCGTTCATTGCAAGTCAGTTCACGACGACGTGTCTGACGTCGGCGCTTCATCCGCGAGAGTGATTCCCGCCTGCACGAGAATACTCTTCCCGTCCGTCGTCGTCGCGATAATTCCGTCGGAATACACCTTGACCGAGGCGACAGTGCCTTTAACGGTGCCGTCGGCGCTGGTCATGTACTTGCCGATATAGCTGCCTGCCTGGGTGAGGCTGGAGCTTGCGAGCAGCGTGTCCAATTTCGTGTTGGTCTGGATCGTCTGCTCGACCTGCGAGAAGCTTGCGAGCTGCGACATCTGCTCGCTGGCGTCCATCGGATCCGTCGGATCCTGGTTCTTCATCTGCGCGATGAGCAACTGCAGGAAGTTGTCGTAGTTGAGCGTTGCCTTCTGCTGCGCAGTCTGCGTGGTCGACGTCGTGCCGACGCTGGAAACGCCGTCTACCGCCATGGTGCGATCTCCTTGCGGATTTGCTCGACCATCGCCGGGTGCATTTCCTGGTTGTTCAAGATGCCGTCCTCGGTCGGATAGAGCGCGCGGATGGCCTTCAGCGCATCGAATGCGCGCCCCGTCGAGACGAGGCCATCGATGCGCTTCAGCTCGGCGAGAACCTCTTCGTTCTTGAAGCAGGTCAGCAGCATGGTGATCGACTTGCGGAACATCGCCGTCGACTGCTCTTTGCCTTCCGGATTAATCAGGATCATCTGCGCGATGAAGTAGAGCTGGCGCAGCGGCGTCGTGGCGTCTTCCGGCTGAAGAACATGGTTTTCAAGAAGAAACGTCACATCATTCAGGAATTCCAGCGCGACCTTGCGGTCTACGCGCAAAACCGCGCCGTTGATGAAGATTCTCTCTCCGGCTTTTAGCGAAATGCGAAGTGTACTTTTCATTTAAGTCCATCCCTGATGATGGTGGTAACGTCGATAATGCCTTGGTAGTTACTCGATTGGCGTCGCCTGATCTTGTCGCATTCCTTCAAAATCCAGATTGCGATCGAAATCAGGTTGGCCCGCAGCTCGATCTGGAGCTGATTGTCGGGATGCTTGAGATCCTCGATAAAACTCACCCAAACACGCCGGGTGTAAAACAGTGCCTCAACAGATTCCCGGCTGTACTTTTCCTTGTCGCGCGCCAGCGAGAGCAATTCGATTGACCGGTCGAGAACTTGCCGCTCCCGCTCTTTCGCGTCGGTCACCGAGTCTTGCATGACCTCGGCATAAGAGAATTGATACATTCATGCATCCTTCTTTGTATTGCGCGCCTTTGATCATCAAAGGTAATTCACGAGGCTCAGCTGCTGTATTTTCGATACGATCGTGTAAGCCGTTTCGAGCTGCGTTTCCAAGGTCTTGACGAGGGTCGAAGCTTCTGCAGGGTCAACACCCTGGAGGTCCACGACCTTGTTGTTGATGATGGCAGCCTGGGCATCGAGAGCGTCGTTCGCCTTCTCGACGCGCTCCTGCGACAGGCCGAGCTGGCTCTGCTGCGTCACGAGGCCGGATGTCGCCTGCGCCGCATAGCCGATGGCGCGTGAGGAAACCGCGTCCATGGCATCGGTGCCAAGGCCCTGATCGATCAGCGCATTCGTCATCACCGTGGCCATTGCGAGGTAGCGCATGCCGTCGGAATTGGCGTTGGTGGACGATGTGATGACTTCCGAGTTGCTGATCCGGCTCGTCATGTTCTGGTTGGAGGCCTTGGACCAGCCTGTGGCCGGGTTCGTCCATGCCGCAGCGCTGAACATCGGCTCCACGGTGCTGGTCATGAAGGTATCGATTTCAGCCGCCGTCAAGGCGCTGACCGGCTTGGAAAGCCCGGTCGCGTAAGTGTTCAGGGCAGTGACGATATCGGCTTCAACGGTGGCGCTGCGATCCGTCAGTGGCGGAACGTCCGTATTGACACCGGAAAACAGGTATTCGCCGCCGGTGATCATGTTGCCGGTGTCCATGAGCTGCGAAAGTGCCGCCGCCGAGGACTGGAGAGTAACGGTAATGGCGGTCGATGCCTGGCTTCCCTTGAGCGCCGTCAGATTCTTGACCAGCGCATCACTCGCCTTCTGCACGTCGGCCAACCCGCTCTGGGACATTTCGAGACGAAGATTGACGGTGGAGTTGCTGTCCTTGAACGAGGAGATCCGATCAAGCTCGCGCGCATAGTTCACGCTCTTGGCCGCGTCGATGCCGAGCGATACGCCGATATCGGCGTAGGTTTTCGTGGTGGCTTCAATCGAAGCCTTGACCATCTGGTTCTGCGACTGGCGGATCGTCAATCGCATCGCGTTCTGAATGGCTGAACTAGAAATAAAAGAGCTCTTCATGGCTTAACTCGCTATATCCAGCAATGACTTCAACATTTCATCGATGGCGTTCAAAATCTTCGTCGCCGCCTTGTAGGATTGTTCGATGTCGAGAAGCAGCGTCAGCTCTTCGTCCAGGTTGACGCCGGTCTCGTTGGAATAGGCTTCGTCGGATCGCGAAAGCGCTGCTGCCGTGTTCTCCGTGGCACCGCTCGCGTCGCTGCGGTACTGTTCGAACCAGCCGATCGAGCTAGACGAAAAATCCATGATGCTGACGTTCGAGTCGATACCCGTTGCCGAGTTGAAGCCGATTACGCCGGCGCCCGGATCGAAATCCATCTTGGCGCCCATGGCCGTGTAGAGCTTGTCGAGCTGCGCGGTGTAGCCGCCATTGGCAGCGGTATTCTGATTGAACGCGGCGCCGTTGATCGAACCGTCGCGCAGCTTCATCGGATCGCCGCCCAGCGAGGTCACCACTGCCGGATTGACCGTGATGGAACCAGCAATGCCGTCGATGATCGTGGCCGTCGTCGGCGTTCCGCCCGGAAGCCCGCTCGGCAACGTCCAGGTAAAGAGACCCGGCAGCGTGCTGGTTCCGGCCGTGTTCGTTTCCGAAAATAACGCAACGAGACCCTTGGCGATTTCGTCGAGCTGGGATTGGAATGTCGGCGCGACTTCGTCACGAAGCTGGAGAAGCGCCTGGAGACTGCCCTGCGCCGACGTCGTGCCGCCCGAACCCTTACCGAGCGCCACGCCATCGATGTAAACGCCGTTGCCGTCGGTGGAGGCGCCGTAGCTCTGGGTCGGCTTGAAAGTCACCGCGCGCGGAATGGTCTCGAAGAGCGTCACCCCGTCCGAGGTATACAGCACCATGTCGTTGTTATCGCGGGCGACGGTCGTGACTCCCACGATCCCCGAAATCTGCTTGAGCAAGGCATCGCGCTGGTCGAGCGCTTGCGACGGATCGGCACCGGAAGACGTGGCAGACTTGACGGCGTTGTTTGCGGTCTCGAATTGCGCCAGCAGCTCATTCAGCTCTTCTACGGAATTTGCAATCGATTTGTCCGCATTCATCCGCACCTGCTGGACAGCGTTGGTCGCATTGTTGAGCGAGTTCACGACGTCCTGCGCCGCCGTGATGGCGCCCTGGCCGGCGATCGTGCTGTTCGGTGCGGCTCTGAACGCGCTAAGCTTGTCACGAAAGACCGCAAGGTAGGTGGAGGGCGCCGTCTCGTAATCGTTGCCGCCGATGACGGACTTGATGTCTTCCAAGCCGTTCAAAAGGGTCTGCTGGGCACTGTCTTGAGAATTGCTCTTCAGGTACTGGCGCAGGAGAGCATCCTCCTGCGCACGGTTGATCTTGACCACCTGCGCGCCGTTCAAGGAGGTGGTGAGCATCGCCTGCCGACGCACATAATCCTTATTGCCGGCATTGGCGATATTGTTCGATACGACGCTGCTTTGAGCGCCTGTATTGTTGAATATGCCCTGTGCCGTATTAAGTGCGGAAGTGAGCGACATGGCTTAGCCGTTACCTTACTTATCTCTTGAGATTGACGAGGACGTCCATCAAGTCCGAACCCGTCTGGAACACTTTCGAGTTTGCCGTATAGCTGCGCTGCGACTCGATCATTTCCGTGAGCTCGCCCGCCATATCGACGTTCGAACCTTCAAGCGCGCCCGATTGGATCTTGCCGAAGCCACTCGTCTGCGGGAAGCCGGTGACGGTGACGCCGGACCTGCCGTTCGCTGAGTAGACGTTGCCGGACATCAGCGTCAGCAGATCGGGGCTCGGCACGTTTGCGAGCGGGATCTGGAAGACGGGCTTGGTGCTGCCGTCGTCGTATTTCGAATACACCACACCATCGGCGTCGATGGTGATATCGACCGGCGAGTTTGCGCCCTGTCCATCGACGTTACCGGTGCCGGACCAACTGTCGCCGACCTGCGAGAGATCGAGGCTCATATTGATGGTGAGACCCGTCACCGGATCGATGATGTCCGTGGTGCTGGTATGCGTTGCATCCGTCAGCATCTGCCCCGAGCTGTCGAAATATACCCGCTTCACGTCAACGGCGGCGGAAGAGTACGGGAAGGAGCTCGTGCCAGTCGCGGCCTTGTCGGCGTTGCGGAATACGGCCATTTCCCATTCGTAGGCGGTGCCAGTCGGCGGCAGCGGCGCCACGGTCGTTACCGGGACCTTTGTGAAGTAGATGTCGTACATCACCTTGCTGCCGAGCTTGTCATAGGTGACGATCGAATATTTCTGCGTATCGGATGTGGCCGTTGCGTTGTTTGCGCTCGGGAGGTCTGCCGCAGTGGTTTCGATGGGCGAAGATGGCTTGAGGTTGCCCGTCCACGTACCATTCGCCGTCGGCACGGCTTCCAGTTTCTGGTCGCCGAGGACATTGATCGGAACGAGGCCGTCGAAGCCGTTGACGACGACGGCCGGAGCGGACGAACCATAAGGATAGCCCATCAGCGTGAAGCCCGCCGAGTTGACGAGGTTGCCTTCGTCGTCCTTCGTGAAGTCACCGGCGCGGGTCAGGACCGGCGTGCCGTCGGCGCCCTGCACGATGAAAAAGCCGTCGCCGGAAATGGCGAGGTCGTAGCCCGAAGTCGTGTAGGAGATGTCGCCTTGGTCGGAAACAGCCTGACGGATGGACGTCTGCACACCACCGGAATTGTAGTTGCCTGCCGTGGACGGCAGGACGAGAGAGGAGAAGGCCGTCGAGACAGCCTTGTAGCCGGTGGTATTTGCATTCGCGATGTTGTCGGCAACGGTGCTCAGGCGGTTTGCCTGTGCGTTCATCCCCGACACTGCCGTCTTCATGCTGCCAAAAATGCTCATCTGAAAACCTCGTTTTCCTTGATAGCTTGGAGAGTATTTGGCGGGCCTTGCGTGAAGCTGTCTGTAGCGGAGCTGCCTGATCGAAATATTGAAAGGCACGTTTCCGCGGGCCGGGCCCGCCGCTGAAAATCAGTTCCAGTCGATGCAGTAGCCGAGAAAGCGCTTCGAATCGACCGGGTCGAAGCCGAGCTTCTTGCGCAACTTCTTGCGCAGCTTGGAGATATGGCTCTCAACGACATTCTCTTCGACTTCCTCGTCGAAGATGCCGTAGATGGCGTTGAAGATCTGGGTCTTGGTGACGCGGCGGCCGCGGTTGGCGATCAAGTATTCCAAAATGCGGCGTTCGCGGCGCGGAAGCGCAAAGACTTCACCGTTGATTTCCGGATCGCGGCCGTCCGAAAAGACGCGGATCGCGCCGATATCGGTGTGGGTCGAAATCGCTTTCAGGCGGCGGCGGATTGCAGCGGCGCGCGCCAGGATTTCACGGGGGTGCACTGGCTTGCGGACGACATCGTCGACGCCGCAATCAAAAAGTGCAAGGGTGTTTTCGAGCGAAGGCTGGTCGCTGACCGCGATCACCGGCGCCTGGGAGCGATCCCGGATCGCCCGTGGCAGCTCTAAGGTCTGCCTGCCCTGGCCGATCAGGAAAGCTTCGACAGCCGCGATATCGGAATCCGCCGCCGTTTGCACCCACTCGCCGAATTCGCTTGGATCAAAGCCGGTCGAGGGAATGCCCTCGCGGCCAAACAGTGATGTGTAACCATCTTTTACGAGCTCACGCTCATCAACCACTACGATCATTCGTCCGCCTCCGAATCAGTGTGGCACCTCGATGATCTATGGGTACGAATCGCACGAATCTGGGACAAGCTGCTGGAACTTAATGGCAGGAATTAACAGTTGATTAAGAACTGGGTCCCGATTTGCTCTATATGTAGTATGCCTTCTCAGTTATGCACACAAAAATTTCGTGGAAAAGTTAACAGAGGGTAAATTAGGTCTTGTGAACCCAATTTTCGGCCAATTCCTGCCACATTATGGCACGATTCCGTTTTGTTCACGTTTTTCTATTTTTACTTGCATCAGTTGTGGCAGAAGTTACTCGCATTGGGAGTCCACTTGCCATAGCCGGTAGCGACGAGATTGGCGATCACGCGGCAGACATACCGCTTCTGCGCAGGGTCGTTGTTTGGTCCGGCGTGGTATCTGGCTACCGCCATCGTCCAGGTTTCATGCCGGTCGTGAAGATTGCGAAGGAACTTCGCCGCATATTCGACATTGCGGTGCGGGTCGAACATGGCCTCCGCCGAGCTGAAATTCTCGCCATGAAAGTAATGGTTGATCTGCATGCAGCCGATGTCGATGAGCTTTGCACCGCTTTTTCGCGCCGAATAGAACTGCCTCATGGCGTCCAGCTCGGAAGGCGGGAAGACTGCCTTGCCCTCTATGTTCAGCGCAAACGGATAGAGCGAACCTTTGCGTCCGGTTTCCGTCAGGCCCACGGAATAGAGAATGCCTTCCGGTATGCCGTATTTGGCGGCAGCAGACTGGATTTCCCTTTCGCAGGCACCGTTGGAGGCGCGCGTCTCAGAGGTAAACGCTGCCAGAAGCGCCGCCGCCAGCGGCGCCAGAAGCAACATCTTCAACATTTGTCTCCCCTGCCCCATTAAGGCCTCCATTGCCCCGCTGTGCTGTCTGGGCGTGGCGCTCGCGCGCTTCACCGCCCTGCCCCTGCTGCAAAGATTGTTGCTGGGAAGACTGCTCTTGCGCATTTGCCTGGTTCCCCGCGTCGGGCTTTTCTACCGGCGCCATGCTGATCGTGACGTTGTCGATGGCATAACCCTGGCTGCGAAGCACCTCGATGATCTTGCCGTGATCTTCCTTGAGCTGCCGATAGGCCGCACCGGTTTCGACCTTCAGATCGACGTTCAGGGCATCGCCGGAAAGGCGCATCGTTGCCGTCACGAGGCCGAGGTCGATCGGCGTCATCTGGATCTTCAGGGTGTTGACAACCTTCCCGGTGCTCGTCCATTCGGCAGCGTTCGACAGTGCGGAACTCGGCTGCATCGCACCCGTCCACTCCCTGTCGCCAAGGATTGCAGCGGTCACGGATGCGGAATTCTGCGCGAGGCCGATATAGCGGCGTGAATCGAGAACCGTGACGTTTTCGATATCGCTCTTCGCCTTGGCGGCGGACGCTTCCTGGTCAGCACCGATACGGATGTCCATGGACTCGCCGCGCCCGTCCGCCCGGCTCAAACGGAACGTCTTTCCATCAAGATTGGCTGCGTCGTCCACGGCCGGCATCTGCGCGTCGCTGGTGCTGATCGCCGCCAGCGCATCGGCCGCAGGCGCAATATCAGTGCCACGGCCGGCATCCTTTTCCTTGCCGGCCATATCGTCCTTCGCATTCACATGGGCTGCAGCCAGGAATGCCACCGGGATCACCGTATCCGTGGCATCCTTGTTCAAAAGACCGAGCGCATCAGAGACAGACGTCGCATCCAACGGAGGGCCTTCATCGGCTCCGGTCTTGTTCTCCAAGGTCTTTGCCGATTTTTCGTCTTTTGCGACATGTGCATCTTCCGCGACCTCGCCGGCGTCTTCCTTGACTTCGAATTTTACCGAAACCGTATCGACGCGGCTTTTCATCTGATCCTTGCCGGATTTGCCTGTGTCGATTGCAACCGTCTCCGGCTGCGTCGCGGCCTGTTGTTTCAACGAGGCATCGCTGAGAGCGATCATCGGCTTGCTGCGAGCGCGATCGCGCAAACTGAGAGCGATACTGCCGGCGGCGCCTTCATCGACGTCTGTTTGGGCATCATCAGCCGCAGGGGGCACAGCAGGCTCGCCGCCGGTGCTGTTTTGCGCACTGTTTCCTGCCTTCGAGAGCACGTCCGAAAAGCCGCCATTGCCAGCGTCGCCGTCCTTGGCTGCCGGACCATTGCCTCTGGCGGCTGGCGACGCCTCGGTTGCGGCAACTCCCCCCGTAACGCTCATATCGATCATTTCAATTGCTCTCTTGGCTCAAGAGACCGTCGATTTCGTCGAGTTTCGAACGGCTCGTCGTCACAAAGGATTTGAATGACGGGTCAGCCTCCTGCCCTGCACCGTCCGGCATCAGCGCCGGCGCCGCCCCATCGTCAGCAGGCTTGGAGGGCGCCGCGATCTCTGCGGGCTGGGATCCGTCGGCCGTGGATACCGCTGCCTGTTCAGAAGTAATTTCTTCATTAGCAGGTTTAGAATCGGACGCTTGTGTCAGGCTTGCCGGATCCGGCGGCTGCAGCACCTGTTCGGCGATTGATTTGGCCGCAGCGCGTAGCGCGCGGTCGCGTGGGGAGAGCTCGCTGTCTGCAACGCTCTTGATGCTCTTTGCGGCCGCACCCACGTCGGGCGTGGAGACTAAGGCCATGTTGCCGTAGAAATCCGCGAGCGCGCCGAGCGCATTGTTCGGTTCGCCGGCAAGCGATTGCGCGTATGCGGCTGCCGTCCTCGCAAGCTCCGCCTTGCCGGCAATACCGGCGGCGCGCGCAATGCGCAGATAGACCTCGCGCCGCCGCGACTCGTCCATGAAGGAGAGGATGCTGACGATATCTTCCGTCTTCACATGGTCGTGGTCGACGATCAGCTTGACGAAAAGATCGGCGAACTGGCTCGCATAGGGCGAATGGAGGAACCGCCGCACATAGCGCTGCGAATAGGCAAGCCCCTTGTCAAGGAGACCCGCTTCGACGCAAATCGCCACCGAGCGGCGCAGGGCCGCCTCTTCGACGATCGTTCCCGGCGCCGAGAGCCGCGCCTGATCATAGAGCTTGAGCGCTTCGTCCGGCCTTCGCGCCACCATGACGTTGCCGCCGACAAGCGCGAGATAGGGACCGATCTTCTTGTCGCGGTACTCATTTGCGGTTTCGACCAGTGTCTTTGCAACGAGCAGGCCCTTGCCGCTCAGGTACTTGCGCAGGACATCGGTTACGCGAGTGTCGAAATAGCCGTTCACGTCCCGGGCAATCAGATATTCAAGCGTGGCCGGATTGCCGCCGCTCATGGCATAGACGAGTGCGGCATCGACATTGCGGTCATCGTCGAAGACAGAGGCATCCGCACTGCGCAGGCGCTGATCGATCGTGCCGAGCATGAAGCGCTGCATCTCCGCCGCCGAATGATCGCCGAGGGCGACCGAGTCCTGTACGAACTGCAGCGAACGCAACATCTTGTACGGCGCCAGGTTCGCCTGGTCCTCACCCGCAGCGACGGCTGGCGAAGCGATCGCCAGTCCGAGAGCCAGGAGAAGATGCCGGTGCTGCGGGCGCGCCATGAGACTATCCTTGATCCGCCTGAACCAGGATTTCGATGCGGCGGTTGCCGGCATTGAATGGATCGTCGGGCAACTTCAGCCTCCGGTCAGCAAAGCCCGAAACCTGGGAGACGCGCTTCTCGTCCACCCCGCCCCGAACGAGCATGTAATAGGCTGCCTGCGCACGATCCATGGAAAGACGCCAGTTCTCATTGTCGGCGCCCTTGTATTGACGGCCGTCCGTATGGCCGCGGATCACGACTGCGCCCTGACGGCTCTTCAGGATTTCGCCGATCTTCTCCATCGCCAGCACCATTTCCTTACGGGGAACGGCCGAGCCGATATTGAACATGGAACTGTCGTTCTGGTCGGCCAGGCTGACGAGCAGGCCGCCCTCTGCTGCAGTGACGGTCAAACCCTCTGCAAGCTTGCCCGCAATACCGCTGATCTGCCTGGCGATCTCCTGCTGCAGTTCCTCGGCCTGTTTCTGCACGTCGGCGAGCTTCGGTGCATCGGCAGGCTGCTGTTGGCCGGTTTTTTGTGCCTCGGCTGCGGCTTCACCTGATTTTTCCGGCAAGAGCGCGCTTTTGTCCTGCGCTTCGCCTGCCGCGGCGGACGCCTGATCCGCGGTTGCGGGCTTGAGAGCCTCTGCCTTCGCCAGCTCCGTCGCATCGGGCTTCTGTTCGGGGTCGGCCTCGTCGGCTGCGGCCTGTTCGGCCTTGTCGGCATGCGTGACCTCGACCTGTTTCGTCCAGAAATCCGGATCGAACGGATCGCGATACGCCTTTCCGCCATCAGCCCCGGTTGCGGGACCCGAATCGCTTGCTCCGCCCTCGCCTTTCGCGCTGACATTTGCCTGCTGGCCGACTTCCTGGGCGATTTCGGCAAGAACCGAATAGGGGTTCTCGAAGAAATCGGCTTCGGAGTAATTCTTCTGGTCGCCTGAAGTCGACGTCTGATCGTCACCATTCGCGGCCGATGCGCCTTTGGTGGGTTCTTCTTCCTCTTCCTTCGACTTGTCCTGCTTCCGATCGCCATCGGCCTGGTCGACGGGCTTCTTCAAGCCCTTCTCAGTGGGCTTCTCATCGGCAAGTTTGATCGGATTGAAATAGGTGGCGACGGAGGCCTTGGTTTCCTCGTTCGCTGCGTTGACCAGCCACATGACGAGGAAGAACGCCATCATCGCGGTCATGAAGTCGGCATAGGCAATTTTCCAGGCGCCGCCATGCGCGCCGTCATGATCGCCGCCGCCATGTCGCTTGACGATGATGACTTCGTTCCTGCCGTGGTGATGGTTTTCGCTTTCACTCATTCAAGAACCTTCTTCAGGCTGGCAGACCAGGCGGAAATGCGCGTAACCAACACGGAATCGCCGACTTCAACAGAGAGATCGGCGTCATCGGATTCCTGATGACGCAGCAGATCCGGCCTTTCACCCATTTCGGCCTTCAGCAATTCGAAAAGCCGCGCCGGACCTTTGACCGTCATCGAACCTGCTGCTCCTTCCAGGATCGCTTCGCGTAGCAAGGCTGCAAGACTTGAGACCGCCTGGACGGCAAGCGCTTGCGTCAGCATCGGCGCAATCGCTTTCGCGGTTGCCGCACTTACGAGATTTGCGACCTCCGCCGCGATCTCATCGAGGCGGCGCGCAATCACTGCTGCCGTCTCTTCTTCATACCTTGCCGTCAGTTCTTCAATCTCGCGCTGGTGCACAAGCGCGACCGTCTGCGCCTCCAGCTCGTATCGCTGCGTCAGCTCGGCCGTCGCTGCGGCATAGCCCTCGCCATAGGCCTCACGGCGCTCGGCTTTGACATCGACCGCAGGCTCTTCCGGGATGTCCGGAAAACCGCCGAAGACGTCGTCGGCGAAGTTGTCCGTATCGACGACCGGTGCGGCAGGTTTCGTCTCACCGAAGTCCTTCAAATACCGAGAAAGCATAGCGCTCATTGAAACCACCCGGCATCTGCAATCAATTTCGACATGCGCGTCCCGCCTTGCACGAACCAAACACTTACGCCGGCAACGGACGCGAAGGCATTCTTCAGCCTTCGCACGGCTCAAACAGCGTTTCTTCTTCAGACTAGAAACCCAAACTTGTGCGAGGATGAATGGCAGGCTCCACGCCTGCCGTTCGGGCCGACACTACTCGAGCAGGATCAGGACCTTGCTCGCGGACGTGTTCATGACAGAAAGTGCTTCGGTTGCCATATCACGTGCTGTTTGAGCTGCGGACAGGCGGACCGACGCTTCGTCCATATCAGTATCGACAAGGGCGCCTATGCTTGTCTTCAGCGACGTCGAAAGCGTGGCGACGAAATCCTGCCGGTCTTCGATGCGGGAATTCATCGTGCCAAGGCCCGCGGCGGTGGCATTGAGGCTGGAAAGGATATTGTCCAATACCGTCAGCATGTCCTGCAGGTCCTGCGACGTCGAGCTTGTGGAGATCGATATTTCGGTACCAGCCGCCGACGTCGTCGAACCCACATCGAGCAGATAGTAATTGCGGGCCGGCACTGCGTCCGGATCGGCGTTGATCGATTTCGTCAGAAGACCGCGGCTGGCGTTGTTCGTGTCGATCATGATCGTATTGGCTGCCGGGTAAGTAATATTCTGCGGGTAATATTCACCGTTCGGACCGCGGACGAAGCCGCCGATGACCGACCGTTGCACAGGTGCCGTCGCATCTCGGTTCAACAGCCAGTTCTCACCGGAAAAATTGACGGAATTCACGGCACTTTCCAGCTGTGACTTATACTGCTCCATCGTGACGCTGAGCTTGTCGCGATCATTGGCGGGGTCGGTTGCCGATACGACGGTTTTGCGTATCTCCGAGACCACGTCGATAAGCGAGGTTATCGCCGTGTAGGCGGTATCGACCTTCGCGGCACCGAGACCTAGTGCATCGCCGACCGTCTTCAACGCGTTTTCGTCCGACCGCAGGGTCGTTGCCGAAGCCCATGAGGAGGCATTATCCGCCGCAGTCTCGACGCGCAGCTCCGACGATACCTGCCGCTGAACGGTGTCGGCTTCCTTGCTAACGCCGCGAAGAACAGTGAGCACGTTCAACGCGCCTACGTCTGTGATCGTGTAGGCCATCGATTAATCCCTGAAATAATATGAATGGGACAGGCCGGATTGCCGGCAGCGACTTAACTGGCTTCATGCCGCCGGCTGGTCCCTCCAGGCCGGTACGTCGCAAACAAATCAACTCTACAATGAGGTTAACCCGACATTTACCTTGACGGCAAGAGCTTGAACGCATCCGCCGAACGCACCGGCAAGCTTGACGCAAGCTCTTGATTTCCAAAATCGAAATCGCGCCAAACGGCGCGATTTGCTGTCTGTTGTTGCGGCCGAAATCCGCCTTGGCCAGGATCTGGGCCTGGCTTAGCTTCAACCTGAAGCTTAACTGCGGAAGAGCGAGAGAATGTTCTGCGCGCTGGAATTCGCAATCGACAGCGACTGGATCGCTAGCTGTTGCTGCGTCTGCAATGCCGTCAGCTTGCTGGATTCCTCTTCCATGTTTGCATCGACGAGACGGCCGACACCCGAGTCGATCGAGTCGCTCAGCGCTGAGACGAAATCCTCCTGTAGCTGGATGCGTGTCGAGATCGAGCCGAGCTGCGAGGCTGCCCTCGTCATCGCCTCGAGGCCGAGTTCGACGGCCGTCAGAGCGAGCGAAATCCCGTCCGTTCCGAAGGATGTGATGTCCATCGAGTAGATTGAACCGATGGTCCCGTTCGAAGAGCCGATAATGCCCGACGAGGTTTCGATTGCG
Organism: Rhizobium sp. CC1099; assembly: GCF_029714385.1. NCBI lineage: Bacteria > Pseudomonadati > Pseudomonadota > Alphaproteobacteria > Hyphomicrobiales > Rhizobiaceae > Rhizobium > Rhizobium sp. CC1099. The sequence goes on along the minus strand of NZ_CP121641.1, from coordinate 364,362 downwards.
CCACCGCTCACGCCAAACAGAACGTTGCCGGTGGACGAGGAGTCGAGCTTATAGTCGGTGGTCGTAACGGAAGTGTTTCCGTTGCCGTCGCGGACGAAGGAGGAGACAACGCTTTTCGTTTCGTTGCCTGCGACCCAGTTTTCGCCGGAGAAGGATGCGGATTGCGCAATGCTGAGGAGCTGCGCCTGCAGCTGCTTGATCTCTTCCTGGATTTTCGTTCTGTCGACACCCTTCTCGGTCGCTGCAACCAGCTTGGCCTTGATTTCTGTCACCACGTCGACGGCGCTGTCCATCGCAGAATAGGCAGTGTCGACCTTGGCGGCACCGAGACCCAGAGCGTCGGAGACCGCCGAAAGCGCCTTATTGTCGGAGCGCATGGTCGTTGCGATCGACCAATAGGCGGCATTATCGGCTGCCTTTTCTACGCGATAACCGGATGAAACATGATTTTGAGTTTCCTCCAGACTGTCATTGATGGCGCGCAGCGTCTGGAGAGCGGCCATTGCAGCGACATTGGTCAAAATACTGGTCATAAAATGATTGCCCCTTGTTGGCATATATTGGGAAGGGACATTCCGGACTACCGGGAGCGGCGGTCAGCTTTCATGCCTGTTAACCGAAAATCAATATTGGTTAACCCGCCGTTTCGTTGAGCGCAGAAGACGCCAAAATGGTTAACGAATAGTTAACGCCAACAGAAAAAGCCGCGCTCCAACAAAGCGCGGCTTTCTTATCGTGGCCTGCCGGACGAGCCGGCAGGTGTATGTTCTTCGACCTGTTAGCCGCGGAAGAGCGACAGGATGTTCTGCGAAGAGGAGTTGGCGATCGAGAGAGACTGGATCGCAAGCTGCTGCTGCGTCTGCAGGGCGCTGAGCTTGGAGGACTCTTCTTCCATGTCGGCGTCGACGAGACGGCCGATACCGGAGTCGATCGAGTCGCTCAGAGCCGAGACGAAATCGTCCTGCATTTCGATGCGGGTGGAGATCGAGCCGAGCTCGGCACCAGCCGAAGTCATTGCCTTCAGTGCGGCTTCGACGTTGGACAGAGCCGTCGAGAGCTGGCCCAGCGTGAAGTTGGTGATGTCCATCGAGTAGACGGAACCGGTTGCGCCCGTCGAGGTGCCGAGGATACCGGTGGAGGTTTCGATCGTGCCGCCGCTCATGCCGAACAGCACGTTGCCAGCCGAGGTGTTGTCGAGCTTGTAGTCGGTCATCTTGACCGAGACGCCGTTCGAACCATCGCGAACGAAGGTCGAAACAACGCTCTTCGTGGTGTTGTTTGCGCCGGCAACCCAGTTTTCGCCGGAGAAGGCAGCCGACTGAGCAATGCTCAGCAATTGTTCCTGAAGCTGGTCGATTTCTTCCTGGACCTTCGCCTTGTCGACGCCGTTTTCAGTTGCGGCAACCAGCTTGGCCTTGATTTCGGAAACAACGTCGATGGCGCTGTCCATCGCAGCATAGGCAGTGTCGACCTTGGCGGCACCGAGGCCGAGAGCGTCGGAAACGGCCGAAAGCGCCTTGTTGTCGGAACGCATGGTCGTTGCGATCGACCAGTAAGCAGCGTTGTCAGCGGCCTTGCCGACGCGCAGGCCGGACGAAACATGATCCTGGGTTTCGCCGAGGCCCTGGTTGATGCCGCGGAGAGTCTGGAGAGCTGCCATTGCAGCGTTATTGGTAACGATACTCGTCATGTCTATTTGCCCCTTTGGCAGGAAAAACAAGGAAGGGACATTCCGGAATTTTTAGCCGGCCCACAGCGATCAGCCTCATGCCTGTTAACCGCATCCATTAAGGTTAACTCGCCGTTTCGATGGGCTTAGGAAACAGCAAGATGGTTAAGGAATACTGAAGCTAAAAAAGAAATTTAGTTAATGAATTCTGAATGTTAAATGTGATTTGATTAACCTGTTCTTAAAACATTTCGCGGCCGGGATGACCCGGCCGCGAAAACTCGTGCTTGTCGATTTCGACCGCTCTTAGCGGAAGAGCGACAGGATGTTCTGCGAAGAGGAGTTGGCGATCGAGAGAGACTGGATCGCCAGCTGCTGCTGCGTCTGCAGGGCGCTGAGCTTGGAGGACTCTTCTTCCATGTCGGCGTCGACGAGACGGCCGATACCGGAGTCGATCGAGTCGCTCAGAGCCGAGACGAAATCGTCTTGCAGTTCGATGCGGGTGGAGAGCGAGCCGAGCTCGGCACCAGCCGAAGTCATCGCCTTCAGTGCGGATTCGACGTTGGACAGAGCCGTCGAGATCTGGCCCAGCGTGAAGTTGGTGATGTCCATCGAGTAGACGGAACCGGTTGCGCCCGTCGAGGTGCCGAGAATGCCGGTGGAGGTTTCGATCGAGCCACCGCTCATGCCGAACAGCACGTTGCCGGCCGAGGTGTTGTCGAGCTTGTAGTCGGTGGTCTTGACCGAGACGCCGTTCGAACCGTCGCGAACGAAGGACGAAACAACGCTCTTCGTGGTGTTGTTTGCGCCGGCAACCCAGTTTTCGCCATTGAAGGAAGCCGACTGAGCGATGCTCATCAACTGCGCTTGCAGCTGGCTGATTTCTTCCTGGACCTTCGCCTTGTCGACGCCGTTTTCAGTCGCGGCAACCAGCTTGGCCTTGATTTCGGAAACAACGTCGATGGCGCTGTCCATCGCGGTGTAAGCGGTGTCGACCTTGGCGGCACCCATGCCGAGAGCGTCGGAAACGGCCGAAAGCGCCTTGTTGTCGGAACGCATGGTCGTTGCGATCGACCAGTAAGCAGCGTTGTCGGAAGCCGAGCCGACGCGCAGACCCGTCGAAACGTGGTTCTGAGTCTGGTTCAGGCCCTTGTTGACGTTACGCAGCGTCTGGAGAGCTGCCATGGAAGAGTTGTTCGTATTAATACTTGTCATAAGTCTGTCCCCTAGAAAACTAGATACAAAAGGAGGACATTACCGGACTGCTTACCGGCGATGACGGAGCAGCTTCATGCCCCTCGGTGCCCTGTGTTCTTGGCCCAAACCCGTCATGTCGGGGAGCAATCTCGCAGCCAATGCTTGCCAACTTCTTAAAAACGAAGCAGTGCCCGAACGCGGACAGCAGGCGTAGTTAATGCGCGGTAAATATCTGTAATCTCAAGCTAAAAATATTTTGTAGTGCGCATCCACTGGTCACCTGTTTCAAGCAAGCTTCGCCCGGCAATATGCGATGAACCAGGGTTGGGATAATTGCGCCTTTGCGGCGCCGTGGGCGCGACCCTGAACGGCGACATTCAAACGGATATTTCCGCACGGAGTTGGTTTTGAACAGCAAAGTTTCGTTTTCGGCAGCCTCCAAAGACTACCAGATGGGCCGCTATACCCAATCGCTTGCAACACTGAACCAGCTCATCGACAGCCAACAGGACGCCAAAACCTACGCGCTGCTTGCAAAGAACCTTCTGCAGTTGGGCTTCAAGGCAGATGCGGCAAGATCCTATGCGCTCGCTGCTCAATACGACAGCCCGAACGCCTACGAATACCACAAGCAGGCCGCACGTCTGCATTTTGAGTGCGGGAACGAAGACGACGCATTGCTGATCGGCATGCGCAATCTTTCGAAGGCGCAGGATGACGCGGAGCTCGCCTATATCCTGACCTCGATCTACCTGAACCGCCAGCAGCGCGACATCGTAAAGCCGTTCAAGAAAGTGCTGTCGGAAAGTTCCAATCCAGACCACTCCAGGCTCGCCGCCCTGCTCCTGACCGACGACCTGCATGATCAGACCAACCAGATGCTCGCGCGCAATCTGTTCAAGCGGTACCCCGGCAATATCGCTTTCCGCTTTCTCTATCTGGTCTTCTTGCGCGAGTTCAACGATTTCGACGAAACCGACAAACACAACGCTCCGATCATCGAGCGCATCGCCAAAGGCGATCTCGACGTGCTTCGCAAGGACAATCCGTTCTACCATCTCCACTGGAACGGCGACGAGAGCCTGAACTGGTTTGCCACGATCGGTACGACCCCCCTCAATCCAGAACGCGTCGCCATGCGGCGGAAGATGCCGCACACCTGGTCCGACAAGATCCGCGTCGGCTACATGTCCTCGGACTTCTGGGATCACCACGCGACGATGAAGCTCCTGCAGCGCATCCTCGAACTGCACGACACGAGCCGCTTCGAAATTACGCTGTTCTGCCACACGGAGCCGGAGCATCTGGCGAAGAACACGACCGACCGCAGCCGTTGGGGAAACGTCGTCGATGTGTACGGCCTTTCCAATGAAGCAATCGCTGCCGTCGTTCGCGAGCATAACATCGACATCATGGTCGACCTGAAGGGCCACACCGCCGGCAGCCGGGCATCGTCTTTCAATCTGCCGCTGGCACCTGTTCATGTCGCCTGGCTCGGTTTTCCGGGCAGCACGCTCAACATCGATCTCGACTACGTCATCGGCGACCGCTTCGTCCTTCCGGATGCGGCAAAGCCGTATTACCATGAGAAATTCTGCCGGATGCCGGAAAGCTACCAGCCGAATGACCCGACGAACCGTCCGAAACCGAAGCCGATCACGCGGGCCGACCTCGGCCTGCCTGAAGATGCCTTCATCTTCGCTTCGTTCAACGGCAACCGCAAAATCATCGCCGAGACGATCGACATCTGGTGCAATATCCTGAAGCGCGCGCCCAACAGCGTCCTTTGGATCATGTCCAACGGGACGCGGAACCAGGCAAATCTCTCGAAGAGGTTCCAGCAGGCCGGCATCCCGCAAAAGCGCATCATCTTTTGCCCGCGTGTCACCTACGAAGAACATATCACCCGCCAGCAGGCAGCCGACATCGGCATCGACACATTCCCGGTCAATGGTCACACGACCACGTCGGAGCAGCTATGGGGCGGTCTGCCGGTCCTGACAGTCAAGGGCACGAACTTCGCGTCGCGCGTCAGCGAGAGCCTGCAGCACGCCATCGGCCTGCCCGAACTCGTTGCCCCGGACCTGAAGGCTTATGAAGACCTGGCCGTCGAGCTGGCGCAAAATCCCGAAAAGATCGCCGAGTACAAGGCGCGCCTGAAAGCCAACGGCCCGATCATGCCGCTTTTCGATGCGGAGCGCTTCTGCCATCACCTGGAAACAGCCTATGAAATGATGGCTGAGCGCGCCAGGAACGGCCTTGATCCTGATCACATCGACGTGCCGGCTTTGCCGCGGCGTACAGAGCCGTTCTACTCGGCGGAATAGCTGCTGTATAAGATGAAGGAAACCGCCGGGTGCATGCCCGGCGGTTTTTCATTGCGGCATGCCGGCCGATCGGAATTCGTTAGTGGAGATCAGCTGAAGGATCGCACCAGGCTGCCGACCAGCAGGTTCCAGCCGTCGATCAATACGAAGAACAGGATCTTGAACGGCAGCGAGATCGAGGTCGGCGGCAGCATCATCATGCCCATCGCCATAGTGATCGTTGCAACGATCAGGTCGATGACGAGGAACGGCAGGACGATCAGGAAGCCGATCTCAAACCCGCGCCGGATCTCCGAAATCATGAAAGCCGGAATAAGAACACGGTAGTCGATCTGGGCACCGGTCTGGACGGTCTGGCCGCGCTCACGCGCAAGGTCGACGAAGAGCGCCAGATCCTTGTCGCGCGTGTTGGCGGCCATGAAGGTGCGGAAGGGCTCCGCAATGCGCTGGACGGCCTCCTGCTCGTTGATCTGGTTGGAAAGCAGTGGCTGCACGCCGCTCTGCCAGGCCTGATCGAAGGTTGGCGACATGACATAGAAGGTCATGAAGAGCGCCAACGAAAGCAGGATCATGTTGGAAGGGGTGGAAGAAAGTCCCATGCCCGTGCGCAGGATCGAAAAGGCGATGACGAAGCGCGGAAAGCTCGTCACCATGATCAGGATGCCGGGCGCGACCGAAAGGACGGTCAGAAGGCCGAAGGTGCGGATGATCCAGGCGGCGACGGAACCATCGACGGGTATGTTCAAAAGATCTGTCGGCAGCTGCTGGGCAACCGCCAATTCCGGCGCCGCCATCATGGCAGCGAAGAAAACTATAAATCGAATCATTCGATGACAAAGGTCCTGAACATGACCTTCGATACTCGTCCTTGCGAACGCAGGTCAACACGTTCCTGTATGTCATCCCGCAGATATTGAAAGCCGCGCGGCCCTTCGATCTGCTGAAGGGAAACGGTGCGGATGTAAGCCAGGACATCCTGGTGGATATCCTCGGCCACTTTCACATCCGGCGGACCGTTGAAGAGCAGCGCCACTTCGAGGCGGACCCAGTTTTCCGAGGGATAGGCGAGGTTCGACGTGATCGGCTCAAGCTGGAAGACGTTGTTCGCCTCGGTGGAAATATGGGGCAGTCCGCCCTCGCCTTCCTTTTTCTCTTCGCCGCTGGCCGAAGCCGTTTGTGCCGCCACCTCCGCCTGCTCGGCGCTCTTGACGTTCGGTGCAATCATCGTGCCGACGAGCCAGCCGCCGCCAGCGCCGAGAAGGGTGAGCGCGAGCAGCCCCGCAGCCATGATCAGCATGGCGGATTTCGCTTTCGGCTTGCCGTCGGTTTCTTCTGCGTCTGCCATGGTCATCCGGCCTTAGAGCGGCGAGAAGAGATCGATGGCCTGCTGGCCGCGCGGCGGCTGCTGCACTTCCATCAGGCGGCCGCGGCCGCCGTAGGAGATGCGGGCTTCGGCGATCTTCTCGTAGGAGATCTGGTTTTCGGCATCGACGTCCTGCGGGCGCACGATACCGGCAACATTGAGGATGCGGATTTCCTGGTTTACGCGGACTTCCTGCGATCCACTGATGACGAGGTTGCCGTTTTCGAGGATGCCGGTGACGACAGCCGCGACGAGGAGCGTCAGCTTTTCGGAACGCTCGATCTTGCCCTTGCCGTCAGTGCTCGTGTCGGAACCGTAGGTGATGTCCGTCTGGGAGGTCGGGTTCCAGCCGAAGATGTTCGCCTGCACATCCCAATTGAGCCCGCTCGAATTCTGGCGACTGCGATTGGTTTCGTTGTCGAACGTCGCCTTGTCGTTGATCTGGATATTGACCGTCAGAATGTCGCCGACGTTGAGTGCGCGCGCATCCTTGAAGAGGGCCGCCTGGGAATCGCTCCACAGCGAATAGCCCTGCGCTACCTGGCGTGGCTGCTTCGGATAAAGCGCCATCTGCGGTGTTTGGCCGTAAGCAAGGCCACTGCCGATCGGGCTCATGGCAGGCGCCCGGCCGATCTCCCTCACAGCCTGCGGCGACTGGCAGCCGGCTAGTAGGGCAACAGCGGCCATGACAGCCGGGAAACGCTTGTTCATGAGGGATCCTTCGACGTATTGGGATCGGACGCACTTGCGATGATATTGGCGATGACGGCCGCCTTCAGCGGGTCCATCTCGTTCAGGATCAGGCTCGACTGACGCGAGCCGAGCCGCATGATCACCGCCGCCGCAACCTCGATCTTGACTTCCTGAAGCTGCAGGGCCGCAGCGTCCGGCTTCATGTTCTTAAAGATGTCGGTAAGGCCCGCCTGGGCCTGCTTGAGGAAGTCGTCGCGACGCTTCAGCCAGTCCTGATACTCGGCCTTGCGTCTGTCCATTTCCGCCATGCGGGCGTCGATATCGGCGCGCAGCTTCTCCAGTTCCTGCTTCTGCAGCAGATAGCGCTGGTCGCGCGCCGGATCGGCAATGTTGGTGCAGAACTGCTTGATTTCCTCTTCCGAGCTCAGGTCGCCGGCAGGTCTTGCGGCTTCCTGGGCGAAGGCGCCGGGGATGGAAAGAAGGACGGCCACGGCAGCCGGTAGCGAGAGCCGCCGTAGCAGTTTGGAAATTCTGGTGTCGAACTTCGAGCCGATCATTGCAGTACGAGCTCCGCCTGCAGGGCGCCCGCGGACTTGATACCCTGCAGGATTGCGATGATACCATCCGGCTTGACGCCGATGTTGTTGAGACCTGCAACCAGGGTCCGGAGGTCCGGACCGTCGAGGATCGCGACACGTCCGCCGTTTTGCTGCGCGGCGATATCGGTCTGCGGCTGGACGGCTGTGACGCCGCGCGAGAAGGGCTCGGGCTGGATAATCTGCGGCAGCTCGGTAACCTGTACGGTCAGAGTTCCGTAGCTGACCGCAACCGGCGAGACGCGAACGTCCGCCCCGATGACGATCGTGCCGGTGCGCTCGTTGACCACGACCTTCGCCGGCGTATCGGTCTCGACGACGAGATTTTCGATATCGGCCATTAATCGCGTCAGGTCCGCCACACGCGGCTTCTGGACGACAACTTCCTGCGCGTCCCTCGCCTCCGCGACCGGACCGCCGAAGCGGGCAGCGGCATAGCCGTTCACCACATCGGCAATGCGCACGGCCGTCGAGAAATCCGGATTGCGAAGCTGCAGCACCAGATTGACGGAATCCTTGAAGTGCGAGGGAAGCTCGCGCTCGATAATTGCGCCGCCCGGAACGCGGCCGGCCGTCGTGACGCCCTCGGTCAGCGTTGCAGCCTGGCCTTGCGCCTGGAAGCCGGAGACAACGACGGAGCCTTGCGCGACGGCATAAATCTGACCGTCGGCGCCCGACAGCGACGTCATGACAAGCGTGCCGCCACGCAGCGAGGTCGCGTCGCCCAGCGAACTGACGCTGACGTCGATGCGGCTGCCGGGGCTCGCAAAAGGCGGAAGGTTCGCCGTGACCATGACAGCCGCCGTATTCTTCGCATTGGATTCCCCGCCCTGCGTCGAAATGCCGAGGTTCTGCAGCATGGCGCGCATCGACTGTTCGGTGAACGGTGAAGCGCGGAAGCCGTCGCCCGTGCCCTGAAGACCGACGACGAGACCGTAGCCGATGAGCTGATTATCGCGCCCGGCCTGCAGCGAGGCGATGTCCTTGATGCGCGAGGTCAGCGCAAATGCCGGCGTCACATGCGCCATGCACATGGAAAGGGCCGCGAGTGCGATAAAAATGCGAGAGACAATCTTCATTTTGCCGCCACGTGTATGGTGCCGTCGGCAAGCACGGTGCCGCTGACGATGACGCCTGAATCCATGTTGCGGGCACGAACGACCTGGCCGGTAGAGCCGTCCTCGAGCGGCGAGCCTGCCGCCGAGATCGTCATCGCGCCGATACGAAAGATAAGGCGAATCTGCGATCCGCGGGTGACGGTGTAAGGCTCGCGCAGCGCCGAAACAGGGATCGTCCGTCCCGGCAGCAGCGTGCGCTTCGAGATCATGCCGCGAACTTCGTCGATGGATTTCGCATAGCCGCTCGCAAGGTTCGGATTGGTGACTTCGACCTCCTGAAGCTGGCCGCCGCCGATCGTTTCTCCGGGATAGATGATGGCCGTCGGCACGACCGCATAGCCCATGCCGGCGCTCGCGGCGCCGGGCATGAAGATGCCTGCGATCGCAACCGAGGCTAATGCCGTCAAAGCGACGATATTTCTCGCCCGGCGAAACATCATGTTCGGCCCTTTCCTCTTTATTTCAGGTTCTTGCTGACGATGGAGGCCATTTCGTCGGCCGTGGTGATGACCTTGGAGTTCATTTCATAGGCGCGCTGGGCCGATATCAGCTCGGTGATTTCCTTCACCGGATCGACGTTCGAAGATTCCAGGTAGCCCTGCTTCATGTACGCAAAGCCCTCTTCGTCCGGCGTACCGACGACCGGGTCGCCGGAGGCCGGCGTCTGCTGGAAAAGGTTGTCGCCAAGCGGCTGAAGGCCGGCTTCGTTGACGAAACTTGCAAGCGTCAGCTGGCCGAGCGTCGTCGGATCCGTCTGGCCCGGGAGCTTTGCGGTGACTTCACCGGACCGGCTGATCGTCAGTTCCGTCGAACCGGTCGGGATCGTGATGCCCGGGACGACCTCATAACCATCGACGGTGACGAGCTGGCCCTGGTCGTTCTTGTTAAAAGCGCCGGCGCGTGTGTAGAGCGTTGTGCCGTCCGGGGCCTCGATCTGGAAGAAACCCTTGCCGATCAGCGCCACGTCGAGATCGTTGCCGGTCTGGCTGAGCTCGCCCTGAATGTGCAGGTTGCGGATCGCAGATGTCTGCACGCCGAGGCCGATATTGGCGCCTTCCGGAACGATCGCCTGATTGGCGCGGTTTGCGACGCCCTTGGCGCGTTCGGTCTGGTAGAGAAGGTCGGTGAACTCGGCGCGTGCACGCTTGAAGCCTGTCGTATTGATGTTCGCGATGTTGTTCGCGATCACTTCGAGGTTAGTCTGCTGGGCATCCATGCCCGTAGCCGCAATGGCGAGCGCTCTCATCGGTTCGTCCTTAAATCCAGTTACATCTGCATCTTGGTGACTTCGAGAAAGGCCGACACGACCTTGTCACGGATTGCGATTGCGGTTTGCAGGGTCTGCTCGGCCTGCAGCATGGAGTCGACCACTTCGCGGGTCGTCGCCGTGCCCTTGATGCCGGCGAAGGACATGCTTTCGGCGCCCTTCATGGTATCTACGGCCTGCGTTGCCATGTTTCCGAGAACGGCCGCAAAGCTCTGGTCGTTCTTGGCGCTTTCGGCGGCGGAAGGGGCCGTGGAGGAATTCTCGGTCGCAACGCTGCCGAGGCCGCGCGTTACGGAAAGAGAGCTAACGTTCTGTACGGTGTTGATCATTGTTGGCTCTTCAGGAGATCGATCGTGGAGGAGATCAGGTCGCGGGTCTGCTTGATGGTCTGCAGGTTGGCGTCATAGGAACGGTTGGCTTCGCGCATGTCCGCCATTTCGACCAGCATGTTGACGTTCGGCAGCTTGACGACGCCACGCTCGTCGGCGCCCGGATTGCTCGGATCGTATTCCGTCGTGAAATCGGATTCGTCGACGCCGAGCTTCTTGACGCCCACTGTCGTCACGCCGCCGGCGCGATCGACCTCCTCGCCAAACGTGATCGTCTTGCGGCGATAGGGATCGGCGCCGGGCGTATCGCCGGTCGAACGGGCGTTTGCGATGTTTTCCGAGACGATGCGCAAGCGCGTCGACTGCGCTTCGAGCCCGGAACCTGCGATCTTCATTGCTGCTGACAAGGGATCCACGACATTACTTCCTTACGGTCATCAACATCATTCGATGGAAGGAGCCCACCAAAGAGGTGTTCAACTCGTACTGACGCTTGATCTCGCCGGACTTGGACAGTTCCTCCGCGAGGCCGACGGTATTGCCCGATTCCTGCACGCCGATTTCCTGGTCGAGTGCAGCTTCCTTGACGTCGATGCCGCCGCTGGTGCTGAAATCGTTGCCGCTGAGATGCGCCGGATTGGTGCGGGCCATGGTGATATCGGCCTTGTCGAGCACGGCCTCGAAAGGCGTCACGTCCTTGGCACGAAATTTCGGCGTGTTTGCATTCGCGATATTGCCGGCCACAACCTCCTGACGGATCGTCAGCCATTCCGCCTGCCGCGAGGCCAAGTCGAAAAGTTGAATCGGTTGCATGGGAACTCTCCGTTTTTACTGAGAGGACCCTAGGGCGGCAATCTTGCGTCAGACTTACGGGGAATTTCGGCTTCGCGCCGAAGCTATCTTTATGGAAGCGCCAAAAGCAAAGAGACCCCGTCGCACGCGCGGAGCCTCCACCGATCACAGCAATCGCGATCAATTGTTCTGGTAGACTTCACCATTGGACGTGACGATCACCCATTTGCCGTCGCGCTCTTCCAGCGTGGCAAGACGGCTTTCGTCCGGGAGGATCGATCCGACGCGCACGACATACATGCCTGAGGAATCCTCAATCAGCGCGCGGCCGTTGGCGACATGCAGCAGCTTGAAACCGGAAACGGCTGGAAACGGCTGGTCGTCGGGCATGATACCCTTGTTGCTCTCCCTGCCGACATTCGAAACCGTCGCGGTCGTCAGCGGGTCGAAGGCAAGCGCGGGCTTCTTCTCCACCTCGTTCTTGTTGACCATCGCAAGCGGCGAGACGCTGAAAACGTTGCGTTCCGGCCAGTCCGGCAGGTCACGGCTCCGGTCACCTTGTTCGACTTTGATGCTGAACTTGTCCTCGTTGAAGAAGACATACCATGGGAAAAACGCCGCCGCACACGCGAGCGCAAGCCCGGTCACGGTCAGCACACGGTCGAGCATCAGCGCCTGCCGCTTTTCCAGTGGCTTCAAGGGAGCGATGCGCTCGTCATCATCGTCGAAAGTGGTCAAAGCTAGCCTCTGGGTCTCGTCGGGATCGTCGACGGCTGGTTCGAAATCCCGGCAGCCGTCTTGAGTGCTGCCGCCAGGTCAGCAAAGGCATCGGCCGACTCGCGGTCTCCCGGCGACTGTTTCAAAACATCGTAAATAATTGGTACCTGCTTGACCGCCATGTCCAAATCCGGGTCGGCCCCCGGTCGGTAGCCGCCGATCAAGCGCAGGTCGCGCGTTTCCTCGAAGCGATGGATCAGCGCCTTCAGGCGCGAGACCAGCTTTTCCTGATCCGGCGTCCAGGCCTTGCGGGCAAGGCGCGAAATGGAAGCCAGCGGGTCGATCGGCGGATAGCGGCCCTCCTCTGCAAGGCTGCGCTGCAGGACGATATGGCCGTCGAGAATGCCGCGCGTGGAGTCGGCGATCGGGTCGTTGTGATTGTCGCCATCGACGAGGATCGAGATGATTGCGGTGATCGTTCCTGTGCCTTCCGGCCCGGGACCCGCACGCTCGAGCAGTCGCGGCAGCTCGGTGAAAACGGATGCGGGATAGCCGCGGGCGATCGGCGGCTCGCCGGATGCCGTCGCCACTTCCCGGATTGCATGGGCAAAGCGCGTGACGCTGTCGACAATCAGGAGAACGTTGTCGCCCTGATCGCGGAAATGTTCGGCGATCGTCACCGCCGTCAACGGCGCCATCTTGCGCAGCATCGGGCTCTCGTCGCTGGTCGCGACAACGGCGATCGACTTCTTCATGTTCTCGCCGAGCGTATCCTCGATGAATTCGCGCACTTCGCGGCCGCGTTCGCCGACGAGCGCAATGACCACCCTGTCAAAGGCATTGGCCTTGGCGAGCATCGAGAGCAGCGTCGATTTACCGACGCCGGAGCCTGCGAAGATTCCGAGGCGCTGGCCGTGGCATAGCGGCGAAAAGATATCGATGGCGCGGACACCCGTCCGGAAGCCCTTCTCGACACGCTTGCGGGTCATCGAAGGCGGCGCGGTATTGGAAATCGAGCGGCGATCGAGGCCCTCAACGATCGGGCCAAGGCCATCGATCGGTTCGCAAAGCGAATTGATCGTCCGGCCGCACCAGCTTTCGGCCGGCGATATTCGAAAAGCTCCCTTGCGGATGACCGTGTCATGAATGCCGATCGGCTCACCCGGTTCGATCGGGCAGACATAGGCCAGTTCCGGCTCGACGCGGACGACCTCGCCGAGATGGATGCCGGTCGCCGACTTGTGGGCCACAAATTCGCCGAGACGGACGTGGCGGGAAAGACCGCTTACCGTATAGTGGCCGGCGGCGATCGTCTGGACATGGCCGCCATGTGCGACCGCATATTCCGGCTTGGTATAGCGGCTGACGAGGCCGGCCAGATGATCCAGCTTCGGCGAAAGCGCGTCTTCAGTCAGCGGCATGTTGGTCATCCGTCAAACCTTTCGCTCAACGGCTGCCACCCAGCGTCTTGATGGCCTCGTTGAAGGAGCTTTCGCTGTCGGCCGTCAGCGAGGCGATGCTCTCGAAGGCGCGGTTGACTTCGATCAGCTGGGTGATTTCGTGCATCGCGTTGACGTTGGAGTTTTCGAGATAGCCTTGCTCGATGCCGATATTGAATCGGTCGGTCACGGCCCGCGGCGTCTCCGTGGTCATGACGCCGCTGTTCTCATAGCGGAGGTAACCCTTGCTGATATCGGCTTCGAAGAGACCGAGCGAGCCAACCTGCCGGCCGCCCTGGTAGATCATGCCGTCATTGCCGACCTTGGGCTCACCGCCCGCCGAGTTCAGCTGAATCGGCGCGCCGCCAGCGTCGAGAACCGGGTATCCGCGGATCGAAACCAGCTCGCCCGTGTCCTTCATGGTGAACCGGCCGTCCTTGGTCAGAACCTGACCCGCCGGCGTATCCAGTGCGAACCAGGCGTCGCCCTTGATCGCAAAGTCCAGCATGTTGCCGGTGTGCTGCAGCTCGCCGCTGTCGCCGGATAGATAGTCATTGCCCTGCGAGACGAAGGCAACCTGTGCATTCAGCTTGTTGTCGGTGTCGCTCAGCAACTGATTGAACTTCACCTCCGTCCCGCGAAATCCGGTCGTGTTCACGTTCGCCATATTGTCCGCAATTGTCGTCAGGCGCTTTTCGAGTGCCATCTGGGATGACAAGGAAACATAAAGACCGGATTGCATGATAGGCTCCTGGCATTGGCGATGAACGGAACGAAGACCGGGTTCCTGTCATTTGTTCAACCACGGTTTCGCTGAGGCGGCATCTCAGAAACGGACGAATCGGTCCATTCGTCACCTTGAACCTGACGGCAAATCCTTGTGCGAAGCTGGCATGCACAATGCGGGCTCAAAGTGCCAACCATCAGCCTCACGCAAGCCAGCAACCCTATCCCTGAGGTTGAAAACAACGTTCAGGTTTGGACTGACGATGAATATCATTATCGGATTTGTGATTACCTGCGGCTGCATCGTTGGCAGCTTCATGGCGATGGGTGGCCATGTCGGCGCACTCTGGCAGCCTTTCGAACTCGTCATCATCGGCGGCGCTGGCCTGGGCAGCTTCATCATGGCTAACCCGATGAAGGTGGTGAAGGATTCCGGAAAGGCACTCGGTGAAGCCTTCAAGCATACGGTGCCCAAGGAGCGGAATTACCTCGATACGCTGGGTGTCCTCTATTCGCTAATGCGCGACCTGCGCACGAAATCACGCAACGAGATCGAGGCGCATATCGACAATCCGGCCGAATCCTCGATCTTCCTGTCAGCTCCGACGATCCTGAAGAACAAGGAATTGACGGCATTCATCTGCGACTACGTCCGCTTGATCATTATCGGCAATGCCCGCTCGCATGAGATTGAGGCTCTGATGGACGAAGAGATCAATACGATCCTGCACGACAAGATGAAGCCCTATCACGCCATCCAGATCATGGGCGACGCTTTCCCCGCGATCGGTATCGTTGCCGCCGTTCTCGGCGTCATCAAGGCCATGGCGCACATCAACGATTCGCCGGAGGTCCTCGGCCACCTGATCGGTTCGGCGCTCGTCGGCACCTTCCTCGGCATTCTGCTGTCTTATTGCCTCTGCTCGCCGCTCGTCTCCCAGATCAAGGTCGTGCGCACGAAGCAGCATCGCCTCTACGTCATCGTGAAGCAGACCTTGCTTGCCTACATGAACGGCTCCGTACCACAGGTGGCCCTCGAATACGGCCGCAAGACGATTTCTGCTTACGAGCGCCCATCAATCGACGCGGTCGAACAGGAAATGATGAACCCGGGTGGCGAGAACAAGGCGGCCTAAACGACCATGAGCAACCTTTCCCCTCAAAGGCCGGCAGTGGATCCGGTCCTTCTTGCGAAGCTGACGGGACGCCTCGGCGACCGGGCGACCATAGAAAAGCTCTGCGCTTCATTGTCGGAGGTCTATGGCGAATTCCTGCCGGATATCTTCAAGAGCGAAACCGGGCTGGACATCGCCGTCGCCTATCTCGGCTGCAGTTCCGGCCACAAGAACGATCTGATTGCCGACCTCGACACCAACGTGACCCTCGTCGAGGCGACGTTGCGCAACTGGTCGCAGAACATCACCTTTGCCTGCGGCAACAGCTTCGTCATCACACTGATGGAAAACCTGCTTGGGGCCGCGTCCGATACGATCGAGCAGCCGGCCGATAGGTCGCTTTCGGTCATCGAGCTTGAACTTGCGGTCATGGTTTTCGAGAAGATCGCCAATGTCTTCCGTTCCGCCGTCAATGCACCGGGCGGTTTCGAACCGAACCTTGAGCCGCCGCATCCCCACGAATTGCGCGGCCATCCCTCCAGCGATACGCCGGACGAATTCGCCTCGGCCATCAACATGTCAATCACGCTTTCGGGTATCACGTCCGAGTTCTCGGTGATCGTGCCCCAGGCGCCGCTCCTTAAGACGCAGATTTCCGCACCGAAGGCAACGAACCAGTCCACCAAGTCCACGGAATGGACCGAACAGCTCACCGAACAGGTCCACCGTTCGCATGTGACGCTCGACGCGAAAATCCGCCTTCAGGATCTGACGCTGCGCACCATCTCCAAGCTCGCGCCGGGCGATGTCATTCCGTTCCGCGACACTGGCGACGTCCGTGTCGAAGTCAGTGCCAACAGCAAGGAATTGTATGTGTGCGAGTTCGGGCGTTCCGGCGAAAATTATACTGTCCGGGTCAAAGATACGATCAGCTCCGACGACGAGCTCATCCGTCATTTAATGAATTAATCGGTTCCCCTCCCCTCGGCTGCGACGGCAGTTTGAGGCAAGTTTCAACTGGAATAGTGATTTCATGGCTACGAAGAAAACACAGCAGAACGACGATCTGTCACTGGAGCTTCCGGGCAACGAAGCTGACCTCGACCAGGCGATCGATGATCTCCGCGGAGTTCTGAAGCAGGATTCGGACGGCGGGCTTGCGGAGTTGGGCGAAGAAGCCGATGCATTCGGCGCCGGAACCGGCACCGATTTGTCGGCCTTCGGCGATTTCGGCAGCGATGGCGCAGCCGAGACATCGTTCGACAGCAGCGATTTCGGCGCCGGCGACTTTGGCGGCTCTTCGGATTTCGGTGATACCGCTTTGTCCGCGGCGAGCGCCGAACCGGCACCGCTCGGCAGCGCGCTGTCTTCGAACTTCGAACTGATCATGGACATTCCGATCGACGTCCAGATCATGCTCGGCAGCAGCCGCATGCAGGTTTCCGGCCTGATGAATCTCAACGAAGGCGCGACCATCGCCCTCGACAAGAAGATCGGCGAGCCGGTTGAAATCATGGTGAACGGCCGCAAGATCGCACGTGGCGAAATCACCGTCCTGGAGAATGACGACACCCGCTTCGGGGTTAAACTGATAGAAGTTTTGAGCACAAGAAAAGCCTGACCCCGGTTAGGGGCGGAGAGGTTAGACCATGATGGACTTTGACGATTTCGGCGGCGCACTTGCCGGGAAACCGTTGACCCAGGCTGAAAAGGCAGCGGCTGTACTCCTCGCTATGGGGAAGGGAGTCGCAGGCCGGCTATTGAAGTATTTCACCCAGGCCGAGTTGCAGACGATTATCTCCTCCGCGCAGGCTCTGCGGGCCATTCCGCCGGATGAACTTCTTGGCCTGGTAGCCGAATTCGAAGATCTCTTCACCGAAGGCGCCGGCCTTATGGACAATGCCAAGGCCATCGAGAGCATTCTCGAGGAGGGCCTGACTCCGGACGAGGTGGACAGCCTTCTCGGCCGCCGCACCGCGTTCCAGGCATACGAAACCTCAATCTGGGACCGTCTCGGCGAGGGCGATCCGGCCTTCATCGGCAAGTTCCTGCTGCGCGAACATCCGCAGACCGTCGCCTATATCCTTTCGATGATGCCGTCTTCCTTCGGCGCCAAGGTGCTGATGCAGCTTCCCGACAGCCGCCGCGCGGACATCATGAACCGTACCGTGAACCTGAAATCCGTCAGCCCCAAGGTCGCGCACATCATCGAAAAGCAGGTGATGACGCTGCTGGCCGAGGTCGAGGCCGAGAAGAATTCGATCGGCTCGAACAAGGTTGCCGAACTCATGAACGAGATGGACAAGCCGCAGGTCGATACCTTGCTAACTTCGCTGGAGTCGATCAGCCGCGAATCCGTCAACAAGGTTCGCCCGAAGATCTTCCTCTTCGACGACATTCTCTTCATGCCGCAGCGCAGCCGTGTCATGCTGCTCAACGATATCTCCGCCGACATTCTTACCATGGCTTTGCGCGGCGCGTCGGCCGAAATCCGCGAAGCCGTTCTCTCGTCGATCAGCCCGCGCCAGCGACGAATGATCGAATCGGACCTGCAGAGCGGCACTGTCGGCATCAATCCGCGCGAGATCGCCATTGCGCGGCGTGCTGTCGCCCAGGAAGCGATTCGGCTGGCAAATTCCGGCCAGATCCAGCTCAAGGAGACGGAGGGCGAAGCGCCGGCAGCCGCCTAAGCTTCTGCTTCTGTTGACAACCCGACGAGAGGCCGCTCACGGCGTTGATCGCGATGCACCACGAGACTACGCTTTTCGGAACGGGCCGCGCCTTGCCGCGGCCCTTTCCATTGATGGAGGGCCGCGAACTTGGCTGATGAAGACAAGGACAGCAAAACAGAAGCCCCGACAGCGAAAAAGCAGGCCGATGCGGCCGAGAAGGGCAATACGCCCTTCTCACGCGAAGTGCCCATCTTTGCCACCGTTCTTGCGACCTTCATCTATCTGACCTTCTATCTGCCCGACGGCATCAGCCGCGTCAGCGAATCGCTTCGCGACATCTTCGAGCAGCCGGACCAGTGGAAGATCGAGACCGGGCCGGACGCAATGTCGCTCTTCGTTCATCTCGGCTGGGTGAGCGCCGTGCTTCTCACGCCGGCCATGCTGCTGTTCATGATCTTCGGCGTCGTAGCATCCATAAGCCAGAATTTGCCCACTCCGGTTCTCGAACGCATCCGTCCGCAGCTGTCGCGCCTTTCGCCGGCCAAGGGCTTTTCGCGCATATTCAGCCTGCCCGGCCTGATCGAATTCGGTAAATCGCTGTTCAAGATCCTGATCGTCGGCGTGATCATGTTCTTCGTGCTGAAGAGCGAATATTTCAACGCGATCGATGCGATGTTCTCCGACCCGCAAACCTTCTTCGAGCGGACGATGACGATCATGCGCAAGATCGTGCTGGTCGTGCTTTTCGCGACAGCCGTCGTTGCGATCGCTGATTTCTTCTGGTCGCGGCATCACTGGTTCACCGAACTCAAGATGACGCGGCATGAAGTGAAGGAAGAAAACAAGCAGGCTCAGGGCGATCCCTTCGTGAAGGGCCGCCAGCGCTCGCTGATGCGAGACCGTGCCCGCCGCCGCATGATTGCCAATGTCGAACGCGCCACGCTCGTCATCGCCAACCCGACGCACTATGCCGTGGCCCTGCGCTACGTGCGCGAAGAAAACGATGCGCCAGTGGTTCTCGCCAAGGGTCAGGACCTCATTGCGTTGAAAATCAGAGAGATAGCCGAAAAGAACGGAATTCCGGTTTTCGAAGATCCGCCCCTTGCACGCTCCATGTTTGCGCAAGTCTCGATCGATAGTGTCATCCCGTCAGTATTCTACAAGGCAGTGGCGGAGCTCATTCACCGGGTTTACGCCGCCGACGCCAGGAACAAACGGGTAAGATAAGCCGAATGAAGAAATGCCCCTACTCTTCTCAGCGTGAAAGAATTCTTGCCGAAGCCATCAGCCCGGTTGCGACCGAGCTTCGGCTTCTCGACGCTTCGGATCTGATTTCGCTGCTGCGCTTCGAGTATTACGGCAGCATCGCCGATCTGGTGGCCTCGGCTGCGGAGCTCTTCTTTCATCCCGGCACGGTCAATTTCGGCCTTGGAGGCAATTACACGCTGGAATGGGGTGGCAAGCCGGAGGTCGTCCTCGATCTCGAGATCAAGCCGCATGGCGTGACGGTCTATGCGCAGCTGACCTTGGCGGAGGAGCATGCCGGCATCGAGATCAATCACATCGCCTTTCATGAACCGTCCGCCGATCCAGACGTGAACACGGCCTTTTTCGAACGCAGCCTGCGCGAAAGCCGGTACAATACCCGGCCGCTGCAGGCGCTAGCCGGCTGATCGAGCTTTCCAACATCAGGCATAAAGAGCCCGGCCGGTCCGCCGCGCCGGGCTTGTCAGCTGATGTAGCCTAGGCGAATTGCCTTGGCGATTGCCTGGATGCGATTGACCGAATCCAGCTTGATCGTCGCCGAGCCGAGGTAAGCATTGACCGTATGAACCGAGAGCCCGAGCTTGTCAGCTATCTCTTCGCTGATGCGTCCGTCGCCGGCAAGCTGCAGGCAAGCGATCTCGCGCTCGCTCAACGCTTCTGCCGCCGCCGCGCGGCGTTCGTCCAGCGAGAGCAGATCCATCATGATTTGGCAGCTACGGCCATGAAGCTCTACGATCATGTCACCGCCGGGATCAAGATAATCGCCGGTGAAGACGACGAAGCCATTTCCTGCAGCACCGAGCCGCACCGGAAAAGCGAGGCCTGAAAATGGCAAGATGCCGTCCTTCAGCCGCGCCATGAACGGCGCGAAATCGGCTGAACCGGGCGCGGCGCGATCATGGCCGCCGGCCCAGGACAGAGGCAAGAGTGATTTCTCGATATGGTCCAGCAGCGCATCGCCATAAGCGTCCACAAGGGCCTTGCTTGAGGCCGCCGCTGCCGAAGGTCCCCAGTTTTCCAGTTCGCAGACCAGGCGCTGCTTCGCCGGCAGACCTGAGCCGCTCATCCGGTAGACCGCAAAATTCTGGGCATCCGCCAGCTTCTGCATCGCGACCAGCCGCGGGAAAAGGTCGGAGCGGCTGCTTATCCTGTTGAAGCGCACGCTGCGTATGTGTTCCGTACTACCCATCGCCCTGCTTGACGAATGCCCCATAAATTCCCCTCAGACGAGATTATTTCTCACCGCAAACGCTATGGCCTCGGAGCGAGTTTTGGTCGCCGTCTTTCGCATGACGCTCGTAATGTAGTTGTTGATCGTATTGCGGGAGATGCCGAGGATCATCGCGATCTCATCGCTGGTTTTGCCCTCGGCGATCCAGAAGAGACATTCGAGCTCCCGCTCCGTCAGCTCAAAATCGCGCTCCGCCCGGGCGCCCCCGCACCGGAGCGAACTTGCGAGATAACTTGCAAGGAGTCCCACGTCCCGCAGCCGCTCCGGTGACAGGATGAAGCCGTCATCGAAGAGGAACATCAGCGACAGCCGCGAACGGCCGACATTTAACGTCAAGGAACAATACTGGCGGCTGGCGCCATCCGGCACGTCGGCATTGTCGGGCAGAAGAGCAAAATTTGGCTGGAAGAGCTGCATGCACTTTTCCAGCTCGGTCGTGCGTGCATAGCTGCTTGTCAGTGACGTCGCCAGGTCCTTCACGAGATCGAACGGCCAGTCCGAGGACACGATGAAATCGAGGCCGGCCTCCTGGATGAGGTCGGATCGCGCCAGCAGGTAATGCGACGCTCCAACGTAGTCGGTCAGGGTGCGAAGCGCGACCTGCAACCTCCCGCTGTCGGCAATTTCGCTGAGCTGCCCAATGAGCTCGGCGCGAGAGCAAAGATTGACGGCCTGGAGACCAACGAAATTCGCGGCCTGATTTTCGCCCTTAAGCAGTATGTGCATATCCATAGGCAACGTCCCGCGGCTGAGTGCCCGTTCCTGCAAGGCATTGTCTGCGCAGGGCCGACGCGGCCTGCGGCAATGACTAAACGAATCATCCAAGGGTAAGTCAGACGATAGAAACTACCATATCCGAGTTCTTGGGATTTACTCTTGCCGCTTTCCGTGCGCGTGATTCGCGCTCAGACATCGCTTGATTAGATGTCTGGAATCTATGGTGATTCTCTCAATATCGCAACACACCACTCCTTTTAGGCGAGTCACCATATAAGTAATTCTGCGCCACAATTCATATATACTTTAAACATAGCTAACAGTAATTCGAGTATCGAGAAAAAATCCGCCGCTGCGGCGCGTGACATATGAATATGTATTTACAGAACAAATTTTCGGCTTTAGCAGTCTTCCTACCAAGCTATTTCTTTTTATTTATGTAAGGAGAAACTTCCGCTTTCGCCTCGATCTGGAATAAATCGAGTGCCTTTTCAATCTTGTGTAAAATATGTCCCGCGCGGCAGCTTCCGATAACAAATCCGTGATCTGGCGAGCGGGCGGATGAAGACGTTAAAAAAGGCCGGTCTCCCGGCCTTTCGTTTAGGCGGCGTTGTCCACCGCCCATTTCCTGAGGATTTTCGCGGCGCGTTCCTCGTTGATCTCGACCATTCGCGCGAGCTTCCGCTCCGGGCCTTCCTTGACGCGGCGGTTGAAGTTTCCGTCGTCGTCGCCCAGGCTGAGCAGATCCTCCGTGCTGTCGAAGCCGAAGTCAGAACCGAAGCCGTCCATGAGCGCGCCGCCGGCAGCCGCTCCACCGGCCGGTGCGAAATCAGGCAGCTCCAGGCCAACGCTTTCTGAAGACGTGTCGCCGATGACTCCCGCACCGCCACCGCCGATGCTGCGCACCAGGGGCCGCACGCCCATCCAGACCACCACGAAGGCGACGCCCAGGAAGGCCAGCGAGTTGATGATGCCCGCCAGGTTGCGGCTCAGCATATCGAGGACGCGAACGCCGCCGGCGGCATCTTCGAGAAGCTGGTTCTCGAGGAAGTCCATTGCCGTCACCGTGACGACGTCGCCGCGATCAGCACTGATACCGGCTGCCGACGAGACGATCTTCTGCATCTCGGCGAGATAAGCATCGATCTTCGCCTGATCCGCAGGTTCGCCGACCATCTGGGCGATACGGCCCTTGTTGACGACAACGGCGATCGAGAGCTTCTCGATCTCGTAGCTGTTGCGCGTCGTGGCGGTCGTCTTGCTGTTGATCTCGTAGTTTGTCTGCTCTTCCTTCTTGTCCGACTTGTCCTGCGATTCCGGACTATTGCTGCCACCTTGCTCGGGGGCGGCCTGCGGAACGTTCTGCTCGACGGTCGTTGCGTTATCGGACTGCTTCTGCTGCGACTGCGAGGCTTCCTTGGTCGTGCGCACGGAGCGCTCCACCTTTGATTCCGGATCGTAGACGGTTTCCTGGATCTGCTGCGCATCCGTGTTGAGATCGGCGGTCACGCTGGAGCGGAAATTATCCATGCCGAGGAACGGAGCCAGCGCCTTGTCGATATTCGATTCGACTTCCTGCTGGACGTTCTGGACGATGTTCAGCGAGCGGTTCAGCGAGCTGTTGCTTGCCTCGTCGCCAGATGCGAGCAGCTGGCCGGCGGAATCAAGAATCGTCACATCATCGACATCAAGCCCCGGCACAGCCGAGGCGACGAGGTGGCGAATCGAGGTGGCGGCACTGCGGCCAGCCGCAGCGCTTGCGCGGATCATGACGGAGGCTGTCGGCTTCTGCTCCGCCTTACGGAAGTTTCCGACTTCCGGCATAACGATATGGACGCGAGCAGCGGTGATGCCTGAAATGGACTGGATGGTGCGGCCTATCTCGCCTTCGAGCGCACGCACGCGTGTGACTTCCTGCATGAAGGAGGTGAGGCCGAGTGAGCCGACATTGTCGAAGAGTTCATAGCCTGCATTCGCGCTGTTCGGTAGACCCCGCTCGGCAAGCAGCAGGCGGGCCTTGCCCGTCATGCCGGCAGGCACAGTAATACTTGAGCCGTCGGAACCGACCTGGAAGCCGATATTGGCTTCCGCAAGAGCCATGCTGATCTGGTTGAGGTCAGGGGTGTCAAGGCCGACATAGAGCGTTTCCTGCGCCGGCTTGTTGACGAAAAAGGCAGCAGCCAAGATAATTGCAATTGAAAAAACGCCAACGCCAGCGAGCGCCAACAAGCGTGTTCGCCCCAGCGAACCTAAGTTCTTAATGAGCTGAACTAATTGATTTAACAGATTCATTCTGTTCTCGCACGATCCGTCAAAGACAAAACAGGCTTATTGCCTCATTTGTTGATAGACGGCGAAACTTGTGCGAGCGTTTCGTCAGGGCAGGTCGGGAGCTTTCAAATCAGAAGAAATCGAAGTCGCCGGCCGCCTTGCTGAGCGGCTGGGAATGGCCGTGGCGCGTGGCACCGCCGAGCGCTTTTTGCATTTCGGCAAGTTTGACCAGGCTGAGCGCGGTCGCAACGTCAACAGCCCAGCTCTGGGGAATCTCGCCGGTGATCGTGTCAATGAATTCAGCGAGGCCGCGGGTTTTCTGAACGGCAAGATCGATGCCCTGCATGATCTTCATGCTATCGGGCGAGTGCAGGACATCGGCGCCGCCGATTTCGAGAAGCTGCGGCTCGATGCGTTCGATGAGATAGGCGACATCGTGCAGTTCGGAAACGATACGCATAAGGATATCCGGAAGCGCTTCGACCGGCGAAGGCAGCTCTATCGTTCCACTGAAAGTCATAGAAAGATCCTTGTCATCAGAAAAATTCGATACTTGTTTCGACCGGCTTGTGGGGTGCGACAGGGCGCTGTTCGAGAGCCACCGTCTTCTGCGTTTCAGCGCCGGTCAGCGGGTACTGGCGCGCGCGGCCCGAAACCGGCCAGTATTCCAGCTTGCGGCCGTGTTCGCCGCCGGTACTGGAGCTGACGACCGGGATGCCTTCATCCCTCAGGAACTGCATGGCGAAGGCGGCGTTCTGTTCGCCGACATTGGAGAAAGTCGAGATCGTCTTCGCCCCGCCGAAAATCTTGGCCTCCAGGCGGTCGCGGCGCGCGCCCTGCTTCAGAAGGCCGTTGATCAGCAATTCCATCAGGTGAACGCCATAGCGCGTCGCGTCCCCGCCACTCATCGGCGTGTTACCCGTGCCTGGGAGCAGAAAGTGGTTCATACCGCCGACACCGGCCACGGGATCGCGCAGACAGGCAGCCACACACGAACCAAGGATGGTCGTCAAAACCGCGGTCGGATCATTCAGGACCTTCCATTCGCCTTGAATGATATGAACGCGGCGGGCTGCTGCCTCGACATTCATTTCAGCGCTCCAAACACGGCTTCGATCGCCGCCTTCATCTTTTCGATGGTGAAGGGCTTGGCAAGCACGTTGTTGGCGCCGAGCTGTGCGGCCTTCTGCACGAGAGCACGATCGCCCTGTGCAGTCAGGATGATGAAGGCAGCCTTCTTGGTTGCCGGATTGGTGCGTACGGCCTGCAGCAGACCGAGACCATCCATCTTCGGCATGTTGAAGTCCGAGATCACCAGATGATGCGGCTGTTGGGCCATGATCTTCATGCCCTGCTCGCCGTCGCCGGCAGCCGTGATCTGCTTGAAGCCGAGCTGGGTCAGCGCATCGCTGAGCAACAACCGGCTCGTGACCTGATCGTCGACGATCAGAACTTTGATTTTCTCCGCAATCGACATTATTCTGTCCCTTCCTTTCGGGCGGCTGTCATTTTCAGTATTTCTTCGCCGATGGCATTCAGTGGCAGCTGCTGCTCAACGGCACCGAGTTCATAGGCCACTCGCGGCATTCCATAGACCACGCAGGTCTTTTCGTTCTGTCCGAGAGTGCGCGCGCCGGCATGGCGCATCTTCAAGAGGCCAGCCGCGCCATCGCGGCCCATGCCTGTCAGGATCACGCCGACCGCATTGCGTCCGGCAAGTTCGGCAACGGAATCGAAGAGAACGTCGACCGAGGGGCGATGGCCGTTTACCGGATCGCGCTCGACGAGACGGCAACTGGGTGCGGACGCATTCGCGACCTGCAAATGACGTTCCCCGCCTGGTGCCAGATAAATCTTACCAATCTTCAAACGTGCGCCATCCGTCGCTTCTTCAACGACCGGAGCACAGAGGCGATTGAGGCGGTCGGCAAAGCTTTTCGTGAAGGTCGGCGGCATATGCTGGGTGATGACCGTCGGCGGGCAGTTTGCCGGAAACTTCTGCAGCACCGCGATCAGCGCTTCGACGCCGCCCGTCGACGAACCGATCGCGACGATCTTGCGTCCGACCCGGAAATCGGCGACCGATACCGGCGGAACCGGAGCTGCTGGCGGCTGCACGAACTGGCGCTGCGTGCGCGCGGCAGCCTTGACCTTCTCGGCCAGATCGCCGAAGGGACGCGGCTCGCCGGGGGCAGGCTTTCCGACGCAATCGAAGGCCCCGATCTCGAGCGCGGCGAGCGTCGCCTCCGCGCCGCGATGCGTCATGGTGGAGACCATGATGACCGGCATGGGGCGAAGCCGCATGATCTTTTCGAGAAATTCCAGGCCGTTCATGTTCGGCATCTCGATGTCGAGCGTGACGACATCGGGATTGAGCTTTTTGATCGCCTCGCGCGCTTCCAGCGCATCGCCCGCCTGGCCGATGACGTTGACGTCCGGATCGGAACTCAGGACGGCGCTGATCAGCCCGCGCATCGTCGGGGAGTCGTCAACGACGAGAACTCTTGCCGGTGCGCTCATCCCTTTCTCCCCAATGCTTTTGTGGTGTGGCGATAGGTGGTAACGCCGATATTGTCGAAGACGTGCTTTGCTTCGCCGGAAACGCGCTCGGAGTGGCCGATGTAAAGATGTCCGCCTTCCGGCAGCAGTTCGGCAAAGCGCGACCAGATCTTCATCTGCGTCGGTTCGTCGAAATAGATCACGACGTTTCGGCAGAAGATGACGTCGAACTTGCCCTTGAAGGGCCACTGCGCCATCAGGTTCAGCTCGTTGTAGGTGATCAGGCGCTTGACACGGTCATCGACCTGGAATTTGCGGCGCCCATCCACGTTGACTTCCGTGAACCACTGCTTGCGCATGGCCGTCGATACGGTTTCGAGAGCCGTCTCGTCGTAGCATCCGGCGCGAGCGAGATTGAGTATCTTTGGGTCGATATCGGTCGCAAGGATCTTGAAATCGTAGTCCGCGACGTTGGGCATCATCGAAAGCACGGTCAGCGCAATCGAATATGGCTCCTGCCCGTCGGAAGATGCGGCCGACCAGATACGGACACGCCCGCCCGCCTTGGCACGATTGAGAAGCTCCGGCAGCACGTGGTCGCGCAGGTGCTCGAAGTGATGGTTCTCGCGGAAAAAGCGCGTGAAGTTGGTGGTCAGGTGCGAAAGCATTTCGCGGCGCGGCGCGGCGCCCGCAGGCGAAGAAACCAGCGAGCAGTATTCGCGGAAACCTGACAGGCCGAGATTGCGGATATGCTTGGAAAGACGCGAATAGACCAGCGAAGCCTTGGTCTCGTTCAGGAAAATCCCTGCATCCGAGTAGATCATCGCGGCGATTTCCATGAGGTCACGGCGCGTCAGCGGATATTCGCCGCTCGCCAGGACCTCGTCCGGGTTCCCCTGCCTGAGATCTTTTGCACTCAACGCATTCATGCAGCTTCGCTTTCGGTATCGGGGAACAGGGCTTCCAATTCGACCAGGCAGATCATCCGCTTTTCGATCGCAAGAATGCCCCGGGCAAACTGGCGCTCTAGGTCGGAAGAGATTTCCGGCGTCGGTTGAATATTGTCGTTGGTGACAGTGAGGATGTCCGAGACCGCGTCGACGAGCAGGCCGACAACCTTCCGCCGGACCTGCGCGACAATGATGACGTGGCGTACCGACGGCTCGGCGGGTTTCATGCCGAGCCGCGCCGAAAGATCGATGATCGGCAGCACCGCGCCGCGCAGGTTGATGACGCCCTTCATGTGAGCCGGCGAATGCGGCATGGCCGTTGCCGGCGTCCAGCCGCGGATTTCGCGAACCGACATGATGTTTACGCAAAATTCCTGGTCGCCGATGCGGAACGCGATGAGCTCGCGATCCCCCTGGCTCAGATTTTTCACGGTGTACGACATGACCCTATCCAGCTGCTGCCAACGACATTTCGGGTTTCAGTGCCTGGCCGCGCGAGGCGCCGACGACGGCATCGACATCGAGGATGAGCGCCACGCGCCCGTCGCCGAGGATCGTTGCCGCAGCGATGCCCGGCACATGCGTATAGTTCGCCTCGAGGCTCTTGATGACCACCTGACGCTGGCCCTGGATCGCATCGACCATGAGCGCGCGCTGACCGCCGCCTTCGGATTCCACCAGCAGTGCGACGCCTTCGACCGGGTTTGCTTGCGTTGCGCGGAAGTTCAGGATGCGGCCGACATCGACCAGCGGGCAGAAGCTGTTACGGATCGAGATCAGACGGTGGTTCGCACCGAATGAATGGATCGCAGCAGCTTCCGGCTGCAGTGTTTCGACAATGGCGGTCAGCGGTACCACAAGCGTCTGGCCGGCGACCGTGACCACCATGCCGTCGAGGACGGCGAGGGTCAGCGGCAGGCTCATCGTGAAGACGGAGCCATGGCCCGGACGCGAGGTGATGTTGATGCGGCCGCCAAGGGCCTGGATCGAGCGCTTGACGACGTCCATGCCGACGCCGCGGCCCGAAATGTCGGAGATCTTATCGGCCGTCGAGAAGCCGGGCAGGAAGATCAGGTTGTCGATTTCCTCGTCCGAAAGGTTAGCGTCGGCGGGGATCAGATCGTTGTCGATTGCCTTCTGGCGAACCTTCTCGCGATTGATGCCGGCGCCGTCGTCGGCAAGCTCGATCAGGATGCGGCCGGAACGGTGCTTTGCCGTCAGACGAACCGTGCCTTCGGTATTCTTGCCGGCTGCTGCACGCTTCTCCGGCGTTTCGATGCCGTGGTCGACCGCATTGCGGATCATGTGCGTCAGTGGTTCGGCCAGCTTGTCGATGACCGTCTTGTCGACTTCGGTGTTTTCACCTTCGGTAATCAGGCGGATGGTCTTGCCCGTCATGTCGGCGATTTCGCGAACGATGCGCGACATGCGCTGGAAGACCGGCTTAACCGGCTGCGCGCGGATCGCCATGACCGAGTCCTGGATCTCGCGGGTGAGCTGTTGCAGCTCTTCGAGACCCATGTTGATGGACGATGTGCCCGTCGTGTCATTCTCGATGACGCTCTGGGAGAGCATCGCCTGGTTGATGACCAGCTCGCCGACGAGGTTGATCAGGCGGTCGACGCGATCGAGATCGACACGGATCGTCTGACCGGCTGCGGCATTGTTCTGGGCAGCGGCGGCAGCACTTGCGGCAGCCGAAGCGGCGGATTCCTTCTTTTCGACGCGAGCCGCGGCGGCCGCCATCTGGGTGACGTTTGAGGCCGTCTCGGCGGCGGCCACGGCGGCAGCTGCAGCATCCGACTTCGGCTCCGCCGGTGCCTCGGCGGCACCCTCATCCAGGATCGAAAGGTCGAAGGGAACGGGGATCATCGGCAGTTCGTCGTTGGACGATACAGAGGTTGCGGCTTCGACTGCCTTGACGGCCAGGTCGCAATCCCATTCAGCGAATTCGAACACGGCGTGGATGGCATCCTCGCCCTTGTCCGTCTTCAGCGTGATATTCCAGCTGAAATAGGCGGCTTCGGCATCGAGATCGTCGAGGCCCGGCAGATCGTCCATGTTGCAGTAGCTACTCATCTCGCCGAGGCGGGAGAGGTCGCGTAGCAGCAGCGTGGCGTCGTTGCCCTTCGAATAGAGGTCGGAGCGCGGCTTGAAGGTGATTTCATAGACCGGAAGACCGGAGCCGGCCTCTTCCTCGGCGCCGAAATCGTCGAAGGAGAAGGGTATCGGCTGGAAACCGCTGTCATCGGCCGCCTTCGGGGCCTCCGCCACGGGGGTAGGCGCAAGCGCCGCCTTTGGCACAGGTTTCGGTGTCGGCGCTTCAACGGCTGTGGAAGGAGACGGCAGCTCTCCGTTCGCCAGCGCTTCCAGTTCCTTCACCAGACCGCGGCTGCGGCTCTCGTCGACGCTGCCGCCGTCGCGGGCGGCATTGGTGAGGTCCGCAAGCACGTCGGCCGATTTCAGCATGACCTTCAGGACATCCTGTGTCGGCTCAAGCCTGTTGGAACGAACGCAATCAAGTGTGGTCTCGAACACATGGGCGAAGGCGACGAGATCGTCCAGACCGAAGGCGCCGGCACCGCCCTTGATCGAATGGACGGCACGGAACACCGCATTGACGGTTTCCGGATCGCGATCGCCATCATTCATTTTCATGAGACCGGATTCCAGTTCGGCGAGCTGTTCCTCGCATTCCTGGAAAAAGATCTCTTTGATTTCGTTCATATCCATAGGAGAGAATCCTGGGTTTAAGCGGTTACGCGCTCAATGGCATCGATCAGCTTGGCAGGGTCGAACGGCTTGACGATCCAGCCGGTGGCGCCGGCCTGGCGTGCGCGGTTCTTCTTTTCAGCGTCGCTTTCGGTCGTCAGCACCAGGATCGGGATCGCCCGATACTTCTCGTTGCGGCGAACACCTTCGATGAAGCCGAAACCGTCGAGGCGCGGCATGTTGATGTCGGTCACGATGACGTCCGGGTTGGATTCTTCCAGGACTTCAAGGCCTTCAACCCCGTCTTCGGCCTGGATCGTCTCGAAGCCCGCATTGTTGAGCGTCACGAGAAGCATGTTTCGGATGGTCCGTGAATCATCCACGGTAAGCACTTTTTTCTTCATTGCCGGATCTCCTTGGCAAGCAGGTGGTCGATGTCGACTCCAACCAGCTGCATGGTTTTGTGAAATGCATCGGACACTTTCGTGAAGGTGAACGAATGCTTGTCCTCGTTCCACGTCTTCGCCGCAGCCATCAGGACCTGAGCGCACAGGCCACCGAGACGCTCAACGGCGGACGCATCGATCGAAAGATCGCTGCCACGCACTGAGATAAGCTTGTCGCGCAAGGCCGAAGCCTCGTTGAGGTCAAGCACTGCTGCCAAATTCAGCGTCTTCCCACTCTTCTTTGCTGCCATCAGCTTTTCCTTGTCCCCTTGTCCCGTGCCCGCAAAAATAAGGCGAGGTCATATTCCGATAGGTTAGTAAACATTCCGGCCGCCTCCGAAACTCACAGCCGGACGGGAAAACCCGAAATCCTCGTTGTCGTATTGCTCGTCCAGCGTGGCGGGACGGGCCGGGATCTCGATACTGCGTTGGCGGGAAGCGCTGAGCGGCGCGGCCTCGACACGGGCGTTTTCGCGGGCGATGCGGAACGCGCGGATCGTCTGCCCCAGTTCGAGGATCACCGTGTGCAGATGATCGGCGCCTTCGGCTGCGCGGTTGGCGGATGCCGCGCTGTCGGCAACCTGCCCGCCAAGCGCCTTGACGTCAGCTGTCACTGTGTCGAGGCTTGCCGCGTGCTCGCCCGTCTGGCTCGCAATCGTCGCGATTGCCGCATTGATGCCGGTTACCTGCCGCACGATGTTGCCGATCGAATCCTGCGTGCGGCCGACCATCTGAACGCCGGCATCGACCTGCGCCTTGGTCGTCGTGACAAGCGTCTTGATTTCGCGAGCGGCTTCGGCAGAACGCTGGGCAAGCGCCCGCACCTCCTGCGCCACGACCGCAAAGCCGCGGCCGGATTCGCCGGCACGCGCGGCTTCGATACCCGCGTTCAGCGCCAGCAGGTTCGTCTGGAAG
The DNA here is from genome assembly GCF_029714385.1 of Rhizobium sp. CC1099. Lineage (NCBI taxonomy): Bacteria > Pseudomonadati > Pseudomonadota > Alphaproteobacteria > Hyphomicrobiales > Rhizobiaceae > Rhizobium > Rhizobium sp. CC1099. The sequence continues at coordinate 333,335 of NZ_CP121641.1, read as the reverse complement.
GCGATCTCGTCGATTGCGCCGATGATCTGGCCGATCTTTTCGGCGGACTGCTCGATATCCGCCATCGCGCTGATGGCGTGGCCGACGACCTGGCCACTCTCTTCTGCCGCCGCGCGGGTGGAGGCCGCGGCCTTTTCCGCAGCGCGGCTTTCCGATGCGCCGTTGCGGACGCTTCCGGCGATTGCTTCGAGCGCTGCTGCCGATGTCATGAGTTGCTGCGAATGACCGGCTGCATTGCTCGAAAGGCCCTGCGAGGCAGCCGCGAGCGAACGCGTGGAGAGTTCGGCTTTTGCCGTGCGCTCGCTGATTGCCGCAAATTCAGCCTGAACGCCGTCGAGTGCCGCATTGAGCGCAACGGCGATATCGGCGTAGGCATCGCCATGGGTGGCTGCGCGCACGGTCAGGTCGCGGGCCGCCAGGCCGTCGACCACGTCACCGAAAATCCGGGCGATCTCCGCCTTGTCGTTTTCACGCTGCTCGGCAAGCGCGCCCTGCTGGGATGCACGCAGTGAATTGAAGCGCAGCGAAACGGCGATTTCGACATCGACCATGACGAGGCGGATGATGGCCGTCATCATCTCGGAGATTTCTTTCGCGCGGCGCTTGGCGCCCGGCAGCAGCGGCTTGCCTGCCAGCTCGCCCGCAAGACCGGAAATGATATGCTCCAGCATGACGCCATGGCCGGCCACGTGCCAGCGCGGATCGAGCCCCATCTTACTTTCGCTATCGGAAAGAACCTTGACGCGCTCTGCATAGAGGCTGTCGAAGCGCGCATCGGTCAGCACGTCCCAGTGGGTGGACTGAAGATCGTGCAGGCGATCGAGCTGGCGCTCGTTCTGGAAATTGCAGGCCGCGTCCGGGAAAGATTGGAAGCGCTGGAACAGGTCGCGAAGACCGCTCTTCAGCCGGGCTTCGAGCATCGGCCGGTGACGGCGCACCGCCTCGCATTGCGCGGCATCGAGACCGGCAAAGCGCAGGCGATCGCGAAGGCTGCCTGCCTGCGCCCCCTTGGCCTGATCTGATGGCATGTCCTGCCCCAATGCCTATCCCCAACCACATTCCGGACAAGGTCCGGTGAAAAACCGTTGTGCTCCATCCGACGAGCGCAATGCAGGGAAACGACCTTTGTCGCCACCGGCGCAAACCGGACGGCGGAAGTATCCCGATCAGCAAATCTGTTTCGGAAAAGAGATGGATACCGGATCGAGCCGGTACGGCGGGACGGCTTCATGCCTGGTGGGAACGAGCAAACATCTTCCCATTCCGACGTGTCTCGCAATGTTTATGGTTAATTCCTTGCTTGAAGGTTAATAGGCGTTTTAACAAACCGCCCTTTCCAAGCATTTCGAGCACGTTCAACGAAATAGTCCGGCGCAGTTGCAGGCGCGCTACAAGTCCCGCGCAAGCTCTATGCTATATCCGGCACCTCAGACATGACATGATGTCGTTAAGGATAGAGCAATGATTGTTCTTGGACTGGGTTCCTGCCTCATCGCGATCGCTACGCTGGCCGCCATCGCCCTGCTCGACCGGATCGAGGCCAATCGCGGCAGCCTCACCCTCCGCGTGCTCTGAATGCCGTTGCCGCCTGCGGCATAGTGCGGCTTTCTTGCGCCGCCCCGTTGGCAGCCCTCTTCCTCTGATGTATCGCAGGCGCCTCAAGCTCAGCGGAAGTTGTTCATGACTGCCAGAACCGGCTTTTTCATCATTCTCGCCGTCACCCTGTGGCGTATTGTCATGCTGCATTTCGATACGACGGATTTCTTCGTCGACGAGGCGCAATACTGGTTCTGGTCGCAGAATCTCGACTTCGGCTATTATTCGAAGCCACCGATGATCGCCTGGTTCATCCGGTCGATGACGGAAATTGCCGGCTCAACCGACATCTTCTGGGTGCGGCTCTGCGGGCCTCTCGTGCATATGGCCACGGCATTGCTGCTGATGCAGTTCGCAAAGCGCGTTGCCGGTCCCGAAATTGAAGGCTGGACCGGTGTCATCTACATCACGATGCCTGCCGTCGCGCTCTCCTCCGTCTTCTTCTCCACCGATGTCGTTCTCCTGTTTTTCATGACGATCGGCCTCTGGGCCTATTTCAGACTGACCGAGAAGCGCTCGGGCGCACTTGCGCTCGTCATGGGTGTCGCCTTCGGTTGCGCCTTCCTGTCGAAATACGCGGTCCTTTTTATCGTTCCCGGCGGGCTGATCGCGCTGCTTCTGGTTCCGGCTGCGCGGATTGCCTGGCGCGACTTCTTCATTTCGGTCGCCGCCGCCCTCGCCGTCGCTTCGCCAAACCTGTGGTGGAACGTCACCCATGACGCGACCACAGTGCGCCACACCGAAGACATCGCGAAGTGGGACCAGATGCAGCTGAACTTTGGCGGCGCGCTTGAATTCTTCGCCGCACAGTTCGGGGTCGTCGGGCCGATCGTCTTCTTCGCGATGCTTTGGGCGACTTGGCGCATGATCAATGGCAAGAGCGGCGAGAAAGAAAAACTCCTCATCTGGCTTTCCATGCCCGTCGTCCTGCTCATCACCCTGCAGGCCTTCGTCGCCAAAGCCGAGGCGAATTGGGGCGTGTCGGCCTATGTCGCAGGTACGGTCCTTGCCGTCTGGGTGCTCACGCAGCTATGGCCGAGGGGCCTGCGCATTTCGCTCATCGTCGGCGGCGTTGCGAGCTTCCTTTTTCCGCTTGCGACGATCTTTGCGCATCAATTGATACTTCCGGGCGGCGATGAAGCGATGAAGCGCTATCTCGGCCGCAGCGAAATCAGCCGCGAAGCCGGTGTGCTAGCCAAGCAGGCCGGACTTGGCATCGTCGTCACCGACAATCGCGATTTCGTTGCCGACATGTTCCATACGCTCAGGAACGAACCGCTCAAGATCTATTCGCGTCCGCCCGCCGGCTTCCCGGACAATTACTACGAACAGAACTTCGCATTGCCGGCGGATGTGCAGGATCAGGTTCTCTTCGTCACCCGCATCGAACTGACCTGCGCAGCCGCGGCACCGGAACTGGTCAAAAGCTGGCAGCCGGCCGACGGCTACTACCGCGGCAGGACGATCAATGCTTACAAAGCACCTGCCAGCTGCCTTAGACCGCAGAGCTAAAGACTGGCCGCGGGAGGCAGGCAAAGCCCTGTCCCCGCTCCTTCGATTTCAACGAAGCGAACACCGCCGTCCTCGAAGGCCAGGCGCAACTGCGCCTCGGTGGCGCGGTGGATTTCATGGTTCTGCCCTTCGTAGTCGCGTATTGTACTGCGCGAAACCGATGCCCGCGCGGCGAGTTCGGCCTGCGTCCAATCGAGCAAACCGCGTGCCGCCCGGCATAAAGCAGGCGTGAGAATCGTCTCCTTTGCGCCTTGACCCATGATCTCAATCCACCCATATTGGTCAATATAAGCCATATATGTCACTTTTTGAGCAGGAATTCCAGACCGGGAGAGAGCGATGCCGCACGACACGCCTTTGATTTCGACGATCGTCGGGGGTCTCGTGCTGGCGTTTATCCTTGGCGCCATCGCCAACCGCCTGAGATTGCCGCCGCTTGTCGGCTATCTCGTTGCCGGCATTCTCGTTGGCCCACACACCCCGGGCTATGTGGCGGACCAGGATCTCGCGCCCGAACTTGCCGAAATCGGCGTCATCCTATTGATGTTCGGTGTCGGCCTGCACTTCTCGCTCAAGGACCTGCTTTCGGTTCGCGGCATAGCCGTGCCGGGAGCCATCGCCCAGATCGCCTTCGCGACCCTCCTCGGCTGGGGTCTCGGCGCGCTGATGGGCTGGTCGACCGGCGGCAGTCTCGTCTTTGGTCTTGCGCTCTCCGTCGCCTCGACCGTCGTTCTCCTAAAGGCGCTGCAGGAACGCCGCCTCGTGGAAACGGAACGCGGCAAGATCGCCGTCGGCTGGCTGATCGTGGAGGACTTGGCCATGGTCCTCGCGCTCGTGCTGATACCCGCAGCCGCCAGCATCGGCGGTGGTGAACATGCGCCGGTCGAGCCGCTTTCGGCCGGCCTCAACCGTCTGTTCGGGCTCGATCTCGGCATTTCCGCCATCATCGGCATGACGCTGGTGAAGGTGGCGCTCTTCGTCGCCCTCATGCTTGTCTTCGGCCGCAAGCTCATTCCCTGGACGATGCACAGGATCGCCCATACCGGCTCGCGTGAACTCTTCCGCCTCGGCGTGCTCGCCATCGCGCTCGGCGTCGCTTTCGGCGCCGCGAAGCTCTTCGGCGTGTCGCTTGCACTTGGCGCCTTCTTTGCGGGCATGGTGCTTGCAGAAAGCGAACTCAGCCATCGCGCCGCCCAGGAAAGCCTGCCGCTTCGCGACGCGTTCGCTGTGCTCTTCTTCGTCTCCGTCGGCATGCTCTTCGATCCGAACATCCTGATCGAAAGACCGCTGCCCATCCTGGCAACCGTCTTCATCATCGTCATCGGTAAGTCCGTCGCCGCCTTTCTCATCGTGCTGGTCTTTCGAAAGCCGGCCGGTACGGCACTGACGATCTCCGCGAGCCTGGGACAGATCGGCGAATTCTCCTTCATCCTTGCCGCCCTCGGCGTCGATCTCGGCCTCCTGCCGGAAGAAGGCCGCGATCTCATCCTCGCAGGCGCACTCATTTCGATCATCCTCAACCCGCTGCTCTTCTTCGCCTGCGACCGCATGCGCCCGCTTTTCCACCGTCCGAGGCGGGAGGAGGCTCCAGTCGATACAACCGCTGCCGCCGAGGAAACCATCGAGCCCGCCGAACCCGAAGACGAAATCCAGCCGACGTCGCTTTCCGGCCACGCCATCCTCGTCGGCTACGGCCGCGTCGGCAGCATCGTCGGTCGGAACCTTAAGTCTTCGGGCACGCCTTTCTTGGTCATCGAGGATTCCGAAAAGCGGATCGAAGAGCTTGCTGGGCAGGGCGTTGAGACGGTTCTCGGCAATGCCGGCGCCCGCGAAGTGCTCGATCTCGCCAATCTTCCCGGCGCGCGCAGCCTGGTGATTGCCATCCCGAATGCCTTCGAAGCGTGCCGTGTTGCCGAATACGGTCGCAGCGTGAACCCGTCGATCCTGATCGTCGCCCGCGCCCATTCGGACGCTGAAGTCGACGAGTTGAAACAGTACGGCGCCGATACCGTCATCATGGGCGAGCGAGAAATCGCCATGGGAATGGTTGACCGGCTCGCCCAAGTGCATCATGACAGTCCGGCCTATGAAGATGGGCATGGGACTGATACAATTCCGAGCGCGGCCGCAGTGCCGTCCGAGAGTGAATGACGGGTTTTTACGCTTTTGAGCCGATTTGAGAGCGAGATCGCAAAGAATGACGGGGAAGGATTCGATGCACGCCGGTTGAGCGCCCGCATCGCGGTTTCGCTCGTCCTTGCGATTACCGCCTATATCGGCCTTCTCATCGGCGGCAATCTCATTCTCGGTCCCGCAGCCTCAGTCAATAATGCGCTGATCTTGCCCGGCAAGGAAACGCAGCCGCTCCAGCTGACGGCGCGCGAGGCGGTTCGCGGCATTCTCGCCGCCGATCGTAAGGTTGCGCCGAAACAAACGCTTCACGATTTGGGTCCGGTCCCGCTGCCGGTACCGCCGCATCTCGAATTCGCAAAGTGGAGCCCGCCTGCGGCTCTGCCGCCGATCGATACTGCTCTTCGTCCGGCCGCACTGCCGGGCAATCAGCCGCGAGCCCCGCCCGCCGCTTGATATCGCGACCATCGCGCCTTTGCAAAATCACATGACACACCGCCAGCGCACCGCGCCGGTATATGCATATTCAAGGAATACAACGACATGCGCACTTCACCATGGCTGGTGCTCACCTACACGGTGATCATCCTCTTCGGCATTTTCACGGCGTTGCCGAACGTCCTGCCGCAAAACGTCCTCGACCGCGTACCTTCCTGGCTGCCTCACGAGCAGGTCTCCCTTGGTCTCGACCTCCGCGGCGGCTCCCACCTGGTTCTCGAAGTCGATGAATCGGAACTGACGAAGGAACGCCTGCAATCGCTCCTGCAGGATACCCGCCGCGTGCTGCGCGAAAAGGGTGTTGCGACCAGCTCGGTCGCCCGCAACCAGAACCAGATCGTCGTGACGCTGACGGACCCGACGCAGCGCGATGCCGCCATCACTGATCTGCAGACGCTGGCGAACCCTGTGGGCGTCGGCCTTACCGCCGGTCAGTCCGACCTCGATATCGCTGCCAGCGGCGCGAACAACGTCACGATGACCTTCTCCAAAGCCGGTATCACACAGAACGTGAACTCGGCCGTCGAGCAGAGCCTCGAGGTCATCCGCCAGCGCGTCGACCAGGTCGGCGTTGCCGAACCGACGATCCAGCGCGTTGGCGCAAACCGTATCCTCGTTCAGCTTCCCGGCACGCAGGATCCGACCCGGCTGCGCCAGCTGCTCGGCTCCACGGCCAAGATGACGTTCCACATGCTTGCCCCGAACAACGCCCCGGCACCGGGCGTGACCATGATGAAAGACGAGCAGGGCAACACCTATCCGGTGGAAGACCGCGTCGAAATCTCCGGCGACCGCCTTTCGGACGCCCGCGTCGGCTTCGACCAGAACACCCGCGAGCCGATCGTCAGCTTCCGCTTCGATAGCGCCGGCGCAACCCGCTTTGCGGATATTACCCGCCAGAATGTCGGCAATCCATTCGCCATCGTCCTCGACGGCAAGGTGCTGAGCGCGCCCGTCATTCGCGAACCGATCACCGGCGGCTCCGGCCAGATCTCCGGCAGCTTCACGGCTGAAAGCGCCACCACGCTTGCGGCAATGCTGCGTGCCGGCGCCCTTCCCGCCAAGCTCACCGTCATCGAGGAACGCACCGTCGGCGCCGATCTCGGCGGTGACGCCATCAAGAAGGGCCTGACCTCCGGCCTCATCGGCTTCGCACTGGTCGTCGGCTTCATGTTCTTCCTCTATGGCGGCTGGGGTCTGCTCGCAAACGTCGCGCTGTTCCTGAACGTGATTTTGACCTTCGCCGGCCTGACACTGATCGGCTCGACGCTGACCCTGCCCGGCATTGCCGGTGTCGTCCTCGGCATCGGTCTGGCGGTGGATGCGAACGTTCTCATCAACGAGCGTATCCGTGAAGAAACCCGCAAGGGCCGCGGCGCATTCGCCGCGATCGACGCCGGCTTCAGCCGCGCCTACTCGACCATCGTCGACAGTAACATGACGGCGCTGATCGCGACCGTGTTGCTGTTCTGGTTCGGCTCCGGCCCGGTTCGCGGCTTCGCCGTCACCATGGGCCTCGGCATCATGATCTCAATGTTCACCGCCGTTTCCATCGTCCGTGTCGCGATGATGGCAATCGTCCGCCGCACGAAGATGAAGGTCATCAACATCAAGCCGCTGCTTCCGATCAGCCTCGTTCCGGACGGTACGCAAATCCACTTCATGAAAGCGCGCTTCTTCGGCCTTGCGCTTTCGGCCGCCCTTTCCATCATTTCCGTCGTGCTGTTCGTCACGCCGGGCCTCAACTACGGCGTCGACTTCCGCGGCGGCATCCAGTTGGAAGTGAAGACGGCACAGCCAGCCGATCTCGCCTCCTTCCGTGAAGGCCTCGATGCACTAGGCCTCGGCGAAGTGGCGCTGCAGTCCTTCGGCGACAGCAACCACGTGCTTATCCGGGCCGAGCGCCAGCCGGGGGGCGAAGAAGCGCAGACGACCGCCGTCAATCAGCTGAAGGCAGAGATCGTCAAGGTCGATCCGTCGGCAACGATCGAACGGACGGAAGTCGTTGGCCCGAAGGTCAGCGGCGAGCTCGCGGTCGCCGGTTTTCTCTCGGTAGTTCTCGCAAGCCTGGCGATGCTCGTCTATATCTGGGCGCGCTTCGAATGGCCATTTGCGGTCGGCGCCATCGCGACCCTCATCCTCGATGTGACGAAGACCATCGGCTTCTTCGCGCTTACCGGGCTTGACTTCAACCTGACGGCCATCGCGGCCCTTCTGACGCTGGTCGGTTATTCGGTGAACGACAAGGTCGTGGTCTACGACCGCATGCGTGAAAACATGCGCCTCTACAAGTCGATGCCGCTTCGCGAACTCATCGACAAGTCGATCAACGAAACGCTCGGCCGAAGCCTCTATACCTCCGCCACCGCCTTCCTCGCCATGCTTCCGATGGCGATCTGGGGTGGCAGCGCGGTCGAGAGCTTTGCGATCCCGATGGTGTTCGGCATTGCCGTCGCCGCGCTCTCGTCGGTCTTCATCGCAGCGCCGATCTTGCTCTTCCTCGGCGACTGGCGCCGCCGCCACGCCAAGGCAGTGGCGGCATCCGCTGGCGCCGAGCCGGAAATCATTCCGCCGGAAGCCACCGAGCCGCGCAAGTCGATCGGCTAATAAATCGTCGACACAGACATTCCGAGAGGGCGCCGGTTGCCGAACCGGCGCCCTCTTTCTATTTTCACTTCAAAGAAGCGGGAGGTTGCGTCTCAATGTCATCCGGTCCAACGCCAACTGCTGTTTCGAGCACCAGCGAGGAGCGCATAAGGCGTTTTCTGGCGACGGCTTCACACGACCTTCAATCGCCGCTCCGGCACATCGCGATGTATGCGGAAATCCTCCTGGATGAGCTCGGCGAGAAGCTCGATAGCGAACAGCTCGAAAGCCTTACGGCGATCCTTCAGAAAGCCCAGACTGCGCAACGCCTCACCAAGGCGCTGATGAGCTTTGCTGCCGGCACGCCGCAGGTTTCGCCAGCTCCGGTGGAACTCGGCCCGCTCGTCGACGGTCTCTGGACGGAATTGAAGACCGAGATGGGTGCCCATGACGCGAGTATCGGCCATGGCACGCTTCCAACCCTCAACAGTGATGCGGCCCTTCTCTCGACCGTGCTGAAGAACGTTCTCGGCAATGCGCTGCTTTACCGGGGTGCGGCGGATCCCCGTGTCGACCTGGCGGCAGAAAGGAGCGGCAGCGATTGGCTGATCCATATTTCCGACAACGGGCGGGGCATCGAGCCGGTCCATCAGGAGCGGATATTCGAACCTTTCTGGAAACTGCCCCAGCCAGACGCCATGACCGGCCCCGGCCTGGGACTGACGGCTTCGCGCGAACTCTTAAGCGCGCTTGGCGGCGAACTGATGCTCAGCCATTCGGACCACACGGGGAGCCGCTTCACTATCCGGCTGCCCGCCTGAACTCTATCAAATCGTATAGTCGTCCTTCCAGAAGTCGGGCAGGTCGTACTTCACGAATTCGCGGATGATATATTGCAGCGTCCGCGCGTCGATCTCATCCTTGCCGATACGAAAATCGACGCCATAGTCCGGAAACTCTTGGAAATAGCCATCCGAAATGTCCGTTGAAACAACGCCGATTGGTCCTGTGTAGCCGATGCCGCGAAGCTCGGGCACCGTCTCGCGGAAATCGGCATTCGGCAGCAGTCGGTTGTCGAGCAGAATGAGATCGAACCGGCCGCCCTTGACCTTCTCCAGCGCGTCGCTGATGGACTGCGAATATTCGACGTCGACGGCAGGCTCGGAAAGGCTGCCAATCTTCTTCTTCAGCGACCTGAACTCGACGAATTCGTCATCCACGAACAGGACCTTGACGGCATCTCCCGGAACCGCTTCGGCGCTCATGCTGTTTTCCCCGGTCACGAAACCAAACCATTCCTGAGGGCAATCGCCACCATATGAACGCGGTTCACTGCATCAAGCTTCCTGGCGGCGGCCGTAATATGAGAATTGACGGTGTGCTCGGACAATCCAAGAATGATCGCGATCTCGGCTGAAGTCTTGCCCTCGCTGGTCCATTTGACGATTTCCGCCTCCCGTTGCGTCAGGCGCCCTGACATCTCCTGCGTCAAGATTTCCTCGTAAAGTTTGTCGAAAATACGCATGGTATCGAGCAGAACGTCGGCAATTTCTCCCTGATCGGGCTCAGACCGTATGCCGCTGAGCACGAGGCAGTAGCGCCGCCCCTCCGGCGTGAAGAGAGGAATGAGCAGAAAGGTATTGCCATTGAATTCGTTGAATACGAGGTCGGCCCCGATCGATCCGCTCTTGCCGTAGACCGGCGTCGTCAGGAACTGCGCGGTCTTTGCTTTCAGCGCGCCCAGCGCCTCCTTGAGCATCCGGACGAAAAGCGGGACCCTGCGTTCGGCAATATTGGTGATGACGATTTCGCGCTCGCCGAAGGGCGCGTTCGCCTCGGAAATCCGAGCAAGCGCAAAGTTATCGAAGTGATAGTGCTGTGCCGCCGCCTTGAAGAGGCGGAAAAAGTCGGTGCGATTGATCGCCCGGCTGAGCTCGGGCCCTGTGTGAAATGGAACCGCCGCAGCGTTGGTCATTCCCGCAAAATCCTTATGTCGAACCTCCGGAAGTCATCTTCATCCCGAAATCTTGGGATATACGTCGTGCATGCGAGAAGTTAGAAGAATCTCGAGACAATTGATGGAGGATAAAGGGATGGGGACCCCAATATCCTGAAAGCGGAAACGACATCAATTCTCTCAACCGCAAGTGATACACAGGATAGTCGTAGTTCTTACCTAGGTATCGCAATTCCGTTGTTCACCATCCATGAAGAGCGGAAGAAGTGCCGGAGTAAGCGCGAGAGAGCTGATAGATCCACCCAGCTAAGGGGTTGGCTGAAATTCGTGGCGGCGAATGTGGGTCGGTCGGCTCTCTCAGTGCTCAATCACTCCTCTTCCCCATGGTTGTGTATTTTGAAATTCTGAAACGACCTTGTCAATCGCAGTTTCCAGCAGCGTCAAAGGCCGGATCTGCAGCTTTGTCGCGCCGTCTTCCCTTTAGCGCGACCTTTGGGGACGCAGAATCGCCGCAAAGTCGAGGGGTTTTTGAAGATAGGAATCAGCACCCGCAACCAGAGCGCGCTGCCGATCTTCCTCGGCATCCGATCCGCTACAGACACAAAGCCGCATCGTTTTGAACCGGGCTTCCGCTCGAAGCCGCGCAATGAGCGCAAGGCCGCTATCGAGGGGCATATAGAGATCGGCGATGAGCATGTCCGGAAGCTGGGCGCGCTCGGCAGATCGGTGCTCCAGGGCGGCAAGACCCGCCTCCGCCGTTGCAAAACAGAAAAGATCAACAGAGATCCGCTCCTTCTTGCGGATATAGTCGAGGTAGAAAAGATCATCCCTGCTGTCATCGATATAAAATATGACTGGCATCGGTGCTCGCATCCGGCGGTCTCGGAACGCTCCTCGATTGTGCGCTTTCGCAACACTAGCCGCATTTTCCTCCAATCGATAGCAGCGGCAGGCCGCCAACCGATGAATCAGTCGCGCAACCATGCGTTTTCCTATTGTGTCTTGCGGGTTTTCGGAAAAAATTGGCACGCGACTGGGGAGGTGTGACGACGTGTGGAATGCAGCGGCGGCAGGACTGGAGGACGATCCGCAGAAAAAGCGGAAGCGCTATCGCTCCGCCGTCACCGCTATCGGCTCTCTGCTTGCCCTTCTCGGCCTCACCGCGCTGGCCGGCTGGCTGCTGCAGCTCGAAGTCATCATTGCGGTCGTCCCCGATTTTCCGTCGATGGCGTTCAACACGGCACTCTGCTTTGTTCTGTCTGGCGGCGCCCTTGCCACGTCCGTTACACGCCGGCGGCTGGTATCCGTGCCTTCAACTGCACTTTCGGCGATCGTCGTTGTCATCGCGCTTGCCCGGCTGATCGAGATCACCATCTTCGGCCGCGCCGTTCATCACATCGACCGGCTGTTGACCGATATTCTTATATCGCCCGATTTTGCCGCTCAGATCGGCGGCGGCATGGGACCGAATACGGCCGTGATTTTCCTGATGGGCAATCTGTCGCTGATCGCCGCTCAGAATTGGCGGGTCGCGCGAGCGCCGCTCGTCCAGGAATTGGTGAGCTATGTGGTCATCACGCTCGGCATGATCGCCCTTACCAGCTACATCACGAATGCGGAACAAGGCTATCGCTGGGGGCCTTATGCAACGATGGCTTTGCCAACGGCGATCGGCATGGTGCTCTTCGGCGGCGGATTGCTCGCAAGTGCCTGGTGGCGGCAGCCCGAAAGCCGTGGCCGAATACCGCTCTGGGTTCCCGCACTCGTGTGCTTCACTGGGCTTACCGCAGACCTCTATACGCCGCTTGGTGTGGCGAACGGCATTCTTTACGTGCCACTGGTGCTGACCGCTCTCTGGTTCAGAAACCGGAAGGCGTCGCTTCTCTTCGCCCTCGTGTGCACCATCCTCGTCCTGCTCGGCTTCTTCGCCGTGCGCCACGACAACGTAGGCTTCTGGCAGGAGGTTACGAACCGGGCGATCACCCTCGTCATGCTCTGGCTGATTGCTTTGCTCGTATTTTATTACGTGCGGAACAGGTTGAACCTCGAGACCGAACGCATCCGCTTCAGCGCCTTGGTGCGCAGCACGCCGGACGCGGTGCTCACGATCGACGAAAAGGGAACGATCTTAAGTTTCAATCCGGCGGCCGAGCAGATGTTCGGTTACACGCCGCAGGAAGTGATCGGCAGGAACGTCAAGATGTTGATGCCCGAACCGTATCATTCAGAGCACGACGGCTATCTGCGCCACTATGCCGAAACCGGCGAGCAGCGCGTCATCGGCACCACGCGCAAGGTTTCCGGACAGCGCAAGAATGGCGTCGCCTTTCCGCTCGATGTTTCCGTCAGCGAGGTAAAGAGCGGCGGAACGAAGGCCTTCGTCGGCATTGTGCGCGATATCAGCGAGCGCGTGACCCAGGAGGAGCGGCTGAAGACGACGCTGGCGCAACTTGAGGATTATACCGCCGATCTGGAACGTAGCAATCACGACCTCGACGAGTTCGCCTATATTGCATCGCATGATTTGAAGGAGCCGCTGCGTGGGCTCCACAACCACTCGCGCTTCCTGTTGGAGGACTACGAAGGCCTCCTCGACGAGGATGGCGTACGGCGCCTCAATCGCCTGGTGCGGCTCAGCCAGCGTATGGAGAAGCTGGTCAACGACCTGCTCTATTTTTCGCGGATCGGTCGGCAGCAGCTTGCGGTGAAGCGGACCGACATCAATCTTGTCATCAAGGATGTAATCGCCACCATGGAGCTGCTTCTGGAGGAGCGCCATGCCAAGGTCGTCATCGATGGCCAATTGCCGGAAGTGGTCTGTGATGCGCTGCGGCTCACGGAAGTCTTCCGGAACCTTATTACCAATGCGATCAAGTACAACGACAAGCCTCATCCGCTCGTCAGTATCGGCTATCTCGAACGCTTCGTCGCCAGGGACGGCACGACGGCGCGCAACGTCTTCTTCGTTAAAGATAACGGCAAAGGCATACCCAAGGAATTCCATGAGGATATTTTCCGCATTTTCAAACGCCTGGAAAAATCGCAGGATTCGGATGACGGAACGGGCGCCGGCTTGACCTTCGTCCGCAAGATCATCGCTCGCCACAACGGCGAGATATGGCTGGAATCGGAAGTTGGCGCAGGCACGACGTTCTATTTCACTTTGGGCAGGAAGCGCGAGGAGCAGAATGCAGCAGCGTGATACGCAACCGATCCTCATCGTTGAGGACAGCGAGGACGACTTCGAAGCGACGATGCGTGCTTTCAAGCGCACGAATCTGCGCAACCCGATCCACTGGGCGGCTTCGGGACAAGAGGCTCTCGATATGCTGGCGACCATCCGTCCGCGGCCGGGTCTGATCCTGCTCGATCTCAACATGCCGGGGCTCGACGGCCGCAAGACGCTGGAGGCGATCAAATCCAATACGCACTGGCACAAGATACCGGTCGTTATCCTGACCACCTCCGACGACGAGCGTGACATCGAGGGGTGCTATGCCCTCGGCGCCAATACCTATGTGCAAAAGCCCGTCGATCTGGACGGCCTTTTTGCAGCCATACAAAGGCTGAAGGAATATTGGTTCGAGATTGCCATACTGCCCCTGGAGGAGTGACGATTGGCAGAAGTCTGCTCGGTAGTGATCATCGACGACAATATGGACGACCGCGACTTCTACCGTCGCATGCTGGGCCGTATAGCGGGTACGACCTACACGCTGGCAGAGGCCGAGACCGGCGATCAGGGCCTCGCGATGATCGCCCGCAAACGGCCGAACTGCATCCTGCTCGACTACTCTCTGCCCGGCCGCAACGGCCTCGGAGTGCTTGCGCAAATCCTCGAACTCGATGCCTCCGCCAATGTCGTCATGCTGACAGGCCAGGGCAACGAGGCGGTTGCCGTCGAGGTGATGAAGAGCGGCGCACGCGATTACCTGACCAAGGATGCGCTTTCACCAGAAGGGCTGCACCGCTGCATTCAGAACGCCATCATGCACGGCGCACTGGAGACCAAACTGGAGCAGAAACGCCAATCCCTTGAAATTTTCACCCGAGCAATGGCGCATGACCTCAAGGAACCGCTGAGGACAATCAAGTCGTTCACCAAGATCCTGCACGGTTCGCCATCGCTGCTGCCTGAGGATCGCGAGCTTTTCGACTATGTGCTGAGCGCTGCCGATCACATGGAGGATCTGATCGTCAAGGTTTCGGACTTCACCAAGCTCGATGCCTCTGGCGAGCTGGAGCTGAAGCCTGTCTCACTCGTCTCGGTGCTCGATCAGGTGGAGGATAATCTCCATCGGCAGATCGAAAGCCGTCACGCGGTGATCAGCCGGGCAGACCTGCCCGAAGTGATGGGCGACGCGACGCTGCTGATCCAGCTTCTGCAAAACCTCGTTTCGAATTCCATCCGCTATTGCGAAAACCGCACACCGGAAATTAGGATCGCTGCGACGGCAAATAGCGGCGTTTGCCGGCTTTCCGTCTGCGACAACGGCCCGGGCATCGATCCCGCCCATCGCGAGCTGATTTTCCAGCCGTTCAAACGGCTCGTCGGCCGCGGCATCGAGGGAACCGGCCTCGGTCTGGCCATCTGCCGCCGCATCGCGCAATTGCACGGCGGTGCGATCTGGTGCGAGGCACGCGACGGCGGCGCGATTTTCATCCTCGAAATACCCCTTGCACAGGCAGCCGTCTCGGCGCCCGCAACCATGCCTGCTGCCCAGAGCGTCCGGCATTCCGATCAGGCGACGGAGGGGGCGGGCAGGCTTGCCGAGGTGCTGCTTGTCGAAGACAGCCCCGCCGACATACAACTTCTGAAACTGAAGCTCATGCGCCGCGAGAAAGTCAGCTTCAATCTCCATGTCGCAAACAACGGTCGTGAAGCGATGCTGCTGCTCGAGCAGCGTGCCGCAATAGCGGATCAGCCGCCGATGGACCTGATGCTGCTCGACATCAACATGCCGCTCATGGACGGTTTCGAGGTCCTTAATGCGCTTGCAGCCGATCGGCGGCTCAGCGGGATTCCGGTCTGCATCCTCAGTACGTCAAGCGACGAAGGCGATATTCAAAGAGCGAAGGAGCTTGGCGCGCTCGCTTATATGGTGAAGCCGCCAAACCTGCAGCAACTGGAAGAGGCATTGGAGAAAGTTGATACGCTGGAATTGCAACCGCGCGGCGATTCGTTCGTTTTATGTGTAGAACGATCAAGGCAATCTTCCACGGCACTAGCATGACTTTCGCATCAGCTCTCGTTCTGGCATTGCTCGCCACTCCTATCCAATCCGGACTGCTATCGATGGTTTCTGGAATACATCACGTCACGGCGATTACCCGCAAAGTGCAGGCGAACGTCGATTTCTACGCAGGCTTCCTGGGCTTGCGGCTCGTCAAGCAGACGGCCGGATTCGAGGACGCGACGCAGCTACATCTCTTCTATGGCGACGCTACCGGCACGCCCGGTTCGCTCGTCACCTTCCTCGCCTGGGAAGATGGTTCGCCCGGACGCGCTGGCTTCGGGCAAATCAGCGAGATCGCGCTTGCCATCGATCCTACGAGCATCGGCTATTGGCTGACGCGGGCAATGAGTTTCGGTCTGCGCATGGAGGGGCCAGGAGACGAGTTCGGCGAGACGGTGCTGCGCCTCAAGGATCCCGACAACATCATTCTGAAACTTACCGGGAACAGGGAACTGAAGAGTGCCGCCCCCTGGCATGGCGGTCCGGTGCCGGTGGAGCACGCCGTGCAGCGCATCCGCGGCGCGACCATGCTGACGGAAGTGCCTGAGGAAAGCCGCAGCTTCCTCGAAAGTCACTTCGGCTATCGCTTCCAGGTGAGCAAGGGCGCGATCGATCGTCTCGTCTCGCAGTCGGGCGACGTCATCGATGTCCGCAATGCCCGCGGCTTCTGGTCGGGTGCACCGGGAACAGGCACGGTCGATCACGTGGCTTTCCGCGCCACCGACGATGCGCAGTTGTCTACGGTTCACGAAGCGCTCGAGAAGACGAACTCCTCGGCAACCAGCACGCATGACCGCAAATATTTCCGCTCTCTCTATGCCCGCGAGCCCGGTGGCACGCTGGCCGAGCTTGCAACGGACAAGCCCGGCATGACCGTCGACGAACCGGCCGAAACCCTCGGCTCCAAGCTCTTCCTGCCGCCAAAGGATGCGATCACCAATCTTGAGGACCTGAAGGTCGTCCTGCCGCAGTTTTCCATGCCCGGTGAACCTCGCGTGAACTATCGCGATCTGCCTTTCGTCCACCGTTTCTATACGCCACCGGATCCGGATGGCAGCGTGTTCGTGCTGCTGCACGGATCGGGCGGCAACGAGACGACGCTGATGCCGCTGCTGCATAAAGTGGCGCCGCGCGCTACACTGCTGGGCGTGCGCGGCCGCGCGACGGAAGAGGGTTTCCCGCGCTGGTACAAGCGCATAACGCCGTTCTCCTTCGATCAGGACGACATCAAGAACGAGGCGGAAGCCTTCGCCGCCTTTATCGACAGCGCCGTCAAATCCTACGGCCTCGACCCGAAGAAAATCGTCTATGTCGGCTATTCCAACGGCGCCAATCTGCTGAACTCGCTGCTCTACCTGCATCCGAGCCTGATACACCGCGCGGTGCTGCTCCGCTCCATGCCGGTTCTGACGGACTATCCGCATGCCGACCTTACGGGCACGGATCTGCTCGTCATCAGCGGCAAGACAGACGCTTATGGCCGATATGCGAATGAGCTTCGCACACGGCTGAAAACCTCCGGCGCGACCGTCGATTCGGACGTCATCTTTGGCGGCCATGACCTCGGCGATGCCGATGTGCCGATCATCCAGAAGTGGCTTCTGCAGAAAGACCGCCAAGCTAGCGTCCCGCAATAGCACTCCAGAATGACTTCCGAAGTGTGATTATTTCTCCGAACGGACTTCCTCCAGCGAGTTTAGTCCAGATGTGTTTCCAACTGGCATCTTTGTCGGTAGAGCTTTTTTGCTCAACTCTTGTCGGCATCTCTCAATTCTCTGATCTCTGCATTTGCTTCAATGAAAACGGAACCATTCCATCCCTTTAAACTCAAATATTATTTGAACTTATTTCAGATAAAATTACAATTTATTCACATAATAAAAACAACAAAACACAGATAAGTTTGCCGATGGCTATTCATTAAGTCATTAAATACAATAACTATAAATTATTATTACATGTTTCTTCATTGGATTTTCTATCCATCTCCAAACAAAAGGTCTTCGTCAACAAATTACCTCATTTCTTCTATTTTTTCAGCATCTGTTCTATTTTGCTGCACTGCAAAAAAATCCTTGCCGAACCTCGATGTGCGGCCTATCTTCGCCCGGACATTGATCACAGAAGGGGAAACGTATGCCTCCTCGGCCTGTTGACATCAGCCTGATCATCTCTTCGAGAAATCGGGCCTATGGCCTATTGAACTGCCTGGATGCCATCGCCACCGCCGCGCGGCAGGCAAGCCATTTGCGCCTTGAACTTGTCTTCGTGGACAATGGGTCGAGCGACGACACCTCGGATATCTTCAGCAAATGGGCGGCCTCCGCGCCGATCGATACCAATCTCATCTACGAAACGCTACCCGGCCTTGCCAATGCTCGCAATACAGGGATTGCCGCCGCCACCGGCCGTATCCTTGCCTTTACGGACGACGATTGCGAAGTGTTCCCAGATTACTTCACGGCCATCGACGCGGTCTTCGCCGATGATACCGAGATCGTCATGCGCGGAGGGCGCGTCGAGCTTGGCGATGCGCGCGATCTTCCCGTCACCATCAAGACCGAACGCGAGCCCGCCGTGTTGACCAGCGAGCTTCACGCGGGCGGCTTCATCCACGGCTGCAACATGGCCTTCCCGAAGGCGCTTTGCGAAACGATCGGCCTCTTCGATCCGCTCTTCGGCGCCGGCTCGCAGTTCCGCTCCGGCGAGGATACGGATTATATTCACCGCGCCTCCAACGCCGGCATCCGCGTCGAATATTTTCCCGATCTCGTCGTCAAGCATTTCCATGGCCGCCGCAAGATCGAGGACATCCACCACCTGCACGCGGGCTATGCCTTCGGCAACGGCGCGCTCTATGCGAAATACATGTTCGACCGGCGCTCCAACATGCGCGGCATGCTGCGCTGGGATATCCGCCAGGCGTTGAAGGAATTGATCGGTGGCCGGAAAATGAGCGAGGAAATGGGGCTTACCTACCGCCGCCAGCTTCGCGACAATATTACCGGCATGCTCGCCTATTGGCGGAGCGCCAAACGCACCGCGACGCCAATGGCGATCCGCCGCTGATCCTCACCGCCGGCAGTGCCACGTTCGATTGGAATCTGAATGGCAGATAATGCAGTTGCGCATGCCGACCTGAAGAAGAAGACCGCGCTCTCCGTCCTCTGGTCGGTGATCCGCGTTGCGTGGAGCACCGTCGCAACCTTCGTCATCTTCGTCATCCTTGCCCGCATCCTTGGGCCCGCCGATTTCGGAACCTTCGCGCTCGCCAGCCTTTTCGTCGAGATCGGCCGTGTGCTTGCCTATGCCGGCCTCGGTGATGCGATCACCCGGCAGCTCGATCTCGACGAGGAACTTGCCGATACCTGCTTCTGGGCAACGGTCGCCTTCAGCGCCATCGTCGCGTTGCTCGTCTTCGTCTTCGCTCCCTCTTACGGCCAATTCGTCCGCGATCCTTCGGTGGCCGGTATCCTGCGGTGGCTCGCGCCGCTGCTGCCCCTTTCGTCGCTTGCGGTCATCCACAATGCGCGGCTTGCGCGCGACTTCGGTCACAAGAGCCTTGCAGCGCAGAGCATCACTGCAAGCCTGCTTTCCGGCACCACGGCTGTCATCTGCGCCTATCTCGGCTGGGGCATCTGGGCGCTGGTGGCGCAGACTGCCGTCAATGCGGCCGTCACCGTCGTCCTCGGCTGGGTGTCTTACCCGTGGATGCCGCGCCTGCGCTTCAATCTCGAAAAATTCCGTTCGGTCTTCCTTTTCAGCGTTAGCCTCGTGGTGACGCAGCTCATGTGGATGCTGCTTGCCCGCGTGCAGGATATCTTCATTTCCCGCTGGTACGGCGCCGTCGAAGTCGGCCGTTATCGCATCGCCTGGCGGCTGATCGAACTGATCGGCCAGGCCGTGCTGGCGCCCATCGGCAGTGTTTCGCTGGTCACGCTGTCGCGCCTGCAGAACGATCGCACCGCCTTCCGCAACGCCTACAACAAGATCGTCGGTGCCGCGGCACTCGGCACGATCCCGTTGCTCTTCGGCTTCGGCGCGCTGTCGAATGACATGATCGCCCTGCTCTTCGGAGACAAATGGGGCAATGCCGGCGATATCGCCACCGTGCTGGTGCTGATGTCCGTGCCTTTCGTCACGAACTTCTTCGCATCCTCGGCGCTCTCGGCCGTTAACCGCGCGGAATCGATCCTCTCGGTCGCCGCGCTCCAGCTTGCGGTGACGCTGATCCTCACCTGGCTGCTGGTTCCCTACGGCATCTTCGCGGTGGCGGCGGGCTATGTGCTGCGGGCCTGGCTGACGATGCCTTACCAGCAATATGTGCTGAGCAGATATGCCGGGATCGATGCAGCCGGCACATTCAAGGCGGTCGCCCTTCCCTTCTGCGGCGGCGCCGTCATGGCTCTCTGCGTCTGGTTCGCCCATCCCTACATCGCCGGGTATCTTCAAAGCCGCTGGCTGTCACTCGGCCTCAGCATCGGCCTTGGTGCCGTCATCTATCTGGCCTTTCTGCCGATCTTCGGCAGAAAGGCCATCCGTCCCTACATCGCACTCGGCAAGTCGCTGCTGCCGTTCGGCAAACGGGCTGAGGCCTAGCTTCGCCGCCTGGCCAGCAAACAGGAGCTTTTATGCAGGAAACCAACATTACGATCATCAACCGCCTCCAGGGTCTGATCGCAAACAACCTCTCCGATCTTGTCGATCCGGCGGAGCGCTTCGCGCTGCTCGATTTCCCCAACCACTACAATATCGGCGACAGCGCCATCTGGCTCGGGGAGCTCGCCTATTTCGACCGCCGCAAGACGCGGCCGGCCTATGTGACCGAGATTCCGACCTACGATGAGGAGCGGATGCTCGCGACAATTGGCAACGGCCGCATCTTCCTGCACGGCGGCGGCAATTTCGGCGACATATGGGCCGGCTATCGCCAGTTCCGCGAAGGCATGCTGACAAAATTCAAGGGCCGCCCGATCGTCCAGATGCCGCAAACGATCCATTTCAAGGAGCAGGCCAATATCGACAGCACGGCCCGCGCCATCGAGCAGCACGGCAACTTCACGCTCCTGGTGCGCGACAAGAAGAGCCTGGAATTCGCGCGCCGCTGGTTCCAGTGCGAAACGCGCCTTTGCCCGGACATGGCCTTCTGCATCGGCCCGGTCGCGCGCCCGGGCCCGCAGCACGAGTTGCTGCTCAACCTCCGCGAAGATCAGGAAGTCGGAACTCCGCAGGATCTCACCGCTGCCACGGGACGTCCCGGCACCGTCAAATCCGACTGGCCGGACGAGCCCGCCGATTTCCAGCGGCAAACCAAGCATACCGCGATCCTGAAGGGCCTGATGTCGGGGAAGATCGGCGGACGCGCCCGCATGACGGAGCTTGCCTATCGCGAGCGCGCACAGCAGCGTTTCGATCGCGGCGTGGCCTTGCTCGGCTCGGCGCGCCAGGTCATCACCGACCGCATGCACGGCCACATCATGTGCGTATTGATCGGCGCCGATCACTGCGTGCTGGACAACAGCTACGGCAAGACGAGCAGCTTCATCGAGGCCTGGGGCACCTGCAACACCGAAAAGGCAGCCCTTGCCGCGACCGTCGACGAGGCACTCGCCATCCTTGACGCCCGCCGCGTGCGGCCTGCCGCAGTCGCCTGATCCCGTCAGCCTCGCCGGGCGATCATGATCCCGGCGAGCACGACTGCCCCGCCGATCGCCTGCATCGGGCCGATCGCTTCGTTGAGCAGTATCCAGGCGAGAATTGCCGCGACGACGGGCTGGAGCAGCAGCGTCAGCGAGGAGAAGGCGGCTGGCAAATAGGCGAGCGCATAAGTGATCGCCACTTGCCCGCCTGCATGGCTGACGAAGGCGAGGCCGAAAACCGTCGCCCAGCCGTAGACCGTGGCTGGCCAGATCTGATCCTCGAAGGCGAAAGCCAGCGGAAATGCGAAAACCGCCGCAGACGCCGTACTCCAGAGCATGATGCGGATGGTATCGAACCGGCTTCTGAGCCTGCCGATCGCAAGGATGTATCCGGCATAGAACAACGCCGCGACGATCGCGATGCCATCGCCCAGCAGATCCCCGTTCCCAAAGGCCGAAGGCCCGCCCTTCAGGATGATGACGCCGGCCAATGCCAGTGCAAGGCCAAGAACGAAGAGCCGTGTCACCGCCGCTTGGAAGAACAGGAAGCCGATGACCGTGACGAAGACGGGCGCAAGATTCGCCAGCAGCGTCGCATTGGCAACCGATGTCATCGTGATCGAAAGATGCCATGCAGCAAGATCCATGGCGAGGATCACACCTGGCAGGACCAGAAGCGCATAGTCCGAAAGCTTTTCCGGCTTTGACCCGGCATCCTTACCCTTAATCAGCGAAAAGATGAAGAGCGGTATCAGGGCGAGCGCGACGCGCCAGAACGCCGTCGCCATCGGTCCGACTTCCGACAGCCGCACGAAGATCGGCGAGCCGCCGATCGCCGCCCCGCCAAGGATCAGTGCCGCGAGCGCAAGGCGATTGGAAGGTACGGTTTCGACGGTTGCGGAAGCGGCCTGCGACATGATCTCGATGCTTTCTGCGCCGCGAGCAGTGAAAGCGGCGATCGGCAGCGAATTACCAGATGAAGGCCACCGACGATAGCGCAGGAACGACAAAGGCAGGCAAAAGTATTCGACAGTCGGCGGGCCTCAACCAAAAATTTCGGTAGCGAATTCCGGTTTGCCGCGGATCGTATTGCTTACGGTGCAGATTTCCTCCGCCGCATGCGCGATCTTCTGCCGCGTCCTCTCGTCGATGTCGCCCTTGATGCCGAAGACGATATTGAACCTCTCAACGCGCGAGGGCCCTTCCGTCGCCTTCTCGCCGGTCACGTCAGCAGTCAATTCAGTGATCCTGTCGAGGACGCCCATCTGGCTTGCGGCGATGCGCGCGCTCAACACCAGGCAGGCCGACAGCGAGGAATAAAGCAGGTCCAGCGGATTGAAACCCGGCTGCGACGGGCTGGTGACGATGTCGAGCTCACCCTTCGTCGCCGAGGTGACATGCGCAAAGCCGGTGCGCCCGAGAACGGCGGTGGCGCCTGTGGGTCTTGGTCTTGCCTTGAGGTCGGCCATGCCGGGACACTCCGTTGATATACTTCTCAAGTAATGGGTTTGCCGGTCGCCCGCAATTCGCGCTTTTCCGCAAATCCGGAGACGCGCGGATATGAATCCTGTATCAGGCGAGCCATGAAGAAAAAACAGATCTCGATCATCGGCGGCGGACCGGCGGGCTTGATGGCGGCCGAGGTACTCTCAGCAGCCGGGCACGCCGTCACCATCTACGAAGCGATGCCCACGGTGGCGCGCAAATTCCTGCTCGCCGGAAAGTCCGGCCTCAATATCACCCATTCGGAAGATTATGCGCGCTTCGTTGCCCGCTTCGGCAAAGCGTCCGACCGGCTGCGCCCCGCCTTGGACGGCTTCAAGCCCGACGATGTCCGGGCCTGGGCGGAAGGGCTTGGCACCGAGACCTTCACTGGCTCCTCCGGCCGCGTCTTCCCGAAAGTCATGAAGGCCTCGCCGCTGTTGCGCGCCTGGATCGCGCGTCTGGAAGCCCACGGCGTTTCGATCCTAACACGCCACCGCTGGACCGGCTTCGAGGACGGCGGCTACGCGTTCGAAACGCCGCAAGGCCATCGTGTCATCCACCCTGATGCCGCCTTGCTGGCACTTGGCGGCGCCAGTTGGCCGCGCCTCGGCTCGAATGCCGCCTGGGTACCGTGGCTCCACGAAAAGGGCGTGAGCATCGCGCCGTTCCGCCCCGCCAATTGTGGCTTCGACGTCGATTGGAGCGAGACCTTTCGCGGCCGTTTCGCGGGCGAGCCGCTCAAATCCGTCACCGCCACCTCGCCCGCCGGCACCTTCCCCGGCGAATTCGTCATCACCCGCCACGGCATCGAGGGCAGTCTTGTCTACGCCCATTCCGCAGCACTGCGCGACGCGCTCGAAACCGGCAAGCCCGCATCCCTGCTTGTCGACCTCGCACCCGGCCGAAGCACTGAGCGCCTTTCAAAGGACCTCGCCCGGCAGGACAGGAAAGGCAGCTTCTCCAACCGCCTCCGCAAAGGCGCCGGCCTCGACGGCGTCAAAACCGGCCTGCTGCGCGAACTCGCAAAGGAAACCGACCTTCAGGACCCATCGAAGCTCGCAAGCCACGTCAAATCCCTGCCGATCCCTCTGACCCGCCCCCGCCCCATCACTGAGGCCATATCCTCCGCCGGCGGCATCGAATGGAGCGCGCTTGACGATGGCTACATGCTGAGTGCCATTCCCGGCCTTTTCGCCGCCGGAGAAATGCTCGACTGGGAAGCCCCGACCGGCGGGTATTTGCTGACGGCGTGCGTGGCGACGGGGAATGCTGCGGGGGTGGGGATCGGTAAGTGGCTGGGGTTTGGTGGTCGCCCTGCGATAGCCACAATAAACCCTCTGCGGTAGGGCGGATGCCGGGCTGCGAGAGAGAGGTTCAACACAGAGAATGTCTACACTCGATTGGCGATGAGGTCATCGACGACCGCCGGATCGGCAAGCGTGGACGTATCTCCGAGCGCGCCGAAATCGTCCTCGGCAATCTTGCGCAGGATACGGCGCATGATCTTGCCGGAACGGGTCTTCGGCAAGCCGGGCGCAAACTGGATCTTGTCCGGCGAGGCGATCGGGCCGATTTCCGTGCGAACATGCTTCACCAACTGTTGGCGCAACTCATCGGATCCTTCGTTGCCGGCCATCAGCGTGACGTAGCAATAGATGCCCTGTCCCTTGATCGAATGCGGGTAGCCAACGACGGCGGCTTCCGAAACCAGATTATGCGAGACGAGCGCGGACTCCACCTCGGCCGTGCCGAGGCGGTGGCCGGAGACGTTCAGCACATCGTCGACACGACCGGTGATCCAGTAGTAGCCGTCTTCATCGCGGCGGCAGCCGTCGCCGGTAAAATACTTGCCCTTGTAGGTGGAAAAGTAGGTCTGGATGAAGCGCTCATGGTCGCCATAGACCGTACGCATCTGCCCGGGCCAGCTGTCGGTAATGCACAGGTTGCCGTCGGCAGTGCCTTCCAGCACCTTGCCGTCATTGTCGACCAGCTGCGGCTTCACACCGAAGAACGGGACGGTCGCTGAACCCGGCTTCAGGTCGATCGCACCAGGCAGCGGCGTGATCAGGATGCCGCCGGTCTCTGTTTGCCACCAGGTATCGACGATCGGGCAACGGCCATCGCCGACGACATTGTAGTACCACTCCCATGCTTCCGGGTTGATCGGCTCGCCGACCGTCCCGAGCAGGCGCAAGGACGAGCGGGACGAGCGGGTGACAAAATGGTCGCCGGCGCCCATCAACGAACGGATCGCTGTCGGAGCGGTATAGAAGATGTTGACCTTGTGCTTGTCGATGATCTCCCAGAAGCGGCCCTGGTCGGGAAAGTTCGGCACGCCTTCGAACATCAGCGTCGTCGCGCAATTCGCAAGCGGACCGTAGACGATGTAGGAATGGCCGGTCACCCAGCCGACATCGGCCGTGCACCAGTAGATATCGCCATGGTGATAGTCGAAGACGTATTCATGCGTCATCGACGCATAGACAAGATATCCGCCCGTCGTGTGCAAGACGCCCTTCGGCTTGCCGGTGGAGCCAGAGGTATAGAGGATGAACAGGGGATCCTCCGCTTTCATCTTCACAGGCGGGCACTCGGCTTTCACCGTCGCCGCTTCCTGGTGGTACCAAAGGTCGCGGCCGGGAGCCCAGCCCGTCTTGCCGCCGGTCCGGCGCACGACGAGGACCTTGCCGACCGTCACATGCTGGCGGGCCGCGATGTGGATCGCGGTATCGGCATTGTCCTTCAGCGGCACCGGCTTGCCGCCGCGAACGCCCTCGTCGCAGGTGATGATGAACGTCGAACCACAGTCGACGAGACGTCCGGCAAGCGCTTCCGGCGAGAACCCGCCGAAGACGACAGAATGCACGGCGCCGATGCGAGCACAGGCGAGCATGGCATAGGCCGCTTCGGGTATCATCGGCATATAGATGGTGACGCGGTCACCCTTCTTGACGCCATGCTTCTTCAACACGTTCGCCATGCGGCAGACATGCTCGTAGAGCTCGTTGTAGGTGATCTTCTTGTGGAGCGAGGGATCGTCCCCCTCCCAGATTATCGCGACCTGGTTGCCGTGGTCCTTCAGGTGTCTATCGATGCAGTTATGTGAGGCATTGGTTTCGCCGTCTTCGAACCACTTGATCGAGACCTTCCCGGTAAAGGACGTGTTCTTGACCTTCGTATAGGGCTTGAACCAGTCGATGCGCTTGCCATGTTCGGCCCAGAAGGCATCGGGATTTTCGACGCTTTCCTTATACCATTCGAGATAAGTCTCATTGTCGATAAGCGTTCGTGTCTTTACGGACTCCAGGACAGGGTAACGATGGGATGCCACGAAATACTCCTCGGATTGTCTGAGTTGGCTTCGCGCTGCAATCGCAGCGCTACTCCATTACGCTTTGCTTAGGGTCTCGCCGCGCGTTGGCCCGATCATGCTTTGCGGATCAAGCAATTCGCCAAGTTCACCGGCACTCAACAAACCTTCCGCCAAGGCCACGTCGGCGATCGGCCGCCCCGATCTCTGGGCAAGCGTCGCGATGCGCGTTGCGTTTTCATAACCAATGCGCGGATTGAGGGCCGTGACGATGGCCAGACTGTTTTTCACCAGCTCGTGGCAATGTTGCTCCTCCGCAGTGATGCCCTTAACGCATCGTTCTGTGAGCGCTTCAATCGCGCGCGTGAGCATCCGAATAGACTGCAATATGTCGAAAGCGATCACCGGCTCGAAAGCGTTCAGCTGTAGCTGCCCGGCCTCGGCGGCAAATGTCACGGTCAGATCGTGCCCAATAACCTGATAGGCCACCTGGTTGACCACCTCGGGAATAACTGGATTGACCTTGCCCGGCATGATGGACGAGCCAGGCTGCACCGCTAGCAGCCGGATTTCGCCCAATCCTGTTCGGGGGCCACTCGAAAGCAGACGCAAGTCGTTGCAGATCTTCGACAGCTTGACAGCAATGCGCTTGAGGACGCTCGAGAAGCTCACGAACGCGCCGGTATCGGATGTTGCTTCGACGAGGTCGGGGCAAGGGACGAGCTCTTCGCCGCTCAACTCCGACAACACTTCAATCACTGTCTCGGAATAGCCGATCGGACTGTTGATGCCCGTCCCGATCGCCGTCGCGCCCATGTTCACCTCGCGGAAGAGGCGGGCGGCCTCATCAAGGCGGGCGATATCCTCCCCAATCGTGGTCGCAAAGCTCGAAAATTCCTGACCGAGCGTCATCGGCACGGCGTCTTGAAGCTGGGTGCGGCCCATTTTTACGATGTGCTGGAACTCTTCGCCCTTGGCTTGCATAGCGAGCCTGAGCTCGTCCATGCGACCGCGCAGATCACCATAGCTACGAAGAATGCAAAGCCGAACTGCCGTCGGGTAGACGTCATTGGTCGACTGGGACAGATTCACGTGATTGTTTGGATGGAGCGCAGAGTATTCACCCTTGCCGTGGCCCAGAAGTTCAAGGGCACGGTTGGCAATAACCTCGTTGGCATTCATGTTGGTCGATGTGCCGGCGCCTCCCTGGATCATGTCGACCACGAACTGATCATGCAGACTTCCTGCAATGATCTCGTCGCAGGCTTCGGAAATCGCCTCCTCGTGCGCATCGCTCAAAATACCAAACTTGCGATTGGCGCGCGCCGCAGCCTTTTTCACCATCGCCAACGCGGCTACGAGATGCGGGAAATCCGACAGCTTAATGCCCGTGATGCGGAAATTCTCCAAAGCACGCGCCGTCTGTACGCCGTAATAGCGGTCAGCAGGCAACGCGAAGTCTCCGAGTAGATCGTGCTCGATACGCACGACGGGTTTTTCGATCGGCTCGCAGAGCGGGATGGCCGCCATGGATGCTTACCTCCCCAGGCAGGACAGATTGAGTTCGATCAGCCGAGTGTGTGGCTGGCGAGCGCGTAGGTTCTGGGCTCGCGTGGCGCATCACCTCGACGTACAGCGAGCCAACGTCGCCCGAGCGACATGGTTGTCACCGTGTCGTAGACCGGAAGACCGCAGCGGGACAGAAACTCGGAAAACCTCCCGTCCTTTTCGCGGGTGTCGAGCCGTAGGAAGGAGGCGGCATGTCGGGTGGCGTGCGGATGAACCACCGCGATTGCATCCTCGTCTCTGGCGGCCACAACAGGCCCGATGACGTGGCCACGCCCGAACGGCCGACAAAGCGAAAAAGCCTCGATCTTGCCGCCGCGCATCAGTCCGATGCCCTTGGAGCATGTCAGCAGTCGGGCCAGCAATATCCTGCGATCTGCACCGAAGGCAGCCTTGTCTAACTCGGCGATGGCATCAAGATCCCCGGGCTCCAACGCCCGCAGCACGCTGCCGACCGGTGGATCAAGTTCCGGCGGAGCGATCGCTTCGCCATTGCACTGGTAGACAGTCCCCTCTCGAGTGAAATTCAGGGATTGGTACAGACGCCGCGCGGCTCGCGTGGCATTGAGCCCAAGGTCACGCCCTTCAAGCCGATCCAGCACATGGCCCATCAGCCATTGCCCGGCACCGTTCGATTGCAGACGGGGAGAGGTAATCACCATGCCGATCGTGGCAAAATGCACACCATAGGGAAACCACATCGCAGAGCCCATTATGCGGCCGATTTCGTCCATCGCAACGATGCCCTCGCCGATTTCCCGCAGCAACTGCCAGTCTTCGGCGCGATGCGGCCATCCGACAGAAATCGATAGCGCATGCAGCCGATCGAGATCTGTGGTGCTGAGATCGGCAATACGCATATCGAAACTGTCGACCACTCTCGATTCCCTTGGAACCACGTGCGTTTCTCCTGAACACCGATCTTCACGCCGAGCGCGATCACGCATCGGCAGGGCGACTTAATGGTATGCCAAGGCAACCGACAGAAATTGCTTGTGAGGCTACTGGAAACACAACAATCGACCAAATCTTCCGCGATTTCGGCATGTAACGTCTGGGTTGATGTCTAGACTCAACGAAACTGGCTCGAACCGGCGGCACCGCCGTGAAAGTTAAGAGATTAGAGATGTCGCCTCCGGTTAGCCGCGTTTCCAGTGCCTCCACGATCCCGTCCCGTATCGATGTCGTCGTCATTGGTGGCGGCATGGCTGGCGTGGCTGCAGGCTATGAACTCGCGCGCCGAGGAACCTCTGTCGCCATCGTCGAGAAAGGCCTGGTTTCGGGCGAGCAGTCGAGCCGCAATTGGGGATGGTGTCGCCAGCAGAACCGTGATCCGCGCGAACTGCCGCTCGCCCAGCTTGCGATGCGTATCTGGGCTGGTCTGAATGCTGACCTCGGCGAAGAAACTGGCTTTCGCCGCACGGGCCTTGTTTACGCTTCCGGCAATCCAGCAGATATCGCAAGTTGGGAGAAATGGAGCCAAATCGCTCGTGCTTTCGATGTCGATACGCGCATGCTAACCACTGCCGAGACGGCCGCCCTCTTGCCTGGAAACAGCCGCAACTGGGTCGGCGGCGTGCATTCCCCTACGGACGGCCGCGCCGAGCCGCAGCTTGCGGTTCCCGCTCTTGCCCGCGCCGCCCAGCGCGCCGGCGCCGTCATCGTGCAGAACTGCGCCGTACGCGCATTCGAGACCGAGGCCGGCCGCCTATCCGGCGTGGTGACGGAACAGGGCCCGATCCGCTGCTCGGCCGTGCTCGTCGCTGGAGGCGCCTGGAGCGGCATGTTGCTGCGTCATCACGGCGTCCGCTTCCTGCAGGCCTCGGTGAAATCGACGTGCTTCTACACGGAACCCGCCGCAGCGGTGACCGAAGGCGGAATTTCAATGCAGAACGTCGCGCTGCGCCGCCGCCTCGACGGCGGCTACACGGTGGGCTTGAGTGGTCAAGGTCAGTTGCAGATCGCGCCCTGGGGCTTGATGCAGGCGAAGGCCTTCTGGCCGACCTTCCAGGCGCGCCGCAAGGGGCTCACCTTCGCGATCGGACGTCAGTTTTTCGAAGGACCGGAAGCGTTTTCGCGCTGGCGGGCTGACAGTGTCTCGCCCTTCGAACGCGTCCGCGTGCTGGATCCGGCGCCCGACCGGCGCCTGATCGACAAGGGGCTCGAAAGACTGCGCAACATCTATCCGCAGCTTGCCGGCCTCAAGGTCGCGCAGGCCTGGGGCGGCATGGTAGATTCGACCCCGGACGCGATCCCGGTTATTGCTCCGGTCAAGGCGCAGCCGGGCCTTTTCATCGCCTCCGGCTTCAGCGGTCACGGCTTCGGCATCGGTCCGGCGGCCGGGCGCCTCGCGGCCGACCTCATCCGGGATGACGCGCCCTGCGTCGATCCGACACCCTATCGTTACGAACGCATGATCGACGGCACCGATTTCGGCAAGCCGGGTATGCTTTGAGGACCACAATAATGCAGGCAATGGAAATCCTTGAAGCGCTCGTTGGCTTCCCCTCCGTTGTCGGCACGCCCAATGCCGGGATCGTAGCCTGGATCCGCGACTATTTGCAAAGCCACGGCATCGACGTCACGATCCTTCCCGGCCCGGAGGGTGACCGATCGAACCTCTTCGCCACCATCGGCCCGAGGGACGTGCCGGGCTACATCCTTTCGGGCCATATGGACGTGGTCCCGGCTGCCGAGAGCGGCTGGACGAGCGACCCCTTCCGGCTACGCGCCGAAGCGGGCCGCCTATATGGTCGCGGCGCAACCGACATGAAGGGTTTCCTTGCCGCCTGTCTTGCTGCCGCTCCGGGCCTCGCGCAGGCGCCGCTCCGGCGTCCGATCCACTTCGCTTTCTCCTACGACGAAGAGGCGGGCTGCCGAGGGGTACCGCATATGATCGCGCGCCTGCCTGAGCTCTGTAAAACCCCGCTCGGCGCCGTCATCGGCGAGCCGAGCGGCATGCGCGCGATCCGTGCGCACAAAGGCAAGGCTTCCGCCCGGCTGACGGTCAACGGTCGTTCCGGTCATTCCTCTCGGCCGGACCAGGGGTTGAATGCCATTCACGCCATCGCCGGCGTGCTCGCCCAAACGGTGACGGAAGCCGACCGGCTGGCACGAGGCCCGTTCGAGCACGTTTTCGAGCCACCCTATTCCTCTCTCCAGATTGGCACGCTGAGGGGCGGACAGGCGGTCAACATCATTCCGGATTCGTGCGAAGCCGAGTTCGAGGCGCGCGCAATTTCCGGCGTTGATCCCATCGTGCTGCTCGCACCCGTCCGTGCCGCGGCCGAAGCGCTGACGGAACACGGCTTCAAGGTTGAATGGCAGGAACTCAGTGCCTATCCGGCGCTTTCGCTTGCCGCCGATGCGCCGCTTGCAACGCTATTTGCGGACCTGACCGGGTGCGCGCCGCTCGCCGCCGTCAGCTATGGTACGGAAGCCGGGCTTTTCCAGCGGGCGGGCATCGATGCGATCATTTGCGGGCCTGGCGACATCGGTCGTGCCCACAAGCCGGACGAATTCATCTGCGCAGACGAACTCTTCGCCTGCCAGGCGGTGATCGAGGCGCTCGGCGCCCGCTGCAGCGCCTGACGATCACGAAGGAACCACGATGACCTTCCTCTTTAACTCCGACGCCAAGCGCGGCGCAATTTTCGCCGAAGCGTTTGCGCACGGACTGCCCGACATTCCCTTTTCACTGGACCCGGAGACAGTCGATCCGGACGCGGTGCGCTACCTGATCACCTGGACGGTGCCGGAAAATCTCGCGCGCTATCGCAATCTCGAGATACTCTTTTCCATCGGCGCCGGCGTCGACCAATTCCGCATCGATGCCGTCCCGGCGCATGTGAAGGTGGTACGCATGGTCGAGGACGGCATCGTCCGAATGATGCAGGAATACGTGGCGCTCGCCGTGCTCGCGCTGCATCGCAACCTACCAGCCTATTTCGAGCAACAGAGACGAAAATTCTGGCAGGCGATTGCTCCGGTTCAGGCTCAAGAACGCCGTGTCGGCGTGCTTGGCCTCGGCATGCTCGGCACCGCAGTGCTCGAACGTCTGAGGCCGTTCGGTTTCCCGATGTCCGGCTGGAGCCGCAGCCCGCGCGAAATCGACGGAATCAGGTGCCTGAGCGGCCGGGACGGCCTCGATACACTGCTGCGCTCCACCGACATTCTTGTCTGCCTGCTGCCGCTGACGGACGAAACGCGCGGCTTTCTCAGCGCAGAGCTCTTTGCGCTGCTCCCGGCCGGTGCCACGCTCGTCCATGTCGGCCGCGGCCCGCAGCTCGACCATCAGGCACTGCTCGACGCCCTCGACAGTGGGCATCTCGCAGGCGCCGTGATCGACGTCACCGATCCAGAGCCGCTCCCCGCAGACCATCCCTTCTGGATCCATCCGAAAATCCTGCTGACGCCGCATATCGCCAGCGTCACCCAACCCGAAACCGCCGCGATGGCGGTGATCGAAAACATCAAGCGCTTCCAAGCCGGCCTCGACCCCATCGGGCTGGTCGATCGCCAGCGCGGCTACTAAATTATCAACCCACAGGAAAGAAAAGCCATGTCCCTGTTGAAGACTATCGAAACCAACCCGACCTTTGCGCCGCGCGAGTCCGACCCTCTTCCCGAACGGCTGATCTCCGGCAATCCCTCCTTCAAGACCTGGGCGCAGGACGTCGCCCGCGGAGAGATGGTCCATACCGGTGTCTGGGAAGCGACGCCCGGCGAGACTCGCTCGATCAAGGGCGAGACCTTCGAATTCTGCCATATCCTTTCAGGCGTCGTCGAGCTCACCCAGGAAGGCGGCGAGCCGGTCATCTATAAGACCGGCGACAGTTTCGTCATGAAGCCAGGCTTTGTCGGGGTCTGGAAGACGATCGAGACCGTGCGCAAGATTTATGTGACCGTGATGTGACGCCGATGCCGCGCGACCCGATCGTCTTCGAGTCTTCCCGGTACGGCTACCTCCTCAGCACGGATCGCGCCCGCCTCGATCCGGCAACGGTCCACCGCTTCCTGGCAGCCGATTCCTACTGGGCGCGCGGCATGACACTGGACCAGTTGCAGCGAGCGCTGGAACATTCGCTGCCGATTGGCGTCTACGCCGAAGACGGCACCCTCGCCGCCTTCGGCCGCGTCGTCACCGACTATGCCGTCTTCGCCTATCTGCGCGATGTCTTCACGCTGCCGACCCACCGTGGCAGAGGGCTCGCCTGCTGGCTCGCCAAAGAGATCCGCAACCATCCGGAGCTCGCCGGCGTCACCAGTTGGATGCTGGCGACCCGTGACGCGCACGCCGTCTACGAGAAGGCCGGCTACCGTCCGGCTCCGCATCCCGAATATTACATGACCGTTCCGAAGCCGGACGAGACAGAGCCGCGCGAGCCATAACCGCAGGTTATGGATTCCTTTCATGTCTTTCGTGGTCTCAACGGCTGCCTCCGCGCATCCTCTCATTGATCACACAAGGGGGTGCGCTATGACCTATCGCATTGGCGTCGACGTCGGCGGGTCCTTTACGGACTTCGCCGTGTTCGACACGGGCACGGGAAAACTCGCCACACTGAAGGTCTTCTCGCGGCCGGATGCGCCTGGCGAGGAGATTCTCTCTGCTCTCGACATCCTCTCCGAGCGCGACGGAATTGAGCCGAGCGAGGTTTCGTATTTCACGCATGGAACGACCGTCGGCGTAAATACTGTCATTGAGCGCAACGGCCATGAAATCGCTCTTTTCACCACCAAAAATTTCGAAGACGTGCTGCAGGTCGCGCGTCTCAAGATCCCCGAGATTCACAATCTCTATTCCGTGCGGCCGGAACCGTTGGTCAGCCGCGACCGGGTTTTCGGTATCGATGAGCGCATCCTGGCGACCGGCGAGGTTCTGAAGACGCCTGATGAGACGGACGTTGCGTGCGCCGTCCAGGCGGCGATCGAAGCCGGTTGCAAGGGGATCGTGCTCGCCTTTCTGCATTCCTACCGCAATCTTGCCAACGAGGATGCCGTCACGTCGATCATCGAGCGGCTTGCACCGGGGCTGCCGGTCATATCCTCGGCTGCCACCTGGCCGATCATGCGCGAGTACGAACGCACCATCACGGCCGTGATCAGCGGCTACGTTCAGCCGCGTGTCGCCAATTATCTCGACCGCTTCGAAAAGGTCCTGCGCGAGCGCGGCGTCACCTGCCCGCTGTTGATCACCAAGACCAATGGCGGCGTCATGGGTATCGACCAGGCTCGTTCAGAATGCGTCCAGATGATCCTGTCGGGCACCGCCTCGGGCGTCATCGGTGCCGGCTATCTCGCCAAGGCGAGCGGCTTCGACCGCATCATGAGCCTCGATATCGGCGGCACCAGCGCCGACGTCGCCGTCATCATCGATGGCGAGGCGCAATACGGCACAGGCGAACTGATTGGCGATTTCCAGATCCACGTACCGTCAGTATCGGTAAGCTCCGTCGGCCAGGGAGGCGGTTCAGTCGCCTGGATTGATCGGCTTGGGCTTCTCCATGTCGGGCCCGAGAGTGCCGGATCTACTCCCGGTCCCGCGTGCTACGGGCGCGGCGGTACGAGGCCGACGATCACTGACGCAATGGCGGCCGCCAATCTCATCGGCCATATGCCGCTCGGCTATGGCGCCGTGAATGTCGATCACGCCGCATCGCAAGCGGCTCTTGCCCCGCTTGCCGAAAGGCTCGGCACCAGCGTCGAGGAACTTGCCGGAAATATCGTCGATATCTCGGTGTCCGGCATGTATGCGGAGGTGAGCGCGCTCGTCTCGCGGTTTGCCATCGACCCGCGCGAGTTCCACCTTTTTGCCTTCGGCGGTGCCGGCGCGATGCTCGCCTGCTTTCTCGCCAAGGAGCTCGACATGCGGGGCGTCGTGGTGCCGCCGACCGCTGGTGTCGTTTCTGCTTATGGCGGGCTCGTCGCCGATCTCAAGAATGACTTCATCCGCACGGTCTATTGCGAGGTGACGGCCGAGGCGCTCGCCGGACTTTGTGCAACATTCGAGGCGCTTGAAGTGGAGGCGCGCGCCTGGCTCGAGACGCAGGGCTACAGCGGCCGCGGCAGCATTCGTCTCTCCGCGGACATGCGTTACCTTGGTCAATCCTTCGAGATCGAAACGCCGATCCAGCCTGCCTGGCTACGCCAGGGCGATGCCGCTGCGATAAGGGCCGCCTTCCACCAGGAGCACGATCGTCTCTACGGCCACCGTGACGAGAACGCCGACGTCCAGATGGTCAGCCTGCGTCTCGTCATTGCGGGCGCCACGCAGAAGCCGCCGCTCAATCCCATTGCCGTCGCGCAGGCTCCCGCCGAGCCGCGCTTTCACGTCGAGGGCTGGTTTTCGGGCCGCAGTTGGATGACCGGCTTCTATCACCGCGCCGACCTAGCCGCAGGCCATCGCTTCCGCGGCCCGGCAATCGTCGCCCAGGACGACACGACCACCGTCGTGCCGCCTGCCTTCGAGGTCCTCGTCGACTGCTTCGGCAATCTCGTTATAACCAAGACGGAGCTCTGATCATGGCCATCGACCGCCGCAATCTGAAGGTGCTCGCAAACTTCTGCTCGGCCGCCGCCGACGCGATGGCCTTCACGCTCATGCGCACCGCCCACTCCGCCTTCGTCAAGGAGACGGAAGATTTCTCCTGCCAGATCGTCACGCGCGAGGGGCTCGCCTTCGCCAATCCGCGCCAGTTCGGTGCGCCCTGGTACAGCGGCATCGACTATGGCCCGCTGCTCGAGGCCCTCAAGGACTATGAGGAG
Organism: Rhizobium sp. CC1099; assembly: GCF_029714385.1. NCBI lineage: Bacteria > Pseudomonadati > Pseudomonadota > Alphaproteobacteria > Hyphomicrobiales > Rhizobiaceae > Rhizobium > Rhizobium sp. CC1099. The sequence continues at coordinate 298,052 of NZ_CP121641.1, read as the reverse complement.
GGTGACATCTGCATCACCAACGATCCCTATTCAGGCTTCGTTGCCACCCATTCGCCCGACATTCACATCTGGAAACCGGTTTTCTTCGAGGGAGAGATCGCCTGCTTCGTCGTCGGCCACATCCATAACACCGATGTTGGCGGCGCCGTTCCGGCCTCGCTCTCGCGGTCCTTGAGCGAGGTCGAGCAGGAGGGGCTGCGCATCCCGCCAACGAAACTTGTCTCGAAGGGCGAAATGAACCGCTTCGTCCTCGACGTGATCCGCGCCAATGTCCGCCTGCCCGAACAAAATCTCGGCGATCTCCATGCGCAGATCGCTTCTGTCAATGTCGGCGAGCGCAAGATCCGGGAGGTCATACGCCGCTTCGGTTGCCGTACCTTCCTCGAGGGTGTCGCGCAGATCCTCGACTATGCCGAGGCGCAAACGCGCAGTATCCTCGCGCGCGTGCCAGACGGCGATTATTTCTTCGCCGATTATGCTGACGAGGATTCCGTCGGCGGCAAGCCCTGCAGGATCGCGCTCACCCTCAAGATCCGCGGCGATGAGGTCGTGCTCGACTATACCGGCTCCGACCCACAACTCGGCTCCTCGCTCAACATGCCGACCGGCGGACGCGACCGCCATCCGCTGGTCATGGTCGGGTTGACCTATGTGCTTTACACGCTGGACACCAGCCTGCTCCTCAACGCCGGCACACTGAGGCCTGCACGTGCGATCCTGCCCGAGGGCTCGGTCGTCAACTGCAGCCGGCCAGCAGCCGTCGGCATGCGCTCGCTCACATGCGCCATGACCCAGATTGTCACCGTCGGCGCCTTCGTCCAGGCGCTGCCCAACCTGATGCCCGCCGCCTCGCCGGGCGGCAACGCCATCATGAACATCAAGACGACAAGTCGGGCCGGGCGCTCGATCATGGCCTCGATCGGGCCGGTCGGCGGAGGCGGCGGAGGCACGCCTGTCGGTGACGGCAGCGATGGTGCAGGTGGCGCCACGGGGTTTCTACGCAATACGCCGATCGAGATCAGCGAGGCAGAGGTGCCGATCCGCTTCCTGCGCTACGGCCTGGAGCGCGATACGGGCGCGCCCGGGCGACATCGCGGCGGTCTGTCGGCCATCATGGAGTTTGAGATCTCGGCGCCGGAAACCATCGTCACCGCCCGCAACCGCAATCGCTCGATCATGCCGGCCTGGGGCGTGAACGGGGCACATGCCGGCAGCATTTCCCGGTTCCTTCGCAATCCGGGCCGGTCCGACGAGGTCTCGCTCGGCAATACTGATGTCGTCCATTGCGGTCCCGGCGACGTGATCCGCATCGTCGGTCCCGGCGCCGGTGGCTACGGAGATCCCCTGTCGCGGCCGGCGGGTGCAGTTCTGCAAGACGTGCGCCGCGGCGCCGTCAGCGTTGCAAGCGCCGAGCGGGATTACGGGCTCGTCATTCGCGCCGGCAGCATCGACGAGGAAGCGACCGCGGAAATCCGTTCAGGCCGCAGGCCCGCAGTGCCAGCGGTCATCACCCATGGCCTCGAACGGCGCGCCTTCGAAGCGATCTGGAACCGCGAGCGCTACGACCTCCTGACCGCCTTCCTCGCCTCTCAGCCAGTCGGCTGGCGTTATTTCCTGAAGCATCGGATCTTCGAGGCGGTCGAGAAGGTCGCGGGCGATCGCCCCCCTGTTGCGGACGAAATGCGGATGCTGTTTGAAACAATGCGAATCCGCTACGCTCTTACCTGAGGAAGAAACCGCCGGAGGCGCCGTGCCATGAACATCCGCCAGCTCGAAGTCTTCCGGGCGATCATGCGCGACGGCACCATCACTGCGGCCGCCAATTCGCTCGGCATTTCGCAGCCGGCAGTCAGCAAGCTGCTCGCCTATCTCGAAGATCAGCTTGGCTATCCCCTTTTCGAAAGGATCGGCGGCCGGCTCGCGCCGACGACCGAGGCGCATATCCTTTATGGCGATGCCGACCACGTCTTTCGGCAACTGGAGGCGCTTTCATCCCTTGCCCGCGATGTCGGCGCCAGCAAGATCGGGCTCATCCGCATCGGTGCGAGCCTGCCGCTCGCCTATTCGGTCCTGCCGGTGACACTCGCCGCTTTCGGCAACCACCATCCCGAGGTGAAAATCCATCTTCATACGCTGCCGAAGCGCGAGATCGCCGAGGCGTTATCGCTCGGTGACGTTGACATCGGCGTCACTCTGTCACCGATCCTGGCCCCGACCATGCGGGTGGAGAAGCTGTTTTCTGCAAAGGTTGTGGCGGTCCTGCCCGCGACCGATCCACTTGCTGCCGAAGCGACGCTTACGCCGTCCATGCTCGCCGGCCGCCGGCTCATCTCTTATGGCTCGCATGCGGAATTCGGCGCGGCTCTCGATGAAGCGTTCGCATCGGAAGGCCAGAGGCGCGACGTCTCGATCCAGATCGCGTCCTCGGTCGGCGCCCTGCCGCTGGTCCGTCAGGGACTTGGCATCGCGCTTGTCGATGAACTTGCGCTATGGAGCCCAATCGAGGGGATTGTCTCCCGCCCTTTTCGTCCGACGGTCCCGACGCCCGTGTCGCTCACGATCAACCAGGCCCGGCCGCAGTCACGGTTCGTAGCATCGTTTTCCGATTGCCTCAGGCAAGCTTTTCACGGCGCTTCGCAATCTAGCATCGGCGCCACCGCCGAAGATTCGACTGCGGCGTCACGCAAAACGTAATTTTCCGCCGTCCCGGCATCGCCAGTCGATGCATGCTGCTTCTGTTATCGCCCTATCCTCGCCTTTAAGCCACGCAGAGGACGCGCAATGACACTAAGCTTTGATCCGGACAAACTTCCCTTGCCGGTCGGACACTTCATCGGCGACCGGCTGGTAGCGGCCGAAGGCGTCATCGACATGCATCGCCCATCCGATGCCAAGGCCTATGGCGGCTGCCCGGTCGCTGACGAGAACCTGGTTGATCGCGCTGTCCAAACCGCCAAACAGACCTTGAAGGTGAGCAACTGGGGCGGCGTACGCCCGCGCGAGCGTACTGTCGCGCTGCAGCGTTGGGCAGACCTCATCGAGAGCGAGGCCGAAACGCTTGCGAAACTCGAAGCGCTTTCCTCAACACGCCCCGTCGGCCAGCTTGTCTCCGGCGACATTGCCGTCACCGCAGAGCAGATCCGTTTCTTCGCCGAATTCGCCGATAAGGAGGGAAGCGATCTCGTGCCGACGGACGATAGCAATCTCGGCATGATCATGGCGGAACCTTACGGCGTCGTCGGTGCCATCACGCCCTGGAATTTTCCTGTTTCCATGGCTGGCTGGAAGCTTGGTCCGGCACTTGCGGCCGGCAATGCGGTGGTTCTAAAGCCGTCCGAAATGACGCCGTTTTCGACCATTTATCTCGCCCAACTGGCAATCCGGGCCGGCCTGCCGGCAGGTCTCATCAACATCGTCCTTGGCGACGGCCAGGTCACGGGCAATGCCATTACCGGCCACCCGGAGATCGCCAAGATTAGCTTCACCGGCTCGACCGCAGCCGGTTCTGCCATCATGGCCAATATCGCCCGCACGGGCGTCAAGCCGATGACACTGGAACTCGGTGGAAAGAGCCCGCAACTGGTGTTCGCAGATGCCGATCTCGACAAGGCCGCCTTGGTAATTTCCCAAGGCATACTTTCCAATGCCGGGCAGGCCTGTGTCGCCGGCTCCCGGCTGATCGTCGAGGAATCCATTGCTGCACCTCTCGCCGAAGCGATCGTCGCGCGTATGAAGATGGTGAAGGCGGCGCCGACCTGGGACGAGACGAGCCAATATTCGCCGATCATATCCAAGCGCCAGTTGGACCGCATCCACAGCATTGTCGAGTCAGCTGTTTCGGCGGGGGGCGAATGCTTGTTGGGCGGCGCACCGATGGATGCGCCGGGCTATTTTTACCAGCCGACATTGATCGCCGTTCGCGACGCGTTCTCACCAGCAGTCAGCGAAGAAATCTTCGGACCCGTCCTCACCCTACAGACCTTTGCCGACGAGGAGGAGGCGTTGACGCTGGCCGATCACCCAACCTATGGACTTGCGGCCGGACTCTTCACTCGCGATCTTTCCCGAGCGATCCGGCTCACCCGCCGCCTGCAGGCGGGCACTATCTGGGTTAACCGTTTCAGTCGCTCACGCGACCACATACTGCCGACCGGCGGCTACAAGCAGTCCGGCATCGGCAAAGATCTCGGCCGCGAAGCCTATCTTGCCAACCGCAAGAGCAAAAGCGTGCTCATCAGCCTGTAAGGACCTGCGATGAAAACCTACAAGATCGCCCTTCTGCCCGGAGACGGAATCGGCCGCGACGTGACGGAAGCAGCCTGGGCCGTGCTCGAAAAGACGGCGCGCCCGAACGGATTTTCTCTTGATGCAACCAGCTATCCCTGGTCCTGCGACTTCTATCTGGAGAACGGCAGCATGATGCCCGCCGACGGCATCGAAACGCTCAGATCCTTCGATGCCATCCTGCTCGGCGCGGTCGGCTGGCCGGCGAAAGTGCCGGATTCGGTCTCGCTACACGGGCTTCTCCTGCCCATCCGCAAGGCCTTCGTCCAATATGCCAACATCCGCCCGCACCGGCTGCTGCCGGGCGTTCAAGGTCCGCTGAAGGCGGACGCCTTCGACATTCTCTGCATCCGCGAAAACACCGAGGGTGAGTATTCCGGCGCCGGTGGCCGCGTCCATCAGGGCGCTGACAATGAAGTGGCGGTCGAGACCTCGATCTTCACCCGCAAGGGCGTAGAGCGCATCCTTCGCTTCGGCTTCGAACAGGCGCGCGCACGTCGCGGCAAGCTCGCTTCTGTCACCAAGTCCAATGCGCAGAAATATTCAATGGTGTTCTGGGACGAGATCACCCAGAGGCTTTCCGCCGAATATCCCGATGTCGAGGTGACCAGCTATCATATCGACGCCATGGCCGCCCGCATGGTCATGGCGCCGGAAAGCCTCGACGTCGTAGTCGCCTCCAACCTGTTCGGCGATATCCTCACCGACCTTGGCGCCGCCATCCAGGGCGGACTCGGCTTTGCAGCCTCCGCCAATATCAATCCGGACCGCTCGGCGCCCTCCATGTTCGAACCCGTCCATGGCTCGGCGCCAGACATTGCCCATCTCGGCATCGCCAATCCGATCGCCGCCATCTGGTCAGGCGCGATGATGCTGGAGCATCTCGGAGAAACGGCTGCCGCCGGAAAGGTGATGGCCGCAATCGGGACGACGACGGCACGCGGCATCGGCGCAGTTCCTGGCAAGGACAAGACGGACGCGATCACGGCATCGGTGCTTTCGGCACTCGACTAGAGCAATTCCAGCAAAAGTACACAGCGGCCTTGCGATCGGAATTGTAGAAACGGAATGCTCTGATGAAAGAGGATGGAATGAACGGATTGAGAGATAGCAGCCTGCTTCGCCAAAAAGGGCTGATCGACGGTGAATGGCGCGGGGCGGCAGCCGGGTGCACGATCGAGGTGATCGACCCGGCGACGCAGCATGTGCTGGGCACGGTGCCCGACATGGACGGAGCCGATACGAGGGCGGCAATCACCGCGGCGGAAAAGGCCTTTGGTCCCTGGCGCGCAAAGACCAATGCCGAGCGTGCCGCGTTGCTGGAGGCCTGGCACGATCTGATGCTCGAAAATATCGAGGATCTGGCGCTGATCCTCACCCGGGAGCAGGGCAAGCCGCTCGCGGAGGCGCGCGGCGAAATCCGCTACGGCGCCTCGTTCATCAAATGGTTCTCCGAGGAGGCGCGCCGCATCGGCGGAACGACCATTCCCTCCCCGACGGCCGACCGACGGATCGTCGTTCTGAAGGAGCCTGTCGGCGTGTCGGCGATCATCACGCCGTGGAATTTTCCCAATGCGATGATCACCCGCAAGGTGGGGCCGGCGCTCGCCGCAGGCTGCACGGTCGTCGTCAAGCCATCGGACCTGACCCCCTATTCGGCACTAGCCCTTGGGGTCCTGGCTGAGCGCGCCGGCATCCCCAAGGGCGTGATCAATATCGTCACAGGCATGCCGGCCGCCATCGGCGACGAACTGATGGCGAACCAGACCGTCCGCAAGATCTCTTTCACCGGCTCGACCCGCGTCGGCTCGCTGCTGATGCGCGGCGCAGCCGACAGCGTCAAGCGGCTCAGCCTCGAACTCGGCGGCAATGCGCCCTTCATCATCTTTGACGATGCCGATCTCGATCTTGCCGTGGAAGGCGCAATCGCATCGAAATTCCGCAATGGCGGGCAGACCTGCGTCTGCGCCAACCGCCTTCTCGTCCAGTCGGGTGTCTACGAGGCCTTTGCCGCCAAACTTTGCGCGCGCGTATCGGCCATGAAGGTTGGGGCCGGCACGGATGCCGGCACGGATATCGGGCCGATGATCAACAAGGCGGCGATCGAGAAGATCAATCGTCACGTGGACGATGCGGTAAAAAAGGGAGCAAAGATCCTCACCACCGCGGGCTCCATGCCGGCAGGCGATCAATATGCCGCACCTATGGTGCTTGGCGGTGCGACGACAGACATGCAGCTTGCCAGCGAAGAGACCTTCGGACCTGTTGCCCCGCTTTTCCGTTTCGACAGCGAGGAAGAGGCAATCGTCATTGCCAACGCCACGCCTTTCGGCCTTGCGGCCTATTTCTACACAGAGAGCCTGAAACGCTCCTGGCGTGTCGGCGAAGCACTCGAATTCGGCATGATCGGCCTGAATACAGGGGCCATTTCGACCGAGGTCGCTCCCTTCGGCGGCGTCAAACAGTCCGGCCTTGGCCGGGAGGGCGCGCAATGCGGCATCGAGGAATATCTCGAAATGAAAAGCTTTCACATCGGCGGGCTCGCCTGACCAACCGGTGAGAGCGAATGGAGACGGGCGCCGGTGAACTCAGCCTGGCGCCCTGTCTCATTGACGCAATTTGGGTAGCTGTGGATTCAGCCGATTCGGTTGCTCCGGAACGGGCTGGAGCGTAGTGTTGCGGCCGCTTTTGGAGCGGCAAAATGGACGATCTGGAGGTCGAGAGGCTGAAGGCGAGCGTGGCGGAGCAACTTGATCCGGCGCAAAGCCTCGACCTTTCCGAACTGCTGCGGCGCTTGGCTCGTGCTCGACTCGGTGACATTTCCATCGAACGCCGGACCCAGATGGTGCTCGAGAACCGCAGGTGTTCCTTTTGCGGCCATACCGATGTCGTGAAGCACGGCCGCGACGGGAACGGCCGCCAGCGCTGTCGATGCCGCAGCAGATTCACCGAGGATGGTGAAGTCCTCGGCTGCGAGCTGTTCGACACGCTCATCCATACCTATCTGCCGAACCCACCACATACGCCGGAAGTGCTATGAGCGGACCACTGTTCCACAAGATCGATTGCGTGATGCTCAAGGTGGCGGACCTGGACGCCGCTCTGGGGTTCTACTCCGAAGCCCTTGGGCATCCGCTTCTCTGGAGATCGCCAGAGGCAGCTGGGTTGGGAATGCCAGGAACGGACACGGAGCTTGTCCTGCATACCGATCTGGGTCCCGAGGTGGACCTACTTGTGGACAGTGTCGACGCCGCGCTGGAGCGCTTCGTCGAAGCGGGCGGCACGATCATCAAGAAGCCGTTCGACATCCCGATCGGCCGTTGCGCCGTCGTTCGTGATCCGTTTGGCAATGCCCTGGTGATGCTTGACCAAACCAAAGGCACCTTCGTCACCGATGCGACCGGCCTGGTGCTGCGCGTCGAGTAAGTCCTAGCGACAGAAGGTCGGCGGATGCTACGAAAACTGCGTGGATTGCTATGAATCCGCAGCTAACTTAGATTGCACCTTTTCGTTTCTCGCTGACCTTTGCTATTGAAACCGGTCCAGCGTCTTGTAGTACAGGCCGACCAACGGCAGGAACCAGGGTTTGCCGAAGTGGCCAGGTACGGCCGGCCAGTCGAGGCCCTTGACCGGGTTGCGATCAGCCTTGCCGAGGATGGCGTCGGCCATGATCATGCCGAGATGCGTGGACAGCTGTGCCCCGTGGCCGGAATAGCCCATGGCGTACCAGACACCATCGACGTAACCGGCACGCGGATAACGGTCCTTGGTCATATCGACGAGCCCGCCCCAGCAATAGTCGATCTCAACGCCCGAAAGTTGCGGAAAAATCTGAAGCAGGTTCGCCCGGAGGATTTCTCCGCTCTTTGCATCCGAACTCTGGTCGGATGTCGCCGAAAACCGCGCGCGGCCGCCGAAGATCAGCCGTTTATCGGGCGCCAGCCGGAAATAGTTGCCGATATTCATCGACGTCACGCAGGTCCGGTTTCCAGGCATCGTCGCTGCAATTTCGGCATCGGTCAGCGGGCGCGTGGCGATAATGAAGCTGCCGACCGAAACGATCCTGCGGCGGAAGTAGCCAAAGATCGGAGGCGAGTAAGCACCTGTCGCCACGAGAACGTGATCGGCCGTCACTGCCCCCCGAGCCGTCGTCAGGCTGTGCCGTCCGTTACCCTGCCGATGATCGGTCACCGCTGCCTTTTCGAAGGTGATCGCGCCATGGCGAGCGGCGGCATCGGCAAGCCCCACGACATAGCGCCCCATATGCATCATCGCGCTCTTTTTCGACAGCATGGCGCCATGAAAAGGCGAGCCGATTTCACCCTTGAGATCAGCCGCAGTCAGAAGTGCCGTGTCCGGATCAACCTCGGCGTGGACAGCCTCGAAATTGCGGGCAATGGCATCGAAATGCTGCGGCTTGGACGCGAGCTTCAGTTTTCCCGCGCGACGGAAATTGCAGTCGATCCCCTCCTCGGCGACAATCGCCTCGATCGTGTCGATGGAATCGTCGAACGCCTTATAGAGGGCGACGGCCCGCTCCACGCCGAGTGCAGCCTTGGCGGACAGGAAACTGTGAGCAAGGCCGTTGTTGAGGTGTCCGCCATTGCGTCCCGATGCCCCCCAGCCAATCCGTTCCGCCTCCAGCACCACGACCTTGGCGCCCGCTTTCGCAAGGTGGCGCGCCGCGGCAAGCCCGGTGAAGCCGGCGCCGATGACGGCGACGTCATAATGTCCCTCGACAGGGCCTTGCACGGCGCCTTGAAAGGTGGGCGCCGTGTCGTGCCAGTAGGATTTGAACTTCATCGCCATGTCCCCGTCAGAGCCCGACGACGCCAGGCAGGCCCGAGATATCCGGGATTTCGACATAGCCGTAATAGGGGTTGGCCGGCTCGTGGCCGCGATTGACCCAAACCTTGTTCCTGATACCGAGATCGTGCGCCGACATCAGGTCGTAGCGGAATGAGGACGAGCAGTGAAGAATGTCCTCAGGCCCGCAGCCCAGCATATCAAGCATGTATTCGAAGCCCTTGAAGCGTGGCTTGTAGGATTGCGCCTGCTCGGCGGTATAGACGGCATGAAATGGTGCGCCGAGCTTTTCGACATTCGACATGATCTGTGAATTCATCGCGTTGGAAAGGATGACCAGCGGAATTTCCTTGGCAACCCTGGCAAGACCTTCCGGTACATCCGGATGCGCCCCCCAGGTCGGCACGCGCTCGTAGACCATCTGCGCGGCTGTCTCGTGGAATTTTATGCCGTTGCGCTTGCAGGTCCGCTCAAGCGAATTGTGAACCACCTCGTTGTACGGTTTCCAATCGCCGAGGATCTCGTCGAGACGGTAGGCGGCAAAGTTCTTGATGAACTCAGCCATGTGCGGCTCGTCGAGCTCTTCGCCGTAAAGATCGCGCGCCGCTTCCGCCATCTGGAAGTTGGTCAGCGTGCCGTAGCAGTCGAAGGTGATGTATTTCGGGCGGAAGTGAGTCATGACCTGATCCTAAACTGTGGCGGTTTCATCTGTAGCCATCATAGGCCCAGCTTGATCCTGCAGCTCGACTGAAATCCGAACGATCAAAGCAGATTCTTTCGTATCCAAAGCCGGCTTTGGCAGAAGGTTGTGCGCCTTGGGTGCGGTTTGCGCTCTCTTCTGGGACAACGCATCTCTCGCGCGCGTCCCAGCCAGCATAAGATGCGGCGGCATGCGGCTGCAAAGCCATAAGATACCGTCCGGGCCGTGTCCTTCAGACGATCTTCCGGCCGGCACTGCCTCACACTTGCGAGCAGAAACGAAGGACATTCCAATGCAAGCAAGTCAGATCGACCTTGTGACGTTCGGCCCGGAACACCTTGGGGCTGCCGTCAACCTCTCTCGGCAGGCAGGCTGGCCGCACCGGCCGGAAGACTGGCAGATGGCACTGGCGCTCAGCGAAGGGCTCGTAGCGGTCGAGAACGGACAGGTCGTCGGCACCGTGCTCATGACGCCATATCGGGCGGAGTGTGCCACAATCAACATGGTTATCGTCAACGAGGCGATGCGCGGCCGCGGTCTTGGCCGCAGGCTCATGGACGCTGCGTTCCAGATCGCGGCAGACAGGCCGCTGAGGCTCGTGGCGACGGCCGAAGGCCTGCCTCTCTACAAAAAGCTTGGCTTTTGTGAGATCGGCATCGTCATGCAGCACCAAGGCATTGTCGGAGAGATCGCCGTGCCAACGGAAACCCAGGACGCGGCCGCCACCGACCTTCCTGCGATCGCCGAACTGGACCGTGTCGCTTTCGGCGCTGATCGTGAACGGCTCATCAGCTATGTCGCCGGGGTTGGCGAGTTCGCCGTCATCCGTCGAGACGGCCGCGTTTCCGGTTACGCAGCACTTCGCACCTTCGGCCGCGGAGAAGTGATTGGCCCCGTCGTCGCCGCCAGTCTCACCGATGCCAAAGCACTCGTCAGACATTTCATTGCGAAGCGACCGGGACGCTTCCTCAGGGTCGACACTACGGATGACAGCAACCTTTCGCCCTGGCTCGTGGAACTAGGCCTCGCCCACGTCGGCGGCGGCATCGCCATGGCCAAGCCGCAGATCCACCACCTCGCAGATCGTGCTGCCGCCACTTTTGCCCTCGCCAACCAAGCCCTAGGCTGACCTGGAGACCGTCATGTTTAGCAATTCCCTGATCGAACTCGACCGCGCGCACCTCGTTCATCCGGTCGCCTCCTATCGCAGCCACGAAAATCTGGGCGTGCGGGTTCTCGCATCCGCCTCCGGCGCAACCATCACCGATGCGAGCGGCAAGCAATTGATCGACGGCTTTGCCGGCCTGTGGTGCGTCAATGCGGGCTATGGCCATGACAGCATCGTCGAGGCCGCGGCAAGGCAGATGCGGGAGCTTCCTTACGCGACCGCCTATTTCGGCCTCGGCTCCGAGCCGGCAATCCGGCTCGCTGCCGAACTCGCCGAGCGTGCGCCAGGCGACCTCAACCATGTCTATTTCACGCTCGGCGGTTCGGATGCCGTCGACAGCACGATCCGTTTCATCCGCTACTATTGGAATGCGCGCGGACGGCCCGGGAAAGACCAGTTCATCTCAGTCGAACAGGGCTATCACGGCTCCTCGACAGTTGGAGCCGGTCTGACGGCCCTGCCAGCCTTTCATGCCGGTTTCGGCCTGCCCTTCGACTGGCAGCACAAGATTCCCTCCCACTATGCTTATCGAAACCCCGCCGGCCCTAACCCTGAGGCCATCATTGCTGCCTCTGTTGCCGCATTGAAACAGAAGATCGAAGAGTTGGGCGGCGCCGATCGCGTTGCGGCATTTTATGCCGAACCGATCCAGGGCTCGGGCGGCGTGCTCGTGCCGCCCAGAGGCTGGATGAAGGCGATGCGTGACCTCTGCCGCGATCTCGATATCCTCTTTGTCGCCGATGAAGTCATCACCGCCTTCGGCCGTACCGGCCCGCTGTTTGCCTGCTCAGAGGACGAGATCGTGCCGGACTTCCTGACGGTCGCCAAAGGCCTCACCTCCGGATACGTGCCGATGGGTGCCCTCTTCATGTCCGAGCATGTCTACCAGACGATCGCCGACGGCGCCGGCACGTCTGCTGTCGGGCATGGCTATACCTATTCGGCCCATCCCGTCAGCGCCGCCGTCGGCCTTGAGGTTCTGCGGCTCTACGAGGGCGGCCTGCTCGAAAACGGCCGGAAGGCAGGAGCGCGCCTGATGGCCGGGCTTGAGAGCCTGAAGGATCATCCCCTCGTCGGCGATGTCCGCGGCCGCGGGATGCTGGCTGCCGTCGAGCTCGTCGTCGACAAAGAGCGCAAGACACCCCTGCCGGCTGACGCCGAGCCGGCACGCCGCATCTTTGACCGTGCCTGGAACAACGGTCTCGTCATCCGCGCCTTCACCCATGGCGTGCTCGGCTACGCCCCCCCGCTCTGCTGCACGGAAGCGGAAATCGACGCAATCGTCGAACGCACACGGCAGACGCTCGACGAGACGCTCGCGGACACCGACGTCCGGCGTGCCCTTATGGGCTGAGAATGCCGACCGTAAAATGTCGCCGAACCGTCATCTTCGGTATTTTGTGCCGCGCAGCGGCGTAATTTCGGAGACTCTGGTTCGGGACAGCTGCCAAACTCAATTCCAGAAAAAGGCCGGATCCCAGGAGCATGTGCCTTTTTCACCAAGAGCGGGAACATCATCCCGCCAGGGAACAGAATATCCTTCTTCACGTAGCCGGCCCTCCCTTGGAAGGCCGAGAACTGGGGATTTGCAAATGCGCAAGAGCCTTCCAGACTTCAAGTATCTGACCTTCGATGTCGTCGGCACGCTGATTGATTTCGAGGGCGGTCTTACGGAGTGTCTCGCCGGCATCGCCGCTGACGCGGGCGTCGCCATCGACGGTGAAGAGGCGCTGAGCCTTTACCGAGCAGCGCGCTACTCCAGGGATGCCGACCTCTTCCCGGATGATCTCGTTCGCGTCTATCTGGCGATCGCGCCAAAGCTCGGCCTGCCGGTCGAGCGGAAATACGGCGAGCGGCTGCGCGATTCCGCAAAACGCTGGAAAGCCTTTAGCGACAGCGCCGAAGCACTGGCACAGCTCGGCAAGGACTACCGCCTGGTGGCCATGACCAATGCACGTCGTTGGGCCTTCGATTTCTTCGCCAAGGAACTGGGAAGCCCGTTTTACGCCGCCTTTACCGCCGATGACACTGGCACTGAAAAGCCCGACCCCGCCTTCTTCGAGAAGGTTTTCGACTTCGTAGCCTCTGAAGGAAGTTCAAAGCACGAAATCCTGCATGTTGCCCAAAGCCAGTACCACGATATCGGGATTTCGCGGGAGCTAGGGATCAGTAATTGTTGGATCGAAAGACGCCACGGACAGAAAGGATATGGCGGCACCATTGAGCCGGCAAAATTCACCGAGCCCGACTACCACTTCACCTCCATGGCCGGCCTCGCCAATGCAGTGGCCGCTGCGCGGGGTGAATGAGAATCTTGAACGCGAGACTGAACTCCGCACCAAGAAAAAGACCTGCCAATCAAACCACGAAAAGGGGAATGCCATGAACGACAAGATCACAAACTGGACCACATCCGACGACACGATGGTCGAAAATGCCATCCGCCGTGGCGCGACGCGTCGAGAATTGCTTCACATGATGCTGGCCGGCGGTGTGGCGATGTCGGCGGGCGGCCTCATCCTCGGTCGCGCCTCGCGGGCGGTCGCCGCCACGCCGGTTTCCGGCGGCGCGCTGAAGGCGGCGGGATGGTCGTCGTCGACCGCCGATACGCTCGACCCGGCCAAGGCATCGCTTTCGACGGACTATGTCCGTTGCTGCTCCTTTTACAATCGTCTCACCTTCCTCGACCAGGCCGGCGTCCCACAAATGGAGCTTGCGGAAGCAATCGAATCCAAGGATGCAAAAACCTGGACCGTCAAGCTCAAGAGCGGCGTTACTTTCCACGACGGCAAGCCGCTGACGGCAGAGGACGTCATCTTTTCGCTGAAGCGCCATCTCGACCCGGCGGTCGGTTCGAAGGTCGCGAAAATCGCCGCCCAAATGACGGGCTTCAAGGCAGTCGACAAACAGACCGTCGAGATCACCCTCGCCGATGCGAACGCGGACCTGCCGACCATCCTATCGATGCACCACTTCATGATCGTCGCCGACGGCACCACCGATTTCTCGAAGGCAAACGGCACCGGCGCCTTCGTCAAGGAAGCCTTCGAGCCCGGCGTGCGGTCGATCGGGGTCAAGAACAAGAACTACTGGAAGTCGGGGCCGAACGTCGACTCCTTCGAGTATTTTGCCATCAGCGACGACAATGCACGCGTCAACGCACTGCTTTCGGGTGACATTCATCTTGCCGCCTCGATCAATCCACGCTCGATGCGCTTGGTCGAGACGCAGGGGGACGCTTTCGTGCTGTCGAAGACGACTTCCGGCAACTACACCGATCTCAACATACGGCTCGACATGGAGCCTGGCAGCAAGCGGGACTTCATCGAAGGCATGAAGTCTCTCGTCAACCGCGAGCAGATCGTCAAGTCGGCGCTCCGGGGGCTGGCTGAGGTCGGCAACGACCAGCCGGTGTCGCCCGCGAACTTTTATCATAATGCAGACCTAAAGGCGCGGGCATTCGATCCCGAAAAGGCCAAGTTCCATTTCGAAAAGGCCGGCGTTCTGGGTCAGTCCATCCCGGTGATCGCCTCCGACGCAGCGACCTCCTCAATCGACATGGCGATGATCATCCAGGCGGCCGGTGCCGAAATCGGCATGAAGCTTGACGTCCAGCGCGTTCCGTCCGACGGTTATTGGGACAATTATTGGCTGAAGGCCCCCGTCCATTTCGGCAACATTAATCCGCGCCCGACACCGGACATCCTGTTCTCGCTGCTCTACGCTTCCGAAGCGCCGTGGAACGAGAGCCAGTACAAGTCCGAGAAGTTCGACAAGATGCTGATCGAGGCGCGCGGTTCGCTCGACCAGGACAGGCGAAAGGCCATCTACAACGACATGCAGGTTATGGTCGCCCAAGAAGCTGGCACGATCATTCCGGCTTATATTTCGAACGTCGATGCCACCACGGCCAAACTCAAAGGCCTGGAAGCGAACCCGCTGGGCGGCCAGATGGGCTATGCTTTTGCCGAATACGTCTGGCTTGAAGCCTGACGAAGCAACTGGCCACGGGGCTCTCCGCACTGGCGTAGCCCCGGGCATCTTTGGATGCGGAACACCATCTCGAACGCTGAAAGGGAACGCGTGTGAAAAACCCGGTCCTATCGCTTGTCCTTGGCAGATTGCTCATTGCCGTGGTCACATTGCTGATCGTTTCCTTCGCAGTGTTCTTCGCGACGACACTGCTGCCGGGCGACACGGCAACCATCCTTCTCGGCCAGGCTGCCACACCCGAGGCCGTCGCCGGTCTGCGCACCGCGATGCACCTCGACGAACCGGCGCTCTTCCGTTTCCTGCGCTGGATTGTCGGCCTGTTGCATGGCGATCTCGGCACCTCCTATGCCAACGACATGCCCATTGCCGATCTTATTGCCGGACGTTTCATCAACACCATGAAGCTTGCCGGCGTGACCGCCCTGTTCTCGGTCCCGATCGCGCTGACGCTCGGAATCACCGCTGCCATGCTGCGCGGCTCGCTCTATGACCGGATTGTCACCATTTTGACGATCGGCGTAATCTCCGTCCCAGAATTCATGGTCGCGACCTCCGCCGTGCTGATCTTCGCCGTCTACCTGAAGTGGCTGCCGGCGCTCTCTTTCGCCAACGAGGTCCACAGCTTGAGCGATATGCTGAGAGTCTATGCCATGCCGGTGATCACGCTGACCTTCGTCGTCTCGGCGCAGATGATAAGGATGACGCGCGCTGCAGTCATCGAGACGCTCAACACGCCTTATGTTGAGATGGCGCTACTCAAGGGGGCCTCCCGACCGCGCATTGTCTTTCGTCACGCGCTGCCCAATGCGCTCGGGCCGATCGTTAATGCCGTTGCACTCTCGCTTTCATATCTGCTGGGTGGCGTGATCATCGTTGAGACGATTTTCAACTATCCCGGGATTGCCAAGCTCATGGTCGACGCCGTCGCCACCCGCGACCTACCGCTGATCCAAAGCTGCGCGATGATCTTCTGTCTCGGCTACCTAATCCTGATCACGGCTGCCGACATCATCGCCATTCTTTCCAATCCGAGGCTCCGATGACAATGACGACTTCAAGCACGTCGACACCCGCCCGGAAATTTGGAATCCGGTTTGGCTATCGCTTCAACGTCGTGGGCATGATTGGCCTTGCGATCATCCTGTTCTGGTCGCTCGTTGCCATCTTCGCGCCGCTCGTAATCCCCTACCCGGTCGGTGAAATCATTGATATCGACTATTTCGGCCCGATGAGCCGGGATCTTTGGTTCGGCTCCGACTATCTCGGCCGCGACATGCTCTCGCGAATCCTGATGGGCGCGCGCTATACCGTCGGCATCTCGCTTGCAGCCGTGACGATCGCCTGTTTCAGCGGCGTGGTTCTTGGCATGATCGCCGCCGTCACTGGAGGCTGGATTGATACGATCTTAAGCCGCTTCCTCGACGCGCTGAACTCCATACCAAGCAAGCTCTTCGGGCTTGTGGTCGTTGCTGCCGTCGGCTCCTCGATCCCGGTGCTGATTTTGACGCTGTCGGTCATCTACATTCCTGGATCCTACCGCTTCGCTCGCGCACTTGCCGTCAATATTAACGCGATGGACTTCATCACCGTCGCGCGTATCCGTGGGGAGAGCACCCTCTATCTCATTCGATCCGAGATTCTACCCAACATCGTCGGGCCCGTGCTCGCTGATCTGGGCCTTCGTTTCGTATTCATCGTGTTGCTTTTATCCGGCCTGTCATTCCTCGGCCTCGGTGTTCAGCCGCCCTATGCCGACTGGGGCGCACTTGTCCGCGAGAATATCGGCGGCCTGCCTTTCGGCGCACCGGCCGTCATGTTCCCGTCGCTTGCGATCGCCAGCCTCACGATCAGCGTCAATCTGCTGATAGACAACCTCCCGCAGAAGATCCGAGATCGGAGCGAATGATGACCAATCTCGTCGAAATCTGTGACCTGAAGGTCGAAGCAACCACCGATTCCGGACGGCGCGTCGAGATCATCAAGGGCGTCAGCCTGACAATCGCTGAAGGAGAAATAGTCGCCCTGATCGGGGAAAGCGGTTCGGGAAAGACCACGATTGCATTGACGTTGATGGGTCACGCGCGCCCAGGCTGTCGTATTTCGGGTGGCACTGTTTCAGTCGCCGGCAAGAACTTGGTCGCGCTCACGGAAAAGCAGCGCGCCAGGATACGCGGCACCGAGGTCGCTTACGTACCGCAATCGGCTGCCGCCGCCTTTAACCCTGCCGCCACCATCATGGACCAGGTCATAGAGGTCACCCGCATCCATGGCCTCATGTCGCCGGACGACGCTCGCATCCATGCCGTCGAGCTCTTCCGCGCACTGTCGCTGCCCGAGCCGGAGACGATCGGCAGCCGCTATCCGCATCAGGTTTCCGGTGGGCAGTTGCAGCGCCTAGCAGCCGCCATGGCCCTGATCGGCGACCCCAAGCTCGTCATCTTCGACGAGCCGACGACGGCACTCGACGTTACCACGCAGATCGAGGTGCTGCGCGCCTTCAAGGCCGTCATGAAGAAGGGCGGGATCGCCGGGGTCTATGTCTCGCACGACCTTGCTGTCGTCGCCCAGATCGCCGACCGCATCGTCGTTCTGAAAGGCGGCGAGACGCAGGAGACCGGCACGACCGAGGAAATCCTCAGCGCTGCGAAACATCCCTATACGCAGGAGTTGCTCGCCGCGTTCGAGCCGAAGGCGCGCGGGCCTGTCAATCCTTCGGAGGCTCTGCCCGTTCCGCTTCTAAGGATCGATGACCTTGTCGCCGGTTACGGCCAGCGTCAGAGCGACGGGCTGCCGCTCGTGCGCGCCGTGGAGCATGTGAGCCTCAAGGTGGAGAAGGGTCGTAACCTCGGCATCATCGGCGAATCCGGTTGCGGAAAGTCGACGCTCGCCCGCGCCATAGCCGGCATCTTGCCGGCCGCCGTCGGCAAGATCGTCTTCGATGGCAAGGAACTTGGCCGCAACGCACGCGAGCGCTCGCGCGACCAACTGCGCCAGATGCAAATCGTCTTCCAATATGCTGACACCGCGCTCAATCCCGCAAAGTCCGTCGAGGACATCCTTGACCGACCTCTCGTCTTTTACCATGGCATGGACAGGAAGGCGCGGAGCTCCCGCATCGACCAATTGCTCGATATGGTGCGCCTGCCGCGCAATCTGCGCCACCGGCGCCCGGGAGAGCTTTCCGGCGGTCAAAAGCAGCGCGTGAACTTTGCCCGTGCATTGGCCGCTGACCCGAAGTTGATCCTTTGCGACGAGATCACCTCGGCACTCGATACTGTTGTCGCCGCCGCGGTCATCGACCTCCTCAAGGAATTGCAACGCGACCTCGGACTCTCCTACATTTTCATCAGCCACGACCTGTCCGTTGTCGAGGCGATCTGCGACGAGATCGTTGTGATGTATGGCGGCAGAAAGGTCGAGGAAATCACGCCGGCCGAGGTCAAGACTCCGCAGCACCCCTATTCGCAATTGCTCTTTTCCTCGGTGCCGAAGCTCGACCCCGCCTGGCTCGACGGACTCGAGCAGGACGCGGAGTTGGTTCGGGCCTATTGCCGGCGCTGAGGCGACGGCGTTTCGATATGGAAAGCATACGCAAAGCAAGATACAGCCTTACATCGGAAACAGGCTGGTCAGTGGCATGTGCGCCTTTACGATGGGCGACTTCAAAACGACGAAGCTGAAATATTTGTCGATGCCGACGTCCATGTCGGTGAGGCGTTCCATGATAGTTTGATACTCGCCGATTCCGGCAGTCACGAATTTCAGCAGATAATCGTACCCGCCAGATACCAGGTGGCACTCGATCACATTATCAATTTTCTCGATCGCGGCGAGAAACCGGGCAAAGTCTACCTGCCGGTGGTTCTTCAGCGTGATCTCAGTGAATACGGTAAGCGTCTGACCCAGCTTGCTGACATTGATCTGCGCAGCGTAGCCTCCGATGTAACCCTCCGACTGGAGCTTCTTCACCCGCATCAGGCAGGGGCTCGGCGAGAGAGCAACAAGCTCGGCAAGCTCCACATTGGTGATGCGTCCGTTCTTCTGCAGTTCGTAGAGAATCTTGATGTCAATCCTGTCTAGCTTCATGGGCCACCTTTTCGGATCCTCTACCTCAGCCAATGGCGCAGCAGATTCTGCTGGGGACACCTTTCGCTGAACCTAACACATAGAACGTGTCTGTCGATTCATTCTGCCTCATGTGTTCAAGCACAAAGGTCTGAGCACATTTGACAAGACAGAATTTTCTGCTGCCATCGCCCGAAGTCCGGCAACGCTGGGGCAAAGAAACCGCTAGACTGCGTTCGAAACGGAGACCATGCCATGCCTGCACCGCTGAGATTTGTCGCTACATCTACGGAGCTGCCCGCTGCTGCAGACGCGGTGATCATCGGCGGCGGCATCGTCGGTGTCTTTGCGGCCTATTATCTGGCCCAGCGCGGGTTGAAGGTAGCGCTCGTCGAAAAAGGTCGGATCGGAGCGGAACAATCGAGCCGCAACTGGGGCTGGTGCCGCCAGCAAAACCGCGACGCTCGCGAACTGCCCATGGCAACAAAGAGCCTCGACCTCTGGGAGAGCTTTGCCGCCGAAACGGGAGAGGACACGGGCTTTCGCCGCTGCGGGCTCTTCTATTTGAGCAACAATGACGAGGAACTGGCCGGCTGGGCGCGCTGGCGCGACTTCGCCTGCACCAGCGGGGTCACAACACACATGCTCGACAGTGCCGCGGCGACGGAGCGCGGCCGCGCGACCGGCAGGACTTGGAAGGGTGGTGTCTTTTCGCCGACCGACGGCACCGCCGATCCGGCGTCCGCAGCACCGGCCGTCGCGGCCGCGCTCCTGAAGCTCGGAGGAACGGTCCACCAATCCTGTGCCGCCCGCGGTCTCGAGACCGAAGGTGGTCGAGTCTGCGGCGTTGTCACCGAACATGGCACAATTCGCACTAAAATCGCGGTCCTTGCCGGCGGTGCCTGGGCCTCCTCGTTCTGCCATCAACTTGGCATCCGCTTTCCCCAAGCCTCTGTCCGCTCTTCGATCCTTTCCGTCTCGCCTGGCGCCACTGGCCTGCCAGACGCGCTACATACGACGGCCGTTTCTGCCACCCGTCGCCGCGACGGCGGCTATACCCTTGCAATCAGCGGCGGCGGCCGCGTCGATCTGACGCCGCAACAGTTCCGCTTCGCGCCGCAGTTCCTGCCAATGTTCGTCCGGCGCTGGCGCAGCCTAGCGCCGGGTGGCTTGGAGGGAATTCGCTCTGGACATGAGACACTGGCACGCTGGCGGCTGGACGCGCCCACGCCGATGGAGCGCATGCGCATCCTCGATCCGGCCATCGATAAACGGACCATTCGCATTACCCATTCGCGCGCCCTCGGATTGTTGCCTGCTTTGAAGAACACCAAGATTGCTGCCGCCTGGGCAGGCTATGTCGACAGCACCCCCGATGGGGTGCCGGGGATCGGCGAAATAGCGAGCGTTCCCGGCTTCATCTTGGCCGCCGGCTTCAGCGGTCACGGTTTCGGCATCGGGCCGGGCGCGGGTCACCTGATTGCCGATATGGTCACAGGCGGTGAGCCGATCGTCGATCCTCGGCCCTACCATCCAGACCGCTTCTTAAAATCTGCCTGGGGGAAAGTGACTGATTTCTGAGCGGTGACGCCTTCAAATTTTAGTCTGGGCCGCAGCGAAAAAGCGTCTCGTGTGACGCGTCAATGGTCAAACCAGCCTCTTCTCCACGATCATGAATGGCCCGGAAACGTTCGATTATCCGCCAGTACAGTCAACTGCCAAACATTCAGGGATCCCATGAAGAACGCTCACAGGTTCTATATCGACGGTGACTGGATCGAACCCGAGATTCTAAGGAGGCTCGAAGTCATTGATCCATCGACCGAGCAGGCGATAGGAACGGTCGCAATCGGCAGTGCTGCAGACGCAGCAAGAGCGATCAACGCCGCTGCACGGGGTGGATCTCAATCGGTTACCCCACGATGTTGCCAATGATCTTGTGATTATCCTCAACGTCGAGGAAAAGCGGAAGACCAGCACCGAAGGCGGATCTGTAAGGAGGGAGGCGGGCGTCCTCAACGCTAACTGTAGGGATCGCAGAATGATATTTCCGATTTGCCCTCAGTATACCGCCAGACACGAGGGGAAGGCACCTGGTCGATCCTCGATACGGAGACCGGCGAAGTCGCTGTCGTCGATCATACGGTGACCCTGAAGCGCCTTGATGAGGCCACCGCCATGGACATTGTGGATGCCGTGACAATGGATCATTCGGTTCCTGCTGACATTGAGGCTTTATCAAACATTCCGGGGTCGCGTTAAGAACCCTGACGGTTGCTGGAGGGTGTACGAGGTGTTCACCGGACTGGCCGCTGCGGTGGATGGGGATTCTGTGGTGTTTCAGTTTGAAATTCCGGTCCCGGCCCAGACTTGCCCGAGCCGCTCGACGAGCTTACCCTTGCCCTTCGGGGCAGTCAGGAGCGCGCGATGACCAGCGACACAGAACTTCTTGAGCACCTTTACGACCGTTTCAACGCCCGCGACATGGAAGCGGTGCTGGCGTTCTTGCACCGAGATGTCATGTGGGCCAACGGCTTGGAGGGCGGGCATGTCTACGGACACGATGGCGTTCGCGACTATTGGACGCGACAATGGGCGACGATCGACTCCCACGCGGAGCCGGTCGGCTTCTCGATCGGTGCGGATGGAACGACCGATGTCGAGGTCCACCTGACCGCGCGCGACCTCAAGGGCACCTTGCTGTTCGACGAGATGGGCGGCCATATTTTTCGGATAGAGAACGGCCTGATCAGACGCTTCGACATCCGTCTTCAGCCACCCTCGATCTGACCCCTGAATGGCAGCTATGCATTCACCGGGGTAACAGGTCGATGAGCAATCTCTTATGTTCCCCTCGAACGAAACAAATAAGGTGAGGAACAATGAGATTTCCAATCAACCCACGCTTCACCGCGAAGAAGGTTCAGGGCGACCAGTGGTCCGTCTTCGACATGCACACCGGCAGGACAGCCAACGTGAACGGCATTGTCCTCGGTAAGCTGGACCATGGGATGGCCGTTGATCTGGCCAATTCGCTGAACCCTAAGGCACCTTCAATCAGGCTCTAAGCAGGGAGGCTCTGCCGCACGGGCTCACGTCATCGTGCCCCGGCCGCAGAACAACTGCACGATCACCCCTCCAATTGAATTTGCTGGATTTTTATGGTGCCCAGAGCCGGAATCGAACCAGCGACACGCGGATTTTCAATCCGCCTTTGATGGCACGGCCATGTTTCCTTTAAGTATTTGATACATAACACTTTTTATCCACTTGATCGCTAATTTCGCATGTGGGAATGACTGACAACCAGTCGCAAATTATCACAACAATTACAATGGTGTCCCAACCAGTCCGGTTGGCTCCATGCCACATGATTGCCGCATGCTGTCACTAATGAAACCCTTATATCCCACATAGAAAAAAGCCCCAGCCTAGGTTGGAACTAGCGAGGGCTTCCTGTGCCTGCGAAAGAGGGGCGTTTCCCAGCTGGGCTGTGTTGCTGGTGGATAGTTACGCAACATCTAATATAATACACTATGCCGGTCGAAGCGGCCGGTCCAAGGTGCCGGACGCCCTTGGTAAGTGGGTAACAAAGCTATGACACGCAGAATAAACCAAGCTCGGATGCGGGAAGTCGGAAGTCCGATAGTGATGGGGCTGGATCGCATCGCTGCGTTTTTTGGCGTCACTCGCCAGACCCTCGCCAGATGGAGGCTGGAAGAGGGTTTCCCTGTAGCTCGGAACCGAGCAGGGGTGTGGTTTACAACTGTTGGGCTGATTGAAGACTGGATCATGTCTCGCAATGCATTAGACCCGTATTGCGGAGCGGCAAGGATGCAGGTGCCACCGACGCCCGACCACTTGGCGAGGGCTAGGAAATTGGCGGACCAGATTGATCGTGAGGACGTCGTGAACATTTTGGAGGAGTTCGATGCCAAGGATTAGGCCGACACGCCCTCCGAATGGTTATGTTCATGACTATAGGATGTCGCGTCAGAGGGACGAGTATGCAGCCATATCGAAGGCGTTGGAGGGGGATATATTGGCGTCGGCACTGAGGCCAGAACAGTGGGTGGCGATGTTGCCAGTTGTGGGAATGCTGACGGGGTTTGGAGGTGTGCCAATTACTCGGTCTGTGATACGGACTGGGAATAGGAGGGGGACAGGGCGGAAGAAGAGGGGAGCTAAGAGTGCCGATTAGGGATAATATGGACCCGGGCCAGCACGCCACCGTCAACGGCTGATTGCTGCGGCCATGCATCCGCTCCAAAGAAAGGGCCGCAGCACGTAACAGCCGCGACCTCACGCCACCCCGGATCGCTGCGAAAGTTCAACGGCAGGGCGAATAGCACTGCTGGCGGGGACCGCCATAGGGCTGGAACGTATTGTCGTAGGCGCGATATGACCTGTACCCGGACCTTTGCCCGTAATGTGGCGGACCTATTCGGGTTCTTTCCCAGCCTTAGCGGCCCGTACCAAATCCGGCATCCCATCGTGAGGACCTAAGGTGCGCTCCGGATGATCGTCCCACCAATCCTCGTGTAACGCTCTGCGGTCAGCATTGAGCGGGTAAAAGATGCGGTTCTCAGGTTTGCTCCGTTCGCCCACAACGAGCAGGCGGACCTCGGCTTCAGTGTTGTTAAGGAAGGTATGCGCGATCCCCGTGCCTGCTGGAAATCCAACGGCATCGCCCGGCGTCAGTCGACGGATATGGCCGTCGAGCCAAACATCAGGCTCGCCTTCCAGGACGTATACAAACTCCTCGTCTGCACTTTCGGCATGTGGAAAGGACGTACGGCGACCGGGTGGCAGTCTCTCATGATGGATGCCTAGCTTCGTCAAGCCGAAATGCCTGCCGAAAGGTGCGCCGATGCTCATCAGCTCATCGTCTTCGTCATAGTGCGAGTCGTCCGGTCGCTCAACTTCGCTCCAGCGGGCGATGAAAGGTGGGCGTTCTGAAATTGCCATTCTGATCCCCCGGTGTGAAGGGTCCGGCGTCACCAACTGCCCGAATTTGTATTTCCTTGGGCTGCATTGGATGCACACTTTCAAGTCCGGCCTGCTCTTTGGCGTTGGTGAACATTGCCGATCATATGGCCGTGAGAAGCCGGTAATTCAACCAGGACCGCGCCGGGACGTGCGCAGTGCGCCTGAAAAGCCGGTATGGACGATAATCCGAGGCGGCCGAAAGGGCTCAAGTCGCTGTCTTAATGGGCGATCCGACCAAGGCTGGCGAGGTCGTCACACGCTCCAAGTTTCCGTCCAACTATCAGGTTCCGCCCCACACTGGCCCATTCAGGTTGCTGTCAGCTTCGCCCGATAGCTAATGTCGAATGGAATGCGATCTTTCCAATCCACGCGTTCGCAGTAACGTTTTGATCGTGGCGCTGCTCAATTTCGGCTTTTTCGGCGTAGAGTTCGCCGTCGCCCTCTCCATATGTTCAATTTCGCTTTTTGCCGACAGCGTCGATTTCCTGGAGGACGCCTTGGTCATCATCCTAATTGCGTTCGCGCACGGATGGTCGATGAAGGCGCGGGGGCGGGTGGGCATGGGGCTTGCGGGAATCTTGATGATCCCCGCTCTAGCGCTGCTCTGGGCGCTTTGGAGCAAATTCAATAACCCCATTCCGCTGGAGCCGTCTACGCTCTCGCTGACGGGGGCGGTCGCTCTGATCGTTAACTGGAGTTGCGCTTTCCTGCTGGGACGGTTCCACAGCGGCAGCCTCGCCCGGGCCGCCTTTCTTTTCGCCCGCAACGATGCCGTTGCAAACGTGGCGATCGTTCTGACTGGCCTCGTCACCGCCTATGTTTGGCAATCTGTCTGGCCTGACGTGATCGTCGGCCTTGCCATAGCCGCTATGAATATCGATGCCGCGCGTGAGGTTTGGAGGGCCGCGCACGAAGCACACAAGGCCGCAGTTTAAAACGTGTCATGTCGGATGAAGAGATCATAACGCCACGGCGGCGCTTATTGGCTTCGACGCTGGGGGGTAAGATCGCGTTCCGGCGCAAGTTCACGCGATTGGACGTCACGATGCCGCCTTATTGCCTGCCCATGTCATGCGGAAATTCGTCGCGACGAACTAAGCGCGGCAAGCTGAGGAAGTCAGTGCAGCAAGCGTACTGCAATAAGAACGCATCCGGCGTGGTCCGCTCAAATACAAAGACCGAGACGTTCGTAGACCAAACCCGAGGATCAAACAATGGCGGCAAAAGACTTGAGCAAGGTGCTCCACATCGAACGCAAGGACGATGTGTTCCTCCGCAAGGGCCAGCCCATAGGGGACTTTGCCTTCGATGCCACGGTGGCCGGGGTTTTCGACGACATGGTGAGCCGGTCCGTACCCTTTTATGAAGAAATGCAGCGCATGGTCTGCGAACTGGCGCGAGATTTCGCTAGGCCCGATACCAACCTCTACGATATCGGCTGCTCGACGGCGACCACGTTGCTGATGCTCGATGCCTTTCTGGACCAAGGCGTCAACTTCATCGGTATCGACAACGCACCAGAGATGCTGGAAAAGGCCGAAGCGAAGATTAAGCAGGCAGGAACCCAGAGGCCGATCGATCTGAGGGTCGGCGATCTTCATCAGGGTCTTGCGATGACGAACGCCAGCGTCGTCACCATGCTGCTAACCTTGCAATTCGTCCGCCCGCTTTATCGCGAGCGCGTTATCAAGGGGATTCATTCCGGATTGACCGATCAGGGGTGTCTGCTTCTCATCGAGAAGCTCACCAGCGAGGACACCATGTTCAATCGGCTTTTCATCGACCACTACTACGATTTCAAGCGCCGGAACGGCTATTCGGAAATCGAGATATCGAAAAAGCGCGAAGCGCTGGAAAATGTGCTGATCCCCTACCGCCTGGAAGAAAATATCCAGTTGCTCAAAGAGACGGGATTTCGCCAAATCGAAGTTTTCTTCCGCTGGTACAATTTCTGCGGCATTATCGCTGTTAAATAAGATTAGGAATTCAAATGAAGCAAACGATGATCGGCATCGGGAACTTTTTCTTCCGGTTCCGCAACCAGGCATTCCCCGTCATCATCGTGGGATTGCTGCTGATAGCACGGCCGAGATTTGAGATATTGGGCAGTCATTTTCTTGAGGAAGCAACAGATCTCATTGCGCTCAGCGTCGTGCTTGCGGGCCTGATCTTTCGCGCCACCGTTATCGGTTATGCCTATATTAAGCGCGGCGGCCGCAACAAGAAGGTCTATGCCAAGGACCTAGTAACTGGAGGAATGTTCGGCCTCTGCCGCAACCCCCTGTATGTCGGCAACATGCTGATTTACAGCGGCGTATTCCTGATGCACGGCAGCCTCTGGGTGCTGGCTTTCGGCATCGCGATGTTTGCCTTCATTTATCAGTGCATCATTTACGCGGAAGAAGCGTTTCTGGAAAACAAATTTGGCGATGGGTATCGCGCCTATTGCCAGGACGTGCCGCGCTGGATCCCCCATTTCGGAAAGTTTGCCGAATCCACCGAAGGCATGGAATTCAACGTGAAGCGCGTCATCGCCAAGGATTATTCGACCACTTGCGCTGCTTTGATCGCACTCATTGCGGTGGAAGCCGGCGAATATCTCGCGACACCGGATCCGACGCAACATCTTGGTTATCTGTCGGTCCTGACCGCACTGATGGTTGGGGTTGGCGTGCTCACCGGAGCCATCAGCGTTCTGAAGAAGCGCGGCGTTTTCAACGACGGCAAACCCGCCTGAGGCCCTGACAAAGCTGACGCCCGCACCGTGATTTATTTCCGTTATCAAGCCGGCAGCAAACGCTCACCGAGCGCTTAATCAGCGCGTGCTCTAGCAACCCTCGACAAATTACCCAACACCATATCACGATTGGATTGAAGGCGCGAACCGCGTTTCGATGAGACGAAAACCCTTGGCATGGGGCGCACCCGATCATGACGAAGGGCGCGCTTAGCGATTGACGAGCGTCATCGATAAGCTTTTTCGCTGCGGAGCAATCCTCAGCCAAGCGAGCTATATCAATCTTTTTAGGCTTCAGACCGAGATTGGTGCAATAGGTTGTGTTAGCGTCCTCGTCCAAGTCGACTGCCATTGCCAGCCGATACGCAGGAACTGCAGAATTTACCGCGACAAAACCTGCGGACATTCCTCCGCAGCCTGAAAAAAAATCGAATACGTCGATTCCGCCATTGGGTTTTAAAAGGTCTCGGATGCGCCAATCGGATGTATGTCCAGCTTCAAAGGCCAGTAATGATTGCCACACGCCTGCCACATGAATAAATACCTACAACTAAATCAATCGTTTAGAACATGAGTTGCTGATATCCTATCCGCTGGTCTAAGTCTATTCAGTGCCCTCGACGCAAGAGCGTCGGCGTCAATTGGCAGGCACGCATACCCCCACCCTCCTTTTTGGCATGGTTCGAGGGCCACCCTTGTCCGTCGCGAGTATGCCCCTTGCTAACCACATGATATCATTGGGCAATGCATAGGGGTCTTTTTTGGCGGGTGTTTTCCAGCGGGGGCTTCCAAGGCTTTTATTCCCATAGGCGGGGGGTGGGTCGCCTCGACCTACGCACATGGGGGCAATAGCCGTTTCGGCACTTTTTGAATTCTGGGACTACTGCAACCTATAAGTGCTACAACCTCCTTACCTATCCTATTGTCGTCTCCGGGGGGGCGGTTGTCGCAATGCAGCAGTGTGCGCGGCCATCGCGCCGACTTGGGACCCCCGGTCCTTGACTGCCCTCGCAGGGCGCTTCCCTTCGGTCGCTGCGCCGCCCTCTACGGAGGGCTGCTCCGCTAAGCTTATGCCCCCGCTCGGAGCCGTCAACCTGCGGTACGGACCTCCCCAAGATCGTCGCTCGGCCTTTGTTTTGGTGGCGGGACATCGGGGACAAACTAGGGACATTGTCTCTTTTGTACCTGAGCATACTGAAAGGGGACATTAGGGACACACATCTATAGATGTGTCCCTATGTCCCTGTAGCTGCCCCTGCCGGAAAAGACTGGAAATCAGGCATTCTTCGCCAAGACGTACATGCCATCGCGACGCGTCAATTGTCCCTTTCCGTCAAGCCCCTTCTTGGCTCGGTCGAAACGCTTCTTGTGGGCTTCAAATGTCGGCGGCGGCACCTCCCCTGCCTTCCATTCCGTATAGCAAGCCTGCCGCCACTTTTGTTCGGAGCATTCGCCGTCGCGCTGTTCGATCTGGCGATGAAGGATATTCAGGGCGCTGTCTTCGGATTTGGTCAGTTCCTGTTTATCGCCGGTCGCGTCGTCGCCCTCCATGGGAACAACCACAGGAGCCGGAACGTCCTTCCCCTGCTTGTCCGTCGTGATCACCACGCTCTCAAGTGCAAAGCGCACTTTCATTTCTGCCAGATCGTTGGAACCGTCGCATTCCACCTCGAAACAGTTGTTGCCCAATTGCTTGACCAGAAAACTCGCGTCCACAGAAGCGTCAAGATCAATCGCGCCCTTGCCCCGGCTGCCGTCTGCTTGGCCGGTATGGTGGATGACCGTGACGTGCGGGCTGCCGGTCATTGCGTGGATGATTTGGTCGCAGGATTGTATGAATTTTGCCATATCCTGGCTGTCGTTCTGGTTGCCGCCGCCGAAGGTGCGGCTCAGCGTGTCGATGATGATCCAAGCAGGGGTCAGACCCTTGTCGCTCGCGGCCTCGTTAATCTCTGTTGCCAGTTGCTCGGCAACTTTGCTGTCTAACAGATTGATCTTTCGACCGCCGACGACGGCGAGCGGCACGAAATCCTTCAGGTCATGGTGTATCTGAAAAGCGCGCATGCGCCGCTTGGTCAAATCCTTCCTCTCAGCGGCGACGTAGACCACGAAGCCCTGCTTCACTCTCCTGCCATGCCAAGGCATGCCAGCCGCCACATGGCAGGCCATATCGGTCATGATGATTGACTTACCTGCTCCGGGTTTTCCGTAGATGGTCGTGAACTCGCCCTTGCCAAAAGCATCGTCTATGAGCCATTCCTTGATCAGGCTCTCATCCTCGAAATCGTTAAACCATTCGAATGTAAATCGCTCGCGGCCCGACGTTGCCCGCTGACCCGCGTTCGAGGCGTCGGATGATGTCCTAGACCTGCCATTGCCTCGAATTCGCGTGGTGGCCTTCTGAGGCTGTTTTTCATGAGGGTTTGTGCTATTAGCCATGTCGCCGGTCTCTTGCTCAGGTGGTTGGCAAAAAGTTCCACGAGGACGGCGGAGTCAGGACCATTCCTCGCGGGATCTGACCGAAAGAGGGAGCTAAGCTCTCAGGCCAGGACCGACCGAAGGCGCTGGAGGAGACCCGCAGTCAGTCAAAGCGGAAGAAGAAGCAAGGACGCGTCCGGCGTCAAAGCGCCAAGCCCCTTCCAAAGGTTCAAGCAGCTTTCAGCGCCTCCAATACCTGCTCTTTTAAAGCGCCGTCCACGCATTGGGAGACGGCGATTAAGATCGCGGCATCGACGAGTTGCGGTCGATATTCGTACTTCTTGACAAGCTGCTCCCTCCACTCAAGAAACTCTTCAGTGTCGGTCACGATTGCCTTCTGTAGATCGTTCATTTCGACATTGCTTTTGGGCGGGATCGCCCCTTGCCTTACCTCGCTTTTGTTCCCTCCCCTCCGCCGCGCTTGCGGGCGCGGCATTGGTGCGGTTATTCGGTCTTGCCGATATTTCCGTCCGTGTACCAATCCTTCACTTGTTGCGTACCTTCGAACCTGATCGGTGATCCGGGGAGCTCGTATCGTTGCGACAATTCGTTGTGGACGAAGCGGTCGCGGCGCGTTCCGTTTACTGTGATCGGGACAGGGTCGGCACATCGATACCCGCCATCGCCATCGGTCTGGATGAGCCATGCGATGACCGGCATGTTGCAGACCTTGCTGACTGTGTCGCCGGTCCAAACAGGCTCCACCACGCAGTAGTTGTCATGGGCAGGGACGACGTATTCGTGGTATCCTTCGATGGTACTCATGGTCGGTTCTCCGGGTTGCTATTGCGTTAGCTTTGACTTACGCACCATGCTTTTGACGGTGCGGCTGCTTGACATTCGCCTCGAACAGGGATTGTCAGCAGAGCATGCGCTACCGGCTCGCTGCGGTGCTTCTCCTGCACTTCTGGCTTGTAGCCCTCAGCTTCAGCACTGGGGGCTTTTTTCATTCCGTCACTTTCCCTTCGCCCATTCCAGCAAAGCTGTGCGGCTGGCGATATAAGTGCGCCCGACCTTCTTGACCGGAATGCCATTCAGTTCTCGCGTTTCCAGCACGTAGAACGTCTTACGGCGATTGGACTTGTTGCCGGGATCGAGGCCGATCACGCGGCCAATCTCGTCTGCTCCCCAAACGATATCCGGGTCAGTAACGACTTGTTGCAGTGCGGCGGTGTTCATTTGGGGTTCTCCGCAAGTTAAGTCTTACCAATCCCACCATTCGCGGTGGGGCAGGCAACGGTTGTGAGTTTGAGTCCGACTTCGTCGTCTTTGTCTTCGAAGATTATTTCGGCATATCCCGCACTTTCAGCGTCATCTTCATCCGGGTCATATTCAACTCGGTGAAAGCTTTGAACATGGCAGCGTTTGATTAGCTCGTGCGGGAGACCAGCAAGAAATTCTCCAACGTCGTCCTCATTGACTACGAGGATGAACTGCGCCACTTCATCGGCTAGCGCATGTCGCTTTGAACCTCTTGATTTCGCTTCATTTTTGGTCATTTGGCATTGCCTTTCTTTGTTTGAGCACTCACTTCTTGCGCGTTTGTTATTAGGTTCACTATGCGCCTTTTCGAAATCGATCGCAACCATGGGTTTGCATGTGGTATGAATATATCGTCCTAGTGGTAAAACCATAATTTGCTGGTTTTTCATGTGGGATGAATTGATCGCTGCTCGAACCATGGTTGCAAGTTTGCACTCAGTGCAGACACCGTGCGTCATTTGGATTGAGTTTCGGCGGTTCATTTGAACCAATCGGATGTCGCCGCGCGTCGAGACTTGGGGTGCTCTTGGGTAGGACCGTACCCCGCAGGGGTTGACGGCGAGCAGGCGGGCTAGCGTTGAGCAAGCGAGGCCCCCATAGGGGCCGGAGCGCAGCGACCGAAGGAGCGACCCGCCCCGCAAGCAGTCAAGGTCCGAGGGTCCCAAGGCACCCCTTTATTTTAGCTTGAGCTAAATAATCAGCGACAAGCGGATATCCCCCCTGATATAATCCATGCCACACGAAAGAATGGAGGATACGAGGATGTATACGGTGAGGTGCGTCCGTCTCGAAGACGGAACAAAGCTCTTAAAATTGATTGATGGCGAGCGCTGAAACCATGTCCAAAGTTCACAAAAGGAAATGGATCACGTCAAAAGGCGAACCGCGCGAAGCATGGGAAGTCGATTATTTCGCCTATGACCCCGAGACGAAGAAAATGCGTCGTCGCCACAAGAACTTTCCCACAAAAAGGGAGGCAACAGCTTGGTGGGAGGATAATGTCAAAGGCGTTCGGGAAAAGACGCATGTGCCCGATAGCCAGTCCATCACGGTATCGGATATGGCTGATATCTGGATTACGGCTGTGACTGTTGGCCGGGGAGAAAGGGGCCCCGCCGAAGCTTCGACCCTCCGTCAGTACAACTACCATAAAGACCTCTATATCGTGCCGACCTTGGGCCACCTGAAGCTCTGCGATCTAACGCAGGCCGTTATCCTCGACTTCAAGGCGAAGCTCTTAGCGGGCCATAGCCGCTCTCTGGCAAGGAAGGTCATGACCTCGCTCAAGGGCATATTGAACGAGGCCGTGACGCAACAGAAGGTGGCTGTAAACGTCGCCCGTGAAGTTTCCATAGGTAAGGACAAGCGCGATATCACAAAGGCAAAGGTTCCAGCCTTGGAGCATATCCGCCTGATCCTGGCCGAACTCGACACCCTCCTCGCTCAGCCGAATGTCCAAAGAGCTAAGGCATGGAGGCGGTATCGGGCCATCATCGCCACGGCGATACATACCGGCATGCGAGCGTCTGAAGTTCGAGGCCTGCCATGGGGGGCGGTCGATTTCGACGCAGGAAAAATCCATGTAAGGCAAAGAGCCGATGAAAACGGCGATGTGGCAGAAGTCACAAAGTCTGACGCGGGCTATAGAAGCATTCCAGTTCCAGCCAGCCTCCTGCAAATGCTCAAGCAGTGGAAGCTTGAGGCCGGAGGGCATTCGCTCGTCTTTGCCACCAAGTCTGGCGAACCTATGAGCCTTCCCAATATCTACAATCGAGCATGGAAGCCACTGCAAATCAGCCTCGGCCTAACCAGCCCCCTCCTCGATAGGAATGGCGATATCCAGAGGGACGACGACGGCAAACCCCTTGTGGAGCCGCTCTATAATTTCCATCTCCTCCGCCACTTCCATGCCTCGATGCTCATAACGGACAACGCCAATCCCAAGGAGGTCCAAAGTGAAATGGGCCACTCCGACATAAAAATCACCTACGACCTCTATGGGCACTTGTTCGTTGACGAAGAGTCGGACAAGCGCAGGCAGCAAAGGTCTGAAAGACTAGCGAATTTACTGGGTTAGGTGGCACATGGCGTGGGCGGATTTGCCACATGAATGCCACATGGAGCCGGAAGTGTTTCGGCTCCATTTTTTCATCCAATTGAATTTGCTGGATTTTTATGGTGCCCAGAGCCGGAATCGAACCAGCGACACGCGGATTTTCAATCCGCTGCTCTACCAACTGAGCTATCTGGGCATCCGTGCTTCGCAGAACATTCTTCGTTGAAAGAAGTGCGGGGCCTTGGTTCGCCCCGGAAGCGAGCGGGGTTATAGCATCTTGTCCGGCCATGGCAAGCAGCAAATGACAGTTTTTTGCCAACCGGGGACATTTTGCGGATTCACAAGCAAATTGAAGGGGTTCGCTGTGGATTTTCGCTACTTTTCGTCGTCGTAGTCCGCCTTCTTCTCGTCTTCGGCAACCGGAATGGCATAGGCGCCGTTCAGCCAGCGGGAGAGGTCGACCTCGCGGCACCGGTTCGAACAGAAAGGGTAGTGATCGCGGTGCGAGGGCTTGCCGCATTCCGGGCAAGGGCGCGTCTTGCGCAGCGGTTCGACCTTGGCGGTGGTTTTATTCTCTTCGGGCACGGTGATCTTCCTCCGGGCTCAGCCCTCAGGCCACCGGCTATGCACGTCGAAGCCTTCGCCGGTCAGCAGCAGGATTGTTTCATAAAGCGGCAGGCCGACGACATTGGTATAGGAGCCCACCATTTTCTGCACGAAGCTGCCGGCCAGCCCCTGGATGCCATAGGCACCCGCCTTGCCGCGCCACTGGCCAGAGGCAAGATAGTTCTCGATCTCGAAACCGGAAAGCCGCTTGAAGCGCACTTTCGTCTCGGCGATCTTCTGGCGGATCTTGCGGTCGGGCGTCACCAGGCAGACGCCGGTATAGACCCAGTGGCTGCGGCCGGAAAGCAGATGCAGCGAGGCGGAAGCCTCGTCGGCGAACTCGGCCTTGCCGAGAATGCGGCGGCCGACGGCAACCACAGTGTCGGCAGCAAGGATATAGCTGCCCTTCCAGGCCATGTCGCTCTTGATCGCGGCAAGGGCCGCTTCGGCCTTTTCCGTCGAAAGGCGCCGGGCAAGCGAACGGGGATGCTCGGATTTCCTCGGCGTCTCGTCGATATCCATCGGCATCAGGCGCGAGGGCTCGATGCCTGCCTGGTTGAGCAGGTCGACACGGCGCGGCGAGCCGGAAGCCAGAATGAGCTTGTATGTGAGCGCCATGGACCCTCGACCGGAAACGGAAGCCCTTGAGGCTTCCGGGCCAAGCCTATTTGAAACGATAGGTGATGCGGCCCTTCGTGAGATCGTAAGGCGTCATTTCCACAAGAACCTTGTCGCCGGCGAGAACGCGGATGCGGTTCTTGCGCATGCGGCCCGCCGTGTGGGCGATGATTTCGTGCTCGTTTTCGAGCTTCACGCGAAAGGTCGCGTTCGGCAGAAGTTCGGTCACAATACCCGGGAATTCGAGGACTTCTTCTTTAGGCATATAAAGGTTTTCTTCCTGTCGGTTGAGATGACGGCATTGGCCGCCTTAAAATTTTCGCGGAAACTACACAATCAGGGGTCATTTGTGAACCTTGTTGATCGGGCTTTCTTCCTTTTGTTTCACGCCGATTGCGCGGCGACGCCATTTTTCCTGACGAGCCGTGTTTCGATGAGCATCTCAAGGTGATCACGCACCTCACGGTAGGCGTCCAGAATCTGCTCGCGGGTCCCGGTTGTGACCGTCGGATCCATCGTCGGCCAATAGATCACGTCGACGGCACTCGACCGCGTCAGTTCCAGTGCGGCGTGATGGGCCTGCGGCGAGAGCGTGATGATCAGATCGAAGTAGTCATCCTCGAGTTCGTCAAGCGTCTGAGGCTGGCGACGCCCGAGCGAAAGGCCGATTTCATCGAGCACGACATCGACAAAGGGGTCGCGCTCGCCGGCGCGAACGCCTGCGGAACGTATATAGGTGTTCCTGGGCAGGATGCTACGGGCGATCACT
Organism: Rhizobium sp. CC1099; assembly: GCF_029714385.1. Taxonomy (NCBI): domain Bacteria; kingdom Pseudomonadati; phylum Pseudomonadota; class Alphaproteobacteria; order Hyphomicrobiales; family Rhizobiaceae; genus Rhizobium; species Rhizobium sp. CC1099. Next base: position 263,520 of record NZ_CP121641.1, on the reverse strand, counting down.
TCGGCGATCGGCGAGCGGATGGCGTTCAACCCGCACATGAAGAGAATCGCGCCGGGCGCCTTTCCTTCTGCCGTGGTCGGAGCCGGCGCCATCGCCGTCATCCGCGCCAGTAGAGCACGCAGACGAGCGTGAAGATGCGGCGCGCTGTGTCGAAATCGACCTCGATCTTGCCGGCAAGCCGGTCCTTCAATGTCTGCGAGCCCTCGTTGTGGATGCCGCGCCGTCCCATATCGATCGCCTCGATGCGGCTTGGCGAGGCAGAGCGGATCGCCTCGTAATAGCTTTCGCAGATCATGAAATAGTCCTTCACGAGCCGGCGGAAGGGGGTCAGTGACAGGATATGGGTCGCAACATTCCGTCCGTCTTCCGTGGTGATCGCAAAGACGAGCTTGGAATCGACCAGCGAAATCTTCAGCCGGTAGGGTCCGCCGCTGTGGCCGACTGGCTCGAAGCTGTTTTCCTCGATGAGATCGAAGATCGCGACGGCGCGCTCGTGCTCGACATCAGGCGTCGAACGGCCGATCGTATCGTCAAGGACGATATCTGAGAGCCGGAAGTCGCCCTTCGCCATGCCTCACCTTTCGAGATTGAGACGGATCGCGACCGATCGCGCATGGGCGTCGAGGCCTTCGCAGACCGCGAGGGCGATCGCCGCCGGACCGAGATCGCGAAGTTGCTGCGGACCGAGCCGGAGGATCGAGGTGCGCTTGACGAAGTCGAGCACGGAAAGGCCGGAGGAGAAGCGGGCAGAGCGCGCGGTTGGCAGGACATGGTTCGAGCCGCCGACATAATCGCCGATCACTTCCGGCGTATAGGCGCCGATGAAGATCGCGCCGGCATTGCGGATTCCGTCGAGCAGCGCATCCGGATCGGCAACCGCGAGCTCCAGATGCTCGGCGGCGATGCGGTTGGCAAGCGGTATCGCATCCTTCAGGTCCTTCACCAGGATGACCGCACCGAAATCCCGCCAGCTGCGGGCGGCGGTTTCCGCACGGTTCAAAGTCTTCAGCTGCCGCTCGACGGCGACTTCCACGGCCTTGCCGAATTCGGCGTTATCGGTGACCAGGATCGCCTGGGCACTTGCATCATGTTCGGCCTGGGCCAGAAGGTCGGCGGCGATCCAGTCCGGGTTGTTATCCTTGTCTGCGATCACCAGCACTTCCGACGGCCCGGCGATCATGTCGATGCCGACCGTGCCGAAGACCTGGCGCTTGGCGGCGGCAACATAGGCGTTGCCCGGGCCGGTGATCTTTGCGACCGGTGCGATCGTCTCCGTGCCGTAGGCGAGCGCGGCAATAGCCTGCGCACCGCTGACACGGTAGATTTCCGAAACACCGGCAAGCTTGGCCGCAGCAAGTACGGCCGGATTGACCTCACCGCCCGTTGCCGGCACCGCAATGACGATGCGCTCGACGCCTGCGACCTTTGCCGGCACCGCATTCATCAGCACCGAGCTCGGATAGCTTGCTGTGCCGCCCGGCACGTAGAGGCCGACCGCCTCGATCGCCGTCCAGCGCGAGCCGAGCCCGACGCCCATGGCGTCCTCGTAGATATCGTCCTTCGGCAGCTGGCGGCGATGATGGGATTCGATACGGACAGCTGCAACCTTCAGCGCGCCGAGCACTTCGGAAGGCACTGCTTCCACCGCGGCATCGATTTCCGCTTCGGTCACGCGCATCGGCACATCGGCAAAATCGATGCCGTCGAATTTCTTGCAATATTCGGCGAGCGCTTCATCACCGCGGGCGCGCACGTCGTCGATGATCGTGCGCACGGCCGCGTTCACGTCTTCTGAAACTTCACGCTTGGTTGTCAAAAACGCGGCGAAGCGCTGCTCGAAACCGTCCGATGTCTGATCCAGCCAGATTGCCAACGCAGATATTCCTTCTCAATTCGACACGGGGACGTCTTCACGCACCGGGGTGGCGGGGCTTGGAGGCGGTTTCCCATGCCCCACCGATATCCGCAAGCTGCACTTCGATGCATTCGACGTCGAGGACGATCTCGGCTGCGCCGGCAAGCGTCAGCTCGATCGTGCCATCCGGCCCCTCGCCCTTCTGTTCGAAGCCGACGGACAGCAGGGACAGTACATCGTCCCGCCGCTCGCGGTCGATCCCGGTGGAGCGGACGGCCAGAACGCGCTTGAAGATCAGCACCGCCCGGTGGCGCTCAAAGCCCTTGCGCTTGTTGAGGGCATCTTCCCAGACAAAGCGGTTGGCGGCTATCGAAAACTGCCCGTCCCGCGGCGACCAGGCCATGTCCCCGACCTTGAAGGCGCTGTCCTGCATATGGGCGGAGACCACGGAAAGGTCTTCGCTATCGAGCGCAAGAAGCTTCAAATCGGTCATGCAGGCAAAACCCCTGGGTCCATTGCGCACCGCCGGGATGGCGATGCGTTCGACAAGGGAAATAGGATGCCGCGGCTAAATGCGCAACCGGAATAAAGGGCGTAGAACCTCCCTTGCCTATTCGCTGACGCGCTCGACGATCGCGCCGCAGCGGGTGAGCTTTTCTTCCAGCCGCTCGAAGCCGCGATCGAGGTGATAGACGCGCGACACCATGGTCTCGCCTTCGGCGGCAAGACCGGCGATCACCAGCGAAACGGAAGCACGAAGGTCCGTTGCCATCACCGGAGCGCCCTTCAGCCGCGGCACGCCCTCGATCTTCGCCGTCTGGCCGGAAAGCGAAATCTTCGCGCCGAGGCGGGCAAGCTCCTGCACATGCATGAAGCGGTTTTCGAAGATGGTTTCCGTCACATGCGAAATGCCGGAGGAGCGCGTCATCAGTGCCATGAACTGCGCCTGCAGATCCGTCGGGAAGCCGGGGAACGGATCGGTCACGACATCGACCGGCCTGATGCCGGCACCATTGCGCCTGACGCGCACGCCGTTGTTGGTCGGCGAGATTTCCGCACCGGCACGGCGGAGGGTCTCGAATGCCGTTTCGAGCAGAGCTGCATCGGTGTTTTCCAGAACGACGTCGCCACCGGTCATCGCGACGGCCATGGCATAGGTGCCGGTCTCGATGCGGTCCGGCAGGACGCGGTGGCGCGCGCCGGAAAGCGACTGCACGCCTTCGATGGTGATCGTCGAGGTGCCCTGGCCAGAAATCTTCGCGCCCATGGCGTTCAGGCAGTTGGCGAGGTCGACGACTTCCGGTTCGCGGGCGGCATTGCCGATGACCGTGGTGCCCCGGGCGAGCGTTGCCGCCATCATCATTACATGGGTCGCACCGACGGAAACTTTCGGGAAAGTGTAGCGCGTGCCGATCAGGCCTCCGTTCGGCGCCGTCGCGTTGATATAGCCGCTGTCGATTTCGAGGTTTGCGCCGAGCGCTGCAAGTCCTTCGAGAAAGAGATCCACCGGACGCGTGCCGATGGCGCAGCCGCCCGGCAAAGAGACGCGGCAGTGGCCTTCGCGCGCGAGCAGCGGTCCGATGACCCAGAAGGAAGCGCGCATCTTCGAGACCAGCTCATAGGGCGCGGTCGTATCGACGATGGTGCGGCAGGTGAAGTGGATCGTGCGTGCATAGGAGTCTTCCTGGCGCTCGCGGCGGCCGTTGACGGCAACGTCGACACCATGATTGCCGAGGATGCGCATCAAAAGTTCGACATCTGCCAGATGAGGGACGTTTTCGAGCGTCAAGGTATCGCTGGTCAAAAGCGAGGCGATCATCAGCGGCAAGGCAGCATTCTTGGCGCCGGAAATCGGAATGATGCCATTGAGCTCATTACCGCCGACAATTCTGATACGATCCATATGGGCTTACGGGCTGTGCCCGCCTTTCTGAAAGTTCTGCCTTTAAAAGGGATGGGGGTCTTTAGACGAATTCCGGGCACGCTTCAATTCGCCGTGAACCGAACATTACGATTCGTCCATTTTTGCGGCAGGAAGCCCATTTGTCTCGTCCGCCTGGCCGGAGCGGCGCGCCCGTGTCTGCTGTTTGCGGCGGGCGAGATTTTCGCGAAGCTTTTCGGCAGCGCGTTCGCGGCGCAGTTTCGCCTGTTCTTCGATCACTGCCTTGCGGCCCTTTGCGGCATTTTCGATCTTGTCGTCCATGCTTGATGTTTAGCGGATTCCGCCTCACGCAAAAAGGGCCTTGGCCTTAATACATGCGAAGTTGGAATTTGCGGCTTGCGCTTATCAAGAAGCTGTGGCAATAGGCCCCCCGTTCACGCAATGCAGCCGTCCGGCTCATGCGTCCTGGTCCTGCTGCCGTAGCTCAGTGGTAGAGCACACCCTTGGTAAGGGTGAGGTCGGTGGTTCAATCCCACTCGGCAGCACCAGTTTTCCGGTAAAGCGCCATTTTCGTGATCCGTCTCATGGTGACGCGTGGTCACAGCTTTCGCTCAACTCCTTGTGATCGAACCATCTCCCACGGACTGCGGTTCTATGAACAGACAATGGAGGATGCCCTCATGTTTATTCGTTTTATCGCGAGTTCGATCGTGGCGGTTGCCGTCGCAACCACTGCTCTCGCACAAACGACCGGCACCCAAGGAGGGTCCGGTGGTGGAACGACGATAGCTCCCACTCCCAACAATACCGGCTCGGGCACGACCCGCACGGATCCCGGCATCACCAACAGCACGATCAATTCCGGTGCCGTCGATCTGAACAGGAGCGGCAGCACGATCAACCCAAGCGGCGTCAACCCTGCGATCCCGTCATCGCCTGCCTGCACGAATGCAGCGGGGCAGCAGGACGACGCGGCAACCGGGACCTCCGGGCTCGGCTGCCCGCCACTTCCTCGATAAGGTCGCGAGACGTCCATCTGGTTTTAAGAGCGCCCTGAGTGCAAAAGCGAGCGGTCACCTGGCAGGCGTGACCGGCTCGCCGGCATCATTTCTGCCAAAAAATTCAATCCTCCGTCGCATCTTGCGCATCTGCCGCGATCGACCTGATTGCCGGCGACAAATATCCCGCTAATATATCCGTGTGCACGGTCCTTGTTAGGGGAACGCAAAGGGCTGGATGCGCGTTTTGGCGTAAACACTGGAGGAATACGCCTATGGCAACGGAAAGATGGGGAAATCCGGTCAAAGTCGGCTTCGAAAACGCCGATGCGCGAACCGTGAACGGCCCGTTCGATGCATTGAAATGTCTTACCGATCTTTGGCCCGCAAACCGCGGGCTTCGTTATCTTAAGGCCCGCAGTGCCTGCCGCGCGGCGCTCGATGGACGCAAGACCGCCGAGGAGGCCCGCGCCGAGTTTCTGGCGGCGGCGGAAGAAGCCAAGCTGAAGCTGCACTGACGGGTGCACTACGGGCCGACTGTAATCGGAATTGCTGCCCTGTGCCGTTTAGGCATGGTTGTTCATTTTCATTTAACTGTAGAAGCAGGATAGGCTGGAAACCCGTTCCAAAGGCGTTGCACGCGAGCGCTGGCTACCCGTGAAATACCGCAGCCATCATGATTGGTCAGAGGCTCGTTCCCTCAGCCATGCGCAGGCGAGCCTTGTCCGGGCAGAATCCCCATAGTCTGCTTTCAGCAGTTGCTGTCGCTTTCTATCTCGAGATAGCCGACGCCGATGATGGTGCCGTCCGGAGCACGGATGAAGGATGGCAGATAATGCGCGTCGGCCGGCTCACAGGCAGGCGCGGCGGTATATTCATTGAGCGCAATCTGATCCTGCGGCAATGCCGAATAATAATCGATATCGGTTTTGAGTGAGGCGGATGCAGGTGTGGCAAATGCGGCGGATGCAACAAGAAGGGCGGCAGCGCCCAGACGGAATGTCGTCCTCATAACAGTCTCCGGCGTTGAATTCAGACGATCAAACACGTGAGATGCAGTTTTTGTTCCCACTTTTTCTTGCGCATTCTCGCGAGAATCTTTTGGAACTTTTCTTTCGCTTGAAAAAGTTTAATTGAATCGTCCCAAATCACGTTATCCGAAGTAGAAATTTCCATGAGAACACTGATGCTTGTCATTATTGCAGCGATGATCGCCTCGATTCTCAGTATCCTGGTGGTCAAACCTTTCGACAAGGGCGGGGGAAATGACGACACGCCACCGAAGACGATCCAGCAGCCAGAACCGAACTGACCGGTCGCCACCGCAGCAGTGGCTTTGACGCTCCAAAGCGGTTTTCCGTTGCATACCGGCACGCCAAGCTGATGGGCAATCAGGCATTGTCTTTGAAACCACCCTTGGCGTTCGGTAGCAGGTGGCCCATATGCAACGGATCGACAGCCGGGGTGGTTCAATGAAAGTGATCATTTCGGCAATTCTCGCGGCGGTTCTGCTGTGCGCCTGCACATCCTCCGGCGCATCGGAGCCCACGCCCATTCCCGGCAGCTTGACCTATGGCGGGCAGCCGCGAACCAAACTGACAAAATCACCCGTCGGCAGCGCCGTTTACAACAATTTCTACAATTCAAGCGGCAACCGGGTGCGGGAAACCTACATTCTCCAGCCAGATCGGAGCTTGAAACTCATGCGGCAGGAAGTGGTGTCCGGCGTTCACTAAAGCTTGCGCTTGACAGGAATCATTATCGAGAACATTCAAGGAACGCCTAATCTGTCCGCGCCGTCATTGCGTGCGGGCCCCAACCGGATGGCTGGATGTATCTCGAAAAGCTCAATCCACAGCAGCGCATGGCAGTCGAACACGGCACGCTTGCCGGCGGTCGCCATGTTGCAGGTCCGCTTCTGGTGATCGCCGGCGCGGGTTCCGGCAAGACCAATACGCTGGCGCACCGCGTTGCGCATCTGATCGTCAAGGGTGCGGATCCGCGCCGCATCCTGCTGATGACCTTCTCCCGCCGGGCGGCCTTTGAGATGGCGCGCCGCGTCGAGCGGATTTGCGCTGAGGTTCTTGGCAGGAATTCCGGCATCATGGCCGATGCGCTGGCCTGGAGCGGTACCTTCCATGGGATCGGCGCGCGGCTGCTTCGCGATTATGCCGAGCAGATCGGGGTTGAACCCGCCTTCACCATCCATGACCGGGAAGACAGCGCCGATCTGATGAACCTCGTTCGTCACGATCTCGGCTTCTCGAAAATGGAGAGCCGCTTCCCGACCAAGGGCACCTGCCTTGCGATTTATTCACGGGCCGTGAATTCGCAGACGGAACTGCCCCTGGTCCTGCGTGACGCCTTCCCCTGGTGTGCCGCATGGGAAAAGCAGCTCCGCGAACTTTTCGCCGCCTATGTCGAGGCCAAGCAGACCCAGAACGTCCTCGACTATGACGACCTGCTCCTCTACTGGGCGCAGATGGTTGCCGAACCGCTGATCGCCGAGGATATCGGCGGCCGCTTCGATCATGTGCTCGTCGACGAATATCAGGATACGAACCGCCTGCAAGCCTCCATCCTGCTTGCTTTGAAGCCTGAGGGACAGGGGCTGACCGTCGTCGGGGACGATGCGCAGTCGATCTATTCCTTCCGCGCCGCCACAGTCCGCAACATCCTCGATTTCCCAGCCTCATTCAGCCCGCCGGCCGATATTGTCACGCTCGATCGCAACTATCGTTCGACGCAACCCATTCTCGCCGCGGCCAATGCCGTCATTGATCTTGCCTCGGAGCGCTTCACCAAGAACCTATGGACGGAGCGGCAATCGGGCGAGCGCCCGCGCCTCGTCACGGTGCGCGACGAGGCCGACCAGGCCCGGTATGTTGCCGACAAGGTGCTGGAAAACCGCGAAGAGGGCACGCGGCTGAAGAACCAGGCGGTGCTTTTCCGCGCCTCGCACCACAGCGGCGCGCTGGAAGTCGAGCTCACCCGCCGCAACATTCCCTTCGTGAAATTCGGCGGTCTGAAATTTCTCGACAGCGCGCATGTCAAGGACATGCTGGCCGTCCTGCGCTTTGCGCTCAATCCGCGCGACCGGGTCGCCGGCTTCCGGCTGATGCAGATCCTGCCGGGCGTCGGACCTTCGACGGCCCAGCGGGCACTCGACCAGATGGCGGAGGATCCAAGTCCCTTGCAGGCCCTCGCGGACATGCCCGCCCCGCCGCGCGCCGGCGAGGATTGGACCTCCTTCGTTTCGGTCATGCAGGAGCTGAGATCCGGGAAAGCCGGCTGGCCCGCCGAAATCGGCCTGGTCCGAGAATGGTATCAGCCGCATCTCGAGCGGCTGCACGAGGATGCCGCAACGCGTCAGGCCGATCTCCTGCAGCTCGAGCAAATCGCCGGCGGCTATCCGTCGCGCGAACGCTTCCTGACCGAACTGACGCTCGATCCGCCTGATGCGACCAGCGACCAGGCGGGCGTGCCGTTGCTCGACGAGGACTATCTGATCCTCTCGACAATCCATTCGGCCAAGGGTCAGGAGTGGACCAAGGTCTTCATGTTGAACGTTGTCGACGGCTGCATTCCGTCGGATCTCGGCGTTGGCACCAGCGCGGAAATAGAGGAGGAGCGGCGCCTGCTTTATGTCGCGATGACGCGCGCCAGGGACAATCTCGATCTCGTCGCCCCGCAGCGCTTCTTCACGCACGGGCAGAATGCGCAGGGCGACCGGCACGTCTATGCCTCGCGCACCCGCTTCATCCCGGCGACGCTGCTGCAATTTTTTGAGGTCTGCGGCTGGCCGCAGGTCAAGAGCGAAAGCGCCTCCGCGCAACAGGCGCGCCAAGTCCGCATCGATGTCGGCGCCCGCATGCGCGGAATGTGGCGCTAGAGGGCAAGAGGGCGATCGGCCGGTTTGAAGAACGGCGCGAGCACCTCTGCCTTTACCGCCTCGATGGTCGAAGGCGACCATTTCGGATTTCGATCCTTGTCGATCACCGCCGCCCGCACGCCCTCATAAAAATCCGCGGATTTCAATATCTGCATACAGGCCCCTAACTCACGGTTCAGGCAGGCGGCGAGATTGACGCTCTGCCGTCCTTCCCTCAGCAGACGCAGAGTCAATTTCAGGCTCGTCGGCGAGCGCATCTGCAGGGTCTTCCGTGTCTTGGCGGCGAATTCGCCTTCGTCAGCGGCGAGCGCTTCCAGAACCTCTTCGACGCGATCGAAACAGAAGGCATGGTCGATCAACGGCCGAACGACCTGCAGGCGGCTTTCGGTCGCCTTGCCGGCAACATGCTTCAGCAGAGCCTCGCAAGCTACCGGCGATGACCCGACCGGCAGCCGAGCCAACGCGTCGATGACATCCGGCAGCCGCGACGACGGGATCTCAAAATCGGCAAGGCCGGCATAGATGGCATCCGCCGCATTCAGCTCCTGGCCGGTCAATCCTGCCCATGTTCCCGTCTCGCCGGGCATGCGCGGCAGCAGCCAGGTCGCTCCGACATCCGGGAAATAGCCGATGCCGGTTTCCGGCATCGCAAGCCTCGTCCGCTCCGTCACGATGCGGTGCCGCCCATGCGCGGAAAGGCCGACGCCACCGCCCATGGTGATACCATCCATCAGGGCGACATAGGGTTTAGCGTAGCTTGCGATGCGGTGGTTGAGGGTGAACTCCTCGCGCCAGAAGGTCTCCGCAAGCTCGGAACCCGAGCGCCCGCTTTCGTGAAGTGCACGAATATCGCCGCCGGCGCAGAAGCCGCGGTCGCCCTCACCCGTCACCACCACGCTTGCAACGCCGTCATCATAGGCGAATTCGTCGAGCGCTGCGTCGATCATGCGCACCATGCCGAGCGTCAGGCTGTTCAGCGCCTTCGGCCGATTGAGGCGGATGATCCCCGCCGTGCCGCGCCGTTCGATAATGACTTCCCGTTCGTGATTGTTCTGCATGTCCGCCGTCCACCCTCGATTGACCTCCCATCAATAAACAGAGGAAGCGCTTCGTTCCAGTGGACTTTGCGTCAAAAAACAGGCGTGATCGCGTTTAGAAGGAAGCCGCGGCAAGGGCGCGGTGCACTCCCTGCAGCTCCCCGACCCTGCGGTTGATCAGCGCCAGCTCCCAGTCCAGTGCGCTGCGAACGATCGTCTCCAGGGAATCGTATTTCGGCGTCCAGTCCAGCACGCGATGCGCCAAGGTGGCGTCGGCGACGACACTTGCGGCATCGCCCGGGCGGCGTGGCGCCATATGAATCTTGAACGCGTAGCCGTGCAGGCGCACCACCATGTTCAGCACGTCGAGCACCGTATAGCCGGAACCATAGCCACAATTCGCGACCAACGATCCCTTGCCCTTGCGCAGATGCTGCAGCGCCTTGAGATGAGCCTCGGCAAGGTCAGTGACATGGATATAGTCGCGCACGCCGGTGCCGTCATGCGTCGGATAGTCGATGCCGTAGACATGCACGCTGTCGCGCTTGCCGAGGGCTGCCTCGCAGGCGACCTTGATGAGGTGCGTCGCGCCGCTCGTGGATTGTCCGGCGCGGCCGTGCGGATCGGCACCTGCAACGTTGAAGTAGCGGAGCGCCACATAGTCGAAATCATAGGCCGCAGCAGCGTCGCGCAGCATGAACTCCGTCATCAGCTTCGACTGGCCATAAGGATTTTCCGGGTTGAGCGGCGCTGTTTCCTTGACCGCACCGGAAGTCTTCTGCGGACCGTAGACCGCCGCCGTCGACGAGAAGACGAAATGGCGCACACCGGCAGCGATCGCCGCGCTCAGGAGCGCACGCGTCTTGCCGGAATTATTGTCGTAATAGGAAAGCGGATCGGCAACCGAAGCCGGAACGACCGCGGAGCCCGCAAAATGGATGATCGCCTCGATGTCGTTCTCGATGAAGATCGTCTTCAGGACCTCGGCATCGGCGATATCCCCCAGGTAGAAGCGCGCAGCAGGCGCGACCGCCCAGCGAAAGCCGGTGGAAAGGCGATCGAGCACGACGACGTTCTCGCCTGCATCGAGCAGTGCCCAAACCATCTGACTGCCGATGTAGCCGGCGCCGCCTGTCACCAAAATTGCCATGTCCCGTTCCCTGTTTAATCGGACAGGGCATCTGACGCGGTTTTTCCTTTCAGATCTTCTTATCAGGCACCCGTTCGGACGCCTTTGAACCGGTAAGTTTGCTGCTGTGGTTAGAGGCTGATTTCCGGCTTTGCTACAATTTTAGCGAACCACCGTTTCCGACATCAAAAAGGGTCCGGCTGCGACGGCCGGGCCTTGAGCGTCAAAGCTTCAGAATGTAATCGCAGAGCTTGTCGGCTGCTGCCTTGACCTGTAGCAGATCGCGCAGGAAACAGGCTCGCAGGAAAAGCTCGCCGCCTGCGCCGAAGGCGGTTCCGGGCGCCAGGCCGACGCCCGTCTTGTCGACGATATCCAGCGCTGCTTTGCGGCTGTCGGTGACGCCGTCGATCTTCAAAAAGGCGTAGAGCGCACCGTCCGGCTTCAACGTCTCGACGCGGTTTGTGGCAATCAGCGCATCGCAGAGGATGTCGCGCGAAAGAGCCGCCTTCTGGATATTGGCCTCGACAAACCCATCGCCCTCGTTGAGGGCTGCCACCGCACCCTTCTGCATGAATTGCGCAACGCCCGAGGTCGAATATTGGATCAGGTTTTCGAGCACCTGCCCGGTTTCCGGTGGCGCCACGATCCAGCCGACACGCCAGCCGGTCATCGACCAGTTCTTCGAGAAGGAATTGACGAACATGACCTTGTCGCCCGGTACCATGATATCAAGGAAAGAAGGCGCACGGGTGCCGGCGTAGAAATATCGGGCGTAAATTTCATCCGCCATGATCCAGAGATCGCGCTTGCGGGCAAGTTCAAGGATGTCCGCGAGATCCCTCTTCGTGGCGGTCCACCCTGTCGGATTGGATGGCGTATTGATGAACAGCGCTCTTGTCTTCGGGGTGATTGCTGCTTCGATGCGATTGAGATCGACCGCCCACTTGCCGCCCTCGAACTGAAGCTCAACCCCGACGGAGCGGGCACCGGCAATTTCCAGCGCAGCGGCGATATTCGGCCAGGCGGGCGTCAGATAGACCAGTTCGTCGCCCGGCGACGTCAATGCCTGCACCGCAATCTGGATCGCCTGCATGCCTGAGCCGGTGACATAGAAATGCTCCGCCGGCAGGCTGATGCCGAAATGCCGGGCGTAATAGTCAGATAGTGCCTGACGAAGCTCCGGAATGCCGCGCTGCCAGGTATAGAAGGTCTCTCCTGCTGCCAGCGCGTCCATTGCCGCCCGGCTGATAAAATCCGGTGTCGGAAGATCGCCCTCGCCGACCCAGAGCGGCAGCAGGCCATCGCGGCCCCGGGCATAATTGACGACTTCGACGATCCCGCTTTCTGGCGCCGAAACGGCACGCGGGCTGAGGCTGTTCATAATCGACATGCAGATCTCCGGTTTTCGCTTTCATAAAACAAAACCGGGCGCAAATCCCATGAGAATGCGTGATGCCGTATCGATTTTCGTTATGAATCAACCTCGCAAAATACGGGGCTGCGATGCCTTGATCAGACCGCCGGACGCCTGGCCAGCAGATCGCGGATTTCCGTGAGGAGCGCGACATCGGCCGGCGGCGGCGCCTCTTCCGCTGCCTTTTGCTCGTTGCGCTCGACCTGCCTGCGCAGCATATTCACGCCCTTGATCATCAGGAAGATGATCCAGGCAAGGATCAGGAAATTGATGACCACGGTGATGAAATTGCCATAGGCGAAGACAGCACCCTGCGCGCGGGCTGCAGCAAGCGTCGGCGCGTTGACCGCAGACGAAAGACCGAAGAAGTAGTTGGAAAAATCGAAACCACCGAAAAGGGCACCGACGATCGGCATGATGATATCGTCGACCAGCGATTTGACGATGCCGCCAAAAGCACCGCCGATGATGACGCCGACGGCAAGGTCCATGACGTTGCCTCGGGCGATAAAGGCCTTGAATTCATTGAGCATCCGATCTGCCTCCCTCTGATGCGCTCTCACGGACAGTCCGTTGTTTTTATTAGCTACATCTCTTGATTGATTATTCAATTGCAAATTTTGAAACAACCAGGACCTTCCTGCGCCTTGGACTTAATGCCTAGATCATCGCAATTTCCAAGACAGACGATTTCCCTTAGTCTTGATGTCTTTTGGGAGAACCGGCGGATGGCGCGCCGGTGGAGGGTCGATGCTTCAAGGCTGGGTCATCATCGCGTTTGCCTTCGGCTATCTGCTGCTGCTCTTTGCGGTCGCAAGCTATGGCGACCGTAGAAGCCAGAGGCTGGGCATACCGGACGGCGGCTGGCCGATCGTCTATGCGCTGAGCCTTGCGATCTACTGCACCTCCTGGACCTATTTCGGCGGCGTCGGGCTCGCCTCGCAGCGCGGCCTTGAATTTGCCGGGATCTATATCGGCCCGATCCTCGTCTTCACGCTCGGCATGCCGGTGCTGCGGCGGATCATCGAACTTGCCAAGGCCGAAAAGCTTACCTCCGTCGCGGACTTCCTCGCCGCCCGCTATGGGAAGAATCCCACGGTCGCAACGATCGTGGCGCTGATCTCGCTGATCGGCACAATTCCTTATATCGCACTGCAGCTGAAGGCGATCAGCAGCACGGTGACCGCGATGGTCAATCCTTCGGATTATGGCATCGGCAGCGGCAACCTCTACTTCCTCGATCTGCCGCTGATCGCAACCCTGGTGCTGGCCTGCTTCGCTGTCATGTTCGGCACGCGGCATACCGATGCGACAGAGCACCAGGACGGCCTGATCCTCGCCGTTTCGATGGAATCGCTGGTCAAGCTCGTCGCCTTCCTGACCGCCGGCATCTGCGTCATCTGGTTTCTGTTCGATGGGCCTGCCGACCTTTGGCGGAAAAGCGTGGACAACCAGTTGGTCAACGCAACCCTCGACTACAAGACGCCGATCAGCCGCTGGATCACGCTGATACTGCTGTCGGCCATTGCGATCATCATGCTACCGCGCCAGTTTCACGTCACCGTCGTCGAAAACCGCTCGGCAAAACAGCTGCGGCTCGCCGGCTATCTCTTTCCGCTCTATCTCATCGCCATCAATCTCTTCGTGCTGCCGGTGGCGATCGGCGGCCTGCTGACCTTCGGCGGCACAGGCAATGCCGACTTTTACGTGTTGTCCCTGCCGCTTGCGGGGCAGATGCAGATCGTTTCGCTGATCACCTTCATCGGCGGCTTTTCGGCGGCGACCGCAATGGTCATCGTCGATTCCGTTGCGCTTTCGATCATGGTGTCGAACGACATCATCATGCCGATCTTCCTGCGCCGGAAGCTTGCCGGACGCACCGGCCAGCGCGATGACTTCGCGAAAAGCCTGCTCAACATCCGCCGCAGCGCGATCTTCGCCGTCCTGCTGCTCGGCTATGCCTATTACCGCTCGACCGACAGCACGGCCGGCCTTGCCTCGATCGGCCTTTTGTCCTTCGCCGCGATCGCACAGATCGCACCCGCCTTCTTCGGCGGTCTTATCTGGCGGCGGGCGAATGCACGCGGCGCCATTCTCGGCCTTACGTCGGGTTTCGTCATCTGGTTCTACCTGCTCTTTCTGCCTTCGCTCGGCGGGCCGGATTATTCCTATGTCGCGACCGCCTTCCTCAGCTTCATCTTTCCGGGCACGGCGCTTTTTGCTGCAGCCGATGCCGATCCGCTCGTCAACGCCACAGCGATGAGCCTGCTTATCAATACCGGCTTCTTCATCGTCGGCTCGATGACGCGCAACGCCCGTCCGCTGGAGCGCATCCAGGCAGGCATCTTCGTGAAGGGGCAGTCGCGCTCGCAATTTGCGACCCGCGGATGGAAGACCCGCATCAGCGTCGGCGACCTGAAAACGGCAATCTCGCGCTATCTCGGCGAAGAGCGCATGCAGCGATCGCTTGCGACATACGAGCAGAATTCCGGGCGGAAGCTGGAGGACGACCAGCCGGCCGACATGGCGCTCATCCACTTCACCGAACAACTGCTCGGCAGCGCCATCGGATCCTCCTCCGCGCGGTTGGTGCTTTCGCTGATCCTGCAGAAGACCGAGGACGCTTCCGCCGACACAGCATGGCTGCTCGACCAGGCAAGCGAGGCGCTGCAGTATAACCAGGACATGCTGCAGACGGCGCTTTCGCAGATGGACCAGGGCATTGCCGTCTTCGACAGCTCCAACCAGCTGACGATCTGGAACCGGCGCTTCCGCCAGCTTCTCGACCTGCCGGAGGATGTCGGCCGTGTCGGCTTTCCGCTTTCGGAAATCGTGGCGATCTTGAGCCAGCGCGGTGACGTTCCAGCCGCCGAACTCAGCCAGACGGTGCGGCATTTCCTGACGCTCGACAAACCCTTCTCGCTCGTTCTCGGCGGCGGCGAACGGATCATCGAAGTGCGGTCCAACGCTATGCCGGACAAGGGCATCGTGGCGACCTTTACCGACATTACCCAGCGTGTTGCGGCCGACCAGGCGCTGAAGCAGGCAAACGAGACGCTGGAGCAGCGCGTTGCCGAGCGAACGGCGGAGCTGACGCGGGTGAACCGCGAACTCGGCGAGGCGCGAGCGGCCGCCGATGAAGCGAACATCGGCAAGACCCGCTTCTTTGCCGCCGCCGGCCACGACATCCTGCAGCCGCTGAATGCGGCGCGGCTTTACTCCTCCGCCCTCGTCGAGCGTATCGCGCAGTCCGAAAACGGGCCAATCGTGCGCAATATCGATTCCGCACTGGAATCGGTCGAAACCATTCTGGGGGCCGTTCTCGACATCTCGCGGCTTGATACGGGTGCGATGCGGCCGCGCCTGACATCCGTGCCGCTGGCCGGCCTGCTGGAGCGCATCGAGACCGATTTTGCGCCGATTGCCCGGGCGAAGAAGCTGAAGCTCGTCGTGATGCCGACATCGCTGCGGGTCCGCTCCGATCCCAACCTGCTGCGGCGCCTCGTGCAGAACCTTGTTTCCAACGCCATCAAATATACGTTGACAGGCAAGGTGCTGGTCGGCGCCCGGCGGCGGGGAAACCAGGTGGTGATCCAGGTGATGGATTCCGGCATCGGCATTCCGCCCTCGAAATTCCGCACCGTCTTCAAGGAATTCGCGCGCCTCGACGAAGGCGCGAAAACGGCCTCCGGCCTCGGCCTCGGCCTTTCGATCGTCGACCGCATCGCCCGCGTCCTCAACCATCCGGTCGAGCTGCATTCGACGCACGGCAAGGGCACGGATTTCCGCATCGTCATGCCACTCGATGTTTCCAAGGCCGGCGCGGCACCGTCCTCCGCAGCGCCGACCGATCGGTTGCCGCAGCCGCTCAAGGGGTTAAGGATCCTTTGCATCGACAACGAGCCGAAGATCCTCGAAGGCATGCGGCTCTTGATTTCCGGCTGGGGTTGCGAGGTGGAGGCTATCGACTCCCTGGCCGCGGCTTCGGGTTTCCACACGCGTCAGCCCGCGCCCGATCTCATCATCGCGGACTATCATCTCGGCGACGGGACGGGGATTTCCGCGATCCTGAATTTGCGGGAGTGCTTCGGGACCGATCTCCCGGCGCTGCTGGTGACCGCCGACCGGACGCCGGAGGTCAGGGTGGAGGCGGAGCGCCACAGCATCGCCATCCAGCACAAGCCGGTGCGCCCGGCCGCCCTTCGCGCGTTCATCACGCAGATTTCTGGGCTGAAGCGAGCAGCGGCGGAGTGATATCCAAGACGCTTGGCGCAAACGAAAAAAGGCCGGGCTAACCCGACCTTCCTGCCATCTCGACGAAACGTGCCAGTACATCCGTGGTCACGTTCCGGAGATGATATTCTCAAGCCTTGCGCGGCTCAGGCCGCCTGAAGACGGTCTGCCGACATCTTGCCCGAACGCTTGTCGGAAACGAGCTCGTAGGAAAGCTTCTGGCCTTCCTGGAGGTCGCGCATTCCGGCGCGCTCGACAGCAGAGATGTGGACGAAAACGTCGGCTGCGCCGTCATCCGGCTGAATGAAGCCGAAGCCCTTGGTTGCGTTGAACCACTTAACGGTACCTGTGTTCATGACGATATCCTTTAAAATCGTACGTAGAAGATAACGCACCGGCCAAAGCCAACGCGCGATGAAGACCGATTTTGGAGGAAGTTCGCCAGGAACGGCACAAATGGCCGAAACAAAGTCCATCTAGCAAGATCGATGTGCGGGCTTCTACGCGAATATTGTCTCCAGTGCAAGACGGAACGAGAAGGTGCGCAATTTTCGTTCCTTATGGGCAGTCATACGATATCGTCGTTCCTCACCCGTCCGGCACTTCATGCGCCGGTTTCCTCATCCTCCGCATCGCGCAGACGGCTTTTGCTGATCTACGCATGACGGTGCAAGCGGCCCCTCATATTGCTGCGGCCCCTGCAGCAGGCGGCAATCGCGCCAGTCGCCCAGCCAGCTCGCAAAATCGCGCGCATCGGCCAGACATCATTTCACCCGGATTTCCATCTTCGCCTCGTGTTCGTGAAGACACAGCTTCGCCGGCCGCGGCGCGTTGCGAAATTTGACCGAAGGCTCGTTTTATCTCGCAGGCACGATGCAGAACTGATTGCCCTGCGGGTCCTTCATCACCGTATAGCCTGGTTCCCTTCGCTGGACGCTGCCGCCAAGCGCGGTGATGCGTTCGATTGCGGCTGGAACATCATCGACGGCAATATCCAGATGGACCCGGTTGTTGCTGTAATCGCGCAGCGGGACGCGCTGGAAACAGAGCGACGGGCCGGGGCCGTCCACCATCACGGTCGGGTCCGTCTCCGGCGTAAACCCACGCTTCGCCAGCCGGCTGATTTCGGCGTCGTCATAGGGACGGACCTGATAGCCATCGAGAATTGCCGCCCAGAAGGCGGCGAGGCGCGAGGGGGTTTCAGCTTCGACGACGATTTCGGCGATAGTGGCCATGAAAATCTCCTGCGCAGGCGCGCGCCCGTGGGCGTGGCCCCTTGCTCCGTCACCTTGAGGCTTAACAAACTAAACACAAACCATTGAGGCGGCTCACGCCACCTCCTTCTCCTTTGCATAGGGATCAAACCGGCCATAAAACGTCTCGCCCTTCGCGGCCATGTCCTTCAGCAGCGACGTCGGCTTGAAATGCAATCCGTAAGAAGCGGCTAACGTTTCGCACAATTCCACGAACTTTTTGGCGCCCATGCCGTCGATGTAGCTGAGCGCGCCGCCAGTATACGGCGCGAAGCCGAAGCCGAGGATGGAGCCGACGTCGGCTTCGCGGGGGTCGGTGACGATGCCTTCTTCGACCGTGCGGGCGGCTTCGAGCGCGATGGTGACCAAGAAGCGCTGCTTGAGGGTGTTGACGTCCACGCCCTCTGCCTTCTTCTGCGGGTAGAAGGACTTGAGTTCGGGCCAGAGGGACTTCTTGGCGGGCTTCGCAGGGTAATCGTAGAAGCCCTTGGAGTTCTTGCGGCCGAAGCGGCCTTCCTTTTCCACCATGCGGGAGACGAGCTCCATGTGGCGGGGGTCGATCGCCTTTTCGCCCAGGTCCGCTACCGTGGCCTTGAGGATCTTCAGCGACAGGTCGATGGCGACCTCGTCGTTCAGCGCCAAGGGGCCGACCGGCATGCCGGCCATCTTCGCGGCGTTCTCGATCATCGCGGGCGGCACGCCTTCGATGAGCATGTCATAGCTTTCGGCCATGTAGCGCAGCACGCAGCGATTGACGAAGAAGCCGCGGGTGTCGTTGACGACGATCGGCGTCTTCTTGATGGCGGCGACATAATCCAGCGCCACGGCGAGCGTATTGTCGCCGGTTTCCTTGCCGAGTATGACTTCGGTCAGCATCATCTTTTCCACCGGCGAGAAGAAGTGGATGCCGATGAAATTTTCCGGGCGTTTGGAATTTTTCGCCAGGCCGGTGATCGGCAGGGTCGAGGTGTTGGAGGCGAAAATCGCGCCTTCAGGGAGCACTTCCTCGACGGCTTCGATGACGTCCTTCTTGACCTCGCGATCTTCGAAGACGGCTTCGATGACGAGATTGGCGTCCTTCAGGTCGGCGTAATCGGCAGACGGGGTGATGCGGGAGAGGATGGCGGCACCCTCTTCCTGTGTAAGACGTCCCTTACCGATGGACTCCTTCACCAGGCCTTCGCCGGTCGCCTTGCCCTTGTTGGCCGCGTCCATATCGCGATCGATCAGGATGACGTCGATACCGGCGGCGGCCGTAACGTAGGCGATCGAGGCGCCCATGAAGCCGGCGCCGACGACGCCGACTTTCTTCAGGTCGGTCCTGGGCACACCTGCCGGGCGGCGGGCCCCCTTGCCAAGCTCCTGCATCGAGATGAAGAGCGAGCGGATCATCGAAAAGGCTTCGGTGGTCTGCAGCACCTGCGTGAAATAGCGCTGCTCGATCTTCAGTGCCGTATCGAAAGGCACCTGCAGGCCTTCATAGACGCATTTGAGGATGGCAAGCGCGCCCGGATAATTCCCGGCGGTCTCGCGGCGCAGGATCGCGGGAGCGGCCGGCCAGAGCTGTGCGGAGGCAGGCGTCCAGATGCCGCCGCCGGGCGCCTTGAAGCCTTTCTCATCCCAAGGAGCGACGGGCTTCAGGCCGTCCTTGATCATCTGCTTGGCAGCCGGGATGAGCTGGTCCGGCTCGACCACCTGATGCACGAGATTCATGGCCTTGGCGCGGGAGGCAGAGAGCGACTGGCCGGTTGTCATCATCTGCAGGGCGGACTGGGCATCGGCCAGGCGCGCGACGCGCTGCGTGCCGCCGGCCCCCGGGAAGATGCCGACCTTGACCTCGGGCAGCGCGATCTTCACCGACTTGGCATTGGAGGCGACGCGGCCATGGCAGGCAAGCGACATTTCCAAGGCACCGCCCATGCAGGTGCCGTTGATCGCCGAGACCCAGGGCTTGCCGCAGGTTTCGAGCTTGCGGAAGAGGCCGGTCATGCGGCCGACGAGATCGAAGAGTTTCTGCGCAGCGGTCTGCGGGTTTGCGGCCTTCTCCTGCTGGTAGAGGGTAAACATCGACTTGATCATCGACAGGTCCGCGCCGCCGGAGAAGGTGGACTTGCCGGAGGTGATGACGACGCCCTTGACGGCGGTATCGGCAACCGTGGCGTCGACGACGGCGTTCAGCTCGTCCATCACCTCTTCGGTGAAGACGTTCATGGACTTGCCGGGCATATCCCAGGTGACGAGCGCAATGCCGTCGGCGTCGGTTCTAACGGTGAAGTTCTTGTAGGTATTCATGGCGGGACTCCTCTCCCTTGAAATCTCTTCCAGCAGTGCGACCTTGTACGGCCCCTTTCTTTTCCGTCATGGTCGGGCTTGACCCGACCATCCAGCCCTTAGGCGGTGGATCCTCGGGTCAAGCCCGAGGATGACGGACATAAGCGAGCGGGCCGCCCCAAAGCTTTCCGCGACTACACTCTCTCGATCACCGTCGCCGTGCCCATGCCGGCGCCGATGCACAGCGTGACGAGCGCGGTATTGAGATCGCGGCGTTCGAGCTCGTCCAACACGGTGCCGAGGATCATCGCGCCGGTGGCGCCGAGCGGGTGGCCCATGGCGATGGCGCCGCCATTGACGTTCATCCGGTCGTGCGAAATGTCGAAAGCCTGCATGTAGCGCAGCACGACGGCGGCGAAGGCTTCGTTGAGTTCGAAGAGATCGATGTCGGAAAGCTGCATGCCGGTGCGCTTCAGCAGCTTTTCCGTGACGTCGACGGGGCCGGTCAGCATCAGCGCCGGGTCGGAGCCGATATTGGCGAAGGCCTTGATGCGGCCGCGGGGTTTGAGGCCCATCGTTTCGCCGCCGGCCTTGGAGCCGAGCAGCACGGCAGCGGCGCCATCGACGATACCCGAGGAATTGCCGGCGTGATGGACGTAGTTGATGCGCTCGACCTCCGGATGGGCCTGGATGCCGACAGCCTCGAAGCCGCCCATTTCGCCTGGCATCTGGAAGGACGGATTGAGGGAGGCCAACGCCTGCATATCGGTGCCGGGGCGCATGTGCTCGTCATGGGCAAGGATCGTCAGGCCGTTCTGGTCCTTCACCGGAATGACCGAATTCTTGAAGTAGCCCTTTTCCCAGGCATTGGCGGCGCGCTTCTGGCTTTCGACGGCATAGGCGTCGACGTCGTCGCGGGAGAAGCCGTATTTGGTGGCGATGAGATCGGCCGAGACGCCCTGTGGCATGAAATAGGCGGGGAAATTGACCGACGGGTCCATGAACCAGGCGCCGCCGGACATGCCGAGGCCGACGCGTGACATGCTTTCGACGCCGCCGGAAATCACGATGTCATCGGCCCCTTGCGAAATCTTGCCGGCCGCAAGGTTTACGGCATCGAGGCCGGAGGCGCAGAAGCGGGAGATCTGGATGCCGGGGGCGTGCGTCGAATAGCCGGCCTCGAAGGCTGCGGCCTTGGGGATGACGGCGCCGGCATCCATCACCGGGTCGACGCAGCCCATGATGATGTCGTCGACCGTCTTCGTGTCGAGCCCGTTGCGGTCGCGGATCGCCTCCAGCGTCTTGGCGGCGAGGCGGACGGAGGGCACTTCGTGCAGCGAGCCATCCTTCTTGCCGCGGCCGCGCGGCGTGCGGACGTGATCATAAATGAAAACCTCGGTCATTGTCTCATCTCCCTATCGGCCGGGTGGCCGTTGAATTCCGTGTCTTCCCTTCCCCCCAAGCAGGGAGAAGTATCGAACAAAGCGAGGCGATAAGGGTCTCCGGCAAAGCCGGAGCCAGAAGAAAGCCACGCCTGAGGCGCGCTCCCTTGTCCGGCCCTTCGGGCTACCATCTCCCCGGCGGGGAGAAGGGGCAACCCAAATTAAAACGCCTCGGCGGGCAAGGTCATCATCGTCTCGGCGCCTGTCTCGATGCGGGCCTTGCGCAGCGCGGTTTCCGGCATGATGCGCTCCATGAAGAAGCGGGCGGTCACAAGCTTGTTCCTGAAATAGCTTTCGCGCGGCGAATCGCCGCTCGCAAGGCCATCCTCTGCGGCTTTCGCCATCTTCGCCCACATATAGCCCAGAACGACGAGGCCGAAGAGATGCATGTAATCCGTCGAGCCGGCGCCGGCATTGTCGGGCTTTGCCATCGCATGCTGCATGAACCACATGGTCGCCGCCTGCACGTCGTTCAAGCCCTTCTTCAGGTTCTTGGTGAAGAAGGTCATCTTCTCGTCGTTACGATTCTCCTCGCAGAAATCGCCGATCTCCTTGAAGAGCGCCATGACGGCGCGGCCGCCGTTGAGACCCAGCTTGCGGCCGACGAGATCGAGCGCCTGGATGCCGTTGGCACCTTCGTAGATCATCGCGATGCGGGCGTCGCGCACGTACTGGCTCATGCCATGCTCTTCGATATAGCCGTGACCGCCGAAGATCTGCTGGGCCATGACGGCGTGATCGAAGCCCTTGTCGGTCATCACGCCCTTGAGGATCGGGGTGACGAGGCCGAGGATGTCATCCGCCGTCTGGCGCTCGGCATCGCTCGCGGAGCGGTGGGCGATGTCGGATTTCAGCGCTGTCCAGAGGAGGAACGCACGGCCGGCCTCGTTGAAGGCGCGGATGGTCATCAGCGTGCGGCGGATATCCGGATGGACGATGATCGGATCGGCCTTCTTGTCCGGCGCCTTCGGGCCGGAGAGCGAACGGCCCTGGATGCGCTCGCGGGCGTAGTTCACGGCGTTCTGATAGGCAATTTCCGAGATCGAGAGGCCCTGTAGGCCGACGCCAAGGCGAGCCTCGTTCATCATCACGAACATGGCGTTCAGGCCGCGGTTTTCCGCGCCGATCAGGAAGCCGGTCGCCTCGTCGTAATTCATGACGCAGGTGGCATTGCCGTGAATGCCCATCTTGTGCTCGATCGCGCCGCAGGAGACGGCGTTGCGGTCGCCCGGCGTGCCGTCGGCATTGACCAGGAACTTCGGCACGATGAAGAGCGAGATGCCCTTGGTGCCTTCCGGCGCACCCTCGATGCGGGCGAGCACCAGATGGACGATATTGTCCGTCATGTCGTGCTCGCCGGCGGAGATGAAGATCTTCTGGCCGGAAATCTTGTAGCTGCCGTCACCCTGCGGCACGGCCTTGGTGCGGAGCAGCCCGAGATCGGTGCCGCAATGCGGTTCGGTGAGGTTCATGGTGCCCGACCATTCGCCGGCAACCATCTTTGGCAGATAGGCCTGCTTCTGCTCGTCCGACCCGTGGACGACGATTGCCGCAATGGCGCCTTGCGTCAGCCCCGGATACATCATCAGCGACATGTTCGCCGCGGAGGTATATTCGCCAACTGCGGCATGCAGCGTGTAGGGAAGGCCCTGGCCGCCGAATTCCTCCGGTACGGCAAGACCGATCCAGCCCCCTTCGCAATAGGTCTTGTAGGCTTCCCTGAAGCCCTTCGGCGTCGTGACCGAGCCGTCGTCCGCCCGCCTGCAGCCTTCCTGATCGCCGGAATAATTCAGCGGGAAGAGCACTTCCTCTGCCACCTTTGCCGCCTCGCCGAGAATGGCCTCGATCATATCCGGCGTCGCATCGGCAAAACCCGGCAGATTATTGTAGCGCTCGATGCCCAGCACGTCGTTCAGCACGAAGAGCGTATCATTCACCGGAGCCTTGTAGACTGGCATTGTTCGAATTCCTCCAATTCGGCAACCGGACGGGACCGGCATTCGAGAGTCTCTTACAAAATATTGACGTTTGCGTAAACGTCAAATCTTGCATGCAGGCAAATTTGTGGGAAAGAATCTTTACGCCTGTCGGATGACCTCCGCTTGAAACGTCCTTGGGCTGTCAACCATTGTCAGCAAATAGACGCGGAGACTATCCATGACCAAGGTCAGCACGAATATCTGGTTCGAAAAGGACGCAAAGGAAGCCGTCGAATTTTATGTCTCGATGGTGCCTAATTCTTCCATCCGGCGCACGACCGTGGTTCCCGCGGATACGCCGAGCGGGCCGGAGGGCAGCTGCAAGGTGATCGAGTTCAGGCTTGGCGATCAGGAGTTCACGGCGCTGGAGGCCGGGCCGCTCGATCCGCTCAATCATTCCTTTTCGATCGTCGTCGCATGCGAGACGCAGGCCGAGATCGACCGGCTCTGGGATGGCTTCCTGCAGAACGGCGGCGTGGAGGAGGCATGCGGCTGGCTGAAGGACCGCTGGGGGCTTTCCTGGCAGGTCGTGCCGCGCGTGCTCGGCGAGATGATGGCCGACCCGGACCGGGCCAAGGCGCGACGCATGACCGAAGTCATGCTGCAGATGGTCAAGCTCGATATCGCCAAGCTTGAAGCGGCATTCCGCGGCTAAGCGGGATGCCGGATGGTTCAGGCGGAGCCGTAGTTCCGCCTGCTGCTCTATCGCGCAAATTTCTTCGCGCCCGCAACGCAGGCCACGACGGCCAGCGTGACGGCAAACATGCTTGGGCTCACCTTCTCATGAAGCAGCACAGCCGCAAGTGCCAGGCTGAAGAAGGGCTGCAGCAATTGCAGCTGGCCGACGGCTGCGATACCGCCGAGCGCAAGGCCGCGATACCAGAATATGAAGCCGATCAGCATGCTGAAGAGAGAGACATAAGCAAGACCGATCCAAGACGTGCTTGCTGCATCCGGGAAGGACGGCGGCATGACGACGAGTGACAGCACGAGCATGACCGGCAGCGAGAGAACGAGCGCCCAGGAAATAACCTGCCAGCCGCCCAGCTTGCGCGACAGCCGCCCCCCTTCCGCATATCCCAGCCCACAGACGATGATCGCCGCGAGCATCAAGAGATCGCCGACCGAGGATACGGCATCCTCGCGCATCAGTGCAAAGCCCGCGAGGATG
This sequence comes from Rhizobium sp. CC1099, assembly GCF_029714385.1. NCBI lineage: Bacteria > Pseudomonadati > Pseudomonadota > Alphaproteobacteria > Hyphomicrobiales > Rhizobiaceae > Rhizobium > Rhizobium sp. CC1099. The sequence continues at coordinate 238,964 of NZ_CP121641.1, read as the reverse complement.
GCGCTGCCGAGGCAGGAAAACAGCCAGAAGACCGGACGTGGGCGCTCGCCGCCGCGCAGCACGCCAAAGACGGCGGTCGCCAGTGGCAGAAGGCCGATGAAAACTGTCGAGTGAGCCGAAGTGATATGCTTCAGCGCAAATGCGGTGAGCAGCGGAAAGCCGATAACTACGCCCAGCGACACCACAAGGAGCGAGAGAAGATCGGCGCGGCCAGGACGCTTTTCGCGAAAGGCGAGCAGCAAGCATAAGGCAAGTATGCCAGCGATCGCGGCGCGGGCGACGGTAAGGAACAGCGGATCGAAATTTGCGACCGCAACGCGCGTCGCCGGAAGCGATCCGCTGAAGATCAACACTCCCAGAAAACCGTTGATCCAGCCGCCTGTCCGGTCCATCGCCATGCTCCTGCGTTTTCATCGCTATCGACCGCAAGGCCTGGAACCGCCAGAGACAGTGCTATACAATCAGAACAAACTGTTATGGATACGGATACAGTACAGATGGATCAACAGTCGACGAAGCGCGAGAGCGGCGGCAAGCGCATAGAAGGCGTCATGGCGGAAATCCGCGGCCGGATCGCAGCTCGCGGGCTCGTGCCGGGATCCCGCCTGCCCTCGGTGCGCGCCTTCGCCAAGACGATGCAGGTCTCGCCTTCGACTGTCGTGGAAGCCTATGAACGGCTGGCCGGCGAAGGCCTGATCCGCTCACGGCCCGGTTCCGGCTTCTACGTTTCGAGCCCGCTTGCGCCGCTTGCGCTTTCCGAGATCGGGCCGAAGCTCGATCGGGCGATCGATCCATTGTGGGTCTACCGACAGTCGCTGGAAGACGCGCCCGAACTGCTGAAGCCCGGATGCGGCTGGCTGCCGGCAAGCTGGATGCCACAGGTAGCAATACGGAAGGCGCTTCGCGCGATCTCCCGCGGCGAAGGGCGGGTACTTGCAGATTATGGAACGCCGCTTGGGCTGCCACAGCTAAGGCAACTGCTCTCGCGCCGCATGGGCGAGCGCGGCATTGCAGCAGCTCCCGACCACATCATTCTTACGGAGTCGGGCACGCAGGCGATCGACCTTCTGTGCCGCTTTCTGATCGAGCCAGGTGATGGCGTATTGGTGGACGACCCCTGCTATTTCAATTTCCATGCACTGTTGCGCGCTCACCGGGCGAACGCCATTGGCGTTCCAATGACGCCCAGCGGGCCGGATATCGAGGCATTCGAGCGGGCGATCGATGAGCACCGGCCGCGGCTCTACATCACCAACTCATCAATCCATAACCCGACAGGCGCGACGTGTTCACCTGTTGTGGCACACCGCCTGCTGAAGCTTGCCGAGCGCGCCGGCCTGACAATCATCGAAGACGATATCTTCGCCGATCTCGAGGATGAGCCGGCTCCTCGTCTCGCCGCGTTCGACGGGCTGGAGCGTGTGGTCCATATCGGCAGCTTCTCCAAGACGCTTTCTGCCTCTGTCCGTTGCGGCTTCATAGCCGCGAGACCGGACTGGATCGAGCCGCTCACCGACCTCAAGATGGCGACAAGCATCGGCGGCGGGCGGCTCTCGTCCGAACTGATCCTGCTGCTCTTGAAGGATGGCAGCTACCGCAAACATCTGGAGGCACTGCGCGTTCGCCTTTCAAGAGCGATGGACGAGACGGCAGCGCGGCTTGCGCCGCTCGGCATCACGCCATGGATAAGGCCGCAAGCGGGCATGTTTGTCTGGTGCAAGTTGCCGGACGGCATAGACGCTGCCGATATCGCGCAAGCCTGCCTTGCCGACAACGTCGTCTTAGCGCCGGGCAATGCCTTCAGTCTGTCGCAGACAGCACGCGGTTTCCTTCGCTTCAATGTCGCCCAGTCGGATGATCCGAGGATATTCCAGTCGCTGGAGAGAGCGCTGAAGAATGCGGCGCGCAGCCTGGCCTGCTGACTGGCAATCGCTGACTGGCAATCGCTGACTGAAAGCAGCGTTTGCTTCTGCGGGTGAACACGCTACATTTCGCTGGCTAACCGAAGAGAGCCCTGGGAGGAGCGATTTCATGAGACGGATGTGGCCTGAGGAGTTCAATTCCATCCTGGACGGCGCAGAGGAAGTGACGCTGACGCTGCCGGCGGTCGTCCACGAGGACGGATCGCGGAGCGAGGCGATCAGCAGGCAGGCTCTGAAAGTCCGCATTCCGATGGAGGATTACGAGCGCATCTGGCCATTGGCGGAAGCCCGCTACCGGCTCGGCGGAAAATTCGCCGGCAAGGCGATCACGCTGATCACCACCAATCCGCATTACCATGCCTGGCACCCGGCTGACGGCGGCAGTATCGAGAATACCTCCGATAGCGGCAGGCGCTACAGGACGAATTACATCGTCGCGCATTTTCTGCTCGATGATGTGCGGGAGACGGCGGCGGCCTGAGGCCGCCTGCCCTTACGCTTCGTCCAGAGCGAGCGCCAGATCGGCGATCAGATCGTCGGGATGCTCGATGCCGATCGACAGCCGTATGGTCGATTCCAGAACGCCGATGCGCTGGCGCACATCTGCCGGAACGCCGGAATGGGTCATCGCAGCCGGATGGCTGGCGAGCGATTCCGTGCCGCCGAGGCTGACGGCAAGCTTGAAGATCTTCAGCGCGTTCAGAAACTTGAAGGAGGCCGGCTGACCGCCCTTGATATCGAAAGAGAAGGTGGAGCCGGCGCCTGTGCACTGCGTGGCAAAGGTCCGGCCGACCGGCGATTCCGGATCATGGTAGGGCAGATAGTGGATGTTCTCGACCTTCGGGTGATCGCGGAGGAAATCGGCAACGGCGCGCGCATTGCTGTTGGCCCGCTCCATACGGATCTGCAGCGTTTCCAGCGAGCGCCCGAGCATCCAGCAGGAATGCGGATCGAGCTGCGTGCCGATCGAGCCGCGAAGTGCCTTCACCTGTTTGATCACCGCTTTGGGGCCGAGGACGGCGCCGGCGATGAGGTCCGAATGGCCGCCGACATATTTGGTCAGCGAATAGAGCGAGATATCCGCGCCATGTTCGATCGGGCGCTGGAAGACCGGGCCGAGCAGCGTGTTGTCGCAGACGACGATCGGCGTGTGGTCCTGCGTTTTTCCGATCGCATCGGCGATGCGGCGGATCATGGCGACATCGACGAGGCTGTTCGTCGGATTGGCGGGCGTTTCGACGAGGATGACCGAGACCCGGCCTTTCGACATAGCTTCTTCTGCAGCCGCTTTTACCGAAGCCTCGCTGACGCCATCGGCGAAGCCGACGGCGGAAACGCTAAGATTGAGGAAGGTCTTCGCCAGCAGCGTCTCGGTGCCGCCATAGAGCGGCTGCGAATGAAGGATCGCATCGCCCGGCCGGACGAAGGCAAGCAGCGTGGTTGCGATCGCCGCCATGCCGGAGGAGAAGAGCGCGCCGCTTTCCGTCCGCTCATAGACGGCGAGCCTGTCTTCGACGATCTCGCTGTTCGGGTGGTTGAAGCGCGAATAGACGAGGCCGGCACCCTTGCCTGCCGGCGGTTCGCGGCGGCCCGACACATAATCGAAGAAATCGCGGCCATCCTCGGCGGTGTTGAAGACGAAGGTCGAGGTCAGGAAGACCGGCGGCTTGACCGCGCCTTCGGAAAGTTCCGGATCGTACCCGTAGTTCAGCATTAGCGTTTCCGGATGCAGCGCGTGATTGCCGATATGGGTTCTCGAAGGGTGCGGCGCGGTCATTGACGGTCTCCTCAGGCCGATGGATTGGAACTGAAACAGCAAATTATATCAAATGCGGAGGCACGTTCTTGCTATTTGGCGCAGGAGGATGTCTTTGGAAGCAACTTCCTGCGGAGCAATCTGAAATATGGCGCAGAAAATTGCCGATGAGACGGACCGGCGAATCCTGAAGGAACTGACGGCCGATGCGCGGATCACCAACAACGAGCTTGCCGAGCGCGTGGGGCTTTCAGCTTCCGCATGCCTTCGCCGGCTGCGGCGGCTGGAGGAGACGGGCGTCATAAAGGGCTACACGGCGCTCGTCGATCCGACCGCGGAAGGCTGGACGATGACGGCAATCGCCTCCGTACGGCTCAGCCGCCAGCACGAGGACGAGATCCAGATGTTCGAGACTGCCGTGCGCAGCTGGGACGAAGTGCTCGAGTGCCATCTCGTCACCGGTTCGCGCGACTACGTCCTGAAGGTGATGAGCGCGGGGCTGGATCAATACGAGCGCTTCATCAAGGAGAAGATCGCGCGGTTGAAATGCGTCGATACGATCGAGACCAGCTTTGTGATGAACACCATCAAGGAGCGGCGCATCTAGCTCAAAATGTGTGCCGATTTACCGAAACATTAAAAAATTTTCACGGACATTAACGGCTTGTTTACCACGTTTCGTGAAAGGTGCGGGGTGAGCAGTGGTGATCCGCATTCCTTTTTCAAGTCTCGCGTTTACTTGGAGTGCCGCTACGCCGTTCGAGTTGAGAAAAGTCTAATAAACTGCTCTCCGGTGAACGGTCTCTCAAGCCAACGGCCTGGCCCTGACGAGGGTCCCGAGCAGACGAAGCGAGCAGGAAGATGAACGGATCGCGATCCAATATCCCCCGGCATTCCGACAGGGCATCGCTCGATGCGCTAAACCGCACGATCGAGGGGCTTGAGGCACGCATCGAAGGGCTGATGGGCAAGGGAAGCCGCGAGCCGAGGCAGCAGCCGGCCGCAGCGGAGCGCGAAAGCTACGGGAGAGCTTACGAACCGGCTTATATAAGGCCGGAAGCCCGGCCTGATCCGCTCGCAGAAATCCGCGAGCGCCAGCACACGCTCGATGCCGGTCGTGAACGCGCAGCCGCCGAACGTGCAGCTTACCGCGAACCGGCATCGGCCCCGCGTATGCCGGCACCGCAGGCCGCACCTGCTTATGGCGCCTCGCCTGACACAATGACCGAGATTGCCCAGGCGCTCGTCAACCTGCGCCAGGACCTGAAGCGCGACATTTCGGACGGTGTAGCGCGCGAGATGGATGCGCTGCGCACGGAACTGCGCGAGATCAAGACGAGCGCGCAGGACCGGCATTTCGCCGACGACATCCGCGAAGACATGGGCCGGCTCGCCCAGAGCATCAACCAGCTCTCCAGCCGTTCGGCTGGCCCGGAGACTGCGGGCCTGCGAAACGAATTCGAAGAACTGCGCTCACTGATGGACGGGCTTGCCCGCGAGGATACCATCCGCCACATGGAACGCCGCTGGGACGGCTTCGAAAACCAGCTGCATGCGCTGGACACAGCAGGCCTGCAGGAAGAGCTGGTGTCGCTCGCCTATCGGCTCGACGATATCAAGCGCCATATCGGCGGCATGGGCGAAAGCCCGGCAGTGCGCGCGCTGGAAGACAAGCTGATTGCGATCGCGACCGCGATGGAGCAATTCGGCAGCATGATCCAGCCGCATGACCGCGCCATGGCCGAGCAGTTTGCCGCGATGGATATGCGCCTTGACGAGATCAGCCGTGCGATCGCGGCGAGCGGGCGCAGCGCGGCAAGCGGCGACCCGGCGCTGATGCATCGCCTCGAAGGCCGGCTGAATGCGCTGGCCGAGCAGATCGATATGGTGGGCCGCAGTGCGGAAACCCACGCCCTGCCCGCTGAGGGCCTTGCCGACCGGCTGGAAATGCTGACGCGGCGCGTGGAGGAACTCGCCAATACCAAAGCGACGGCACGCCTCGACGAGCGGCTTGAGCAGCTTTCCTTCATGCTCGAGCGTGCCCAGAAGACGGTTCCGCAGGCAGATCTCAACGGCACGCTCGCCGACATCTCCCGCAAGATCGACGCACTGGAAAGCGGCGCAGTCAACGACGCGCTGGCGGAACGGCTGGACTATCTTGCGCGCCGCATCGACCAGATGGACGTGCAGCCTGCGCCTGGCGCAGCTACCGATGACGGTGCATTCCGCCGCATCGAGGGGCGCCTCAGCGACATCGCGGCACGCCTCGAGGAAAGCACGGCGGCGCCCCCGACGGATTCGAGAGCCCTGAAGAACCTCGAAGACCAGATTGCCGGTCTTTCAGCGCTGATGAACACGCCGCGCGCCGGCGGTGACGGCATTCCCGTCGAGCTCGACCGCCGCATGGGCGCGATCGAAGACTATATGGCGACCAGCGACGAATACATCATCGAGGCGGCCCGCCAGGCGGCCGAAGCCGTCGTCGAGGCCTATTCCCGCAACGGCGGTCTTCAGGTCGGCGCAGTCCCAGCCGCCGATATGTCGGCGCTAAATGCACTCGCCGAAGATCTGCGGCATCTGGAGGAGCTTAGCCGCAGCAGCGACGAACGCACGCACAAGACGTTCCAGGCGCTGCACGAGACGCTGGTGCAGATCGCCGACCGGCTGGACGACATGGAAACCCGCAGCCGGCCGGCCGCACGAATGCCCGCCGCAAATGCCGATTTCGAGATTGATCCTTACGCGCTGGTCCCCGCCGGTGCCGAGGAGAGCGAGACGCAGGCCGTATTCGGCCAGAAGGGTGCCTCGCCGCTCCTGCGCACGGCGGAAAGCGTCAGCGAGCCTGTCGTGCCTGCGCATGTTCCGCCCACAGCCGATACGAGCGTGAGCGCGATCGAAGCCGCAACCAATCCCGCTGGAGCTGCAACGCCCGCAAAAGGCAGCCTGCTTGCAGCACTCGGCAAGCGGCTGATTCCGGGCAAGAAGACGGAGAAGGCGAAGGCTGTCGAGCGGACCGTCATCGATCCCGCGCCGTCGATCGATCCGGTCGACCTGATGCCCGGCGAGGAAGCATCGAACGAGCCGCTGGAGCCGGGCTCGGGCGCACCGGATGTGAAGAAGATCCTGGAGCGGGTACGCGCCAGCCAGGCCGCGGCACGCAACAATCCGAAACCGGCAACGGAAAACGAGCGCGCCGACTATATCGCCGCCGCCCGCCGCGCAGCCCAGGCCGCCGCCATGGAAGCCGATCCAAAGGCCCAGCCGGTCAAGGGGGAGAAGAAAACCAAGGCGCCAAAGCCTGCCGGCGGCGCCAGCGCCTTCAGCCGCTTCCGCCGTCCGCTTCTCCTTGCTGCAGGCGCCGTGCTGCTCGCCATCATGGCCTTCCCCCTTGCCCGCACGCTGACCGGCGGCGAACAGGCGCCTCCGGCCGAAGTCTCGGTGCATTCGGATGCCGCGCAGAACCCCGTTGCAGCCAATAGTTCGGCCATGCCGGAACAGAGTTTGGAAGCAACCGCAGCCGTCACTCCGACGGAATCTGCAGAACCCGAGGCCCCAGCACCGCTCGCCTTAGGGACGGCGCAGACCGAGCTCGAAGCGATGCAGCCCGCACCACCCGGCCACCTGACCGACGCCGTACCGCTTGACGGCGAAGGTGCCCCGACGCTGACGCCAGGCGCGCCGGCACAGGATGCTGCAGCGTTTTCGCCCAAGGATGTTGCGGCTTCCACGAATGCCTCGCCCGCGGCACCTTCCATATCAGTGCCCGACACCATTCAGCCGCAGGCGCTTGCAGACGCCGCCCGCAACGGCGACCAGCTTGCGCTCTTCGAGATCGGCGCACGCTATACCGAAGGCCGCAACGGCCTGGCGGCCGACCAGGCGCAGGCCGCAAACTGGTATCAGCTTGCCGCCGACAAGGGCTTTGCTCCGGCGCAATACCGTCTCGGCAGCATGTACGAGAAGGGGACCGGCGTCGCACGCGATATCGGCAAGGCCAAGGCCTTCTACGAGCAGGCTGCCAATCAGGGCAATGCCAGCGCCATGCACAATCTGGCCGTGCTCTACGCCTCCGGCGCGCTCGGCGAGCAAGACTACACGACCGCGGCAAACTGGTTCACCAAGGCCGCCGATCTCGGCATCACCGACAGCCAATTCAACCTGGCGATCCTTTGCGCCCGCGGCAACGGCGTGGCGCAGGACCTCGGCGAAAGCTACAAGTGGTTCGCCATCGCTGCCCAGGGCGGCGACAAGGACGCCGGCGCCAAGCGCGACGAAGTGGCAAAGGCGATGAAGCCCGCCGACCTTGAAAAGGCACGGGCTGCAACGAGTGCCTGGAAGCCGCAGCCGCTCGACAACAAGGCCAACGGCATCGAAATCCCGGACGGCTGGGCGAGCAACGGCACGAAGACCTCGACCGTCGATATGAAGAAGGCGATCCGCAACATTCAGGCGATCCTCAACAACAACGGCTTCGACGCCGGCCCGCCGGACGGCGAGATGGGCGCGAAGACGACCGCCGCGATCAAGAGCTTCCAGAAGTCGGTCGGCCAGGAGCCGAGCGGCAGGATCAACGACGACACGGTAAAGGCGCTCCTGGAGCGCAACGCCAAGAACACGACCAAGGCTTGAGGGAAGGACAACGAAAGCGTTCGAAACTGATTGGGATTGAGCACTGCTTCTACTTCCGTCAGCTCACGGGCCGTTAATCGCGAGCGATCGCCAGCAAGCGTGATACGCGTCAGATTTTCGCCTGAACAAATCCGGCTGAGGCAACCGGACGTTAACAGGATTCTCCCGGACGTGAGCGAAGAACCGCTCATCTTGTGGCATTTGCCTATACCGCATATGTGGAACGGCCCGCATGGCAAGACGGATGTCGCGCCTAGAACCAGAAGAGTGCGCAGCTCGCGATTGCCCATCTTGGCGATGATGCCCAATCCGGCCAGATGTGCGCGCAGGGCGTTGATGGCCTGCGTTCTCTGCCGCACCACAAGAGCGCGGGTCTTCAGCACCATCGCGGCAGCCTGCTGCTCGGCCGTCTTGATCGGGACGAAGCGCATGGTCTTGCGGGTCACCGCCTCACTGATCGCCTCTGCGTCGGCATCATCCGTCTTGCCGCGCTTGACAAAGGGCTTCACATAGGCCGGCGGGATAAGCCGCACCTCATGACCGAACTTGCCGATCTCGCGCGCCCAATAATGGGCGCTGCCGCATGCTTCCATCCCGACCGGGCAGGGCGGCAGCTTTTCGAAGAACCGCAGGACTTCGCCGCGACGTAGTTTTCGGTTGAAGATTGGCGAGCCATCGCTTCTGCGCCGTGAACCTGGAAAACGTGTTTGGCCAAATCGAGCCCGATGGTGCTAACATCCTTCGTGGAACGGTTCCTCCTATTGTGGCGTTCGAACAACGGCCACCCTAGCACATCGATGCTGTTGGAGCGGGCCGTTCCACCTCATCAATTTTGATCGACCCTTTGCGTCCGCCGCAAAAGGGTCGTTTTGCTTGTGGAATTTCCCGGCGTGACTTGATCACCGATGGGGGATTCGTGAATATTCAGCGGGCCGACGTGCCCTATTTCAGCCAATGGGAAACGCCCGAGATGACGCTGCCGGTCGCAGCGGAGGGTTCTGCGGCGCTCATGCGCGATCCGCTGTGGCGGCATTCCGGCGCGCAGACGATCGAGGAATATGCCCGCTGGGGCGTCAATGTCTGCGGTATGGCCTGCCTGAAGATGATCCTAGCCGCGCGCGGTGAATTCCATCCGACGCTCGATCTTGCCCGCGGCTGCGCGGCCTATGGCGGCTATGTCGTCAATGAGGCCGATGCCTCGATCAAGGGGCTGATCTATGCGCCTTTCGTCAACTTCGTCACCGAACGTTTCGGGCTAGGCGCGGAGACAGTGACGAATGTCGAAACGGCCGCCATTCCCGAACTTCTTTCGAAGCGGCAGTTTTTCATCGCCTCGGTGCATCACGCAATCCGCTGGCCAGAGCGTGAGCCGCCATCGAAGGGCGGCCACCTGGTGCTGGTGACGGCGGCCTCGCCCGAGACCATCCGCTTCCACAATCCTTCAGGACACAATCCGGAAAGCCAGGCGCATGTGACGCTGCCGCTTGCCGTCTTCGACCGCTTCTTCGCCAACCGCGGCATCGCCGTCGGCTTCTAAGTCTTTTCAACACCAAGTCATTCCGGAGATTTTACATGATTGATGCATCAAACCGACTGCGCATTGTCGTGCTCTTCGGCGGACGCTCGACCGAGCACGATGTCTCGGTGCTTTCGGCTACGAATGTGATGCGCGCGCTGGAGCCTCAAAAATACGACGCCATTCCGGTGTTCGTCACCCGCGAAGGACAATGGCTGTTGAGCAGCTTCGAGGATGGCACGCTTGCGAAACCGGAAAAGGGAGCCGAGGTCTGCCTCGTGCCGGGCGGACGCGGACGTATGTTTGCAATTCCCGCTGGCGGATCGGCTTACGAACTGCCAACGATCGACATCCTCTTTCCGGTCCTTCACGGCCTGCATGGCGAGGACGGCTCCGTGCAGGGCCTTGCGGAGGTTGCCCGCGTGCCGCTTGCCGGCTGCGGCATTCTCGGATCGGCGACCGCACTGGACAAGGACATCGCCAAGCAACTCATGAAGGCGGCCGGGGTGCCGATCGCGCGCTCCGTGACAATTCATGAGGGCGCACAGCCTCCCTTCGCCGCGCTGGAAAATGAACTCGGCCTGCCGCTCTTCATCAAGCCGGCGCGGCAGGGCTCATCGGTCGGCGTCAGGAAGGTCCATGCCAGCCAGGAATTCGACGGGGCGCTTGCGGAAGGCTTCCGGCACGACCGCAAGTTGCTTGCGGAGGAGTTCGTTCGTGGGCGCGAGATCGAATTTAGCGTGCTGGAGGACACGGCAGGCAACCTCTTCGTTTCACGGCCGGGCGAGATCGTGCCGGCGGAGAGCCATGGCTTCTACAGCTACAATGCGAAATATATCGACGAGAACGCTGCAGCGCTGAAAATACCGGCAGAATTGCCGCCGGAGGTCGAGGCCGGCATGCGGGATATGGCCGCAAGGGCTTTCAGGGCCGTCGGCTGCGACAGCATGGCGCGTGTCGACTTTTTCCTGACACCGGACATGCAATTCCTCGTCAACGAGATCAACACCATCCCCGGCTTCACCGATATCAGCATGTATTCCAAGGCAATGGCGGCAAGCGGCGTGAGTTATGCCGAAGTCATCGACCGGCTCGTGGCGCACGGGCTGGCACGGGCCGGGCAGTGACGATGCGATAGCCCTCAGGCGCGGTCCTCGACTTGCCTTGCAAGCTGCTCGATACCCGTGCCCAGCCATCGTGGAAGCCCACTTCGGCGTGCATGTTGCGGTCGGCGCTGTCTGAAGCACGAGAGAGCCATGTCGAACGGCTCCGCGAGGTCGCTGATGCTGGCCGGGCCTTCGCCTAAACGGCCGAGCACTGCACGGCGCGTCGGGTCCGCAAGCGCGAGAAAGATGCCGCTCAGCTGTTCTGAATACTGATCCATGAGGCTAAGTATCGCGGGAGAATACTTAGCGAAATGGCTAAGTATTTTCCGGCGAACAAGACTCCTCGCGTGCCGTCGTCACAAAATCTGAAAAAAGCCCAATTAATCGGAACTTATCGCTCGCGTAATGCGCGGATCGCATGTCGTTTATCGAAAGCCTCTGGCAACGATTTCACCGTATGATGCGCCATTCGAACGGGACGCAAGATACCTGCCCGGCGGGGGCAGTTCATAATTCGGGGTCGGCTGTGACAATCTATCTGCCAATCGCAGAATTGTCGGTGAACATCTTCATCATCCTCGGCATGGGTGCGGCCGTCGGCTTCCTGTCCGGCATGTTCGGCGTCGGCGGCGGCTTTCTGATCACGCCGCTTCTCATTTTCTATAACATTCCGCCTGTGGTTGCCGTCGCGACCGGCGCCAACCAGGTGGTTGCTTCCTCGATCTCCGGCGCGATCACGCATTTCAGGCGCGGGACGCTGGACGTGAAGCTCGGGACCGTATTGCTTGTCGGCGGTCTTGCGGGCGCGACGATCGGCATCTGGATCTTCTCGCTGTTGAGACGGGTCGGTCAGCTCGATCTCATCATCTCGCTGATGTACGTCATCTTCCTCGGCACCGTCGGCGGGCTGATGCTGCTCGAGAGCATCAACGCCATGCGGCGGGCGGCCAAGAACGTGCCGCCGACACCGCGCAGGCCCGGACATCACCACTGGGTCCACCGCTTGCCGCTGAAGGTGCGGTTCAAGAAATCGAAGATTTTCCTCAGCGTCATCCCGATCGTCGCGCTCGGCTTTGGGATCGGCATCCTGACCTCCATCATGGGCGTCGGCGGCGGCTTCATCATGGTGCCGGCGATGATCTACCTGCTGCGCATCCCGACCAATGTCGTCGTCGGCACATCACTGTTCCAGATCATCTTCGTGACCGCCTACACAACCGTGGTGCAGGCTGCGACGAACTTTTCCGTCGATATCGTACTTGCCTTCATCCTGATGGTGGCCGGCGTCGTCGGCGCGCAATACGGCGTGCGCGTCGGCCAGAAACTGCGCGGCGAACAATTGCGGGCGCTGCTCGGGCTGCTCGTTCTCGCCGTCGGCATCCGCCTGGCGGTGGCGCTGGTCGTGACGCCCGCGGACATCTATTCCGTCGTGATGGGGGCGTACTGATGAAGCGCCTGCGCCTTTGCCTTTTCGGTCTCTTCTGCCTGCTGCCGGGGATTGCCGCAGCGCAGATGCTGCTGCCGGGACAGAATTCCGAAGAAGAGCGCGAGGGCCTGGAGATCGGCACGTCCAGCAGCGAAATCGCCATCACGTCCGATTTCCGCGGCGCGGACCTGACGATCTTCGGGGCGCTGACCAATACCGACAACCTTTTGCTTGCCGTCGGCCAATACGACGTCGTCGTCGTTCTGGAGGGGCCGCGCGAAGATGCGACGGTGCGCAAGAAGGAACGCGTCTTCGGCATCTGGATCAATACCGACTCGATGACCTTCGAGGGCGTGCCGCATTCCTATTCCATGTCGAGCTCGCGCTCGATCGACGACGTCGTGACACCGCTCGACCTTACCGATCAGGGGATCGGCATCGACCATATTCCACTGACGCCCGTCGGCTTCGTCGGAGACGGCAGCAGCCTCGGCGAGTTCCGCACCGCCTTCCGGCGGCTGCAGCAGACCGGCGGGCTCTACGAGCGCGACCCGACCGGCGTGCGCTTCGTCAGTTCCAATCTTTTCAAGGCAAGCCTTCGCCTGCCGGCCAACATTCCGAACGGCGTGCATACGGTGCGTGCCTATCTCTTCAAGAGCGGTGTGTTCGTGACGCAAAAGTCGGTGCCGCTGCGCGTCATCAAGACCGGTATCGAGCAGATGCTCACCGATGCGGCTCATGAACAGCCGATTCCCTACGGCATGTTTGCCGTGTTCCTGGCGATCGTGACCGGCTGGGGCGCAAGCATCGTCTTCCGCAAGGATTGATCAGGCGGACTTTTTCTTTTTCGCAAGGACGTCGAGATAGGCTTCGGTCAGACGGCCTAGCACCGAGGGCGTTCCGGGTGGCAGTTGCTTGCCCAGGTGTTTGGCCCGCAATTCATCCATGAAATCTTCCCAAAGCCGCAGGCCGCCATTTTCCAACAACTCGGCGCGAATGGAGAGCTCTTCCGACACCGGCAGATGCCTGCGGCCCCACGCGCCCATATGGGCAAAGAGCGGCACGAGGTCGATCGCCATTTCGGTGAGACTATAGATGGCTTTCTGCTTATGCGTGGGATCGTCCTTCCTGGTCAGCAAGCCCTTGTCCACGAGGCGGCGCAGGCGGTCGGCAAGGATGTTCGAGGCGATGCCCTCCTCCGAATTCTGCAGCAGCTCGCGGAAGTGACGGCGATTGCCGAACATGATGTCGCGAATGACGATCAGGCTCCATCGGTCGCCGAGGATTTCCAGCGTCAGATTGATCGGGCAGCCCGAGCGGTGACGGTCGTCCATTTTTCATTCTCCAAAAACCACTTGCATTTTGCCATCGGTTTATCTAGTTTTCAACCAGTTGCTTGTTGCAACCGGTTCTGTTGTGGTATGGATTGACTATCGGATGGAGGAAATCGACATGAGAAAGCTTGTTGTCTGGAATCTGATGACGCTCGACGGCTACTTCGAAGGCAAAAAGCCCTGGGACATCGACTTCCACAATCTGGTCTGGGGGCCGGAACTGCAGAAATACTCCGAACAATTGGGCGAGGAAGGCGACCTGCTCGTCTTCGGCCGGAAGACCTACGAGGGCATGGCCGCCTATTGGCCAACGGCGGAAGAGAACGACAAGATCAAGCAATACATGAACAACACCGCAAAGATCGCCGTGTCGCGGACGATGAAAGAGCCGGGCTGGAACAATGCCCGCATCGTCAGCGATCCGGTTTCCGAGCTTCAAAAGCTCAAGGGGCAGGACGGCAAAACGATTTTCATCTTCGGCAGCGCCGAACTCTGCGACGCGATGCTGAAGGCCGGTCTTGTCGACGAGATCCGCATTTGCCTGGTGCCGGTGGTTCTCGGCGCGGGCAATCCGCACTTCAAGACGGCGACGGCGCAGCGACCGCTGAAGCTGCTGGAAGCGACACCGTTGAAGACCGGCGCGGTGATCTTGCGTTACGAACCTGCGAGCGCAGCGTGACGCCGACATTCGCGACAGTGTGATGCAGATTAAGGTGTTAGGCTGGTTCCTCCGTCAATATGCGAGCGTTGAAGGAGGAGCCAGCCCATGCACAAACACATTCTCATCCCGACCGAAGGTTCGCAGCTTTCCAACCGATGCGCTTGAAAAGGCGCTTGCCTTTGAAAAGGAGATCGGCGCCAAGGCAACGGTCCTGACCGTCGTCGAACCGGCCCATATCTTTTCCACGAATATCGATCAGCTGGAATCGGCGCGCGAAGAATATGACCGGCACAGCCAGCAAGTGGCAGACCGGATCCTGGCGAATGCGGGTGCCCGGGCCAGAACGCATGGCCTCGATTGCGATACAACCCAGGTGACCAACCACGAACCCGCGAAGGCCATCGTCGACACAGCCGCGCAGCGCGGCTGCGACCTGATCGCCATGGCATCGCACGGACGCGAAGGCTTCACCGCATTCATGGTCGGCAGCGTGACGATGAGGGTGCTCGCCCATTCAAAGATTCCCGGTTCTGGTCTACCGCTGTTAACATCTTCCCCCGCTTGAAAGCGGGGGATTTCCGAGGGGGCGCGAAGCTCCGCCGATCGTTATCGCTTCAACGGAGAGCCGCTGCCCTTCCTCCACGATCATAGACGCCGTGTTCCGACGCAGGATGTTGATTGCAGCATTGTGGTCGGCATGGGCGCGCAAGCCGCATTGGCAACAGCGGAAAGACGCTTGGCTTTCGCGGCTTTCCCTGTCCACGGCGGCGCAGGCCGAACAGGTCTGCGAGGTGTGGCGGGGATCGACCTTGCACAGGTATCCGCCCCGTTCTTCGAGCTTGTCGGCCAACACGGTTTCAAAGCCGTGCCAGCCTTGTTCGAGGATCGCCCGGTTCAGGCCGGCCTTCTGGCAGACGTTGGTTGCGGGCGCGTCCACGGTTCCCCTGGCGCTGCGCGTCATGTTGCGCGTGGCGAGGTCTTCCAGCACGACCGTTGCGAAGCGACGGGCGATATCAAGACTGGCCTTGTGCCGCCAATCCTGCCGGATGCGGGCAGCACGGGCCTGCAAGGCTGCAACGCGGCGGCGGGCCTTGGCGTGACGACTCGACCCGCGCTTGCGCCGCGCCAGAACGCGCTGGGCCCGGCGCTTCCTGCGCTCGATCTCCGCAAGGCCGGCAGGCATCCACCAATGCTCCCCGGTCGAAAGCGTCAGCGTGTTCGCCACGCCCCGGTCGATCCCCACGGCGGGCAAATCGTTTTGCGGGACGGCATGGTCGATTTCGCAGGCGAAGGCGATGTGCCAGCCGTTCGCCGCCAGGCTCACCGTCACATTCATGGTCTTGCCACGCAGGCGCCGCGTGTCGCGGAACTTCACCCAGCCGATCTTGGGAAGGCGCGCGGCGGACCACTTGCCGTTCAGGCGCTTGACCTCGATCTCCCGCCCCTGAAAGCGGAAGGCGCCGTTCACGCCCTTCTTGCGGCGCGCGGGATATCCTGCGCGCCCCGCCAAGAAGTTGGTCGCCGTCCTCCTTTGCGGCAAGCTGTGGCGGCGCACCGCTCTCGGTGATCGCCGAATATGTCAAATCCCAGCGGGAAGTGGCCCAACGCCACTCTCGCGTTCCTCCCCGGCCTGAAACCGGGGTATCCCGCGAGGTTCACGATGAGACCCGGCGCTTGCGGCAGCGGGGCAAGCCTCGGAGCGTTGTGCATGTTCGCCTTTGACTAAAAACCGAGTGTTAAGATTTACGAGTTAGTAATCTCTCGAAAACGAGAGGTTCTGTTTTGCGTACCCGTACTCTTCTCGTCCTGGTGCTGCTGGCGCTCGCCGCCGGCTGCGCCACGGCGCCTCGTCAGACCAGAAACATCTGCGCCGTCTTCGAACAGCGCAACGGCTTCTTCAGCAACTGGCAGCACGCGGCCGAGCGCGCCGAGAAGAAATACGCCGTGCCGGTGCCGATCCTGATGGCGACGATGTATGTGGAATCCGGTTTCCAGCCGAACGCCCGCCCGCCGCGCACGAAGCTTTTTGGCTTCATTCCCTGGACGCGTCCGTCGACCGCCTACGGCTATTCGCAGGCGCTCGACGGCACCTGGGACCACTATCAGTCGGCGACCGGCAATTGGGCTGCGCGGCGCACCAATTTTGCCGACGCGATCGACTTCATCGGCTGGTACCACTACAGCAACAGCCAGGCGACGGGCATCCAGCTCAACGACGCCTACAGGCTCTACATCGCTTACTATTCGGGGCCGAAGGGTTACAAGCGCGGCGACTGGCGCTCGAATGCGCAGTTGCAGAAGACGGCACAGAGGTTTGCCGATATGGCAGCGACCTATCAGCGGCAGTTGCAGGGGTGTAATTGAGCTCCGATTTCTATGGCGTGGTGGCCATTCTCGTCTTTCGAGGCTTCGCCCTTGGAGCAAGCGCAGCATTGTCTATCGAAAAGCAACGGCGGCGAGAGCCCTCATCTGGAGGTGCCAGAAGGGACTCAATGGACGAGGGCGCGCGCTCACCTTCAGCTGCGCAAATTCCCGAATCTCACCGAATAAATCCGATCCCGCCCCAGAAGATGAGCGACCAGGGACGACCTGTCGAACAGGCCCGTCAACGCCTTGTGGCCGAGATCCAGTCCGCCGGTCATGACGCCGAAGGCGGGCATGAGGAGGCGGGCGCCGTCGGTGGCGAAGCAGGGGCGGCGGACGGCTTTTTCCCGGCGGCGGACGGTGGCCGCGGGGTGCAGGTGACCGGCGATTTCACCGCTTTGCCGCCCACCTTTCGGCTCGTGACGGAAGGTCAAGCCGGCGTAGTGCATTTCATCGACCGAAGAGCCGGGCAGATCGATCGTGCCGTCAGGGTCGTGATTGCCGTTGATCCAGATCCATTCGCGGCCGCGGGCCATATTGTCGATCAGGGAGCGGAAGGTCTCCGGTAGATGCGCCGAGCCGACGCGGTCGTGGAAATTGTCGCCGAGGGAGACGACAAGCTTCGGATTGTAGCGGGTGATGACGGCGCAGAGCACCGTCAGCGTCGCCAGCGTGTCGTAAGGCGGCAACAACATGCCGCGACGGGCGAAGGCGGCGCCCTTTTCGAGATGCAGGTCGGAAACGACGAGGACGCCGGCATCCGGCAGGTAGAGCGCGCCGAGCGGATCGCAGACGGCCGCAACGCCATGAACACTGGTTTCGACGCCCGGCATCGGGACCAATCCGTTCAATTCACGCGCAAGCGCCAGGCGGTTCATCAATTTCGTCTATCCTGCATTATCAAGCCATGGCTTCGGCGATCAGATCCCCGGCCGCTTCGGCGAGCACGGCATCGTGGGCCTCGCCGTGAACAGGCTCCTTGCCGATCTCCAGCATCACCGGCACTGCGAGCGGGGAAATATGATCCAGCGCGCGATGCGTAATGTGGCCCTTGATTCGTCTCAGCATATCGCCAAGCCGGGAAATATCCAAAAGGCCGCTCGCTGCATCCTGGCGCGTCGCCTGTAGCAGGATATGGTCCGGCTCGTGGCTGCGCAGCACGTCGTAGATCAGATCGGCGGACACGGTGACCTGCCGTCCGGTCTTTTCCTTGCCAGGGTGACGGCGCTCGATCAAGCCTGCAATCACGGCACAATTGCGGAAGGTGCGCTTCAGCAGGAAAGATTCGTCGAGCCAGGCTTCGAGATCGTCACCGAGCATATCCTCGTCGAAGAGATCGGAAAGGCCGAGACGGTCGTTGCGGATCATCAGGCCCATGTCTTCCAGCCCCCAGATGCCGAGCGAATAATCTGTTGCGACGAAACCGAGCGGCTTGGCGCCGGCCCGCTCCAGGCGCCGGGTAAGCAGCATGCCGAGCGTCTGATGCGCGAGGCGGCCCTCGAATGGATAGGCCACCATGTAGGCGCGGCTGCCGCGCGGAAAAGTCTCGATCAGCAGTTCGTCGCGCTTCGGGAGCATCGACTTGTCCTTCTGCAGCGACAGCCAGTCGCGGACCTGATCCGGCAGACGGTGCCAACGGTCGGGATCGGCGAGCATCGATCGCACCTGGTCGGCAAGATAGGTCGAAAGCGGAAACTTGCCGCCGGCATAGGACGGGATTTTCGGATCAAAGGAGAAGGCCTGGGAGACAAGCGCCTCGTTTTCGCGGATGCCTTCGAAGCGGAGTACCTTGCCGGAGAAGATGAAGGTGTCTCCCGCAGAAAGCTGTTCGAGAAAATATTCCTCCACCTTGCCGAGGGTTCCGCCGCCGCGGCCAATCTTGCCTGTCTCGCCGCGCTTCACCATCCGGATGTTCAGCATGGGGCTTTCGACGATGGTGCCGAGATTCAAGCGGTACTGCTGGGCAACCTGCGGATTGGAGACACGCCAGAGGCCCTCCTTCGTTTTGCGGATGCGCGCATATCGTTCGTAGGTGCGCAGCGCATAGCCGCCGGTCGCGACGAAATCGACGATCTGCTCGAAGGTTTCCCAGGAGAGATCGGCATAGGGCGAGGCGCTCCTCACCTCATCGTAGAGTTCCAGCATATCGAAGGGTTCGGCGCAGGCCATGCCGAGCACGTGCTGGGCAAGCGCATCGAGCGCGCCGCGGCCGACGGGCGGGGTGTCCTGTGCGCCGATATAGTTGGCGTCGAGGGCTGCCTGGCATTCCATGACCTCGAAACGGTTGGCGGGAACGAGGATCGCCTTGGAGGGCTCGTCCATGCGGTGATTGGCACGGCCGATGCGCTGGGCAAGGCGCGAGGCACCCTTCGGCGCACCGACATGGATGACGAGATCGACATCGCCCCAGTCGATCCCGAGATCGAGCGTCGAGGTGGCGACGACAGCGCGCAGCCTGTTGGCCGCCATCGCGGCCTCCACCTTGCGGCGCTGGGCGACATCGAGCGAGCCGTGATGCAAAGCGATCGGCAGGTTTTCCTCGTTGACCGTCCAGAGTTCCTGGAAAAGCATCTCGGCCTGCGATCGCGTGTTGACGAAAAGCAGCGTCGTTTGATGCTCGGTCAGCTGCCTGTAGATATCGGGGATTGCGTATCTGGCGGAATGGCCGGCCCAGGGGATGTGCTCATCCGTCGAAAGGATCGAGATATCCGGCTTGGCGCCGCCTTCGACGGTCACGAGACCTGCGTGCCGTTCCCTGCCCTCCTCCTGCGCAACCAGCCATTTCTGCAGGTCGATCGGTTCGGCAACCGTGGCGGAGAGGCCGATGGTGCTGAGGCCTGGCGCAAGGCGGCGTAGCCGGGCAAGACCAAGGGAGAGCATGTGGCCACGCTTCGACGTGACCAGAGAATGGAGCTCGTCGAAAACGACATACTTCAAGTCCTTGAAGAAGCGTTCGGCTTCCTTGTTGGCGAGCAAAAGCGCTACCTGCTCCGGCGTCGTCAGCAGGATATCGGGCGGATTGAGCTTCTGGCGCTGTCGCTTGGCGTTCGGCGTATCGCCGGTGCGGTTCTCCACGGTGACGGGCAGTCCCATCTCCCCTACCGGCTTCATGAGGTTGCGCTCGATATCGACGGCAAGTGCCTTCAGCGGCGAAACATAGAGCGTGTGGATGCCTTTAAAGGCGGCACCCGGCCGGCGCTTGCCGCGGCGGGTGAGATCGGTCAGCGCCGGCAGGAAACCGGCAAGCGTCTTGCCGGCGCCGGTCGGCGCGATCAGCAGCGTACTTTCGCCTGCTTCGGCGCGGGCCAGCAATTCCAGCTGATGAGCGCGCGGCCGCCAACCCTTTTCCGCGAACCAGCGGATGAAGGGGGCGGGCAAGGCGGCGCGGGCTTCGGTATCGATCTGGTCCACGGGACAAAGGTAATGAAACCGACGTGAAATAGAAGAGCGGCCGCGCTTCACATGGCGATATAGCGGTCCTTGCGATGGTTGATGGCGAGCGTGAGGTTGAGCACCACGGCGCCGAGCACCGAGCAGGCGATGATGAAGGGGCTGGCGACGAAGAAGGAGAGCGCCAGGACGAGGCCATCGAAACCGAGCTGAACGAAGCCTGCGCGCCAGCCGAAGCGATCCTGGATGTAAAGCGCCAGGATGCCGATACCGCCGAGGCTTGCGCGATGGCGGAACAGCGCCAGCATGCCCGCGCCGATGACCAGGCCGCCGAAGAGAGCACCGGCGACGGGATCGACGTGCGAGAGCCCGATGAAACGCGGCGCGATTTCCGAAAGCACGGAGGTAAGTGCAATCGCCACAAAAGTCTTGACTGTGAAGGCGGGGCCGAGGCGGCGGAAGGCGAGATAATAAAACGGCAGGTTCACCGCAAAGAAGCAGAGGCCGAAGCTCCAGCCCGTCGCATAGTGCAGCAGGAATGCCATGCCCGCCGTGCCGCCTGCCAGAAGGCCGGCGCTGGAGAGAAGCGAGACGCCGAGCACAGCGAGCATGCTGCCCGCCACAAGTCCCTGTGCGTCATCGAAAAGCGAGTGTCTGTCCGACGACGAGTTCACAAGTCCGGCGAGAGCGGCTTTTTCTGCCATTGTTTTCCCCTTGGTATTTTCGGTTGTTCTATCCAGCCGTTCGGGCTTGGCAAGCAGGATTTCGATCGGTTGTTGACACATCGACTAATCATGGATATTTTTTATCCATGAATTGAAGGGGACCCCGCATGAAAATGGGTGACGGCGTCGAACAGGCGATCCACAGCGTCGCGATGCTTTCCGGGCTTTCGGAAGGCGGCGTGCTGTCGGCGGCTGCGATCGCAGAGTTTCATGGCGTTTCGACGAGTTACCTGCTGAAGCACCTGCAGGCGCTATCCGGCGCGGGCATTCTCGACACGGTGCCGGGACCGAAGGGCGGATATAAGCTTGCGAAAGTTCCAGAGGGTATTTCCCTGCTCGATATCGTGCTTGCCGTCGAAGGACCGGCACCAGCTTTCCGCTGTGGGGAAATCCGCCAGCGCGGGCCAAACTCGCTGCCGCAGCGCTATTTCGCCAAGCCCTGCCAGATCAGCGCTGCGATGCAGAAGGCCGAGCGCGCCTACCGCACCGAACTCGCCAAGATCAGTATCGCCGACATCCTGATCGAGCTTTCCGCCGCAGATGATGGCGGGATCGCCGCACGCGGCTGCGCATTCCTTGAGACCCACGAACGCAAAAAGGCTCGCTGAGCCATAACCCAAAGGAGAAAGATTATGCAGGCACGTTTCAACTTCGCAAAGGCCTCGCCGGAAGCCTACAAGGCGGTTGCCGCCCTGGAGCAATATGTCCAGAGCTCCGGCCTCGAGCGCCGCTTCATCCACCTCATCAAGCTGCGCGCCTCGCAGATCAACGGCTGCGCCTACTGCGTCGACATGCACGTCAAGGAAGCCCGCCATGACGGCCTTGGCGAACAGTGGATCAACCTGATCTGCGCCTGGAAGGAATCGCCAGTCTATGACGCGAAGGAACGCGCCCTGCTCGGCTGGGTCGATGCTGTCACGAAGATCGCGGAGACCGGAGCACCCGATGCGGACTTCGAAGCCCTCAAAGCGCATTTCAGCGAGGAGGAAGTCACCAAAATTACGGTGGCGATCGGCACGATCAACGTCTGGAACCGGCTGGCCGTCGGCTTCCGCAGCCAGCATCCGATCGATCAGCCGGCGAAGGCTGCATGAATTTTGCGCGCAGCAAAAAGCCTGAGGCACAGCTTGAAGCGACCGACCCGATGAAAATCGGGTCGGCAAAAATGTCGATCAGTTGCTACGGGCACCTGATCCATCAAAGTTATTGATAATCTCACGGATGACTTGGGCGATCTTTTCCGCTGAGGAGCCCTTGGCGTACTCCTCGTTCATGCGGCGTCTGATAAGCTTTTCCAACTCTGACATGTCTTCACCTCATCTATCCGGCGCGGGGCGAGTGTCGCTCCCAGCCTGAGAGGAGGCAAGTTACGATTTGTTTATGATTGAACTGCCGCTTTGGGAACCTACAGCGCGATATAACGATCCGCGCGATGGTTGATGGTCAGGAAGAGATTGAGGACGACCGCGCCGAGAACGGAATAGATGACCACCGGCGGCGTGGTGACGAAAAAGGCGGCGGCAAGCACGCACATGTCGACGGAAAGCTGCACGAGACCGGCGCGGATGCCGAAACGCTCCTGCATGTAGATACCGAGAATGCCAACGCCGCCGAGACTGGCGCGGTGGCGGTAAAGCGCAAGTAGGCCGAAGCCGAGCAGCAGGCCGCCGAGTAGCGCTGCCCAGGCCGGATGGATGCTGGAAATCTCAAAAAAACGCGACTGCACATCGGCAAGCACCGACGTGAGACCGATGGCGACAAAGGTCTTTATCGTGAAGGCGATGCCGAGACGCTTCCAGGAGAGATAGAAAAACGGCAGGTTGAGCAGGAAGAAGGCAAGGCCGAAATTCACGCCAAAAGTATAGTGCAGCAGGAAGGCGATGCCGGCCGTACTGCCGGTGAGAAGCCCGGCGCTGGCGAGCACATAAAGGCCGAGTGCAGACACGAGGCTGCCGGAGAATATGCCCTGCACATCTTCGAGCGGCGTATGGCGCGTTGCGCTGGTGTTCCAGAAACCGAGGGCACCGATGCGTTGAGCCATGGCGGCAATCTCCAACAGCAGAAGAGTTCAAAGCGCCGGAAAAGTCCCCGCGCGATGGATCGTATGGTGAACAGGCTGAGGCGTTCCTGCTTGTTCTTCCGCGGCGCCGGTCAGCTATGATGGGAATTATCGAGCTTTTCGCAGTTGCGAGCAAGCGAAATATGTAAGTAATGCTGACCTATTTTCAACTCGCAACATTTTTGCGCAAAAGGCTATCGCCGTGCAAGGAATAGAATGCCGGCGACCGGTTTGCCGCCATCCTTTCGAATCGTGGTTTTGACGGTTTCGATGATTTCGAAACCGTAACGGCGACAAAGGCTGCGAACATAGGCTTCCGTGTGAGCGTAGCGCAGCGACGGCGCGAGATGAAACCCGTCTCCCTCGCCCGCGTCTTCGACCGAAAAGGCGAAATCCGCACCGGATGTGGCGAGGCGATCGACGATTGCGAAGGTGCTTTCGAGATTGCCGAGATACATGAGCACATCGGCAGCCGCGATCAGATCAGCGCGATATTCTGCGCCATCCGCAAAGACGCCTGAGCCTTCTGGCGCAAGAGAAAGGTCGGCCTGGGCCAAGTGATCGTAGATTGCCTTCTCCTCAGCCTTGGCGAGCATGTTGTGCGAGAGGTCGTAGCCTTCAAGCCGCCCGGCACGGGCGCAAATTTCCGGACCAAGCAGGCCGGTGCCGCAGCCGAGATCAACGGCCAGCGAATATTTGCGGCCGGTGGCGGCGACAAGTGCTGCGAGTTTCTGCGGAACGGTATAATCCAGCTTTTCGACGAGCGAGGTTTCGAAACGGGCGGCATAATCATCGAACAGCCGCTCGACATAGCGGCTCGGAGGCCGGTCCGGCGTTTCGGAATCACCGAGCAGGGCGAGCTTGAGGCTTGCGCCGAAGATATCCTCGGGATCAAGCGCCAGCGTCTTGCGATAGGCTTCGATCGCGGATTGCACTTTGCCGGCCTTCTCCCGGTAGGTCGCGAGGCGATACCAGCCGGCAGCCCAGACGGGCGTCAGTTCCAGCGCCTGCTCCATCAGTTCGGCGGCCGCATCCGGCTCGCCGCCCTCGTTAAGCATCTTCGCATAGTCGGCGCGGCGGTCGGCGATGACGTCGCCGGAGGAAAGCTGGCTTTGCTGCATGATGTGGCCCGTTGAATGCCTGCGCATTTGGCGGCGGCCACAAAAAAACTCAAGTCCTATTTCAGAGGCGGAACGGCCGGTTCCGGAAAAGGCTTGCGGGCGACGCGCCGCAACCGTATTTCAGGGCAAACAGGAGATGGCGCATGTCCGATCAGGTAAACAAATTTCTGGGCGACTCGCTCGGCCGCACATTGGTGAAGCTCTTAGTCGTTTCGCTGATTGTCGGTTTCGTGATGACCGTTTTCGGATGGGCGCCGCTGGACCTCGTCTATAGCATCCGCGATTTCATCCGCGAGATCTGGTACCGGGGTTTTTCGGCTCTCGGCCGCATCGGTGATTATCTGCTGCTTGGTGCAACGGTCGTCATTCCGATCTTCATTATCATCCGACTTTTCAACTTCCGCCGGTAAACATGACATCCATCGATCTTTCCAGGCGCAATCTGCTGCGCATCTCAGGCCTTGTCCTCCTGACGGGCGTCGCAAGCTGCACGACCGCACCCAGAATGTCCTCCACGCCTTCGGACGGGGACGACGAGACGGCAGTGGCGCTGCCGCTTGTCAACCAGCTTCGTGCCAAAAACGGCCTGACGGCGCTTCGCGTCGATCCGGCGGCAAGCGCTGCGGCAATCTACCAGGCCAAGCGAATGGCAAGCGCCGGCAAGATGACGCATCTGATGGGCATGGCCGACAGTTTCGGCGCGCGCGTGACGAAAAGTGGCGTGCAGCTTCCAGCGGCCGAAAACATCGCCGCCGGCCAGCAGAGCGTCGACGCGGCGGTGACGGCCTGGATCAACTCGCAGCACCATCTCGAAAACATGCTGGGACGCTATAACGGGCTCGGCGTGGCCGTTGCGCACAATACGTCTTCCCGGAACATACCTTATTGGGCCATGGTTCTTTCTAGCTGAGGCGATTCTGCCTCTCACGACCAAGGCAGAAATGGATACCGGAACCCGCGAAAACCGGCTGGCATTCGATGTGACGCACCGGCTGGTGCCCTCGATCGTTGTGCCATTTTCCATTTGCCAATCCTATCGCGCCCCTTTGCGGCGGCACCCTGTCGTTTCGACGTTCTGAGATCATCTGGTCATCGTGCAGGCGACCCGCCGAAGGGCCATGCTGGACGCGCGTTCGTCAGATTGGTCATCTCATTGAGGCGCGCCTTTCGGTTCAGTAGGAAATCTGCCCGTCCACGATCTGTCCTCCGCCCGGGGAAAGCTCCCGCTTCAAGAGCTCGCGCTTCAAGACCTCGCGCGCCTCCGGATTGATGACCGCGACGGGAGCCGCAACGGCTACGCGCGCTGCCGAACCGGCGAAATTGGCCGCAGTCATTCCGATCTGGTTCGTAACGCTCGCCTTTCCGCCATCCAGGCTCTGTCCCGCCAGCCGCCGCCCGAGCAGGCGCACGATCTCGGGAGTGTCGGCGAAGGCATTGTGGCCGAGCGGATCGCTCGTTGCGATGGCGGTCGTGTCGATGACAGAAACGCCGAGTTCTTCGAGCAACGGTGCATAGGGCCTGAGATCGGATCCACCGACGCGGTCGACCCCGCCAGACAGCCAACTGGAGAACTCCAGGGCCTTGTCGCGTGTCGACGTCAGGATTGCAAAATGCGGCCTTTTTGGCCCCATTTCAACGAATTGACGCCGAAACACGTCGATATCGATGTCCGGCGAGGCCAGTATGACATTCTTGACCTTCGCCGGGATTGATTTTTCGCGCATGGCGACGCCGCGCAACGCCTCTGCCGCAAGCCAGCCTCCCATGGAATGAGCGAGAATTGTCACGTCTTGAACATCAGGACTTCTTGCGGCCTGAAGGATGAGATCCTCCAGAGCCCGACGCGAGTAGTTGGCGCTCTCCTTGTCATAGAGGTAGTCGAACGCGCGCCCCCGCGACGGCCAGGTGAAGAGGATCGGCGCGGCATCGGTTCCGGAGTCATGGACAATCTGCGCGAAGCGGAAGACCGCGTCGGCATAGGTGTTGTTGAATCCATGTACGAAAATGATGACCTGACGCCTGGAGTTTCGATTCCTGCGGTACCAGTCCAGGGCCTGGCCTTCGGACCGGACTTTCGCGACTTCCGTGACCGCAAACTCCCTTTCCGGCTTGGGCGGCATGCGTGAAGGCCACTGCACCTCCCCGATCTTGCGGTTGCGGTCGGGAGGTATGGACACATCGACGCTGTTGAGGGAAATCGCCGTCCCGCGGTCGCCGGAATAGAGTTTGCCAGGATCCTGCGACGGTTTGCGCGTCGTGGCGACCAGCATGGTGACCCGGTTCGTGTTCGTCGGGGCTACGGCGAGCGGCTGAAGAACATCCTGCACCCGGTTGGCGCAACCCGATGCAACGAGACATAGGGTTAGAAGAAGCGGGACGGTTCGCTCGATGCACGCGCGATGGATGGCAGCGATCGTCTGAACGAACCCAAGCAGGGTGAGCCCCTGGGCATTGCGCCCAGGGAGCAAGAAGGATGTTGTCATCTCAGGGCTGCGCGATTTCACGGGGTATCCGGAACCAGGCAACGTAGAGCGCCGGCAAGAAGAGGAGCGTCAGTGCCGTGCCCACGACGATACCCCCCATCATCGCATAAGCCATGGGTCCCCAGAATATCTCGTGCGAGATCGGGATTAGCGCCAGGGTCGCGGCTGCGGCGGTGAGCATGATCGGCCGCATGCGGTGTTCGGTTGCCTCCACCACCGCCTTCCAGGGCGACCTTCCCGCGGCTCGCAATTCCTCGATCTCCACGATCAGGATCACGGAGTTGCGGATGAGGATGCCGACGAGCGCGAGGACGCCCAGGAGTGCGACGAAGCCGAGCGGCGCATGGCTGGTAAGCAGCGCAACGACGACGCCGATCAGCGCCAGCGGGGCAACCGAGAAGACCAGGAAGAGCCTGTGGAAGCTCTGGAGCTGGATCATCAGGAGCGTCGCCATGATGACGAACATGGCCGGTGCCGCGTTTGCAATGGGACCCTGGGACTTGGCGCTTTCCTCGACCGCGCCGCCGACTGTAACGGAATACCCAACCGGCAGCGTCTTTTCGAAGGCCGCAACCTTGTCGGAGAGCGCCTTCACGACGGTCGCCGGCTGGGTTGCATCGCCGATCCCGGCCTTGATCGTGATGGTCGGAACTCTGTCGCGCCGCCAGATCGTCGGCTGTTCGAGCTCATAGTGGAAGGTTGCGACCGATGACAGTGGGACGGATTGACCACTGCTGCTCTGCAGTTGCAGATCAAGCAGGGTGTCGATCGAGCCGCGCTCCTTTTCTGCGGCACGGCCGATGACATCGACCAGATAGATGTTGTCCCGGACCTGCGTCACCGCGTTTCCCTGTACGACGGTGTTGAGCGCCATTGCGATATCCTGGGACGAGACGCCGAGCTGTCGGGCCTTGTCCTGTAGCACGTCCATCTTCACGACGCGGGCCGGCTCGTTCCAGTCGAAGGCAAGGTTCCTTAGGGAAGGATCAGTGCCGACGATCGATCCAAGCTTCTGTGCCAGGTCGCGCACCGTCTGCAGATTTTCGCCGGACACACGGTACTGAATCGGCTTGCCGACCGGCGGTCCGATTTCCAGCAGCTTCACATAGGCATCCGTTCCGGGAAAGGTCTTCTGAAGATAGGCTTCCGCTTCTTGCTTCAGCTTGTCGCGGGCGTCGAGTCCCTTGGCAACGATGATCGTCTGACCGAAGGAAACGTCAGCCGGCTGCACGTCGAAGGAAAGGATGAAGCGCGGCGCGCCTCTCCCGACATATGTCGACCAGTGCTCGACCGTAGGATTGCCGGCCAGCATCTCGTGTTCGAACTGAGCCATTTGGCGGCTCGTTTCGGCAATTGAGCTGTTCTGCGGCAGGTTCCAGTCAACGATCAGTTCCGGCCGATCCGAACTCGGGAAGAACTGCTGTTGCACCATCGTTAGGCCGACGATCGATCCTGCGAAGAGAACGACTGTTGCGACGATCGTCATCCAGCGCCAGCGCAGGCAGAATTGCAGCATGCTGGAGAATGCTTTCGCAAACCGGCCCTTGTGCTCGGCATGCTTCTTCATCGTCTCCGGCAGCAAGGTCACGCCGATGAGAGGCGTGAACAGGACGGCAACGATCCAGGAGACGACAAGCGATACGGCGATAACGACGAAGAGGGTGAAGGTGAACTCGCCCGCGCTGCTCTTGTTGAATGCGACGGGGATGAATCCCGCGACAGTCACGAGCGTGCCGGTCAGCATCGGAAAGGCCGTGGACGTGTAGACGTAGGTGGCGGCCTTCCTGAGACTGTCACCCATTTCCAGCCGTGCCACCATCATCTCGACGGCGATCATGGCGTCGTCGACGAGGAGGCCGAGCGCGATGATCAGCGCTCCGAGCGAGATACGCTGCAGGGATATGCCTGTATAGAGCATCACCATAAAGGTGATACCGAGAACGAGCGGGATCGCGATTGCCACGACGAGGCCGGCCCTGAACCCGAGACTGATGAAACTGATCGCGAGCACGATCGCGACCGCCTCGAACAGGGCCTTCGTGAAGCCACCCACTGCCTCGTCAACCACTTTCGGCTGGTCGGAGACCTGTTCAACGGAGACGCCGACCGGAAGATCCTGTACGATCTTGCTCATCGTCTTTTCGAGCGTTTCGCCGAAGGCAAGCAGGTTGCCGCCCGTCTTCATACCAATCGCAAGCCCGATGGCCGGCTTTCCGTTGAAGCGGAAGAGCGACGTCGCCGGATCGACGTAGCCGCGGGTGATCGTTGCGACGTCGGTCAGCGGGAAGAAGCGGTCGTTTACCCGAAGATTGATCCCACGCAAGGTCTCTTCGGAGATGAAGCGTCCGCCGACCCGCAAAGCGACCCGCTCCGGCCCGGTTTCGACAAAACCGGACTGGGTGACGGCGTTTTGCGCCTGCAGCGTGGCAATGATGGCGGCGCGGTCGATGCCGAGGGCGGCGATCTTGCGGGTGGAGAACTCGAGATAGATCACCTCATCCTGCGCACCGACGATGTCGACCTTGCCGACGTCCTGGATCTTGAGAATCTGCGTTCGGGCACCTTCGGCGAAATCGCGCAGTTCCCTCTGACTAAGGCCGTCGCCCGTGAAGGCAAAGATATTGCCATAGACGTCGCCGAACTGATCGTCGAAGAAGGGTCCGACCACGCCTTGGGGGAATTCGTGCTTGATATCGTCGATCAAGTTGCGGACACGCGACCAGGTGGGCTTTACGTCCCGCGCGTTTGTATCCGGCAACAAGTCGACGAAGACGATCGTCTGACCAGCGGTCGTGATACTGCGGGTATGTTCCAGCTTGTCGAGTTCCTGGAGCTTCTTTTCGATGCGGTCCGTAACCTGCTGTGTCACTTCTTCGGCAGAAGCGCCGGGCCATTGGGCCTGGATCACCATCGTCTTGATCGTGAAGGATGGATCTTCCTCGCGGCCGAGCGCCAGATAGGCAAAGGCGCCCGCCACTGCGAACATGATCATGAAATACCAGACGAGAGAACGATGCTCGAGCGCCCAGTCAGAAAGATTGAATTTATTCACGGGCGTGGCTCCTGTTCGAGTTTCACCTTCTGTCCATCGGCAAGTTCATTGACTCCGGCGATGACGACTTCTTCTCCCTCCCGCAAACCGGACAGAACCCGGACGGAGCGGGCGTCGGACGCCCGGCCATCGAGCTGAACCGGCCTCGGGGTGACTGTGGCTAGCGACCGATCCACTACCCATACGTGGCTGGCATCGCCTTCGCTGCGGATAGCGGAGACCGGCAGCGCGATCGCCTGCTTCCTTTCTTCGGCAAACGGTGTTGCGGTGACCACTGCGCCTAGACGGAAGATGTCCGGCGCACGATCGATGGCGATCTTCAGCCGATAGGTGCGGGTATTCGGATCGGCCTGAGGCGCGATCTCGCGGACGACACCAATGGCTCGAATCCTGCTGTCAAGCTGAAGGGCGACATTAAAGCGGTCGTCCAGGCGAATATTGCTGAACTGCGCCTCCGGAACGTCGACGACCACGTCGCGCTGCTCCAGGCGTGCCAGCTTCAGGACAGGCTGGCCCGCCGAGACGGTCTGGCCCATTTCTCCGAACGTGGCGGTGACGACCCCATCGAACTCGGCCCTCAGCTCGGAGTAGCCAAGCTGCTCATGCGCCTTGGCAAGGCTCGCCGTTGCTTTCGCAGCATTGGCTGCAGCCGACTTGAGCTGCTGTTCGGCAAGATCGTGATCGGCAATGCTGGCTGCATTGCTCTGGACGAGCCTTCGCTTGCGCATTTCGGTCGTCGCGGCGTTCTCCAACTGCGCCTGGGCGTTGCGCAGATCGGCTTCCGCGCTCTTGACCACGAGCTGCAGACTGAGAGGATCGATCTCCGCAAGGACATCGCCCTTGTGGACCAGGTCGCCAACATCGACCTTGCGAGACACCATCCGCCCGAGAGTCCGGAACGCCAGATCGGTCTCGATGCGGGCTCGCACGACGCCAGGCAAGCTTGCCGCTTGGTCCCGTTCGGCCGCAGCGATGACAACTTTGACAGGACGGGGACCTGCCTGCTCTCCTGCAACCGAGCTTTGGTCGCAGCCGACAAGCAGGGAGACTGATAGAATAAGTGGAAGAGAGGTGCATATGCGGTTGAGGGTCATCTCACTTGCCTTCCCAGGCGACTGCCTGGCCTTCCTTGAGGAACTTTCCGCCTTCGGTGACGATCAGGTCGTGCGGCGCGACGCCGCTGGTCACGACGAAATTGCTTTGGCGGTAACGGCCGACCGATATCTTGCGGAGCGAAACGGAGCGGTTTTCGGGGTTGACCAGCCATACGGCGGGTTCGCCTTTGGCGGACGCGATCGCGGTATAGGGCAAAGCGATTCCCTGGCGCGGCGGTGAACGGAGCTTGCCTACCACCGGCGTGCCGAGCGGCCATAGCGCGGCCTCCTGGAGCCCCACCTTGATCCGGATTGTGCCGGCTTTTGCGTCTATCACGGGAGAGACCTCCCGAATCTTGGCGTGCACGTCGAGCGCGCGGTCCGTCACTCGCGCGACATCCACGTCGGTCAGCGGCGGGCCATCCAGAAAGAATGCCTCGAAGACATCAAATACCGCGTCTCGCGGGCCGTCGTGGGCGAGCGTAAAGGCGGACTGTGCTGCAGACACCACCTGCCCTTCTTCTATGCTGCGCGCCGTGATGATTCCGTCTGCGGCGGACTTCAACTCCGTGTAGGACAGCACGTCCTCGGCCGTCGCGAGCGCGGCCTCGGCGACCTCCAGGGAAGCCTGCGCACTCAGCAGTTCCTTTTGGGCATCATCAAAGATCGCCCGCGGAACTGCCTGTGACCGTAGGAGCGACCTTGATCGCTCGAAAGCCAATGTCTTTTGTCTGACAACGGCCTGCGCCGATTCCAGTGCCGCGCGGGCGACGCTCACGTCCGCCTGTTGTTCCGTGTCGTTGAGCCGGGCAAGGACGTCGCCGGCGCGAACATGCGATCCAACGTCGACCTTTCTCTCAAGAACCCGACCACTGACGCGAAAGGAGAGTTCGCTCTGAACTCTCGCCTTCACCTCACCGGTGATTTCCGCACCCTGTTGATACTGAGCCTCGGCAGCCGCAACGACGCGCACTTGCTGCGGCGGCGGCGCCACTTCGGCTTTGTCTTCGCAAGCAGCCAGACATGCACAGGCGAGACCAATTCCCAGCAATCGAAAGGACTGCATTTTTTTCTCCGGTACGGTTTGCGACCAAAAGAGAGCTGCGCTGTTCGTCGCAGTCTCCAATCTGATGCGTGTAATGGGCCATCGCCCGATGTTGACATCGCCCACTTAAGGGTTAGAGTGGGCATTGTCAACATCGTTTGCGTAAAAAGTTGACACGCGCAACTTATAAACCTAAATGGACGATCATGACCAAAGACATGTCCAGCACAGAGACGCGCCCCTACCACCATGGTGACCTGCACAGGGCGATCGTCGGGGCCGCACTCGATGTCCTCAGCGAATCCCAAAGCACAGAGTTCTCGCTTCGGGAGCTCGCCCGTCGCGCGGGCGTCAGTCATAACGCCCCTTACAAACATTTCGCCGACAAGCGTGAATTGCTGGCGGCCGTCTCGGCGGTAGGGTTCGAGCTCCTTGCAAAGCAGATGACCGCCGCGACGAAAGAACTCGACAGTCCGCGCGAGCGGCTGGCAGCTATAGCGCGCGCTTACGTTTCCGGCGGCGTCAACAATCCTGCGCTCTACAGATTGATGTTCGGCGGCTATCTTACCGGTCAGGACAATGGGCGCCCTGCTGTCGAAAGAACTGCGGCAGAGAACATGAAAGCGCTTCTGGTGGACGCGATAAGCGACGGGGCGCTCGGGCGGCTCATTCCGAACACGGCCGCAAATACGCGGAAGATTGACGGTGCTATTCTAATTTTCTGGTCGCAAATGCATGGTCTCACTTTGCTGCTGGTAGATCGCCTCGTCGGCCCCAACGACAAGATGGAGGCGCTGACCGAGAGCGTCTTGCAAGGCATGCTCGACGGATTGGCGAATAGTATCCCCGCGATACCAGCGGGCGTGTGGGTAGGACCTCGGCCCGCCGCATAAAACGTCCCAAGCCTCGCGCTCGGTAACCAGCTGACATTTTGGCGAGGATGCTTGTATTGGGGCTGATGTTTTGCTGGCGACCGAGCGGGTGATTTCCGCACTCAAATCAAATTGCCCGGGATTGGGGTGCAGCGCTCGTAGACCTGGGAAATATCCGACCGACCTTAGCCTTAAGCCGCTGCTGTCAACACATCTCCGACCTGGGTATACGACGACTTGGCCTTCGCAGCCTTCTCCCTCAGAGCAGCCAGCTCTTCAGCAAGCAGTTCCACGGCGATCTTCTGGACGGCTGCCTTCAACCGATCCTCGACTTCGAAACTGTCCAGCATGTAACTGGTTATTGCGTCTTTCATCAGTTCTTCGATGGCAGGATCATTTTGCTCCAGCATATCAGTCATACTGTGCTTCCTTTGGTTGCGGGCATTTCCCTTCAGTTGGCACCTTTGAAGCTAGTCCCAAGCGTTATCTCGGTCCATAATACTTGCGGAAGACTTTCTGAATTCTAGGCATGCTCATTTCCGCCTTTGGTTTAACCCGCTCCACCAGATTGCCGGAATCTATCGCGCTTAAACTTCCTCGGTGGGGGGATTACAGATGCGCAGGAAGCCTTATCCTGCGAGGCTTTGGCGGAGGTCGCAGTGGCTATTCCAGTTTGGAGACCCGGCTGATAGGATTGGAAAGATCAAAGTCGGCGCCGAAGGCAACGGTGGGAGTGTTTGGATCGGCTGGTTTTTCCTCCCTGTTCTGAAGTCATTTGCAACGATTTCGGCCGATCCGCGCCAGCGCTTGTCGACGAGCCGAGGCATTGGGAACCTTGAGTTCCCGCCAGTTGTTCGACCTAGCAGGTTTATTGACACAAAGATGGATTGGCGACGTACCGTATCGGTTTCGATAACTCAGAGGGGATCGGTCGAGGAGTGGGGGCCGTCATACTGGACGAAAGACCGATGGCGGACAGAAATGTGCGGCTTAGTGAAGACGGGGACACGCACGACATCCGCGTCATAGTTGGTTAGCAATCATGCCCGAAATCATGTCGACCGACCGCGCCTTCGACCGTTTGCCAACCGACCAGGATCTGGGGCGGCTGCAATTCACCACCTTGCTTTACTATCTCCAATGCACGAACCCGGACAACGGTCTGGTTCGCGACAAAACCGAACCGAATGCCCCGGCAAGCATCGCGGCAATTGGCATGGCTCTGGCGACAATCCCCGTTGTTGTCGAGCGCGGGGTAATCATCCGCGAATTCGCTGCAAAGATCACCCGCAAGCGAATGCGGTTTTTGATGGAATGCCCGCAGGGGCCAGAGCCCGATGCATCCGGGTACATGGGCTTTTATTATCATTTTCTGGACATCGAAACGGGCCGCCGGGCCTGGCAATGCGAATTGTCCACCATCGATTCGGCTTTCCTGTTCGCCGGAGCCCTGACCGCAGCGACCTATTTTGATGGCGATACGGCCGATGAGGCAGAAATCCGCCAGCTTGCGACGGCGCTTTACGAGCGAGCCGACTGGATGTGGGCTTGCGATGGCGGCCCCACTTTGACACATGGCTGGCACCCGGAAAGCGGGTTTATTCCCTATCGTTGGCGCGGTTACGATGAGGGTCTGCTGCTGTATATTCTCGGGTTGGGATCGCCAACCCATCCACTGCCTCCGGAGAGTTACGCCGCCTACACCGCGAGCTATGAATGGAGAAACATCTATGGTCGCGAATTGCTTTATTCGGGGCCGCTTTTTACCCACCAGTTGTCGCACATGTGGGTAGACTTTCGAGGCATTCGTGACGAGTTCATGCGCCAGCACCACAGCGACTACTTTGAAAACAGCCGGCAGGCATCATTCGTGCAGCAGGAATATGCAATTCGCAACCCAATGCGGTTTGCGGGTTACGGGGAATATTGTTGGGGGTTTACCGCCTGCGACGGACCAGGTTGGGGTAACCGGGCGATCAATGGCGTCGACCGGGAGTTCTTCGACTACATCGCCCGTGGCGCGCCCTTCGGACCTGACGATGGCACCGTCGCGCCATGGGTCGTTGTCGCCTCGCTGCCGTTCGCGCCAGAGATCGTCGTGCCGACAGTCCTCAACTTTGCGCGAATGAAGCTCGGCATGACGCGTCTTTACGGTTTCAAACCGTCGTTCAACCAGACCTATGCCGTGGAAAACAGTCCGACCGGATGGTGGGTGAGTCCCTATCACTTTGGCATTGACCAAGGCCCGGTGGTGCTGATGATCGAAAACTACCGAACCGGCTTGCTCTGGAACATCATGCGTCGATGCAAGCCTCTGGTGATCGGATTGCGTCGCGCCGGATTTTCAGGGGGGTGGCTTTAGATTGGATGCGCTTTGATCCCTAGCGTTCCCGCCCCCGCCAGTTGGTACCGCCTCTCGCCTGAGTTTTCTTGACCTGCTGCGGCGGATCGAAGCCCAGAGGTCGTGGTTACGTCGAAGCCGTTGGACCCCGGATTGAAGTGGAGGTGCAGCGCGCTTTGCCTAGGAGTGGTCTTTGCTCCCTCATGAACCGCTTTCGCCCTCGCTACTGAGAGCCAGCGCAGAACGGATGCAATCAAGCAAAACCTGTTCGCCAAACGGTTTTGTCAGGCAGCCGACGATGTCCGCGCCCAACGCAGACGCGCGCACATTCTTTTCCGGAAAGGCGGTGATCAGAACAGTCGGAATGCTCTTGCCCAGCGCGACGAGCCGGCGGTGCAGATCGAGCCCGCTCATTCCGGGCATGTTGATGTCCGTCACAAGGCAGGCCGTGCGGCGGATATGGGGGAATCTCAAGAAATCATCCGCGGATGAAAAGGTCTCGGCGTCAAATCCCATCGACCTCATGAGCCCCTTGATAGCCTCGCGCATCGACTCGTCGTCATCGACGATCGCAATCAGAGGTTTCTTGGTAGACACTGCCGCCTCCCGACTTCGCCGATCGGCGTCGTACCGAATGAGCGTTGTGGCGCGCTTGACTGGATGGATTTAGTATCTAACGTCGACAAAGGCATCGCAAGCTATACGATCGTATAGATTGTGTGAGGCTTGCGGCAACGAGTGCGGTATCTGCCCAGGAGCGCCCGCAACATGGGGATGAGACAGCCGATGTAATTTTGAGATCGACGCGCCCTGCGAAAGCGGCGCCAGGCGCGCGTCGGGCTAGTCGGCGGTGCGAGGAAGGTCTCGACTGTGACGCGCGGAAGGGTGGCGAAATGGCCGGACAGCGGCGCGGCCACCAGGAGCTTTGGCTGCGGCTTGGCCAGGTGCGGCGACTGGTCGAACTCAATCGCTGACGTCTCATCAATCAATGCCGGATTCACTCGGCACAGCGTCGCTAGTGCTTGAGGTTTGCTTGCCTCACGCCGCCCTGATACTTGCGGCACCCCGCGTCCCCTTGTGACGGCAGACGCCGGCCATGTGGCGCATCGGCGCGCCATGGCAGACCGCAGGACGCCCAAGCGCTCTCTTGGGCAGCCCGCATTTAGCCTTGTGGCCGAGGTAATTAGCGCGCATTCTGGTGTGTGAAAAAACTCCGTTTCGGCAGCGACGAAGGAGAGAGGAGGAGTGTTCTCATCGCGTCATTGGCGCTCTGCTGGTTGGGATTTGCCCGCTGCTGCTGCAGTGGGTACAGATCCTGTACGTCCCAAAGCTTCGGTTGACTTTGGGGGGCGCTGGCGATGACCGAGGCAACCGTCATTGTCATCGATGATGACCCGGATATCCGCGAGGCGCTTGGCAGTCTGCTGCGTTCCGTCGGTTTTGACGTGAAACTCCTCGCCTCTGTGGACGACTTCCTCAGGTCTGGACGACCCAACGGACCGACCTGTCTCGTGCTCGATGTCCGGCTTCCGGGCCAAAGCGGTCTTGATTTTCAGCTCGAGCTGTCACGAGAAAATATTCAGCTGCCGATCGTCTTCATCACCGGGCACGGCGACATTCCCATGTCTGTCCAGGCGATGAAGGGGGGCGCGGTCGAGTTCCTGACGAAACCGTTCCGAGACCAGGATTTGCTCGACGCCGTTCACGTCGGCCTGGCGCGCGACCGCGTGTGGCTTGAAAATGAAAAGGCATTGGCGACGGTGCGCGCGCGTTTCGATAGCCTGACCCCGCGGGAGCGCGAGGTGATGGCTTTGGTGGTGACCGGACGACTCAACAAGCAGATTGCCGGCGACCTAGGCGTGAGCGAGATTACCGTGAAGGTTCACCGCAGCCAGGTCATGCAGAAGATGGGTACCAGGTCCTTGCCCGAACTCGCGCGTATGGCTGACAAGCTGATGCTCGCGCCGGGAAAGCCGCAAACGCACTCATAAAGGTCTTGCCGCGCGTATAGGTCACCCCCTCCTCATTGGTAATCGATCCTTCCTGGTGGCCAATAGCCCGGGCGGGAGCCCTCCTCTATGGTACGGGTTCCTTCCTCCTCCCAGGCCGTATCGCCCCCGATCGGCCCGCCTTGAGCCTCCCAACCCCCGGGAGGCTTCTTTTTGGACCTCTCGCATGGCAGACAAGGTCGCGCGCTCAAGACCGACCGAATGGAACGGCATGTGGGTTTGCCGGGGTTCACGGTTACAAGTGCTCTCTGCCAAGTTCGGGTTGTTGAAGACAAGCCTGAAGGAACAGATGGCAGGCGAATGATCAACAATGGCGATGTCGGGGGACAATGGCCGTGCGATTCGGGGGACCAACCCTTGTCAATAAGTACGGGCGGCGGGATGGGATATGAGCGCACCAATGTGGTCGGCATGAGCGCAGAGGTGCCGGAGCGCCATCGCTAGTGCAGCTTCGGCCAAAACGGAGTCGCCACAGCTGAACTATCTTTTTGTTTTATGCAATTCCGGGCCGAAAAGCGATCCATACTATTCCTGGATTTGCTCTAGGCGGTCGGGGCTCCCGTGCTGACGACGAACGCGATCTTTGTCTGCGGCGTCTCGATCATACGAGACGCCGCATGGGGTGGCAGCTGAGCTCAAGGTGTCTATAGTGAGAAGGAATCCCGCGCCATGATGCGTTGGAGGCTTCTTCGATGCATACAAAGCGTGCGCGCAGTGCGCGATACGTTCGCCCCGCACATGGCGTAAATTCTCTTAATATGCTCGATGCGAACGGCCTCGGGCCGCGAAATCGTATCGGGTATCGGCACCGAATCGAGATTTCGTCCGAGCAGCACGGCCAGCACGACATCGACCTCCATCGGTTTCGGCAAAACGTCACTGGCTCCCTCTCTGACGGCACGGACCGCCGTGCTGATATTGCAGTAGATACTTTGGACCACGACGCGTGTAGTGCCTAGATTTGCCAACGCTTCGACAATCTCAAAACCATTGCCGTCAACGTATTTGAGTTCAATCAGTGCGAAATCGGGCACGTCGTTTTCAAGCTGCGCCTTGGCTCCTGCAACGCTCGTGGCCAGCCGAACCGCCAGTCCCTCAGAAAGGAGACGTGTAACAAGAGGGGAAAAAACGTCGATCTCCGGATCCGCGACCAACACACTGGCTTTCCTGGTGTTGGATGCCGAGGACGCGTGGGGGACAAAGTATGGGAATACCATCATGACCGCTCCCTGTTTCAGGATCGCTTCGAGTCTAAGACAAGGCGGCTGGAGACGACATTATACGCTTGGATAGTTTTCAATAGCCGATGGTTGTTGACAGTGCCTGCTTCAGCTGGCTAACGCGCCTGGAGCGACGGTGGTATTGCCGATCGATGAACATGTCACTCGCTGAGCACGTTCGCGGATGGGCTCGATGCTGGTATTCCAAAGTATCGAAAGGAGAAACCACCGTATAATTTTCCGTCGTCTTTTTGATCGCTAGTCTCTAGTTGTTGCCTCACGACAGGCAGGTAGCGAATTTCCCCCTTGCTACCAACAAGCTTCGCCGGCTCCTCCCTCCGAAGCTCTGCGGGGGGCGGGTATAGCCGCTCGGTTGATCCGCTGGGACGAACAGGCGAGATGTGGTAAGAAGGCAGGTGTTACGGTTCATCATATGTGCTCGCTTTGGCCAATGTGATTGGACGGATCTCCGAAACGAGAGTGGCAGTGCCAAATGAGACAGGCGAGGTGACGAAGTCGGCAAATAAGCACATCCTCGTTCTTCGGCGTTGGTGGAGATAGCAGTTTGGAGGTTCTTTGGGAGGATGGTGATCGCGTGTTCCACCGGGAACGGCGCAGGAGCGCCGACGGCAAGTGGAACCCGGTACTGGTCGTGCTTCCGGCCCTCGAGCACCCGACACTTTCAAGCCTCGAACGCCTCGACCATGAATATGGATTGAAGGATGAGCTCGATAGCGCATGGGCGGTGCGACCGCTTGAGTTGGTGCGCGAAGGCGGTCGGACCATGCTGGTGCTTGAAGATCCGGGCGGCGAGCCGCTCGCCCGGCGGCTCGGAACGGCAATGGAACCGGAGCTTTTCCTGCGCCTCGCGATCGGCATCGCCGCTGCGCTCGGCAGGGCCCACCAGCGCGGCCTCGTCCACAAGGATATCAAACCGGCCAATATCCTGGTAACGGGCTCAGGCGCCGAGGTGCGGCTCACCGGCTTCGGCATCGCCTCGCGCCTCTCCCGCGAACGGCAGGCGCCCGAGCCGCCCGAAGTGGTCGCCGGAACGCTTGCCTATATGGCGCCGGAGCAGACCGGGCGCATGAACCGCTCGATCGATGCCCGCAGCGACCTCTATGCCCTTGGTGTGACCTTTTATCAAATGCTCACCGGCGTACTGCCGTTTACGGCTGCCGATCCGATGGAATGGGTGCACTGCCATATCGCACGGCAGCCGGTGCCGCCCACCGAGCGGCTGAAAGAAATCCCCGCCGCCGTCTCGGCCATCGTCATGAAGCTGCTCGCCAAGACGGCTGAGGAACGATACCAGACGGCAGGCGGCGTCGAGCACGATCTGAGCCGCTGTCTCAGCCAATGGGAAGTGCAGTGCCGGATTGATGCATTCCCGCTCGGCGAACGCGATATCCCGGACCGCGTGCTGATTCCCGAGAAGCTATACGGGCGGGAGCGCGAGGTCGAGACCTTGCTCACTGCCTTCGACCGCGTGGTGCTGAGCGGGGCGCCGGAATTGGTGCTGGTCTCTGGCTATTCCGGCATCGGCAAGTCGGCGGTGGTCAATGAACTCCACAAGGTACTGGTGCCGCCGCGCGGGCTGTTCGCGTCCGGCAAATTCGACCAGTACAAGCACGACATCCCTTATGCGACCCTGGCGCAGGCCTTTCAGGGCTTGCTCAAGGGGCTCCTCGCCAAGAGCGAGGCCGATTTGGCACCGTGGCGCGAGGCGCTGAGCGAAACGCTGGGGCCGAACGGACAGCTGATGGTCGATCTCGTCCCCGAACTGAAGCTCATCATCGGCGACCAGCCGCCGGTCGCTGAACTTCCGCCACAGGACGCGCAACGGCGATTCCAGCTGATATTCCGGCGGTTCATCAGCGTCTTTGCCCGGCCCGAACATCCGCTAGCGCTGTTCCTCGACGATCTCCAATGGCTCGACGCGGCGACACTCGACCTGCTGGAGGATCTGCTGACCCGGTCGGATCTGCAGCAGCTCATCCTGATCGGTGCCTATCGCGACAACGAAGTCACCGCCGCCCATCCTTTGATGCGGAAGCTTGACGCGATCAAGACCGCCGGCGGCAAGGTCGCGGA
The DNA here is from genome assembly GCF_029714385.1 of Rhizobium sp. CC1099. Taxonomy (NCBI): domain Bacteria; kingdom Pseudomonadati; phylum Pseudomonadota; class Alphaproteobacteria; order Hyphomicrobiales; family Rhizobiaceae; genus Rhizobium; species Rhizobium sp. CC1099. Next base: position 198,745 of record NZ_CP121641.1, on the reverse strand, counting down.
AATCACGCTTGCGCCGCTTACTCAAGACCATCTCCGGCAGTTGATTGCAGATGCGCTCCACTGTCAGCCCGAGCGTGCAGCCCCGCTCGCACAGATGATGCTCGACAAGACCGGCGGCAATCCGTTCTTCGTCCGTCAGTTCCTGTTTTCGCTCGCCGAAGAGCGAATGCTCACCTTCGATCACGACGCGGCATGCTGGTCCTGGGATCTCGAGCGCATTCACGCCAAGGGATACACCGACAACATCGTGGACCTCATGGTCGGCAAGCTCGCGCGCCTGCCGCCCGAAACGCGGGAGGCGTTGCAGCGGTTCGCCTGTCTCGGAAACATCGCAGATACCATGATGCTTTCACTCGTCCTCGAAACCCCGGAGGAGCAAGTCCCCGAGGCCCTGTGGCCTGCCGTCGCTCATGAATTGCTCGAGCGTCTGGCAGGCGCCTACCGGTTCGTCCACGATCGCGTTCAGGAAGCTGCCTATTCGCTGATCCCGGAGGAGCGGCGCGGCGAGTTGCACCTTCGCATAGGGAGACTGCTTGCGGCGAACACTGCGCCGGAGCTGATTGACGATTATGTTTTCGAGATTGTCAGCCAGCTCAATCGCGGGGCCGCACTGATCACCTCAGCTGAGGAGCGCGCGCAACTGGCGAAGTTCAATCTGCTGGCCGGCAGGCGCGCCAAGGCCTCGACGGCATACGCCTCGGCGCTCAACTATTTTGTTGCCGGCACGACACTGCTGCCGGAAGACGCCTGGGAGCGCCAGCACCAACTGGCGTTCGCGCTTGAGCTGAACCGAGCCGAATGCGAGTTCCTCATTGGCGCGCTGGCGGACGCGGAGGAGCGGTTAGCACAGCTTTCCAATTGTGCTGTCTGCTCCGACGACAAGGCTGCTGTCGCCTGCCTGCGCATCGATCTCTATGCTGCGCTCGGTCAGACCAGTCGCTCCGCCGCCGTCGGTCTCGACTACCTGAGGCAGCATCTCGGCATCGACTGGTCGCCGCATCCGGCCGACGAGGAGGTGCAACGAGAATACGGCCGGATCTGGTCGCAGCTCGGGAGCCGCGCAATCGAGGAGCTCATTGATCTGCCGTTGATGAGCGACCCAGCATCCTCCGCGACGCTGGATATCCTCACCCGGCTCGTTGGGGCGGTATGGCATACCGATGCGAATCTTGCATGCATGGCGATCTGCCTGGCTGTTAATCTGAGCCTCGAGCGAGGCAACAGCGACGGTTCCTGCTACCACTATGTGTCGCTTGGCTATATTGCCGGACCGCGCTTCGGCGACTATGCGGCCGGATTTCGATTCGGTCGGCTTGGCTGCCAACTGGTCGAAGAGCGCGAACTGAAGCGCTTCCAAGCCAGGACTTATAAAGACTTCGGGGCCCACGTCATACCGTGGACGAGACATGTCCGAACCGCCCGCGACATCTTGCGGCGAGCGCTTGAAATTGCCAACCAGAGCGGCGACCTCACCTTTGCCGGATACAGCTATGCCAGTTTGAATTCGAACCTGCTGGCGGCGGGAGATCCGCTTATGGAAGTGCAACGCCAAGCGGAGATTGGCCTTACGTTTGCGCAGAAGGTGCGGTTCCAGTTCGTCATAGACCTCGCTAGCGCGCAACTCGGCCTCGTCCGGACGCTGCGCGGGTTGACCCGGAAATTCGGCTCTTTCGACGACGACGGATTTGACGAACTAGAGATCGAACGCCGGTTTTCCGACGATCCGAATTTGATTCTTGCGGAAACCTGCTACTTCGTCAGAAAACTCCAGGCGCGGTTCTTTGCGGGCGACTATGAGGCGGCCGTCGATGCGTCATTGCGGGCGCAGAGGCTACCATGGACATCGGTGTCGCATTTCGAAGAAACGCCGGAACATCATTTCTATGGCGCCTTGGCCCGCGCCGCATGCTGCGACTCTGCTGCGGCTGACCAGCGGGCGCGGCATACGGAGGCTCTGGTCGCCCACCACCGACAGCTTCAGATCTATGCGAAGAATTGCCCGGAGAACTTCGAGAATCGAGCCGCGCTGGTCGGCGCCGAGATAGCACGCCTTGAGGGCCGCGAAATCGACGCCGTGCGGCTTTACGAACAAGCGATCCGCTCGGCGCGTGCCAACGGCTTCATTCATCATGAAGCCCTCGCATATGAACTCGCCGCCCGCTTTTATGCGCAGGGAGGTTTCGAGGACTTCACTCGTCTCTATCTCCGCAACGCACGTGGCTGCTATCTGCGCTGGGGCGCCGACGGTAAGGTGCGGCAACTCGACCAACTTTATCCTGACCTGAGAGGGGAAGAACGCGCTCCTGCTCCAACCAGCACCATTGGTGCACCGATCGAGCAACTCGATCTCGCAACCGTTATCAAGATCTCGCAAGCCGTGTCGGGCGAGATTGTCCTTCAAAAGCTGATCGACACGGTCTTGCGCACCGCCGTTGAGCAGGCGGGGGCCGAGCGCGGCCTGTTGATCCTGCCGCGTGGCGGTGAGTCACGGATCACGGCGGAGGCCACGACCGGCGGCGACACGGTCGTGGTGCAGCTGCGTGATGAGATCGTGACCGCGATCACGCTGCCGGAATCGCTCCTTCATTATGTCTTGCGCACAAACGAAAGCGTGGTTCTCGGCGACGCCATAGCTCAGAATCCATTTTCCGCGGACCCCTACATCTGTCAGCACCATGCTCGTTCCATTCTCTGCGTGCCGTTGCTCAACCAGGGCCAACTGACCGGAGTACTCTATCTTGAGAACAACCTCGCCCCTCGGGTCTTCGCGCCGGCCCGGATCGCGGTGCTGAAGCTGCTCGCCTCTCAGGCGGCGATCTCACTGGAGAATAACCGGTTGTACCGCGATCTCGCTGAACGCGAAGCCAAGATCCGTCGCCTCGTCAAGGCCAACATCATCGGGATCGTCATCTGGGATATCGAAGGTCGCATTCTTGAGGCCAACGACGCGTTCCTCCGCATGGTGGGATACGACCGGGAGGATCTTGCCTCGGGTCGGCTATGCTGGACGGACCTGACGCCGGCCGAATGGCGCGACCGCGACGCACGGACCGTCGCAGAGCTGAAGCTGATCGGGGCAGTCCAACCGTTCGAGAAGGAGTACTTTCGGAAAGATGGCAGTCGACTGCCCGTGTTGATCGGCGGTGCACTGTTGGAAGGAAGCAGGAACGAAGGTGTCTCTTTCGTCCTCGATTTGACGGAGCGCCGGCAGGCGGAAGAGGCGTTACGCGAGAGCGAGGAAGCCTTGCGCGAGGCGCAGGGGCAACTGGCCCACGCAAACCGCGTCGCCACCATGGGGCAGCTCACAGCCTCCATCGCCCATGAAGTCAATCAGCCGCTCGCCGCGTCGCTTACCAACGCCCAGGCGGCCTTGCGCTGGCTCGGTACCTATCCGCCGAATCTGGAGGAGGTGGCTCAGGCGCTCGGCCGGATCGTCGAGAACGCCAATCGGGCCGGCGATGTCATTGGCCGGATCCGCGCCTTGGTCAAGAAGGAGCCCCCTCGCAAGGGGCAGTTCGACCTCAATGAAGCCATTCGTCACGTGATTGCCTTGACCGGCAGTGAAGTCCTCCGGCAAGGCGTCACGCTGCAGACCGAATTCGCGACGAGCCTCCCGTCCGTGGAAGGGGATCGCGTCCAGCTACAACAGGTGATCCTAAACCTGATCATGAACGCCATTGAGGCGATGAGCGGCATTAATGAGGAAGAGCGCGAGTTGCTGATCAGCACCGAGACAGAGGCCTCAGGAGGCGTCGTCGTCGGGGTGCGCGACTCGGGTCCAGGCCTGGACCCGCAAAGTATGGACCGCGTTTTTGAGGCCTTCTACACGACCAAATCCACCGGTATGGGTATGGGCCTGGCGATCTGCCGTTCGATCATCGAGGCTCACGGGGGCCAGCTATGGGCCACCGCGAATAAACCTCGTGGGGCGGTGTTTCTGTTCACCCTGCCTCTCGAACGAGACGAGCCCGCTGGCGCAAAGCATGCCGACGAAATGGCAATGTTGGGAAACTAATCGGGCGAACGGCTGGCTGAAGCTCTCGCAGCTAGTGCAGGTCTCTGCGAAGAGTGAAGGCCGTCGGCCTGGCCCCTCTCCACCGCAAGACCGACTGAGGCGTGGCCGAAGCTGAATTCATCTTCATGACGCGCCATTGTTGTCGGGCGAAATGAACGGAAGATGAAGCCGGATCATATGCGGTTCCATTCCGGCTGGCCGGCGCAGCCAACGTATGAGATGAGTTTTGGACGCGATGGCTTGGGAGCGGGCTTAGCCTTGACCTTGCGGGCTTTTGCCTTCAGCTTCTTGGGCTTGCCGGCTTTAACGGGATTGATTGATCCCTTCGCCCTGCCCTTGCGCGCGATAATGACGACTTCGCAGTCTTCCGGCCTCGCATAGCATCGGAACGCCGTCTTGCCGTTATAGCCTTCGCCCTTCAGCATCTGGGCCAAGCCCATGTCGCGAAGCTGGTAGTAGAGATAATAGATCGAGCGGCGATGACGGTAGCCGAGATCCGTAGCTGCGTCTTCGATGCTAAAGGCTATGTCCGTGCCGATTGGCCCCCATGACGACATATAAGCAAGGAAGGTTTCCTGAGCTTCTGTTATTCTCAAAGGCGCGGTCATGATCACGCTCCCTGGTTCGGAACGAATAGGCAAAGCGTATGGTCGCCTAGCTCAAAGTTGGCGCCCTTCGCACATTGGTGGAATTCAGCATCGGGCGATTGCTCAGTACGTTTGTCATTGTAAGGGATGGTTCGTGCGTGGTGGCGACGTACGAGCCGGTAGGTCATCGGGACGCCGATCGCTGGGCTTAATGAACTCACTGAAGGGCAAAGATCCTCGAAGTCCTCTACAAGGCGGACAAACCCGAAGGAGTAGCACGATAGACCGAACCGCGTCCCAGACACGTACAGGGTAAAGGCAGATTTCCAGGCGTGCAAAGCTTGTCCCCCGGGAGGGTGATTGTTTCGCGTGGCTTGACGGAAAACATCATCAAATGAGCCTCAAAGGCAGTATTCGGCCCTGATTGACCATCTGGCGGCATCCGGAGCGGAGAGCCCGGCACCTGGGCCCAGCCTGCCGATATGGGCTGGGAAAACAGCGTCAACGGGACCAGATCGATTTCGATGCGGTTGAGGTCTTGTGTCATGGTGACAATCCTTAAAAGGAGCGCGGAGGAACGAACAGGCAAATGGTGCGACCCGTGGGCTCGCCGGCCACCGTGCATTGGTGAAACTGCCCGTCCGGACTGTTCTTGATGCGAGTATCCAGTGGCGTTATGAGCTCCCCAGTGAGCTTGATGACATATCCGCGGGGGCCTTCGAGGACCCCTTGATCGTGGATCTCGCGGCAATCCATCCCGCTGCAGCACGAAAACGGATATGTCCATCCGTGCGGCTGTGCCGCCGTTGGCGTCGCATCATGCGCCACTGCCGGAGCAGCGATCACGACTGCAAAGAAAATAGCCGCTGGCTTGCCCATGATCCGCACCTCGATTCGAAGCTTTCCCTTCGATCGAGTTCCGCTACGAATAGCGTCTCCGTCTGTCCGGGCGGCTCCACGTCCCGAAGCGCCCTTTCATAGTTTGCGGCCCTGCGGGAAGATGTACCCCGACCGTAGCAGGACGCTGCCCGACCTGCCTATTGATCGGGAGGAAGGATCGGGTAGCGAAGAGGAGGGGACGACTTATACGGGGGTTTAGAAGTCCTTGATCCGAGGCCGGCAACCCGCGTGATGTTTCCGCTAGAAAGTCGACCATCACCCGCTCCTTCGCGTTTGGATGCCGCCGGCCGAGATAGACGACCATGACGCCGATATGCGGGTTTCGGTATTTCGCGGAGAGGAATTCCATAAAATCCCAGACAGTCTTTTGGCGATAAAGAGGTCGACTCTCGCACGCGCCGTTTTGCCAATATAGGCCCCGATTTGAGAGGGGCGGTGAATGGCGAGACGGAAGCAGGCGAGGCTTACGAGTGTGAAGGACATTCGACAGATACTGAGACTGACGCACGAATAGGGTCTTTCCGTTCGTGCGATATCGGAACGGCTGAAATTCGGCAAAACGACCATTTCGACCTACCTGTTGCGGGCGCGTGAGGCCGGGCTGACGGGCTGGCCGTTGCCGCCTCGGCTTGACGGGGACGCTTTTTGCAGCGTCGCCTGTTTCCATCGTCGCGGCCGCCCCAGGACATGCACGGGCCCGACTGGGCCAAGATCGCCAGTGAACTGAAGCGAAAGGGCGTGGCTGACGCTGTTGTGGCAGGAATATCGCGGACGGCACGCCATGCACCTGGTGGAACCAGTTGAGTCACTCCGCGCACTTAGGAAATCGCTGACCAACTGCCACAGGATCTAAAGCCGCATGCAGGAAGTTGAAGCGAAGGTTCCGCATGGTCGCCCCGCGAAAGGAGAAATGGGCGATGTCCCTTTTCAGCCGCCCTAAACCGGTTCCTGAGCGGCGAACCAAGCGGAGATCTCGGGCATATTGCGTTCAAATCCACCGGGTATGAAAAGATTGAGCAGCCTGGCGGTCGTCTCTCCGGGGTTTCGGAAATCGTGGACGACGCCGGCCGGTATTCGCAGGAAAGTGCCCGGTGTGCACCGCCGCCAGCAGTCGCCGACGAGGATTTCGGGCACACCTTCAAGCACGTAGAAAACCTCGTCATTTGCTGCATGGCTGTGTCCGCCGACACCTTTCAGACCAGTCTCGAGAATCCACTCGGACACGGAATAGGCGGCCTCCGTCTCGGCTTCATCGGCCTTGAACACGCCCGTGAGCGGGCCGAGCTCGTAGCGCCGCCCCTCTCCCGGCGCGTGAAGGATCACGTCACAGCAGCGGTGCGACGGACTGCCATCCCCCGCTCGGCCGCCTCCTTCACTTCGATTTCCGTCGGCCGCGTTCACGCCCCGGTCTCCTCGTCCCAGCGGCGCTGCATTTCTTCAGGCGCCACAACTTCGATCTTCTGCGAGAGCATCCACCGGTGACCGAATGGATCGACGACCATGGCGACGCGCTCGCCATAGGGCTGATCTGCGGCGGCACGCAGAACGACGGCTCCCGCTCCGACGGCCCGGGCAAGATTTGCGTCGACCGTCAAAGTTGCGAGGTGGAAGGTTACGGGAGAGCCCCCGATCGTATCGGGGCTCAGTGCGCCGAAGTCTGGATACTCGTCGGCGATCATGACCGTGTTTTCGCCGAGCTTGAGCTCCGCGTGGCCAATCCGACCGTCATGCGGGTCGGTCAGCCGGAAAAGCTCCTCGGCCCCGAAGGCGCGGCCATAGAAAGCAATCGCTTCGCGAGCATTCTTGACGATGAGATAAGGCGTCAGAGATTGGATCGAGGTGGACATGGCCGGCCCCTTGCCGCTGGCATATGATTACGTTACGTTACGTTTCATAACTAATTGAGTCAAGAGCACATGAGCCCACCGAAACGGCGTGGAAGACCGCCAAGCCAATTGGCCCGGGCGAGAATCGTGAAAGCCGCGCACGACATACTGATCGAGGATGGATTCGGCCGTCTCACCGTCGAGGCGGTTGCCTCGAAGTCCGGCGTAGGCAAGCCGACGATCTATAGGCAATGGGCGAACGCCTGCGAACTCGCTATGGCTGCGCTGATGTCCGGAGATTCGGGCGCCATCGAAGAAGACGGCATAAATTTGCGATCGGCGCTGACGGCGCAAATGCGATCGCTGATCCAGGCTTTTGCGACCACCAGAGGGCGCCAAATCGCCATGACGCTCGCGGCCGCCGACCCCGAAAGCGAATTCACCAAGGCCTTCCGCAACCAGGTCATTCTCTCGAGCCGCGAGACGGGTCGCGCCTTGTTGATCAAGGCAGCCGCTCGAGGAGAAATTATGCTGCCGCAAAACCTCGAGGTGCTGCTCGATATGATGTACGGACCTGTTTTCTACCGGTTGCTGGTCGGACATCGCCCACTCGACGCGAGCTTCGCCGAAAACATCGTCGCGATCGCGCTGAAAGTTGTAGCGAGCCCTAGCGACGGGTAAGAGCTACCGGCCGACGGCCGATGTTCCCGTTGATACATTATCGATTTTCGAGCATAGAACGGGAATATCTCCCTGGTTCGCGCCTAGGCCCGCGTCGCGCGGCTCCTCTCGACACGTTACGCACGGCCGATCTGGCCCGAAGCGGAATCTCGACGCGTGAACATCCCCCGGATGCCCGACAGCGCTTCGAACTCGCACGCGCGACCGGGCTGGGAAAGACGCGGGGCATCAGCGCCCGCTGAAGCACCGCCTCCAGTTCGCAAGGAGTTTGGCTTCAAGTTCAGCTGAGGCTGCGGGGCCTGGAATAAAGCGTCGCAAGCGAGCATGTCACCAAGGCGGGAGAGCCACCGGCATGAGAAAACCGATCCATGCAGGCGGTTGGAGTCCGTCCGTGGCTTTCAACCACGAGGAGGCGAAACCGGAGATTTCACCGAAGAATGCGAAATCTTCGTCTTCCAGCAGGCCATGGAGGCCGTCGGTCATACGATCCACGTCGTCTGCCCGGACAAGAAGGCGGGCGACATCCTGCGAGCCGGAAGTCACGCTGGCTGGCGGGACCCATATCGACCTCTCCCCCACCGAGGTCGATGTCGGGCACGATGGTATCGGCAAAGGGCTGGACAGCCGAAGATCGCCCTGTCGAAGCTGGTCAACAGCCTCAAAGGCGTATCCAGCCGACTTCTGCGCGAGAGCCGCCCGGAAATCACCGGGCGCTACCACAAGGGCGTTTTGTGGTCGCCGTCCTCCTTTGCGGCAAGCTGTGGCGGCGCACCGCTCTCGGTGATCGCCGAATATGTCAAATCCCAGCGGAAAGCGGCCAAGGTCGCTCTCGCGTTCCTCCCCGGCCTGAACGCCGGGGTATCCCGCGAGGTTCACGATGAATTTGAGCCCGGCACACCACCCGACACGCCTCTGATCCAAAGCGAGCCGGAGCGACATTTTGAATAGCGGCGCTATCGAATCCCGCGAATTCCGCCGGGCCATGGCATATTTGCGACCGGCGTCACCATCGTGCCGGAAATGAAGCCCGGCCAGCCGCGATGACGGCCAACGCCTTTTCCGGTCCCTGGGAGCTCGACCCGTTGGAGCGCATGACCGCGTTGATGTCATCGAATATGCCTTGCATTGCACTGCACCGTGCAGTATATCACTTGCCGTGCACTTGATAGTGCAACAGATTGAAGTTGAAAAGGTATCGGCATGAAAGCTTGCAATGGTACAGACGAGGCCGTCCTGAAGGCCCGGCGCCGTGCAATCGCCTCGGATCCGTCCGTCGATCGCGGGTCGTTGCCGCGGTGGCCAGCGCTAACGAATATGATCTTACGGAATGCTGTTCAGACCGCTACGCTCGGCGTTTTTGTGGAATTTGCCGGGTTGCCGATAAGCCGAGCAGAGGAACCGGTTCCACCGTCCAATACGAAGCTGAAGCGGCTCCTGGCGGAAGCCATGCTCGACAATGCTGCTTTGAAGGACCTACCGGTCGCCGCCGTCCAGGCCGGCGATCAGCGATGAAGACGCCATAAAACGTACCTTCAGGTATGACATGATGTCGTTAAGGATACAGCAATGATTATTCTTGGAGTGGGTTCCTGCCTCATCGCAATTGCCACGCTGGCTGCCGTGGCCCTGCTCGACCGCGTCGAAGCCAACCGCGGCGTCATCAGCCTCCGCGTCCTCTGAATGATGTAGCGGTTGCGGCCCTTGATCTTCCTGCCCGCATCAAAACCACAGATGCCGGCGCTTACCGCGATTTTGACACTCTCGATTACACCGGTCGTCGGAGAGGCTTGCTTAGCCTTCCAGTTCTCGCGTCTCCATACCGCGATGATAGTTGATCCTGAACCACAGGCCCATCGCTCGCCATTCATAGAAATACCGCTGGACCGTTAAAGCAGGGCGGAAAAACTTTCGGCAGCATCCGCCACTGGCAGCCTGTCGAAGCGATATAAAGGAGAGCGTTCCAACCTCACGCAAGTCCGTCTTGCGCGGACGGGGGCGCAGGCATGAACGGCGCTATATACTCCCACTCACGATCCGGGACATCGCTTGCATACTGGCATCTCGTGCCGACATAATTTCGCCCCCGGGTGGTTCAGGCCGGGCCATCGTGGCTCCCAATCTGAAGGCCGCACGTTCGAATCCTGCCCCGCAACAAAATTCTTTCCTTATTCAATTAATTAAAGGCTGAAGCGCGCCATCGGCCTCATCATCGATCAATTCACACCCGACGAATGCGCCAATTTCTTCGCAAACGCCGGACATGACGCAACATGATCGGATACCGCTCTAGCACTGCCTTCCGCAGGAAATGACGTGAGGCTCGGCTTCCGGGCCGGATCGGCTTGTCCAGCAAAACTGCCCTTGCAATGCACTGCACTGTGCAGTATAGACACATTGTGCACTTGGTAGTGCAAACGATAGTAGTAGAAAGGTATTGGGCATGAAAGTTTGCAATGGTTCAGACGAGGCCTTCCTGAAGACCCGGACATCTGCGCGGCACGCCGGCAGCGCGCCGACTGGTCTGTCGCCGCGGTGGCCAGCGCTGAAGACGATGATCTTTGGGAATGCCAGTCGGGCCGCTGCGTTCGGCGTCTTTGTAGGGTTCGCCGCGTTGCCGATAGCCCGAGCAGCTGAACCGGCTCCGCCGTTCAAGCCGGCGATCAGCGATGAAGCAGCCACCGCCGTCTCGCAGATGGGAAAGACGCTGCTGGCCAAGGAACAGTCGATTACGGCGAGAACCATCAGGGTTTATTTGGGCGAATCCGGACAGCCGCTTCACGTCTTCCACACGATGAAGATCGTCGTGCGTCGTCCTAATCGAATCGCCGTCGAGGTTGCCGGCGACGACGGCAAGCACAATCTGTTCTACAACGGCAAGGCGGCCTCAATCTTTTTCCCCGACAGCAAGGAGTACGCGGTGATTGCCGCATCCGGCGATATACCGTCGGCACTCAATGAGGTGGTAGACAAGATCAACGTTGATTTTCCGCTCGGCGGCTTCTTTGTGGACTCTCCGGACAAACTGCTGTTGAGCGATGCTATCTCCGCCTGGCAGGTCGGGACGGCCAATGTCGACGGAGTCGAATGTCGGCATCTGTTTTTCCATCAGAAGTCTGGCATCGATCTGGAGTTGTGGGTCGAGAAGAATAGCGCGGCCACACCACGTCGCCTCGCCGTCACCTACCGGCTGCTCCCGGGCCAACCCAGTTTCATCGCGGAATTCACCAGCTGGAACACCAAAGCCCGCCCATCCGAGTCCGAATTCGCCTTTCAACCGCCCGCCGGTGCAAAAAAGATCGAGCTGACTGCGGCCACTGCGCCGGCAACTAAGAGGACCCAGTGATGAACCATCTGAAACGAACCTTCGTCGCTCTTCTTGCAATAACGGCGGCAACTTCGGGCGTCGCGTTTGCCCAGTTCGGTCCGCCGCCGGGGGGCCTGCCGCGTCCGCCGATGGGCGGGCCGCCGCGCCCGCCCATGGAGCGCCCGCACCGCCCGCCGGTGGAGCGCCCGCACCGTCCACCGGTGGCCAGCCACGGCCGTCCGCCGGTGAGCGCCCACAACCGTCCGCCGGTGAATCGCCCCACCCATGCGCCAAATGTCGGTGGCGCAAAGGGGCGATTGGCGGAAGGGGCTGGCCGCGGAGGGAAGGGTTTACCCGGGAATATCAGCCGCAACACGCTGCACTCCGGAGGTAACATCAATGCGAACCGCACCTTCGCCAACACCGGAGGCAATATCATCGCAAAGGACTCAGGCAATCTCACGGTGAACAGTTCTGGCGATATCAAAGTCTCTGGTAACGGCAACGGATACTTTGGCCGTGGAATCTATAGCCGCGGAGACTATGGCCGCGGAGACTATGGCGGCGGAGACCATTATGGTCGTGGATACTATCGCCGCGCAGCCTACGCCCTCGGCGGATACGCGGTCGGAGTGACCACTGGTGCCGCGATCGCTTCGAGCGGTAACGGAAACACATATGATTACGGATCTCAGTCGGGGACTTCTTACACGGGCTCCTCTCCCTCAACTTACTCGAGTTCCTCCTCTTCAGGTTCGTCTGGCGGCACGTCTTCGGGTTCCTCTCGCTCAACTTACTCGAATTCGTCCTCGTCGGGTTCGTCTGACGGCACGTCGTCGGGTGCGTCTTACGCCACCTCCTCGGGTTCTTCCGGCGGGACTTCTTCAGGTTCTTATAATCAGGGCAGCTCCGAGGCATCCGTTGGCGGTCGGCAAGGCGGATCCAATCAGGGCGACAGCAACGGGAGCGCGCCGTCTGTGAATCTGCTGATGGTGGGCCTGTTTGAGAGCCTGCCGCCGGATGGAACGGCATGGACCATGGAAGGTGCGGTCGGTTGGCTTCAAGCAGCCGCGGCCAACCTGCGGATCGCATACAAGATCCCGGAAAATATCGTGGTCACGGGCGAAACTTTGCCGTCTGATTATAGCAGCGCGCCGGGCGGGAACTAGAGCCTGTTCGAAATGGTGACGGCAGAGGTTCAGCACGGTGGGCCGGATCGGCGACGCATCCGGCCCTTGAGATGCACTAGACCGTGCAATACATTGTGAATGCACTTATTGTGCAAGGAGATCCCATGGGTGCATGACGGCCGACGTTTTTGCAGAATGAGTGGCCGTAACTTAACGCACTTATTGTGAGGCCCCGATGTTTAAGACCGAAAAAGCCGCGATCGCCATTCACACGAATCTTGGTGCAATCTTCGTTTCACTGGAGCTGAGTCGTTCGACCTGGCTGATCACGTCGCTGTCGCCGGGGAACGGTGAGAGGATGTCGAAACACTCTTTGAGGGCAGGAGACGTCGCCGGATTGTTTGGTCTGCTTTCGAAGTTGCGGGAGAGATGCCGGGCAAAAACCAGGAATGACTATCCTATCGTCACCATTCAGGAAGCCGGGCTCGACGGCTTCTGGATCCATCGCGTGCTTGAGAAGGCGGGGATCGAAAGTCATGTTGTGGATGCAGCGTCGATCGCGACATCACGCCGCCACCGGCGGGTGAAGACGGATCGTATCGATGGCGAGGCGCTGCTTCGGGTCCTGATGGCGTATAAGAGAGGAGAGCCCCGCGTGTGCTCGATGGCACGGGCACCATCGCCTGACGAGGAAGACCGGCGACGGATTGGCCGGGAGCGCAAGGCGCTAACAGCCGAGCGGGTCGCCCATGTCAATCGCATAAAGGGGCTGCTGTTCTCGCAAGGCATCACCAACTATGAGCCAATGAATACGGATCGGCGGCAACAGTTGGAAGACTTGCAGACTGGCGACGGGCGTGCCTTGCCGACGCATATGAGAGCGCAGATTGGTCGGGAACTGGATCGGCTGGAACTTCTGCTCGAACAGATCAGGACAGTCGAGGACGAGCGCGACGCGCTCATCGCTGCGCAGACCGCGGAGACGATGCCCTCGCCGGTCACGATGCTACTTGAGATCAAGGGGATCGGCACTGAGTTTGCAAACATCCTGTGGGTGGAAGGGCTGTTCCGGCATTTTGACAACCGCCGTCAGGTCGCCGCCTATGCTGGACTGGCTCCGACACCTTGGCAAAGCGGAGCCATTGATCGGGAACAGGGCGTTTCAAAAGCGGGCAATCCGAGGCTGCGGGTGACATTGATACAGCTGTCATGGCTGTGGTTACGACATCAGCCGAACTCTGTGCTGAGCCAATGGTTCAATGCACGCGTCCACCGCAACGGTGGACGTATGAAGAAGTCGACCATTGTCGCGTTAGCCCGCAAGCTGCTGGTGGCAATCTGGAAATACGTCGCCTCGGGTGTCGTCATCGAAGGGGCAATCATGAAGAGGGCTTGATTGTCACCACAATCACCCGTTCCGAAATCTACCAGGATCTCTCAATCCTGGCGGATCCGGGTCGACGAACCGAATGTCACCGTGGCGAAATGCCGGTAATGGAGAATGGTCTCGTCGTCCTGAGCCCTACCCGCCGCAAGCGGGATCTTGGTACGGCCGCGACAGCGCCGACCGAATGTGAGGTTGATCAGGCTCGGCAAAACGAGCTGTGTCATGCAGTCGGGCTTGGAACCTGGAGCCGATACCGTGAAAAGGAGTGATTTCTTATGACCGACTTGACGCAGACTTTCCCATGTGAGGTGACATGAAAGAGGCCGCCTCCACCGATAGAACGGATCACTGAGATGAAGGTGATGATCGAGGGACAGTCACACTTTCAGCCTTTCGGCTTATCCTATTGGGGTTTCGAAGATCTCAATAGGGGAGTTGGAAGCATGACTGCCTCTTATGAATACCATATCGGCGTCGACTACCACAAATCCTACAGCCACCTGGTGGTTCAGAACAGCAGCGGCAAGACGCTACGATCCGGCCGGGTGAAGAACGATCGACAGTCGCTGGGTGGGTTTCTGGAGCGCTACCGTGAGAATTCGCATGCGGTTGTCAAGGCCACCCGCAACTGGATGGTGATGTACGACTGGCTCGACGACATTTGTGATGATGTCGTTCTCGCCCATCCGTTGAAGGTCAAGGCGATTGCTGACGCCAAGATCAAGACCGACAAGATCGATGCGACGGTGCTGGCGCATCTGCTCCGAGCCGATCTGGTGCCGGAGGCCTGGGCGCCCGGCGAACGCGCCCGAGAACTGCGCGTCGCCCTGCGCGAGCGGATGTTCTACGTGCGGCTGCGCACGATGACGAAGAACCGGATCGTCACGGTGTTTGATCGCTATCCGGAACAGACGGCACAGCTGAAGAAGCTCGCTGATCTGTTCGGCAAGGCCGGTCGCGTCCAGCTGGCGCAGGTGAAGGTCTCAGAGATCGACCGCATCCAGATCGATCGTGGCCTCGATTTCATCGGCGATATCAATGAGCGGATCAAGCAGTCGGAGAGGACGATCCGGGCGATGACCAAGGCCAATGCCAATGTGAAGCTGTTGAAGACGTCCCCCGGCATCGGCGAGTTCTTTGCAAGGCTGATCGATGCGGAGATCGACGATATAGCGCGGTTTCGCAACCCGAAGAAGCTCGCCGCCTATGCCGGGCTGGTGCCGTCGACCTATTCCTCCGGCGGCAAGACCTTTCACGGCAAGATCATCAAGCAGGGCAACAAGTGGCTGCGCTGGGCTTTCGTCGAGGCGGTGGCCCCTGCCATCGCCAGCGATGTGCAGCTGCGCGCCCAATACGAGCAATTGAAGATCAGAGGAGTAAACAAGGCGCGCGTTGCCATTGCGCGCAAACTTTTGACGATCGCCTTCCAAATCCTGCGTGACCAGCGCGCTTACGAGCGGCGCGGCGAAAGCACCACGGAAGGCGCGTCGACGATATCCCGGTTGTCCTGATAGCAGTCTAGCGAGCCCGGCAGGTCCGGGCTGCGCTCCTCAAGGAGAATGGGAAACCGGGAGCCGAACGTCACTCTGTGACCGAAGCTAACGCATCAGGTCACGCATTGGAGATTGGTTCGAGAACCGAAGGACGGCAACAACAACCTGTCCAGCGGAAGGAAGAGATTTAGCTGATCGGCGTAAATGCCGATCAAAACGAAACCGAACCCAAGGAAAAGCCGCCAGTTGAAGGCGTTTTGCCCCTTGTGTTCTTTCATTGGAGACAGCTATGGATACTCACACTGGTTCAAACGAAGTCGGCGCGAAAGCCCGGCAGGGCGGGTCGAGGGAAGCGATCATCGAGGCGGCCGGGCGGCTATTTCTGGACCGGGGGTTCGGTTCAGTTAGCATGGACGACTTGGCTAAAGCCTCCGGCGTAGCGCGGCGGACGCTCTACAACCAGTTCGAAACAAAGGAGGAAATCTTCCGGGAGATGCTCCTCAGGGTATCGGGACAGCTCGAGGATGCGTTTCCGTCCGGCATCGAACTTGACGGCGACGTCGAGGACGTGCTGCGTGTCGTCGCGCGCACGATTTTGGAGTTTCACAAGAAGCCGGAATACTGCGGGTTTCTTCGAATGGTGGTGGCCGACTCCCGGCAGTTTCCTTGGATCGCCGAGGAGTTCGCCGCGGTGATGGAGCCTCGGACTGAGAGACTTGTGCACTACCTCGCCCATCTGACTGCGCTGGAGATCCTGGACTGCCGCAATCCGGTGCTTGCGGCTCACCAGTTCATGGGGATGTTGAACGAGATATCTCTGTGGCCCTGGATGATCGGTCGCGAAGGCCTACCCTTCGCGGCCGACGAGGTCGTTGACGAGACGATTCGGATGTTTCTGCAGCGATATCGACGCCCGCAATCGAAGGGGAAATGAATGCCTCGCAGGCGCGCATTTGTGCATGCAAAACCGTGCGACTAGCGAGATCGATTCTCCCAGGAGGACGGGCGCGATAGGCGGGCTCGACGCTCGTCTGCGAACCCGCTACTGCATGAACCATCCGTGGCTAACCACCATCGACTGACCGGTCAGCGCGTTCGATGGGAAGGCCGCTAGAAACAGCGCTGCTTCGGCAACGTCCTGCACGGTCGTAAACTCGCCGTCGACCGTCTCCTTCAGCATCATGGTCTTGACCACGTCCGCCTCGGAAATTCCGAGCTCGCGCGCCTGCTCGGGGATCTGCTTATCGACAAGTGGCGTGCGTACGAAGCCGGGGCAGATCACGTTGGCGCGGACACCATGAGCGGCCCCTTCCTTGGCCACGACCTTGGCCAGCCCGATGAGACCGTGCTTGGCGGTAACGTAAGGAGCCTTTAGCGGCGATGCCTCCTTGGCATGCACGGACCCCATATAGATGATGCTGCCGCTCTTCTGCCTGTACATTTGCCGCAAGGCGGCACGGGTGGTCAGGAAGGCTCCGTCCAGATGGATAGAAAGCAACTTCCTCCACTTCTCGAACTCGAACTCGACGAGCGGCGCAACGATCTGGACGCCGGCGTTACTGACCAGGACGTCGAGCCGTCCGAAGGCTTCGATCGCCCGTGCCATTCCGCTTTCCACCTGCTCCTCGTTGCTGACATCCATGCCTACCCCGAGCGCGCGTTTACCCGTCGGATCGATCCCGGACGCCGTTTGTTGGGCCGTGCTCTGATCAAGATCCGCAATGACCACTCTTGCGCCCTCGCGAGCGAAGGTGAGCGCAATCTCCTTGCCGATGCCGCTCGCGGCTCCGGTGATTACTGCGACCTTGTCCAGAAGCCGGCCCCCGGCACACTCGGCGCGCTTGTTCGATGACGTTTCATTCTGCGAGTTCATAGGCTCTTCCTTTCCAATATCGAGGCTCGTCTTCCGCGAGGTAGTCATGCACGACCTTCCCGAGCGCGAGCGTGAGATCTGCGATGATATGGACCGCCGATACCACTTCCAGCACCGGCAGCTCGGCCACAGGGGCCAGTGCGTGGGACCAGAGGTTCAGGGCCGCCGGGCCGGTCCAGGCGCCCTGCAGATTGATTTCCTCCAGGTGGTACTCCACGAGTTCGCAGATGCGCGGCGTGCCGTCGACATGAGGGATGACCTTGAGGAGGAAGTTCGGTTCGCCGAGTGAGGTCTTCACCGCTGAAAGATCGGCGGCTCCATGCTTGTAGCCCATTGTGGCGGTCGCAACGCGGACCGGGCCGTAGTCGAGCGTGCCCACCAACGTGTCGGTCTCGGTCCGAAGGGTCGGACTCGCGAGCTTCTTGGGAAAGCCCCACAACTCGCGTCCGCCGGCAATCGGCGGATGGTCGTTGAGAAACATGCAA
The DNA here is from genome assembly GCF_029714385.1 of Rhizobium sp. CC1099. NCBI lineage: Bacteria > Pseudomonadati > Pseudomonadota > Alphaproteobacteria > Hyphomicrobiales > Rhizobiaceae > Rhizobium > Rhizobium sp. CC1099. Next base: position 181,064 of record NZ_CP121641.1, on the reverse strand, counting down.
TGGGTGTAGCTGCCCTTGCGTCCGCGGAACGAGACCGGGATGACCTGTCCGCTTTCCGTGTAGTCGCCGAAGCCGGTCGAATCCGGCATGCGAATGAACTCGAATTTGACGAGAGGCTCGCACACCTGAAGCGGCTCCGGCACGAGGTCGCGCAGTTTCTGCGGATCGGTGCGATATGTGATGATCAGATACTCCCGATTTCGGAAGCGATACGGGCCGGTCGGATAGGCCGGGCTGGTCAGGGGCATGGCGAAAGCTCTCGCCCGGACGGTGTCTTCGTGCATGGCTGAAATTCCTTTGGGCTGGATCAAGCGGCTCGTTTGCGTTCAGGGGGCGCGACGGGGTCGTCAGTCGCTTTGCGGTGGCTGACCTCTATTCCTGCCCGTCGAAACCAAGCTCGTAGGTGCCAACCCCGTCCTGGTTGTCCGGCCGACGGAGCGCCTCTGGATGACGCAATGTGCGCACAGCGTCGAAGTAACCAGCCCGCCAATGCTCTTCCATGGACAGCCGCGAGAATTCGTAATCCTTCGAGTGGGTTTCATACTGCTTCGAGCCGTAGATCAGATGGACTAGCTTGTAGACCTTGTGGTCTGCAATTGAGCTCAGCATCCTCGCCTCCTCACCGCCGACGAGGTCTGCGGGCAGTTTTGCCAGAAGGTTCGCGAGCGTGTGTCGGGCGCGCTGGTACTGCTTAAACTGGTCGGTATGGGCGCGCGTACGGCTCGAATACTGGATTTCCTTTTGCCGCGCCGCGACGTCGGCCAGGTTGCGGGGAATCTCACCGCGCGCGCTCCAGAGGTCGACCTGGAAGGCAATCGTGTCCTGCCGCGGCCCTTGCTCGACCACCCACTGCAGCGGCGTATTGGAAACGAGGCCGCCGTCCCAGTAGAACTCGCCCTCGATCTCAACGGCAGGGAAGCCGGGCGGAAGCGATCCGCTGGCCATCACGTGCTCGGGTCGGATCGTATGCGTCTCATTGTCGAAGTAGACGAGATTTCCTGTCCGCACGTTCACGGCGCCGACGCTGAAGCGCATACCGCCAGCATTGATGCGGTCGAAGTCGACAAGCCGCTCGAGCGTGCTCTTCAGATGCTTGGTTTCGTAAAAACTCGTGCCCCCGGGGGCGCCATCCGGGTAGAGCCATGGAGCGGGCTGTCGCAGGCTGAAGAAGCCTGGGGCACCGGCGACGAGCGCGCAGGCTGCACTGAATTGATTGAAGAGCGCGCGCGGCAGATTGCCCCTCGGAGCGAGAGCGTCTGCGGCAGCAGTCCAGTCGAGAAGTGGATTGGCAGTGATCTCCCGCCAGAAGGTCCGCAGCTTTTCAACCCGTTCAGCCGGCTCGTTTCCAGCGATGATCGCGCAGTTGATGGCTCCAATGGAGACGCCGGCAACCCAATCTGGATGAATGTCGGCTTCCGAAAGGGCTTCGTAGACGCCGGCCTGGTAGGCTCCGAGCGCACCGCCGCCTTGCAACACCAAGGCAATGCATTCGAAAGGCAGACGCCGTTCTGCCGTTCGGAATTCCCTCTGGGACTGGAAGTTCATCGAATGCTTTCCCTCTCACTGAGCGTGACCACGTGCCGTTCGCCGCCTGCATGAGGACCGGCTGAATTTCAATTTGAATAAGTAGGTCAAAACGACTATCTCGTCAATATGAGAATCGCACAATGGTGCAATGCAAAAAGGGGCAATGGCAAAAGTCATTTGGCGCGTAGGCGGAGATAGGGCGTGAGAAGCGGGGCGACCGCGGACGAGACATTGGCGGGGCTGAAGCCGCCGATGCTGGGGCTAAGGCCGTATTGACGCGGGCGCCTCTTTGGCCTGCTCACGCCGTCATCCCTCTAGTCCGTTCGGCTCCTCATTTTCGAATTGACTACATCGTCATTATGATTTTATAGTCAATGTTGAGGAATGGGTTTGGGAGGAGAACCATCAATGAAGTTGCAAGCCTCGCGCGATGCCGCGATCAGGCCGTTTTTCTACGGCCTCCCAATCGTCGGCTCCCGGACCGCCACGACATGCTAGCCTTAAAATCTAGAATGAACCGGCAGGTTCTGAGGACTATCCTTATTGCCCTGCCCAAAGTGCTCAACCGCACAGCCTCTCGCGCCCCTGCGTTCCGGGAGCGGCTGAGGCAGCGCGACATCGTCGCATGGATCGGCCTCCAGGACGGGAGCATCGGTCGCATCGTCGAGATCCGGAGCGGCAAATTCCGCTCCCGTCCGGGCGCGGCGGCCGAGGCGCAAGTGAACATGACGTTCAAGGACGTATCGACGGCCCTGAAACTGCTGCTTCCCAATCGTGATCAGGGCGAGATCATCCACGCGGCCAAGAACTTCAAGGTGGTGACCACCGGGCCGGACGAGCTGGTTGTCTGGTTCACGCAGACGCTCAACATGAGCGAGACCGCCGGCTTGTCCATGGGAACGCCGATGCCCGATGGCAGCCTCCGCTACACCACCTGCACCAACGGTGGTCCCCTGTTCGTTTACGTCAAGGATGGCCGCATCCTGCGGGTTACGCCCATCGAGTTCGACGTAACCGATCCATCCACCTGGGTGATCGAGGCTCGCGGCCGCAAGTTCAGTCCGCCCCGCCGGGCGCTGGTAGCGCCGCACGCCCTGACGATGAAGTCCCTGGTCTATTCGGACAAGCGTATCCTCTCCCCGATGAAGCGGGTGGATTTCGATCCCAATGGCGAACGCAATCCCCAGAACCGCGGCAAATCCGGCTACGTGCGGATCAGCTGGGACGAGGCGCTGGACATCGTCGCCACGGAGATCAATCGGCAGAAGCGCGTCCACGGGCCGGGTTCCATCACGTTCCCGATGTCGTCCCACCACCAGTGGGGCAATGTGGGTTATTACCTGAGCTCGCTGATGCGGTTCGCCAACCTGATCGGCTTCACCCGGGTTGCCGCCAACCCGGACAGCTGGGAGGGCTGGTACTGGGGCGCGATGCACCATTTCGGCAATTCAATGCGGGTCGGCGTGCCTGCGGGCTATGGCGGGGTGGAGGATTGCCTCAAGGAAGCCGAGATGATCGTCTTCTGGTCCTGCGATCCCGAAAGCACCTATGGGGCCTATGCGGGGTTTGAAGGCACGACGCGTCGTCTATGGGCCAAGGAACTCGGCATCGAGTTCGTTCATATCGACCCGCATTGCAATCCGACAGCCCAGTTGCTGGGCGGACGCTGGTTTCCCGTCCGGCCGCAGACCGACGCAGCCTTGGCCCATGCGATCATGTATGTCTGGGTCACGGAAGGCCTTTATGACGAGGAGTACGTCGCCAATCGCACCACCGGCTTTGAGGAATGGAAGGCGTACCTGCTCGGCGAAACCGATGGCGTTTCCAAGAGCCCTGAATGGCAGGAGGCCGAGACCGGCATCCCTGCCAGGGACGTGCGCGCCCTGGCGCGCAAGTGGGGCCGCAAGAAGGTCTACCTTGCCGTCGGCATGACCGGCACCGGCTTCGGCGGCGCCAGCCGCGGCGCGACCGGTGCGCAATGGGCGCGTTGCATGATCATGATGATGGCGATGCAGGGCTGGGGCAAGCCGGGCGTCAATTTCGGCGGTCTCCAGATCGGGGTCCCCCACGACCTGCATTTCTATTTTCCGGGCTACGCCGACGGAGGGATCTCCGGCGACCTGGCCTGGACCGGCAATGCGGTGAACAACTATCAGCGCATGCCGCACATCCTGACGATGAATCCCGTCAAGCAGATGGTGCCACGCCAGCAACTGCCCGATGCGATCATCAACGGCGAGGCCACCGGCTATCTCTGGGACGGCATGGCCCAGGAGGCTCAGTTCGCGCCCTTCAGCTATCCCATGCCGGGCTACTCGCCGATTCACATGATCTACCGCTACGGCGGATCGTCCCTGAGCACCGTGACTCGATCGGGGCGCTGGGTGGACGCCTATCGGCACGAGAGCATCGAGTTCGTGGTGAACCAGTCCATCTGGCTGGAGGGCGAAGCCCAGTTTGCCGATATCATCCTTCCGGCATGCACTTCACTGGAGCGCTGGGACATCGGAGAATGGGCGAATTCCGGAGGCTACGCCCATCACGGCGTCAACGTCGTCAACCATCGCGTCATCGCCCTCCAGCATAAGTGCATCGAGCCCTTGGGCGAGTCGAAGTCTGACTACGACATATTCACCGCCATCCTGACCCGGCTTGGCCTGGGCGCCGTCTTCACCGAGGGCTGCAGCGAGCTCGACTGGGTCAAGCGGGTGTTCGATTCGTCGGATCTGCCCGGCGAAATTGCCTGGAAGAAATTCTGTCGCAAGGGCTACTACGTCGTGCCGCCTGAAAAGCCGGAGCTGCGCCAGCCCGTCGACATGCGCTGGTTCGCCGAGGGCAGGCGCAAGGATTTGCCGGAACCGCTTCCGATGCCATCCCAGTATGCCGAAGAGTTCGGCTTTGGCCTGCAGACGCCGAGCGGCAAGCTGGAATTCGTGCCCGAGGTCCTCAAGCGGAACACGGCGGATAATCCGGACCGGCCACCGGTCAATCGCTACATTCCCTCCTGGGAAGGGCTGCGCACCACCGAGCTGACGGAGCGCTATCCGCTGCAGATGATCGCCACGCATAGCCGCTACAGCTTCCACACCAGCATGGACGGCAAGAACAGCGCGGTCAATCAGGTGGAGGACCATCGTGCCCTGATTGCTGGCCATCGCTTCTGGTTGCTGCGTATCAACCCGACCGATGCCGCCGCCCGGGGCATTGGCCATCGTGACCTGGTGAAAATCTTCAACAACCGCGGCGCCGTGATCTGCGCCGCCGACATTTCGCCCCTGGTGACTCCAGGCGTCGTCAAGTCCTATGAGGCCAGCGCCGAGTTCCAGCTTATCGAACTTGCGGGGGAGACCATCGAGATCGGCGGCTGCCTGAACATCCTTACCTCGGACCGATCGCAGACCCGCGGAACCAGCAGCATGGCTCCCAATTCCTGCCTTGTGCAAATCGAGAAGTGGCAGAACGCGGACGCCTTCAAGATGGCTGCGCGGCGTAGGAGGAAGTCTTGAGCAAGTGGAACCTGATCATCAACGTCGGCCGCTGCGAGAACTGCTATAATTGCGTGATCGCGGACCGGGACGAACATGTCGGCAATGACTTTCCCGGCTATTCGGCGCCGGCCGCTGCCGTGGGTGAGAGCACGATCCGCATCCTGCGCCGAGCGCAGGGCAGTGCGCCAATGGTGGAAACCACCTATTTGCCGGTGATGTGCAACCACTGCGATGACGCGCCCTGCATGCAATATGCGGGCGACGCCATTCGCAAACGCGACGACGGCATCGTTATTATTGATCCGGAGAAGGCTCGAGGCCGCAAGGACATTCTCGGCTCGTGCCCGTACCGGGCAATCGTCTGGAACGAGGAGCAGCAGGTGCCGCAGACCTGGATCTTCGACGCCCACCTGCTCGATCAGGGCTGGCAGCAGCCTCGCTGCCAGCAGAGTTGTCCGACGGAGGTCTTCGAGGCGGTGAAACTCGATGACGCCGCCATGGAGCGGATGGCGGCCACCGAGGGGCTCAAGGTGCAAAAGCCCGAGCTCGGGACCAAGCCCCGCGTCTGGTACCGCGGTTTGGAACGGTGGGAGACATGCTTCATCGGCGGCAGCGTCAGCGCCGACATCGCCGGGGCGATGGAATGTCTCGAAGGGGCGGAGGTCACCCTGTCCCAGAAAGGCAAGGTTCTCACGAAGAGAGTCACCGACGGCTTCGGCGACTTTCGCTTCGACAATCTGGTCGGGGATGGAGGCACGTATCGTGTCGAAGTGTCCCATGCTCATGGCAGCGTCTGGCGCGACTGCGTTTTGTCCGAGAGCGTCTATCTGGGCGAACTGAGGGTGACCCGCCCCGGCGCCGCAGACGCGCGGGGGAGCGCCGATGCTTGATAGTGATCATTGCCGCTCGGACATGACCCACCGGCGAACAAGCCGGCAGGAGAGCCGGGAAACGAACGTTGCCCGCATTCTCCGTGCGGCAGAGACTTTGTGCGCGATCTATGGATCCGGGAAAACGAACGTGCGCGACATCGCGAGCTACCTCAAAATGTCGCCAGCAAATGTCTACAGGTTCTTCCCTTCCAAACTGGCGATATACGACGAGCTTGTTGCGCAAGTGCTCGAAGACAATTTTCCCGTCATGCAACCGGACTCCGGAAGATTTACGAGTGCAGAAACGCTCCGAGAGTTCATGCTGGGGCTGCATAGACCTGTTCTTGCTCTCATGCGGGATGAGGAAAAGATATTCGAGCTGCTCACGGTCGCCGACGATGAGCGCTGGCCCGCTTTCGAGGTACACGCAAAACGCGTAAGGGACGTCGTCGCTGAGCTTGTCGAAGAGGGTGTCCGTGCACGGGAATTTCGACAACAGGACAGTCTACGGGCCGCTGAATGCCTTTGCGCGTCAACTGCGGCACTCTGGGAGCCGAAAGCTATCAAGAACCTCCATTTCAGGCGCTCGCTCATGACGCCCGAAGATTTGGTTTCCTTCAGTGTTGAGGCTCTCCGGAACGGGCCCTTTCAATGCTGGCGATGATTGCCTGCACCCGTCTCTCTGCAGTGTTTCTGGTGCTGCAGGGCCATAAGTCCTGGCGCGATGGCGGATCCGACGCCCGCATCGCTAATTTGGAGTTGCTGCCGCTGTCCAAGAGAGACGGCGCGGGCCGATAGGGAGGAAGATCACTATGCTCGCAACAACCCCTGGCGGCGACGGCCGCCCCATTGTCGCATTGTCCGATGTTGAGGCATTCGAGCAAATCCCGCTGCCGGAGCGTAACCTCCCGACAAGCACCTACGAGATGCTTGCGCGCGGCGCCGCTATCGCGCCGGACCAGCTTGCCCTGTCCTTCTTTCTGCGCTCTGACAACTTCCGTGATCCCTTCGTCTGGACGCATGCCGAGCTCCTCGCTGACATCACGAGGACAGCCAATGCCTTGCGGCGGCTGGGAATCGGCCGCGACGACGTCGTGGCCTTCGTGCTGCCCAATCTGCCCGAAGCGCATTTCGTGATCTGGGGCGGCGAGGCGGCGGGCATCGCCTTCGCGATCAATCCGCTGCTTGAAGCGGGACAGATCTGCGAGCTCCTCATTGCCGGGAAGGCAAAATGGCTCGTCACTCTGGCCCCCTTTCCGGGAACCGACCTCTGGCAGAAGGCGATCAAGGCCGCGGCGAATGTGCCGGACTTGCAAGGAATTCTGACCGTCAGTTTCGCACCGTATCTCCGCGGCACCGCCGAGGAAGCGACGGAGGTACGCTCGCAGCTTCTACGTGTCGAGGGCCTTTCCATCCCCGTTCTCAGCCTGCGTCAGGAAATTGCCGCGGAACGCGGCGACGGGTTGACCTTCGAAATGCCCAGTCCCGGAGATATCTCTTCATACTTCTGCACAGGCGGCACGACCGGACTGCCCAAGATCGCCGCGCGCACCCATTTGTCGGAAGTGTTCGACGCCTGGTCCTCCCAAGCCTTCATCGGGAGTGTATTCGCACCGGGCAAGACGATCTTCTGCGGCCTGCCGCTCTTCCACGTCAACGGACAGCTGGTGACGGGCCTCATCCCGTGGTCGCAAGGCGGACATGTCGTCATGGGCACGCCGCAGGGCTATCGCGGAGAGGGAGTTATTCCGTTCTTTTGGGAGATCGTCGAACACTATCGGGTCGTGGCCTTCTCGGGCGTTCCCACTGTATATTCGGAACTGCTGCAGGTGCCGGTCGGCGGTCGCGACATTTCGAGCGTCGGCTACGGTTTTTGCGGCGCGGCTCCGATGCCCGTGGAACTGTTCCGCAATTTCGAAAAGACGATCGGAATCCGCATTCTGGAGGCCTACGGCCTGACGGAAGGCGCGTGTGTTTCCAGCGTCAATCCGCCGGAAGGAGAGCGACGCATCGGCTCGATCGGTCTACGTCTTCCCTACCAGAAAATGGCGGTGGTCAGACTTGACGATTCTGGCTGCTTCACCGGATTCGCGGGGACGGAAGAGGTCGGCGTGCTCGCGATCTGCGGGCCGAATGTCTTTGCCGGTTACATCAATGCCCAACACAACAAGGGGCTCTGGCTCGAGATTGGCGGCGAGCGCTGGCTGAATACCGGCGATCTCGCACGCCAGGACACGGACGGCTACTTCTGGCTGACGGGTCGCAAGAAGGAGCTCATTATCCGGGGCGGCCATAACATCGATCCCAAGCTCATCGAAAATGCAGTGCAGGATCACCCAGCGGTGCAACTCGCCGCCGCGGTGGGACGGCCCGATGAACGCGCCGGAGAACTGCCGGTCCTCTATGTTCAGTTGAAACCGGCGACGACGGCATCGGAGGCGGACCTGCTTGCCCATGCCGTCGACCGTATTCCCGAGCGCGCTGCGCATCCCAAATCGGTCCGGATTCTGGCCGCCCTGCCCGTCACACCCGTCGGCAAGATCTTCAAGCCAGCACTGTCGATGCTGGAGATCGAGGATGTCGTACGTCAGGAGGCGGCGTCGTCCGGCGTGAAGCTCGAATCGCTTTCGGTCGTTCAAGACGCCCGGCTGGGGCTGCTTGTAAGAATTGCAGCCGAGGGCGATCCAGGCCCGCTCCGCGAAAAACTGGGTCGCTACGCCTTTAAGGCGCAATTCCTCTGAAAATTCGCGAGAAGAAAAGGACATTAATCATGGCGATCAATCATGCCCGTTACGAGATCGGCGCGCCAGCATTCTCTTGGTCAAACCAGCAGTCAGGAGCCCAATCATGAATGCTCCAACTCGGATCCCCGTCACCAACCTTCAACACCACGTCTTCTACGTTACCGACCTGGAACGCTCAAAGGCTTTCTACATCAAGCTCTTCGACCTGCAGTTCTCCGCTCTCAACCATCCGGACAGCAGCGCCGCAATGCGTTTGTCGCAGCAGGAAATGCATTTCTTCTCGTTCGGCTTCTACCATCACGACATCTGCCTGGTGAAGCATCACAAGCTGAAGATGGACAACAATTCCATGCTGCACTTCACGCTAGCAGTGAAGGACGCAGTGGCATTCGACGACATCAGACGCCGCGCACGAGACATGGGCTTACCGATCCGCGAGGGGCGCATGCTCGCCTCCGCACGCCCGGTCTCGCCTGCCTTTTGCCTCCGGGACCCCGACAAGCACTGGATTGAGATCATTGAGGAGCCCAGCAGATGAGCAACTCCGCTATTGTTCCTCCAAACGTCCTACCCCGGTTCAAGGCACGCTTCGCGGGCCTCCTGAAGCGGAAATGGTTTCGCGAAATGGTGCTGTTGTGGCCGACGCTGACGAAGCGGCGGTTCTCCAACAAGACTGAGGACTACGGTGTCTTCAAGCCTTCGCTCGTTTCTCATATGGGGCAGCTCTCCATCTACGTGCGCGACATCACGCGAAGCCGGGCCTGGTACGAGAAAGTTGCCGGCATGATCCACAGCCGCACCTGTAAGCCGGAACCGCATCCGTTCAAGGAAGGCTGGCGCATTAGCTGCTGCTACATGAGTGCAACTGACCACGACGAATGCCTCGTGCTCGTCGAGGAATACGATCCCTCCGGCAGGGTTACCGTACCTTCGGGCATGAGCTTCTTCCATTTCGCGCTCGAGGTAAAAGGAAACCAACTGGAGGATGTCCTGGCCTTTGCCCAGCAACAGCAGGCCGAAGGATTTCCGCTGAACTACGGTCCAGTCCGCCACAACAGCGAACCGCCTTTGGGTGACGGTGAGACCGGCGGCAACGTGGCCTGTTATCTCTACGATCCCGACTGGCACAATGTCGAATTCTGCGGCGCGATGGATACGATCGAGAATTATCGCGAGCGATACGGAAACCTTAACGGCAAGGACCGCGCTTGACCCCGCTCCGACCTTCAAATGGCGGTGCGAGCGGACATTCGAGCCGCTTTCGAAGCGGCCCCTCCAAAGAAAGGAAATGAAATGGTAGTTAAAGTGACCCGATTTACGATCGGCGGAGAACCCTTGTGGGGAATTTTGGACGGAGAAGAGATCGCGCCGCTCGAGGGCACCTTCGTCTCGACCGCCGACATCCTGCGCCTTCCTCCGGCAGAGCTTAGGACGCTGGCAGGCGTTGCACGTTTCCCGATCAGCTCTGCAAACATTCTGAGCCCCGTCTCAGCGCCGGCGCAGATCATCTGCCAGGGTCTGAACTATGCAGATCACGCGCATCAATCGGGGCATGCGCCAAGCCAGAAGAATCTGCTCTTCATGAAGGCCGCCTCCTCGCTGTCGGGAGCGTTCGATCCCGTTATCCGGCCGGCAGGATGTCAGATGCTCGACTACGAAGTGGAACTCGGGCTTGTCCTGAAGCGACCGCTAGGTGCAGGCGACCACGTCACCCGCGAGACGCTCGGCGATTTCATCGGCGGACTCGTCTTGTGTAACGACGTGTCAGCCCGCGACGTCATGTTCGGCGAAGCCTTCTTGCAGTGGTTCCGCGGCAAAAGCGCCCGTACCTTCTGCCCCTGTGGTCCTTGGCTGGTCATTCCGGAAGCGGACGAGGTAGCGGATCTGCTCGACAGGATTGAGATCCGTCTCTGGCTGAACGACGAACTGCGGCAGTCGGCCCATACTCGGGACTTCGTCTTTCGCCCGGAAACCTGCCTCAACGACATTGTGTCTCTGATGGACCTGTCTGCGGGCGATCTCGTCCTGACCGGGACGCCGGGCGGCGTGATCCTGCAAGCGAATGCCGCCCTGGCCCAGATTCTGACGACCAAGCTCTTCAAGGATTCGGAGCGGAAGGATGCGATCGTCGAAGAAGCGACCGCCCACACACGCTACCTCGCGCCCGGCGACATTTTGCGCGCCGAAATGCGCACCGATGACCGCGCCGTCGATTTTGGCAGGCAGTTGCTCGAAGTCGTGGACGCGTGATCTCGGCGACCAGGACGCGCACCCAGTCGCCGCCCGACCACAGCCCGATTGGCGAAGGCGTGAAGGGCTTGAGGGTCGCCTCCTGGTCTAGCCCCTTGATCTGGAGCGGTCAGCTGGTTGGAGGCAAGGCGCCGGTGCTGCAGGCAAAGTGAGAAATGCCCATTTGCTTGGGCTTTGGGAAGGCGAGACGTCTCGGAGGAGGGAGACCCGCATGAGAACTATTAATTTGTTGACAGGATTTTTCAGCTGTCTTTTCGTCACACCGGCGACGGGAGGAGGCTTCGATCTTCTGGGGCAGCCGAATGAAGCCCTTTTCGAGACGGGACGCTACGTCGAATTCGGGCTCGGCTTTGGCAGTCCGAACGTTGGGGGGCAGATCATTGCCGTCGGGGCCCCGTTTGCTTCGGGGGATACGGCGCCCACGGTTCCATTCTACAATGGCGCCTTCAAGGCCGATATCAACGAACAATTCTCAGGAGCGGTCATCGTAGACAATCCTTATGGGCGCAGCCTCGACTACGATAGCGGGCCGCTGTCCGGCCTGTCTGGAAAGGTTGAGTCGATCGCAGTCACAGGTTTGCTGCGTTACAAGTTCACAGAACGTTTCAGTGTCTTCGGCGGACCCAGACTGCAACGTATGGGCGGCGACACCGATGTTTCAGTTTTCGTAGGCGGCGTGCCCGCCGGTTTTGGCAACGTCACTTTTGACGACACCTGGGCGGCGGGCTACGTGGTCGGGGCGGCCTTTGAAATCCCGGAGAGCCATGTCCGGGTCGCAGTCACATACAATTCCGCGATCGACTACGATTTCGACACCTCAGGCGCCTATCAAGGGACTACGGATGTCGAGACCCCGCAATCGGTCAACGTTCATCTCCAGGCTCCGATCAGCCTTTCCACCTTGCTCTTCGCGACGGTTCGCTGGGCCGATTGGAGCGAACACAAGATCACTCCGCCGGGTTATCCTTTGGGATCGCTCGTCCACTTCAACGACACGACGACCTACACGCTCGGCGTGGCACAGATGTTCAGCGAACAATGGTCGGGATTCACAACTCTGACATACGAGCCCTCAACTGACGTATCGGCTGACGGGCCGCTCGACGCGACTGACGGTTTGTGGGGCGCCACGCTTGGCGCGATCTACACGAAGGATCAGGTGAAAATAACCACCGCCATCAGCTACCGCCAGTTCGGGGATGCTTCGGGTTCGTTCGGAACTTTCACGGACAACGATCTGGTCAGCGCCGCCGTCAAAGTGGGTTATTCGTTTTAACCCTCGCTCGGAAACGCAGTTCGCGTTGCCTACCTTGGCTTCTGCTTGGGAGCGAATATCTCCAGCCTTCCATGCCGCCCGAATGACCATAACCCTGTGCCCCGACGGGCGCCAAACATAAACGAAGCAAACTATGCAGAAACAATTCGCCCCGAGAGTGTTCAAGCTGGGATACATCGCGCTGGAAACGCCCGATATCCTGCGCGCCAAGGATCACTATGCCGAAACCATCGGCATGAGCGAAACCGCGACCGGTCATGATGGCGAACGCTATCTGTCTATCGGCTATGAGCATCACAACATCGTTCTTCGGCACGCCGAGCAGAAGGCGTTGGGGCATCTCGGCTTCCAGCTCGGGCCCGGCACCGATCTGAAGGAGCTTGTGGGCGAACTCTGCGCCACCGGCCTGAGCGCGCAGATCAAGTCCGACAGCCAGCCGGGGACTCCGGCCCTCGATGCGGCGATCCGTGCCGGCGCTTCCGACATCATGGCGCTCGACGCCGACCTGTTCTGATTGCAGTGCCCCTCGGGAGTAACATTATGCTTGGCAAGATGATGAATTCACCATAGCTCGTGTCATCGATCCTGAGCCACGCGGGGACCCATCACCGCAGATGCTCGTCCCCGCCTGCCGCTCCTTGTCAGGCGATGGTGAGGCTTCGATAAATTTGCTCGCCTCCGAGGACAATGAAAGACACGACGGCCATCATAAGGCCCCGCCGAAAGCGCAATTGCTTGATGATCCTGACGCGAGATGTCTTGAGCAATTCGGCGCCGAGCACCGAGGTCCAGTCGGACCTCAGGGCCTGTTGGACGAAATCTTGGAGATCGGCGAAAGTGTCGGGATCGACATAGTAGACGCGCTGATGGGAAGCAGGGGACGTTTTTGCGAGCAGTTCCTTTTCTGCGCGGGTCCGGCTCGGATAGAGCACGTGCCCGAACTGCAGGATCGGCAGAATGACGACACCCCAGACCACGGCGTAGAACAGGGGGCCGAGCGGTGCACGTGTCGGCAGGAGATCGCCGAAGTGCAGCACCAGATTGAGCGCCAGGATATAGCCGGCGCCAACGATCTGCGCTTTTGTGTCATAGGAGCGCGCCGTCACTTGCGCTTCCTGCAACGCGGCAAGCAGCATCTTGTCTACATAGTCGCGCTTGTTCTCACTTGGCGCTGCGTAGATCGGGGCATCCGATCGAAGAAAGCGGTCAAGGAGAGACGTTGGGATCTCCGGCATGGCTCTGCTCCCCTCAGTGCAGGAGTGCGAGAAAAGGCGCCGCGAGCGGACCCGGATCTGTCGCCGGCTCGCCCGTCTCCTGGAAGTGATTCACGGCGACGTAGAAGGCCGGTAGGAAGACCGGGGTGAGCGTGGCCGCCACTGCAAGTCCGCCGACTTCGCAACGGCCAGAGAGACAAAGGCTGGCAACACAGACACAAAGGAACTGACCGGATGACGGGCGCATGAAAGCCTCCGCTCGAAAGGATCGAGGTTGTAGGGGTTTGATCATAAGGAAGCCCGGCATGTTGAGTGGGCTTCCATGTCAATCTGACCTATAGGTCAATTCGACTATATTGTCAATATGACCGCCGTGCATTTGTGCGATGCAAAAAAATTTTTGGCCGAAGCTCTCACGAACCAGCCTGCCACCTACATGCTTCTTCGAATGATGGTCGGTCGCGGATGGAACGCGTGACGGAGTGCGTTTGCGTAGACGGCGCCGGGAATGGCTCAAAGCGGCGCATCGGTTCGTAACTGGACATTCTGGTCAATATGACCTATTTGCATGATCCAGTTTAAGGTTGTCTGTACAATGGCCAAAATCAATCCGATCCGACGCGCCGAAATCGGGCGCGAAAAGCGCGCGAGAACTCGCGCGCAGCTTGTTGCTGCTGCCAATTCGCTGTTTGCTAGGCAGGCGGTGGAATCGGTTACAGTGGATGACGTCGTTAAGGAGGCCGGCGTCGCCAAGGGAACCTTCTACGTTCATTTCGACAGCCTAGAGGCAGTGACTGCAGCGGTTGCCGAGGAACTGGTGCATTCCTTCGACGAACTGCTGCAGCCGGGCCGGGTCTCCCTCGCCGAGCCTGCTCTAAGGATTGCCTTCGGGTGCTGTTCATTCATCGACAAGGCTCTCAACGACCCTCGATGGGCCAGTGTTGTCGCAAGACTGGCGGCGGTAGCTCCGAAGGGTGGCGAGATGGCCCGCCTCCGCCTCTTTGAAGACCTGCAGCAGTTCTCGAAGGCGTTGCCGGACGACGGAGTGTCTGCGGAGCTGAAACTGGAGATTGTCGTCGGGATCATGCTCCAGATCTTGCGTGCACTCGGCGAAGGCAGGCTGTCCTCGCTCGACCGTGACGCGGCCATCGGCGCGATGCTGCGCGCGATCGGCCTCAATGCTCAGGAGGCAAAGTCGGTGCTTGTGCGCTTACCAGCCGCTCCTATGTTGGAAAGGTCTTCTGGAAGCTCGACGAAGTAACGAATATACGGTGCAAACTTCGCGTTTTCGGACTGTTTTGCGAGGGCAAACCCGGTGGGCGGGTAGCATAGTCCGTGCTCCATCATGCCGACACAGACAGCTTCACCAGAATCCTCATAGACTCCGGCTCTTAAGATTGGCACTCCCGATGGCCCGAAGTGCCGCCTCCAGAGCCAGGTTGGACAAGTCAGGTGGGGCGACTCGCTCGAGAATGCCACGTGTCACCTGCAGCCAAATTCCCACGAAAATATCGGCAGCCAGTTCCGGGTCCTGCACTGTCACACGCCCTTGGGCAATCGCCTCGGCAATCTCGGCTTTGAGATTGTCGCGAACACTGCGGCCGAACTCGTTCGGGGTTTTCGACGTCTGAACTACCAGCCGCGCCCAGCCGGTGTCTGAAATCGCTTTTTCCAGCGATTGCGTGAAGGCGAAGGACAGGCGCGCGATCGGGTCCCGCAGCTTGGTCCGGGCGGGCGTCAGCACGTCGTCGAAGCTCTGGCCGAGTTGCGCACTTACCGCAGCAACCAACTCCTCAATGTTCTGGAAGTGATAGTAGAAAGTCCCCTTGGCAACCCCTGCTGCCTCTGCAACGGCATCCACCGTGAAGGCCTTGGGGGGCCCTTCCGCAAGCAACATCGCCCCCGCTTCGACGATTTGCGCGCGCGTCTTCGCCCGCCTTTCGCGCCCGATCTTCGCCCTGCGCTCCAGATTTATCTTCGCCATTCGTCAACCTGTTCCGCAAACCACCCGGGTCGTTATGACTATATAGTCGTTTTGACTTATTAGCGCAATTGCGGCTTGCCCTTGACTGGCTCCACCCACCCGTAGGGGGAACATTCCAATCGAGGGATGCCAGCAGGCACGAGCCGTTCTGAAAATTAACACTTCACCGTTGAGGCTATCGAAAGCGGGCGCGAGCCCACTTCAGGCGAATATCATACACCATCTTGACTATATCGTCGAAATGACTTTTATCTCACTTTGAGATTGATCGAGACTGCCTAGCTCGTTCATTTTCATCCCTGCTAATCCCATGTGTGAGGTTCATCGATGCCATCCCTTCTGCATCTCGATTCCAGCATTCTCGGCAAAAACTCCGTCAGCCGCGCGCTTTCGGCGGCGGTGGTCGCACGGCTCAAGAGCCTCGATCCGACCGTTGACGTGGTCTACCGCGACCTTGCAGCTCAGCCCATCCCGCACCTCTCGGGTAGCTACACCGCCGTGGTCAGGGGAGGCTTGAAAGCAAGCCACGATTCCGCACTTCAGGCCGACCTTGCGCTTGGCGAAGCCGTTCTGGAAGAGTTTCTAGCAGCCGACACAGTCGTTCTCGGCGTAGCCCAGTATAACCTCAGCGTGCCTAGCCAACTAAAAGCGTGGATCGATCGCATCGCGGTCCCCGGCAAGACCTTCCGGTACACCGAAAAGGGACCCGAAGGCTTGGTGGGCAACAAGCGCGTCATCATAGCGTTGGCGCGCGGCGGCTTTTACGGACCGGGCTCACCAGCCGAGAACTTCGAGCACACGCTGAGTTATCTGAAGAGCGTGCTGGCTTTCATCGGCATCGCCAATCCTGAGGTCATCGCTGCCGACGGGGTCAACGTAAGTTCCGAGCAGCGAAAGTCGTCCGTGACGAAGGCAGAGGCACAGGTTGCCACCCTAAAGATAGCATAAGTCCATATTGCCGTCGGGGTGGGGAATATAACTGGAAATTCCAAGCCGTACCTCCGTGAAGGCGGCGACTAGTTTGCCGAGCTCAAAGGAAAAGGATCCGAGCACCTCGCCCCAAGGCAGCCGTCGCTGTCAATCGCAAGCTGATCCCTGTTGCTTTCGGCCGGGCTCAAGTTCATGTGGCTAGAATCGGCGGTCGCGCAGCCGACCTGCATCTATTTCTCCATCCGGATCCTTGCCGCCCCTGCAGCTCTCTCGAACGACGCGATCCTCGGTTTGGTGCTCGGGCGCTCGCAAGGCGGCACCGGGTTTTTTCTGCAGGTGCTGATCAACGGCCGGCGTGGCCTGGGGCACGATGGTGGGCGAGACGGCCGGTGCGCTGGCTGGCCTCTTCCCCGTTCTCAGAAGCTTCAAAGCCGCCGATCGGCCAAGTCGCCCGGAAATCTTCTCGCAGCATCGGCTGGCGGAACTCTTCGCGCTCAATCTTGACATTCTGATCCGCACCTGCGGACCATGGCTGTCGAAAAACACCTTCCAGCTCTTCCGCGGCTTCTTCCTGTCCATGCTGGCGAAGCGGCGGCCTATCAGACGTTCCGGGTCGCCCAGTGATCAGCGCGCGTGTCTCGCAGTTGGCGGATCGACGAGACCTGCTCACGGTCGAGGAGCTTTGAAAGGCCGCGCACGATCTCGCCCGGAAGACCTGGGCCCTCATAGACCATGCCGGAATAAAGCTGCACCAGATCGGCCCCTGCCCTGATCTTTTCCAGCGCCGTCTCCGCCGAGGAGACGCCGCCGACGCCGATGATCGGGAGCGCTGCGCCGACGCGCTTGCGCATTTTCGCGAGAACCGCAGTCGACTTGTCGAAAAGCGGCTTGCCGGAAAGACCGCCCGCTTCCTTCGCCTGCCGCTGATCCTTCAGACCGTCGCGGGCGAGCGTCGTGTTCGAGACGATCAGGCCCTCCAGCCCATGGGAGAGCGCTTCGGCGGCGATATCGTCCATGCCATCCTCGGTGAGATCGGGCGCAATCTTGAGGAAGACCGGGATTTTCCGGCCCGATCTCGCGGCCTCTTCATCGCGGGCGGCGATTACGGCGGACAGAAGAGCGGCCAGGCTCTCACGTGCCTGCAGGTCACGCAGGCCCGGCGTATTCGGCGAGGAGATGTTGGCGGTGAAATAGCGCGCCACCGAATAGAAACGGCGGATGCCGGCCACATAGTCGGCGATACGGTCTTCGCTGTCCTTGTTGGCGCCGATGTTGACGCCGATAATGCCCTGGCCGCGGATCATCGACAGACGCCGGAAGGCGGCGTCATGGCCCTCGTTGTTGAAGCCCAGGCGGTTGATAACTCCTTCGTCGTCCACCAGGCGGAAGATGCGCGGGCGCGGATTGCCTGATTGCGGCTTGGGCGTCACCGTGCCGATCTCGGTAAAGCCGAAACCGAGCTTCAAGAGGGCCTCCGGCACTTCGGCATTCTTGTCGTAACCGGCCGCCATGCCGAGCGGATTTTCGAAGGTCAGGCCGGCGACCGTCTGCACCAGCCGCGGATCAGGCGAAATACGGCAGGCGGGAACCAGGCCGGATTTAAGTGCGGCGATTGACATGCCGTGCGCCGTTTCGGGATCGAAGAGGAAGAGCCCCTTGCGGGCAGTGTGCTTGAACGCGCCAATCATGACAGGAGTTCCGGGAAGATATGCTGTCCGGCATCATCGAGCGGCAGCGGCCTTTCCCAGATAACTGCCGAAAGCGGCAGTTCGGCATAAAGATGCGGGAAAAGATCGCCGTCCCTGGAGGGTTCGAAGATCAGCTTGTCGCCGAGTTTGCCGCTATCAATGGCAACGAGCAGCAGGCCCGGCTGGCCTGCGAAAAACAGTGCCACGGTCTGCCGCACCTGTTTTTCCGTCGAGAGATGAACGAAATTGTCCTTAAGGTCGATGCCTGCGCCGTGAAAAACGCCGCTTTGCCTGGCTTCTTGCCAGAGAGCCTCGGTCACGATCTTGTAAACGACGGGTGTCACGCTCATGATGGCCTCATGCAATGGCTGATGCTGTAGGTGAGCGCTTTGCCGGAAAGGAACGGCGATGTCCACGGCTCCCCCATGAAAAACAGGATAGCCGCAACAGAAATCCGGAGGATCAATCATGAAGACGATCGCAATCGGGATTGCCGCAATTCTTCTGCCGCTGACAGCGCTCGCCGCCGAGCCGGACCCTGCGCGCTTCCAGCTCGAGCGCAGCGGCGACCATTTCGTCCGCCTCGACAAGCATACGGGCGCGATGGCGCTTTGCGAGGAAAAGGACGGTTCGCTGGTCTGCCGCATGGCGGCGGACGAACGCGCAGCTTATGACGACGAACTCGACAGGCTTTCCGACCGCGTGACCGCGCTCGAAAACAAGAGCATCGTCAACAAGGCGCTGCCCACCGATGCTGAGATCGACCGCTCGATCAGCATCATGGAGCGAATGATGAAAAGCTTCATGGGTATGGTGAAGCAATTCCAGGAGGAAGAAAAGTCCGCGCCTCTTCCGCAGAAGACCTGATTTGATGTAGTAATATGAAGCGGAAGGCATGTGGGGCGCGAAGCCTCGCACATGAGGGGATGGAATCGAGCTCTTGGGAGGGGGTTTTCGATGCAGGAACAGACGATCATCATTGCGGACGACCATCCGCTTTTCCGGGATGCGCTGCGCCAGGCCGTGACCGGCATGGAGGGGCAGCACGCGATCGTGGAAGCTGGCGATTTCTCGGCCGCGCGTGCTGCCGCAACCGATCATCCGGACGCGGATATCATGCTGCTCGATCTTGCCATGCCGGGCGTCAGCGGCTTTTCCGGGCTGATGGCGCTGCGTGCCGAATTCGCCAGCCTGCCGATCGTCATCGTTTCCGCAACCGACGACGCGACAACGATCCGCCGCGCGCTGGAACTCGGCGCTTCCGGCTTCATTTCCAAATCGTCCGGCATCGAAGATATCCGCAGCAGCATCCAGACGGTGCTTGCCGGCGATATTGCGACGCCGGAGAATTATCGCGACGGCCATGAACAGGATCCGGACGTGGCCGATCTCATTCACCGCCTGCACACGCTGACGCCGCAGCAAAGCCGCGTGCTCACCATGCTCGGCGAAGGTCTGCTCAACAAACAGATCGCCTACGAACTCGGCGTTTCCGAAGCGACGATCAAGGCGCATGTCTCGGCCATCCTCCTGAAGCTCAACGTCGACAGCCGCACGCAGGCCGTCATCCAGCTCGGCAAGATCAACATGGCGATGGTCGCCTGACTCCAGAACAGGATTTTATTCCTCTTTTTTCTTTACTCTGAGAAAGCTTGGCGTTAGTCTTCCTGCCGATTGGAGAGCGGCACCGGGCGCAGGATCAGGCAAGATGCTGTCACACCAGCAGATTTGGGCAGCGATCGACAGGCTTGCCGAACGGCATGACCTGACGCCGTCTGGTCTTGCGCGCCGGGCCGGTCTCGACCCCACCTCCTTCAACAAATCCAAGCGGCTATCTGCCGATGGCCGCCTGCGCTGGCCTTCGACGGAATCGATTGCCAAGGTACTCGATGCGACAGGCGCCACCATGGAGCAGTTCATGGGCTTCATGCGGCCGGCAATCAGCTTGTCCGGGCTGCCGGACGGCGCATTCCCGCCGCAGGGAAGCTCCATTCCCCTGCTCGGCTTCGCACAGGCCGGTGCGGGTGGCTTTTTCGACGACGGCGGTTTCCCGGCAGGCCAGGGATGGGATGTGGTGGAATTTCCTGCCGCCCCCTCACAGAAGGCTGGTGTCTATGCGCTCGAAGTGCAGGGCGACAGCATGATGCCGCTTTATCGCGACGGCGACGTGCTGATCGTCGAGCCGGGCGCGCAGGTGCGCCGCAACGATCGCGTCGTCGTCAAGACGCGCGAGGGCGAGGTGATGGCAAAGGTGCTGCTGCGCCAGAGCCCGCGCTCCATCGAACTGATGTCTCTCAATCCCGAACATCCGAACCGGACGATCGAGCTTTCCGATGTGGATTGGATCGCGCGCATTATCTGGGCCAGCCAATAGGAAAATCTTCCATGCGGCCTGCAGCACTTCTGACAGCTGTTGCGGGAATAACAATCGTCGCCGGGATGCTGGCGGCAGGCAGGGAGCGGTTTGCCGGGCCGGACGCGGCGGCAACCGCGAGCGAAGAACCCGTCACAACTGCCGAATCCAAGGAGACTCCAAAGCTGCCGCTTGCCCTTCCCGATCCAAAGATCAGCATGAGCGCGCGGCCGGTTGACGAAGCGAGCCGATTTTATCCAGCGCAGGCGGATGGCAAGCCGCTGGAACGGGTTGCCACCGCCGGGCCGGAAAAGCCAAAGCCGGAGCCGCAGAAGGCCGCGACATTGCCGAGGCCGGTCGCCGAGAGTGCAGGCATTCTCGCCTTCGGAAACAGGACGCTGCGCCTTGCCGGTATCGTTCCGACACAGGCCGACAAAGTCTGCAAAGAACCGGATGGGAACGAATGGCCTTGCGGCATGCTGGCGAAGACGAATTTCCGGCTCTTTCTGCGGCTGCGCTCGGTCACCTGCGATCTGGCGGATGCCAACTGGACCGGTATTGCGACCGCCTCCTGCAAGATCGGCGCGCAGGACCTTTCCCAATGGCTCGTCGAAAACGGCTGGGCGGATGCGGCTCCCGGATCGGCACTGACCGAAGCCGGTGCGAAGGCCAAAGCGGAGAAGAAAGGCGTCTATGGCGAGGATCCGCGCAAGGGCGCGCCGCTGACGTTGCCGCCCGGACCGCCGCCGGACAATCCTCTCGATCCGATCTAGCGATCCCTTGTAATGGCGCACGGCAATTCCTAAACTCCTGCCGAAACAGAGGGAATGACCGAATGAACAAGCCGCTTTCCGCCCATGACGCGCTGATTTACGTGATGGTGATGGCATCCGCTGTCGACAGCACGATGAACGACCGGGAAATGGAGCGCATCGGCCAGCTGATCGGCTTTCTGCCGGTCTTCAAGGATTTCGACCACGACAAGCTGATTTCGATTGCCCGCGACTGCGCATCGCTGCTGGCCGGACCGGAAGGCCTCGATGTCGTTTTGGAAACGGTGAAGGACACGCTGCCTTCGCGGCTCTACGATACCGCCTATGCACTTGCTGTCGAAGTCGCCTCCGCCGACCTTTCGGTCAAGGCCGAGGAGCTTCGGTTGCTCAGCATGCTCCGCGACAGGCTGGAACTCGACAAGCTCACCTGCGCTGCCATCGAACGCAGTGCGATCGCCCGCTTCCGCAGGGGTTAAAAGAGCCCGTAAGGGAAATAACGCAAATAGATTTCCTGCAGGCGGCCGTTTCTGGAAAGCGCTGCAAGCGCGTGGTCCAGCGCTGCGGTCAATACGCCGTCGTTCTGGCGAAGCATGATCGTCATGCCTTCCCCCAGAAACTGCTCCGACAGATAAGGGCCGTCGAAGAGCGCACAGCATTTTGCTGACGCCTGGGAGGAAACCCAGAAGGACAGCTGCAGCGCATCGGCAAAGGCGGCATCCACCTTGCCATCCTTAAGAGCAGTAAGCATCGCTTCCTTGTTCTCGAAAGGCACGGCTTTTATTGCCGGAAAAAAGGCGGCAAGCATGGCCTCATGGACCGTCGCCTTGACGACGCCGACCGGACGTCCGGAGAGCGATGCGGCGGTATTCCCGTTGATCTCTGCCTTCGCATTACGCACAAAGCGGGCCGGCAGCATGAGGTAGGGACGGGTGAAGGTAAACTGCTTTCGCAAGTCCGAGGTTACGGCCAGTCCCGCGATGACGGCATCGCCCTGGGAGGCTGCAAGCGCTTCCTTGAGATCGGCGAAGGGCAGTGCCTGGATCTCGCATTTCGCAGCAACTTCCAATTCATCGCAGATCTCGCGGGCCAGATCGATATTGAAACCCGCCAGCTTGCCGTTCTGATCGGTAAAGTTGAAAGGCGGGAAGTCGACGGAGGTGAGAAAGCGGAGGCGGACGAGTGACGAAAGGTCCGGCTTGGCAAGTCTTTCGCGAGCATCAAAAAGCAGCGGCAGCGACGACGGCGTCTGCTGCGCAAAGCCAGGCGCAGCAGATAATGCAGCTACTAATTGCAATAAGGTAAAAAAAACCTTAAACCTTATAGAGGCGAGGAAAGATTGTCTCATGTCCGGCTCGTGGGGTCGGGGCATTGTCGCTCGGTGATCCGTGTATCAGAGTCATGCGTTTCGGGGAATATGCGCCGGGCCGCACCGTCTCGACGATGGCAAACGGCCGGATCGAGGTACGGCAGATGGGTATCCTCGGCTTTGACGCGCGGCAACGGATATCCGGTCCGACAAAAGGCGCATGCCGAGATCGGCCTCCTCATCCCGCCTAGCCGATCCTTTCGGCATCGATCTCTTCACCGTCTTCTGGGGCTACCCTCTTCATTCAGACGACAGCGGCAAACAGGCGACCCGGCTGCGATGGATCGGGCGCCGCTCGGCTGGCTCATGCTGTGCGCCACCGCGTGGCGAGCCGTGCTAGAAGCCCCGGACGAACCCCTTCTTCCGGGACAACACGCCTCATACACCGAGCGAGATACCAGCTTAGGAAATTGCACGAAATGCGCGCCTCGAATTACTGGGGATCGGCTTTGAACGTTAGGCCACCGTTAAGCAATATCGATTCTTATGCCGCAGACGACGACGGCTTTTTTTCAGCCGGCTGCATGACGCGGACGTCGAGCCTCACCAGATCATTTCGAACATGCCGCAGCTCTATGCCGAGTTTCGAACCATTGATTTTCCAGAATACCGGGCAAGCAGAAGGCCTAAGAAAGCGGGTATTTTCCATGCGAACACTGCTGAAGAACCTGAAAATTCGAACCAAGATCATGTCCATCCTCATGCTTCTGGGGGTGATCGCCATGGGCGGTTTGATTTACGTCATCACCGAGTTCCGTCATGCGGATGCGACATACAGCGCCTTCATCGACCATGAAGCATTGGCGGCCATGCAAGGCTCGCGCGCCAGCGCGTCTGTCGTCGCCGCCGTGCTGCAGACCACGAGGCTGGCGAGCCTGAAGGCGGGCACGCCCGCTTTCCATACCGCGCTTTCCACACCGAGCAAGCTGCCGCAAGCGCGTGACCGTCTTAACGAGGCGGCCGTTCTGGTGCCCAGCCGTAAGCCGGCGATAGACGATATTCTCAGCGGAATCGCCGAAATAGAAACGATTTCAAGCAAGGTTGCCGAAATGAGCAAGTCTGGCGACAGCGCCGGAGCCCAAATTGCGGCCGCTCAGCTGAACGCCAAGCTCACCGTACTGACACCGAAGATGACGGCGAATAACGATGCCTTGATGTCGATGCTCAACGATGGCGGGGACGCCGTTTCGGCAAGCGTCAATGACCGCATCAATCTCTGCCTTGCGATAATCGCGGCGGCCGTTATCGGCGCCATCGCGCTCGGCATCGTCATCGCACAGGCCGGCATCACGTCGCCGATGGCGAAGCTCCGTGAGCGAATGACACGCCTTGCCGAAGGCGAGACCGACGGCGATGTACCGGGCCTCGAGCGCCGCGACGAAGTGGGCCAGATGGCCGAAGCGCTCGAAGTTTTCCGCACCAACGCGATCGAGCGCATCCAGCTCGGAGCCCAGGCGGAAGTCGATCGCAACCTGACCGATGGCGAACGCCGCGAGCGCGAAGCCCAGAAGGCTCGCGAAGCGGCGGAATTATCCGGCGCGGCAGAGGCGCTCGGCGACGGGCTGCGCCGTCTCGCATCGGGCGATCTTGCCTCGCATATCGATGTTCCGTTCGCAGAACATCTCGATGGATTGCGCCAAGACTTCAACCATTCGGTCGAAAAGCTGAACGAGGCCATGCGTACAGTCGGCGCCAATGCGCGCGCGATCGGCGCGGGGGCGAATGAAATCCGTTCATCGGCCGACGAACTTTCGAAGCGCACGGAGCAGCAGGCCGCATCGGTGGAGGAAACCGCTGCCGCGCTGGAACAGATCACAACGACTGTAAAGGACGCCGCCCGCCGCGCGCAGGAAGCAAGCGAACTCGTTGCCCGCACCCGCGCAGGCGCCGAGAAGTCCGGCGAAGTCGTCCGCCATGCCGTCAAGGCGATGCAGCAGATCGAGCAGTCCTCGGCCGAGATCAGCAATATCATCGGCGTGATCGACGACATCGCCTTCCAGACGAACCTGCTCGCCCTGAATGCCGGCGTCGAGGCAGCACGTGCAGGCGAAGCGGGCAAGGGCTTTGCGGTCGTCGCTCAGGAAGTGCGCGAACTGGCGCAACGTTCGGCGAATGCGGCAAGGGAGATCAAGTCGCTGATCACCAATTCCGGCACACATGTCCAGACCGGCGTTGCCCTTGTCGGCGAAACGGGCAAGGCGCTCGACGCCATCGTTCATGAGGTGCAGGAGATCAACCAGCACGTCCACGCGATCGCGGAGGCTTCCCGTGAGCAATCGACAGGCCTGCAGGAAATCAATACGGCCGTGAACACCATGGACCAGGGCACGCAGCAGAATGCCGCCATGGTCGAAGAGAGCACGGCAGCAAGCCACAGCCTGGCAACGGAGGCCGCCGCGCTGAACGAACTGCTCGGCCAGTTCAAGCTGAGCGGAACGGATAGCTTCATCGCAGCGGCACGTCCGATGCCGCAAGCACCAGCACGGCCTGCGGTGACCCGTCCGGCGCCGGTATCAAAACCCGCAATCCGCGTGGCGACAGTGAGCACGCGGCCCGCCGCTTCGCCTGCACGCGCACTTGGCCAGACGCTTGCCGGTGCATTCGGCATGAACAGCGCTTCGGAAAACAAGGACGCCGATTGGACAGAATTTTGAGAGCGGGCGGCTAGAGCCCGCCCAATCGTTTATAGGCGTCCCACCTGTGGATCGTGAGCAGCTGGAGCGGGTGAAGGGAATCGAACCCTCGTATTCAGCTTGGGAAGCTGCTGCTCTACCATTGAGCTACACCCGCGATGACGGAAGCCTTCCAACAGATGGGTGGCGGTGTCAAGGCTCTCAGATGCGGAAGTGCTTCGAGAGTTTCAAACCCTGGGCCTGGTAGTTCGATCCAAGGCCGGAGCCATAAAGGCTTTCGGGTTTCTCCAGCATGTGCTCGTAAACCAGGCGGCCGACGATCTGGCCGTCCTCGAGGATGAAGGGCACTTCATGGCTGCGGACTTCGAGAACGGCGCGGCTGCCCATGCCGCCGGCAGGCGCGTGGCCGAAGCCTGGATCGAAGAAGCCGGCGTAATGCACGCGAAACTCGCCGACGAGCGGATCGAAGGGCGTCATTTCGGCTGCGTAGTGCGGCGGAACGTGCACGGCCTCGCGCGAAACGAGGATATAGAACTCATCCGGATCGAGGATCAATTCGTTGCGACCGCGGCTGTAAAGCGGCTCCCAGAAATCGAAGATATCGTGCTCGGCCTTCTTATCGACATCGACGACGGCCGTGTGATGCTTGCCGCGGTAGCCGATCAGGCCATCCTTGTCGCCTGCCAGGTCGATCGACAGCGCAATGCCGCCGCCTGAAACGTTCGGCTTGGCGCTTGCGACCAGCGTTTCCGCATCATGCAGCGCCTGCAGTTCCGGCTCGCCGAGAATCGAATACCCAACCCGGAACCGTATCTGCGAGAGGCGCGAGCCACGGCGCACGACGACGGGGAACGTGCGCGGGCTGATTTCCAGATAGAGCGGGCCAGAATAACCGGCAGGAATCTTGTCGAATTCCTGCGCGTAATCGGTAATGACACGGGTGAAGATGTCGAGGCGGCCAGTCGAGCTCTTCGGGTTGGCCGAGGCGGACATTTCAGCCGGAAGATCGAGCCGCTCCATAAGAGGCACGATATAGACGCAGCCCGTTTCGAGCACGGCACCTTCCGAGAGGTCGATGACGTGCAGGCTCAGCCGGTCGAGCTTGTCGGCAACGAGATGCGAGGGACCCGGCATGAAACTTGCCCGGACGCGGAACGCCTTGGCGCCCAGGCGCAGGTCCAGGCTGGCCGGCTGGATCTGATCGCGATCCAGTTCCCGCTCACTCGTGAGGCGGCCCGTTTCAAACAGCGCAGCAATTGCGCGATCGGCCAAGATTCCAGTTTCGCGAGCCATCATGCTCCATCCATAATTTGCCTCAGACAAAACCAAACTCAAGGAATTGACGCAAGAAGCTAACAGCAGTATTGCAGCTTTATCCCGTGGTGATTTGGCCGGTCGGCTTGCAGCCACGTTAAAGAAGTGGCTAAAAAGACCGGGTATGAAACCGGTCTGCTTTTGCGGCCGGTTTTTTTGTTGTTTGAAGGTGGTGATGGCATGAGCAAGACTTGGCGCCCGGCAACCCAACTCGTTCACGAAGGGACGCTGCGCTCGCAATATGGCGAGACTTCGGAAGCGATCTTCCTGACGCAAGGTTTCGTCTATGATACCTCTGAAGCGGCGGAAGCCCGGTTCAAGGGTGAGACGGACGGCTTCATCTATGCCCGATACGGAAGCCCGACCAACGATATGTTCGAAAAGCGGATGTGCGCGCTCGAAGGCGCCGAAGACGCCCGCGCCACCGCTTCCGGCATGGCTGCTGTCACCGCGGCGATCCTCTGCCAGTTGAAGGCCGGCGACCATATCGTTGCCGCCCGCGCGCTCTTCGGCTCCTGCCGATGGGTGGTCGAAACACTTGCGCCGAAATACGGCATCGAATGCACGCTCATCGACGGCCGCTATCTCGAAAACTGGGAGAAGGCGATCCGCCCGGCGACGAAGGTCTTCTTCCTCGAAAGCCCGACGAACCCGACGCTGGAAGTGGTCGACATCGCAGGCGTTGCCAAGCTCGCCGACGAGATCGGCGCCAAGGTGGTCGTCGACAACGTCTTCGCAACGCCGCTCTTCCAGAAGCCCCTGGAACTCGGCGCCCATATCGTCGTCTATTCCGCGACCAAGCATATCGACGGCCAGGGCCGCTGCCTCGGCGGCGTCGTGCTTTCCGACAGGGAATGGATCGACGAAAACCTGCACGACTACTTCCGCCACACGGGTCCGGCCATGTCGCCTTTCAATGCCTGGACGCTTCTGAAGGGCATCGAAACGCTGCCGCTGCGCGTCAAGCAGCAGACGGCGAGTGCTGCCAGGATCGCGGACTTCCTTGCCGAACAGAAGCAAGTGGCCAAGGTGATCTATCCGGGCCGCAAGGATCATCCGCAGGCCGATATCATCGCCAAGCAGATGTCCGGCGGCTCGACACTCGTCGCATTCGAGCTGAAGGGCGGGAAGGAAGCAGCCTTCGCGTTGCAGAATGCGCTCGATATCATCAAAATCTCGAACAATCTCGGCGATTCCAAGAGCCTGATCACGCATCCGGCAACGACGACGCACAAGAACCTGAGCGATGACGCCCGCGCGGAACTAGGCATTTCACCCGGCACCGTTCGCCTTTCGCTCGGCATCGAGGATGCTGATGACCTGATCGAAGATTTCGCTCAGGCTCTTTCAAAGGTTAAGTCCTGACCTGCGATAGCGACGGCCGGACCTTGCCGGTCCGGCCGCATGCTCCACCTAAGAAATGGCGCAAGAGCTTCGCTTTAATACGGGAATTAACTTCGAAAATTAGGATTAATGTTCGAAACGACGTGCAATCATCGCGGTTTGAAGGATGATGCATGTGCCGTTTCTTGACGGATCGAGCGCTGTATAAGATACGGGTAACATATCTTGGCTATGGTGTAAGGCATGTACCGCGCCCTCACACGAGATATCGAAGTTGTCGTCGAGCCCTTTTATCTGGAGGAGCAATCCGATCCGGATGATGATCGCTATGTCTGGGGCTACCGGATCGTGATCAGCAACAATTCGGACCTGACAGTACGGCTCATCAATCGCTACTGGAACATCACCGATCAGAACGGCCTGGTGGACGAGGTGACCGGCCCTGGGGTCGTCGGCGAGCAGCCCCGGCTGGAACCCGGCGATACCTACGAATACTCGTCCGGCTGTCCGCTCGATACGCCTTCCGGCCTCATGTTCGGGCACTACCAGATGGAAACGGAGGACGGCGAGCTTTTCGATGTCGAGATACCCGCCTTCTCGCTGGATTCTCCCGGGCTGCTCAGAGTGCTGAATTGATCATTCCGCAGCCGATGCGACTTCCACGACCTCAAACCGGTAGGTCGTGGAACAGAATTCGCAGGTAACGGCAATCTCGCCATTCTCCTGGCTGGCGTCGATCTCGTCGTCCGAAAAGCCCTTCAGCACATTCTTGATCTTCTCGCGCGAGCAGCTGCAGCGGTCGAAAACTGCCCGGGTACTGAAAACACGCACGCCACGCTCGTGGAAGAGGCGAAAGAGCAGGCGTTCGATTCCGACTTGCGGATCCGTCAGTTCGTCCGCATC
Source organism: Rhizobium sp. CC1099 (assembly GCF_029714385.1). Classification (NCBI taxonomy): domain Bacteria; kingdom Pseudomonadati; phylum Pseudomonadota; class Alphaproteobacteria; order Hyphomicrobiales; family Rhizobiaceae; genus Rhizobium; species Rhizobium sp. CC1099. Next base: position 152,405 of record NZ_CP121641.1, on the reverse strand, counting down.
GATGGTGTCGACCAACGCGCGCGCTTCGGTCCAGGCGTCGTCTTCCTTGTGTGCCAGCGCGGCGTTATCGCCGTCGCCGCCGTGGAGGTCGGGCTGGCGCATGCGCTCCGGCGCTTCCGGCAAGAACTGCGCAACGAGACCGCCGGCGCGCCAGCGGTGGCGCGGCTTACCCGCCTCGTCGCGGTCAAACAATTCGGCGGCAGCCAGGCGGACGCGTGTCGGGATCTGCTCCGACTGACGGAAATATGTGCCGGCAATATCCTCAAGCGAGGTACCGTCGAGCGCGACGATGCCCTGATAGGGCTGGCTGAACTTACCCTGGTCGATGGTGAAAGCCAGCACGCCCTTTCCAAGAAGCTGTTCCGGCTCGGTTTGGCCGGCGGCGACTGCCTTGTCGAGCAGGGCCTGATCGAAGCGCGCATAGGCACGCACGTTCTCCGGCGTCGAGAAATCAGCGACGAGGAGATCGACAGGGCCATCGCCCTTGGTCTGCACCGTGAACTTGCCTTCGAACTTGAGCGACGTCCCGAGAAGCACCGTCAGCACAATGACTTCGGCGAGGAGCCGGGCAACGGGTGCCGGATAGTGGTGGCGCTCGAGGATCGCATCCAGCATGGGACCGAGCTGGACCGCGCGACCGCGCACATCGAGGCCCTCTACCTGGAACGGGACAACGTGATCATCGCCGGCGAAATCGAACTCGCCGAGAGCACTTGCGGTTTCTGCCATGGTCTTACTCCTAGTAGTCCGAGCGGCAGACCAGAAGTCTTTCCACTCGCGCGGCCACGAGGCCATCAGGCCAAAGGTGGCGCCCAGTATGGTTCAGATCACACCCAGGCACCATGCAAGAATCGACTTTTGCGCGTGAAGACGGTTTTCCGCCTCATCGAAAACCACGGATTGCGGGCCGTCGATCACTTCGTCCGTCACTTCCTCACCACGATGGGCGGGCAGGCAATGCATGAACAATGCATCCTTGCCGGCCTTTGCCATCAAAGCCGCGTTGACCTGATAGGGCTGGAAAACGTTGTGACCGCGGGCCCGATGTTCCTGATTCATGGAGACCCAGGTATCGGTTACCACGCAATCGGCACCCTCGACCGCACGGTCGGCATCATGGCCAAGCATGATCTGGGCGCCCTCGTTGCGGGCCCAGTTCAGATAGTGATCCTTCGGCTCGGAACCAAGAGGCACGGCCATGTTCATGCGATAGCCAAAACGGGCAGCGCCTTCGACCAGCGAGTGCAGCACGTTATTGCCATCGCCGGTCCAGGCGATCGTCTTACCCTTGACGGGACCACGATGCTCCTCGAAGGTCATGATGTCGGCCATGATCTGGCAGGGGTGTGTGTCGTCCGTCAGCGCGTTGATGACCGGCACCGTCGCGCGTTCGGCAAGTTCCAGCATGCGGTGATGCTCCGTGGTGCGGATCATGATCGCGTCGACGTAACGCGAGAGCACCTTGGCGGTATCGCCGATCGCCTCCGCGCGGCCGAGCTGCATCTCCGTGCCGGAGAGAAAAAGCGTCTCGCCGCCAAGCTGGCGCATGCCGACATCGAAGGAAACGCGTGTGCGCGTCGAGGGCTTCTCGAAAATCATTGCCAGCATCTTGCCTGCGAGCGGCTTATCGCCCTTGCCGGCCTTGAAGGCCTGCTTGCGTACGATCGCATCATCCATGATGGACCTGAGATCGGATGCGGTTACCGCCGAGAGATCGAGAAAGTGTCTGGGGGAAGCCATGTCGTTCTTACCTGTATGCCCCTTGAGAGGCGTCTATCCGTTCAAGCCGTCTTCTTGGTCTTTGCGGCGCGAATGCTTTCGGCAGCGCGTTCCACGCGGGCAAGCCCCTCGCGCGCTTCCTCCGCCGTGACGACCAGAGGCGGAAGGAGACGGATGACATTATCGCCCGCCGGAATGGCCAGAAGATGAGCAGCACGAATGGCCTGCAGCAGTTCGGAAGACGGGACGGCTGCCTTGATGCCGAGCATCAGGCCTTCGCCGCGCACATTCTCGATAACATCCGGATAGCGGTCCTTCAGCGAGGCAAGGCCCTGGCGGAACACGAGCGCCACGTCGCGCACATGTTGCAGGAAACCGTCGGCCAGGATGACGTCAAGCACTGCGCTGCCGACCGCCATGGCAAGCGGATTGCCGCCATAGGTGGAACCATGCGTGCCGGCCTTCATGCCGGAAGCGGCATCCGCGGTCGCAAGGCAGGCGCCGAGCGGGAAGCCGCCGCCGATGCCCTTCGCCACCGCCATGATATCCGGCGTGACGCCGGACCATTCGTGGGCAAAGAGCTTGCCTGTGCGACCGACGCCGGACTGAACCTCGTCAAGAATCAACAACAGGCCCTTCTCGTCGCAGAGTTGGCGGAGCGCCTTCATGAATTCGTTTGTCGCCGGACGAATACCGCCCTCACCCTGCACCGGCTCTATGAGGATGCCCGCCGTCGCATCCGTAACCGCGGCGCGGACCGCCTCGATATCGCCGAACGGAACCTGATCGAAACCCGGTGCCTTGGGACCGAAGCCTTCGAGATACTTCTCCTGACCGCCGGCAGCGATCGTCGCCAGCGTACGGCCATGGAAAGCGCCTTCGAAGGTGATGATGTGGAAGCGTTCTGGATGGCCCTTGGAATACTGATAGCGGCGCGCGGTCTTGATCGCGCATTCCAGCGCCTCGGCCCCGGAATTGGTGAAAAACACCTTGTCGGCGAATGTGACGTCGGTCAGCCGCTTGGCAAGCGCCTCCTGGCCTGGAATTTCATAGATGTTCGACAGATGCCAAACCTTGTCGGCCTGCGCCTTCAGGGCTTCAACGACATGCGGATTGCCGTGGCCGACGGATGTTACGGCAACGCCTGCGCCAAAATCCAGATATCGCTCGCCGCCCTCGGTGATCAGCCACACGCCCTCACCTCGCTCGAACCGCAGAGGGGCGCGAGAATAGGTGTCATATAGCGGCGCGGCTTGAGCCATGGCGCGGTCTCCTGTCGTCGTTAGGGCAACCGGACTCCGGCTAAAAACCAGGCCCGAAAAATTAAAAATGCCGCCTTTCGGCGGCGAGGGCCACTATTTACGTTTCACGCCGCAATGTCAACAAAACTGCGGATTTGGGCGCGTGCGGCCGGCAGCCGATCAGGCGAGCTATTTATCAACAGCTAATGTTGCAGAAATGACTCGCTCGGGAAGCAAGTTGGGGAAAACTTGAAATTCGATTCATCCGGATTCCCGCGACTCTTGTCACGGAGTCAGCCTCACACTAGGTTAAAACTCAATTACTAGACTGCATGCGGCGGAACTAGTCACCACAATTGGTCAGGCGTTTCCTGCTTCGGACGTATCCGGAGCAAGGGTGAGGGATTCTGCCTTCACAACGCTAAACGGCGGAGACAGGGCATGAACTGGACAGACGAGCGTGTCGAAAAACTCAAGAAGCTTTGGTCCGAAGGGTTGAGCGCAAGCCAGATCGCGGCGCAACTCGGCGGAGTGAGCAGGAACGCGGTCATTGGCAAGGTCCACAGGCTTAGCCTTCCGGGCCGCGCCAAGGCCGGCGGCGCGACGACGACCGCACGCGCGCCGAAGCGCAATACTTCGGCTGTCCGCGCACCAAATTACGCATCGCGGATGGCAACCCGCACCGTCACGCGCCAGCAGGGCGCGACGATGCTCAAGGAAGAGGTCGAAATCGATCTCATGGAGGAGATGGACTATCGTCCGGCCACAAACGTTGTCGTGCCGATCTCCCGCCGTCTCGGTCTGACGGAACTCACGGAGCGTACCTGCAAGTGGCCGGTCGGCGACCCGCTGAAGGACGACTTCCACTTCTGCGGCTGCGACAGCCCGGACTCTTCCCCTTATTGCAGCTATCACCAGCGCCTTGCCTATCAGCCGGTCAACGAACGCCGCCGGACCGCAGCCCGCGCAAGCTGAGCCGGATAAGTAAAAACGGAAACGGGTCCTCGCGGGCCCGTTTTTTGCGTCTGGCAATCGAGACTTCGGCGTCAAATCCACGACCAATATTCCAGGGCTTACGTCGTCAGAAACGCACGGTAAACTCCGTTCCCTTACCGATTTCGGACTTGACGATCAGCCGTGCGCGGTGACGCGTCAGGATATGCTTGACGATCGCCAGACCGAGACCGGTGCCCTTTTTGGAGCGGCTATCCTCGATATTGACGCGATAAAACCGCTCCGTGAGGCGCGGCACATGCTCCGCGGGAATGCCCGGGCCTTTATCTGCGATGCTGACTTCAACCGCCTCACCGGATGCATTCTTGACGTGGACATCGACGACCTTGCCCTCCTGGCCGTACTTGCATGCATTCTCCATGAGATTTTCAAAAACCTGGACCAGTTCGTCGCGGTCTCCGAGAACCTCCGCCTTGCCCTCCGGCAGGTGCAGATTGATCTCGACTCCAACCTCCGTGGCAAGCGGCACCAGCGCGTCCCTGACATGGCCGAGCAGCGGCACGAGATCGACCTTCTCGTCCGGTGCGATGTGCGACTTGAGCTCAAGACGGGAAAGCGAGAGAAGATCGTCGACAAGGCGGCTCATGCGAGTCGTCTGGTCGAACATGATGCCCAGGAAGCGCTCCTGCGCCTTCGGATCATTCTTTGCCGGGCCTTGGATCGTCTCGATGAAACCGCGGAGCGACGCAAGCGGAGTCCGCAGCTCATGGCTGGCATTGGCGACAAAATCCGACCGCATGCGATCGATACGCCGCACCTCGGAGATATCGCGGAACGAAAGCAAGAAGAAGCGCTCGCCATTCCCGGTACCGCCGAGGTCGATCGGCGCGCTGCGAACAATATAGACGCGCTCCGACGGCAGGCGCTCGGAATGCTCGATCTGGTTGGGAGCGTTGGTGGCGATCGTCTCTCCCACCATGTCCAGAATGCCCGGCGAGCGCAGGCGTGCAGAAATATGCGCCCCGATCACCACTTCGCCAAAGGCCTTTTCCGCGGCGCGGTTCTGGAAGAGAACGGAGGCATCGCCTGAGAGGAGCATCACGGGTATATCGAGGCCAGCCAGCGTTGCCGAGACGGCGGGCAGCAGACTCGCTGGCGCTTCCGGTTCGACTTCCGGCGGTTCCGCAAGCTTTGCCTGCACGGCCGGCATGCTGTTTAGAAGCACAATGGCGATCATTAAGACAAGAAGCGCCAGCACCGCCCACTTGTTCATGCCGGCCGCAAGCGCAACGAGGCCAATGACGATCGCCGCGAGCAGAACCGTTCGCTGCTGCCGTATGCGGGCCATGAGCCCCGTTGTCCATGGCATTTCGTCTTCCAAGTGTTCCTCGCCCGGTCGAGTCGTTCTTATGTTCAAACTCTGCCTGATAGCCGTGATTCATGACAGAAGTTTTCCGCCGCTGCCATTTGCCGCAAAAGCCGCAACCGATACACACAGGAATTTTGCCTGCCGCGACGGATTTGATTTTCAATGAAAAATATGATCGCCTGCGAAGAAAGCCACAGGCGGAGAAGGAAATATGGCCGAAGCTGTCGAAAGCCGCGCGGTTGAACTGGACATCAGGGGCAAGAAGCGCGTCTTCGATGTCGACGATCCGGTGCTTCCGGACTGGATCGATGAAGAGGCGCTGGAATCGGGGGATTTCCCTTACAAGAAAAAGCTGAAAGAGGAAGAGTATCTCGAAGAGCTGGAAAAGCTGCAGATCGAACTGGTCAAAGTGCAGTTCTGGCTGCAGGCGACCGGCATACGGGTGATGGCGCTCTTTGAAGGCCGCGACGCGGCCGGCAAGGGCGGCGCCATCTCGGCCTCCTCCGCCCACATGAACCCGCGCCTTGCCCGCGTCGTCGCACTCGCCAAGCCGAATGACCGCGAACTCGGCCAATGGTATTTCCAGCGCTACATCGCCCAGTTTCCGACGGCCGGCGAGTTCGTTCTCTTTGACCGCTCCTGGTACAACCGCGCAGGTGTCGAACCGGTCATGGGGTTTTGCACGCCCAAGCAATATGAGGATTTTCTCAAGCAAGCGCCGCAGCTGGAAAAGATCATTGCCCACGAAGGCATTCACTTCTTCAAGTTCTATCTGGATATCGGCCGCGAGATGCAACTCAAGCGCTTCCACGACCGCAGGCACGATCCGCTGAAGGTATGGAAGCTTTCATCGATGGATATCGCGGCGCTCACCAAATGGGGCGACTACAGCGACAAACGCGAGCGGATGCTCGAGGCGACGCATACGGAATTTGCGCCCTGGACGGTCATCCGCGCTAACGACAAACGCCGCGCGCGGCTCAACCTCATCCGTCACATGCTGAAGAAAATGGATTACGACGGAAAGGACGACAAGGCGATTGGCGATCTCGACGACAAGATCATTGGCGCGGGGTCCGGCTTTCTCAAATAAGGGTCACTGCCCCGGCAGGATGCGCACGGCGTAGAGGTTGATGCCTCGCGCCTTGCCGTCGACATCGCTGTTGATCATCAGCCTGCCATCGCCACTCGGCGCCGACGACCGGTCGAAGGTAACCTGAAGCAGAGCGTCGGACTTTTCGCGGGTGACGCTGAACCGATGGCGGGCGCAATTGCCGAGCGTCTGGAAATTGCATTCGACCATCACCTGCGTCGGCTCGTCGCTCGTCGATTGCAACGTGATCGCGATCGTCGAGGATTTGCCGGCGAGCTCTCGAAGTACGTCTTTCGGAACGCTGATGCCGATATTGCCATCGGCGCCGTTGCTTTCCGAGATCAAACGAACGGCCGGACCATCGTTTTCGGCGATGTTTTCCGTCCGTGCCCGCGGGCCGCTTTCGATCTTGGCAGCGTCCGAAGGCTTGAATATCTCAATCCATTCCGCAGAAAAGCTGTTCTGCGGGTCGATCGTGACCGGCTGATCGACATGCGGCGCCGTGTTCGCAGCACCTTCGTCCGCACCGTCGAAGTCTTCCGGCTCGGTACTGGCAGGCGGATTGGCGACGCTGGTGTCGCGCTCGGCCGCCGTCAGGAAGAGGCCGGATTTATAAGCCCACCAGGCCCCCATGCCGATGAAGGCGATCAGCACGCACCAGACAAGCAGCCGCGAGAAGAATTTTCGCGGCTTGCGGCGCTTTGCAGCCCCCTCCGGCCGGAAATCCATATGGGCGGAGGGGCGGCTTTCGGGTGCAAGGCCATCGCCGGTCTGAGGCGCAGCGCCGAGATGATCGGACGCAGCGGCATGGACGTCATCAAGCCTCGACTCGTCGTAGGCAGGCCTTGCCGAATAGCCTCGTGTTTCACCGCCGACCTGAGGCGCGTCATGTTCAAAGCGCTCGTCGTGCCTGACCGGCGGCGGGATTTCGGCGACGGGCGGAACGGGCACTTCCGGTGGACCCTGGCGCGGATGCAGGCGCTCGCGTTCTTCTGCCTCGATCATGTGAATGGTCGTTTCGAGCCGATGACGATGATGCGCAATCGCGTCCCGGTCAGTGATATCCTGCTTGCGAAGGCCGGCCTCCAGCGCCTGGCGGGCCGATTGATAAATCCTTGCACGGACTTCCGGATTATCGCGATCGGAGTTGTTAAGCGCCGTTCTGATTGCCGTTTCTAATCCGCTCACATCCGATCCTTCATGCTGGCATCAGGCATCACCCTGAAATCTTTACAAATGCCTAACAAAACTCGGTAGCGTCAATGGTTGAAAACCGCAAGTCTTGCGGCTGGCAGCATTTCACATCGCAGGCAATAAATATGCTCCTTACCCCACCCTTTGCCCACTTATCTCGACAACCAAATCTCTGCGGAGTCGACAGCTCGGCACTCAAGCATGCCCTTTTCCTCGCTCATCAAGTCTGCTATCAGATTGACGTTTTCGTAAACGTCAATTGAATGGTGAACGCGATGTCCCTTCCCAAAATCCTTACGGAAAACCTGAGACTGCCGGTCCTTGCTTCACCCCTCTTTATCATCTCGCATCCGGCCCTGACGCTGGCGCAATGCAAGGCGGGCGTGATCGGCGCTTTTCCGGCACTGAACGCCCGGCCGGAAAGCCAGCTCGACGAATGGCTGGCAATGATCACCGAAGACATCGCGGCCCACAACGCCGCCAATCCGGACAGGCCGGCAGCACCCTTTGCCGTCAACCAGATCGTCCACATGTCGAACAAGCGGCTGGAGCACGACCTGCGCCTCTGCGTCAAATACAAGGTGCCGATCGTGATCTCTTCGCTCGGTGCCGTGCCCGAGGTGAATGCGGCCGTACACTCCTATGGCGGCATCGTGCTCCACGACGTCATCAACAACCGCCACGCCAATTCGGCGATTAGGAAGGGTGCCGACGGACTGATTGCGGTGGCGGCGGGCGCCGGTGGGCATGCCGGCACGCTGTCACCCTTCGCTCTGGTGCAGGAAATCCGTGAATGGTTCGACGGGCCGCTGCTTTTGGCAGGCGCAATCGCCACCGGCGGCGCGATCCTTGCAGCACAGGCGATGGGGGCGGACATGGCCTATATCGGAACGCCGTTTATCGCGACCGAGGAAGCGCGCGCCGCCGACGCCTACAAGCAGGCGATTGTCGCCGGCGCTGCAAACGACATCGTCTATTCCAATTATTTCACCGGCGTGCATGGCAATTACCTGAAACCATCGATCCAGGCCGTCGGCCTCGACCCGGACAACCTGCCGGTGGCGGACGCATCGAAGATGGATTTCGAGCAGGCAGTCGGCGGCGCGAAGGCCTGGAAAGACATCTGGGGCAGCGGCCAGGGCATCAGCGCGATCAAGGCGGTTGAGCCGGTCGCCAAGCTCGTCGACAGGCTGGAAAGCGAATACCGGGCAGAGCGCACACGCCTCGCGCTCTGAGCCACGCCACGTTCCACAGCGGAGCGTCTTTTTTTTCAAAGGCACGACAGGGCGCTTGAAATCTTCAAACAATGCCTGTATCAGCGCCATGCAAATCGCGGCCGCACAGGCCGCCAAGTTGCCGCTTTAGCTCAGTCGGTAGAGCACATCATTCGTAATGATGGGGTCACGTGTTCGAGTCACGTAAGCGGCACCACTTTTCTTGAAGTAAATCAGTTCTTTAGGCCAGATTAGACACGGCTATTTACCGGGAGCCTGATAGACCGTTTGCGACGAGGTAAGCCTTCGCATCATCAAGTTTAGCCATGGGCAGCGGCCATGCTGGCTTTTGCCAGAGTATCCCATGTCCGCTTTTGGCCACATATGAAGGATGTTGCGAAGAATATGCGTGACGCATACTCGCTCGATTATTTCTTTCAGCGCTTCACGATTTCAAAGCCGAGTGCATCGACGAGTGCCAAACATGACGTATAGCAGGTGACTTCTCGCCGGTGCGCCAGGTTTATTTACTCCGATTGGTGATCGCCGGATCCGTTCAAAGAAGGCAACACCTGTCATCGGGACGTCGATTGATTGTGTGAAGATGATCGGCAACGCGCCAGGCGGCATCGTGGCTCGTCAGCGGTCTTGACTGATGTCGGTGCGGCTTCATCATCGCTGTCGCACTGGGCCTTATTACGCACGTATCGTTTGTAAAGCGTCATATCAGGTACTCTCTCAGATGGATAACGCAGGATGGCCGCTCCATCGCGGGCGATAATCCGCTGAACGGCGGCGCAGGTCGTCGAACCGGCATTCAACCGCTCGATTGCGAATGAAGGTTCGACCGCGAACATGAGCGCAAAGAGTATAAGGCTGGTCCTTTTCATCGGCTTAGCTTTCCTCTGTCGAATAGGATTTCAGCAAGGCACGGATAGTTGCGTCCTGCGTGGTATATACATGATCGTGGAGATCTGGTGGCAAGTAAGGTTTCGGGGCAATCACGCCATCGGGGCCCTTGTCCCAGTATGGCCTAGGTCGTGTATTCGAAATGTGACAAGAGGTCATTTGACGCGATCTTCAGGAGTTCGTTGGCATGGGCCGGAAGTGGTGCAGCAGCCGTCGAGCCCGTCCGGGAAAGGTGTGGGGAGCTGCCTAGCGGAGGCGAGCGCCATGAGTGCCGCGGTTGCGGGTTTAGGTCTCGAAACCATCCGGCTATTCATGAGGAGGCGATAGCGGCCACGATGGCGCGTCATGAAAGCGAGGTTTGGTTTCTTCGATATCGCACGCGACATCAATAACTTAGATCAATTTTGGATGTCGCGAAGCCCGGCTGCACCGGCGTTTTTTGCGGATTCGGTGTTCTGCTTACCCGACGATCGGTTTGAAGCCGGGTAAGCAGATGAAAGCAAATCGGCGGCCACCACTAGCGTAGCATGGCGCAGACCGCGCACAACATTTGTCGTCTGATAACAGTAACTTGGCGCAGATCACCGTAACTTTGGAAAGCGAAGATAACGCAAATGTGTTCGCAACTCGGGAAATCCGCAAGCGTGCCTCCTGACGCTGCCAACGCCAATCAACTGTCTCCGGCGGCAATCCCCCGATGGCGAATGCGGCAGCATTCCTTGAAGGTCTTGCCGGAGCCGCAGGGGCAGGGATCGCTGCTGCGGCGCTGCAGGCGGCCGATCAGGGGAAGTGTTGCGGCGGAGGGCAGCAGGGCGGCCGCCAGGGCGACAAGCTTGGCCGAGATGCCGGGGACTACAAGGCGGCGGCCGGATTTGAAGCCGCGCCAGGCCCGTTCGGCCACATAGTCCGAATCGAGCTTCGGCAATATCTTGAAAAGCTGTGCTCGGCCGGCGCCGGATTTTTCGAGGAACTCGGTCGACACCGGTCCCGGCGCAACGCATGTGACGGTCACGCCCGTGCGGCGCAATTCCTGATGAAGCGCTTCCGAAAAGAAGCGCACGAAAGCTTTGCTCGCATAATACAGGGCCATATTCGGCCCGGGCGTGAATCCGGCTATGGAACCGAGATTGAGCACGCCGCCACGCCCGCGCGCTGCCATTCCCGGCAGGAAGCGAAGGGTCAGGTCGCTGAGGGCTCGTATGTTGAGATCTATGATGCCAAGCTGATCTTCGACCGGAAGGAGCGTTGCCGCACCGCGCAATCCGTATCCGGCGCTGTTGACCAGGACATCGCAGAACAAACCGTTTGCAGACAGGAAGTCCTGCAAATGCGCCGAGGCATCGGCCACAAGGAGATCCAATTCCAGCGTGAATGCCTCGCCGCCCGCCGCCCGCACGTCGGCCGCCGCAGCAGCCAGACCTTCAGGCGAGCGCGCAACGAGCACAACGACGGCCCCATGCTCCCGGGCGACAACCTTTGCAATTGCCCTGCCGATGCCGCGCGACGCACCGACCACCACTGCCGCCGGACGAAACTCACTCTGCATGATCATATTGCCGTCCCTGAAGCCGCCGTATCGAGAGCGGCAGCACCCAGTGGGGCGATGCTCTTTACTTCGCTGGCGACTTCGCCGTTCAATATCTTTTCGAACCGCTCCAGCGCCCGTGCGACATTGGCGCCGTCCATGACCCTGTGATCGTAGTGGATCCGGACCGTGACCGATCCATCTGCGGAGATCGGGCCGTAATTGAAGAGCGTGGTCAAAGGCGAAAGGGGGTTGAGTGACTCTGCCCCCAGGCCGGAATAGACCGACAGCTGGAAAGTGCCGAACCGGCGGGCACGCTGCCGCCCGATATTCAGCCCGAGCCACATCAACAGCCACCTCAAAGGCGCCGGCGCACGGGCAAACTTCAATGCACGCCGGAACTCCTTGATTTCCAGGACAGGGCGCGAGCGCGCCGCCTGGATCAAGGCCTCGAGTTCGGCGATCGGCCGCCGCTCGGGGGCCTTGATCAAGCTCAGCAAGACGACCCGCTCGCCGCCATATTCGCGCTCGTGGGCAATCGAGGCCACGCTTTCCGGATATTCATAGAGCTGAGCTCTCGGGAACTTGATGTAAGCGCGCCTAAGGTCCGGTGTCTCCTGGGAGAGAAGCGCGTATCCCTTCAAGAAGAGTACGGTCCAGGAGGGCCTGCTTGACTGCGCCATTCTGGCCTTCTGAAGCGGGCCGAGGTTCATCTGCCGCTGCACAGTGACCCGCGGCACTCCGATCGAGAACCGCATCAGATCCCCGACAAGGCGCCGTGCCGCCGAAAGCTTGATGGTCCGGCCTCGCATCATGCCTCCTCTAATAAAGGTAGGGAATAATTCGCTTGGTCCTATCCATATAGGCGCGATATTGCGCGCCGAAAATCTCCAGCATCATACGCTCTTCCTTGTCCACCCGTAGAAAAAAGAGGATTGCGAAGCCGATCAAACCAGCAAGCCCCACGATCCAGTTCGACAGCAGAAAGGCCTGGCCGAGACCCATCAGCAGGAAAGACGTGTACATGGGATGGCGGACGAAAGCGTAGGGACCGCTGCAAATCAGCTGATGCTGGTCGCGGATCTCCAACGTGATGGACCAGTTGCGGCCGAGTTCCTTGTGGGTTCTGCGAAAAACCCACATGGCGGCGGCAAAGAGCACCACCCCGACGGCCACCGCCCAAGCGCGGGCCGGATAATCGGCTGCTTGCGGCATGCCGGTGGCGACATAGAACCCCGGCACGATCGCAAGTCCGAGCAGCGCCGACGCAAGCCCGATCTTCTCGATACGAGAACGGCGGTGACTGACGACACGCACGCGCTTGGCGCGGCGCTCGAAGGGATAGCGGATGATATACCAGGCAACGACGCCGAGCACCCACAGGATCTTGCCCACAACAGCTATGCTCAATTTAAGTCTCCAGAGCGCTTCTGCGTCCTGCAACCGACTGGATGGAGAAGCGGTATAGCAGCTTGCCCGCCTCGCACTTAGGTGTTCATTTCTCGAAGCTGCGTCACGAATTGTTGCGGGCGGAGCCAGATGCTGGGCGCCTTATAGCCCATCGAGCGAGCGATTTCTGCTACGAAAGCGTTGCAGTTATAAACCGAAGCCTGCCAAAACTTGGATTTGGCCTTCAGCTTGCGTATGAAGGCGACGGTCTCATTGTATTCCGATGGAGTGAGAAGGACGCGCCAGCTTGCCGACCTGTAGGCCTCCTCCAGGTCGCCGTCACTGGCCCCGGTTTCGGCCGGCACGGGCACGAAGTGGCCGAGAACATAGGGGCCCGTATCCTTGGTCGCCGGAGCAAGCCCCGCGACCTCCGGATTGACCATCCCGCCAGCTTTGTTCAACCGCCCGAAAATCACGTAGGTGTGGCCGTAGCTCAGCGCGTAGCGCGAGCGGAATTCGATAAAGTACTGGCCATCGCTTTTTTGCGATGATTCGCCAACAGACCCTCCTTGCGCGTCCGAAACGAATCGCGGTTGCGGTGGCTTGTCTTCTGTCTGGCATGATGTGAGCGCGAGAGCGAATAGAATTACAAGTGATAGACGGCCCTTTGCAAGCGTCATCGCTACACTTCATCTCCCGGTATCGAGCGAGCACCGACACATGCCCCGCTTGACGCCAATTCTTTGCGCTGCAAGCTGCAAGGCAGGTCCAGCCCGGACTGCACGATGTAGGGAAGGGCCACGAATGCCCCCTCCCATTCAGCAACAGTTAGTTGCTACTTATATACTGGTGCCGGTGCCGTTTCCGCTACGGGCGGCGGGGCCTTCCCCTTGCCCTTACCGATCGACCCGCAAGCGCTCAGGCTTGCAACGGAAAACAACGCAACTAGGCACATGATCAGAATTCTGCTCATCAGTAGTCCTCTCCTTAGCACGGAATAGGTTATCGAAGGCAACGCTTCTACTAATAGCCGCAAAATACGCGCAAGCCAAGTGCAGAAAGGACACACCTTGTCTCTGCGCGGTCCCGGGCGCCTCATAATGCCTAACAGACCGTGGCGTTATCGTTGCAAAATGTAAGCATCATATGACCAATACTGGCGTTCCCACCGCAGCCCTGCTGTAGAGGTCGACGATGTCCTCATTGGTCAAGCGAATGCATCCATTGGAAACCGCCTGCCCTATCAACCAGGGCTCGTTCGTTCCATGCAGCCGGAACAGGGTGTCCTGTCCGCCCCTGTAGAGATAAAGAGCAGCGGCGCCAAGCGGATTGTGGGGTCCGCCCGAAACACCGCCGGCATATTGCGCCAGGTGCGGCTTGCGCCGTATCATGCTGGCTGTGGGCATCCACGAGGGCCATTCCGCCTTCCGCCCGATGGTCGCCCTTCCCTTGAGCGTCAGCCCCTCCTCGCCGACTGCAACGCCATAGCGCAGGGCCTCGCCGCCGCCTTCGACCAGATAAAGGTAGCGCTCGTAGGTGTTGACCACGATCGTTCCAGGCGGCTCGCTTCCGTCATATGGCACGCGCCGCCGCCGGTAGCGAGAGCTGATTCGCGGCGTCGACGAAAACATCGACCCCACCTGCCATCCCGTCGTTGAAGCACATCCAGATACCATCAACGCCAGACTGCCCAGCAGGAGCCCCCGGCGCGCAACGTGTTTTTTTTCCATCTCTACCTGCTAAGCAATCGATCGACCCTATTCTTCGTCTTAACATCCCGGCGCGAACCGGCCAAGCCTCGCGTCAAAGGCGAAAGGTGCAACGCTCTCGTTCACCTTGAACCTGCGCTGCCGTCCTTCAAGGGCCGAGGCGCTGCCGGGCAGGAGCATCATGGGTGAAGGGCTCGCAGAACGAGCGGCCGCGTTGCTTGCGGTTATGAAAGGTCTTGCATCAATGGCATGCCTCTGCTCGACTAGTGGCAGGGATAATGAGGAGGGACTTGATGACGAAGCCTGACTTCACGGGGAAAATCGCGCTCGTAACCGGCGGAGGGTCCGGTATAGGTGCGGCCATTTGCCGGCAGCTCGCTGACGAGGGAGCAGAGGTTGTCATTGCCGATCTCGATGCTGACGCCGCACGCAACCTTGCCGCGGAGATCCGTTCAAAGGGTGGGCGGGCGCGGGACTTTGCGGTCGATGTCACGGATGCCGGGGCTGTGGAAAAGCTGATCGGCTACGCTGTCGAGACATGCGGCGGTCTGCATCTGGCGGTTAACAATGCAGGCATAGACGGCCCCCGAAAGGCGACGGCAGACTACCCGCTCGACAATTGGCACAACCTGATGAACGTCAACCTGAACGGCGTCTTCTACTGCATGAAGCATGAGATTGCCGCCATGCTGCAACGCGGCGGAGGGGCCATCGTCAACATGTCTTCCGCCCTCGGTTCGGTTGGATTGCCATTTACTGCAGCCTACACGGCCGCCAAGCACGGGGTTGTCGGCCTGACCAAGGTTGCCGCAATCGAATATGCGAGACTGGGCATCCGCATCAATGCCGTCGGCCCCGGCTGGATCGAAACGCCGCTTCTGACCGAACATCTGGCGATAGCGGGAAGCCGGCGCATGGAAGCGCTTCAGCCGATGGGCAGGCGCGGCAGGCCGGAGGAAGTCGCAGCCCTCGTGTGCTTTCTGCTGTCCGAACAAGCAAGCTTCATCACTGGAAGCTACCATCTCGTGGACGGGGCCTATACCGCCCACTAGATCCACGCGCCGACTGTGCTTGCCTAAGCTGGAGACGGCTCGGCAGGATTCTGCGGCAGCGACTGAAGAAGGGTCTGGCGCGCAGAACGTAGATGCAGGCGGCACGAGAAATCGATTGCCGCCTGATCGCGTGATTCCAGTGCCGCGATATAGTCGAGATGTTCGTGAATGGCGCGTCCGTTGCGCTGGCGGGCGAACGCCTTGTTCCACTGGTAGTGATAGTGGAAGATGATCGCGATCGCATCGTAGAAGTCCGCGATGAACCGGTTTTTCGCGGCGCCGTGGATCAAGAGATGGAAGCGCTCGTCAAGGGCTGAGAATTCCTTGTAGCGCGCATCGAAATCGTTGAGCATCGCATGATGCTCGGCCTTGATATCGGCCAGCGCCGCCCAGGCTTCGCTTTCGGGCGGCAGCTTGCCGAATTCGGTGGCCGAATGGAGCTCGAACATTTCGCGAACATCCGCCAGTTCCAGTGCAAATTCGCGGGTGAAGCCTTTCAGGATCCAGTGGCTGTTCGGCCGCTTTTCGATGAGGCCGAAGCGCGAGAAACGGATGAGAAATTCGCGAACGCTGGTCGTACCAGTGCCGATCTCACGAGCCAGTTCCAGCTCGTTGATCTGCATGCCGGGCGCGGCATCGTCTGACAGAATGCGCTGCATGAAGCTGCGCTCGATGATGTCGTGCAGCGAATCCGTCTCTTCGGACGGAAAGAGGTCTTTCTCGGTGGGAACGCGCAGCACGATCTTCTGGCGCTTGTTCCACCGGATGATGCCTTCGTCGTTCAGGCGGGTCAAAATCGCGCGGGTCGTGCTACGGCTGATGCCGAGCTGCGCAGCGATTTCGGGTTCGGAAGGCAAGGCGGCATCCGGGCGCAGAGCAGCAGCATACCTGTTATAGGCTTCCTTGAAGACCGTATTCTGCCTTGCCATGTTACCCCGCTCTTTCCTCGTGCCTTTTATACTTTGCAACCTGCAAAGTCTGAAGCGCGCAGGAGCTAATCGACTGCGACCTTTATCCTATTTCCTGGCCATCTGCGGCTGTTTGCCTCCCTTGAGCACAGGAACAATATTCCCGTTGACTTGAAAATGTTTATTGTAGATAAAAAACAAAATCAATGCGCATTTTGCCGATGCAGCGGGCGCATTCCTCAGGGAGAAGACAATTGGACAAACTGCCTTGGCTCATCCTTTCTGCTGGAGATAACGTCGCCGTCGCAACGGCAGCGATCGAAGCCGGAGCGACCGTCGCAGGTATCGAGACCCGGCAGAAAATCGAACCCGGCCACAAGGTTGCGATCGCCGACATCCCGCTCGGCACGCCGGTGGTGAAATATGGCCAGGCGATCGGTCGCACGACTGCCGAGGTGAAGGCCGGCGATCATATCCACAGCCACAACCTGCATTTCGAGAACGATCGGCTGGCGGCAACTGCGAATTCCGCGCCGGAGGCGGCGACCGCGGAAGACCGCGCGAGAACCTTCATGGGTTACCGCCGCGCCGATGGCCGGGCGGCGACCCGCAACTATATCGGCGTCATCGCCAGCGTGAACTGTTCCACCACCGTCTGCCGTGCGATTGCAGACGAGGCCAATCGCACCATCCTGCCGTATTACGAGGGCATCGACGGCTTCGTGCCGATCGTGCACGACCAGGGCTGCGGAATGAGCTCGACGGGTGATGGCATGTCGGTCCTTCACCGGACGCTTGCGGGCTACACGCGCCATGTCAATTTCGGTGGCGTGCTGATGATCGGCCTTGGCTGCGAAGTAAACCAGCTGACGCTCTACGGCCAAAGCGGTGCCGGCAATGCCAAGCGGCACTTCAACATTCAGGATGCCGGCGGCTCGCGGCGGGCCGTCGAACGCGCCATGGGGATGCTCCGGGAGATCGCCGCCGATGTCGGTAGGGAGCGGCGCACGCCGATCCCCATCAGCGAGATCATCATCGGCCTGCAATGCGGTGGGTCGGATGGCTTTTCGGGTATTACGGCCAATCCGGCGCTCGGCGTCGCAGCCGATCTTCTCGCCGCAGCCGGCGGGACCGCAATCCTTTCCGAAACCTCGGAAATCTACGGCGCTGAGCATCTGCTGCGCAGCCGCGCGATCAACGAGGACGTGGCCAGGAAGCTCGACGACAAGATCGCCTGGTGGGAAAAATATGTCGGGCTGCATGGTGCCTCGCTCGACAACAACCCCTCGCCCGGCAACAAGCGCGGCGGATTGACGACCATTCTTGAAAAATCGCTCGGTGCCGTCGCCAAGGGTGGCCGGTCCCCGCTGACGGCGGTCTACAGCTATGCCGAACGCGTGACTGCACCGGGACTCGTTTTCATGGATACGCCCGGATACGACCCGGTTTCCGCAACGGGGCAGGTTGCAGGCGGCGCAAACATGATCGCCTTCACAACCGGCCGCGGCAGCTGTTTCGGCTGTCGTCCCGCACCCTCGATCAAGCTCTCCAGCAATTCGGCGCTCTATGCTTCGATGGAAGAGGACATGGATATCGATTGCGGCACGATCGCCACCGGCGATGCGACGATCAGCGGCAAGGGGCGCGAAATTTTCGACCTGATCATCGATACGGCTTCCGGCAAGAAGACGAAAAGCGAGGAGTTCGGCTACGGCGACAACGAATTCGTACCGTGGCATCTGGGAGCAACGCTCTAACACAGATCGGCTCTTCACGGGGAGGGAAGATGAAGACGAGGAAAATCGGCAAGACGGAACTCAAGGTCACCGAAATCAGTTTCGGTGCCGCGGCTCTGGGTGGCCTGTACCGTGCCTGCCCGCGCGAACAGGCAATGGAAACGCTGGAAGCTGCTTGGGCGAGCGGCATCCGCTATTTCGACGTGGCCCCCTGGTATGGCCTCGGCCTTGCCGAGCGCCACGTGGGCGATTTCCTGAGGGCAAAGCCCGAGAGCGAATACGTGCTCTCGACCAAGGTTGGCCGGCTTTTGCGGCCCGTGCCGACTGGTACGGTGCCCGACTATAGCTATGTCGATCCGCTCTCCTTCGATGCCGATTACGACTATTCCTATGACGGCATCATGCGATCGGTCGATTTCAGCTATGCGCGGCTGGGGCTCAATCGCGTCGATATTCTCTATGTCCACGACATCGGCAGCTACACGCACGGTGCGGCGAAGAATGCAGTCCACCTGAAAAATTTTCTTAATTCCGGCATCAAGGCGCTGGAAGAGCTGAAGTCATCGGGCGCGATCAAGGCTTTCGGCCTGGGCGTCAACGAGGTTCCTGTCTGTCTCGATGTCATGCGCAACGCCGACATCGACGCCATCCTGATGGCCGGGCGCTATACCTTGCTCGATCGCTCCGCCGTGGCGGAGCTCCTGCCGCTCTGCCACAAGAAAGGCACGTCTCTGGTTGTCGGTGGCGTCTTCAATTCCGGCATCCTTGCGACTGGTCCGGTGCCGGGCTCGCATTTCGACTACATGCCCGCGACACCGCACGTGCTTGCCAAGGTGGGCGCGATGGAAGACATCGCCAAACGCCACGGCGTTGTGCTCGCGGCCCCGGCGCTGCAATTCCCGCTCCGCGAGCCAGCCGTTTCTTCCGTGCTGATCGGTACGGCAAAGGCATCCAGCCTCAAGCGCAACATGGAGCTCTTCGAGCCCGCGCTACCCGACACGATCTTCCCTGAATTCGACCACCTGACACTCGTCGCGCCGCCGCTCGGCGAAGACGCGGTGCGCGTTTAAGGACCAGACGATGCTCAAAGGAATTCATCCCGTTCTCAGCCCGGATCTTCTGCGCGCCATAGCGCGCATGGGGCACGGCGACGACATTGTCATCGCGGACGCCAACTTTCCCTCAAGCACCATGGGACCGGATGTCATTCGTGCCGATGGCGTAACGGCGACCGAGATGGCCGAAGCGATCCTGACGCATATGCCGCTGGACACGTTCGTTCCGGAAACGGCATGGCGCATGGAGGTCGTCGGTGATCCCGGCGCCATGCCGGAGGTGTGCGCCGAATTCCAGGAGATTGTGAGTAGGCGGGCTGGCGATTTCCGGATCGCACAGCTTGAACGCTTCGCATTCTACGAGCATGCCAGGAAGGCAGCCTATATCGTCGCGACGACCGAATTCCGTCTGTATGGAAATCTTATTCTGAAGAAAGGCGTCGTGCATCCGCATGAAGTCTCTCGCGGCTGATATTTATTTTAGAATGCAGTTTAATTTATTAAAAAACAGGAGCTTGAGAGTATAGTCGAAACAGCCGCAGCCGGCCTCTAGCCACTTGCAATTTGGAAAGGTCTCGGCTAGCTTCCTTCGGCAACTGTTTTTTATAGATAAAAATCGTCCGCCTGCGTTCAGCGGTCTGGTTTCTTGGAGGAGAACGCACCTGAGAGGAGAACCCACATGCGCATGAAATCCATTTTGTCTCGTCGAGCCTTCACGGCTCTCGCGGGCGCCGCCGTCATCGCAACTGCAATGCCGGTCCCATCCTTTGCAGCCGACGTGACGATCCCGATCATCGTCAAGGATACGACGTCCTTCTACTGGCAGATCGTGCTCGCCGGCGCCCGCAAGGCTGGCAAGGATCTCGGCGTCAACGTCCCGGAACTCGGCGCGCAGGCCGAATCCGACATCAATGGCCAGATCAGCATTCTTGAAAACGCCGTCGCTGGCAAACCCGCCGCCGTCGTCATTTCGCCGACCGAGTTCAAGGCGCTCGGAAAGCCGATCGACGAAGCGGCCAAATCGGTTCCGATCATCGGTATCGACTCTGGCGCCGATTCCAAGGCATTCAAGTCGTTCCTGACGACGGACAACGTTCAGGGCGGCCGTATCGCAGCTGACGGTCTGGCTGCAGCCATCAAGGAAATGACGGGCAAGGAAGAGGGCGAAGTCGTGATACTCACCAATCTTCCGGGCGTCGGCTCGCTCGAGCAGCGCCGCGAAGGCTTCCTGGATCAAGTGAAGACCAAGTATCCCGGCCTGAAGGTCATTGCCGACAAATACGGTGACGGCCAGGCAACGACCGGCCTCAACATGATGACCGACCTGATCACCGCCAACCCGAACCTCGTCGGGGTCTTTGCCTCCAACCTGATCCTGGGGCAGGGTGTTGGCCAAGCGATCGCTGAAAACAAGCTCGGCGACAAGATCAAGGTCATCGCCTTCGACAGTGACGAAAAGACCGTCGGCTTCCTGAAGGAAGGTTCGCTGGCGGGTCTCGTCGTGCAGGACCCCTATCGCATGGGCTATGACGGCATAAAGACCGCGCTTTCGGTTTCGAAGGGCGAGAAGGTCGAAGAAAACGTCGATACCGGCGCGAACCTCGTCACGAAGGCGAATATGAGCGACCCGAAGATCGATGCACTGATCAATCCGAAGATCCAGTAAACACGAGCCAAGGCTGCGCGCGAGAAATTCCGCGCAGCCTTTTCTTCACCTGTGTTATCGTTTGCCTGAGGGGCGCGGATCGCTGGTGGAGGAGACAGCAATTCGTGAGGAGGAGACGTCCATGAGCCTGGAAGAGGTCAGTCATCGCCACGACGACAGCGCGACACTGAAAGAGGCAAACCGCATTCCTGCGGGCTCACCAATCCTCGAGCTCAGGGCATTGCAGAAGAATTATGGCTATGTCCAAGCGCTAAAGCCTGCGACGATGACCTTTCTGGCCGGCGAAATTCACGCGATAGTCGGCGAAAACGGTGCGGGCAAATCAACCCTCATCAAGCTGTTGACCGGTGTGATCAGCCGAACCGCCGGGGAAATTTTCTGGTGCGGCCATCCCGTTGCACTTGCGACGCCGAACGAGGCGATCGCGCGCGGCATCAACGCCGTCCACCAGGAGGTGGTGCTCTGCCCGCACTTGACGGTTGCGGCCAATCTCTTTCTCGGCGACGAAGTCAACCAGTACGGCCTCATGCAAAAGAAGCAGATGGTCAAGATGGCACAGGCCGTCCTCGACGATCTCGGCTTCGGCCTGCCCGCAAATGTCCTGCTGAGTGCGCTCACCATCGGCCAGCAGCAGCTCGTTGCAACGGCACGCGCAGCTATGCGCGGTACGCAGTTCCTCATCTTCGACGAGCCGACGGCTTATCTTACCCGACAGGAATCTGCACAACTCTTCAAGCTCATCCGTCGCCTGCAGGGCGAAGGCGTGACAATCGTCTACATCAGCCACCGCATGGAAGAAGTTTTCGAGCTTGCCGACCGCGTATCGGTGCTGCGCGACGGCACCCATGTCGGCACGCGCGCGATCGGCGAGACGAACGAGGCGGAGTTGATCGCACTGATGATCAACCGCTCGATCGAACAGATCTATCACAAGGAAGAAATTCCGATCGGCGAAACGATCCTTGATGTACGCGGGCTTTCGGGGCCTGGTTTCGAGGACGTATCGCTGACCGTGAAGGCCGGCCAGATCGTCGGGCTTTACGGCCTGATCGGGGCAGGACGCAGCGAATTCGCACTCGGCCTCTACGGCCGCGAAAAGACGACGGCCGGCGAAATCCGCTGGATGGGCAACCAGGTCGATATCAAGAACGAACGCACGGCGATGGAGCTCGGGATCGCGCTTGCGCCCGAGAGCCGCCGCGATCAGGGGCTCTGCCTCAACCTGTCTATCAGTCTCAACATCAACTTGCCGGTCTTCAAGAGGCTGAGCAAAGGCCCGGTCATCAGCCACACCGAGGAATCGGAGAATTCCGACCGGCAGATTCGCAATCTTTCAATCAAGACCCCGAGCCGCCGTGTGCTCGCGTCGAGCATGTCCGGCGGCAACCAGCAAAAGGTCGTCATCGGCAAATGGCTCAGCCACGGCGCACGCCTGTTCATCTTCGACGAGCCAACGGTTGGTGTCGATGTCGGCACAAAGGCGGAAATCTACCGGCTGTTTGCCAAGCTTCTGAAGGAAGGCGCAGGCATCATCCTGATCTCGTCCTATCTGCCGGAAGTCTACGAGCTTGCTGACCGGCTGCACGTTTTCCGCCGCGGCCAGTTGGTCGCAAGCCACGACTACCACGCGGCGACGCATGAAGAAGTGCTCGGCGAAGCGATCGGCGTCTGAGTAAAAGAATAAGAGGGAGAGAGAACCAATGACTGTAACCCCCACGGAAATCGTCGCCCCGCCGCCGCGCCGAAAAGTGAACATCCTGTTCAGCCTGACCCTGATCGGATTGCTTCTCTTCCTCTGGATCCTCCTCGGCATCGTCACAGTCAGCTTCTGGACGCCCCTCAATATTTCGAACCTGCTGCGGCAGGGCGCGATGACGGCAATCCTGGCGCTCGGCCAGACCTTCGTTATCATTACGGCCGGCATCGACCTATCCGTCGGCGCCATCGTCGGCTTTGCCGGTGTCATCCTCGCGTGGCTTCTGCAGGCGGGGGTTCCCGTATGGGCCTCCATTCTCATCACGCTGCTGATCGGGGTCGGGATCGGAGCCTTTCACGGTTTCGGCATCGTCAAGATGGGTCTGCCACCGTTCATCATCACCTTGGCCACGCTGACCTCGTTGCGTGGTATCGGGCTGCTCATCACCAATGGATCGACGATCAATATCGTCAACGAGCCCTTCACGAACTTCGCCCGCGCCAACTTTCTCGGCGTGCCGAGCCTCTTCTGGATGGTCATACTCGTCGCGGTTCCGTCCTTCGTCTTCCTGCATCTGAGCCGGTGGGGCCGCTATCTCTTCGCGGTCGGCTCCAACCGCGAAGCTGCCCGCCTTTCCGGTGTGCGCGTCGACGGCATGATCTATCTCGCCTATATTCTCTCAGCGACCTTCGCCGCCTTTGTCGGCGTGCTGCTTGCCTCGCGCATCGCGATCGGCAACGCGACCCAGGCCGACGGTTGGGAACTGCAGGCGATCGCCTCTTCCGTTATCGGCGGGACCAGCCTTTTCGGTGCGATCGGCTCGGTCCATGGTCCGTTGATCGGCGCCTTCATCCTGGCCACGATCAACAACGGCGCGAACCTCTTGAACGTCAACTCATTCTGGCAGCGTATCATCACCGGTCTGCTGATCATCGTGATCGTCTATTTCGATCAGTTGCGCCGCCGCCGGAGCCAGTGAGATCGAAGAAACATCGTGAAGCCGGTCCCGCGACCGGCTTCTTCATGTTCTGAATGCGAGACACATCATGAAAGCAGTGCTTTGCCAGAAGCCCGGCGTGCTCGAAATGGTCGAGCACCCCTCCCCGGAACCCCTGCCCCCGGCTGGGTCCGGCTTGCCGTCAGCCACGTCGGCATTTGCGGCACGGATTATCACATCTTCGAAGGCAAACACCCCTTCCTCGAATATCCGCGCGTCATGGGCCACGAAATCTCGGCAACCGTGCTCGAGGCGGGTGACGGTGTCACGATGACTGCCGGAACGCCAGTGATCGTCAATCCATACCTTTCCTGCGGCAATTGCGTTGCCTGCCGGCAAGACAAACCGAACTGCTGCACGAGTATCAAGGTGCTCGGCGTCCACACCGATGGAGCGTTCTGCGAAGAGATCACCGTTCCGGCCGGCAATCTCTATGCCGCGAAAGGATTGAGCCTCGAGGCGGCAGCAACCGTCGAGTTCCTGGCGATCGGCGCACACGCCGTCCGGCGTTCGATGGCGCTCGCCGCCTCGCGATCGCTGGTCATCGGCGCAGGTCCGATCGGGCTTGGGGCTGCAATCTTCTCACGGATTGCCGGGCATGACGTGACACTGCTCGACACCAGTACCGAACGGTTGCAGATGGCTTCGGAGCGATTCGGCTTCGTCTCCGGCATTGTCGCCAATGAAGAAACGGCGGAAGCCGTAAAGGCGAAGACGGACGGCGACGGCTTCGATGCCGTGTTCGACGCGACGGGCTACGGTCCTTCGATGGAGAAGGCTTTCAGTTTCGTGGCGCATGGCGGCGCACTGGTGCTGGTTAGCGTCGTGAAGGACGACATCCGCTTTTCCGACCCGGAATTCCACAAGCGCGAAATGACGGTCATCGGCAGCCGCAATGCGACACGCGCCGACTTCGAGCATGTCGCGGATTCGATCGCCAAAGGTCTCGTGCCGGTCGACAAGCTGATCACGCACCGCACGACACTTGCCGACGCGCCGCGCGACCTCCCCCTCTGGACGCATGAAAAGACCGGCCTCATCAAGGCCGTCATCAAAGTGGCCGCTTAAGCCGCGTCGATCGCCTGGCGCATCTGCCGGACGACCGCGACATCTGTCCGATTGGAGGCCGGTGCCGCAAAACCGAAAGAGACGGCGCGCGGATCGATGTTCGCCGGCGAACTGCACGAGCCATGGACCTCCCGGGCGCCTGTCATGCGCAGAATTTGCGCGACATTGCCGCAGCGCACGCCGCTGCCGGGCATGATCGAAATCCGGCCGTCGGCTTTTGCGGAGATACGCTTCAGCGTTTCCAGACCATCCATCGCTTTCGGCGCGCAGCCGGAGGTGAGGATGCGCTCGCAGCCAAGCTCGACGGCCTGCTCTAGCGCAACATCGGCATCCGGCACGAGGTCGAAGGCGCGATGCAGCGTAGAGCCCAGATCGGCAGCATGCTTTTTCAAGCGGTGGATGAGCGGCATGTCCAGCGTTCCGTCGGGTCGGTTGGCGCCGATGACAACGCCGGCGAGGCCGAAAGCGCGGACGGCATCGATATCCGCCATCATTGCATCCTCGTCCGCTGCATCGAAGATGAAGGGCCCGGTATGCGGACGGATCATCGCGTAGACTGGGATCGGCGCTGAGGCTGCGGCTTTCATGAGACCTGCGACCGGCGTCAGGCCGCCCAGTTCGAGCGCCGAGCAAAGTTCGATACGGCCCGCGCCGCCTTCGATTGCGGCAGCAAGGCCTTTCGGGCTATCCACGCATACTTCCAGCAAAGCCGGCATCTTTCTAATCTCCTTCATCCGCCGACAGCCTCTTTAGGCGACAGCAGCGGTTTTCGCGACAGGCTCCGAGATGATCTTGTGCACGGCTGCAGCAATCATGGCGCAGGCATCCGCCGATGCTTTCCGATGATTGAAGGCGACGTGATAGGAAATCGGGATGTGTTCGGCGAGTTCGACAATACGGACGCGATCGGCGATCGGCAGCGCGCTAACGCGTCCGAGGAAAGAGACATAGCCGTGGTTCGCGACGAGATCGACGATCACCGGCAGTGAATCCGCCGCCATGATATCCTGGTTGCGAAAGCGGCGGCTTACGGTCCGCTCGCGGCTCAGTGCGGTTGCGGCATCGCCCAGGCCGGTTCGCTCGCTCGGCGTGCAGATGGGATGCTCGGCCACCAGATCGGCGACAGTCAGCCCCGTACTTGCCGGCGGCGCGATTGCCACCAGATCGGTGCGAAGGAGTTCGCGATGTCCGAAGCTTTCCAGCTCGAACACCGAATCCAGGATCGCCACGTCGATGCGGCCAGATCTCAGGGCTTCCCGCAGATCATCGGCAGTCATGGAGATCAGCGAAATGGCATTCTTGCTGCGCCCCGCATTCCAATCGGCCACCACAGCGCCCAGGCAGCGCGCAACCCAGCTTTCCGCACCCGTCGGAATGATCGATCCGATACGCAGCGAACGCGCCGCACGCCGATAGCGTTCGTCGGCCGTTGATTTGAGATCGTTCCAGGCCTGGCTCACCGCCGAAAAGATGCCGTAGACCCGCCTTCCCTTCTCGGTCAGCGTCGAGCCCTGCGCCTGACGTTCGAGAAGCTGATGACCGACGAACTTCTCAAGATTGGCGATCTGCAATGAAAGTTGCGGCTGGCCAAGCTGAAGACGCCGGGCGGCACGATTGATGCTGCCCTGATCCGCGACCTCCAGAAAGCGCTCGATCGTCACGAGCTTGATCGGAATGCGCGATGCCCAGCTTTCGAAGGCTTCGGCGCGTTCGCCGGCGAGTTCATAAAGCTGCTCGACCGCGTGCATGATGGGGCGCAGCGCGTCACGCACCTTGCCGCTCGCGATCAGTTTGACGAGTTCACCGGAACTGCGCTTGGTCAACTTGATCGCAAGCTCACTCTCAAGATTGCTGACCGCCGCCGATACCGTGGAGGCCGCGAGCGAGAAGCGCCGCGCGGTTTCGCGAACCGAACCCGAGGAGAGAACGTGGCTGGCGACAAAAAGGGCACCGAGATGCAAGGCATTCTCCGGAAGTGACTGAAAAACCGGACGATATGATGTGTTCACGAAAAAAGATATCCCTGTTCCGGAATTGCCGGGCTATCGTCTTTTCGAGAACAAATCCGGGCGCGGCAGCACAGCCGATAAAGAGCACCGGAGGATTGCGGAAACACGCAAGGGGACAAAAACAAACCGCCGCGGCCTTGCAAAAGGAAATGCAGTTTCGCGCGCGGTGATGCTTTCACGGCCATAATCGCGCCGCGACTGCAGATACTGGAGAGGGGTTGCATCGATTTTTCGAGAGCGCACACTATTTCCATGATGCTCGTATGTCCGGCATGATCGCTTATGCGCTTTGGCCGGCGGATTTCATGCGCGAAGGTTCCCGCCGGGGGCCCTCGCGACGGTCAAACGGTGTAACCAAGGGGACACTCCATGCTCAAGAAACTCGCGCTTGCCGTTTCACTTTCCGCTTTTGCGGCGGGTGCGGCCCATGCTGCCGACGTCGTCGTCTCGTCGAAGATCGATACGGAAGGCACGCTGCTCGGCAACGTCATTGCGCTGGCGCTGGAAGCCAACGGCATCAAGACGCAGGACCGCATCGCACTGGGAGCGACGCCGGTCGTGCGCAAGGCGATCACGGCCGGCGAAATCGATATCTATCCGGAATATACCGGTAATGCCGGCTTCTTCTTCAACAAGGCCGATGATGCAGCCTGGAAGAATCTCGAGCAGGGCTACGAGATGGCCAAGAAGCTCGACTACGATGCCAACAAGATCGTCTGGCTGGCCCCCTCGCCTGCCAACAACACCTGGGCGCTCGGCATTCGCAACGATGTCGCCGGTCCGAACAACCTCAAGACCATGTCCGATTTCGGCAAATGGGTGGCCGGTGGCGGCGATGCAAAGCTTGCAGCTTCCGCCGAGTTCGTGAACTCGGCCGGTGCGCTTCCCGCCTTCCAGACCACCTACGGCTTCCAATTCAAGCCCGACCAGATGGTCGTCCTTTCCGGCGGCGACACGGCAGCGACGATCAAGGCCGCCGCCGACCAGACGAACGGCGTCAACACCGCCATGGTCTATGGCACCGACGGCGCAATCGAAGCGGCCGAACTCACCGTCCTTGAAGACGATAAGAGCGTGCAGCAGGTCTATGCGCCGACCCCGATCATCCGCGAGGACGTGCTGAAGGCGAACCCAAAGATCGAGGAAATCCTCGCTCCGATCTTCAAGAGCCTGACGGCCGACGAACTGCGAAAGCTGAACGCCAGGATCCAGGTCGAGGGCGAGCCGGCAAAGTCTGTTGCCGAAACCTATCTGAAGGAAAAGGGCTTCCTGAAGTAATCTTCTTACGCTCCGCCCTCATCGCAGGGCGGAGCGGCTGCTTTCCAGACAGGATGGATCGATGGAAGAAACCTTAGCGGTCCGCAAATTGGATCGGCTCGGCGTGGTTCTCGTGGCTGCCGGCATCATCGCCACGGCCCTTTTGCCCTTCATCTATGTGAAGGCAAACCGCATTGCCTCCGGCAAGCCGATGCTGCTTACGCAGCTTCTCGACCAACCTTCCATCATCATTCTCGCCATTCTGCTGGTCGCCACCGCATTTGCTGCACTCTTTGCAAAGAGCGCCCCGTTGCGGCTTGCGATTGCGACGCTCGGGCTGGCAGCACTTGTCGCGGCGATCGGTCTCGTCGCCGCGGCCTTTACTCCACCCAACAGCAATGCGGCGCGCATGACGCCGGGAGGCGGTTTCTGGGTGCTGTTTGCCGTCGTCGGTCTCATCATTTCGGATGCGCTCGTCAAGGTCCGTCTGACGCCGTGGATGCGGGTCGCCGCGCTGATCGGCTACACTGCGCTCTTGGCCGGTTGCCTTACTTCCGGCTTGCTCGACAGCCTGTCGATCATGAAGGAGTTCGCAACGCGGTCTGCTCAATTCTGGTCCGAGGCGGTCGCCCATTCGCTGCTTGCCCTCGGTTCGCTTGCGATCGCGATCGTCGTCGGCTTGCCGCTCGGCATCTTCTGTTTCTGGGTACCGAAGCTGCGCGCCGCCGCGCTGCAGGGCCTCAGCCTGATCCAGACCATCCCGAGCCTTGCGCTCTTCGGCATCCTTATGCTGCCGCTCGGCTATATCGCAACGCATGTGCCGCTCGCAGCGGACCTCGGCATCCGCGGGATTGGCACGGCGCCGGCGCTGATCGCGCTCGTGCTCTATTCCTTGCTGCCGATCGTAGCCAATACGGTCGTCGGTCTTGAGGGCGTTGATCCTTCAGTGCGGGATGCAGCCGCCGGCATGGGACTGACGCGCCGGCAAATCCTGACCGGCATCGATATGCCGCTTGCCTTTCCGGTCATTCTCACCGGCATCCGCATCGTGCTCGTACAGGCGATCGGCCTCGTGACGATCGCAGCGCTCATCGGCGGCGGCGGGTTCGGCATCTTCATTTTCCAGGGCCTCGGGCAGACCGCCATGGATCTCGTCATGCTCGGTGCCGTGCCGACCGTCTTCTTCGCCTTTTCATCGGCCGTCATCCTCGATGCGGTCATAGACAGCATACGGGGATCGGCCGCATGACCATGATCGAGATCAGGAACGTCACCAAACGCTATGGCGCTGCAACCGTCGTCGATGGTGTCTCGATGAGTGTCGAGAAGGGTTCGATCACCGTCATCGTCGGCACGTCCGGTTCGGGCAAATCGACGCTGATGCGGATGATCAATCGGCTAGTCCCGATCACCGAAGGGCAGATCTTCGTCGCCGGGCAGAACGTCATGGACGTGCCGGCAACAGACCTCCGCCGCAAGATCGGCTACGCAATCCAGGGTCATGGGCTCTTTCCGCACCGGACCGTGGCGCAGAATATCGCAACCGTACCGGAACTGCTGGGCTGGGACGCAGCGCGCACCGCCGGGCGCGTCGACGAGCTCCTCGGTCTCTTCAATCTCGATCCGGCAAGTTTTGCCGAAAAATACCCCCATCAGCTTTCCGGCGGTCAGCAGCAACGCGTCGGTGTAGCCCGCGCGCTCGCCGCCGCACCAGAGCTACTGCTGATGGACGAGCCCTTTGGTGCGCTCGATCCAGTTATCCGCGGAAAGGCGCAGGACGATCTTCTGGCGATCCAGAAGCAGTTCGGCACGACCGTCATTCTCGTGACCCACGACATGGACGAGGCCTTCCACCTCGGCAACCAGATCGCCGTCATGAGCGAGGGCAGGCTGCTGCAATGCTCGACGCCGGAAAAGATACTGACCGAACCGGCGGACCCCTTCGTGCAACAGTTGACCGGTACTTCCGACAGGGCCTTGAAACTGATGTCGCTGCTGCCGCTCAAGGCAAGCATGGCGCCCGCCAAGACAGGGCTGCCTTACGCACTGCCGCAATCGATCAGCCTTCGGGACGCTCTCGCGGAAATGATCTGGCAAGGGGTCGAGGAAGCAGTTGTACAAGATGCCGACAGGGCTCCGGTCGGCTCGATCTCCATGACGCGGCTTCTCGAACTGGGCCGCAAGGCATGAAGCTTGTCGTCGCCAACCTCTTTCGTTTCGCAGCGCTGGGGCTACTCCTGATCCTGCTTTTCAGGACCGAGTGGCTTTCCTTCATACTGGTGCCACTGACCAGCAACAACGCGCCGCCGGTCTACACGCAAAACAGCCTGCCATCGCTTGCCTTCGGCCACCTCCAACTGGTGGCCGTCTCGATCGTCGGCAGTGCCATTCTGGCGGTTCTGGCCGGCGTCTTCGTGACGCGGAAAAGCGGCGAGGATTTCCTGCCGCTCTCACGCGCGATTGCCAATGCCGGGCAAACCTTCCCGCCGGTCGCCGTGCTGGCGCTTGCCGTTCCGGCCACAGGCTTCGGCGCCGCTCCGACGCTGATCGCTCTCTTTCTCTATGGCCTGCTGCCGATCTTCGAGAATACCGTCTCCGGATTGCGTCAGGTTTCGCCGTCCGTTCTTGATGCCGCTGACGGCATGGGGATGGATGCGACACAGCGGCTTTTGCGCGTTGAGCTGCCGCTTGCGCTTCCGCTCATCCTTGAGGGACTAAAGGTCGCGACCGTCATCAATATCGGCACGGCGACGATCGGCTCGACGGTTGCGGCAAAGGGCCTTGGCGAGGTCATCATCGCTGGCCTGATCTCCGACAATACAGCCTTCATCCTGCAAGGCGGTCTCATCGTCGGCCTGATGGCCGTGCTGATCTACGATGCAATGGGCCTCATCGAAAGCGCGATAACGCAAAGAATAGGCTTGCGCCCCGCATAGCGGGAAAGCTACCAAGGCTGCCGCAATACCGGCAATGGGAGGCCGCCTTGGCAAAGATGATCCACTCCATGATCCGCGTACTCGACGAGGCGCGCTCCGTCGATTTCTACAGCAAGGTCTTGGGGCTGACAGTCGCCGATCGGGTCGATTTCGAGACCTTCACGCTGATCTATATGAGCAATGCCGAGACCGGATTCGAGCTGGAGCTGACGATCAACAAGGGCCGTACCGCATCCTACGACCTCGGCAACGGCTATGGTCACCTCGCCGTTTCGGTCGATGAGGTCGCCGTCGAACACGAGCGATTGACGAAAGCCGGCCTCAACCCCGGCAAGCTTGTCGAGCTCAACCGCGACGGCAAGCTCTTCGGCCTCTTCTTCTTCATCACCGATCCCGACGGCTACAAGATCGAAGTTCTGCAGCGTCACGGTCGTTTCCAGTAAGAGCACTCCCATGATCGAAAAAGCCGAACTTCACAGCGGCTGGACGCTCTCCTGCAACGATACAGAGCATCCCGGACTGCCCGAATTCATTCCCGCAGCCGTTCCCGGCTGTGTGCATCTCGACCTTCTGGCAAACCGGCTGATCCCCGACCCCTATCTCGACGTCAACGAGATCAGCAACGACTGGATCGGCAGAACGGAATGGACCTATCGCTGCAGCTTCGAAGCCGCCCCTGATGAACGCAAAGTTCATGAGCTGGTTTTCGACGGGCTGGATACGATCGCGACGATCCGATTGAACGGCGAGGAGGTGGCGCGAACCTTCAACCAGCATCGCACCTACCGCTTCGATGTTTCAGCTTTGCTGAAGGCCGGCGTCAACGAACTCAGCGTCACCTTCCATTCCGCCTATGCCCACGGTGCGGAGATGGAGAAGCGTTACGGCTACCGGCCCAACAATTATCCCGGGCCCGGCAACCTGATGCGCAAGATGGCCTGCAATTTCGGCTGGGACTGGGGACCGACCTTGGTGACTGCGGGGATATGGAAGCCGGTGCGGCTGGAAAGCTGGGATCGGGCACGGCTCCTCGAGACGCGGATATCGGCGACGCTTGCAGGTGGCGATGGCCTGGTGAAGGTCCATGCCAAGCTGACGCAGCATGGCGCATCGGGTGCCTGCAGGATTGTCACCGAGATTGCGGGCG
The DNA here is from genome assembly GCF_029714385.1 of Rhizobium sp. CC1099. Classification (NCBI taxonomy): domain Bacteria; kingdom Pseudomonadati; phylum Pseudomonadota; class Alphaproteobacteria; order Hyphomicrobiales; family Rhizobiaceae; genus Rhizobium; species Rhizobium sp. CC1099. The sequence goes on along the minus strand of NZ_CP121641.1, from coordinate 120,562 downwards.
TATTTCATACGGTCGAGATTGCGGAAGATGCCGAAGAGGTCAGCTTCGACATCCGTGTTCCATCGCCGCAGCTTTGGTGGCCGCATCATCTCGGCGCCCAGCAACTCTATCCGCTGAAGATCGAGTTGCGCGATAGCGTAAACGATGACTTACTCGATAGCTATTCCAAGGCGATCGGCTTTCGCTCTGTCCGGCTAGATACTGCGCCGGACGCACATGGCTCAGCCTTCACTTTCATCGTCAACGAGGTGCCGCTTTTCATCTGCGGCGCGAACTGGATTCCCGACGATTGCTTCCCCTCGCGTGTGACTTCGGACGGCTATGTCTCGCGCATCGCCGAGGCGAAGGCAGCAAACATCAATATGCTGCGCGTCTGGGGCGGCGGCATTTTCGAGCGCGATGGATTCTACGAGGCGTGCGACCGCGCCGGGATGCTGGTCTGGCAAGACTTCCTCTTTGCCTGTGCTGCCTATCCGGAGGAAGAGCCGCTTCGTAGCGAAGTGGAAGCCGAGGTACGTGACAATGTCGTCCGGCTGATGTCACATGCTTCGCTCATCGTCTGGAATGGCAACAATGAGAATATCTGGGGCTTCGACGAGTGGGGCTGGCGGCCGATCATCAAGGAGGGCGTTACCTGGGGGCTTGGCTATTATCTCGATCTGCTCCCGAAGCTGTGCGCCGAACTCGACCCCGACCGGCCCTATTATCCCGGTAGTCCCTATTCCGGCACGATGGATATCGCGCCCAATGCGGACGAACACGGGTGCAAGCATATCTGGGATGTGTGGAACGACGTCGGCTACGAGGTTTATCGCAACTATATCCCGCGCTTTTGCTCCGAATTCGGCTGGCAGGCACCGCCGAGTTGGGCGACGCTCGAAGAAAGCGTGCATGACAATCCGCTGACGCCGCAATCACATGGCGTCTTCCATCATCAAAAGGCGACACATGGCAACGAGCGGCTGATCCGCGGCCTTGCCGGCCATTTGCCCATACCGAAGACGATGGCCGACTGGCATTTCGCCACACAGTTGAACCAGGCGCGCGCGATCCGCTTCGCCGTCGAGCATATGCGCTCGAATCGCGGCATCTGCAAAGGTGCAGTGGTTTGGCAGTTCAACGATTGCTGGCCGGTAACCTCCTGGTCCGCACTCGATTCCGCGGGGCGGCGAAAGCCGCTCTGGTACGCCCTGCAACAGACTTTCGATCCGCGCCTGCTGACGATCCAGCCGAGGGGAGACAAGCTCGCCGCCATAGCCGTCAACGAGCGGACGCTTTTCTGGCGGTCGAAAATCAGCGGCAGGCGCATGAAGCTCGACGGGACGGTGCTTGCCGAATTCGAATTCTGGCGGCTGCTCTGCGACAGGTTCGAAGCCAAGGAATTCATCCTGCCGGACGACATCGCCACTCCAGATGCGGCTGATGACGAGGTGGTCGTCGTAGAGATGCTCGACAAACGAGCCTTCCACTATTTCGTCGAGGATGTCGACCTGAAGCTGCCGAGGCCGCAGTTTGGCGTCGCAGTCACGCTTGGTGTCGACGGCTGCGAGGTGAAGGTCACGGCCAGAACTTTTCTGAAGGATCTTTGCCTGATGGCCGACCGGCTCGATCCGACTGCGGTGGTGGATTCCATGCTTGTGTCCCTGCTGCCGGGAGAGAGCCACGTTTTCACACTGAACACGAAGAGGCTGATCTCTTCGGACGATATCGTCCCGGGCGTCGTTCTTCGCTCGGCCAACGATCTCCTTTGATAGACACCAAAAGGCCCCGCCAGCCGCGGGGCCCTTTCCGGCTCGTTCGCGCGAACGACGTTACATCCAGTAAGGTGGCACGCCGTAGTAGTCATAGATTCGGCGGCTATTATCGTTGTACCAGTTGTCGTCATCGTCCGCGTAGCTCGGCGCGTTTTCGATCTCCTCCTTCGTGAGGTCGATACGGTAGCCGTCAAGCTGCGTGTCGTAGTTCAGCTTTTCCCAAGGCAGCGGGTAGTGGTCGTGGCCGATACCCAAGAAGCCGCCAAAGCTCATCACGGCATAGGCCACGCGGCCGTCCTGCTTTCCGATGATCAGGCGCTCGATCGAGCCGATGTGCTTGCCATCGGCGCCATAGACACGAGTGCCCTCAACGCGGTCACTTGCAATCAGCGACGGAGTATCCTTCACATTGGGATCGCGGATGACATCAGCCTCTTCATTGAGCATTTCTGCTTCTCCTCACGTGTCAGTCATGGAAATAAAACGTGTCTTCGAACTCAAAAGTTCCCGGATTACCGGAGCGCCGGAAGCACGTTGACGTTTACGTCAAAGTTAGTGTAACTCTAATCCAGCTTGAACCGTTCAAGCATTGGCATAAGCTGCCCTTCGGAGGATGGAGGATCATCCGACCGGCAGCCGCAGACCGGCATCCGTTGCCGGATAGGGAGAGAGACACGATGAGCAGCATTTCCGTCCATCCAGGTGGCTCGAAGCGGGAAAAACCCTGGCTTGCCGCCTATCCCGCGATCGTTCCGGCCGAACTGCCGCCGCCGGAGCATGAATCGCTGGCGGATCTGCTGGACAAATCCTGCGGGACCTATGCAACCCGTGTTGCCTTTTCGAGCATGGGCAAGACGCTCACCTATCGGGAGCTTGGAGAGCAGACACGCAAGGTCGCAGCCTGGCTGCAAAGCATCGGTCTTCAGAAAGGCGATCGGGTCGCCGTGATGATGCCGAATGTGCTGCAGAACCCTATCGCGGTCTACGGCATCCTGCGCGCCGGCCTGGTCGTCGTGAATGTCAATCCACTCTATACGCCGCGCGAACTGGAACACCAGCTGCGCGATTCAGGTGCCAAGGCGATCTTCGTACTGGAGAATTTCGCCCGGACGGTCGAACAGGTGCTGGCAAAGACCGATGTGCGCCATGTGGTGGTGACTTCGCTTGGCGAAATGCTGGGTCCAAAGGGACTGATCGTCAATTTCGTCGTCCGCAAGGTGAAGAAGCTGGTCCCCTCCTGGTCGATCCCGCAGCACAAGACATTCAAGCAGATCTTGGGCGAAGGTGCACGCAAACCGCTGCAACCGCCGGCCATCAAGGGCAGCGATATCGCCTTCCTTCAATATACCGGCGGCACCACGGGTGTGGCCAAGGGTGCGGTGCTGACACACCAGAACCTGCTTGCCAACAAACGGCAGCTGCAGCTTTGGCTGAAATCCGCTTTCGAGCTCAAGAAGCAGCCGGACGTGCTCAACTTCATGTGCGCACTGCCGCTTTATCACATCTTCGCGCTGACGGTGAATTCGCTGATGGGTATGTCGCTCGGCGCGCACAACATTCTGATCGCCAATCCGCGCGACATTCCGGGCTTTGTCAAAGAATTCGGCAAGTCGAACGTCCATATCTTCCCCGGCCTCAACACGCTGTTCAACGCGCTGATGAACAATGCCGATTTCGCCAAGCTCGATTTCTCCTCGCTCATCATGTCGCTCGGCGGTGGCATGGCGGTGCAGCGGCCGGTCGCCGAACGCTGGCTGAAGATGACGGGCTCGCACATCACCGAGGGCTACGGCCTTTCCGAGACCTCGCCGGTCGCAACCGCCAACCGCTTCGATTCGCCGGAATTCACCGGCTCGATCGGCTTGCCTCTCCCCTCTACCGAGATCGACATCCGCGATGAAAACGGCAATTCTCTGCCGCTCGGCGAGATCGGCGAGATCTGCATCCGCGGTCCGCAGGTGATGGCCGGCTACTGGCAGAAGCCGGAGGAGACCGCGAAGGTGATGACGGCGGACGGCTTTTTCCGCAGCGGCGACATGGGCTTCATGGACGAGCGCGGCTACACCAAGATCGTTGACCGCAAGAAGGACATGATCCTGGTTTCCGGTTTCAACGTCTATCCGAACGAGATCGAGGAAGTCGCCGCCATGCACCCGGGCATCATCGAGGCCGCCGCGATCGGCGTGCCGGATGGCCATTCCGGCGAAGCGGTGAAACTCTTCGTGGTGCGGAAGGACCTGGCGCTGACCGAGGCCGATGTGAGGGCCCATTGTGCCGCCAACCTCACCAACTACAAGCGTCCCCGCCATATCGAATTCCGCACCGAATTGCCGAAATCGCCGGTCGGCAAGATTCTGCGCAAGGACCTGCGCGGCTGATTTTGACACCCGCATGAAATTTGAAGCCATCCGCCTGTGCGCGGGTGGCTTTTTTGCATTCCGGCGGTGGCTGAACTTGATTTACGCCCTACAAAGCGAATAGTTTCCGCAACCCTTTCCGCCTTCAAGGAGCCTCCCATGAATGTCATCGTCGAACAGCTGAAGAGCACTGCGGCCGCCACGAAGGCAACCGATATCCGCGACGCCTTCGCGGCCGATCCGCAGCGCTTCTCGCGCTTCACCGCCTCGCTCGACGACCTTTTGATGGACTATTCAAAGACCGCCGTGAACGACGAAATCCTGGCGCTTCTTGTCAAGCTCGCAGAAGAAGGCGGTGTGGAGAAGAAGCGCGAGGAAATGTTTTCCGGCAAGGCGATCAACTTCACAGAAGACCGCGCCGTTCTACACACTGCGCTTCGCAACCGCTCCAACACCGCGGTGCTGGTCGACGGCAAGGATGTGATGCCGGAGGTCAACGGCGTTCTCGCCGCCATGGGCAAGTTCGCCGACGGCATCCGCTCCGGCGCGCTGAAGGGCGCGACGGGCAAGCAGATCACCGACGTCGTCAATATCGGGATCGGCGGCTCGGACCTCGGCCCGGTCATGGCGACCCTGGCGCTCGCGCCCTTCCATGATGGCCCGCGCGCGCATTTCGTCTCCAACATCGACGGCGCCCATATCGCCGACATCCTGAAGCAGGTCCAGCCGGAAACGACGCTCTTCATCATTGCCTCGAAGACCTTCACGACGATCGAGACGATGACCAATGCGCAGACGGCGCGCAATTTCATCGCCAAGGCGCTGGGTGAGGCTGCGGTGCAGCACCATTTCGCGGCCGTCTCGACGGCGCTCGACAAGGTCGCCGCCTTCGGCATCGCGCGCGAACGCGTCTTCGGTTTCTGGGATTGGGTCGGTGGCCGCTATTCCATCTGGTCGGCCATCGGCCTGCCGCTGATGATCGCGATCGGACCGGAAAACTTTGGCAAGTTCCTCGACGGCGCGCATGCAATGGACAACCATTTCCGTAAGGCTCCGGTTACCGAAAACCTGCCGATGCTGCTCGGCCTCATCGGCTTTTACCATCGCAATGTGCTGGGTTATCCCACCTGTGCGATCCTGCCCTACGACCAGCGCCTTTCGCGCTTCCCGGCCTACCTGCAGCAGCTCGACATGGAATCCAACGGCAAGGGTGTGACGATCGACGGCACGCCGGTCGAGAGCAATTCCGGCCCGGTGGTCTGGGGCGAGCCTGGGACCAACGGCCAGCACGCATTCTTCCAACTCATCCACCAGGGAACGAGCATTATTCCCGGTGAATTCATGATCGCCGCCAATGCCTTCGAGCCGGAACTGCGCCACCAGCACCAATTGCTGATGGCCAATTGCCTGGCGCAGTCCGAAGCGCTCATGAAGGGCCGCACTTTCGAGGAAGCCAAAGCGCAGCTCACAGCCAAGGGGATGGACGACAAGAAGGCCGATTTCATCGCGCCGCACCGGGTCTTCACCGGCAACCGGCCATCGATCACCTTCGTCTATGATAAACTGACGCCCTATGCGCTCGGCCGCCTGATTGCCCTCTACGAGCATCGCGTATTCGTCGAAGGCGTGCTCTTCCGCATCAACTCCTTCGACCAGTGGGGTGTCGAGCTCGGCAAGGAACTGGCGACCGGCCTGCTGCCGGTTATTGAAGGCACGGAGAGCGCGGCAGGACACGATAGCTCGACTCAGGGGCTTGTTGCAGCATTGGCGAAGCTCGCCACGTAAGATCACTTGGATCCTTTGGGTTGCGCCCCTCGGCGATAGCTGTCGGATCCTCCTCCCAGCGGATGTGAGGAGGTATCTCGCCGAGCGGGCCGGCGTTGATCCGAACCGCAAGAGAAGCCCGCGACAGTGAGATTTCGGACCGAAGACAAGGATAACCCTTTTCGCTTTGCGGGGAGAGGTGTACCAGCGAAATATGGTTGTAATCCATAACACGTGCGCGTAAAGAGTTTAGATGCGTAACAACCGATGAGCCGCTACGATGGATACGATTCCCACCGAAGGCTTCGACGCGGCAGTGACCCTGACAGACCATCTCGACCATCTGCCCGACAAGAAGCGTCGAGAGCTCGCCCGTATTCTGCAAATCCTGTTTTTCGAGGTCGAGCAGTTCCGCGCCACCAAGTTGTCCGGCAAGAAGGCCGCCGGCAAGGTTCTCAAGGTCATCCTTTACGGCTCCTATGCCCGCGGCGACTGGGTCGAGGATCGCTCAAGCGGCTACCGCTCCGACTATGACCTTCTGATCGTCGTCAACACCAAGAGCTTTGCCGAGGAGCATGAGCTGTGGGAGGCGCTGGAGGAACGGTTGCTGCAGGAGCAGATCAGCCACCGGATCGAAACGCCGGTGATCCCGATCGTCCACTGCCTCTCAGACGTCAACGACCAGTTGGCACGCGGCCGGCCATTCTTTACCGACATCGCCAAAGACGGGATCGTGCTCTACGAGGAGCCCGGCCATCCCCTCGCCCAGCCGAAGGCGCTGACGCCAGAGGAGGCGAAGGCCGAGGCGCAGCGGTATTTCGATCAGTGGTTTCCGACCGCTTGCCATCGCTTCGAACTTGCAGAGATTGCAGTTGCGAAAAATTATTCCGTCGAGGCAGCCTTCGATCTTCACCAAGCCACAGAGCGCTTTTATCATTGCGTCTTGCTCACCTTGACGCTCTACAGCCCGAAGTCCCACCGCATCAAAGTGCTGCGCTCGCGAGCCGAAAGCGCCGATGCGCGGCTGGTTTCGGCCTGGCCGCGTGACACTCGCTTTGCCCGCCGCTCATTCGAGCTGTTGTCACGGGCTTATGTCGAAGCCCGCTATTCGTCGAGCTACACGATCAGAAATGAAGAACTGCAATGGCTTGTTGCGCGCGTAAAGGACCTGCAGGCGCTTGTGGAGACGATCTGCAAGGAACGTCTTGGCGCATGAAGTCAGATCTCAGTATGTTGAGTGGTGCGAAAAGCACAGTTCCAAACTAGGCATTGTGCGGCTTTCGCAACACAGAACGAGAACATGTTCACCGAACGGACCATCGTTCAAGGTCGCATAAGGCGCAATGCGCAACCGGTGTCGGGAGGCTTTCGCAGCGTCTCGAAGTCCGCGGCAAGCTCGCCAATCTTGAACCCGACTACCTCGAAGCGCTCATCCGACCAACCACGCCGTTAACCTGACGGGTCCCCTCTAAGGAACCCTCGGACGTCACCGCCTGAAGACGTAAATCGCGCCTCCGGCGTCGTCGGATACGAGGACCGAACCGTCCGGCGCTTCCTTGACGTCCACGGGCCGTCCGACGGATCTGGCAAAAGTCGTCGCGGAGACGGGGCGCCCCCCTTGGAAGCGCACCCGCACTACCTGACGGCCGACCGGAACAGACCTGTCCCAACTGCCGTGCTCGGCAACCAGGGCGTCGCCGCCGAGGCCGCGGAAAAAATGGATTCCCAAGGTTGCGACATGTGCCTGAAAGTTGAAGACGGGCGAAATCTGCCGCGCGGGCGGCGGCGCGTCCTCGAACCCTTTGAGCCGGATCTGGCCTCCGAAAAAGGGAAAGCCGTAAAAGCCGCCGGGCTGCAGCGCGTTCAGCTCGTCTGGTGGGATATCGTCGCCCATTCGGTCGGCGCCGTTGTCGGTAAAGAACATCGTACCGCCGCGCCAGTCGAAGCCGACCGAATTGCGCACACCCCAGGCACTCGTCGAAGGTCGGACCCGTCCTGGTCCATGCTGACGATCGTGCCTTGCAGCCCGCGCGGCAAGCAAATGTTGCAAGGCGATCCCAACGAGACATAGAGCCGGGAATCGGGACCGACGGCGATATAGCGAAAACTGTGGGCTCCCGAATTCGGCAAGTCTCGACGAATATCACGCCTACCGCTCAGAGCGCCCCCACGCCCGATGTTGAACGCGGTTACGCTGTTTCTCGAAGCGACGAACAAACGACCGCGGGAGCATGCGACTCCGTTCGGAGCGGAGAATCCGGAGGCGACCCGCCGGGCGCGACCGCCGGAGAATGGCACGGCATAGACCGAGGAACCTTTGGTTCCAACGAACAATATGTCGCCGCAGACCGCCATTTCGCGCGCGGCGGGAACACGTGCGAGCAGCTCGGCGCGCGCCGGGCCGAGGGCCACGCCGGAGGCGACAGTCGCGACGGAGGCGAGCGCGAGAAATCCAATTCTAGCGGAGAGAAATCCGGCTTTAGGGAAAAGACGTTCATCGGCGCCCTCCGAATACAAGCTGAATTGCTGGAAGGAATTGGAGCGGCTTAATTTCGTTTCATGACGGAGCCCAGGCCTCACGGCGAAGTGATCTCCTGGATTGATGGGCGGGCTCGGCCGCGGGCGCGGCGAAGCGCTCCAGAGCTGCCTGTCGCGCCGACGAGAACGTCAGGGCCGGCTTGGATGGAAGTTTGCCCTTTGTATTGCTTGCCGGACTGGATCGATCGCGCCAAGAGGCAACTCCAATCCCTCGCCTTGAAAAGATTCGAGCTGCAGACCCCTGATAACACCGATGTCGGCGAGAACGTAGTCACGAGCCTATTCTTCGAATTGATCGACTGCCTCATAAGGGCGATTAGAAAACTATGGACCCATATTTCTAGCCTGCTTGGGCTGCCGAATATGTGCTTGCATAATCAGCAAGCGCCTATATATTTGCTAGCATGAACAGCAAGCAGAGAAAGACTCTGGCGGCCGTCTTCAAGGATCCGGTCTCTGGAACCATTGAATGGACGGCAATCGAGAACCTGCTTGTCGCTGCCGGGGCGAATGTAATCGAGGGAAACGGCTCTCGCGTTAAGTTCGAAAAAGACGGCATCATTGCGAGCTTCCATCGACCTCACCCGGACAAGGAAGCGAAGCGCTATCAGGTGCGCGATGCTCGCGAGTTCCTGACCCAGATTGGAGCAACACCATGAACACCATGACTTACAACGGCTACCACGCTCGCATCGAATTTGACGCTGAGGACGAAGTATTTTTTGGCAAGATTGCAGGTATTTCCGATGTCATCGGCTTTCACGGTGACAGCGTCTCTGAAATTAAGAAAGCCTTTCATGAGGCTGTCGATGATTACGTCCAGACATGCAAGACAATAGGAAAAGAGCCTCAGAAACCCTATTCTGGCAAGATGATGTTTCGTGTCGCTCCTGAAGTGCACCGCCGAGCAGCTCTTGCTGCCGAGCTTTCAGGAAAGAGCCTCAATCAGTGGGCGGAAGAAGCACTCGAAGAAGCCGCCGAACACTTTGTCGAGGCTCGTCTATCGGCCTAGTAGATGTAAATGCGAATGACTCGTTTGTCCGTCGAATTGGCCACGTAAGTCCGTTCGACGAGATGCTGTGCCTGCTCTGCTCCTCGGCTCGCCCTTGTCGCGGCTGCCGGTACACGACGGGTCTCCCTGAGCCTGGCATCCCGTTTAGGCATTGTGCGACTTTCGAAGCCTAAGACGATCTGATGGTGTCTTATTTCACCTCCTACCAATTCTCCCTGGGACCATATCGGTCTGACGTTCGACGATCCCGACGCTATCGGATCGTGCTTCAAGATCTCGGATGGGATCTGTGATTTTCATTTGAAGCTGTCGAAACGCGCCACATCTGATCGTTTGTATCAGGAAGGGAGAGCCGGATGAGTGTGATGGACGACGAGCTCAAGATTTTTGAGGCAGAGGGCGCGCCACCGCTGCCGACGGCGGCATCCGCAGGTGTCGTCGAGCATGACGGCGCCAGGATCTGGTACGCGACTTACGGGAACGGTCCCGCGGTGATCCTGCTGCATGGCGGGCTTGGTAACAGCGGCAATTGGGGCTACCAAGTGCCGGCATTGATCGAGTCCGGCCGGCAGGTTGTGGTCATCGACAGCCGGGGGCATGGCCGCAGCACGCGCGATAGCCAGCCGTATGAGTACGAGTTGATGGCAACGGACGTTCTGGAAATCATGGATCATCTAGAGCTCGCCAAAGCAGCGCTCGTCGGCTGGAGTGATGGCGCCTGCACGGCACTCATCCTTGCCGATCAGCATCCGGACCGCGTCTGTGGCGTCTTCTTCTTCGCGTGCAATATGGATCCGAGCGGCACGAAAGAGTTTGTCGCGACACCGGTCATCGATCGCTGCTTCAGCCGGCACAGGAAGGACTATCAGGCACTATCGGCAACACCCGATCAGTTCGATGCCTTTGTTCAGGACGTCAGCAGGATGATGGCGACCGAGCCCAACTACACAGCGAGCGATCTCGCGCGGATCAAGGTGCCAGTCGCGGTCGTGCTGGGTGAGCGCGACGAATTCATCAAGCCCGAGCATGCCGACTATCTCGCGCGCAACATCCCTGATGCGGAGCTCATCCTGCTGCCCGATGTCGGCCACTTCGCGCCACTGCAGCGGCCCGAGCACTTCAATCGCGAAGTCCTCGGCTTTCTTGATCGGCTTGCGTAGCTCAACGGCCGATTTCGTGCGCCCAGGGCGGATTGGCGCCGGCGCGCGAAACGGTGACGGCCGCGGCCTTTGCCCCAAGCGACAGAGCGTTGTGCAGCGCCTTTTCGTCGAGGGAGGCAACCTGCGCCTTGGTCAGCAGATTGTCCATCTTCAGCGAAGCAAGGATGCCCGCATCGAATGTATCGCCCGCACCAACTGTGTCGACCACGCTGACGCGCTGGCTCGGCACAACGACCTTGCGATCCTTGGTGTATCCCGACGCGCCTTCCGCGCCCTTGGTGATGACGACGAGCTTGGCGCCATGCTTCAGCCAGTGGGCCGCCAGATCGTCATGGCTGCCTTCAAGGCCAAACCATTCCAGATCCTCGTCGGAAAACTTGACGATATCGGATTTCGCCGCCATGCGCTTGATGCGCGCCATGTGGGCTTCCTTGTTCTTGATGAAGCCGGGGCGGATGTTCGGATCGAGCGAGATGACGCGCTTTCCGGCCTCTCGATCGAGTAGCGTCTCGTACGTCTCGCCGCAGGGACTCGGGATCAGGCTGATCGCGCCGAAATGTAGCGCCTCACAATCGTCGCCGAGGACCGGCAGATCGTCTGTGGTGATCATGCGGCCGGCCGTGCCTTCATCGTAGAAGGCATAAGTCGCCTGTCCGTTCACCAGCTTAACGAATGCGAGCGTCGACGGGCGGGGCGATATGGCGCAAAGGCTGAAATCGACATTGCTGGCGACCAGCGTCTCGCGCAGGATATCGCCCATCATGTCATCGGCGATGCCGGTAAAGAAGGACGTCGGAACGCCAAGCCTGCCGAGCGCAATCGCCGTGTTGAAGATCGCTCCGCCGGCATAGGGCGCGAAGCTCTTCTCGCCGAGCGTCGTCTCCCGCGGCAGCATGTCGATCAACGCTTCGCCACAGCACAAAATCATTCCGGCCTCCCAACGTATCGGTGAATTTCGGTCTTCAAATCGATTAGATAATTTCGTGGCAAAAGCAAAGCCGCACTTTGCCTATCTGGCCTTAAAGCGACGAAACGCCGCCGTTGCGGCCCGACCAGGCGAGCGGCGCGTCGAGGAAGGCTTCCACTTCGCTGAGCGTCTTCTCGTCGAAAAGCTCCTGCGCTTTCGCAACAGCCAGAACGTCACGCCAGGTAGCGATGTAATGTAGCTTCACCTTCCCGTCAGCAAAGCGCAGCGCGCCTTCGTCAAAGATGCCGTAGTAGAAGAGTGCAATACCGTGATCAACGATGCCGCCAGCCGCGCGGACGGCATCGATGAACTTGAACATGCTGCCGCCCGCCGTCGTCAGATCCTCGATGACGAGGACGCGCGAACCTTCGGGCATATTGCCTTCGATCTGCGCATTGCGGCCATGGCCCTTCGGCTGTTTGCGCACATAAATCATCGGCAGGCCGAGACGATCGGCAAGCAACGCGGCGAAGGGGATCCCCGCCGTCTCGCCGCCGGCAATGCAATCGAACTGCTCGAAACCGGCGTCACGAAGGACGACGCCTGCGGCGAAGTCCATCACCGTGGAACGGATTCGCGGGAAAGAGAGCAGCTTGCGGCAATCGATATAGACCGGGCTCGCCATGCCGGAGGAGAGCTTGTAGGGCTGGGCGGCGTTGAAATGGACCGCCCTGATCTCCCAGAGCATCTTCGCCACCAGTTCGGCCATGACGGCGCGGTCGGGAAATGTCGTGTGGATCATCGCTCTCTCCTTCGCTTAAATCCATGGGGCAATAGCAGCAAGCGCGAAAAGATTCCAGAACTGCGACGGTTCCGGCGTCAAGAATAGCAACGAATGCGTCAACTCCTTCAAACATTTCTGATTGTACGATGACATGACAGGAATATCGTAAGACTATGGAACATCTCGAAATCTTTCAGCGCCTCGGCGTGGCGCTTGCGATTGGCCTGCTTGTCGGCGTCGAGCGGGGCTGGCAGGAGCGCGACGTCCGGGCGGGCGGCAGGACAGCAGGTATCCGCACATTCGCCCTCACTGGTTTTCTCGGCGGAATAGCCGGGACGCTGCATTCGGTGATCGGCCCCTTCCTGCCGGCGACGATCGCGGCACTGCTTGGCCTCGTCTATATAGCGGGGAATTGGCTGGAGACCCAGGAAGACGAAGATTACAGCATAACCTCGGTCGTGGCTGCGCTTGCGGTTTTCGGGCTTGGCGTTCTCGCCGCTGTCGGTGACATCGTGACTGCGGCTGCAAGCGGCGTCGTGATGACGATAATTCTTGCCGCGCGCCACAGCCTGCATGGCTTTCTGAGAGGTATGACCTGGCCGGAGCTTCGCTCTGCGCTGGTGCTGCTTGCCATGACCGTGGTTGCCCTACCGGTGCTTCCGGACAGGCCGCTCGACCCTTGGGGCGCGCTCAACCCTTTTTCCCTCTGGGTGCTGACCATTACCATCGCAGCACTTTCCTTTGCCGGCTATCTCGCAATCAAGCTGACTGGCACGACTCGTGGCATCCTGCTGGCAGGGGCTGCCGGGGGACTGGTTTCTTCCACTGCGCTGACGCTCTCATTCGCACGTTATTCCAAGCAGGCGCCTCAGGGTTCGAAACATCTGGCGGCCGGGGCGGCCGTTGCTGGAGCCTTGTCCTTTGCCCGTGTTCTTGTCATCGGCAGCGCCTTCTCGCTCGACTTGCTTGCTCCGCTTGCAGCCGGCCTGATCCCGGCGATCATCGGCTTCATGATTGCGGGCGTCTTCTGGGTCTGGCGTTCCGGCTCCGCGAGAGAGGTGCCGGAAATTGAGCTGAAGAACCCGTTCGAACTTCGCATGGTCTTCTCTTTCGCCGCGCTGCTTGGGTTGATCAGCCTGATATCGAAGATGGCAATCGACTATATCGGCGCGTCGGCACTTTACGCCGTGGCCGCGATCTCCGGGCTGGTCGATGTGGACGCCATCACACTTTCGACGGCGCGCCTTATGGGCACGGCGATCAATGTCAAAACCGCCGCCGACGTCATCCTGATTGCGGTCGCCGTCAATGTCATAACAAAGGCTGTGCTGGCCTTCACCGCCGGCACGCGGGAGTATGGCGTCGCCTTGGCTTTGGCGTCAGCAGTCGCGGTTGCCATGGGAGGCATCGCCTATTTTATGCTCCGCAGCCTTATGCCCGTCTAGCACGACGGGTTGTCGAGAAGCCTGCCGATATCGGTCGGCAGCATTCTCTTGTAGAGCGCGATCGCAGTCCGCCCCTCCTCCTCGCTGACTGAGATCGAATAGCGCACGGCCGCTGCAAGCAAATGCATCGTCAGCCGCGCAATCGCCAGCAATTCGCCTCGTTCGCGCTCCGGCCACAGTTTTTCCAAGACCTCGAACAGTCTTTGCGAGTGGAATTCCATGTCCTCGGCATCGACCTGCTGCAGCAGCTTGTCGGCCTGGGTCGCATGCCAGATGTCGCGCATGACCGGTTCTCTGCGGAAGAAATCGCAATACTGATCGACGATGTTGCAGAGCGCCGGCTGCAGCGTTTTGGTGCTTGTTACCTTGGCCAGCTCTTCGTCTACGCAGTGCCTGCCCCGCTCGTTGAAGCGTTCGGCAAGCGTCCGGATGATGGAGCTCTTGTCCGGGAAATACTGGTAAAGAGCGCCGAAGGAAAGCTCGGCCTTTTCAACGATTTCGCTCATCTTCAGGGCGTCGCTGCCATTCTTTTCGATCAGTTCCACTGCCACCGACAAGATCTTCTCGAAGCGTTCCCGACCCCGCTGCTGGCGCGGGATGCGTCGAGGTTGACCGGCCGATTGCAATCCTCTTTTACGCCTAACCACGGTTTGTTCCGGCATTCGGCACTCCATTTTTCTATTGACGGATAAAATAAGAGAGTTTATCTCATTATGCAAATACGAGATTTTCTCTTGTTTTGTGGGAGGAGCAGTCAAATGCAGAATTCCGAAATCATCCTTGTCGGCGGCGCGGGCAAAACAGGCGGGCGCGTCGCTTCCCGGCTCAAAGAGCGCGGAATCAGGTCGCGCTTCGCTTCGCGCTCCAGCACACGCCCCTTTGATTGGGAAAATAGAGCAACCTGGCTCGCGGCGCTTGAGGGTGCCACCAGCGCATACGTGACCTTTCAGCCTGATCTTGCCGTGGCCTGGGCTGCGGACGCGATCGGCGAATTCGCTCGGACGGCCGTTGATTGCGGCTTACGGCATATCGTCCTGCTCTCCGGCCGCGGTGAAGATGGTGCCGAGCGCAGCGAAGAGATGCTCAAAGCCGCCGGCATCGGCTACACGATCCTGCGAGCATCCTGGTTCTGCCAGAACTTCAGCGAAGGCGCGTTTAAAGATTCGATCGCCGCGGGAGAGCTCGTCCTGCCCGCGGGTGAGGTCAAGGAGCCCTTCACCGATGCCGATGACATTGCCGATGCGGCCGTTGCCGCGCTGACCGACCAGCGCCACCTCGGCAAAACCTACGAATTGACCGGGCCAGGCGCGCTTACCTTCCGCGAAGCGGTATCGGAGATCGCGACGGCGACCGGCCGGACGATCCGCTACCGTCAGGTTTCCATGGAAGACTTCAAGGCCGGACTCACTTCGGCCGACCTGCCGGCAGGAACGATCGATCTTCTCGAGGAGCTTTTCGGCAAGGTTCTCGACGGCCGCAATTCGCGCGTCATGAACGGTGTTGCGGAAATCCTCGGCCGGCCGCCGAAAAACTTCAGCCAATATGCCCGCGAGACCGCGGTGACCGGCATATGGGAGACATGACCATGGGAATGATCCTCACCTTCGCGCTTGTCACCGCTGCAATCGGCAGCGGCCTTGTCGCCGGTATCTTCTTTGCCTTCTCGACCTTCATCATGACCGCCTTTTCCCGCATTCCGCCTGAGCAAGGCATCGCGGCAATGAATTCGATCAACGTGACGATCGTGCGCTCGCCGTTCATGCTCGTCTTCATTCCGACCGCCATCCTATCCGTCCTGATCGCCGTCCTGGCCGTCATCGACTGGCGGGGAAGCGCAGGCATTTGGATGCTGGCTGGTGCCGGGCTCTATGTCGTCGCATCCTTTATTTCAACTATCGTCTTCAACGTGCCGATGAATGATGCGCTGGCAAAGGTCAGCGGTAATGGCGCGCAAGCCGTCGGCGTCTGGAATACCTATTTGAAGGATTGGACCTGGTGGAACCACCTCCGCACGATCGCGTCCCTGCTTTCCGCAGCAGCCTTCGTCCGCGCCCTGATGATTCTTTGATGGAAGCGGGAGGACGTTGCTCCTCCCGCCCGCCTTTCAGCATCTTTCGCAGAAGGTGATGCGGTTGTTGAAGGGGTCGACGACCTGCATCTCTAGCCCCCACGGCGCCTCTTCAACACCCGGCTTCATGTAACGATAATACTTGCCGACGAGTTCCGCCTGGAAGGCGCGAACACCGTTCACCGGCACAAAGGCTCTGGCGCCGGGGCTAGCGTCGCCGGAATGCTCGCTCAGATGCAGCAGCATGCTGCCGCGTGAGACCTGGCAATAGAGCGGAAACTGATCGCCGAAGCGGTGTTCCCAATCCAGCTTGAAGCCTAAAAAGCCGCAATAGAACTCCATCGCCTTGTCGACATCGAAAATACGGAAGATGGGAATCGGCGGTTCTATGTCGATATTGCCGGGGCTGGCGTCCGCTCCATCAAGCCTGGCCGCAAGAATGTTCCATTGATCGAAGCCGAATTGCCTGGCGACAATCTCCAGCGTCTCGCAATGCGTGAGGGTAATATCTCGGCCGGCCAGGAGCCTGCCGCAGGGCTTTTGCCATAAGCTTGGCATCGCGAAAATCGCGCATCGTTCATCCTTCGGTCGGCGGCAAACAGGAAGATCAGTGCCCGCGTCTGCTGACCCGTTCGCCATCGTTCGCCAAAGGCAAGGATGTGAAGGATTTATCTGGATGCATTCACCTTAGCGCTCGCACGCCGCGGGACGGCTGGCCGCATCCTGCCGGAAACGACCCTAGAAAAATTGAACGAGCCGATCAAGAGCGTTCGACGTCCCAGTGCAGCGGGAACATGGGATCGAACACCGTCACCGTTCCGGCACCGGTTTCGATCTTCGTCGGAAACGACACGGGCACTTCACGCTTCACCAGCGTGACGCGCTCTTCGTTCGGCCGAAGGCCGTACCAGGCCGGGCCGTTCAGCGAGACGAAGGCTTCGAGCTTGTCGAGCGCGCCCTCCTGCTCGAAGACATGGGCAAGGCAACTCATCGTATTGATCGAGGAATAGATGCCAGCGCAGCCACAGGCGCACTCCTTCAGCGGATCGATATGTGGGGCCGAATCGGTGCCGAGGAAGAAGCGCTTGTCGCCGCTCACAGCGGCTGCACGCAGCGCCAGGCGGTGGGTTTCGCGCTTGGCGACCGGCAGGCAGTAATAATGCGGCCGGACGCCGCCGACCAGGATTGCATTGCGGTTGATGATCAGGTGGTGTGTCGTAATGGAGCCTGCGAGATTGGCTTTCGACGACTTGATGTAGTCGATGCCGTCTGCCGTCGTTACGTGCTCCATCGTGACTTTCAGCTCCGGCAGGCGCTTGCGCAGGGGATCGAGCACCGTTTCGATGAATACCGCCTCACGGTCGAAGATATCGACCTCAGGCGTCGTAACTTCACCATGCACGCAAAGCGGCAGACCGATCTTCGCCATGCGCTCCAGCACCGGCATGGCCTTTTCCATGTCGCGCACGCCGCTATGGGAATTGGTAGTCGCACCCGCCGGATACAGTTTCACCGCCGTGATCCGGCCGCTTTTCTTGCCTTCCTCGACATCGTCGGCGCTCGTATCCTCCGTCAAATAGAGCGTCATCAACGGCTCGAAGCGATCGCCGCTCGGCAATGCCTTCATGATCCGCTCGAGATAGGCTTTCGCATCCGCCGTCGTCACGACCGGCGGCACGAGATTTGGCATGATGATGGCACGGGCGAAGTTGCGGCTGGTATCGCCGATCACGCCTTCAAGCATCGCGCCGTCGCGCAGATGAAGGTGCCAGTCGTCGGGGCGGCGGATGGTGATGGACTGCATGCGCTATAACTCCGGTAGGGCGGCCTTCAAGGCTCTGCCCCGCGCATTATCACCCCGGCACGGCTCATGGCAAACATTTTGCCGCTTCAATTGTCAGGCGATCTCGAGCGTTACATCGGCGCGGCGGCGGTTTTCCAGGATGAGCCTGCCATTCGGCAGGTCATTGCCATAGACCTTGGCACTCGCCTGCTCTTCCGTCAGCTTGTAGCCGCGCCAGCGGGCTAAGAGCCGCTCTTCCAGCACCTCGATCGGCGGTGCAAGCATGATGGAGTAGTCGAAGATACCCTCAAGCTCCGCCCACTTGCCCTGGCTGAGCAGAAGGTAGTTGCCCTCGACGATGATGAAGCGATGCTCCGGCGAGACGACGCGGGCCGATGCGATGGCGATCTCGCGGACCCGGTCGAAGACCGGGATTAGCACTTCCTGGTCGGCTGGACGCACGGCGCGAATGATGTCCAGAAAACCGCGGACGTCGAAGCTTTCCGGCACGCCCTTGCGGGCGAGCAGACCGCGCTCGCTCAGAACTGCGTTGTCCATGTGAAAGCCGTCCATCGGCAGCACTTCCGCGGTTTCTCCCCGCGCTCTCAGCGCATCGGCGAGATTGTCCGCCATGGTCGACTTGCCGGCGCCCGGCGGACCGGCGATTCCGATCAGGAAGCGCTTGGTGTCGCCGGCGCGGGTGACCACCTCGCCGGCGATTTCCTCGGTGGTTACGCTCATGCGGGAACCGGATCCGTGGGGACCGTCTTGGCGCCGGTCATGAATGCCACGGCGTCGGACATGGTATATTCCTTCGGGTTGATGACCGTCAGGCGGCGGCCGAGCCGGTGGATGTGGATACGGTCCGCGACTTCGAAGACATGCGGCATGTTGTGCGAAATGAGCACGATCGGCAAGCCGCGGGAACGCACGTCGAGGATCAGTTCCAGCACGCGACGGCTTTCCTTCACTCCGAGTGCGGCTGTCGGCTCATCCATGATGACAACCTTGGAGCCGAAAGCGGCCGCGCGCGCAACCGCCACACCCTGGCGCTGGCCGCCGGAGAGCGTTTCGACCGCCTGATTGATGTTCTGGATCGTCATCAGGCCCAGTTCCGAGAGCTTCGTTCGGGCGCGTTTTTCCATCGCCGGCCGATCGAGCATGCGGAACCAACTGCCGAGCACGCCCGGCCTCCTGATCTCACGGCCAAGAAACATGTTGTCGGCAATCGACAAGGCGGGGGAAAGCGCAAGGTTCTGATAGACGGTCTCGATGCCCGCCTCACGCGCCTCCATCGGCGACCTGAAGTGGACCGGCTTGCCCTCCAGCGTGATCTCGCCCTCGTCGGGAGTAACTGCACCGGAAATCGCCTTGATGAGCGACGACTTGCCGGCGCCGTTGTCGCCGATGACGGCGAGGATTTCGCCGGGATAGAGGTCGAAGTCTGCGTTGTCGAGCGCGGTGACGCGTCCGTAGCGCTTCACGAGGCCGCGGGCGGTAAGGATGGGTTCAACAGCCATGATTACACCGAAACCTTTCTGATCCACTGGTCGATTGCGACAGCGGCGATGATGAGCACGCCGGTCAGCAGGACTTTCCACTGGGGGTCGGCCCCGAGCATGTTGAGGCCCATGGACACGACGCCGACGATCATCGCGCCAAACAGGGTGCCGAGGATGGAACCGCGGCCGCCAAAGAGCGAGATACCGCCGATCACGGTCGCGGTGATCGCCTGCAGGTTATAATCGGTGACCGCTGAAGATGGCGAGATGGAGCCGTTGCGGCCGATCGATACCCAGGCTGCAAAGGCTGCGATGACGCCCGAGATTGCATAGACCGTGAGCAGCACGCTCTTGGTTTGGATGCCGGAGAGCTTTGCCGCCTCCGGATCGTCGCCGACCGCATAAACGTGCCTACCCCAGGCCGTGTGGTTGAGAACATACCAGAGCCCGAGCACCAGCAGCACCATGGCGATGACGCCGAGCGTCAAGACCGCATTGCCGACCTTGAAACTGAGCGCGAAGAAATGCAGCAGCGGCGCCTGCGCATCCACGTCCGCATCGCGGATCGTCTCGTTTGCCGAGTAGATGAAATTCGTCGCCATAACGATATTCCACGTGCCGAGCGTCACGATGAACGGCGGCAGCTTCATGTAGGCGACGAGAAAACCGTTGAGCAAGCCGCATAGGCCGCCGACCAGCATGCCGAGGATGACGGCAATCGGCGTTGGAATTCCGTAGGTGATGGCACAGTTGCCCATGATGACGGCGGAAATGACCATGATGACGCCGATCGAAAGATCGATGCCGGCGGTCAGGATGACCAGCGTCTGGGCCGCGCCGAGGATGCCGACGATGGCGATCTGCTGCAGAATGAGCGTGAGCGTGTAGGACGAGAAGAACCGCCCACCAATCGCCATGCCGAAAATGATGATCGCCAGCACCAGCACGATCAGCGGCACCGCTGCCGGCGTCGAGTGCAGGAAGTGCTGCGCACGCTTCAGAAATGAGATGTCCTGGTGTTCGAACGACGCAACATTCTTGTCACTGCCGTCAAGAACCCGTTCGAATTCCTGTGATCCGGTCATTTTTTCTCCTCCGCTTTCGCGCCGAACCGCGCGCGGAAGCTATTGCCCATATTGCTCCGGTCTTCGCACGCCGGTTCTTGAGGCAAGAGCTTGTCGTCTGTCGAAAACGGCCGAGGATCGAGCCCCGGCCGTTGTTGTGGCTAGATAGCCAGGCTCAGCCCCAGCACTTGTCGGTGCCGACCTTGGTATCGATCGACTCGACGCCGGAAACCGGCTTGTCGGTGACGAGCGAAACGCCGGTATCGAAGAAGGACTTGCCCTCGGTCGGCTTCGGCTTTTCACCGCTATCGGCGAACTTCTTGATCGCCTCGACGCCGAGAGCCGCCATCATCAGCGGGTACTGCTGCGAGGTGGCGCCGATGACGCCGTCCTTGACCGACTGGACGCCCGGGCAACCACCGTCGACCGACACGATCAGCACATTGCTCTCCATTCCGACAGCCTTCAGCGCCTGATAGGCACCAACAGCGGCCGGTTCGTTGATCGTGTGGATCACGTTGATGCTCGGATCCTTCTGGAGAAGGTTTTCCATGGCCTTGCGGCCGCCTTCTTCGTTGCCGTTGGTCACATCATGACCGACGATGCGCGGATCGTCCTCATCGCCGATCTTGTTCGGGTCCTTGGGGTCGATGCCGAAGCCCATCATGAAGCCCTGGTCGCGCAGAACGTCGACGGTCGGCTGCGACGGCGTCAGATCGAGGAAGCCGACCTTGGCGTCCTTGGCCTTGTCGCCAAGCGTTTCCTTGGCCCACTGGCCAATCAGCTTGCCGGCGAGCAGGTTGTCGGTCGCAAAGGTCGCGTCAGCGGCATCGGCCGGATCGAGCGGCGTGTCGAGCGCGATGACCAGCAGGCCAGCGTCGCGCGCTTTCTTGACGGAAGAAACGATGCCCTTGGTATCCGATGCAGTGATCAGAATGCCCTTCGCGCCATCGGCAATGCAGCTTTCGATAGCAGCAACCTGGCTTTCGCTGTCGCCGTCGATCTTACCGGCGTAGGACTTCAGCGTAACGCCGAGTTCCTTCGCCTTGGCCGTCGCGCCTTCCTTCATCTTGACGAAGAACGGATTGGTGTCCGTCTTGGTGATCAGGCAGGCGGAAACATCCGCGGCCATGGCCGGAGCGGAAAAAGCAACGCCGAGTGCAAGCGCGCCGAAAGCCAGAACTGATTTCTTCATGAACTCCTCCCAGAGATTAGCCGGCACGCCCGCATGGCAGAACCGGAATTTGAGATACGGGACGACACCGCAGATTCAGTCAAAGGCCTCCTCCAAAGCCGTCCCACACTGTTAACGATCGCAATTAAGAACGAAAAGAAATTCGCTTGTCAATAAATAAATCCAATTGAATTATTAATTCCATGTGGCATGTTGAACAAATCAGGCATAGGCCAATGAACGGGAGGAGTGGCCCAATGTCGTCCTTGGACGGTCCGACGCACGCGCCGGGCACACCACCTATTCTCAATCCGGCGGGAGGCGCGAACCAGGTCAGGGTGCGCGCTTATAACGAGCGGTTGGTCCTTTCGCTGGTGCGCCTCTACGGCTCGCTTTCGAAGGCCGACATCGCACGCCGCAGCGGCCTTTCTGCTCAAACCGTTTCCGTCATCATGAGGGAACTGGAGAGGGAGGGGGTGCTTTCAAGAGGCGAACCTGTTCGCGGCCGCGTCGGACAGCCGTCGATCCCGATGCACCTCAATCCCGACGCCGTCTATTCCTTCGGCGTAAAGATGGGCCGGCGCAGCGCCGATCTGGTTTTGATGGATTTCGTCGGGCGCATCCGCATGCAGTTGCACCGGACATATGCCTATCCCCAACCCGACGAAATTCTCGCCTTCATCATTTCCGGCATCCGGGAGCTTGAAAGCAGGCTCGACGAGAGGCAACGGAGCCGGATCGCAGGCATCGGCATTGCCGCGCCCTTCGAGCTTTGGAACTGGGCAGACGAGGTCGGCGCGCCGGAGGGCGCGATGGAAGTCTGGCGCGGGTTCGACCTGCAGGCCGAAGTTGCCGCGCGCGTTTCACATCCGGTCTATCTGCAAAACGATGCGACCAGCGCCTGCGGCGCTGAGCTCGTCTTCGGCGTCGGCCCATCCTACCCGGATTTCGTCTATCTTTTCATAGGCTCGTTCATCGGCGGCGGCATCGTCCTCAATTCGGCGATCTTCTCCGGCCGAACCGGCACTGCCGGCGCGATCGGCCCGCTTCCGGTACGCGGCAAGAACGGCGAGAACCGCCAGCTTCTCGATATTGCCTCGATCTTCGTGCTCGAAAACATGCTGCGCGAGAAAGGCATCGACCCTCAGCCGCTCTGGTATTCCGCCGACGACTGGGTGGATTTCGGCGCGCCGATGGAGACCTGGATCCAGGATACCGCGAAAGCCTTGGCGCAGGCGATCGTTGCCGCTGCCTCGATCATCGATTTCAGCGCAGCCGTCATCGACGGCGGCTTCCCCGGCTGGGTGCGCAAGCGTATCGTAAGCGCAACGATCCGCGAGGCCGCGAAACTCGACCTCCAGGGTGTTGTGATGCCAGAGATCATCGAGGGTGTGGTGGGGGCGCAAGCGCGCGCGATCGGTGGCGCGAGCCTGCCGATTTTTGCGCGCTATCTGACCGACCAGAATGTGCTTTTCAAGGAGATCGAAAATGCTGAAGGGACTTGATCCGCTCTTAAGTCCGCAACTGCTTTCGACGCTGCGCGAGATGGGCCACGGCGACGAGATCGCCATCGTCGACGGCAATTATCCGGGTGTCGAGCATGGGCGGCGCCTGATCCGTCTCGACGGCCACGGCGTCGTACCGGTGCTCGACGCGGTTCTGAGCGTGCTGCCGATCGACGATTTCGTGCCGGAAGCGATCTTCCGCTCGACCGTCAAGGCCGAGCGCGACAAGCTCGATCCCGTGCACGAGGAAATGATCGACTGCTGCGCCAAGCACGAGCCGCATCGCCAAGTGACGCCGCTCGTCGGCCAGGATTTCTATAGCCGCGTTCGCGCCGCCCACGCCGTCATTCAGACAAGCGAGCCGCGTCTCTACGCCAATATCATCCTGCGCAAAGGCGTCATCTACCCGAAGGCTGCCGGCGAAGGCGCCAAGGCCGAGGTCGAGCCTTTCGACTATTAACGCTTAAATCTCCCCCGCCTGCGGCCCCCAGACATCCGTCAGCGCGAAGCCATCCGGATGCGGATCGAAGGGGTCGAGCGCCACCTGAGACAGGCCGAAGGTGAAACCGCGGCCGGTGATCGTCGGGATGATGGCCGGGCGGCCTGCGACTTCGGTGACCGCTTGCAAGCCAACCTCGAATTCCGAGCCGATGATCGAGCGTGACCTGAAGATATCGCCGACCTTGGCCATGCCGCGCGCATGGAGCGCAGTCAGGTTCGCCGAGCTGCCGGTGCCGCAGGGCGAGCGGTCGGCGCGGCCGGGCCACATGGTCGTGCAGGTGCGCACCGCGCCATCCGGCTCGGTATCGCGGAACATCACATAGGCAACACCGGAGATGGCTGGAATTTCGGGATGTACGACCGGGATGTCGCGATTGATGATCTCCTTGAGGATCATTCCTGCCTGAACGAGGCCTGCGGCATTCGTCTTCTCAATCGTCAGGTTGATCTGGCGGACATCGATCAGTGCATAGAAGACACCGCCATAGCAGATGTCCGCTTTGACCTTGCCCCAATGCGGCGTCTGGATCTCGACGTCCAGTTGATGGACGAAAGCCGGAACCATGGTGAGCTGCACCTTCTCGCAGCGGCCATCGCGGCAGGTTGCCAACGCCTTTACCAGACCGGCCGCAGTCTCCAGGGTAACGATCGTTTCAGGTTCCTTCATTTCTACGATGCCGGATTCGAGCAGCGCGGTGGTGACGCAAATCGAATTCGAGCCCGAACTCGCATGCGCCTGATCCGGCTGCAGGATGACGAAGGCTGCATCGGCATCGGGATGCTTGGCGGGCAAGAGCAGATTGACGGACCCGATCGGCGCGCCCCGCGGCTCGAGGCAGAGGAAACGGCGAAGCTCGGTGCCCTTGGGGTCGGTATTCAACCAGTGAAGCTGCGCGGCAACGGTCTCGCCGGGGATTTTCGGCAGACCGCCAATCGCGACCTTTCCGATCTCGCCTTCGCAGTGAACGTCCAGAAGCTGGATGGTACGCTTCCACCTCATTTTATACTCCTATCAAACGTGACGCGTGACGCCGCCATCGACGCGGATATTCTGACCCGTGATGTAGCCCGCGCCGTCGGAAAGCAGGAAAGCTGCGGTCTTTGCGATTTCTTCCATATGGCCGATCCGCTTCATCGGGATCTTGTCAGCGGTTTCCGGCTTGTGGTTAAGGCTGTCGATATAACCGGGCAGCATGCAGTTCATGCGGATATTATCCGCAGCATAGCGATCCGAATAAAGCTTGGTGAAGGCGCCTGCCGCCGCGCGATAGGTGCAGGAAACGGGGAACATCAGTGACGGTTCATAGGCGGCGAAGGTCGTGATGTTTACGAAAGCGCCCTTGCCCTGCTTGAGCATGACGGGCGTCACGAGGCGGGCCATGCGCACCAGCGACAGGATCATCATGTCGGAACCGAGGGTCCACATCTCATCAGTGATATCCAGGAGATCGCCCTTCGGCGGATGACCGGTGTGGTTCACGACAGCGTCGATGCGGCCATAGGTCTTCATCGTCAGGTCAAAAATCGCCTGGATGTCTTCGGCCTTTTCCGCCACGCCGCGCGAGGCAACGCCACCAAGCTCGAAGGCCAACTTCTCGCAGCTTTCGGAGGGCGACATCAGCGCTAGACGATAGCCCTGCGCGGCCAGTTCGCGGGCAATCGCCTCGCCCATGCCGCGGCCGCCACCGGTGATCAGCGCTACGGGCTTCGTGCTATCGGACATCGGTTCCTCCTAATATCGGGCTATGCGGAAGGGGGTCATGTCGACCGTGGGTTTGCCCCCCATCACCATATCGGCGATCAGCTGCGCTGTCGTCGCCGAAAGCGTCAGGCCGAGATGGCCGTGGCCGGTTGCATACCAGACCCCCAGCATCTTCGATGAAGGCGAGATGATCGGGATCGTATCCGGCAGCGCCGGGCGATGGCCCATCCATTCGGTTGCCTCTTCGATCTTCAAACCGGGCAGCGCACGCTGCGCATGGCGCACGAGCAATCGCGGGCGGCGGAAATCCGGCGGCGTGTCAAGACCCGCCAGTTCGACGTTGCCGCCGACGCGAATGCCGCCGGCCGTCGGCGTCACCATGAAAGCCCGATGCGGCCAGATGATCGAATACCGCATCGAGATGCCGGGCTTCATGATCTGCGTGTGATAGCCACGCTCGGTCTCCAGCGGGATCGGCTCGCCAAGCTTTGCGGCAAGCTCGCGCGTGTGCACACCGGCTGCCAGTACCACGGAGTTGACCTCGATGCGGCCGCCGTCCTCGAGCAGCACGACAGCACCGCCCGCCGGTTTGCGTTCGATATTGCGCACGACACCTGAAACGAAGCGCGCGCCCGCCGCCTGAGCGGCGTCCGCAAGCTTGACCACCAATTGGTAGGGATCACGGATCGATTTGTTGTCCGGCAAAAGCACGGCCTTGGCGATCGAGGGCGAAAGTTCCGGCTCGTAGTGGCGGATCGCGCCGCTGTTCAAGATCTCGAAATCGAAGCCATAGCGCTGCATTAACTCGATATGGCCGCGGTCGGCGGCGAATTCAGCTTCCGTCTCATAGATGGCGAGGCAGCCCTCCTCCGTCATGAGTTCGGGTGCGCCGATTGCAGAAAGCATGGTCCGGAAATCGCCTAGCGCCCGGCGGGTCAGGTTCATGCCTGCATCTTCGATCCCGCGCAGACGGGACGGACGGCCGGCAGCGATGAAACGCAGGAACCATGGAAGCATTTTCGGTGCGTAAGACGGACGCAGCCAGACCGGCCCCTCGGGATCCATCAGCCAGCGGGGAATTTTCTTCCAGGTCGCCGGACCAGAACCGGCGGTGAAATCGAGCGCGATGCTCGCCATATTCCCGTAGGACGTGCCACGGCCCGGCTCGCCCTTGTCGATCAGCGTCACCTGAAAACCGCGTTGCTGCATTTCGAAGGCGATCGATGCGCCGATTACGCCTGCGCCGACAACGGCGACGGTCTGCTTCCCCTCATTCGTCATATCATCATCCATCAAGGCAAGGCTTTACCGGCACGACTTGCGTTGTGATATATCAGAATGAGATGAATGCCTATGAGGAATTTTATTGTGTCGGCAAACCGGCACCGACCGTATCGCCGACCGAGCCCGCGGTATTTTCCACCGACTGGCCGAAGCGCTTCAACTGGGCATCATAGTTGCGGCGGGTGCGCGGATCGAAGATCGCGATCGGGGTGCTGACGGCAACGCTGGCCGCGCTGCCGACCGTCTGCGCGGCACCGATCGCGACCGCACCAACCGCTTCGCCAAGACCGACCTGCGAATCGGTGATCGTCTGGCCGGCGATCAGCCGGTCGCCGATCAGCTTCACGACTTCCGGGCTTTCGGCGAATTTGCCGTGGTTCAGCCTGTCGCCGCCCTTGAGCTTGGTGAGATCGAGGACGGTGATGCCCGCCGCCTCGAGCTTGCTGCGATAGGGTTCCGCCGAAGGATCGATCTGGCCGAGGCGATCGACATTGCCGGAAATGCGGCGCGAAAGCGCCAGCGCGCGGTCGTCGCGCGAAACGAAGATGGTAAAGTGCGGTCTCTCCTCGCCGAGGCTTACGAATTGCCGCCCGAAAACATCAACGTCGAGATCGGGTGAGGCAAGGATGACGTTGTTGATCTTGCTTGCAACGTGTCCGTCCCGGATCGCCATCTGGCGCAGCGCCTCGACGGTCAGCCAAGTGCCCATGGAATGCGCCATGATGGTGATATCGCTGACTGCCGGGTTCTGGGCCGTGCGGCGCAGCAGCTCTTCCAGCGCATCGCGGGAATAATTCGTGCTTTCCTTGTCGTAGTTATAGTCGAAGATGCTTCCGCGCGACGGCCAGGTGAAGACGACCGGCGCCACGTCCGCATGCGAATCGTGAACGATCTGCGCGAAGCGGTAAACGGAATCCTCGTAGAGATTGTTGAAGCCATGGACGAAGACCAGCACGCGGCGGCTCTTCGGCATGTGGCTCTTCAGCCAGACCTCGCCCGCCTGCTCTCCTTCCAGCGGATCGACGGACACGGTAACGAAATCGCGAAGCGGATTTGCCGGCAGGCGCTTCGGCCATTGCACCTGACCGATCTTGCGATTGGCATCCGGCGGTATCGAAACGTTGACCGCATTGACCATCAGGCCGGTGCCGCGCTCGCCGGAAAAGAGGACGGCGGGATCCTTGTCCTGTGCGCGCGTGGTTGCGACGAGAAGATCGACTTTCGACGTGCCCGGCTGCACGGATCCTACCGGCGTCATCACGCCGATGTGCCGTCCGCCGCAGGCCGATAACAGGAAGGCAGCAAGCGTCAGGCTCGCAAGCATCTTCCGCATGGCCCCCGATCCGTCAAACATCCCCTACTCCAACATCGACGCCTGGCTGAACGCTCTACGGCTGCTGCTGCTCAAATAAGCCGTGGGCGCAAGGGGAGTCAAATAAGGCACGCAGCCGTTAGCCTCGCAACAGATGGGCAGACTGATTTCAGGGCTGAAATAGAAAAGAGCCCGGTGCGGGAGGAGGTGCACCGGGCTCTTGATCCTGACTGGCAACTGGGAGGAGGAGTGTTACCAGTCTGCGTAAGAGCGCTGGGAGGAGGAGTGCGCTACTTACGAAGCTATAAATACCCGATTGATTTAATCGAGAATAGGGTTATTACCGCAATGCAGCAATGCACCTTACGCATGGCTCCACGCGCAATCTTGCGAAGGCGCCTCATTTTCCAGCAATTTTGATCAGCTGGTCAAAAAATCATTCCGGTAAAGTGCGATAGCCTAACGCTGATTTTTCGCTTGGTCGCCAAAATCCGCCAGCATCTTCCAAAGATCCGCAAAAAGCTCCCTCGCAAAGGCCTCGAGGGGGCCTTCTGGCGGACGCTCCTGCCAGCGTTCGCCGCCGACACGCAATGCACCGATGACAATCGCAGAGAGAAGCCGCATGCGCGCCCGCACTTCCTTCCCTTCGCCGCCTCTTGCGACCAATGCTTCCGTCAGCTTCTGCTCAAGTTTTGCATATTTCATCTGATCGCGCGCTTTCAGCACGGGCGTGCAACGGATGAGTTCACCAAGGGCGAGCCCACGTTCATCGGCGGAAGCGGCGACGGTTTCCACGATTGCTTCTTCAACGACCTTCAGGGGCGACTCGTTCTTTGGCCTTGCGGCGATGGCAGCCATCAGACGGTCGGCAAAGGAATCCTGCCAGGCGAAGACGACCTCTTCCTTGGAGGGGAAATAATCGAAAAAGCTGCGCTTCGACACGTCGGCGGAATCCGTGATGTCCTCGATCGTCGTTGCATCAAAGCCGCGTTCGAGAAACAGCGTCATTGCCGCCTGCTCAATGCGCTCGCGCGTCTGGCGCCGCTTGCGCTCGCGGCGCCCTTCAGCGGTGCTGATCTGTTTCATTTCAGCCATTTGCGTCCGATTGCATCAGCCGCCAGTCTCTCCTGCGGCCGTTTCCATCTCCGCTTCCCTGCTACGATATTTGAAGCGCTCCCGCGAGAGCTCAAGCGGCTTGCGGCGCGAAATTCTGTAGACTGCGGCAGGCGGCAGGTTCCGCATCGTGCCGCCGATATGCGTTGCCTTGAGCCCCATCCGGTCGAGGATCGGCCGCGGCACAGGGCAGCGTGGGCCGTAGGTGAACTGGTAAAACGCACCCCCAGGCCGCATGTAGGTGAAGGCGCCGGCGAGAATGGCGGTGATCTTGCGCGGCGACATCGAAAGCAGCGGCAAGCCGCTGACCACCGCCCCGACTGGCTCGCCTTGGAAGATTCCGGCCTGTGCCAAATGCCCCGCATCCATCTGAAGGACACGGGCGGACGGAAAGCGGGCCTTGAGGCCATCGATGAATTCGGGGCCATATTCGATCAACGTCAAATCCGCCTCTTTGAGGCCGCGCGCAAGCAGCGCCCGCGTGAAAACACCCGTACCAGGGCCCAGTTCAATGATCGGCCCGTCAAGCGTCGCGATTTCCTTCGTCATCAGCTTGGCAAGCGAAACCCCGGAGGGAGCGATTGCAGCGACGCGAAGTGGATTGCTGATCCACGAACGGAAGAAATGCAGGAAATCCGAGCATGCAATGTCTGCGGTCATGTTGATTGGCCCACTTTTGAAATGCAACGTCATTACCTGCCAGGCATCGCCTCCAGAACGGCAATTCCAAGACGCCATCAGCCTGCGCAGCGCGTCCAGGTCATTCATCCCAACGGAATGGGATCCTATCCTTCAATTATTGCACTTTTATATCTATTGCATTTTTGCACTTAGTGCAACATGTAGGCAAGATTTTTATCGACGGCCGCAGGCAGATGCTGCCACACAGGCCAGTAAGCAGTTCCCCTACCGTCAAAGAGAGCGTCTCGGACTGCCCTATCGATCGTAGACCGCGCGATAGCCTTCGGACGAGGCGCAGGCGTCGTACTGCCTGCGCGCAGCGCCGCGTGAGAGCGCTTCCGCTTCGGCGCTGTCATAATCGCCAGTCATCTGTGCACGCAGTTTGTATTGCTGCATCGCTTCGCCATACATCGCATTGGCTTCGCCGATGCACATGACGTGGGCAACGAATGGCGGATTGACCGGGCTGCCGACGGGATAGAGAACCGGCTTGTCGGCATAGGTAACACATCCGGCAAGAATGACCGCGACCGCCACCATCGAAATCACAACCTGGGTTCTCGCCTTCATATTTCTCTCCCGCACCCCGCTCCGCACCATCGCGGCGCAGAACGCAGATACATGCGCAAGATTGCGCGAAGCTAAGCGAGTTGATCGACGGCCGTAAAAAGATGGTCTCCCAACCGCTTACACTTGCGGCCGTCCATTCGCCGTTGACTTCCCGAATGATGAGAGGAAAATGTCCCTTATGCATCCCAGGCAAACATAGGGAGTGCCTACGATGACGATCGCGGGAAAACTTCAGGACTATATCGCCGGTGAGGGTATCGCTTACGACACCGTCGCTCATCACCGCACAGCAACAACCAGCCAGTCGGCGCAGGCTGCGCATATTCCGGGCAGCAGGCTGGCCAAATCCGTGGTCGTACATCACGAAATGGGGTACGTCCTAGCCGTTGTTCCGAGCACACACCGGATCGAGCTCTCCACATTGCAGGATCTGATGAACAGGCGTCTTGGCCTCGCCTCGGAGGAGGAGGTTAGCTTGCTTTTTTCGGATTGCGACATTGGCGCGGTACCACCCATCGGACCCGCTTACGACGTGCCAGTGATCCTCGACGAAAGCCTCGGCGACGCGAGCGACGTCTATTTCGAAGGCGGTGACCACAAGACACTCGTGCATGTCAGTGGGCCTAACTTTCGCAGCCTGATGAAGGATGCGCAAATCGCCCGCTTCAGCCACCTGCCGTAAAGTCGGAGACGGTCAGGGCCGCAGCCGAATTCCCGATGACAATGACAGCATACGAAGGGCACGAATGCTGGCGGAATTGGGCGAAGCGGCCGCTCACGGCCTCCGCTGCGCGTTTGTAGGCCTCCCTGCCGCTACGCCGGCCAAGAGCGTTACAGAGTGGCATTAAAGTACGGGTAAACCGGGCAAGCGTCTGTTCAAAAAGTGCGGTGCATAATGTGTCGCTCTCGCATGGCGGCTTCTTCATCGGCCCCGACCGATCCCGATGCCGGTCTGGCGCGCCGCACCGCCGCCCGCGCCCCTTCGGCTTCATGTCGAGAGTGCGCGTCGGCATGTGCTCATGCCCCCTCCTGCACACGCTGCTCGGGCAGCGTTTTCACATCCAGCGCCTGCCTCTCCCCCGTACCTCCACTTCCGCGAGCGCCTTCACCTGCCGCCCCAAATCAAGGGCCTGCAATTCCTGCTGCCGCTGCAACACCTCCGCAGCAATATTCTGAGCGGCATCTCGTACTGCAGCGAGCTGGAGGAAATGATCATGACGACGCTCCCTCAGTTGCGCCGGGAGGTGACACAAAGGAGAAGCCGGCAGTCCGCACATTCATCGCGCGCTAGACAGCCAGCCACCACCGGTTCTGTTGAGTGAGGCAACCACACAGCCCTGTGGCGAGCGTCGCCTGATCGGCACCAAACAGCCGGATGCCTACTATCGCGGCGACCTCGAATACAGCCCCTATGGCGCAACCCGGATCGCCCTTCTCGATTCTCTGTAGGAGGCCGCGTGATATGCCAGCGCGGTCGACAAGCTCCCGGGTGGTCAGCGTCCGTTCGATGCGCGCACGCTTGATCATCTGGCTCAACAGAGCCTGGGCATCGCGACTGTAACGGGAATAAGCACGGACTGACGGTTTTGGGACCGACACACCTCTGATCTATAAATAATCCACGGAGCGTCTCCGCGGGCTATTTATAGATCGGGGTTAGCGGTCTTCGCGACTTCGTCAAGGACCTGGTCCATAAAAAGCTCATAAGGCACTTCATGCGCTATTTTTGAAATCCGGCTCCAAATGCGCCGGCATGCAGCGCGTTTGACTGAGCGTCGCGGTTTAGGGCGATTATTGCCACCTCTGCCACAAGCTTTGGCGGCTGCAGCGCGACAAGCACTCGATCTGTCTCCTCGTCATCCATGTGAAAAATTGGGAGTTTCGCGACAAATCGACGAGGTCCGTTTGAAAGGCATTGGCCAAGTCTGGTTGATCGGCCCTCGTGATCATGAGCGCGCGGCTGCGGTGGCGCGCTCGACCCATTTCAATTTTAGCGTCGGGCCAGCAGCGTCGCCCGCTAGTGAAGCACGACCACGGCTTCCACCTCGAAGAGCATGGGGTCAATTGCAAGCTTGGGAACAGGAATCAGAGTCTGCGCCGGCAGCGCCTCACCGAACATTTCCTTGACGTTCTTGGTCAACACCTCAAGCTTGGACATATCGTGATCGACCACGAAAACCGTGAGCTTGGCGACCTGGTCCGGCCTGGCACCGAGCGCATCAAGGGCGGTGCGCAAATTTGCGTAGGCCTGCTCGACCTGGACAGCGAAGTCGGGCGACAAAGCTCCATTGCTGTCTTGGCCGCCCTGTCCGGAGATGTAGGCCATCCGGGCTTGACGTGGCACAATCACCGCCGTGCTGTAGCCATTCGGCGTCGGGTCGTAGAGGTTATGTGGATTGACGATGGTCAGCTTGAGATCATTCTCATTCGCTGTCGTCGCAGTGGAAACTCCGATGGTCATGATGATTAGCCCTCCGATAAGCAGATGTTGGATTGCATGTGACATGATTGTCTTTTGGCTCTGCGGACTGCGAGCAACGTACCCTCGCGACCGGCAGGTTTGAATTTAGCCAATCACTAATACGATTGACTCGTACGACGTACGACTCAATCGCATCGTACGTCGTACGAGTCAATCGGCAGGATCGACATTCGTCGTATTGTCGGCTTAGATCGACGTTCTAATCAGCAAGGAAAACAGATGGCCGCCAAAGGTAGCGAAGCCCGGAGCAAACGGTCTCAAAGGATAAGTGAGCGGTCCCAGCCCCTGCAGGAGCCGCGCAGTGAACCGCCTCTTTCTCGGGAACGCATCGTGGCGACCGCGGTAGAACTTCTGGATGCTCAAGGCGTAGACGGTTTAACGATGCGTCGGCTAGCCGATCGCCTCGGCTCGGGCGTGATGAGCCTGTATTGGCACGTCGACAACAAAGGGTATGTCTTCGATCTGGCGCTCGACTCGGTGCTCGAATATCGCGAACCGCCGCAGACAGTTCGGTCCCAAGACTGGCGCGGAGAAGTCGTTCATATGCTCGAAGACTGGCGCGCCAGCATGCTGCGCCATCCTTGGTCAGCATCGCTATTGCCGCGCCGGGCGCTCGGCCCGAACATCCTCAGTCGCCTAGAACTGCTGAGCAAGACCTTGTCCAGGGCCGGTGTAGCGGACGCAGATCTGAACGTTGCGATATGGTCGCTCTGGAATTATGTGATGGGCGCTACCATCACCCGGACGAGCTTCGACCTCTCGGCCGACGACAGGGCCGCTGCCCAACAGCGCCTTGAGCATCTCAGCGAACGCTACCCAACAATCGAACGCTCCCGCCTGCTGTTGGATGACGATTGGGATGGTGCTTTCAAGAAAGGCCTCGGTTTCCTGCTCGATGGCCTCTCTCTAAAAAAATGAACTCTTCCTTCATCTCGTGCGCACATGAGTAGAAGGCGATGGATTGCCATCATGCGGTCCGTGAGTTGATCTCGACCTTGAGCCTCATAGGAATCGGCGGTGCGTCTTCCGACGCGAAGCGGTAGACGAAAGTCACGCGCCCTTCCGTCTGTTTCCAGCGCGGCGCTCCCAGCCAGGGATCAAGCACCGACCGCAGGGCGTCCATTGCCGGGCCGGCGGGCTCCGCGCGCATCTGTACCAGATCGATATCCTCAGAGTGCCATGCTGCCGGCTTCACATAGAGCTTGTAGAGCGCTGTGCCGCCGCGAAAGGCCAGAGCTTCCGACAGGACGGGGTGGGAAAATATCTCTACGAGGGCTCGGCTGATTACGAGATCCTGTTCGATCTGAATGTCCTGCACCCACGGAGCGTGTGCCCGCCATTCAGTTATATAGTCCCGAGGGATCAAAGCTCAGCCTCCACGTCGGCGTTGACTAAGAGCTTCTATCCGTCATCCGGGGGAGCACGGAAAAGCCCAACGCATTGATGTTGGCCGGCGTTCTTGTGGGCTTTGCCGGCATCGTCCTCATTGCCAGGCCCTGGGAGAGCGCGGATAGAACCATCGACATCATCGGGGTTTTCTGGATGTTGGGCGGGACGACCATCCTCGGTGTATCCAATGGTTACGTCCGCCGCTTCCTGTCCCCTTTCAACCTACCGCCCCTTGCGCTTGCTACATGGCAGACGGGACTTGCCCTATTGGTGCTCCTGGCCGTCACCGATCGAACTGGGATAAGCGACATTTTGCAAAACTGGCACGCTGCTACTGGTGTTGCCGTGGGTCTTGGCGTCCTCGGAACCGGCATGGCGTTCCTGATCTGCTATTATCTGCTGCAAGAGTTGGGCGCAGTCGCGGCCTCGGGCGCGACCTACATCACGCCCAATGTCGCCCTACTGATCGGTTGGGCCGCTGGCGAAATCGTCGGCGTCTTGGAAATCGCCGCCATTCCTCTTGTTCTCACCAGCATCGCGATGTTGCAAATCGGCCGGCAGCGAGCCTTGAAGCAAGCCGAACAAGCAGCGGAGGCAACGGCGAAACCTTAGTGCTGAATTTTTGTCGCATTAATCCCAATTAAAACGAAGCTTCTGCGCCAGAGATTTGCAACGTCGCAGAACGAGGACTTTTGCAACACTTCAGGCTAGCCACGATGGTTCGATCGCCCAGACCAAAAGCACCGAGTGTCAGCCTTCGAGCGCTAAGGGTAATTTACCTTGGGAAAAAGGGTAAGCTTTCCGCCAAAAGGTAAGTTATAGTGGCCAATGACATGAAGGGAAATGGCGCGCCGGAGAGGATGAAACTGGGAACTCGTATGTCATTGTAATTGCGTTAGATTATGAACGACGGTAGCGACGCTTATTGCGCTTGTACCGCTGCTTTCCGTTCAAAAGCGATATCTCGGTGGGCCTGAAACTCGGCAAGGATGGGCAGAGAATACTTCACTAGCTCGTCGAAAAATTCTCGGTAGCCAATTCTCGAAGTGAGAGCCTTGGGCAGTCTCCATA
Source organism: Rhizobium sp. CC1099 (assembly GCF_029714385.1). Classification (NCBI taxonomy): domain Bacteria; kingdom Pseudomonadati; phylum Pseudomonadota; class Alphaproteobacteria; order Hyphomicrobiales; family Rhizobiaceae; genus Rhizobium; species Rhizobium sp. CC1099. The sequence goes on along the minus strand of NZ_CP121641.1, from coordinate 85,640 downwards.
TGCTTTCGCTCGATCGCCAAGAGGCAGCCTTATCCTTTCCTTTCGGCCAGGAAGCAGCGCTCATCGATCATCGTCGCATTCCGTTGACGGTTATTGTACGTGAGTGACAGCTTCATCCGAAAAATGAACAGAGGCTGGTAACAATCGTCGCTCTAGCCTGTCTCGGCAGCTTGACCGACGAAGCCGAGCAGCGGGCCGAAGTCGTGGGCGTCCGCCGCCTTCAGCGCCGCTATGTACGCTGAGCGTCTCTCATTCATTTTCTGAAGGTCCGAGCCCGCCGTCCAGTCGATAGGATCGGCCCCGTACACCTTACCGAGGACGACATCCGCCAGGATCCGCGCATGGCGGCCATTACCGTTCGAAAACGGGTGAATGAACACCAGCTTATGATGCAAGCGAACGGCTGCCTCGATGGGCGAAAAGGTATCATGCGCGGCCCAGTACTGAGCATCGTCCATCAGGCCACGCAGCTGAACTCCGATCTGGATCGGATCGACGCCTATGTTTTTTCCTGTCTTTCGGAAGGTGCCCGCCCAGTTCCAAACATCACCGAACAGCTGGCGATGGAGCTCGATTGCGAAGTCATCGGTGAGGATGTCTTTGCGCCGCATGCGGGCAAGCCAACGTAGCCCGGACGCGATGTTGGCCTGCTCCAGCTCGTCCAATTCGCCTTGCGTTGTGATGTGTTTGTATTTCAGCCCACCGATTTCATTCGGGTCGAGAGGCGTCGCGCCTTCGGGATATTCGAGCTTGATCGTCACTTATCCTCCCAAAAATCGGAAGGCATTTGATAGATCAGCTCGTTCATAAGACGGGCGACCTCCTGCTGGGTGCGGCTGTCCTGCACGGCCTGGTTTTCCAGCGCCATGTGTTTGCTGGCAATGCCAATGGTCGCGAGCGCCTTTTTCCTGGCCTGCTCGATGATTACATTCTCGACGGTGACTGGCGGGACGATGGCATAGACGAAACGGCATCCCATCGCCTCGGCGGCCGCCTGCATGGATTTCAGGGTAACGCCGCCCTCAAGCTCCGCCTTTTCGACCTGAGCAACGCGAGCGCGGGTATGCCCCATTCGCTTTCCGAGCTGGGCTCCCGACATTCCAAGGGCTTTCCGGACTGTCCGAATCCAGCCTTCAGCGGGAACACGGACGTCTTCGGCCTTGGACTGGGCAAGGTCTACGATTGCCTGATATTGCTGGCGGACGGTCTGTTTAACGGTCATTGTAAACTCATATGTTGACGTAATTCGCTAGATCGTCAATGTATTTATATACATACCGTGCGATTTGTCAATATATAAGTTGACAAGCCCTCGACAAACCTGAGCAGCCAAAGGCGCGAGTCAGGGCAAGGTCGTCGCCATACCCCAACTGCGGATTGGCCATGAATCCCCAGCCTTCGCAACGCGCATATCAACTTGCAGAACATCCGCAGGGCGCTCGCGGGGCCGGACTATGGACACACGTCACATGAACGAATCTGTAATATTAGGCACGCTCTTGCATGGCATTACAGGTGGGAAAAATGATCCCTGAAGCAACGGAGCATCCGCTTGCCCCCGCCTCACCGTAGCAATCGCAACGCTCTACAAGCATCCGGTAAATTATTGCTTTTCTTGGGAAAAATGGCGCACCCGACAGGATGAAACTGGGCACCGCTATGTAATCGCTGCCCCTATCGATTTTTGAGTTCACCTCTCGTTCAATCTGGTAGGCCTGCTTTGCGATATCCGTCGACGAAATGGTCACACGTGGCCTGATCTCGAAAGGGCTGTGAAGCGACCCAATGGCTGATTGTGAAATGTGGATTGCTCGCCATGAACAGTTCGCCTTCCTGATGGGCCTCGTCCGTTCGTCCCAGTTGTGCAAGGCTCGCTGCAAGCACGCGCCGCGAAATTGTTTGGTAGGTAGCCTCATTGCGTAGCGTGACGACTGCCGCCTTATACTGGCAAGCGGCGTACTGCGCGAACCCCAGATCCCAATAGTACCATTTGGGGGGATGTGGGTTCAGGCGGAGCGCCTTTTGGACCTGTTCAACCGCGGTGGCCGGCTTACCGCTCAACACCGAAAAGTCCGACATGTCCGCCCAGGCGTCGGCGTAATTCGGGTCAATATCGAGCGCGGTCGCGAACTCGGCATCCGACTCGGGCCAGCGCCGTTCATATGCCAGCAAGTGGCCAAGGACGAAGCGGCAGCCGGCATCGTTCGGGTCGAGATTCACGGCCTTTTCAGCCATGGCAACGGCCACAAGCCGGTTGGGTGCTTCTGGCTCGCCCCACTGCGCCCAAGCCTGCCAGAGATGAAATGCCAGGAGCCGATGCGCCTCCGCATAATCCGGGTCGAGAGTGATCGCCCGCTGCAACAGAACACGCGATTCGCGCGCCGCCGCCGGCGAAATCCCGATCAGCCCACGCCCGCGCACGCAAAGATCATAGGCTTCCATGCTGTTTGGCCGGCTACGGGGAGGCTGTGTCGCCAGGCGGCCGATCAGAGCCTCAACGATCCTAGCCGTCACCTCGTCCTGCACAGCGAAAATATCTTCAAGATCGCGGTCAAAGCGGTCCGCCCAAAGATGATTTCCGCTGATGGCATCGATCAACTGAACGTTGATGCGCACACGACCGGCAGCGCGGCGGGCGCTGCCTTCCAGCAAATAGCGGACGCCAAGGTCACGGGCAATCAGCCGGATATCGATCGACTTTCCCTTGTAGGCAAAGGTCGAATGGCGGGCGATCACGAACAGGCTGGCGTTCCGCGACAGATCGGTGATGAGATCTTCAGTCAACCCGTCTGTGAACACATCCTGTTCGGCGTCGCCGCTCATGTTGGTGAAAGGCAGTACGGCGATCGATGGTTCTGACGGCAGAGGCAGCGGCTCGGGTTCCCCTTTCCGGTCTGCAATTGCCGAATGCCGCACCCGGTAGACGCGCACTGGCTCAGCTATGTTCTTCAACGACTTCTGGCCTAGATCGTCAAAATCGGTCTCAACCTTCCGCTTGACCTGATCGTAAACGCTGCCCGATACGCAGATGTCTCCAGGTTCGCCCAATGCCTCCAACCGAGCGGCAACGTTGACGCCGTCGCCATAGAGATCGCTACCATCTACGATGATATCACCGAGATTGATGCCGATGCGCAGGATTACCCGCCGGGATTCCGGCAAACTATCGTTGGCCTCGGCCGTGCCATACTGGAGATCGACTGCGCACTGGACGGCATCTACCGCACTGGCGAACTCGACTAATACGCCGTCACCCATGACCTTGACCAAGCGACCTCTATATCGCGTGATCAGGGGAGCCAGAATATCGCGCCGTCGAGCCTTCAGGACCTTGAGGGTTCCTTGCTCGTCCGCTTCCATGAGACGGCTGTAGCCGACCACGTCCGCGGCCAGAATGGCGGCAAGACGGCGCTGGACGCGTTCTTCGATCATTGAGGTAAGTGCCCTCGGAAAATTCACTCGCACATATGGTATTGGGACCATCCGGAGATGTCCATCGCAATGCCCCGGTTCCCAGTTTTGTTCTGGACTGGTGGAGATTGGCGCACCCGAAGAGATTCGAACTCCTGACCCCCAGATTCGTAGTCTGGTGCTCTATCCAGCTGAGCTACGGGTGCGTGCCAAAAGCGGGCCGTGCCGCTTGCGTGGGCGATCCTCTAAAGCGTCCTTTGGGCGAATGCAATAGCAATTCGAAAAAAATCACGACTTTGGTTGCAGATGGCTGAGTTGCGGAATTTGCATCACTTTTCCGCCTGGGTGCGCGAACGATAGTCCTCCAGCGAAACCGGCCGGTCCGGGATTTCGATGCGGAACTGCGTGCCGGCCGCGGGCTTTTCGACGAGAGCGATCGTGCCGCCATGCGCAAGGACCAGTTCGCGCGCGATCGTAAGTCCGAGGCCTGTGCCGCCGCTGCGGGCCGAACCGCGGAAGGCCGCAAAGAGATTCTGCCGGGCCTTCATCGGCATGCCTGGCCCGGTATCGTCAACGATGATGCTGACGACGCTGCCGACACGCTGCGCCGAGACAGTGATGCGTTTGACGCCGTCAGGGGCAGTTTCGCCGGTCAACGCCTGCAACGCGTTCCGGCAGAGATTGTGAATCACGCGGAAGAGCTGCTCGCTATCGGCATCGACCTCTATGTCCGGCGGCATCTGCTCGGCAAACTCAACGCCGCTCTGCGGATCTATCGCCAGCATATCCCGCACGTCCTGCGTCAGATCGTAGAGCCTGACCCGCCGGCGGCGCGGCGCCGATTCGCTTGCCTGACCAAAGGAGAGCACTTCCGTCGTATAGCCGACCGCGCGATCGATCGTGCGCAGCAGCTTCGGTGCGAAGCTCTTAACCATCGGGTCATCGACATCTACGAGACGGTCTGACATCAGCTGCGCCGAGGCGAGGATGTTGCGCATGTCATGATTGATCTTTGAGACCGCAAGGCCAAGTGCCGCAAGATTCTTCTGCTGCTTCAGCGTCTTTTGCAGTTCCATCTGCATCGCCGTCAGACGCCGCCCCGCGACCGCCAGTTCGTCGCGCCCGCCATCGCCCACGAAGACATGCTGCGGGTTTTCCGGATCGGCTGAAAATTGCTGCATGTTGCCGGTCAGCCTGCGGATCGGGCGGATCAGGATGCGATTGATGACGAAGAAAATCAGCGTCGCGGTAAAGAGCGAGATCAGCACGGAGAGGAGCAGAACATTGCGTGCATAGACGAGCATCGCCATGCGCAACGGCTTTTCCTTCATCAGCACTTCGACGCCCATGTTCGTCTCGCCGACCGGGCCGTAAACGCGGATGATGCGGTTGCCGCCAAAAAGTAGCGTATCCAGCGCGTCTCCCATGGAACTGATCGGCGTGGCCTTGGTCAGGTCATATTGCTCATCGACGGATGTCGGCATGCTGCTCATCGCGAGAAGCCTGGAGGTGCCTTCCTTGCGAAGAACGATCGCCTTCGTGCCGGTCGCCGCCAATGTTTCCTTCTGCAAAGCGTACGGCAGTTCGACGGGCTGCAGGCCATCGATAACGATGGCAGCGGCGGCAGCCGTGTTCAGCTTGTCCTCCAGCCAGCGGATGCGCATGCTCGCGATGGAAGGGAAGAAAATCAGCACTTCTGCGAGCATGATGAACAGGACAGTCAGCCAAAGCAGCTTGCCCGACAGGCCGCCGAGCGCACCCGCCGGACGGCCGTTTGCGCCGTCCGCCGCAATGTCGACAGTCGAATTTCCGCCTTGCTGTTGCTCCGGCATCGTCATTTCCGATCGGCTAAGCGCCTGAAACCAGACTTCTATATTAGCCGATCGAAGCGCGCTTTCAAATCTTCGCGAGCGACGGCAAGCCGTCACAAAAGAAAACGCCGCCCGGAGGCGGCGTTTTCTGACTGTCGAAGATACTCAGAATTCTTCCCAATTCTGCGCGGCAACCGCTGCGTTGCCGTTGAAGGCCCGCGAGACGGTCTTCATCACGCCGCGCGCCGGCGAGGCGACCGGACGGTGTTCTTCGCGGCGGGCAACGGCCAGCGGCGCTGCAGCAGCATTCGAAATCCTGAAATGGGCAATAAGATTGACGAGACCGTCGGCTTCTGCGGAGAGCTTGTGCGTCGCAGCCGAGGTTTCCTCGACCATCGCCGCATTCTGCTGCGTCACCTGGTCCATCTGGTTTATGGCGGTGTTGACCTCCTTGAGGCCGGTCGATTGCTCCTTGGCCGCCGTCGCGATCGAGTGAATGTGATCGTTGATCGCGATGACGCGGGTTTCGATCTCGCCAAGCGCCTCGCCGGTTGCCTGCACCAGCTTCACACCGACGTGAACCTCATCGCCGGACTTGGTGATGAGCGCCTTGATGTCCTTTGCGGCCGTTGCCGAGCGCTGGGCGAGCTCGCGAACCTCCTGCGCGACGACGGCAAAGCCCTTGCCTGCTTCCCCGGCGCGTGCCGCCTCGACGCCGGCGTTCAGTGCGAGAAGGTTGGTCTGGAAAGCGATCTCGTCGATTACGTTGATGATCTGGCTGATTTCGCGCGATGCCTGCTCGATGCGGCCCATGGCATCGACCGCGTTACGGACGACGACGCCGGAGCGGCCGGCATCATCCTTCGCTTCCGAGACCATGATGCTGGCCTCCTGCGCCCGTTCCGTCGAGTTCTGCACGACGGCCGTGATCTCGTCGAGAGCTGCGGAGGTCTGCTCGAGGGCTGCCGCCTGCTGTTCCGTGCGCCTGGAGAGATCGTCACTGGCAACGCGGAGCTCGTTGGTGTTGCCGTTGATCGCTTCGGTGGTCTCGCGGATCTCGCGCATGGTCGTCTGTAGCGTCTGGAACGTGTTGTTGACGTTCTGCTGCAACTCGGCGAAGGCGCCTTGGAAGTCGCCGCGCATGGTCTGTGTCAGATCGCCATCCGCAAGACTTGCAATGACGCGGCGGGTTTCGCCGACGCCGGCATCGACGCTCGAAAGCAGCGTGTTGATATTGCCTGCGAACTGATTGAGATTGTCGTCCTCATAGTCCTTCTCGATACGGCGGCTGAAATCACCAGCAGCCGCGGCAGCGACCACCACAGACATGCTCGACTGCAGGTCGTCGCTCTTGGTGCGCATGGCCGCTTCCTGCGCATGCAGGCGCTTGATGGCCAAGCCGTTTTCCTTGAAGACGGCGACGGCGGCGGCCATCTCGCCGATCTCGTCCTTACGGCCGGCATAGGGCACATCCGCGTCGAAATTGCCGTTGGCGACTTCATTGATGGCGGTCGTTACGCGCTTGATCGGACGGCTGAGATGATTGGTGCCGATGTAAACGCCCATGCCGACGCCTGTCGAAATGCCGACGCCGGCAATGGCAAGCACGAGCCAGAACAGCGAAGCACGGAAGGCTTCGATCTCGGCATCGACGGCCTGCAGCTCGGCCTTGTCGGTCTTTACGATCGCATCGATCTCGGCCTGGAAGGCCTTTCGGTTCGCGCGGTTGGCTTCATTGTTGCCTTGGGTGTTGGCGGCTGCCGGCCCGACTTCAGTGCCGAGACGGGCCGTTTCGGTGCGGAAGGTGCGGAATTCCTTGGCGCGCTCGACGAGCTTTCCGAAGCTTTCCTTCTGGCTCTCGGGAACGAGCGGCGCCCATCCGGCGATGACCTTGTCGATCTCGTCGAGGTCCGCCATCAGTCCCTTGGCGAAGTTGCCGGTATCCTTGATTTCCTTCGCCGCGTAGATGCCGCGGGCTTCCATAACTGTCGCTGTCACGAAGCGGTTGAGCCGCTCTCCAGCATAGGCACGCTGTGAGGCACTCTTATAGGCGCTGAATTTGTTGTTGTACTCGTTCATGGCAATAAGGGCGGTTGCGCCAATAACAAGGGCAACAGCTGCCATAACAGAAACGAGCAAATTGATCTTGCCGCGGATTTTCAACGGAATGCCTCCTCAGGGACTAACGACAGTCTGGAAAGCACATTCCCAGCCGATAGAATGAAGATCGGCTAAATGTCTTAATGTTACATTTCGAATGCGATGGTTTAGTACTACAAAAAATTACCCCTATTATCCGCCCATCGACGGCATTCTTCGCAAAAATTGCATAAACCTGAGTAAAAATATCACCGATGGCATACCCATCAAGACAAAATCAGCAAAATTCAACCTTTCGACGTGTTGACCACAATAGTTAATACCATAATGCGAATTTTGGCAGTCTTAACCAGCTGACCGATGAATCATCGGGCGATAATTGACTTCTTGAGGCTTCATCCGTATAAGCCGCCGCACGTTCGGTCACTTCGGTCTTTGGCCTCGCCCGTTCGAAAAACAACGCTCCTTGCAATATGCAAATTCAAGAAGGGCCGCACTCCGCGGTGTTTAAATAAATGAAGCGTACCTACCAACCATCGAAGCTTGTCCGCAAGCGCCGCCACGGTTTCCGTGCGCGTATGGCTACCAAGGGCGGCCGCAAGGTCATCGTTGCCCGCCGCGCGCGTGGCCGCAAGCGTCTTTCGGCCTAAGGCCGGATTGCCCGATAACAGATGGCGGGCGAATTGACGACCACTGAAAAAAACACTGCAGGGCGGTTGAAAAGCCGCCCGCAGTTTCTTGCTGTCCGCAACGGCGAAAAGCGCAAGGGTGGCCTCTTCCTGCTCGAGGTTCTCGACCGGAAAGAGCCCGAAACCGAAGCGCGCGTCGGCTTCACCGTCACAAAAAAACATGGCAACGCGGTCGAACGGAACCGCATGCGCCGCCGCCTCAAAGAGGCGGTGCGGCTTCATGTGGGGTTTGCAATGCAGCCCGGACACGACTATGTGGTTGTCGCGCGAAGAGACTGCCTGACGGCGTCCTTCAAGGAATTGAGCGCGGAGCTTAAGGCACGCGTCGAAAACAAGCCGAAACACAGGCGATCCTCCGACGGACGCCCCAGGAACGTATGATGCAAAACAACCGCAATTATTTCATTGCGATCGCTCTCTCGGTGCTGATCGTTCTCGGCTGGCAGTTTCTTTACATGAACCCGCGCATCGAGGCTCAGCGCAAGGCGCAGGAAGCCCAGAAAGCGCAGCAGCAGAGCGAGCAGACACAGGCTCCTGCTGCAGGCGGCCAGCCCGCACCGCAGACAAGTGGCGCCGCGCCGACCGGCCAGGCCGCCGCGACCGCAACGCGCGAGGAAGCGCTTGCAAAGGCGCCGCGCATCGCCATCGACACGGAAGCGCTCTCTGGCTCCGTCAACCTGGCAGGTGCCCGCCTCGACGACCTGAAGCTCAAAGGTTATCACGAGACGGTCGACAAGAGCAGCCCGATCATTACGCTTTTCTCGCCGGCTGACACCAAGGACGGCTACTTCACCGAACTCGGCTATATCGGCAGCGACCAGACCGGAGCAGTTCCCGGTCCGTCGACCGTATGGACGGCGCCGGACGGCGCCAAGCTCACCGACAAGTCACCGGTGACGCTGACCTATACCAATGACAAGGGCCTGACCTTTGCGCGTACGATTTCGGTCGACGACCGCTACATGTTCACCGTCACGGACAAGGTGACGAACAGCGGAAGCACTTCGGCTTCCATTTCGTCCTACGGGCGCGTTACCCGCTACAACAAGCCGACGACGCCCTCCGTCTACGTCCTGCACGAAGGCTTCATTGGCGTCATCGGCGACGGCCTGGTCGAGAGCAAGTACTCTGCCGTCGAGGAGGAAGCCGTCACGCCCGCCAAGTCCACCGGCGGCTGGCTTGGCATCTCCGACAAGTACTGGGCCGCAACGATCGTGCCGCCGCAGAAATCGGCTTATGAGGCTCGCTTCTCGCATTTCACCGATGGCCAGCCACGCTATCAGGCCGACTATAAGGAAGACGCCGTAACGGTTGCTCCCGGACAGTCGATCGAACTCAAGAACCTCGTCTTTGCCGGCGCCAAGGAAGTTCCGGTCATCGACGGCTACGAGGCCTCCTACCAGATCCCGCGCTTCGACCGCCTGATCGACTGGGGCTGGTTCTATTTCATCACCAAGCCGATGTTCAAGCTGATGGATTTCTTCTTCCGCTACTTCGGCAATTTCGGCGTCGCGATCCTGCTGACGACGATCGTCGTCAAGGGGCTGTTCTTCCCGCTCGCCAGCAAGCAGTACGCCTCGATGGCGAACATGAAGCGCGTGCAGCCAAAGATGGAAGAGCTCAAAGCCAAATTCGGCGACGACCGAATGGGCCTGCAGCAGGCGATGATGCAGCTCTACAAGGAAGAGAAGATCAATCCGATTGCCGGCTGCTGGCCGATCGCCCTGCAGATTCCGGTCTTCTTCGCGCTCTACAAGGTCATCTACATCACGATCGAAATGCGGCATGCGCCGTTCTTCGGCTGGATTCAGGACCTCTCGGCCCCCGATCCGACCACGATCGTCAACCTCTTCGGCCTGCTCCCCTTCGAAGCGCCCGCCCTCCTACATCTCGGCGTATGGCCACTGATAATGGGTGTGACGATGTTCGTGCAGATGCGCATGAACCCGACGCCGCCCGACCCAACGCAAGCGATGATCTTCAACTGGATGCCGCTGGTCTTTACCTTCATGCTGGCAAGCTTCCCGGCCGGTCTCGTCATCTACTGGGCCTGGAACAATACGCTCTCCGTTATTCAGCAGGGGGTAATCATGCGCCGCCACGGTGTGAAGATCGAGCTCTTCGACAATCTCAAGGGCTTGTTCCGGCGAAAACCGGCGCCATCGAAGTGAATGAGGGAGCCTCGCTTCGGCGGGGCTTTTTCTTTTCGGCAACCTGTTTTCAATGAGGGCCTATCAGGGACCGTTGGTTGACAAAATCATGCGAAACCTGAATGCCTTATGCGCAATGGATTAGGACGCGCTGGAAAAGCGGAATGACGCAAAACAACGAAAAGCCACTCTTCGGGCGGCCGTGGATCTTCATCCGCGGTGTGCCTTCCATGAAGTTTCTGCCACCGGAAGGGCCGCTGGAAGTGGCGTTCGCCGGGCGCTCGAATGTCGGCAAGTCGTCGCTCATCAATGCGCTTGTCGGACATAAGGGACTGGCGCGTACCTCGAATACGCCGGGCCGGACGCAGGAGCTGAACTACTTCGTTCCCGAGGGTTATTCCGGCGAAGGCGGCGACCTGCCGCCGATGGCGCTCGTCGATATGCCGGGCTACGGTTATGCGCAGGCGCCGAAAGACCAGGTCGACGCCTGGACGAAACTCGTGTTCGATTATCTGCGCGGCCGCGCTACGCTGAAGCGCGTCTACGTGCTTATCGACAGCCGCCATGGAATCAAGAAGAACGACGATGACGTTCTGAGCCTGCTCGACAAGGCCGCCGTTTCCTACCAGATTGTTCTCACCAAAACCGACAAGATCAAGCCGCCCGCGGTCACCAAGCTGCTCGCGGAAACGGCAGAGAAGATCAAAAAGCGTCCGGCGGCCTTCCCATTCGTTATTGCCACCTCTTCCGAGAAGAGCGAGGGATTGGATGAGTTGCGCCAAGCCATTGCCGAAACGGTCGAGATCAAAAACTGGAATTGAAGGGAGGCGCACCAGAGGCGCCTCCCTCCTTCGTCCTTAGATCCATCACGTCTTAGGCAGAAGCACCCTGTCGACGACATGGATTACGCCGTTCGACTGCTTGACGTCGGCGATCGTCACACGTGCCGTGCCTCCCATTTCATCGGTCAGCGTGATCTTGCCCATGCTTTCCTTGGCTTTCAACACGCAGCCGCCCACTGTCTTGATGTCGTGTTCGCCGCCATCGTCCTTGATCATTTTGGCGACGGTCTTCGCCATCGCATCTGCTGCAACCACGTGGCAGGTCAGCACCTTGACGAGCGCGGCCTTGTTTTCCGGCTTGAGAAGCGTCTCGACCGTGCCCTTCGGTAGGGCGGCGAAAGCCTCGTTCGTCGGTGCGAAAACCGTGAACGGACCTTTGCCTTCGAGCGTGCCGACAAGCCCGCCGGCCTTCACCGCCGCGACCAGGGTGGTGTGGTCCTTCGAGTTAACGGCATTGTCGATGATGTTCTTCGTCGGGAACATCGGAGCGCCACCCACCATGGGGTTGGCGGCCTGCACAGCAAAAGCGATTGCGGATACGGCAGTGGCAAGCGCAATGGTGCGCAAAGCTGGCTTCATCATGATCATCCTCCTCACGTCCGGCGCCGGTTCGCGTGCGGAATGCCTCGGCCCGCCCGGACACCGAGATGTACGAGGCGATGCAGAAAGAGTTTCAGAAGAGACAATTTTTTAGCGGCGATGCGTGGTGCCACTGGCGACAACCGGTCCTGTCGGTGCGCCGGTCGTCGAACCGCCAAAAGGCTCGAGGCTGACGGCGAGCGTCGTACCATCGGCAATGCCGCCGCGCAGATCGGCAGGAATGACAAGCTCGCCATCTTCATCCGACTGGAAAATGCCGAGCGACTTTGGAGTGCCGCTTCCCGGCACCAGCCAGAGCTCCAGTGATTTTTTCTCAGCCCCGCTCGCCGCAACGGGAACGATGCGGAGGCGGCCGCTTTGGACGTCGTAAGAGGCAAGCAGATTGACCTGGCTGTCGGCGGACGACAATTCGGCAACCAGTTGCGATTGACCTTTCGGCGGTGGAACGTTGCCGGAGGCGAAAATTATAGCTCCGATCGCAACGACCAGAGAAGCGAAGGTCAGCGAGCGCCAGAAGACGGCGGAATTCCAAAGGCCGCGCGAAAAGGACCGCGAAAGCTCCGGTTCGCCGAAAAGGCGTGCCTCGATCTGCTTGAAGGTCTCCCGGCCCGGGCTCGCGGCCACTTCATACTCGTCGTTGAAAGCAGAGAGGTTCGTTTCCCAGCGGCTGACGATTGCGGCAAACTGGCGGTCCCGGCGCATGCGCTCCTCGACCACCCGGCGATCCTGAAACGAAAGGACACCAAGCACGTACTCGCCGGCGAGCACTTCATCACGGGAGCGGCCTCCCTTGCTTTGATCCGGCGATGTCATCGCTCCATGCACTCTCTCAGCTTCAAAAGGCTGCGCCGCAGCCATGTCCGCATGGTGTTCAGCGGAACGCCAAACTGATCGGCAAGTTCCTGATAGCTCAGTCCTTCGACATAGGCTTTCTTCACCGCCTGCGCCCGATCAGCTTCCAACTCTTCCATGCAGGTGTCAATCCGCCTTCCTTCATCAGACAACATGGCCTGCTTTTCCGGGTCGAGGCCAGGATCGGGAAGATCGTATTCACCGTTCAACTCGTCGGCGACAGGCTTTCGCGCCCGCATCGTATCGATCGCCTGGTTGCGGGCAATCGCCGCGAGCCAGGAGGACGGCGTACCCTGGTTGGCCACGAAGGCCCCGGAGCGCTGCCAGATCTTTGTATAAACCTCCTGCAACGCCTCCTCGGCTTCAATACGATCGTTCAGGATACACAGGCATATGGAGAAAAGTTTCGGGCTCGTCGCCTTGTAGAGATCGGCGAAAGCCTTCCGGTCGGCCATGGCGATGCGGCCTATCAATTGCGCGATTTCCTCGCTCGTCATGCCGCGGCCCATCTATCTTTGACACGATGCCAATAAACGGCGGCCGGCTCAAATTGACAAGAGGCACAGCAACTAATGCGCAGGGCATTATTCCATCTGTCAAGAACTTGAGATAAAAGGCCGCGATCTATTCTGCGGGGTATGCCATGAACCAGTCCGAAAGCGAAACCCAAGCACGCCTTCTCGCACAGGCGCTGCCTTTCATGCAGCGTTACGAGAACAAGACGATAGTCGTCAAATACGGCGGCCATGCCATGGGCAATCCCGAGCTCGGCAAGGCCTTCGCCAGCGACATTGCACTTTTGAAGCAATCCGGCGTCAATCCGATCGTCGTCCACGGCGGCGGTCCACAGATCGGCGCGATGTTGACGAAGATGGGCATCGAATCGAAGTTCGAAGGCGGTCTTCGCGTCACCGACGCCAAGACCGTCGAGATCGTCGAGATGGTGCTTGCCGGCTCCATCAACAAGGAAATCGTGGCACTCATCAACCAGACGGGCGAATGGGCGATCGGGCTTTGTGGCAAGGACGGCAACATGGTCTTTGCCGAAAAGGCGCAGAAGAAGATCAAGGACCCGGATTCGAACATCGAGCGCGTGCTCGATCTCGGCTTCGTCGGCGAGGTCGTCGAAGTCGACCGTACGCTGCTCGACCTGCTCGCCCGTTCGGAAATGATCCCGGTCATCGCCCCGGTCGCGCCCGGCCGCGACGGCGCGACCTACAACATCAATGCCGACACCTTCGCAGGCGCTATCGCTGGCGCACTGAATGCCACGCGCCTGCTCTTCCTGACGGACGTTCCCGGCGTGCTCGACATGCAGGGCAACCTCATCAAGGAGCTCTCGGTTTCGCAGGCGCACGCGCTGATCGCCGACGGCACGATTTCCGGCGGCATGATCCCGAAGGTCGAAACCTGCATCGACGCGATCAAGGCCGGCGTCCAGGGCGTCGTCATCCTGAACGGCAAGACGGCCCATTCCGTGCTGCTCGAAATCTTCACCGAACACGGCGCCGGAACGCTGATCGTTCCGTGATTCAAGCTTGGCCCGCGGCGGCGAAGACCGCCTCGGCTGCCTCCTTCAGCTTTTCCATCATTGCGCGGTAGGGTCCCGGCCCATAACTGACACGGCCGACGCCGAGCTTTGCCAACGTCTTCACATCCGGCACGCCTTGCCGCATCATGATGTTGACCGGCAGCGTAACGGCTTCGCACACTCGGCGGATCAGGTCCTGGTTCGACAATCCCGGCGCAAAAAAGCCGCTGGCGCCAGCCTCTTCATAGGCGGCTGCCCGCTCGATCGCCTCATCCACCAGCGGCACATGCCGGTCGGGATCGGAGAACTTGAGGAACAGGTCGGTGCGGGCATTGATGAAGAACGGAATGCCCTTAGCCTCGGCCATCTCGCGGATGGCGCAGATGCGTGCGGCCTGCTTATCGATGGGATGCAGCCCGCTGCCGCCAACCACCTGGTCCTCGAAATTGATGCCGACGGCGCCTGCATCAATCAGCCTGGCGGCGTTGGCAGCGGCTCCCGCTTTGTCGGTCGAATAGGCGCCCTCGAAATCGACGGAGAGAGGCAAGTCGTTGGCCGCAGTGATCGACCGCACCGTTGCGACAAGCGCTTCCAGCGGGATTTTTTCGCCGTCCGCATAGCCTTGCGCCGCAGCAACCGACCAGCTGCCGGTCGCCAGTGCCTTGGCGCCTGCGTCGCTGACAGCCTTCCCCGTGCCAGCATCCCAGATATTATAGAGGACGACCGGATTGCCCTTCTGATGCAATGCGCCGAACGCCTTCGCCTTTTCCGCCTGGTTCATGGAACGTCCTCCTCAAACAGCCCCTTTGGGCCGCATTTTTCCTTCGTGCCTCAAAAGCCATTGCTTGCGCCAGAGCCCGCCGCCATAACCGGTCAGTGATCCGTCTGCGCCGACCACGCGATGGCAGGGGATGACGATGGCAAGCTGGTTTGCGCCGTTGGCGCGGCCGACCGCGCGCACCAGCTGCGGGTTTTCCATTTCCCTGGCCAGATCACCATAAGCGCGTCTTTCTCCGACAGGAATTTCCCGAAGCTTCGCCCAGACCGCCCGCTCGAAGGCGGTGCTGTTGCCGAGCGCCAAAGGGGTTTTGAAGTTCGCGGATTGACCGTCGAAATAGGCGCGCAGCTCGGCATCGATCTGTTCGATCGCAGGCGTTCTTCCGGCGGCAACCGAGGAGCGTGTCTTGCGCTGCAGGTTTTCCAGCTCAGCCTGAAGCGCCTTCCGATCGTGGAACTCCAGAAGATGCAGATGCGTCTGATCGGCCACCGCGACCATCGGCCCGAGCGGCGTTTCAAACCAGTCTGCGAAGAGCAGCTCGCGGTTCTGCGACATGGCAGGCGCCTTGCCGATCAACCGCTGAAACGCGGCCCGAAACCCGCTGCCCGACTCGTAACCTGCATCCAGCTGGACATCGATGACGCGGGCGCCGCTCGCAAGCTGCCTTGCTGCCTCGCCGAGTCGGCGGTAGCGGGCGATGTCTAAGAATGTCATGCCCAGAGACCGTTTGAAAGCGCGCCGCACGGTGGAGGGATCGTAACCCTTGCGGACCAGATCATCCTCGGTCCAGCGCGCCGCCGGAGCGCAGTCGAGTGCTTCCAGCAGCTCGTCGACGATCGGTTCCTTGCCCGCCTGTTCCAGCGGCTTGCAGCGCCGGCAGGGCCGGAAGCCGGACTGCATGCAGGTGGCGATGGAATCGTAGAAGAGCGTGTTCTCCCGTTTCGGCTTGCGTGCGGGGCAGGTCAACCGGCAGAAGACGCCGGTCGTTCTCACGCAGACATAGGCAAGCCCCTCGTAATCGGAGCTGCGGGCGATCAGCGCATCATAAAGCGTGTCTTCATTGGGAAGATCGAAAAGCATAAGAGCCTTTTATCATCCCTTCCCTTTTCCGTCCGTCGAAAATCGGGCGTCTATTTTTTTGTTCGGCAATTTGCTTGGCCCATGCCATAACGCCGCCATGACCAAGATAGATCGCACTCCGACCAAAGCCGATTTTGCGCATGTGACCGAATGGGTCTTCGACCTCGACAACACGCTTTATCCGCATCACGTCAATCTCTTCGCGCAGATCGACAAAAACATGACGGCCTATGTCTCGGCGCTTCTCCAGATGGAGCGGGACGAGGCGCGCAAGCTGCAGAAGCAATATTATCTCGATCACGGCACGACCCTGCAGGGTCTGATGATCCATCACGGCGTCGACCCGAACGACTTTCTGGAAAAGGCCCATGCCATCGACTATTCGAGCCTCACGGCTCAGCCCGAATTGGGTGCGGCGATCAAGGCACTTCCGGGCCGCAAGTTCATCTTCACCAACGGCAGCGTCAAACATGCCGAAATGACGGCCGGTGCACTCGGCATTCTCGAACATTTCGAAGACATCTTCGACATCGTCGCCGCCGAATTCGTGCCGAAGCCGGCGCAGGTTACCTATGACAAGTTCATGGCACTGAAACGAGTCGAAACCGGCAAGGCGGCCATGTTCGAGGACCTGCCGCGCAACCTTGTGGTTCCAAAGGCGCTCGGCATGCAGACTGTGCTGCTCGTGCCGAACAATCTTGAGGAAACCGTCGTCGAATGGTGGGAACAAACGAGCGGCGACGAGGACCATATCGATTTCGTCACCGACGATCTGGCTGCGTTTCTGGCAAGGGTCGTGGACTAGATTACCAAGATTTCATTCAGCTTGCCGATGTTTAATTGGTCAGATTGACGCATCGGTCCTACCTTTCGAGCGCGATCCCCAGCGAGATTGCGAACCCGAAAGGAAATATGATGTCTCGGAACAAGCTGATACTGATCGCACTTTCCTCCGTCATGATCGGTGCTGCAGCCGGCGGCAGTTTTGCCGCTCCAGGCGACAGGGCCCGCCAACCGCCGCGCCAGATGACGGGCGACGGTATGCGCGCTGAAGCAATGCGCGAGGTTGCCTTTGTGCGCATGTTGAAGCAGTTCGACACCAACAAGGACGGCCAGATTTCCAAACAGGAAGCCCAGGACGGCAACGAGAAGGTCTTTGCCGCGATCGATACGAACAACGACGGGGCGCTGACACCGGGCGAAATCCGCAAGCACCATGAAGCCCAAATGGAGGACCGCAACGCACCGGATGACCAATTGGGTGCCAATGACGACGCCGTGCCCAACGCTCCGCAGACGGCCGACAACGGTGGCCAGCCGAAGATACCGAAGCGCGCCGAGCGTGACCGCGGCGGCGCCGATCGCGGCCCAGGCGACAAGCGCTGGGGGATGCGCGACGGTGGCAGGATGATGTTTACGTCGATGATGCGCCGCATGGACACCGACGAGAACGGCCAGATCTCCAAGCAGGAAGCCGAGGCAACCTTTGACAAGTTTTTCATCCGCATGGATCGCAACAAGGACGGCGCGATCTCGATCGATGACATGCCTAATCGGCCGTTCCTGTAAGCAAGGACTTACCGCTATTGAGGCCGTCGCACATCGTGGCCGGTTTTCTATTCCTGATGCTCATAGAAATCCTGGATGATCTTCCAGGCGGCATCTGCCGTATCGACGAAGCTGATCAGCGTCACGTCGTCAGGCGCGATCGTCCCGAATTCGGCAAGTGCGTCGAAATTGACGATGCTTCGCCAGAACTTCTCGCCGAAGAGAATGAGCGGCATCTTTTCCATGCGTCCCGTCTGGATCAACGTCAGGCATTCGAAGAATTCGTCGAGGGTTCCAAAGCCGCCCGGGAACACCGCAATCGCTTTCGCGCGTACCATGAAATGCATCTTGCGGATCGCGAAGTAGTGGAAGTTGAAGCTGAGCTCCGGCGTCACATAGGCGTTCGGGGCCTGCTCGTGAGGCAGCACGATATTGAGGCCGATCGAGGGCGCGCCTTCGTCGGCTGCTCCGCGGTTGCCCGCCTCCATGACGCCCGGGCCGCCGCCGGTGACGATCACATATTCATGGAAATCGAAACCAGCGGAATATTTCGAGCAGAGCCGGGCGAACTTGCGCGCTTCGTCATAATAGATGGACGCCGCCTCCAGATTGGCGCGCTGCATGTCGTTGCGGGCTGCCCATGCGCTCTGACCGGGGGCCGGAATACGCGCGCCGCCGAACATGACGACGGTGGATTTGATGCCGCGTTCCGTCAACATCATCTCGACCTTCAAAAGTTCAAGCTGGAGACGGATCGGCCGCAGTTCCTCGCGGCAGAGAAAGTCGTCGTCGGCATAGGCCAGGCGGTAGGAAGGAGAAAGCGTTTGCGGCGTCTTCGGCACGGCGAGTGCGCGATGCCTGTCGATCTCGCTCGACTTCAGCGGAGCCCAGACTCCGTCCTTGCGCCTGAGCTTGCCGTTTTTTCCCTTCGCCATTTCAGAATGCCCTTCAAAAATGCCGGCAACACTTGCCGGGTCTGTCTATAACACCTTGAATACAGAAACGATCTCGTTCGAAAAATCATTCCATTTTAGCCGCTCATGCGATAGAGCAGATCGCATCCCGCCGATCACAATTCCCGGAGACTTCTTAGTCTTCAGGATAAAGCTCGAAGTTTAAGGAATTCTCATGAGCGCAACCGACCTCGCATCCCTCGAAAAGACCATCGAAGCTGCCTTCGACAACCGCGACAACGTGAACGCGTCGACGAAAGGCGAAGTTCGCGAAGCCGTGGAAGCAGCGCTCGAGCTTCTCGACGGTGGCAAGGCTCGCGTCGCCGAGCGCGGCGCCGATGGCGTCTGGACGGTCAATCAGTGGCTCAAGAAAGCCGTACTGCTTTCCTTCCGCCTGAACGACATGGAAGTCGTCAAGGGCGGCTCCGGCAATTCCACCTGGTGGGACAAGGTGCCTTCCAAGTTCGAAGGCTGGGGCGAGAACCAGTATCGCGCCGCGGGCTTCCGGGCCGTTCCGAACTGCGTCGTCCGCCGCTCGGCCTATATCGCCAAGAACGTCGTGCTGATGCCTTCCTTCGTCAATCTCGGTGCCTATGTCGGTGAAGGCACGATGGTCGACACCTGGGCGACGGTCGGCTCTTGCGCACAGATCGGCAAGCATGTGCATCTTTCCGGCGGCGTCGGCATCGGCGGCGTGCTGGAACCGATGCAGGCCGGCCCGACGATCATCGAAGACAACTGCTTCATCGGCGCCCGCTCGGAAGTCGTCGAAGGCTGCATCATCCGCGAGGGTTCAGTTCTCGGCATGGGCGTCTATATCGGCAAGTCAACCAAGATCGTCGATCGCGCCACCGGCAACGTCATGTATGGCGAAGTGCCGCCCTACTCCGTTGTCGTTGCCGGTTCGATGTCGAGCGGCAACAAGACCATGGCAAACGGCCAACCGGCACCGCATCTCTATTGCGCCGTCATCGTCAAGCGCGTCGACGAGCAGACCCGGTCGAAGACCGGCATCAATGAATTGCTGCGCGACTAAGCTTTCAGTGACAGCCGGATTCCGATCCGGTAAACAAACGGCGTTGTTTTCAGCGAGGCGGTTCGCCGCCTTGCCATGTCTTTGCCATTCCCGCCGGATAATTCGACCCTCATGACCGCCACCGATCCCGTCGCCAATCTCCAGACGCTCATCCGCTGCCCCTCCGTGACGCCTGCCGAAGGCGGCGCACTTTCTGCGCTCGACGCCATGCTTTCGCCCCTGGGCTTTAAGGTGGACAAGGTGAAGGCGACGGAAGCCGGCACGCCCGACATCGAAAACCTCTACGCCCGCCTGGGCAGTGATGGCCCGCACCTCATGTTTGCGGGACACACGGATGTCGTGCCGGTTGGCGACGAAGCCGCCTGGACGCATCCCCCCTTCGCCGCGGAAATTTCAGGCGGCGAACTCTTCGGTCGTGGTGCGGTCGACATGAAGGGCGGGATCGCATGCTTCGTGGCAGCCGTTTCCCGGTACGTCGAAAAACACGGCAATCCGAAGGGCTCGATTTCCTTGCTGATCACCGGCGACGAGGAAGGCCCCGCCATCAACGGCACGATCAAGCTCCTGCAATGGGCGGCAGAACGCGGCGAGCGCTGGGATGCCTGCCTCGTCGGCGAGCCGACCAATCCGGATGCGCTCGGCGACATGATCAAGATCGGCCGCCGCGGTTCGCTCTCCGGCAGGATCACTGTCCACGGCGTTCAGGGCCACGCCGCCTATCCGCATCTGGCGGATAATCCGGTGCGCGGCATGCTGCAGCTCACGAGCGCGCTGATGGATCCCCCATTCGACAATGGAACCGAAAACTTCCAGCCGTCGAACCTCGAGGTGACGACCATCGATGTCGGCAATCCGGCCACCAACGTCATTCCGGCGAAGGGCGCCGCAAGCTTCAACATCCGCTTCAACGACACCTGGACGGTCGACACGCTGCAGGCCGAAATCCTCCGCCGTCTTGAAGCGGCCGCCAAGAATGGCGCCCTGCGCCCCGGCCGCGAGGCGGTAAGATATGACATTGCCTGGGCCGATCGCCCGAGCCACGTCTTCCTCACCCGCAACAACGCACTGATTGCATCGCTTTCCTCTGCCGTCGAGAGCATTGCCGGCAAGGCGCCGAAGCTTTCGACCACCGGCGGGACGTCGGATGCGCGTTTCATCAAGGACTATTGCCCGGTCGTCGAATTCGGGCTCGTCGGACAGACCATGCACATGGTCGACGAACGCGTTGCTGTTTCCGATCTCGAAACGCTGACGCAGATCTACGAAACCTTCATCGAGCGATGGTTCGCAAATGCCGGGGCTTAGGGAGGTTCAATACTATCTGTCGGGTTTGTGGCTGCTGATCCGCATGGACACGCGGGGCTTCCGGTTTCTCGATATGTCGGACCGCGGCGTCAACCGCTCCTTCTGGGCGATGGCCTGGTGCCTGCCACCGATGGGCATTTCGTGGCTCTGGTGGCGTCAGGCCTTCCTGCAGTCGATGCCGCCGCATGTCGAAGTCGGCCTTCCCTTCTATTTCCGTTTGGGCCTGGTCGAAATCGCCAATTGGTTCGTGCCGTTGGTGTTTGCAGGACTGTTGCTGTTTACCTTCCGCATGGGTGATCGCTTTGCCGCCGTGGTCGTCAGCATCAACTGGCTCGGCGTGCCGCTTTCCTACATCAACGGCCTGCTGCTGGCGCTGGTCTTCTTCATTCCCGGCGCCATCAGCGTCGTGTCGATCCTGCTTCTGGTCTTCATGATGGCGCAGGTCTTCATGCTTGCAAGGATTTTGCGGATGATCTTTCACGGCCACGGGCTGATGGCCGGGGCGCTGACGCTGGCACTGCTGGTGCCGACCATGATCCTCGCCGAATATCTCCAGCGCTTCCTCGGCATTTATCCGGTTTAGATCAACGGTCTGGCATGGGCGGGGTCATGACAGATCGTCATCGCCATTCTCTTGCGTCCGCTTGCGCCGATCGGTGATCACTGCCGGATAATCGACCTGCATGAAATAAAGTCCTTCGGGCGGAGCAACTGGACCGCAGGCCTTGCGGTCACGCGCCTTAAGCGCAGCACGCACATCCTCCGGCGTCCATTTTCCTTCTCCTGCAAGCTTCAGCGTTCCGGCAAAGGAGCGGATCTGATTGTGCAGGAAACTCTGTGCCGTCGCGCGGATTTCGATGAGCTCGCCGTTCCGCGTCACGTCGAGCCGGTCGAGTGTGCGGACCGGGCTGTTTGCCTGGCAATGCGCGGAACGGAAGGTGGAAAAGTCATGCCTGCCGACGAGGATCTGGGCGGCCTGATGCATCACCTCATGATCGAGCACCTTCGGCACCCACCAGGCCTTGCCCGCCTCGAGCGCCAACGGCGCCCGGCGGTTGATGATGCGGTAGAGATAGTGCCGCCGCTCGGCGGAGAAGCGGGCATCGAAGAACTCGCCAACCACCTGCACCTCCAAAATGGACACGCGCTCGCCCGCCAGCTTCAGATGCGCATTCAGCGCGTTCTGCAACTTGAACACCGACCATTCCTTTGAAAGATCGGCATGGATCACTTGACCCATCGCATGCACGCCGGAATCGGTACGCCCGGCGCCACGGATCGACACGGTCTCGCCGCTTAACGACAGGATCGCAGCTTCGATCGCCCCCTGCACCGAGGGACCGTTTTCCTGACGCTGCCAGCCGACATAGGGTCCGCCGTCATATTCGACGGTCATCCGGTAGCGCGGCATCAGGCGAGTCTCGTGCCGTGCGCAAGCGGCGTGCCGCGCAGGAAATCCGCCGCCGCAAGCGGCTTGCCACCGGCCTTCTGCAATCTGGTCAGCCGAACCGCTCCAAATGCGCAGGCGATAACCAGTTCATCCGTCAGCACTTCGCCGGCCGGACCGTGCCCGTCCGCAAGTTCCGAACCCAGCACCTTCACCCGCTCCGGCTTGCCGCCAATCTCGACTTCGACCCAGGCGCCCGGAAACGGCGAAAGTCCGCGGATATGATTGTGAACGTCCCTTGCATCCCTGCCGAAATCGATCCGCGTCTCGCCCTTGTCGATCTTCGCGGCATAAAGGACGCCCTCTTGCGGCTGCGGCGTCAGCGGCAGGTCACCCATTTCGAGCTTTACCATCGCTTCGCCGATCGCCTTGGCGCCAACATGCATCAGTTTGTCGTGCAACTCGCCGGCCGTCATGTTCGGGCCGATCTCGACCTCGCGGGTCAACGCGATGGGGCCGGTATCCAGCCCCTTGTCCATCTTCATCACCATCATGCCGGACTTTTCGTCGCCTGCCATGATCGCTCTGTGGATGGGTGCTGCGCCGCGCCAGCGCGGCAGCAGCGAGGCATGGCCATTGTAGCAGCCGTTGCGCGTTCCGTTCAAAATCGCCTCCGGCAGCAGCAGTCCATAGGCAACGACAACCGCCACATCCGCGTTGAGCGCCCGGAAGCGCTCCCGTTCTTCCGGTTCCTTGAAATTGACCGGCGTGAAGACGGGCAGGCCGAGCAGTTCGGCGGCTCGATGCACCGGCGACTTCTGCAGGTCGAGACCGCGCCGTCCGCCCGGCCGCGGCGGCTGCGTATAGACCGCAACAATCTGATGCCCCGCATCCACCAGCGTGCGCAGGGTCGGAACCGAGAACTCCGGCGTTCCCATGAAAATGATGCGAAACGACATTCTCTCTCGCCAGGTTTAGGATCAGCCGTCTTCAAACGGGTTTACGAGCCTGAGATCAAGCCCTTCGAAATCTTTTATTTCGCGTGTCGCCAGCGTCGCGCCGTAAGCGAGGCAGATGGCGGCAATCCTAGCGTCCTGGATCTATCGGCCGCCCCATGCTCTCACGCTTGTCCGCAGACGGCCCGTTGCAATCGCGGCATGGTGATCAAAGGGGGAGTATCTTCGGCAGCGTAAGACTGCTCCATCATGACAATTTCGCAGAGATAAAGGTCAGATTTTACCTGCCTTGTCATCCATGTTTTGACGCGCTCGCTTGGAGCAGGCTTTGCTACCTCCGAAGTGATATTTGTATCAAGGACGATCACTCGAAGTCCTCGATAGGTCGGCAGAAATCACGCTTTCGGTCCGCTTCAATCTCATCCATGATTTTCGCGAACTCCTCGGCCTCGTCGTCGTTCTCCGGCCCGAGGATCGAACGCAGACTGTCCCATCCCGTTAGATCGTCATCATCTGCAACAGTTTCGTCGGCGATCATGCCTTTTTGCACAAGGCGCCTGGCTTCGTCGGAAAGGCTGCCACCCCTTCGCTCGGCACGCACAGCGATGTTCCGTTTCATCGCATCGCAAGTATCCCGGATCAGAAGATCGCCCATACGGCACCTCCTTTACGATATCAGCGATATCATATGCGCTGCGTCCATAGTTTCAACGCAACTCAGAGAGCCTTCGCCGACTTCGCCGCCTTCGTGAACTTCTTGATCACCATTTCCCTCTTCAGCCGCGAAATATAATCGATGAAGAGTACGCCGTTCAGATGGTCGATCTCGTGCTGAAGGCAAGTGGCGAGGAGGCCGTCGGCCTCAACGGTCTGCGCCTTGCCGTCACGGTCGAGATATTCGACGCTGACGGTCGCCGGACGCTCGACCTCGGCATAATAGTCCGGAATGGAAAGGCAGCCCTCTTCGTAGACCGATCGCTCGTCGGAAGATTTGACAATCTTCGGATTGATAAAGACCTGCGGCTGCTTTTCCTCGCCCTCCCGCGAAACGTCGATCACCAGTATCCGGCGCGGCACGCCGACCTGGATTGCGGCCAGGCCAATGCCCGGTGCGTCATACATCGTTTCCAGCATATCGTCGGCAAGACGCTTGAGATCGGCATCGACCCGCTCGATCGGTTTGGAAACCTGGCGGAGGACGGGATCTGGAAGAATGATAAGTGGCTTGATGGTCATCGCGTTCCCATAACCTATCTTTTCCAGCTAGGGAATTATCCTGAAACTCCGGAAAGTGCTTTTTTGCGCAGCCCTGCGGAATTTGCGGCATTCGGTCAGGCCGCGCGGCGGGAGGCCGGCGCCAGACGCTCCTGCGAGCCGATATTGAAGTGCTGCAGCAGCGCCACGAGGTTATCCACCTCCGCGCGCAAGTGACGGCTCTCTGCCGAGGTATGTTCTACCATGCTTGAGTTCTGCTGCGTGATCTTGTCCATGTTGCGGATCGCAATGCTGACTTCGTTTACCCCTGTCGCCTGATCACGCGCTGCCGCTGCGATATCGGCGACGAAGCGGTTGATGATGTCGATACGGCTGATCATATCGCTAAGTGCCTCGCCGGTACTGCTGACGATGCCGACGCCCTCATTCACCTGCATGGAACTTTCCGAGATCAGATTCTTGATCTCCTTGGCTGCATCGGCAGTGCGCTGCGCGAGCTGGCGCACTTCCTGTGCGACGACTGCAAAGCCCTTGCCCGCCTCGCCGGCACGCGCGGCCTCGACGCCGGCGTTAAGTGCCAGAAGGTTCGTCTGGAAGGCGATTTCGTCAATGACGCCGATGATCTTGGCTATCTCGGCGGACGACTTCTCGATACCCGCCATGGCCGACACCGCGCTTGTCACGAGTTCACCTGAACTCTTCGCCTTCTCCTGCGTCTCGCGCACCGCACCGGATGCCTTCTCGGCATTTGCTGCGGTCTGGCCAACGCTGACGGAGAGCTGCTGGAGCGCAGCAGAGCTCTCCTCAATGCCGGCCGCCTGTTGCGCCGTGCGCATCGCCAGATCGTCGGTCGCCTTGGAAATTTCGTCGGTGCCGCTTAAAATTTCGCCGGAACTGCTGCGCACCGATGCGAACGAGGCGCGAAGGGCCGCCGCGGCGCGGTTATAGTCCTCCGCCATGTGGCGGAAATTGCCCGGCAGGTCCGCCGGCAGCGTTGCTTCGAGATCGCCCTTTGAAAGAGCTTCCAATCCGCGACGCAGATGCTCGAGCGCAATCGCCTGATCCGCTTCCGCCTTGGCACGCTCCTCTTCATGCTTGCGCCGCTTCTCTTCCAGCGCATCGAGATAGACAGAAATTGAATAGTCCATGTCGAGCATACTGGCCTTGATGACCGAGGCGAGCTTCTCGGCAAGCGCCTTGCCCTTTTGATGGCCGAAACGTGACGGCCACTGCTTTTCCATGATGCCTTTGACAAGTTCTGCCATGACGATCGCATAACCGCCGATATACCAGCGCGGTTCAAGGCCAATGCGGGCATGCGCCCTGCCGACGGCGGTGACGCCGTTCACGTAGCTCTCGTCGAAATTGCCGCCGGCAAGGTTCGCCCAGTGATCCTCCTGGCGTTTCTTGGCGTGGCCGACATGCGTCTTGTCGGAAAAGAAGCCGGCCACAGCGGGCGTCCTGGCGATCTTGCCATAAAACTTGTCCAGCGCGCCGCCGATCAGTTCGCCGATGACCGGGCGCAGTTCGCGTATCGTCTTTCTCGCCTCGCTGTCGAGTTCGATGAAATCAAGGCGCTGCTTGAGTGCGTTTTCGAATTGCTGAGCGGTCATACTGTATTTCTGTCCTGGCGCATGGTGCGATAGAGGTCTCTTCGGAAACGACAATTGGAAAATATAGTTGAGTATTCGTTAAATTCGGGCGGCGATCTTCAGGAGCTTCGTGCCGCAGTGCGGCGGCACTTTGCCCACGAAATCGCGCTGTGGATTTGTTCACGTTTTGATCTAGCCATCGCCGGCGGGTTTGTTATTGTGCGCGAATGAACAATGTTACCGAATCGCTGACAATTTCGATCGCCGGGCTCAGCCCGACCATCCTCGCGCTTGCCGGTGGCGCTGTCGCTGTCGTTGTCGTGGTGCTCGTGTTCCTGCTGGTCAGGAACAGCAACCTGCGGCGCGAACAGGATGAGGAGGCAGCGATCCGGGCCGCGGAAGCCGATGCCCGGATGGCCGAGCTCCTGAAGATTCAGGCCGAGATGCAGGGACGCATTTCGATCATGGCTGAGGTCTTCGGAACGCGTCAGGCCGAACTCAACCAGGCGATCGGTCAGCGCCTCGACGGCATGTCGCAGCGTGTCAGCACGACGATCAGCGAACAGACGAAATCGACGCATGAGAACCTTCAGCGCCTGCAGGAGCGGCTCGCTGTCATCGATGCAGCTCAGAACAATATCCAGACGCTGGCGAAGGATGTCGTCGGGCTTCAGGCTATCCTCTCCAACAAGCAAACGCGCGGCGCCTTCGGCCAGTCGCGTATGGAGACCATCGTCGCCGACGGTCTGCCGATGGGCGCCTATGCTTTCCAGCAAACGCTTTCCAACGGCTCGCGGCCGGACTGCACCGTGCGCATGCCGAACGGTGCACCGCCGCTCGTCATCGATGCCAAGTTTCCTCTCGAAGCCTGGAATGCCATTCGCGACGCGGGCACGCCGGACGCAACCAAGCTTGCCTCGCAGCAATTCCGCCGCGATATGGAAATCCATGTCCGCGATATATCGGAGAAGTATCTTATCCAGGGTGAGACGCAGGATACGGCTTTTCTCTTCGTTCCTTCGGAATCGATCTTCGCTGAAATTCATGAGAATTTCGAGCCGGTCGTCCACAAAGCGCATCGTTCCCGCATCGTCATTGTTTCGCCTTCGCTGCTGATGCTGTCGATACAGGTCATCCAGGCCGTTTTGAAGGATCAGCGCATGCAGGCGCAGGCGCACGTCATCCAGGGCGAGGTAGCGATCCTGATGGACGATCTCGGGCGGCTCGATGAGCGCGTGCGCAAACTGCAGACGCATTTTTCCCAGGCACAGCGGGATGTTGATCAGATCATCACGTCCACTGACAAACTCTCCAAACGCGGCGCAAAAATCGAAGCGCTGGAATTCGAGGGCGCAGAAGCGCTCAAGGAGGAACCTGAAAGCGGACCTCCGGCGAAGTCGGTCGAAAGCCGCACTGGCCTTCTCAAACTCAGGGTGGTTGACGAAGAGTGAGCCCATCGGGCAGTGTCCGTCGCCATAAGAAGCATGACAGGACACCCTTTATGATCACAGTTTTCGGCTCCATCAACATGGACCTCATCGCCACGACCGATCGCCTGCCAAAGCCTGGCGAAACGGTGGCCGGCAACGGTTTTGCAACGGCGGCGGGCGGCAAGGGAGCCAACCAGGCATTAGCCGCGCGACGCGCCGGCTGCGTGGTCCATATGGTGGGCGCAGTCGGCAAGGATGAATTCGCTGCACCGGCGCTGACGCTTCTCGATCAGGCGGGCATCCACCTTGCAGGCGTCAAGCATGTCGATGGACCCACCGGTACGGCGCTGATCCTTGTTGGTGGAGACGGCGAGAACATGATCGCCGTCGTGCCGGGCGCAAACGGGACCATCGCGGCCGAGGATGCCGATGCGGCGATCGGCGCCATGAGCAAGGGCGATACCCTGATGCTGCAGTTCGAGGTGCCCGCCCCGGCAGTCGAGCGTGCGCTGACCGCAGCCAAGGTCAAGGGCGTCACGACCGTCCTCAACCTCGCCCCGCTCATTGCGGACGCCCCGCGGCTTGGACGTCTCGCCGATATCGTCATTGCCAACGAGACGGAGTTCGAGCTGCTTGCTGGCCAGGACAACATGAACCCGGCTGATCGCGAAACGGCGTTGAGACGCCTGCACGGAGAGACTGGGCAGACGTTGATCGTGACGCTCGGCGCCGACGGTGTGATCGCAATCCGGGATGGCGTCATTACACGAGCGAAAGGACTGAAGATCGAGCCGGTGGATACCGTCGGGGCGGGCGATACATTCTGCGGCTACTTTGCCGCAAGCCTCGATGAAAGCCTCGATTTCGAGGCTTCGCTGCGCCGGGCCGCCGTCGCCGGCTCGCTTGCCTGCCTCAAGGCCGGAGCACAGCCATCCATTCCCTTGTCCGCCGAAGTCGCAAACAAGATATAGTCTTGTCTATTTTGACCGGACACTCGAAGAAATATGAATCAACTCAATATATTAGCGGAATGAATCGGTATAGTTTCATTCAAATTTAAGAGATTTCCGGCGATCTTTCTTTTGATCGCCGGGCTTTTCTTAAAAGGCCCCGGCAACGTCACGGCTGCTCCATGACGGCGCGGCATTTCCTCCCCGTGCCGGAGAATGCGACTCCGGTGCGTCGCCCCTGCCGAGGAACCCATGTCCATCTTCCGCATGAAGTCGCTTGCCGCAAAGCTCATCCTCATTACAGGCGCGGCCATCGCGCTTGTCCTACTGGTTTCCAACTTCTTCCTGATTGGCCAGACCCGCGATCGCGTTCATGCGTTGACGATGGACCAAGCCAACCTCGAAGCGAAATCAATCGCCAACGAGATCGCCGCGAATGTCGGCGAGCTGGCGAGTGCCGCGCGCTCGATGTCGGGCGTCCTCGGCCGCGGTCACGAAGGCAAGACCTTCGACCGCAAGGGCATCATTAACATCCTGAAGGCCAACCTCGAGCAGAATGCCTTTGCCTTTGGAAGCTGGTTCTGCGAACAGCTCGGCGCCTTTGACGGCAAAACAGCCGAGATCGCCGACAAACTCGATGAGGGCACGAACAAGAACGGCGCATTTACGCCCTACTGGTCGAAGACGAGGGATGGCGCCATCCAGTTTTCGACCTTCGACAACGACTATACCGCCGAATGGTGGAAACTTGCCGCCGACACCGGCAAGGGCGCCATCACCTCACCCTATCTTGCCGAAGGCACCGACGTTCCGACGTTGCTGACTTCCATCGCCTATCCGGTCATGTCCGGCGGCAAGATGATTGGTGTCGAAGGCGTCGACATCTCGCTCAAGTCCCTCACCGACAAACTGCAGGCATTGCAACCCTTCGGTTCGGGCCGTGTCACTCTCGTTGCGCAAAACGGCAACTGGATCGTGGCGCCGACGAAAGAACTGATGTCGAAACCCTACGGCAACGGCGAAGCCGCGGCCGAAGTTAAGACAGCGCTAGCCTCGATGACCCCGAGTGTGGTTCGCAACCTCAACTTTGATGGCCATGAACCGTTCGATCGCATCGTTTATCCGTTTGCCGTACCGGATCTTCATGCCACCTGGGTCGTACTCGTCGATGTTCCCCACAGCGCCATCAATGCACCGGTGCGAGATCAAACCTTCATGATGATCGCCGGTGGCATTGTTGTCCTTGGTGCCGTCATGCTGGCTCTCTATTTTGCCGTCCGCTCCTTGGTGCAAAAGCCTCTCGGCTTGCTCGTTGCAAGTGTCAAGGCACTCAGCGACGGCAAGTACGAAGAGCCGGTCACCGGCCAGGAGCGCGCAGACGAGATCGGTTCCGTCGCCAAGGCCCTCGAAGGATTCCGGTTTACGCTTGCCGATACGCAACGGCTCGAGGCAGAGGCCGACAATCAGCGCAGTGCCGCTGAAGCCGAACGCAGCCGCTCGGAAAGCGAGCGGCAGGAGTCTGTCGCGCTGCAACGCCAGATCGTTTCCATCGTCGGTGCCGGGCTCTCAGAACTATCGCAGGGCAACCTCGGTCATCGCCTCACGGAGGAGTTCCCCGGCGAATACGCCAAGCTGAAGCAGGATTTCAACGCTGCGCTTGCCAGCCTTGAAGAGACGATCAACACGATGAACCTCAGCGTCGTGAACATTGGCTCCGGCACCAGCGAAATCAGCAACAGCGCCTCGGACCTTGCCAAGCGCACGGAACAGCAGGCGGCAAGCCTGGAAGAAACCGCCGCCGCGCTAAACGAGCTGACCGCTCAGGTCAATTCAAGTGCCGAGAATGCCCGCACGGCTGCAGAAAACGTCAATCTCGCCTGTGAAGATGCGGAAAAATCCGGCGAGGTCGTACAGAAAGCAATCGCCTCCATGCACGGCATCGAACAGTCATCGACGGAAGTCTCGCGCATCATCGGCGTCATCGACGAAATCGCTTTCCAGACGAACTTGCTGGCACTCAATGCCGGCGTCGAGGCAGCGCGCGCTGGTGAAGCGGGCAAGGGCTTCGCTGTCGTTGCTCAGGAAGTCCGTGAGCTGGCTCAACGCTCTGCAACTGCAGCCAAGGAGATCAAGACGCTCATCAACACCTCGGCCATCCAGGTCAAGGAAGGCGTCGATCTCGTCGGCCGCGCTGGCGGTACGCTGCATAAGATCGCCGAGCAGGTGATGGGCATCAACGGTCTCATCCGCCAGATCTCGGCCTCCGCGAGCGAACAGGCGATCGGCCTCAAGGAAATTAACCAGGCCATGAACCAGATGGACCAGGTGACCCAACAGAATGCGGCAATGGTGGAAGAGGCGACAGCAGCCAGTGTTGCGCTGAACGACGAGGCGCAGACGCTGAAAGCCCTCGTCCTTCGCTTCCGTGTGTCCGCTCAGGGCAACGCCACGGCGCTGCGCTCGACGGCGCAGCAGATGCGCACCCCGACGCCGGCCTACCGTCCCCCGGCTCCCGCCTCGCGCCGCCCTGCGCCACAGTCGCACAGTTCGGCCGCCGTTGTTCAGGACAACTGGGAAGAGTTTTGAGGCACACGTCTTCACACATGAAAAGAGGCGTCCGACAACCGGGCGCCTCTTTCATTTTAGATGATCGTCTACCGCTCAGGCAGCGTTCGATGCTTGCTCTTCATTGAGGAAAGCGTAGATCGCCGATGCGGAATCTGTGGCACGCAGCTTCGCGACGAGATCGTGATCGCGAAGCACGCGCGCAATGCGCGACAACGCCTTCAGATGGTCGGCACCCGCCCCTTCCGGAGCGAGAAGCAGAAACACCAGGTCGACCGGCTGGTCGTCCAGCGCTTCGAAATCGACCGGACTTTCCAGCCGTGCGAAGACGCCGACAATCGAGCGGACGCTTGCGAGCTTGCCGTGCGGAATGGCGATGCCATTGCCGACGCCCGTCGAGCCGAGACGCTCGCGCTGCAGAACGACGTCGAAAATTTCCCGCTCGGAAAGGCCGGTGATCTTGGAGGCCCTTGCCGCCAACTCCTGAAGCAACTGTTTCTTCGAATTTACCTTTAGGGCGGGAATGATCGCATCTTGGTGCAGCAGATCTGCCAATGCCATTTCTTTTTCCTTCTGTCGCCGAAACCGGATGATTGGGAGAGCGGCGTGGCTACCGCTCATCGCCCGGATGTCAGCTCTTGATATTGGCGGCGTCGATCCAGCCAATATTACCGTCATGCCTGCGGTAAACGATGTTCAAATGTTCCTTGCCCGGGCTGCGGAACAAAAGCAGTGGCTCATCCGTCATATCGAGCGCCATGACGGCGGTCGCAACGGACATGGTCTTCAACTGCTTCGTGCTCTCGGCAACAATTACCGGGGCGAAATCGTCGGGGACCTCGTCTTCATGATCCGGGACAGCGTCCATGACCGTATAGGCGACTTCCGTACCGTTCAGATGGTTTCCGGCATGATGATCCTTGAGCTTGCGCTTGTAGCGGCGGAGACGCTTTTCGATGCGCTCCGAAGCGGCATCGAATGCAAGCTGCGGATCCATCGCTTCGCCTGCCGCATGCAGCACCACCCCGCTATCAAGATGGAGCTTGCAATCCGCAGAGAACCGCGAACTCGATTTCTCCACAATCACCTGGCCGGAATATCCCCCGTCGAAGTATTTCGTGATGGCCATGTCCATTTGGTCCTCGATCCTTTGACGGAACGAGTCCCCAATTTCCATATGTTTACCGGATACACGCACACTCATGGAGTTTCCCTTCTTATAGTGGTTTGCGGTACCAGTTTACGCCAAGGCCAGACCTCATCCAAGCACTTCACGCAAACTCAAGCAATATCGGCTTAAGTCGTGTGCTTCAATCGCCCTGAGGATGATGGGGATAAGTCCAAACGCTGTTTGCAGCGCCAACTGCGGCGGGCTTCTAGCGGCAGACTGCCGAAATGTCAACGGGTGTGCCGCCGCGCTGATTGGGATATGCAGGCAAGGGTTGATTTAGCTCGACTTTCAAAAGCCCGCAACCTTCGCCAATGCCCGCTTTTCCCGCCGCCGCTGAACGGAGGACGCGATATTCATCGCCTCGCGGTATTTTGCAACCGTACGGCGAGCCAGATCAATGCCATCCTTCTTCAGCATGTCGACAATATCATCGTCGGAGAGGACCGCATCCGTGCTTTCCTGCATGATCAGGGAGCGTATCCTGTGGCGAACGGCCTCAGCCGAATGACTATCGCCGCCCTCCACCGCACTGATCGACACCGTGAAGAAATATTTGAGTTCGAAGAGGCCGCGCGGCGTCAGAATGTACTTATTCGAGGTGACGCGGCTGACGGTCGACTCATGCATCTTGATGGCATCGGCAACTGTCTTCAGATTCAGCGGGCGCAGGTGATCGACGCCATGCATCAGGAAGGCATCCTGCTGGCGGACAATCTCGCTTGCGACCTTCATGATCGTCTTCGCACGCTGATCGAGGCTGCGGGTGAGCCAGTTGGCGCTCTGAAGGCATTCGGACAGAAACGTGTAGTCACCGCCGTTCTTTGAGACATGGGCGAAATAGGACTGATTGACGAGCACGCGCGGGAGCGTGTCAGGGTTCAACTCCACCAGCCAGCTCCCATCTGATGACGAACGTACGACGACATCCGGCATGATCGCTTCGGAAACGCTGGTTTCAAAGCCGCTGCCGGGTTTCGGGTTCAGCTGGCGAATCTCTGCGAGCATATCAAGCAGGTCTTCCTCGTCCACGCCGCAAAGCCGCTTGAGCGTCGCGAAGTCGCGCCGTGCCAGCAATTCGAGGTTGGAGACGAGGGCCTGCATGGCGGGATCGAAGCGGTCCTTCTGCTTCAGCTGGATCGACAGGCATTCGGCCAGGCTGCGAGCAAAGACACCGGGCGGATCAAGGGTCTGCAACTCGGCAAGAACACGTTCGGCGGCCGCAGGATCGCTACCCAGTCTTTCGCCGATGTCGGCAGGGTCGCTTTGCAGGTAACCCGCCTCGTCGAGCTGGTCGATCAACTGCTGCGCGATCAGACGGTCTCCCGCATCCGGCAGGATGAATGGAATCTGCTGCGCAAGGTGATCCCTGAGCGAGACCTGGCCTGCAACAAAATCGTCGAGATCGTAATTTTCTCCGTCGCCGCCCCCCGGCATCGACTTCCACTGGCTGATCAGCTCCGGCGCATCGGCCCGCGGCGGGACCCCGTCATCCTGGAAGACATTTGCATAATTGACGTCCAGCTCTTCGCTCAGCCGGCTGGCGCTGCCGTCATTGCCGTTGTCATAGCAGTCCCCGGAAAGCGCCTCGGTGCGGTCATCATCATCGTCGGCCTGACGGCCGTGCGGCTCATCCTGTGCATCGTTATCACTGCCCGTTTCCGCGTCATCTGACGGAAATTCGAGCAATGGGTTCTTCTCGACTTCCTGCGCAATAAACTGGACAAGCTCGAAATGCGTCATCTGCAGCAACTGGATGGATTGCATCAGTTGCGGCGTCATCACCAGGGACTGGTTCTGTCGCAGGAAAAGATTGGCAGACAGGGCCATAGCGGACGCGAAACTCCCGTTCAATTCCTCCGGGAAACCGCGATCGAGCAGAGTTCGGGCCGCGGAAATCCAACTTGGCCCAAAAATTGCTTTTTTATTCTATTTGGTCAAGCGCAAGTATGACAGGAAGGTGAATTTCCGTCGCCTTCGATCCTATCAAAGGCTGAATTTATCGCCAAGATAAAGCCGGCGCACTTCCGGATTGTTGACGATGTCGTTCGCGCGCCCATGCGTCAGCACTTCGCCGGCATGGATGATATAGGCCCGATCGATGAGGCCGAGCGTCTCGCGCACATTGTGATCGGTGATCAAAACGCCGATGCCGCGCGCCGTCAGATGGTGGACGAGGTTCTGGATGTCAGCCACCGAAATGGGATCGACGCCTGCAAAAGGCTCGTCAAGCAGCATGAAGGTCGGATCGGTTGCGAGCGCGCGAGCGATTTCCAGACGCCGGCGCTCACCGCCCGACAATGCGACCGCCGCCGATTTTCGCAGCTTGGAGATATGGAATTCCTCCAGAAGCTCATCGAGCTTCTTTTCCCGCTCGGCCTTATCCTTCTCGTGCACTTCGAGCACGGCGCGGATATTCTCTTCGACCGTCAGGCCGCGGAAGATCGAGGCCTCCTGCGGCAGGTAGCCGACGCCCAGGCGCGACCGGCGATACATCGGCATCGTCGTCACGTCATTGCCGTCGATCTCGATTGTGCCTTCGTCCACCGGCACGAGGCCGGTGATCATGTAAAAACAGGTCGTCTTGCCGGCACCGTTTGGCCCCAGAAGGCCGACAGCTTCGCCGCGCCTGACGACCAGCGACACGCCGTTGACGACACGCCGCGTGCTATAGGTCTTCGTCAGACCGCGTGCAATCAGCGTGCCGTGGTAACGGCTTTTGTCTCCGCCGGCGGCAGAGTCCGCGGCAGATTGCGGCCCGGCCCGGCCGAACATGGTTGAAAGCGAGAATAATTTCACGTCGGGCGGCCGGTCTCAGTTCTTTTTCTGGGATTTCGGATCAAGCTGAATCTGGACGCGCCCCCCGCAGCTATCCAGTTGCGCCTGTCCGGTCTGCATATGAACCGTGAGCTGGCAGCCGGTGAAGACGTTCGGCCCATCCGACAGCACAACCTTTTCACCCTTCAGGACGAAGAGCTGTTGGGCCATGTCGAAGGAGCCGTTGTCGGCGGTCGCCGTCTGCGTGCCGGAACTCAGGAAAACCTTATCGGTAACGATGATACGGTCGATGTCGGCATTGCCCGATGAGATGGACGCCGCTCCGGCGTCGGCCTTTGCGCCGTTTGGTTGGGCGTCGCCGCCCTGTGCCTTGTAAAAGACCGTCATATGACCGGCCTGCAGGGTCGTCTTCCCCTGAACGACCTTCACATTGCCGGTGAAGTCGGCCTTGTGCTCCTGATCGTGAATCTCGAGCTTGTCGCTTTCGATCTGGATCGGTTGATTGCTGTCGAGCTTCAGGCCATCCATCTGGCTGGTCGTCGCCTGTGCAAAGGCCGCCCCTGCCATCAGTAGAAGCCCCAGGGCGCTGCCGCCAAGTGTTACGCCAGACTTACGAAGTGAAAAGTGACAATCTATTGTCATGAGTGACCCGGCTGTTAGGTGCCCTGTTTACGGATGACGGATGGATCGACATTCATGCGAACATTCCCCTCGAATGTGATCACGCGCCCCTTATCGGTCATCTTGAGCGACTGCGCAACAATCGAAGCGCCGTCTTTTTGAATCTCGATAGGATCATCTGTCGTCATCTTGCCGCCCTTGATATCGAGCTTGGCAGATTGAAATTTCGCCGTCAGACCGTTGCTCAGCAAAATCGTGAATGGGTCCCTCAGCGCAAGGTTGTCCGTGGATCGGTCATAGTCGGCCGTGGCAGCCTCGACGCGGGCGATCAGATCATCGTTGACCGGCACCGCAGCCTTGATCGTTTCGAGCGTGATAAGGTTCGGATTCTTGATGTCTTGCAGCGCGCGCTCGGCAAGCATCGAATAGTTGATTCCGTCGGCATTGCGCCCGGCGATCGCCGGCTTTTCCATGACGATCTTGCCGTTTTCGATCTTAGCGCCCTCGATCTTGAGATTCTCGGGCAGGTATGCCCGGACCATCGAGACTGCAATGAAGGCAAGCGAAATGATGACGGCAGCGACAGGCAGCAATATCTTCAGGCGGCGGACACGTGCAGAATGGAAGAGGGCAGCCGCATAGGCGCTCCTTACAGGCCTGGCAAAGGCAGGCTTCCCGCTGCTGTTCAATGTGTTGAGCATTAACATGTCCGTGTCAGTTGATCGGCAACCCTATATAGGGACTACATCCACCGATCACAGATCGTTTCGCATTATTACACTAGCTTGCCAATATGGATTTTTTTCTGCAACTAGCAAGCAAGGCATGAAAACGAGGTAAATCGACATTTCCGAAGAAGGAATGCCGCCTTATCTGATGCCATGTTGAATGAAGCCGGCGCGCCGGCTCTGGAGGACCTTATGGACAGTTCGACGATCGCGGATCGCCGCAGGCTTCGCCGCAAACTCGGCTTCTGGCGTATTGCGGCGGTGGTGCTCTTGGTCGCGCTCGGCTTTGCTCTCTACCAATTCGTCGCAGGCGACATCGCCACGCAGCGGCCGCACATCGCCCATGTGACGATTTCCGGCCTCATAACCGACGACGACGAGTTGCTCGAGAGGCTGAAGAAGATCGAAGAAAACAACCGCGTCAAAGGCGTCATCGTCTCCATTTCTTCGCCGGGCGGCACGACCTATGGCGGCGAAAAAATATTCAAAGCGATCCGGGCGATTGCGGCGAAGAAGCCGGTCGTCTCCGATATCCGAACGCTTGCCGCTTCCGCGGGCTATATGATCGCTGCCGCTGGCGATACGATCATTGCCGGAGAAAGTTCGCTCACCGGTTCGATCGGCGTGATCTTTCAGTATCCGCAGATCCAACCGCTGCTCGACAAGCTCGGCGTCTCGCTGCAAGAGATCAAGTCGTCGCCGCTGAAGGCAGAGCCATCGCCTTTCCATGCTGCCAGTGAAGAAGCGAAAACCATGATCAACAATATGGTCATGGACAGCTACGCCTGGTTCGTCGACTTGGTTGTCGACCGCCGCAAGCTGCCGCGCGACGAGGTGCTGAAGCTCGCCGACGGCACTATTTTCACCGGCCGGCAAGCGGCGAAGGTCAAGCTCATCGACCGGGTCGGCGGCGACACGGAAATCCGGGATTATCTCGCTGGGAGGGACGTCGGCAAGGATCTTCCGGTCGTGGATTGGGACAAGAAGAGCAATACGCCGTTTCTGCTCGCAGGGGCTGTTTCGAAGCTCGCAGTTCTGTTTGGCTATGGCGATCTCGTGAAGAGCCAGAACATCGAGGGCATTCTGCCACAAAAGTTGCTCCTTGACGGGCTCGTTTCAGTTTGGCAGGTTGGCCGCGATTGATAAGAAATCAATAATTTAAGGGGGCGACCGTGATCAAGTCGGAATTGGTGCAGATCGTTGCCGCGCGCAACCCGCATCTTTATCACCGGGATGTCGAGAATATCGTCAACGCGGTTCTCGACGAGATCACCGATGCGCTCGCAGCGGGCAACCGCGTCGAGCTTCGCGGCTTCGGTGCATTTTCCGTCAAGAACCGCCCTTCGCGCTCCGGCCGCAATCCGCGCACCGGCGACGCCGTCTTCGTCGAGGAGAAGTGGGTGCCCTTCTTCAAGACCGGCAAGGAGTTGCGCGAACGGCTGAACCCCGGCCAGGCCGACCACGACGATTGAACTTCATCCGGACTGCGTCGAAATCGCGCTTGAACCTCGCGCGCACCTTTCTATTCTGCTGAGCAGTCATGCGCCGTATCGAAGCGGCGCAACCACGCGCGGAGGCCACGGATGGCGAAGAAGATCATCAACCTTTTGATTTTGTTGCCGCTCGGCATCATTCTCATCACCTTCTGCGTTGCCAACCGGCAGAGCGTGTCGCTGGCATTCAACCCCTTCCGGCCCGAAGATCAGGTTCTCGCGGTTTCTGCGCCGTTCTTCGTTTTCATCTTCATCGCGCTGATTATCGGCATGCTGATCGGATCGGCCGCCACATGGCTCACGCAGGGCAAACACCGCAAGCGCGCGAAAATCGAGGCGAAGGAGGCCGTTCGCTGGCACAGCGAGGCGGACCGGCACAAGACCCGCGCCGAAGAGATCGCCGGTCAATTGCCTTCCCGCTGATCGAACGTCAGGCAGGAATAAAGCTCAGTTCCTCGTAGTCGCCTTCAGCCGAAGTGCCGCTACCGGTGACCACGAAACCGCGGCCGGCATAGAATGTCTTGGCGTTTCTGTTGTTGATCAGGCACTTCAACCGGTATCTGCGGCGCGGCCACTCCGGCAGAGCCTTCAGCAGCGCGGTACCGACACCCCTGCCCTGCCATTCCTTGCGGATGTAGAGCATGTGGATGAAATCATCCGCGGCCCACAGCGTCATGAAGCCGGCGATCTCGCCATCAGGTGCTTCGGCAACCCAGACAATTTCACCCTGCGAATGGGCGAGAAAATCCTCATGGCTGAACTTGCCGGGATCGACCCAGGTGAAGGTCTGCCTGCGCTCGTTGAGATAGATGTCGCCGAGCTGCCCATTGTCCGAAGGGCGGGAATTTCTGACTATGTAATTCATGGATGCGAATTAGAAGAGGCCAAAGACTGTGCCACGCCAATAGCGACTATTCCGCGGCCTTTTCGCTAACGACAGCATTGAAATCTGCAAAGAATTGCTGCGCAAGCTTTTGCGACGTCGAATTCACCAGCCGCGCTCCAAGCTGGGCAAGCTTGCCGCCGACCTGCGCTTTTGCCGCATATTGCAGCACTGTCTCTGCACCTTCCGTCCTCAAGGTGACGTCGGCCCCGCCCTTGGCAAAGCCTGCAACGCCGCCCTTGCCCTCACCCGAAATCGTATAGCTCTCCGGCGCGTTGACATTTGTCAGGGTCACCTCACCGTTGAAGGTCGCCGAGACCGGTCCGATCTTGACCTTGACGACCGCCGTAAGCTCGGTTGGCGATCTCATCTCGAGGCTTTGACAGCCGGGGATGCATCGCTTCAAGACCTCTGGATCGTTCAAGGCTACCCACACCGCATCGCGCGACGCATTGATGCGTTCCTCGCCGGTCATGTCCATATCGAAATCCTCCCGTTTCAATTCTCTAAACTTATCACAGCGGGAAAGCACTTTGCCAAGGTGACTGGGGATGCTATTTGCACGGGCTCTATCAAACTTGAGACGCGGAAATCACGTTGAGACAGAAAGAGCGCCGGCCGGGCCATAAGGCGCAATCTGCCGGCTCCCCCGGCAATCGCCGCAATGACGAACGCTCGAGCCACCCGCCAAAAGCGGTCAAACCTGTGGCCGCGCGGGAGACCGTGCGAGAGG
The DNA here is from genome assembly GCF_029714385.1 of Rhizobium sp. CC1099. Lineage (NCBI taxonomy): Bacteria > Pseudomonadati > Pseudomonadota > Alphaproteobacteria > Hyphomicrobiales > Rhizobiaceae > Rhizobium > Rhizobium sp. CC1099. Next base: position 46,455 of record NZ_CP121641.1, on the reverse strand, counting down.
CGACCGCGCCTGCTGCAAGCGAGCGGCCGCTAAAGGAGCGCATGGGCGACCGTCCTCATGAGCGCGTTCCTGTCATTCTGGAATCCCTCGGCGCAGGCGACTTTCACCTCATCGACAGCGGCACCGGCCTGAAGCTCGAGCAATATGGCCCCTATCGCATCGTCCGCCCCGAGGGTCAGGCGCTCTGGCAGCCGTCGCTGGCATCTCATGTCTGGGAAAAGGTCGATGCGATCTTTACCGGCGATACGGACGAGGAAGGCACCGGCCGCTGGCGCTTTCCGAAGGAGGCGCTCGGCGAGACCTGGCCGCTGCATCTTCTCGGCGTCGATTTTTATGGGCGCTTTACCTCCTTCCGCCATGTCGGCGTGTTTCCGGAACAGATCGTCCACTGGAGCTGGATGAAAGAGCAGGTCGAGGCTGCCGGCCGTCCGCTGAAGGTCCTAAATCTTTTCGGCTATACAGGTGTCGCGTCGTTGGTCGCGGCGGCGGCCGGTGCGGAAGTTACCCATGTCGACGCCTCCAAGAAGGCAATCGGCTGGGCGCGTGAAAATCAGGCGCTCGGCCGCTTGGAGAAACTGCCGATCCGCTGGATCTGCGAAGACGCGATGAAGTTCATCCTCCGTGAGGAGCGCCGCGGCAGTACCTATGACATCATCCTTACCGATCCGCCGAAATTCGGCCGTGGCCCGAACGGCGAAGTCTGGCATCTCTTCGAACACCTGCCATTGATGCTCGATGTCTGCCGCGAGATCCTGTCGCCTCAGGCGCTTGGCCTGGTGCTGACCGCCTATTCGATCCGTGCAAGCTTCTATTCGATCCACGAATTGATGCGCGAGACGATGCGCGGCGCAGGCGGCGTGGTCGAATCCGGCGAGCTCGTGATCCGCGAGGCGGGCCTTGACGGCAAGACGCGGGGCCGCGCGCTGTCGACCTCCCTCTTCTCCCGCTGGGTGCCGAAATGAGCCATGAACATCGGGGCCATGGCCCCCACAAGGTCGGACATGTGAAAGAGGTGACGTCGCTCGCCAATCCGATCATCAAGGACATCAAGGCGCTGACCAACAAGAAGTCGCGCGAAGAGAGCGGCACCTTCATGGCCGAGGGCCTAAAGCTGGTCATCGACGCGATCGAGCTCGGCTGGGCGATCCGCACGCTGGTTTATGCCAAGGCGGCCAAGGGCAAGCCGCTGGTCGAGCAGATGGCGGCGAAAACCGTAGCCTCCGGCGGCCTCGTCCTCGAAGTCAGCGAAAAGATCATTTCCTCGATCACGCGGCGTGACAATCCGCAGATGGTGGTCGGCATTTTCGAGAGCCGCTGGAAGCTGCTGAAGGACATCCGTCCGAAGGACGGCGAGACCTGGATCGCGCTTGATCGGGTACGCGATCCCGGCAATCTCGGCACAATCATCCGCACGGCGGATGCCGCAGGCGCCTCCGGCGTCATCCTCGTCGGGGAAACGACCGACCCCTTCTCCCTTGAAACAGTGCGCGCCACGATGGGCTCCGTGTTCGCCGTGCCCGTTGCGAAGGCAACGCCGGAAGAATTCGTCGGCTGGAAGAAATCTGCCGGCGTGGCCGTCGTCGCCACGCACCTTGCAGGTTCGGTCGATTACCGCACGATCGATTACAAGAAGAGGCCGGTCGTTCTCCTCATGGGCAACGAGCAGTCCGGCCTGCCGGACCAGTTGGCTAAGGAAGCCGACGCACTTGCACGCATCCCGCAGCAGGGTCGTGCAGACTCCCTCAATCTCGCCGTTGCAAGTGCCGTGATGCTTTTCGAAGCGCGGCGCCATCTCCTTTCGCTTTCCGAGGGCAAATGACCGAAAAGACGCTTGACCGTCCGGCGCTCCTGTCGCGCCCGCTGCCGATCCTGATCTTCATTCTCGTCGCGGTCGCTATCGACCAGATCGTCAAGATCGCAGTCGATCGCTATCTGCCATTGCAGGAAGCCGTGCCGATGATCCCGATGGTGGCGCTCTACCGCACTTACAATCTCGGCGTCGCCTTTTCGATGCTGTCGGGCATGGACGGCTGGTTCATCGTCGGCATGCGGATCGTCATCGTGGCCTTCGTCATCTGGCTCTGGCATCGCACCTCGAAGGACCGCTGGATTGCGCATAGCGGATTTGCGCTGATCATTGCCGGTGCGCTCGGCAATCTGATCGACCGTTTCCTCTACGGCCACGTCATCGACTACATTCTCTTCCACACCGAAAGCTGGTCCTTCGCCGTCTTCAATCTTGCCGACAGCTTCATCACGGTGGGCGCCGGTTGCGTCATTCTCGATGAGCTTTTGCAGCCGAAAAAGACGGAAAGCTAAAATCTTAGGCTTTTCCTGAAGGCATTCGGAACGGCGAATATGCTAGCCAGCAATTATGCACAGTCTGGCTCAATTGCAGGAACGTCTCGCCGCCGCATTCGGCGCGGCCGCCAAGCCGCATGAACTGCGGCCGGCGGACGAGGTCGTGCCTCTGGCGCCGGCAGCTCCAAAGCAAAAGCATCCGCTGCGCACCCTGCTCTTTTACTGGCTCGGCGGCCTTGGCCTTTTTGCTGCGATCGCACTCCTTGCACTCGGGCAAGCGGGCGGACCTTTGCTACTTTCCGCCGGCCTTGCAATCCTTGCCGCAGCACTTCTCGGTCATGTATTGCTGATGAAGCTGCGCCAGCGGACCGGCAACCAGCCGCATGCATGCGATGCTGCCGAACTTTTCGCCAATGTTCATGACGCCCTCGGCGACATAACCGTTACCCGTACCATTGACCGGCGGATCATCGGCGCCAATGCCACTTTTCGCCGCCTGACGGGCCGTCTGAAGCCTGAGGGACAGACTTGCGAACAACTCGGCATCGCCTTCCGCCCTGGCGCCGAGCCATATCGCTTCGATGTCGAGATCTCGACGCCGGAAGGCCAGCGCATCTTCGCCTGGCATGACGTCGTCACCCGCGATCCGTCGAATGGCCGTCTGCTGCTCCAGAGCGTCGCCCGTGACGTGACCGCCGAGCGCCTTTCAGCCCAGGCGCGCGAGGAGGCACGCCAAAAGGCCGAGTACAACAGTGCGGCGAAATCCCGCTTGCTTGCGACCGTCAGCCATGAAATCCGAACGCCACTATCCGGCATTCTCGGGATGACTCATCTGCTGAGCCAGGCGCAGATGACCCAGGAGCAGCAGAACTATATCGACGGCATCCGCCAGTCAGGCCATGCGCTCGCCCAACTCGTCGAAGACCTCCTCGATTTCTCCACAATCGAAGTCGGCCGCTTCCAGCTTCGTCCGCGCACCGAATCGCTGCGCCAGCTGCTGGAAAGCGTCGTCGAAATGCTGGCACACCGTGCCCACGAAAAGGGCATCGAGATCGGTGCGACGGTCTCTTCCGACGTGCCGGAATTCATGAGTTTCGATCCGGCGCGGCTGCGTCAGGTGCTTTTCAACGTCATCGGCAATGCGGTGAAGTTCACCCAGGTGGGCGGCGTCTTCATCCGCGTATCCTTGCGCGACGACGATCTCATGATAACGGTGACGGACACCGGCCCAGGGATGACAGCGGAGGAGCATGCGCGAATCTTCGGCGAATTCGAGCAGGGAGGAACCATGACGGAAAAGAGCGGCGGCACCGGGCTCGGGCTCACCATCTCCGCCCGCATCATGCGCGAATTCGGCGGTTCTCTGACGGTCGCCGGCGAAAAGGGCAGGGGCAGCGAATTCACGATCCGCTTTCCTGCAAACATTCCGCTAGAGGCTCGCGGCAGCCGCAAATCGCTGCTTTGCGGCAATATCGTCGTGCTTCTTGCCCCGGCCGGTGCAGCCCGCGCCGCAATCGCCGAGACCATCGTCGCTCTCGGCGGCGATTGCCATCTGGTCGCCGACGGCGAAAAAGCCCGGGAGACGCTTCTCTACATTGCCGGCAGCGACCATCGCCCGACGGATATCATCGTCGATCATCGCATGTCCGCGGAGTTTACAGAGCATCTTGCCGACCGCGTCGAAATTGCCGCGCTTGGCCTGCGCAAGACCCTTCTCGTCAATCCGGAAGAGCGTAACGCCCATCCGCTTGATCTCTTCGATGCCTGGCTTATTCGGCCTCTTCGCGAACAGTCGCTGATCGACGTGCTTCGCGGACGCATGCGCGGCATGGAAAAGCGCGATGCGCTGAACGACAACCAGCCCGGCTTTACCGCCGCCATTCCCGAAGCGAATATGCCAGGCGGGATGAATATCCTTCTCGGAGAAGACGACCCGATCAATGCGATGCTTGTCCGCGCTGTGCTGGAGAAGGGCGGACATAAGGTTCACCATGTCGAAGACTTCGAGACGTTGCTGGATTGCGCACTTGCCGAAGGCAGCATGCGCCCCGACATCATCATCAGCGATCTCACGATGCCGGGCGGCGAAGGTGTTGAAATGATTGGCCGGCTGCGCGGTCACGAACGGCGGCTGCAGGTCGTTGCGGTGCCGGTCATCGTGCTGACTGCCGACAAACGCGACGAGTCGCGCCGCCAGGTCCTGCTTGCCGGTGCAAACCGCGTGATGCTGAAACCTGTCGACCCAATCCGGCTACTGACGGAAGTCCATGCCGTCGCAGCACTTTCCGCCCGCCGAGCCGAAGCGCTCTGAGCAGAGTGACATAAGCGTCGTTTTTCCGTAAAGTCCATGTCACTTTCCTGTCGTACAGAAGTGTTTTATGACACGCCATGAGCCGGCAACGGGAGAATCATCATGTCCATCGACATCCTTAATCGCGACACAACGGCGGAGGTTTCTCGGCCTGCAGCGGCCGTCGCGCCGAACGAAGGCGACGTCTTGGGCCGCATCGGCAACCTGGAGACCCGCCTTGCCCGCACTGCTCGCGAGATCGATGCTGCGCAGCATGTGCGCTACCGCGTTTTCGTTCAGGAATTGCAGGCGCAGCTTCCGCCAGAGGCCATGCGCCGCGAACGCGACTTCGACGCTTACGATGCATTCTGCGATCACCTTCTCGTCCTCGACCGCTCGATCGAAGGTGATAGCGAAGACCAGATCGTCGGAACCTACCGCCTGCTGCGCCAGGACGTGGCGATGGCAAATGGCGGTTTTTACTCGGCTTCCGAATTCGCGATCGGCGAGCTTCTCGCACGTCATCCAGACAAGCGCTTCATGGAGCTCGGCCGCTCCTGCGTGCTGCCGGAATACCGCACGAAGCGCACGGTCGAACTTCTCTGGCAAGGCAATTGGGCCTATGCCTTGAAGCACGGCATGAGCGCCATGTTTGGCTGCGCCTCCTTCCCGGGTGTGCATCCGGAGAGCCATGCGCTGGCACTTTCCTTCCTGCACCACACGGTCCTTGCCAAGGGCGAATGGGCGGTCGGCGCTCTGCCGGGCCAAGCGCGCAGCATGGATCTGATGCCGCCGGAGGCCGTCAACCCGAAGAAGGCGCTGATGGCCCTTCCGCCGCTGATCAAGGGCTACCTTCGCCTCGGCGCCATGGTCGGCTCCACCGCGGTGGTGGACCATTCGTTCAACACGACGGACGTACTGATCGTGCTGCCGATCGCAAGCATTTCGGATCGCTATTTGAATTACTACGGCGCTGACGCAGGCCGTTTCGCGAGCTGATTTTTCCAGAAGATCGAGCTGGCCGCGCAAACAGACAATCTCGTCCGGCTGAAGCAGATGGTAGCGAGCCACGCGCTATCTCTGATGTCCTGCAGTGCCGCCGCCTCATCCGACCCCTTCGTGGCCTTCTCCCCCATGGGGGTGAAGGGGAGATTGCCGCATCCGCTCGGCGAGATCAATTCAAGAGACACAAGCAGCGCCGCCAGTCCCTTCTTTCCAGCGGGGAGAAGGTGCACGCAGGCAGATGAAGGGGCTTGCGCCTGACTGCTACCCCGCCGAATAAGCCGCGATCGCCGCCATGTTGACGATGTCAGAGTCCTTGGCGCCCATCGAGGTGATCTGAACGGCTTTGTCCAGGCCGACAAGGATCGGGCCGATGACCGTCGAGCCGCCGAGTTCCTGCAGCATTTTCGTCGAGATCGAAGCGGAGTGGAAGGCCGGCATGACCAGCACGTTGGCGGGAGCCGACAAGCGGCAGAACGGGTACTGCTCCATCACCTTTCGGTTCAGCGCCACGTCGGCTGCCATTTCGCCATCATACTCGAAATCGACGCGGCGCTTGTCGAGGATCTTCACGGCTTCGCGCACACGCTCGGAACGTTCGCCCGAAGGATGACCGAAGGTGGAATAGGCGAGCAGCGCAACGCGCGGCTGATAGCCCATGCGGCGCGCAAGGCCTGCCGCTTCTTCGGCGATATCGGCCAGCTCCTCGGCGGTAGGCATATCGTGAACCGCGGTATCTGCGACAAAGACCGCGCGGCCGCGGACAATCACCAGCGACACGCCGATGACACGGTGGCCCGGCTTCTCGTCGATGCAGCGCCGCACGTCCTCCAGCGCCGTCGAATAATTGCGCGTGATGCCGGTCACCATGCCATCTGCATCGCCAAGCGCCACCATCGTCGCGGCGAAATGATTACGATCGTTGTGGATCAGGCGCTGTGCATCGCGGTGCAGATAGCCTTTCCGCTGCAGCCGGGCATAGAGGTAGTCGGTGTAAGCCTCAATGCGGGTCGAGATGCGTGCATTGACGATCTCGAGTCCCGGCCGGTTGAGGTCGATCCCTGCCCGCTCCGCCGTCGCCCTGATCAGATCTTCGCGGCCGAGAAGGATTGCCGTGCCGAGCTGCTGGTTGGCGTAGGACATCGCCGCGCGCATGACCTGCTCTTCTTCCGCCTCGGCAAAAACCATCCGTTTCGGACGGCGGCGAACCCGCTCGTAGAGGCTCGCAAGGGTCGAAGCGATCGGATCACGCCTTGCCGATAGCTCGCGGCGATAGCCGTCCATGTCGGTGATTACCTTGCGGGCAACGCCAGTTTCGATCGCAGCCTGCGCCACGGCAGCCGGGATTGCCGAAATGAGGCGCGGATCGAAGGGCACAGGAATGATATATTGCGCGCCAAAGCGCGGGCGGTTGCCCTGATAAGCGGCAACGACGTCATCGGGTACATCCTCGCGGGCCAGATTGGCAAGCGCCTTGACGGCGGCGATCTTCATCGCATCGTTGATCGTGGTTGCCCGCACGTCGAGCGCGCCGCGGAAGATATAGGGAAAGCCGAGAACGTTATTCACCTGGTTCGGGTAGTCCGATCGCCCTGTCGCCATAATGGCATCGTCGCGGATGCGCGCGACTTCCTCCGGCGTGATTTCCGGATCGGGGTTTGCCATCGCAAAGATGATCGGCCGGTCGGCCATCGAACGAATCATCTCCTCCGAAAAGGCACCCTTCTGCGACAGACCGAACACGACGTCGGCACCCTTCATCGCATCTGCCAGCGTGCGGGTCTTTGTCTTTACCGCGTGTGCCGATTTCCACTGGTTCATGCCCTCGGTGCGGCCTTGATAGATTACGCCCTTGGTGTCGACAAGGGTGATGTTTTCAGGAGCAAAACCCATCGACTTGATGAGCTCGACACAGGCGATTGCGGCAGCTCCTGCGCCGTTGCAGACGAGTTTCGTCGTCTTCAGGTCACGTCCCGTCAGCTCCAAGGCATTGATGAGGCCGGCCGTTGCAATAATCGCCGTGCCGTGCTGGTCGTCGTGAAAGACCGGAATATCCATCAGCTCGCGCAGACGCTGCTCGATGATGAAGCAGTCTGGCGCTTTGATGTCTTCCAGATTGATGCCGCCGAAAGACGGGCCAAGGAAACGCACACAGTTGATGAACTCGTCGACATTTTCCGTGTCGACCTCGAGGTCGATGGAATCGACATCGGCAAAGCGCTTGAAAAGGACGGATTTGCCTTCCATCACCGGCTTGGATGCCAAGGCGCCGAGATTGCCTAGGCCTAAAATTGCTGTGCCGTTGGAGATGACAGCCACCATATTGCCGCGCGTTGTGTAGTCGTAGGCAGTGCCCGGATCGGCAGCGATCGCCTTTACCGGCACCGCGACGCCCGGCGAATAGGCCAGCGACAGATCACGCTGCGTCGCCATCGGTTTCGTCGGGTTGATTTCCAGCTTCCCGGGCCGCCCCATGGCATGAAACTCGAGCGCTTCATTGTCGGTAACGGACGTCACCGGCTGCGGCTTCTTTTCGATATCGGGCATTCTTCCTCCAACGTCCTGTGGGTGACGCCTTGCTCTTCCTCAATGGCGGTTGTCATCTATAGCGGCGGGCGGCTAGGGTTGGCACCTGTTTTTTTGGAAAATTGCACCTCCGTGAACCAACGAATAGACGCCAGGAACGAAGCCTTTTCGGCTGCCGAGCTATCCACGGAGGAAAGCCGTGCCTCGGCCACGCCGATGATGGAGCAATTCATCGAGATCAAGGCGAACAACCCCGACTCGCTGCTCTTCTATCGTATGGGCGATTTCTACGAATTGTTCTTCGAAGACGCCCTGGAAGCCTCGCGTGCGCTCGGCATTACGCTCACGAAGCGCGGTCAGCACATGGGGCAAGATATCCCGATGTGCGGCGTTCCCGTGCATGCCGCAGACGATTACCTGCAGAAGCTGATTGGACTGGGCTTCCGTGTCGCCGTCTGCGAACAGGTGGAAGACCCGGCGGAGGCGAGGAAGCGGGGCTCGAAATCCGTCGTCAAACGCGACGTCATCCGCCTTGTCACGCCGGGAACCATCACCGAAGAAAAGCTGCTATCACCCTCTGAATCGAACTATCTGATGGCGCTTACCCGGATTCGAGGCGCGTCCGAACCGCTGATGGCGCTGGCCTGGATCGATATCTCTACCGGCGTCTTCCGGCTGGCCGAAACTGAGGCATCACGGCTGCTTGCCGACATCCTGCGCATCGATCCCCGCGAACTGATCCTGCCGGATACGATGTTTCACGATCCCGAGCTGAAGCCGGTCTTCGACGTGCTCCGCCGCACTGCCGTGCCGCAGCCCTCCGTGCTTTTCGACAGTGCGACAGCAGAAAACCGCATCGCGCGCTATTTCGGCGTTTCGACGCTCGACGGCTTCGGCACTTTCTCCCGCGCCGAGCTTGCGGCAGCGGCGGCGGCTGTTGCCTATGTCGAGAAGACACAGATCGCCGAACGCCCGCCGCTTGGCAAACCGGAGCGCGAGAGCGGCGCCTCGACGCTCTTCATAGATCCCGCGACCCGCGCCAATCTGGAGCTTGCCCGCACGCTGTCGGGCGACCGCAACGGTTCACTGCTGAAAGCAATCGACCGGACGGTCACCGGTGGAGGAGCCCGCCTTCTCGCAGAACGGCTGATGTCACCGCTGACCGATCCTGCCCGCATCAACGAGCGGCTGGATTCGATCGGCTTCCTGATCGAGGAGCCCAGGCTTTGCGGCGACCTGCGCGACGCGCTGAAGCACGTGCCGGACATGCCACGCGCACTCTCCCGCCTTGCGCTCGACCGCGGCGGCCCGCGCGATCTCTGGGCGATCCGGCAAGGACTTGGCGCTGCTTCCGATCTTGCAAAGCTGCTCGGCAATGCGCTTTTGCCGGAAGAACTCAATGCGGCCCTTTCCGGGTTGCAGGCCTTACCGACAACTCTCCAATCTCTGCTTGCGGAGATGCTCGCCGACGAACTGCCGCTGTTGAAGCGCGACGGGGGCTTCCTGCGGGACGGTGCCAATGCCGATCTTGATGAAGTGCGCGCGCTTCGCGATCAGTCGCGCCGGGTGATCGCCGGATTGCAGCTCCAATATGCCGACGAGACCGGCATCAAGTCACTGAAGATCAAGCACAACAATATCCTCGGCTATTTCATCGAAGTGACGGCCGGCAATGCCGGGCCGATGACGGATGCGCCGGAGGCCAAAGCCCGCTTCATCCATCGCCAGACGATGGCGAATGCCATGCGCTTTACGACGACCGAGCTTGCCGACCTGGAAAGCCGGATCGCAAACGCGGCGGACCGCGCGTTGCAGATCGAGCTCGAAGCCTTCGACCGGATGACGGCCGCCGTCGTCGCTGAAGCCGAGGCGATCAAGGCCGGCGCCCGTGCGCTGGCCATCATCGACGTTGCTGCCGGCCTGGCACTTTTGGCGGAGGAACAGGCCTATTGCCGCCCGCTCGTCGATGCCTCGAAGATGTTCACAATCGAAGGCGGGCGCCATCCCGTTGTCGAACAGGCGCTGCGGCGTCAGTCCTCCGGTCCGTTCGTTGCCAATAATTGCGATCTCTCGCCTGTGGCGGACGGCAAAGATGGGGCGATCTGGCTGCTGACCGGTCCGAATATGGGCGGTAAGTCGACATTCCTGCGCCAGAACGCGTTAATCGCTATCCTGGCGCAGATGGGCTCCTTCGTGTCCGCGACCTCCGCTCACATCGGCATCGTCGACCGCCTCTTTTCCCGCGTCGGCGCCTCGGACGACCTGGCACGGGGGCGCTCGACCTTCATGGTCGAGATGGTCGAGACAGCCGCGATCCTCAACCAGGCGACCGACCGCTCTCTCGTCATCCTCGATGAGATCGGCCGCGGTACTGCGACCTTCGACGGCCTATCGATTGCCTGGGCGGCCGTGGAACATCTGCATGAGGCAAACCGATGCCGCGGTCTCTTCGCCACGCATTTCCACGAACTGACGGTGCTGTCGGAAAAACTTGCGCGGCTATCGAACGCCACCATGCGCGTCAAGGAATGGGACGGCGACGTCATCTTCCTGCACGAAGTGGGACCGGGTGCGGCGGACCGTTCGTATGGCATCCAGGTGGCCAGGCTCGCCGGCCTGCCAGCGTCTGTCGTCGCGCGCGCCCGCGACGTGCTGACGCGCTTGGAAGATGCCGACCGCAAGAATCCGGCAAGCCAACTGATCGACGATCTGCCGCTGTTCCAGGTCGCGGTGCGGCGCGAGGATGCCAATCGCGGGCCGTCCAAAATCGAGGAAGCGTTGAAGGGAATGAGCCTCGACGACATGACGCCGCGCGAGGCGCTCGAGGCACTTTACGGTCTCAAGAAGCAGCTGAAGTAGGAAGCCGTAATGTTCATGCGCAGCCTTATCCGTGAAACACAGCGCCTCGCCGATATGTTCACCGTGCTCGAAGCGCTGCGTAACGCCGACGAGCACGGTAATGCGCGCAGCTGGAACTCGCCAGTCGGCCTGCTCGAAATCACTCAATCCTGCGCCATCATCTGCGACCTTGCTTCGGCCATTGCCAAAGCGGGCTATCGCGAATGCGACAGGCCGACGCTGGAGGAGATTACCAGCGAGGCGCGCAAGGTCCTTTATTCGGTGAATATGCAAGGCGCGGCTTGAAGCTGTTCGTCTTCGCCTCCGCAAGTGGAAGGCAACCACCTTTTCGCCAAAATTAAGGGTTCTTGCAGTATGAAGGCCCGTGTCAAACGCGGGGTAAAGAGGCTATAGCGCATGCAGACGAAACGAGACGCGGTCGCACCGCGCGAACAGGAAGCCGCTCCGCGCATGGCGACGATGAGTGACATCGATTTCTCGGAAATTCTCGACACGGCCCTGTTGCAAAGACTCTGCGACGCCGTTGCCGAAGCCAACAAGACCCGGCCGGACGTCATGCGCTCCGATCTGCTTGCCATGCTCAAAAAGGCAAGCAGCGACGGGCGCCAAAGGGCCTGCGAGCTTCTATCTGCCGATGGCAGCGGACTTGGCTGCGCCCGGCGCATCTCCTGGCTGCAGGACCAGATCATCACGGTACTCTACGAGTTCGTCAGCGCACATATGTTCCCGCAGCAGAAGGACAAGTTCGCCGTGACGGCGGTCGGCGGCTACGGCCGCGATACGCTTGCGCCGGGCTCCGATATCGACCTGCTCTTCCTCTTTCAGCCAAGACCGGCAGAGGAGACGCACAAGGCTGTCGAGTTCATGCTCTATGTCCTTTGGGATATGGGCTTCAAGGTCGGCCACGCGACAAGGACCATCGAGGAGTGCATGGCGCTCTCCAGATCAGACATGACGATCCGCACGGCGATCCTCGAGATGCGCTACATCTGCGGCCTGAAAGCGCTTGCAACGGAGCTTGAGACCCGCTTCGACAAGGAGATCGTGACCGGCACAGGACCGGAATTTATTGCCGCCAAACTTGCCGAACGCGATGAACGCCACCGCAAGGCAGGCGACACACGCTACCTCGTCGAACCCAACGTCAAGGAGGGCAAGGGCGGGCTCCGCGATCTGCACACGCTCTTCTGGATCTCGAAATACTACTATCACGTCCGCGACACGGCGGAACTCGTAGCGCTCGGCGTTCTCTCCAAGCATGAGTACCGCGTATTCGAGAAGGCCGACGATTTCCTCTGGGCGGTGCGCTGCCACATGCACTTTCTGACCGGCAAGGCGGAGGAACGGCTTTCTTTCGACATCCAGCGGGAGATTGCCGAAGCGCTCGGATATCACTCGCGCCCCGGCCTTTCGGCCGTCGAGCGTTTCATGAAGCACTACTTCCTGGTGGCAAAGGACGTCGGCGACCTGACGCGCATCCTCTGCGCGGCTCTCGAAGACCAGCAGGCAAAATCGACGCCGGGGCTCACCGGGGTGATCAGCCGTTTTGCCCATCGCAGCCGCAAGATCGCCGGCAGCACGGAATTCATGGAGGATCGTGGCCGCATCGCGCTCGCCAGCCCGGACGTGTTCAAGCACGATCCCGTCAGCATCATTCGTCTCTTCCACGTTGCCGATATCAATGGCCTCGAGTTCCATCCCGATGCTCTGAAGCGGGTCACCCGATCGCTCAACCTCATCGACAACAACCTGCGCGAAAACGACGAGGCGAACCGCCTCTTCATGTCGATCCTCACCTCCAAGGGCGACCCGGCGCTCATTTTGCGCCGCATGAACGAAGCAGGCGTACTTGGCCGCTTCATTCCGGAATTCGGCAAGATCGTCGCGATGATGCAGTTCAACATGTACCACCACTATACAGTGGATGAGCATCTGATCCGTACCGTCGACGTGCTCTCGGAAATCGACAAGGGCAAGGCCGACGACCTGCATCCGCTCGCCAACAAGCTGATGCCGGGGATCGAAGATCGGGAGGCGCTTTATGTCGCAGTCCTTCTCCACGACATCGCCAAGGGCCGCCAGGAAGACCATTCGATCGCCGGCGCCCGCGTCGCCCGCAAGCTCTGTTCCCGCTTCGGCCTGTCGCAGAAGCAGACGGAACTCGTCGTCTGGCTGATAGAGGAGCATCTGACGATGTCCATGGTTGCCCAGACCCGCGATCTCACCGACCGCAAGACGATCACCGACTTCGCCGATCGCGTTCAATCGCTCGATCGCCTGAAGATGCTGCTGGTCCTGACGATCTGCGACATCCGCGCCGTCGGCCCCGGCGTCTGGAACGGCTGGAAGGGCCAGCTGCTGAGGACGCTCTATTACGAGACCGAACTGCTGCTTGCCGGCGGCTTTTCGGAGGTGTCGCGCAAGGAGCGCGCCAATTCCGCGGCCGAAGCGCTGTTCAACGCGCTTTCCGATTGGAGCCAGAAGGATCGCAAGACCTACAGCAAGCTGCACTACCAGCCTTACCTGCTTTCCGTGCCGCTGGAAGACCAAGTCCGTCACGCCGATTTCATCCGCCAGGCGGACAAGAACGGCCAGGCGCTCGCGACAACCGTGCGAACGGACAGTTTCCACGCGATCACCGAAATCACCGTGCTCTCGCCAGACCACCCGCGCCTGCTCGCCGTTATTGCCGGTGCATGTGCTGCAGCAGGAGCCAACATTGTCGATGCGCAGATCTTCACGACGTCGGACGGGCGCGCGCTGGATACGATCCATGTCAGCCGCGAATTCCAGGATGATGCGGACGAGCTTCGCCGCGCCGGCACGATCGGGCGCATGATCGAAGACGTACTGTCGGGCCGCAAGCGGCTGCCAGAAGTCATTGCTACGCGTACGAAGAACCGCAAGAGGAGCAAGGCCTTCGTCATTCCGCCGTCGGTCAACATCACCAACAACCTATCGAACAAGTTCACCGTCATCGAAGTCGAATGCCTTGACCGCACCGGCCTGCTTTCGGAAATCACCGCAATGCTTTCTGATCTTTCGCTCGACATCCAGTCAGCCCGCATCACCACCTTTGGCGAAAAGGTGATAGACACCTTCTATGTCACAGACCTCGTTGGCCAGAAAATCTCCAGCGACACCAAGCGGGCCAATATCACCGCCCGGCTGAAGGCGGTGATGGCCGGCGAAGAAGATGAGCTTCGCGAGCGCATGCCGTCCGGCATCATCGCGCCCGCCGCCTCCGCGCGGACATCGCAGCCGGGCGAAAAGAAAGCCGGGCCTCCGGCATGAGCCTCGTCAAGAAATTCGCCACCGTCGGCGGCGCAACCCTCGGCAGCCGCATCTTAGGCTTTGCCCGCGAGACGCTGATGGCGGCGGCCCTCGGCACCGGCCCCATGGCTGACGTCTTCTACGCGGCCTTCCGCTTTCCCAACCTCTTCCGTCGGCTGTTTGCCGAAGGCGCCTTCAACGCAGCCTTCGTGCCACTCTTCGCCAAGGAGATCGAAGCGAACGGCGCGGAAGGAGCCAAGCGGTTTTCCGAAGAGGTTTTCGGAGTGCTTTTTTCGGTGCTGCTGCTCATCACCATCGTGATGGAACTTTGCATGCCGCTGCTCGTACGCTTCATCATCGCGCCGGGCTTTGCCGACGATCCGGATAAGTTCTCGATCACCATCCGCATGGCGGCAGTGATGTTCCCCTATCTCATGTGCATGTCGCTGACGGCGATGATGAGCGGCATGCTGAATTCACTCCACCACTTCTTTGCCGCAGCGGTCGCGCCCATTTTCCTCAATGTCGTGATGATTGGTGCGCTCGTCTACGCGCTTTATTCTGGCGCCGAGCCGCTCGCGACCGCCTGGTATCTCTCCTGGGGCGTGCTGGCCGCTGGTATCCTGCAGCTCGCCGTCGTCTATGTCGGCGTCCTCCACGCAGGCATGAGCATTGGCTTTCGCTTCCCGCGAATGACGCCGAACGTCAAACGGCTGCTGATCCTCGCCGTCCCCGCCGCTGTCACAGGCGGCATCACACAGATCAATCAGCTGATCGGCCAGGCGATCGCCTCGTCCCGCGATGGTGCGATCGCCGCCCTGCAATATGCGGATCGCATCTACCAGCTGCCGCTCGGCGTCGTTGGCGTTGCCGTCGGTGTCGTATTGTTGCCGGAGCTTGCCCGTGCACTGAAGGGTGGCAACTTGCGCGAAGCCGGGAACCTGCAGAACCGCTCGATCGAATTCGTGCTGTTCCTGACGATCCCCGCCGCCTTCGCCCTTTGGGTCCTCGCTGACGAGATCATCCGCGTGCTTTACGAACGTGGCGCCTTCGATCAGGAGAACACAGCACTTGTCGGCTCGATCCTCGCGATCTACGGCATCGGCCTGCCGGCCTTCGTGCTCATCAAGGCGCTGCAGCCGGGCTTTTACGCCCGCGAGGATACCAAGACGCCGATGCGCTTTTCAGCCGTTGCTGTCGGCGTCAACTGCGCCACGGCTCTGACGCTTTTTCCGTATCTTGGCGCACCGGGCATTGCAGTGGCTGAAGCAACCGCCGGCTGGATCAGCACGGTTTTGCTTTTCGCAACGCTGCTTCGCCGCGGCCATCTCGCCTGGGAATGGGCGCTTGCCCGCCGGGCTGCTCTGCTCGTCGTTTCGGCATCCGTGATGAGCGGCGTCATCGTCTTCCTGCAGCATCGCTGGGAACCCTGGCTCGCTTCCAGTGCCCACCTGGCGACCAAGGTCGGTACGCTCGGCCTTTTGATCGCCATTTCGATGATCGTCTATTTCGCGACCGCCTTTTTGATCGGCGGCGCCGACCTCGGCATGATCCGGCGAAACCTCAACCGGAAGCCTGCGCCCAAAACCGAGGGCTGAACCGCAGCCTTGGTTATCAGCAATGGCGCCAGCGCCGCTTCGGCCCGATATCGACGTGGACGATGCCGTTGCAGTAGCGCCCGATACCGCCGATACCCGGCGCCGTCTGCGCTGCCGCGACGATCGTCCGTTCCGATAAGCCCGGCACGCGGATGTCGGCTGCGTTGCAATGGCGATGCTGAGAATGCGCACGTCCGGAATGCCGGAGACCGGACGTGACCATCGGTCTTCGGCCGGTCTTGGCGGCGATATGCGCGAGAATGGCTCTGAGTTTCGGCGGGAAGCAGCCGACTTTGACGCTGACGGTCTGAACCGTATAGGGCTGTGACGTGGTGTGTTTAAGGAGTCTTACTGGGGGTTTTTTAGCGTTCTGTGCGCCTGCTTCGGCGTAACAGGACAAAGCGAACAAGCCAGCAAGAACGAGTGATAAAATCGTATGCATGACGTCCCCTCCAGGTAGAGCGCGGCGGGTCTCCCGCCCGGCTCGGGTTGGCGCCGAGAACGTTCATTCAAAAAATGGCCAATTTGTGAAATTTTATACTTACGTGAAAAGTGAAGTATCCTCATATTGCTGGATTCTATATAAAAGGGATAACTCAAATTGAGTATAAAATACTCTCTACCTTTCGATGAAAAACAAGGCCTTGCAACAAAACTTGTATTAGAGGGGCTGTGAAACTTAAGAACGCGTCCATAATGCGAAATAGCGGCCTTTAAACGCTTGAGAATGGGGCAATAAAAAGATGCCAATCCTTTCGGACGGCGCTTGCACCTACCCCACGACGCCGCGACAGATTAAGAAACCCCGGCAACTGGAGGCTTGCAGATGTCCCAATCCCTCTTCCTGGTCACTCTCGTCGTCGACGATTATGATCGTGCAAAAGCCTTCTATTGCGGAGCGCTTGGCTTCGACTGCCTGCAGGACGAAGTGCAGCCGGAAGGCAAGCGCTGGCTGGTGGTCAAACCGAAGGGAGGGGATGGAGCGGCGTTCCTCCTTGCCAAAGCAGTCAACGAGACACAGAAAGCGGCGATCGGAAACCAAACCGGCGGTCGCGTCGGGTTCTTTTTGAAGACCGATGATTTTGCGCGAGATCATGCCGCCATGCTGGCCAGGGGCGTGCGCTTTTTGGAACAGCCCCGGCATGAGATTTACGGCACCGTGGCCGTATTTTCGGATCCTTACGGCAATACTTTCGACCTGATCCGGCATGCCGCACCGACCGCCCCTTGATTGCAGCACGGAGCGCGTGCATAAGCCGCCGCGTTAGCAACATGGGCGACTGTGCCCTGGGGCCCTCCACCAGCCTAATCGAGGACTACGTGACCGAATTCAAAAAGCTCGTATTTTCTGGCGTTCAGCCAACCGGCAATCTCCATCTCGGCAACTATCTCGGCGCGATCCGCAAGTTCGTGGCGCTGCAGGAAGGCAACGACTGCATCTATTGCGTCGTCGACCTGCACTCCCTCACAGCGCAGCTCGTGCACGACGACCTGCCGGGCCAGATCCGCTCAATCGCCGCAGCCTTCATCGCCTCGGGCATCGATCCGGAAAAGCATATCGTCTTCAACCAGTCTGCCGTGCCGCAGCATGCCGAGCTCGCCTGGATCTTCAATTGCGTCGCCCGCATCGGCTGGATGAACCGCATGACGCAGTTCAAGGACAAGGCCGGCAAGGACCGCGAAAATGCTTCCCTCGGCCTGCTTGCCTATCCGAGCCTGATGGCGGCCGACATCCTCGTCTATCGCGGCACGCATGTTCCGGTCGGTGACGACCAGAAACAGCATCTTGAACTCGCCCGCGATATCGCGATGAAGTTCAACCTTGATTATCAGGACCACATTCGCCGTGCCGGCCGCGGCATCGACATTACCGTCGGCGACGAGCCGGTGCACGCCTATTTTCCGATGGTCGAACCGTTGATCGAAGGCCCTGCTCCGCGCGTGATGTCGCTACGCGACGGCACGAAGAAGATGTCGAAATCCGATCCGTCCGATCTCTCGCGCATCAATCTGCTGGACGACGAGGAAGCCATCTCGAAGAAGATCCGCAAGGCGAAGACCGATCCGGACGGCTTACCGAGCGAGGTCGAGGGCCTGAAGGGCCGCCCCGAAGCCGACAATCTCGTCGGCATCTATGCGGCCCTTGCCGACAAGACGAAGACTGAGGTGCTTGCCGAATTCGGCGGCCAGCAGTTCTCCGTCTTCAAGCCGGCGCTGGTCGATCTCGCCGTTCAGGTCCTCTCGCCGATCACCGGCGAAATGCGCCGTCTGATGGACGATACGAGCCATATCGACGCAATCCTCCGCAACGGCGGCGAGCGTGCCCGGGCGCGCGCCGAAGCGACCATGAAGGATGTCCGTGACATCATCGGATTCCTCTACTAGGCATGCCGCTGACGGCGAGCTCCCGTGCGATGACGGGGGCTTGCAAATTTCCCGGTTAGGGTGTCAGAGTCCGCGCCATGGTATCAAAGCGACTCTCACGGCTCGAAGGGCATCGCCGCAAATTCATGGCGGTGATCGATGGCACACCTGAATGTCAGAGCGCTGTGCATTATGCCGGCCGGCGCGCCAAGAATTCCAATGGCGGGCTGGTGCTTGTCTACGTGATTCCCGAAGGCGATTTTCAGCAATGGCTGGGCGTCGAGGAGATCATGCGGGCCGAAGCCCGTGAGGAGGCCGAGGCCATCGTCGCCAAATCGGCACAGGTGGTTCGCGAAACGATCGGCATCGAGCCGGAAGTCGTCATCCGCGAGGGAAGTGCGGTCGAGGAAATCAATGCGGTGATCGAAGAAGACCGCGACATCGCGATCCTGGTGCTGGCCGCAAGCTCCGCCAAGGAGGGCCCGGGACCGCTGGTGTCGTCCGTTGTAGGAAAAGCCGCGGCTTTCCCGATCCCCGTCACCGTGCTGCCTGACACGCTGACGAAGGAAGAACTGGATGCGCTGGCCTAAGGCGTGATGCAGAATGCGGCTATTTCTGGAGTCTTTGTCTCTTGATTAGCGCCGCCAATCGGCTTATTTTCTTTTGAAGAATTCTAAAGACGGCCTGAGCGACGACCTGGCCCGCATGGAGAGCGAAATGTTCATTCAGACCGAAGCCACACCGAATCCGGCCACACAGAAGTTCCTGCCGGGCAAGGTGGTGATGGAGACCGGCACCGCCGAGTTCCGCAGCGCCGAGGAAGCCCAGGTGTCGCCGCTTGCTGCGCGCCTTTTTGAAATCCCGGGCGTAACCGGTGTCTATTTCGGCTATGACTTCATTTCCGTCTCCAAGGAGAACCAGGAGTGGCAGCACCTGAAGCCCGCCATCCTTGGCTCCATCATGGAACACTTCATGTCCGGAAAGCCGGTCATGGGTGATGCCTCCGTGCTTTCGGAAGAGCTCGATGCCGGCGGTGAATTCTTCGATGAGGCCGACGAGACCATCGTGCTCACCATCAAGGAGCTACTTGAAACCCGCGTTCGCCCGGCGGTTGCCCAAGATGGCGGCGACATCACGTTCCGCGGCTTCAAGGATGGCAAGGTCTACCTCAACATGAAGGGCTCCTGCTCCGGCTGCCCCTCGTCCACGGCAACACTGAAGCATGGCGTCCAGAACCTGCTTCGTCACTTCGTTCCCGAAGTGCAGGAAGTCATCGCCGCCTGACGATTTGTCCTAAATTCGGCCGGCTCAGCATTGCACCGGCTGAATTTGTGGTAGGCTTTTATTCGGAAATTGATGGCATGATTGTTCTGGCGCTCGACACGGCTGGTGTAGATTGCGCTGCCGCTCTCTACGACAGCGGCAGGGATACGGTGCTGGGGGAGGCATCCGACCTGATCGGTAAGGGCCATGCAGAGCATTTGATGGGAATCGTCGACCGCGTGCTCAAACAGGCGGATATGAAGCTCGCGATGGTCGAACGCATTGCTGTCACGATCGGTCCTGGCTCCTTTACCGGCATCCGCGTCGGTGTCGCCGCAGCTCGTGGCTTCGGCCTTGCGCTCAACATCCCCACCGTCGGCATCACGACGCTGGAGACTATGGCCGCCGCCCAGCGCGAAAAGACACCCGGCCGCCCCGTTCTTGCCGCCATGGACGCCAAGCGCGGCGAAATCTATCTCCAGAGTTTTTCCGTCGACGGCCCGGCGCTCGATGAACCTCGCGCAGTGACGATCGAGGAGGCGAAAACTATTGCGGCGGCCTTTGTCGGCGAGATCACAGGCTCCGCCGCGCCGCTGCTGAAGCCGGACGCGACGGGCGAACACGCCAATAAGTTTCCGATTTCCATCGTGGCACGCCTTGGTGCAGCCGCCGATCCCGGTTCAGGAAAGCCGAAGCCTCTTTATCTGCGCGGACCCGACGCCAAACCGCAGGCCGGGTTCGCGATCGCGCGAGTGTGACCATGCTGGAATCCTATCTCACTCTGAAGCCCGAATTCGAGATCATCGCAATGGGCAGTGACGATTGCCGCGCGGTCGCTGCGCTGCATGGCGAACGATTTGCCCGCCCCTGGGGTGACGGCGAATTCCACAGCCTGCTCAGCCAGGACAATGTCTTCGGCTTCGTGGCGCACCAGACCAACGCTTTCCTGAAAAAACCGCTGCCGGGCTTCGTGCTTGCGCGCCAGGTCGCAGGCGAAGCGGAAATCCTGTCGATCGCCGTACAGGCGAAGGTTGCCCGTGCCGGCCTCGGCTGGCGGCTCATGCAGGCAGCAATGCGTGAAGCCAAGCTGCGCGGGGGTGAGAGCATGTTCCTGGAAGTCGACGACGGCAATGCCGCCGCCCTCGGCCTCTACCACAAGCTCGGCTTCGAGAAAATCGGCGAGCGCCGCGGATACTACAAGGACGCGAACGGCGCCGTTTCCACGGCGCTTGTCATGAAGCGCGTTCTTCGCTAGTTCCGTTGAGAATTGGAATCTGGAATGAAGGCCGCCAATGAGCGACGCAGCCAAGACCCTTGAGGAGCTTTGCACCGAGCGCGGCATGCGAATGACCGAACAGCGCCGCGTGATCGCCCGCATCCTGGAAGAGTCGGCAGATCACCCGGATGTCGAGGAGCTTTATCGCCGTTCCGCGAAGGTCGACGCGAAGATTTCGATTTCCACCGTCTATCGGACCGTCAAGCTTTTTGAGGATGCCGGCATCATCGCCCGCCATGATTTCCGCGACGGCCGTTCGCGCTATGAAACGGTGCCGGAAGAACATCACGACCACCTGATAGACCTGAAGAACGGCGTGGTCATCGAATTCCGATCGCCGGAGATTGAAGCGCTGCAGGAGCGCATTGCCCGTGAGCATGGCTTCCAGCTTGTCGATCATCGGCTGGAGCTTTACGGCATTCCGCTGAAGAAAGACGAACGCTGAGCCGATGACCGCAGCCGCAAGGAGTTCGCGTTGATCGTCTGGCTGCGCATCGCCTATGCCGCGGTCGTCGTCGCTGCCGCCAGCACGCTGCTGATGCCCCTCCAGCTTCTCGGCCTCCATTTCGACTGGAAGCTTCGCCGCATTCTTCCGCGCCTATGGCACCGCGCTGCCTGCCACGCCCTCGGCATTCGCGTAAAGGTCCACGGCAAGCTTGAGGAGCGCCGACCGCTGATGCTATGCGTTAATCATGCATCGTGGATGGATATCATGGTCATGTCCTCGGTCGCCGATGTCGCCTTCATCGCCAAGATGGAAGTGCGCGACTGGCCCATCTTCGGCATGCTTGCCCGGCTGCAGAAAAGCGTCTTCATCGTCCGTGAAGAGAAGCGAAAGACTGGCAATCAGGCAAGCGAGATCGCAGCCCGCATGGCGGACGGCGAGATCATCGTGCTCTTTCCCGAAGGCACGACCTCGGATGGCAATCGCCTTTTGGAAGTCAAATCCTCGCTCCTCGGAGCGGCCGCCATGGCTGTGCCGCACTCGCCGAGCGGTTCCGTCCTCGTGCAGCCGGTAGCGATTGCCTATACAAAGGCGCACGGCGTTGCGATGGGCCGCTATCACCGCCCGCTGGCCGGCTGGCCAGGCGACGTGGAACTCGTACCGCACCTGATTGACGTCGTGAAATGCGCGGCGCTCGATGCCGAAGTCGCCTTCGGCGAGGCGGTCGAATACCGTTCCGATTCGAACCGGAAGGATGTCAGCGCCACCATCGCACGGCGTATCCGTACAATGCTCCACAGCCGCCTGCGCGGCCGCGACATCTCTTGAGGGAAGATTTCGATTTTCTAGATGGCAAAAAACCACTAAATAGCCCGCCATGACCCAAGACAGCGCCCTTCTTCCGGCCCCGGAGACCATCCCCAGCCAGGACCTTCGCGATGGCAGCAACAGCCGCAAGGTTTTCATCAAGACCTATGGCTGCCAGATGAACGTCTACGACTCGACGCGCATGAGCGATGCACTCGCCCGCGACGGTTACGAGCAAACGGAGAACATGGATGAGGCTGATCTCGTTCTGTTGAATACCTGCCATATCCGCGAAAAGGCGGCCGAAAAGGTTTATTCGGCGCTCGGTCGTTTGCGCGAGATGAAAAAGAAGAAAGCCGCCGACGGGCGCGAGATGATGATCGGCGTGACCGGCTGCGTTGCCCAGGCCGAAGGCGAAGAAATCCTCCGCCGCGCGCCTGCCGTCGATGTGGTCATCGGCCCGCAGACCTATCACCGCCTGCCGGACGCGCTGCGGCGCGCCAAGCAGGGCCATCGCGTCGTCGATACGGAATATGCACTGGAAGATAAATTCGAGCATCTGCCGATTGCCGAAAGCAAGAAGATCCGCTCGCGCGGCGTGACCTCGTTCCTGACGGTGCAGGAAGGCTGCGACAAGTTCTGTACCTTCTGCGTCGTGCCTTACACGCGTGGTTCGGAGATCTCCCGGCCCGTCAGCCAGATTGTCGAAGAGGCGCAAAAACTCGTCGAAGGCGGAGTGCGCGAGATCACATTGCTCGGCCAAAACGTCAACGCGTGGCACGGCGCCGGGACCAATGGCGAAGAATGGAGCCTTGGCGATCTACTCTATCGCCTTGCTGAAATTCCGGGGCTTGCGCGGCTTCGCTACACCACCAGCCATCCGCGCGACATGGACGACCGCCTGATCGAGGCGCATCGCGACCTGCGGGCGCTGATGCCCTACTTGCACCTGCCGGTGCAGGCGGGCTCGGACCGCATCCTGAAAGCCATGAACCGGCGCCATACGGCAGCCGATTATATGATGCTGATCGAGCGCATCCGCGCAGCCCGCCCCGATATTGCGCTTTCGGGCGATTTCATCGTTGGTTTTCCTGGGGAGACAGACAAGGATTTTGAAGCTACACTGCGTCTGGTGGAGGAGGTTGGCTATGCGCAGGCTTTCTCCTTCAAATATTCGACGCGGCCGGGTACGCCCGGGGCGGAACTGAAGGACCAGGTGCCGGAAGAGATCAAGGCAGAACGGCTCGAGCGCCTGCAGGCGCTTCTCCTCAAGCAGACGCAGGGATTCAACGTATCCTGCATCGGCAAGGAGATCGATTTGCTGCTTGAAAAGCCCGGCCGCATGCCAGGACAGCTTATCGGCCGTTCTCCCTGGCTTCAGTCGGTGAATGTTGATGCAAAAGCATCGCAAATCGGTGACATTATCAAAGTGCGAATCACCGGAACCGGAACGAACAGCCTGTTTGCCGAGTTTGCAGAGGCTGGGGTTTAACCTAGGGAGCTCGACCGCTTGAACGGACAAGAATTGGTTTCTTCTTCACCGCGCCACCCACGCATTGCGAGCGACGCCAATCACTTCGTCCTGACGTTCGAGAACAACCGGTTCGCCAGCGAGCTATTTGGTCAATTCGATCAGAACCTGAAGCTTCTCGAAGAGCGGCTGCATATCGATGCGCGTGCGCGCGGCAATTCCGTCGTTATCACCGGTGACGTCGTCGCCACCAACCAAGCCCGGCGCACGCTGGACTACCTCTATGAAAAGCTCCAGAAAGGCGGCAGCGTGGAACGATCCGACGTGGAAGGCGCTATCCGCATGGCGGTTGCCGCCGACGATCAGTTGAGCCTGCCGACCATGGAGAAAAAAGCCAAGCTGACCATGGCGCAGATTTCGACACGCAAGAAGACGATCGTTGCGCGCACGCCGACGCAGGATGCCTATATACGCGCCATGGAGCGCGCCGAACTGGTCTTCGGCGTCGGCCCAGCCGGCACGGGCAAGACCTATCTCGCCGTCGCGCATGCGGCCCAGATGCTGGAACGCGGCGCCGTCGAGAAGATCATCCTTTCGCGGCCAGCCGTCGAAGCCGGCGAGCGCCTCGGCTTCCTGCCGGGCGACATGAAGGAGAAGGTCGATCCCTATCTCCGGCCGCTCTATGATGCGCTCTACGACATGATCCCCGGAGACAAGGTCGAGCGCGCGATCACGGCCGGCGTCATTGAGATCGCGCCGCTCGCATTCATGCGCGGACGCACCCTCTCGAACGCGGCCATCATCCTCGACGAGGCACAGAACACGACATCGATGCAGATGAAGATGTTTCTTACGCGCCTCGGCGAGAATTCGCGCATGATCATCACGGGCGATCCGAGCCAGATCGATTTGCCGCGCGGCGTGAAGTCCGGCCTTGTCGAAGCACTGCATCTGCTCGACGGCGTGGAAGGAATCTCGACGATCCGCTTCAAGGATGTCGATGTCGTGCGCCATCCGCTGGTCGGACGGATCGTAAGGGCCTATGACGCCACCTATACGACGCGGCCGGAAGACGCCGGACCGCAGGTCTGATGGCCGAAATCGATATCCAGGTCAGCATCGAGGAGGGCGACTGGCCCTCGGAGAATGAACTTCAGGCTTTGGCCGAACGCGTGCTGGAAGCGGCAGCGAAGGTTCTCGAAAAAGATGAGAGGCAGAGGTTTCCCAAGACGGCGACGGAGCTTTCGCTTGTCTTCACGGATGACGAGGCCATCCGCGCCATCAACGCCGAATGGCGCAAGAAAGACAAGGCTACCAATGTCCTTTCCTTCCCTGCCTTTCCGATCGCGCCGGGAGAGATGCCAGGTCCGATGCTTGGTGATATCATCATCGCCAGGGAGACCGTCGAACGGGAAGCGCGGGAGCTCGAAAAATCGTTCGAGGACCATCTATCGCATCTGATGGTGCATGGTTTCTTGCATCTCTTCGGCTACGACCATATGAATAACGACGAAGCCGAAATTATGGAGGGGTTGGAGACTCGCATTTTGGCAGTACTCGGCCTATCTGACCCATACGAGGGTCAAGACCTTAAAATGGAACCATGAGCGACTTTACAACGAAACCGGCGGCGGAAACCAAGGACGCCGATCAATCCTCCTCCTCAGATGAGGCGGGCAGTAGTAGCAGGCATTCAGGACGATCATTCTGGGCGCGTGCCGCCCGCATTCTCCGCCCCCAGCAAGGTTCGCGCATCCGCGAAGATCTCGCCGACGCGCTTATGACGAACGATACTGGCGACGATGCCTTTTCGCCCGACGAGCGGGCGATGCTCCACAACATCCTGCGTTTCCGCGAAGTGCGTGTCGCCGACGTCATGGTCCCGCGCGCCGATATCGAGGCGGTCGACCAGAACATCACCATCGGCGAATTGATGATCCTCTTCGAGGAATCCGGGCGCTCGCGCATGCCCGTATATGCCGATACGCTCGACGATCCGCGCGGCATGGTGCACATCCGCGACCTGCTTTCCTATGTCGCAAAGCAGGCACGCAACAAGCGCCGGGCAGGTTCCAAGACTGCCAAGCCGCTTGTCGAGATCGCTACAGAGAACATTCAAAAGCCGGTGCGCTCGGCAAAGCCGAATTTCGATCTCGCCCGCGTCGACCTGCAAAAGACGCTCGCCGAGGCCGGCATCATCCGTAAGATCCTCTTCGTGCCGCCATCGATGCTGGCATCCGATCTGCTTCGCCGCATGCAGGTGAACCGCACGCAGATGGCGCTCGTCATCGATGAATATGGCGGCACCGACGGCCTTGCTTCACACGAGGACATCGTCGAGATGGTCGTCGGCGACATCGACGACGAGCATGACGACGAAGAAGTCATGTTCAAGCGCATTTCCGAAGACGTCTTTGTGGCGGATGCCCGCGTCGAACTGGAAGAGATTGCAGAGGCGATCGGCCCGGATTTCGACATCAGCGAGCAGGTGGACGAGGTCGATACGCTAGGCGGTCTCATCTTCTCCGCGCTTGGCCGCATCCCGGTTCGAGGCGAAGTGGTCCAGGCGCTGCCGGATTTCGAATTCCACATTCTCGAGGCCGATCCGCGCCGCATCAAGCGCGTGCGCATCACCCGCAAGCGTCAGGCGATCCGCCGCCGTGTCAAGGCGGACGGCGACAGTGCGACCGGTGCTGAGGCAACCGACGACCGGACTGCCGAATCCACGTCGAACTGATTTTCGCATGGCACGACAAGGCGCCGCTTTTTTGAAAGACTGCGGACCGGGTTGATTCGCGACTTGATTGGAGTGCGCATGGAGCGGCTTGCGGACAGGGTCATCCTGGTCTGGGGTTTCAAACGAGCATTGCTGGCTGTCCTTGCCGGCGCATTTGCCGTTCTGGCACTTCCGCCGATCGGCTTTTTTGCTGTGATGTTCCTCTCGTTCACGCTCCTCGTCTGGCTGATCGATGGCGCAGCCGCCTCCCCCGAGGCAAGCGTCCTCGGCCGACTGTGGCCCTCCTTCGCGATCGGGTGGCTCTTCGGCTTCGGCTATTTCGTCGCAGGCCTTTGGTGGCTTGGCCATGCGCTGATGATTGACTCGGAAGAGTTTGCCTGGGCGCTGCCGCTGGCAATCCTCGGCCTGCCGGCAGTGCTGTCGATCTATTATGGCCTTGCGGCGGCTGTCGCCCGCATCTTCTGGTCGGACGGGATAGGCCGCATTGCAGCACTTGCCGCAAGCTTCGGTCTCTTCGAGTGGTTGCGCAGCGTCACATTCACGGGTTTTCCATGGAATGCGGTCGGCTATGGCATCATGCCGATGCCGCTGATGATGCAGTCCGCACACGTCGTCGGCACCACGGGCGTAACCGCGCTTGCCGTCTTCGTCTTCGCTGCGCCCGCTCTTCTTGGGACGCGGCAGGGTGCGACGGCGGGTGTGGGGCTGGCCGCGCTGCTTTTTGCAGCTCATGTCGGCTACGGCGGTTATGTGCTGTATCTCGCGCCGGAAGCTCCCACGCTGCCGCAGGAGAAACGGCCAGTGATCCGGCTCGTGCAGCCGATGATCGATCAGGCGGCCAAGCTCGACAGCAACGCCGACCGCTCGGCCATCTTCGAGATGCATTTGAAGCTCTCCGCCGAAGCGCCGCGGGACGGCGGAAAGAAGCCGGACATCATCGTCTGGCCGGAGACCTCGATCCCTTTCATCCTCACCGACAACCAGGATGCTCTTACCCGGATCGCCGATACGCTGGACGACAATCAGATTCTGATTGCAGGCGCCGTGCGAGCCGAAGAGATGGGACCGGGAAACCCGGTGCGCTACTACAATTCGATCTACGCGTTCGATGGACGCGGCCAGATCGTCGCGGCTTCCGACAAGGTGCATCTCGTTCCATTCGGCGAATACGTGCCGTTCGAGAATATCCTCGACGATTTCGGCATCCGGAATATCGTTGAGATGCCGGGCGGATTCTCTGCCGCTGCAACGCGCCATCTCCTGGAACTGCCGACGGGGCTGAAGCTCTATCCTCTGGTCTGTTACGAGATCATCTTCGCCGACGAGATGACCGGCAACATCGCCGACGCCGGTGCAATCTTGAACATCACGAACGACGCGTGGTTCGGCAATACGCCCGGTCCTTATCAGCACTTCCAGCAAGCGCGGGTGCGCGCCGTGGAGACCGGTTTGCCGCTGATTCGTGACGCCAACAACGGCATCTCAGCGATCGTGAATGCGCACGGGCAGATTGTTGCAGGGCTCAGCCTCAATGAGAGAGGGTTCATCGACGCAACCCTTGAGGGATTCGGCAGCGCATCCGGGAACTTGTTTTCGCAGCAAGCTTACTTCTGGTTGACTGAAACGTTATTGATTTTGATTGCGTCGATTTCCCGCTTTGGTTTTATTTTCAAGCCGAATTGACCGAAAACCCCTAAAATTGCATAGTGGTGGCGATCGGCGTTGTTAACGTATGCTTGATGATAGGGTTTGCGCCGCTTACAACGTGGCGTTACGGATGGGTCTGGGCACTGCCGGTTTAACCAGGTTGAAATTCTTTGCTAGGGCACGACCATGATTGAAAACAAGAAGAAGCCTAACCCGATCGACATACACGTTGGCAGCCGCATTCGGCTTCGCCGTACAATGCTTGGTATGAGCCAGGAGAAGCTGGGCGAGAGCCTCGGCATTACCTTCCAGCAGATCCAGAAATATGAAAAGGGCACGAACCGCGTCGGTGCGAGCCGCCTGCAGAACATCTCGAGTATTCTCAACGTCCCGGTTTCCTTTTTCTTCGAGGACGCCCCGGGCGATCACACCGGTGGATTGACCGGCATGGCGGAAGCGTCGAGCTCAAATTATGTCGTTGATTTCCTCTCTTCCTCGGAGGGGCTTCAGCTCAACCGGGCGTTCGTGAAGATTTCCGACCCAAAGGTTCGCCGCAAGGTCGTGGAGCTTGTCAAAGCATTGGCCGCCGAGGCCGACACGGACTGACCCCTTGATGCTTCCAGTTTTTAAAAGGTGGTCGAAAGGCCACCTTTTTTGCGTTTTAAGGGCAAAATTTATCATTTTGTGGTAGATATAAAGATATATTTATGTCCTTCTGTGCTTGTTTTTCGAACGCGGAATGAGTACCAACTAACGGCTTTTGTTCTTTGAGGGGAATCCCGAAATGCGCGCGAATTATCTTTTCACCAGTGAGTCAGTCGCCGAAGGTCACCCGGACAAGGTGTGTGACCGCATCTCGGACGAGATCGTGGATCTGGTCTATCGTGAAGCGGCCAAGACTGGCGTCAACCCCTGGGGCGTGCGCATTGCCTGCGAAACCCTGGCAACGACGAACCGCGTCGTCATCGCCGGTGAAGTCCGTCTGCCGCCAAGCCTGATGAAAAAGGGCAAGGACGGCAAGGACGTCATCAACCCGTCGAAATTCAAGGCTGCCGCCCGCCGCGCTATCAAGGACATCGGCTACGAGCAGGACGGCTTCCACTGGAAGAAGGCGAAGATCGACGTGTTGCTGCACTCGCAGTCTGCCGATATCGCTCAGGGCGTCGACAACGCCGCCGACCAGCAAGGTGACGAAGGCGCCGGTGACCAGGGCATCATGTTCGGCTACGCCTGCAAGGAAACGCCGGACCTCATGCCGGCGCCGATCTACTATTCCCACAAGATCCTGCAGCTGCTTGCCGCAGCCCGCAAGAAGGGCGACGGCGATGTTGCCAAGCTCGGTCCGGACGCCAAGAGCCAGGTGACCGTGCGCTACATCGACGGCAAGCCGGCCGAGGTGACCTCGATCGTTTTGTCGACCCAGCATCTCGATGAGAGCTGGGATTCCAAGAAGGTTCGCGCCGTCGTCGAGCCCTACATCCGCGAAGCGCTAGGCGATCTGCCGATCGCCAAGGATTGCAACTGGTACATCAACCCGACCGGCAAGTTCGTCATCGGCGGTCCGGACGGCGATGCTGGTCTCACGGGCCGCAAGATCATCGTTGATACCTACGGCGGTGCAGCTCCGCACGGCGGCGGTGCGTTTTCCGGCAAGGACACGACCAAGGTCGACCGCTCGGCGGCCTATGCTGCCCGCTATCTTGCGAAGAACGTCGTTGCCGCAGGCCTCGCCGACCGCTGCACGATCCAGCTTTCCTATGCGATCGGCGTTGCTCAGCCGCTGTCGATCTATGTCGACCTGCACGGCACCGGCAAGGGCGTGACGGAAGACCAAGTCGAGGCGGCGATCCGCAAGAACATGGATCTGTCGCCGACCGGCATCCGCCGTCACCTCGACCTCAACAAGCCGATCTACGCCAAGACCTCGGCCTACGGCCACTTCGGCCGGAAGGCGGGCCGTGACGGTTCGTTCTCATGGGAGCGCACCGACCTCGTCAAGGCGCTGAAGGAAGCCGTGAAGCTCCGGGAAGCAGCATGACGGATATGGAGCGTCGGGGGCGCGCGACCGAGGCATTCTTCGGTCGCCGCAAGGGGAAGGCTCTCCGCGAACATCAGGCGGAAAGACTGAACACCCTGCTCCCGGCATTCCTCATCGACCTTTCGGCGGCTCCACCAGCGCCGCTGAAAAGCCTCTTTCCGGTTCCGGCTGAACGGCTGCGCCTGGAAATCGGCTTCGGCGGTGGCGAACATCTGATCCACCGTGCGCTGGAAATGCCCTCGACCGGCTTCATCGGCGTCGAACCCTTCATCAATTCCATGCAGAAACTGCTGGCAAGCATCGAGACGAAGGGTGCAAAGAATATCCGCGTCTTTGATGACGATGCAACGCAGCTGCTCGACTGGTTACCGAACGGCTGCCTGGATCACATCGATCTGCTCTATCCCGATCCCTGGCCGAAACGGAAGCATTGGAAACGGCGTTTCGTTTCCAAGACCAATCTCGACCGTTTCCATCGCGTGCTGAAGCCGGGCGGGCTCTTCTGCTTCGCCTCCGACATCGATACCTACGTGAATTGGACGCTGCTGAAGTGCCGCGATCACGGCGGCTTCGACTGGCTTGCGGAAAACGCTGCCGACTGGCTGACGCCCTATGAGGGTTGGCCGAGCACACGCTACGAGGCCAAGGCCCGGCGCGAGGGCAGGTCCTCCGCCTATCTGACATTCAAAAGGGTCTAAGCCTGCATCTTTAGTGCAGGCTGACCGTCTTCAATTCGTCTTCAGCCGCCTTGAAGAAGGTGCTTGAGCGATTGTCCGTGAGCAGGATCGGCGTTCCGTCTGCGCCGAAGAGGGCCCAAAGGTCCACGCTCGGATCGATATCCGGTGCTTCGGGGAAGCACTTCAATACCTCGTCGTTGCGCATTTTGCGGATATAGGCGACCTCGCCGTTGCCGATACCGGCAAGTTCGGACTTGGTCAGGTGAGAATTCGCTTCTTTCATCAACATTCCTGTACCTCCGGGAGAAGGGACCAACAGCCGAATGGGCCGTTGTCCTACTGTGAGACCGAAATGTTAATTTTCTTCACCATGCGCGCCGGTTCCGGACGAACGAGATCGACGGCAAGCAGTCCGTTCTTGAGGCTGGCGCCCAGAACCTGCATGCCGTCTGCCAACACGAAGGTTCGCTGGAACTGGCGCGCAGCAATGCCGCGATAGAGATATTCATGCTCGCCATGCTCGACCTGGCGGCCGCGGATCAACAATTGATTCTCTTCCGTCGTAACGTCCAGCTCGTCTTCGCTGAAAC
Organism: Rhizobium sp. CC1099; assembly: GCF_029714385.1. Classification (NCBI taxonomy): domain Bacteria; kingdom Pseudomonadati; phylum Pseudomonadota; class Alphaproteobacteria; order Hyphomicrobiales; family Rhizobiaceae; genus Rhizobium; species Rhizobium sp. CC1099. Next base: position 15,291 of record NZ_CP121641.1, on the reverse strand, counting down.
CGGCGACGGCAACCGTGATGCGCAGGCGCTCAGGCGCTCCTTGGCCGGGGGCGATACGTTCGATATTGTAGGGTGGGTAACCGTCGCTTGCCTTGGAAATGCGTTCAAGCGTCTTTTCCATGGCGTCGAAGCCCAGAAGCAGCGGGCTGGCGAAAGGTGTCATGCGGCTCATCTTTCAAAGTCCTTGATGCAAGCGACCTTCCCGGACCTAAGCGCAGCATCCGGACGCCGTTAATATGGGAAGTGTGAGCCTTTCGCGCAAGACATATGCGGCGCATCGCAGTCACATGAATTTAAGACGGTTGGACTGAGGCCGTTGCTTGACAAAGATCATGGCGGCTCGCATCACATCGTCGACCGCAACGGCTGCGCCGATCTGCGACGGAAAAATAAACGAATGGTGCCTGCCACGACGACGTGCACCTTGAGACGGAGCAACGCAATGGCGAACCCCAGAAAGATCATCATCGACACCGACCCCGGCCAGGACGATGCAGCGGCCATCATGCTTGCCTTCGGCAGCCCCGAAGAGCTGGAGGTGCTCGGCATCACGACCGTCGCAGGCAATGTGCCGCTCTCCTACACGAGCCGCAACGCGCGCATCGTCTGCGAGCTCTGCGCACGGACCGGCACGAAGGTTTTTGCAGGCGCCGACGCGCCAATCGCGCGCAAGCTGGTCACGGCCGAGCACGTGCACGGAAAGACCGGCCTCGATGGACCGGAGCTCGATGAGCCGACGATGCCGCTGCAGGCACAGCACGCGGTCGACTTCATCATCGAGACGCTTCGCCGCGAGCCGGAAGGCACGGTGACGCTCTGCACGCTGGGACCGCTCACCAATATCGGCATGGCCTTGCAAAAGGCGCCGGACATCATTCCGCGCATCCGTGAACTGGTGATGATGGGAGGCGGCTTCTTCGAGGGCGGCAACATAACGCCCGCCGCGGAATTCAACATCTATGTCGATCCGGAAGCAGCCGACATCGTCCTTCGTTCCGGCATAGCGATCGTGATGATGCCGCTCGACGTGACACATCAGCTGCTGACTCGGAAGGATCGCGTCAAGCGCATGGCCGATCTCGGCACGGCACCGGCCAAAGCAATGGTCGAAATGCTGGAATTCTTCGAGCGCTTCGATGTCGAGAAGTATGGTTCTGACGGTGGGCCTCTGCACGATCCGGCGGTCGTCGCCTACCTACTGAAGCCTGAGCTCTTCAAGGGCCGTGACTGCAATGTCGAGATCGAGGTGAAGTCGGAGCTGACCGTGGGCATGACGGTGGTCGACTGGTGGCATGTGACCGAGCGCAAGCGCAATGCCAAGGTGATGCGCTATGTGGATGCGGACGGCTTCTTCGATCTGCTGATCGAGCGCTTCGCCCGCATCTGATTTTCGGACTGATTATGAAAGGCGCCTGAGAAGAAGATCAGGCGTCCTTTTCGGTGAAGGCCGTGTTGAGGTCTGCATCCGCTGCCTTCGGGCCGCCTTTGGCCACGCCGACCATTGCGGGACGAAGAACACGCTCGCCGATCGTGAAGCCTGCCTGAACGACCTGGACGACCGTGTTATTCGCCACTTCGGCATTCGGAACCTCGAACATCGCCTGGTGGAAGTTCGGATCGAACTTCTGGCCGATCGGATCCAACTTGCGGACGCCGTGGCGCTCCAGCGCTGAGAGCATGGAGCGCTCCGTCATCTCGACACCTTCGATCAAAGTGTTGAGGCCTGTCTCGCCCGCTTCCTTCGCCTCTGCCGGGATGGCATCGAGCGCGCGGCGCAGATTGTCCGAAACGGCAAGCATATCGCGCGCAAAGCCCGCGACCGAGTAGGACTTTGCATCCTTCACGTCGCGCTCCGTGCGGCGGCGCAGATTGTCCATTTCGGCGGCAAGACGCAGATAGCGGTCGCGCAGCTCGGCATTTTCAGCTTTGAGCACTTCAAGCGGATCCGGCTGGCGCGGCGCTTCCACCGTGGTTTCGTTCTCGACGTTTGCGGCAACGTCGTCTGCGGCTTCAGCCGCGGCAGCGTCAGATCCGTTTTTCGTCGTTTCGTCAGTCATGACGGTCTCCGGTCGTGGGTTCTCTTGGGATGCGCCCGATATCGAGCTTTGACCGCAAAAAATCAAGTCTGCGTGACAAAGAAGAAAAAATTCCGGTTTTTTACAGCGTGCCGCGCGCAAGCCGGGAAATCAGCTGGGCGGTGTAATCCACCATCGGCACGATGCGTGAATAATTGAGCCGTGTCGGCCCGATGACGCCGACGGCGCCGACAATGCGGTCGTCATCGTCGCGATAGGGCGCAACAATCAGCGATGAGCCGGAAAGCGAAAAGAGCTTGTTCTCAGAACCGATGAAGATGCGCACGCCCGGACCGGTTTCGGCAAGGTTCAGCAGCTCGATCAGGCTGTCCTTCTTTTCGAGATCGTCGAAGAGCATGCGGAGACGATCGAGGTCCTCCGCGCCTGCCAGGCCCTCGAGCAGATTGGATCGGCCTCGAATAATAAGTTGCGGCGGTTTGCCTTCGTCCGCATCGCCAGACCACACCGCGATACCGCGCTCGACGAGATCCCGGGACAACGCGTCGAGCTCGTGGCGGACGTTCTCCTTTAAGCGGCTGAGCTGCTTGCGCAATTCCGGCAATGTCTGGCCGGACATATGGGCATTGAGGAAATTCGCGGCCTCCGTCAGCTGCGACGACGTAACGCCTGCCGGCAATTCGATAATGCGGTTTTCGACCTGATCGTGATCGCCGACGAGCACTGCCAACGCCTTGGTGGGCTCCAGGCGGATGAATTCGACGTGTTTGAGAACCGGATCGCTCTTTGAGGTGATGACGAGCCCTGCACCGCGCGAAATGCCGGACAGCATCCGGCTTGCCTCGTTCATCATCGATTCAACCGGATTGTCGCGGCTTTCGGGGCGAACCTGGCGGTCGATATTCGCACGGTCCTCGGCGGAAAGGTCGCCGACCTGCATGAAGGCATCGACGAAGAAGCGAAGGCCGCCCTGCGTCGGCAGGCGTCCGGCGCTGACATGCGGCGAGTAGATCAGGCCCAACTCCTCCAGGTCGCTCATCACGTTGCGCACCGACGCGGGCGATAGCGACATGGGCAGAATGCGGGAGAGATTGCGCGAGCCGAGCGGCTCGCCACTTTCCAGATAGCCTTCAACGATCCGGCGGAAGATTTCCTTGGAGCGTTCATCCAGCGCAGCAACGGCATCCGAAACCGACGTCGACCTGAACCCCATGAACTTCCTTAGACCTGCGCTGCTGATGACGATCCTTAAAATATAGCCGTTCTCGCCCTCGTAGCAAAAGGGAATTTGCAAATGGCTGCGGCCAATCGTAGAAGCGGTCGACACCATTCAAGCATGCATGATGTTTTGCGAGAACCGCCTTACGGTTTTCGGCATCGTGCTTCAGGAGATCACAATGCGGCCTTCAGGCAGAAAAACCGACCAGATGCGCAAAGTCACTTTCGAGCGCAATTTTTCAAAGCATGCGGAAGGTTCCTGCCTCGTCAAATTCGGCGATACGCATGTGCTCTGTACCGCAAGCCTGGAAGACAAGACGCCACCGTGGCTGCGCAACACTGGAAAGGGCTGGGTCACGGCCGAATATGGCATGCTGCCGCGGGCAACCGGCGAGCGCATGAAACGCGAGGCCGCGGCGGGCAAGCAGGGCGGGCGCACACAGGAAATCCAGCGCCTGATCGGCCGCTCTCTTCGTGCCGTCGTCGATCTCAAGGAACTCGGCGAGCGCCAGATCACGCTCGACTGCGACGTCATTCAGGCTGACGGCGGTACGCGCACGGCCTCCATTACGGGCGCCTGGATTGCGCTCTACGACTGCCTGAAGTGGATGGAAACCCGCAACATGATCAAGGTCGAGCGCGTGCTCAAGGATCATGTCGCGGCGATTTCCTGCGGCATCTTCGCCAGCCAGCCGGTGATCGACCTCGATTATCTCGAAGATTCCTCGGCCGAAACCGATGCGAATTTCGTCATGACGGGCGCGGGCGGCATCGTTGAAATTCAGGGGACCGCCGAAGGCACGCCGTTCACGGACGGGGAATTTGCGGCGCTGATGACAATGGCGAAAACCGGCATCGTGGAGCTCGTCGACATGCAGAAACAGGCCATCGCCGGATGACTGCCCTGCTGGAAGGCATGCTGGAGACGGCGCTTTATGCCAAGGATCTCGACAAGGCCGAGGCTTTTTACGAAGGCGTGCTCGGCCTTGCCAAGATCACGCGCGCCGCAAACCGGCATGTATTCTTCCGCTGCGGGCAAGGCGTGCTGTTGATCTTCAACCCCGATGAAACGGTGAAACCGCCAGCGGCCGATGCCCTGCAGGTGCCGCCCCACGGCACGAAAGGTCAGGGCCACGCATGTTTCCGCGTGTCTGGTAAAAACATCGATGCCATGGCGGTGAAGCTCAAAGCCGCGGGCATCGAAATCGAATCCGAAGTCCACTGGCCGAACGGCGGCCGCTCGATCTATTTCCGCGATCCCGCGGGAAACAGCCTCGAATGCGCCGAAGCCAGAATCTGGGGCATTGAATAGGACCGACCATGCGCACGCTTGAAACGAAGACGATCGTCGTCGCCAGCCACAACGCCGGCAAGATCCGCGAGATCCAGGAACTGATCGGACCGCTCGGCTTTACCGCCAAATCGGCAGCGGACCTCAACTTCATCGAGCCTGACGAAACCGGCACAACCTTCGAGGAAAACGCGACGATCAAGGCTCTCGCCTCTGCCAAAGCAGCAGGGATGCCGGCGCTTTCCGACGATTCTGGACTGGTGATCGATGTGCTTGGTGGCGATCCGGGCGTCCATACGGCCAACTGGGCCGAGACCGCAGACGGCACGCGCGATTTTGCGATGGGGATGGAAAAGGTACAACAGGCGCTGGAGAAAGCCGGAGCCACCAAGCCGGAACAACGGCGCGCGCGCTTCGTCAGCGTGCTCTGCCTCGCCTGGCCAGACGGGCATACGGAGCTTTTCCGCGGCGAGGTGGAAGGTACCGTCGTCTGGCCGCCGCGCGGCACCCAGGGTTTCGGTTACGATCCGGTCTTCCAACCGGAAGGTTACGACATCACCTTCGGCGAGATGAGTGCCGAGGAAAAGCACGGCTGGAACATTGGCAAGCCGCAGGCCCTGTCGCATCGGGCGCGCGCATTCAAACGCTTTGTCGAAACCTGCCTGGAAGCGTAAGGTCGGTTCGTGGAGATTCTCGATACACCAAGCTTGACGCGCGATGCGATGCTTCTGCCCGATACCGGCGAGCCCGGTTTCGGCGTCTATGTGCATTGGCCCTTCTGCGCGGCGAAGTGCCCCTATTGCGACTTCAACAGCCATGTCCGTCATCAGCCGGTCGACCAGGAGCGGTTCGCTGCTGCGTTCGTGAAGGAGATGGCTGCCGTTCGCCGGATGAGCGGACCGAAGACGGTGACGAGCATCTTCCTTGGCGGCGGCACGCCGTCGCTCATGCATCCAGCAACGGTTTCGGCCATTCTCGACGGTATCTCCAAGCACTGGCATGTGCCGAACGGCATCGAGATCACGATGGAGGCCAATCCTTCGAGCGTGGAGGCCGAGCGCTTCCGCGGCTATCGCGCCGCAGGCGTCAATCGCGTGTCGCTCGGCGTTCAGGCACTGAACGACCGGGATCTGAAATTCCTCGGCCGCCTGCATGACGTCGCCGATGCACTGAAAGCCATCAAGCTGGCGCGCGACATCTTCCCGCGCATGTCTTTCGACCTGATCTATGCCCGCCCCGACCAGACCGTCGAAGAATGGGAGAAGGAGCTGAAGGAAGCGATCTCATACGCGGTCGATCACCTATCGCTCTACCAGCTGACGATCGAGGAGGGCACACCTTTCTACGGCCTGCACAAGGCCGGCAAACTGATCGTGCCGGATGGGGACCAATCGGCGATCCTCTACGAGGCGACTCAGGAGATCATGGCGCGCGAGGGCATGCCGGCCTATGAGGTTTCCAACCATGCGCGGCCCGGCGCCGAGAGCCGCCATAACCTCACCTACTGGCGCTACGGCGACTATGCCGGGATCGGCCCCGGCGCACATGGCCGCCTGACGCGCGGGCCTGAGAAGATCGCAACGGCGACCGAGCGCAAGCCGGAGACCTGGCTCGAGCTTGTCGAGCGCGACGGGCATGGCATTCTGGAGCAGGAACGGCTCGGCTATGACGAGCAGGCGGACGAATTGCTGCTCATGGGGCTGCGGCTGACGGAAGGCGTCGATCTTGCCCGCTGGCAGCAGCTTTCCGGCCGGGATCCGGATCCGAAGCGCGAAGAATTTCTGCTGGAGCACGGCTTCATCGAGCGGATCGGCAATTCCCGCCTTCGCTGCACGCCGTCGGGCATGCTGATCCTCGATTCGGTCGTCGCCGATCTCGCCTGCTGAGCCTCAGGCTGCCCGGCTTTTCCCAAGCGACATCAACCGCCCGTCGATCGCCGCAAGGCCGACGGCGATCGTCGCCATGCCGATCAGATGTTTTGCCTGCAGCTGCTCGCGAAGGATGATCGTACCCAACAGAATGGCGCTGACAGGAATGAGGAAGGTCACCAGCGCCAGGTTCGTCGCGCCCGCCGTTGCGAGAACCCGGAAGAAAAGCACATAGGCGATGGCGGTCGAAAGCAGTGCGAGGCCGAGCAGCGCCAGCCAGGTTTCGATACCAGGAGCGGGCAATGCCCATGGACGGTCGGCAATCAGCGCAATCGGCAGCATCAAGATGGTGGAGGCCGTGACCTGGCCCGCGGCCGGCAGCAGCGGCGGCATGCTCATCGCCCGGAAACGGCGGCCCCAGATGCCGGCGAAGGAATAGGAGATCGCAGCTCCGAGGACCGCGAGCTGCGCCAGCACATTCGAGCCGAGATCGTGAAGCACATCGAAGCCGATCATATAAGCCACGCCGGCAAAGCCGATGAGCACGCCGATCAGGCGATGACCGCTCATCTTCTCGTCGGTGGTCAGGATATGGGCAACAACGACGGTAAAGAGCGGCGTCGTGGCATTCAGGATCGAGGCAAGGCCGCTTGCAATGTGAGTCTGGCCCCAGACGATGAGGCAGAAGGGGATCATGTTGTTCAGCACACCCATTCCGAAGAAGGCGACCCAGCTCTTGCCGTCGCGCGGCATCGTATGACCCATGAGCCGCACGATGATATTGAGCGCGAGCGCCGCCAGCAGCACGCGGCCCGTGACGATCGTAAACGGCGGCAGTGCCTTGACGAGAATGCCGTTGAAGAGGAAGGAGCCGCCCCAAAGGAGGGAGAGGACCAAAAGCATACTCCATTCGGCCAAGCCCATTTGTTTCTGCATGTCTGTCTCCCTTCATTGTTCGCGGGCTTACGATACGGCGGGTGATTTCGCCACCCGTTTCATGCGCACCAGTTCCTGCCAGCTACGATTTATGCTCGATGAATGTCGCTTCACGATTTTGGTTGGTGATCGCTTTCATTCTGATATTATTTCTATAATTTCATTCCGGCAAACGAGTCTTTCTCGGCATATGCTTTAGCTGAACTAAATCATGAGCGAATTTCTGCCATCCCTTTCGGCCCTGCGGGCTTTCGAAGCTGCGGCGCGGCACCTGAGCATGACGCTGGCCGCCAAGGAGCTGCATGTGACGCCCGGCGCCGTCAGCCTGCAGATCCGCGATCTGGAAGCCGCACTCAGCGTACGGCTTTTTGAGCGGAAAGCGCGGGCGCTCGCCCTCACAGTCGAGGGCGCCGATTACTTCGCCACGCTGCAGACCGCCTTCCGGCTGATGAGAGAGGCGACGGCTGCGATTGCAGCGCGGGCACGCGGCTCTGTGCTGAACGTCACCTGCACGGCAGGCTTCGCGACCTATTGGCTGGTTCCGCGGCTCGGGCGTTTCGAGGAGATCCATCCGGAGATCGACGTGCGCATCAGTGCCTCGCATCGTGTCCTCGACTTTCAACGCGACGGCATCGATCTGGCTATACGGCACGGGCTCGGCGGCTACGACGGCCTTGTCAGCGAGCGGCTCGTGGATGATGAGCTGGTGCCGGTCTGCACCCCGCCGCTTGCAGCGCAGCTTGGAGACCATCCCTCGCCAGACACGCTCGCCGGCTTCCAGTTGATCCATGATGTTTACCGGCACGACTGGAAGCTCTGGCTGGAGGCAGCAGGGGCGACGAAAGTGGACGCCTCGCGCGGCCCGATCTTCATGCATGGCAATGGCGCCTACGAAGCTATGAAGGCTGGTCTCGGTTTTGCATTGATGCGGCGGTCATTTCTGGAGAAGGAACTCGCCGAAGGCGCCGTGGTCGCCCCCTTCCCGCTTGGGGTTGCGAGCCGCCTCGCCTTTCATCTCGTCTATCCCGGCGCCGCACTCGAACGCCCGGCCGTCGCCGCCTTCCGGCGTTGGCTGCTTTCGGAAGTAAAGAGCTGACGACCTCGCGGTCGCTTCGCTCTTCCCCAAAAAAAGTGGAGATATTTACTCATAAAAAGGTTTTCATCCGGCTTATTGTTGACTATTAGGCTCATGAATTATGAGGTAAACCGCCGAGAGTTGTAAGCTGATGAAAATACAAGTTTTAGCCAGATCGCTGAGGACGTCCGCATTGACGGGCGCCGCCATGGTCCATCTCCTTCTTCCCGCCGCTGCGCAGGACACCGCCGCCGAAAACCAGCCGGACGATGGCGCGACAGTGCTCCAGGAGATCGTCGTCAAGGGCGGCAGCGGCGGTGTCATCCAGGCGGACGGCTATGTCGGCAAGAGCAGCGCGACAGGCGCAAAGACCGACACGCCTTTCATCGAGACGCCGCAGTCGATCTCGTCCGTGACGGAACAGCAACTCAAGGACCGCAACCCCCAAACGCTGCTCGATACGCTCGCCTACACGCCAGGCACGCGCGTGGGTGCTTATGGTTTCGATCCACGCTTCGACAGCTTCACGGTGCGCGGCTTCGACGTCACCTATACGGGTGTTTTTCGCGACAACCTGCGCCAGCCCGGCGCCGGCTCTTCGCTCTTCAAGACCGAACCCTACGACCTTGAGGGTGTTTCGATCCTGCGCGGCCCTTCGTCGGCTCTCTATGGCGCCTCCGGCGCCGGTGGTCTCTACAACCTGATCACCAAGCGGCCGACGGAGGACCCCTATCATGAACTCCAGTTGCAATACGGCACGCAGCAGCGCTACCAGAGCCAATTTGATTTTTCCGGGCCTGTCAACGACCGCGATCCCTTCTATTATCGCCTCACCGGCCTCTATCGTGACGCCAATACCGAGCAGATCAGCGTTCCGGACGACCGCGCCTATATCGCGCCGGCTTTCACATGGAAGCCGGACGAGGACACAAAGCTTACCATCCTCGGCGAATATTCGCGCACGAAGACGGGTGGCACGGCCGCTTATTACAACGACCCGGTCACCGGTGAAGTAACGGATTACTTCGCGGGTAACCCTGCATTCAACGATTCTGTTCAGAACCAGGGCCGCATCGGCTATGAGTTCGAACACAGGCTCAACGACACCTTCGTCTTCCGCCAGAATGCACGCTTCTCGACATTGAACATCGACACCGATTGGGCCTTTGCCTACGCACCAAATGCCGTCGATCCAACACTGCTGGATCGCAGCGCCGGCACGTTTGACGAACGCCTGACCGCCTTTGTTATCGACAACCAGCTCGAGGCGAAATTCGAGACGGGCGACATCGACCATACGCTGCTTGCCGGCCTCGACTTGACCCGGCTTCGTTGGCGTTCGCTCGACGGCCGCGGCGTCTCGCCGCCGCTTGATACCAACAATCCGAACGCAGGCGCTTCAGTCCCGCACATCGACTTCCAGACCCGCACCGTTCAGGACCAGTGGCAGGCCGGCACCTACCTGCAGGACCAGATGCGCTATGACGCCTGGCTGCTGACGCTCGGCGGGCGCTACGACTGGGTTTGGACTGATACTGAAAATACCGATCTCGTTGCCGACACCGTGGACACCATCTCTCAGAAGGACAAGGAATTTTCCGGCCGAATCGGTCTGAGCTACGAGACCGACTTCGGCCTCGTGCCCTATATCAGCTACTCGACCGCCTTTGCGCCGAATGCCGGTATCAACAGGGAGACCAACGCCCCCTTCAAACCGACCGAGAGTGAACAGGAAGAGATTGGCGTCAAATATCTATTGCCGGACAGCAATACGATGCTTTCTGCCGCCCTATTCAATATCGATCAGAAAAACAGTCTTTACTACGAGGTTGTGAATCTGCCGAGCGGCCCAGAAAACATTCAGGTCCAGCGTGGCAAGATTCGTTCCCGTGGCCTCGAGATCGAGGCCAACACGAGCCTCGACAACGGCCTGTCGCTGGTCGCGTCCTATACCTTTACAGACGCCAAGATCCTCGAAGGCCCGACGGGCACCGTCGGCAACTATGTTTCCTCCGTGCCGAAGCATATGGCATCGCTCTGGGCCAACTACAAATTCCAGGAAAGCAGCCCCGTCTATGGAATGGGCTTCGGCTTGGGCGCCCGCTACATCGGCAAGAGCTACGGCAATGACGAAAACACGACGGAAAACGGCGCCCGCGTGCTTTTCGATGCAGCAGTCAGCTACGACTTTGCTGCGCTCGACAAGAAGTACGACGGTCTGAGCCTGCAGGTGAACGCCACCAATTTACTCGACCGCCGCGAGCCCGTCTGCTCGGCAGGCTTCTGCTACCGCGACCAGGGCCGCTCGGTGATCGGCACCCTGCGCTACACTTGGTAGGCCGATGGCAAGCGCGTCGCATCGGGAGATGACAATGGAGGACGGGCTGCTTGGCCTATCGCCCGCCTTTTCCGGCGAGCATGCCTGGTGCCGGGACAAGATGATGATGAGCAAGGAGCTTGCCGGCGGCGTGCCATTGCCTGCTTTTTTCCGGGACGGAGGCTTTCAGCGCGCGATTGATCGCTATGCGGAAATATCAGGCGGCAGCGACCGGCGCGCCGTCGTTTCCATGTGGTCGCTCTATTATTTTTCCGGACTTTCGATCCCCTACTTGCTTGCCCGGCGCCTGGGCGGCCAGGCCCTTCCGGTCGGATTCGAAGAGATGACGATCGCATTGGAGGATAACGGCCTGCCGCGCGCCTTCGGCGTCCCGCATGCCGGCACGATCGAAAGCGAGGTCGAGACCGAAAGTTTCACGGCCGTAGGTCGCTTGCTTGAAACCCACCTTGGCGAGGCCGTCATGCGGCTCAAGGCCTGCGGCATCTCGGCGAAGCTCTGCTGGAACAACGCTGCCGTCTATATCGATTATGCATTGCGGCTGACTGGAGGAGAGCCATCAGACGGCCCCGACCTTCCGCTCTTTGTGCGCGGCTACCTGCCGGATGGCGGCGTAAACCCGTTTTGCGGCTGCGTCAGCTATCTGGATGAAGAGGGTGAGCAGGTCGCACGGCGCAAGGTCTGCTGCCTTCGATACATGCTTCCCGGAATTCCAAGCTGCGGCAAACTGTGCGCATTGCCAAGCCAGAGGAACCCGCAATGACCGAGCTTCTCACGACACGGCGAAATCTGCTCGCTGTGGCTTCCGTCGTTCTTTGTGCTCCGCACGTTGCAAAAGCGCAATCTGCGTGGCCGCTCACCATCACGGATGCGATCGGCCGGAAGGTGACGATCAGGAAAAAGCCGGAAGCCGTAATCCTTGGGACGGGATTCAACCTTGTCGCCCTTTCGCTGATCCTTCCCGATCCCGTCAGCCTGCTCGCCGGCTGGGCAAACGACATGAAGGGGGACAATCCCTTTATCTATGAGGCCTTCCGAAAGAAATTTCCGGCAATCGAGAACGTGCCTTTCGTCGGCAACGGCCAGGCGGATGGGCTATCCTTCGAGGCGGCTCTCTCGCTCAATGCCGACCTTGCGATCATGGCCATGTGGCAGGCCGACAGCGAACTTGGCCAGCGTGCGATACAGTATCTCGACTCCGTCGGTGTGCCGGTCGTTGTTGTCGATTTCAATCGCGACCCGCTGAGGACCACGCCGCGCGACATGCGCCTTCTGGGCCGGATTTTCGAGCGCAATGAGCAAGCCGAAGATTTCGCCAGGTTCTTCGAGACGCGGCTTGAGCGCATCAAAGCCAAGGCGGCGATGCACAGCGGCCCTCTCGTACTGATGGATGCCTTTCCAAGCGATGTCCGCGGAAGCTGGGCAATCGGCCGCACCGGGCTCGGAGAACTGATAACGCTTTCAGGCGGCCGCAACGCCGCCGACAAGAACCTTCCACCCCAGGGCGGACCGGTGACTGCGGAATATATCCTCGCAGCCGATCCAGACGTCTACATTGCTACCGGATCACCCGGCGGCACCTATACGGCCTTTTCCATTGGTCCTGGCGTCGATCCATCAGAAGCCCAGCGCTCGCTCGGCGAAACGGTGAAGATGCCAAATCTTGCGCCGCTGAAGGCGGTTCGCGAAGGCAAAGTGCACGGTATGTGGAATTTCTTCAATGCCGTGCCACTGAACATTCTGGCAGCCGAAGCGGTGGCAACCTGGGTCAGGCCCGAACTTTTCGACGACGTCGATCCGGCAAAAAGTCTTGCCGAGATCAACGAGCGTTTTGCCGCGGTGCCTTTCGAAGGCGCCTATTGGACGAGCCTCACGAGCTAATGGCGACTTGAGGCGCTCGCCTTGAACAGGCTTCCGGTTGGCGTCTGCAGGAACACATCGAGCGGGATGTGCTCCTGATGCAGGAAGCCCGTTGCCGGCAGCAGGCCGTCGCGGACCATTTCGATGACGGCGACGACGGATGCCGAGGTCGTCCAGGCGATCGCCGTGCGGCGCGCGCCGGCAATCTCGATCGGATAATAAGCGCGCACGAACTCCTTGCGGCGGAGGCTTCCTGCTTGCGTGCCTTCGGCCGCGACATGGACATAGACCACGTCGTCGTCGACGGGCGGCTTGGCATTGGTCAGGATTTCGCCGGCGAGTTTTCGCTGCTCCCGCATCAGCAGCTCATGGAAGAAGAAATTCATCAGGTCCATATGGCCCGGATAGCGCATCGTCTTGTAGTCGAGATTGTCGACCTTGCCGTGCAGCGTATCGCACATCGTGCCGAGCCCGCCCGACGTGGTGAAGGCTTCAAGCTTGACGCCCTCGACATAGATCGTTTCGTGCCATTCCATCGGTGAGACGAACTTGCGCACACCGCCTTCGATGACCTCGCAATCGTTCAGATATTCGTTGACGACGCCTTCTGGCGACCAGTTGAAGGCATAGCCCAACAAGCCCGTCGGGTTCTGCGGCAAAGCACCGACACGCATGCGGATCGAGCGGCAGCGGTCGAACCCATCGGCAAGGCTTGCACCAACGATGCCGACGAAACCCGGCGCCAGGCCGCATTGCGGCGCCATCAGGCCACGCGACGTCTTCGACAGTTGGATGATCAAACTGGTGGTCGGAACGTCTTCCGTCAGGTCGAAATAATGGATGCCTGCCACGTGGGCAGCCCGCGCAAGCTCGATATTGAGATGGTATGGCAGGCAGGAAAGCACTGCTTCCACACCGGATAGCAGCTCCTTCACGAAGGCCGGGTTGGAAACATCGCCGACGCGGCACGCGAACGGCACTTCGGCCTGCGGCAATTGCGCATCGACGCCCGTCACTTCGAAGCCGCCCTCATGCAAAAGCGTTGCCGCAAGCCGTCCGACCTTACCAAGTCCGAGAACGGCGATCCTCTTGAAACTCATGTTTACCCTCCCAGCGCCGTCGAAGCCGCGGCGCTCGCTTCTTGAGGCTGTATAGAAAAAAACTCATAAAAGAATACGGCCGGAATTGCTTCCGGCCGCAAATTTGAGGTGGAGGGTCGCCGATTATTCGTTGATCAGGCGCTTCAGAAGCTCGATCTCGTGCGAAAGCTTGGTGTCTCCCGCAATCAGCTCCTCGATCTTGCGCACCGCGTGCAGCACGGTCGTATGGTCGCGCCCACCGAAGCGGCGGCCGATTTCCGGGAATGAGCGCGGCGTCAGCGTTTTCGACAGATACATGGCGATCTGCCGCGGCTTGACGATGACGCGTGTGCGGCGGTTCGAAACCAGCTCTTGGCGGGACACATTGTAGTGGCGTGCGACGATGCGCTGGATATCTTCGATGCGCACGCGGCGCGGCTCGCCGGAGCCGACCAGATGGGCAAGCAGTTCGTCGACCCGCTCGATCGACAGATTCGGCTCGAAGGAGCGCCGGAAGATCAGCTGATTGAAGGCGCCCTCGAGTTCGCGGCCGCTTGCCGTCACGCTGCGGGCAACGTGCGAGAGCAGTTCGGCCGGGATTTCCAAAGATGGATCTTCCAGACGGGCCGCAGCCAGGCGGCGCTTCAGGATCTCGAGGCGCATCTCGTAGTCCGGCGCATCAAGCTCGATCGCCACACCGCCCTGCAGACGGGACCGTACCCGCGGATCGAGCGATTCCAACTCCCAAGGCGCACGATCGGCGGCAACCACCACCTGCTTGGCGCTGTCGAGCAGCATGTTCAGCAGATGGCAGAACTCGTGCTGGATCATCTTGCCCTGCAGGAACTGCATGTCATCGATGATCAGAAGGTCGATATTGCGGAGCGAGTCCTTCAGCGTCAGCGCATCGTTGTCCCGGATCGCCGTTGCAAAACGCCACATGAAATACTCGGCCGTCAGATAAACGACACGCAGCGCCCGCGGATTTTGAACCGCTGCGTTGGCGATCGCCTGCAGAAGGTGGGACTTGCCGAGGCCGACATTCGAATGAATGAAGAGCGGGTTGAAGCGCACTGCGCCCTGCCCTGCTTCCGCAATTGTTTTTGCCGCAGCAAGCGCAACGCGGTTCGAGCTGCCTTCAACGAAGGTGTCGAAGGTGAAGCGCGAGTCGAGCGGCGAACCGAACAGCGGCTGGCCGACCGTCGAGGGACGGGCGGCAGCGGCGGCCGAAACGGCCTGTTGAACCGCCTGACCAGCAGGCTGAGCAGCAAGAGGGCGACGCATTGGCGTGACCGGTGAGACCGGCTCTTGGGAAGCTGCCTCATCCATCGGCTTCATGCCTTGACGCGTTGCTGTACGGACGAGAATTTCCACCTTCAGGATTTCAGCATCTTCCTGCCGGAAAAGGCTGGTGATGAGATCAAGATAACGATTGTTGATCCACGACTTGAGAAATGTAGTGGGAACCGAAAGACGCACGACGCTCTTTGAAACCGAATGCAGCTTCAGACGTGCGAACCAGCTTGCATAAACGTCCGGACCGACCTGGGCCTTCAGACGCGCACCAACACGCTCGAAAAGTATGCCATGCTTCAT